>CAYLYK010000003.1:0-643393 GCA_964388115.1 uncultured Hyphomicrobiales bacterium
GCCTGCACGCCGCCCAATCGGGGCTTGAGATCGACTACCGCTGCCAGACGGCCGAAGCGCTCGTTGAGCAGGGCGAGAGCTTCGACGTGGTGCTGAGCATGGAAGTGGTCGAACACGTCGCCGATCCCGATCTGTTCCTGCGCAGCGTCGGCAACCTCGCCAAGCCGGGCGGGCTCGTGGTGGCGGCAACGCTGAACCGGACCGCCAAGGCGTTCGCGCTGGCCATCGTCGGCGCGGAATACGTGCTGCGCTGGCTGCCCCGCGGCACCCACGACTGGAAGAAATTCATGCGCCCGTCGGAACTGGCGCGCGGCTTGCGCGGCGGCGGGCTGAAGATCGTGCAGACCACCGGCGTCAGCTACGATCCGATCCGGAAGCGGTGGTCGCTGAGCGACGATCTCGCCGTCAACTACATGATCGTGGCGGTCAAGCCTGACTAATTGCTGTCGCGTACCTTAAGCGCGTAGATCAGCAGACCCAATCCCAGCACCGCCGCCAGGAAGGCGAACATCGCCTGATAGGCGATGACCGGCGCCACGCCGCTGGCATCGCGGAACAGCCCGATGATGAAGCCGGTCGTGAGTTGCAGCGCAAAGCCGCCGAACATCACCGCCGTATTGAGCGTCGCCAGACCGCGCCCCGCCAGCCGCTCGGGAAACTGTGAGCGCACCTGGGTATGGATGATGGAAATGTAACCGTTGACCGAGCCCAGCAGCACCAGCACCAGGGTCGTCAGCCACAGCGGCATGGCGCCGAATATCGCCAGCACACAAAGCCACAGCAGGGAGAACAGGCCGCAGGTCAGGATGATGACCTTGCGCCGGCCGAGCCTGCGGTCGGCATAGCCGATCAGCAGCGAGCCGACCGCGCCGATGCCGGCCATCAGCAGCAGCACGTCGCCGCGATGCACCGGGTCGAGCTGGTAGACGTCGTTGAGATAGGGCCCGCCCCAAAGACCCGAGATCGTCAGCACCGTGGGATAGGCCACGAACTGGATGGCGATGAAGCCGGGCAGTGCGGGATGGCGCAACACCTCGCGCACACCGGCCAGGACTTCGCGCCAGCTTTCGCCGGCGCTGACCAGCGGCAGGCCGCTTGGCTGATCGCGCACGCCAGTAAGCACCAGGGCGGCCATCAGCATGGTGAAACCGGCCAGGAACAGGAAGGCGTTGCGCCAGCCGATCTGCTCGACCACCCAGGCGAAGGGCGTCGTTGCCAGCAAACCGCCCACCGCACCGGCCGCGCTCAGCAGCGAGACCATGGCGCCGAGATTGCGGATCGAGACCCAGCGCGAGAGGGTGACGATCGAGCCCATCAGGGTCGCCGCACAACCCAGCCCCAGCAATGCACGCCCCAGCGACAGGCCGATCCAGTCGTCGGAAGTGGCGAATACCACGGCGCCGACGACGGCGATCAGCGACAGGCCCGACATCACCTTGCGTGGCCCAAAGCGGTCCAGCGCCATGCCGACCGGGATCTGGGCGGCAGCGAAGACGAGAAAGAAAATGCCGGTGACGAAACCCATGGTCGACGGGTCCATCGCCAACTCCGCCATCAGCTCGGGCGCGATAACGCCATTGGCGGCGCGATAGAACATGGAGATGACGAAGGCCAGCGCCACGCAGGCGAAGACCCGCGCCACGTCGAGCGGGCGCACGGTCGGCAAGGGCAAAGCTGTCTCGGTCATGCGGGCGCAATTGTGAAGAGGGGCGCAAGCACAAGCCAGCCGCCTGCACGCATCAAGGCGATGCGTCCGCCGCAACCCGTCCTTGTCAAAGATAGAGAGAGTCAGTTCGTCCGCGGCAGCCAGGGGATGCGGCCGACCTCGATGCCTTCTTCCCGCAAGGCTTCGGCGTCGGCGTCGGAGGCCTCGCCGTAGATGCCGCGCTCTTCGGTCTCGCCGTAATGGATCTTGCGCGCTTCTTCGGCGAAATCGGTGCCGACATAGTCGCAATTGGCTTCGACCTGCTTGCGCAGCTCCATCAACATTTCGCGCATTTGCGGCGCCATCACGTGATTGCCCGGCTGAGTCGCGGGCGGCGTCGCCGGAACTTGCGGCGCCGGCTCCTTCTTGCCCGCGCCTTTGGCGATGCGCGGCGCCATGATGGCCTTGCGCACCTTGGTGTCGCCGCAGATCGGACAGACGACAATGCCCTTCTTCGCCTGCTTGTCGAAGGCGTCGCTGTTGGCGAACCAGGCGTCGAAGCCGTGATCCTTGCTGCAGCAGAGGGAGTAAAGAATCATCGCCGATCCATTTGCACTGGCCGCGTAGATTGGTGGCGTCACGGCGGTTTTGCAAGCCCTCGCAAGGCGCTAGACTAATGCATGGCCCCCTCATCCCATTGCCGTCTGGGCGCTCCCTCGCCCTGGATCGAGCGCTGGACGGCCCTGATCGGCAAGCAGGGCCCGGTTTTGGACGTGGCTTGCGGCTCGGGCCGGCATTTGCGCCATTTCCTGAAAGCCGGTCACAAAGTCGTGGGAATTGACCGCGACGTCTCCGGGCTCGACGATTTGCGTCAGGCGGATACCGTTGAAATCGTCCAGGCGGATCTCGAGGACGGCTCGCCCTGGCCTCTGCCGGGACGGAAATTCGCCGGCATCGTGGTCGCCAACTACCTGCACCGCCCGCTCTTCCCGTTCCTGCTGGACGCGCTGGCTCCAGGCGGCGCGCTGCTCTACGAGACTTTCGCGGTCGGCAACGAGAAGTACGGCAAGCCCAGCAATCCCAAGTTCCTGCTGCGCGATGGCGAGTTGCTGGAGATCGCGCGGGGGAAATTGCGCGTCATCGCCTATGAAGCGATGGAGGAGCAAGCGCCGCGACGCGCCGTGATCCAGCGCATCGCCGCCGTCAAACCGGAAGAATGATTATTCGCCGGCCTGTCGCAGCGGATGCGGCGCGCCAAGCGGCGGCGCGTAATCGCGATCGTGCCGGATCGACGGCACCATGCCGCGCACCTCATCGACCTTGGCAAGATCGATCTCGGCGGTGACGAAGCCCGGCTCGGTGCCGGCATCGGCGATCACCTCGCCCCACGGCGCCACCACCAGCGAATGGCCGAAGGTCTTGCGCCCGTTGGCATGCTCACCGGTTTGCGCCGGGGCGAAGACGAAGCAGCCGGTCTCGATCGCCCGCGCCCGCTGCAGCACATGCCAGTGCGCCTGGCCGGTGGGCCGCGTGAAGGCGGCCGGAATGGTGATCATCGACGCGCCGGCATGGGCCAGATCGCGATAGAGATAGGGGAAGCGCAGATCGTAGCAGATCGTCATGCCGAGCAGGCCCCACGGCGTCGGCGTGACCACGGCCTGCGCGCCCGGCCGGAAAGTCGAGGATTCGCGATAGCTCTCGCCGCCCTTCAGGTCGACATCGAACATGTGGATCTTGTCGTAGCGCGCCTTCACGTTGCCCTGCGGGTCGATCAGCAGCGAGCGATTGGCGATGCGATCGTCCTCGCCGACGCGATCGTCGGGATGCACATGCAGCGAGCCCGCGAGAAACCACACGTCCAGCTCGCGCGCCAGGTCGCGGAAGGCGGCCAGCGCCGGGTGCGTCGCCTCGGGATAGGATTTGGCCAGCAGGTTCTTGCGGCCGAAATCCATCAGCGCCACGTTCTCCGGCGTCATGACGAATTGCGCGCCGGCATCGCGGGCCTTGCGCGCCTGTTCCTGCACGAAGGCGATATTGGCCTGCATGTCGTCCAGCGCATTGGGCTGGATCAGGCCGACGGTGAATTTCTGCGACATCGGCCGACTCCGAAAGCTCTAGAGGATCAGGCGCTCTTCAACAGCGGATCGAGCCGGCCGGAGCGCTCCAGCGCCACCAGATCGTCGCAGCCGCCGATATGTTTTCCGTCGATGAAGATCTGCGGCACGGTATTCCGCCCGCCGGCCCGCTCGCGCATGGTCTCGCGCTGGCCGGAATCCATGAACACGTCGATTTCCTGGAAACCTACGCCCTTGTCTTCCAGCAGCCCCTTGGCGCGGGCGCAATAGGGGCAAATCGGCGTCGTGTAGATCTCAATCTTGGCCATGCTGCCTCAGCAGTTTGTAACGCTTCCAATATAGCGGCTCGGCGGGTCGGAAACCAGATGCCGCACGCATTCGCGCCCCGCGGGGCTCAATCCAGATTCTGCGCCTGCACCACCCGCGACAGGGTCAGAACGTCCACGGCGGAAGCGCCGGCCCGTTTCAAGGCCCGGGCGCAGGCGCCGACCGTGGCGCCGGTGGTCAGCACGTCGTCGATCAGCAGCACCCGCCGACCCTTGATCGAGCCGTGGCGCGCGGGGTTGGCCAGGATGGCGCCCGCCACGTTGCGCCGCCTTTCCCTGGCGCCCAGCCCGGCCTGCGACGGCGTTGCCCGCGTCCGGCGCAGCAGATCGACGACCACCGGCCTGTCCGCCAGCTTTCCCAGGCGCAACGCCAGCAGGGCCGACTGGTTGTAGCGCCGCCATACCAGGCGTCGGTAATGCAGCGGCACCGGCGCGATGACGTCAGCCTCGCTCAACAATTGGCTGCCCGAACGCGCCATCCAGGTCGCGAAAGCCGACGCCGAATCGATGCGGTCGGCATGCTTGAAGGACAAGATCATGCCCCGGCTGTCGTCGCCATAGCGCAGCACGGCGCGCGCCCGGTCATAGATCGGCGGCTGCGCCAGACAGGCGGCACATCGCCCACCGGGGCCGGCATCGTGTTCGAGCGGCCGTCCACAGGCCGCACAGATGGGATCGGCGATGAACTCCAGTTCGCTCCAGCATGCCGAACAGAGCGCATTCGGATCGGCGACCTGCGCGCCGCAGGACAGGCAGCGCGGCGGTAGCACCAGATCGAGCGCACCCCGCCCCAGGCGACGGGCGGCCATGCCGATGCGGGCGAGCGCGGGCAATTCCATCGCCGCAGGCTCGGACCCGAACGCGCGCCTGTCAATCGTCCGTGCTAGGCTTGCGCCATGGCCGCGCCGCAACAATCCCCTCCCGCCAATACCATCCGCGTCTTCGACCGGGTGCTGCTGCGCCAGCGCCGCGCGCGCGCCGCAGCGGGCTGGGCGGCGCATGATTTCCTCAAGCGCGAAATGGCCACCGCCTTGCGCGAGCGGCTGGACGACATCCGTCATGAGTTTCCACGACTGCTCGATCTCGGCAGCCATGGCGGCGAGCTGGTCGAGGTCTTGCGCGGCCGCGCCGGGGGCGAATTGACGGTCAGTACCGACCTCTCACGCCATTTCCTCGACAAGAGCGCCGGCCTGCGCGTGGTGGCCGACGAGGAATTCCTGCCCTTCGCCACGGCCAGTTTCGATCTGGTGGCGAGCGCCCTGGCGCTGCACTGGGTCAACGATTTGCCTGGCGCTCTGCTGCAGATAAGACAGGTCCTGAAACCAGACGGCCTGTTCCTGGCCGCCATGCTGGGCGGCAGCTCGCTGACTGAACTGCGCCAATGCCTATTGCAAGCCGAAAGCGAGATCGAAGGCGGCGCTTCCCCGCGCGTTTCGCCCTTCGTCGATCTGCGGGATGCCGCCGGCCTGCTGCAGCGCGCGGGCTTCGCCCTGCCTGTGGCCGATATCGACCGGCTCTCCGTCACCTATGCCGATCCTTTCGCCCTGATGCGCGAGCTGCGCGGCATGGGCGAAAGCAACGTAGTGCTGGAACGCCGCCGCGCGCCTCTGCGCCGGCAGACATTGCTGCGCGCCGCCGCGCTCTACAGCGATCGCTTCGGCCGGCCCGACGGCCGCATTACCGCCACGTTCGAGATCGTCTATCTGCATGCCTGGGCGCCACACGAATCGCAGCAGAAGCCGCTGCGCCCGGGCAGCGCGCAGCAGCGCCTGGCCGAGGCGCTGGGCGGGCGCGAACTTCCCGCCGGCGAGAAAGCCGGCCACTGACCATTTTGCGTTACTGGAATCCTCGATGCGCGTTCTGATCCCACAGCAAATACTTGCCGGCGCCTGGAACATGGTGTGGCGGCAATGGCGCGAATGGTTCGACCTGGCGTTGATCCCGCTGATCTGGCTGCTGGCGCTCGATCTGCTGCTGCTGCCCGACCCATCGCGGATCACCGGCCTGACGGCAGCGACGGCGCAGGCGCAAGGCGGCGACGTGATGCGCTTCTTCGGATCGGTGGTGCTCTACATGATCCTGTCGCTGGCGATCTGGACCATGTTCGCCACCGCCTGGTTGCGCGCCTGCCTGGGCGCACCGCCAACCGCCTCGCTGGCCGGCTTGTCGTGGTCGCGCTTCGACAGCCGCGTACTGGGCGCCGCCATCCGCCTGCTGCTGATCCTGCTCGCGGGCTTCGCCCTGATCATGGTGCTGTTCGGCTCTGGCGTGTTCAGAAGCGGCCTGACGCCGGCAACGGCGCTCAGCTTCGCGATTTTCGCCCTGCTTGCCATGGCGCCCCTGCTGGCGCGCTCATGCCTGATCCTGCCGGCCGCCGCCACCGGCCAGAACGCCCGGCTGGTCGATTCCTGGCGCGGCACTCAGGGCAATGCAATACGGCTGACCTTCATGCTCACCGGCCTGGTGGTGCTGGGCTATTTCGTCAGTTTCCTGGTCGCTTCCGTGCTGGGAAGCATATCAAGCAGCCTGTTCGGCGCGCCCCTCAGCCTGGGGCCGCGCGTGGTGATGCTGCTTGCCATCAACCTGATGTCGCTGGCGACCAGCGCCTTCACCCTGGCGGTCGTCGCGCTGGCCTATCGCCAACTGGGCGGTGGACCTGGTCTGCAGGTGGTGCCGCCCAACGTCGACTAGAGCAGGTCGCGCAACTGCGCGATCAGCGGGATGTCGGCCGGCGGCATCGGATAGTCCTTCAATTCGCTGATGCGCACCCATTTCAGCGCCTGGCCTTCCAGCGGCTGCGGCAGGCCGCGCCATTTGCGGCAGACGAAGAGGGGCATCAGCAAATGGAAATCGTCATAGGCGTGCGAGGCGAAAGCGATCGGCGCCAGGCAGCTCTCGCGCGTGTCGATGCCGAGCTCCTCTTTAAGCTCGCGCACAAGCGCCCGCTCGGGCGTTTCGCCGACGCCGATCTTGCCGCCGGGAAACTCCCACAAGCCCGCCATCGGCTTGCCTTGGGGACGTTGCGCGATAAGCACGCGCCCATCGGCATCGATCAGCGCGACGGCGGCGACCAGCACGACGCGTCGCTCGCCCGCATGCACGGGCGCACCGGGACAGGCTTCGAAAAGATCGTCCTCGGCCGGGGCGGCCACGGCGATCAGCTCCGGTAGCTTCCGTTGATGTCGATATAGCGATGCGTCAGGTCGCAGGTCCACACGGTGGACTTGCCGCGGCCCAGGCCGAGATCGACGGCGATGTCGATGTACTGGCCCTTCATGTGGTTGGCGACCGGCGTCTCGTCGTAGCCCGGCACCAGCTGGCCCTTGTCGGTGATCTTCACGCCGCCCATCGAGATGCCGAGCTTGTCGCGGTCGGCCTTCTCGCCCGACTTGCCGATCGCCATGACGATGCGGCCCCAATTGGCGTCCTCGCCCGCGATCGCGGTCTTCACCAGCGGCGAATTGGCGATCGACAGGCCGATCTTGCGTGCGGCCGCGACTGAGGTTGCGCCAGTCACGGTGACAGTGACGAATTTGGAGGCGCCCTCGCCATCGCGCACGATTTGCTGCGCCAGATCGATCATCAGCGCTTCCAGCGCGCGGCGGAAATCTGCCAGGTTGGGATCGTCGCTCTCGCTGATCTTGGCGTGCTTGGCGGTGCCCGTCGCCGCCAGCAGGAACGTGTCGCTGGTCGAGGTGTCGCTGTCGACCGTGATGCAGTTAAACGACTTGTCGGTGGCGGCGCGCAGGATGTCGGCCAGCACGCGCGGCGGGATCTTGGCGTCGGTGAAGGCGAAGCCCAGCATGGTTGCCATGTCGGGCGCGATCATGCCCGAGCCCTTGGCGAAGCCGTTGATGGTGACGGTGTTGTCGCCGATCTTGACCTGCCGCGTCGCCACTTTGGGAAACGTGTCGGTGGTCATGATGGCCTTGGCCGCCGCCATCCAGCCGTCGGCGCGCAGCACGTTAACGAGTTTCGGCACGGCAGCCACGATCTTGTCGGTGGTCATCGGCTGGCCGATGACGCCGGTCGAGGCCATGAACACCTCGTTGCGGCTGCAGCCGATGGTCTGCGCCACCGCCCGTGTGCTCTCGTCGACGCTGCGATCGCCCGCCTTGCCGGTGAAGGCATTGGCGTTGCCGGCATTGGCGATGATGGCGCGCACCTTGCCGCGCTCCAGATTCTTGCGGCACCACTCGACCGGCGCCGAGGCGGTTTTCGATTTGGTCAGCACGCCCGCGATCGCCGTGCCGGGCGCCAGCGTCGCCAGCATCAGGTCGTCGCGGCCCTGATAGCGCAGGCCGCAGGCATAGGCGCCGATCATCACGCCGTCGATCGGCGGCAGGGTCGGGAACGTGTTGGGAGCGAGGGGAGAAACGATCGTCTTGCCGCTCATGGCGGAGCACCGTTCTGTAGGAGAAAGTCCGGCGGGCGATCCCTGACCGCCCGCCGACGATATTAAGACAGAATTAAGACAGATTACTTCTTGTCGGCAGGCTTGGGATCGGCCGGCTTCTTGTCGTCGGTGATCTTCGAGCCGTCGATGTTGAAGCGTTCGATCTGCGCCTTGGCGCGGATCTGGTCGATCATCTGGCTGCCGATCTCGCGCTCCATCTGGGTGCGCAACTCGTCCTCCATGTCCTCGAAGGTCGGCGGCTTGGCCGGGCGGCGGTCTTCGAGCTTGATGACGTGGAAGCCGAACTGGGTCTTGACCGGCGCGGCCGAGACTTCGCCCTTCTTCAGCTTGAAGGCGGCTTCGGCGAATTCGCCGACCATGTCGCCCTTCTTGAACCAGCCCAGCTCGCCGCCATTGGCGCCCGAACCGGTATCGGTCGACTTTTCCTTGGCGACCTTGGCGAAGTCGCCGTTCTTCTTGAGATCGGCGATGATCGCCTTGGCCTCGTCCTCGGTCTTCACGAGGATGTGACGGGCATTGATCTCCTCCTCCGGCGGCATGCCGGCGACCTGCTTGTCGTAGCGGGCCTTCAGCGCGGCGGGAGTGATCAGCTTGGCGATTTCCTTCTGCTCGTAGGCGTCCTGGATCAGCCGGTCCTCGATCATGGTCATCCGACGCTTGACCTCGGCGTCGTTCTGCAGCCCCGCCTTGCGACCTTCGCCGGCCAGCAGCTTGGTGTTGATGACCTGGTCGAGCAGGGCCGGGAAAATCAGCTGCATCGGCATTTGCCGGTATTGCGGCGGCAGGCTGGCCGCCATCATTTCGACTTCCGAACGCATTACCTTCTGGCCGTTGACCACGGCCACCACCACGTCCTCGGCCTTCTTGTCGCCGGCGGCGGGAGCCTGAGTCTGGGCCAGGGCCGGCAGGGTAGCGAAACCGCCCAACGGCACGGCGATCAAGGCCAGCGCCGCAAGGGAGCGGACAAACGACAATTTCATGAACATCTCCTGATGACCCGACCGGCGACCACGCCGGCTCCGGGTCCGGTGTTTAAGCACGGCCGCTTGGCCGAACACAAGGGAGGTGGGGTCAAGCGGCTGAAAAGCGAGGGAAATTTCCTGCAAATCGGCGTGAAGCCGCGACTCTGGTGCAATTGACACTGGCATTCACTATCTCTATCTGTCCCCTACGTTTTGGCGCCGGCGTTGCTCGTTTTCGGCGCATTTCCCGAGGTTTTTGATGCTTGGCGCCCTGACCCGCAGCATTTTCGGCTCCCATAACGATCGCGTGGTCAAGCAGCTGCGCCGAAAGATACCGGCCATCGACGCACTTGAGCCGGAGCTGAAGAAGCTTACCGACGCCGAACTGGCCGCCCGCACGCCGATGCTGCGCGAGCGCCTGGCCAAAGGCGAGGATCTCGACGATCTGCTGGCCGACGCCTTCGCCACCGTGCGCGAAGCAGCCATGCGCACGCTGGGCCAGCGCCATTTCACAGTGCAGCTGGTTGGTGGCATGGTGCTGCACGCCGGCAAGATCGCCGAAATGAAAACCGGCGAAGGCAAGACGCTGGTTTCCACCCTGCCCGCCTATCTCAACGCGCTGACCGGCAAGGGCGTGCATATCGTCACCGTCAACGACTACCTCGCCAAGCGCGACAGCGAGTGGATGGGGCAGATCTATCGCTTCCTGGGCATGAGCGTGGGCTGCATCGTGCACGGCCTGACCGACGACGAGCGCCGTCAAGCCTATGCCTGCGACATCACCTACGGCACCAACAACGAGTTCGGCTTCGACTATCTGCGCGACAACATGAAGTACCGGCTGGGCGACATGGTGCAGCGGCCCTTCAACTTCGCCATCGTCGACGAGGTCGACTCCATCCTGATCGACGAGGCGCGCACGCCGCTGATCATCTCCGGCCCGGCCGAAGACTCCTCGGAACTCTATCGCGTGGTCGACGCCATCATCCCGACCCTGCAGCCAGAGCATTTCGAGAAGGACGAGAAGCAGCGCGCCGTCACGCTGACCGAGGCCGGCACCGAATACATCGAGAACGTGCTGAAAGAGCGCGGCATGGTGGCGCAAGAGGCCAGCCTCTACGACATCGCCCATGTCACGCTGGTTCATCACGTCAACCAGGGCCTGCGCGCCCACAAGCTGTTCACCCGCGACGTCGACTACATCGTCAAGGACGGCAAGGTGATGATCATCGACGAGTTCACCGGCCGCATGATGGAAGGCAGGCGCTATTCCGAGGGCCTGCACCAGGCGCTGGAAGCCAAGGAACACGTCGAAATCCAGCGCGAAAACCAGACGCTGGCCTCGATCACTTTCCAGAACTATTTCCGCATGTATCCCAAACTCTCGGGCATGACCGGAACGGCCATGACCGAGGCGCCGGAATTCGCCGAGATCTACAATCTTGAAGTCGTCGAGATTCCCCCCAACCTCACCGTCGCCCGCATCGACAACGACGACGAGGTCTATCGCACGGCGGCCGAAAAGACGGCCGCGATCGTGACCCTGATCGAGGAATGCCGCGCGCGCCAGCAGCCGCTGCTGGTCGGCACCGTGTCGATCGAGAAATCCGAAGCGCTGGCGGCCGAGCTGAAGCGGCGCAACATTCCGCACCAGGTGCTGAACGCGCGCTACCACGAGCAGGAAGCCTACATCATCGCCCAGGCCGGACGGCCCGGCGCCATCACCATCGCCACCAACATGGCCGGCCGCGGCACCGACATCCAGCTCGGCGGCAATCTCGACATGCGCCTGCGCAGCGAACTGCCGGGCATCGTCGACGAGGGCGAACGCGCCCGGCGCAAGGCGGAAATCGAAGCCGAAATCGCCGAAGCCAGGGACGTCGTGCTGCGTGCCGGCGGCCTCTACGTCATCGGCACCGAGCGCCATGAGAGCCGGCGCATCGACAACCAGCTGCGCGGCCGCTCCGGCCGCCAGGGCGATCCCGGCGCGTCCAAGTTCTTCCTGTCGCTGGAAGACGATTTGATGCGCATCTTCGGCACCGATCGCATGGAAAGCGTGCTGCGCCGGCTGGGACTGAAGGACGGCGAGGCCATCATCCATCCCTGGATCAACAAGGCGCTGGAAAAGGCGCAGCAGAAGGTCGAGGCGCGCAACTTCGACATCCGCAAGAACCTGCTGCGCTACGACGACGTGATGAACGGCCAGCGCAAGGAGATCTATCGCGAACGCATCGAGATCATGAGCCAGGACGACGTGTCCGAGATGGTCGGCTCGATGCGTGAGGAAGTCATCACCAACGTCGTCGCCCGCGCCATGCCGGAAACCGCCTATGCCGAGCAGTGGGACATCAAGGGCCTGCACGAAGAAGTGCTGCGCATCTTCGGCCTCGACCTGCCGGTGGCGGACTGGGCCAAGGAAGAAGGCATCGCCGACACCGAGATGCGCCAGCGCATCGCCGGCGCCGTCGAGCGCAAGATGGCGGAGAAGGCGGCGAATTTCGGCCCCGAGGTGATGCGCCAGATCGAGAAGAGCCTGCTGCTGCAGATCCTCGACCAGACCTGGAAGGACCATCTTTTCGTGCTCGACCATCTGCGTCAGGGCATCGTGCTGCGCGCCTATGGCCAGAAGGATCCGCTTAACGAATACAAGCGCGAAGCCTTCAACCTGTTCGAGCGCATGCTCGTGGCGATGCGCGAGACCGTCACGCAGTATCTCTGCCACGTCGAAATCCGCGCCGATCAGCCCGTTCCCGAACCGGTGCGCCGGCAGGAGATGATCGAGACGCGCAACGATCCCGCCCTGGCTATGGCGATGCAGGACAGCGACGAATTCCTCGAGCCCGATCGCCTGCGCGCCACCGGCACCGATGGCGCCATGCCTTCCCCCGTGCGCCGCCGCGCCGCTTCCGTTGATCCCAACGATCCCGAGACCTGGGGCCGCGTGCAACGCAACGCTCCCTGCCCCTGCGGTTCAGGCAAGAAGTTCAAGCACTGCCACGGCCGGGTAAATTGAGGCCGATGGCCTGAGATCCTCCAGCCTTCGCTGCGCCGACCTTAAAGGGTTCCGAAGCGAGGTACTGGCACAGCGTTGGAAGCGTCTGGTGGCAGCGCCGTCCGGAAATCAGGCCGCTTGCGGCGAGTAGGCTTGCGGGAAACTGTCCATCGATCGCGCCGCAGCCTGCGCCTGCTCTCCAGCCTGACGCTCGCGCAGCCGGGCGATTTCCAGGCGCAGGCCGGTTTCGACGCGGGCCATGTGCTGAAGGTTGCTGCTGGTGCGCGAGTGCTCGCGACGCAACTCGTAGAGCTCGATCTCCGTCTTCTGCAGCCGATCAAGATGACGGCTCAGCTCGATATTCTCCGCGATCAGTTCCGACACGCCGTCGCGTCCCGCCGCCAACATCGCTTCGGCGAGCTTCAGCCGCCTGGTGACGCGACCATAGAGATGAAACAACACGAGATATCCCGCCAGCGACGCGGCGCAGATGAAACTGGCGATGGCGTAAAATTCCATTTCGAAGAATCCCCCGCTACCCAAATGGCTTAGGTACGACGGCGTCTCGTATAAAAGCCTAATCCCCATACGTATAGTACATATCGCAACGATGCGTCAGAGTGTCTCAAAACGGATTTCTTATAATTATTATTTAAAATCAAACAATTAAACGAGATCGAAAAATTCTTTAAGAGTTTTAAAAGAGAATTAACCTGATTTCGACGGATCAAGCATCGGTTTCGGCACCCATGGAATCGTCCCCATGAGGCCAAGTCGCGAAGCACCGACTATCCGTTCAGCCGCCGCTTTGTCGCTTCGCCAGCCACATCTCGCGCGTGAACTCGAAGACGAGAATGTCGATCGGCTCGCCGGTGCGGGCCGATCTCTTGGCGCCGACCAGGCGCTGCATCATCTTCCAGCCGCGCGATTGGTTGAAGGCGATGGCGACCTCATTGTGCGCCAGCACGTTGGAGACGACCGCATCGACCTTGAAGCCGTCGAAATAGATCTCGTAGGCGATCTGCTCCATCTCGTGCAGCAGGCCCATGCTGCGGAACTCCGGCTCGCCGATGAGCACCGAAGGGCGGACCTTGCGCCGACCCGGCAGGAATTCGAGTATGGAAATTCCTATGTGCTGCCCGGTCTTGCGATCGAACACCGCCGCCAGAATGCGATTGAACTGGTCGAAGGAGCGCACGTAATCGCGCAGCTCGTCGAGCGTGAAGATGCGCGGCTTGGCGTTCAGCATCATGGCGGCGATGGGATCGTTCAACCAGCCGGCCCAACGCTCGTTGACGTCCTCGAGCGTGGCCGTACGCACGATGAAGTTCTCGCTTTCGAGCCGGACGTCGATGCGTCCCGTTAGCGGATCGATTTTCAGAGTGTACGGCATCAGGCGAATTGCGCGACCGGAAGATGATTGTCGCTACCCTCCGCGACGATAGTAGCCGATAAAACCGCGCGTTCGATTCCCTTTCTTTGGCGCAAGATCGCGGCCGACCTTGCGAAGCGGGAGCATGGCAGGGCAGTCTCTGGAGCAAATCAGGAGACAGAGTGTGAGCCAGGACGAATACGTCACGCCGGAGCCCTTCCGCATCGACGTGCCCGAGCGCGTGCTGAGCGATCTCGACGAACGGCTGCGCAAGATCCGCTGGCCGACCGCCGTCGCCGGCGCCGATCCCCTGACCTGGCCGTATGGTTGCGACCTCGACGTTTTGCGTGAACTGGTCGAGTACTGGCGCCATGCCTATGACTGGCGCAAAGCGGAGGCCGAACTCAATCGCTTTCCCCAATACCTCACCGATATCGACGGCCAGCGCCTGCATTTCATCCGCGAACCGGCGACGCCCACCGAAGGGCCGGCGCCGCTGCCGCTGATCCTGACCCATGGCTGGCCGGGCTCGACCCTGGAATTCATGGCCATCATCGACCAGCTTGCCCATCCCGAAAACCACGGCGGCAATCAGCTCGACGCATTCGACGTCATCGTGCCGACCCTGCCCGGCTATGGCTTCTCCGGCCCGCCCCTGCGCAACGGTAGCGCCGGCCCGATCGGTCCGCGCGCTATCGCCCGGCTGTGGCACCGGCTGATGACCGAGCGGCTGAACGTCGCCGGCCCTTACGCTGCGCAGGGCGGCGACTGGGGCGCGATCGTCACCTCCTGGCTGGGCTACGACCATCCCTGGAACGGCAAGGACGACCACACCGGCCTGATCGGCATTCATCTCAACATGGTCGGCTTCCGCCCCGGCATCGACGAGCGCAAGACCGAGCTGACGCCTGAGGAAAAATCCTGGCTCGCCGAGACGCGCAAGGTGCGTGATCGGGAGACCGCCTATCAGCGCATCCAGAGCACCAAGCCGCAGACGCTGAACGTGGCATTGACCGATTCGCCGGTCGGCCTGGCCGCCTGGGTGCTGGAGAAATTCCACGGCTGGAGCGATTGCAAGGGCAAGGTCCTCGATCATTTCACTCTCGACACGCTGATCACCAACATCATGATCTATTGGGTGACGGGCAGCATCGGCACCGCCAACTGGCTCTATCGCGGCGTGCGCGAGGAGAATTCGTTCGGCCCCGACCCCGGCACCAAAGTCGAAACCCCGACCGGCTTTGCCCGCTTTCCCGCCGATCTCTCGCCGCCGCCGCCGCGCGCCTGGGTCGAGCGCGCCTACAATCTGCGCCGCTATACCGAGATGCCGAGCGGCGGACATTTCGCGGCGCTGGAAGAGCCGGCTTTGCTGGTCGACGACATCCGCGAGTTCTTCCGCCCGCTGCGCTTCGGCGTCGCCAACGACGCGTGATGCTCACGTCCATGTGACGCGGCGCGATCCCGTCCCGGCGCTAGTCTCGACGCCTGGGAGGATCTTCCGCATGCGCCAGCTCGCCGCCATTCTGATCGCCATCGCCCTGACGGTTCTGGCTGCGCGGCCACTATGGGCAGCGCCGGCCAATGACGTTCTGCCCTGGCAGCCCTGGAGCGAGGAGGTCTTCAAGCAGGCCGCGCGCGAGAAGAAATTCGTGCTGCTGTCGCTGCAATCCTGGTGGTGCCCGTGGTGCCACACCATGAACGTCGAAACCTACGCCGATACCGAGACTCGCACCTATCTGCTGCAGCATTTCATTCCGGTGCTGGTGGATCAGGACAGCCGGCCGGACATCTCGCAGCGCTACGAGCGCTGGGGCTGGCCTGCCACCATCATCTTCGCAGCCGACGGCACCGAGATCGTCAAGCTGCGCGGCTTCTATTCACCGAAGTTCTTCCTGCCGATCCTGCAGGAAACGGTCAAGGATCCCTCGCCGGTCGATTACGGCGCGACCGGCGGGCCCGAGCGCGAGCGCACGCTGGCCACCGGCCTCGATCCTGCGCAGCGCCAGGAGATCGTCGATTTCATCGACAAGGCCTACGACCGGGAGAACGGCGGCTGGGGCAAGTCCAAGCTGGTCGACGGCCCGACCCTGACCTGGGCGCTGGATCGCGCCCGCGGCGGCGATGCGGAGATGACCAAGCGCGCCCGCCGCACGATCGACCAGTTGCGCAAGATGGTGGATGCGGAAACCGGCGCCGTGTCGCAGGTGTCACTGGCGCCGGACTGGTCCAAGCCGGCACGCGAATTCCCCATGTTCGCCACCGAAGCCGCGTTGAAGGCATTCTCCTACGCCTATGCGCTGTGGGGAGACGCGGGGCATCGCCAATCAGCGGACCGCATCGTCGCCTATCTGCGCGACACGATGCGCGACGCCAATGGCGGCTTCTACACCAGCCTCGGCCTGGAGCGCGGCCAGCCCGGCGTCGACAAGAGCCAGTACGCGCGCGAGAACGGCCAGGCCATCGCCGGCCTGGTCGCCTATCACGACGCCACTGGCGATCGCGCCGCTCTCGACATGGCCATCGCCGCCGCGCGTTGGGCGCTGGCCAATCGCCAGCGTCCCGACGGCGGCTTTCGCCATGCCGAGAAGGACGCCGCCGGTCCCTATCTCGCCGACAGCCTGACCATGGGATGGGCATTGCTGGCGCTGCATCGCTCGACCGGCGAGCGGCATTGGTTGACCGAAGCGGCCCGCGCCGGCGATTTCATCGCCGCCAATTTCGTCGAGGCGCGCACTGGTGGCTTCGTTGCCGCCGCGACTCCGCCCGCCAGCGTCATCAAGTCGCTGGACAAGCAGAAGGACGACAACGTGCTGGCGGTGCGGCTCTTCAACCTGCTGCATTTCTATACCGGGGAGCCGCGCTATCGCGAGATCGCTGAGGCTGGGATGGGCTATCTGACTTCGCCTGCCGTGCTCGACGCGTTCGCTTTCCTGCCCGATTTGCTGCAGGCCGAAGACGAGCTGCGCAATGAGCCGGTGCATGTGACCGTCATCGGCCCGCGCGACGATGCCCGCACCGCCGCCCTCTACCGCTCGGCGCTGGCCTATCCGATGACGCATAAGCGGGCCGAGCTATGGGACAAGCGGGAGGGCAAACTGGCCAATCTCGATGTCGAATATCCCGACTATCCCGAGCCGGCGGCTTTCGCCTGCACGCGGAATTTCTGCTCCCTGCCGGTGACGGCGCCGGCCGACATCGCTGCCCAGCTCGACCGGCTGCAACGCGCCTTACCACCGCGCTGAACGGCGCTGTATGATGGGGCGATGCCGCCGCTTCTTCGCTCGCCCCTCGCCCTGCTCTGGATAATCGGCCCGCTGCTGGGCGGCATTGCCGCTTTGGCGCTCGGCCAGGACGCGAACTGGGACCTGCGCGTCTACCACTACTACAACCCGTTTGCCTTCCTGAACGGCCGGCTGAATTTCGACATCATGCCGGCGCTGAACCCGACATTTCACAACCCCTTTCTCGATCTGCCCGCCTATCTGCTGGCGCAAGCCCTGCCGGCACGGCTGGTGGGCTTCCTGCTGGGCGCGTTCCAGGGTTTGATCGTGCCGCTGCTCTTCGCTATCGCCCTGCGCCTGCTGCCGGCGACCGTCGCCTTTCGCACCGGCATCGCGCTGGTATTGACTGCCGTCGGCGCCACCGGGGCCATGACCCTTATCCAATATGGCGCCACGTTCCACGACAACACGCTGTCGGTGCTGGTGCTTGTTTCGCTGCTGTTGCTGCTGATCGCCCATGATCGCACCGAAGCCAGCCAGCCGATTGCGGTTCCGATTCTGCTGGGCGCGTTGCTGACCGGCGTGGCGTTCGGCCTCAAGCTGACGATGGCGATCTATGTCGTGGGTTTTGCCGTCGCCTTGCTGGCGGCGTTGCCGGCGCGGCTATGGCTGCGCGCCGTCCTGGTCGCCGGCATCGGCGGATCGCTTGGCGCCTTGCTCAGCGGCGGCTGGTGGAGCTTCCACCTGTGGCAGGAATTCGCCAACCCGTTCTTCCCCTATTTCAACGATATCTTCCAGTCGCCGATGGCCGGCGCCACCGATTTCCGCGACCAGAAATTCCTCGAGAAGCTCGATTTCGTCGACCGCCTGATCTTCCCTTTCGTCTTCACCTTCGATTCGTGGAAAGCGGCTGAGGGCGATTTCCGCGATCCGCGCATCCTGCTGGCCTTCGTCGCCGCCGTGCCGGCGCTGGTCGTGTGCTGGGGCGCCGAGCGCAAATCAAGGGCCGTGCTGCTGTTTGCCGTCGTTTCCTATGCGCTGTGGGTTTTGATGTACGCCATCTACCGCTACGCGCTGCCGCTGGAGATGCTGGCGCCGATCGTGGTGCTGGCGGCGTTGCGCATCCTGCGGCTGGACTGGCCTCTCGCCGGCAAAGTGGCGGCCGCTGGCTCGCTGGTGGTAGCCGCAGTAACGCTCTATCCCAAATTCCCCGACCCCATGCGCGCGCCCTGGAGCGAGCGCTTCGTGCAACTCGACCTACCGCCCGCGCTCGATGCGCCGGAGAAGACTCTGGTGCTGCTGCCGGGGGACAGGCCGACGGCCTTCATGATTCCCGAATTCCCGCGCGCCGTCCGCTTCATCCATGTCAGCGACTGGCCCTATCTCTATCAGACCCGAGACAAGGGCTACGAGCCCATCGTGCGCAAATTGCTGGTCGAGCATGACGGCCCGATCCTGGCGCTGTTCGCCCCGCAGGACGATGCGCGCACGCCCGACGTGCTGCAGGGCTTCGGCTTGCGCCTGACCCGCGAGTGCCAGGCGGTGAAGGCCAATCTGGTGCCGTGGCCGTTCCGGCTCTGCAAACTTGAGAAGATCTAGAGGTTCCTGCTGATCACTTCCTGCGGCCAGCGCATCGGATTGGCCGCTTCATAGGCGGCAGCCGCCTGCAGGATCAGCCGTTCGGAAAACCGCGGTCCCACGATCTGCAATCCCACCGGCAATCCGGCTTTGGTGACGCCGCAGGGAATGGAGGCGGCAGGCTGGCCGGTGTAGTTGAACGGCACGGTGAAGGGCGTCGCGTGCTCCCAGCGATCGTTGCCTTGCACGTGATAGGCGGTCGAGGCCAAGGGCGGCGGCACCGGCATGGTCGGCATCAGCAGCAGATCCCAGTCAGCGAAGAAGCGCTCCAGCCGCGTGCCCAGCTCGACCCGCGCCATGTGGCCGGCGAAATATTCCTCCTTGCTCACCGACAATCCACGCTGCGCCAGCGGCAGGAAATGCGGATCGAGCAGCGCGTGCTTCTCCGCCGGTATCTGCGCCAGCGTATAGCCGAACCCCGCCAGCCAGTATTTCTCGAAACTGGGCCGCAAGGCCGGCACCACGGCACCGACCTGCTCGACCTTGGCGCCCAGCGATTCGAATTCGGCTGCAGCCGCCGCCACCAAAGACGCAACCTCGGGATCGACACTGGCCTCGCCGAAATTGGCGCTGTAGGCAATGCGCAGATCCTTCACGCCCTTGCCCAGATCGCGCCCGAAGCTTTCCTCGTCGTAGGGCAGCGCGTACCAGTCGCGCGTATCGGGCCGCGCCAACTCGTCCAGCATCGCCGCCGCATCGGCGACGCTGCGCGCCAGCGGTCCAGAGCAAACCAGCGTCGAGAACGGCCCCACATGCGGATGATGCGGCACGCGCCCGAAGGTCGGCTTAATGCCGAACAGCCCGCAATACGAAGCTGGGATTCGGATCGAGCCGCCGCCATCGGTGCCGACGGCCAACGTGCCGATGCCCGAAGCCAGCGCTGCCGCCGCCCCGCCGGAGGAGCCGCCCGGCGTGCGCTCCAGATTCCACGGATTGCGCGTGACGCCAAACAGCGGCCCGTCGGTCATGCCTTTCCAGCCGAACTCCGGCGTCGTGGTCTTGCCAAGGATGATGGCGCCGGCCTCCTTCAGCCGCGCCGCTTCCGGGCTGTCCTCCAGCACCGGCGTGTCGGGCGTGGTGCGCGAGCCCGAGCGCGTCGGATGGCCGTGCAGATTGAGCGTGTCCTTGATCGTCACCGGCTGGCCGTCCAGCGGCGATAGCGGCTCGTGCATCCGCCAGCGCCGCTCCGAGCGCTGCGCCGCCAGGAGCGCCCGCTCGGCATCGACCCCCATGAAGGCGTTGAGCCGGGGATTGACCTGCTCGATACGCGCCAGCGCCGCCTTGGTCGCTTCGACCGGCGACAGCTTCTCGGCGCGATAGAGCATTTGCAGGTCGGCGGCGGTCTTGTAAGCGAGGTCCATGGCGCGCTCCCTTATTGGCTCTCATGTTGGCACGCTCGTCCATTTCAGACGACGGATTTTGCTGTTACTCTGCGCGCGATGATCCGCATCCGACCCGCCCGCCCCGACGAATTCGCCCGCCTCAACGAGATCGAACAGGAAGCCGACGGGCTTTACGCCACGGTCGGGCTCGACCTGGTGCTCGACATGCCCACCGCTTCGCATGAGCGGCTGCGCCAGGGGCCGGTGTGGGTTGCCGTGAACGACACCGATCAGCCTATCGGCTTCGCTCTCGCCGGCGCGGTCGGCGATTTCGCGCTGCTCGATCAACTTTCGGTTCTGCCCGAGCACGGCCGCAAAGGCATCGGCGCGGCGCTGATCCGTCAGGTGGCCGACTGGGCGCGGCGGGAAGGCCATGACGCGCTGGTGCTGTCGACCTATCGCGAGCTCCCCTGGAACCAGCCCTATTACGAGCGCCAGGGATTTTCCGAAATGCCGCGTTCGGCCTGGGGCAAGGAAATCCAGATCATGTGGGACGAGCATCTGCAGCTGGGCCACGATCCGACCCGCCGCATCATCATGTGGAAGCGCCTGTCGTAATCTTCAGGCGCGTGGCCAAACCTTGAACATACTGTCGTATGAAGAAGTCCATTTGATTTAATCAATTTCTAGTTGCATGCTGTTTGGCACTCATTCTGGTGGAGAGGATTGCCATGATTGCGGTAGCCGATATTCCTTACCCATGGATAAGACAGGAACTGGTATTCGCCGGACCTCACAGGCGGCCAACCACGCATCTTCAGATAAAATTGATCCAGGAATTGCTGAATTTTGCCGGTGAAAAGATCGGAATAGATTCGGATTTTGGCCCAGCTACGGAAACGGCAACAAAGAATTTTCAGGCAAGGAAGAATCTTCCTTCCACCGGTATTGTGGACTCCGCGACCTTTGATCGATTGATTGAGCCCATTCTTTTAGCGCTCACGCCATTGCCTGCCGCGGGCAACTATAAAGGGATGGTCGCAAATTACGCGGCACAGCATCTCGCGGTGCACCCAATTGAAATAGGCGGAGAAAACTCAGGCGTTTGGGTCAGGCTCTACATGAAAGGATATGAAGGCCCGAACTGGCTTTGGTGCGCCGGTTTCGTTTCACTCATTCTTAACCAGGCAAATCTGACCAAGCCAAGCACCCAACTAATAGGGGAGAGCTTTTCTTGTGACGTATTCGCTGAAAAAGCGAAGAGCTTTGGACGCTTCATTGTAGGAGGCGCCTTGCCTCAACCTCCGCATGCGATTTCCCCGGGCGATCTCTTCCTGGTACGCAGGAGCCCAGGCGATTGGCAACATATCGGGATCGTTACGGCCGTTCAGCCCCAGGCGATAGAAACCATTGAAGGCAACACCAACCAGAACGGGAGCGCAAATGGCTTCGAAGTCTGCCGGAGAATACGGGCCTACAAGAATCTCGATTTCATTTCAATTGTCTGAACGCGGCCAGACTCTGGGAAACAGATCACAGTCCAACGCAGCGCCCGCGGCAATCTGCGGCTCGCGCACCATCTGGAACGTGCCCTCGCGCGGATCGTACACGACGTCATCGCCGCAATAGCGCAGCGCCAGGCCGCGCCGGCGCCGGCTCATGGTCGCGTTGCCCGGGGCGCCGTGCATGATCATGGCGTGGAACACCAGGCAGTCGCCCGGCTCCTGGCGGAACCATTTGATGTCGTATTTGCTTCGCTCGCTCTCGATATCGGGCACCGTCTCGTAGGCCGATTTCTGATAGCGCGCGTCGTTGTGGTTGCCTTCCTTGAAGGCGACCGGCCGGAACCAGCGATCCCATTTATGCGAGCCGGCGATGAATTCGACCGCGCCATTGTCGCGGTCGATGGTATCGAGCGCGATCCACAACGTCGTGACCTGCCAGCCTTTCACCGCCCAATAGGGCTGGTCCTGATGCCACGGCGTCGGCTTGACCGTGCCGGGTTCCTTGGCGAAGAGCTGGTCGTAGAAGACGTTGACCTTCTTCGCGCCCATCATTTCGGCGGCGATGGCGGGGCCGGCGGAGTCCACGAACACGGCGCGAAAATCCGGATCGCGCGTCCACATGAACATGTCGCCGAAGAAGCGCCCCGGCGTGCCCTCGGCATTGAAATTGGTCGCCATCGGCCCGGGATCGTCCATGTCGCGCTGGATGGCGTTGCGCAGCCGTTCGACCCAGTCGGCGTCGAACATGCCCGAAAGATTGACCACGCCGTCGCGCTCGTAATCGCGCTTCTCGGCGTCGGTGATCGGCCGCAAGGGCAAATTGTTCATGGGCACCCTCCCTGCCGGACCTGTATCGGTCCTTGGCAAAAGGATGCCGCAGCAAAAGGCGGCTGTCTAATTCAGGCTGCCTGGCGGGCTTTCAGATCGAACGCCTGCGCCAGCAATTCATAGGAGCGCAGCCTGTCCTTGTGCTCGTAGCAGATCGTGACGCAGACGAATTCGTCGACGCCATACTCCTGCGCCTTCTCCAGCAGTCCGGCGCGCACCTTGTTCGGCGTACCGACAACGGTGCGGGCGCGGATGCGGCGCAGCCAGGCGCGCTGCTCGTCGGAATATTTCATCGCCCTGGCTTCCTCGGGCGGCGGGATCTGCCCGGCATTGCCCGTGGTCAGAAGCCGCAGCACCCAAAGATCGCGGCTGGCCGCCAGCTCCTCCGCCTTCTCCTCGGTGTCGGCGCAAAGCACGGCGATGCCGACATTGGCCAGCGGCTTGTCGTACAGCGCCGAAGGCTTGAAATGCGTGCGATAGGCCTCAACCACCGACGGCCCGCCCTGCGGGCTGATGAAATGGGCGAAGGAAAACGGCAGGCCGAAATGCGCCGCATAAGCCGCACTCTGATCCGACGAGCCCAGGATCCAGACATCCGGCGCCGTCGAGGCTTGCGGGTTGGCGACGATGCCGGCGAACTGATGATCGCTGGGCACCGCATCGTGCAGGAACGCCATCAGATCGCGCACCTGGTAGGGATAGTAATCGATGCCGAACGCTTCCGGCCCCGCCTGCAGCGCGCGCGCCGTGCGCTGGTCGCTGCCCGGGGCGCGGCCGATGCCCAGATCGATGCGGCCGGGATAGAGCGCTTCCAGCGTGCGAAACGTCTCGGCCACTTTCAGCGAGGCGTAATGGCTCAGCATCACGCCGCCGGAACCGACGCGCAAATTCTGCGTGATGCTGGCGATCTTGCCGATCAGGATTTCGGGCGCCGCGCCGGCCAACGCATCGGAGCTGTGATGCTCGGCCACCCAATAGCGGTGATAGCCCAGCCGGTCAGCCAGCTGCGCCAATTCCAGCGTCTCGCGGATGGCTTGCGAGGCGGTGCCGCCTTTGCGGATCGGCGACTGGTCGAGAACGGAAAGCTTCAGCATTTGCGCGGCCTCAACCGTCGCGCATCAAGCCAGCCCGACTTGGCCCATGGCGAGGAATTTCTCGCGTCGGGCGGCACGCAACTCGGCGCCCGAAAGCGGCCGCAGCGCCGCCAATTCCTTCTCTATGGCATCGCCCACGGCGGAAATAACCACCGCCGTCTCGCGATGCGCCCCGCCCAAAGGCTCGGGCACGATGGCGTCGATCACGCCCAACTGCAGCAGATCCTCGGCGGTAAGCTTCAGCGCCTCGGCCGCTTCCTTCGACTGGTCGGGCGAGCGCCACAGGATCGAGGCGCAGCCTTCGGGCGAGATCACCGAATAGACGGAATGTTCGAGCATCAGCACGCGATTGGCTGCTGCCAGCGCCACCGCGCCGCCGGAGCCGCCCTCGCCAATGATGACCGAGATCAGCGGCACGTGCAGATCGAGGCAGGTGTCGATCGAACGCGCGATGGCTTCGGCCTGGCCGCGCTCTTCGGCGCCGACGCCGGGATAGGCGCCGGCGGTATCGACCAGCGTGACGACCGGCAGGTTGAAACGATCGGCCAGCCGCATCAGGCGCTGCGCCTTGCGATAGCCTTCGGGCTTGGCCATGCCAAAATTGTGCTTGATGCGGGTTTCGGTGTCGTGGCCCTTCTCCTGGCCGATCACCATCACCGAGGTGCCGCGGAAACGGCCCAGCCCGCCGACGATGGCAGCGTCCTCGGCAAAGCCGCGATCGCCGGCCAGTGGCGTGAACTCGTCGATCAGCTTGCCGATATAGTCCAGGCAATGCGGCCGGTTGGGATGGCGCGCGACCTGCACCTTCTGCCAGGCGCTGAGCTTGCCGTAGGTCTGCTTGAGAAGCTTCTCGACCTTGACCTCAAGCCGCGAGACTTCCTCGGCGATATTGACGTCCTTGCCCTCGGACATGTGGCGCAGCTCGAGGATCTTGCCTTCGAGATCCGCAATCGGCTGTTCGAAGTCGAGAAAGACGTTCATCGACACTTCCCGGTCCTGTTCTTCTGCCATTGCCAGGCCTTGGTCGGCGTGAAGCCGCGGACAAGGCCGGCGGCGGTTTCTAAGGAATACGTTGGCCGACCAGCCTACGCATCGAAGCCCGCCCGCGCCAGTCGGTTTTCACCGCAGCGCGGGCCGCAATATCGCACTGCATCACGCCTTGATGCCGGCGCGCTCGGCCATCTGCACCAGCACCTGCGCCTGCTTGATCGAAGCGTTGTCGATCAGCTTGCCGTCCAGCGCCACCGCGCCCTTGCCTTCCTTCTGCGCCTGCGCCATGGCGTCGATGATGCGGCGGGCTTTCTTCACTTCCTCTTCCTTGAGCCCGAATACCTCGTTCGCCAGACCGACCTGCGAGGGATGGATTGCCCATTTGCCTTCGCAGCCCAGCACCAGCGCGCGATTGGCCTGGGCGCGGAAGCCGTCGGCATCGGAGAAATCGCCGAACGGGCCATCGATGGCGCGCAGACCGTTGCTGCGCGCGGCCACCACCATGCGCGAAATCGCGTAGTGCCAGGGATCGGCCCAGAAATAGTCGCGCTTGCCGGCTTGGTCCTTGGCCGTCAGCACGCCGTAATCGGGATGCGGGCCACCGATATCGACGGTCTTGGCCTTGATCGAGGCGGCGTAATCGGCGACGCCGAAATGCAGCGATTCGTTGCGCTTGGAGGCGCCGGCGATGGCGTCGATATTGGCCATGCCCAGCGCCGACTCGATGATCATCTCCAGACCGATGCGCTTCTTGGCATTGGTCGCCGTCTCGATCTGCGTGATCAGCATATCGACGGCATAGACGTCGGAGGCGGTGCCGACCTTGGGAATCATGATCAGGTCGAGCTTGTCCGGCGCGCCTTCGAGAACTTCGACCAGGTCGCGATAGGCGTAGTGGGTGTCCAGCCCGTTGATGCGCATCGACACGGTCTTGCCGTTCCAGTTGATGTCGTTCAGCGCCTGGATGATGTTCTTGCGCGCCTGCGGCTTGGCGTCGGGCGCCACTGCGTCCTCGAGATCGAGGAAGATCACGTCGACCGCGCTCTTGGCCGCTTTCTCGAACAGCTCGACCCGGCTGCCGGGGACGGCCAGCTCGGAACGATTGAGGCGGCTTGGGGCCTGCCGGATTTCCTGGAAACTCATGCTTCCTCCAAGGCGGATGCGCGATGCTGCAATTGCGAAATCGTCCCGGTTTTGGGCCAATCCGCCCGCGTTGGCAACCCAAATCTCGTCATCGCCCGGCTTGACCGGGCGACCCATAGCAGCCGCACCACCGCTCTTTCCAATTTCAGCTGCGCGCTCAACATGGGCGGCCCGGTTAAACCGGCCATGACGAAAAAAGAAGCGCGCTCAGTTTTTCCGCCCCGCCAGCGGGTGGTGCTGGTTGACCAGCGATTTCAGGCGCTCGTCGAGCACGTGGGTATAGATTTGCGTCGTCGAAATGTCGGAGTGGCCCAGCATGACCTGCACGGCGCGCAGATCGGCGCCGCCGGCCAGCAGGTGACTGGCGAAGGCATGGCGCAACACGTGCGGCGAGACGCGGGCGGGATCGAGACCGGCCGATAACGCCAGCTCCTTCAAGGTCTGGGCAAAGCGCTGGCGGGTGAGGTGGCCTTCCGCGGCGCCGCGCGAGGGAAAGAGGAAGCGTTGCGCTTTGACATTGAGCTGCAGCCGATCACGCAACTCGCGCCACAGCGCGAGGGCCTCGCGCGCCGGCTCGGTCAGCGGCACCAGCCGCTCCTTGTCACCCTTGCCGCGCACGATCAGCATCTGTGGATCGCGCTCGACGGCGGACAACGGCAAGGTCACCAGCTCCGACACGCGCATGCCGGTGGCATAGATGGTTTCCAGCAGCGCCCGCGCCCGCAATCCCGCAATGCCCTGCAACCGCCCCGCCGCCGCCAGCAGCGCGTCGACTTCCTCGATGCTGAGAATCTTGGGCAAGGACCGCGCGCGGCGCGGCATGTCGAGCGCGGCAGCCGGATCGTCGCTGCGCACGCGCTCGGCGAACAGGAAACGGTAGAACTGGCGCAAGGTGGAGAGGCGGCGCGCGGCGGTGCTGGCGGCAAACCCCCTGCTGGCTGCCGCCGACAGGAAGGCGCGCAGATCGTCCGACGAGGCGGCCGCCAGTTCGACGCCACGCTTGGCAAGAAAGCCATTCAGCGTGTCGAGATCGCGGCCGTAGGAGTCGATGGTGTTGCGCGAAGCCCCGCGCTCGGCCGCCATCATCTCGAGAAAGGTTTCGACTTGCGCAGGCCGCGGCGGCTGCTCCTCGCGTCGCCGCCCGCGCGTGGCCATTGCCTGCCCTAGAGCGCGTGCGCCAGCGCCACTTCGACGGCGAAGCGGCGGGCGACGTCGGGCAATCCGATCTGGCGCAGGGTCTGCACGATGGCGGCGAGCGTGGCCGGCGACAGGGCGGTAAGGTTGGTCTCGCCCGCCGCCTGCGCCACCAGTGCGATGGATTCGGCGACGCGGCCCTGTTGCGCGCTTTGCGACAGACGCGCCAGCACCGCCGAAGGAGGTGCGGCAAAGCCCGTGGCCGGCGGCGGATTGAATTCGCCGCGATCGACCGGCTCGCCCAAAGCCGGCAGGAGCGCCGCCAGCACCGCCGCCCGTTGCGGGCCCCGCGGATTCTTGGCGTTAAGCGTCTGCCACTTGGCCATGAAGCCCGGCTCCCAAGGGATGCTGGAAGAACCGTCGGCCAGCTGCATCAGCGGCCACAACGCGACGGTCGGCGTCTCGTATTGCGGATCGATGGTCGAGCCACCCGCCAGCGTGTAGTACCACTCCACGGCGCGGGGGAAATCGTTCAGCGCCAGGAACGAGCGGGCGGTGTCGGCCGACAGCGGCGCGGTCTTGTGCTCGGGGAAAATCTTGATCAGCTGCTCGCCCAGCACCCGCGCCATGGTGGTGAACAATGCGCTGCCCTCGGCGGCCCGGAACGCGGCCTGCATCGCCTTGACCTTGTCGGCGACATCGGTGGCGCGCACCGCATCGCGCACCGCCTGAGCCCGGCGCTTGGCCGGCGCCGACAGGCCCGGCGCATCGGCGCCAGCCTGATAGAGTTCGAGCAGCTGGCGTGGATCGATCACGCCCAGGGCTTCGCCGCGTTCGGCCGCCTCGATGCGCTGCGCCAGAGGAGCTGCGACATTGGCCGCGATCTGGCGCAGTTGCGCCGGCGTGGTTTCGTTGTTGAGCGTGCCGCCCGCCTTGGGGTTGACCGCGCGCAAGAGCGCCTGAGACAGCGTATCGGTGCCGATATTGGCCGGCGGCTTGGTGCTGCGGCTGCCCAGCGCATAATCGACGGCGACGAAGAAGCCGGTATCGGCGATGCCGCGTTCGCGCAGCAGATCGACGTTCAGCATCGCCTGCGCGTTCTGTCCGGCAATCACCTGGCAGACGATCATCAGCTTGGTCCAGAACGGATCGGGCGATCCCTGCGCCATGGGCGTGGTGCAGGCGGCTTTGGCATCGCCGGCGACCAACTGGTTCTCGATGTTCAGTCGCTGCGCGGCGTCGCCCGACATCGGGCCGGCAGCCTGCGTCATCTGCCCCACAGCCTCGACCTCGCCCATGTCGGACAGCTTGGCGATGCGGGTGGAAACGTAATCCTGCCCCGGCGGATTGGCGCCCAGCGGCGGGTTGGCGATGACGGTCAGCAGGCGAAACTGCAGATCGCGCAGGATGCGCGAGCGGGGCGCGCCAGGCAACGCCGCGATGAGCTGGATCGCCGCGCCACGATCGGTGCCCCGCCACATGTCGCCCGGCAGGCCCGACGCCACGGTCTCGACGATGCCGATCGAGGCGTTGTCGACCGGCGCCAGCTGGCCGCCGCTCTGCACCGGCCCGCCGTAGAAATCCTGCACCCGCGAACCGGGCGCCGGCGGCGGCAAAGGACCGGAGGATGGCGGCGCGCCCAAAGGCTGCGGCGGCGGTACCAACTGGATTGGCTGCTGCGCGGCGGCCGGCCCGCAGACCTGCATAGCGGTCAGCGGCACCAGCAAGGCCAGCGCAAGACGGTCAGCGCGAAAGCCGGTCATTGGGCAGGTTCATTTCAATGGTTTTGGTGGGTGGCGGAATGTCGATCGTGCCAAGCAGCGCCAGCCCCCCGAGAACGATCAGAAGCAGGATGGCAACGAGGATCAGGACGATTCTTTTCATGAACTCTGGCGTGGCTGCTGGCTTAACGTCGAACCGGACCGCACACGCCGGCCGTGCTTGTGCTAGGCGCTGATCGCGGCAATATTACGGCGTGTCAGCCGCTTAGATCGCATCTTGGCGCGCCGAAGGCAATGTGAAATCAACCACTAGAGGCATCGCCGTGAGCCCCGCCGCGCCCGCTTTCGTACCACCGCGCACGATCGTGCTGGTCGGCCTGATGGGCGCCGGCAAGAGCGCCATCGGCCGGCGCCTGGCGCAGAGGCTCGCTTTGCCCTTTGTCG
The DNA here is from genome assembly GCA_964388115.1 of uncultured Hyphomicrobiales bacterium. Lineage (GTDB taxonomy): Bacteria > Pseudomonadota > Alphaproteobacteria > Reyranellales > JAQSWP01 > JAQSWP01. The sequence goes on from CAYLYK010000003.1 coordinate 28,830, forward strand.
ATGCGGACCACGAGATCGAGCGCGCCGCCGGCTGCAGCATCGAGGAATTCTTCGCCCGCCATGGCGAGGCGGCCTTCCGCGAAGGCGAGCGGCGGGTGATGGCGCGCCTGCTCGACCAGCCTGTTCACGTGCTGGCAACCGGCGGCGGCGCCTTCATCGACGATGCCACCCGCGCCCTGGTGCGCCAGCGCGGCATTTCGGTCTGGCTGCGGGCGGAACTGCCGTTGTTGCTCGACCGGGTGCAGCGCCGAGCCAACCGGCCGCTGCTGAAGCAGGGCGACCCGAAACAGATTCTCGAGCAATTGATGCAAAAACGCTATCCGATCTATGCCGAAGCGGATGTCATCGTCGACAGCCGCGACAACCCGGCCGATCACACCACGCAGGACGTGCTCGACGCGCTGCAGCAGTTTCTCGCCACCGCCCAACCTGCCCCGCACAGCGCCGCCTGACGCCATGACCGCATCCCATCTCACCGTCCCCGTCGCGCTGGGCGATCGCTCCTACGAAATATTGATCGGCACCGGCCTGCTCGACCGCGCGGGCGAACCTATCGCCAAGGCTACGCGCGCGCGCCGCGCCATCATCGTCAGCGACGAGACGGTGGCGCCGCTCTATCTCGAACGCCTGCGCGCCTCGCTCGCCAAGGCCGGCATCGAAGCCAGCGACTGCATCGTGCCGGCCGGCGAGAGCAGCAAGGAATTCCAGTCTTTCGGCCGCCTGCTCGACGGCATCCTCAAGCAACGCCCCGACCGCGGCGCCTTGCTGATCGCGCTGGGCGGCGGCGTGGTTGGCGACCTCACCGGCTTTGCCGCCGCCGTGCTCCTGCGCGGGCTCGACTTCGTGCAGATCCCGACCACCTTGCTGGCGCAAGTGGACAGTTCCGTTGGCGGCAAGACCGGCATCAATTCGCCCTACGGCAAGAACCTCATCGGCGCCTTCCATCAGCCGCGTCTGGTGCTGGCCGATGTCGCGCTGCTCGACACGCTCTCGGCGCGCGAGTTGCGCGCGGGATACGCCGAGGTGGTGAAGTACGGGTTGATCGACGACGCCGACTTCTTCGCCTGGCTGGAGAAACACGGGCCGTCGCTGCTGGCCGGCGATCGCAAGCTGCGGGCTGAGGCCGTCGCGATCTCCTGCCGCGCCAAGGCCCGCATCGTGGCGGCCGACGAGCGCGAAGGCGGTGTGCGCGCCCTGCTCAATCTCGGCCACACTTTCGGTCATGCGCTGGAAGCGGAAACCGGCTACGGCAACGCCCTGCTGCACGGCGAGGCGGTCGCCATCGGCATGGTGATGGCGTTCGAGATGTCGGCCGCGATCGGCCTGTGTCCGGCGGCGGACGTCGATCGGCTTCGCGCGCACTACGCCGCGACCGACCTGCCGCACGATGCCCGCCGCATCGGCCAGCGCCGCTTCGACAGCACCATGCTGATCGGCCACATGATGCACGACAAGAAGACCCGCGACGGCAAGCTGACCTTCATCCTGGCTCGCGGCATCGGCAGATCCTTCATCGCGCCCGATGTGGCCGTCGATACCGTGCGCCATGCACTGGACCGCGCGCTGGCAGCCTGAATCGCACGCCTTCTTCGCTTGCGCCGGTCGGGATGGCAATTATAGTCCCGCCGCTGAACGAGCGTTTACAAACGGAGTAAAGTCGATGCCCTTGTCCGCGCCGGTCGAGCGGGAGCACCTGCACACGCGGCAGATCGAATGCCGCGGCTATTTTCGCAGCGACGGGCTGTGGGACATTGAAGGCCATATCAAGGACGTCAAGACATACGCCCATCGCAGCGGCTATCTGCGCTGGCTGGAGGCGGGCGAGCCGGTGCACGAAATGCGCATCCGGCTGACGGTGGATGAAAACTATTTGATCCACGACGTCGAAGCGGTATCCGATCACACGCCCTATTCCGCTTGCACCGAGGTCGCGCCGAATTTCAAGCGGCTGATCGGCGTGTCGGTGCGCCAGGGGTTCCGCCGCGCCGCGCGCGAGCGGCTGGGCGGGCGCGAAGGTTGCGTGCATCTGGTGGAATTGCTGGGGCCGGTGGCGACCGTCGCCTTCCAGACCATCCAGGCCGAGCGGGCGCAGAAGCTGATCCGCGAATACCGTCAGCGCACCGGCGGGCCGCTGCCGCGCGAGCGCCAGCCCGGCCAGAAGGTTTCGATCCTCGACACCTGCCACGCCTGGGCGTCCGATGGCGAGGCGGTCCGCAACACCTATCCCGATCTCTATACCGGTCCCAAGTCGCCGGTCGGCGACAAGAGCTGAAGGCGTCTCAGGCGTTGGCCGCAGCGGCGGCCGGCACCTGTTCCGCCGTCGGCAACGCGACGCCGTGGCCGACATCGATATGGCCGCTTTCGGTGGCGGCGGCGCGGAAATAACCCAGCACGAAAACCCGCAGCGCAGCCGTCAGCGACGAGCGCGTGCGCCGCTGCGAGACGATGGTGCAGACATCGTGGACGGAGACGGCTTCGCGCCGGGCGATCTCGTGCAGCGCGTCCCATGTCTCCGGCTCGAGCCGCACCGAGGTGCGCTTGCCGCCGACGGTGACGTTGCGCGGCACCAGCCCGGCCTCGATCGGCGTGTCGCCGCGCAGGCGAACCGCCTCGCGTCGCGTCGCCTGCGCTGCGGCCAGAATGAAAGTCGCCGGCCCGCCGAGATTGGCGTTGCGCGCCTCGCGGTAAAGATATTCCAGACTGGCCTGCACGCCCTCGGCGGCGATGATCCGCTCGCCTTCGACCGGAGCTGGCGTTTTGCTGCGCGACATATCGAACTCCCCAAACAAACTGCTGGGGAAAATATGGCCGGGGAAATCGGCGACCGAACCTGTCGGAAATGACAGGGTATACAAACGGTCAAGCGGTCAGGGGCGGATCAGATTGAGCATGATGGCCCGCACCACGGCCTGGGTCTTGGATTGGGCGTCGAGCTTGCGGCGGGCGTTCTCGACGTGGAAATTCACCGTCCGTTCGGACACGCCCAGGATCACCGAGGTCTCCCAGGCCGACTTGCCGCGCGCCGTCCATAGCAAGCAGTCCGCCTCACGCAGGGTGATCGGCGAGCGGCTTTCGACCGTCACTTCCTTCTTCTTTGCCGGTTTGCGTCCGCGCTGCCAGGCCGCCGTGGCGCGCATGTGATAGTGCAGCGCCAGCAAATGCAGCATGTGCCTTGCATGGCTGACCTCGGCCACGAATTCGCGCGGCGCGAGATCGGTCGCCAGCGCCACCAGCCCGTCGGCGCCCCCCGGCGCATGGATCGGCACCGTGAAGCCATGGCGCAGGCCAAAGGACGAGGCTTCGTCGAAAAGTTGCCGCTGTACGCCGGTCAGCGAGCGGCGGTCCTTCATGTCGGACCAGGCGAACGGCATTAAGGTCTGGCGGGCGCGCTCGAGCGTCGGATCGATCTCGAAATAGCGACGGTCGATGAAATGCGCGTTCCATTTCTTGGGATAGTTGGTGGCGACGTATTCGTATTTCGTCGCCTCGGCCGACTGGCCGCGCGCCACATAGGAGAATTTGCGGAAGCCGAACTTGCCTACCTGCTCGAGGAAAAACTTCGTGATCGCGGCGGGCTTGTGTGCCCCCGCGGTGTCCGACAGGAACTGTTCCAGCGCAAGTTCCATTCGCTCGCAGCCCCCCAGCCGCTGTAGCAAAGAAAGACTATCAGGGGCGACACCGTCTGGAAGCCCCCAATTTCAACTTCTATTCCGGCAGACGGTACGGCAGCGCCCGGCGAATTCAAGCCTCTCCCGGCGCCTTCAGCGCCAGCGATAGCGCATGAACCGGACCTGCCAGTTCGTCGGCCAACGCGCCATAGACCAGGCGCTGACGCTCGACCCGATTGAGACCGGAAAACCGTGGCGATATGGCGACGACATGAAAATGGCTTTCACCGCCTTCGCGGGCGCCGGCGTGACCGGCATGACGCGCCGAATCGTCTCTTATGTCCAACACGGTGGGCTGCAGCGCGGCCTCCAGCTTGCGTCTAATCCCGTCCGCCACTACTCCCATTTCCCTCACTCCTGCCCCGCTCACCAGGCCGCACCCGACCGCATCTTGTGGCGGCGCGCCTCAAGTCGCATATTTCAGCGATGTCCCGCGCCCGGACCAGCAAAATCTTCGATCGCGAGCCGCAGCCCAGCCTGCGCGCCTGCGAATGGCCGGATTGCGCCCATGGCGGCGATTTTCCGGCGCCAAAATCCCGCGAAGCCTTACGGGAATACCGCTGGTTCTGCCTCGAGCACGTGCGTCGATACAATGCCTCCTGGGATTACTATGCCGGCATGAACGGCGACGAGATCGAGCGCAACATCCGCGCCGATACCACGTGGCGCCGCCCGTCCTGGCCCATGGGCAGCCGGCCGCGCAAGCAAGGCGCGCCCAATTTCTGGGATGATCTGGTCGACCCGTTCAGCCTGTTCGAAGGTCCCGATGCCGTGGCCCAGCCCACGCCACGGCGCACCGTCCACAAGGGACCGCCTCTGACGCCAGCCCAACGCAAGGCCATGGCGGTGATGGAGCTGCAGGCGCCGCTGACCCTGGAATCCTTGCGCGCGCGCTATAAATCGCTGGTCAAGCAGTACCACCCCGACGCCAATGGCGGCGACAGGCGGGCGGAAGAGAAGCTGAAGGCGATCAACCTCGCCTATTCTTCGCTAAAACAAAGCCTTAACGGCCAAATTCGCTAGCCGGAGCGCATGTCTGCGCGGCGATTTCCGCACTTGCCTGTGCGGGATCGCCCTGTAATCATCCCGCGTTCACAATTTCAATGCTGCGTAGCACAACGGAAAAGAATCATGCCTTCAGCCCCCAATGCTGCCGAAACGCCGACCGGCATGCCCGACATCAAGGTTTCGGTGCGCCAGTTGTTTGGCATCGACAGCGACATGGAAGTGCCCGGTTTCTCGGCCAGTTCCGAACTGGTCCCGAACGTCGACGAAGCCTATCGCTTCGACCACGACACGACCTTGGCCATCCTGGCGGGCTTTGCCTACAACCGTCGCGTCATGATCCAGGGCTATCACGGCACCGGCAAATCGACCCATATCGAGCAGGTCGCCGCCCGCCTGAACTGGCCCTGCATCCGCGTCAACCTCGACAGCCATATCAGCCGTATCGACCTGATCGGCAAGGACGCGATCGTGCTGAAGGACGGCAAGCAGATCACCGAATATCGCGAAGGCATCCTGCCCTGGGCGCTGCAGCGGCCGACCGCCTTGGTGTTCGACGAATACGATGCCGGCCGCGCCGACGTGATGTTCGTCATCCAGCGCGTGCTGGAAGTCGAAGGCAAGCTGACCTTGCTCGACCAGAACAAGGTCATCCGCCCGCATCCCGCCTTCCGCCTGTTCTCGACCGCCAACACGGTCGGCCTGGGCGACACGACGGGCCTCTATCACGGCACGCAGCAGATCAACCAGGGCCAGATGGACCGCTGGTCGATCGTCGCCACTTTGAACTATCTGCCGCATGACGAGGAAACCAACATCGTCGTCGCAAAGGTGCCGCACCTGAACACCGAGGAAGGCCGCAAGCTCGCCTCCGCCATGGTGGCGCTGGCGGACCTGACGCGCGCGGGCTTCATCGCCGGCGACATCTCGACCGTCATGTCGCCCCGCACCGTCATCACCTGGGCGGAGAATGCGCGCATCTTCGGCGATGTCGGCTTCGCCTTCCGCCTCACCTTCCTCAACAAGTGCGACGAGGTCGAGCGCTCGACGGTGGCCGAATATTACCAACGCTGCATGGGCAACGAGCTGAAGATCGCTCGCGGCAAGACCCAGCTCCACTAGACGGGAGCTGTCGTGAGCAGCAGCAACAGCAAGGACGCCACGCCGCTCGAGGAGTTCCGCCGCGTCACGGCCGCCACCATGCGCGCCATCGGCCGGCACGACGTCAACGTCACCTTCGTGCCGGACGGCGGCTCGCAGACGGGTAACGAGGCGCGCCTGACGGTGCCCTCGCGCGAATTGCCGCCGGAGGAAGTCGCCCGCACCCGCGGCGAAGCCGACTCCCTGTCGCTGCGCACCCGTTATCACGACCGCCGCCTGCATGCCCGCCGCCAGCCGAAATCGGAAATGGCCCGCGCCATTTTCGATGCCGTCGAACAGGTGCGCGTCGAAGCCATCGGCGCCAATCGCATGAAGGGCGTTGCCGACAATCTCGATGCGGTGCTGGCCGAGCGCTGCGAACAGCGCGGCTTCCGCCACGTCAATTCGCGCGACGATGCGCCGGTGGCCGACGTGGTCGGCCTGATGGTGCGCGAGCAGCTGACGGGCCGCCCGGTCCCCGAAGCGGCCAAGGCGATGGTCGATCTGTGGCGCTCCGACATCGAGCGCATGGCCGGCAAGGACATGACCCGTCTGCGCGAGGTGGTGCAGAGCCAGGATCTGTTCTCGCGCGCGCTGAAACGGCTGATCCGCGACCTCAAGCTTTCCGACGAGGAAGGCGAGATGGAGCGCGACGAGGAAGAATCCGAAGACAGCGAAGACGCGCAAGGCCAGTCCGAGGAGCGCGGCGAGGACGGCGCCGATTCCTCCGAGACGCACGGCTACGGCGCGTCGGGCGAAGAAACCGACGACAGCGCCGACGACGACGATTCCTCGGAAACCGTGGCCGACCAGGCGCAGACCGACGTCACCATGGGGGCTTCCGACGAGGAAGAACCCGGCCGCGCCGAGCGCCCGTGGATTCCGCCGGGCTCGCTGTCGAACGAGCCGCACGAGCTGCAATACCATCCCTACACGGCCAAGTTCGACGAGATCGTCGATGCCGCCGATCTATGCGACGCCGAAGAGCTCTCGCGCCTGCGCGCCCATCTCGATCAGCAGCTGTCGCATCTGCAAGGCGTCATCGGCCGTCTCGCCAACCGCCTGCAGCGCCGCCTGATGGCGCAGCAGAACCGCGCCTGGGAGTTCGATCTCGAGGAAGGCATCCTCGATGCCGCGCGGCTTGCCCGCATCATCGTCACGCCGACCCAGTCGCTGTCCTACAAGGTCGAGAAGGACACCGATTTCCGCGACACCGTCGTCACCCTGCTGATCGACAATTCCGGCTCCATGCGCGGGCGACCCATCACCGTCGCCGCCATGAGCGCCGATATTCTGGCCCGCACGCTGGAGCGCTGCGGCGTGAAGGTCGAAATCCTGGGCTTCACCACCCGCGCCTGGAAGGGCGGCCAGAGCCGCGAGAAATGGCTGGCCGACGGCAAGCCCGCCAATCCCGGCCGCCTCAACGATCTGCGCCACATCGTCTACAAGCCGGCCGACGCGCCGTGGCGGCGGGCGCGCAAGAGCCTGGGCCTGATGCTGCGCGAAGGCATCCTCAAGGAGAACATTGACGGCGAGGCGCTGCTATGGGCGCATAACCGCCTGCTGGGCCGCACCGAGGAGCGCAAGATTCTGATGGTGATCTCCGACGGCGCCCCGGTCGACGATTCGACGCTGTCAGTGAACCCCGGCAACTACCTCGAACGCCATCTGCGCGACGTGATCGACTACATCGAAACCCGCTCGCCCATCGAGCTGGTCGCCATCGGCATCGGCCACGACGTCACCCGCTACTACCGCCGCGCCGTCACCCTGGTCGACGCCGACCAGCTCGGCGGCACGATGATGGAACAGCTCGCCTCGCTGTTCGACGAGGAAGAGAACGCCAAAGCGCCGCGGCATGCCGGCGGGCGGCGATAAAATTATCGGTTCGTTGCAATTATTGACGACCCGCTTTCGGAATTTTACCGACACTCCATAAAAATTATATGCCGGTGTATCTCACCGGATTTTTGTCGTGGGACGATAAGAAATTCCACAATCAGAAATGTCTTCGCCTTTGGAAATGCGAACCAAGCTGATTTCCTCGCCGCCGATCGACCAGATGGAAACGCCAAACCCGGGATGATTGGTTACGTTTGTCGGTGAGCCATAACGCTTTGTAAGTTTTTCGCCGATGTCGCCGCACATCGAAGCCAGATCCAAGCTCAGGACGACCCTCGATAAACCGGGCCTGTCGCCGCCAAAATAGAAAAACGGCGTGTAGGAAATTCCCTCGCTGCGATATCTGCCCGTCAATATGGGTTCGCCGCCATCGATATATTTCTTGCCATTCCTCTGGTCGGCGGAAGTTTTACGCAGGCCAGGCACCACGGCCCTTACTTGCTCTTCCGACATTCCCCATTTGGTGTTTTGCCAATTAGCCCGGCCAATAGAGGGCGATAAAAGCATTGCCGCAACCGCCGCCAGAACGGCTATTTGCGCCGGCGCTGACAGGTTGAAAAACACCTCAAGCCCCCGCCCCCAACGTCGCCCTTAAGAACGCCACCGTCCGGTTCCACGCCAAGAGCGCGTCGCCTCGCGCGAATTGCGGGCTGGCGGGGTTGGCGAAATCGGGGTCGGCGTCGTAGAGGTGCAGGCGGCTTTGCTTGTTGGCCTTTTGCAATTGGAACTGCAGATCCTCGACCGCATCGATGCTGAAGGCGCGGTTGCGCTCGGAATAATGGCCGACGATCGGTGCGGTCAGGCGCAGCATCAGCTCGGGCCGCTTGTTGATCGGCGTGTAGTAGAGCACCACGGCCTGCACCGGCGTCTGCACCGACGCCTCGACCGCCATGGCGCCGCCCATGCCGAAGCCGAGCAGTCCGACATTTCGATTGCAGCGCGCATCCGCCCGGATCCAGTTGATCCAGCCATTGACCGTGGCCGCCGCTTCCTGCGTATCGAGCGCCGCCGCCAGCCGGTCGGCCTCGGCCGGCGTTCCCGCCACGTGGCCGCCGAACAGATCGACGCAGACCACGATGTAGCGGTCCAGCGCAAGCGACGCGGCGCGCTCGCGCAGCACGTCGGTCATGCCCCAGCGATCGTGCAGCAGCAGCACCGCCGGAGCCGGTACATTGGGCGGCAGATAGACCGTGGCGCCGACCACCTTGCCGCCCGGCAGGGTCAAGGTGGCGTTCTCCGACACGGGCTGCACCTGCGCCTGCGCCCGGCGAACGGACGGCGCGACGGCAAGGCCTGCCAGAGCCGCGGCGCCGGCCAGCATTGTGCGACGGGCAATGGGTCCGGATCGACTGAACGTATCGTGTGACATCGTGAAATCGATTGTAACACACCCGCCGCCCCACAATAATCCGCAGCTTTCTCGCCGGAGATTTTTCATGCTGCGCCTTGCGCGTCCGTTCGTGCCCTCTCGCATCCTGCTTGCCGCCATCTCGCTCGCCGCAAGCCTCGCGACTTTTCCCGCTCGCGCCGAGGACATCGTCGTGCGCACCAGCACGGTACTGCTCGACGGCAGCGATCCGGCGCGTACCATGGTAGGCAAGCTTGAATGGCGCGGCGGCATCGCCATCGCCTCGGACCACAAGCGCTTCGGCGGCCTGTCCGGCATGCTGATCGAAAACGGCGGCAAGCATCTGCGCGCCATCTCCGACACCGGCCAATGGGCCGTCGGCGAGTTGCGCTACGACGCCAAAGGGTTTCTGGCCGGCATCGATCGTGTCGCGCTCGACAACATGGTCGATCCCAATGGCGAGCCGATGGCCAACAGCAAGGTCAACGACGCCGAAAGCCTGACGCGACTGCTCGACGGCCGCCTGCTGGTCGGCTTCGAGCGCGACCATCGCGTGCTGCTCTATCCCGCCGGCGCCGAACGCGACGGTCGGGGCTTGAGCGGCAGGCCGATCCGCATAACCACGCCGCCCGATCTCGAGAAGGCGCCCAACAATGACGGGCTGGAGGCGCTGGCGACCTTGCCCGATGGCCGCGTGCTGGCGGTGGCGGAGGATCTCACCGCCGGGCTGGGCCTGGTGCGCGCCTGGATCGGCACGGTGCGGGGCAACGACGTCTCGTGGCACAAACTCGCCTATCGCATCGTCGGCCCATTCCGCCCCACCGGCGCCGCCGCCCTGCCCAATGGCGACGTTGTGCTGACCGAACGCGCCTTCAACCCGATCGAAGGCGTGCGTGTGCGCGTGGTGCGGGTGCGTGCCGGCGACATCCGGCCCGACGCGATCCTGGAGCCGGAGGAGCTGGCCTACCTCGCCGCGCCGGTGATCACCGAGAACCTGGAATCGGTCGATGCGTTGGTGCTGCCAGACGGACGCATCGGGCTGTGGATCATCGCCGATGACAATTTCAACAAGGGCCTGCAGCGCACCCTGCTGCTGCATTTCGTGCTGAAGGACTGAACTTCAGGCAAAGAAAAAGCCGCCCGCAGGCGGCTTTCCAAACTTGGCAGATGGAAGTCTTAGGCGGCAGCCTTCTTCTCGCGCGCCGCCTTGGCCTTCACCACACGGCGCTTCAGCGCGCGCATCTCTTCGGTCAGCTTCAGATTGCTGGTGCCGGTGAGATAGGCGTCGATACCGCCATTGTGCTCGATGGTGCGCAGGCCGCGCGGCGTCAGGCGCAGGCGCACGGCATGGCCCAGGGCCTCCGACAGCACCGAAGCGACCTGCAGGTTCGGCAGGAAGCGCCGCTTGGTCTTGCGGTTGGAATGGCTCACATTGTGGCCGACCTGGACACCTTTGCCGGTCAGTTCGCAGCGACGCGTCATGGTCTTAACCCTTGAAATCCTTGGACGCCCCCGGAATATCCGGGCAGCGGAAGCCCGGTCTTTTACGGGCTTGGGCGGGATTGGTCAAGCCGTCAGGACGGCGGCGCGCGTAGCGGGCTTAACCCCTTGAAACCGCTTACTTATCGTCCCACTCGACGACATGGTCTTCGAGCGGCCCGGCCTCCAGCTCGTTGATCACCCGACCGCGGGCGGAGATGCCGGCCTGGTGCACCGTCTCCGGATCGCCCGAGATCAGCGGATGCCACCAATAGAGATCCTTGCCCTGCATCACCAGCCGGTAGCCGCAGGTCGAGGGCAGCCAGTTCATCTTCCGCACCACCTTGGGGGTCAGCAGGATGCAATCGGGCACGATCTTCTTGCGGTTCTTGTAGTCCGAGCAGCGGCAGCTTTCGCCGTCGAACAGCCGGCAGGCGACATTGGTCTGCGCCAGCTCGCCGGTCTCCTCGTATTCCAGCTTGTAGGTGCAGCACTTGCCGCAGCCGTCGCACAGCGACTCCCACTCCTTGGGCGTCATCTGCTCCAGCGTCTTGGTCTTCCAGAACGGCAGCTTCTCGACCGCCGCCCGCGCCTTGCGCACGACGATACCCGCCTTGGCCTTGCCGCTCCTGGCCCGGATGCGCGGCTTCATTTGCGCGCGCCGGTGAAGATCGCCAGCAATTCATTGGCGGCGGCGACGGCGGTGGCGCGGCCTTCCATCACCGCCCGCTCCAGCTCCGGCAGGCGCGCGCGCACACCCTCATGCTCGCGCAGCCGGCTCAGCAAGGTCTCGCCCATCTCGTTCCACATCCAGGCGCGCGCCTGCTCGGCGCGGCGCGCGGCGATCCCGCTCTGGCCCACGGCGCTGCGGAAGCGGCCGACGGTCTCCCACACTTCGGCGATCCCCTCGCCCGTCACCGCCGAACACGTGCGTACCTCGACATGCCAGTTGGGCGTGGCGGGGCGCAGCAGATGCAGCGCGTGCTGGTAATCGGCGGCCGAGCGCGTGGCCACGGTCTTCATCTCGCCATCGGCCTTGTTGACCACAACCAGATCGGCCAATTCGACCACACCCTTCTTGATGCCCTGCAATTCGTCGCCACCGCCAGGCAGCAGCAACAGCACAAACATGTCGACCATTTCCGACACGGTAGTCTCCGACTGGCCCACACCCACCGTCTCGACGACCACCACGTCGAAGCCAGCCGCCTCGACCAGAAGAATGCTCTCGCGCGTGCGCCGCCCGACGCCGCCCAGAGTGCGGCCGGCGGGCGACGGTCGGATGAACGCGGCCTCATCGCGCGACAGCAATTCCATGCGCGTCTTGTCGCCCAGGATCGAACCGCCGGAAACCTTCGACGAGGGATCGACCGCCAGCACCGCCACCTTGTGGCCACGCTCGATCAAGGTAAGCCCGAAGCGCTCGATGAAGGTCGACTTGCCCACCCCCGGCACGCCGGTGATGCCCAGCCGCACCGACTTTCCGGTATGCGGCAGCAAGGCAGCCAGCAGCGCATCGGCCTGCACACGATGGTCGGCGCGGGTTGATTCGACCAGCGTGATGCCCTTGGCCAGCGCGCGCCGGTCGCCGACCAGGATGTCGGCCGCCAGCCGATCCGTCGCCGCCTCGCTGGTCTTCACCGGTTTCGCGCTGCCCGCCATGATGGCGTTTCATTAGCCGATTGCCGGGGTGTTGTCAGCTTTGGCCCGAGATCGTCAGCCTGGATTCGACTTCAGCCACAAGATCGGCCAAGGGCCACATCCCATCCAGCCGGAGCACCGGGCAGGAAAGCCTGCCCATCCACTCCTCGTGCATGGCCCGGCTGCGCATGGTGGGCACGCCGTCGTCGTATTGCGCCGTCCAGGCCATGAACTCGATGAAGGCATCGTGCATCTTGCCGCCGGGCTCGATGCCGCCCGGCCCGTAACGCCCGCCTTCGCGCGCGGTCAAGCGCTTGATGCGGATCTCGGCCGGCACCGACAGGAAAACCACCAGATCGAAGCGCGGCATGAAGATGTCGCCCCAACCGCACATCGAGCCCGACACGACCCAGTCGCGCACGCCGTCCAGCGCCGCCGCCAGCATCGACTGCCGCTCCTCGCGCGGGCGCATCTCGGTATAGGGAGGATCAGTCTTTATCCAGAGGAAATCGTCGGTATCGAAATGCGCCCAGTCATGCCGCGCGCACAACGCCGCCGCCAAGGTCGTCGTGCCAGAACCGGACGCGCCGAGGATATGGAGACGGGGCATTGCCGATTCTTACGCGAGCGCAAGCCTATCCACAATTGGCCTCGCTATCATGCGGCGATGACGCTGCGCCTTGTTCTCGAGCGCCTGCCCTCGCCGATCGGCGCCATGCTGCTGCTGTGCGACGAGCGGCAGCGGCTGCGTTCGCTGGACTGGGAAGATCACGAGGTGCGACTGCAAAATTTGCTGCGCCGGCAATACGGCGATGAGGTCGCGATAGTGGAGACGCGAGCGCGGTCGCCCGCGCGCCTCGCTCTCGAAAGCTATTTCGCTGGGGAACTGACAGCCATCGATGCGATCAAGGTCCAAACCGGCGGCACGGCGTTCCAGAAGAAGGTCTGGAAAGCTTTGCGCGCCATTCCCGCCGGCGCCACCCAAAGCTACGCCCAGCTCGCCGCACGGATCGGCCATAAGGCGGCGATCCGGGCCACGGGGGCGGCCAACGGCGCCAATCCGATCAGCATCGTGGTGCCCTGCCATCGGCTGATCGGCAGCGACGGCGCGCTGGTCAAATATGGCGGCGGGTTGGAGCGCAAACGCTGGCTTTTGCGCCATGAAGGCGTTGCCGGGCTCTAACCCCTTGATCGCACAAGGGTGGGCATGGGCGGTTGAAGGCGTGGGAACCAATTTCGGGAAGAACGGTTGTTGGGTTCGAGCGGCACCGCAACGCCGTTCTTCAGATCGGGCGGAGCAACGCATGATCGACCGCAACAATTGCCAAGCCATTCTTTCAGCCGTCCATCGCGGCAGCGAGGCCGATCCCTACATGCAGGCGATCCTGCGCGAGATCGATCGGCTGAACCGCCGTCTCGAGGCGCAAGCCGTTTTCCTTGGCTGCGTGCCTCCGGTATTCGTCACGCCGCCGTTTGAGGATGCCGTGGAATCGATTGCGTTCGAATTGTGGACCGCTAATCTGCACGAAACGCTCGAGAAGGGCGACGAGGCGCAGCTGGTGATCGACGCAACCCAGCCGCCCTGGCCCGAAAGCGCCATTTCCAGCGCCCGGCACTGATATTCAAACGCCCGCCTTCGCGCCGCGCTGGCTACTCGGCAATGGCGGGGCGCAAATGCCCCAACGCCCGCAAGCTGGCCGCTCCGCCATCTTCGTCCGGCTGCAACCCTCGCTCGATCGCCTCCTGCTGGCGCTGCCACATGGCGGCGTAGATGCCGCCCTTAGCCAGCAGCTCGCCGTGACGCCCGCGCTCGACGATACGCCCCTTGTCGAGCACGATGATTTCCTCGGCATCGACCACCGTCGACAAGCGGTGCGCGATCACCAATGTGGTGCGAGAGCGCGAGACTTCCTTCAACGAGTTCTGGATTTCGCGCTCGGTTTGCGTATCGAGGGCCGACGTTGCCTCGTCGAACAGCAGGATGGGCGGGTTCTTGAGAATGGTGCGGGCGATGGCGACCCGCTGCTTCTCGCCGCCCGACAGTTTCAGCCCGCGCTCGCCGACCATGGTCTTGTAGCCCTCCGGCAGGCCGACGATGAAATCGTGGATGCGCGCCAGCCTTGCTGCCTGCTCGATTTCCTCGGTCGTGGCGGAAGGGCGGCCATAGGCGATGTTGTAATAGATGGTGTCGTTGAACAGCACCGTATCCTGCGGCACGATGCCGATCGCCGAACGCAGGCTCTTCTGCGTCACGTCGCGGATGTCCTGCCCGTCGATGGTGACGCGGCCCGCAGCCACGTCGTAGAAGCGGAACAGGATGCGCGAGATGGTGGACTTGCCGGCGCCCGAGGGGCCGACGATCGCCACCGTATGGCCCGCCGGCACGCGAAAGCTGACATCGTGCAGAATGGCGCGATTGGCCTCGTAGCGGAAATCGACGTTGCTGAACTCAACCACGCCCTGGCTGACCTGCAGCGGCGTTGCGCCCGGCTTGTCGGCGATCTCAGTGTTGATGGATAGCAGCGAGAACATCTGCTCCATGTTGACCAGCGACTGGCGGATCTCGCGATAGACGAAGCCCAGGAAGTTCAGCGGCACGTAGAGCTGGACCAGATAGGTGTTCACCAGCACGAAATCGCCCACCGTCATGCGGCCTTCGACCACGCCCTGCCCGGCCAGGATCATCACCAGCACCAGACCGATGGCGATCACGACGGCCTGGCCGATGTTCAGCATCGACAGTGTCGCCTTGGAGCGAATGGCGGCCCGCTCATAGCGCTGGCGCGAGCGATCGAAGCGGTCGGCCTCGTGGTCTTCGTTGCCGAAATATTTCACCGTCTCGAAATTCAGCAGCGAGTCGATCGCCTTGATATTGGTCTCGGCATCGGTCTCGTTCATCTGCCGCACGTACTTGGTGCGCCATTCGGTGATGGCCAGCGTCAGCACGATATAGACCACGATTGTGGCGACGATCACCGCTGCGAAGGTAAAATCGTACAGCGTCCACAGGATGACGGTGACCAGCGCCATCTCGACGATGGTGGGCAGAATATTGAACAGGCTGAAGGTCAGCAGGAATTCGATGCCGGCCGTGCCGCGCTCGATGGCGCGCGACAGCCCGCCGGTCTGGCGCTCGAGATGGAAACGCAGCGACAGCGCATGCAGATGGCGAAAGGTCTTCAGCGCCACCTGGCGGATGGCGCGCTGGGCGACCCGGGCGAAGACGGCATCGCGCAACTCGCCGAACGCCAGCGCCAGGGCGCGCGCAACGCCATAAGCCACGATAAGCAGCACCGGCACGGACAAGGCCGCCACTACCGCGTTACCCGGCGTCAGCGCATCAACCGCCTGCTTGTAGAAGACCGGCACCGACACATTGGCGAGCTTGGCCAGGATCAGCAAAACGACTGCCACCGCCACCCTCAGCTTCAGGTCGAGGGCGCCTTTGGGCCACAGATAGGGCAGCAGGGTCGCGATCGTGCGCCAGGTGGGCGTCGGGGCGGCAGACTTGTTCGGCCGAGTAGAGGTATTGGCAAGAGACATGGCCGGCAACATATAGGAACGACCGGCGGATGGGACAAAAAACGCCAATGCCGGGCTTGTTGTCGCCATATTTGGGCTTACAGTCGGGACCATGAAGGGCTGGAAAACGGCAAACGCGGCGAGTTGCGTCCTGGCGGCCACGATGCTGACGGGCCTGCTTCCTGCTGCCCGGGCCGCCGATCCCGAAGACCGGCAGATCGCCCTCTCCTACGAAGTCAAAATCGGCGGCATTTACGGTATGAAGGCCGATACACAGTTGCGCATTGCCGGCGACCGGTTCATGGCCCGCGCTTCGGTAGGCAAGGACGGCGTGCTTGACGTCCTGTCCAAGGCCTATCGCGCCGTCCATGTATCGCGCGGCCGCGTCATCGACAACCGCGTCGCACCCGGCGAATCGGTGGCCGAAATCGTTTCCGGCGACAAGGCCCGCGCCTTGCGCGCCTCCTACAATGGCGACGGCACGCTAAACATCGCCGAAACCCCGCCGCCCGACATCAAGCCCGGCCGCGAAGTCAGCGCCGACCATCGGCGCGGTGCCTGGGATCCGCTGATGGCGGCCATGGTGGCGGTCCTCGGACGCAGCGATCCCTGCGCCGGCACCTTGCCGGTCTATGACGGGCGCACCCGCTTCGATCTGGTGCCGAAGAAGATCGGCAGCGAGAACTTCCCGTCCAACGACTTCAAGGTCAAAGGCGAGTCGCTCGTGTGCGAGGTGCGTCTGCGCAAGATCGCCGGCTACAAGCCCAATACCGATCCGGACGAGGATTTCGACAAACCCGCCAAGCTGTGGTTGGGGTCGCTGGACGACAGCGGCCGGCTCTATCCACTGCGCGTGGAGATCGAAACCAGCTTCGGCACCATCGCCGGCCAGCTGCGCAAATTCGACAGCCGGCCGCTGACCGAAGCGGAAAGAATCGCGCTGCAGAAATAACGTCGCAGCGAGGCTCGGCAGCCTGGCCTAATGCCGCCGCCCCAGCGCCTCGGCCAGCAGCACGTACACCTTGCCAATGTCGCCCGTCACCAGCGCCTGGTGCAGCAGCTTGTCGGAATCGATTTCCAGCGCCTTCTCCTCGAGCTTCTCGAACTGGCGCAGGAACCGATCGACATGGGCGCGAAAATCGCCGTCCTGATGGTACTTGGCGCGCACGATGGGCATGGCGCCCTCGTCCTTGATCTTCAGAAGGCGGCGGGCGAAGAAGCCGCGATCGCCGGCCTGATACTTGGCCCAGGCGTCGGTCGGGATGCCGTCCTGCAGCAGCCGGCTCATATCGACCGACGCGGCGTTGAGCTGGCTGATGATCTCGCTGCCCGAACGGAGGAAGCTGTCGCGTCGCGCTTCGAGCTCGGTGGAGCGGATATGCTCGACCTGCTCGGTCGCCGCCTTTGACGCATCCCGCAACCCTTCGGCCTGCTCGCGCATTCGCTCGATCGCCGTTTCGACGCTCTGCAGCGTATCGCGCTGTTGCGTAACCCATTTCTCGATTCGTTGCGCCAGGGCGGAGCCGGCTTCGTTGGTCTGGCTGGCCGCCGTCTCGACGGCCAGATTGATCTGCCGCGCCCGGGCGGCGAAAGCATCGCCGACCTCCGTCATGCGTTGCGCCGTGTCATCGGAAGCGGTCGACAGTTGCTGCAATTCCTTGGCGATTGCGTCGGACAGATCCTTCAGGCCGTTCAGCGCATCGCGCAGGCCTTCGTCCATCGTGTCCTTCTGTTGCGAGAACATCTCGGCGATCTCGCCAATGCGGTTGACGGCCGAATCGGTGTTGTCGATCAGGGTCTGGGTCTGTTGTTGCAGCAGGGCGCCCAGCGCCGGCGCCTTGTCGATCAGCGTCTCGATGGCGCGCTGCATGGAATCGGCCTGGTCGCGCAGGGTTTCGGCGACCGAGCCACTGCGTTCCATGGCGACGGAAGCCGCATCGGTCAGATGCCTTGTATGCTGGTCGAGCGCAGTGTTGACCGATTCGATGCGGCTCAGCACGGCCTGCGCGGTGTCGCCAATGCTGCCGCCTTGGCGCTGCAATGTGGCCTCCAGCTTGGCCAGATCAGCCGCCAAATCGTTGACCGTAGCGCGCACGCCTTCGCCGTGCGTCGCCAGCGACTGGCCCTGATTCTGCAGCGTTTTACCCATCTCGGCGAAACTGTCCAGCGTCTTGGTGGATTCCATGGCGAGCGCCACGACCTCGCGCCGGAACATCTCGCCCGCCTGCGCCACCTTGTTGCCGGCAGCCTCAGCCGCGACATTGAGCAGGCGGATGCGTTCGTGCATGCGGTCGTTGATGCCGTCGATGCGCTTGCTCGATTCGGTGAGCGCCTGATCGAGCGCCTGGGTCTCGCGCTGCAGCACCTCGCGCACCGCCGAAGCGGCGGCCTCGGCTCGCGTCGCCGCCCCCGACAAGCTGGCCGTCTGCTTGCCGAACGCCTCGCCAAGGGCGGCAGCGCGCTGGGAAGCGACTTCCGCCACGTCGCCGATCGATTTCGTGTGGCGATCGAAATCGGCCGACACGCTGCTGACCTTGCCGACCAGCGCATCGACGTCTTTCTGGTAGGTGCCCAGCCGCTGATCGAACGTGCCGCTGAGTTCGGCGAGCTTCTCTTCCAGCGCCTTGAGCGCTTGCGCCGCCGCATCGGCCAGGCCGGTGACTTCGCCGGCAAAAGCCTGGCGCAGGCTCTGGCTCGACTGGCCCGCCTTGGCGAGCGCCCCGTCCATGGCTCGGTCGAGCGAGCCGACTTCCTCGCTCAATGCGCCGCGCAGCCGCTCGCCCGCGGCGCCCGTGCGGTCGATGGCCTGCGCCACCGCTTCGTCGAAGCCCGACAACTCGCCGGCAATGCGCTGGCGCACTTCTTCGCCGGAGACCTTCAGCTTCTCCGCCATCTCCTGCGGCAGGGCGTTGATGGCGCCGATCTCGGCGGCAACGGCGGCGCGCAATTCCCCGGCGACGGTTTCGATCTGGCGACGCGAATCGTTGACCGCCTCATTAAGCGCTGACGACATGCCGGCGCTGGCCTCGCTCAGGCCGGCGATCGTCATGCGGGAGATATTGACCGCCTGCTCGACGAGGTTGCGCAGTTCGGCGGTGCGGTGCTCGAGATCGCCCAGATCGGCCATGCGCGGCGCCACCGTGGCGTCGAACGCCAGACGCTCATGCGTGAGCTTGTCGACCAGTTCGGAGAAGCGCTGCAGCTCGTCGGTTTGCGCCGACAGGCGCTCGGAGATGGCGTCGATGCGATTGCCCGCTGCCGCCAGCCGGTCGCCCAGCGCATCGGTGCGTTTCTCGACATCGGCCAGCACGCGGCCGACCGCCGTTTCGGTATCCTCGCGCGCCTCGCGCAACACCAGCGGCAGGCGATCGACGGTCTCTTCCTGGATATGGACCTGCATCTGGCCGCGGAAAGCGGCGATCAGGGTGACCAGCAGCAAGGGCGGTGCGACCAGCCCCAGCACCAGCATGGCGATCTCATGCGGCAGCAGCGTGTCGGCTGCGTTCTGCCAGCCCATCGCCTGCTCGACATAGAGGAAGTACACCGCCATCCAGGCAACGCTGGCCGCGACCAGCAAGCCCCAGAGCAGCCTGGTCCACAAAGCCCGGTTCTTATCCATTGCCGCCCCTCCCCCAAGGGTCGGCCGCTGCCCGGTCTAGGCGGCGGCCTTCTTCTGCCTCAGCAGCGACAGGATCTCCGCCGCCGCTTGCGGGATATTAGTGCCCGGTCCGTAAATCGCCGCCACACCCGATTTGCGCAAAAACTCGTAATCCTGCGGCGGGATGACACCGCCGCATACGATTTGTATGTCGCTGCCGCCCATGCGCCGCACTTGTTCGATCAAATCCGGTACCAGGGTCTTGTGCCCTGCGGCCTGCGAGGACACGCCGATCACATGCACATCGTTCTCGATCGCCTGGCGGGCGGCCTCTTCCGGCGTCTGGAACAGCGGCCCGATATCGACGTCGAACCCGATATCGGCAAAGGCCGTGGCGATCACCTTGGCGCCGCGGTCGTGGCCGTCCTGCCCCATCTTCACCACCAGCATGCGCGGGCGACGGCCTTCGCTTTCAGCGAAACGCGCCACCATGTCCTGCGCCTTGCGGAACCCCTCGTCGCCTTCGAAGCCCTGGCCATAGACGCCCGCGATCGAGCGGATGGTCGCCTGATGGCGGGTGAACACCTTCTCCAGCGCGTCGGAAATTTCGCCGACCGTGGCGCGCGCGCGCGTCGCTTCGATCGACAGCGCCAGAAGATTGCCGCTCTTGTCGGCCGCTGCCCTTGTCAGCGCGTCGAGCGTCGCCTTGACCTTAGCGGGATCGCGCCTGGCCTTGATGGTCTTCAACCGCGCGACCTGCGCCTCGCGCACCTGGGTATTGTCGATGTCGAGGAAATCGATTTCCGGCTCCTTGTCGGCCTGGAACTTGTTGACGCCGACGATGATCTCTTCGCCGCGATCGACTCGCGCCTGGCGACGGGCGGCGGCTTCCTCGATGCGCAGCTTGGGCATGCCGGCTTCCACCGCTTTGGTCATGCCGCCCATGGCCTCGACTTCGTTGATCAGCTTGCGCGCTTCAGCGACCAGGCTGGCGGTCAGGCTCTCGACGTAATAGCTGCCGGCCAGCGGATCGACGACCTTGGTGACGCCCGTCTCGTGCTGCAGGATCAGCTGCGTGTTGCGCGCCAGCCGCGCCGAAGTCGGCGTCGGCAGCGCGATAGCCTCGTCGAAGGAATTGGTGTGCAGCGACTGCGTGCCGCCCAGGATCGCGGCCAGCGCCTCGTAGGCGGTGCGCACGACGTTGTTGTAGGGATCGCGCTCGGTCAGCGACACGCCCGAAGTCTGGCAATGGGTGCGCAGCGCCAGGCTGTTGGGATTCTTGGGCTCGAATTGCTGCATCAGCTCGGCCCACAGGAAGCGGGCGGCGCGCAGCTTGGCGACTTCCATGAAGAAGTTCATGCCGATGCAGAAGAAAAACGACAGGCGCGTGGCGAATTCGTCGATCTTCAATCCCTTGGCCAAAGCCGCGCGCACGTATTCCAGGCCGTCGGCCAGCGTGAAGGCCAGCTCCTGCACCAAGGTCGCGCCGGCTTCCTGCATGTGATAGCCGGAGATCGAGATCGAGTTGAACTTCGGCATGTGCTTGGCCGTGTACTCGATGATGTCGGCCACTGCCCGCATCGAAGGTTCGGGCGGGAAGATGTAGGTGTTGCGGACCATGAACTCCTTGAGGATGTCGTTCTGGATGGTCCCCGACAGCTTGTCTTGCGACACGCCCTGCTCTTCGGCGGCGACGATGTAGCCCGCCAGCACCGGCAGCACCGCCCCGTTCATGGTCATCGACACGCTCATTTTGTCGAGCGGGATGCCGTCGAACAGGATCTTCATATCCTCGACAGAATCGATCGCCACGCCGGCCTTGCCCACGTCGCCCACAACGCGCGGATGGTCGGAGTCGTAGCCGCGATGGGTCGCCAGATCGAACGCCACCGACAGGCCCATCTGCCCGGCCTTCAGATTGGCGCGATAAAATTTGTTGGATTCCTCGGCAGTGGAGAAGCCGGCGTACTGGCGCACGGTCCAGGACCGGTTGGTGTACATGGTCGCCTTGGGGCCACGCACATAGGGCGCAAAACCCGGCAGCGTGCCCAGCGTCTCGAGGTTCTCCAGATCGGCAGCCGTGTAGATCGGTTTGACCGCGATGCCCTCGGGCGTCTGCCAGGTGATATCCGACAGTTTGGCGTCGCCCAGTTCCTTGGCGGCGAGTTTCTCCCAATCGGCCAGGGTTTTCTTCGGAAATTCAGCCATAACCTTGATCTTTCAAACTGTTCGTCGGCAGTATGGTCTCCGGCCTTCCGGCGTGTCAACGCAGCCGCAGCATGGCAAAAGGCAAATGAATTTAGTGAGTTAGGGGGAAACGATGAAGCTCGACGACGAAGCCGCCATGGTGCTGGACCTGATGAAAAAATCGGGCCGGCCAACGCTCGACACCATGGATGCCAAATCCGCCCGCGCCCAGGCCGACGGTCTGGCGGAAAAAGGCGAGATCGATGCGCCGGAAGTGGCGCGCGTCGTCGACGGCACTCTGCCCGGACCCCATGGTGCGATCGGCTTCCGCCGCTACTGGCCGATGGGCGCCAGCGCCAAGATTCTGCCAACGCTCATCTACTACCACGGTGGCGGCTTCGTCATCGGCACCATCGAAACCCATGACTCGACTTGCCGGCGCATGTGCAACATCAGCGGCTGCCAGGTGATCAGCATCGAGTATCGCCTGGCGCCGGAGCATCCCTTCCCCGCCCCGGTCGACGACGCCGTCGCCGCTTTCCGCCACGTCGCCGCCAACGCCGCCCAGTTCGACACGCAGGCCGACAGGCTCGCCGTCGGCGGCGATTCGGCCGGCGGCAATCTCGCCGCCGTCATCTGCCAGGTGCAGAAGCAGAGCGGCGGGCAATTGCCGTCCTTCCAGCTGCTGATCTATCCCGCTACCGACAATCACACCGAGAGCGCATCGCGCAAGCAATTCGCCGACGGCTATTTCCTCACCGCGCCGCTGATGAAATGGTTCTTCGATCACTACGCGCCCAAAGGCATCGACCGAACCGACCCGCGCATCTCGCCGCTCTTCACCAAGGATTTGAGCGGCCTGCCGCCGGCCTTCGTACTGACCGCCGGCTTCGATCCGCTGCGCGACGAGGGCAAGGAGTATGCCGACCGCCTGATGCAAGCCGGCATCAAGGTCACCTACACCAATTATCCCGGCACGATCCACGGCTTCTTCTCGCTGACCCGCTTCCTCAAGCAGGGCCTGCGCGCCAACGACGAGGCGGGTTATGCGCTGAAAGTGCATTTTTTCAGCTAGGGATGAAACGCGGGCTCGGCCCGTAGCTACCCGCATGGGGATCATTCGCACGCTCATTCTGGCGTTGGCCGCAGCCGCTCTTGCCTTGCCGGCAATGGCAGGCGACCAGCGTGAAATTGCCGTTGGCCCGGCCAAGCGCAGCTATTTCCTTCACGCACCCGACGGGCTGCGCCAGAACGCGCCGCTGGTCATCATGCTGCATGGCGCCGGCGGCAGCGGCAAACATGCGGCCGAATCATATGGCTGGGTGCGAAAGGCGGACGAGGTGCGCTTCCTGCTGATAGCGCCCGACGCCTCGGCCGTGCTGGCTGATCGCGAGGCCAATTTCCTGCGCAACCCGCGCGTCTGGAACGACGGCTCCGGCCGCGCCGGCCCCAACGTCACCAGCAGCGACGACATCGGCTTCCTGCGCGCGCTGATCGACCAGGCCGCCCGCCAATACGGCATAGACCGCAAACGCGTCTATGTCAGCGGCTTTTCCAGCGGCTCGTCGATGACGCAGCGGGTCGGGCTTGAAATGACGAGCGAGGTCGCAGCCATCGCGCCCGCCGCCGGCGATCTCTTCGGCAAACGGGCCGACCTGCCGCGGGGGCTGCCGGTCCTGACGCTGGTCGGCGATGCAGATCCCCTGGCGCCGTGGGAAGGCGGCGAGGTTGTCATCCCCATGTGGGGCAGCCGCTCCGATCCCCGGCCGCCTTTTCGCACCAATCCCGAAGCCTGGGCGGCGATGGACCAGTGCCGGGAGAAAGCGGACAGCCGTCCCTATGCCGGCGTCCGCCTGACGCACTGGACCGCCTGCCGCGACAACGTCGAAGTCGCCTTTTACGTCGTCGAAGGCATGGGCCACCACTGGCCCGGCAGCGAGCGCGGTCCGCTGATGGAGCGCAGTGGCGGGCCTTCCAAGAACCCGTTCCGCGCCGTCGATCTGATCTGGGATTTTTTCCAGCGCTGGTCGCTGCGTTAGGAATTCTGCTCCAGCATCACGCGCCGGAACGGGATCTCGCGCGCGAACCCCCGCAGCACCGCGCTCTCCTCACGATGCGGCAGTTCAGCCAGCAGCTGCGCCACTTGCGGGTCGTCGGCGATCTCCGTCGACAAAACCAGATCGGCGCCACGGCTCTGGCCTTGCAATCGAGCGGCGAGATTGACCGTCGAACCGAAATAATCCAGCCGCTCGTTCAGATTGACTACAATGCAGGCGCCGCGGTGGATGCCGAGCTTGACCACGATGGCCTCGGCCGCGCCGCCTTCGGCGCGATGCCGGGCATTGAACTCGCCGATGCGGCGCTGGATGTCGACGGCCGCGCGCACGGCATCGGCCGGATCGCCGAACGCGGCCATCACCGCATCGCCGATGGTCTTTACCACCGCACCGTTATTGTCGCGCACGATCGAACCGAGATAGGCGAAGTGGCCGCGCACCAGATTGTACGCAGCGGCATCACCCAACCTTTCATAAAGCTCAGTCGACCCCTTGAGGTCTGAGAACATCAGCGTCACGCGATCGACCCCCGCTTCGTCGCCCGGGCGCAGCGTCGCCTGGGCGAAAAGATCGCGGAAGGCCTGCAGCATGGTGGCCCTGTGCGCGGTGAGCGCCTCTGCCACCCATTCGCGGCTCTCCAGCAGCAACACCACCTCGACCGGGCGGCGATTGCTGAAGACGATTTTCCCCGGCATCGCCGCCGGCTCCAGCGCAAAGCCATCTGCGGTCGCCACCACATCAGGGAACGCGCCGCTCTCGTGCTGGAAATCCAGCGCTTCGACGCCGGTCAGCCCCCGCACACGATAGAGCCCTGCAGGCAAATCCAGCTCCAGCGACCGCTTCTCGCCTGGCTTCAGAATCTGCTGCACCAGCACATGCGGCGTGGTCATTGGGCCGGACAGGCAATAGCCGCCGGCGTTGATCGGCCGGATCGCCGCATTGGGAAAGAACACCAGCTCGACATTGCGCGTGAAATTGCGCTCGTAATCTATATTGCACGAGGAGCAATGCGCGCCGGTCGGCAGCTGATCGAGCGTGCCCACCGAAAGCTTGGGCCCGCGGCACGACGTGCAGAGCAGATCCCACCGCATACCGAGCAGGCCGGCACGCACCGCCGCCAGGCACAATTCGATCACATGGCGCTCCGGCACTTTCCAGTGCCGCGCCAGCGCGATCGGCCGCAAGCGGCCGACATCCATTTCCTGACCCTTCAGCACCAGATCGCCCAGGCTGCGCGCGAGCCCGTGCGAATAGGGTCCCGCTTCCAGCAGCGCCACCGCCGCATCGATTCTCTCGCGCGCGCCTTGCGGCGGTGGCGGCGGCGCGAAATCGAACATGGTTTCGCTCTGGCCCTTGAGAAAGCTCACCGCCTCCTTAGCCAGACGCTCGATGATGCCGCCGGCCTTGCGCATGAGCGAATCGCCCGCCAGGCGGCCAAGCAAAGTCGCCGGCTGCGCTTCGAAAGCATAGGTAACCTTGCTGCCGGAGCCCTCCGGCTCGATCTCCATGATCGGGCCGAAACGCTTGAAGGGGCCTTTGGTGAACTCACGAACCTGGCGGAAGCTCTTGTTAAGCACCCACTCGTAAGGCTTCTCTTCCCACGCCATTGCCATTCCGGCGACCTTGGCCGCGCCTTTGCGCAGCACTGTACCGTCGGGTTGGGCGATTTCTTCAAGTTGGTAGGTGGGCGCCTTGGCGGCTTCGTTAAAGCGCGCAGTATCGGCCAGCACCGGCCAGATTTTCTCCGGCGGCAGGTCGAAATGCCAGTGCCATTCGCGGCGGATTGTCGGAGCTTCGGCCAATTCCCACTCCAGGCTTGCCGGACCTTGTTCGCAAGCTTAGGCCGCCGCGGTTCAGCCGCAAACGATCAAAACACCCTCACCTGTGCGTGAGAACCTACCACGCCAGCCGGCGCATGGCTGCGCGCGGCGAAATACCTTCGTCGTTACAGGCCTCGGCGACCAGCGCCAGGTCGATTTCGCCGGCATCCGTGACGCCGAATTCCTCGGCATGGATGCCGTCGGTGATCAGCAGCGCATCGATGCCGATGGTCTGGGCGCCGCCCATATCGGTGCGCAAACTGTCGCCGATCGCCAAAGTGCGCTGCGGATCGGGATTGCCCAGCAACGCAAAGACGTGATCGTAGATCTCCGGATAGGGCTTGCCGTGATAGAGCACGGTGCCGCCCAGCTCTTCGAAGAACGCGGCCAGCGAGCCGGCGCAAAGCTCCATCCGATCGCCGTTGCGCACCACCAGGTCGGGATTGGCGCAGACCATCGGCGTGCCGCGCTTGGCCAGCACCTTCAAATTCGGCTCGTAGACATCGAGCATGTCGTCGCGCTCGACGATGCCGGTGCAGAGACAAAAATCGGCCGCGCGTGGATCTTCCACCCGCTCATGCACCACTTTTTCCAGCAGCCCCAGATCCCGATCCGGCCCGATGAACAGGCAGCGCTTGCCCATCTGCGCATAGAAGGGAATGGCAGCCGGCCGGCCGCGCAGCAGCAGATGCTCCCACGTATCCTGGCCCGAAGTCATGATGCCGTCATAGGCGTCGGGCGGAATGCCGATCTCGGTGATGCGCGCGATCACCGGCTCGATGCGGCGGGGCGCGTTCGACAGGATGACGCGCTTCTTGCCGGCCTGCTTCATCGCCATCAGGCAGTCGACCACGCCGGGATAGGGCTTCTGCCCGTCATGCAGCACGCCCCAGAGATCGAGAATGAAGGCATCGTAGTCGGCGGCGATATCCTGCAGCCGGTCGAGCAGGGTGATTTTCATGGCAAGCGTTCTGCCACAGGCCGGGGTCGGGCGAAAGCGCCATCATGACGCCGCCACGATCATGAGCGCATACTGACGCCATGAGGATCGCCTTCATTGCTCTGGCGGCAGGGCTGCTGACGCCGTTCGCCGCCTGGGCCGACCCGGCGCAGGATGCGGCGCTGGCGTTGCGCGCGCTGCAGGCCGCCTGCCCCGCCGCCCAGGCCGAACCGGTGGCTGCCGCCCTCAAGGACGACAGCGCCGATCCGCCACGGACCAATTCCATCGATCTGGGACTGGGCCTGACCGGCTGGCGGCTGTCGCTGTCCCTGAAGGATGGCGGCACGCTGCAGGTCAGCCGCCTTTCCAGCGGCGCCACCTTGCAGCGTGTGGTGGTGGAACTCGACCGTCCCGCAGTCGAAGGCCAGCCGCCACGCCCGCTGTTGCAGGCGCGGGCCGAACGCGATTGCGCGCGCATCGACGCCCGCCGCCTGGTCTATCGTGGCGATGGCGCCATCGAGGCGGTGGCGCTGCTCGACGAAACCTTGCAGCCGACCGGCCGTGTGCTGCCTTTCGATGCGCCGGTGCCGCAGGGCAGCGATCCAGGCGGCGTGACCGTGGCGTTGCTCGATACCGGCGTGAACTATCTGCAGCCGGCGATCGGCCAACGCCTGGCGCGCCGGCCGGACGGCGCGATTCTTGGTCACGATTTCGAGGACGACGATTCGCGGCCTTTCGATCTCAATCTCGTGCAATCGCCGTTCCATCCCGGCCGCCACGGCACCATCGTCGCCAACGCGCTCATCAGGGAGGCCGCACCCTTGCGGCTGATTGCGCTTCGCTACCCGCGCAGCCGGCCGGAGAAGCTGTCCGCTGCAGTCGAGCTTGCAGCGAAAGCCGGCGCCAAAATCCTGCTGGTGGGGCTGGGGGGCAGGCGCGAAGCCGACTGGCAAGGCTTCGCCGCTGCGCTGCGCGCACATCCCGACATGCTGGCCATCGTCAGCGCCGGCCGCGAGGGTGAGGACATCGACGACCGCGCCTATTACCCCGCCGCGCTGGCGTTACCGAACATGCTCACCGTGGGCGCCGCCGACGGGTTCGGCCAGCCGGTGCGCTCGAACTGGGGGCTGCGCCGGGTCGACGTGCTGGCCCCGGCCGAGCGTCTGGTGTTGCGCAATTTCGACGATGTCGAGGAGACCGTTGCCGGGGCCGAATTCGCTGCCGCACGGATGGCTGCCTTGGCAACGCGATTGCTGACGGCCGAGCCGAACCTGACCGCCGCGCAACTGAAGGCAAGACTCTTGGCCATGGCGCGCCTGTCGGATCAGGGTGGGCGGGTGCGCTCGGCCTATGGCGTCATACCGGAAGACGCTTTTCCCCGCTGATTGTCGCAATTGTGGCGATGCCAAATCCCTGCATCAGCCGCATGGAAGACCCGGAAAACTGGAGCGGAATTGAGCGCCATCCTCTGCTATCAGTGGAGCCAGCCTAAGGAGACGACGCGCATGGATACGCTGACGTACTGGGACGGCAAGTGGCATGAAGGCAATCCGCAGGTGGTCGGCATCAAGGACCACGCCATGTGGCTGGCCTCGACCATCTTCGACGGCGCCCGCGCCTTCAATGGCCTGGTGCCCGATCTCGATCGCCATTGCGAGCGCGCCATCCGTTCCGCCATCGCCATGGGGCTGAAGCCGACCGTCGACGCCAAGACCATCGAGAAGCTGGCGCGTGAAGCGGTGAAGCGCTTTCCGCCCGATGCCGAGCTCTATATCCGTCCAATGTTCTGGGGCAAGGACGGTTTCATCTATCCCGACCCGGACAGCACGCAGTTCGCGCTGATCGTCTACATCTCGCCCTTCCCGGCCGACCCGAATTTCTCCGCCACCCTGGCCCGCACCGTCCGCCGTCCCCGCGCCGACATGGCGCCGACCGACCTCAAGGGCGCGGCGCTCTATCCCAATTCCGCCCGTGGCCTGCGCGAGATCGAAGCCCGCGGCTTCCGCAACGGCGTGGTGCTGGATGCCGACGGCAACGTCGCCGAATTCCTTACCGCCAATCTGTTCCTGACTAAGGATGGGGTGGCGATCACGCCGGTGCATAACGGCTGCTTCCTCAACGGCATCACCCGCCAGAGAGTCATCCAGCTGCTGCGCGACGACGGCATCAAGGTCGAGGAGCGCACTGTAAAGCCTCAGGAGCTCGACACCGCGGACGAGATCTTCTCGACCGGCAATTACGGCAAGGTCATGCAGGTCACGCGCTACGAGGATCGCAACATGCAGCCGGGCCCGATCGGCCGGCGCGCCCGCGAACTTTACTGGCAGTTCGCGGCGAAGAATCCTGTTTAATTAAGCCTTGGCTGCCTCGATCACCTGGTCGATGCGGTCCTGGCCCCAGAACATCTCGTCGCCGACGAAGAAGGTGGGCGCGCCGAAGACGCCGCGCGCCACCGCCTCTTCGGTGGTCTCCTTCAGCCGATCCTTGATGTGCTGCTCCTCGGCGCGCGCCAGCAGATGCGGCCCGTTCAGCCCGGCCGATTTCAGCACGCCCAGCAGCACGTCCCTGTCGCCCATGTTGAGCCCGTCGACCCACATGCCGCGATAGACCGCCGCCAGATAGGTCGGCAGCATCTCCTCTTCCTGCGCCGCCGTCGCCGCCCGCATCATCAGCAGCGTGTTGATGGGAAAGAACGGATTGATCGTCAGCGGTATGTCGAGCCGGCGCGCGCTGCGCTCCAGGTCGAGACGGTTATAAGCGCCTTTGACGCCGACCGGTGCGGTGTTGCCGGAACCCTTGAACACGCCGCCCAGCAGCATCGGCCGATAGAGCACGGTCGAATGGGTTTCCGACAGCACGCGCGGGATCTGCATCTGCGCCAGATAGGCTGCCGGGCTGCCGACGTCGAAGAAGAATTCAATCGGCTTGTTCATCGCATTCCCCTCATTCCCGTCGTCTGCAACGCATTGGCAATTCCGGGGTTCCCCGCTACCACGGCTCGACCCAAGGCCGGACGTCGAGCTCATGAGTCCAGGCCGAGCGCTTCTGCACATGCAGGTTCCAGTAATTCTCGGCGATGTCCTCGGGTGCCAGCAGCCCGTCGGCCGGCCGGCTCTTCACCATGTCGGGAAAATTGCCGCGCACGAACTCGGTGTCGATCGGCCCATCGATCACGACATGGGCGACATGGATGTTCTTTGACTGCAACTCGCGCGCCATGGATTGCGCCAGCATGCGCAATCCCGCCTTGGCGCCAGCGAAACCGGAAAAGCCGGAGCCGCCGCGCAGCGAGGCCGTGGCGCCGGTGAACAGAATGGTGCCCCGCCCGCGCGGCGCCATGCGTCGCGCCGCCTCGCGGCCGGTGAGGAAGCCCGCGAAGCAGCCCATCTCCCACACCTTGAAATATTTCTTCGCGGTGTATTCCAGGATCGAGAAGCGGATATTGCCGCCGATGTTGAAGACGCAAACCTCGATCGGCCCCTGCTCGCGTTCGATCCTCTCGAACAGCGCCACGACTTCTTCCTCACGCCGCGCATCGCAAGGATAGGCGAACGCCTTGCCGCCTTCTTTCCCTATCGCATCGACCAGCGGCTGCAACTTGTCGGCCGTGCGCCGCACCACGCAGGCCGTGAATCCTTCGCGAGCAAACCGCCGCGCGATGGCACCGCCCAGCGCATCGCCCGCGCCGACGACCAGACAGACCTTGTTATCCATTGTTAGCTCCGGGTTCTGAGGAACCGCTCCCAGAGACAAGTTTCGCGGCAGGACCGCCGCACGGGCAAGCGATTTTACGCCGCCTTCGACAAATCCTCGCCGGCCAGCGCCCGATCGATCAGCTTCACGACGTTGTCGATGCCATAGAGCTTGATGAAGGCGCCCATGCGCGGGCCCTGGGTGGTGCCCAGCAGCACTTCGTAGAGCGACTGGAAATACTGGCGCAGCTCGGCCTGCGGCCGGTGCCGCTTGCCGCACTCGTAGATCTCGTTCTGGATGAACTCGGCCGTTGCATCCGGCTTCTGCGCGCGGATGGTCTTCGCCAGATCCTCGAACTGCGCCCGCTCATCGGCCGTCGGCAGACGGAACTTCTTCTGCGCCTTGTAGAAGTCACGATAGTAGTTGCAGGCGTAGCCAACGAGATGATCGAGGAACGGCGAAGTCTGCGGCGAGGCGCCCGGCGCATAACGGGTGATGAAGCCCCACAGCACGTTCTTGTCTTCCGAGTTCGCCACGCCCGCCAGATTCAGCAGCATGCCGAAGGTGATCGGGATCGGTTGCGCCGGCGGCTTGCCGTTATGGATGTGCCAGACCGGATTGTCGATCTGCTTGGCCGGCTCCTCGGCGGGAAACTTCTCCAGCAGGCCGAGATAGTCGTCGACCGCGCGCGGGATGACGTCGAAGAACAGCCGCTTGGCCCGGCGCGGCTGCTGGAACATGAACAGCGCCAGCGATTCGGGCGGCCCATAGGTCAGCCACTCGTCGATCGAAATGCCGTTGCCCTTCGACTTGGAAATCTTCTGGCCCTTGTCGTCGAGAAACAGCTCATAATTGAAGCCGTCGGGCGGCGTGCCGCCCAGGATGCGCTCGATCTTGGCCGAAAGCTCGGCCGAGGGAATGAGATCCTTGCCGTACATTTCGTAATCGACGCCCAGCGCCACCCAGCGACCGGCCCAGTCGGCCTTCCACTGCAGCTTGACCTTGCCGCCGGTCACCGGCGTCTCGACCAGGCTGCCGTCCTCGTCGCGGTAGACGATGGTCCCCGCCGCCGCATCGGTCTTCACCACCGGCACCTGCAGCACCTTGCCGGTCTTGGGGCACACGGGCAGGAACACCGAATAGCTCTGCTGTCGCTCCTCGCCAAGCGTCGGCAGCATGATCGCCTGCACCTGCTCGTAGTGGCGCAGCATCGACAGCAGCATGGGATCGAAACGGCCCGACTTGTACCAGTCCGTCGCCGACTGGAATTCGTATTCGAAGCCAAACGAGTCGAGGAAGGCGCGCAGGCGTGCGTTATTGTGCGCGCCGAAACTGTCATGCGTGCCGAACGGATCGGGCACCGCCGTCAGCGGCTTGCCCAGATGCTGGCGCAGCATGTCCTGGTTGGGCACGTTGTCCGGCACCTTGCGCAGGCCATCCATGTCGTCGGAGAAGGCGAACAGCCGCGTCGGGATGTCGCTAAGGCGCTGGAAAGCCTGGCGCACCATGGTGGTGCGGGCCACTTCGCCGAACGTGCCGATATGCGGCAGGCCCGAAGGGCCGTAGCCGGTCTCGAACAGCACATAGCCCTTGTCGGGCGTTTTGCCGCCGGTGCGCGCCAAAAGCTTGCGGGCCTCCTCGAAAGGCCACGCCTTGGCTGAAAGTGCCAGCTCCCGTTCGCTCGTCATCGTCAAAATCCCGTCTTCGCGCAGGCCGCGGACCTTAAGGAACCCGTTTGGCAGCGTCAACGGAACGCTGGCCAAGGCGCTGCCACATATAGATGCCGGTGATCGTTCCGAAAACGATTTGCCGGGCGGCAACGCTGACGATGGGGGCCCAGTTCGATGCCGGCTCGGCACCCGACCCCGCGCCGCCCATGACCCAGATCACCCCGCCGATCGCGGCGGCGATGACCGTAGCGCCCAGCACCACCGCAATCCACAAAGCCCCACCCAGTTTCCAATGTGCCATGACCGCGCCCTGCGGCAGCGCCAGCGCGAGACCGGCCAGCGCGCCAGAAAGCAGGAAATAGGGCAGCCATGCCGACAATCCGCCGCCGCCGCTCGGAAATATGTCGCCGGCAAAACGCACCAGCGCGATGTTGAAAATCAGATGGAACAACACCGCCGTGGCGAGACCGGCCAGCAGCCAGAGCCAGACGCTGCTTACCCTGCCGCGCAGCAGGCCTATCTGTCCAAGGGCTGCGATCGGTGCGCCGAAAAAGGAAACGATGCCCAGCAGCGCCATGTTGCCGCTCGAGGTCAACAAGGGCGTGGCAAGGCTGAGCAAGAGGGGAAACCAGGCGACGGCCAGCACCCAAAGAATGACGAAGCGGCTGCGCGCATCGAAGGACGATTGCATTTCGTTCATGGATTTTTTCCCATCTGCGCGAGGCGCGCGTGCAGCCACTCGGCCAGAACCTTCAACCCCGGCTGCCAGTCGTTCAGCTTGGGTGCGCCGGCAGCAATGCGCGCGGCCAGCGCCTCGCGCCACGGCCGGTCATTGGCCAGCCGCACCGCCAGCTCGACATAATGATCTTCGTCTCGCGCTATCAGCTCTTCGATATGGATGGCGCGATAGAGCATGGCTCCCACCCGGCCCTTTGAAAATGGCCCCGGCAAAGTGACGAAAGGTTGGCCTTGGGCGATCATATCGTAGGAGGTGTGACCGCCGGCGAAATGATGAGTATCGAGGATCGCATCGGCGCGATCCAGCAGCGCCGCGAAATCGGCATCAGACAACCAGGGAATCAGCCGTACGCGACGTCGCCAGTCCGGGATCGCCGCCGCCAGGCGCCGTTCGACGATGCGCAGGCTTTGCCGCGCGCGCCGGCCGACGATAACCAGAATGCCCTCCGCGTCAGCCGCCAGTATCTTCGCCAGCACCGCGTCGAAATCGGGTCGCAGCTTGAGCAGGCTCTGGATGCAGAGATAGACCTTGGCATCAGGCGACACCTTGAGGAACGCCAGATCGGAATCGGCCTTGGCCGGCAGATGCGGCCGATAGCAGATCGGCGGCGGATCGAGCCGCACCAGCTCTTCGCTATAGAAGCGTTCGGCGCCCGGTGGATCAAGATCGGAATTGCCGAGAAAGACGTCGATCTCATCCAACCCCGACGTCGCGGCATGGCCCCAGGATGTTATCTGCAACGGCGCCAGCCGCGCGAAGCCCAGGCAATAGATGAAGGTGTTCAGCCCAAGTTCCGGATAGATGACAATGTCCGGCTCGAACTCGGCAATCGCTCGCCGCGCCTGGTCGAGATCGTCGGGCAAGAGCACGACCGGCCCAGTCGCGCGCTCCATCGCGTCGCGTTCGGCCGACGGGCTGGCGTAGTTGGTGAAGACCCGCACCTCGAAACCCAACTCTGGCAATGCCCGCGCAATGCCTCCCCACATGCGTTCGACCGTATGGGGGAAGACGTAGTACGTCACCCAGGCCACGCGCGGCTTGCGGCCGGTCGGCGGCTGCCATCGATCGACGTGTGGCGCCCGCCAGATCAGGCTCGGGGTCATGCGGCGGCAGAATTCGGCGAAGGCGTGATGCAGCGTCAGATCCTCGCCGCCCCAATAGGCGTAAACGCCCGTTGCATGTTCCAGCAGATGGTGCGGCGCCCCGGTTGTGAAGCCTGACGAGGCAAGGCTTTGCAGTTCCCGCGGCACTCGCTCGCGCGCCCAATCGATCTGCGCCATGTCATTGGCAAAGGACGGACCAAGCAGCGCCAGATGCAGCGCCGTCTTTGGCTCGTAGCGCAGCGCCAGCGCCCGCTCATAGGCTTGGACGGCGCCGATCAGATCGCCATCGGTTTCCAACGAATAGCCCAGCCAGCGCCAGCCGTCGCGAAATTCGGGGTCGAGCGCGATAGCGCGACGCTGCGCCTCCGCCGCCTGGTCGAGAAGGTCGAGCGCATGCAGAGCCAATCCCAGCAAATGCCAGGCAAGCTTGTCGTTCGGTGCCAGAAGCGTCGCCTCGCGCGCCGCCGCCATGGCTTCCCGCGGTCGTTCAAGATCGATCAGAAATCGCGCCAGGCTGATCCAGGCCGCCGTGTAGTCCGGCTTCAGCACCACCGCGCGCTCGAAACTGGCCAGCGCCGCGTCCTGCCGGCCGGCAGCCGCCTGGGCCAGCGCCAGCGTGCGCAGCCGCACTGGATCGTCGCCCGATTGCGCTTCGAGGGCGGCAAGCAGGCGCTCATTCGACGGCGCGGCTGGAGGCGAGGACATGCCAGCGCATTCTGTGCGCCGACCGGCAGCCGATCAAGTCAGCGGAATACGACCGTCTTGTGGCCGTTCAGCAGAACGCGATGCTCGACATGCAGCTTGATGGCGCGCGCCAGCACCACGTTCTCGATGTCCCGCCCGATCGCCACCATGTCGTCGGGCGTGTGCGTATGGTCGATGCGCTCGACCGCCTGCTCGATGATCGGGCCTTCGTCGAGATCGGTGGTGACGTAATGCGCCGTGGCGCCGATCAGCTTCACGCCGCGCTTGTGCGCCTGGTGGTAGGGCCGCGCGCCCTTGAAGCTGGGCAGGAAGGAATGATGGATGTTGATGGCCCGTCCGCTGAGCCTGGCGCACAGTTCCGGCGAAAGGATCTGCATGTAGCGCGCCAGCACCACCAGATCGATCTTCTCGCTGTCGACGAGATCGACCAGGCGGCGTTCGACGGCGCCCTTGTCGTCTGGTCCGACTGGCCAGTGATGGAAGGGAATGCCGTGCCAGCCCACCACCTCGGCGAAATCGTCGTGGTTGGAGACGACAGCGGCGATCTCGACCGGCAACACGTTGGCGCGATGGCGATAAAGCAGGTCGTTCAGGCAATGGCCGAACTTGGAAACCATCACGATCAGCCGCGCCTTGCGCTGCGCATCGTGCAGCGCCCATTGCATGTCAAAGCGCCGTGCGATGATCTCGAACTGTTCTTCCAGCCCGTTGCGCGAGGGTTTGGGCCCGTCGGTGCGGAAGACGATGCGCTGGAAAAAGCGGCCGCTGACGGGATCGCCGAAATCGGCGCTCTCCATGATGAAGCAGTCGCTCTGCGCCAGGAATCCCGATACCGCGGCCACGATGCCGCGCCGGTCGGGACAGGACAGGGTCAGGATATAGGTCGAACTCTGGGGCATGGCCAATGCAATGCAAAGCGACAGAAATGACAAGCGCGCCCAGGCGGCGCGCGTGCTAGTCCTATAGCCTCGTTCCACCCGACACAAGCCCGCGATGGACGCAGCAATTCTGCCGCCGCCACCTGCTCTGCCCGCTCCGGTTCTCATCGCGCGAACCGGCTTTGCCATATTGCGCGACGCTTCCGGCGCCTGCGAAACGCTGGCGCCCGCGGCTGCCGTGCAGAAGGCGCGCGGCTTGCGCCCCCTGGTCTGTCACGCGCCGGCGACGTTTGCGCGGCTGGGCGACGAGGGCTTTCCCGTCCGCGATGTGCTGGAATTGTGGGCCTTCGTGCGGCCGGCGACGTTTTGCCTGCCGACCCCGCGTGGCCTCGCCGAAGCGTTGACCCTGCCGCTGCCGGCCACGCCCGAAGGCGACGCCTTGGTTCTGGCGCAGGCCGCCGCGCGATTGCTGGAAGAGCTGGAAGATCAGGAGAACGATGCCACGTTGCTGGCGCTGGCCGCGACCATGGAGAAAGCCGGCTGGAGCTGGCGCGAGGAAATTTCCCGGGCCCTGTCTCAGGCCGCCATCGCGCCGCGCGGCGGCAACGGTCTCGATGTCTGGCGCCAATTGCCAGTTTGGGAAGAGACCGCGCCCGAACCGCCGCCCGGCTCGCAAGGCGTCGATCCGATCGAATCGCGCCGGCGTCTTGCGGAATTGCTCGGGCCGGGAGCCGAGACGCGGCCCAGTCAGGCCGACTACGCCTCTGCCGTTACCGCCGCCTTCCAGCCGCGCGAAAAGGAGGACGAGCCCAACGTGGTGCTGGCCGAGGCCGGCACTGGCGTCGGCAAGACCATGGGCTATGTGGCGCCCGCCAGCCTGTGGGCCGAGCGCAATGCCGGACCGGTGTGGATCTCGACTTTCACCCGCAACCTGCAGCGCCAGATCGACACTGAGCTCGACCGGCTCTATCCCGACGCCGAGCGCAAGCGGCGCAAGGTGGTGATCCGCAAGGGGCGCGAGAACTATCTTTGCCTGCTGAATTTCGAGGAAGCCGTCGGCCGCGTGCCGATTGCACCGGGCAATGGCATCGGCCTGGCACTGCTGGCGCGCTGGGCCCTGGCCAGTCGCGACGGCGATCTGCAAGGCGGCGACCTGCCGTCCTGGCTGGCCGACATGATCGGCCGCAACCGCGTGCAGCGCCTGGCCGACCAGCGCGGCGAATGCATCTATGCCGCCTGCCAGCATTACACACGCTGCTTCGTCGAGCGCACCATCCGCCGCGCCCGCCGCGCCGACATCGTCATCGCCAACCACGCGCTGGTGATGGCGCATGCCGCCACCGGCGGGCTGGACGACAATTCGCGCCCCACGCGTTTCGTGTTCGACGAAGGCCATCACGTCTTCGATGCCGCCGACTCGGCTTTCGCTGCACACCTGACTGGCGTCGAGGCCTCCGAGCTGCGCCGCTGGCTGCTGGGCGCCGAAGGCCGTCGCGGCAGCCGTGCGCGCGGCATCGAAAAACGCATCGGCGATCTGGTGGCCGACGATGAGAACGCGCTGCGCCCCTTGCGCGCGGTGCTGGCGGCGGCGCGCGAATTACCCAGCGCCGGCTGGCAGACGCGCATTGCCGACGGCACGGCCCTGGGCGCGGCGGAGGAATTCCTGGCCTTGCTGCGCCAGCAGGTGCTGGCCCGCGCCGCCAGCGGCATGGCGGGCGACAGCGGCCATGGTCTCGAATGCACGCCGCAGCCGCTCAACCCGGGCATCGAGGAGGCGGCGCTCGAGCTGGCGGTGCAACTGGAGAAGCTGCTGCGGCCGCTCGCCGAATTGCGCGCCATCCTGACCGCCAAGCTCGATGCCGAGACCGGCGAGCTCGACACCGCCACCCGCACCCGCATCGAAGCACTCTGCCGCTCCCTGCAGCGGCGCGCCGAAATGCCCGCCCGCGCCTGGCGCGATATGCTGCGCAGCCTGCCGCCACAACCCGCCGGCGTCGCCGGCAACGACAACGACGCCTTCGTCGATTGGTTCGCGCTGGAGCGCTTCGACGGGCGCGAATACGATGTCGGCTTCTATCGCCATTGGCGCGACCCGACTTTGCCCTTCGCCCGCGCCATAATCCGCCCCTCGCATGGGGCGGTAATAACCTCCGCCTCGTTGCGCGATTCCTCGGACGACCCCGAAGCCGATTGGCGGGCAGCCGAAGATCGCACCGGCGCGCCGCATCTGGATCTGCCGGCGATCCGCGCTGCGCTGCCCTCGCCCTTCGACTATGCCGGCCAGACTAAGGTGTTCATCGTCACCGACGTCAAGCGCGATGCGCCCGAGCAGGTGGCCGCTGCCTATCGCGAATTGTTCCTGGCCTCGGGCGGCGGCGGGCTGGGCCTTTTCACCGCCATCCGCCGGCTGAAGGAAGTGCATGCGCGCCTGGCCAAGCCGCTAGAAGAAGCCGGCATTCCGCTTTACGCCCAGCATGTCGATGGCATGGACACCGCGACCCTGGTCGATATTTTTCGCGCCGAGGAGAATGCCTGCCTGCTGGGCACCGACGCGGTGCGCGACGGCGTCGATGTGCCCGGCCGTTCGCTGCGGCTGATCGTGTTCGATCGCGTACCCTGGCCGCGGCCCGACATATTGCACAAGGCGCGGCGCGAGCTGTTCCGCAAATCGGGCGAGAACGGAACACGTGGCAACGACCGCTACGACGACATGATCACGCGTTTCCGGCTGAAGCAGGCCTACGGACGGCTGATCCGCCGCGCCGACGATCGCGGCGTCTTCGTGCTGCTGGATTCGCGCACGCCCACGCGCCTGCTGCGCGCCTTTCCATCCGGCGTAGCGATCGAGCGTGTTGGGATTGCGCAGGCGGTGGCCGGCGTGCGGCAATTTCTGTCCCCGACCGGACAGTGAGCCGCGATATTCGCTATAGTGTTTCAGCAGACGATAGAGACGGGAAAGGAAGGACAATGGCCATCACTGGCGGCTGCCATTGCGGCGCGATCCGCTATCAGGTCGAGGGGGATCCGCTCACCCACGCGCTTTGCCACTGCACCGATTGCCGGCGTAGCGCCGGCGCGCCCATGGTCGCCTGGACCATGTATCCCGCGACTTCGGTCAAAGTGACCAAAGGCACAGCCAAGATCTACAAATCCTCCGAACATGGACGGCGGCATTTCTGTCCCGATTGCGGCACCGGCCTGTTCTACTCCAACGACCACATGCTGCCGAGCATCGTCGACGTGCAAAGCGCCACCTACGACGATCCCAATGCCATACCCGCCCAGGCGCATATCCAGGTTGCCGAGCGCATCGGCTGGATGGAAAAGGCGCACGAGCTGCCGAGCTTCGACCGCTATCCGCCGCAAGGCTGAGCCGCCATGAAATCCGATTTCTCAGGCGTCTTCCCCTATCTGGTGTCGCCACTCAAAGCCGACGGCAAGGTCGACGACAAAGTCCTGGCCCGCCTGTGCGACGATCTCATCAAATCCGGCGTGCATGGTCTGACGCCGCTGGGCTCGACCGGCGAGTTCGCCTATCTCGACCGGATGCAGAAGGAGCGCATCGTCGAGGTCGTCGTCGAAGCTGCAGCAGGACGTGTGCCGGTGGTCGCGGGCGTGGCGGCGACCACGACGGCGGAAGCGCAGTCGCAGGCGAAGGCGATGGAGCGGCTGAAAGTCGATGGCATTCTGGCCGTGCTGGAGGCCTATTTCCCGCTGCCCGATTCGGGCGTCGTCGATTATTTCGCCGCCGTCGCCAAATCCGTGTCGCTGCCGGTGGTGCTCTACACCAATCCCAGTTTCCAGCGCGCCGATCTTTCGGTCCCAACGATCGAGAAGCTGGCGGCGATCGACAACATCGTCGGGCTGAAGGATGCCTCCAACAACACGGGCCGACTGTTGACCATCATGAACCGGGTCGGCGAGCGGCTGTCGATCTACAGCGCCTCGGCCCATATCCCGGCTGCGGTCATGTTGATCGGCGGCAAAGGCTGGATGGCGGGGCCGGCCTGCGTCATTCCACGCCAGAGCGTTCAACTCTACGAGCTGTGCCGCGCGAAAAAATGGGACGAAGCCATGATTCTGCAGCGCCGCCTCTGGACATTGAACGAATGTTTCGCCAAGTACAATCTCGCTGCCTGCATCAAGGGTGGCCTGCGCCTGCAGGGCTACGAGGTCGGCGATCCGCTGCCGCCGCAAGCGCCCTTGTCGGCCGCCGGAACCGAAGAGGTCGGAGCGGCGTTACGGGCGCTGGAGGGGCTGGGGTAGAGCGAACGGAAAACGGGGAACGATAGTCCATGGAATTCATGCATCTGCTGTCCGACCCGGATGCCTGGGTCAGCCTGCTCACCCTGACCCTGCTCGAAATCGTTCTCGGCGTCGACAATCTGGTCTTCCTCGCCATCCTGGCCAGCCGCCTGCCGCCGGAGCAGCAGCCGCTGGCGCGCCGGCTGGGTCTGGGCTTCGCCCTGGTCACGCGCCTGATGCTGCTGATGATGCTGGCCTGGATCATCACCCTGACGCAGCCGCTATTCGAAGTGTTCGGCCATGGCGTGTCGTGGCGCGACATCATCCTGCTGGCCGGCGGCGCCTTCCTGATCTTCAAGGCCACGCACGAGATTCACACGAGCCTAGAAGGCGACGAGCATCACGAGACCGGCGCCAAAAAGGCGACTGCCTCGTTCGTGGCAGTGGTGATCCAGATCGGCATCATCGACATTGTCTTCTCGCTCGACTCCGTGATCACCGCCGTCGGCATGGCGCAGCATCTGTCGATCATGATCACAGCCGTCGTGCTGTCGATGATCGTCATGCTGGTCGCCGCGGGCCCGCTCTCCACCTTCGTCAGCAACCATCCGACGGTGAAGATGCTGGCGCTGTCCTTCCTGCTGCTGATCGGCACGGCGCTGGTCGCCGAAGGCGCCGGCTTCCATTTCCCCAAAGGCTACATCTACGCCGCCATGGCGTTCTCGGTGCTGGTCGAGGTTCTCAACCTTGTGGCGCGGCGCCGGCGCAGCAAACCGGTGCAATTACGTACGCCACCGCCATAGGCGGGTTTTATTATTGATCGACCGATCAATATTTTAACAAACTTTTTTTGCTTTTTTCCGAAATTTTGAGTCTCCGGGACGGTATCCTGGAGCGGATTTCGCTATTTCTGTCATAGTCCAAATATACTTGTAACGACACATTTTGAATCATACCAATGAATGCAATAGCTTCCTTTCCCCGGATCGAGCGTATTGTCGATTTGCGCCGCCGCATCCACCGCGTGGTGGATTTCATCGATGAAAATATTGACGCCGATCTGTCGCTCGAACACCTCGCCGACATTGCCTGCCTGTCGCCTTACCATTTTCATCGCCTTTACAGCCGCACTGTGGGGCATTCACCAGCCGATACGATCCGCCGTCTGCGTCTGATCCGCGCCACCAACGAGATTCGCATCGACGGTGTAAGCGTGACGCAAGCCGCGCTGACGGCCGGTTACGGCAGTCCGCAGGCTTTCGCCCGCGCCTATCGTCGCGAATTCGGCCATAGCCCGACCGAAATGCGGATAATGGGAAGCGTGAACGTCGCGCAGCGACAGGCCTTTGGAGAGTTCACCATCGTCAATCGCCCAGCGATGGAAATGGAAGCGCTGATATATGAAGGCCAACGCGGCCAGGCCGACGTACTTGCGGTCGATGCGCAGGTCTATAGTCATCTTTTGGGCTTCGGCCATCGCGAAATCATGTCGGTCTATTTCGAAGATCTCATGACGCCGGTCACGCAGCGTTTCCGTTGCGCCCTGTGCTTCCAACTGGAACGGCGGGAGCGACTGCCCCCCGGCCTGAATCTGGAGCGACTGCAGATTGCCGGCGGCAACTACGCCTGCGTGGAACAGCGCGGCGTGCTGTTCAACCTGGCGCCGCAATGGCAGCGTTTTGTCAGCCAGGTTTTGCCAAGCTTCGGCTGGAGCGCCCGACCGGGGCCCATTCTGCGCCTTCTCGTTTCCGATCGCGCGATCACGCCCCCGTCGCAGCGCCTATCTTATCTATACGTGCCGGTTGCGCGTCTTATCAGCCATTAGACTGTCTCCTTTTGATCGCCAGGCGGGTTTATTGCGAAACTTCGTTCTAGATTCGACCGTTGAGCATTTTCGATCGAATGAAGGCGTCCGTCGAAGTAGAATTCTCGCAGATCCAATCTGTTTGATGGTATTGCGTTGCATCCATACACGCATATTCACAAACTGACCGACACGCGGCGACGCATCCATCGGACGGTGGATTTCATCGACGAGAACATCGATCGCAAAATCGCGCTCGCCGAGCTTGCCGACATAGCCTGTATCTCCCGTTTCCATTTTCCGCGTGTGTATGGAGGACTGGTCGGCCAATCGCCAGCCGAGACCATGCGTCGCCTTCGTCTGCTGCGCGCTCGCGACCGGATCTTGCTCGACGGCATAAGCCCGGCTGCGGCGGCGCGAGAGGCGGGCTTCAGCCGCCCGCACCTGTTCGCCCGGGCCTATCGCAAGGAATTCGATCGCGAGCCTGCGGAGATCGGCATTCTGCCGCAACCCCTGCCGAGGCCTCGACCGCTGCTGCGCTTCACCGTCGTCGAGCGCGCGGAGCGGCAAATGTTCGGCATTTCCTACGACGGCAAACGCGCCGCCATGGATCCCCTAACCGTCGACGCGCAGGCGTATGCGAGATACCTCTCCGGTGACGACGACGCAAAGGCGTTGGCGGTCTACCATGACGACTTCTTGACGCCATACGACCACGATTTTCGTTGCGATCTCTGCATCCCTCTGGATGAAGCCGATACGCTGGCGGCAAGCCGCTCGTTCGTCCGGGTCACCTCGCCCGGCGGCCTCTATGCCTGTGTCGAGCAACGGGGCCTGCTGTTCGACATAGTCCCTTACTGGGAGGAATTCGCCGAAGATACGCTGCCGCGCCATGGCTGGCGGCGGCGATCCGGGCCGGTGCTGCGCTGGTTCGTTTCCGATCGCGCCGTCACGCCACCATCGCAACGCCTGGCCTATCTCTATATTCCGATCGAGCGGGCGCCCAGGCACTAAAGATCGGGGCGCAGCAGCACCTTGCACTGTGTCTTGTCGCTGCGCAGCGCATCGAAGGCATCGGGAAACGCGGCAAAACCGATCTGGTCGGTCACCATCGCGGATGGATCGAGCCGGCCGCGATCGAGCAGGTCGATCGCCAGCGCGAAATCCTTGCGTCCGTACATATAGACGTAAGCAACCGTCAGCTCCTTGGTGATCGCTTTCACCGGAACGATACGGTCTGGCTGCATGCACACGCCCACCACCACGATCCGCCCGTTGGCCGGCGCGTAATCCATCGCCAGCTGCTGGCTGCCCGGCACGCCGACGCAATCGAACACCACGTCGGGGCGCACGCCGGCCACCCGCTTGAAGCGCTCGACCACGTTCTCGTTGCGCGCATCGATGCCATCGGTCGCGCCGCAGCGCGCCGCCAGCGCCAGACGTTCGGGCGCCAGGTCGCTGACGATCACATGCCGCGCGCCGAACTGGCGGCACCACAACGCCACCGACAATCCCACCGGACCGGCGCCGACGATCAGCACCGCATCGCCCGGCTTCAGATGCGCCGCTTCGACGGCGTGCAAGCCGACCGCCAGCGGCTCCACCATGGCCCCCGCTTCCCACGAAACGCCATCCGGCAGAGCCAGCGTCTCCAACCCGCCGACCCGCACGTACTCGGCATAGCCGCCGGTGATGCTGCCCATGCCGACATAGTTCGCCGTGGCGCAGCGATGGCCCTGGCCCGACAGACAGGCAACGCAGGCTCCGCAGCCGAAGAACGGCAGTGCCGTCACGCGCTGACCGACTTTCCATTTACCTTTGGCGTTGCTGCCCAGCTCGACGATCTCGCCGCAGAATTCGTGCCCCATCACCGCGCCTTTGGGCAGCGGCTTCATGCCGCCCGCCGTGTCGCAGACTTCGCTCATATGCAAGTCGGAGCCGCAGATGCCGCAAGCCTTGACCTGCAGGATCAGATCGTCCGGGCCCGGTTTTGGATCGGCGACCGTCTCGATCGTCAGTTTTCGGCCCGGCGCCTGGAACACGGCTGCGCGCATGATTTTCTCCTAACCGATATTCAACGCCACGATCAGCCCGCTCAGCGTGAGCACCGACAGCACCGTGCTGATCAGGATGATGCCCGAGGCGCGAGCCATGAAGAGATCGTACTGCCGCGCCAGCACGAAAGCATTAGCCGCCGTCGGCAAGGCGGCCAGCAGGATGGCGGCGTTGAACCACAGGCCGCCGGGCTCGAGGAACATCAGCGCCAGCAGCCAGGTCACGGCCGGCTGCAGCACCATCTTCACGATCACCGCCAACCCGACCTCGCCCGCGCCAGTCGTGAGAGACTTGCCAACCAGGAACAGGCCGATGGCGAATAGCGCGCACGGCGCGGCGGCCTTGCCGATCAGGTCGAGGAAATTCACCAGCGGCACCGGCAGCTTCAGGCCCAAGCCCGCCACCACCATGCCCAGCGCCGTGGCGATCAGCAGTGGATTGCGCAAGATGGCGCGGATCACTTTCCACAGCGACTTCCAGATGCCGCTGCCCGCCTGCAGATCGATCTCCACCAGGATCACCGACAGCGCCATCATCACCGTCGAGCCGAACACGGCGGCGATGGTGGCCGGCAGCGCGCCTTCGGGACCGAACGCGGTGATGCACAGCGGTATGCCCATATAGCCGACATTGCCGAAACCGGCGGCGATGCCGTGCAGCGACAATTCCGCCAGCCGTCCGTTGGTGGCGATCGCGGCCAGCGCCATCGACAGGAAGTAGGTGAAGGCGAAGGCGCCGCCATAGACGATGATGAAGGGGATGTTGAACATGTCGTCGAACGGCACGCGCGCCAGCGACAGGAAGAACAGCGCCGGCAGGGCGAACCACCACACGAACGCATTCAACGCCGCCGTCGAATCCTCGCCCAGCACGCCAACCCGGCCGGCGAAATAGCCGCAGCCGATCAGGGCGAAAATGGGCAGGGCGACGTTGAGAATGGCGTCCATGGCGGCGCGCACCTTATAGCCGACCCCCAAGCCCGTCGAGCCCGCCTTGACCGGTCCACAATGCGGGGCTTAAGTGGCCCCAAGCCGCAGCAACGCCGCCCGCACGGGCGGCCCCGCGTTTTTTTGGAGGGTTTGGTGACGCCGCAAGACGGACTCGTTTACACCATGGTTCTGGTTTCCGCCGCCGACCGCGACATGAGCGATGTGCAGCTCGAGCGCCTGCGCGGCCTGGTCGACCGGCTGCCCGTGTTCAAGAAGTACGATCAGCGCAAGCTGGCGGCGGCGGCCGCCGAT
This sequence comes from uncultured Hyphomicrobiales bacterium, assembly GCA_964388115.1. GTDB lineage: Bacteria > Pseudomonadota > Alphaproteobacteria > Reyranellales > JAQSWP01 > JAQSWP01. Next base: position 73,270 of record CAYLYK010000003.1, read on the forward strand.
TGCGCCAAGATGCTGGGCAGCAAGAACGGCCTGGAAAAGACGCTGGCCGCCATCAAGAAATCGCTGCCCACCCGGCTGGTCAGCACCGCCTATGCGCTGGCCTGCGACATCGCCGCCGCCGAAGGCAAGGTGAAGATCGAGGAGATGCAGCTGCTCGACATGCTGGCCGACACGCTCGACGTCAATAGGTTGGAGCAGGAAGCCATCCATTTCGCCGCCGGCGCCCGCTACCGCAAGGCGTGAGCGATGACGGAGATCGTTTCCTTCTACATCGATTTCAAAAGCCCTTACGCCTATCTGGCGGTGGCGCCGACGCGGCTGCTGGAACGCGACTTCGACGTCAAGCTCGACTGGATGCCGCTAACCCTGCACATTCCGAATTATCTGGACGCGGTCGATGAGCGCACCGCCCATAACTGGCGCAAAGTGCGCTACGCCTACATGGACGCACGGCGGCTGGCCAACCGCGTGGGTTTGACGGTGCGCGGCCCGCAAAAGATATTCGACACCCGCACCGCTTCCGTCGCGCTGATGTACGCCAAGAACAAGACCGGCTTCGACCGTTTCGTCGATCTGGCCTTCGAGCGCTTCTTCAAGCGCGAACTCGACATCGAGAACGAACAAGTGATAGCAGCGCTGCTGGCAGAAGCCGGCATCGATGCCGGCGGATTCAGTGCCTATTTGCATGGACCCGGTGGCGCGCAGCACGACAGCGATCGCGTCAAGACCGAGGAGTCAGGCGTCTTCGGCGTGCCGACGCTGGTGGTGCAGGGCGAGATATTCTGGGGCGGCGATCGCGTCGATCTGGTGCGCGAGCGGCTCGGGCAGCTCGGCCTGAAGCGCAAGGCCGCATCATGAATCGCGAGCCGGAAAACGACAGCTGGTTCCAGCGTCTGCATCGCTGGCGCGAGCGCAATTCCAATACGGTCTATCTCGTGTTGCTGAGCCTGGTCGCGCTGCTCTTCGCGCTTCGCTACATGCAAAACGGCTAGGCGGAGAATCGACATGTCGCTGCTGCAAGGCAAGATGCTGGTCGATACGAACTGGCTGGCCGCCAACCTAAAGGCGCCGAGCCTGCGCCTGTTCGATGGCACCACGCATCTGCGGCCTGATCCGGTGCGCGTCTATCGCGCCGAGAACGCGCGCGCCGAATACGAAGCGGAACACATTCCCGGCGCTGCCTATATCGACCTGCAGGGCGAATTGTCCGACCGCAGCAGCGAGCTGCGCTTCACCCTGCCGACGCCGGAAGAATTCGCCGCCTCCGCCGGTGCGCTCGGCATCGGTGACAATTGCGACGTGGTGCTCTACAGCGCCACCTCGCCGATGTGGGCCACGCGCCTGTGGTGGATGCTGCGCGCCATGGGCTTCGACCGCGTCGCGGTGCTCGATGGCGGGCTGGCGAAATGGAAAACCGAAGGCCGGCCGTTGGAAAGCGGCAGCCACGCCCATCCGCTCGCCGTTTTCACGCCGAAGCCGCGCCCGCATCTGATCGCCAACAAGCATCAGGTTAAGGCCGCGATCGGCGATGGCGCCACCCGCATCCTCAACGCCCTGTCCAAAGGCCAGCACAGCGGCGATCCGAAATCGGTGAACTATGGCCGCCCGGGCCACATCGCCGGCAGCGTCTGCGTGCCTGCCATGGGACTGCTGCAGCCAGACGGCACGCTGCGCAACATCGACGATCTGCGCCAATCCTTCGCCCAGGCCGGCATCGCGCCGCAGGACCGGGTGCTGGCCTATTGCGGCGGCGGCATTGCCGCGACGCTCGACGCGTTCGCTCTGGCGCTGCTGGGCAATAAGGACGTGGCGGTCTACGACAACTCGCTGTCGGAGTGGGCCGCCGACCCGTCGCTGCCGATGCAGACGGGCGACGGAAGAATCACCACGGAGGAAACGATGGCAAAAGCCTACTTGATCGTCGAAATCGAAACGACCGACCCTGAAGCGATGGCGAAGTATCGCGAAGGCACGCCGGCCGCCATCGCCCGCCACGGCGGCAAGTTCATCGTCCGCGGCGGCGCCACCGAAACATTGGAAGGCGGCTGGAAGCCGCCGCGCGTGGTGGTGATCGAATTTCCCTCGCTGCAGAAGGCCAAGGAATTCTACGCCTGCCCGCATTACAAGCCGCTGCTCGAGATGCGGCTGAAGGCCGGCAAGAGCAAGGCCATCATGGTCGAGGGCGTGCCGGAGTGAGCGAGGGAGCCGCCGGCTACAAGGCCGTCGCCAAACTCTACAACGCGCTGATGACCGGAGTGGTGCTGACCCTGGTCAGCCAGCGCGGCAACGATCCGGCGCGCCAGTTCGTGCAGGCGCATTTCCGCCGCCAGCATCTGGAAAAATTCCTGCCCGGCCTGAAGAAGCTTGGTCTGGACGGGCTGCCCGACGCCGTCGCCTGCGCACAATACCACTATCTCTCGAACGCGCTGGGCGGAGTTAAGACCGAATACGTCTACGAGAGCGACAGCAAGGCCTGGGTGCGCTATCCGCCGCCGCGCTGGATCTGGCAGGGCACCGCCATCTGCGGCGTACCGACCGAGGTCAACGCCGCCATGCTCTACGGCTGGCATGGGCATAACGGCGTGTCGCTGGACAATTCGCGCCTGGGCTTCGTCTGCACCGGCCTGACCACCGACGGAGATCCCGGCCTCGAAGGCTATTATTTCGATTACGGCCGACCTATCGCCGAGCATGAGCGCGTGCGCTACGCCAGAGACGAGCGCATGCCGCGCTTCGACCCGGCCAAGGCGCCCAGGCTCGACGTGGCCTCGTGGCCGGCCGAGCGGCTCGCCAAGGTCGAGCGCGCCTATGCGCTGGAGTATCTGCGCTCGCTGGTGCCGACCCTCACCGAACTGTTCGGCGAGCCGGAAATGGTCGCCATCCTCGGCCGCACCGGGCGACTGATCGGCATGCAGTTCTACGACGACATGGCCGCCATGCTGAGCATTACGGAAAAAACGCCGCAGGCTTTCATCGCGCTGCTGGCCGGCTTGTTGCGCGCTAGTGGCGAAACCATCGAGCCGAGCGGCAATGAGGTGCGGCAAACGGGCTGGAAGGCGATGGACGGCATTCGTGCACCCGCCTCCGCCCTCAAAGCCTGGAACGAAATCCTGATCGGCATGCTCTCTGTTCACGATCGCTTCATGACGCTGTCGATGGATGATCGCCGCGACCGTGAGGGCGTCGTCGTCTGGCGCGTAGCGTAGACTAGAGAGCCGCCAGGAAGCGCCCTATCGAACGTCGGTAGCCATCCGGCACGCTCACGCTCGCAAGTTCGTCAGGCTTGAACAGCCGCAATTCCTTGTGCTCGTGCGACAGGCGCATGGCTTCGCTGCGCCGAACGGTGCAGGCATAGGTGACGATCACGACTTCGCCATGACCGGCGATACGATAGAGCCACGAATCGAGAATGCGATCGACCTGCGCCTCGATATTCAGCTCTTCCGCCAGTTCGCGGATCAGCGCGATCTCCGGCTGTTCGCCCGCTTCCAGACGACCGCCCGGCAGTTCCCATTCGTCGCGCTCGTTGAACAGCATCGGAATGCGGCCGTCGATCGTCATCACACCCTTGATCGAGACGGGAAAACGCGGCGCACTCATTTGCTGCTCTCCCTTGCCCAGCGTTCGGCCCAGCGCGTCAGCGGCACCAGCGCGTCGATCAACTCGCCGCCGCGCGCCGTCAGGCGATAGCCCGCATCGCTCGTCTCCAGCAGCCCGGCATCGCGCATCTCCGCCAGCCGCGTGTTGAGAACCGTGGGCGAAATGGCGTCGCAGCGTTGCTGCAGGGCGCGGAAGGTCAGGGCTTCCTCGCGCAGTTCCCACAATATCCGCAGCAGCCAGCGCCGGCCCGCCAGGTCGAGCGCTGCCATGATCGGCCTTCCGGTAGCCGAACCGCGAACCTTGCGGCCGGGCAGCGGCGTCTTCTGAGCCATGAAGAAATCCTCTTGCGCTACATTTTCTGTAGCATTATGCTATTGAAATAGTAGCAAATGGAGAAGCTCATGGCCAGGCTTGCACCGCTCACAGCGCCATTCCCGCCGGACGCCGGCGACGTGCTGGAAAAGATGACCTTCGGCATGCCGACCCCTTTGGCGCTGTTCCGCACTATTGCGCATAACCCGCGCGTGCTCGACCGCATCCGCCTGGGCGGCTTGCTCGACAAGGGCAGCCTCTCATTGCGCCAGCGCGAGCTGATGATCCTGCGCACCTGCGCACTCTGCGGCGCCGAATACGAATGGGGCGTGCACGTGAAGATTTTCCAGCCGCACACCGGCATGACCGACGCGCAGATCGCCGCCACCGTCCATGGCAATGCGGACGCTCCATTGTGGCGGGAAGACGAAGGCGCGATTCTGGCGCTGGCCGATGCGCTGCATGCCGATTCCCGCATCGACGACGCGCTTTACGCCCGACTGGGGAAAAGCTTCAGTCCGGAACAGATCGTCGAGCTGGTGGTGCTGGCCGGCTTCTACCACACGATCTCATTCGCGATCGGCGCCTTCGCCATCGGGAACGAACCCGACGCGCCGCGCTTTCCACCAAACTGAGAAGCGCCCAAGCATATCGGCCTCGGCGGAACCCAAGTGAATCCGCCAAACCTCGCAATCGGCGCCAGGTATCTACAGGTGGAGCAAATTCTCACGATCAGGCAGAAAGCGGGCTCTTTTCGCCTGACCGCTATTCAATCTGTTAGAACGCCTCGAAGCAGCTGGCGGCGGTGCCGATCATTACTGGCGTCAACATCGACCACCCCATCATGCCGTGCTGCTTCTGCCAGGCCCCACGTTCCGCCACGCATTGCGCATAGCCCCAATATCCGGCGAACTCAACCCCGCCGATGGACTTAGGTGTCGGCCGCGCTTCGAAGCCGCTTTCGGTTGCTGCCGAAACCTTGCCAGATGACAACGCCGCATGGGCCGACGACGCGCCGATCAACGCGCCAACGAGCAGGACGCAAACCAGAACCCTTTGCATGGACACACCTCCAATATAAGAAAGCACCATGCAATCCCGCGCCAATACCTGCGCTTGGACAAATACTTAATTATTGCCCTGCTACCCAAATAGTGCATGGCAGCAGATCGAGCCTCTGCCGAAATCCAGCTTACTTCATCTCAATCTCAACGAAGACGAACTCGAAATCGTTGGGATTGATCACGTCATGCTCGACGCCGATCTCGCGTGCGTATGAAACGCCCGATTTCAGTTCGGCGGCGAAAACCTGTTTGCCGTCGTCGATATCGAGCCGCCCGGTCGTGATCGGCACCACCACGTAATCCATCCCATGCCGATGCCAGCCGGTATGGCCACCGGGCGGAAATCGCCATTCCGTTACCTTAACGCGCGCATTGTCGACCTGAACGGTGGGAACGGCGAGCGGGCGATCTGTCATGACGCTAATCCTCATCGTCGTCGGGATGTTCGGCGATGTGCAGGTTCATCGCGCCGCGCCGGCTGGCCACGGTGTCGAACTGCTGGCGCAGGTCGGGATACTTGTCCATGAAGGCACGGAAATCCTCCAGGTCGAGCGTCAGGAACTGGCAATAGTCGACCGCCACCACGTCGGCCGTGCGCCGGCCGCCGGTCAGCAGCGCCATCTCGCCGAAAAAATCGCCGGCCGCCAGCTTCAGGCGCTTGCCGCCGACGTGAACTTCGACCTTGCCGGAGGAAATGAAGAACACCGCATTGGCGCGGTCGCCTTTGCGGATCACCCGTTCGCCCGGTTCCGCCGAACGCGGCCGCAGCAGTCCGACCAGCTCCTCGCGCCGGGCGCCGTCCAGGGCGGCGAACATGGGGAAACGGCTGGCCAGTTCCTGCGGGTCCAGCCCGACATTGGCGCCATGGCCCTTGCCGCCTTTGCGCGCCGCCTCCAGCTCCTGCTTCAGATCGCGCAGCTTGCCGCGACGGAGGATTTCCAGCGTGTTCTTCAAACCCGGCCGCTGACCAACGCGCTGGCGCAGGAATTCGACAACGCCGAAGGCGACCGGGTTGAGCGTGATCGACAGCAGCGCGCCGGCCAGGATCAGATCACGTCCTTCGGTGGGCAGCAGCCCGTAGGTAATGCCAAGCCCGGCCAGGATGAAGGAGAACTCGCCGACCTGCGCCAGGCTGGCGGAGACCATCAGGCCGGTCGACAGCGGATAGCCGAAGGCCATGACGATGCCCAGCGCCACCAGCGACTTGCCGATCAGGATCAGCAGCAGCACGGCCAGCAGTTCCATCGGCTGGCGCCAGATGATCGAGGGATCGAACAGCATGCCGACCGAGACGAAGAACAGCACGGCGAAGGCGTTTTGCAGCGGCAGCGAATCGGCCGCCGCGCGCTGGCTGAAGGCGGATTCGCTGAGGATCAGCCCGGCGAAAAAGGCGCCCAGCGCGAAGGAAACGTCGAACAGCTGCGCCGAGCCGTAGGCGATGCCCAGCGCCACCGCCAGAACCGACAAGGTGAACATCTCGCGCGAGCCCACGCGCGCCACCCGCTCCAGAACCCACGGCACGATGCGCGGACCGGCGACCAGCGCGATGACCACGAACAGCACCACCTTGCCGATGGTAAGCGCCACGCTCCATAGCAGCGCCCACCCCGTCGCGGCTGGCGCATGGCCGTCGCCGGGCGTCGAGCCGCCCAGCATCTCCGCCAGCGCCGGCAGCAACACCAGCGTCAGCACCATCGCCAGATCCTCGACGATCAGCCAGCCGACCGCAATGCGACCATTGACGGTTTCGACCGCGTTGCGCTGATCGAGCGCCCGCAGCATCACCACCGTACTGGCGACCGACAGCGACAGTCCCAGCACCAGCCCGCCGCCCAGACTCCAGCCCCAGCTCATGGCCATGACGGTGCCGATGGCGGTGGCGATGACGATCTGGCCGATGGCGCCGGGCACGGCGATCCAGCGTACGGCGATCAGATCGGCGGCGGAGAAATGCAGCCCGACGCCGAACATGAGCAGAATGACGCCGATTTCGGCCAGTTGCCCCGCCATGGCCTGATCGGCCACGAAGCCCGGCGTATAAGGCCCCAGCGCCACACCCGCCAGCAGATAACCAACCAAGGGCGGCAGCTTCAGGCGCATTGCCACGAAGCCGAAGACGAAGGCCAGCAGCAATCCCATGGCGACGGTGGCAATCAGCGTCGCTTCATGGTGCATCTATTTCCTCGGACTTTTCGGCAGCGGACCGCACCAAAGCGGCGGCCACCGCAATTTTGTCGCGGATTTTCAGGCCTCGCAACAATTCTGACGGTGGGATCGGGCGCGAACTAGCCGACGAAGGCGCGCTCGATCACGTAATGGCCGGGCTGCGCGTTGGAGCCTTCGACGAAACCCTTCTCCTCGAAGATGGCCGAGAGGTCTTTGATCATGTCCATGCTGCCGCACATCATGGCGCGGTCTGTCTCCGCCGACAGTGAAGCCGGGCCAGGCACGTCGTGCGCAAACAGCGAGCCATCGCGGATCATGGTGGTGATGCGCAGGCGGTTGGGGAATTCCTCGCGCGTCACAGTTGGAATGTAGGTGAACTGCGTCGCGGCATTCTCGGCCACCAGCGGATCATCGGCGAGTTTCGCCGTCAATTCTTCGCGATAGGCCAGATCGCTGACGCGGCGCACCGAATGCACCACGATCACATGCTCAAAGCGCTCGTAGATTTCCGGATCGCGGATGATCGACAGGAAAGGCGCCAGCCCGGTGCCGGTTGCCAGCAGGAACAGACGCTTGCCCGGCAGCAGCGCGTCGGCCACCAGCGTGCCGGTCGATTTGCGGCCCAGCCACAGATCGTCGCCCGGCTGGATCAATTGCAGCTTCGAGGTCAGCGGCCCGTCCTGCACCTTGATCGAGAGAAACTCCAATTCGTCGGCATGCGCGGGCGACGCCACGGAGTAGGCGCGCAGCAGCGGCTTGCCTTCGGCCGGCAGGCCGATCATCACGAACTCGCCCGAGCGGAAGCGGAAACTTGCCGGGCGCGATACGGCAAAGCTGAACAGCCGGTCGTTCCAGTGCCGCACCCACAGCACCGGCTCGGCATGGAAAGCCGAGGAAGGGGCGAGTTTGGCGGCGGCCTTTGCGGGTTCGGTCATCGTGCGGGCATTCGGTTGCGCGGGCTGCGTTTGTGGCATTTGCTTCTTCGCCTGTCCAGAACCCGCGCGCCGGTGCCTGCCATGTCCCCAGCGCGGCCATGTGTCGCAAAAATTCTCCAGCAATCGCACGGGTTTTCTCGTATTCCTGTGGCCATCAAACCATGACCGATCTCGCCGCCTTGCCTTTGGCCGAACAGCCGCCGCGCGCCGACCGCGCCCGGCCAGTGGCCATGTGGCTGCTGGTCGTGGCGGCGATGATCTTCGTCATGACCATCGTCGGCGCTTTGACGCGTCTTACCGAATCCGGCCTGTCGATCGTCGAATGGAAGCCGATTACCGGCATAGTGCCGCCGCTCTCGCTGGAATCGTGGCAGGAAGAGTTCGCCAAGTACCAGCAGTCGCCGGAATACAAGCTGATCAATCGCGGCATGTCACTGGAGGATTTCCAGGGCATCTTCTGGCTGGAATACATCCACCGCCTGCTCGGCCGCGTCATCGGCGTCGTCTTCGCGCTGCCCATGTTCTGGTTCATGTTCAAGCGTCGGCTGCCGCAAGGCGTTGCGCCGCATCTGTGGCTGCTGCTGGCGCTGGGCGGCGCCCAGGGCGTGATGGGTTGGCTGATGGTGCAGAGCGGGCTGGTCGATCGCCCCAGCGTCAGCCAGTACCGGCTCGCGGCCCATCTCGGCCTCGCCGTGGCGATTTACGGTTATATCGTCTGGCTGGTGCTGGGTCTGCTCGAGCGGCGCAGCCTGCCGGCGCGGCCGCCCTCGGGCATCGTGCGCCTGTTCGTCTTCTACATATTCGTCGTGATCATCTCCGGCGCATTCGTGGCCGGGCTCGATGCCGGGCTGGTGCACAACACCTTTCCTGACATGTCCGGCTATCTCTTTCCGCCGGGCGGATACGATTCCGCTCTGGGCTGGCTCAATCTGTTCGAGAACCAGACCGTGGTGCAGTTCCAGCATCGCTGGCTGGCCAAGCTGGCGCTGGTCTTCGCCTTTTTCGTCTGGCTGCGCACGCGATCGACGCAGCGCATCGGCTGGAGCGCCCGCCGCGCCGCCGATCTGGTGCTTGGCATGGGCCTGCTGCAGCTGGGGCTTGGCATCGCCACCCTGCTTCTCGGCGTACCCATCGCCATCGCCACCGTTCACCAGGCCGGGGCTTTGACGCTTTTCACTTTGGCGATTCTGCTGCTGCACCGGCTGCGCACCCCCAATTAGGCCTTTCCTCAGCCTCCTGAAGGCTTGTTCCACTACTGAACAGCAGTTGCGGGCTTCGCTGTTTTGCAACCGCCAGCATGCGTTTCCACTATTGTTTTTCCGGCCACCCGATTAAACTTGCAGCCATATTGCAACGCCTGCCAGCCGACGGATTTTGGCGACGGCCGGCAATTTCCGCTCGGGGATGGGCGGAAGATACGCTGGAACGGCAGGAAGTTAGGGGGATGTCGGTCGTCATGGGCGACCGGCATGGACAAGGGATGGCCGCACAGGAAAGCGGCGTTGCCAAGCCGGCTACCGGCAAAGGTTCGCTGGACGGATTGGCGCAACGCCTGGGAGCGCTGGAAGAATCGCTGACCGTCGTGGCTGGCGAGCTCGGCGTATCGTCCGTACCCAAATTCAAACGCCTCGATCCCGACAGCGTCTATCGCGAAGCGATCAGGCAGGCGCAGCAGGCGGTCGAGCCGCTGCGCCTGGCCTTGCGCAATCTCGATACTCGCCTCGATGAGATCGCCCGGGCGCAGGCGCAGATCAAACGCGAGGTCGCCGCCGCCCGCGACAGTCATGCCCGCACCGAAAGCGTTGCCGCCATCGACGCGCAGGTCGCCGCTCTGGCGGCGCGGCTTGACGCCACGGTCATGCCGATCGACCAGAACGAAAGCAAGCTCGAAGCCCTGAACGCGGCGATCGAAAACCTGTCGGTTCGGCTGGATACGATCTGGCAGCGGCTCGATGCACAGGCAAGCGCCGAACGCGAGGCGAAATCGGCGACGCCAGGCGAAACGGCAGCGATCCAGCGTGTGGCCGCGCTCGAACATCGCATCGAGCGCCTGGCGAATACCATCAGCGCCAAGGCCTTGGCCTCGCCCGCCGGTCACGACGTCGCGACCGACGAGAAGCTGAAAGCCTGGCAGGATCGCATCGCCGCCGATGTCGACCGACGACTGGCGCAACTGGCCGTGCTTCCGGCGCCCGCGCCCCAGATTGACCCAACGCTGATTGCCGCAGAGGTCGCGCGGCAAATCCAGTCTCTGGTCAAGGATGCGCCAGCGCAATCAGATCCGCTGCCCTTGATGGCGGATGGGCCGATCGATCGCAGCCGCGATATCAATCCGCTGGTCATGGGCGCAACCGAGCGGGCGATCGTGCGCCTGACCCATCGCCTGGAAAAACTTGAGGAATGGCACCAGCAAGCCAGGGACGATGGACGGTCGAAAGGGCGGCGAGGCCGGCTGTTCGAATCCTGATTGAAAACGCGGCAACGAGCGTCAAATAGCGGTAAACCCCGCCGCCACCCCGTTGACATGGACCGCCGAACCGGCAGACTGCCTGCGATTTCAGGCAGTTGCCGGCACCACAGCGGAATTTTTCATGAGCGTTTGGCGCATACCGAAGGTCGACGCGCAGACCCGTATTCTGGCGGAAGCGGCGGCCAAGACCGCCGGACTTCCTCTGGGCGTCTGGCTGGAGCGCGCCATCCTGCGGCGCGTCGAAGGCCGCACGGCCGCGAACCAGCCGTTGCCGCCTGCTCCGCCCGAAATCACCGCTGCTCCGGCGGAGAAAGCGGCTGAAATTTCCGCTGAGATGCAGGCGGCGCTGGACGCCGCCGAGCGGCGGCGGCGCGAGCGCGGCGGCGATGACGGCGAGGCGGGGAAAACCGCATCGAACTGGGGCGCGGCCTCAACGCTGCCAGCGACCGAAGCCGAACCGGCCGATCCTTTCGCGACGCCGGAAAAAATCAGCGAGGAATCGCCCTTCGAGCAGCCTCCGACAATCGACGCCGATGCGCCGGGCACGCCTGGACTGACGATCGCCGGCGACGAAACGATCTCTCTCGCGCCCGAGTCCGAGCCGGAACCGAACGAGGCGCACGATACGAACAATGCGCCGTCCCTGCCGCCGCTGCCCATCGAGGCGGACGAACGGACCCACGATTCGGATGCCGTGCCTGAGGCCCGGCCGGAATACGTGCCGTCCTGGCAAGGAAATCGGGCGCCGCAGGTCACAACCACTTCTCGCGAATCCCTCGTCCTGCCCGTTGATCGCAAACCTCAACGCGCGCCTTCCAGCCTGCCACTGGTTCTGGGCGGGCTGCTGGTAATACTTGCGGCAGCGGGAGCGGCCTATGTCTTCCTGATCGACGTCGATCAGCCGCCACCTGTTGCAGCAACGTCGCCAGCGTCCGAACCGCCGAAGCCAGTGGCGCAAGCGCCAACCCCGCCGGCGCCGCCGCCAACACCCCCTGCGCCGCGAACCTCGGTGCCGGCAGCATCGAATACGCCCGCGCCGCCTGCCGACACCGCTCCTGCCACAACCGTGCCTCCACCGGCGCCCCCGCTGCCGCAGACCGGCGGCCCCTCCATCGTCAATATGGCCTTGGGCGATTCTGCCCGGCCGCAACAGTCCCCGCCGACCGCCGCTCCGCCACCCGTAGCTGCCGCACCAGCCGGTCCCCCACCCGCCGCCAGCCAGCAGGCCGTGGCCAATGAAGCCCTACCGGCCCTGAGAGCGCGCGCTGAAGCTGGCGACCTTGAAGCGCAAGTGGAATTGGGGCGGCGCTACATTCAGGGTATCGGCGTCGGTCGCAACGACGTCGAAGCCGGGAAATGGCTGCTGCGTGCCGCCGAACAGGGGCACGCACAGGCGCAGTTCAACGTCGGCGTGATGTACGAGCGCGGTGTCGGGCTGGAAAACAACCTGACCAAGGCGATTGAGTTCTATCGCAAGTCGGCGGCGCAGAACACGCCGATGGCGCTGCACAACCTCGGCCTGCTCTACGTTTCCGGCCAGCCCGGCATCAAGGCGGATCCCGCGCAGGCGCGCAGGCTAATGACCCAGGCCGCCGAACTGGGCCAGCTCGAGTCGCAGTACAGCCTGGCCTTAATGCACCTGCAGGGCGTTGGCGGCCCCGTCGACAAGGTGACAGCCATGGCTTGGATGGCGATCGCGGCGCGGCCAAACCAGCCGCAATTGATCGAGGCGGCCAAGCAGCTTTCGGCGCAGCTCAATCCGGCAGAGCGTCAGCGGGCGCAGCAATTGGCGGAAACGACGGTTCGCCGCGTTCAAGCCAATCTGCAGAAACTGCAGACGGCAAGCGCCGTGCCGCAGCCCGCAGCCGCGACATCGACGAGGCCCACAACGCCGCGCGTCATCGACCGCGCAGCCATTGCTGAAATGCAGAAGATGCTGACGTCGCTGAAGATCTACAACGGCGCCGCCGACGGCGCCATGGGACCGCGCACCGCCGCGGCCATCCGCGAATTCCAGGCGATGGCCGGCATGCCGGTCGACGGCAAGCCAAGCATCGAACTGCTGGAGAACCTGCGCGACGTCGCGGGCCTCACAAAGCAATAATTCTCACGCCGCCCGACTGCGGCAGGCGCGCACGAACCATCCCGGCCGCTTCGCCTGCAGCGCCGCTGCGGCACTTGTCGCGGCAGCATCGTCGTCAAACAAGCCAAAGCACGTCGCGCCGCTGCCGGACATCTGCGCCAGGCGACACCGCGGCAAGGCTTCGATATCGGCGAGCAAGGCCGCGACGGTCGGGCAAAGCTCAATTGCCGGCGTGGCAAGCCCGTTGCCCAATGCGCGTGAAAACATCGCCACGGTCATGACGTCGGCCGGCATCCGCGGCACCGGCAAGGCGTCGGCGTAAGGCGGCCGCAGGCGCGCGAACACGTCTCTGGTGGCGAGCGGAATGCCGGGATTGGCAATCACCAGCGCCAGTCGCGGCACGGCAAGCGCCTCGATCTTCTCGCCGATGCCGCCAACCATCGCTGGCCGGCCGTCGAGACAGACGGCAAGGTCGGCGCCCAACGAGGCGCCGATCCCCTGCAAGTGCTGCGTCGGAAGCCCGAGTCGCCAGATCCCATTCAGCCCGTGCAGCACCGCCGCCGCATCGGCCGAACCGCCCCCCAGACCGGCGGCGACGGGAATGTTCTTGTGCAGCGTCATTTCGGCGGCAAGCGCGGTGCAGCCGGCAATGTCGGCGGTCGCCTGCGCGGCCAGCAATTTGCCCGCCCGCAGTGCGAGATTGTCGTCGCCCGCGACGGCGGCGGCAAACGGGCCTTGCACCCGAAGTTCCCACGCCAGCGCGGGCGTCAGTTCGATCGTGTCGGCAAGGTCGAGGAAGACGACCAGCGATTGCAGCAGGTGATAGCCGTCCGGCCGGCGGCCTAGCACGCGCAGGCCAAGATTTAGCTTGGCCGGCGCCTCAAGACTCTGGGCTTGCGACACGCCGCGAGTACGCCGTCAGTTCTTGAGAGGCGGCGCGTCGGGCAGGCCGTTGGCGATCTTGTCCTCGACCGCCTTCACCTTGTCCGCTTCCGGCTTCAAGGTCAGCGCCCGCTGCCATTGGAAGCGCGCTTCCTGCTTGCGGCCGACGCGCCAATAGGCGTCGCCCAGATGGTCGTTCACCGTCCAGTCGGTCGATTGCAACGCCACGGCGCGTTCCAGCAGTTCCACCGCGCGCGGGTATTCGCCCAGCCGGTAATGCGCCCAGGCCAGGCTGTCGACGATGGCGCCGTCATTGGGCCGCTGGCGCACGGCGCGCTCCAGCATCTCCTTGCCCTCGCGCAGATTGATGCCCTTGTCGATCCAGGAATAGGCCAGATAGTTAAGCACGTAGGGCTGGTCGGGCTGCAACTCCAGCGCCTTGCGGAACGCCGCCTCGCCCTTTTCCCACTGCTGCGAACGCTCGAGCGAGATACCGTGCGCATAGAACAGCGACCAGTCGCGCGCCGCCGGCTTGGCCGTGCGTTGCACGGCAATGTCATAGGCCTTGGCGGCGTCGGCGAAACGCTCGCGCCCGCGCAGGATGTCGCCCAGTGACTGGGCGGCATCGGCGCGATCCTTGCGCTCGTCGATCATGGCGTTGATCTGCGCGATCGCCTCGTCGGTCTTGGCCACCTGATCGAGCGCCAGCGCCATCTTCAGACGAGTGCGCCAGGAAAACGGCGAGCTCTTGTCGATGCCGCGATAGATCTCCAGCGCCGTCGCCTGCTGGTCGTTCTGCGCAAAGAGATCGCCCAGCAGGATGCGCGCCAGATCGTAGTCGGGCCGCAGCTCCAGCGTCAGACGGCCGAACAGCACCGCGGCATCCTCGATCGTCTCGTTGCGGCTGGAATTGGCGGCCAGGGCGGCAAACACGTCGAACAGCACTTCCGCCATGCCGTCCGTCACGCTCGGCACTCGCTGGAACTTGTCGTTCAGCAGCGCATCGAGCGGCGCGAATTCAGGAGCGCGCTCGTGGAAAGCGCGCATCAGTTTTTGCGCTTCCTCGGGCTTGCCGTTGCGGCGATGGAAAGCCGCCAGCGTCATGGCGACCCGCACCGTGGCCGCGTCCGGCGAGCTATAGGCCTCGGTCAGCTTGCGCAGCGCCTCGTCCTTGCGGCCGGCAAGCTCGTCGACCAGTCCCGAATGCAGCAGGAACACCGCCGACGGCTTGCCGCCCTGTCCCTGCGGCGCGCTCGATTCCAGGCTGGCCATCGCCGCGGCGTAGTCCTTCTGGCCGACCTTCACCCAGGCGAGCAGATAGGGGCGCATGAACCCCAGCTGCGGGGTCGATGGAATGCGGGCCAGCGCCTTCTCGGCCCCGGTGTAGTCCTTGCGCTTGGCGGCCTCGATCGCCAGCGCCAGCGGCGCGATGGGCTCGTTGGGAAACTGTTCCGCGACCTTGGGCGCCAGCTCGTTGGCGGACGCGAACTTGCCCGCAGCGATGCGCATGCGGAATGCGAGGAACTGCATGGCCGGATCGCCCGGATTGAGCGCCAGCGCCCGATCGATATAGGCAACGCCCGCGGCATAGTCGCTGACCTTGTTGGCGAAACGACCGGCGAGATAAGCGCCGGTCGGCGAGGGCGCCAGCCCGTTGCGCTCCCGCTGCTGCTGCGCCGATGCGTCGTACATGCCGCCGCCGGCCAAAGCCAGAGCGGTTGCCGCAACAAATGCCAGTTTACGCATCGTCATGCCGTTACCATCCTTCGCCGAACGAGAACGCTTTCGTTCTACATGTTCGGATAATTGGGACCGCCGCCGCCTTCTGGGACGGTCCAGTTGATATTCTGCGACGGATCCTTGATGTCGCAGGTCTTGCAGTGCACGCAGTTCTGCGCGTTGATCTGGAAGCGTTTGCTGCCGTCGTCGTTGTCGAGCACCTCGTAAACGCCGGCCGGGCAGTAGCGTTGCGCCGGCTCCGCCCATAGCGGCAGGTTGACGCCGATCGGAATCGACGGGTCCTTCAGCTTGAGATGGATCGGCTGGTCTTCCTCGTGATTGGTGCTGGACAGGAACACCGAGGACAGCTTGTCGAAGCTCACTACGCCGTCCGGCTTGGGATAGGCGATGGGTTGGCATTCCGCCGCCGGTTTCAGCGATTCGTGATCTGCCTTGCCGTGCTTGAGGGTCCACGGGATCAGCTTGCCCAGGCCCAGGCTGTTCAGCCACATGTCGATGCCGCCATAGAGCGTGCCCAGCGCCATGCCCCATTTCAGCGCCGGCTTCACGTTGCGAACCTTCCACAGATCCGTATAGGCCCAGGATTTCTTGAACGCTTCGGGATAGGACGCCAGCTCGTCATGCGCGCGACCGGCCTTCAAGGCCTCGAACGCCGCTTCGGCGCCCAGCATCCCGGTCTTCATCGCGTTGTGGCTGCCCTTGATGCGCGGCAGGTTCACGAAACCCGCCGAGCAGCCGATCAGCGCGCCGCCCGGGAAAGTCAGTTTCGGAATCGATTGCAAGCCGCCTTCGTTGATGGCGCGCGAGCCATAGGCCAGACGCTTGCCGCCTTCGAAGAAGGGACGAATCTTGGGATGCGTCTTGAAGCGCTGGAATTCGTCAAACGGCGAGAGATACGGGTTCTGGTAATTCAGGTGGATGACGAAGCCCACTGCCACCTGATTGTCTTCCAGGTGATAGAGGAAGGAGCCGCCGCCGGTGTCGCTAGGCAGCGGCCAGCCTTGCGAATGGATCACCAGGCCCGGCTTGTGCTTGGCCGGATCGATCTGCCACAGCTCCTTGATGCCGATGCCGAATTTCTGCGGCTCGACGCCTTCGCGCAGCTTGAAGCGATCGAACAGCATCTTGGTCAGCGAGCCGCGCACGCCTTCGGCGAAGAAGGTGTATTTGGCATGCAGCTCCATGCCCGGCGTGTAGGTGTCCTTGTGCGTGCCGTCGCGCGCGATGCCCATGTCGCCAGTGGCGACGCCCTTGACGCTGCCATCCTCGTTGTAGAGCACTTCCGCCGCCGCGAAGCCGGGATAGATTTCGACGCCAAGCTCGGTCGCCTGCTCGGCCAGCCAGCGGCAGAGATTGCCTAAGCTGATAATGTAGTTGCCGTGGTTGTTCATCAGCCGCGGCATGAGGATCTCGGGAAAGCGGAAGCCGCCCTTCTCGCTCAGGATCATGAAGCGGTCTTCGGTGACCGGCGTATGCACCGGCGCGCCCTTTTCCTTCCAGTCGGGGAAAAGCTCGCTGAGCGCCATGGGATCGATTACCGCGCCCGACAGGATATGCGCGCCGACCTCGGAGCCCTTCTCGATGACGCAGACGCTGACCTCATGGCCGGTTTCAGCCGCCAGCTGACGCAGCCTTATGGCCGCACTCAAGCCCGCCGGTCCGGCGCCGACGATCACGACGTCGTATTCCATTGCCTCGCGCGTCATGGGATACTCCTTAGGCACGACGATTCTTGGTTATTTGTTCGTCCGCCGGCCGCTACAGGACCAGCCGGGCGTCGCAAAGAAATAACCTACCAGCCGCAGCGAGGCCATGACTAATCCGGCAGAAGATTCGGGCGATTTTGCCGCAATTCTGGCCTTCTGGCGCGACGCCGGGGTCGATGAGGCAATCGAGGACGCAGCGGTTGATCGCTACGCCGCCAGCGCCGCCGCTGCCGCGGCTCGGCCGGCTTCGCAACCCGACGCCGCCCCGCGTGGCGAAGCCCCCCCTTCCGCCGCGACGCCACAGCCCCGCAGGCCCGAGGCGCCGGCTGCGCCGCCCGTTGCCATCCCGCTCGAATCGCCAGCCGCCATTGAAGATGCGCGCATCGCCGCCAATGCCGCCAACACGCTCGATGAACTGCAGGCCGCCATCGCCGCCTTCGAGGGCTGCGCACTGAAACGCACCGCCAAGAACACGGTTTTCTCCGACGGCAATCCGGCCACGCGCGTGATGGTGATCGGCGAAGCGCCGGGGGCCGACGAAGATCGTCTCGGCAAGCCCTTCGTCGGCGTCAGCGGCCAGCTGCTCGACCGCATGCTGGCCTCCATCGGGCTGGACCGGCAGACGGGTTTCTACATCACCAACATCCTGCCATGGCGGCCGCCGGGCAATCGCACGCCAACATCGGGCGAGATTGCCACCTGCCTGCCCTTCATCGAGCGTCATATCGCGCTGGTCGATCCCAAGATGATCATCCTCGCTGGTGGCGTCGCCGCAAAGACCATCTTCCAGACCAGCGAAGGCATCATGAAGCTGCGCGGCCGCTGGTTCGATTATCATCCCGCCATGCTCAAAGCGGCGGTCCCGACCATGGCGATTTTCCATCCGGCCTACCTGCTGCGCTCGCCGGCGCAGAAGCGCGAAGCCTGGCGCGATCTGCTGGCAATCCGGCAGAAGCTCGACGAGATGCAAAAAAAGTAACGTATATCTGGTGAGCCGAATTGCGCCGGCAGCAACATGTGGTGCTGCCGCTTTTGTAAGCCGAATTTTGTCTTGCTTCCAAGCGGTTAGGGCCGGCAGTGTCGCGGCGCAGGGAAGCAATCGGCCCATAAAAACCGGACCGAATTCGATGGGGATCATTCTTTCGCGGCAAGCGATGCAGCGCATGAGGCCGGCGCTGGCGATGGCGCTTGCCGCCGCGATGGCGGTTGCGGCGTCGCCCGCCTGGCCGCAAGCCGGCCGCAGCCAGGCCAACGTCGACCGCAACGAACTCGAGCCTCCCGTCACGCGCAACGCCGAGCGGCGGCTCTTCGCCTTCGGCCAGATCGTCTCGCCCGCCGACGGCGAGCGTTACCAGAGCATTTTCGACGCCCAGGACCGGGGCGACTTCAAGCGCGCCGATGCCGAGATCGCCGCCCTGCAGGATCGCCTGCTGCTGGGCCATGTGCTGGCGCAGCGTTATCTGCACAACGCCTACAAGTCGCGCTACGAGGAACTGGCTGAATGGCTGGCGACCTATAGCGATCATCCCGATGCGCCGCGCATCTACAAACTCGCCCTTAAGAAGCGGCCGGCCGGCGCACCCGAACCGACGCCGTCGAGTTTCATCTCGCAGTCCGCGGTTGCCGCAACGCCGAGCGCCGCCAGCCAGACGCCGCCCAGCAAGATGCTGTCGATCACCGAGCGCGCGCGGGCCAATGCGCTGAAGAAGAAGGTGGAGGATCTGGCTCGCCGCGACAGCTACACCCAGGCGCTGCGCCTGCTGGAAAGCAAGGAAGCGCAGAACTGGTTCACGCCGGGCGAGATCGACCGCATGCGCGCTGCGATCGCCTCGCGCCTGTTCCTCTCGGGCAAGGACGACGAGTTGGCCCTCGACACCGCGCGCGATGCGGCGGGCGATGACGCGGTAATGGCGAACTGGACTGCCGGTCTGGCAGCCTGGCGGCTGGGCGCATACAGCGAGGCTGCACGACGCTTCCAAACCTTGGCAACGGCGCAGAACATTTCGCCATGGAACGCCTCGGCCGGCGCCTTCTGGGCAGCGCGCGCCAATCTGCTGGCCGGCAATCCCGAATCCTATAACCCCTGGATGCGCAAGGCGGCGGAACATCCGCGCACCTTCTACGGCATCCTGGCGCTGCGCACGATGGGCGGCGATCCGGGCTTCCTGTGGACGCCGCAACGCCTCGCCAAGCCACAATTCGATCTCATCGCCAACGATCGCGCCGGCCGCCGCGCCTTGGCGCTGCTGGCCGCCGGCGAAGTCGAGCGCGCCGAGCAGGAGCTGCACGCGCTGACCCTCGATGCCGATCCCGGCACCATCAGTGCGGTGCTGGCGCTGGCCGAAGAAGCGCGCCTGCCCGATCTGTCGCTGCGCGTCGCCAACTCGGTTCAGGACGAGAGCCTGCGCAATTCCATCCGCGGTCTGGATGCGGCTCTCTATCCGCTGCCCAACTGGCAGCCCAAGGGCGGCTTCGTCATCGATCCGTCGCTGATCTACGCCTTCGTGCGCCAGGAATCGGCCTTCAATCCGCGCGCCCGCTCGCCCGCCGGCGCCGCCGGCCTGATGCAGCTCATGCCGGCCACCGCCCGCGCCATGGCGCGGCGCGTCGGCACGCCGGCCGACGCCAACCGGCTCTATCAGCCCGACGTCAACCTGATGCTGGGCCAGCACTATCTGCGCTATCTGATGGACTATGAGCCGATCGGCCCCAACCTGTTCCTGGTGGCGGCGGCCTACAATTCTGGGCCCGGCAATCTGCAACGCTGGCAGAGCGAAGTTAACTACAACGACGATCCGCTGCTGTTCATCGCCTCCATCCCGGTGCGCGAGACGCGCCTGTTCATCGAGCGCGTCATGGCCAATCACTGGATCTACCAGATGCGGCTGAACCAGAAGACGCCGACGCTCGACGCTCTTGCCTCGCATCGCTGGCCTCTCTATGTCTCGGTGGACAGCAGCGTGCCGGGCGGTTTCGCCCAGGCAAGCGGCAGCGGAGCAGCGGAGAACACAGGTGGCAGTCGATGAATCGCGGCAGTTCAAGCCGGTCCATATCGCAGTCCTGACCGTATCGGACACGCGCAACGAGGCCGACGACCGTTCCGGCCCGGTGCTAGTGGAACGGCTGCAATCCGCCGGCCATATCCTCGCCGACCGCGCCATCGTCACCGACGATGCGGAAAAGATCGTCGCCCAGCTCGAGAAATGGATCGCCGATCCCAAGATCGAGGTGGTGATCTCGACCGGCGGCACCGGCGTCACCGGACGCGACGTCACGCCGGAAGCGTTCGAAAGCGTCTACGAGAAAAAGATCGACGGCTTCGGCGAGATGTTCCGCTTCATCAGCTTCCAGAAGATCGGCACGTCGACCATCCAGTCGCGCGCCACGGCCGGCGTCTCCAATGGCACCTATCTCTTCGCCCTGCCCGGCTCGCCCGGCGCCTGCCGCGACGGCTGGGACGAAATCCTCAAGCACCAGCTCGACATCCGTTTCCGCCCCTGCAATTTCGCCGAGCTGCTGCCACGCCTGAACGAAGGCAAGATGCCGCGCAGCGGCTAGACTGCCGCCTATGTCCGGCTTTGCTCCTCTGCTGCGCGAGCTACATCGCGTGCCCGCCCTCGCCGCTTTGCGCGAAGAGGATCTGGCATCGCTTTCGAGCAAGGGTACCGCCCACGGCCACATCGCCATCGTCCCTGAGATCGACGGCCGCAAGCTGGTGGTGCGCATCGCCTATGCCTTCCCCAACGATCCCACAGCCGCGTCGCGCCTGAGCGTGCAGGCCGAGGCTTTCCGGCGCTGCGCGCCCAGCGGCTTCACCCCGCGCCTGTTTGCCACCGTGCCGCCCAGCGAGGCGATGCCCGGGGGATTGCTGATCGTCGACCGCATCGAGGGTCGCGTGCCAGACCTGCCGGCCGAGCTCGATCTGATGGCGCAAAGCCTGGCGGCCATTCATTCGCTGCCGGTCCCGCCGACCGACCAGGCCGCGCCACTTCCCTTCCCCGCCGATCCGGTGGCAGCGCTGCTGCAGACCGTTGAGACCAACGCCCCGTTCTTCGACAAGATGCAGATCGCCGACAACGTTCGTGCTGCGCTGCGCGAGGAGCTGGAGTTCGCCCGCAGCTACACGCAATCGACGACCCGCGGCAATCCCGATCCGGTGCTGGCGCTTGCCGACACCCATCCCGGCAACTTCATGGTCGATGTCCAGGGCAAAGCCTGGTTCGTCGATCTGGAGAAAGTGCATTACGGCGCCGCTGGGATCGATCTGGCGCATGCCACATTGGAGACTTCGACGCGCTGGGATCGCGACGTCGATCTCGTTCTCTCGCGCGCGGCGACGACCGGCTTCTATCGCCGCTACCTGTCGCTGATCGGCGAGGACCGCGCGCTGCGCCTGCGTCCCTTCCTGCTGCCGCAGCGCCGCATGACCTGGCTGCGCACAATGGCCTTCACCGCACGCTGGTCGGTGCAGACCGATCCTTCCTATACCGGCACCGAGCCCGATCGCTGGAGCGATCTGGGCCTGTCGGAGGAGATGAAAGCGCATGCGCGCGCCACCATCGCCGATTTCTTTCGCGCCCAAACGATCGAACGAATGCGCGCCGACTGGCTTGCAGGCGAATCGCTGGCGTTCTAGCGCGCTGATCTTCCGAGAGAATCATTGTTCTTGTTTTGTTCCAAGGCCGAGCCTATGAGTCGGGCATGGAGCGGACGCCGAAATATCTCCCCACCGATCCCGACGCGCCCCTGCCCGACCAGGCGCGCAAGGGTCGTGGGGCTGTGTCCAATCACACCAATCGCTACGAGAAGGAAGTGCGCGTCGCGACGTCGGACGGCTGGAGCGATGGCGCCGTCGACGAGGACGATCTGGCGCCGCTGCGTACCACGCTGCTTAAGGACGCCTCGCGCACCATCATCGCGCGCAACACCTCGCCCGACGTGCCGTTCGACCAGTCGATCAATCCCTATCGCGGCTGCGAGCATGGCTGCGTCTATTGCTTCGCACGTCCCAGCCACGCCTGGCTCGGCTTCTCGCCCGGGCTGGATTTCGAAACCCGCATCCTGTTCAAGCCGGAAGCTGCCAAGCTGTTGCGACGCGAGCTCAGCGATCCGAAATATCGGTGCCGCATGATCGCCATGGGCACCAACACCGACCCCTACCAGCCTGTCGAGCGGCAGATGCAGATCACCCGCTCGATCGTCCGCACCCTGGCCGATTTCAAACATCCACTGGGCATGGTGACCAAGAACCATCTCATCACCCGCGACATCGATATCCTGAAGGAGATGGCGCAGGACCATCTGGTCGAATGCTTCCTCTCCATTACCACTCTCGATGCCGAGCTCGCCCGCACCATGGAGCCGCGCGCGTCGGCCCCGCGCCGCCGGCTCGACGCCATCGAGGCGCTGGCCAAGGCCGGCATCCCGGTCGGCGTTATGACGGCGCCGATGATCCCGGCGCTGAACGATCACGAGATGGAATCGATTCTGGAGGAAGCGCACAAGCGCGGCGCCAGGCGCGCGGGCTACGTGATGCTGCGCCTGCCGCTGGAGATCAAGGATCTGTTCCGCGAATGGCTGCAAGCGCATGTGCCCGACCGCGCCGCCCGCGTCATGAGTCTGGTGCGCCAGATGCGCAACGGCCGCGACTACGATCCCGAATGGGGCCAGCGCATGACGGGCGACGGGCCGGTGGCGCAATTGCTGGGCCAGCGCTTCGACCGCGCCTGCCGCCAGCTCGGCCTTAACGTCGAACGCTTCCGCATCGATACGGCCAAATTCCAGGTGCCGGCCGAAGCCGTCGCCGAACGCAATGGCGGGCAATTGTCGCTGTTATGATTTCGCCAACCGCCGCGCCGCCTCGCGCGCGCTCATGCCCTCTTCCAGCCCGGCTTTCGCTGCCGCCTCGTTGACGCGCGAGAGATAGCCGTGGGTCCACATGTCGAGCGCATCGCCGATGCGGCCGGTGGTGTGGGCGATGGCGGCGGCGGCAATCCCCTTCTGCTGCAGCATGACCAGCGCCACCACGCCGGCCTCGTCCTTGCCGATGCCGGCATCGTTGAACAGCACCGCGCGCAGGGAAAATTTCAGCGCGTATTCGCCTGCGCTCTGGCCGCCATGCGAACCCGTCACCACGATGGCGCCCCCATGCGCGGCCGCTATCGAGGCGATGCTGTCCATGCCCCAGACGGGTATGCCATTTGCAGTCTCCAGTTCACCCACGAACATCGTCGCCTCTACAGAATGAAAGTCGCCTTGGGCCAGCGCCGGCGCCACGGCTTGGTGTCGATGCGCTGGCGATAGGCATCGTAGTGCTTGCGCCCCGACTCTGTGGGACGGAACACCAGGTTCATCAGATCGTCCAGCCCCTGCGGCGCCACCAGCTCGATGCGATCGTCCGCCTCGAGCCGCGCGCCCACCGCCGTGCAAGTCTCCAGCCAGAACGTCATCGCCTGCGCGGTATCGCGATAGGGCGGATCGCTGTTGAACTCGTGCATGCGCGCCTGGTTGCGCACCTGCCAATCGACATTCGGTAAAATCTTTCTCAACGCGCTTTCCAGCACCGCCTCGCGCTCGCGCGAGCGATCCGCCGGATCGAAGAATAGCACGTCGGTATCGGCGTCGAATTTTTCCTGCTGACCGGTCAACACATCCCACACCCGATTGCGCACGAAGCCGCCGGCGATGCACCAGTCGGGCAGCGTGAGCGTGCGCACGGCGCGCAATTGCGCCATGGCGTCGGCATCGGCCTCCAAGATATCCACGACTTTGGACTGTTGCGCGGCAAAGCTCATTTGCACAGGATGGGCCGGACCCAACGGCGAAGGCAACAGCTTCAGGCATGCCGACTTTCAGGATCGAGCGCGAATGCCAGGGCATCGTAGCCGGCATCGATGAGGCCGGGCGCGGCCCGCTGGCCGGCCCGGTGACGGCAGCGGCCGTGATCGTGCGCGATCTTTCCATGCCGCGGAAGCTTGCGCGCATGATCGACGATTCCAAAAAGCTCAGCGCCGAGCAGCGCGAGGATATTTTCGCCCGCCTGCGCGATTGCGCCTCGGTGACCATCTCGATCGGCATGGCCAGCGTCGAGGAGATCGACCGCCTCAACATCCTGCAGGCGACCTTCCTCGCCATGCAGCGCGCCCTCAGCGGCCTGCCCGCAGCGCCCGACATCGCGCTGGTCGACGGCAACCAGATCCCTAAACAACTGGGCTGCGCGGTGCGCACGGTGATTGGCGGCGACGCGCTGTCACTGTCGATCGCCGCCGCTTCCATCGTCGCCAAGGTCACGCGCGACCGGCTGATGCGCGAGTTGGCCGGCCTCCATCCGCCCTACGGCTGGGAGCGCAATGTCGGCTACGGCACGCAAGAACATCGCACGGCCATTGAGCAGTATGGCCCCACCGAACACCACCGTATGAGCTTCATGCCCATGCCGCTTTTTGCGGCAACCGCGGCCTATCGCAGGGATTGAGTCGTTCACGATTCGGACTCACCACATATTGTGGATAACATTAGTAACTAATTGATTCCAAAAGAAGATTCTTGACGGAGTCGGGCTTCCGACTCACTCTGTGCGCCTCATCGAACGCCGTGGCCTGGGGATAGGGGACGCGTGAGACGAGGCGGGAAGACCTCCCGCTTTTTCCTTTTTTGGGGCGCGGGTTCATGCGGGCAGAGCACATCATCATCGGCGAATGCGTGGCGGAGCTTTCCAAGCTTCCGTCCGAGAGCGTCGACATGATCTTCGCCGACCCGCCCTACAATCTGCAGCTGGGCGGCGATCTGCTGCGTCCCGACAATTCCAAGGTCGATGCCGTCGACGACGACTGGGACCGTTTCGACGATTTCGCCGCCTACGACCGCTTCACCCGCGCCTGGCTCACCGAGGCGCGCCGCGTGCTGAAACCGACCGGCACGCTGTGGGTGATCGGCTCCTACCACAACGTCTTTCGCATCGGCACGGCGCTTCAGGATCTGGGCTTCTGGATGCTGAACGACGTCATCTGGCGCAAATCCAACCCGATGCCGAATTTTCGCGGCAAGCGCTTCACCAACGCGCACGAGACGCTGATCTGGTGCGCCCGCGACCGCAAGCAGAAGAAGTACACCTTCAACTACGACGCCATGAAGGCGTTGAACGACGGAATCCAGATGCGTTCGGACTGGGTGCTGCCGATCTGCTCGGGCGGAGAACGCCTGAAGATCGACGGCAAGAAAGCCCATCCGACGCAAAAGCCCGAGGCCTTGCTGTGGCGTGTGATTCTCTCCTCCACCAACCGCGGCGATGTGGTGCTCGATCCCTTCCTGGGATCGGGCACCACGGGCGCTGTGGCCAAGAGGCTGGGACGACGTTTCATCGGCATCGAACGTGAAAAGGAATACGCCGCCATGGCGCAACATCGCATCGACCAGGTCGAGATCCTGCTCGACGAAGACGTCGAGCCGACCCCGTCCAAGCGCGCCGAGCCGCGCATTCCCTTTGGCGTGGTGGTCGAAAGCGGCTTGCTGGTGCCAGGCTCGGTGCTGCTCGACGACGCCCGCCGCTTCAGCGCCCGCGTCCGCGCCGACGGCACCATCGTTTCCACCGGCCGATTCGGCCAGCATCGCGGCTCGATCCACCAGGTGGGGGCGGCCGTGCAAGGAGCGCCGGCCTGCAACGGCTGGACCTTCTGGCATTTCGACGCCGAGGGCCAGTTGCTGCCCATCGATACTCTGCGCCAGCAGATCCGCGCGCGGATGAACTAGGCAGTCGTCGCTTTACCCGGCGCCGTGAATCTTACTACCGGCATGTTGCGCATAAAGCGAAACAGGCCGTGCGCGTCGATGAAGCGCGCATAATCGACGTAGACCGCATCGCGCCCCAGCAGACGCTCCTCCGTCTTGGCGCGCAGCAGATAGATCAGATTGATTCCCAGCAGCAACAGGCAGTTCTGGATCATCGTCCCCAGAGGCACGTCCGCCATGAACGGCAGGGCGATCATCCACCACGCAACGTTCTTGGCCACATAGGCCGGGTGCTTGGTGAAGCGGTAAGGCCCGTTGGTGATAATGCCGCGATGGGTCAGGTTGGAAAACCTGATACCGAACATCACCGTCGCCCATACATAGACGACGGTCAAAGCCAGGATGACGATGCTCCAGATCGACAGCATCGTCGGCCGCTCGGCGAACAGTACCGCCCAATTGAAATCGCCCCAGGAGCGCAAGTACCCCAAGCTGACGAAGGTCCAGAATGGCTCATAGCAGATCAGCGCCACCGCCCAGCCGGTAAGCGTCGCATCGGCAGCCCGCAGATGCGAATCCAGCAGCCGCAGCGAAAACAAATAGCCCGCGCAGACCAGGCCCACGTCGATCATGTAGAGCGCTATGTAGGTCAGGTTGTGCCACTGCAGGTAAAGGCTGAACTCCTCATTCATCGCCTGCCACAGTGTCTGTAAATCGCGGCACAGATAGCCAAACATCAACGGCATGAAGAAGCCCTTGATCAACCAGCCCAGCCCATGCTGCAGCAGGATGACGCGATCAGCCTGTCGCCACTTTCCCAGCAGCAGGCGGCCGAGATGCCAGTAGCCGTCGGCCGGATCGCGCATGTGACGATCGATGAAGTAAAAATACGGCACCGACGCCACCGCCCAACAAGGCCAGACGACGTTCATCAAGTCGAAGAAGGGCCGATATAAAGCCTTGTCGTATTCAGGCAGCAGCCAGTAGAGCAAGCCGATGAAGCCGACGCTGCCGAGCAGGCCCAGCAGCTTCACCGATGTCCGCCGCCATGACGGCGAATCGTTGGAAAAGTCGAGACCCGCGCTTGGCCGCAGATGCACCTTCTGGAACAGCAGATCGGGAATGGCGACGAAGGCTGCGGCGACCGCGATGATGCAGCCTGCGGAAAGGGCAGCATCGTGGCCGAACGGATCGACGACGACGACGAGCCCCGTGGCAAGCAGAAGCCCCAGCAGCCCTGAAGCCGCTACGGCTGCGTGCGTTGCCGAAGGAGGACGTTGCATGCGGAAAATCGAATCCTTGCGCGGCAGGATTGCGATCATAGACCGGATTTTGCTGTGAAGCTTTTCAGAACACGCGCAGCAGCATCGGCAGGGCCACCGCCGTCAGCAGCCCGTTAAAGCCCATCGCCAGCCCGGCATAGGCGCCCGCGATCGGATGCACCTGGAAAGCGCGCGCCGTGCCGATGCCGTGCGCGACGGTACCGACGGCGAAACCGCGCGCCCGCCAGTCCTTCACGCCGATAAGGTTGAGCGTCGCCGTGGCGATCACGGCGCCGACGATGCCGGTCAGGATCACCAGCACCGCCGTCAGCGACGGCAGGCCGCCGATCTGTTCCGCCACGCCCATGGCGATGGGCGTCGTGGCCGATTTCGGCGCCAGTGACAGCAGGGTCTGCCGATCCGCCCCCAGCGCCCAGCCGATCAGCACCGCGCTGCCGGCCGCCGTCAGCGAGCCCGCCACGAGCGCCGCCATCAAAGCCGGCAGCGCGCGGCGCACGCTGGCCAGCTGGCGAAACAGCGGCACGGCGAGCGCCACCGTCGCCGGCCCCAGCAGGAAATGCACGAACTGCGCGCCGGCAAAGTAATCGCGATACTGCACGCCGGTGCCCAGCACCACGCCGACCAGCAGCAGCACGGCGATCAGCACTGGATTGAGCAGCGGATTGCCGCCATGGCGGCGATGCAGCCATAGCCCGCCCTGATAGGCGACGAGCGTCAGCGTCAGCCACAGCAGCGGATCGGCCGCAAGATAGACCCAGAGTTTCACCAGCTCGTCGCTCATGGCTCCGCGCCTTCATCGAGCGGCGGCAGCAACGCCTTCAGCACCAGCGCCGTGACGATCAGACCCAGCACTGTGCTGCCGATCAGCGCCACGACGATGGCGAACCATTGATCGGCGATCAGACCGAGATAGACCAGCACGCCCACCCCGGCCGGCACGAAGAGCAGCGACAGATGCTGCAGCAACGCATCGCAAGTCTGGCCCAGCTGCGCCGGTTCGCTGCCGCGCGCCACCAGCACGATCAGCAGCAGCGCCATGCCGATTACCGGCCCGGGCAGCGGCAGAAGGAGCGCGCGGGCGATGACTTCGCCAATGAGCTGGCAGACCAGAAGCGCTGTGACCGCGGGCAGCATGTCAGATCGGCCGCACGCCCGTGATCAGGGCGTACGAAAGATTCTGGTACCAGCAATTGACCTCGACGAAGCCGGAGCCGGAAATCGCCGCCAATTCGTCAGCCACGGTGCCCAGATTCTCGACCTTCAGATCGGCCAGATGCTGGGCCGCGAGGGCGGAATCGCCACCGCCAGCCAACACCTGCTGCTGCCAGGCGGAGCGATAGGCGTGGTCGACCGCCGGCGTGCCGGCCTTCACCCGCGCGATGAGCAGGAACATGCCGTTGCGCCCCAGCACGCCGAACGCGGCTTCGTACAACTCGCGCTTCTCTTCGGGGTCGAGGACGTGCAGCGACAGCGCCGCGCTCACCACGTCATGACGGCCGGGGAGATCTTCGGTCGTCCAGTCGAGCACCATGGCATCAATGCGCGAAGATTCTTCCGGGCCCAGCCGCGACAAAGACTTGCGCAGCAACTTGTCGTCCGGCTCCAGCAGGGTCAGCTGCGCATGGGGGAAACTCTGCGCCACTTGAGCTGCGAAGGCGCCCGAGCCGCTGCCGATATCGAGCAGGCTGAAGCCCGCCTCGCGCGGATGCGGGATCAATGCCCCGGCCAGGCCGAACAGATCGGCATGGCAGGGCACGTAAGGCGGCTCTTTCCAATAGTCATCGGCCACGAGATTCTCCTTCAGGCGCTGCGCCGCGACGGCGGCTGCGCCAGATGCAGCAAAGCATGCGCCACGATCTTGCGCATCACGCTGGGCAGCGCCTCGCCGCCCAGCGCATCAAGCGCCACGAAACCACCCTCGATGCCACGCGGCGCGCTGCGCGAACGCGCCGCCATCACGCGCATCTCGAGGTGAAAATGCGTGAAGGTGTGGCGCACCGTGCCCGGCAGCTCGGTCCACGCCGCTTCGACCGGCGCGGCCGCCAGCAGATCGGTATCGCTGCGTCGATGCGGCAGCCACTCGCTCGACGGAACCTCCATCATGCCGCCCAGCAACCCACTCTCCACCCGTCGGCGCAGCAGGATGGCGCCATCTGCGCGTTGCAGGAAAAAGGCCATGCCATAGCGCGTTGGCTTCTCCGCCTTGGCCGAACGGCGCGGCAACTCTTCCTGAATCCCCAGCCGACGCGCGGCGCAGACATCGACCAGCGGGCAGATCACGCATTTGGGTTTGCGCGGCGTGCAGATCGTGGCGCCCAGATCCATCAGCGCCTGCGCGTAATCGCCGCCGCGCTGTGCCGGCACATGCCGGGCCGCCAAGGTCTTCAGGATCGGCTTGGCCTGCGGCAGCGGCGTTTCCTCGGCATGCAGGCGCGCCATCACGCGCTCGACATTGCCATCGACGACATTTGTGCTGCGCCCAAACGCAATGGCGGCAATGGCCGCCGCCGTGTAGCCGCCGATGCCCGGCAGTTCCAGCAAGTCCGCTTCGGTGTCGGGAAAGGCGCCGCCATGATCGCGCGCCACCACGACGGCGCATTTGTGCAGGTTGCGGGCGCGGGCGTAATAGCCCAGCCCCGCCCATTGCTGCAGCACATGATCGAGGGGCGCCGCAGCCAGCGCCTGCACCGTCGGCCAGCGCTCGAGGAACCGGTCGAAATAAGGTCCGACCGTCGCAACGGTTGTCTGCTGCAGCATGATCTCGGACAGCCACACCGCGTAGGGATCGGCGGTCTCGCCTTTGCCGGCGCGCCATGGCAGGACGCGGCGGTGGCGGTCGTACCAGGCCAGCAGCGCCGGAGCGATTTCCGGCGATTTCCCCGGTGATCTACTGGGCGATGGCTTCTGGCGCGGCGGCATGCGCGCTACCATACAGGGGTGAGCGATACGGACAACATAAGGCGTGGCCTGCTGCGCAGCGTGGGCTCGGCCCTGCCCAAGATCACCGGCAAATATGCCGGCAAGCGCGCGCCGCTGGCGCAACTGCGCGCGGTCTGGGCCGACATCGCCGGCCGCGACATGGCGAACCAGTCCTTGCCCGAGAAACTGCTGGGCCAGCCGCGCGGCAAGGAAGCGGCGACAACTGCGGCCACCTTGCGCATCCGCTGCTCGGGCGTCGCGGCGCTGGAATTGCAGCACCGCCAGAGCGAGTTGATCGACCGCATCAATGCCTTCTTCGGCTACCGCGCCATCGACCGCATCGTGCTGGCGCAGGGACCGCTGCCGACGCCCGCTCCCACCCGCCCGCCCGCGCCACCGCTCGATGCCAAAACCCGCAGCGCCATGCAGCAGGAAGCGGAGGCGGTGCGCGATCCCGAGTTGCGCGCAGCGCTGAAACGCCTGGCCGACGCCATCGCCAAGGGTGGCTGACCCTGTTGTTTCGCCGGCCCGCTCCTATATTGTCGGCGCGCCATGTTGAAATGTCTCATCATCCCCGTTACCCCGTTCCAGCAGAATTGCTCGCTGGTGTGGTGCGAGAAGACCAAACGCGCCGCCGCGGTCGATCCCGGCGGCGATCTGCACCTCGTGCGCCAGGCCATCGCCGATCAGGGCGTGACGCTGGAGAAGGTGCTGCTGACGCACGGCCATCTCGATCACGCGACCGCCGCCGGCACGCTGGCCGAAGAGTTCGGCGTCAAGATCGAGGGACCGCATCCCGACGATCTCTATCTGATCGAGGAACTGCCTGACGCCGGCAAGAAATACGGCTTCAAGCCCGAGAAGCCGTTCGTGCCCGATCGCTGGCTCGACGACGGCGAGCACGTCACGGTGGGCGAGGTGCAGTTCGACGTCGTGCATTGCCCCGGCCATACGCCGGGCCATGTCGTGTTCGTGCAGCCGGAAATGAAAATCGCCTTCGTGGGCGACGTGCTGTTCCGCGGCTCGGTCGGCCGCTCGGACTTCCCGCGCGGCAACGGCGAGCAACTCGTGCACTCGATCCGAGCCAAGCTTTTCCCCCGCGGCGACGACATCACCTTTGTCCCCGGCCACGGCCAGACCTCGACTTTCGGCTGGGAGCGCAAGACCAATCCGTACGTGGCCGACATGCTGTTCGAGGACTGAGCCGCTGCTAGCCAGTCGGCCGCGGAAGGAAGTCCTTCCGCGACCGAAGTTGTCTTATTGGCCCTGACCCAGCGAATAGCCGGGCTCGCCGTCGAATTCGTAAAGATGCTCGGTCTTCACGAAATCGACGCCCGCAAGCGCCAGTTTGCGCAGCAGTTCAACCACCACCGCCGGATTGAACCGCTTGCCGTCCTTAGCCATGAAGCGGCAGCGCCAGTGGTCGGTGCAGAAGGTTTCCGGGAAACCGTTCGGCCATACCTTCACGCCGCGATTGGTGATCATCGACAGCTCGTAAAAGCCGTTCGAAACGTTCTGCAGCGTATCGGCCAGGCTTTGCACCCCCGCATTCGAGTGTACGAACACGTCAATGCCCACCATCTCCTTGGTGGCCGCCGGCCGGGGCTTGGGCTTGGGCACAGCGAAACGGCCCACGGATTTGTCGAGCGAAACGGCTGGCAGGTTCGCCGGCATCTGGCCCAGCCGCTCGATCACCGCCTCGGCGAAGGCAGCGGTCCCCACCTTCTTTTTCGACACGCCCTCGACGTGGATGTCGTAGGTATGAATGCCGTCCTCGATCGTCTTAAGCCACGCGTTGTGCACCCGCTCGGCCACGTCCTGCTGGCCGATATGCGCCATCATCATCGCGCCCGCCAGCAGCAGGCCCGAGGGATTGGCCATGTCCTGGCCGGCCCGACGCGGTGCCGAACCGTGGATGGCCTCGAACATGGCGCAATGCTCGCCAATATTGGCTGACGGCGCCAGGCCAACGGACCCGGCGATTTGCGCCGCGACGTCCGACAGCACGTCTCCATAAAGGTTCGGCATGACGATGACGTCGAACACTTCGGGCGTGTCGGCAAGCTTGGCCGCGCCGATATCGACGATCCAATGCTCGTTCGCGATATCGGGATATTCGGCCGCGACCTCATCGAAGACGCGATGGAACAGCCCATCGGTCATCTTCATGATGTTGTCCTTGGTGAAGCAGGTAACCTTGCGCCGGCCATGTGCGCGGGCGTATTCGAAAGCGTAACGCACGATCTTCTCGCAGCCCGGCCGCGAGATCAGTTTCAGGCACTGATAGACCTCATCCGTCTGCCGGTGTTCGATACCGGCATAAAGATCCTCTTCGTTCTCGCGCACGATGACCACGTCCATCTTGGGATGCTTGGTGGCGACGAACGGCGCGTAGGACGCGCAGGGCCGAACGTTGGCGAACAAACCCAGCGTCTTGCGCACGGTCACGTTCAGGCTCTTGAAGCCGCCGCCTTGCGGTGTGGTGATAGGCGCTTTGTAGAATACCTTGGTGCGGCGCAGGCTTTGCCAGGCTTCGGGCGCGATGCCTGCCGTATTACCGGCCAGATAGACGCGCTCACCGATATCGATAGGCTCGATGGCGATGCGGGCACCGGCTTTTACTAGGACTTGCAAACTGGCTTTCATGATTTCGGGCCCAATGCCGTCGCCAAAAGCAACGGTGATGGGCGTGAGAGCCGACGACGAGCTCACGATGGACGACGCGGTATGTGGCGAGATGTTCATGACTACCTCCTTCGGTTGCGAAGGAGATAAACCGTCGATATAGATTGTTGAAATTGATAGGTTGATACTTTATCATTGACATTCACAATGATTAAGCCTGTGACAGCCGCACCACCCAATCTTGATCCCGACCTTTTGCGCGCCTTCGTGACCGTGGTCGAAGCGGGCGGTTTTTCCCAAGCCGCAACCCGCCTGTTTCGTGGACAGTCGGCAGTGTCGCTGCAGATCAAGCGCCTGGAAGAAACGCTGGGCGTTCGGCTGCTCGACCGCAGCCCTCGCCACGTCGTGCTGACCAGTGAGGGGGAGATGATCCTCGATCACGCGCGCCGCATCCTGCGCCTCAACGATGAGTTGATCGCACGCGTGCGCGAGCCGACCTTGTCGGGGCTGGTGCGACTTGGCGCGCCGGAGGATTTCGCCACCAGCCATTTGCCACGTGTGCTGGCGCGTTTCTCCCGCAGCTATCCTCAGGTGGCGTTGGAGGTCACATGCGAACTCACGCTCCAGGTGCTCGAGCGATTCAACAGCGGCGGGCTCGATATTGCCTTGATCAAACGCGAACCCTCCGGCGTCACGGGCGGCATTCGCGTCTGGCGTGAGCCATTGGTTTGGGTGGCCGCCGAACGCGAATTCGCCGAAGCCCAGGACGTGTTGCCACTGGTCGTATCGCCTCGCCCGTGCGTCTACCGCAAACGCGCAACCGATGCGCTGGATCGTGCTGGACGCGCCTGGCGCATCGCCTATACGTGCGAATCGCTGGCAGGCAACCATGCCGCCGTGCGTGCGGGACTTGGCATCACGGTTCTCCCCAAGGCGATGACGCCGCCCGATCTGACCATTCTGGAAGGCGAACAGAGGCTGCTGCCCCAATTGCAGGACACCGAGGTCGCATTGATCGCCGCTGCCCAGCTCGATCAGCCGGCGGCGCGCCTGCGTGACTACATCATCCGCGAACTTGAACATGCCGCGTGAGCGGTTCCCGACGCGCTCGGCCCCAATGCCCCGATTTCGCCCCGGTTGAACGCCATCGTATTTGGCCGGAATGTGGAAAACATCGGGTGGGAGTCTGATTGACTCTCTTCGTCACCGAAACGCAAGATGTAGTGGGACAGGAGGGCGTAAATGCCTGAGATATGGGGTTTCAGCCGCCGGCGCATATTGCGCGCGGCCGGTGGATTTATGGCCGCAACGGGCCTTTTCATGGTTCTGGGCGGCGTTTCCGCCCCGTCAGCAAACGCGCAGGCGCCGAACGTACTGACCGTGACCGACAAAGATCACGTGCTGGGCGATCCCAACGCCAAAATTACGGTCATCGAATACGCGTCGATGACCTGCCCGCATTGCGCCGGGTTCCACACCGCCATCCTGCCGGAGCTGAAGAAGCTCTATATCGACACCGGCAAGGTGAAGCTGGTGTTCCGCGACTTCCCGCTCGACCGCGTCGCGCTGCAGGCCTCGCTGCTGGCCGAATGCGTGCCAGCTGACCGCTACTTCGCGATGGTCGACATGCTGTTCCAGACCCAGGCGCAATGGTCACGGGCGCGCGATCCGCAGGATGCGCTGTCCAAGGCCGGCAAGCTTCTGGGCATCGACGACGTGAAGTTTCGCGCCTGCCAGGACGACAAGGAGGCGGTGGCCGCCATTATCGGCGAGCGGCAGGGCGCTGAATCGATCGGCGTCGAATCGACGCCGACCTTGGTTATCAACGGCAAGCTCTACCCGGGCGCGCGCCCGGTGCCCGACTATCAGAAGATTTTCGACGATCTTCTGAAATAGGGCTGGAAAACTACGTCGCGGCGGACGGGGAGCCGTCGCGACGCCCTTAAACAAGCAACGCGTGAAGTAGAAAACAGTGCAATTCAACAAGCTTCGCCTTTCGGGGTTCAAGTCCTTCGTCGAAACCACCGAGCTCTCGATCGAGCCGGGCATGACCGGCGTGGTCGGGCCCAACGGTTGCGGCAAGTCCAATCTGGTCGAAGCCCTGCGCTGGGCGATGGGCGAGACCTCGCCCAAGCAGATGCGCGGATCGGAAATGGAGGACGTGATCTTCGGCGGCACGGCGCAACGGCCGGCGCGCAATATCGCGGAAGTGACGCTGAAGCTGGACAATCGCAAGCGCACCGCGCCGGCCGCGTTCAACGACAGCGACGAGCTTGAAGTCGTCCGCCGCATCGAGCGCGGCATGGGCTCGGCCTATCGCATCAACGGCCACGAGGTGCGCGCGCGCGACGTGCAGACCATGTTCGCCGACGCCGCCACCGGCGCGCGCTCGACGGCGCTGGTCAGCCAGGGCCGCATCGGCGCCATCATCAATTCCAAGCCGACCGACCGGCGCCACCTGATCGACGAGGCCGCGGGCATCACCGGTCTCTACGCCCGCCGCCACGAAGCCGAGCTGCGCCTGCGCGCCGCCGAAACCAACCTTACCCGCGTGCAGGACGTGCTGCAGACCCTGGACGAGCAGCTCAAGCAGCTGAAGAAGCAGGCGCGCCAGGCCAGCCGCTATCGCAACCTGTCGGACCATATCCGCCGCGCCGAAGCGCAATTGCTCGCGCTGAAGCTGGCCGCGGGCGAGCGCGAGCGCGAGGAAGCCGCCGAGCGTCTGCGCGCCGCCGAAGCCGCCGTCGCCGATCTCACGCGCCTGGCCGGCATTGCCGCCACGGCGCAGGCCGATGCCGCCTCTTCTCTTCCCGAGCTGCGCCAGAACGAAGCCTCCGCCGCCGCCAGGCTGCAGCGCCTGAATGTTGCCGCCGAAGCGCTCGACGCCGAAGAACGCCGCGTCGCAGCCGCCCAAGAAGAGGGCCGCACCCGCCTGACGCAGATCGAAGCCGATACCAACCGCGAGAGCGATCGCTTGGGCGATGCGCAAGCGGCCTTGGCCGATCTGGAACAGGAGCAGGCGCTCGCCACGCAAGCACAGTCGCTCGAAGCCGGCCAGCGCGAAGAGGCGCAGAACGCGCTCGACGCCGCCCGCGCCGATGTGGTCGCCGCCGAAGCAGCACTTGAGGAGCTGACCGGGCGCATCGCCCGCGATGCCGCCATGCAGGCCGCTGTGCTGCGCGAGATCGAGGAATTGGGCGAGCGCTTGCAGCGTCTGGGCGATCGCCACCGCACTGTCGACGCGCAGAAGGCCACGGTAGAGGCCGAGATCGCGGCCATGCCGGTGCTGGCCGATGCCGAAGCCGCGGTAACGCAGGCCACTCAAACTCTGGAAGAAGCGCAGGCAGCCGCCGCGCAGGCCGATACCGATCGCAGCCAGGCCGAACAGTGCGCGGCCCTGGCGCAGGGTCGCGTACAGGATGCCGCTACGCTGCTTGCCAAGCTCCGCGCCGAAGCCGGCGCGCTGTCGGAATTGCTGGCCGCCAATGGCGGCGATCTGTGGCCCAAGCTGATCGACGCCATCAGCGTCACGCCGGGCTACGAATTGGCGCTGGGCGCGGCGCTGGGCGAAGACCTGCAGGCCTCGGGCGATTCGGGCGCGCCGGTATTCTGGCGTGAGTTGCC
This sequence comes from uncultured Hyphomicrobiales bacterium, assembly GCA_964388115.1. Classification (GTDB taxonomy): domain Bacteria; phylum Pseudomonadota; class Alphaproteobacteria; order Reyranellales; family JAQSWP01; genus JAQSWP01. Next base: position 109,406 of record CAYLYK010000003.1, read on the forward strand.
CGCGACCTACGAATCAGGCGCGCTGCCGGGTGAAGCCATCCCGCTGTCGCGTTTCGTACAGGGACCGCCGGAGCTCGACCGCCGCCTCTCGCGCATCGGCATCGTCGCCGATCATGCCACCGGCCATGGTTTGCAGCCCTATCTGGCGCCGGGCCAGATCCTGGTCGGCAAGGATGGCGCGGTGTGGCGCTGGGACGGCTTCACCGTCAAAGCCGGCGCGCAATCGGCCGCCGCCACGCGGCTGGCGCAACGCAACCGCCTCAACGATCTGCGCGGCGAAGTCGACATCGCCGAAGCCGAATGGGCCGAGATCGAGCGCCAATACAACGCCATCCGCGACAGTCTGCAGCAGAGCCAGGCGCGCGCCCAGGCCGCGCGGCAGGCGATGCGCGAGGCCGAGCAGAGCCTGAGCGACAAGCGTCAAAGCCATGCCCGCCTTCAGCAGCAGGCCAATGCCGCCGCCAACCGGCTGCAGGCGCTGCTGGAGCAGATCGGCCGACTCAATCAAGAAACGGGTGAGGCACAGGCCCGCCTCCAGGAGCGCGAAGCCGAGCGCGCCCGGTTCGTCGATCTCGATGCGCTGCGCGCGCAGGCCGGCGAAGACCGTCAGCGCGCCGGCGAATTGCGCGCCCTGCAGGTCGAGCGCCAGAGCGCCAACGAGCGTTTGCTGCGCGAGATCGCCGCCCGCGCCCAGCGCCTGCAGCAGATCGGCGTCGAGCGCAACAACTGGCAATCGCGCGCCGACCAATCGGCCAAGCAGATCGGCGAACTCGACCAGCGCAAGCAGACGGTCAAGGCGCAGCTGGCCGAACTCGACGCCAAGCCGGCGCAGATCGCCGAGCAGCGCGAAAAGCTTCTGACCTCGATCGGCGAAGCGGAGGTCGAGCGTTCGGCCGCCGCCGACACGCTTGCGCAGGCGGAAGCGCGTCTGGCCGACGCCGACAAGGCGCTGAAGCAGGTCGAGAGCGAGCTGTCGCAGGCGCGCGAAATGCGGGTGCGCCGCGAGGCGCAAGTCGAGCAGGCGCAGGAGCACCATGTCGCCGTGGTCGAGCGCATCCGCGAGCGGCTGCGCTGCGAGCCGGAACAGGTGCTGGAAGTGGCCGGCGTCGACAGCCTCGAAGGCCTGCCCGACATCGAGAAGGCCGAGCACCGGGTCGAGCGGCTTATCCACGAACGCGAAACCATGGGCGCGGTCAATCTGCGCGCCGAGGAGGAAGCGGGCGAAATGGAGCAGCAGATCGGCGCCATGACCGCCGAGCGCGACGATCTGGTCGAAGCCATCGCGCGACTGCGCCAAGGCATTGCCGGTCTCAACCGCGAAGGCCGCGAGCGCTTCGTTGCCGCCTTCGAGCAGGTCGATCGCCATTTCCAGGAGCTGTTCACCAAGCTGTTCGGCGGCGGCAAGGCGCAGCTCAAGCTGACCGAGTCGGAAGACCCGCTGGAAGCCGGCCTCGAGATCATGGCCAGCCCGCCGGGCAAGAAGCTGCAGGTCATGTCGCTGCTCTCGGGCGGCGAGCAGGCGTTGACCGCGCTGGCGCTGCTGTTTGCGGTGTTCATGACCAACCCCGCGCCGATCTGCGTGCTGGACGAAGTGGACGCGCCGCTTGACGACGCCAATGTCGAGCGTTTCTGCAATCTGGTCGAGGACATCGCCCAGAAAGCGGAAACCCGCTTCCTCATCATCACCCATCATCGCGTCACGATGGCCAAGATGCATCGCCTGTTCGGCGTCACCATGACCGAACGCGGCGTGTCGCAGCTTGTGTCGGTCGACCTGCAGGAAGCCGACCGCATCATCAACGTCGCCTGAAATCGCGCCTGCGGGCGCGCGCGAAAACGGCCGGACCGCCTGCCAAGGTGGTTCGGCCGTTTTGCTTTTTGGCCCTATTCCCGCGCCGACTGCTGCGACGCAATGACGGGGAGGTATTTCGAGCCTCGGATTTCCATGAAATCGGGAGCTTCCTCAAAGGGTTAACGCCAATCCGGCATGGCTTGACACCACACGGGGCCGTCAATATTGTGCGCGCGACTTTGCGGGCCTCTTGTCCGCGGGGTTTGGGGCTGCGGCGCGGTGCATTCCAGATGTCCGACGACAACCGACCGCCAGCGCGTAAAGGCGATTTCGATGATCGCTTGCGTGCGGCGCGGGTAGCGCAGGCTGAGCTTTCGGGTCGCAAGGGCGAGCCGAGCAGCGCAGCCGGACGCGAGAAGATCGGCATCGGCATGCGCATCGGCGTGGAGCTGGTGGCTACGCTTTTGATCGGGACCGGCATCGGTTTCGCATTGGACAAGTGGCTGGGCACGTCCCCATGGCTGGTGCTGGTGTTCCTGCTGTTGGGATCCTGCGCCGGCATCCTGAACGTCATCCGGCTGGCCCGGGCAGACGACAAGCGTCGGGCGGCGGAGAAATCCGCATCCGGCGTCGCGCGCAAAGAGTGAAGAGGCGATCGTGGCAAGTCCGCTCGAACAGTTTCAGATCAAGCCCCTGACGCAGCCGTTGTTCGAGATCGGCGGCCATCCGGTGTCGATCACCAATTCGGCGCTCGCCATGCTGGTCGCCACCGCCGTCGTCGCCGTGTTCCTCACCGTCGGCATCCGCAAGCAGGCCATGGTCCCCGGCCGCCTGCAGTCGATGGTCGAGATGTCCTACGAATTCATCGCCAACATGATCAGGGACAACGTCGGCACCGAAGGCCGTCGCTATTTCCCCTTCGTCTTCACGCTGTTCATGTTCGTGCTGTTCGGCAACCTGCTGGGCATGATCCCCGGCGCCTTCACCTTCACCAGCCATCTGGCGGTGACCTTCGCGCTGGCCGCCGTGATCTTCGTCGCCGTGACCATCATCGGCTTCGCCCGCCACGGCACGCACTACTTCCGCATGTTCTTCCCGCACGGCGCGCCCCTGGCGTCGGCGCCGATCCTGATCCCGATCGAGCTGATCTCGTATCTCTCGCGCCCCGTCAGCCTGTCGGTCCGACTTTTCGCCAATATGACGGCCGGCCACATCATCCTGAAGATCTTCGCCGGCTTCGTCGTCTCGCTCGGCGCCTTCTATCTTATTCCCGGCATCGTGCCGCTGGCGTTCCTGGTGGCGCTCATCGCCCTGGAATTCTTCGTTGCGTTCCTGCAGGCCTATATCTTCACGATCCTGACCTGCATTTATCTCAACGACGCCATCCACATGCACTGACCGCCGTTCCACCAATCGTTCGTTACTTGTAGTTCTAGCCACCGAAAGGAAGATCAAATGGAAGACTCAGCAGCCCGCCTGATCGGCATGGGCATCGCCGCCATCGGCATGATCGGCGCCGGCATCGGCGTGGGCACCGTGTGGGCCGCCCTCATCCAGGCCGTGGCGCGCAACCCGGCGGCCAAGGAGAACGTGCAGACGTTCGCCTATATCGGCTTCGCCGTGACGGAGTTCATCGCCATTCTGGCGTTCGTCGTCGCCATTCTGATCCTGGTCTCCTAAAGACCTGAACCTGCGGCCGGCGCACCAGCGCCGGCCCGCCGGAACGGATTGCTAAGAGGCCCGTGTCATGCCGCAATTCGACGTAACCAGTTTCCCCAGCCAGTTGTTCTGGCTGGCGGCGACGTTCGTCGTGCTTTACCTGGTTATGTCCATGCTGGTGCTGCCGAAGATCGGCCGCGTCCTGCAGGACCGCCAGGAGAAGATTTCCGAGGATCTCGATCGCGCCGCCCAGCTCAAGCGCGAGGCGGAAGAGATCACTGCGTCCTATGAGGCATCGTTGGCCGAGGCCCGCAACAAGGCGCAGGCGCTCTATCGCGAGACGTCGGACGCCATGAGCGCTGCCGCCGCCAAGCGGCAGCAGGAAGCCGGCGCCGCCATCACCGCCCGCATCGCCGAGGCCGAGCAGCGCATCGCCGCCGCCCGTAACGAGGCGATGGGCCAGTTGAAGACGGTCGCCGCCGAAGTCGCCAGCGCCGCCATCGCCAAGGTGGCCGGCGTCGCCGCCGACGCCGGCAAGCTGACCGGCGAAATCGACCGCGCGATCGGAGCCCGCCGATGATCTCCCGTGCCTATGCCGCGACCGAGGGCCATTCCGAGCCGTTCTATGCCGCGCCGGAGCTGTGGATCGCCATTGCGATGCTGCTGTTCTTTGTCTTGGTGGGCAAGAAGGCCTGGGTGGCGATGACCGCGGCGCTCGATGCGCGCACCGCCCGCATCGCCCAGACCATCGAGGAAGCCCGCCAGTTGCGCGCCGAAGCGCAAAGCGCGCTGGCCGAATATCAGCGCAAGCAACGCGAGGCCATGAAAGACGCCCAATCCATCGTCGAGATGGCCAAGGCCGAAGCCGAGCGCCTGCGCAAGCGCGGTGAGGCCGAACTGGCCGCGTCGCTCGCCCTGCGCGAGCGCCAGGCGATGGACCGCATCGCCCAGGCCGAGAAGCAGGCCATGGCCGAAGTGCGCAACATGGCGGTCGACGTCGCCATCGCCGCCGCCCGCCAGGTGCTGCAGCAGCAGATCGATCCCGCCAAGGCCAACGAGCTGGTCGACCAGGCGATCGCCCAGTTGCCGCAGCGAATGAACTGAGGTCGGCCATCGCCAGCGAACCGAACCCAACCCCCGCCTCGGCGGGGGTTTTGTTTTTCTGGCCGCTCTACGGGCTGACCCTCATCGCCCTGACGGCTGGCCTGCTGCTGCCGGCCCTGCGCGTCACCGAGCTGCGCCTGTTCGACACCGTCTATTCGGTGCTGGCCGGGCTGGATGCGCTACGTGAGAGTGGCGACTGGCCGCTGCTGATCCTGATCTTCGCCTTCTCCGTCGTGCTGCCCTACGCCAAGCTGGCGCTGCTCGCCTGGGTGTGGCGGCGCGGCAGGCCGTCGGGCAGCCGCAAGGCGCTGGACCTGGTCGAGGCGCTGGGCCGCTGGTCACTGCTCGACGTGTTGGTAGTGGCGCTGGCCGTGGTCACGTTGCAGGGAAATTTCTTCGTCCGCACGCGGCTGGAACCGGGCCTCTATCTCTTTGCCGCCGCCGCCCTGCTGTCGATGGCGCTCAGCGCCTGGACCCGCCGCCTGGCCCGCCATCACGATTCCAATCCGCACTAGAGAGAGTCTTCCCATGTCGCGCATCGCAAGCCTGGAGCAGTTGGAAGCCATCTACGGCAAGCCGATGGAGACGTCGCTGGTCAAGGAGGTCGACCGGCTGACGCCCGAATATCGCCGCCTGATCGAAGCCTCACCCTTCGCCACCCTGGCCAGTTGCGGGCCGGAAGGGCTGGACTGCTCGCCGCGCGGCGATCTGCCGGGCTTCGTGCGGGTGGCCGACGACAAGACCCTGCTGCTGCCCGACCGGGCGGGCAACAACCGCATCGACACGCTGCGCAACATCGTGCGCGATCCGCGCGTGGCGCTGCTGTTTCTGATCCCCGGACTGGGCACCACCTTGCGCGTCAACGGCCGCGCCCATCTGTCGATCGCGCCCGAGCTGTTGGCCTCGTTCGACGTCGAAGGCAAGCAGCCGCGCTCGGTGGCCGTGATCGAAATCGACAGCATCTATTTCCAGTGCGCCCGCGCCATCGTGCGCTCCGATCTGTGGAACCCCGAAAAGCGCGTCGAACCCAAATCCCTGCCCACGCCGGGAAAAATCCTCGCCTCCCTTAGCGATCAGCGCATTGGCGGCGACACCTACGACCGCGAATGGCCGGAGCGGGCACGCAAATCGCTCTGGTAGCCTCTACGAAATCTCTTCCGCCAGCGGCTTGGCGTCGGCGCTGACGATGGAACCCGCGTTGCGGGCGCGGATTTCCGCCGCCGCATCGTCGTAAAGGAACGGCAGGAACGCGTAGCGCACGCCCTGCGTGACCGGCATCGCCTCGTGCAGCATGCCGCAGGAGAACACCACCGCCCCGCCGGTCGGACAGCGGAACAGGCGGCTGCCGTACTCGGGAAAACGCAAATCGCCGCCGGTGAACTCTTCGGCATTGAGATTGATGGTGACGGCGAAACGCCGATGCGCGGTGCCGGTGGTGGTGTTGTCGCGGTGCGGGCGGAAATAGCCGCCGATCTGCGCGTCGTAGCAGGCCACGATGTAGCGCTCCAGCCGCGTGACCTTGAACTGGTAGGCTTTCTCGATCTGCGGCACCAGCCGGCGCAGGATGCGCCCGCGGGTCGCCGCCATCAGCCCCTCGTCCTTGATCCAGCAATCCTGCCGCCGCTTGTGGCCGTAATCGACCACGCCCACCGTCTTGTCGCCGACCTGGGTCATGTACCCCGAATCGACCGCGCCCTGCTGGTTGTAGTAATCGATCAGCGCCTTGCACAAAGCCGGTTCGAACACGTGGTCGACCACCAGCACCGGGGCCTGCGCCACGGCGGGGCTGGGCGCCGGGATGGGCGGCAGGCGGGCGATCATGTCGATCATGGCGTTGGCGTCTTCGCGGCCGCGCAAAGGGCGGACTGCCATGATGCGCAAACCGGGATCGACCAGAAACAGGGTCGGCTTCACCCCAAACGGCTGCTGCTCGTCGGCGACGCCGTAGGTGCGCGCGACCGTTCGATCGAAATCCCAGAATGCCTTGACGCTGGCGGTTTCCGGCAACCGCTTTTGCTGCTCGTCGCTCGGATCGGCGGACAGCACGAACAGCGCAGCATGAATGCCGTTGAAGAGGGTTCGATTGGCGGCAAACGCCTGCATAGCTGCCGCGCCGACGCCGCTGCCGGCCGATCCGATGAAGGCCAGCAGCAGATAGCGGCCGGCGCAGGTATCGAAATGGAAGCGCTCGTTGGCGATCGAGCGGACCTTGAACCAGGGGGCGGCATCGCCCGGAAAAATCAATGGCGTGGACATGACCGACCGGTTTCCGGCGCGAAAATGCGCGCCGGCCCAATTAAACCTGCTTGCCGCCCGCGAGACAACTGCCGCGGGCGGAAGCCGATTGCTCTATTCCGCCGCTTGCGCGGTCGGCCCCGGCGGCTTCCAGCGCAAGATCGGTTTGCGCGCCGCCAGCGTCTCGTCCAAGCGTCGCCGCGGCGCCAGGACCGGCGCCGCCTGGAATTCGGCGGCCGCCGTGCCCGATTTCGCCTTCTGCGCCAGATGCCGCAGCGCGTCGATGAACTGGTCGAGATCGGCCTTGGCCTGGGTCTCGGTCGGCTCGATCAGCAGCGCCCCATGCACCACCAGCGGGAAATACATGGTCATGGGATGGTAGCCCTCGTCGATCATCGCCTTGGCGAAATCGAGCGTGGTCACCCCGGTGCCCTTGAGGAACTCGTCGTCGAACAGCGCTTCGTGCATGCAGGTGCCGGGAAAGGCCGGGCTCATCACATCTTTGAGCCGCGCCAGAACGTAGTTGGCGTTGAGCACCGCGTCCGATGCCACCTGCCACAACCCGTCGCTGCCATGGCTCAGCATGTAGGCCAGCGCGCGCACGAACATGCCCATCTGGCCATGAAAGGCCTTGAGCCGGCCGAATGGCTTGCCGTCACCGACAGATCCCGCTTCGATGGCACGGAATTTCTCGCCTTCCTTCACCGTCCACGGGTAAGGCGCATAGGGCGCCAATGCGGCCGACAGCACCACCGGACCCGAGCCCGGGCCGCCGCCGCCATGCGGCGTGGAGAACGTCTTGTGCAGATTGATGTGCATGCAGTCGATGCCGAGATCGCCCGGCCGCACCCGCCCGACGATGGCGTTGAAATTGGCGCCATCGCAATAGAAGTAGCCGCCCGCCGCATGCACGGCATCGGCGACTTCGCGGATGTCGCGCTCGAACAGGCCGCAGGTGTTGGGATTGGTCAGCATGATCGCCGCCACATCCGGACCCAGCGCCGCCTTCATCGCCGCCAGATCGACGCGGCCTTCGGCATTGGCGGGAATCGATTCGACCTTGAAGCCCAGCACGGCGGCCGTCGCCGGGTTGGTGCCGTGCGCCGATTCCGGCACCAGCACGCGCAGCCGCTTGTCGGCCTCGCCGCGCGCTTCCAGGGCGGCGCGGATCGCCACCATGCCGCACAGCTCGCCATGCGCGCCTGCCGCCGGCGACAGCGCCACGGCCGGCATGCCGGTCAGGGTCTTCAGCCAATGCGCCAGAGAATCGATCAGCTCCAGCGCGCCCTGCACCGTCGATTGCGGCTGCAGCGGATGCACGTCGCCGAACCCCGACAGGCGCGCCATTTTCTCGTTGAGCCGCGGGTTGTGCTTCATGGTGCACGAACCCAGCGGGTAGACGCCCATATCGATGGCGTAGTTCTTCTGCGACAGGCGCGTGTAGTGCTGCACCACCTGAGGCTCCGACAGGCCGGGCAGACCGATAGCCGCGCCGCGTTCCAGGCCGCCCAGACGGGATTTCACCTTCGGCGCCGGCGGCAGATCGACGCCGGTGCGGCCAGGCGAATCCTGCTCGAAAATCAGCTTCTCTTCGAGCTGCAGGCCGCGATTGCCGGTGAAGGTCTCGGCCGCGGCGCCAGCCTCAGCTGTTGGCCGCGCGATACGTCCCTGGCTGCGATCCATCACAGCACCTCCTTCAGCGCACCGACAAGCGCATCCATGTCGGCCTCCGTCACGGTTTCGGTGACGGCCAGCAGCAGAAGATTTTCCGCTTTCTTGTCGGACGGCAGCAGGCGCGACACCGGCAGGCCGGCCAGTACGCGCTTGCCGGCCAGGGTCTCGACAACCGCAGCGGCCGGCTTGTTCAGGCGCACGGTGAATTCGTTGAAGAAGCTGTCGTTCAGCACCTCGACGCCTTTCACGGCCGCAAGCTTGTCGGCCAATTGCACCGCCTTGGCGTGATTGAGCGCCGCCAGATCGTGCAGCCCTTTTTCGCCAAGCAGCGACAGATGAATGGTGAAGGCGAGCGCGCACAGCCCGGCATTGGTGCAGATGTTCGACGTCGCCTTCTCGCGGCGGATATGCTGCTCGCGCGTCGACAAGGTCAGCACGAAGCCGCGCCGGCCATCGGCGTCGACGGTCTCGCCGACCAGCCGGCCCGGCATCTGGCGCACGTATTTCTCGCGCGTGGCGAACAGCCCGACATAGGGCCCGCCGAAATTCAGCCCGTTGCCCAGCGACTGGCCTTCGCACACCACGATGTCGGCGCCCATGGCGCCTGGCGATTTCAGCGCGCCCAGCGAGACGATTTCGGTGACGACGACGATCAGCAGCGCGCCCTTCTCGCGGCAGGTGGCGGCAAGGGCGGAATGATCGCGCAGGCGGCCGAAGAAGGAGGGATATTGCACCACGACGCAGGAGGTCTCGCCGTCGATCAGGCTGGCGAGGTTCTCGCTGCCGTCGATATCGGCGGGCTGCGATGCGACCGTAAAGCCGGTGTAGCGGCCCAGCGTCTCGACCACTTCGCGATATTGCGGATGCAGGCTTCCGGACACGATCGCCTTGCTCCGCCGCGTCACGCGATTGGCCATCGCCACCGCTTCGGCCGTCGCCGTCGAGCCGTCGTACATCGAGGCATTGGCGACATCCATGCCGGTCAGCAGCGCCACCTGGGTCTGGAACTCGAATAGATATTGCAGCGTGCCCTGCGTGACTTCCGGCTGGTATGGCGTGTATGACGTCAGGAATTCGCCGCGCTGGATCAGATAATCGACCGTCGACGGCACGTGATGGCGATAGGCGCCGGCGCCGATGAAGAACGGCACCGAGCCGGCGGCGATGTTCTTGGCCGCCATGGCCGACAATTGCCGCTCGACTTCCAGCTCGCCGGCAAAGCGCGGCAGATCGACCGGACCCTTCAGGCGCGCCGCCTGCGGCACGTCCTCGAACAGCGCGTCGATCGACTTCACGCCGATCGCCGCCAGCATGGCGGAGCGATCGGTATCGGTCAGCGGCAGATAGCGCATCAGGCAAGCCCTTTCACGAATTCTGCATAGGCGGCTTCGTCCATCAGCCCGTCGAGCTCGGATTTATTGGCGATCTTCACCTTGAAGAACCAGCCTTGGCCGAACGGATCGGAATTCACCAGCGCCGGGTTCTCGGCCAGAGCCGCATTGCCCTCGACCACCTCGCCGGTCACCGGCGAATAGACGTCCGAAGCCGCCTTGACCGATTCGACGACGGCCGCTTCGCCGCCCTTGGTCAGCTTCTTGCCGGCTTCCGGCACCTCGACATAGACGATGTCGCCCAGCTGGCTTTGCGCGTAATCGCTGATGCCGACCGTGCCGACATCGCCCGACACCAAAATCCACTCATGCTCTTCACTGAAGCGTTTCATTGCGCAAAACCCCTGTTATTCCTTGTGATAGCTTTTCTTCACGAACGGCATCTTCACGATCTCCGCCGGCAGCGCCTTGCCGCGCACCATCAGCGCGATCCTGGTGCCAGCCTCGGCGAAGTCGCGGCCGACATAGCCCATGGCGATGGGACGATTGAGCGACGGCGCGAAACCGCCGCTGGTGACGACGCCGATTTTCTTGCCGGAAGCGTCGACGATCTCGGTCCCTTCTCGCGCCGGCGCGCGACCTTCGGGCAGGATGCCGACGCGACGCCGCGGCGGGCCGCCGGCGATCTGGCGCACGATGATCGTGTCGCCGGGAAAGCCGCCGATATTGCGGCGATGCTTGGGAATCGACCACAGCAATCCGGCCTCGATCGGGCTGGTCTCGGTGTCTATGTCATGGCCGTACAGGCAGAGGCCCGCTTCCAGCCGCAGGGAATCGCGCGCGCCCAGGCCGATCGGCTTCACCTCGGGCTGCGCCAGCAGCGCGCGCGCCAGAGCTTCGGTCTTATCCGCCGGCACCGAAATCTCGCAGCCGTCTTCGCCAGTATAGCCGGAGCGCGTGATGTAGAGCTTCGCTCCGTTCCAATCGAACGAGGCGCCGGTCATGAATTTGAGCTTCGACACACCGGGAACGATACGGTCAAGCGCGGCCACTGCCTTCGGCCCCTGCAACGCCAGCAATCCCTGGCCTTCGAGAATCTTAAGCTTCGCTTCACCCGTGATCGCCGCTCTCAGGCGGGCGAAATCGTCGTGCTTGCGGGCGGCGTTGACCACCAGCACCAGATGGGAGCCGGCATTGGTCACCATCAGGTCGTCGGCGATGCCGCCATTGGGCAGGGTAAATTGCGTGTAGCGCTGCTGCCCCGGCGCCAGGGTCTTGATGTCGCCCGGCGTCAGCGATTCGACGATGGCAGCAGGATCGCCACCTTCGATCCAGCACTGGCCCATATGCGACACATCGAACAGCCCGGCCTGGCTGCGGGTATGCAGATGCTCGGCAAGGATGCCGGCCGGGTATTGCACGGGCATGTCGTAGCCGGCGAACGGCACCATCTTGGCGCCAAGTTCGACATGCAGCGCATGCAGCGGTGTTTTTTGCAGAGCCTGATCGGCGGTGGACGCACTCACAGCGAAGCTTTCTCCCGTGCCAGAATCGGTCGATGCCGTCGCCAGATGGCAACGTTCGACCCCCTCTGTCGCACGACCTGAAAGATTCGCCGCAGCCTTAGACCGGCCTGAAGCTTACTTCTTCGGTGAGCAGGTCCGGCCCAAACCGGTGCCCGCTACTTTCCAGAGTTCCCTCTTCCTGCGCTCCATTTGCCTGAGAGTTTCCGGGGCGGTTGCTCCTTCGGCGCCGGCGCAAAGCCGGTCTCTCCCGCAGGTTTCATCGGGAATTCCCGACCTTAGACACCCCCCTTCGCAGGCGCAACGCGGCAATAGCGCCCTGCCGCAGAATCCAGTGGAAAGAACATGTTCCACCTTCCAGAATGAGCGCTCACTCAGAGGCTGTTTTCATGGGCAAGGCCGAGGAGACCAAGGCCAGGATCGAGCGGGCGGCGCTGACGCTGTTCGTGGCGCGTGGCGTGGCGGAAACGACGACCAAGGAGATCGCGCTGGCGGCGGGTATCGCCGAGGGCACGATCTATCGCCATTTCGTCTCCAAGGAGGCGATGGCGGAGGAGTTGTTCCTGCGCGTGCATGGTGGCTTGGCCGAAGGGCTGGAGAAGGCGCAGCGCGGCAAGGCGACCTTGAAGGACAAGGCGCGGGCCATCGTCGAAGCCTATTGCGCGGCGGCCGATGCCGACTGGCTGCTGTTCTCCTACCATTTGCTGTCGCAGCATCAGCACATGATCCAGCTCAAGATCGACCAGGCCAATCCGGTCGGCGTGGTGCGCGAGGTGGTGCGCAAGGCGATGGCGGCGGGGGAAATTCCCAAACGCGACGTCGATGTCGTGACGGCGATGACGATGGGCGTGGTGCTGCAGCCGGCGATCCACAAAGTCTACGGCCGCATCCCTGGCGCGCTGTCGAATCACGTCGAGATTCTGGCCGAAGGCGTCTGGGCAGCACTTTGCGGCAAGGCCGCCAAGCCGCTGCGCCTTCCCAAAGCTTAGGCGGCGCCTAGGCCAGACCGGCGACGGCGAGGCTTGGCCGACGGTCGGCGAGGCCACTCAGCAATCGATGTGCCTCCGCCGCCCGGCCCGCCTTGAGATAAGCCGCCATCAGCGTGTTGCTCACCAGATCTCGCTGCGCGCGACTGCCGCCAATGCGCACGCACTCCCCCAGAACCGGCTCGAGCGTGGCAATGGCTGCCGCCCAATCGCCACGCGCATAGGCGTGCAGGCCCCTGGCGATGCGCGGCACCACATCGCCGGTCGGCGATTGGCCGGCACTGGCCCGGCGTTCCAACTCGGCCACGAGGGCGGCGATGCCATCGTCATCACCGGTCGCAACGGCGGCCAACGCCCGGTGCACGTCGACAAAGAAAATGCCGGGTTTGGGGAAAGCCTTCTGCACATAGGCGTACACTTCGCGCCACAGATCCGCTTGCCGCGCCTGTCCGGCCAGTTCGGCACGCCACAGGAAGGACGGCGCGTCGGTCGCCACGTTCAGCGCCGGCCCCCAGGCCGCGCCGGGATGCACTTGCGAGCGGTAAACGTCCCAGGCGCCTTTGGCATCGCCCAGCACCAAATACGACAGCGCCATGTGCCAGGAGACATGGCAATGCATCAGCCCCTGGCGCGGATACTCGGGCAGCCAGTCCAGGAGATAGTCGAGCGCGGCACGATCTTCGCCCTGCTCATAAAGCACATGCGCCTTGATATGCGCACCGTGTGCGCTGCCCGGCCGGAACGTCAGGCTGCGCTCGATCAGCGCGAGCGCCTCGTCCAGCCGGCCCATCTCCTCGAGCGCAAAGGCGTAGACCATCTGGAACCACCAGTCATCGGCCAGATGCGGGCGCAGCCGATCGAGGAACTCGACCTGTTCGGGCTCGCGGTCCTGGCGGCCGCTGAAGCCGATCAGCCCGAACACACCCGTCGCGGGCGCCGCCACCATCGCATCGCGCGGATGTTGCGCCAGGTGCGCGCGGGTAGCGTCCAGCGCCTGACCGCCCTTGCCTTCGATCGGCAGGCACAGCGCGTTGATATGGCTGCGCTCGCGCTCGCTGACAGTGACCTCGAGTTCGCGCGCCCGCGTCGCCGCCTGTCGCGCCAGGGTCATGTCGCCAATCAGGAAATTCGTTCGTGCCAATGCCGCATGCGCCAGCGCGAAAGCCGGATCGGCCGCGATCGCCCGCTGCAGATGAGTTTCCGCGCCATATTCCGCCGACAACACGCAATCGCAGCCTTCGACATAGGCGTCGCGGGCAGCTTGGGAGGGAGTGCTGATTGGCAGGCCGAAACGGTCAGATAGCATCGCTCTTCGCCACTCGCAGTTTGCAAACAGGTCGAACGACTTTAGGCAGCAAAAGAGGCGGCGAACAAGCCGGCCAAGACCATCGGCGAAGAGAAACGGAAGATCGCGAAAATCTAGCGCTGCAGGCGGCGGTTATAGTCCAGCTCTTGAGCCGACAAAGCGATGCCGACGGCGATCTGATAGCCCTGCGCCGAAGCGGCATCGAAATTGGCCCCCTGCACCAGTTCTTCGACGCCCGCCAGCCGCGTGCGATTGCCTTCGAAGCGGTAGTCGGCGGTGAATTCCTCGCGCGCCAGGATCTGACTGTTGGGTCCGATCAATGCGACGAAGTAGTTGAACGAGGCCTGCCGATTCTGCGAGGCCGCCGCCGGGCCTTCCTGCACCCCCAGCGTCACCTTGGTTTCGATGGTCACGCCATTGCGGCCGAAATCGCATTTGTTTTCCGCACGCATCACGTCTGCGCGGAACAACACGTCGGTCGGATCGCGGCCCGGGCCGGCTTTGAAGCGGGTCAGCTGCGAGGCATCGCCGACGATATAAGCCTTGGGGCAGGACACCGCGTTGCGTGCTTCCTGCGCTTTCGACGTGCAGCCGGCGACGATCAGGACCAAGGCGGCCACTAGAACCAGATTGGCGCGGCCGGAGAACGAGACAGAAAACATACCGTCGATATCCTTACAGATTCTTGTGCCGGCCATCGCAGAACGGCTGTTTGGCCGAAGCCTTGCAGCCGCACAGCCAGTAATTGGCGGTCTCGGCCACGCTGAATTTCATCGGGTCGATGCCACAGCCTTTATGCGCGCCGTCGCAGAAGGGCTGCTTGGTGGAGCGGCCGCAGGCGCACCACCAGTAATCCTTGCCTGCCTGCAGTTCGACCTTGAAGGGCGCCTTCTGGGCGCAGACGGGTTCGGCCATGGTCTCTTCCTTGCCGGCAGCGGCTGGGTTAGGGTGCGCCTCCGCACCGATCGCCGCCTGCGGCGACCGATGCGGGCTGACTTTATGGAAATGCCTGCGCAGGCACAAGGGCGGCGCCCTTGCCCCTTAAGCGTCTGGCCCGGAACGGAAATGTCTCAGCGTCCGCCCCTCACGATCCTGCTCGCCAGCCCGCGCGGTTTCTGCGCCGGCGTCGATCGCGCCATCCAGATCGTCGAGCAGGCTTTGGCCAAATACGGCCGACCGGTCTATGTGCGGCACGAGATCGTGCATAACCGTTTCGTGGTCGAATCGCTGGAGGCCAAGGGCGCGGTGTTTGTGGACGAGCTCGACCAGGTGCCGCAAGGCGCGCCGGTCGTGTTCTCCGCCCATGGCGTGCCCAAATCGGTGCCAGCGGAGGCCGAGCAGCGCCATCTTTTCTATCTCGACGCCACCTGTCCGCTGGTGTCGAAGGTCCACCGCGAGGCAGAGCGCCATTACGCGTCGGGCTGCAAGATCGTGCTGATCGGCCATCGCGGCCATCCCGAAGTCATCGGCACCATGGGCCAGCTGCCCGAGGGTGCGGTGGTACTGGTCGAGGACGTGGCGCAGGCCGAAGCGCTGCAAGTGCCGGCAGGTGAGAAACTTGCCTACGCCACCCAGACCACGCTGTCGGTCGACGACACCGCCGCGATTGTCGATGTGTTGCGACGACGCTTCCCCACCATCGAAGGCCCCAAAAAAGAAGACATCTGCTACGCCACCACCAATCGCCAGGCGTCGGTGAAAGCCATTGCCGCCCAGGCCGAGGCGGTGCTGGTGCTGGGAGCGCCAAATTCGTCCAACTCGATGCGGCTGGTCGAAGTCGCGCGCAACAACGGCTGCCCGCGCGCCTATCTGGTGCAGCGCGCGTCGGATATCGACTGGCACTGGCTGGACGGCGTGAAGCGTCTGGGCATTACCGCTGGCGCCTCGGCGCCGGAAGTGCTGGTCGAGGAAGTCATCGACGCCTGCCGCCAACGCTTCGACGTGGTCATCGAGGAAATCAAGGTCACGCAGGAAAACGTGGTCTTCAAGCTGCCGCGCGCGCTCGTGGCTTGAAGCGCGCGCCATGGCTGTCTACACCGAAGTTTCCGACCAGGAGCTGGAGGATTTTCTCGCCGGCTACGATATCGGCGCGCCGCTGTCGTGCAAGGGCATCGCCGAGGGCGTGGAGAATTCCAACTTCATGCTGGGCACCGAGCGTGGCACCTATTTCCTGACGCTGTACGAGAAGCGCGTCGATCCAGCCGACCTGCCGTTCTTTCTGGGACTGATGGAGCATCTGGCGGCGCGCGGCATTCCCTGCCCCACGCCGATCCATGCAAAGAACGGCAAGGCGCTGGGCCAGCTTGCCGGACGGCCGGCGGCCATCATCACCTTCCTGCCCGGTATGTGGCATAAGCGGCCGACCGCCATCCACTGCGCCGCCTTGGGCCAGGCCACGGCGCGAATGCATCAGGCCGCCGGCGATTTCACCCTGCGCCGACCCAATGCGCTCTCGGTGAAAGGCTGGCGGCCGCTGCTTGAAGCGTCGGCGCCGCGCGCCCACGAGGTGATGGCCGGCCTGACCGACGAACTGCAGGTCGAACTGGATTTCCTTGAAGCCAACTGGCCCACCGCCCTGCCGCAAGGCGTGATCCACGCCGATCTGTTCAACGACAACGTACTGTTCCTGCAGGATCGCATCAGCGGGCTGATCGATTTCTATTTCGCCTGCAACGATGCGCTGGCCTACGACATCGCCATCTGCCTCAACGCCTGGTGCTTCGAGACCGATCGCAGCTTCAATACCACCAAGGCGCGCGCGCTGCTCACGTCCTATCAGCGCGAACGCCGCTTCACGTTGGAAGAGCGCGAGGCATTGCCGATCCTGGCGCGGGGCAGCGCATTGCGTTTCCTGCTGACACGCCTGTACGACTGGCTGCACACGCCGGCCGACGCGCTGGTCAAGCGCAAGGATCCCCTGGAATACCTGCACAAGCTGCGGTTCCACCGCACCGTGCGCGGCATCGGCGCCTACGGCATCGAATGAGCCTGTTCGAAGACAGCGACGAAGCGGTCGAGATTTTCACCGACGGCGCCTGCAGCGGCAATCCCGGTCCCGGCGGCTGGGGCGCGCTGCTGCGCTGGCGCGGCGCCGAGCGTGAACTGTCGGGCGCCGAGCCTGCCACCACCAACAACCGCATGGAATTGATGGCCGCCATCATGGCGCTGGAAAGCCTCAAGCGCGGCGTGACGGTGAAGCTTTATACCGACAGCACCTATGTGCGCGACGGCATCACCAAATGGCTACCGTCGTGGAAACGACGCAACTGGCGCACCGCCGACAACAAGCCGGTGAAGAACGTCGATCTGTGGCAGCGCCTGGAAGCTGCACTGGGCGAGCACAAGATCGAATGGCACTGGGTGCGCGGCCATTCCGGCCATGTCGAGAACGAGCGCGTCGACCTTCTGGCGCGCGAAGCCATCAAGGCGATGCGCGAACGGCAATAGCGTTGCTCTAGTTAATGGGGGCTTCTCGCCGCTGCCCGCACCTTCACCGGCAAAATGAAAATGCAGGCGCGAGGCGGCAAAGGAGGTTGCCAGCTTTTCTCCAGCCCTGGCGATAGCGCGCAGATGCCGCTGGGTCGTGGAAATTCATGACAACTCCGACCGTTTGACTTGAGTCGGAGGATGCTAATCAGCCTCAGACGCAAACCGTGTGCATCTAAATGGACAATACGTTGAATCTATTATTTATTCTTTAGATTGATAATCTCCAAAGCAAGTGCTTCGGCCATGCAGCCATAGGACCAGTCGTTGAGGTGGAGTTGGTCGGGGGTAAGCATCTGTGACCAGGAAACGCCATCTGCCGCCCAGGCCCGCATCAGGCTGAAGCGAGGAAACAGCGCCACGCCACGCTGCCGCGCCATGGTGGCGATCAGATCGACGATGGTTTCATGGTCGGGATCGGCCAGCACGCGCGGAGCGTATTGTGGATCCATCAGGATGACGGTGACGCCGGCCTGGTGCAGCCGCTGCAGCCCGTCGCGCAGCGTTTCATCGTAGCGGCCAACGCCCTCGTTGCGCATCAGGTAATTGGTGCCGACCTGCCAGATCACCAGATCGGGCGCGGCGTTCAGGATATCGGCGCCGAAGCGGCGAATCATGTCAGCCGCCTCCTCGCCATTGACGCCGCGATTGATCACGCGCACGCGCCGGTCCGGCAAATGCCGCTTCAACAGGAGCTCGAGTTGGGAAGGATAACTGCGGTCCGGCGCCGACGCGCCGGCACCGGCGGTCGAGGACGAGCCGATCGCCACCAGAGTGAGATCATCCTTCATTGCCAGGCGCTGGCCAAAGCGGCCGAGATCTCCCGCCATTGCCAGGCCATAGGCATCGAGACGGCATTGCGGCTCGCGCGCCAAGGCCGGCGGGGCGGCGCAGGTCCAAGCGAGAACGGCAAGAATGGCGCCGTATCGAGCCACGTCAGCGAGCAGGGCCATCAAGCCCCGCCGCCGTTGCAACGAGATCGGCCAATTGCCGGCCGACGCAGTCATGCACGAACTTGGCCGTCGCGGGCCATGTATCCTTGTCGCCGGCGAGATCGACCCGGCCGTCTTCGGCCCAGTCTTGCATCAGCGCGTAACGGTCGAGGAACGGCACGTCATAGGCGCGCGCGATCTGCGCCATGATGGCGATGTGCCGGTTGAAGTTCACCAAAGCGCCGGCCCGTGGACTGAACTGCGGCCCGACCAGCACGATGTCGGCACCGGCGCGACGGGCTTGATCGATGCCATCGATCAGCACGGCCGAAAACTCGACCACATCGATATGGCGCACGGCATCGACCGTGCCGGTCTGCCAGACCAGCAGGGAGGGCTTGCCGGCGAGCAGGCCCGGCAGCGCCTTCAGCTGCTGCTCGGCCGTTTCGGCCTTGCGGCTGACGACGCTCAATTGCAGCGGCGCGCCGGGCAGACGCCTTGCCATCGCTTCCTTGAAGGTCTCCGGCCAGGAATGGTCCACTGCCCCCACCTGTCCCGCACTGCCGGTTCCCAACACGGCGACGCGCGGCGACGCCGATTTCAGGGCGGCGCCGAACAACGCGATCGAGCCATTGGCGTGCAGCGCCGATCCCGAATCGCGACAGCGAAGAGCCAACTCGTCGGCAGCCACGGCGTGGCCGTGGATCAGGACGCCAAGCAGCGCCCATGGCAGCCAAGCTCGCCCATGGAAGCGACGCGCCAGGGCGCCGATCCACACCGGATTCATGATTGTCCCCCCCGCACCGGCCGCTTCTCGAGGCGGCGATACAGCTCCAGAGCATAAGCCAGGCCCACCATGGCCGCCACTCCCGCGACGCTGACGCCGACCTGAGCCCCCAGCGAGCCGTCGATCTCGACCAGGAAAAAATGGGCGGTGAAGGAAAGAAAAATGCCGAGGCAAAAGGCGTATAGCGAATGCTTGCCGGCGATGATGAACGGCTGCGCCCAGCCCCGACGCAGCAGCCCCGAGTCGGCGGGCACGAAACAGAGGATCGAAAAGGCGCAGGCGAGAAAATGCACCACGCGCAACAGGTCGAGATAGACCTTGTTGACCGGAAACAGCGCCTGCTCGACGACGTTGGGCACCAGCCGCTCGAGGGCGGGGAAATTCCATGTCAACACAATCAGCAGCGAGAAGACGACGTAGGCAAGGCTCAACGGCAGCAGCCAGCGCCGCCAGCCGAACACCGTTGCCACCAGATCGTTGCGGGCCGCGCAAACGGCACCCATGACGAACAACAACTGCCATGACAGCGGATTGAAATACCATTCATACTCGGCCGGCCAGGCGGCGAGATTGATTTTGCCGAACCACGCCACGGCCCAGAGCGCGAACGAGGCGCCAAGCAGGGCCAGCGCATGGCGCGGCAGCGTCCATAGGAAAAACGGCAAGGCGCCCAGCAGCACGATGTAGAGCGGCAGCACGTCCATGTTGACCGGCCGGAAACGCAGCAGCATGGCCTGCAGGATGGTCACTTGCGGATCGCGCACCAGGTCGAGGATCGCCATTTCCTCGGCGAACATAGGATTGCCGACCTGCACCGCCAGCCAGGCGATTTGCGCGGTATAGGCCAGGAACAGCAGCAGGTGCGCCGCATAAAGCTGCCACACGCGCTTGAAGATGCGCAGCGCGCCAAGCAGATAGGATTGCCGACGCGCTACCCCGCCATACGCCAGCACGGCGGCATAGCCGGAAACGAAGACGAAGATTTCAGTGGCATCGGAAAAGCCCCATGAACGGTTGGTGAGCCAGCTCACCTCGTTGTCAGGCACGTGGTTGAAGAAAATGAAGAACAGCGCCAGGCCACGGAAGAAATCCAGTCGCAAGTCACGCGGCGCCTTTGCCGGCGTGGATGCCGACGACGCGGAACTCGATATGCGCTCGTCGCGCACGGTGTCGGCGACAGTCATGGCGGCAACCTTCACTTGCGGAGTATGGCGGGCAGGCTGGATGGCGGCAATTGTCGCGGTAGAGATCAGGCCAAGGCCCAAATGAAAACGGCGGGCCGAAGCCCGCCGTCGCAAGGGGTCGCTGGAGGTGATCGTTCAGAGCGCCTTCAGGATCGATTCGGCGCTGGAGACTTCGAAAGCGCCCGGCTTCTCGACGTTCAGCGCTTTGACGACGCCGTCCTGCACCACCATGGCGTAACGCTGCGAGCGCTTGCCCATGCCGAAGCCGGAAGCGTCAAAGGTCAGGCCCATCTTGTCGCTGAACTCGGCATTGCCGTCGGCCAGCATCAGAACCTTGTCGCCCGAATTCTGATCCTTGGCCCAGGCGTTCATCACGAAGGCGTCGTTGACCGACACGCAGGCGATGGTGTCGACGCCCTTGCCCTTGATGGCGTCGTAGTTCTGCACGAAACCCGGGACATGCTTGGCCGAGCAGGTCGGCGTGAAGGCGCCGGGCAGCGCGAACAGCACGACCTTCTTGCCGCCGAACAGTTCTTCGGTGGTGATCGGCCGCGGGCCGTCCTTGGTCATGTGCATGAGCTTGGCCGACGGGATCTTGTCACCAACCTTGATCATTCGTATTTCCTCCAATTCGATATCAAAACTGAGCGCGCCGGAGACGAGGCCATGGGCCCTCACCGCGCAACCCCGGCACCCTATTGGGGCCGTCGGGGTTTGTCCACCACCCGGCAACCCCTTCATTTCCTGTGGTTTTCCTACACACATCGGCTCGCTTGGCGACGCGAGTGGGGGCGTACGGCCTTGCACTCGCCACATTCCGCCCCTAATTCATTTCGATGGACAGACGCCAGATTTCCGGTTCGATCGAAGGCCAGTTGCTGATCGCCGTGCCGCATATGGAAGATCCTCGCTTCCATCATTCCGTCATCTATATGTGCAGCCACACCCGCTCGGGTGCCGTGGGCCTGGTCGTCAACAAGCTGATCGACGACATGCCCTTTGTCGATCTGCTGCAGCAGCTCGACATCGAGCGCAGCGAGCGCGCCAATTCAATTCGCGTGCATTTCGGCGGACCGGTCGAACCCGGCCGCGGCTTCGTGCTCCATACCCAGGATTACAGGATCGACGGCACGACCGAAGTCGCCGGCGGCATGGCGCTGACTGCCACGACGGACATTCTGCGCGACATGGCAAACGGCCGCGGGCCGGAGAATTATCTGCTGGCGCTGGGCTATTCCGGCTGGGGTCCGGGCCAGCTCGATCGCGAGATTCAAGACAATGGCTGGCTCGTCGTCCCGGCCGATCGCAAGCTGCTGTTCGATGCCGAGGTCGAGACCAAATGGCAGCGTGCCTACGCCAAGCTGGGCGTCGAGCCTGGGGCACTGTCGCAGACTAGCGGGCGCGCCTGATTTTTGCGCCGCCGGCGGCGCCTCCGGGCGCAATTGCAACAGTTATCAATATGTTGTGTGAATTTTCTGGGAAGCCATCACAAATCTGGTGACAGCAGGCTCTGACGGGACTAGCATTTTTACGTTCTTGGGGGAGTTTCGCCATACGCGACCCACGGCCCGATCTTGAGGGCGCAAGCCCGCCACAGCCGTTTCGGCCACTTAGCCGTTCCCCCGGTTCGACCCTGACCGGCGCTTTCAAAGTCCAGCTTTTGCCACACGCCTCCCCCTCGCGGGAGGCGTTTTGCATTGGCGCGGCGCCGGTCCTTTCGCGTCAGCAACAGGAGAGTTGAATGGCCAAGCGCGCGTCGCGTCGTCTGCAACAGGTCGATCAGGAATCCGCCCGCATCCACAGTCTGTTTTTCGACAAACCGCGCGGGCGCGGCGCCGATCTCCCCGAAGACCGCGACCAACGCTATCTGGCCAAGGTTCGACCCCGAAGCGACAACCAGCGCATGCTGATGGAATCGATCGAACGCAACGCTTTGACCGTGGCGCTGGGGCCGGCCGGCACGGGCAAGACCTATCTGGCGATCAGCGCCGGCGTCGAGGCGCTCGAGGCCGGCAAGATTGCGCGCATCGTGCTGTCGCGACCCGCCGTCGAAGCGGGAGAGAATCTCGGCTACCTGCCGGGCGACATGCGCGACAAGCTCGATCCCTATCTGCGCCCGCTTTACGACGTGCTGAACGATCGGCTGGGCGCCAAGCGGCTGCGCACCTATCTCTCCGACGGCACGATCGAGATCGCGCCAGTCGCGTTCATGCGCGGCCGCACCTTGAACAACTCGTTCATCCTCATCGACGAGGCGCAGAACTGCACCTATGGGCAGCTCAAGATGCTGCTCACAAGGCTGGGCTGGCATTCGACCATGGTGCTCACCGGCGATCCCGACCAGACGGATCTGCTGGCCGGCATGTCGGGACTGGACGATATCGGCCGCCGTCTCGATGCGATGGACGATGTCAGCGTCGTGCGGCTCACCGACAAGGACGTGGTCCGCCATCCGCTGGTCGGGCGGATGCTGTCGGTGCTGTAAGGTCGGGAAATACCGCTCGTCCCCAGCGCCGCGAATCAAAGACAGCGGCATTCGCAAAAGTGCCGCTGTTTTTTCTTGACTTGAGCGTTGCGTCGCAGATTTTCCGACCGGGGTTTGTCTACAGGCCGGCGTCGGGCCGGCCGAAAGCGCGGAAATCCGCGCCTTCCGGCTCTATGGCAGTTTTGTCACGCTGCAACTGGACAAAAGCCGATAAAAATTAAAGACTTAGAGACTTGCCTTATTTTTAGGCGACCATTCGCACGCCACGGAAACCTTGGCGAATCGCCTCTCGCAACCGGCTTAACCACAGGCTTATGCACACGAATCGTGGATTATCGTAACGGCCGGGGAATTTTCAGGCCGATGAATTCGTTTAAACCGCCTGCCAAGCGCGTTGACCGCGACGGCAGCGCTTGCCACATCACTGGCAAATGACCAGCGACAACAACGATATCGAGCCTGTCGATGCGGCCGAGGTTGAAGCGGCGCCGGAAGCGGGCACGCTCGCCGCCGGCATCGCGGTGATCAAGGCGCATGTGAAGACGCTGCCGCGAGCGCCGGGCGTCTATCGCATGATCGACGCCAAGGGCGACGTCGTCTATGTCGGCAAGGCGCGCTTCCTGCGCAACCGGGTGAGCTCCTATACCCAGACGCCGCGGCTGACGACGCGGCTGATGCGCATGGTCGCCGCCACCGCCAGCATGGAGTTCGTCGTCACTGGCAGCGAGGCCGAAGCGCTGCTGCTGGAAAGCAATCTGATCAAGAAGTTCCGGCCGCGCTTCAATGTGATGCTGAAGGACGACAAATCCTTCCCCTATATCCTGATCCGCCGCGACCATCCCTGGCCGCAACTGGTCAAGCATCGCGGCGCGCGCCAGCCCGGCGGCGACTATTTCGGCCCCTTCGCCTCGGCCGGCGCGGTCAACCGCACGCTCTATGCCTTGCAGCGCGCCTTTCCGCTGCGCTCGTGCTCGGATGCGATCTTCGCCAACCGCACGCGGCCCTGCCTGCAATATCAGATCAAGCGCTGCACCGCGCCCTGCACCAACTACATCGGCCACGACGACTACAACGCGCTGGTCAACGAAGTGCGCGATTTCCTCTCGGGCAGAAGCCGCCAAGTGCAGGAGACGTTGTCGCGGCGTATGGAGAGCGCCAGCACCGAGCTGGATTTCGAGCGTGCAGCGGTGTTCCGCGATCGCATCAAGGCGCTGACCCAGATCCAGTCGCACCAGTCGATCAACAATCTCGACATCGAGGAAGCCGACGTCTTCGCCCTGCACGCCAACGGCCCGCAGGCCTGCATCCAGGTGTTCTTCCTGCGCGGCGGACAGAACCTGGGCAACCGGCCGTATTTCTCGACCGTGGGCGCCGATGCCGACGAAGGCGAAGTGCTGTCGTCGCTGATCGGCCAGTTCTATACCAACCGCCCGCCGCCGAAACTCATTCTGGTCAGCCACGCGCTGCCGGAAGCGGAACTGCTCGAGAACGCGCTGTCGCTCGATCGTGACTACAAGGTGAAGATCGCCCGGCCGCAACGCGGGCCGCGCGCCGATCTGATGGCGCTGGCGCTGGCCAATGCGCGCGAGGCGCTGGCGCGGCGAGCGGCGGAAAGCAGTACGCAACGCAAGCTGCTCGAAGGCCTCGCCGCCCTGCTGGGTCTGGAACAGACGCCCGAACGCATCGAGGTCTACGACAACAGCCATATTCAGGGCAGCGATGCTGTCGGCGCCATGATCGTAGCCGGGCCCGACGGCTTCATGAAGAACGCCTATCGCAAGTTCAACATCCGCACCGCCATCGCCGACGCCGAGGGCGTGGCCGAGGGCAAGGGCATCACGCCTGGCGACGATTACGGCATGATGCGCGAGGTGTTCAACCGCCGCTTCGCGCGCGCGCTGAAGGAAGATCCTGATCGCAGCAAAGGCCAATGGCCGGACCTGGTGATCATCGACGGCGGCGCGGGGCAGCTGGCGCAGGCGCAACAGGTATTGGCCGATCTGGGTATCAGCGAGCTTTGCATCGTTTCGATCGCCAAAGGGCCCGATCGCAACGCCGGACGCGAGCGCTTCTTCGTGCCGGGCAAGCCGCCCTTCTCGCTCGAGCCGCGCAATCCGCTGCTCTATTTCCTGCAGCGCCTGCGCGACGAGGCGCATCGCTTCGCCATCGGCACGCATCGCGACCGACGCTCCCGCGCCATCGCCACCTCGCCGCTCGACGAAGTGGCGGGAATCGGCGCCGCCCGAAAACGCGCGCTGCTGCTGCATTTCGGCTCGGCCAAGGCCGTGGCCAACGCCAAGCTCGTCGATCTCGAGGCGGTGCCGGGAATTTCCAGCGTCGTCGCGCGTAAGGTTTATGACCATTTCCACGATGGCGGCTGATCCACGGCGGCGCTAGACTCCCGCCACACCCCCAGGACGATCAAGGCGCGTAATGCCGACCAACCTGCCCAATCTGCTGACCCTGTCGCGCATCGTCGCTATTCCGCTGATGATCGCGCTGTTCTGGGTGCCGTTTCCGACCGGCAACTGGCTGGTGTTCGGCATTTTCGTGGCCGCCGCTCTGACCGATCTGCTCGACGGCTGGCTGGCGCGACGCTGGCAGCAGGTTTCGGCTTTGGGCCGCTTCCTCGATCCCATCGCCGACAAGCTGCTGGTCGCCGCGGCCTTGCTGATGCTGGTGGCGTGGGATCGCATCGGTGGCCTGACTGTGCTGCCGGCCATCGTCATCCTGTGCCGTGAAATCCTGGTCTCGGGCCTGCGCGAGTTCCTTGCCGAGCTGAAAGTGCGCGTGCCGGTCTCCAATCTGGCCAAATGGAAGACCACCATCCAGATGACGGCGATCGCCATCCTGCTGGTCGGCGATGCCGGGCCGGTCCTGTTACCGATCAAACTGATCGGCGAAATCGGTCTTTGGCTGGCCGCCGCGCTGACCATGATCACCGGCTACGATTATCTGCGCGCCGGTCTTGCCCATATGACCGACCAGCCGCCACCCGCATCATGAAGATCAACCTGCTCTATTTCGCCTGGCTGCGGCAGGAGATCGGCACCAATGCCGAAGAACTGGAATTGCCGGCTGGAGTTGTCACGGTCGATGGGCTGATGGCGCATCTGCGCGGCCGCGGCGGCGGCTATGCCCACGCCTTCGCCGAGGACGCCGTGCTGCGTGCGGCGGTGAACAAGAAAGTGGTCGATACCAGCCAGACGCTGGCAGCCGGCGACGAAGTCGCCTTCTTCCCGCCCTTCACCGGCGGCTGACCATGATCAAGGTGCAGCTTGAGGATTTCGACGTCGGCGCCGAGCTGCAGGCGCTGAGCGCCGGCAACCGGAATATCGGCGGCATCACCAGTTTCATCGGGCTTGTGCGCGATCTGTCCGACGGCAGCGATATCAAGCGCATGACCCTGGAGCATTATCCAGGCATGACCGAGCAGGCGCTGCAGGAGATCGAGGCCGAAGCGCGCCGGCGCTGGCCGCTGGAAGCCGTCACCATCATCCATCGCTATGGCCCACTCGATCCGGGCGACCGCATCGTGCTGGTGGCCGTCGCCTCGGCGCACCGCGAGGCTGCCTTCGCCGCCTGCCATTTCCTGATCGACTGGCTGAAGACCCGCGCCCCGTTCTGGAAGCTCGAAGATACCGGCAAAGGCACGCGCTGGGTCGAGGCCAAGGACAGCGACGATCAGGCCGCCGCGCGCTGGGCCAAGAAGTAGAACCGGCTAATCGGCATATTTGATCGTCACCGATTGCGCGACCTTCAGCGCCGTGGCGCGCGCCTTGTCGGTGTTCTCGCCACGGGCCAGGCCGACGCCCATGCGGCGATAGGGCCGCGTCGTGGGCTTGCCGAACAAGCGCAAATCGGTGTCAGGCTGTTTCAGGGCCGCCGTATCGATCTCGAACCCGAACTTCTCCGCATTACGGTCGGCCAGGATCACCGCCGACGCTGACGGTCCGTACAGGATCGGCTCGGGCACCGGCAGGCCGAGAATGGCGCGGCAGTGCAGGTCGAACTGGGTCAGGTTTTGCGAGATCATAGTCACCATGCCGGTGTCGTGCGGGCGCGGCGAGAGCTCGGAGAAGATCACTTCTGTCTTGGTGACGAAGAACTCGACGCCGAAAATCCCCGCGCCGCCCAGATTGTCGGTCACCTTGCGCGCCATATCCTGGGCGTCTTTCAGCAGCTTTGGTTCCATCGCCTGCGGTTGCCAGGATTCCTGATAGTCGCCGCGCTCCTGCCGGTGGCCGATCGGCGGGCAGAAGACGCAACCGCCGTCGCGCGTGCGCACCGTCAGCAAGGTGATCTCGTATTCGAAGGGGATGAATTCCTCGACGATGACCTTGGCGCGATCGCCGCGCATGTTGGCGACGGCGTATTCCCACGCATGTTGGATCTCAGCATCGCTCGTGACGGTAAGCTGGCCCTTGCCTGAGCTCGACATCAC
Organism: uncultured Hyphomicrobiales bacterium; assembly: GCA_964388115.1. Classification (GTDB taxonomy): domain Bacteria; phylum Pseudomonadota; class Alphaproteobacteria; order Reyranellales; family JAQSWP01; genus JAQSWP01. The sequence goes on from CAYLYK010000003.1 coordinate 136,334, forward strand.
CGGTTTCACGACGACGGACAGGCCGATCTCCTTCACCGCCGCTTGCATCTCAGGCAGCGATTCGGCGTAGCGATATTTGGAGGTGCGCAAACCAAGCTCGCGCGCCGCAACCTCGCGGATGCGGTCGCGATTCATCGTCATGTAGGCGGCGCGCGCCGAGGGCACGATGCGGAAACCCTTGGCCTCGTATTCCTGCAAGGTCTCGGTGCGGATGGCCTCGATCTCGGGCACCACCAGATCGGGCTTGTGCTTCTCGAGGGCGGCGCCGAGTTTCGCGCCATCCAGCATGGGAAAAACTTCGCGTTCGTCCGCCACCTGCATCGCCGGCGCGCCATCGTAGGAATCGCAGGCGACGACGTGGCAGCCCAGGCGCTGGGCGGCGATGACGAATTCCTTGCCCAGTTCGCCCGAACCCAGCAGCAGGATTTTTTGCGGCAGTTTCATGTGTCCCCCCGAATGCGGGCGGAGTTTAGCCGAGCCGGGAGATCGGTAAAGCCCGGTCAGAAATGGTAGACGCGCACGGCAACCAGCTTGCCATGCCGCCATTCCAGCACTTCGCAAACCCGCATCGGCTCGGCATTGGCCGCGTGGCGAAGGTATTCGACCGTCGAGACCAGTTCGGTTTCGCTCACGCGGATAATGTCGAAGCGCAGCGGATGCACGCGGCCGAAGGCGCGCAACGCATAAGCCTCGATCTCGGCCCGGCCACGCAGGAAAGACCGGCCCAGGCCCGGCATCGCGAGAGCGACCTTGGCGCTGTCATGCGTGGCGTCGGGCGCGTAGAGAGCGGCAACGCACGAGGCATCGCCGCTCTGCCAGGCCGAGCGCCAGGCTTCGACCCGTGGCGGAATGGCGACCTTGTCGCTCACGCCGCCTTCACCAGACCGGCTGTTTCGGCCTTGGGCTCGGTGCGCACCAGCAGGCCGAAATCCTCGATCAGCGCCCGCGTCACCGGACCAACCACCAGCTTGCGGCCCACCGCCTCGCGCACCGGCGTGATTTCCGCCGCCGTGCCGGTCAGGAACATCTCTTGCGCGCGATCGAGATCGGACAGTTCCAGCATGCGTTCGCGCACGACGTAGCCGCGCCGCCGCGCCAGTTCCATCGTCGCCTGGCGCGTGATGCCGTCGAGGAAACAATCGGGTTTGGGCGTGAGGATCTCGCCGTCGATCACCAGAAAGACGTTGGCGCCGGTCGCCTCGGCGATATGGCCGCGCCAATCCAGCATCAGCGCATCGTCGAAGCCGGCCTTGATGGCGCGATCCTTGGCCATGGTGGCAATCATGTAGAGACCGGCCGCCTTGCTCTGCGACGGCGCAGTCTCGGGCGACGGCCGCTTCCAGTCGGCCAAGCAAAGGGTGACGCCCTTGAGTTTGGCTTCCGGCGAGAAATATTGCGGCCACGGCCAGGCGGCGATCGCCAGGTGCGTGGTGTTGCCGATCGCCGACACGCCCATCACTTCCGAGCCGCGCCACGCCACCGGCCGCACATAGCCGTCGCCGATATTGTTGGCCGCCACGACTTCGCGCGTCGCCGCGTCGATCTGCTCCTCGCTCCAGGGGATTTCGAAATCCAGCAGCTCGGCCGAGCGGCGCAAGCGACGCGAATGCTGGCGCAGGCGAAACACATGCCCATCGTAGGCGCGCTCGCCTTCGAACACCGAGGAGCCGTAGTGCAGCCCATGGCTCAACACATGCGGCCGCGCTTCACGCCACGGCGTCAGCGTGCCATCGAACCAGATCCAGCCATCCCTATCGTCCATCCGCTCTAACATTGCGCCACTCCTCCACGAAATATAATTATCAGCACCTTTTGCGAGACATTTACGAAACTATTCGACGATATGACAGCTTTAATGACAGAGTCAATATGGCTGTCCTAAAGTCCGGTCAGGCAAAGAAAAAGGCCTCCGAGGAGGCCTTTTCCGTCGCCGAAAAGTTGAAAGTTATTCGGCGGCCGTCGCCTTGGCCTTGGGCTGCACGGCCGCTTCGAAATCTGTAATCAGCGTCTTGCACACCGCACCCGGTGTGAACTTGTACGGCCCGATCTCGCGCACCGGCGTGACTTCGGCGGCGGTGCCGGTGAGGAAGCACTCGGTCGCCTTGGCCATCTCTTCCGGCATGATGGCGCGCTCCACCACCTTCATCTGACGGTTCTTGGCCAGGCCGATTACCGTGCGCCGCGTGATGCCGTCGAGGAAGCAGTCGGGCTTGGGCGTATGGATTTCGCCGTTCATGACGAAAAACACGTTGGCGCCGGTCGCTTCCGCTACCTGGCCGCGCCAGTCCAGCATCAGCGCATCGTCGAAGCCTTCCGACTCCGCCTTATGCTTGGACAGCGTGCAGATCATGTAGAGGCCGGCCGCCTTGGCGTGCACGGGCGCTGTGTTGGGGGCCGGGCGCTGCCATTCGGAAATCTTCAGGCGGATGCCCTTCATGCGCGCTTCCGGCGTGAAGTAGGACGGCCATTCCCAAACCGCGATGGCGAGATGGATTTTGTTGTTCTGCGCCGACACGCCCATCATTTCCGAACCGCGCCAGGCCACGGGGCGGACATAGCCGTCGACGATGCCGCTGGCCTTCACAGTCTCCTCGGTGGCGCGGTCGATCTCTTCGACGCTGTAGGGAATCTTGAAGCCCATCGTGGTCGCCGAATCGACCAGCCGCTGGCTGTGTTCGGTCAGCTTGAAGACCTTGCCGCCATAAACGCGCTCTCCTTCGAACACGGAAGAGGCGTAGTGCAGCGCATGTGTCAGCACATGCAGCTTGGCATCCCGCCACGGCACGAGCTTGCCGTCGTACCAGATATGCCCGTCGCGATCGTCGAAAGCAGGACCAGGAGCCGCCATAACGCCGTTTCCTTTTGTATTACATTATTTCCGAAAGGGTTGATCGTGAGTAACATTTGACTGTAGGAGAGTCAATGAAACGTCATGCGTATTGCCCTATCGTACGCGCCTGACGATTCCTGAGGAGTGGCAATGCCCGAGCCGTCGAGACACCAGGCCAACCCGCTGTTTTTGCGCGAGGAAGAGCTGCGTCAGGGCATCGAGTTGCTGTTCTACGGCTATCGCGACTTCACAAATGAAGCCGATGCGCTGCTGTCGGAGATCGGTTTCGGCCGAGCCCATCACCGCGTGGTCTATTTCGTCGGCCGCTATCCCGACATCACCGTCTCCGGCCTGCTGAAAATCTTGCGCATCACCAAACAGTCCCTCTCCCGGGTGCTGCGCGAATTGATCGACAAGGGCTTCATCGACCAGACCACCGGCGCCAAGGATCGTCGCCAGCGCCTGCTGAAGCTTACTGACAAGGGCATGGCGCTGGAGCGAGACCTGACGGCGACGCAGGCGCGGCGCGTGGCGCGCGCCTATCGCGAAGCCGGGGCCGTGGCGGTCGAGGGATTCCGCAAGGTCCTGCTTGGCCTGCTCGACGAGGAAAACCGGCGCGTCGTCGAACGCGAATTGGTCGGCGAGAGCTAGGGGCCACGCCGACGTGGTCGAGGCGCCGCATATTCTGGTTGTCGATGACGACAACCGTCTGCGTGATCTGTTGCGCAAGTACCTTGCCGACAACGGCTTCCGGGTCAGTGCGGCGGCCGACGCCGCCGAGGCGCGCAAGACCTTGGCTTCGTTCGATTTCGATCTGATGGTGCTCGATTTGATGATGCCGGGAGAAACCGGGTTGGAGCTGTCGGCCTCATTGAGCAAGGAGCGGCGCGTGCCGATCCTGATGCTGACGGCGATGGGCGAATCGGCCGATCGCATCGCCGGGCTGGAGCATGGCGCCGACGATTACCTGACCAAACCTTTCGAGCCGCGGGAGCTGGTGCTGCGCATCAACTCGATCTTGCGGCGCGTCAACGAGATGCCGCAAACGCCCCCCGTCGTCGCCGACGAGGTTTCCTTCGGGCCTTTCCGCTTCGATTTGGCGCGCGGCGAGCTGAGCCGCGGCGAGGAGCGCATCAAACTGACCGATGCCGAGCGCGGCCTGCTGGTTGCCTTGGCGCGCAGCGGCGGCGCCACACTTTCGCGCGAGGATCTGGCGCGGCTGACCGGTCCTGGCAACAGCGCCCGCACCATCGACGTTCAGGTCACCCGATTGCGGCGCAAGATCGAGCCCGATCCGAAATTCCCGCGCTATCTTCAGACCGAGCGCGGACGCGGCTACCGGCTGGCCAGCGAATGAGCGAGAGCCTGCCCGACGTTAGAACGTCGCTTTCCTGGCTCGATCGCCGCCTGGGTCGGCGCCCGAGCGAAAGCCGAGGCGCTTTCCTGCGGCGCAAGCTGCGCAAACTGCAGCCCAAGACCTTGCTGGCGCGCGTGGTGATCATCGTCATCGCGCCGGTCGTATTGGCGCAGCTCATCGTCACGGCGGTGTTCTACGAGATTCACTGGAACAACGTTGCCGGGCGACTGGCGCGGGCGCTGGTCAACGACATCAATATCATCATCGCCTGGCGCAGCGATTACCCCGGCGAGGAGAATTTCCGCTGGATCCAGCAGCGCGCCAAGGACGATCTGCGTCTGACCGTCACGTTCGAGCGCAACGCAGTGCTGCAGCGCCAGCCTTCGACCGATCCGTTCTCGATCCTCGACCCCACCATCAAAAAGGCGCTGGAGCGCTACAACACGCGGCCTTTCTATTTCGACACCGACACCGAGGACGACGTGCTGATCCGCGTCCAGCTGGCCGATGGCGTGCTGCAGGTGATCTCGCCGTTGTCGCGGCTCTACACCAACACCAGCTACACCTTCATTCTCGCCATGCTGGGCACGACCTTGATCCTGCTCGGCATCGCCCTGCTCTTCATGCACCGCACGATCGAGCCCATCCGTCGCCTGGCGGCGATCGCCGACAATTTGGGCAAGGGCCGCGACGTTCCTGATTTCCAGCCAGAGGGCGTCCTCGAAACCCGCCAAGCGGCGCAAGCCTTCCTCACCATGCGCGAGCGGCTGCGGCGACAGGTGCAGCAGCGCACCGAAATGCTGGCCGGCGTGTCGCACGATCTGCGCACGCCGCTCACCCGCATGCGGCTTGGCCTGGCCATGCTGGGCGATACTCCAGACATCGTCGCGCTGAAAGGCGATATCGCCGACATGGAGCGCATGATCGAAGGCTATCTCGCCTTCGCCCGGGGCGATGGCGACGAGGAGCCGGCCCCGATGGATATCGGCCGCCTGGTCGAAGAGGTGGCGGGAGAAGCGCGTCGCGCCGGCGGCAATATCTCAACACGGCTGGAAGGCGACATGAAAGTGACGGCCCGCCCGCTGGCCATGAAGCGCTGCCTCGCCAACCTGGTCGCCAACGCCCAGCGCTTCGGCAAGACAGTCGCCGTGTCGGCAGTGCGGCGCAAGCGCTGGATCGAGATCGCGGTCGACGACGACGGTCCGGGCATTCCGGCCGCCAAGCGCGAGGACGTATTCCGCCCGTTCGTGCGGCTGGAAACCTCGCGCAATCCGCTGACCGGCGGCGTCGGCCTGGGCCTGACCATCGCCCGCGACATCATTCGCGGCCATGGCGGCGATCTGGTGCTGCTGGAGTCGCCGATGAAAGGCCTGCGCGCGCGATTGCGGCTGCCGATCTAGGACCGACTTCACTCAGGAAGATAACCAATGAAACTCGACTACGTCTCCGTCGAAAAGAACGGCCCGATCGCCATCGTGCGTTTCGACCGGCGCGAGAACCTGAACGCCTTCAACCAGAAACTGGTGCGCGAACTCACCGCGGTCGGCCGCAGCTTCCACGACGATCTTGAAACCCATGCCGTGGTGCTGACCGGGGCCGCCAATGGTTTCTCCGCCGGAGCCGATCTGCGCGACGCCGAAACCTGGAGCATCGATGATCTCACCGATCTGGAACGGCGCCACACTTTCTATGGCGGCGTACGCCTTTGCCGAGCCTGGGAGGAGATGCCGCAGCTGACAGTATGCGCCATGGAGCGCCTGTCGGTCGGTGCCGGTGTCGCCATCGCGCTGGCCTGCGACTGGCGCGTACTCAATCGCAGCGGCTATCTCTACGTTCCGGAAACGAAAATCGGACTGAACCTGCAATGGGGCGCCCTCCCGCGCCTGGTGACGCTGGTCGGCCCCGCCAAGGCCAAGCGTATCACCTTGATGCAGGAGAAGATGGGCGCGCAGCAGGCGCTTGACTGGGGTCTGATCGATGCCATCGCCGAGGACGGCAAGGCCGTCGAAACGGCGCTTGGCATGGCGCGGACTGTGCTGGATCAGGCTCCTGCCGTAACGGTGCGTTTGGTGAAGGAAGCCATCAACGCCACCGCCGGCGCGTTGCATCGCGCCAGCTCGTTTGCCGACGCCGACCAAAGCCAGCTCACCGGCAAGTTCGAAGCCGCCGTCGAGGCGCGGAAGAAATTCAGGAAGGACTAGAAGAGCCGGCCGCCATTAGGCACAGCGCGCTCCGGCTGGATCAGCACGACCTCGCCCGCTTCGTCGGGAAAGCCCAGGGTAAGCACTTCCGACATGAACTTGCCGATCTGGCGCGGCGGGAAATTGACCACCGCCGCCACCTGCCGGCCGATCAGCTCTTCCGGCTTGTAGTAGCGCGTGATCTGGGCCGAAGATTTCTTCTGGCCGATCTCAGGGCCGAAATCGATGCGCAGCCGGATCGCCGGCTTGCGCGCGCCCTCAAGCAGCGCCGCCTCGACAATGGTGCCGACGCGCACGTCGACGCGCAGGAAATCGTCGAAGCTAATTTGATCGGCAAGTACGCTCGGTGCGCTCATCTCTATCCCCCGGTGAAGCGGCTGCTATAGCAAAGCTGCGGCCCGGGGCAAACCCTGCGCACAAACGAAAGCGGCGGATGCCGAAGCATCCGCCGCCTGTTCTCTCAAGCGCCCACAAAAGGGCGCGAAATTCTTACTTCTTGCCGACGGCGATCTTCAGCTCGTCGAGGCTCTCGCCGACGCGCTTGTTGATGACGTCCGCGGCCTGGCCGTTCGACTTGGCCAGCATGTCGATGGCTTCGCGCAGATTGGCGATGGCGCCCTCGTAGCTCTTCTTGACCAGATCGGCCTGCTTGGCGGCCTTCTCTTCCGGCGACGCGGCCGACCACAGGTCGGTCGTGGCCTTGGTCATCTCTTCGACCGAGGTGCGGACGAGTTCGGCCTGGCGCTGGAACAGCGCCTGCACGCCCTCGAAAGCGGTCTGGTTGGCGGCGGTCAGCGCTTCGATGTTCTTGCGCTGCGTCTCGACCATGGTCTCGAAGCCGACGACCGGGAATTTCATGTCACCCATCATCTTGGTGACGTCCAGATCCTTGAACGGATTGAACGCGGCAAACGTGTCTTGAGCCGAATAGGCCATTGTCTCGCTCCTGCAGTCTCTGCGGTTTCTGCGGTTTCTGATGCTTCCTGCTTAAACCGCGTTCATGTTGCGGTGCAGCAAGGTGAAGATAGGAGCAGAGACCCCTTCCGTCAAGGGAGAATTTTGCACTGCACCATTTTCTTCTATTATCTATTGATAACAATATATTAGATGATAATTGCGTCATCGCCGGCTGCAAGTTGCGGCCTATCCTGACGGATAGAACTGCCCGCTTGTTTTGCCGCATTGCGAGATAAATGATCGAAACGGTCCAGCAGCGGCGCGAAGCGCTCGACCTGTTTCAGGCGCGTGTCCAGCGCCTTCATGGTGGCTGCCAGATCGACCGTTTCGTCGTTGATGAAACTGCGCAGCACGTCGGCATGGACCAGGCATAATCCCCGCACCCGCAACGCGCCAGCCAGCCCGCCGGCGGAAATGCCCGCCGCCTCCAACATGGCGGCCATGGAGCGCTCGACGGCCAATGCCAAATCGATGGCGGAGAACGGATCGGGCGGCAGAGAGCGCATCATCCGCTTCAAGGCGCCACGCCACGGCACCAGCGCGTCGTAGCGGCGCATCATGATCTCGAACAGCCGGTCGCGCGCAGAGTCCGCCTCGTCAGCCCGGCCTTCCGCCAGAACCTGGTCGTCGATGTGCTTCAGGGCCAGGCGCAGCGCGGCTTGTGGCGAGGGCGCGATAGCGTGAAGGGCCGCCCGATCGAGGTCAGTGCGACGGGCAATCTCGGGCAGGTGCAAGGCGCGCAAGCCGCCCTCTTCCAACATCAGCCTTACGGCGTCGACGATGCGGGCGCGAGTGTCGGAATTGTCCATGAACCCTCCGCTGGCGAGACTGGCGGCGGAATGCGGCCCAAATCAGGCTGAAACTATCCGGCCAGTTCGCGCGAGCGGCGCGTGGCGGCGGCGATGGCCTTGTCGAAGATCTGTTGCACGCCCTCGTCGGCCATCAGCACTTTCAGCGCTTCCGCCGTGGTGCCGCCGGGGCTGGTGACGTTCTGGCGCAATTGCGCGGCAGGCTCGGTTGAGCGGCGCAGCAATTCACCCGAACCGGCGACCGTGGCGCGCGCAAGCCGCATCGACATGTCGGCCGGCAGCCCGGCCTTCACGCCGGCGGCAGCCATGGCTTCGACCAGCAGGAAGACGTAAGCGGGGCCGCTGCCCGAAACAGCGGTGACGGCGTCGATCAGGCCTTCATCATCGACCCAGATCACCTCGCCCACCGCTTTCAGCAGCGCATCACAGCGTTGGCGCTGCACCGGATCGACGCTGGGCCCGGCGACGGCCACGGTGATGCCCTGGCGCACCGAGGCCGGCGTATTGGGCATGGTGCGCACGACGCGCGCCAGCGGCCCCAGTCCCTTGGCGAAATAGGAAAGAGTCTTTCCGGCGGCAATGGAGAGGAAGGCCGACCCGGCATCGGCAAAGCCGCGCAAGCCCGGCAGCACGCCATCCATCGATTGCGGCTTGACCGCCAGCACCACGATGTCGGGGCGGAATTCGCGCGGCACCTTGGTCGCATCGGTGATAACGCGCTGGCGCACCGGCACCGGCAGCTCGGCGGGATGCGGCTCCGCGATGTAGAGATCGGCCGGCTTCAGGCCCTGTTCGAGCCAGCCCTCAAGCATGGCACGGCCCATCTTGCCGCAGCCGACGAGCAGGATTTTGCCCGTCGCCATGGTCAGGCCTCGCCGATTGTTTCGAGGATGGACGACGCCATCGCTTCTTGCGGCGACTTGCCGCCCCACACCACGTACTGGAACGCCGGATAGAAGCGCTCGCTTTCGGTGATGGCGATATCGACCAGATCTTCCATCTGCTCGACCGCCAGACCCGACGTGCCGCGCAACAGCAACGCGTGGCGGAACAGCGGCAGGCCTTCTTCGGTCCACAGGTCGAAATGGCCCAGCCACAGTTTCTCGTTGATCATTGCCAGCAGCGAATGGACTTCCTTGGACTTTTCGTTGGGCACGCGCACGTCGAAGGCGCAGGTGAAATGCAGCGCCTGCACATCCTCGCGCCAGCTGAAATAGAGACGGTAGTCGCACCACCGCCCCGAGACTTCGGCGGCTATTTCGCGTTCGCTGGTGCGATCGAAGGGCCAGTCATGGGCCAGAACAATTTGTTCGATAAGGTCGAGCGGGTTGACGAGGAAATCCTCCTCGGCGTCCTGCAGCGTTGCCCCCATGAGCTCATCCCCGCTGAATCAGACTGCCACCGGCTGGCCTTTTCAGGGCCTGCAAGTGGCAGGTGAAAGTCGAGACCGAACCCCCTCAGAAACCGCGATATATTGTTGTTTCCAACGTTCGGCCTACTAAAGTTAGCCTGCCAGAGTCGGACTCACCGCGCAAGAGTCGCGTCCCCTGCAAAGCTGGGGAGAAATAAAATAACAGGGGAAAACCTGAACCGGCGACGACAAAATAGAGTCGTCTCAAGCACTTACTCGTCCTTGAAAATCTGCGCCCCGGTTTCGGCTGCGACGTCGAATTCTGGCTTAGCGGGCGCCGCGGCCGGGGTATCGAGCTGCGCCAAGGCTTTTTCCAGCGCCGTCACTCGGTCCTCAAGCTTCTCCTGCGCCGCGCGGGCGCGCGAAGCCAACTCCTTCACCGCATCGAATTCCTCGCGTGTCGGCAGATCCATGCCAGCCAGCACGCGCTGCAGGCGCTCGCGCACGCGTGCTTCCATTTCCTCGCGCATGCCGCCGGCTGCGCCCAGGGCACCGCTCATCAGTTTCGCAAGATCGTCGAGCAGGGGATTGCGGGTCTGCATTCAGGCCTCCATGCGCAAAAGCGGCGCGACGCTATGTTTAGCATCGCCCAACGCCAGCGGCTATGCTGCAGGCGGAGGTCGAGGTGGAAACGATTCTGGTGACAGGCGGTGCCGGCTTCATCGGCGCCAATCTGGTCAGGGCGCTGCAGGCGACCGGCCAGGTCGACATTGCGGTCTGCGACCGGCTCGACCATCCGGCCAAGCAGGCCAACGTCGACGACGCCAGGCTCCAGGCCATGATCGCGCCAGAAGAATTGCCGGACTATCTGGCACGACAGGGAAACCGGCTTTCGGCGATCTGCCATCTGGGCGCCATTTCTTCCACCACCGAGCAGAGCTGGCAGAGGCTGCAGCGCGACAATGTCGATGCGACGCTTAATCTGTGGGAATGGTGCGCCGACCAGAAGATACCGCTGCTCTACGCATCGTCGGCGGCGACCTATGGCGACGGCAGCGCTGGCTTCGACGACGAATTCACCCTCGAAGCGCTCGACCGACTGCAGCCGCTCAACCTCTACGGCAAGAGCAAGCACGAGACCGATCGCGAAATCCGCCGCCGTCTCGATGCCGGCAAAAAGGCGCCGCCGCACTGGGCCGGGCTGAAATTCTTCAACGTCTATGGCCCCTATGAGACGCATAAGGGCGAGATGCGCTCGATCATCTGCAAGCTGCATGAGCAGATCGTGGCGACCGGCGTGGCGCGATTGTTTCGCTCGGAGCGTCCCGATTACGCCGATGGCGGGCAGTTGCGGGACTTCATCTGGGTCGGCGATTGCGTCGCCATCATGCTGTGGCTGCTGCGCAGCAGAAACGTCAGCGGCCTGTTCAATGTCGGCACCGGCGCGCCGCGCAGCTTCGTCGATGTCGCTCGGGCGACCTTCGCCGCGATGGAACGCGAACCGGTCATCGAGTTCGTCGACATGCCGCTTTCCCTGCGCGGCAAATACCAGTATTACACCCGCGCCGAAATGCAGCGGCTGCGTGCGGCCGGATACGACCGGCCCTTCACCACGCTGGAAGAAGGCATCGAGCGCTACGTTCGCGACCATCTCAGCCGACAGGACAGCAAGTGAGCATACTGGCAACCGTTCTGGCGATTCCCTTCCCCGATATCGGGCCCAACCTGATCGAGATCGGGCCGATCGCGATCCGCTGGTATGCGCTGGCCTATATCGCCGGGCTGCTGCTGGGCTGGCAGCTCGCCAAGCGTCTGGCAAGCCGGCCGCCGAAGATCGTCAAGCCCGAGCAGATCGACGATTTCCTGCTCTGGGCGGCGGCGGGCGTGGTGCTGGGCGGCCGCATCGGCTACGTGCTTTTCTACAAGCCGGGCTATTTCATCGATCACCCGCTGGAGGTCTTCGCCATCTGGCAGGGCGGCATGTCGTTCCATGGCGGGCTGCTGGGCGTCATCGCCGCCATCATTGCCTTTGCCTGGCACAAGAAGCTGAACCTCTTCGCCTTCGCCGACATCATCGCCTTCGCAACGCCACCCGGCCTGTTCTTCGGCCGCATCGCCAATTTCATCAATGGGGAGTTATGGGGCCGCGCCAGCGATGTGCCCTGGGCTATGGTGTTTCCGCACGACAAGTTGCAGATCGCGCGTCACCCCAGCCAGATCTACCAGGCGCTGCTGGAAGGCGCGCTGCTGTTCGCCGTGCTGGTGATCGCCGCCCATTTCTTCAAGGCGCGGCGCTATCCCGGGATCATTTCCGGTCTCTTCCTCGCGGGCTATGCCATCGCGCGGCTGATCGGCGAGTTGTTCCGCGAGCCTGACGAGCATCTGGGCTTCATCATCGGCCAGAGCGTCACGATGGGGCAGCTGCTGTCACTGCCGCCGCTGCTGTTCGGCACTTTCCTCATCTGGCGTGCACTGCGCAGGCCGGCGCTGCCGGCCTGAAACAGGACATGAGCGACAGCACGCTGCGGCAGAGGCTGGCGACGCGGCTGGCCCTGAGCGGGCCCATGACCGTGGCCGACTACATGAGCGAGGCGCTGGACAATCCGCACCATGGCTATTATCGCAGCCGCGATCCGCTGGGCGCCAAGGGCGATTTCATCACGGCGCCCGAGATCAGCCAGATCTTCGGCGAGCTGATCGGCGCCTGGCTGGCCGAACGCTGGCAGGCGCTGGGCTCGCCCGCGCGCGTGCTGCTCGTCGAGTTGGGACCAGGCCGCGGGACGCTGATGGCGGACGCCTTGCGCGCCACGCGCAACGTTGCGGGCTTCCATCAGGCGATCGACCTGCACCTGGTCGAAATAAACGCGACGCTGAAGGACGCCCAGCGCGCCGCCCTGGCCTCCTACGTCACGCCGCAGTGGCATGATGCGTTCGCCGCGGTGCCTCACAATGCGCCGCTGCTGCTGGTCGCCAACGAATTCTTCGACGCGCTACCCATCCGTCAGCTGCAGCGCACCGAGCACGACTGGCGCGAGCGGCTGGTGGCGCTGCAGGATGATGCCTTGCGTTTCGTGCTGGCGCCCGGCCCCTCGCCCTTCGCCAGCCTGCTGACGCCCGATTTAATGTCGGCCACTTCAGGCGCCATCGCCGAGCTTTGCCTGCCGGCCCGCGCCCTCGTGCGCGACATTGCCGAACGCCTTGCCCGCCAGCGCGGCGCGGCGCTTATCATCGATTATGGCCATGCCCATCCGCGGCTGGGCGATTCGCTGCAAGCGGTTGCCGATCACAAGAAAGTCGATCCGCTGGCCGCGCCGGGCCAAGCCGATCTGTCGGCGCATGTCGATTTCGCCGCCCTGGCGCAGAGCGCCGAAGCTGCTGGCGCAAATGCCACTGGTCCTGTCTCGCAGGGCGATTTCCTGCGTTCTTTGGGTATCGAACAACGACTGGCGGCTTTGAAGCAACGCGCCGACGCGACGCAGGCGGCGGTGCTGGAGAGCGGCGTGGCGCGCTTGATCGCACCAGAGCAAATGGGCACCCTGTTCAAGGCTCTGGCGCTGACCGACCGACAGTCGAGCGTGCCGGCCGGATTTTCCGCCGCCGAAGGATGAGGGCATCTTGATCACGCTCGACCCGTTGCGCTCGCTGCCGGGCATAAGACACGGCTTCTTCACCCGTGAAGGCGGCGTCAGCGACGGCATCTTCGCTTCGCTCAATTGCGGCCTGGGCTCGGGCGACGATCGCGCCCGGGTGGCGGAGAACCGCAAGCGGGCCGCCCGCGCCTTCGATCTCGATGCCGACCGGCTGGTCACCGTCTATCAGATCCATTCGCCGAACGTGGTGACGGTCGATGCGCCGTGGACGGCGGAGAATTCGCCGCGCGCCGATGCGTTGGTCACCAACAAGGCTGGCATCATGCTGGGCGTGCTGGCGGCCGATTGCGCGCCCGTGTTGCTGGCAGACCCGGTGGCGAAGATCGTCGGCGCCGCCCATGCCGGCTGGCGCGGCGCGCATGGCGGCGTGGTCGACAGCGCCGTCGCCGCCATGGAGAAATTGGGCGCCAGCCGCAAGAACATCGTCGCCGCCATCGGCCCCTGCATCGCGCAAGCCTCCTATGAAGTCAGCGACGATTTCCAGGCGCCCTTCCTGCAGCAAGATGCGGCCAATGCCAGGTTTTTTGCGCCCGGCAAGCGTGCCGGCAAGAAGCAGTTCGACCTGCCCGCCTATCTGGCGCATCGCATTGGCCGGCTGGGCCTCAAGGAAATCGTCGTCAGCGGCCGCGATACGCAGGCAGAGGAAGACGCTTTCTTCAGCTATCGTCGCACCACCTTGCGCGGCGAAGGCGATTACGGGCGGCTGTTGTCGGCCATTGCGCTGAAAGAATAGAGATGCCCTATACGGTGCTGTTCATCTTCTTCTGCTTTCTTGGCCTGCTGGTGACCTGTGTCGTCATGTAAAAGCGTGTGTTTGCGTTTGCCGGCTTTGCTGGCGTTGATCGGCGCGCTGGCCGGCTGCGGCGATCTGCCCCGCCCGTTCCAGCCCGAAGCCAAGTCGATGCCGGTGGTGCGACCGGTATCTCCGGAAGCGGCGGCGATGTTGCGCGAGCCGGTCATGGTGGCGGTGCAGCCGGTCACCAACCTGCCGGCCGAAGGCGGGCCGCGCCTGGCGGCGGCGATGGCCGTCGCGCTGCGCAACGAAGGCGTTGCCGCCGATATCGATCCACGCGGCGTCAGCTACACTTTGGCGGCGATCGCCAATGTGCGCGAATTACCGCTCGAACTGGAGATCAAGGTCACGTGGTTCCTGCTCGACCCCAAGGGCTTTCGCCTGGCGCAGCTGGAGCAGATTACACGCGGGCGGGTCGAGGACTGGATGGAAGGCAACGACCGTCTGATCTCGCGCATCGCGCAAAACCAGGCGCCGCCGGTCGCGGCCATGATCAATCTCCATACCGCTCGCGCAACGACGTCGCAGCGCGCAACCACCCCGGTTCAAGGCCCGCCCCCCAATGGCATGGCGCCACCCACCGGCAGCTTCTCGCCACAGGCCCAGGGCGGATTGCGCCCGCCGCCGCCGGAGAAACCCACCGCGCGCGATCGCGCCACGCTGAAGGCGGACGCGAGCAAGCCGGTCCCGCCGCCAGCGGCCGCACCCTCACCGACAGCGCCTGCCCCGCAGGCCGTCCCGCAACAGGCCGCTGCGGCGCCCGCCGGCAAGCCGCAGGCGGTTCGCATCGTGGTGCCGCGCGTGGACGGCGCACCGGGCGACGGGCCGGACAGCCTGGCCGCGGGCATGAAGCGCGCTCTGGGCAATCGCAACTTCGCCATCGTGCAGAAGGCGGAAGTCAACAGCCTGACGGTGCGCGGCAAGGTCGACCTGAAGCCGTTCAACAACGGGCGCGAGACCATCACCATCACCTGGACGGTGCTCGACGCTCAGAACAATCAGGTCGGCGAGATCGAGCAGTCCAACGTCATCCCCGCCGGCTCGCTGAACGGCGCATGGGGGCCGATCGCGCGCGAGATCACTGTTGCCGCAGCCGAAGGCCTGCTCGACCTGCTCGACAAGGCCAGCAAGGCGGCGCGGCAATAATTCTAGGCTATTCGATCGGCCGCAAGGTCAGGCGCAGCAGCGCCAGATTGCCGGTCCAGAAGCCGAAGGCCGACAGCTTCAGATAGCGCTCGTAGCGCGCCACCTGCTCCGGCCCGACCAGCGCAATGGCTTCTTTCCGCTTGGCGCGCAGATTGTTCGCCCATTGCTCGCAGGTGCGCGCGTAGTCGACGCGATCGTTGCGCACCATGACGATCTCGAACAACCCGTCGCAGGCGACGACGATCTCTTCCAGCCGCGGCAGATCGGAATCGGGAAAAATCTGCGACATCAATTTCACGTTGGGATCGTCACGCCGCAACTTGCCGTAGGCGATGGTCTGCAATGACATGCCGCCTTTGGGATTGAGCCAGCCGCGGCACTTGGAGAAGAAATCGCGATAGATGGCGATTTTGGCCGCGGCATCGTCGTCGGGCTTGGTGAAATGCTCGAAGGCGCCGATCGAGACGATCGAATCGTAGTTCTGCGCCGGCCGATGATCGGCCCAGCTCTGCAGCCGCACGTCGATCTTGGCCGGCTTGTCGCGCAGGATGTGATCGGCTTGCGCCTGGCTCAGGGTCAGGCCCATAACGTGCTCGATGGATGGAATGCCGGCCGCCGCCTTCACCACCGCACCCCAGCCGCATCCGATATCGAGCAGGCGCTTTGCCTTCTCCGCCTGCGCCGAGCGCAAATGCCAGGCGATCTTGTTGTGCTGCGCCCAGGCAAGCGGCCGCTGGTCCTCGGCGCTGTCCCACAAGGCGGCGGAGTAGGTCAGCGTCTCGTCCAGCCACAGCGCGTAGAAATCGTTGCCGACATCGTAATGCGCCTGGATGGCCTCGGCCGATGCGCCCTGCACTTCTTTCGAACCGCTCACTCTGATACCCCTCAAGAAAGCCAGTTTCCGGCCCCGCCAAAACAGCATAAGCCCCGGTTTTCGCGGCGTGTTTACAGAAATCGGTCCGGTTGATAGATTGCGCCGCGCGGTGACGGGGATTACCGCTAACTTGTTGTAAAGTCTAGTGGTTTTTCCCGGCTCGGGCCTTTCAGGCGCCGGCTCGGGGGGATTGAGGCATGAAAGTCATCGCCGGCAACAGCAATCGGCCTTTGGCCGAGGCAATCTCGAGCTATCTCGGGCTGCCTCTGACCAAGGCCAGCATTCGCCGATTCTCGGATCTCGAAGTCTTCGTCGAGATCCTGGAGAACGTGCGCGGCGAAGACGTGTTCGTCATCCAGTCGACCTCCTATCCCACCAACGACAATCTGATGGAGATGCTGATCACCTGCGACGCGCTGCGTCGGGGCTCGGCTCGCCGCATCACCGCCGTGATGCCCTATTTTGGCTACGCCCGGCAGGATCGCAAATCCGGCTCGCGCACGCCGATCTCGGCCAAGCTGGTGGCCAATCTGATTACCATGGCAGGCTATAACCGCGTGCTGACCATGGATCTGCATGCTGGCCAGATCCAGGGCTTCTTCGACATCCCGGTGGACAATCTCTACAGCGCCCCGGTTTTCACCGCCGATATCATGCAGAAATACAATGGCGACGATCTGATGGTCGTGTCGCCCGACGTCGGCGGCGTGGTGCGCGCGCGCGCCATCGCCAAGCGGCTCGATGCCGACCTGGCGATCATCGACAAGCGGCGCGAGCGCGCCGGCGTGTCCGAAGTCATGAACATCATCGGCGACGTCAAGGGACGCCGCTGCATCCTCGTCGACGACATCGTCGATTCCGCCGGCACGCTGTGCAACGCCGCCGAAGCGCTGATGAGCCATGGCGCCGCGACAGTGGCCGCCTACGTCACCCATGGCGTGCTGTCCGGCGGCGCCGTCGCCCGCGTCGGCGCCTCGCCGCTGGAAGCGCTGGTCACCACCGACAGCATCCAGGCGACCGAGGCCGTGCGCGTGTCGCGCAACGTGCGCCAGATCACCATCGCGCCGCTGATCGCCGAGGCGATGCGGCGCATCAGCGACGAGCGCTCGGTATCGAGCCTGTTCGACTGAACGAGTTTCAAGGAATTCGCGGGCGCGGCACCCCTGGAGGCCGGCTCGCGGAACGGCTTCGGGATGGTCCCGTTGCCGGCGCTCTAAGACGAAGGAGATTGTCATGAGCGAGATTGTGAACCTGAACGCGCAAGCGCGTCCGCAGGGTGGAAAGGGGCCCGCCCGCGCCGTCCGTCGCGCCGGAAACATTCCGGCCGTGATTTACGGTGCAAAAGAGCCTCCGATGCTGATCGCCGTGCCGCCGAAAGAGACGACGCGCGAGCTCCACAAGCCGGGGTTCTTTACCCGCCGCATGACCATCACGATCGATGGCAAGGCGCATGACGTGCTGCCGCGCGACGTGCAGCTGGATCCGGTCACCGACCGGCCGGTGCATTTCGACTTCCTGCGTATCACCAAGGACTCGATCATCGAGGTCATGGTGCCGGTGGTGTTCCTCAATGAAACAGCGTCGCCCGGCCTCAAGCGCGGCGGCGTGCTGAACATCGTGCGCCACGAAGTCGGCGTACGCTGCAAGCCGGACGCCATCCCGGAGAAGCTGGAGTTCGACCTGACCGGTCTCGAGATCGGCCATTCGATCCATATCTCGGCCATCACCCTGCCCAAGGGCGTGACGCCGGTGATCCGCGATCGCGACTTCACCGTCGCCACCATCGCCCCGCCGACCGTCGTGCGCGAGACCGAAGAAGCCAAGCCTGCAGCCGATGCGGCGGCAGCGGCGGCTCCGGCGGCGGGCGCTGCGGCGGCGCCTGCGGCTGGCGCGGCCGGTGCGAAGCCTGCGGCGGCTGGCGCCAAGCCGGCAGCCGGCGCGGCTCCGGCCAAGGCCCCGGCAGGCGGCGACAAGAAGAAGTAACGGCGCTTCGCGCGCCGTCCGGAGCGCCTGACCATGCTGTTATTGGTAGGGCTGGGCAATCCGGGCGCGCGCTATGCCGGCAATCGTCACAATATCGGCTTCATGGCGGCGGACCTCATCGTCCGCCGCCATGGCTTTTCGCCCTGGCGAAAACGATTTCAGGGCGAAGCCGCCGAAGGGACGCTGGATGGCGAGAAGGTGCTGGTGCTGAAGCCACAGACCTTCATGAACCATTCCGGCCAATCCGTCGGCGAGGCGATGAATTTCTACAAACTGGCGCCGGACGACGTGGTCGTGCTCTACGACGAGATCGACCTGGCGCCGGGCAAGGTGAAAGTGAAGAAAGGCGGCGGGGCGGCGGGCCATAATGGCATCCGCTCGATCGACGCCCATATCGGCCCCGATTTCTGGCGCGTGCGGCTGGGCGTCGGCCATCCGGGTGACAAGGCGCGCGTCCATGGCCACGTGCTGTCGGATTTCAGCAAGGCTGATGAAGCCTGGCTGGAGAAACTGCTGGAAGCGGTGTCCGATGCGGCGCCGCTTCTGGTGCAGAAGGACGACAACAAGTTCATGACCAAGGTGGCGCTGCTGACCCAGCCGCCGCCCGAGAAGAAGCCGCCGCCGGCGGCCAGTTAGAAATATCAGCGCGCGTTCGGACGCTGCGCTAGGTGGAGTTGAAAAACGATGGGTTTCAAGTGCGGTATCGTCGGTTTGCCCAATGTCGGCAAGTCGACCCTGTTCAATGCGCTGACGGCGACGCAGGCCGCCGAAGCGGCCAATTATCCGTTCTGCACCATCGAGCCCAATGTCGGCCGCGTGGCGGTGCCCGATGAGCGGCTGGACGTGCTGGCGAAGATCGCGGGCTCGGCGAAGATCATTCCGACCCAGCTCGAGTTCGTCGATATCGCGGGCCTGGTGGCGGGCGCCAGCAAGGGCGAAGGGCTGGGCAACCAGTTCCTGGGCCATATCCGCGAAGTCGACGCCATCGCCCATGTGCTGCGCTGCTTCGAAGACGACGACATCACCCATGTCGCGGGCTCGGTCGATCCCATCCGAGACATGGAGATCATCGAGACCGAATTGATGCTGGCCGATCTCGACAGCCTGGAGAAGCGCCTGCCGGCGCTGCAGAAGAAGGCCAAGGGCGGCGACAAGGAAGCGGCGGCCGAAGCTGCCGTGATGGAGCCGGTCATCAACGCGCTGCGCGAAGGCAAGCCTGCGCGTACGGTCAAGCTCGATGCGGAGGGGGCGCTGATCCTCAAACGCATGCAGTTGCTGACCGCCAAGCCGGTGATGTTCGTCTGCAACGTCGCCGAGAGCGAGGCGGCCACCGGCAACAAGCATACCGAAACCGTGCAGAAGCTGGCGCGCGAGCAAGGCGCCACTGTGGTGATCATTTCCGCCGCCATCGAAGCGGAAGTGGCGCAGCTTGCCGACCCTGCGGAGAAACAGGAATTTCTCGAGACGCTGGGTCTGAAGGAAACCGGCCTGGTGCGCGTCATCGCCTCGGGCTACGCGCTGCTCGATCTTGTTACGTTCTTCACGGTCGGCCCGAAGGAGGCGCATGCCTGGACCTTGCATCGCGGCGGCAAGGCGCCGGAAGCGGCCGGCGTCATCCATACCGATTTCGAGAAGGGCTTCATCCGCGCCGAAACCATCGCCTATGCCGATTACGTCGCCTGCAAGGGCGAGAACGGCGCCAAGGAGGCGGGCAAGCTGCGTCTGGAAGGCAAGGACTACGTCACCCAGGACGGCGATATTTTCCACTTCCGCTTCAACGTCTGATCGCTCACCTTCTTAACCGGCGTCGTTTCTGAAACTGCGGAGACAAACCGTGGCGTTCGGCAATTGCAAACTGGGCTATCTGGCGATCGAAACCCGCAAGCCGGAGAAATGGCGGGACTTCAACGCCAGCCTTCTCGACCTGCCCGCCTGCGACAACCCCGACGGCAGCGTCGGCCTGCAGATCGACGGCAACCGGCAGCGGCTCATCATCGTGCCGGGCGAGCGGGACGACGTGCTCGCCGTAGGCCTGCAGATGCGCGATGAGGCGGCGCTCGATGAACTCTCGACCAGGCTTGCCGCGCAGGGCATCGAGGCGCTGCCCGGCGACACCTGGCTGTGCGAAGCGCGCGGGGTGCGGCGCATGCTTGTGTTCGCCGATCCCTCAGGCGTACAGCTGGAAGCCTTCGTCGATGCGGCGACCGCCGACAAGGAATTCGTCTCGCAACATTTCGCCGACGGCTTCCACGCCGACGACAGCGGCTTCGGCCATGTCGTGCTGAACGTCCGCGATGTGGAGAAATGCGAGCGATTCTATTGCGACGTGCTGGAGTTTGCGGTGACCGAGCGGTTGCAGCTGCGGTTGGGTCCCGTCGACGTGCGCGGCGTCTTCCTGCATTGCAATCGGCGCCACCACACTTTGGCGATTTTCGGCGCTCCTGCCAGCAAGCGGCTGAACCACGTCATGCTGCAGGCCGAAGCCTTGCGCGATGTCGGCATGGCCTATGAGCGGTTCAAGCGGCATCGCGTGCCGTTCAGTCTCGAATTGGGCCAGCATCCCGATCCGGACGGCACCGTATCCTTCTATGCCGCGACGCCATCGGGCTTCGATCTGGAAATCGGGGCCGCCAGCGGCGAGATCGATCCGGCCGGCTGGCAGGAACGGGCGCTGAACAAGATCAGCTCCTGGGGCCACAAGCCGACCTTGCGGCTGAAGCTCAACTCGCTGAAGGCCCTGGTCGCGCACCGGCTTGGCCTGCAGTAAATACCGGAAAACCTTAGCATTCCCTTACCTGGCAGGTCGTAACCTGCTTTCCATTTGGTGCCTTCTTGCATCGCGCGGAGCGCAGGGACAGATTGGAGCAATCGCTCGCGTCGGGAGCCGCGGCGATGTCTGCTATCGGCGCGCTGCCAGTGCGCCTCCCCCATCTTCAGGAAGGAAATACCCATGAAGCTTTACTTTTCACCCGGCGCCTGTTCGCTCTCGCCGCATATCATGCTGCGCGAAGCCGGTCTGAAATTCGATCTCGAGCAGGTCGATCTCAAGGCCAAGAAGACCAAATCCGGCGAGGATTTCTGGAAGGTCAATCCCAAGGGCTACGTGCCCAGCCTGAAGCTCGACGACGGCACCGTGCTGACCGAAGGCCCGGCCATCGTGCAATACGTTGCCGACCAGAAGCCGGAGTCTAAACTGGCGCCGGCGGCGGGCAGCAAGGAGCGCTACAAGCTGCAGGAGTGGCTGAACTTCATCTCGACCGAGCTGCACAAGGGCTTCTCGCCGCTGTTTGCCCCCGACACGCCCGATGCCTACAAGCCGATCGTGATCGACAAGCTGGTCAAGCGTTTCACCTATGTCGACAGCGCGCTCGCCGGCAAGCAGTACCTGATGGGCGACAACTTCACCCCGGCCGACGCCTATCTGTTCACGATTTGCCAATGGGCGGCATTCATGAAGATCCCGCTCGACAATCTGGGCAATCTGAAAGCCTGGCGCGAGCGCGTTGCCGCCCGTCCGGCGGTCAAGGCGGCACTGCAGGCTGAAGCCGACGCGCGCAAGGCCGCTTAGGCTTTTCTCTTCACGACAAAAGAAAAGGGAGGATGGCAAAACCATCCTCCTTTTTGCTTCCGCCAAGAAGCACGTTCGTCAGGCGGCCTGCGAGAGTGCCGCGTCGGAGAGCACGGTTTCGCCTTCCAAGGTCACGGCCACCGCATGCACCACCGAGGCGATGCGGATCGCCGCCTGGATCTGCTCAGCCGACAGGCCGGCCTTGCGCAGCTCGTGCTCGTGGGCATCGATGCACATGCCGCAGCCATTCACCGCCGACACCGCCAGCGACCACAGCTCGAAATCGGCCTTCTCGACGCCGGGCTTGGCGATGACGTTCATGCGCAGCTTGGCCGGCAGCGTCTTGTAGTCGGCAGCCGACGCCAGATGCACGAAGCGGTAATAGATGTTGTTCATCGCCATGATGGCCGCCGCAGCCTTGGCGGCATTCAGCGCTTCGGCCGACAGCCTGGGCGCAAACTCCGCAACGACAGATTCGATGACCACGGCATTGCGCGAGGCGATGGCGCTGGCGATGAAAGTGCCGGCGCGCTGCTGCTCGGTCAGGCCGGCTTCGCCTGCCAGCGACGAGATGTTCAGCTTCAGATCCTTGGCGTAGTCGGGCAATGCCGATTTCAGAGTCTCGAGAGACATGGCTCACTCCTGTAACGGATCAAAGAGAAAAAGGTGGCGACGGCCCCGGGGGAGATTGAATGAGGCCGTCGCCGTGTCGCACCAAAGGCCAGACTGTTACGCGGCCTTCAGCACGTCATCGCCCTTCTGCCAGTTGCAGGGGCAGAGTTCGTCGGTCTGCAGCGCGTCGAGCACCCGCAGCACTTCCGCCGGGTTGCGGCCAACCGACAGGTCGTTGACCGACGCGAAGCGGATCACGCCGTCGGGGTCGACGATGAAGGTGGCGCGCAGCGCGACGCCTTCGGTCTTGTCGAGCACGCCCAGAGCCTGCGACAGCTCGCGCTTGATGTCGGCCAGCATGGCGAACGGCAGGTCCTTCAGGTCGGCGTGATTCTGGCGCCAGGCCAGATGCACGAACTCGCTGTCGGTCGACACGCCGTAGACCACGGCATCGCGATCGTTGAAGTCGCCATTCAGCTTGCCGAAAGCGGCGATCTCGGTCGGGCAGACGAAGGTGAAGTCCTTGGGCCAGAAGAACACAATCTTCCACTTGCCCTGGTCGGACTGGGAGTTGACCTGGGTGAAGGCGGTCCTGGGATCGGTCGTCACCACGGCCTTGAGGTCGAAGGAGGGAAACTTGTCGCCTACGGTCAGCATATCGATACGCTCCTGGTTGAATTCGAGTGGAAGCACGCGTGTTTGGCTGGCGTGTGCTGGCTTGACCGTGGATATAGGGCGCCCTACATAATCGATCCAATGAATGTTTCTGAATTATATGATCGGAAATTCCGATGATTAACCCGCCCAGCCTGCAGCAGCTGAAATACCTGATCGCGGTGGCCGAAACGCGCCATTTCGGGCGGGCTGCCGAAGCCTCCTTCGTCACCCAGTCGACCTTGTCGGCCGGACTGCAGGAACTGGAAACCCGGCTGGGCGCGCCGCTGGTCGAGCGGCGCAAGCGTGGCGCCATGCTGACCCCGCTCGGGCAGCAGATAGTGGAGCGGGCGCGGCACATCCTCAGCGAAGCCGAATCGCTGGTCGAACTGGCGCGCGCCACACGCGAGCCGCTGTCCGGACCGCTGAAGCTCGGCGTCATCCCGACCATCAGCCCCTATCTGCTGCCCCGCATCATGCCGTCGCTACGCCGTCGCCATCCCAAGCTGCGGCTTTATCTGACCGAAGACCTGTCGTCGCGCATTGCGGAGAAGCTGGAGAGTGGCGAGCTAGACCTTCTGTTGCTGGCCCTGCCCTACGATCTGCCCGGGGCGGAAACAATGCCGCTGTTCGACGACGCTTTCGTCTTTGCCTGCCGCCGCGATCACGAACTGGCGCAGGCCAAGACCTTGCCGCCAGAGCGGCTGAACAGCGAGCCGCTGCTGCTGCTGCAGGACGGGCATTGCCTGCGCGATCATGCGCTGGCCGCCTGCAACCTGATGAACCGGCGCGGTGCGCAGCCGTTCCAGGCCACATCGCTGCCGACCTTGATCCAGATGGTCGATAACGGCATCGGCACGACCTTGCTGCCGGCCATGGCGGTGGCGGCCGGCGCGCTGAAGGGCACGCATATCGTGACGCGACCGGTGACCGGCGCGCCCACGCCATCGCGCAGCATCGGTCTGGCATGGCGCAAGGCCAGCCCGCGGCGCGACGAATTCCGCCTGCTGGGGCGGGACATCATCGAGCTGTCGAAGAAAGCGGGCCTGACGGATCTTGGCTGACGGCCTTGCAGGGCGTGCAGGGCGGCGCTGCGGAAATTCCTTCGGCAAATCGGCCGTGCTGCGGCATGGTTCGTGACCCCGTCGCAGAACGGGGACAACCGGGAGACCGCGTGAGCACCATCAGCCGCGAGAACCAAGGCCTGTTGCTGGGATTGCTGGGCGTCACCATGCTGTCGGTGACCTTGCCGGCGACGCGGCTGGCGGTGGCCGATTTCGATCCGCTGCTGGTCGGGCTGGCGCGCGCCACCATCCCGGCTATCCCAGCCGCCATTTTGCTGCTGCTCACCCGCCAGGCGCGGCCGACACGGCAGGAAGTGGTGCGTCTGCTGGTCGCCTCGATCGGCATCGTGTTCGGCTTCCCCATCCTGATGACCATCGCCATGAAAACCCTGCCCTCGGCGCATGGCGCGGTGGTCACCGGCATCATGCCGCTGGCCACGGCAGCCGTCGGCGCCATCGTGTCGGGCGATCGCCCGTCGCTGGGCTTCTGGCTGTGTGGCATTGCCGGCAGCGCCGCCGTCGTCGTCTACGCACTGATCGACGGCGCGGGCACCTTCGCCTGGGCCGACCTGCTGCTGGTGGTCGCCATTCTGACGGCGGCGTTGGGCTATGCGGTCGGCGGCCAGGCGGCCAAGCGTTTGGGCGGCTGGCAGACGATCTGCTGGATCATGGTGCTGGCTCTGCCCCTGTCGCTCGCGCTGGTGCCGATCCTCGATCCCGCTCTGCCGCAGACGCCGCCGTCGAACGCCACCTGGTTCGGCTTCATCTACGTGCTGTTCGGCAGCCAGTTTTTGAGCTTCTTCGCCTGGTATCGCGGGCTGGCGCTGGGCGGGGTGACGCGGGTCAGCCAGCTTTTGCTGCTGCAGCCTTGCATCACCTTGGTGTTCGCCAGCCTGCTGGCCGGCGAATCGCTGGGCTGGATCGAGATCGGCTTCACCATCCTGATCGTCGCCATCGTGGCGATCGGCAGGCGCATGCCGATCCGGCCGGGAGCCAAGGCCTAGCGCAGCGCCTCGATGGCGCGGACGAAGCGCGCCACCTCGTCGTTGGTGTTGTAGGCATGCACCGAAGCCCGCACCACGGAAGCCAGGCCGCGCTTGATCAGATCCATCTGGGAATAGTCGCCTGACGACACCGACACGTTGATCGCCTGCGCCCGCAACAGGTCGCGAATCTTCTTCGGATCGAACGCTGCGACCGAGAAGGTCACAATGCCGCTCTGTCGCGGCCCGCGATCATGCACCGTTACGCCCTCGAGGGCGGCGAGTGACCGGCGCAAATCGGCTGCCAGCGAGGCGATGCGCGCCGACACTGCCGTCTCGCCCAGCGCCAGATACTGGTCGATGGCGACGCCCAGCCCGATCTTGCCGGCGAAGAAGCATTCCCAGTTCTCGAACCGGCGCGCGTCCTCGCGCACGGAATATTCGCGCAAGCCGGTCCAGCTCGCCGAATGCAGGTCGAGAAATGGCGGTTCAAGCTTTTCGATCAGGCTTTTGCGCACATAGAGGAAGCCGGTGCCGCGCGGTCCGCGCAGGTATTTGCGACCGGTGCCGGACAGCATGTCGCAGCCGAGTTTTTCGACATCGAGCGGCACCTGCCCCGCCGACTGGCAGGCGTCGAGCAGATAGGTCACGCCGGCGGCACGTGCGACTTTGCCGACCGCCTCGGCCGGCTGCACCATGCCGTTATGGCTTGGCACATGGGTGATGGCGATCAGCCTGGTGTGGCCATCGATCATCCGCTCCAGCGCCGCAACGTCGATCTGCCCCGCCTCGTCGTCGGGCACGACATCGATAACGGCGCCAGTGCGTTTAGCGGTCTGCAGATACGAGATGAAGTTGCTGGCGTATTCCGACACCGAGGTCAGGATGCGGTCGCCGGCAGTAAAGCGCAGCGAATAGAACGCCATGTCCCAGGCGCGGGTGGCGTTCTCAATGAAGGCTACCTCGTCACGATGGCATTTCAGCAGCGCGGCCGTCGCGTCGTAAAAATGCTCCAAAGCCGCGATATTGTGGTCATGCGCCTCGTAGCCGCCGATCTGCGCCTCGAGCTGCAGGTGATCGACGACCGAGCTCAAGGTGCGGTTGGTCATCAACCCGGCGCCGGCATTGTTGAAATGCAGGACCTTCTCGCAGCCGGGCGTCTCGGCGCGCAGTGCCGCGATATCGAGCGCGGCCATCAGATCGTCGCCCGCATCAGCGCTGCGGTGCGCAGATTGTCTTCGCCACCCAGCGCTTCGAGCTTTTCCGCCGCGTTCTGCCGATCCTTGACCGATTTGTTCTGGCTCAGCTTGGCCTTGCCCTCCAGCCGCTCGATCGCGATCTCGAAGGCGACGATGCCCCGCGTCATCCCGGCCGCCAGCCCATCGGGCAGGCCGTCCATCCGCCAGGGCGCGTCGAAGCCGCTCTCGAACGTATCGGCGAGCGTACGTAACGTCGCCAGCACCTCATCCTGCGCTTCGACGATGCGCGCCGTGCCATAGGCATGCACGGTCTGGTAATTCCAGGTCGGCACCTGATTAGGCGTATCGTACCAGCTGGGCGAGATGTAGGCGTGCGGTCCCCAGAACACGACCAGCGCGGGCTTGCCGGATGCGAAATGGCGCCATTGCGGATTGGCGCGCGCCATATGGCCGACCAGCCTGCCATGCGGCCCGCCGTCGACATGCAGCAGCGGAAGGTGACTGACGAACGGGCCGTCCTCGGCGCACGTCGTCAGCAGCGCAAAGCTGTGGCGCCGCATGAAATCGATCATGGCCTGCTGGTCGTCGATGCTGAAATGGCGTGGAACGTACATGACACCCCTCCGGTCTGGCGCACTTTAAAAGAAGCCACCCGCCTGCCGCATGCAAATTTGCCGGCCGGGATACGCTTGGCCTGCAACCGGAATCGGCTAGGATCGCGGCCGGAAACCTTCAGGAGGACGCATTATGGGCGAAAGGCGCACCATCCAATCCGCAGACGGCACAACGATCGACGCTTGGCAGGCCAAGCCCGCCGGCATGATCAAGGCCGGCATGGTGGTGATTCAGGAGATTTTTGGCGTCAACAATCACATCCGCAACGTCACCAACCGCTTCGCTGCCGACGGCTATCTGGCGCTGGCGCCGGCCATGTTCGATCGGCGCAAAAAGGATGTCGATCTGGGCTACACGCCCGAAGGCATCGCTTCGGGGCGCGAGATCGCCATGGCGCTGAAGCCCACCGAGATCATGGCCGACGTGGCCGGAGCGATTAAGGCGCTGCGCGCGCAGGGCTGCGCCAAAGTCGGCATTGTCGGCTTCTGCTTCGGCGGCACCGTGGCGTGGCGGGCGGCGGCCGACGCCGATGTCGATGCGGCGGTGGGTTACTACGGCGGCGGCATCTATGGCCTGCGCGATCTGAAGCCACGCGTGCCGACGGCCCTGCATTTCGGCGACAAGGACGCGCATATCCCGATGGACCAGGTGAAGGCAGTGGCCGACATGCATCCGGAAGTCGAGGTGCACGTCTATGCCGCCGACCACGGCTTCCATTGCGACGAGCGCGGCTCCTACGATGCGGCGGCGGCGAAGCAAGCCTATGCTCGCACGCTGGAGTTTTTCGGGAAGCATCTGAGCTGAGTTTTTAGTCGTCATGGCCCGGCTCGACCGGGCCACCCATGTTGCAGCGATACTGACGCTAGCTGGATTGCATTGGTATGTGTTGCGCGATGGGTCGCCCGGTCAAGCCGGGCGATGACGGATTAAGAGGAAAAGAAAAGGCCGCCTCGAGGGCGGCCTTTTTGTTTGCAGGATCGCGTCAGCGATCAGTGCGGGACGTTGGCCCACACCTTGCGCTTGACCAGATACATCATTCCCGCCAGGACCAGCAGGAACAGGATCACCTTCACGCCAGTCTGCTTGCGCTGCTCCATGCGCGGCTCGGCCGCCCAGGTGAGGAACGTCGTCACGTCATGGGCCATGGCGTCGACCGTGTTCGGTGCGCCGTCGAGAAATGTCACCTGGCCGTCGTTCAGCGGCTTGGGCATGCGGATGGCATGGCCCTTAAAATACTCGTTGAAGTACTGGCCGTCGGCCAGCTTGAAGTCCTTCGGCAGATGGTACTTTTCGCGCTCGGCCGGCGAGAGCTTGTCGAACTCCTTGTAGCCCGTCAGCACGCCCTGGATGTAGTCCGGCCCGCCGTAACGCACCTTGGCGGCGAAGGAGCGCAGCACCGGGATGCTGCCTTCCTCGACGATGCGCGCCTTGGCCAGCAGCGACAGATCCGGCGGCAGCGCGCCGTTGGCGGCGACGGCCGCCTGCTCGTTGGGATAGGGCTTCTTGAAGCGATCCGACAGCGCTGCCGGGCGCTCAAACATCTCGCCGGCGTCGTTGGGGCCGTCGGCGATCTGGATGTCCTTGATCGCTTCCTTGATTTGATTGTCGCTGAGACCGATGTCGCGCAGATCGCGATAGGCGACCAGCGACAGGCCGTGGCAGGAGGCGCAGACCTCCTTGTAGACCTGATAGCCGCGCTGCAGGGAGGCGCGGTCATACGAGCCGAAAATGCCATCGAACGACCAATTCTGCCGGGGCGGCTTGGGCCCGGTGGCTTCGGCGGCGAGGACCGGACCGGCCAGCAGCGAGCCGGCGACGGCGAAAGCGGCGATACGCATCATGCGTGTGATCGACATGTCTGCGTCCCCCTTACTCGGCCGCCACAGGCGCGTGCTTGCTCTTGGCTAGCACCGAATCGGCGATACTGGCTGGCAGCGGCAGCGGCGTTTCGATCTTGCTGAGCAGCGGCAGCAGGATCACGAAATGGAAGAAGTAATAGGCCGTGGCGATGCGGCTCATCCAGATGAAGGCACCTTCCGCCGGGTTGGCGCCAAGCCAGCCCAGGATCAGGCAGTCCACCGCGAACACCCAGAAGAAGATCTTGTAGATCGGCCGGAAGGTGGCGGAACGCACCTTGGAACGATCGAGCCAGGGCAGCACGAACAGCACGGCGATGGCGCCGAACATGGCCAGCACGCCGAGCAGCTTGTCCGGCACGGCGCGCAGGATGGCGTAGAACGGCAGGAAGTACCACTCCGGCACGATGTGCTCTGGCGTCACCAGCGGGTTGGCGGCGACGTAGTTGTCGACCTCGCCGAAGAAGTTCGGCGCGAAGAAGGTGAAGCCGAGATAGAACAGCATGAACACGGTCAGGCCGAAACCGTCCTTCATCGTGTAGTACGGATGGAACGGCAGCGTATCCTTCGGCCCCTTGGGGTCGATGCCGGTCGGGTTGTTGGAGCCGACCACATGCAGCGCCACAACGTGCAGGCCCACTACGCCGACGATGACGAAGGGCAGCAGGTAATGCAGGGCGAAGAAGCGGTTCAGCGTCGGGTTGTCGACAGCGAAGCCGCCCCACAGCCAGGTAACGATGCTCTCCCCGACGAAGGGGATGGCCGAGAACAGGTTGGTGATGACGGTGGCGCCCCAGAAGCTCATCTGGCCCCACGGCAGCACGTAGCCCATGAAGGCGGTCGCCATCATCAGCAGCAGGATCAGCACGCCCAGGATCCACAGCAATTCGCGCGGCTGCTTGTAGGAGCCGTAGTAGAGGCCGCGGAAGATGTGGACGTAGACGGCGATGAAGAAGAACGAAGCGCCGTTCATGTGCAGGTAGCGCAGCATCCAGCCCCAGTTGACGTCGCGCATGATGCGCTCGACCGAACCGAAGGCGTGATCGACATGCGGCGTGTAGTGCATGGCCAGCACGATGCCGGTGACGATCATGGTCACCAGCATGATCATCGAGATGGCGCCGAAATTCCAAAAGTAGTTGAAATTCCGCGGCGTCGGGAAGGTGTGATATTCCTTCTCGATGTAGCTGAAGATCGGCAACCGCGTGTCGATCCACTTGATGACCGGGTTGTTGAAGGGCGAAGGCCCGTTATGTGCGCTCATGACGCTGCTCCCCGAGATCGCGCGTTAACCGACGCGCACCAGCGTGTCGCTGACGAAACTGTAAGTTGGAACGGCCAGATTCTTGGGGGCGGGTCCCTTGCGGATACGGCCCGACGTATCGTAGTGCGAGCCGTGGCAGGGGCAGAACCAGCCACCGTAGTCGCCACGGCTGTCGCCCGCCTTCTGGCCCAGCGGAATGCAGCCCAGATGCGTGCAGACGCCGACCAGGATCAGCCATTCGGCCTTGCCGTCCTTGACGCGGTCCTTGTCGGCCTGCGGATCGGGCAGATCGTTCAGCGGCGTTTTAGCCGCAGCGTCGATTTCGGCCGCGGTGCGGCGGCGGATGAAGACCGGCTTGCCGCGCCATTTAACCGTCACTGCCTGGCCGACCTCGATCGCCGAGATGTTCACCTCGATCGACGACAGCGCCAAAACGTCGGCGGCCGGGTTCATCTGGTGGATGAACGGCCAGGCAGTCGCTGCGACGCCCACCGCCGCCACCGCGCCGGTCGCGATGTAAAGGAAATCGCGGCGTGTGACCTCGGGACCGTGCAGCGTCGCTTCGGCGACGGGCGACGATTTCGGAGAAGCCATCGGTATTGTCCCTCTATCGACTTCGAGAAGCGGCAGACGCTGCCCGAGAGTAGCGTCCTTCGTCCCCGACCCCAAATACTGCGGCAAGTTGCCGCATAACAACGACAATTTCGCCGTCACACGGATTGCCAGACGGCGCGGGTATAGTCGAATTTCCCCACCCTGAACAGTGCGTTTAGATGTCGCTGGCTGTGAGCGCAACGGGCTGAAACCACGGCGTTTTCACGGCCGCTTGGGTTGCCTGTCGCCGCCTGCTAGAAGCTGCGGCCATGCGGCTTGCCCTGTACCAGCCCGACATCGCACAGAACACCGGCACGATTCTGCGTCTGGCGGCGTGCCTGGGCGTCAGCGTCGACCTGATCGAACCTTGCGGTTTTCCCTTCGACGACCGGCGTTTGCGCCGCGCCGGCATGGATTACCTCGAGCAGGTGGATCTGAGGCGACATAGCTCTTGGCAGGCCTATCGGGACGACGAACGGATCGGCCGGCTGGTGCTGCTTACCACCAAGGGCGACAGCGTCTTCCCCGATGTAACGTTCCGCCCCAGCGACACGTTGCTGCTGGGCCAGGAAAGCGCGGGCGTGCCGGACGAGGTTCAGGAAACCGCCGACCTGCGCCTGCGCATTCCCCTGCTGCCCGGCATGCGCTCGATCAATGTGGCGCTGGCGGCGGCGATGGTACTGACCGAGGCGCTTCGTCAGACGAAAGGTTTTCCCGCTCCATGACTGCCCCTGCCCAGCCGCAGCCGGCCTCCGTGGCCTTCATTGCCGGCGACACGGAAAAGCAACGCGCCAGCGAGTGGTTCGCCACTCTGCGCGACCGCATCTGCGCGGCTTTCGAAAAACTGGAAGACGATTTGCAGAGCGGGCCGCATGCGGCGCTGCCTGCCGGCCGCTTTGAGCGCAAGCCATGGCTGCGCGAGGAAGGCAAAGGCGGCGGCGGCACCATGGCGATCATGCGCGGTCGGGTGTTCGAGAAGGTCGGCGTCAACATCTCGACGGTGCACGGCGAATTCTCGCCGCAGTTTCGCAAGGAAATTCCCGGCGCCGACGCCGATCCGCGCTTCTGGGCCAGCGGCATTTCGCTGGTCGCCCATATGCGCTCGCCCAAAGTGCCGGCCGTGCACATGAACACGCGTCTGGTGGTGACGTCGCGCGCCTGGTTCGGTGGCGGCGCCGATCTGACGCCGATGGTGCCGGTGGAACGTGACACACAAGATTTCCACGCCGCTTTCAAAAACGCCTGCGATCGCAGCGACGCCAGCTACTACCCGCGCTTCAAGAAATGGTGCGACGAATATTTCTACCTGTCGCATCGCAACGAGCCGCGCGGCATTGGCGGGATTTTCTACGACTACATCAACACCGGTGATTTCGAGGCCGATTTCGCCTTCACCCGCGCCGTCGGCGAAACCTTCGCTGAAATCTATCCCGCCATCGCCCGCCGCCATCTGCACGAGAGCTGGACCGATGCCGATCGCGAACACCAGCTGGTGCGTCGGGGCCGTTATGTCGAATTCAACCTGCTGCACGATCGCGGCACGCGCTTTGGCATCATGACCGGCGGCAACACAGAGGCGATCCTGATGTCGCTGCCGCCGGAAGTGAAATGGCCGTGAATATGGGCCGCATGCCGGTGTAATCTGCAGCGACCGCAGGGAGAGAAGTGATCATGGGCATTGGGCGTTCGCTGGGTCTGACGATTGCCGTTGCGCTCTTGGCATCGCTGGCTGGGCCAGCCATTGCACAGGACGCCAAGCTGTCGGATTTCGCCGGCACCTATCAGGGCGGCGGCGTCGCCGAAGGCCGCGACAACGTCTATTTCACGGTCACGGCGCGGGATCTCGACGTTACCATCAGGCCCAAGGATGGCGGCTTCGACATCACCTGGACCACCATTACCCATGGCACCACGCGCGGCCAGCGCATCGTGCGCAAGAGCGAAACCGTCGCCTTCGTCGCCACCGAGCGACCCAACGTGTTCCGCGCCGCAACGCCTGCAGAGCCGCTGTCGGGCATGCCCTATTACTGGGCGCGCATCGGCGGACGCACGCTGACCGTCTATGCCCTGCTGACCGCGGCAAACGGGGCCTACGAGCTGACCAGCTGGACGCGCACGCTCAATCCCAACGGCATGGACCTGACGTTCCGCCGCCTAAGCGATGGCGAAGCGGCGCGAACCGTGCGCGGCAGGCTGGTCAAGGTTGCGCCCTGACAATCTAGCACTACTTATGAATTGAGGCCGCGCTCACCGCATTTTGCTAGAAGAGCGCGCTGGCACCCACCGGAGGTCCGTATGCATCGTCTTCTCGCCGTAATCCTGCTCGCCCTGTTCGGCTTCGCCGCAGCTCCAGCGCTTGCGCAGGACGCCTTGCCGGAAGGGTTCTACGGCAAGTTCGCCGGCCTCGGCCTGGCGGAGACAATGGAAGACGGCAAGGTCGTCGAGGTGAAGCCGCGCGACTTCGACGTCGCCATCGCCAAAGCAGCCGATGGCGGCTTCACCATCACCTGGAAGACCAGCGAGTACACGATCAAGCCGCGCCGCTCGCGCATTGACGCCGAGGATGAAAGCGTCACTTTCGCCAAATCCGAACGGCCAGGCATGTTCAGCGAAAAGAAGATGGTCGACTTGGCCGGCGGCGATCCCATCTACTGGGCTCGCGTCAGCCACAGCACCCTCGACGTCTATCGTCTGGCGCTGAACGACGACGGCCGGCACGAACTGGCGGTCTGGCAGCGGACGCTGAATGGCGATCAGATCGATCTCATCTTCCAGCGCTCGGGCGAGACCTCCAAGCCGCGCATTGTCAAGGGCACGCTGACCCGCCTCAAGCAGTAGTCGGGCTGCGTCGCAAGACGCGCAACGCAATCGCTGGCGCAATCAGCTGCGCCAACGGCACCAGCGCGAAAAGATAGCCGTCCCAGAATCGGTAATGCACGGTGGCCAGCCGCCAGCTCAAGCCCTGCAGCAAACGCGCGGCCAGCACATCGGCCACGATGGTCGACACCGCCCAGAGCAGGCCGACGACGATGGCGTCCGCCGTGGCCGCCTCACGGCTGCGGCGCGCGAGAATCCAGGCGCAGAGCGCGATATAGGGCAGCGGCACCAGCGTGTTGTAGATTTCGGCGGCGCGGGCGCTGGCCGCGGCGATCATGGTGTTGCCGATGGCGCTGTTGGCCAGGATCAGCGCCATGGTCGACAGCCACAGCAAAAGCGCGACGCCGAATCTCACCGTTTCTCTTCCACAAGACGTTTGAGTTCGGCGCGACAGGCCTTCGCATCGGCAGCGAAATCGCCTGCGATCCACCATTCCTCGACCGCACCCAGAAACCAGCCGACATCGGCCCCCGGCTTGATGCCCAGCGCCAGCACGTCGGCGCCGGTCAAGGGAAATTTCGGCGCCTGCCATTCGCGCACCACCGGCAGCGCGCCAGCCAGCACCGGATGGCTGGCGCCGATGCGCGAGCGGATGGCATGCAGCGCCAGCCGATCCTCGGCCGCCTGATTGCCGATGCGATAGACCAACGCGCGCATCGATTTGGCGTCGAGGCTGACCAGCTTGGGCTCATGTGCCAAGCCAAGCGCCAGCCGCGCCTGGGCCGCCTTGCTCAGGCGCCAGCGCGATGCGACGGCGTCGATTTCGACGTCGTCGTCCAGCAGCGCCAGCAGGCGACGCAGCGGATCGCTTTTCATGCCAGTGGCCTTCTCCAGCGCCAGAAGACTGACCAGCCGGCCAGTGCCCGAGGTCTCGGGCAGCCAATGTTCGAGCACGCCTTCGTCGTACATCAACCCGATGGCGGCGACGGGATCGGGCGCGGCCAGCAGCTTCAGCATTTCCTTCTGCACGCGCTCGCCGGAGAGGCCGGTCAGCCTGGGCGCAGCAACGCCTATGGCATAGATCGCCTCCTCGTCCGGCGGCGGCTTGCCGTACCAGGCGAGGAAACGGAAGAAGCGGAAGACGCGCAGATAGTCTTCGGCAATGCGTGCGGCGGCCGCGCCCACGAAGCGCACGCGCCCCTTCTTGAGATCGGCGCGGCCATCGAACGGATCGTAGAGCGCGCCCTTGTCGTCGCAATAGAGCGCATTGAAAGTGAAGTCGCGCCGCTTGGCGTCTTCCAGCCAGTCGTCGGTGAACTCCACCCGCGCCTTGCGGCCGAAGGTTTCCGCATCGCGCCGCAACGTGGTGATCTCGAAATGCCGATGATCGGCGACAGCTGTGATCGTGCCATGCTCGATGCCTGTGGCGACGGCCTTGATTTTCGCCTTCTCCAGCAATTCGATCACGGTCTGCGGCGGCGCGTCGGTGGCGATGTCGATGTCATCGACGGTTCGGCCCAGCAACGTGTTGCGCACGCAGCCGCCGACGAACAGCGCCCTGGCGCCCTTCGCCGTCAGCGCCGCCATCACAGCTTTCGTTTGCGGCGCGCCCATCCAGGGCTGGGGTTCGATTTTACCGGCTGGTTCCATGGCGCCGCTCACCTGCAATGCGCGGGAACGAGCTTGCCGTCGATCATCTGCGTCGGCACCGGGTCGCAATCGCGCTTCTCCGTGATGCCGAAGCCGAACACCGCAACGACGCAAATCGCCAGCCCGATCAGGATCAGCCACATCCACGGCGCATCCTGCCAGCGCTCGGGTGGCAGCGGCGCATCCGCCAGCGGCCTGGGCCGGCGCAGCCAGCGCCCGGCGAACCAGATCAGGGCAGGCGCCGCGAACAGTATCAGAAGAATGAGAACGAGACGGCCCATGGCCTAGACCTGTACCGCAGCGTCGACCAGCACGTCGTAGAGGTTTTTCAGCATGCCCGCCGTGGCGCCCCAGATGTAACGGTCCTCGAACGGCATCACATAGAAATGGCGCTCGCGCCCCTGCCACACCGCGGAGCGCAGTTCGTGATTGGCGGGATCAAGGAAGAAGGCCAAGGGCACCTCGAATATATCGGCCACTTCGCCCGGGTCCGGGCGGAGATCGAAAGGTGGGGTGATGACACCCACGATCGGAGTCACCAGAAAGCCCGTTCCGGTTATATAGGTATCGAGCGCGCCGATTACCGTAATGCGATCGGCAGTCAGGCCGATTTCCTCTTCGGTCTCGCGCAGGGCGGTAGCGACGACGTCGGCGTCTTCAGCCTGCTGGCGGCCGCCGGGGAAGCTGATCTGCCCGCCATGACTGGGCAGATTGGTGGTGCGCTGCGTCAGCAGCACGGTCAGGCCACCCTCGCGCTCGACCAGCGGTACCAGGACCGAGGCCGGACGCAGGCTCGTCATGGGAACACTGTCTTTGTTCAGTTCATGATCGCCGCGCTGACGGATCGACGACCGCGCCTCGCCTGGGCGGTAAACCGCCAGCCGTTGCTCGATATCGCCCCGACGCATGCCATGCCTCCGCCACATTCGCCCCCGACCGTCAGGGGTGGATAAGCCAGCGGTTTACCATCAAAGGAAATGCCCTGATAATGTTTTTGCACTGCAGCATCGAGGGTCGCCGACGTGCCGGGCTGGCGCGGCCGTGCGGAACACTGGCAATGTCTGCAGACCGACTGCCGCCAAACGGATCGCGGGCGGCATCCGGCCTCTTTCAAGCGCGCGTCCCAGCGGGGTCTTCAACGTGCTGAATTCTTCCTCTTCTTCTTCCGTCGCTGCCCCCGCCGTTCACAGCAGCGACGATGCCCATGCGCTGCTGGGCGAGATCGAATCCCTTGGCGGCCGGCTGGCCACGGTGCGCGAGAGCATCGGCAAGGTCATCTACGGCCAGCGCGAAGTCATCGACCAGACCTTGATCACGCTGCTGGCCGGCGGCCATGTGCTGCTGATCGGCGTGCCCGGCCTGGCCAAGACGCGGCTCGTGGAAACGCTGGGCACCGTGTTGGGTCTGGACGCCAAACGCGTGCAGTTCACACCCGATTTGATGCCGGCCGACATTCTGGGCTCGGAAGTTCTGGAAGAGAGCGATGGCGGCAAGCGCAGCTTCCGCTTCATCCGCGGCCCGGTGTTCTGCCAGTTGCTGATGGCCGACGAAATCAACCGCGCATCGCCTCGCACGCAATCGGCGCTGCTGCAATCGATGCAGGAATATCATGTGTCGGTAGCCGGCGCGCGGCACGAGCTGCCGCGTCCCTTCCATGTGCTGGCAACGCAAAACCCGCTGGAGCAGGAAGGCACCTATCCGCTGCCCGAAGCGCAGCTCGATCGCTTCCTGCTGCAGGTCGATGTCGACTATCCCGACCACGATGCCGAACGCACCATGATGATCGCCACCACCGGCGCAGCCCAGCCCAAGGCCGATGCGGTCCTGAGCGCCGACGAGCTGATGCGGGTGCAGGCGCTGATCCGCCGCGTGCCCGTCGGCGAAAAAGTCGTTGATGCCATTCTCACCATGGTGCGCGCCGGCCGGCCCGACGGCAGCACTCTCGATATCGTGCGCCGCAACGTCTCCTGGGGCCCCGGCCCGCGCGCCAGCCAGGCGCTGATGCTGGCCGCCCGCGCCCGCGCCGTGCTCGATGGCCGTCTGGCGCCGTCGATCGACGATGTGGTGGCGCTTGCCGGCCCGATCCTGCGTCACCGCATGGCCCTGACCTTCGCCGCGCGAGCCGACGGCGTGACGGTCAATCACGTGATCGACAAGCTGCGCGAACCGCTTCTCTAGAGGAGCGGAAAGCGCATTAGATGGTATCGACCGACAGAACGCTTTTCGGACAGGCCATGGCGGCAGCGTCTTCGCTGCCGGCGCTGCTGGTCGCTGCCGATCGCGTGGCGCTGACGGTGATCCAGGGCGTCCACGGTCGTCGCAGAGTCGGACAGGGCGACAGCTTCTGGCAGTTCCGCCGCTACCAGCCGGGCGATGCCACTTCGCGAATCGACTGGCGGCAATCTGCCAAGAGCCGCGCCGTCTTCGTGCGCGAGACGGAATGGGAAGCCGCCGCCTCCGTGTGGCTGTGGCGCGATGCGTCGCCCTCGATGCGCTGGTCCTCGCGCGACGAATTTCCGCACAAGGCCGAGCGGGCCGAACTGGCGCTGCTGGCGCTAGGTGGTCTGCTGGTCAATGGCGGCGAGCGCATCGCGCAGCTTGGCACCGGCGAGCGTCCCGTTACCGGCCGCGCCGTGCTGCGCCGGCTGGCCGCGACGTTGCAAATCGAGCGCCGCCACGACACGACAGACTCGCCCAGCCTGCCGCGACGCATGCCGTTGCCAGCCTATGGCCATGTCGTGTGGTTCTCCGATTTCCTGGCGCCGCTCGATGAGATCGAGACACTGGTGCGCTACTACGCCGGCATGGGCGTGTTCGGCCATCTGGTGCAGGTGCTGGATCCGGCCGAAGAGGAACTGCCCTTTTCAGGCCATGTGCGTTTCGCCGGGCTGGAAAACGAAGGCACGCATTTGATCCGCAAGGTCGAAGCCGTGCGCGCCGCCTATATGCAGCGACTGACGGCGCAGCGCGAGGGCCTGGCGCGCATCGCGCAATCTTCCGGCTGGACCTTGCACCATCATCGCACCGACAACGTGCCGCAGACCCTGCTGCTGTCGCTTTATCTCGCCATGGCGCAGCCGCGCCGCAACGCAGCGGCGAGGTAGCGGCGATGCTCAATCTCGGCGCTCTCGCCTTTGCCGCGCCCTGGATGCTGGCGCTCGGCATCACGCTGCCCATCATCTGGTGGCTGCTGCGCCTTTTGCCGCCCTCGCCCAAGCTGATCAAATTTCCCGCCATCCGCCTATTGCTGGGACTGAAGCCGGAAGAGGAGACGCCGCACAAGCTGCCGCTGTGGCTGGCGATCCTGCGCCTGCTGCTGGTCAGCCTGATGATCGCCGCGTTGGCGCAGCCTCTGATGAACCCGGCCGGCGATCTCGAAGGCAGCGGGCCATTGATTGTCGTTATCGACGATGGCTGGGCTGCGGCGCCTGGCTGGCGGCAACGCCAGGAGCATGTCGGCGCGCTGATCGACAAGGCCGAGCGCGCTGGACGCAGCGTGGCGATCCTGACCACCGCACCGCCAGCGATCGACGATCAGCCATTGCCGCGCGGATTGCTGCGGCCGGCCGATGCGCGCTCGCTGATCAACGCGCTGAAACCCAAGCCCTGGCCGACCGATCGCGCGGCTTTGACGCAAGCTATCGACACTGCGCCATTCGGCAGCGACGCCACGGTGGTGTGGCTCAGCGACGGGCTGGACGATCCGGCGGTCGCCGCGCTGGGCGAGAAGCTGCGCGAGCTGGGCTCGCTGCAATTGCTGCTGCCCGACGGCGAAGCCGCGCCCATCGCATTGTTGCAACCCGCCGCGCAAGGCAGCGAACTGGTGCTGCGCGCCCAACGCGCTCCATCCGACACGCCGCGCCGCATCGCCGTGCAGGCCAGCGACGATCAGGGCCGGGCGCTGGCGCGCATGGAAATGGAATTCGCCGCCGGTGCGGCGCAGGCGCAGACGCCTTTCACCGTGCCCAACGAATTGCGCAATCGCGTGGTGCGCCTCGACGTCGAGCGTCAGGGTGGCGCCGGCAGCGCTGCCCTGCTCGACGAGCGTTTCCGCCGCCGCCCCGTGGGTGTGGTTGGCGTGCCGCCCAGCGAGACCGGCACGCCGCTGCTCAACGATGTCTATTATCTCGACCGCGCGCTGGCGCCGTTCGCCGCCATCTCCACCGCCGACGTGGCGACCTTGATGCAGGAGAAACTGGCGGTCGTGCTGCTGCCCGACAGCGCCGCCCCCAGCACCGCCGATCGTGAGGCGCTGCAGCGCTGGATGGCGACCGGCGGCGTGGTCGTGCGCTTCGCCGGCCCACAGCTTGCCAATGCGCCGGACGATCCGCTCTCCCCGGTGCGCCTGCGCGCGGGCGAGCGCGCGCTGGGCGGCGCCATCGCCTGGGGCGAGCCGGCGAAGCTGGCCGAGTTCGCCGACCAAAGCCCGTTCGCCGGGCTTGCCGTGCCGCCCGATGTGCAGATCAGCCAGCAGGTTCTGGCCGAGCCCGACGCCGAGTTGAGCGAACGCACTTGGGCGCGGTTGAGCGACGGCACGCCGCTGGTCACCGCGCAAAAGCGTGGCGAAGGCTGGCTGGTGCTGTTCCACACCTCGGCCAACACGACCTGGACCAACCTGCCGCTTTCCGGCCTGTTCGTCGAAATGCTGCAGCGGCTGGTGGCGCTGTCGCGCGGCGTGGCCGGCGGCAAGTTCGACCAGGCGCTGCGGCCCTATCGCGTCTTCGACGGCTTCGGCCGGCTGACCGATCCGCCGGTCGGCGTGCGCGCCATCACGCCCGAACAGGCGGCGCGCTTCACGCCGGGCCCAACCACGCCGCCCGGCCTCTATGGCGAGGAAGGCGCGCAGCAGGCGTTCAACCTCGGCGATCGAGTTGGCCATCTCACACCGCTGACCGGCATCGCCGGCGGTGCCGTGCTGGGCCTGATCGAGGCGCAAAGCGAGATCGACCTGGTGCCGTTCGTGCTGGTGGCGGCGATGATCCTGCTGCTGGCCGATATCTTCATCGCGCTGTGGCTGCGCGGCCTGCTGCCGGCGGCGACGCGGCTGCGGCGGGCGCCGGCAGCGATACTGGCCGTCGCCTTGCTGGGCGGCGTCGCCTTCCTCGCGCCGACCGATGCCAGCGCCCAGGCGCGCGGCGGTCCCGACGAGGTCTATCTGCGCGCCACGCTCGAGACGCGGCTGGCCTATATCGTCACCGGCAACAACGACGTCGATCAGGTCTCGCGCGCCGGGCTGACGGGCCTGAGCAACGTGCTCAAGCAACGCACCTCGGTCGAGCCGGCCGAGCCGGTCGGCATCAATCCCGACACCGACGAATTGCGCCTGTTCCCCTTCATCTACTGGCCGGTCACCACCGAACAGCCCAGCCTGTCGCGCGACGGCATCGCCGCGGTCGACCGCTATTTGAAGCAAGGCGGCATCATCCTGTTCGACACGCGCGATGCGCATCTGACGGGCGGCCGCACGGGGCTTGGCGCGGGCACGCGCGAATTGCGCCGCCTGCTGGCCGGCATCGAAATCCCGCCGCTGGTCGCCATGCCCAAGGAGCATGTGATCGGCAAATCCTTCTATCTGCTGAACGATTTCCCCGGCCGCTGGGCCGGCTCATCGCTGTGGCTGGAATCGGGCGACGGGCGGGTCAATGACGGCGTGTCGTCGCTGGTGATCGGCGGCAACGACTGGGCCGGCGCCTGGGCGGTCAACAGCTTCGGCGATCCCATGCTGCCGGTGGCGCCGGGCGGCAACAACCAGCGCGAACTGGCCTACCGCTTCGGCGTCAACATCGTGATGTACGCGCTGACCGGCAACTACAAGGACGACCAGGTGCACCTGCCCAAGATCCTCGAGAGGCTGGTGCGATGAGCGGCTCGGCAGCCAGTCTCGCCTTCGATCCGCTGATCCCCTGGATCGCGATCGCCATCTTCGGCGGCATCGCGCTCGTGCTGCTGCTGCTGTCGCTGCGCGCCCGCGCGCGCGGGCTGTGGTGGCGGGCGCTGGTGGCGGCGTCGGTGCTGACGGCGCTGGCCAACCCGATCCTGGTGGAAGAGGAGCGGCGTTTCCTGCCCGATATCGCCGTCGTGGTGGTCGACCAATCCGAAAGCCAGACTTTGGCGCAACGGCCGCAGCAACTGGCCGCCGCCCGCGCCGCCCTGCAACGCCAGTTGGCCGGCATCGAGCGATTGGAAGTGCGCGAAGTCGTGTTGCCGCCCTCCACTGCCGGCGTCGAGCGCAACGGCACGCGGCTGATCGACACCATGAACGATGCGCTGGCCGACGTGCCGCGCGACCGGCTGGCTGGCGTGGTGCTGCTGACCGACGGGCAGGTGCATGACGTTCCCGCCGGCGCCGCGCCGACCTTGGGCGCGCCCGTGCATGGCGTGCTGACCGGCAAGCGCGGTGAGATCGACCGCCGGCTGGTGCTGGACCAGGCACCGCGTTTTGGTGTCGTGGGCAAGAAGGTCACGGCGCGGCTCAAGGTCGAGGACGAGGCCGCACCCGGCACCAATGTCACCGTGAATGTCTCGGTCGAAGGCCAGGCGCCGTTCGCCGTGCCGGGCCGGGTTGGCGAAATGATCTCTGTCGAAGTGCCCGTGCAGCACGCCGGCGACAACGTGGTTGAAGCCACTGTCGGGCCGGGCACGCAGGAGCTGACGCTCGAGAACAACCGCGTGCTGTTCACCGTCTCGGGCGTGCGCGACCGGCTGCGCGTGCTGCTGGTCTCGGGCGAGCCGTATCAAGGCGAGCGCGCCTGGCGCAACCTGCTCAAGTCGGACCCCGCGGTCGATCTGGTGCATTTCACGATTCTGCGCACCCCGGCCAAGGACGATTTCACGCCGGTGCGCGAGCTGTCGC
Organism: uncultured Hyphomicrobiales bacterium; assembly: GCA_964388115.1. Classification (GTDB taxonomy): domain Bacteria; phylum Pseudomonadota; class Alphaproteobacteria; order Reyranellales; family JAQSWP01; genus JAQSWP01. The sequence goes on from CAYLYK010000003.1 coordinate 178,014, forward strand.
TGATCGTCTTCCCGATGAACGAGCTGTTCGAGGAGAAGCTGAACGAGTTCAACCTCATCATCTTCGACCGCTACGAATCGGGCTCGATCATCACCGCCGATTATTTCCGCAACATCGCCAAGTACGTCCAGGACGGCGGCGCGCTGCTGCTGGGCGTGGGCCCGGTCTATGCCACGCAGCGCTCGCTGTTTCGCTCGCCGCTCGGCCAGGTGCTGCCGGCCTCGCCCACCGGCCGGGTCAACGAAGGCGGCTTCAAGCCCAAGCTGTCGGACCTCGGCCAGCGCCATCCCATCACCGCCGACCTGCCCGGCGCCGGCACGGGCGAGAACGATCCCAGCTGGGGCCGCTGGTTCCGGCTGGTGACGTCAAATGTCAGCCGCGGCGAAGTGCTGATGCGCGGCAGCGGCGACCAGCCTTTGCTGGTGGTCAACCGGGTCGGCGAAGGCCGCGTGGGTCAATTGATGTCGGATCATCTGTGGCTGTGGAACCGCGGCGTCGAGGGCGGCGGGCCCCAGGCTGAGCTGGTGCGAAGGCTCGCGCATTGGCTGATGAAGGAGCCCGACCTGGAAGAGGAATCGATGCGGGCCACCGTGCGCGGCAATCGCATCGACATCGTGCGCCGCACCCTGGCCGACAGCTTCGATCCCGTTTCGATGACCGGCCCCGACGGCAACACCCGCGTGCTGGCGCTGAACAGCGTCGGGCCGGGCCGCGGCACCGCCACCGTCAGCGTCGACAAGCCCGGCATCTATCGCTTCGACGACGGCCGCGCCACGGCCATCGCCGCCATCGGCAGCGCCAACCCGATCGAATTCGCCGACGTGCGGGCCACCAGCCAGAAGCTCGAGCCGATAGTGACCGCAAATGCTGGGGGCTTCGTCTGGCTGTCCGATACGCCGGACCCGGAAGTGCGCATGGTGCGCGAAGGTCGCGCCACCTCGGGTCGCGACTGGATCGGCCTGCAGCGGCGTGAGGCCTACAACGTCACCGGCGTGCGAGAATATCCGCTGATGCCGGGCGTGCTGCTGGCGATCCTGCTGGTGTTCGGCCTGGGCGCTGCCTGGTATCGCGAAGGCCGCTGATCTTCGGTCTGATTTCACGCAAGAAACCGGCTCACTGCCAAGTCATTGGGGATCGCGCATCGCTGCGTTGAGTCCCACTACCGCGCAGGGACATTGCGCAAGTCGCAGAAAAATCTATATCTGCCGTCAATCCGCAACACGGGAGACAGCGTCATGATCGATCCCCGCCCCTATAGCAAGCTCGGCCGCTTCGACAACGAGTGGCTGAACGCGCGCTATCATTTCAGCTTCTCCGGCTTTCACGATCCCAAGCGCATGGGCCAGGGCCCGCTGATCGTGTGGAACAACGACCGCATCCGCGCCGGCACCGGCTTCGATCCGCATCCCCATCGCGACATGGAGATCATCACCTATGTCATGAAGGGCGCGATCAGCCATCAGGACAATCTCGGCAACAAGGGCAAGACGGGCGCCGGGCAAATCCAGGTGATGAGCGCGGGCACCGGCATCGTCCATGCCGAGCACAATCTCGAGGACGAGGAGACCGAGCTCTTCCAGATCTGGATCGCGCCCGATCGACAGGGCGTGAAGCCGCGCTGGGAGACGCTGGATTTCCCGGTCTCCGAGCGCAGCGGCAAGCTTCTGCCGCTGGCCTCGGGCCGCAAGGGCGACGACAAGGCGATCCCGCTCTACCAGGATGCGGCCGTCTATGCCGCCACCTTGGAGCCGGGCGAAAGCATCGAGCACAAGATGGGCAAGGATCGCCAAGCCTATCTGGTGCTGGCCAAGGGCAGCGCCGAGATCAACGGCACCAAACTTGGCGCCCGCGATGGGGCGGCGGTGAGCGATGAAGAGGCGCTGACCATCAAGGCCGGCGAGCAGACCGAGATCGTGCTGGTCGACGTGCCGGCCGGCCCGAGCTGGCGCTAAAACTCGAACGCCGCCACCAGCGGCGCATGAAACGAAGCGGCCGCCGGCTGATCCAGCCGAGCGGCCGTTTCTTCGTCCTGCAGATCGTCGTTCAGCACGTCGACCGACTGCAGCCCGTCCAGCAGCGCCGGCGACAGCAGCAAATGATCGACCATGGCGGTGCGTTCGCCATAACGCACGCTGTAGCGTTTCGCCGCCGGCAATCGCGCCTCCGCCAATTCCAGGCGTCGGCCGGCCAGCAACTCGTTGCCCGTGTCGACGACATCAGCGCGCAGCAGGCGGATGGGCATTTCGAGACTGTCGGCGTTGAAATCGCCGGCAATAGCGACAAGCGCCCGTGGCTCATCGTCGAATAGCTGTTCCACCAGCAGGCGCGCCTCGAGCGCCTGGCCGATGCGCTTCAGCGACGAGACGTAGAAGCCTTCGGCCCAGGCCTGCGTGCTGCGCCAGATCTGCGGCGCCAGCGTGCCACCCGCGATATGCGCCGCCATCGGCGCGCGCAGATGCAGGTTGACGATTTCCAGCTTCCGCCCGTCGGGCAATCGGACCGTCACATGCTGGATCGGCCGATCCCACGCCACCGCCCCGCTCGGCGTCTTGCCCATCGCCGTGCCGGCTTCGATCGGCAGACCGTGCGCCGGCGGCGGCACCAGCGCATGGCGCAACGAGCGCTGCTGCAGAACCGGAAAGCGCGACAGCACCACGAGATTGTGCTTGTCCATGGGGCCATGGCCTGGTTCGGACTCGCTGCAGGCGAGATCGAAGCCGGCATAGGAAGTGGTTTCGATCAGGCTTTGCAACGCGCGCAAGCGGCGCGGGGAACGATTGCGTGGCTGGGCGTCGACTTCCTGCAGGCAAAGCACGTCGGCGTCGAGCGCGGCGAGGATAGGCCGCAGCGCTGCGATACGCGCGGCGAACGCCTCTGGCGGAACCTCGTCGTCGAGATTCTCGAGGTTGTATGTCGCTATGCGGAACCTTTCCGACACATGCCCTTCTCTGCCATGCTGCGCCCTGCTATGCCGCGCGGCAGGCGGCTAATGAGGCTTGGCAGCGACCAGCCTCACTCAAATTCGGGAGGAATTCCATGACCTACAAGGCATTCGACCTGACCGGCAAGGTTTCGCTGGTCACCGGCGGCAACAGTGGCATCGGGCTGGGCATGGCCGAGGCCCTGGCGCAGGCGGGCGCGGGCGTGTGCATCTGGGGTACCAACGAGGAGAAGAACAAGGCGGCGCTGAAGCACTTGGCGCAGTTCGGCACCAAGGTGCATGCCATCCGTTGCGATGTCTCCGACGAGGCCGCGGTCGAGAAGAGCTTCGCCGAAACCCTGAAGGTCATGGGCTATGTCGACAATTGCGTCGCCAATGCGGGCACCTCGGGAAAGGGCGGCGCGCCGATCCATGAGATGCCCACCGCCGAGTGGAAGCGCATGATGAGCATCAACCTCGACGGCGTGTTCTATACGTTGCGCGCGGCGTCCAAGCACATGGTCGAGCGCGGCAAGGGCGGCTCGCTAGTGGCGATGTCGTCATCGGCCGCCATCGAGGGCGCGGCGCGCGCTTCCCACTACGGCGCCACCAAGGGCGCGCTGTGCGCCATGATCCGCGCCATTGCCGTTGAACTGGCGCGCTACAAGATCACCGCCAACTCCATCCTGCCGGGCTGGATCGAGACGCCGATGACCGAGCGGCTGTTCCACAACAACAAGCCGTTCGAGGAGAAGGTGCTGCCGCGCGTGCCGGTGCGCCGGGGCGGCGTCGGCGCCGATTTCGGGCCGCTGGCGGTGTACCTGGCCTCGGACGCCACCAACTACACCACCGGCCAGAACTTCGTGGTCGATGGCGGCTACACGATCTTCTGATCGCAGCCTTCGTTGGCCCGCCCCTCTCTTGCGCTGCTCGCCCTGATCAGCGCCGGCGGTCCGCTGGCGCTGAACATCATCGTGCCGTCCCTGCCGGGCATCGCCACCGCGCTCGGCATCTCCTATGGCGCGGCGCAATTGCTGCTGACCGTCTATCTCTTCGCCTTCGGTGGCTTCCAGCTGATCGTCGGCCCGCTGTCGGACCGCATCGGCCGTCGCGCCATGCTGCAGATCGGCCTGCTGGTCTTCATGGTGTCCAGCGCCGGAGGATTGATTGCTTCGTCAATCGAAGTGCTGACGGTGGTCCGCGTCGGCCAGGCCTTTGGCGCCTGCACATTGATGCTGGTGCCGCGCGCTATCGTGCGCGATTCCTATCCCGGCGTCGAAGCCGTGCGCGCCATGGCCTTCATCGCCATGGTGATGTCGGTAGGCCCTGCGCTGTCGCCGGTGATCGGCGGCGTCGGCGAGGAGCTGGTCAATTGGCGCTTCGGCTTCGGCTTCTGCGTCGTATTGGGTCTCGCCCTGATCATCTGGATCAGCATCAGCCTGCCCGAAACGCGGGTGATCGAGGCCGCCGGCCATCCCGGACCGCGGGAATTGCTGCGCCGCTATGGCTCGCTGTTGAGCAATCGCGCCTTCCTCGGCAACTCGCTGGTGCTGTCGATGATGACGGCCTGTTTCTTCGCCTGGGTATCGGCGGCGCCGGCTTTGTTCGCCTTCCGTTACGGCCTCTCGCCGGGCGAATTCGGCTCGATCATGCTGTTCATCTCGCTGGGATTCGTCATCGGCACCTTCGTCGCGGCCCGCGCCGCCCGCTTCATCAGCATCGACAGGATGATGAACTGGGGTTCGCTGGCGGTAGCGACGACCATGATTCTCCTGGTGTTCGGCGCCTTAGTCGACAGCCCTTATTACTACGTCGCGATCATGCTGGGCTATTCCATCTCCAACGGCTTCGTCTACCCGACCTCGATCTCGGGCGCGACCGCGGTCGATCCGCGCATCGCCGGCGCAGCTTCGGCTTTCATGGGTTTCATCCAGCTGATCATCGGCACGGTGGCGACCCTTGCCGCCGGCAGCTTCGCAGGCACCAACCCGCTGTCGCTGATCGTCGTCTGCGTGGTCGGCGGCGTGATGACGCCGATCTGCCTGCTGCTGATTCCGAAACGGCCGGCATGACCTAGATGGCCGACGCACCGCCATCGATGATGAATTCAGCGCCGGTGACGAACTTCGATTCGTCCGAAATGAGATAGAGCACGGCGTAGCCGATATCGATCGGCTCGCCGAAGGTCTTCAGCGGGATCGAGCGCAGATACTTGGCCTTCTCCCGCTCGTCGCCCTTGAACATGCTCTCGCCCATCGGCGTGACTATGACGCCGGGATGCACCGAATTGCAGCGAATCTTGTAGCCCTTGAAGGCGCAATGCATGGCGACCGACTTGGAGAGCTGTCGCACACCGGCCTTGCCCGCGCCATAGGCCGGGATCTGGTGCGTCGCCACCATAGCGGCCAGCGACGAAATGTTCACGATCGAGCCGCCGCCCGCTTCGCGGATTGCAGGCACCGCATGCTTGCAGCCGAGAAATACGCCTTCGAGATTGACCGAATTGATCTTGCGCCAGGTCTCCAGCGTCTCGGTTTCAATGCTGGCCGCGGGCACCGGGCCGCTGACACCGGCGTTGTTGACCAGCCCGTTGAGCTTGCCGAAGCGCTTCAGCGTCTCGCCGAGCACGTCCTGCCATTGCTGTTCGTTACTGACGTCGTGCTTGAGAAAGACATGCGGCCCGCCCAGCTCGCGCGCCAGCGCCTGCCCGGCATCGGCCACCACGTCGGTCAGTACCACCGTCGCGCCTTCGCGCGCCATCAAGGTCGCCGTTGCCCGCCCGATACCCGAGGCCGCCCCCGTCACCATCACGACCTTGCCGCCCACCCGTCCTGAAGCCACGTCGCCCTCCCGCCACTCTTATGAACGCCCGTTCATACAATTGTGGTTTCGCCCGGGCGCAGGAGCAAGCAGCAAATCAGGCGGCGCGGCGATTCAGGCGATAGACATAGGCGTCGTCGATGCGCACGCCGTTGATGACATTGCCGCTCATGCGCATGGCGCTGATCCCCGGACCGGTCTGGATCGCCTTGTGCAGCGTCTGGATGGTCGGATCCTGCGGCTCAAACAGCAGCAGGTTGTTGCGGTCGACGGCAAAGCCGGCCGGCATGGTAGCCAGCACGGCGGCGATCTTCACCGGCATGTCGGTGCCTTTTTGCACCAAAGGCGAGGCCAGAACGTAGCGCCAGGCGTTCTCCGTGGGTCGCCACAGCCACAGAGCGGCCGAACTGACCACGCCGGCATTGTCCAACGCCTGCACGAAGCTGCGCCCGTCGGCGATCAATTTTTCACTTAGTTGCGCCATGGAACCGCCGATCGCTGTTTTCGTTGCAAGGACGCGATTGTTGACGCCGTATCGGGAAGAGTATGCTGCAGCGATTGAGGCAATGAAAGGGCAAGGGGGAATTCCATGAAGAAGCTGAAAATCGGGCTGGTGGCGGCCGGACTGGCGACGATGCTGGCCTTCCCGGCGCTGGCGCAGAACACCGGAATCGAAGAAGGCCGGTGCCAGCGTGTGCTGTCGCCGGGCCAGACCTATCCCGGCCCGTTCACCATGCTGTTCGACACCGGCAAATCCGCTATTCGGCCCGCCGACAAGGCGGAGCTGAAGAAAATCGCCGCACAGGCCAAGACGCTGTTCGTCACGCGCATCTGTCTGCTGGGCACCGCCGACAAAGTCGGCAACGCCGCCGCCAATCAGAAACTGGCACGCGATCGCGCCTATGCTGTGGGACGCGAGCTGATCGCAAACGGAGTGCCGAGCAAGAATCTGCTGATCGATTCCAGCGGCGAGTCGTTCAAGGAATGGTCCTTCGGAAAGCGCGAAGATCAGCAGCAGGACCGCAAGGTCGTGGTGGTCTTCGCGAAGTAAAAAACCGACGGCGGCGCGATCTCAAGTTTCGGTCGCGCCGCCAAGATCCAGCACCGCCTTGCCGACCACTTTGCGGTCGGTCAGCAGCGCCATGGCCTCGACCCATCTTTCCAGCGGCAGCAGATGCGAAATGTGCGGCCGGATCCGGCCCTCGTTCGCGAGCTTCCACAGTTCGCGGTGATATTCGACGCCGATCTGCGGATCGCGCCGCACCGCTTCGCCTGCCCGCACGCCGATCACCGAGAAACCCTTGATCAGCGCGATGTTGGTCGGCAGCGTGGCGATGCGCCCGGAGGTGAAACCGATCAGCAGGATTCGGCCGTTCCAGGCGATGCATTTCAGCGACTGGTCGAACACATCGCCGCCCACTGGATCGTAAATTACGTCCGCGCCCCTGCCGTCGGTGAGATCCTTCACCGCTTGCGCAAACGGCGCCTCGCGATAGTTGATGACGAAATCGGCGCCCTTCTCGCGCACCACGTCCAGCCGCGCATCGTCGCTGCCGGTGGCGATCACGCGGGCGCCCAGAATCTTGCCGAGCTCCACCGCAGCCAGGCCGACACCGCCCGAAGCGCCGTGCACCAGCAGCACTTCGCGCGGCTTGATGTGGCCGCGCTGGACGATGGCGTGATAGGCGGTCTTGTAGCCGACCGCAAAAGCAGCGCCTTCCGCGAAGCTCCATCCTTTGGGCAAGGGCCGCGCATCAGCCGCCGGCACCGTCACCTGTTCGGCAAAGGCGCCGAAGCGCTTGCCGAAAATGACCCGATCGCCGACACGATGATCGCGCACACCCTCGCCCAGGGCGATCACCTCGCCACAGGCTTCCATGCCGGGGATGAACGGCAGGGGCGGCTTGAGCTGGTAGCCGCCCGCCACCATCAGCACGTCAGGAAAATTGATTGCCGCCGCGCGCACGCGAATGCCCAGCTCGCCGGGCTTCGGCGCGGGCGGCTCGGCTTCGATCAGTTCGAGGACGGACGGGTCGCCAAGTCGAGAACACAGCAGGGCTTTCATCGATCAGATCCGCCGCCCCGCCTTTTCCCAATAGGGATCGCGCAGTTTGCGCTTGAAGATCTTGCCCGAATCCTCGCGCGGCAGATCGCGCTGGAGTTCCACCAGCCGCGGCACCTTGTAGGCCGCGATGCGCTCGCGCAGGTACGCCCGGACCTGGTCCACCGTCAAACTTACCCCCGGCCGCGCCTCGACCACCGCGGCGACCGATTCGCCGTATTCGTCGTCGGGAATGCCGAACACCGCGCAATCCTGCACGCCGGGCATGGTGTGCAGCACCGATTCGATCTCGGCCGGATAGATGTTCACGCCACCCGAAATGATCATGTCCTTGCTGCGATCGCACAGGAACAGGAAGCCGCGCTCGTTGAGGTAGCCGACATCACCTGCCGTAATCAGCCCGTTACGTTCGATTTCACGGCGTTTGGCGTCTGCCTTGTTGTAGGTAAATTCCGGGAAGAAGCGGTTGCGCATATAGACTTCGCCGATCTCGCCGGTCGGCACTTCCTTGCCGTTGGCGTCGAGAATGCGCACCTCGCAGCGCTCATGCGGTTTACCCACGGTGCCGGGATTCTGCAGCCAGTCCTTGCTGTCGTTGAATACCACCGCGCCTGATTCGGTGGCGCCGTAATATTCGACGATGATCGGCCCCCACCACTCGATCATCGCCTTCTTGATGTCGGGTGGACAGGGCGCGGCGGCGTGCACGACATGCTTCAGCGACGAGACGTCGTATTTCTTTTTCACCGAATCGGGCAGCTTCAGGAGCCGGACGAACATGATCGGCACCATATGCAGCGATTCGATCTTGTATTTCTCGATCCACTGCAAAAGCTCTTCGGCGTCGAAGCGCGGTTGCAGCCAGAGCTGGCCACCCAGCCGCGCGCCATGGAGGGCATAGAAATTGGGCGCGCTGTGATACATGGGCCCGGTGATGACGGATTTGACGCCGGGGCCGATGCCAAAGATCGCCATAGTCTGGCGCGTCACGCCTTCGACCTGCTCCGGCGTCATCGGCTCGCGGCGCACGCCTTTGGGCCGGCCCGTCGTGCCCGAGGTGTAAATCATGGTGTTTGGCGGCGTTTGCGGCGGCTGCGTCCACGGCTGGTGCGCAGCGACGAAATCGTCCCAAGTCTCCCGTCCCGCCGGCACGCGGCAGGCCGCATCGGACAATCCATAAGCCTGCTGGATCTCAGGCGGCGTCGGTACTACCAGCACTTTCACGCCGGAAGGGACGTCCTTGTCGATTTGCGGCAGCAAATCGGCATGCACCACGATCACCTTGGCGTCGCAATCGCGGAAGATGTAGCCCGCCTCGTCGCCCGTCAGATGCCAGTTTACCGGCACGGCGTAGCCGCCCAGCAAAGCCGACGCGAAGGAGGCTTCGAAGAACGGAAAGTCGTTGCGCAGGAACAACGCCACCGCCTGGCCCGGCTCGAACCCCATCGCCTTCAACCCGCTGGCGGCCTTGGCAGCGCGCAGGCCGATCTCCTGCTGGCTAATGCTGCGCGCGCCGCTGGTGATCCTGCCTGACATTACGCTTCCTCCACTGTCTTGCTTTTTCTCTTGGCCCAAATCTCAACACACGGCGCTCCCGTCGCCAAGCATCGGGCGCGTTTCGCACAGAGGATGGACGGCGGAAACGAAAGGTTATAATATTACGTTATGCCCCATGACCATTCCCACAGCGCCGTGCCGGAAAGCTCCGAAAGCTTCGGTTCCGCCTCGGCGTTCGCCGTTTCGGCGGGCCTGCGGCTAGGCGTTGCGCTCATGGCAGCGGCGCTCCTCTGGCTGGCCGTCTCCTGGGCGCTGGGGTGGCTGTGATGGTGGCGCTCGAACATCGCCGCGTTTCCGCCCCGGCCGTCGTGGTCGAAGACCTGGTCGTGGCCTATGACCGGCATCCGGCCGTGCATCATCTCAGCGGCCGCTTTCCCGCGGGCGGCCTGACCGCCATCGTCGGCCCCAATGGCGGCGGCAAATCCACCTTGCTCAAGGCGCTGGCCGGCGTACAGCCGATCAGCAGCGGTCGGCTCGACATGAACGGCTTGCGCCGGCGCGACATCGCCTATCTGCCGCAACATGCCGAGATCGACCGCTCCATCCCGTTAAGCGTGCTTGACCTGGTGTGCAGCGGCTTTCTGCCGCGTGCCGGATTGTTCGGCGGCATCAACCGCGCCATGCGCGCCGAAGCGCAGCGCGCCCTGCAACTCGTCGGGCTGGGCGGTTTCGAGAACCGGCTGATCGACGGCATGTCGATCGGCCAGTTCCAGCGCGCGCTGTTCGCCCGCGTGCTGGTGCAGGATGCGCGCATGATCCTGCTCGACGAGCCCTTCGCCGCCATCGATGCCGCCACCACCGCCGATCTGGTGGCGCTGATCGGGCACTGGCACGACGAAGGACGCAACGTCGTCCTGGTGTCGCACGATATCGATCTGGTGCGGCGCACGTGCCCCGAGACCCTGCTGCTGGCGCGCGAAGCCATCGCCTGGGGCGGGACCGAGGATGTGCTGACACCGCCCCTGCTGGGGCAGGCGCGGCGGCGCTCGGAAGCTTGGGACGAAAGCGCCGGCGCCTGCGAGCTGTCGACCGACCGTCACGCCCACGCCTGATCCATCGTGATCTACGATTTCCTCTTCGCGCCCTTTGGCGGCGACCTGCCCTTCATGCGCCGCGCGCTGGTGGCGACCTTGGCGCTGGCTCTGGCCTATGGGCCGGTTGGCGTGTTCCTGATCCTGCGCCGCATGACCCTTGTCACCGATGCGATGGCGCATGCGATCCTGCCCGGCGCCGCGGCAGGCTTCCTGCTGTCGGGCCTGTCACTGTGGGCGATGAGCATTGGCGGCCTGGTCGCCGGCCTCGTCGTTGCCGGACTGGCGGGCGCCATCAGCCGCATCACCGACCTACGCGAGGATGCGAGCTTTGCCGGCTTCTATCTGGTGGCGCTGGCCGGCGGCGTGCTGCTGCTGTCGCTGAAAGGCAGCAGCGTCGATCTGGTGCATGTGCTGTTCGGCAGCATTCTCGCCGTCGATGATGCCGCACTCTGTCTCATGGCCGGCGCGGCGACACTGACCTTGCTGATCATGGCCGTGATCTATCGGCCGCTGCTGATCGAATGCCTCGATCCCAAGTTCATGGCCGCCGCCAGCGGCAGCGGTGCCGTCTGGCATTTCGCTTTTCTGGCGCTGCTGGTGATCAATACGGTTGCCGGCTTCCAGGCGTTGGGCACGCTAATGGCGGTGGGTCTGATGATCCTGCCTGCGATCGCCGCCCGCTTCTGGGTGCGCGGCATCATCCAGCTTTGGGGACTGGCCACCGTGCTGGCCCTGCTCAGCGGCTATCTCGGCCTGCTGGCGTCCTATCATCTCGACGCGCCTTCAGGCCCGGCGATCGTACTGACCGCTGGCGGTATCTGGCTCCTGTCCATGATCGTTGGCCGCCATAACAGCCTGCGCATGCGGCTGCTGCGCGACCGGCATCTGGCTGGCTAGACGCTATTCGGCCGCGCTGTCGTGGCCGCGCGGCGCCGCATCGCGCGTCATCCGGTAACGCGAAGTATCGATAATCACCGAACAGGCGACCAGACGCTGATCCCGCCCGTCCAGCGACACGAGCCGCGCATGAGGAATGCCCGCCTGGTCGACGATCTTGGCGACTTCCCAAGTCAGGCTCGGCTTGCCAACAGACTGATACAACTGACCAATTTCTACTTGTTTTTTCATTTGCTTACCGCCGATGCTTCAACGGACACCTTTAGCACAAAACCGGGCTCAAATAAGGCTGCAATTGGCCCGTCGCCCATGGCAAATCCGGATTGTCCTTGTGGCTGCGTACGGTTTAGCCTGCGACCCAACCGGCGCTCGCCGGATGCAAAAGCAATTTTGGGAGAAACGTTCATGCGCAACGCATTCCTGGCAGCGCTGGCGCTGCTGGCCCTGCCGTCGCTGGCTCACGCCCAGGCCAAGGTCACGATGGGCCTCAGCCATCAGCTGCCCCCGGCTCATCATATCGCCAAGGTTGTCGAGGCTTTCGCCGCCGACGTGAAGGCCCGCTCTAACGGCGAGGTCGAGGTCAAGGTGTTCGGCGCCAGCCAGGCACACAAGCCGGCCGAGAACTTTCCCGCCGTCGCCCGTGGCGCCATCGAATCGGCCATCGTGGTGAATTTCCAGTGGGGCAACACGATCCCGGAAATGAACGTCACCGTGATCCCCTATTTCTTCACCGATCTCGAGAAGCTGAAGAAATTCCCGGGCTCTCCCGCCGCGCAGATCCTGGAATCCAAGATGGAAGCCAAGGGCGTCAAGAACATCGCCTGGTTCTTCACCACGCGGCAATCGATCTTCACCTCGGCCAAGAAGCCGCTGATCAATCCGGACGATTTCAAGGGCATCAAGATCCGCGGCCTCAACAAGATGGCCGACGCCGCGCTCGAAGCGGCCGGCGCCGCACCATCGGCGCTGCCCGGCGACGAGGTCTACAACGGCCTGCAGACCGGCATTATCGACGCCGGCCTGACCGACGTGTCCGCCGCCGAAAGCCGCAAATACTACGAGGTGCAGAAATACGGCACGGTGGCGCCATACTTCACCGTCTATTTCCATCTCTTCGTCAATCCGGCGTGGTGGAACAAGCTCGAGCCCAAGCATCGCGACGCGATACTGGCCGCGGCGAAGAAAGCCGAGCAGGATTCCATCCCGGTCACCGAGAAGACGGCTGCGGACGCCATCGTCACCCTCAAGCAAAAGGGCATGGAACTGCACATGCAGACCGCGGCGGAATCGAAAGCCTGGTCGGCGGTGATGCAGAAGCCGGTGCTCGACGGCTTCCTCAAGGCGTCGCCGGAAGACGGCCAGAAACTGATCGACGCCATCAACAAGCTCTAGTCTCGTGCCCCAGACAACAGGCGGCGCGCGCTCCATGGCGCGTGCCGCCGACCGGCTTTCCCGGCTCCTGTCAGATATCGGCATCGCGATTTCCGGCGTAGCAATGCTGGTGTCGCTGGCGCTGGTGGTCTACGGCGTGGTGTTGCGCTACGCCATTAACCGGCCGCAGACCTGGCTCGACGAAATGGTCGGCTACTTGCTGGTCGCCACGGTGATGCTGGGGGCGTCGGATGCGTTGCGCCAGCGCGAACATATCGCCATCGATATCGTTACCGGCCGCCTCAATGCCCGCAAGCGCTTCTGGGTCGCAATCCTGGCGATGGTCGCGGTTGCTGCAACCGCCCTGCTGTTCATCGTCGAAGGCTGGGGCGCCGTCGCCTTCTCCAAGATGGTCGATATGCGTTCGACCGGCTATCTCGACATGCCGCTTTGGACCATGCAGCTGCTGATCCCCATCGGCGGCGCGATATTGCTGCTCAATGCGCTGAGCTTGCTGGCACGGCTGCTGGTGAAGGACTTGCCGGTCGACGAGGTTGCGCCCTCCAACGATCCGGCGCAGCTGCTGGACGGACGGGAGCGCGGCTCGTGACGTTTCTGATGCTGCTGGTGCTGCTGATCTGCCTGCTGCTGACCGGCATGCCGGTCTTCGCCGGTCTGGCGCTGTTCGGCGCCGCCGTGCTGTTGATCGCCGAACCCAGCGCCATCAATCTCGGCGAGCTGATCTTCGGCAAGCTCGACACCTATTTGCTGGTCGCCATCCCGCTGTTCACCCTGATGGCGCAATTCATGATCCGCGGCAAGGTCGTGGATTCTCTGTTCCACACCACCCACACCATGACCCGGCATCTGCCGGGTGGGCTTGGCGTCGCCACCGTCATCGCCTGCACCATTTTCGCCGCCATCTCCGGCTCTTCGGTGGCAACGGCGCTGACCATCGGCTCGGCCGCCATCCCGCAGATGATCAAATACGGCTACAGCCCGCGCTACGCCTATGGCGTGGTCGGCGGCGGCGGCACCTTGGGCATTCTGATTCCACCGTCAGGCCCCATGGTGCTGTACGGCGTGATTTCCGACACATCGATCGGCCAGCTGTTCATGGCAGGCGTTGTTCCCGGCCTGCTGATCGCCGGCATCTTCGCCATCTGGTGCATCTTCATCGCCTGGAAAACCAAACAGGGAATTCGTGAGAAGCGCGCCACGATGGGCGAGCTTGGCGTGGCGCTGCGCAAATCGATCTGGGCGCTGTCGCTGCCGCCGCTGATCCTGGGCGGCATGTATGCCGGCATCTTCACCGCCACCGAAGCCGCCGGCGTCGGCGCCTTGGCCGCCATGCTGATCGCCACGCTGATCTATCGCACCTTGGGCTGGCGCGATATCTGGCACTCGGCGCTCGATGCCGCCCGCACCTCCTCTATGCTGTTCCTGATCCTGGCGGCGGCGGCGATTTTCGGCCATGCGCTGACCAAGCTGCGCATTCCCAACGAGATCGTCGAACTGGTTGCGCATTACGGCCTGTCGCAGACGGGATTCCTGCTGGCGGTGATGGTGCTGATCTTCATCCTGGGCATGTTCCTGGAGACGATCTCGATCATCCTGATCACCACCCCGGTCATTTTGCCGGTGATGCTGGCGCTGCAGATCAACCCCGTCTGGTACGGCATTCTGCTCACCATCAACCTCGAACTGGCGTTGATCACGCCGCCCGTCGGCATGAACCTGTTCACCATCAAGGCGATCACGCATGCGCCGATCGGCGAGATCATCGCCGGCATAATGCCTTACGTGGCGCTGCTGGTGCTGGGCCTGGCGCTGATCATGATCTTCCCCGATCTGGCGCTGTTCCTGCCGCGCAACATGTTCTAAGTGGAGTTGAGAGAAATGGCCAAACCGACCTGGAAAGAACTGGTCGCCCGTCCGGAGCCGCTGCTGCTGCCGGTGGCGCATGATGCGCTGACGGCGCGGCTGGTGCAGCGCGCGGGCTTCGATGCCTATTCGATCGGCGGCTTCGCGCTGGTCGGGGCGCGTTACGGCATTCCCGATATCGGTCTGGTGGGTCTATCGGAAATGGCATCGGGCGTGCGCGACATCATGAGCGCCTGCGATCTGCCAGTGATGGTCGATGGCGACGACGGGTATGGCGACGTGAAGAATGTCACCCGCACCATCCGCACCTACGAACAGCTCGGCGTCTCGGCGATCTTCATCGAGGACCAGGTGGCGCCCAAGCGCTGTGGCCACATGGCCGGCAAGGACGTCATTTCGGCCGAGTTGATGGAAGCCAAGCTGCGCGCCGCCGCCGCCGCCCGCGACAGCAAGGATACGTTCCTGGTCGCCCGCACCGATGCACGCGCCGTGCTCGGGCTCGACGAAGCCATGCGCCGCGCCGAACGCTACCTGAAGGCGGGCGCCGATGGGGTGTTCGTCGAAGCGCCGCAGACGGTGGAGGAATTGCGCATCGTCGGCGAGCGCTTCGGCTCGGTGCCGCAGATCGCCAACATGCTGGAGGACGGAGCGACGCCGCTATTGCCGCCGGCCGAGCTGAAAAAGATGGGCTTCAGCATGATCGCCTATCCTTGTTCAGTGATCTTCCGCGTGGCCCAGACCATCGAGAAGGCGCTGGCCGACCTCAAGAACGAACGCCTATCGCTGAAGGGCGAAGGCGTCGGTTTCAATCAGTTCAAGGACATCGTCGGCTTCGCCGACTGGGGCAAGGTTGAGGACAGCTTCAAGCGCTGAAACGAAAAAGGCCCGGGAAATCCCCGGGCCCTTGTTTGCGAACAGCGAACGCCGTTCAGCATTCCTTCTGCTTCAGCAGCGACACCATGGCCCGGCGTTGCGCCGCCATGGCCTGATCGCGCGGCAGTTCCATCTGCCGGCGCAGCACTTCCATGAACTCGAACTCGCACACCACCACCATGGCATCGAGCGTTTGCTTCCTGGCGTCGGCGTCAAGATGGGCGATTTCGGCGGCGAAAATGCGCTCGTTCAGGCTGCGCAGCATGTTGCGGAACTGGGTGCGGCCCTCAACGAACATCGGCAGCTGGTCTTCGATCAGGGTAGCGGCCCGGCGGATGGCGGCGATATGGTCGTAAATGTCCCAGCGCATTTCCAGCAGCGCCGTCAGCCGCTCGTCCATGGTTCCGGTGTCGGGAATCGGGCGCACCAGTGACCACACGCGGTGCATGGTCGAATCGGCAGCCGCCTGGAACAACGCGCCCAGATCGTTGAAATGCTGGAAAACCGAGCGGACGGACACCTCGGCCCGTTCGGCAATGGCGGCCGCAGTCGGGCGCAAATGCCCCTCCTCGATCAATGCAATCATTGAGGAAACGATGCGCCGGCGGGTGTTGTCCGCCCGGGCTGTACGGCCGTCTACGGCCTTGACCGCTCTATCCATGTCTGCTGCCTTCCTGGCCCCGATCTCAGGGGCATTGCACTGGGTATGCGCCAAACTAGGGTGGGTGTATTGGCACAGGCAATGCAGAAGTACCGCTGCAATTGGCTCTATCCGTTGGGAGTAGGTGCATGATCAAGGCCGTATTGTGGGATTTCGGCGGGGTGATCCTGTCCAGCCCGTTCGACGCCTTCAGTCGTTACGAGGCCGAAATCGGTTTGCCCCGCGATTTCATCCGCAGCCTCAATGCCCGCAACCCCGACACCAACGCCTGGGCCCGGATGGAACGGTCCGAGGTCGATCTGGACGGTTTCGCCGCCTTGTTCGAGGCGGAGGCGGCCGAAATGGGCCACAAACTGTCCGGCCATCACGTGCTGAAGATCATCAGCGGCGATGTGCGGCCGGAAATGGTCGAAGCCCTGCGCCGGGTAAAGCGGCGCTTCCGCACCGCCTGCATTACCAACAACATGCCGACCGGCCATGGCCCGGGCATGGCGCGGGATCCTGCACGGGTGAAGGAAATCGAGGCCATCATGTCCCTGTTCGAGCATGTCGTTGAATCGAGCAAGCTCGGCATCCGCAAGCCCGACCCGCGCATCTACCAGCACGCCTGCGGCCTGCTGGGCGTCGAGCCCGCCGATTGCGTCTATCTCGACGACCTTGGCGTCAATCTGAAGCCGGCCAAGGCCATGGGCATGCGCACCATCAAGGTGGAGAACAGCGTTCAGGCTTTGGGCGAACTGGAAAACATCCTCGGCATTCCCTTGCGTTAGCGCCTTATTGTGCGCCGCGGCAGGCCAAGGTATGAACGGGCGTTTACCGGGCGAATTTTGGGGATCGAGGGCAGCATGTCGTGGCAACCGGAAATCGATGAACTGCGCAAGCGCGAGGCGCTAGCCAAGCGAATGGGCGGGGCCGAGAAGGTCAAGCGCCAGCACGACGGCGGCAAGCTCACGGTGCGCGAGCGCATCGAGAAGCTGCTCGATCCCGGCTCCTTCCGCGAAATCGGCGCCATTGCCGGCAAGGCCGAATACAACGAGGACGGCAGCCTGAAGGATTTCAGCCCGTCGAACTTCGTCTGCGGCCGCGGCCAGATCAACAAGCGCGCCGTCGTGGTCGGGGGCGACGATTTCACGGTACGCGGCGGGGCGGCCGATGCCTCGATCTGGGAAAAGCAGGTGATCTCCGAGCAGATGGCGGGCGATGTGCGCATCCCAATCGTGCGGCTGATCGACGGCACCGGCGGCGGCGGCTCGGTGAAGACCTATGAGATGACCGGCCGCACCTATGTGCCGCGCAACCCGGCCTGGGAACATGTGGTGCGCAACCTGTCGCTGGTGCCGACCGTGGCACTGGGCCTGGGCTCGGTGGCCGGCCTGGGCGCGGCCCGCCTGGTGACCTCGCATTATTCGCTGATGGTGAAGAACGTCTCGCAGATGTTCGCCGCCGGTCCGCCGGTGGTGAAGCGGCTGGGCGAGGACGTCACCAAGGAAGAATTGGGCGGCACGCAGATTCATGCCCGCAACGGCTCAGTCGACGACGAAGTGGCGAGCGAGGAGGAAGCCTTCGAGCGCACGCGCCAGTTTCTCTCCTATATGCCCAGTTCGGTCTACGACCTGCCGCCGCGCGGTCCCGTCACAGACGATCCCAACCGGCGCGAGGAGAAGCTGCTGTCGCTGGTGCCGCGCGATCGCCGCCGCGTCTACAAGATGCGCGACATCATCGGGCTGACCGTCGACAAGGGCAGCTTCTTCGAGATCGGCAAGCTCTATGGCCGCTCCATCGTCACCGGCCTGGCGCGACTGGATGGCTGGCCGGTCGCCGTGATGGGCGGCGATCCCTTCTTCTATGGCGCTGCCTGGTCGGCCGAGACCGCGCACAAGGTCACCCGCTTCGTCGACATGGCCGAAACCTTCCACCTGCCGGTGGTGCATTTCGTCGATTGCCCCGGCTTCGTCATCGGCGTCGAGGCGGAGACCGCCGCCACCATCCGGCACGGCGCGCGCGCCATGGCGGCCGTCTATCAGGCGCAGGCGCCGTGGTGCTCGATCATCGTGCGTAAGGTGTTTGGCGTGGCGGGAGCGGCGCATCAGAACTGGAACAAGTTCAATTTCCGCTATGCCTGGCCGTCGGGCGACTGGGGCTCGCTGCCGCTGGAAGGCGGCATCGAAGCCGCCTACAAGGCTGACCTTGCCGCCTCCGACAATCCGCAAAAGCTTCTGGAAGAGATCACCGAGCGTCTGAACAAGGTACGCTCGCCCTTCCGCACCGCCGAGACCTTCGGCGTCGAGGAGATCATCGACCCGCGCGACACCCGGGCCCTGCTGTGCGAATTCGCCAACCTGGCCGCGCCCTTGCGCACGCCGGGGCCAAGAGCGACGGGGTTCAGGCCTTAAAAAATTTCGTCATCGCCCGGCTTGACCGGGCGACCCATGGCATTGCCAGGCACAATGCTGAAAACCAGCGGAGGCTTGCTGCAACATTGGTGGCCCGGTCAAGCCGGGCCATGACAAAAAAAGCAGCTCACGCCTTGAGCTTGTAGCCGGCGCGGATCATCCGGTAGACCAGTGCGAACATCAGCACGTCGATCGTCAGCATAACGGCAACGCCGACGATGGGCGCTGCGTCGGCATGGCCGGTGAAGCCGAAGCGGAACCCGTCGATCATGTAGAAGAACGGATTGAACAGCGCCGCCTTTTGGAAGAATTCCGGCAGGTTGGCGATCGAATAGAACGTGCCCGAAAGAAAGGCCAGCGGCGAGACCAGGAAATTGGTGATCGAACCGATATGATCGAACTTGTCGGAGATGACGCCCGCCAGCACGCCGAACAGCGACAGCATCATCGAACCGAAAACGGCGTGGAACAGCAGCACCAGCGGATCGTAGACGCTGAACGGCACGAACAGCGCCATGCCTGCGGCCACTGTCACGCCGCACACCACCCCGCGAGCGATGCCGCCAAAGACGTAGCCGATGGTCAGTTCGATGGCGCCCAAAGGCGGCATCAGTACGTCGACGATATTGCCCTGCAGCTTTGACACCAGGATGGAAAAGGAGGAATTCGCGAAAGCGTTCTGCACCACCGTCATGGCAATCAGGCCCGGCGCCAGAAACTCCAGGAACGGCAGGTCGCCCACCATGCGCTCCTCGCCATGCAGCGCCAGAACGAACACCGCCAGAAACAGCAGGCTGCTGATTGCAGGCCCCAAAATGGTCTGCATCCAGGAGTCGATAAAGCGCAACGTCTCCTTGAGGCAGAGCGTGTAGAGCCCGAACCAATTGATGCCGGCAAAGCGCCGCGGTGCGTCCATTCCCATTCTCCTCGTCAGGCGGCCGGACCTTAGCCAAGCCGCATGGCCAAAGGAAGCCGGCGGATGACGGTGGAGCGCAGCTCTGCCATGCTGCCGCCATGTCGCAATCCGACGACCGCAAACCACGCAAAAAGCGCGTGCGCAACGTCACGGCCAGATCGCTCGAAAACGCGGCGACGCATTATTTGCAGCGCTTTTCCGCCTCCAGCGCCAATCTGCGCCGTGTCTTGCTGCGTCGCATCGAGCGCGCGCGCCGCGCCGAAGCCACGGTAGCACCCGACGCCGAAGCGGCGGTAGAGAGCATCATCGAGAAATTCATCCGCCTGAAGCTGATCGACGATGCCGCCTATGCCGCCGGCAAAGCCACCGCCTTGCGCCGCCGCGGCAGCTCGCGGCGAACCATCGGCGGCAAGCTGCGGCTGGCCGGGATCGACGGCGACGGCATCGACCAGGCGATCGACGCTGCCGATGCGGAAACCAAGCCGCTGATGGAAGCCGAAGACGAGGGACCGGATGCCGAGCTGCGCGCCGCTTTGCGCCTGGCGCAACGACGGCGGCTTGGACCCTACCGCGCCGAGAAGGAGCGTGCCGAACGCCGCCAGCGCGATCTCGCCTCGCTGGCCCGTGCCGGGTTCAGCTTCGACATCGCCCGCAAGGTGATAGACGCCAGCGATCCCGAGACCTTGCTGTCGGGAGACTAGGACGCAGGTTTTGGCAAGGCGGCCGGCGCCGGCCCATCCTTGGCCTCCGCCGCAGCGCCGCCTCGACCGAGTTCCGCCAGCATCTTGAGGGTGTCGTCGCCCAGTACGAGCTGTCGGTAGGGGAACGGGATCTCGATGCCTTCCTTCTCGAAACGCGTCTTCAGGCGTCGATTGAACTCGCGCATGACGTTCCACTGCTTGAGCGGGTAGGTCTTGATGCGGGCCTTGATGAGGATCGAGGAGTCCTGGAACTTGTCGAGCCCGACGATCTCGATCGGCGCCAATATGTCGGCGGCATAATCGGGATCCTGCTGCATCTCATCGCCCAGCGATTTCAGCACGGCCGCAACCTTGTCCACGTCCTCCTTGTAGCCGACCGCAACGTCGACGACGGCGAAGGAGTAATCCTTGGTCATGTTCTCGACGATGGTGACGCCGCCCAGGGGGATGGTCTGCACGGTGCCGTCATAGCCGCGCAGACGGATGGTGCGGATGGTCATGCTCTCGACCACGCCCGAATTCTGGCCGATGCGCACCACGTCGCCCACCGCCAGCGCATCTTCCATCAGCAGCGAGAACCCCGCGATCAGATCCTTCACCAGCGTCTGCGCGCCCAGGCCGACGGCCAGGCCGATGACGCCGGCGCCCGCCAGCAACGGGCCGATCTCGATTCCGATTTCCGACAGCAGCATCAGAGTTGCAATCACGCCAAGCACCAGACCGAAAATGTAGCGCGCCACAGGCAGCATGGTCTGCACCCGCGCCGCAGGCATGCGGCCTTTGGCCGTGACCCGCTCGAGAAGCCGCTCCAATGCCAGGCCACCCAATTCCCACAACACCAGACCGCCGGCGACAATCCCCAGAATGCGCAGCACCGAGAACAGGATCTGCCGTCCGGGTTCGTTGACCAGTAGAGAGAAGGAACTGACGCCCCAGATGAAGAGAATGGCCAGCAGGGTCAGGGCCAAAATTGCAGTTCGCGTCATGGCAAGGATCATGGGCAGATAGCGATTCGCGCGCGTCTCCAGTTCGGGAAAGCGGGTCTTTAGATCGTCGCCGATGGCGAACCAGCGCCGGATCAATCGATCCAGCGCTCGCTCGACCAGCCAGCCGACCGTCAACGCCACGGCGGTGAACAAGGTGGCGCGCAGCAGGAATTGCAAACCAGCGCCGGGCCGCACCAGCCATATGACCAGCACGGCGACGATGTAGAAGATGGCGACAAGGTGCCAGGTATCGGCGATGCGAAACCGCAACGCCGCCAGCGCCGTCGCCGGCTCCCCATCCTGTTGCCGCTTCAGCCAAGCTGCCACCGGCTGGCGGTTCTGCAGGATTACCATGATGAGCAAAGCGGCCAGCAGCAGGCCGAGCAGACTCGCGAGGCCTACATAGCCGCTGCGCGGCAGGCCCAGCAGACGTCCCGCTTCCAGCGCGACGTAACCTATGATGCCGAGCCAAATGAAGCGACGCAGCCAGACATCGAGATAGGCCGCGGTGTCGTCGGGCAGGCGCGGGATGCGTAAGGCCGGGTCGCTTGGCTGCAGTACGAGTCGCACTAAAAGCACGAGCGCCTGGCTGAACACCACGGCATTGACCAGCGCGATCGCGATGAGCCGTGCGCTGGGCGCCGGATCGAGGAACGGCAGGCTGCCATAGGCCGCAGCAGCGAATGCCGCCACCGGCAGCGCATCGAGTACCAGCGCCAGCAGGCCTGCGCCGATGCGCCAAGCCAGCCCGCCCTGCCGTCTGGTCAGCACCAGGCGTGCCCGACGCAGCAGCAGGCGAACCACGATCTGCGCCAACGTTCCCAGCGCCAGCACGGCCAGCACGCGCCACAAGCCGGACAAAGCCGCTTCGCGCGACGCGGAATTGGCGAAGGATTGCTCGAGCCAGTCGCCGACGCGGCGCACGCTGAACACCGCTGCGCCGATCTCCGTCAGCGTGTCGGTCATCCTGCCGACGCCATCCGACAAGGCCGTAATCACCACCTCGCCCAGGCCCGGCTCTTCCGCCGGCGCGCCGCGCTGCGCCGCGATCAGACCTTTCAACTGCTCGACCAGTTTCTTGCGATCGGGCTCGCTTTCGAGCGTCTTGACCAGCCGATCGAGTTCCTCGACGGAAACGCCGGCTTGCGGCGGAGGCTGCTGTGGCGCTGGCGTTTGCGCCTCGGCGCTACCCAGCGCCGCCAGCAAAAAGACAGCCGCAAGCGCTGCCAGCACGGCCGTCCGCAACATCGTCCCGATGACGGAAAGTTGCGCGTCCGAAGCAGCAGGCGACCGGTATTCCATGGACCAAACCTTTGACATCATTTAGAAAAGAACAGCTTTACCGTGGTTACGTCAATGACCCTAACGATCTACCACAACCCGCGTTGCAGCAAATCCCGACAGACCCTGACGCTGCTGCAGGAGCACGGCGTCGAGCCGCGCATCATCGAGTATCTGAAAACGCCGCCTGACATCGCCACATTGAGCAGGCTTGCCGTTGCCCTTGGCGGCGCACGCACGATGTTGCGCAAGAGCGAAGCCGAGTACACCGAGCTTGGCCTGGGCGATGCGAAGAGGACGGAAGCGGCATTGCTGAAGGCGATGCATGAGCATCCGATCCTGATCGAGCGGCCGATCGTGACCGACGGCAAGCGAGCCGCCATCGGCCGGCCGCCCGAAGCGGCTCTCGCCCTGCTGAAAAAATGAAGAGCGAGCGCCTGTTTCGCTCCCTGCGCCTGTGGTCGGGCGTCACTCTCTTCGTCTATGTCTTCAGCCATCTGACCAATCACGCCATGGGCCTGATTTCGCTGCCGGCGATGGAAAGCGCCCTCACCGTCTTCGCCGGGGTCTGGCGCAGCATTCCAGGCCAGATGGTTCTTTACGGCGCGCTTCTTATCCATGTCACTTTGGTGCTGTGGTCGCTCTATCGCCGCCGCTCGCTGAAAATATCGGCCTCGGAATGGGTGCAGATCGCGATGGGCGCGCTGATTGTTCCGCTGGGCGTGACGCATGTCATCGGCACCAGCGGCGTGCGCGTCTTCGCCGGGTTGGAGCCCAGCTACGGCTATGTCCTGCTGTCGATCTGGAGCGGCGGCTGGACGGATATTCTCAACCAGTTCGCCTTCGTGATCGTGGTCTGGGTGCATGGCTGCCTTGGCCTGCATCTGCTGTGGCGGCTGCGCCCCCGCTATCATCGCTGGCGTGACATCGCCTTCGCGATTGCCTTGCTGCTGCCGGTACTGGCTCTGGTCGCCTTCTTCCAGCGCGGCGCCGAGGTCGCGATGTTGGCCGCGACCGATCCCAACTGGTTGGCGGCCTTAGGCGAACGCACGCATTTTCCATCCAAAGAGGTCGTCGCCAAATTCTTCGCCGCCATGAACTGGGCTTTCTTCGGCTATGTCCTGTTACTGGGCGGTGTGTTTGCCGCGCGAGCCCTGCGCGATTTCGCCGAACAGCGTGGCGCCATCGTGCGGCTGCGCTATCCCAACCAGCGTCTGGCGCAAGGCCCGTCGGGGCCGACAATCCTCGAATTCAGCCGTCTGGCCGGCATTCCCCATGCTTCGGTGTGCGGCGGACGCGGCCGCTGCTCGACCTGTCGAGTGCGCATTGGCCGCGGCCTCGATTTGCTGGCGCCTGCCTCGGCGGCAGAGCAGCGCGTGCTGGCCCGTGTCGGCGCTCCGGAAAACGTACGGCTGGCCTGCCAGGTGCATCCACAGCCGGGTGAATACGACATCACGCCCCTGCTGGCCGCCGGCACGGTGGCGCAGGAAGCGCTGTCGCAGGCCGCCCAACATCACGGGCAGGAACGCGAGATCGCGGTACTGTTCGCCGACATACGCGGTTTTACCTCGCTGGCCGAACATCGCCTGCCCTACGACACGGTGTTCGTGCTCAACCGCTATTTCCGAGCCGTTGGCGAGGCGATCGAGGCCGCCGGCGGCCATGTCGACAAATTCATCGGCGACGGGGTAATGGCGCTGTTCGGCCTAAAGGGCGACCCGGCTGCCGCCTGCCGTATGGCGCTGGATGCCGCCCGGCGCATGGCCATCGCCATCGATGCGCTCAATGAAAGTCTCTCCGGCGATCTCGACGTGCCCTTGCGCATCGGCATCGGCCTGCATTCCGGCGTCGCCATCGTGGGAGAACTGGGCTACGGCTCCAGCCGCTCGCTGACCGCCATCGGCGATAGCGTCAATACCGCCAGCCGGCTGGAGCCGATGACCAAGGAATTTGCCTGCGAATTGGTAGTGTCGGACGATCTGGCCAAACGGGCCGGCATCGACCTGTCGAACTGGCCGGCGCATGAAATCGCCGTGCGGGGGCGCACCACGGCGCTGGTGGTGCGGGCTATCGAAGATGCCGCACTGCTGCCCGTACCGGCCAGGGCCGGCAACGGCGCCCCTGTCGCGGCGCAATAATTCGTTAAACCGTGGAATGGTCCCACTTGGCCGGTGTCTCGTAACAAGGAACGGCGTAAACTGGCCGCAACTGTTTGAACTGGAGGAAGTCATGCGCGCTTCACGTTTCTCTGCGACCCTGGCCGCTATGGGCATCGCCTTCGCCATAGGCGCGGCGGCGCCGGTGCTGGCTATGGGCACCACCGATCCCGCGCCGGCCGCCAAGCCGAAGAATGCCGATTTCGATGCTGGCAAGGCCGCCATCGCCAAGGAGGATTGGACTGGCGCCATCGCGTCGCTGAAGAAAGCCGTCGCCACCGAGCCGAACAATCCCGAAGCGCACAATCTTCTGGGGTATGCAACGCGCAAATCGGGCGACGCGCGCGGTTCGCTCGTGCATTACCAGCAGGCGCTGGCGCTCGACCCCAAGCATATCGGCGCGCACGAATATATCGGCGAGGCCTACCTGATGCTGAACGACCTGCCCAAGGCCGAAGAACATCTGGCCAAGCTGGGCGATCTCTGCACTTTCGGCTGCAAGGAAGAACGCGCGCTGAAGGCGGCCATAGCCGCTTACAAGGCCAAGCCGAAGCAAAGCTGATTTCAGATCCAAAACGGATCGGAGAAAGAGGGGCGGCAAGACGCCCCTCTTTCGTTTGGCGCGCTTCGTTTTCCTGCATATTCAGGCTTCAGCCCTCCGCTCCGATACCGCGCCGCCGATTGCGTCAAATCAAGTCGCGCCCTGCTCAATTGCGTTACGAATTCGTTTCAGTAGAGGGCTGCGGACTATAGCCCGGATTCCCCGCGAGCTGAGGGAGCTGGCTCATGATTTCACTGGAAGATTGCATGGCGCTATGCGGGCTCACCGAAGAGCAGGTTCTCGCCATCGCCCAACACAGGCAATTGCCCGAGATCGAAGCGGCGGCGCTGGCGCAATATCTCCTGCACCGCGATCGCGGCACGCACCTGATCAGGGACATGATCATGGACGACATACGCAGCGCCCAGCGCGAGGGCGACCGGCCGCGGGTGCTGTCGCTGCTGCACGTGCTGCACCACTTTCTGCGTCAGCACCCCGAAGCGCGACCACCCGAGCATCCCTGGAGCAGCGTTTTCTAGCAAGCCAGTCACGCCGCGAAGAGGCGCTCGGCGTTGGCGTGGGCGATGGCGATCTGCGTGGCGGGCGAGAGCTGTCCGAGAAACAGACGCCAGCGCGACACCCTCTGTCCGTAGAACTGATAGACGCGGGCGTGTGCCGAATCGGTGCCGACAACGAAGCGGTCCGCACGGCGTTCGAACAGCGACTTCATGTCGGGCAGCAAGGTGCCCGACTGGTCGGCAATCAAATGCATCCATTCGGTGCGCCGCGGCCAGTAGGAGCCGTACCCCTCGCCGCCGGTGTACATCATGGCGCCCAGATCGGCATGGAGATTGGGATAGCGCGCCATCAGCGCTTCGATGGCGGCGGCACTCTGGCGGCCGCAATTGTGAGACCACACAAAGACCGCTTGCGGGTGTCGCTCGATTATCCGCGTTACCTGTGCGGCGAATTCCGGCTCGGCTTCGCAATGGAAGACCAGCGGAGCGCGGAACTTCGCCGACAGCCGGGCGAACTGGTCGAACAGCCACGAATCGGGCGGAAACTTCATGTCCGATGTGGCATTGATGCCAAGCGACGTCTGGTAGGGATAGAAGCGGAACATGAATTCGCCCATCCCAAAATAGTTGCCCGAGGCCAGCTTTGTTTCGGTATCGACCAGCAGCCGCTCGGCGACGCGATCGCCTTCGATCCAGCGCGAAACGCTGCCGAGTTCGTCGCGCTGCATGCCGACGAAGGGCACGAAGCGACCGGGATAGCCGCGCGCGAAACGCAGGGCCTGCTCGTCCGAACCTTCGCCGTCGTTGATGGCGGCAACCCCATCGCCATAGTAGAGCGCCATCAGCACCATTCGGCTGACCCTGGCCTCATCCATGCGCGCCACCAGATCGGCCGGATCGAGGCGCTTCTGCAGATGCGTGTGGAAATCAACCACAGGCAGATTGGTGTGATTGACCGTCGCCGGCATGGTGAAGCCAGGCAACGGCGGACGCGTTGCCGCAAAGCCCGACCGGGCAAATGGCAGGGCAAAAGCAGATGCCAGCAGCGCTCGACGGCTTATCCCCATCTTCGCCTCGTTTGTCGGCGATATTCTAGCACAGGTCGGCCCTTGCGCCCGGCCGGGAAGCGGCGGAGCATCGCTTAATGCCGTCAGTTGCTGTTCCTGCCGGTGCGGCAGACGTGGAACCTGAGCATGATCCGGCGGTTAGGCAGCGATATGATCCTGGCAGGCGACATTGGTGGCACCAACACGCGACTGGCGCTGTACCGGCGCGATCCGGTGCGGGCTGACCCCGTGCATCGCGCCAGTTTCCGCAACGACGAATTCGCGTCGGTTCACGAGATCGTCGCCAAATTCCTTGCCGCAACCGCGCAGCCGACACTGGCCTGCTTCGGCGTCGCGGGTTTGGTCGATAACGGCGTCTGCCACCTCACCAATCGCAACTGGACCGTGTCCGAGCGCGCCTTTTCCGCGCAGCTCGGCGTGCCGACGATTCTCGCCAACGATCTCGCGGCGGCCGCCGTCGGCGTGGTGCATCTTCCGGAGGGCAGCTTCGTCGGCTTGCAGCAGGGAACGCGCAACTGGGGTCGCGGCAACATTGCCGTGGTCGCACCGGGCACCGGGCTGGGCCAGGCCGCCGCCATCTGGGACGGCGTCCGGCATCATCCGCTGGCGACGGAAGCAGGTCATGCCGATTTCCCTCCCGTTTCACCCATCGAGCTCGAACTGGCGAACTGGTTGCGCGGCCGCTATGGCGGACATGCCAGCATCGAGCGCGTGCTCTCGGGCCCGGGGCTGCTGGATATCGCGGAGTTTCTGGTCAGCTCGGGTCGCTGCAAATCCTTGCCGAGCCTGATAGCGCTGCCTGAAAGCGAACAGGCGGCGAAACTCACGCAGCTGGCGCTCGCCGGACAGGAACCGCTGGCCGCCGCCACGCTTGATATCTTCATGGCGGCGCTGGCGCGCGAGATGGGCAATGCCGCTTTGCGGTACCTGGCGTTGGGCGGGATCGCCCTGGCGGGAGGCATTCCTCCGCGCCTGCTGCCCTTCCTGCAGCAAAGGAATTTCATCGCCACGGTCGTGGACAAGGGCCGCTTCAGCGACCTGCTGGGCTCCCTGCCGATTCGCGTCGTGATCGATCCCGACGTCGCTTTGTTGGGCGCCGCGCACGTCGCCGCAGCGGCCTGATTGCCGCCTTTCGCGCAGCGGCTGGCGCTTCCTGTTCCGTTTGCTTCCCGCAAGCCGGTTTGCAATCCTGCGCCCAACGCCGCCCGAGACAGCGCTTTCGAGGAAACCCAATGAATTTCGACTTCTCCGACGACCAGAAGATGCTGCAAGAGCAGGTCCGCCGCTTCCTGGCCGACAAATGCCCGCCCAAGACGGTGCGCCGCGTGCTGGAAAGCGACGAGCCCTATGCCGCGGAAGTCTGGCGCGGCCTGGTCGAGATGGGGCTGACCGGGGCTGCGATCCCCGAAGAATTCGGCGGTCTGGGCCTGAGCGCGCTGGAGCTGTGCGTCGTGGCAGAGGAACTGGGTCGCGCCTGCGCGCCGGTGCCATTCTCCTCCTCCGTCTATCTTGCCAGCGAAGCGCTCAAGAAAGCCGGCAGCCCGTCGCAGAAGAAGAAATACCTGCCGCTGTTGGCCAGCGGCGAGGCCATCGGCACCATGGCGACCTCCGAAGGGCCTACCGCCGCCAATCCACGCACCGTCCGAACCAAACTTTCCAAAGGCGTGCTGAACGGCACCAAGAACCCGGTGCCGGACGGCGAAGCCGCCACGCTCGCCGTCGTGCTGGTCAATACCGGTGGGGAGGGCGAGCGGTCCCTGTCGCTGGCGCTGGTCGACCTGAAAGCCAAAGGCATCAGCCGCAGCCCGGTCCACACCATCGATCCCGCACGCAAGCACGCGCAGATCGACTTCGACAACGCGCCGGCCGAACTGCTGGGCGGCGAGGGCGACGGCTGGAAGCTGCTGCAGGAAATCTATGATGGCGCCGCCATCCTGTTTGCCTTCGAGCAGATCGGCGGCTCGGAAGCGGCTCTTGCGATGGCCCGCGACTATGCGTTGCAGCGCTATGCTTTCGGCCGCCAGATCGGTTCCTACCAGGCGATCAAGCACAAGCTGGCGGACGTCTATGTGAAGAAGGAGCTGGCGCGATCCAACGCCTATTACGGCGCCATGATGCTGGCCGAAGGCGGCAGCGATCTGCCGATCGCGGCAGCCGCCTCGCGTATTGCCGCCACGGACGCCTACGATTTCGCCGCCGCCGAATGCATCCAGACCCATGGCGGCATCGGCTTCACCTGGGAAGCCGACACGCAATTCCACTATCGCCGCTCGCGCGTGCTGGCGCTGAACATCGGCGGGCCGGGCGCGTGGAAGGAAAAGCTGGTGCGGCGCCTCGAACAGCAGAACGCGGCCTAAGGGAGCACGATCATGGATTTCAACGACACGCCCGAAGAAGCCAGGTTCCGCAACGAAGTCCGCGCCTGGCTCGATGCCAACGCCAAACGCAAGGACCAGGATCGCAAGGCCTCGCGCGCGCGCATGGAGGAAGTCGATGCCCTGCCGCGGGCGCGCGAATGGCAGGCCAAGAAGGCCAAAGCCGGCTACGCGCGCATCACCTGGCCCAAGGAATATGGCGGCATGGGCGGCACGCCCATTCAGCAGGTGATCTACAACCAGGAGGAGGAAGATTACCTGGTTCCACAGGGGTTCTTCGATATCGGACTGGGCATGTGCATCCCCACCGTGATGGCCTATGCCAAGCCAGAAGTGCTGCAGCGCTACGTCAAGCCCGCCCTCTATGGCGAGGAGATCTGGTGCCAGCTCTTCTCAGAACCGGCCGCCGGCTCCGACGTTGCCGGGATTCGCACCAAAGCCGAACGCGATGGCGACGACTGGATTATCAATGGCCAGAAGGTCTGGACGTCGGGCGCGCACTATTGCGATTACGGCATCGTCATCACGCGCACCGATCCGACGGTCCCGAAACATCAGGGCCTGACCATGTTCTATCTGAGCATGAAGAGCCCCGGCGTCGAAGTGCGGCCGATCAAGCAGATTTCCGGCACCGCCAATTTCAACGAGGTGTTCTTCACCAATGTGCGCATTCCCGACAGCCAGCGCCTGGGCAAGGTCGGCGACGGCTGGAAAGTCGCGCTGACGACGTTGATGAACGAGCGCCTCGCCGTGGGGACGCGCCAAGGCATGGATTTCGACGAGATGCTGGAACTGGCGCGCCAGACCGAGCTTGAAGACGGACCCGCCATCCGCAACGGCGCCGTGCGCGCCAAGATCGCCGAGTGGTACGTCCAGAGCCAGGGCCTGAAATACACCACCTTCCGCACGCTGACGGCGCTTTCGAAGGGCCAGACGCCGGGACCGGAATCCTCGATCGGCAAGATCGTGGCGGCGCCCAAGATGCAGGCCACCGGCGCCTTCGGCATGGAGCTGATGGCGCAAGCCGGCATTCTCGACCGCGACATCCCCGGCGCCGGCGCCTTCCAGGCGCAATGGATCGGAGGCGCCGGCTATCGCATCGCCGGCGGCACCGACGAAATCCTGCGCAACATCGTTGCCGAGCGCGTACTGGGTCTGCCGGCCGACGTGCGCGTCGACAAGGACATTCCGTTCAACAAGCTGGGGAAGTGACATCGAGCTCCCTCTCCCCAGCGGGGAGAGGGCCGGGGTGAGGGGGCACCTCGGCAGACATTGCCCGTGTAGCCCCCTCACCCGCTCGCTTCGCTCACGACTTCTCCCCGTCGGGGAGAGGTTAAGAGGCGCTACCCATGCCTCGAGCGACTGTCCTCTGGCGCCTGCTCCCGCTCGCTTAAGCCATAATCGCGCATCACCGCTGCGATCCGCAGGCGATAGTCTGCGAACAGCCCGCCTCTGCCCGCCTGCTGCGCCAGCCGATGCTTCTCCGTATTGCGCCAGGCGATCACGGCCGCCTCGTCGCGGAAGAAGGACAGCGACAGGATCTTGCCGGGCCGCGTCAGGCTCTCGAAGCGCTCGACGGAAATGAAGCCGTCGATCTGCTCCAGGAGCGGCTTCAACGTAGCGGCGATGTCGAGATAGGCTTCGCGCCGGCCGTCCTTGGGCCAGACCTCGAAGATGACGGCGATCATGGCTCACTCCTTGGCATGCGGCGCTGACGCCAGCTTCAGGAACAGCCGATCCTCGCGCAAGATGAACTTTTCCTTCTGGGCGAAGACGTAGTTCTTCTGCCCCAGCGGATCGTTCCGCAGCCGCTCGCGATATTGCTCGTAGGTCGCCAGGCTCGCGACGTTGTAGACGCCATATGCGACGGTGCTTGAGCCTTCGTGCGGCGCGTAATAGCCGATCAGGTCGGCGCCATTGCGCGGGATAGCCTGGCCCCAGTTGCGGGCATAGATCTCAAACTCCGCTTTCTTGGTCGGATCGATTTCGTAACGGATGAAGACGGTGATGGTCATGGCCTGCTCCTTGTGATGGACGCAAACCTAGGCGCAGACGCGCCGGCAATGCTTCGACAGCCATCGAAGCATTCTTGATCGCGCCCTGCTATTGTCGCGGCATGAAAAGTGGACCCGACATCGCGCTGATCGCATCGCTGGTGGGCGATCCGGCGCGCGCCAACATGCTGACCGCCTTGATGGGCGGCAAGGCGTTGAGCGCTAGCGAGCTGGCGGGCGAAGCTGGCGTGACCTTGCAGACGGCAAGCTCGCATTTGGCCAAGCTGCAAACAGGCGGGCTGATCGCGGTCGAGAAGCAGGGCAGGCACCGATATTTCCGTCTCACCGGCCCGGATATCGCCATCATGCTTGAAAGCATGATGGGGCTGGCCGCGCGCGTCGGCCATGTGCGGGCGAGACCGGGTCCGAAGGACCCGGCGCTGCGGGAGGCGCGGGTTTGCTACGACCATCTGGCGGGCGACCAGGGCGTGCGCCTGCTTGACAGCCTGCTGCAGCGTCGCCTGATGCGCCAAAACGGCGGCAAGGTCGAACTGACCGGGGCGGGCGTATCGTTCGTCGCCGAAATAGGGATCGATCTTGCAACTCTGGCCGAGTCCCGCCGCCCCCTCTGCCGCACCTGTCTCGATTGGAGCGTACGCCGGCCGCATCTGGCCGGGGCTCTGGGCGCTGCTATGCTGGAGCGCCTCGCAGAACTGGGCTGGGCGGCGCGGGAAAAGACCTCGCGCGCCGTGGCTTTTACGCCCGCGGGGCGGCGACGTTTCGAGAGCCTATTCCCCGTGAAAAAGCGGGACGGCGGGAACTGAAACCTCACTGCGGCATTTCTATTTTCTGGAACCGGTGTGTCCATTCAACGCAACTGTTCCCAACAAGGCGGATCACGGGCGCTGGGGTCGGGTTTTCGGAAATGAGTGTTTCGCGCGTCGACGCTGCGGGGGCGCCTGCTTTACAAGGTCAGGAAGCGCGCATGCTTTCCCTGCTCGAAAGCGAACGGCGCGTGCTGGCACGCATTGCCGCCGGCGCACCGCTCCGGTCAGTGCTGCAGGATCTGGCGACCGCTGTCGAAGCTCAGTCGGATGTGCCGCTTTACGCCTCGGTCCATCTCCTCGACGAATCGGGCCAGAAACTGGTCGGTGGCGTCGGCCCCTCCCTGCCCCGCGTCTATCTCGATGCGCTCGAAGGGCTGGCGATCGGCCCCAATGTGGGCTCGTGCGGCACTGCCGCGTTTCGCGGGGACGCAGTCTATGTCAGCGACATCGCCAACGATCCCCTGTGGCGCGACTTCCGCGACCTGGCGCTTCCGCATGGTTTGCGCGCCTGCTGGTCGACCCCGATCAAGACGTCGGACCAGCGCATGCTCGGCACCTTCGCCGTGTACTACACGACGCCGCGCCTGCCGACGTCGCAGGAGCTGGAAGCCATCGCGCTGATAACGCAAACCGCCGCGCTTGCCATCGAACGCCAGCGCTCCGACCAAGCCCTGCGCGAACGCGAAGCCGAGCTTGCTCGCGTGCAGCAGATCGGCAAGGTCGGCGGCGTCGAGGTCGATTTGCGCGACGGCTTCCGCAATCGCCGCTCGCCGGAATATCTACTGATCCACGGCCTGCCGCCGGAAGCCGCCAACGAGACGCATGAGGAATGGGTGGCCCGCATCCACCCCGAAGACCGCGAACGCACCGAACGCGAATTCAAGGACGCCGTCAAAGGCAATGTCGAGGACTATTACTCGGAATACCGGATCGTGCGGCCCAGCGACAAGCAGGTGCGCTGGATCGCGGTCAAGGCCTATATCGAGCGCGACCTGAACGGCAAGGCCGTGCGACTGGTCGGGGCCCATATCGACATCACCGATCTGCGCCGCGCCGAGCAGGCCTTGAGCGAAAGCGAGCAACGCTTCCGCCTGATCGCCAACAGCGCGCCGGTTCCGATGTGGGTCAGCGAACTCGACGGCAGCCGCGCTTTCGCCAACATCGCCTATTGCGACTTCCTCGGCGTCACCTACGAGGAAGCATTGAAATTCGACTGGCGCACCCGCCTGCACGAAGACGACCTGCCGCGCATCTTGAAAGAGCAGGTCGCGGGCGAATCCTCGCGCAAGCCATTCTCACTCGAGGCTCGCTATAAGCGCAGCGATGGCGAATGGCGCTGGGTGCGCTCGCAGTCGCAGCCGCGCTGGGGCGTCAACGGCGAGCACATCGGCTTCATCGGCGTCGCCTACGACATCACCGAAGCCAAGCAGGCCGAAGCCGAGCTGCGGCGCAACAACGAGACGCTGGCCAACCAGGTGGCGCGGCGCACCCGCGAACGCGACCGCATCTGGAACGTCTCGCAGGATCTGCTGCTGGTGGCCGACCAGAGCGGCGCCTGGCTCAGCGTCAATCCGGCATGGCAGCGCACCCTGGGCTGGACAGAAGGCGAATTGCTGAGCGGCAGACTGCCGGCGCTGGAACATCCTGACGACCGTCCCGCGGGCACGCGCGCTGGCGGACAATTTTCGCTGGCCGGCCGGCCGGCGCGGTTCGAGAGCCGCTTCCAGCATAAGGACGGCTCGTGGCGCTGGATTTCCTGGACTACGGCGAGCGACGACGGGCTGCTCTATGCCGTGGGCCGCGACGTGACGGCGGAGAAGCAGGCGCAAGCCTCGCTGCGCGCCACCGAGGAGCAACTGCGCCAGGCGCAGAAGATGGAGGCGGTCGGCCAGCTCACCGGCGGCATCGCCCACGACTTCAACAATCTGCTCACCGGCATCATCGGCGGGCTCGACATCATCGGCCGACGCATCGCTACCGGCCGCTACGACGACGTGCGCCGCTTCATCGAACCGGTGGTGGCTTCGGCCCATCGCGCCGCCGGCCTGACCCATCGGCTGCTGGCCTTCTCGCGCCGCCAGTCGCTCGACCCCAAACCGATCGACATCAACGCCCTGGTCGGCAGCATGGAGGAATTGCTGCGTCGCAGCCTCGGCGAACAGATCGTGCTGCAGCTGAAATTCGAGGACCGGCTGTGGACGGCGGAAGCCGACGCCAACCAGCTCGAGAGCGCGCTGCTCAACCTCGTCATCAACGCTCGCGACGCCATGTCGGAGGGCGGAACTCTCACCATCGAGACGGAAAACGTCGGCATCAATACCGGCTTCGCTGCCCTGCATGACGGCATCGAGGCGGGCGAATACGTCGTGATCTCGGTGCGCGATACCGGCGCCGGCATGGAGCAGAGCGTCATCGCCCGCGCTTTCGATCCGTTCTTCACCACCAAGCCGATCGGCCAGGGCACCGGACTGGGTCTGTCGATGGTCTATGGCTTCGCCAAGCAGTCGCGCGGCCATGTGACGATTTCCAGCACTGTCGGTCAGGGCACCACGGTCAAGGTCTACCTGCCGCGCAACCGCGACGCGGCGGTGGCCGCTGAGGACACCGCCATGAACGACGCCTCGCGCGCCCGTGAGGGCGATGCCGTGCTGGTGGTCGAGGACGAGGTCGCCGTCCGCATGCTGGTGGTCGAGGTACTGAACGAGCTCGGCTATCAGGTCATGGAGGCCAAGGACGGGCCATCGGCCATGGCCATCGTCGATTCCGACCGCCGGATCGATTTGCTGGTCACCGATGTCGGCCTGCCGATCATGAACGGGCGGCAAGTCGCGGAATTCGCCCGCGCCCGACGGCCCGGGCTGAAAGTCCTGTTCATGACCGGCTATGCCGAGCAGGCCGCCATTCGCTCCAACTTCGTCGGTGAGGGCATGGACATGATCGCCAAGCCCTTCGCCATGGAAGCGCTGGCCGCGCGCATCAGGGACATGATCGAGAGCTGATCAGCCCGCCGGCAGGAACACCGGCACCATCGAGGCCACCAGCAGCGCAGCCATCGCCACGTTGAACCACACGATGCGATTACCCTTGGCCAGCGCCCGACGCAGCCCCGCGCCCGATAGTGCCCAGACGCTGAGCGCGGGAATGTTGACCATCGCGATCACCGCCAGCGCCATCAGCAGCCCGACCACGAATCGTTCCGGCGCGACGTAAGACACCGTGACAATCAACGCCACGGCCCAGGCCTTCGGGTTGAAAAGCTGCAACAAGGCAGCGGCGATGAAGCCGATCGGCTTTTCGATCTTGCTGTCGTCGGAGCCTAAAGATCGGCTGGTAGCGACCTTGAACGCCAGCCATAGCACATAGGCGCCGCAGGAGAATTGCAGCGCGATGTAGATCGCCGGCACGCGCTCGAACAGCGGTCCCAGCCCGATGCCGACCAGAAACACAATGCTGAGGAAGCCGCCACTGATGCCCAGAATCAGCGGCACCGATCTTGCGAACCCGAAATTGGCGCCCGACGCCAGCAGCAGGAAGTTTCCCGGCCCGGGCGAAATCGACATGACGAAGACGAAGCCCGCGAGGGCAAGGAGCGTTTGTGCGTTCATGGCGTCCAACTTGCCGCCAGGCCCGTGTGCAATCACTGCCCGAACAGCCGAAGGATTTAGCACGGCGTCTGGAAAGTGCGGCGTTGGCGTCAAGGAAGATCGCAAGCAGTTGAACCGCGGCTTACGGAACGCCGATCTCCAGCCGCGACC
This sequence comes from uncultured Hyphomicrobiales bacterium, assembly GCA_964388115.1. Taxonomy (GTDB): domain Bacteria; phylum Pseudomonadota; class Alphaproteobacteria; order Reyranellales; family JAQSWP01; genus JAQSWP01. Next base: position 213,603 of record CAYLYK010000003.1, read on the forward strand.
GCGAGAGCGATCATCATCAGCACTGCCGCAACTGCGAATGTGATCCGCATCCCTGACGCAACGCCTTCGGGAAGGACTGTTGCAGAGCCGGTCGCATCGGAAGCAAACGCGAATACCGCACCCATGGCGGAGGCGCCGGTGATGAGACCCAGATTGCGCGACAAGTTGAGCATTCCCGACACTACGCCGCGTCGGTCGGATGTAATGGCTTGCATTACGGCAGTATTGTTGGCCGTCTGGAACAGCGCGTAGCCGGCCGTGATGGCGACTATCGGGGCAACGTAACCCGCAATGCCGAAGGACGGCGGTAGCATGGAGAGAATGACGGAGCCGCCTGTCAGTCCGACAAGTCCGACGACGGTGGCGCGGCGCGCGCCAAAGCAGTCAACCACCCGACCCGCGGGGACGCCGGTCAGTGCCGCCACCAGAGGCCCGACCGACAGCACCAATCCGACGAAGGCCGGTTCGAGTCCAAGCCCGCCGGAGAGATAGAACGGCCCAACCACCAGTGTCGTCATGACGACGGTCGACACCAGGGCGCTCATCACGAGACCTCCGCTCAATGCGCGAGAGCGGAACATTGCCAATTGAATCAAGGGCGATTGGGTCCGCGCTTCGACAAACAGGAAACACCCTGCACCCAGCAATGCGGCCAACAGCAGGATCATGTTGAGCGAGCCGAGCGTTCCGCGCCCGACCGTCATGGCCAGCGCATAGGCCGCCAGGGTCAGGCCCAACAACAATGTGCCGACATGATCGACGGTTAGCCGTTTCGACATCGGAGCCGGAACCTCCGTGGGCAGATGGCGAAGGGCGAGGAAAAAAGCCAACACGGCGAGCGGCACTTTGATCAAGAAGATTGCCTGCCAGCCGACAGTGGCGATCAGAACCCCACCAAGCGACGGCCCCAGGGCGGTTCCTACCGCCGACATCGTTCCCAGAAAACCCATGGCGCTGCCGGTCCTTGCCGGGGAAACCGCCGTCCCGACGAGTGCGATGGTCAGGGCCATCATGATGGCCGCCCCCAACCCCTGCACCGCACGGGCTGCGATCAGCAGCCATAGTGTGGGCGCTATACCGCACAGGATGGATGCCGCAGCGAACAGGGCGATTCCGACCAACTGCAGCCGTCGCCGTCCGACGATATCGCCGAGCCGGCCAACACTGACGATCACACTGGTGATGGAAAGTAGGTAAGCGATGACGATCCACTGGGCTTGCTGGAAGGAGGCATCGAATGCCTGCGCGATCGCCGGGAGGCCGACATTGGCGATGCTGGTGCCAAGCGAGGACAACAACATCGAGAGAGACAGGCTGACGAGCGCCCAGCGAGGCGATGGCTTTCGCTGCGGGACTTCCTTGGCAAACATGACCGGATAACTCCGTAGATGATTCCTTAAGCCAACCTAGGTCACCTCCTGATATGGCGGAACATGCAGCATTTGCACTCTATTCGTGCATTTGACGCCATATAAGTCTAGGATCGACTTATGTCCCTCCCCGATCTCAATTTGCTGGTGACGCTCGACGTCCTGCTGACGGAAGGCAGTGTCGCGGCCGCCGCTCGAAGGTTGCGGCTTAGCCCGTCAGCCATGAGCCGGGCGCTGGCGCGCCTGCGACAGACGACTGGCGATCCGCTGCTGGTCAGAGCTGGGCGTGGCCTCGTCCCCACCCCCCGGGCGCTGGAACTGCGCGAGCATGTCGGTCAGCTCGTTCAGGACGCACAAGCCGTTTTGCGTCCCGCCAAAAGACTCGATCTAACGCAGCTGGTCCGAACATTTACGCTGCGAACGAGTGACGGTTTCGTGGAAAATTTCGGCCCCAGGTTGATTGCCCGAATGACACGGGAAGCTTCCGAAGTCCGCCTGCGCTTCGTGCCAAAACAAGACAAGCAGGGCACGCTCCTCCGCGACGGGACGGTCGATCTGGAAACCGGGGTCATCAGCGCCACAAGCGGGCCCGAACTGCGCGCACAGACGTTGTTTCGAGACCGGTTCATTGGTGTGGTGCGGATGGGGCACTCACTGAGTCAGGGTAAGATTACGCCGACCCGTTATGCAGCAGGCAGGCATATTCTCGTTTCAAGGCGCTATTTGGAGACAGGCCCGATCGACGAAGTCTTGCTGTCGCTGAAGCTGCAAAGGGAAATCGCGGTGATTGTTGGCGGCTTTTCCGAGGCGCTGGCGCTGGCTAAGGCCAGCGACCTGATCGCGACCGTTCCCGAACGGCACACAGGAAACCTGCGTGATGAAATGCATAGCTTTGATCTTCCGTTCTCCGTGCCGGATATAACGGTAGCGATGCTTTGGCACCCGCGAATGGACGCCGACCCCGCCCACCGGTGGCTGCGTCGATGCGTCAGAGAGATTTGCGGCAAGCAACTCGGCGAATGACCGACATTAGACGAGCGCAACGGAGTGGGAATTCAATGACCATTCAAACTTGGCTTGAACTTCGCCAGCGGCAAACGGGAAAAATGGCGCGCCCGTAGGGATTCGAACCCCAAACCTCCTGATCCGTAGTCAGGTGCTCTATCCAGTTGAGCTACGGGCGCGCAATGCCCGGGCGCGCACAATCGGTACGGCCGCGGCAAGGCCGGGAACCTAGTCAAATCATTCTCCCCTTGCAAGACCCGTGTCTGAGCGCCCATAAGGCCCTGTCGCGGCTGGGCTTTGCGGTCTGGCAGGCAGCCTGTTGCAAGCGCGCAACGGCACCGTTGCAAACGGTACGTTCCGGCTTGTCTAGGGTCGCACCATTCAGTACCATCCCCTTGTTTTTTTTGGGGGATGCGGCTTTCGCCGCGATACGGCCGGGCACCTTGGGGGGACGGCCGACAAGTAACGACAGAGAGTGCTGTCCGAAGGTTCGAAGGGTGCCCATGGCGACTTTTAAGACCCGTGTCGTGGCACTCATCGCCGCATTGGCGTTGGGGGCCTGTTCACAAGACGCATTGTTCAGCGACGGGAGCACGGCCGCAGCGCCGCCTTCGCCGATCAGTGGTCCGACTTTCCAGCCGGCGCAGGTCTCAGGCGGCCCGTCCACCGGCACCGCCGTTGGCGCCCGCGTGCAGCAGATGCGCGCGGACTTCGTGCGGCTGATGGGCGAATTGACCCAGCAGAGCACTCAGCTCCAGGGCATTCGCGCCCAGGCCACGGCCGATGCGCAGCAATACTATCAGCTGGTGGCCGGCATCTCGGCTCGCCTGCAGGTGGGCACGACCCCGGGCAATCCGGAACTGGTGACAGCCTGGAACCAGGCCCAGACCCAGCTCGAGAAGCTCAACACCGATCTCAGCCAGATGAACGTGCTGGCGACCACGGTTTCGGGCACGTCCTCGCAGGCGACCTTCCTGCTGGAAAGCGTGCGCGCCACCTACGGGGTGTCGGGCGCGGTCGACGAGGACCATCGCCAGCTCAAGATCATGGAAAACGAGATCAACCAGTCGATCGTGCTGGTCGACCGGCTGCTGAGCGAAACCAGCCAGGATATCGCCCGTCAGACCGCCTACGTCGCGGCCGAGCGCAACAATCTCGTGACGCTCAATCTGGCGGTCAAGAACGGCCGCCTGCTGGGCCCGTCGGTCACCAACCGCACCTTCCAGCAAAGCTCCGTCGCTCCGACGCCGACCCTGGCGCCGGGCGTGCGCAGCGCCAGCCCGGCGGCAGCGCCCGCCAGCCTGGCCAATCGCCGGCCGCTGCTGATCGTACGCTTCGACCAGCCGCGCGTGCAGTACGAGCAGGCGCTCTACGCCTCGATCGCCGAGGCGCTGCAGCGCAAGCCGGACGCCACCTTCGATCTGCTGGCCGTGGCGCCGGCGCGCGGTTCTGTTGCCGACGTCTCGCTCAACAGCTCCGCCAGCAAGCGCCACGCCGAGAACGTGCTGCGCTCGATGACGGAAATGGGCGTCAATCCCAACCGCGTCGGCCTCGCCTCGACCACCAGCGCCACCGCCATGAACAACGAAGTCCATCTCTACGTGCGCTAAGCGATCTCCGCAGCCACCGGCAAAGCGGCTTCTTCAGCCGCTTTTTTTGCGTCCGCTTCCGGCCGGTATTTTTTCCGCTGGCGCAGGTCCGCGCTTAAGTCATCATCGTAAGATAGTCCAAGGCCTTCGCCGGCCGCCCTGATGCGGGAGAGCCCATGCGCCACGCCGTCTCCTGGCTGTTCGCCGCCTTGCTGGTGCTGGCGCCGTTGCTGCCTGTGCAGGCACAGAGCGATGCCGACCGCCTTGCCATTCAATCGGTGATCGACCGGCAGATCGCCGCCTTCAAACGCGACGATGGCCGGGAAGCCTTCGGTTACGCCGCGCCCGAGCTGCAGGCGCAGTTCGGCTCGTCCGACATATTCATGAGCATGGTCAAGACCGGCTACGCACCGGTGTACCGCCCGCGCATCTACCAGTTCCGCGACCTGAAGATCGTCAACGGCGTGATGACGCAGCAAGTCTACGTCGTCGGTCCCGACGGCGTGCCGCATCTGGCGCTCTATTTCATGCAACGGCAAAGCGACGGCTCGTGGCGCGTCTCGGGCTGCGTGCTGCTCGATTTCGAAGGCGAGCAGGCCTGAGGCGGCATTCCGTTCTTCCTGCGCCCTGTTCCGTGCGCAGGGCTTCCATGAGCGCTGCGACGTTGCCGCGAGCAGCCTTGCTCCGCTCTAATCGCGGTCAGATGACTTCCTCCCCCATCCTTGCGACATGACGATCGGCGCCATCCCCACCCGCGCGCTGGTGCTGCTGGGCGTGCTGACTTTGGTCTGGGGCTTCAACTGGATCATCGTCGCCGTGGCCTTGCGCGATTTCGGGCCATGGAGCTTTCGCGCCATCAGCCTGGGCATCGCCGTCGCCACGATGTTCACGATCTCCCGCCTGCGCGGCGAATCGCTTGCCGTGCCCAAGGAGGTTCGGGTGCGGCTGCTCTTCGCCGGCGCCTTCAACATCGCCATCTGGAACGTCGCCACCGCCTATGCGGTGATGCTGATCCCCTCGGGCCATGCCGCGGTCATCGCCTTCTCCATGCCGCTATGGGCCGCCGTCATCGGCTTCCTGTTTCTGGGCGAGCGCCTGGGCCTGCGCCATCTGGTGGCGCTGGGCTTCGGCGTGGCGGGCGTCGTGCTGCTGATGATCGAGGATTTCGCGCTGTTCGCCAGCGCCCCGCTTGGGCTGTTCCTCGGCATCCTGGCCGCCATCGTCTGGGCGATCGGCACTTTCGTGCAGAAGCGCACGCAGTGGAACATGCCGATGGTGGCGCTGCTGTTCTGGCAGATGCTGTGCGGACTGGTGCCGATCGCCATTGGCGCCGCCATACTCGAACTGCCCGACCAGAAAATCCCCAGCCTGCTGGGCGTCGGCACGGCGCTGTTCGTCGGCCTGGTGCCGCTGGCCATCGGCATGGCCTCCTGGTTCTCGATCGTGAAGCTGCTGCCGACGCATGTCGCCGCCCTCAGCACGGTGATCATCCCGGTGGTGGCGGTGCTGTCGGGCGGCTGGATCCTGGGCGAGCCGCTGGGCTGGATCCAGTATGCGGCCCTGATCGCCACCGTGATCGCGCTGGGCCTGGTGCTGCTGGTGCCCGAGCGGCCCGTGCAGAGCAAGGCGCCGGTCGTCCCGGAATAGCGTTCAACCGACCCGCATGATCTTCAGCCGCGGGTCGAGTAGATCGCGCAACCCGTCGCCCAGCAGGTTCAGCCCCAGCACCGAGAGCGCGATGGCGATGCCGGGGAAGATCGCCAAAGTCGGCGTTTCGTACATGTAGGTCTGCGCATCGTTCAGCATGCGCCCCCAGCTTGGCAGCGGCGGCTGCATGCCCAGGCCGAGATAACTCAAGCCGGCTTCCGCCAGGATGGCGACGGCGAACTGGATCGTGCCTTGGACGATCAGGATGGAGGCGATGTTGGGCAGCACGTGGTCGAAGGTGATGCGCAGCGGGCCCTTGCCGATGGCCAGCCCGGCGCGGATGAATTCGCGGCCCCACACCGAAAGCGCCGCCCCGCGCGTGACGCGCGCGAAGACCGGGATGTTGAAGATGCCGATGGCGATGATGGCGTTGACCGCCGAAGCGCCGAACACGGTGGTGATCAGGATCGCCGTCAGCACGGCGGGAAAGGCGAACACCAGATCGGACATGCGCGAGACGATCTCGTCGGCCCAGCCCCGCGTCGCCGCCGCCCACAGACCCAGCAGCACGCCCGCCGTCATGCCCAGCGTGACGGCGACGAAGCCAACCGCGATCGAATTGCGCGCACCCCACATGATGCGCGAGAGCACGTCGCGGCCCAGATGGTCGGTGCCCAGCCAGTGCGCCGCCGAGGGCGGTTTCAGCTTCTGCGCCATGGCGATTTCGGTCACCGGATAGGGCGTCCAGAACAGCGAGATCACGGCGACGGCGATCAGCAGCAGGCTTAGCACGCCGCCGATCATGAAGCTCCTGTGACGCAGGGCGCGGCGAAGGAAAGACTGGTTGGCGGCGCCCATGTCGCTCAGGCCTTGATCTTGGGCCGCGGATCGACCAGCGCGTAGATCACGTCGATCAGCAGGTTGATCGCCAGCACGAACACGGTGAGCAGAATCACCACGTCCTTGATCACGACGAGGTCGCGGTTGTTGATCGACTGGTACACCAGCTGGCCGACACCGGGCAGGTAGAAGACGCTTTCGATGATGATGGCGCCGCCGACCTGGAAGGCGAAGAACAGGCCGATGATGGTGATGATGGGGATCAGCGCGTTGCGCAGCACGTGCCGGAACAGCACGTCTCGCTCGCCCACGCCCTTGGCGCGGGCGGTGCGCACGTAATCCTCGCGCATGGTGTCGAGCATGGCCGAACGGGCGATGCGCGAGAGGATGGCCGCCTCGGGCAGTCCGAGCGCGATGATGGGCAGGATCAGCGCATGCAGCGAAGCAGCGAAATCCTTCTCCCAGCCGGGGAAGCCGCCGGCCGGAAACCAGCGCAGGCCCAGCGAGAAGATCAGCACCAGCAGCAGGCCGATCCAGAAATTGGGCACCGCAATGCCCGCCTGACTGAACATCATCACGCCGTAGTCGCCGGCCTTGCCGTGCTTCCAGGCAGCCAGGATGCCCAGCGGCAGGCCTACCAGCACGGCGAAGGCTACGGCGCCAATGGCGAGCGGAATGGTGACTTGCAGACGCGCCAGCAGCATGGTGGCGACATCGGTCTTGTAGGCATAGGAGCGGCCGAGATCGAAAGTCAGCATGTCGCCGACCCAGCTGATGTAGCGCAGCCAGATCGGCCGATCGAGACCCAGCTCCCGCTGCAGCGCCGCCAGCGAATCGGGTCGCGCCTCCATGCCCAGCATCACCAGCGCCGGATCGCCCGGCAGCACCTCCAGCACGCCGAACACGACCAGGCTCGCCGCCACCAAAGTGAACAGCGCGGCGAACAGACGGCGCGAGAGGAATTCAAGCATGCGGGATTCTAGACAAAGAAAAGGCGGCCGACGGAGAATTCCGCCGGCCGCCGTGTCATTTCATTACTTCCAGTAAACTTCGGTCAGGTCGATCGAGGGCGTGGGCGAATTCTCCCACATGCCGACCAGGTCCTTGTTCCACACGCCGATCTTGGCCAGCTGGAACAGGTAGCCGTTGACCGCATCCTTGGCGATGATGGTCTGCAGTTGCTTCAGGAGATCGGTGCGCTTGGCTTCGTCCACCGTTGCCACCATCTCGCGATAGACCTTGCGGAACTCCTCGGATTTGTAGCCCCAGTAATAGCCGTCGCGGGCGTAGCGGTCGATGTCGTAGGCCTCGGTATGCGCAACGATGGTGAAGTCGTAGTTGAATTCGCGGAACACTTCCGACAGCCACTGCGGCCACTCCAGCTGCACGATCGACAGCTTGATGCCGATTTTGCCCAGCTGGCTGACCATCACTTCGCCCGCCCGCTTGGCGTAACCAACCGGCGGCAGCTTCAAGGTTGCCTCGAAGCCGTTCTCGTAGCCCGCCTCCTTCATCAGCGCCTTGGCCTTCTCGAGGTCGAACGGATAGGTCTTGGTCAGGTCGACATAGGCCGGATCGGCAGGGCTGAAATGGCTGCCGATGGGAATGGCGAAACCCGATTCGGCGGCGACCAGCTCGTCGCGGTTGATGGCGTGCGCGATGGCCTGCCGCACCTGCAGCTTGGCCATCGGCTTGCCCTCGGCATTGTTGGTCGCAAGGATCGTCTCGCCCTGGGTCGAGCCGATCACCACCGCAAAGCGGCTGTCCGTTTTCAGGCGGCCGACCAGCTCCGGCGCCTGGAAGCCGGGGAACGTATCGACATCGCCGGCCAAAAGCGCATTAACCTGAGCCGAGGGATCCTTGACGAACTTGAAGGTAACGGTGTTGAGCTTGATCGCCGACGGGTTGCGATAGGTGTCGGCTTTCACCAGCACCAGCGAATCGCCCTCCTTGCGTTCCTTGAACTTGAACGGGCCGGTGCCGACCGGGTTGGTGCCGTTGGTCGGCTGGCTCTTGGGATCGACGATGGCGGAATCGGCAATGCCCAGATTGAACAGGATGAACGCATCCGGATTCTTCATCGTGATCTTCACGGTCTGCGGATCGACCACTTCGACCTTCTCGATAGAGACGTAAAGGTTCCGGGCCGGGATCTTGTTGTCGGGGCCCGGCGCAATCAGCCGGTCGAGGGAGAATTTCACGTCGGAGGCGTCGAACGCCTCGCCGTCGTGATACTTCACGCCCGAGCGCAGCTTGAAGACGTATTCCTTGCCGTCCGGCGATACCGTCCAGCTTTCGGCCAGGCCCGGCACGATCTTGCCGTTGCGATCGACGCGGGTCAGGCTTTCATAGATGTTCTGATAGGTAATCTCGCGGATCGCCGCCGCGGCGTTGAGGCTGGAATCCAGCACCGGCGGCTCGAGCGACATGCCGATCACGACGCTGTCCTTGGCCGGCTTCGCCGGAGCGGCTGCGGGCGCGGGCGTCGGAGCCGGCGTGGTCTGCGCCGTGGCCGGCGGCTGGGTCGGTGCGTCCTTGGGACGGGAAACGAAATAATAGATGCCAAGGGCTGCGACCACGGCAACCAGCAGCATTACGAGTGAACGTCTCATTTTTTTCTCCATTTCCCCGATCGGCGAAGGCCTTCCTGGGCCATTGGGCGGACGATACCAGCCCACCTGCGGAGCGGCAATTCCGCCGCCAAAGTCCTTATTTGCCGGCGAAATGCTCGCGCCAGCTTACCATGCCGCCGGCGGATTTCGCCTCATAGACCCCGCGTGCGCAGGCCCGCGCCACACAGTCGGCGGCGATACTGCCCAGCCGCGACAGAGCCAGCGGCCGATTGCCGGCCAGATCGACCTTGCCGGTCGCCAGCACGAACAGCGCATCGCCGTCGAAACTGGTGTGGACCGGCCTGATCGCACGCGCCAACCCATCCTGCGCCATGATTGCCACGCGCCTGGCTTCCGCCTTCGAAAGCCGCGCATTGGTCGCCACCACGCCGATAGTGGTATGGCCGCGCACCGTGCCGGACGCAGCCGCACCGCGGTCGACGCTGACCTCCAGCGGCACGCGTGCCTGCGGCGGCGACAGATCACCGAACTCGCCATTCTGCTCGAACGGCCAGGCCCAGAACTGTTTCTGACCTTCCATGGTTACGTAACCGCGCGAATTGACGGCAATCAGCGCCCCGACCTGCAAGCCGGCCTCATCGATCGACGAGACACTGCCCAGCCCACCCTTGATGTTGCCGGCCCGTGCGCCCAGCCCGGCGCCGGCATTGCCCAGCGCGAAATCCCTGCCAGCCTCCTCGCACGCCTTGAACCCCAGCGCGCGATAGGGCGGCAACTCGCCCCAGTTCTTGTCGCCGCTGTTGTTGAGATCGAACAAGATGGCGCCCGGGACGATCGGCACGATCGAGCCGCCGACATCGAAGCCGCGGCCGCGCGACGCCAGCCAGGCCATCACCCCATCCGCCGTCGCCAGACCGAAGGCCGAGCCGCCCGACAGCGCAATGCCGTGCACCGCATCGACCGTCGCCGCCGGGTCGAGCAGATCGGTCTCGCGCGTGCCCGGCCCGCCGCCGCGAACATCGCAGGAAGCGACGGCCGGCTGCTCCGGCAGCACAACGGTTGCCCCGGTGACGGCGCGAGCATCCTGAGCGTTGCCGACCAAAATGCCGTCGACATCGGTGATGAGATTGCGCGGCCCTGGCCGAACCATCGGAATTCCTGAACGAAAGACGGAGAGCTAAAGCGCGATCACGCCCTTCAGCGCCAGCGATGCGGCCGCCATCACCTTGGCCGAGCGGATCATGTCGTCGATGACGATGTATTCGTCGGGCTGGTGCGCCAGATCGAGAATGCCCGGCCCGTAGGCGACGCAGCTTTGCAGATGCGCGATGCGCTGGATGTGCTTCTGGTCGTAGGTGCCGGGCGAGACCACGTGCGTCGAAGGCTTGCCGAACACCTGCGCGATGGCGCCGTCCAGCGCCTTCACCAGGGGATCGGACGACGACGTCATGTTGGGCGCGAATTCGAGCAGGTCGCGGATCTTGTACTGGAAGTCATTGCGCTCGCGCTTCACTTCGTCGAGCAGCGCCACGATCTCGCGCTTTACGTCGACCGGGTCTTCCTCAATCAAGTAGCGGCGATCGAGAATCAGCCGGCAGGAATCGGCCACCACCGGCGAGGGCGCACCCTCGTACTCCTTGTCGGGCTCGATCTGCCCGCCATGGATGGAATTGAAGTTGAGCGTCGAGCGCCGCGAGCCTTCGGGAATGACCGGCATCGCCGTCGTACGCGTATCGAGCTCGGGATAAAGCTTCTGCTCGACCTTGTGGATGAAAGCGCCCATGCCGCGAATGGCGTTGACGCCCAGATACGGCATCGAGCCGTGCGCCACGCGACCCAGCGTTTCGACTTCCGCCCACCACACGCCGCGATGGCCGAGGCATACGCAATCCTGGTTCAGAGGCTCGGGGATGATGACGTGCTGCACGCGGTCCTTGGAGAAGTAACCCTTCTTGGCGAGGTAGCCGACGCCGGCCCAGCCGCCAGACTCTTCGTCCGCCGTGCCGGAGATTTCGAAGGCGCCGGGAAATTTCAGGCCTTCAGCCAGGATCGCCTCGACGGCGATCATGCTGGCGGCCAGGCCGCCCTTCATGTCGCCAGTGCCGCGCCCGTAAATGCGACCGTCTTTGACCTCAGCGCCCCAGGGATCGGTGGTCCAGCCATTGCCGGCGTCGACCACGTCGATATGCGAATTGAAGTGCACGCAAGGACCCGATCCCTCGCCTTCGATGCGCGCGATGACATTGGTGCGCGGATAATCGGTGCTGTGCGATTTCTCGCCTTCGGCATTGACGTATTCGATGCCGAAGCCCTTGCCGCGCAGCCGGTCGCCGATCAGCCTGGCGCAATCCTCGTAGAAGCGGCCGGGCGGGTTGACGGTGGGGATGCGCACCAGGCTTTGGGTCAGCGCGACCATGTCATCGCGCATGGCGTCGATGCGATCGAAAACGCGGCGCAACTGGCCGGAAACGGGGCGGGATTCGATTGTGTCCATGCCCCAAAATATGCCCCGCCCGAGGCGGGGTCAATGCAGCGGCAGGCGTCGTCAGTGACGGCGTTTGCCACCGTGCAACGGCCATAGATCGACCATCAGCAGATAGGCATAGGATGCCGACCAGGCGATCAGCAGCAATCCCAGCAAAGCTTCGGCGCCAGTGACCAGCCGCAGGCCGCCGGTTGGATAGACGTCGCCCAATCCAAGCGAGGTATAGGTCATGGCCGAGAAATAGACGTACTCGGGAAATTCGTTCATCAGCTCGACGTCGCCGGCGAAGCCGCCAAAAGCCAGGTGATGCTCCAGAACATAGAACGCCAGGCCGAAGATCCAGATCTCTATCGTATGCGCGGCCAAAATGCCGCCCATCACCGCCAGCATGCGCGAGCGCGGCGGGATTGCCGTGAGCTTGGGCACAACCAGCGAGATCAGGCGCAGCGCCTCGTAGTGCACCAGCAGGCAAAAAGCCATCAGCATGGTGACGATCAGCATGGCCGTGAACATCAGCGCCTCGTTTCCCGATCTTCTTCGCTGCCGTCATCGGCCAGTGCCTGCCGCAGCTGCGCCTCGCTGGCGCCAAGCTCGGCCAGGGCGGCGTAATCGCCCTCGCGATGCAGATCGACCAGCCGATCGATGGTCTTCTCGTCCACGCCCAGCGTTTCGAGCGCCCGCGCCGCAAGCTGCAGGCTGGCTTCCAGCGTTTCGGGCACGCAATGAACCTGGCCGGACTTGGCGAGCTTCATCGCATGCGCATGATCGCGCGCGCGCGCGAAGATCGGCAACTCCTTGGTCTCGTGACGGATGGCCTCGACGGCAGCGGCAGCGCCCTTGGTATCGTCCAGTGTCACGACGACCGCCTTGGCCCGCGCGATGCCCGCCGCCAGCAGCACGTCGCGTCGCCCGGCATCGCCGTAGAAGACATGCGTGCCCTTGTCCGCGAACTGCTCGATCAGATCGGCGTTACTGTCCAGCGCCAGCCATTTTACGTGCTGGTAGTCGAGCATCATGGCGACGGTCTGCCCGACTCTGCCGAAGCCGCAAATCACCACATGATCGGACAATTCGCCGGCATCCGTCGCCAGCCTGTCGGCCTGCGCCGCCTGATCGCGCTTGCCGATGCGCTGCGCCAGTTTGCGGCCGATCACCTCCAGCAACGGCGTCAGTGCCATCGATACGCCGGTCAGCGCAAATACGATGGGCGCAACCTCTTTCGGGACGACGCCGGTATCGCCGGCCAAGCCGATCAGCACGAAAGCGAATTCGCCGCCTTGCGCCAACAGCAAGCCCGCGCGCAGCGCCTGGTTGCCGCGCAACCCGAACGCCAGCGCCAGTCCAAAAACCAGCACAGCCTTGATGGCGATCAGGCCCAGCAGCAAAGCCATGAACACCAACGGCCGCTCAAGCACAGCATCGAATTCCAGCCGCACGCCCACGGTGATGAAGAACAGCCCCAGCAGCAGGCCTTCGAACGGCTTGATGTCGGCTTCGATCTGATGCCGGAAACGCGAGCCGGCGAGGGCGACCCCGGCCAGGAAGGCACCCAGCGCCATCGACAGGCCGGCTTTCTCCGTGGCCCAGGCGGCACCCAGCACCGCCACCAGCGCCAGCGCCGTGAAGGCCTCGGCGCGATGGGTGCGAGCTACGATCTGGAACAGCCGTGGCAGGACCAGCCAGCCGACCAGCCCGATCGCCGCCACCACCGCGACGGCGCGCAGCAAGGCCATGCCCATGGCTTCGGCGATTTCCGGATTGCGGCTTGCCAGCACCGTCACCAGCACCAGAAGCGGCACCACCGCCAGATCCTGGAACAGCAGCACGCCGAACGCCGCCCGGCCGGCCCGGCCATTCAATTCGCTGCGTTCGGTCAACAATTGCAGCACCATCGCCGTGGAAGACAGCGACAGCGCAAAGCCCACGACGACAGCCGCTGCCCATCCCAGCCCAAGGATATACGTCGCAAGGGTCAGGACGCCGCCACAAACCGCGACCTGCAGCGTGCCCATCCCGAACACCAGCCGGCGCATCAGCCGCAGCCGCTCGATCGACAATTCCAGCCCGATGACGAACAGCAGGAAAACCACGCCCAACTCGGCCAGGAAGCGATTGCCGTCGCTGTCGGCGATCAAACGCAGGACTTGCGGCCCCAGGATGACGCCGGCGATCAGATAACCCAGTACGGGACTGGCGCGCAGCCGCTGGAACAGCGGCGCCACGACGATCGCCACGCCCAGAAGCAGGATCGCTTCGGGCATTGCATAGTGGCTGGCGCTGCCGGCGTTGGCGGACATCTGAACCCCGGAAACATGACCCGCGAACGCAGGGCTTGGCGTATCCTACCAGCCCGTCTCCGCAAGTGGGAGAAACCGATGCCACCGCTGCTTCGTTCCCTGCCCCTTTTCATTCTGCTGCTGACGCCGGCCCTGGCCGCGGCGCGCGATGCCGTCCGGCAGGACGCAAAACAGATGGTGGCTGCCGCCCACCCGCTGGCGGCGCAGGCGGGATTGGATGTGCTGCGCCGCGGCGGCACCGCCATCGACGCCGCCATCGCCGTGCAGATGGTGCTGAACGTGGTCGAGCCGCAGGCTTCGGGCATCGGCGGCGGCGGCTTGCTGCTTTATTACGACGCGACCGCCAAAAAGCTGCATTACTACGATGGACGCGAAACGGCCCCTGCCGGCGTCAGGCCGGACATGTTTCTTGGCGCCGACGGCAAGCCGGTCGGCTTCATGGACGCGGTGGTCGGCGGCCAGTCGGTCGGCGTGCCCGGCGCCCTGCGCCTGCTCGATGTCGTCCATCGCCGTCACGGCAAGCTGGCGTGGCCAGAGCTCTTCGCGCCGGCCATTGCCCTGGCAGAGAACGGCGTTGCCGTCTCGCCGCGTCTGGCCGGCATGCTGGAACGTGAGACCGCTTTGCGCGACGATGCGCAGGCGCGCGCCATTTTCTACAAGCAGGATGGTTCGCCGCTTAAGAGCGGCGACACGCTGGTGCAGAAGCAGCTTGGCGAAACGCTGCGCCTGATCGCAACCCAGGGCGTGAACAGCTTCTATGGCGGTCCGATCGCCGCCGACATCGTCGCCCGCGTGCAAGGCGCGCTTAAGCGGCCTGGCGCGCTGAGCCTGACCGATCTTGCCACCTACAGGATCGTCGAACGCGAGGCTCTCTGCGGCCCCTATCGTGTGATCAAAATCTGCGCGGCACCGCCGGTCTCGTCCGGCGGGCTGGCGCTGCTCCAGATGTTGGGAATGCTGGAAAGTTTCGATCTGGCGGCCCTGAAGCCGCAATCGGTCGAAGCCGTGCACCTGATCGCCGAAGCCTCAAAGCTCGCCTTTGCCGATCGCGAGGCCTATGTCGGCGATCCCGCGTTTCTCGACGTTCCCACCGACAAGCTTTTGGCGCGCGACTATCTTGCCGCCCGCACCAAGCTGATCGAGCCGGGCAAGGCAAGCTCGGGCAAAGCGCTGCCGGGCAAGCTCGCCGCCATCACGCCGTCGCCAGCCGGCGCAACCCTGGAAATCCCGGCGACCAGCCACATGAGCATCGTCGATGGCGCGGGCAATATCGTCTCCTTCACCACCACCATCGAGGCCGCCTTCGGATCGCGGCTGATGGTGCGCGGCTTCCTGCTCAACAACGAGCTGACCGATTTCTCCTTCCTGCCCGAAGTCGACGGCAAGCCCGTCGCCAACGCCATCGCGCCGGGCAAACGTCCACGCTCGTCGATGACGCCCGCCATCGCCTTCGATGCTCAGGGCGCGCCCATTCTGGTCATCGGCTCGGCTGGCGGGCCCACCATCATCGGCGCGGTGATGAAGGCGGTGATCGGCGTTACCGACTGGAATCTGCCGCTGCAAGATGCCATCGACCTGCCGCTGGCCTTGAACTTCAACGGCCCGACCTTGCTGGAACAGGGCCGTTTCGACGCCGCCTTCGCCGCTTCTCTGGTTGCGCTGGGCCACGAAACGCGGTTTATCGCCATCCCCAGCGGCCTGCATGGGCTGCGGCGCACGCCCGCCGGCTGGCAGGGCGGTGCCGATCCCCGCCGCGACGGCGTGGCGCTGGGCGATTGAAGACAGAGAGCGAGCAAGATCATGGCCAAGCTTCCCGTCGTGGCGTTGAAGAAGGGCGAGGACAAACGCCTGCGCTTCGGCCATCCCTGGGCCTTCTCCAACGAAGTCCACATGGAAGCGCAGACCAAGGCGATCGCGCCGGGCGCGCTGGTCACGCTGACCGATGCCGGCGGCGTGCGGCTCGGTATCGCCACGTTCAACCCGCACTCGTTGATCGCCGCCCGCCTGCTCGACCGCGACGCCGCAATTGTCGTCGATCGCGATTTCATCGCCGGCAAGATCGCCAAAGCCGCCGCCTTGCGCGATCGTCTGATCGGCGCGCCCTATTACCGGCTGATCCATGCCGAGGCCGATGGGCTGCCCGGCCTGATCGTCGATCGCTTCGGCGATGTGCTGTCGATCCAGGCCAACACCGCCGGCATGGAATTGCTGACCCCGCTGGTCATCGAAGCATTGGAAGCGACGTTGAAGCCGCGCGCCATCGTGGCGCGCAACGATTCCTCAAGCCGCACTCTCGAAGGCCTGACGCAGCAGACCAGCGTGCTGCGCGGCGAGGTTTCGGATCTGGTGCCGCTGCAGGAATACGGCACGAGTTTCTTCGCCGATCTTGCCGCCGGGCAGAAGACCGGCTGGTTCTACGACCAGCGCGACAATCGCCGCTTCGCCGCCGAACTGGCCAAGGGCGCACGCGTGCTCGACGTCTATTGCTATGCTGGCGGCTTCGCCGTGCAATCGGCCAAGGCCGGCGCAACCTCGGTGCTGGCGGTCGACAGTTCGGAGCCGGCCCTGAAACTTGCCGCCAAGGCAGCCGACGCCAATGGCGCCAGGCAGGTCATATTCCTGCGCGGCGAGGCATTCGCCGAGCTGGAAAAGATGGAAGCGGCGAAGGAGAAATTCGGCCTGGTGATCGCCGACCCGCCGGCTTTCGTGAAAAGCCGCAAGGATTTGAAATCGGGCGCGCAGGGCTATCGCAAGCTGGCGCGGCTGGCGACATCGCTGGTCGAGCCGGGCGGTTTCCTGGTCATCGCCTCCTGCTCGCATCTGGTCGACCCGCCGCTCTTCGCCGAGCAGGTGCGCCGCGGACTGGGCGACAATCGCCGCGCCGGCCGCATCCTGCGCAGCCTCGGCGCCGCGCCGGACCATCCCGTGCATCCCGCCCTGCCGGAGACGGCGTATCTGAAGGCGCTGTTCCTGCAACTCGACTAAGGCCTACTTCTTCCCTTCGTCCGGCAAGGTCAGCCGGAACACCGTGCCCTTGCTGCCCGTATCGACCAGCACCAGATCGCCGCCCTGGGCGCGCATCAGGTCGCGCGCGATGGCGAGGCCCAGCCCGGTGCCGCCCGGCCGGGCGCTGCCGGCGAAGGGCTTGAAGAGATTGTCCCGCGCCCGCGGCGGCAGGCCGGGGCCGTCGTCGGCGATCTCGATCACCGTATCGGCCGGCGGTGCGCGCCGAGCGGTGACGGCGATGCGGGTAGCGCCCGCCTGCGCGGCATTGCGCGCGATGTTGAGCACGACGCGGAACAGCAGCTCGCGATCGGCGCACACGCTCAGCCCGGGATCGAATGTCACGCGCCAGTCGATCGATGGCTTGCCCTCGCCATTGCCATGGCCGGCCGGGCTGAGCGCGTTCTCGACCTCGCCAAACAGGGCCCGCAAGTCGACCGGGTGGGCCTGCGGCTGTGGCGCCTCGGCGGTGAAATTGAGCGTGTCGGTGCACAACGCCACGGCGCGATCGATGGCGCGCATCATGGTCGGCGCCACCTTGCGCACCTTGGGATCGTCGCTGCTGTCGAGGTAGTCCGACAGCAATTGCGCCGTCGCCAGAATGTTGCGCAGATCGTGATTGATCTTGGTCACGGCGGTACCCAGCGTGGCGAGGTTGTCCTTCTGCTTGAGCGCCGCCTGCAAGGCCACTTGCATGTCAGCGAGTTCGCGCTCGACCACGCCGATCTCGTCGCTGCGGCCATTCGCCTGCAACAGCCGCGCGGTTTCGGGATCGCGGCGAAAGGCCATGATATCTTCGGTAATGCGCTGCAGCGGCCGCACCATCAGCCAGCGGAGCGCCAAATAGAGCAGCACGGCGGTGATCAGCGAAATGAATATCGACAGCAGCAGGATGCGCCCGCCATAGGCCAGCATCTCCGCCCGCAACGGCGCTTCGTTGACGAGCACTTCGATCTCGACTGCCGGATCCTTGGGCGACTTGCCGATGACTCGCAGGATACGGTCGTCCTCTCTGAACAACGTCGCGAAGGCATCCATGACAAGCCCCGCGGCGTTTTCCTTGTCGAGATAGAACATCGCGTCGATTTTCGGCGGCATCGACAGCGACAGCGCCTTGCGAGGCTCCTTGTCCTTCTTCAGCACGATGCCGCGCACCTCGGAAAGATCCAGCAGCATCATGGCCAGCTCTTCGCTGACCATGGCGTCCGGCGTCGCGTCCAGCGTCAGCGTCGCCAGATGCGCGTTGGCCAGGCGCTGCTGCAAGTAACTGAGCCGGAAACGGCCGATGGAGGGCGCGAATATCAGCACCTCCGCCAGCATGACGAAGGCGATCGACAGCAGCAGGAGCTTCAACGACAGGCCGAAGCGCGATTTTCCTGCAGACGAGGAGGGTCGATCGGAGGCGCTCATGCGCGCCGATCATACACCGATCGATCCTCGTTTCGGCATGCCTCAGCCATAGACCCGCTTGGCGATCAGGGCGTCGACGGAAAGAGCGCCTGGCCCGCGCGTCAGGATGTAAAGCAGCGCCGAGGCCCAAAGCAGGTGCTCGACCCAGCTTTCGGGATAGACGAACACCTGGATGACGAATGTCATGCCAAGCAGGGCGGCCGCCCCCAGCCGGGCGAACAGCCCCAGCACGATGATCACCGGGCAGATCAGCTCCGCCGCCGTGGCCAACCACGCCGCCAACTCGGTCGGCAGCAGCGGCACTTTGTATTCATCGGCGAAAAGCGAGAGGGTGGTGTCCCAGCTCTGGATCTTGGTCAGGCCCGATTTGAAGAACGTGCCGCCAATGCCGATGCGCAGGAGAAGCAGGATCAGCGCCAGCGGAAAGCGGCCGAGCCAGGCCAACACTCGGGCGATGGTTCCGGCGGAGCCGGGCCTGTCGATTTGATACTGCGCTGCGTCTGTCATGGTCTGATCCCCGTTGTTTCCCATGGCCCGCGTCGGGAAATCCGCAATATCTTGCGGTTGCTGCCGGCGCTGACCTACAAGTCGTCTGATCCGCAGCATTGGCCGGACGGGTCGGCAAAGGCCAGTCAATCCCGGTCAATAAAGTGTGAAGCTAGCGGGGGTTAGCGGGGTGCGACGACGGGCTCTGCCCCGCTGGTCCTGCCGCGTTGACTTTCCCGGGCATGGACCTTATACCGGCCCCGATTTTCCGACCGTTCCGGACTGTCCATCGCGCCCCGGCGCTGGGGCGCTTTCCGGAGTTTGCATGGTCGCCAGAGACCTTAAGGAGATACGCCCGTGAAACGCACGTTCCAGCCGAGCAAATTGGTGCGCAAGCGCCGCCATGGCTTCCGTTCGCGCATGGAGACGGTGGGCGGCCGCAAGGTTCTGGCCAATCGCCGGGCCAAGGGCCGCAAGCGCCTCTCCGCCTAAGCGTCCGCTTTCCCCGACCATGGACGCAAGCGTCAGCCGGCGTCCTTCGACGACGACCCTGCCGCGCCGCGCCGACTTCCTGCGCGTCGCCGCAACGCGCCGCCGCTGCGTCATGCCGGGCCTGATCCTGCAGGTCGCTCCCCTGCCCGAGTCGCAGCGCGCAGATGCGCCGCTGCGCGTGGGCTATACCGCCAGCAAGAAAGTCGGCAACGCCGTGGCGCGCAACCGCAGCAAGCGGCGCCTGCGCGAGGCGGTCGCCAAGATCATGCCGCAGTACGCGCGTGAAGGCCTCGACTACGTGCTGATCGCGCGCGAAGAAACCACGGCGCGCCCCTTCGACCAGTTGCTGGCCGATCTGCGCCAAGCGTTGCGCCGGCTGGGCGTCGAACGCGGTGGCGTTGGCCTATGAGCATGAGCGGCCTCTCTTCGCCTCGGCGACGCTCTACCCTCGACTTGTTCGGCTGGGTGCTGGCCGCGCCGTTGCTGGTGCTGATCCGATTCTATCAATGGTTCGTCTCGCCCTTCTTCATGGGCGCCTGCCGCTTCGCGCCGAGCTGCTCGCATTACGGCTTCGAGGCAATCGCCACGCACGGGCCTTTGCTCGGCGCGTGGCTTACCGTCAAACGCCTGCTGCGCTGCCAGCCCTGGGGCGGGTCGGGATTCGATCCCGTGCCGCCTGCCGCCGGCCGCACGCCAAATTTCTAACGCTGGGAAGCTTCCGTTCATGGATACGCGCAATCTCGTTCTCGCCATCGTGGCTTCCCTGGTCATCGTGCTGGGCTGGCAATTCCTGTTCCCGGCCCCCAAGCCGGTGCCGCAGCAACAGCAAACGACGCAGCAGCCGGGTCAGCCCGGCGCCCCTGCCGCCCCGGGCTCCGCTCCCGCAGCGGCGCCCGCTGCGCCCGGCGCAGCCCCCGGCACCACCATCGCGCCGGCGCGCGATCGCTCGGCGGCTCTGGCCGACAGCCCGCGCGTGAAAATCGAAGCGCCGGAAGTCACGGGCTCGATCGCGCTGAAAGGCGCACGCCTGGACGATGTGCGCCTGGTCAAGCATCGCCAGACGGTCGACCCCAACAGCCCCAGCGTCATTCTGCTGTCGCCGGAGAATGCGCCGGATGCCTATTACACCCGGCACGGCTGGAGCGCGGCAGCAAACGTCAAGGTGCCTGACGCCGATACGCTGTGGTCCGCCGACAAGGATGTGCTGAAGCCCGGCCAGCCCGTCACCCTGTCGTGGAACAACGGCGAAGGGCTGGTGTTCAAGGTCCGCTACGACATCGACGAGCATTTCCTGTTCACCGTCACGCAGAGCGTCGAGAACGGCGGCGGTGCGCCGGTGACGTTGACGCCGTTCGCGCTGACCTCGCGCCACGGCACGCCCAAGACCGACGGCCTCTTCATCCTGCATGAAGGGCCGATCGGCATGTTCAACGGCACGCTCAACGACGATTTCACCTACAGCAAGCTCAAGGACGCCGCCAAGGAAGGAAAGACCACCTACAGCGCCCATTCCACCACCGGCGGCTGGGGCGGCTTCACCGACAAATACTGGATGGTCGCGCTGATCCCCGACCAGCAGAAACCGGTGACGATGAACTACAAATACACCGGCAACCTGGGCGGCGTTGATCGTTACCAGGTCGACTATGTCGGGCAGGAGCAGACCGTTGCGCCCAATGGCAGTTCGGAGACGGTCAACCGAATCTATGCCGGCGCCAAAGTCGTGGACATTCTGGAAAACTACGAAGAGAAATACGGCATCACGCGTCTGTTCATGGCGATCGATTGGGGTTGGTTCCGCCCCATCACGCGGCCGATGTTCTTCGTTCTCGATTGGCTCTACGGCCATATCGGCAATTTCGGGCTGGCGATCATGTGCCTGACCGTTCTGGTCAAGCTGCTGTTCTTCCCGCTGGCCAACAAGTCGTACCAGGCGATGAGCAAGATGAAGGCGCTGGCGCCGGAAATGACGCGCCTGCGCGAGCGCTACGGCGACGACCGGCAGAAGCTGAACCAGGAGATGATGCAGCTCTACAAGCGCGAGAAGGTCAATCCCGCCGCCGGCTGCCTGCCGATTCTGGTGCAGATCCCGGTCTTCTTCGCGCTCTACAAGACGCTCTACGTCACCATCGAGATGCGCCACGCCCCGTTCTTCGGCTGGATCCACGATCTGTCGGCGCCCGATCCCGCCACCATCCTGACGCTGTTCGGCTTCGTGCACTGGGACATTCCGCACCTTCTGAACTTCTTCAATATTGGCGTGTGGCCGCTGATCATGGGCATCACCATGTTCCTGCAGCAGAAGCTGAACCCGGCTCCGGCCGACCCGGTCCAGGCCAAGATCTTCCTGCTGATGCCGATCATGTTCACCTTCATCCTGGCGCCGTTCGCCGCCGGGCTGGTGATCTACTGGGCCTGGAACAACACGCTGTCGATCATCCAGCAATACGTCATCATGAAGCGCATGCACGTGAAGGTATCGGGCGGCGTCGAGGAAGGCGCGCCCTCGCCGCTGGTCGGTGAGAAGAAGCCGGGTGGCGCGCGAGCCAAGGCACGCAATAAATCCAAGACCAAGACCTGAACCGGGTCCGGCGGGATATGGCGATGAGCGAGCAAAAGCGCAGCGCCATTCCCGGCCTGCCCGACATTGACGACGAGGCGCGCGAGATCGGTCGCAAATTCTTCGCCGGGCCCTGCGAATTCATCGCCGGCGCTGCAACCGAGGAATCGCTAATTCCCGTTTCGCTGCCCGAGATCGCCATCGCCGGGCGATCAAATGTCGGCAAGTCGTCGCTGATCAACGCGCTGACCGGGCGCAAGACGCTGGCGCGCATCTCGTCCAACCCCGGCGCCACACAGCAGCTCAATTTCTTCGCGCTCTCCGAGCGGCTGATGCTGGTCGACATGCCGGGCTACGGCTTCGCCAAGGCGGCCAAGAGCAAGATCGGCGCCTGGAGCGAGCTGATCGAGCGCTATTTGCGGGGCCGGCCGACCCTGGTCCGCGTGTTGGTGCTGATCGACGCCCGCCACGGCGTTAAGCCCAACGACGACGAGACCATGAGCGCGCTCGACAAGCTTGCCGTCCCTTATCAGCTGATCCTGACCAAGGCCGATACGATGAAGCCCGCAGCTTTGGCCGAGATCGTCGCCTCCGTCCAGGCCAGCATCGCCAAGCATGTCGGTGCTTTCCCGCGCCTGCATGTCACCTCGGCCGAAAAAGGCATGGGCATCGCCGATTTGCGGGCGGAACTGGCTGGCCTGGCCGCATCGAGCGCGAGTTCTTTGCGCTAGAAACCGCTTTCCGCTAGATTTCGCGCCGGCCGAAATCCGGCCGTTCTTCTTTCGAGGGCGCGACATGGCGGAACGGGATATCGGCGAAACCAAGACTTGGCTGCGCATCGCCGAAACCATCTCCAAGGCGCTGCCCTACATGCGCCGCTACACTGGCGACAATTTCGTCGTCAAATACGGCGGCCACGCCATGACAGATCCCAAGCTGGGCGATCTCTTCGCCCAGGACGTCGTGCTGATGAAGCAAGTCGGCATGAATCCCGTCGTGGTCCATGGCGGCGGACCGCAGATCAACAAGATGCTCGAGCGGGTCGGCATCAAGAGCGAATTCATCAACGGCTTGCGCGTCACCGATGCGGCGACCATGGAGATCGTCGAGATGGTACTGGCCGGCGCCATCAACAAGGCGATCGTGGCCGACATAAACGAAGTCGGCGGCACGGCGGTCGGCATCTGCGGCAAGGACGGCAATCTGATCCTGGCCAACAAGATGACCGAGACGCGCGATCCCAAGACCGGCGAGATGATCAAGGTCGATCTGGGCCAGGTCGGCGAGCCGGCCAGAATCAACGCCAAACTGCTTGAGCAGCTGACCTCGGCCGGCGTCATCCCGGTGGTGGCGCCGATCGGCTTCGGCGTGCATGACGAGCTGACCTACAACATCAACGCCGATACTTCGGCCGGCGCCATCGCCGGCGCCATCAAGGCGCGCCGGCTGATCTTCCTTACTGACGTGCCGGGCGTGCTCGACAAGGACGGCAAGCTGATTCCCGAGCTGACGGTCGACGAGGTGCGCGCGCTGATCAAGGACGGCACGATCTCCGGCGGCATGATCCCCAAGGTCGAAAACTGCATCGATGCCGTGCAGCGCGGCGTCGAAGCCGCCGTCATCCTCGATGGCCGCATGCCGCACGCCTTGCTGCTGGAAATCTTCACCGAGCATGGCGTCGGCACCATGATCCGCCGGGCCTGATCCCCGCATCGTGATTTGACGCCGCTCGGCCGGACTCCTAGCATCGGCCTATGAAGAAGCTGATGTTTCTGGCGGCTCTTCTTGCCGCGCTTTCGGCATGTGCCGGCCGACCGGCGGACCAGGAAGGTCCGGCTTGGGAACGCAACGATCCCGCGCGCCGGGTCTATGGCGGCGGCGCCTGAAGCCTTGCCCTGACGGCCCGCCAACGCCATGTTGGGGGCATGTCTGACCACAAAAAGCCCTCGCGCGAAGATGTTCTCGATGCCGCCGCAGCCGGCGTCGATCTGACGAAATCGACCGCGCCCGAAATCGATACCTGGGTGTTCGATCTCGACAACACGCTCTATCACGCCAGCAGCAACCTGTTCGACCAGGTCAGCGACCGCATCGGACAGTTCATCTCCAATTACCTGAACGTCGATCGCGCCGAAGCGCTGCGGTTGCAGAAGCGGTACTGGCACGAGCACGGCACCTCGCTACGCGGCATGATGACGTTGCATCAATGCCCGCCCGAGGAATTCATTTCCTTCGTTCACGACATCGATCTGTCCGCCATCACGGCCAATCCCGAGCTCGACCGTATTCTGGGCGACCTGCCCGGACGGAAGGTGATTTTCACCAACGGCTCGGTGCCGCATGCCGAGCGCATCATGGCGCGACTGGGCGTTGAGCGGCATTTCGAAGGCATTTTCGACATCGTGGCGTCCGACTACATCCCCAAACCCGAGATGTCGGTTTATGAAAGCCTGGTGAAGCGCTTCGCCTTCGATCCCAAACGCGCCATCATGCTCGACGACATGGCGCATAACCTCAAACCGGCGCATCAGCTCGGCATGCGCACGGTGTGGGTGCGCACCGAGGAAAGCCAGGGACGGCTTGCCGCCATGGGCGGCGATCGTGCCCATATCCACCATGAAACCGATGACGTGGTGCATTTCCTCAAGCAATGGCCCGTGGCGGCACGCTGAGCGGCACCCGCAACGGAACCCATTCAGGCTTCAAGCCGTTCCCTTCCCGTCAGAGACGGGAGTCGTGCATGTCGAAGCGTTTTCTCAGCAGCCTGGGCCTGATTGTGGCCTTGGGCCTGCCTGCCCTCGCTGTTTCAGCCTGCGGCAGCGACGACGGGCGCACGGTGGTCAAGACCGAGAGCACCAGCCGGGGCCAGCAGCTGATCGACCTGCAGCGTGCCTACGAGAATGGCGCCATCTCGCGCAAGGAATACGAGCGCGAGCGTGAGAAGGTTCTAAAGGAAAAATAGGCTTTCGATCGACGCTGGGCAGGTTTGCCCGCCCGCCATTGACACCTGCCGCCGCATTTCGCAAGGTCCGCCGGATTTCGCACTGGACGAGCCGGAGATCTTGAATGGACGCCAAGCATTTGCAGACCACCATCGACGCCGCCTGGGAGGCGCGCGATGGCGTGAATTCCACCACCAAGGGGCAGATCCGCGATGCCGTCGAGGCAGCGCTGGACGGGCTGGACAACGGCACCCTGCGGGTGTGCGAAAAGGGGCCGGGTGGCTGGCTGGTCAATCAGTGGCTGAAGAAGGCCGTGCTGCTGTCTTTCCGCCTCTACGACTCGGTGCCGATGGACGGCGGGGCCGTGTTCCCCGGCCGCGGCGGCGCGCCCTGGTTCGACAAGGTGCCGCTGAAGACCACCGGCTGGACCGCCGGTCATTTCGCCAATGCCGGCTTCCGCGCCGTGCCGGGCTCGATCGTGCGTCGCAGCGCCTACATTGCGCCCAACGTCGTGCTGATGCCGAGCTTCGTCAATTTGGGCGCCTACGTCGATTCCGGCACCATGGTCGACACCTGGGCCACGGTCGGCTCTTGCGCCCAGATCGGCAAGAACTGCCACCTCTCGGGCGGCGTCGGCATCGGCGGCGTGCTCGAGCCGCTGCAGGCCAACCCGGTCATCATCGAAGACAATTGCTTCATCGGGGCCCGCTCCGAGGTGGTCGAAGGCGTCATCGTCGAAACCGGCGCGGTGCTCGCCATGGGCGTCTTCATTTCCGCCACCACCAAGATCGTCGACCGCCAGACCGGCGAGACCTTCGTCGGCCGCGTGCCGGCCTATTCGGTGGTGGTGCCGGGCAACCTGCCCGGCGGCCCCAACCGGCCCTCGACCTATTGCGCGGTAATCGTGAAGACGGTCGACGAGCGCACACGCTCGAAGACCTCGATCAACGAGCTGCTGCGCGACTAAGCCAATGCCCGACAGCGCCGCCAATCCCAGCGTCAACGCCATCTCCCTGGCGCAAGCGATGATTCGCTGCCCGTCGGTGACGCCGGCGGAAGCTGGCGTGCTGGCGGTGCTGGACAAGGCGCTTAAGCAGGCGGGGTTCACCACCCGCCGGCTGGATTTCGCCGAGCCGGGCACGCCCGATATCGCCAATCTCTACGCCAGCATCGGCCAGGGCAGCCCGCATTTCTGCTTCGCGGGTCATGTCGATGTCGTGCCGGTGGGCGATTTGCGCGCGTGGACCGTCGATCCGTTTGCCGCCGACATCATCGACGGCACGCTCTATGGCCGCGGCGCTGCCGACATGAAAGCCGCCATTGCCGCCTTCGTCGCCGCCGCACAGCAATATCGCGCCCAGCACGGCAACAGGGGCACGATCTCGCTGCTGATCACCGGCGACGAGGAAGGCCCGGCCATCAACGGCACGAAGAAGATGCTGCAGGCGCTGGATAAGGAAGGCGTGCGCTTCGACGCCTGCGTCGTGGGCGAGCCGACCAACAAGGCCAGGTTCGGCGACATGATGAAAGTTGGCCGCCGCGGCTCGATGACCGGGCATCTCACGGTGCAGGGCGTGCAGGGCCATATCGCCTATCCGCATCTGGCCGATAATCCCGTGCATCGGCTGGCGCGCATGATGGCGGCGCTGATCGAGAAGCCGCTCGACAGCGGCAACGAATTCTTCGAAGCCTCCTCGCTGCAATTCTATACCGCCGATGTCGGCAACCCGACCAACAACCTCATTCCGGCTGCCGCCAAGGCCTCGTTCAACATCCGCTTCAACAACATCCACACCTCGCAATCGCTGGAACGCGACGTGCGCGCCAAGCTCGACGCCATCGGCGGCAACTACACGCTCGAGGTTTCGGTGTCGGGCGAAGCCTTCTTCACCGAACCCGGCCCGCTCTCGGCGCTGGTCGCTGGCGCCATCAACGAAGTCACCGGCAGGCAGCCCGAACTTTCCACCACCGGCGGCACGTCCGATGCGCGCTTCATTCGCAACTACTGCCCGGTGGTCGAGTTCGGCCTGATCGGCCAGACCATGCACAAGGTCGACGAGCGCGCTGCCCTTGCCGATATCGCCGCCCTGCAGGAAGTCTACCGCCTGGTGCTGGAGCGCTTCTTCGCCAAGCCGGCCGCATGATCTCAGGCCGCGAGCTTGCCTATGCGCTGATGGGCGTCTGGCGCCTGATCCGCAACGATGCCAGCGGCCTGCAGTATTTCGACCGCAGCCCTTCGGGCGCCTTGCGCTCGTTCTGGGTCATGGCGCTGGTGGCGCCGGCCTATGCCGTGCTGGCCCTGCTGCAGCTTGACGCCTATGGCGTGCCGAGCATCGGCTTGCGCCAGATCGTCCTGGCCGCCGGGCTTTACGTCATCGACTGGCTGCTGTTTCCCGTCATCCTGCTGCGCCTGGCGCCGATCATGGCGCGCGAGGCGCAGGTGCCGGCCTATGTCGCCGCCTACAACTGGTCGCAGGTGCTGATCTATGCGCTGGCGCTTCTCTTCGGCGCCGTGGGTGGGCTGCTGCCCGCGCAGATTTCCGGACCGCTGAACTTCGTGCTGCTCGGCCTGGTGGCCGTGATCCAGTACCGGCTGCTGCGCCACACCATGAACCTTCTGCCACCGCAAGCCGGCCTGCTGGTCTTCGCCTATCTCAGCCTCGGCGTGGTGCTGAACGCGACGCTCTATGCACTACTTATGGTGGGCAAGGCGGCGGTTTAGTTTCACTTCCGACGCAAGTCGATGCCAATGCGGCCCCTATCAAGCGACCAGAAAACGAAGGCGGCGCGCCAGTGGACGTCTTCGACTTTCACTGGCCCAAAGAAGCGGCTATCGTAGGAATTGTCGCGATTGTCGCCCAGCACGAAGACGTGGCCATACGGAACAATTCGCCGCGCGAAAGTCCCGCCGCGCAAATTGCTGCCGCGCATAACCAGCACGTTGTAGCGGCGCTCGCCTGCCGCTTCGCTCACCAGCTCGTACTCTACGCGGCCAATTCGCATCGATCCCTCCGTCCCGCCCGAGACCTCACGGTCGTTCACGAACAACCGGTTGTCACGCAGTTCAACGCTGTCGCCCGCTACGGCCACGACGCGCTTGATGAAATCGGTGTCTTGGTCGCGCTGGCGGAAGAGCACGATCTCGCCGCGCTCGACCGACTTGCCGTAGAGCCCGACCGCGACAAGCCTGTCGCCCTCAGGCACGTTAGGCTGCATCGAGTTGGCCGGGATATAGAAGCTTTTTGTCGGATCTTCGTATGCGACCGCAGTGACCGCAACAATGGCGACATAAAGCAGCACGATACCCAGCAGGCCGTACCAACGGCTCCACCGGCGCGGCAAGAACGGCGGCGTCCGGCGCGCCGTCACGAAGGCATGGACGGCGCCGGAAATCTGCACGGCGATGCCCGCCGCCATGCAGGCGGCGAACAGCCAAACGTCGAAGACGTCGAGGAAGATCAGCAATGCCATCAACGGGTATAAAAGCTGCGGCACCACCATCAGAAGCAGGGCTGTCTTCCAGCGCTCGACATAGAACTGCCCCAGGCCGGAAACGACCAGCGACAGCAGTGCCGCCAGCCAGCCACGCGGTTCGCGCAATTCTGTGCCGGTGGGCCGGGTCTCGTTCACGGATACTCCACCGCCATCAGATAAAGCCCATCCGGCGGCGCAGTCACACCGCCCTCGGCGCGGTCTTTCGCTTCCAGCGCGGCCGTCACGTCGTCGGCGGTCCACTTGCCCTCGCCGACCTGCTTCAAGGTGCCGACCATGATGCGGACCTGGTTGTGCAGGAAGGAGCGGGCCTCGACGTCGATATGGATCTCCTCGCCGGTGCGGGTCACGGTGAGACTGGTCAGCGTCTTGACCGGCGACTTGGCCTGGCACATGGCGGCGCGGAAGCTGGTGAAGTCGTGCTGGCCGACCAGCCGTTGCGCGGCCTCGTGCATGGCCTCGGCATCCAATGGAACGTTCACCGGCCAGGCGCGGCCGGCCTCCAGCGCCAGCGGCGCGCGGCGGTTGACGATGCGATAGCGATAGCGGCGGGCGATAGCGTCGAAGCGGGCGTGGAATTGCGGGCCGACGGCTTCGGCGTGCAGCACCGCCACGGCCCATGGCCGCAGGTGGAAATTGATGGCGTCGCGCACCGTGTCGCCGACCGAAGGCTTGTCGATATCGACATGCGCCACCTGGCCCAGCGCGTGCACGCCGGCATCGGTGCGCCCGGCGCCCTGCACGTAGGCGCCCTCGCCGCAGAACTTGAAGATCGCCTCTTCCAGCGCCTGCTGCACCGACATGCCGTTGTCCTGGCGCTGCCAGCCGACGAAATGCCGGCCGTCATATTCCACCGTCAGCTTGAAGCGCGTCATCGCGCGCCGATCGCCGCCACGTCGGGCAACGGCAAACGCTCGGGCAACACGAAGCCGCGCAGGAAGGCGTCCGCCTCCAGCGCCTTGCCGCCGGGCCGCTGCAGCTTATCCAGCCGCAGCGCGCCCGAGCCGCACGCGACCGCCAGGCCATTGCCTTTCAGGATCGTGCCCGGCGCGGCGTTTCCCAATGCCAGCGAGGCCTGAAGTACCTTGATGCGTTCCTCGCCCAGATCGAAGAACGTGCCGGGCCACGGCGCCAGTGCCCGCACCTGGCGCTCCAGCTCCGCCGCCGGCCGTCGCCAGTCGAGCCGGCCTTCGTCCTTGCCCAGCTTGTGCGCGTAGGTCACGCCCTGCTCCGGCTGCTTCACCGGCGTCAGCGATTTGTTCAGCACGCCATCCAGCGCCACCACGATCAGCCGCGCGCCCAGCTCGGCCAGCTGGTCGTGCAGCATCGGCGTCGTGGTCGCGGCGGTGATCGGCACGGCTTCGGCCAGCAGCATGTCGCCGGTATCCAGTCCTTGATCCATGCGGATGATGGTGACGCCGCTTTGCCAGTCGCCGGCCAGAATGGCGCGATGGATCGGCGCCGCACCGCGCCAGCGTGGCAGCAGCGAGGCATGGATATTCAGGCAGCCGAAGATCGGCGCCTCGAGAAAGCTCGGGCGCAGGATGTGCCCGTAGGAAGCCACCACCGCCGCATCGAGATCGAGCGCCTTGAAGGCGGCCGCCTCTTCTTCGGGCTTGAGCGAATGCGGCGTGCGCACCGGCAGGCCAAGCGCTAAAGCCGCCTCGTGCACCGGCGAGCGCCGCTCGGTCTGGCCGCGCCCGGCAGGACGCGGCGGCTGGCTGTAGACGGCGGCGATGTCATGGCCTTCCTTGGCCAGCGCCTGCAAGGCGGGCACGGCAAAGTCGGAAGTTCCCATATAGGCGATGCGCATGGCAGGGATTCTACAAGCGCCGCCGGATTAAGGCGAGCGCCGCCCTCAGGCCGGTTGCGCTTCGGCCGCTTCCTTGCGCGCCTTCACCAGCTTGCGCAGGATGATGTTGCGCTTCAGCGCCGAGATGCGGTCGATGAACAGGATGCCGTCGAGATGGTCCATCTCGTGCTGGATGCAGGTCGCGAGCAATCCCTCGGCCTTGAGCGTGCGGACCTCGTTGTCCTGGTCGAGATAGCGCACCGTGATGCGCGCCGGCCGCTCGACCTCGGCGTAATGCTCGGGGACCGACAGGCAGCCTTCCTCGTAGGAGGCATCCTCCTCCGACACGTCGATGATCTCCGGATTGGCCATCTTCAGCGGGCCGGTCTTCTCGCCCTCGCGGTCGATGTCGATCACCAGCACGCGCTTGAGCACGCCGACCTGCGCAGCCGCCAGGCCGATGCCAGGGGCGGCGTACATGGTCTCCAGCATGTCGTCCATCAGCTTGCGAATCTCGTCGTCGACCTTCTCGACCGGCTTGGAGATCTTCTTCAGCTGCGGATCGGGCGCAGTCAGGATCGGCAGCAATGCCATGGAAAACTCGGGGCCTTTCCGGGCGTCTGAGGAAGCCATTAGCTAAGCCTTCGGCCCCATAACGTCAAGCCGCAGCGCTATCCCCAGCCCTTCCGTGCTAGGCTGCAAGCCATGGAAAACGCTCCCTTTTTGACCCTGCTCCTGATCGTTCTGGCTGCCCTCCTGGTGGGCGGGCTGGTCGGCGCGCTGCTGTTCCGCCGCAGCGGTACCGGCAGCGATGTGACCGAGCGGCTGGACAGCGCCGTGAAACTGCAGATCGACACCATGCTCAAGGTATTGGAGGGCATGCAGAACCAGGAGCGCCACGTGCGCAACGCGCTCGACGAGCGGCTGACGGCGTTGCAGCTGCAGCTGGGCGAGCGGCTGGACAAGGGCCAGCAAGAGACGTCCAAGACCGTCACCGATTTGCGCGAGCGCCTGGTGCGCATCGACGAGGCGCAGAAATCGCTGAACCAGCTGTCATCGCAGGTCGTGTCCCTGAACGAGGTGCTGTCGAACAAGCAGGCCCGCGGCGCCTTCGGCGAGGTGCAGCTGGCCGATCTGGTCTCCGGCATCCTGCCGCCATCGGCCTTTGCCATGCAGGTCGGCCTGTCGAACGGCGCGCGGGTCGACTGCCTGCTGACCCTGCCGCAGCCACCCGGCCCCATCGCCATCGACGCCAAGTTTCCGCTCGAGAGCTACCATGCGCTGCGCGCCGCGACCGATCCGACGCAGCAGACTTTGGCCGAGCGCGCCTTCCGCAACGATGTCGGCAAGCATATTTCCGACATCGCCGCCAAATACATCATTGCCGGCGAGACGGCGGATTCGGCCCTGATGTTCCTGCCGTCCGAAGCGGTCTATGCCGAGCTGCACACCAATTTCCTCGATGTGGTCGACCGTTCCTACCGCGCTCGCGTCTATATCGTCTCGCCCACCACCTTGATGGCGACGCTCAACACCGTGCGCGCGGTGCTGAAGGACGTGCGCATGCGCGAGCAGGCGCATCTGATCCAGAAGGAGGTCGGCCTGCTGGTGAAGGACGTCGAGCGGCTCGCCGATCGCGTCGCCAACCTGAAGAAGCATTTCGGCCAGACCGCGGGCGACATCGACCAGATCACCATCTCGGCCGAGAAGATCGCCTCGCGCGGGGAGAAGATCAGGCAGGTCGAGATGGAAGAGACGCCGCCGCTTCTGACGCCGCCCGCCTGATCAGCGCCGCGCCCGGAAAAACCCGCGCAGCAGATCGGCCGCTTCGCTCTCGCCGATGCCGCTGTAAACTTCCGGTCGGTGATGGCAGGTCGGCTGATCGAAGATGCGCGGCCCGTTTTCGACACCGCCGCCCTTTGCATCGGAAGCGCCGAAATAGATCCGACGCAAGCGCGCGAAAGCGATGGCCTGGGCGCACATCGGGCAAGGCTCCAATGTGACGTAGAGATCGCAATTCACCAGCCGGGGCGCACCGATCCGCGTGGCGGCGTCGCGGATCGCCAGCAGCTCGGCATGAGCGGTGGGATCCTTGTCCTGCTCCACCCTATTGGTGGTGGCGGCGATGACGGCGCCGCGCTCGTCCACGATCACCGCGCCGATCGGCACCTCGCCACGCTCGGCGCCGAGCCGCGCCTGCGCCAGCGCCAGATCCATGGGACTGCTGCTCCTCATGGCACGACCTTGGCCCTTGCCGCCAGCAGGGTCAATCGGCCGCCTGCCGCCTCGCTTTTGCCCCGGTAGCGGAGTAGATTGCGGCCATGAAAAACGGCGCAAAACGGCCCTTGATAGGGGTGACGCTGGATGCGGAGAAACCCGGCGGCTATTCCAAATTTCCCTGGTATGCGGCGCGCGAGAATTATTTCTCGGCAGTGGCGGCAGCGGGAGGCCTGCCGGTCGCCCTGCCGCACGATCCCGACCAGGCGGAGGACTATCTCGACCGCATCGACGGGCTGGTGATCACCGGCGGCGCTTTCGACGTCGATCCGTCCTACTACGACGGCGGCGAGAAGCACGATACGGTGAAGACCAAGGACCGCCGCACGCAATTCGAATTTGCCATCACCCAAGGGGCGCTGAAGCGCAATCTGCCGGTGCTGGGGATTTGCGGCGGGCAGCAGCTGCTGCATGTCGTGCTGGGCGGCAAGCTGATCCAGCATATTCCCGACACGATCGACAACCCGCTGGCGCATGAGCAGCCCAACCCGCGCGATCAGGCCGGCCACAAGGTCAGCATCGCCGCCGGCACCAGATTGCACGAGATCGTCGGCGCCGCCGAGCTGCCGGTGAATTCGGCACATCACCAGGCAGCGGCGGACGAGCCCAAGGGCGTCGTCATCAACGCCCGTGCGCCGGATGGCGTGATCGAAGGCATCGAGGCGCCGGGCTATCGCTTCTGCCTCGGCGTGCAGTGGCATCCGGAATTTTCCATCAGCGAAGGCGATCGCAAGATCATGGCCGCCTTCGTCGACGCCGCGCGCGGCAAATAGATGAAACCGACCGTCAAGGAAGAGGCCGCGGAGGCGGCCGGCGAACGCATCGCCAAGCGCATCGCCCGCGCGGGCCTGGCCTCGCGCCGCGATGCCGAAGCGATGATCGAGCAGGGCCGGGTCAGCGTCGACGGCAAGACCATCAAATCGCCGGCGCTCAACGTCACCGACGCCAACGTCATTATGGTCGACGGCCAGAGATTGCCGGCGCCCGAGCGCACGCGGCTGTGGCGCTACCACAAGCCCGCCGGGCTGATCGTCTCCAACCGCGATCCCGAGGGCCGGCAGACCATCTTCGATACGTTGCCGCCGGGCATGCCGCGCGTCATCAGCGTCGGGCGGCTGGACTACAATTCCGAAGGCCTGCTGCTTTTGACCAATGACGGCGCTCTGGCGCGCAAGCTGGAGCTGCCGACCACCGGTTGGACGCGACGCTATCGCGTGCGCGTGCATGGCAGCGTGCCCGAGCGGGCCCTCGCAGACATGGCGCGCGGCATGACGGTCGATGGCGTGCAATACGGGCCGATCAAAGCGCGGCTCGACCGCACCCAGCGCAGCAATGCCTGGCTCACCTTGTCGCTGGAAGAGGGCAAGAACCGCGAGATCCGCAAGGTGATGGAGTATATCGGCGTGCCGGTGTCGCGCCTGATCCGCACCGCGTACGGGCCCTTCGCGCTGGGCTCGTTGCAGCCGGGCGAAGTCGCCGAAGTGCCGGCGCATTCGCTGGAAGGCGCGGTCGACAGCGAGGCCGGCAAGGAAAGGCGGGAAGGCTGGGCCAAGCCCAAGCCGCGCGTGGTCGCCCCGCACAAGAAAGCGCAGAAGAATCGCCGCCCGTCGCCGGATCGGGGGCGACGATGAGCCTGCGCATCATCGCCGGCGCCCATCGCGGCCGCAAACTGATCGCGCCCGAAGGCAAGGAAATCCGGCCGACCTCCTCGCGCGCCCGCGAATCGCTGTTCAACATTCTGGCCCATGGTGTCGAGACGGAAGACGGCACATCGCCCCTGCAGGGCGCGCGCGTGCTCGACGCTTTCGCCGGCACCGGCGCGCTGGGGCTGGAAGCGCTCTCGCGCGGTGCGGGCTTCGTGACCTTCATGGATGCTTCGCCGGAAGCAATGAAGGCCGTATCGGAAAATCTGCGCGCCATGAAGGAATTGCCCAAGGCGGCGATGGTGCGCGCCGATGCCACCAAGCCGCCCGGCTCGCGCCAGCCCTGCTCCCTGATCTTCCTTGATCCGCCCTATCGTTCTGGTCTCATTCCCGCTGCCCTGATCGCCTTGCGCGACAAGGGCTGGTTTGCGCCCGATGCGCTGATCTGCGCCGAGATGGCGGCCAAGGAAGATCTCGAACTGCCCGACGGGTTCGTCGCTGAAGACGAGCGTCGCTATGGCGCCGCCAAAGTGGTGCTGATCAGGCAGGCTCCCCAGCCGAACTGACGCGCATGAATTTTCCCATCTATCTGATGCGCCACGGCGAGACCGAATGGAACGCGCAAGGCCGCATCCAGGGTGCCCTCGATTCGCCTCTCACCGAACGCGGCAGGCGTCAGGCGCAGGTCATGGGGCTGGCGCTCAAGCGCAAACTCGCCGGCCAGGTTCTGCCGCTCTATTGCAGCCCATTGGGTCGCGCGCGCCAGACGCTTGAGATCGTCTGCGCCATGGCCGGGCTTGATGCCGGCGCCTGCATCTTCGATGAAAGGCTGCGCGAGTTGAGCTGGGGCCAATGGGACGGCATGACGCGGGCCGAGATCGAGGCCAGAACGCCCGGCGCGCTGGCGGCGCGGCTGGCCGCGCACTGGACGCACACGCCGCCGGGCGGCAGCTCGTATGCGCAACTGGCCGACAGGCTGCAGCCCTTTGTCGAGGCCGTCACGAGTACCGGCGGCATCGTCATCGCCCACGGCGCCACCAGTCGCGTTTTGCGGGGCCTGCATCTGCGCATGGCGCCGCACGACATCGTTCGGCTCGAGGAGCCACAGGACAAGGTGTTCGGCCTCTATTGCGGACGTATAGAGGCCTTTGGCCTCGATTGAACTTTGCCCCGATTTCGCCGTTTTCCCTCATTGCAATCGGAACACGACCGAAAGCGAGGGGAGTCGGGGCATGAACAGCACGATTTTCGCAGGCGTGGCGCTGGCGGCGCTGGCATTGGCGGGTTGCCAGGAAGACGAAATCTCGTTGGAGAATTCCGCCTGGGTGGTGGAAGAGATTGCCGGCGCCAAAATGCAGGCGCCGGTACCGACGCTTGAATTCCGGCCGGACGGGCGGATCGGCGGCAAGGCGTCGTGCAACAACTACGGCGGCGCCTATCGCGTCGACGAGGGCAAGCTCAACGTGTCCAACATGTCCGCCACCAAGATGGCCTGTCCCGAGCCGCAGATGGCGCAGGAACGCGCGCTGCTGAGCGCGCTGGAAGGGGATGCGTCCTATGCCATGAATGGCGGCACCCTGACCATCGACGCCGCCGATGGACGCAAGATCGTGGCCCGCCGCGTGCTCGCCATCAAAGGCTGACGTCTAGCGACGGCCGAACAGGCGCTCGATATCCGCCAGCTTCAATTCGACGTAGGTCGGCCGGCCGTGATTGCACTGGCCGGCGTGCGGCGTGACTTCCATCTGGCGCAGCAACGCGTTCATTTCCGTCACGTTGAGGCGCCGGCCGGCGCGCACCGAGCCGTGGCAAGCCATGGTCGAGCAGACGTCTTCCAGCTTTTCCTTCAGCGACAGATGCTGGTCGTACTCCGCCAGCTCGTCGCCCAGATCGCGCAGCAGACCGCGCACGTCGACCTCGCCCAACAGCGCCGGCACCTCGCGCACCACCAGCGCGCCGGGGCCGAAATTCTCCACCAGCAGGCCAAGCTCCGCCAACTCCGGCAGGCGCGGCGTCAGGCGATGGATGGCCGCTTCGTCGAGCTCGACCACTTCGGGCAACAGCAGGATCTGGCGCGCGACGTTGCCGCCCGACAGCGCTGCCTTCATGCGCTCGTAGACCAGCCGCTCATGCGCGGCGTGCTGATCGACGATGACGATGCCATCGCCTGTCTGCGCCACGATATAGGTCTCGTGCACCTGCGCCCGCGCCGCTCCCAGCGGATAGGCATCGTGCGCCGCCGGATCCTCCGACTGCACCTGGGCCGAGGGCGCGTCAAGGCCTGAAAGAATGGGCGCGTTGGCCTGATCCATCAGAGGCGTGGCGTAAAGCGCTGCCGCCTCGCGCAAGCCCGGCGACGGAAATGGCGTCGAGCGCGTCCAGGCGCCACCCGACGAGTAGGGCAAGCCACCGGGCCGCACCGAGCCCAGCGCGGCCTGCGCCACCGAGGTCGAGGCGCGATGGCCGGCTTCGGCCAGGGCGTGGCGCAGCGCGCCCACGATCAGCCCGCGCACCAGACCTGAATCGCGGAAGCGGACTTCGGCCTTGGCGGGATGCACGTTGACGTCGACATGCCCGCGCGGCGCTTCGAGAAACAGCGCTACCAGCGGATGCCGGTCGCGCGCCAGGAAATCCTGATAGGCCCCGCGCACCGCCCCGCCCAGCAACCGGTCGCGCACCGGCCGGCCATCGACGAACAGGAACTGCAGCTGCGCGTTGCCGCGGTTGAGCGTCGGCAGGCCGATATGGCCCGTGAGCCGGAAGCCCTCGCGCAGCGCGTCGATCGGCAGGGCGTTGTCGGCGAAGTCGCGACCCATGATGGCCGACAGACGCTGCAAGCGGGCCGCCACCGGATCGCGCGCCAGCAGATCGGTGCCGATGCCCTGATAGTTCAGCGCCGTGCGGCCGTCGTCGTTGAGCGTGAAGGCGATGGCGGGAAAGGCCATGGCCAGCCGCCGCAGCACATCGACCACATGCAGCGATTCAGTGCGCGGCTCCTTGAGAAACTTCAGCCGCGCCGGCGTGGCGAAAAACAGATCGCGCACCTCGACCCGCGTGCCGTAAGGATGCGGCGCGGGCATGGGCCTGCCCTTGCGGCCGCCATCGATATGCAAGGTGAAGGCGCTGTCGGCGCCTTTGGGCCGCGATGTGAGCTGGAAGCGGCTGACCGAAGCTATGGAAGGCAAGGCCTCGCCGCGGAAACCCAAAGTCGAAATCTCGTCGAGATCGTCCTGCGGCAGCTTCGACGTGGCATGGCGTTCGACCGCCAGTTCCATCTCGTCAGGCGTCATGCCCATGCCGTCGTCGACCACCGACAGCAGCGAGCGGCCGCCATCGCGCAACGTCACCTCGATGCGCGTGGCGCCGGCATCTATGGCGTTCTCCACCAGTTCCTTGACCGCGCTGGCTGGCCGCTCGACCACCTCGCCGGCGGCGATGCGGTTGACCAGCGTCGGCGGCAGGCGGCGGATGGCCATCGCTAGCCGCCCATCTTCCCGAGATATTCGCGCGTCAGGATCTTGCCTTGCTCGACCGCCGGCTGGTCGAAGGCATCGACGCCCAGAAGGTCGGCAGCGATGATGGTCTCGAGCATGAAATGCATCAAAAGCGCGCCCATGCTTTTCTCGTCGAGCGTGGGAATTCCGAAGAGGCGCACCGGCTTGCCGTTCTTGGCCAGGGTCGCGGCCGTGGCGCGCGCTTCCGCATCGAGCAGATCGCCCATGGTGCGGCCGGCGAGATAGGCCAGCTCCTTCTCGTGCGCGATCTTGTCGGCGAAGATCCTGCCGCCGCTGCCTGCCGTCTCGGCGATCATCACCGAGAACATCTTGTCGGCCGGACCGTCGATATAGAGCTGCACCTGCGAATGCTGGTCGACCGTGCCCATGGCGCGGATCGGCGTCGTGCCCTTGCCGCCTTTGCCCAGGCTCTCGGCCCAGAGCTGGCGATACCACATGCCGAAATAGGCCAGCCGGTCGACATAGGGCATCAGCACCGAAATGTTCAGCCCCTGCTCCTGCTGCAAGGCGATCGACAGCGCTGCCCCGACGCAGGGCGCGCTGTCGGCAGGTGATTTGGCATTCAATGTTGCGTCGAGCACGGCGGCCGCACCTTCGCGGATCTGCGCGATGTCGAGGCCGGCGATGGCGGCCGGGATCAATCCCACCAGCGACAACACCGAGAAGCGGCCGCCGACGCCCGGATCGTGCTCCAGCGTCTTGATGCCGTGCTTCTCTGCCAGCCGGCGCAGCACGTTGTTCTTGGGCTCGGTGACAGCCACCACATGATCGGGCGCGGTCTCGCCGCCGTAATGCGCCTCGAACCAGTCCAGCGCCAGCAGAAGCTGCGTCAGCGTCTCGGCCGTGCCGCCGGATTTGGAAATGGCAATGAAACCGGTCGAGTCGGGATCGAAGCGCTGGAACAATTCGCCGAACGTGTCGGGATCGACATTGTCCATGAACCAGAGTTTCGGCGCGCCTTCCTGCGGGCCAAAGCCGCGATCGGCAAGCGCGCACAAAGTCTGGCCGCCCAGGCTGGAGCCGCCCGTGCCCAGCACCACGACATTGGCGAAGCGCTTGCGGAAATCGGCCGCGACCTCGCGCATCGGCGCCAGATCGTCGGTGCGCCCCGGCAGGCGCAGCAGCGGCAGCGAATTGTCCTTCTGCCGCGCACGCAACTTTTCGATCGACGGGGCACAACGCGCCAGCATCGACTCGTAGGCGGATTTGGCGAGACCCTTGCCACCGATCCGGTCGGCAAAGCAATCGTCGATATCTTGGGTATAGGGAAGCTTGGTCATGTCCTGTCGATGTTAGCAGGCGGGAGAATGGGGAGAAACGCGAAGCAAGCAGGGCAGTTTCCCACAGGACGTGGAACCGCCGCCGAGACCTTTTGGGACCATGCCGAAATTCCGTAACTAATCCGCTTTACTCGCGTGGCTTCACGCCTTCAGGCTTGCCGACCACCACGACCGTGTAGGTGTCGGGATCGAGCAGGCGCTTGGCGACGCGCTGGACGTCCTCGGCCGTCACCTTCTCGATCAGCGCGTTGCGGCGGTCGAAATAGTCGCGGCCCAGCTTCTCGAGTTGAACGCTGAGCAGCAGGCTGGCGATGGCGCCGCTGGAGGCGAAGTTCAGCGCGAAAGAGCCCGTGATATAGGTCTTGGCGTTGGCCAGCTCCTCGGCCGTCACGCCCCCCTCGGCCATCCGCCGCATTTCCTGTTTGATCAAATCCAGCGACTGGCCGACGCGGGCATTGGCCGTGGCGACCGAGCCCGTGTAGATGCCGCCGGCGGCATAGGGCTGCAGCGCGGTGCTGACGCCATAGGCCAGACCGCGCTTTTCGCGGATTTCTTCCGTCAGGCGCGAATTGAAGCCGCCGCCGCCCAGGATGTAGTTCATCACGAAAGCGGGGAACCAGTCGGGATCGTCGCGCTTCAGCCCCTGCCGCGCCAGCACCACCACGCTTTGCGGAAAGTCGCGCTGCAGGACGATGGTGCGTCCCGGCGGCGCCTTGGTCCATTCGGGCACGCGCTGGGGAGGCGCGCCGGCCGGCACGCCGTCAAAGGCGCGATCGAGCAGCTTCGCCAATTCTTCGGGCGTGACGTCGCCCACCACGGCAATGGTCAGCCCACCGCGCAGCAAGGCGCGCTTGTGCGCGGCGCGCAGATCGTCGATGCCGATGCCGGGCACCGATTGCAGACTGCCGTCGCTGGGCCGGGCGTAAGGATGGCCGGCGAACAGCGCTTCCGACAGGGCGCGGCCGGCGATCCAGTTCGGGCTGGTGGCCGAGGAACGCAGATTGGACAGCATCTGGCCGCGGATACGCGCGACATCGGCCGAAGCGAAACGCGGCTCGCTCAGCGCCAGCCGCAGCAGCTCGAAGGCGCGCTCGCGCTTGTCGGACAGGGTGCGCAGGGAGCCCGTGACGTAATCGACGTCGGCGCTGAAGGAGAGCTGGGCTGCGATGGCTTCGATTTCGGTCTGGAACTGCGCCGAATCATAGGGGCCGGCGCCCTCGTCGAGCAGCGCCGCCATCATGCGCGTGGCGCCTTCCTTGCCGGCGGGATCGAGCGCGCTGCCGCCTGCGAAGGCGAAATTCATGGCGATGATCGGCGTGGTCTGATCCTGCACCAGCCAGGCGCGAATCCCCGAGGGCGACACCACTTCCTGGATATCGATGGCGCGCGCGGGCGAGGCCGCAAGCGGCGCCAGTGCCAGCAGGAGAAGAAAGAAGAAGCTCCGCAGGCGATTCATTTCTTTTCTCCCGCCGGCTCTGCCGGCAGGAGTGCCGAGGTCACGTGATTGTCGGCGCGGAAGACGTGCCGTGCCGCCTCGGCGATCTGCGCCACGGTGACGGCTTCGACCTGGGCGGGCCAGGCGCCGATTTCCTCGACCGTGCGGCCGATGGCGAGCTGGCCACCATAGAGCCGCGCGCCGCTGGTCAGCGAATCGCGGGCATAGGTATTGGCCGCCAGCAATTGCAGCTTGGCCCGTGCCAATTCATCCGCCGTCACGCCGTCCTTCAGCACGCGGGCGATCTCCGCATCGATGGCGGCTTCGACCGTTTTCATCGCAACGCCGTCGGCCGGCGTCACCGACATGGAAAACGTCGTCTGCCCCAGCGCCGCTGGCGAATACCAGGACCCGGCCTGCGAGGCGATCTTCTGCCTCACCACAAGCTCGCGATAGAGCCGGCTGTTCTGGTTGCCGCCCAGCACATAGGACAACACCTGCAGCGGTACCGCATGCTTGGTTTCGCCGGCGCGATAGGACGGCGCCAGGAAGTCTCGGCTCCATTGCGCCTGCTTCACCCGCTCGTCGCGGCGCTCGACAGTGGCCGGACCGGCGATAGCGGTGCGGAAGGGCCGCGTACGCGGCGCAAGCGTCGCCGGCGCGATGCCGCCGAAATGCCGCTCCGCCATGGCGCGCACCTGCTCGGGATCGACGTCGCCCGCCACCACCAGGATGGCGTTGTTGGGCGCGTAATGCTTGCGATAGAAGGCGATGGCGTCCTCGCGGCTGAGCTTCTTCATCTCGCGCTCGTAGCCGATGATGGGAATGCCGTAACCTTCGGGCCCGTACAGCGCCTCCGCCGTCACTTCCGACAGCAGGGCGGCGGGATCGTTGTCGGTGCGGCTGCGGCGCTCTTCCAGGATCACGTCGCGTTCGGGCAGCACCTGCTCGTCGGACAGGATCAGGTTGATCATGCGATCGGCTTCCATGCGCATGATCATGTCGAGCCGGTCGGCGGCGATGGTCTGGAAGTAACCGGTGTAGTCGGACGAGGTAAAGGCGTTATCCCGCCCGCCATTGCGCGCGATGATCTTGGAGAACTCGCCCGGCGGCACGGTGGGCGTGCCCTTGAACATCAGATGCTCGAGGAAATGGGCGATGCCGGAAACGCCCTTGGGCTCGTCGGCCGAGCCGACGCGATACCACAAGGTCTGGTTGACGATGGGCGCCCGCTTGTTGGGGAAGACCACGACCTGCAGGCCGTTCTCCAGCATGTAGCTTTTGAACGTGAAGCCGCGCTCGGCGGCATTGGCCGAACCGGCGGCGAGCAGAAGCGCAAGAAAAGACAGAACGCGGACGAGTCGAGACACACACCACCTCCAGTGTGTGCGACGGCCCCCACGCCGCACCGTAAAGACTGCGGCCACTCCCCAGAGCAGCCGTTGCCTCGATTGGACTTTAGAAGATGCCTTCCAGAAGGCCGCGCTTGCGCCTTTCGATGGTCGGCGTCACGCCGGTGGTTACCGGCTGGCCAACCGCCTGCGCCTCGCGGATACGCTGCTGTTCCTTG
This sequence comes from uncultured Hyphomicrobiales bacterium, assembly GCA_964388115.1. Taxonomy (GTDB): domain Bacteria; phylum Pseudomonadota; class Alphaproteobacteria; order Reyranellales; family JAQSWP01; genus JAQSWP01. The sequence goes on from CAYLYK010000003.1 coordinate 255,306, forward strand.
GCCGGATCGACGACGACGCCCGGTCGGTCCGGCTTGCGCCAGAAGATCAGGTCGTCGATCAGGGTGCGGTTCTGCTCGGCCAGCAGGCCGGTCTCCTGATTGACGGTCGAGCGGATATTGGGGTCCGCGCTGTTGGCGCCGGCCTTGGCGAGCAGCGCCGATTCGGACGGGCTGGCGCCGCTGGCATTGGCCGCCTGCACCGCCGATACCGGCTGGCCGCTGACCAGCGACTGGGCCCGCACCTGCGGCGCGGTATCCTGCGGGCGCGGCGCGCCGGGACGCGGCGGGCGCAGATCGGCGTTGGGCGGAATGGACAGCGGCTGCTGCGCCACGACCTGGAATTCGTCCGGGGCCTGCTTGCTGGAGTTGCCGATAATGCCGTCCAGGGCGCCGCAGCCCGACAGCAACAGGGAGCCCACTACCAGCGCGCCCACCGGCAAAATCTTGTTAAACGACATCGATTCCTCCCAGGGCCGGTCCAGCCTGCGCCGGACGGGCTTCAAACCTTAGATTGCCGGTCAAAAAGCAACGAATCAACCAGCAGCGCCACGACCCCCAAAGTGATGGCCGAATCGGCCAAATTGAAGGCGGGCCAGTGCCAGCCGGCATAATGGACATCGACGAAGTCGTATACCGCGCCAAACCGGGCCCGGTCGATCACGTTGCCGATGGCGCCGCCGATGATGGCCCCCAGCGACAGGGCCGTCAGGCGGCGTTTGGACCGGGTCAGCCACAGGCAGAGCGGTACCACAATGGCGACCGCCAGGGCGGACAACACCCAGGGCGCGCCCGGCCAGTCGTGGCTGAACAGCCCGAAACTGACGCCACGGTTCCACACCACCACCATGTTGAGGAAGCCAGTGACGGTGAGCGCTTTGCCGTCGGGAAGCACGTAAGCCATCACCAGCCACTTGGTGAGCTGGTCCGCGATCAGGATCGCCAGCGAGAACAGCAGCCCGCGGCGCAGCATGACGCGGCCCAGCGGCGTGATCGGCGCCATCAGCGCGCTCACTCCGCCGCCTGCTTCGACGAGCCCACGGCATCCTCGCAACGCAGGCAAAGGCCCGGATGCGCGGCCGACTTGCCAACCTCGGGCAGCACCATCCAGCAGCGCTGGCATTTCTCGCCCGCCGAACCGGTCGGCACGACGCCGACGCCGGCCACGTCCGGCAAGGTGAAGGCGCCGGCGGGCGCCTCGCCTTCAACGAGGTTCGCGCCGGAGGTGATGAAGATTTCCGCCGGGTTCAGACCCTTGAAGGCCGCCAAATAGTCGGCGCCGGCATAGACGGTGGGCGCCGCCTGCAGCGCCGAGCCGATGCGCTTTTCGACTCTCTCGATCTCCAGCGCGCCGGTAACGACGCGGCGCAGATCGCGCACCTTGCTCCAACGCTCGGCTTCCGCCGCGTTCTTCCACTCGGCCGGGATGGCCGGGAAGACGCGCATATGAACGCTCTCTTCCAACCCATCCGTCCCCGCCCCCGAACGCGCCAGCCACGCCTCTTCCGTGGTGAAGCACAGCACCGGCGCCAGCCAGGCGGTGAGGCAGGAGAAGATCTCGCTCAGCACGGTGCGGCAGGCGCGCCGGCGCAAGGCATCGGGCCGGTCGCAATAGAGCGAATCCTTGCGGATGTCGAAATAGAACGCCGACAGATCGACGGCGCAGAAATTGTGGATCTGCGTCGAGAGCGCATGGAAATCGAAATCATGCACCGCCTGGCGCACCACGCCATCGAGCTCATGCAGGCGATGCAGCACGAAGCGCTCAAGGGCGGGCATCTCGGCATAGGCGACACGCTCGCTGTCGCTGAAGCCTTCGAGGCTGCCCAGCAGATAGCGCAGCGTGTTGCGCAGGCGGCGATAGGCTTCGGCGTGATGCTTGAGGATCGCCGGGCCGATGCGCAAATCTTCCGAGTAATCCGAGCCCACCACCCACAGGCGCAGAATGTCGGCGCCGTATTCGTTGGTGACCTGTTGCGGGGCGACGACGTTGCCTTCCGACTTCGACATCTTGCGGCCCTGCTCGTCGAGCACGAAGCCATGCGTCAGAACCGCTTCATAGGGCGCACGGCCGCGCGTGCCGCAGGCTTCCAGCAGCGAGGAATGGAACCAGCCGCGATGCTGGTCCGAGCCTTCGAGATAGAGCGAGGCCGGCCATTTCAGGTCGGGATTGCCTTCCAGCGTGAAGGCATGCGTCGAGCCGGAGTCGAACCAGACATCGAGAATGTCGGTGACGACTTCGTAGTTGGACGCATCGTAATCGTTGCCCAGGAAGCGCAGCGGATCGGTGAACCAGGCGTCGGCGCCCTCTTCCTCGACGGCCTTGGCGATGCGGTCGATCACCTTCTGGTCGCGCAGCGGCTTGCCGTCGCGCTTGTCCACGAACACGGTGATCGGCACGCCCCAGGCGCGCTGGCGCGAGACGCACCAGTCGGGCCGCTGCTCGATCATCGAGCGCAGGCGCGTCTGGCCCGCGGCCGGCACGAAGCGCGTGTCGTCGATCGCCTGCAAGGCTTTCTCGCGCAAGGTGCCGCCAATCTCCTCGATGCGCTTGTCCATGGCGATGAACCATTGCGGCGCGTTGCGGAAGATCAGCGGCGCTTTCGAGCGCCAGGAATGCGGATAGGAATGGGTGATCTTGTTCTTGGCCAGGAGCGCGCCGGATTTCTCCAGCTCGGCGATCACCGCGTCATTGGCATCGCCGCGCTTGCCCCACGGCGTCAGCACGCGTTTTCCCGCGAACAGCGGCACATGCGCAAAGTACGAGCCGTCGGCATCGACCGTGTCGGGCACCTCGACGCCGTTCTTCACGCCCAGCTCATAGTCGTCCGCGCCATGGCCCGGCGCGATATGGACAACACCCGTGCCGGCCTCGGTGGTGACGAAATCGGCCGGGAACATCCTGACGTCGAACTCATAGCCCTGGCGGCGGAACGGATGCGCGCACACCGTGCCCGCCAGTTCCGCACCCTTGAAAGTCGCCAGCGTCTTGAAGGCAAAGCGCGCTTCCTGCGCCACAGCTTCAACCAGAGCCTGCGCCACGACCAGACGCTGCCCCGCCTTGGCGAAAGATTTCTCGCCCGGCTCGGTGATCTCGATCAGCACGTAGTCGAATTCATCGCCATAGGCCATGGCGCGGTTGCCGGGAATGGTCCAGGGCGTCGTGGTCCAGATCAGGACCGACGCGCCTTCCAGTTCCCTCTTCTTCGTCGTCACGATCGGGAACGGCACGTAGATCGTGTCCGAGACATGGTCGTGATATTCGACCTCGGCTTCGGCCAGCGCTGTCTTCTCGACCACGCTCCACAGCACCGCCTTGGAGCCCTTGAACAGCCCGCCATTCATCAGGAACTTGCCGAGCTCGCGCACGATCTGCGCCTCGGCCGAATACGCCATCGTCGTGTAGGGATTGGCCCAGTCGCCCTCGACACCAAGGCGGCGGAACTCTTCTTTCTGCACGCCGATCCAGTGATCGGCGAACTCGCGGCACTGGCGGCGAAACTCGACGATCGGCACCTCGTCCTTGTTCTTCTTCTTGGCGCGATACTCTTCCTCGATCTTCCATTCGATCGGCAGGCCGTGGCAGTCCCAGCCCGGCACGTAGTTGGCGTCCTTGCCCAGCATCTGCTGCGAGCGGTTGACCACGTCCTTCAGGATCTTGTTCAGCGCATGCCCGATATGGAGATTGCCGTTGGCGTAGGGCGGGCCATCGTGGAGGACGAACTTCTCGCGCCCCTTGGACTGGGCGCGCAGCTTGCCGAACAGCCCGATGCGGTCCCAAAAGGCCAGCAGCTCGGGCTCCTTCTTGGCCAGCCCGGCCTTCATGGGGAAATCGGTGCGCGGCAGAAAAACAGTGTTTTTATAGTCGGCCATGTTGATAGCTAGCAGCTTGAAAGATAAGGGAAAAGATAAGCGCGGCAGAGGCCCCGGACCGCTTCAGCGGACCGGGCGGCTAATTCGCGCGATGGCGCCTATGGCGCGGAAGAAGGCCGCTCTTTGCTGCATGGCGGCGGAGGATAGGGGGCGGGGTTGGGGAGGTCAAGGAAGGGGGCATCGGCTCTCATTCTGATTATTCACAACAATCAGTTGCCTTGCCCTATCCGGAAAACATCTATGCCTCCATATAGCTGGAACTGTTCAGGAGGAATTCTACCCTGATGCGCCCAACACACGTCGGAGCAAAATCCCCCTTTCATCGAATGATCGATCTGCTTCGAATCAGATGGTCAACTTTCAATTACAACTATTCTTGGCCCCAATACGTGTGGCTTCTAGATTCTTGGTTGGCGAAATTAACTATAGTAGTTCCTGTTCTCGGCTATTTGATTTTGTTCAATGATGGTATCGCTCAGCACTTAACTTTCGACTTACTTTCGGGCCGACATAATGAATGGGGAATATTATCGCCACAATGGCGTCTGCGCTTCCTCTATTTCGGAACGATGCTCCTTGGGCTGGCTAATCTTGGCTATCTGATTCGCAGGCCGTATGTCATGAAATTGGGAAAATCCTCATTTGAATACGTTCGGAATCTGTTAGAGCACGCAACCCTTAGCGACTACGTTCAGATGCACGAAGCAATTCGCCTTTCGCCACAAGGGCATTACACGCTACATGGGAAATACTATGATAGCGATTGGGATGCGTTTGTGGCCGCTGTTAAAGGACAAAGGCCAGATTTCGGAGAAGATAAAGAGTCAACGGGCAACTGGGTTTTATCCAAGAACAAGTTTGAATCGTTATTACGCGACATCTTGATCGAAACATATGTGCGCTCAACAGTACGGCGTCGGTTCTCGCTCACTCTATGTATTTTGATTGGAATAGCTGGCCTATTCCTACTTTTAGTTCCAAGTGCAGATTTGTTTGTGCGGGTCTTAGGTGTCATTTTCAACGCGCAGCCAGAGTAAATTCACATCGCATCCACCATCACCTGCCGTTGCAAAATAACCCAATCATGATAGGATTATGATTGGTTACAGCACCAGTCCGGTTCCGGCCTTAAGGGTCAAGGCAAAGCTGTCGCGAATTTATCGTGCTTGTAAAATTTTGCCTTACATCCGATCTACGGATGGCTTGGCGAGTTAATGGAACCGCTCTCGCTACTATGGCCATCCCATGGAGATCGAGATGCAGATCAATTCCTACTCAAAAGACGATATTAAAGGGATGGTCACGCGGCTACGTGACCATTTGGCAGTAACGGGCTCTAGCTTATCGCAAAGCCAAGCCTACGAAGCTGTAGCTCAAATGCTCGGCTTTAAAAATTGGAATACGCTATCAGCGATGCTGGAGACATCGTCGGCAGCAAGAACTGCCCATCCTCTTAAAGATCAGAGAATCGCAATATGTTGGCCGTGGGTTGCAACCGCTGCTGTTGGCAAACTGCGTCGAAATGGGACGCCCCATCACATACCCTTAAGCTGGTCCACCCCGTTAAGAAATGGCACCAGCACTTTAGAGTTTCAGTTTCCGACATTATTGAGGGAGCCAAGCTCGTTTAGCCTTCCCGTGAAAGGCTCGCCTAGCGAAGTAGATGGGTTGGCCCTTTTGGGAATTTTTGCGCGAACTCTAGCTTCCATTTTGGAAAACTATGCAAGGGATGGTAAAGCGTCGTGCAATGAATCTGGGCAAAACCTCTCGCAAAACACTCGTTACGCCGTAATTAGCTACACGGCTGATGGTGCCGGAACCTGTGAGCTCGTCTTAAGAGCTCAAGGCGGGAACAATTTTTCTGAAGGAGAGGAAAATTTAAGGGCTGCGGCACGCGATGCTGCGAACGATTTTATCTTTTGGGCGAAACCGATGCTTGATCGCTACACTTCAACAGGAAGGCCATGGCCCGAGCTTGAACGATACGGCGATTGGGTTCATCGCGCGCTACGCGTCGCTCGGCTGGCCGAGCCGTATTTGGCCTAAGGAAACTATTTCCGCCGCAACAACGGCACCAACATCACCGCCGACAGCGCCAACACCGACGACGCCATAATCGTCGGCGGCAGGAAGTCGTTGTTGGGTCCCACCAGCATCGCGCCCAGCAACGGGCCGATGACCTGCCCCAGCCCGAACGACGCCGTCATCAGCGCCAGCGCGCGCGGGGCCTGGTCGCCGGCCATCAGGCGTGCCTGTTGCAGGCCGAGCGCGGTGATGCCGACCAAAGTCGCGCCGAGCGCGGCGGCGCCGATCACCGTGCCGGGGACGGTGTGCCACAGCACCGGCACCAGCAAGCCGCCGGCCTGGATGAGATAGGCCAGGATCAGCGCCGGCAGCAATCCGACGCGGTTGGACACGAACTGCCAGAACAGGTTGGACGGCGCGGCGGCGAGGCCGACGATCAACCAGGCCAAGGTCGAGAACTCGGCCAGCGCCGGCAGCGTGCGCACCAAGGTCGGCAGATAGGTTGCCTGCACGACATAGCCCAGGCCCAACCCGCCATAGGAGACCAGCACCAGAACCAGCGGCAGCGTGAAGAGCCTGGCGCGTTTGGGCGCATCGGCGGCGCGCGGCGGGGCGGGCGGCGCGGGCTTGTTGGCGATGGCGGCGTAGAGCGCGGGCAAGGCCAGCAATGCCGCCAGCATGCCGCCAGACACCCATTGCCAGTCCCAGGCGACGCCCTGCTTCTGCAGCACCTCGATGACAATCGAGGACAGCACGATGCCGATGCCCACGCCGCCATAGACCCAGCCGATCCAACCGGCCCGCCCGGTGGCGGCGAAAATCTCCAGCACGAAGCCGGTCATGAACACCAGCGCCACGGCCGAGACGACGCCGCTCAGGAAGCGCAGCGCATGCCAGGTGAGCTCGTGCTGCGTCAGGCCCATGGCGAGCGTGGTCAGCACGGAGAGGACGATGGAAACGATGAGCAGGGCACGGCGGGTGGCGGCATTGGAGAAGAAGGCTGCGCCCAGCGCGCCGACGAAATAGCCGAGGAAATTCGACGAGGCCAGCAGCCCGGCGCTTTGCACGTCGAGCAGCCTGGCCGCGATCATGTCGGGCAGGATCGGCGTGTAGAGGAAGCGGCCGATGCCCATGACGCACATCAAGGTCGTCATGCCGCCCAGCATCGCCAGCAGCGGGTTGAGCGGCTTCACGTCCTGGCGCGCAGCAGGTCTCGCGCCGCCTGGCTGTCCTTGGCGATCTGATCCTTCAGCGCATCGAAGGACGGGAATTTCATTTCCGCCCGCAGGAAATCGATGAAGGCGACGCGCAGATGCTTGCCGTAGAGATCGCCCGCGAAATCGAACAAATGGATTTCCAGCCACACGCTCTTGCCGTCGACCGTCGGGCGCGAGCCGAAATTGGCGACGCCGTCGAACCATTTGGTGTCGGCGCCCTGGTCTATGCCCGCCCGCACGGCATAGACGCCGTGCATCGGCTGCAGCAGCTCCGACAGCCGCACATTGGCGGTGGGGAAGCCGATGGTGCGGCCGCGCTGCTGGCCGCTTTCGACGCGGCCCTCGATCTCCCACGGCCGGCCCAGCAGGCGCGCCGCGTGCCTGGGCTTGCCCTGCTGCAGATAGGCGCGGATCTGGGTCGAGGAATAGATCTCGCCATTCTCCGCCGCCACCGGCGAGACGGCGGTGTAGGCGTAGCCATGCTCCTTGGCCAGCCGCTCCAGCAGCACGGCGTTGCCGGACCGGCCCTTGCCGAAGACGAAATCGTAGCCGGTCACGACGTGCTGCGCCGCCAGGCCGCTCTTGCCCAGCACGTCATTGACGAAGCGCTCGGCCGAGAGCGCGGCAAATTTGGCGTCGAAGCGCACCACGAAAAGCTGGTCGACGCCCAAAGCTTCCAGCGCATGCGCTTTCAGGCGCAGCGGGGTGAGGCGGAACGGCGGATCGTCGGGCCGGAAGAAGCTGCGCGGATGCGGCTCGAAGGTCAGCACCGAGGTGGTCGTCTTCAATTTGGCAGCGATGCGTTTAGCCTCGCCGATCACCGCCTGGTGGCCGCGATGCACGCCATCGAAATTGCCGATCGCCACCACGCTGCCGCGATCGGCAGGCGGCAGCCGGTCGTAATGGCGATGGACGCGCATGGGCATGGGCTAAGGGTATTCTTACTTCGGCCGGTTCGGCACCAGCGCCACCGCCTCGCCGTCGATCACCACCTTCTCGCCCACCGAGCAGGTGGTCTTCAGCACCACGCGGCGCTTTTCGGGAATGATCTCGGTGATGGTGGCGCGCGCGGTGACGGTGTCGCCCGCCTTGACCGGCGCCTTGAACTGGATGTTCTGGCTGACATAGATGCAGCCCGGCCCGGGCAGCTTGGTGCCCAGGATGGTCGAGATGAACGACGCGCTCAGCATGCCGTGCGCCACCCGGCCCTTGAACATGGTTTTGGCCGCGAATTCCTCGTGCAGATGCACCGGGTTTGTGTCGCCCGAGACGCCGGCGAAGGCCATGATGTCGGCCTCGGTGACGGTTTTGCCGAACGCGGCGGTCATGCCGACTTTCAGGTCTTCCAGGTAGTAGCCGTGCATGTCGGCGGTCATGGCGTTTTGTCTCCCAATTGTCGCCGGAATGATCGGCGATGCTGTGCGTCTTTACTCCGGGCCGCGCACTCTAGGAGGGGGCCCTGCAACCGACAAGCGCAGGACCGCAAACCAGGTCCGTTGCAGGCGAATGTTGCAATCGTGTTACGGTTTTATTAAACCAGAGACCTGACCTGCGCTAAACCCTTGAAACACAACAGGCTCCCTGCCCTATCGGGAGTCGCCAACAAGATCTGAGGGAGGCCGAAATAAGCGGCACGCTTGTCCTGATCAACCTGCTGGGCGCCGCAGCCCTGCTGCTGTGGGGCCTGCGCATGGTGCGCACCGGCGTGATGCGCGCCTATGGCGCTGCGCTGCGTCGCTCGATGGGCAGCGCCTTGGGCAACCGCTTCGCCGCCATGGCCGCCGGGCTTGGCATCACGCTGACGCTCCAGAGCAGCACCGCCACCATCCTGATGGGCTCGTCGATGGCCAGCCGCAAGCTGATCACCGACGCCACCTTGCTGGCGATCATCCTCGGCGCCGATATCGGCTCGTCGCTGGTGGCGCAGGTGCTGTCCTTCGATCTTTCCTGGCTGTCGCCGGTGCTGATCCTGATCGGCGTCGTGGGCTTTATGTCGGGCCAGGCGACCAGGCTGCAGGATATTTCGCGCGCTGTGGTCGGCGTCGGCCTGATGCTGCTGGCGCTGAAGCTGATCGGCTCGGTGGCAGGCTCCATCCGCGCTTCGGAGACCATGCACACGCTGCTGCTGTCGCTGGGCGGCGAGCCGTTTCTGGCGGCCTTGGTCGCGGCCGGCATCGCGCTGCTCTCCAGCTCCAGCCTGGCCGTGGTGCTGCTGACCATGTCGCTGGCGGCGCAATCGGCGATCTCGCCGGCTTTGGGCGTGGCGCTGGTGGTGGGCGCCAATGTCGGTGGCGCGCTGCTGCCGTTCTTCGCCGTCGGTACCGACCCGTCGGCGCGGCGCGGGCCTCTGGGCAACATCTTCTTCCGCGGCGTGGTCGGCGTCGCCGCCTTGCTGCTGATGCCCTGGATCCTGCCGCAGCTTGCCGCGCTCGACGATGCGCCGGCGCGGCAGATCGTGAATTTCCATACCGCCTTCAACCTCGTCCTGGCGCTGGTCTTCCTGCCGCTGCTGGGACCGGTTGCGGCGCTGCTCAACAAGGTGATGCCCGACAAGCCCGAGCCTGGCGACGAAGGCAAGCCGCGCTATCTCGATCCCAACGCGCTCGACACGCCGTCGGTCGCCATCGCCTCGGCGGCGCGCGAGACCATGCGCCAGGGCGACGTGATCGGCGCCATGCTGCGCAAGACGCTGGACGTGTTCCGCAACGACGACCGCAAGCTGCTGAAGGAAGTCGAGCGCATGGACGACACGGTCGACCGGCTGCACGAGGCGATCAAGCTCTACGTCATCCGGGTCAGCCGCGAGCAGCTCGACGATGCCGATTCGCGGCGCACCATCGACGTGCTGACCTTCACCACCAACCTCGAGCATATCGGCGACATCATCGACAAGAACCTGATGGAGCTGGCGGCCAAGAAGATAAAGCACAATCTGCGCTTCTCCGACGAAGGCTTCGCCGAGATCGCGCGCATGCACGAGCGGCTGTCCGACAATCTGGCGCTGGCGCTGAACGTGTTCATGTCGGGCGACGTGCGCATGGCGCGCCAATTACTCGGGGAGAAGATCCGCTTCCGCGAACTCGAACGCAGCGCCTCCGAATCGCATGTCGCGCGCCTGGCGTCGGGCAAGCCCGAGACGCTCGCGACCTCGAGCCTGCATCTGGACGTCATCCGCGACCTCAAGCGCATCAACTCGCACCTGACCTCGGTCGCCTATCCCATCCTCGACGCCGCCGGCGAGCTGTCGCAGACACGCCTGAAGCGGGCCGAAGACAAGAACGGCGAGGAATAAAAATCAGGCCATCGCCTCGGCTTCGGCCAGCGCCCGGTCGAAGACGAAAAGCTGGCGTTCGGTGGCCAGGCGGCGCAACGCCGCCAGACGCCGCCGCCATGGCTCGTCGCGCGCGCCGTCGATCGCCTGCATCAGGATTTCCGCCCGCTCCATGACGAAGACCGGCCAGGCTGTGTAATCGTCGCCGATGAAGTCGGCCAGGGCCGAGGCATGACGGCGGATCATGGCGACGTCGCGCCACTTCCAGCCCAGATCGATGCCTTCGCGGCGAATGTAGAAATGGTTGTGCGCCAGCGCCGTGCCGGCGAGGAAAGTCTCCGCCTCGGCAATACAGACCAGCGCGCCGTCGCGATCCTCCGCCAGGCGTGCGGCGATCGCCAGCACGACCGGGCCGATATAGGAGGGCGATCCGGTCGCCCGCAGCGTCGCCATCGCCTGCTTGCCGGTGTCGCGGGCGCCCGCCACGTCGCCCGCCCGCTCCTGCATGTCGGCCAGGAAAATCAGGTTCTCCGGCTCGAAGCGCAAGGCGCCGATTTCGTGCACGATGAATTGCGCCCGCTCCACGGCCGGCGGCACCAGATCGAAGCGTTCGGATTCGATGGCGGCCTGCATGATGGCGTGCTGGGCGATCATCTCGGGCCGCAGCTGGCCGACGCGCTGCGCCAGCGCGATGGCGTCGTTGGCCGATTTCAGCATGCCGTCGATATCGAGATCGAACATCCGGCAGATCGCCACCATCGGCGCGTTGGCGACCTCGATGCGGCCCAACCCCGCTTCGCGCGCGACATCGACGCAGCGGACGAAGACCTCGACGGCGCGGCGCATGCGCCCGCGCGCGTATTCGGCATCGCCCAGCCCGCCCAGCGCCCGGGCGACGGCCTCGGTCGAGCCGCTGCGTTCGGCCTGCGCCAGCGCCTGATTCTGCTCCGCCACGCATTCGCGCGCGCGGCCCATGGGGAAGAAGATGTTGCCGCGCAGATTATGGATGCGCGACAGCGCCTCGGCGTTGTCTGCCGTCGTGGCGATGGCTTGCGCCCGCTCCAGCGCCTCGAGCGCGCCCGGCAGGTCCTCGATGATGCGCCGCGCGCCCGCCAGGCCGATCAGCGCGTTGCAGCGCTGCATCTCGTCCTCGACGGCGGCCAGCGCCAGCACAAACGCATCCTGCGCCGCCCGCGCCTGGCCCGAATCGAGCAGCGCTTCGGCCCGCAGCAGCAGCAGGCGGGCTCGGACAGTCGCATCCGGGTTCAGTCCCAAGCCGCGATCGGCCAGGGCCACAGCATTGCGGGCGCGGAAAGCGGCGCGCTCCGAGATGGCGGCTTCGAGATAGGCCAGCGCCGCGCCGGCATCGCCCCCGCGTTCCAGATGTTCGGCACGCAACGGCAGATCGCGCGTGCCGTGATACTGCGCCGCCAAGGCGTGCAATTCGCCGCGCCTTGCCCGCAGCAGCGAGCGATAGATGCCTTCGCGGATCAGCGCATGCGAGAAGGCGAAGCCGGCGCCTTCGACGCGCAACAGGCCCGCCCGCAGCGCCGCCTGCGGCACGCAGTCGGCCTGCCGCGCCACATGCGACAGCGCCGCCGCTTCAAAACGCTGGCCCAGCACGGAGGCTGCTTCGAGGATGCGCTGGTCCGCGGCCGGCAGCCGGTCGAACCGCGCCAGCACCAGGCTGCGCAGCGAGCCCGGCAGCTGATCGGCGCCGCCCTCCATGGCGTTGCGCAGCAATTGTTCGAGGAACAGCGGATTGCCGCCCGCGCGTTCGATGGCGGCGGCAACCACGGCGGCATCGAGGCGACTCAAGCCGCCGGCCAGGGCCGTCGCCTCCGCGCCATTCAACGGCGTCAGATCGATCAGCGTGAAGGGCAGGCCCGAGAGCTTCTCGCGCAGGCCGCGCTCCAGCGGATCGCCGTCGCCGCGCGCCGTCAGCAGCAGCAGGATCGCCTGCTCCGCCGCAACGGAGGCCAGCCGACCGATTGCGGCCAGGGTGGTTTCATCCGCCCAGTGCAAATCCTCCACCGCCAGCAGCAACGGCGTGCGCCTGGCCATGCGTTGCACCAGCAACGCCAGAACCTCACGCACCGCCGCCGCCCGCGCTGCCTCGTCGATGGCTTGCCAGGCCGTCATCGCAACGGCCGACAGCGGCTGGTCCAGCCCGGCCTGCAGGGCAGCCACCTGTACGGGCGTCAGGTCGCCGGCATCGGGCTCGCCGCTTCTGGTCAGTTGCCGCAGCAACTGGCGCTGCGCGTCGCCTTGGCGGCCACCGCCGAAATCGCTGACTTGAGCGGTATGGACGACGAAGCCCGAGTCCAGGGCGCGCTGGCGCGCCTCTTCGAGCAAGCGCGTCTTGCCGATGCCCGGCTCGCCCCGCAACAGAACGATCCGGCCACGCCCGTTGCGCGCGGTGTCCAGGCTGACCCGCAGCAGATCGAGCTCGGCGTCGCGGCCGACCAGCGGCCGCCCGGCCTGGGCCGCCGCGCTCGGCAGTTCGACCAGCCGCCACAATTGCTGCGCGCCGGCGATGCCTTTCAATGTCTGCCGACCGCGATCTTCCAGCCTGACCGTTTGCGGTACGGCCTGGCGCACCTCGTCCGACAACACGGTTTCGCCGCTGGCCGCTTGCGCCACGATCCGAGCGGCCAGATTCACCGCATCGCCCAGCGCCGTGTAGTTTTTGTCGCCGCCCAGCCCGCCCACGATCGCCTCGCCCGCCGCGACGCCGACATGCAAATGCAGCTCGCGCCCCATCTCGCGCGACAGCATCGGCATCACTCCATGCAGGGCATCGGCGGCGCGCAGGGCGCGCAGGGCGTCGTCGCCATGAGCGATCGGCGCGCCGAACAGCGCCATGATGCCGTCGCCCAGATGCTTGTCGACGCTGCCGCCGGCGTCGACGATGGCGGCATCGGCCAACGCGTAGAAACGCTCGATCAGCCGGTGCAGGTCTTCCGCTTCCATGCGGCTGGTCAACTCGGTGAAACCGACCAGGTCGGCGAACAGCACCGTGACTTGGCGGTGTTGGGTGGTCTCCGGCTGCGGCGCGGGCTGGCGCGCCAGCTCGGCGATGGCCTCCAGCAATTTCTTGCGATGGCCCAGCGACGTCACGCCCAGCTCGCGCAAATCCTCCGCCGTCAGCGACGCCAGCGTCTTCGCATCGATATGATTGGTCGCAAAAGCCGGTGCGTACTCACCAAGGCCCAGCCGCGCGAGCCAAGCCGCGACATCCATGGGCCCGCCCTCGTCAGAGGAGGAAGATTAGCACGAGGCTTATGGCGCCCCAACCCGATACCGGAACTCAGTGGCGGATACCGGTCTCGCGGCCGATGTTGCGCAGCTGGATTTCGGTCGTGCCTTCGCTGATCGGATAGAGGCGGGCATCGCGGAAGAAGCGCTGGATGGGGCTGTCCATGATGTAGCCCTGGCCGCCGAAAATCTGCATCGCCTCGTCGGCCAGATGGATCGCCGCTTCGCTTGCCACCACCTTCGCCATCGAGGCTTCGAGCTGGATCTTCTGGCCCGCATCGTAGCGCTGGGCTGCGTCGTAGACATGCAGCTTGGCGGAGCGGAACTCGATCGCCATGCGGGCAAGCTTGAACTGAATTGCCTGGTACTGGTTGATGGTATTGCCGAACGTCTTGCGGGTGGCGGCCTGTTCGTTGGCCAGCTCCAGGCAGGCGCGCGCCACGCCCAGGCTGCGCGCCGCATGGGTGAGCCGGCCGCTTTCCAGCACGGACATCACGTTGCGCATGCCATCGCCCTCCGCGCCGAACAGCGCTTCGGGCGGCACTTCGCAATCGAGGTACACTACCCCAGTTTCCATCGAGCGATGGCCGAGCTTGTCCATCTTCTGAATCTCGATGCCCGGCGTCTTGGTATCGACGATGAACAGACTGACGCCGCGGGCTTTCGCTTCCGGGTCGGTATAGGCGACGACGACCAGGTAATCCGAATAGGGCGCGCCGGTGATGTACATCTTCGAGCCGGTAATGCGCCAGCCGCGGTTGGTGCGCTTCGCCCGCGTCTTCATCGCCAGCACGTCGGAGCCGGCATCGGGCTCCGACATGGCAAAGGCGCCGGCCTTGGTGCCCTGGATGGTGGGCAGATAGTATTTCTCGATCTGCTCGGGCGTGCCGATGCTGGGCAGCAGGCGAAACGCCAGACCGCCCAGACCGGTCGCCAGCCCCGCGCAGACCCGCGCGAACTCCTCGACGCAAATGCACTGGAACACCCAGCCCGCGCCGGCGCCGCCGTATTCCGGCTTGGCCGTGATGGACAGAAAACCAGCCTGCCCCGCCTTGCGTCGCAGCTCCTTGGGATATTTGCCGGTCCGCTCGGCTTCATCGACCAGGGGTGCAATCTCCTGCTCGGCAAAGCGCCGGCAGGACTCGCGGAAAGCTGTGTGTTCTTCGGTTTCGATCATCGACCCATCCCTTATTTGCCTAGCAGCTTAGCGAAAATTGATGCGAAATTAATCCCCATAAGATAGATGCAATTAACAAAAATTGTGCCAGTCTATTCGGCAACAAACAGTATCGATGTGGGAGAGACGGTTATGCGGCAGGCGACGGCGGAAGTAGGGGTTTCCAGCGAAGGACGGTTTGGCGCGCAGGGCAAGGCGCTGCTGCGGGAGTTTTCCGCTCTGGCCCAGGCCGAGTTCGCGCCGATCGCCGAGCGCTGGGATCGCGAGAACCGCTTTCCCGCCGAGAATTTCCGCCGGCTGCAGGAAAAGAACTGGCTGCGCGTCCCCGTGGCGCGCCGCTATGGCGGGCTGGGTTACGGGCTGCATGAAAATCCCGTCGCCTGGATTTCCTTCGTGCGCGCGCTGTCGAAGGCCTGCGGCAATACCGGCCAGACCTTCCAAATCTGGGGCCACTGCATGTCGATGGTCGAAGAGCTGTCGACGCAGGAGCAAGGCGCGCGCTTCACCAAGGAAGCGATGGAAGGGGCCATCTGGTGCTCGGGCGGCAGCGAGCCGTCCAACTACACGCAGAAGCGCCAGACCGGCGGCCTCAAGGTGCGCGCAACCGCCGAAACCACCGCCAAGGCGCGCACGACGTTTGCGCGTCAGGTCGACGGTGGCGTCCTGGTGTCGGGCCGCAAGCTCTTCACCTCGAACTCCTCGGCCTCCGACCGTTTCTTCATCTTCGCCGAAATGCTGGCCCCGGACGGAAGCCCGCTGGGCCTCGTGCATCCAGTGATTCAGCGCGGCGCCAAGGGGCTGACGGTGCTGAACAGCTGGGACGCGATGGGCATGCGCGGCACGGCCAGCGACGATCTCGTCATCGAGGACGTCTTCGTACGCAACGAAGACGTGATCGGCCTGACAAAACCCAATGCCTATTTCACCTCCGTGCTGGCGGGCTCATTCCTGGTCGGACGCGCAGCGGTCTATATGGGCATTGCCGATGCCGCGTTCGATTTTCTCGTCGCCTATATCCGCGACAAGGTGAAGGCGGGCGACGACATGGTGATGCAGTTCCGCATCGGGCAACTGGAGACGAAGCGGCAGAACGCCATCTCGATCCTCTATCGCGCCGCGCATCTGTGGGAGAAGGCACTGGACGGCGAGGCCAATCCGGACGATTGCGCCAGCTTCGCTGCCCTGACCCATTGCGCGGTGATCGAGGCGTCGCTTGCCATCACCAGCGAAGCGCTGGAATTGGCCGGCGGGCGGGGCATGCTGCGTTCCTCGCCGCTGGAGCGTCACTATCGCGACGTGCGCGCTTATTCGGTCTCGCCGCCGACCATCAACGCCTCGATGGTCAATATCGGCTCCCGCCTGCTGGCGCCGGGCGCCATGCGCGAGACCCTGGTGGAAGAAGGCGTGTGATCAGGCTTCAGTGCCGCACGATGGGATCGATCGGCACCGCGGGCGCGTAGCCCAAAAGCTGCTCGACGAGGTGCGCTGCTGACAAAAGCTTCGCCTCGCCGCGCGGCGGGCCGACCAGCTGCAGGCCGATCGGCAGGCCGGCCTTGTTGAAGCCGCAGGGGATGGAGACGCAGGGCAGGCCTGTCATGGTGATGATTGAGGGGATCAGCAGCCAGTCGACATAGGTCTCCATCTTGATGCCGTTGATCTCGTCGACATAGCGCTTCTCGACCGGAAACGGCGGATGCTGCGAGGCGGGCGTCACCAGAATGTCCCACTGCTCGAAGAAAGCGGCGAAGCGCTGGTAGAGGTCGCGCTGCAGATGAACGGCGCGGCGCACGTCGTCGATGGACAGCTTCAGCCCGGCTTCGATGTTCCAGATCACTTCCGGCTTCAGAAGATCGCGATGGGTTTTCAGCAGGCCCGCCCGCGCCGTCGCCATGCTGTGCGCGCGCATGGTCTGAAATGCCTCGCGCGCGCCCGACGTGTCGGGATGGGCGGCGTCGAGCGTACACCCAAGCTCGGCGATGCGCTTTGCCGCCGCCTCGCAAATCGCCGCCACCTCGTGATCGACCGGGCATTGGCCCAGGTCGACCGACCACGCCACGCGCGTGGGCCGCACCGGCTGGTCGACCGCGCGCTGGAACGGCACGGCAGGCGATTCCATCGACAACGGATCGCCTCCCTGGACGCCGGTATAGGCATCCAGCATCAACGCCACGTCGCCGACATTGCGGCCCATCGGACCGTTTGCGGGGAACGTATCGAGCGGCAGCAGGCCAGGACCGGAGGGCACCCGGCCGGGACTCGGGCGGAATCCCACCACCGAGCAGAAAGAAGCGGGATTGCGCAGCGAGCCGCCCAGATCGGAGCCGGTCGCCAGCCACACCTGCCCGGTCGCCAGCGCCACGGCCGCGCCGCCCGACGATCCGGCGCAAGTCATGCGCGTGTCCCAGGGATTGCGTGTGATGCCGAAGACTTCGTTGAAGGTCTGCGCGCCGGCGCCGAATTCGGGCGTGTTGGTCTTGCCGACCACCAGCGCGCCGCGCGCCTCCAGATTGCGCACGCCCAGATCGGTCTTGGTCGAGATGTTGTTGGCGTAGATCGGCGAGCCGAAGGTGGTCTTCACGCCCTCGACCTCGTTGAGGTCCTTAACGCCGATCGGCAGGCCGCCCAGCCAGCCGGGATGCGATGAATCCAGTCGGTCGAGGCCGGCGATGCGGGATTTGGCGCGCTCGAAGCAGAGCGTCGGCATGGCGTTGACCGCGCCGTCGGTGGCGGCAATGCGGGCGGCCGAGGCCTCGATCATCTCCAGCGGCGAGACTTTCTTCTTGCGCAGCAGATCGACCGCCTGCCGCGCCGTCAGCCGCCACAATTCGCTCGCCGGTCCCGCCATCACATCCTCCGATTCATAAGCGACCCGATCCTACCCCGTCATCGCCCGGCTTGACGACCGCAGCTAGCGAGGTTCGGGATACTCCGCCTCATACCCCACCTTCTTCAATTCCGGAAACAGCAGATCGCGGTCGAAGCCCATGCCGTTGGCGCTGGGAATCTTCATCACCCCGCTGCAGCGCAGGAAAGGCTCGCCATCAGCGGTCAGCAGCGTTTCGGCGAACACCATGCCGCGGGTGCGGCGGATCAGCTTGGCATCGCCCTCGATCCAGGCGCCGGCTTTGCCGCCGGAGAGGAAGTCGGTGGTCAGGTTCACCGTCGGCATGAAGATGTGGACGCCGCATTTCACCGACATGCCGAGGCCAAGCGTCATATCGGCAAACACCACCGACATGCCGCCGTGCATCACATTCGCCGGGTTGAGGTGATGCTCCATGATACGGAAGCCGGTGACGAAATTGTTCTTCGTGGCGCGATAGAAGAACGGGCCGGCCAGCATGTTGAAGTTGCCGCCATGGCGGAGCGGATGGAAGCCCGGCGGTGGATTGGCCAGGGCGGGATCCGAATGTGTCATCGCCATCAACCGATCAGCCTGGCGCGATCGAAGCGAAACCCCTCGCCGGAGGGAATTTTCATGATGCAGGACGCGCGGAGCAGACGGTTGCCGGCGGCGCTGAGGTCGACCGTCGCGAAAGCCAGCGAACGGGTGATCTTCATGATCTCGCTGCGCCCCTCGATCCAGTCGCCGACATTGCCGGACGCCACGAAGTCGAACGTCATGTTCACCGTCGGCATGAACTTGTCTATCTTAGCGTTCATCGCCGTGCAGAAGCCCGCCGTCATGTCGGCCACCGTCATCAGCATGCCGCCATGGACGATGCCCGCCGGATTGCAATGGCGCTGCTCGGCGCGGAAGCCCAGCACGATCTCCCGCTCGTCGCGCTTGATGTAGAACGGACCGACCGCGGAATTGAAGGTTACGCCTTCGAAGGCGATCAGGCGAAACCCTGCCGGTATGTCGCCAAAAGGCGACGACGCTTCGTTCATGACTTGTCCTCTGGCGTCGGCAATGGCTTGCCGTCGGGGCCGCGCGGGCGAATGAAACTGAACACGCCGCTGGCCGTCATCAAGGTGTGCTTGCCGCGCCAGATGCGGGCTTGAACGAAGACCAGATTGCGGGTGATGCGCGACACCTCGCCCGTGCCTTCGATCCAGTCGCCCAGCTTGGCGGCGCTGATGAAATCGACCGTCATGCGCATGGTGACGCTGGGCTTGCCGGTCACCCGCCTGCCGACCTCGCTCAGCAGCGTATCGGCGAAGGCCATCATCATGCCGCCATGGATGATGCCGAGGCGGTTGATATGGCGCTCCTCGGCCCGGATGCCCAGCGTAACCTTGTCGCCCTCGGGTTTTTCGTACCAGGGACCCATGGCGCGGCCGAAGCCGGACATGGGCGGAATGGCGACGAAGCCTGGCGGTATGGCAAAGGAATCAGTGGCGGGAGCGGTCATGGCGGGCCAAAATCGGCGAAACAGCCGGCAAAATCAACCTTTGCCGGGCAGGTTTTGCGCCGTGCGAAACGCGACCTAGGTTCAGCTTGCAAATTCGCGCCGGAAGTTGAACAGTCGTTCAAATTTTATCCGTCTCGCGCAGCTGTCGCGGGCGGCAGGATGGAAAGAGGAGCAGCGCATGGTCGGCAACAACAAGTTGGATTATGAAGTCATCGTGGTCGGCGCCGGTGTTGCGGGCATCTATCAGATCAAGCGCCTCATCGATCTCGGCGTGAACGCCACGGTGCTCGACAGCTCTCCCGATCTCGGCGGCACCTGGTACTGGAACCGCTATCCCGGCGCGCGCTTCGATTCGGAGAGCTACACCTATGGCTATTCCTTCTCCAAGGAACTGCTGAACGAGTGGCACTGGAAGGAGCGTTTCTCGAGCCAGCCGGAAAACCTGCGCTATCTGAACTATGTTGCCGACAAGTTCGACCTGCGCCGGCACATGCAATTCAACTGCCGCGTCGAGGCGGCGCATTTCGACGAGACCGCCAATCTGTGGCGGTTGAAGATCAGCGATGGGCGCGAATTGACCACGCGGTTCGTAATTCTGGCGCTCGGCCTGCTGTCGACGCCAACCAAGCCGCGGCTTGAGGGCATGGACAAATTCAAGGGCCGTTCCTTCCATACCTACGACTGGCCGCACGAACCGCTCGATCTCACCGGCAAGAAGGTCGCCGTCATCGGTACCGGCGCCACTGGCATTCAGGTCATCGGCGAGATCGCCGACAAGGTGGGCGAGCTGACGGTGTTCCAGCGCCGGCCGAACTGGAGCGCGCCGCTCAACAACAGTCCGATCTCCGATCAGGAAATGGCCGACATTCGCGCCCGCTACGACGAGATCTTCGCCACCTGCGCGCGCACGCCGGGCGGCTTCGATCACGAGCCCGACCGGCGCGGCTTCTACGAAGTCACGCCCGAAGAACGCAAAGCGTTGTGGGACAAGCTTTACGACGAGCCTGGCTTCGGCATCTGGCTGGCCAATTTCCGCGAGATCTTCACCGACGAGCAGGCCAATGCCGAGTTCTCGGAATACATCGCCAACCGCATCCGCCGGCGGGTGAAGGATCCCAAGGTGGCTGAGAAGCTGATCCCGCGCGATCACGGCTTTGGCGTGCAGCGCGTGCCGCTGGAGACCAAGTATTTCGAAGCCTATAATCGCGACAACGTGCATCTGGTCGACATCAAGGAGACGCCGATCGTGTGCGTCACCGAGAAGGGCCTGCGCACCAGCGAACGCGACTACGAATTCGACATCATCGTGTACGCCACCGGTTTCGACGCCATCACCGGCGCCTTCGACCATATCGACATTCGCGGCACCGGCGGCCAGACCTTGCGCCAGAAATGGCATGATTCGCCGTCGACCTTCCTTGGCATCATGGTCAATGGCTTCCCCAACATGATGATGCCGGCCGGCCCGCAAAGCGGCTCGGCCTCCACCAACTATCCGCGCGGCATCGAAACCGGCGTCAACTGGTGCACCGAATTGCTGAAGTACGCGCGGGCGCACCACTACGTGCGCGCCGAAGCGACGCCGGAAGCGGAGCGACGCTGGACCGATCAGGTGGTGAAGATGTATTCGGTGATGCTGATGCGCAAAGCCAAGTCGTGGTTCACCGGCTACAACTCCAACGTCCCCGGCCACGAGGAAGGCAAGATCCGCTACTTCGTCTACAACGGCGGCGCGCCAAAATGGACGGCGGCTCTGCGCGACGTGGCGGAAAGCGGCTACCAGGGCATTGCCTTTACGCCGGAACCGAAGCCGCTGGCGGGATCAGGCGCCGGCGTTGGTCGGGCTGCGCGATAGCGTATAGACAGGTCGGGCCCGCTGCGGCCGTCGGTTTGCCGATCGACGGAATAGCGGGGCCAGCCGCTCCTCATTCTTCATCGGATATCTGCCCAGCGGCTCGATTCGCAGTGGCTCCCCCATGGCGATTGGTCGCAAGCGAGCTAGTATCGCTGGCGCGCCGAGTTGGGGCCGTTGGCCGCCGGCGACGCTCGAGTATCGGAACCGAAGGAGAATGCCATGCAAGACAGACCTGTTCGGAATTTATACAAGACGATCGCGAGCCTGCTGGCAGCCCTTCTGATGGTCGGGTTGTGTCAGTCCGCGACCGTGGCCCTCGCGCAGACGCCGCGGACTTCTTCGAGCGTGCTGCCGAGCGGCGGCGGACAGGCCCTGCTCGATCCCGCCGACACCGTCATCCTGCTGCTGGACCACCAGGCCGGCCTGTTCCAGACCGTCAAGGACGTTCCGGTGGCCGATCTGCGCCGCAACGTCGTGATGCTGGCTAAGCTGGCTTCGCTGATGAAGATTCCCGTCATCACCACGGCGTCCGAACCCAACGGCACAAATGGCCCGCTCATGCCCGAAATCCATCAAATCGCGCCGCATGCGGTTTACGTGCCGCGCAAGGGCGAGGTCAACGCCTGGGATAACGAGGATTTCGTGCGTACCGTGCGAGCTACCGGAAGGAAGACGCTGATTATGGCCGGGGTGTGGACAAGCGTCTGCGTTATGTTCCCCGCCCTCGATGCGAAGGCCGCCGGGTTCAAGGTTTACGCGGTGATGGACGCTTCCGGCGATCCCAGCGAAATGGCGTCGCGCACGTCGCTGGCGCGCTTTGCGCAAGGCGGCGTCATTCCCACCACGACCAATGCAGTGCTTTCGGAAGTGCACCGGACGTGGAATCGCCCGGAGGCAGCCCAGATCGCCGAACTTTACGCGCTCGTCTCGCCGAACTATGCCGCCGTGGTCGAGAGCTATCTCAAAGCCCAGGAAGTCGCGCGTCAGCCGAAATAGCCTGGGATGTCGCTGCCAGTCGGCCGAGCCCCGGCCGGTGGAATGGCGTCGGACGCGGGATTGGCTGGGGCGCCTGGATTCGAACCAGGGGATGGCGGAATCAAAATCCGCTGCCTTACCGCTTGGCTACGCCCCAATCGCGTTTTGTTCAATTGCGCCCGGTGCGCGGGCGGGCGCACCATAAGCGCAAATCGCCCAGGCAGGCAACGCCGATAGCCCGCAAGGCGATGGCAAAACAGGGAGTTGCCGCATGGCCCGACACCACCGCCGCGCCAAGAGCATTGACCAGCCATGGGAGGTCGATGACGTCAGCGAGCGGGCGCAGACGGCAGCGATAAAGGCTGCTGGCGACATTGGCGCGCCGCTTGAGATATGGCTGGCCGATACCGTGCTGCGGGCGACCCAGGAAGGCGTTGTCGCGAGCAATGAAAAGACTTTCGTTTCGACTTCCCGGCGATCTCAGCCCTAAAAGGCCGGGCGGCAAAAATCCCTGTTATTACAAAGAATTAAGCAAATTCTGCCGTTGCAAAATTACCACACGGTAAATTTCGTCCCCAGGCAGCGGAACGAATCCACATAGGCGGTGTTGGATTGCCGCAGGGCGCTGATTATAACTGTGCCGATGCTGCCTCCGTGCCCTTGTACGGAGGTGGTTTGCTGTGGGGAGACTTCGATACCGGCCAGCCGGAAGAGGTCGCCTCAAGGCGATACCTTCCAAACGGGACGATCCGGGTAAACTTCGGAGTGGGCAATGAAAAAAATCCTCAACATCATCGTAATGACGGGACTGGCAGCACTGCTGTCGGCCTGTATGAACACCGTCGTCAGCACGCAGACGGCGACAGATCCCTTCAATGAAGGCCTGCGCAAGGGCTACTCGGCTTTCGCCGCGTCCGAGCGTTCGCAGTTCGACTGGATCGATGGCGAATATTTCGCCAACAAGGCCAATGCAGCGGCTTCTGGCGCACGCGTGTTGCCGGAAAACGTCGGCGACTGGAGCCTAAAGGCCGCCAAGGCTAAAGAACTGGGCGATGCTCGGGCTCGCCTGATCGCGGTGCTCGACTCCAACGCCCGCACCCGCGCACCGGCCGACGCTGCCGAAGCGCAGGTCGCGTTCGACTGCTGGATCGAGCAGGAAGAAGAAGGCTGGCAGACCGAAGACATCAAGGCCTGCAAGGACCGCTTCGACGCGGCCATGGGTCGTCTCGGCGCCGGCGGTTCGGCCAACGTCTATCTGGTGTTCTTCGACTTCGACCGCTCGAACCTGAGCCCGGTGGCCTCGCGCGTCATCGAGAAGGTCGTCGCCGACGCCGCCAAGGCCAATCCGTCGCGCATCACGGTCAGCGGCAACGCCGACCGCTCGGGCAGCGACGCCTATAACCTGGCGCTGTCCAAGCGTCGCGCCGACACGGTTGCGGGCGCTCTGACCCGCGGCGGCGTCGCTCGCGGCAAGCTGCAGGTCGAATGGTTCGGCGAGAGCCGCCCGCGCGTGAAGACGCCGGACGGTGCCCGCGAGCCGGAAAACCGCAACGTCGAAATCCGCTTCGCCAACTAAGTCGAAGCGCTTTCAAACGGAGACGGCCGGGAGCAATCCCGGCCGTTTTTGTTTGTGCGATCCCTGAAGGAGCAACAACTCCCCTCATCCTGAGGAGCGAGCGCAAGCGAGCGTCTCGAAGGATAGGCTGCACGGACAACGGTGCCATTGCAGCCCCTTCGAGACGCGGCCCTGCGGGCCGCTCGTCAGGGTGAGGAGGCTTGTTGCAACGTCGATAAAATGGAAAAGAAAACTAACCCGTCGCCGCGATCGCCTGCGGCGTGACGAACAGCCCGTCGGCATAGATCAGCGGGCTGCCTTCGCTGACGGCGACGTCGACGATGCTGCCGATGTAGATCGTGTGCGTGCCGACATCGACGCGGTTGATCAGCTTGCAGTCGAAATTTACCAGCGCATCCGCCAGCACCGGGGCGCCGGTGGTGAGCGTGCGCCAACCGCTCTTGTCGTCGAAGCGGGCATCGCCGTCGATGCCCTCCTGGCCCGAGAAGCGCAGTGCCAGCGCGATGTGCTTGGTCGACAGCACGTTGACCGCGAAGATGCCGCTCTTGCCGATCGGATCATGGGCCGACGCCGTCTTGTTGACGCAGACCAGAAGCTGCGGCGGCGCGGCCGACACCGAGCACACCGCCGTCGCGGTCAGCCCGCCGCGCAGGCCCTCGCAGCAGGTGGTGATCAAGGTCACGCCGCCCGCCAGCTGGCGCATGCCCTTCTTGAACGTGGCGACATCGGCGGTCATTTTCTCTTCCTCATAACGCTTCGACAGATCAGGGAAACCGGGGCAATTTTACCTGCAAGCAGGCGATCTCAAAACCGGCGACTTTCCGATTATATTCGACTATCTGCCTTGCGATGTCGTCAGAACTGCCGCCCCGGGCGGTTGCCTTTTCGATATGCGGTCGAGAACCTCCGGTCGCAACCCGGGCAATCGGCGGGAAGTTTGGAATCAGGGAAAACGAGGCCGCCGCCGACCTCAATCCAGTCCATTGCCGCCGTAGATCCACTCCAGAATATCCAGCCACTCGGCCTGGCTTTTGCCGCTCATGATCGCGTTGCGCAGCGCGGCGTGCGGGCCGGCGGGATGATAGACGTGGTCGCCCATGGCACGCGAGGTGAGCTGCACGCGCGCCGTGCGCAGGACGCGGCGGTCGCGATAGGCGGCCAGCCCCGCCTCGATCGAACCTTGATGCCGGGCGAGCGAATCGGCCAAGCATACCGCGTCCTCCATCGCCATGCAGGCGCCCTGGGCCATGTATTGCATCATCGGATGGGCGGCGTCGCCCAGCAGGGCAACCCTGCCGTCGATCCAGCCATCGACCGGATCGCGGTCGCACAGCACCCACATATGCCAGTCCCGGCCGTGGCGTATGATGCTCTGCGCTCGCTCGCAGATATGGCCGAAGCCGCGTCGCACTTCCTCGACCGACACGGGCTTGCCGGCGACCGGCTCGGGCGCATCGTTGTGGTAGGTGACGACAAGGTTGAACACTTTCCAGTCAGACAGCGGATAGTGGACGATGTGGCACTTCGGGCCGGCCCACAAAGTGGCGGCGTTCCAGCGCAGATCCTCGGGCATCTGCTCGGTTGGGATGACCGAGCGATAGGTCGTGTGGCCGGAGACGCGGGCGCTGTCGCCGATCATTTGTTTGCGTATGTTCGACCACAGCCCGTCGGCGCCGATCAGGGCCGAGCCGCGCACGGTCTCGCCGCGGGAAAGCCGCGCCACGGCGCCGCGGCCGTCGTGTTCGTAACCGACGACCTCGCTCGACACGCGCAGTTGCACCAGCCTGTGGTCCTGGCAGGCCTTCAAAAGCACGCCATGCAGGTCGCCACGATGGACGACGGCGTAGGGATTGCCGAAGCGCTTGCGAAAGGCCGCGCCAAGGTCGATATGGCAGATCTCGCCATCGGCCATCGAGTCCATCAGCCGCAGGCTGTCGATGTAGACCGCCATCTGGCGCGCCGTCTCGCCGACGCCGAGCCGGTCGAAGCAGTGGAAGGCGTTGGGCCCAAGCTGGATGCCGGCGCCGATCTCGCCTAACCGCTGCGCTTTTTCCAGCACCAATGACGGGATGTTCTTCTGAGCCAGAGCCATCGCCGCAGCAAGGCCGCCGATACCGCCTCCGGCGATCAGGATGGGTTCGTCCGACATTCCCGCGATGCCCCTTTGGAAGAAGCGAAACTATCACCTCCCCGCATGGCGAAAAAGCCTCAACGGATCAAGGCACTGGCGCGGTGGTTGACCCGGCGGGCGGGCGAGTGGCAGCCTGCCTGCGCGCTTCCCATATCGGGCTGTCCGCTTCGTTGCAGAGTACCCAATGGCCCTCGCCCGCCGCTCCAAAGCCGCCCTGTCGCTGGTGGTCGATAACGACACCGGCAAGGCCAGGAGCCGTGCGCGCCTGACGGCCTCGTCGCTGCCGCCCAAACCGGTCAAGGCCGATCTGCCGGCGCTAAGTCCGGACATGACGGTGGCTGCCTCTTGTCATGCGGTGCTGAAATCCTGCTTCGCGCATCTGCTCGACAATCGCCTGCCAGTGCTCAAGGGCGACGATCCCGAAGGCGTTCACCAGGCGCGCGTGGCGCTGCGCCGCCTGCGCGCGGCGATCGCGGTGTTCCGCGCTGTCGTGCCGGGTCAGGAGCTGAAGCATCTGGGCGAAGAAGCGCGCTGGCTGGCCAGCGAACTGGGCCCGGCGCGCGATCTGGACGTGTTCCTGGGCGAAATCTTCGCGCCGGTGGCGCATCGACTGGCCGAGGAGAATGGTGTTGCCGCCTATCGCACCACCGCCAAGGCGATGCAGATCGAAGCAAGAGAGCGCGCCCGCCGCGCCCTGCGCAGCACGCGTTTCAAGCACTGGCGCAACCGCTTCCAGGGCTGGCTGGCCGCCGATATCGCGCCGCCTCTGGCCACCGCGACGGCGTCGAACACGGTGGGCGTTCTCTATCAGCCGGTGGCCGATTTTGCGGCCGGCGTTCTGGGCAAGCGCGATCGCCAGGCGCGGCGCAAAGGCAAGCATCTGGCGCGGCTGGAAGTGGAGCAGCGGCACGAGCTGCGCCTGAGCCTGAAGAAGCTGCGCTATGCCGCCGAATTCTTCGCCAGCGCCTTTCCCGAGCGCGAGACCGAGCGTTACGTCAAACGGCTGGCCAAGTTGCAGGATGGGCTGGGCTATCTCAACGACCAGGCGGTGGCGCAGCCGCTGATGGAGCGCATCGAGCAGCGGGTTGCCTCAGCCTCACCCGATCTGGCAGGCGATGCGCGCTATGTCAGCGGCCTGGTGCGCGGCTGGCACGATGCCGATCACGCCCAAACCGAACGTCGCCTGCGCCGGGCGTGGAAGCGCTTCGACGACACGCCGGCCTTCTGGAACTAGGAAACGACATGAGCGAGAGTGGACAAATTCCCGTCGCCCTGCTGACGGGCTTCCTGGGCAGCGGCAAGACCACCTTGCTGAACAAGCTGCTGAAGCGGGCCGACATGGGCGAGACGGCGGTGATCGTCAACGAGTTCGGCGAGGTCGGGCTCGATCATCTGCTGATGGAGAGCGGGTCGGAAGACATGACCGTGCTGAACAGCGGCTGCCTGTGCTGCACCGTGCGCGGCGATCTGATCGAGACCATGGGCCGTCTCTTCATTCGCCGCGCCAAGGGCGAGGTGCCCGCTTTCAAGCGGCTCCTGATCGAGACCACGGGCCTGGCCGACCCCGCCCCGGTATTGCACACGCTGATGACCGACCCGCTGCTGGCGGCGCGCTATCGGCTGGATGCGGTGATCACCACCGTCGATGCGGTCAATGGCCAGAGCACACTCGACAATCACGAGGAGGCGGTGAAGCAGGCCGCCGTCGCCGACCGGCTGCTGCTGACCAAGACCGATCTGGCGACGGCTGAGCAGATCGAGGCGCTGACGGCGCGGCTGAAGACGCTCAATCCCGGCGCGCCGCTGCACAAGGTCAGCAATGGCGAGATCGCGCCGGCGCTGCTGTTCAATGCCGGGCTCTACAACCCGGAAACCAAGACGTCCGACGTGCGCGCCTGGTTGCGGGCGGAAGCGTTCGAGGAACCGCACGATCATGATCACCATCATGGCCACCATCATGGCCACGATCACGATCACGAGCATCATCGCCATGGCGCGGGCGCAGGCCAGAACCCGCATGACGTCAATCGCCACGACGATGCCATCCGCGCTTTCTGCCTGGTCATCGACGAACCGCTGCCGTGGCAGGCGGTGACGTCGGCGTTCGATGCGCTGGTGTCCTATCGCGGCCCGGATCTGCTGCGCATGAAGGGCCTATTGAACGTCGAAGGCAGCGACAAGCCGGTGGTGGTGCATGGCGTGCAGCACGTCTTCCACCCGCCCGCCATGCTCGACGCCTGGCCCGACGCCGATCGCCGCTCCAAGCTGGTGTTCATCACCCGCAACATCGAGCAGGGCACCATCCAGCGCCTGTTCGCTGCGTTTACCGACAGCGTACGGGAGAACGCGCAGAATTCGTGGGACGACATTCCAGCCGCTCGGCCCTAGCGCAGGAAGATTTCGATCCGGCCTTTTTCGCGCGCCACGATCAGGTCTTCGCGGCCATCGCCATCGATGTCGGCAACGATGAAGTCGCCGACGAAGGAGGCGCCGCAACTGAGATTGCCGATCTCGCGCAATCCGCCCCCTTCCAACGCCAGAACATGCAGGCAGTCGTCGGCGATGCCGGCGACGACGATTTGCGGCCGGCCGGCGCGGGTCACGTCGATCAGCGCGCTCAGCCCCAGGAAGCGGCGGCCCAGGCGATGGTTCGAGTGACCGGCTGTGGCCGCGATCTCGCGCAGAAAGCCGTCTTCCAACCGCAGCACCGTCAGTCGCCCGTCGAGATGAGGCCGTTGCACCAGGGCGATTTCCGCCTTGCCGTCGCCATCGAGATCGGCGACGCCCACAGGATTCAGCCAGCGATTGGCCTGACCGAGCGGCGCCGATTGGGTCAGCAAGGCGATGCCGCCAGGCCGCAGGCGATAGATCGCCAGTGCCGCGCCGGTCTGCGGCGAGCTGCGCACCAGCAAGGCTTCCGGCCTGCCGTCACCATCGACATCGGCCAGCCGCACTTTGCGATCTTCGAACACGTCGGGCGCCTCAAGACGGAAATCCTCGATGACGCCACTCTTCCACCGCAGCCGGAAACCCGTTGCCTCGATGGCGTCGCCCAGGGCGCCATGGCGCAGACGGTCCGTCGGTCCGATCAGCCAGGCGGCTTCGACGTTGCCGGAGCCGGTGACTTCCGTATCCGGCAGCGAATCGGCGGAGGGCGGCCCGTGATCGGGGGCGAGCACCGGCTCGCGCGCAAGCTCGCCCTCGCGCAGTGTCAGGCGGTAGGTCTGGCCACTATCCAGTCGCGCTAGTACGCGCCCCGCGTGCAGGCGCAGGCCGACGATTTCGCCCGGCAGGCGCGTCGACAGCAGCGATTTCAGCATGATGCCGCCAGTGCCGGGGCGGTCGGGCGGCGCGACGGTCACGCCCCTGATCTCGACCTGCGCCATCGCTGGCAACATCAGCAACGCGCCCAGCAAGGCCCAGGCGGCGATGCGTATCACTTGCCCGAGCGCACGCGTGCCACAGCGTCCTTCCATCCTGCATAGAGCTTCGCCCGCTGCTCTTCAGGCATCGACGGCTCGAAGCCCTTGTCCTTGCGCCAGATCGAGGCGAGCTTGGCGGCGTCGGGATAGACGCCGGCATAGAGTCCAGCGAGGAAGGCCGCGCCCAGCGCCGTGGTTTCGGTGACGGCGGGACGTTCGACCGGCACGTCGAGCATGTCGGAGAGACGCTGCATCAGCCAGTCATTGGCCACCATGCCGCCATCGACCCGCAGCGCTACAGGCTTGGCCGCGCCGTCGGCGGTCATCGCCTCGATCAGATCGCGCGTCTGGTAGCAGACCGCATCGAGCGTGGCGCGCGCGATTTCGGCGACGCCGCTGTCGCGCGTCAGGCCGAGGATGGCGCCGCGCGCATGCGGATCCCAATAAGGCGCGCCCAGGCCGGTGAAGGCCGGCACCATGTAGACTTCGCTGCTCGCAGCAGCCGATTGCGCCAGGGTCTCGGTATCGCCCGACGACTTGATGATCTTCAGCCCGTCGCGCAACCATTGCACGGCTGCGCCGGCGATGAAGATGCTGCCCTCCAGCGCATAACAGGCCTGCCCCGCGAAGCGATAGGCGATGGTGGTCAGCAGGCGGTTGCGCGATGTGATGGCCTCGGCGCCGGTGTTGAGCAGCACGAAGCAGCCGGTGCCATAGGTGCTCTTGATCATGCCGGGCTCGAAACAGGCCTGGCCGATCGAGGCCGCCTGCTGGTCGCCCGCCATGCCGGTGACGGGGATCGGCATGCCAAGGAAATCCGCCGTCGTCGTGCCGAACTCGCCGAAATTGTCGACCACCGTCGGCAGCACCGAGGCAGGGATGCGCAGCAGCCGCAGCAATTCCTCGTCCCATTGCTGCTTGTGGATGTCGAACAGCATGGTGCGCGAGGCATTGGTGGCATCCGACAGATGCGCCTTGCCGCCGGTCAGCCGCCACAGCAGAAAGCATTCGATGGTGCCGAAAGCCAGCTCGCCGCGTTCGGCCCGCGCCCGCAGGTCGGACGAATGCTGCAGCAGCCAGGCAAGCTTGGTGGCTGAGAAATACGGGTCGATCAGCAGGCCCGTGCGCGCCCGTACCCGCTCCTCCAGCCCGCTGTTGCGAAGCTGGTCGCAGAAATCGGCGGTGCGGCGATCCTGCCAGACGATGGCGTTGTGCACCGGCTGGCCGGTAGCGCGGTCCCACAGCACCACCGTCTCGCGCTGGTTGGTGATGCCGATGGCAGCGATGTCGGCGGCGGAGATGCTGGAGCGAGCGATGGCGCCGCGGCAGACATCGACCGTGGCACGCCAGATCTCCTCGGCATCGTGCTCGACCCAGCCCGGGTGCGGATAGATCTGGCGCAGCTCCTGCTGCGCCATGCCGATCGCCGCGCCCTCGGCGTCGAAGATCATGGCCCGGGTCGAGGTGGTGCCCTGGTCGATGGCGAGGACGTAACGGGGATTGCTCATCGCCAGCCTCTTGCTTCACTCCGGTCGAACTATAGGCGATTGCGGCGGTGCGCGGCCATCCATTCGCCCAGCGCCGCGCGTTGAGCCTCGTCCATGTGCAGGCCTTCCTTGGTGCGCCGCCACAGCACGTCCTGGGCCTCGACCGCCCATTCCTCGCGCATCAGCCACTCGACTTCGCGCTGATAGAGCTGGGCGCCGAAATGCCGGCCGAGATCGTCGATCTTGTGCGCGCCTTCGAGAATGCGGTTGGCATGGCTGCCGTGCCGCCGCGCCAGGGTGCGCAGGTATTCCGGCGGCAGAGCGGGATGGCGGGCGACGAGCGCACCGACAAAGGCCTCGAACTCCAGCCCCAGATCGCCGCCGGGCAATGGGCCCTGCGCCGTCCAGTCGCCGCCCATGGTGGGATAGAACGGCTTCAGCTTGTGCAGCGCCCGCTCGGCCAGTTCGCGATAGGTCGTGATCTTGCCGCCATAGACCGACAGCAGCGGCGTTTTCTCGCCCGGCGCATCGAGCTCGAAAACGTAATCGCGGGTGACGGCGGATGGATTGTCCGAGCCGTCGTCGTAGAGCGGTCGCACGCCGGAATAGGTCCAGACGACATCCTTGGACGTTACCGGATTGGCGAGATAATCCGAGGCGATGGCGCAGAGATAGTCGATTTCCTCTTGCGTGATCTTCACGTCGCGCGGCTCGCCCTCATAGGGCACGTCGGTGGTGCCGATCAGGCTGAAATCGTTCTGGTAGGGAATGACGAAGACGATGCGGTTGTCGCGATTCTGCAGGATGAAGGCGTGATCGCCCGGGTGCTGGCGCGGCACCACGATGTGGCTGCCCTTGACCAGGCGCACGTTGTTGCCCGGCTTCACGCCGGATAGCGAATCAAACAGGCGCCGTACCCACGGCCCCGCCGCGTTGACCACGCCACGGGCAAAGACTTCGCTGTCCTGGCCTGATTGCAGATCGCGCAAGGAGAGGCGCCACAGATCGCCGTCGCGAGTCGCGCCCAGGCATTGCGTGCGCGGCAGGATCACCGCCCCCTTTTCCTGCGCCTGCATCAGATTGAAGATCACCAGCCGGGCATCGTCGACCCAGCAATCGGAATAGACGAAGCCCTTGGTATAGCGATCCTTCAGGCCAAGGCCCCATTGCGTGCCGGTCAGCTTGACGCCTTGCGACTTCGGCAAGGTCATGCGCCCGCCGATATGGTCGTAGAGGAACAGGCCGATGCGGATCATCCAGCTCGGGCGCAGATGCGGCTCGTGCGGCAGCACGAAGCGCAGCGGCCAGATGATGTGCGGCGCCTTGCGCAGCAGCACTTCGCGCTCGGCCAGAGCCTCGCGCACCAGGCGGAACTCGTAATACTCAAGATAGCGCAAACCGCCATGGATCAGCTTGGTCGAGGCTGAGGAGGTGGCGCCGGCGAAATCGGCCATCTCGCACAGCCCGACTTTCAGGCCGCGCCCGCTGGCGTCGTTGGCGATGCCGGCGCCGTTGATGCCGCCGCCGATGACGAACAGATCGAAAGGCCGCTCGCGCGTTCCCGCCATCGCCTAGCTCTTGGCGATCTTGGCCGGATCGAGCTCGGCGAAGAGCGGCCAGTGGTCCGAGCCCAGCGCCTCGTTGTCGATCCAGGCTTTGGTCAGGGCCGGCGCCAGATGCGGCGAGACGAAGATGTGGTCGATGCGGCCCTCGCGGGGGAAGCTTTCGGCATATTCGTCGTTGCCCAGATGCGTCCAGGCATCGACGAACTGGTCGTTGCGCACCATGCGGCCATAGAACTTGCTGATATGCCCCGCGATCAGCGGATACTCGGGATCGGCGGGCGAGAAATTCATGTCGCCCATGATGATCGCCGCCTCGGGCATTTTCGGCGGCTTGTCCTGAAAGATGAACTGCGCGCCAGCGCCCACATCCCACGGGCTTCCGTTGCCCGGCGCCTGGCGCACGAAATCGAGCAGGTCGTGAACCTGCGGCGTGCGCTGGGCGTCGGAGACGTGCGAGAGATGCACCGAATAGACACGGATCGGCAGGCCGGGCGCGTCGATCACCGCCTCGATCGCGCCGCGCTGCAGATCGAACTGGTTTGACAGCGAATTGTGCGTCAGCGGCCGTACGCGGCTGGAGCGAATCGGCCAGCGGCTGAGGATCATGTTGCCGAAGGTACGGCGGCGATGGACGATCTTGCCGTCGGCGCCAGTCGTGCTGCCATCGGTATCGAACGGGCCGTAGAAGACGTAGTGCCGGTTCAGCGCCTTGGCGAGGCTGGCGGCCTGATCCTCATAACCGTTCTGCGGCCAACCCTGCACCACTTCCTGGCAGCAGATGATGTCGGCCTGTTCGACGGTGCGGGCGATGCGCTCGACGTCGTACTTGTGGTCGGCGCCGACGCCGTAATGAATGTTGTAGGTCGCAAACAGCATGGGAATCCGAAACGCTCAACCGTGAACCGCCGCCGCGCGGCGCCGCCCGCATCCTAGCCCAGACGACGGCCGGTTTCCTTGTCGAAGACATGCAGCCGGTCGGGATCGGCCGACAGCGGCAATACGTCGCCGGGCTTGCACTTGGCCGTGCCCGGCAGGCGCAGAGTGACATCGGCATCGGCCGCGACGAAACGGCCATGCACCAGCGTGTCGGCGCCAAGCGGCTCGACCATGTCCACTCTCAGATCGACATGCCGCCCGCCGCCGGCGTCGGGTTTCATGTGCTCGGGCCGGATGCCCAAGGTGACGTCGCGCCCGTCCTGGCCGCCCAGGCTATGCCCCAGCGCCAGCGCCGCCGAAGAGCTGCCGCCGATGGCAACCATCGAACCGCCCGCAGAAAGCTTGGCCGGAAGAAAGTTCATCGCCGGCGAGCCAATGAAGCTTGCGACGTAGGTGGTGGCGGGACGGTCGTAGACTTCCAGCGGCGAGCCGATCTGCTCGGCGACGCCGGCGTTCATGACGATCAGCCGGTCGGCCAGGGTCATGGCTTCGACCTGGTCGTGAGTGACGTAGATGCTGGTGGTGCCGAGCTGGCGCTGCAGCTTCTTGATCTCAAGCCGCATCTGCACGCGCAATTTGGCGTCGAGATTGGACAGCGGCTCGTCGAAGAGAAACACCGCCGGCTCGCGCACGATGGCGCGCCCCATCGCGACGCGCTGGCGCTGGCCGCCGGAAAGCTGGCGCGGCTTGCGCTGCAGCAGCTGCGACAGTTCCAGCGTCTTGGCCGCTTTCTGCACCCGCTGGTCGATTTCTTCCTTCGACATGCGGCGGATCTTCAGGCCGTAGGCCATGTTCTGGTACACGCTCATATGCGGGTAGAGCGCATAGTTCTGGAACACCATGGCGATATCGCGGTCCTTGGGCTCGAGCTTGTTGACCACCCGGCCGCCGATGCTGACCTCGCCGCCGGTGATCTGTTCGAGCCCCGCAATCATGCGCAACAGGGTGGACTTGCCGCAGCCCGAGGGGCCAACGATGACGATGAACTCGCCGTCCTTGATCTCCATGTCGATGCCATGGATGACTTCCAGATCGCCGTAGCTCTTGCGCACCCCGCGCAGGCTTACCTCAGTCATGCCTCTTGCTCCCCGTCCCGCGCATTCGCGCCGCTCTTACTTGTCCGCATCGACCAGGCCGCGCACGAACTGGCGCTGCATGAAGACCACGATCAGCACCGGCGGCAGCATCGCCAGCATGCCGGCCGTCATGATCAGGTTCCATTGCGGCACGCCGTCGACCACGTTGGCCTGGCGCGAAGCGGTCATGACGATGGTGTAGAACTCTTCCTTGGTGGTGATCAGCAGCGGCCACAAATACTGGTTCCAGCCGTAGATGAACTGGATCACGAAAAGGGCCGCGATCGAGGTGCGGCTCATCGGCAGCAGGATGTTCCAGAAGAAGCGCAGCGGACCGGCGCCATCGACGCGCGCGGCTTCAGCCAGCTCCTCCGGCACGGACAGGAAGAACTGGCGGAACAGGAAGGTTGCGGTGGCCGAGGCGATCAGCGGCAGGATCAGGCCCGAATAGCTGTCCAGCATGCCCAACGCCGCCACCACTCCATAAGTAGGCACGATGCGCACCTCGACCGGCAGCATCAGGGTGACGAAGATCATCCAGAAGAACGTCATGCGGAAGGGGAAGCGGAAATAGGTTACCGCATAGGCGGCGATGATCGAGATGACGATCTTCCCGACGCACACGCCCATCGCCATGATCAGGCTGTTCATCATGATGCGCCATTGCGGCATACGCGAGGCCTGGCCGAAGCCTTCGAACAGCACCGTGTAGTAGTTCTCCAGCATCTTCGTGCCGGGCAGCAGCGGCACGGGCGAGCGCAGCATGGTGTCGGCGTCATGGGTCGAGGCGACGAAGGTCATCCACACCGGAAACGCGATCAGCAGCAGACCCATGATCAGGATGGCGTGGGCCATCACGGTCAGCCAGGGACGGTTCTCGACCATGACGCGCCCCCTAGTAGTGCACTTTCCGCTCGATGAAGCGGAACTGGATGATGGTGAACGCCACGATGATGGCGATCAGGATGACCGACTGCGCCGCTGAGCCGCCGAAATCCTGGCCGCGGAAGCCGTCGTTGTAGACCTTGAACACCAGGATTTCGGTGTCCTTGCCCGGCCCGCCCTTGGTCAGCGAATCGATGATGCCGAACGTGCCGAGCAGCGCGTAGATCGTGTTCACCACCAGCAAGAAGAAGCCGGTCGGCGAAAGCAGCGGGAAGATCACGGTCCAGAACCGCCGGCCGGGACCGGCGCCGTCGATCGCCGCCGCTTCGATCAGCGATTTGGGGATCGATTGCAGGCCGGCGAGGAAGAACAGGAAGTTGTAGCTGATCTGGTTCCAGCAGGCTGCGGCCACCACGAGGATCATCGCCTGATTGCCGTTGAGCTGGTGGTTCCACTCGATGCCGATCGAATTCAGCGTATAGGCCAGAATGCCGACTCTCGGATTGAACATGAAACCGAACAGCACGCCGGCGATGGCCGGCGCCACGGCATAGGGCCAGACCAGAAACGTCTTGTAGCCGGTCGAGCCGCGAATGGTGCGGTCAGCCATCACCGCCAGCAGCAGCGACAGCGCCAGCCCGATGCCCGCCACCAGGAAACTGAACACGGCGGTGTTCCAGAAGGCATGGCCGTAGGTCGTATCTTCGAACAGGCGCTCGAAATTGCGGAACCAGACGAAGCGGGAATTGCCGCCGAAGCTGTCTTCCAACAGCAGCGATTGCCAGATCGCCTGACCCGACGGCCAGAAAAAGAAAATGATGGTGACCGCGATCTGCGGCGCCAGCAGAAGATAGGGCAGCGTTTTGTGGTTGAACGTCGCGCGCTTGATCATCGCAGAAAGACTTTGCCCCCAAGCAAATCGCCCTCTCCCGCGGAAACGGGAGAGGGCGGCGTTCTACAAACGGCTTACTTGTTGGCCGCCTCGAAGTCGCGCAACAGCTTGTTGCCGCGCTCCTGCGCCGAGTCCAGCGCCTGCTTGGCGGTCTTGGCGCCAGACCACACCGCTTCCAGCTCCTCGTCGACCACGTCGCGGATCTGCACGAAGTTGCCGATGCGCAGGCCCTTCGAGTTGTCCGTCGGCGCATTGAGCGTCAGCTGGTTGACGGCGACGTCGCGGCCCGGGTTCTTCTCGTAGAAGCCCTGCTTCTTGGACAGATCGTAGGCGGCGACCGTGATCGGCACGTAGCCGGTCAACTGATGCCACTTGGCCTGCACTTCGGGGCTGGCGAGGTAGGAGAAGAACTTGGCGACGCCCTTGTACTCTTCCTTGGGACGGCCGTTCAGCACCCACAGCGTGGCGCCGCCGATGATCGAGTTTTGCGGCTTGGCGGCGACTTCCGAATCGTACGGCATCATCGTGATGCCGACCTTGCCGGCGCCGACGGCTTTCTCGATGCCAGCGGCCGAACCCGAGGAGCCGACATGCATGGCGCACTCGCCGGCATTGAACAGCGCCGTCGATTTGCCTTCGCGGCCGCCATAGACGAACACCTTGTCCTTGCCCCAATCGGCCAGGCGCTGGATGTGCTTGACGCGGGCCGGATCGTTGATCTGCAGCTGGATATCGGTGCCGCCGAAGCCATTGGCCTTGGTGGCGAACGGAATGTTATGCCAGGCGCCGAAATTCTCGATCATGGTCCAGGTCTGCCACTGCGGCGTGAAACCGCATTTGGCGCCCGACGCGACCAGCTTCTTGCCCATCTCGCCGACCTGCTGCCAGGTCTTGGGCGGTGTGTTGGGATCGAGACCGGCCTTGGTGAACAATTCCTTGTTCCAGTAGAACACCGGCGTCGAGGAATTGAACGGCATGGAGAGCAGCTTGCCGTCGGTGGTCGAGTAGTAGCCGTAGACCGGGCCGATATAGGCCTTGGGATCGAACGGCTCCTTGGCGTCGGCCATCAACTGATAGACCGGATAGACGGCGCCCTTGGCGGCCATCATGTTGGCGGTGCCGACTTCGAACACCTGCACGATGTGCGGGTTCTGCTTGGCGCGGAAGGCGGCGATCGCGGCGGTCAAAGTCTCCGTATAGGAGCCTTTGTAGACGGCGTTGACCTTGTATTCCTTCTGCGTCTTGTTGAATTCCTCGGCCAGCGCGTTGGTCGCTTCGCCGAGATTGCCGCCCATGGCGTGCCAGAATTCGATTTGCGTCTGTGCGTTGGCGGCGCCGGCCGACAGCCCGAAAGCGAGCGCGGAAACGGCAGCCATTGTAGTCATGCGCATGGTGAAGAAGCCTCCCTCATTGAAACCGGGGGCCAACCTGACAACCCCCAGTAACTGCGTCGTGGCAGTTTTGTTAAATTATTGTGACAGATAACCAGATAGCCCGGAAGTTCGGCAACTGCAATCTTGCGACGCAACTAAGCCTGCAACGCGTGCAAGACGATATCCGGCGCGTCGGTGATTATAGTGTCCGCGCCCAGCGCGCGCAGCGCAGCAGCCCTGGGCCCTTCGTTGATCGTATAGACGCCCAGAAGGTAGCCGGCTGACTTTATCTGCGTAATGGCCTCGGGCTTTACCTTATGGCCGTTGGTGTTGATGCCCACCGCCCCCACGGCCTTGGCGCGTTCCCGCCAAGGACCTTCGATGACATCAAACAGGCTGAAGCGCGGAAATTGTGGCGCTCTCTGCTGCGCTGCAGCAAGAGAAGCGTCCTTGAAACTCGACAGCAACGGCGTCGGCAGCTCCGCCGGCCACAGCCGCGCCAGCGCTGCGACCACGGCAATCGCGGTTTCCTCCTCGCGCCCGGGACAGGGCTTGATCTCGATATTGGCGCCCAGACCCAGCTCGCGCAGCAGCGCGATGGTCTCTTCGAAATCGGGCACATGCTCGCCGCGATAGGACGGGCCGAACCAGCTGCCGGCATCGAGCTTGCGCAGATTTTCGTAGCTCGTGGCGGCCACCATCGCGTCGAGACCGGCGGTCCGCTTCAGCGAAGCGTCATGCATGATCACGAGACGATTGTCGGCGGTCAGCTTGACGTCGAACTCGACCCAGGGCGCGCCCCTCTTCTTGGCCTCGCCAAAGGACGCGAGCGTGTTTTCGGGGGCGTAGGCGGCGGCGCCGCGATGGCCGATGACGATCGGCAGGTCGAGTTGTTTCATGACAATTCCCATAAGCCAGGCGGCGGATCATGTCCAAAGCCAGGTTCGATCGCAACTGCCAAGCAAGCTCTGGCGTCACAGGCTTGTGAGAAGCAGCCACGCGCCACGGCGTTACCATAACGGCAGCGAGGGAGGACGCTCATGCCCAACATCGGACATCGCTTCGGCATCCGGGGCACAACGGCTGCAGAGCTGTATGCGGCCGTGTCGACGATCGAAGGATTCAAGAAATGGTGGACCGCTCATTGCGACGGCGACGCCGCTTTGAACGGCACCGTTTCGTTCCGCTTTCCCAACAGCGGCCCGGAATTCCGTATGCACGAAATGATGCCGCCTTCGCATGTCAGCATGATTTGCACCGGCGGTCCGGCGGACTGGATCGGCACGCGGCTGGAATTTTCCATCGAACCCGACGGCGATGAAATCGCCCTCGATTTCCGCCACGCCGGCTGGCGCGACGAGACGCCGCTGATGCGCCATTGCAGCGCGCAATGGGCCTATTTCCTGTTTGGCCTGAAAAACCATTTCGAGACAGGAAGAGGAGCCGCCTTCGGATCGCCGGACTATCGCCCGCTGGGCCGGCAATCGCCATCCTGACACCCCGCTTGGTCGCGATGCGGTCACGCTGTTAGGATTGCCCCAGTTTTGGGGGCATGGTTTTGGCGTCTCGTTCGGCATTCAGTCTCAAAGGTAAAATCGCGCTGATAACCGGCGCCAGTCGCGGCCTTGGCTTCGCCATGGCGCAGGGCCTGGCCGAAGCCGGGGCGCAGGTGTTCCTCAATGGCCGCGACGCCGAGATCCTGCGCCGCCGGGCGCGCGAACTCGAAAGCGGCGGCCATAGCGTTGCTCCCCTGGTTTTCGACATCACCGATACTACGGCGACCGGGCGCGGGCTGGAGAAGCTGTTGAAGCAGGCCGGGCGGCTGGACATCCTGGTCAACAATGTCGGCCAGCGCGACCGTCGCTCGCTCGAGGCGCTGGAGCCGGAGGATTTCGCCAAGCTGCTGCAGGTCGATCTGGTCGCCGCCTTCGCGTTATGCCGTCTGGCCGCGCCGTCGATGAAGGCGAACAAATGGGGCCGCATCATCAACGTCACGTCCATCACGGCGGCGTTGGCGCGGGTCGGCGATCCGGGGTATGTCGCCGCCAAGGCCGGGCTCGAGGCGCTGACGCGGGCGCTGGCTGCCGATCTCGGCCCGCACGGCATCACCTGCAACGCCATCTCACCCGGCTTCTTCGCCACCGAAACCAACCAGCCGATGCTCGATAATCCCGCCGTCGGCCCGCCCTACGCCAAGCGCGTGCCACTGGGCCGCTGGGGCCGGCCGGAGGAGATCGCCGGTGCGGCCGTCTTCCTTGCCAGCGATGCGGCATCCTATGTTAATGGTCACACGCTGATCGTCGATGGCGGTGTCAGCGCGACTTTGGGGATCGTTTGATGTCGAAACTTCTTCTTCGCCTGCTGCCCATCTTGGGCGTTGCTGCAACGCTCGTGCTCGCGCCCGCCATGGCCTATGCCGCCGAAGGCGCGCCGCATGTCGACGGCAAGGCACTGGGCCTGATCTGGGTGGTGCCGTTCGCCGGCATGCTGCTGTCGATCGCCATCATGCCGCTGGCCCTGCCGAATTTCTGGCATCACCATTTCGGCAAAGTCGCCGCTTTCTGGGCGCTGCTGTTCCTGGTGCCGTTCGCGCTGACGCAAGGGTTCAGCATCGCGCTCTACGAGCTTCTCCATACGCTGCTGCTGGAATACATCCCCTTCATCATCCTGCTGTTCGCGCTGTTCACGGTGGCGGGCGGCGTCCGCATCCGCGGCAATCTGCACGGCTCTCCCTCGCTTAACACCGGCTTGCTGGCCGTGGGCACCGTGGCGGCCGGCTGGATGGGCACCACCGGCGCCTCGATGCTGCTGATCCGTCCCTTGCTGCGCGCTAACGACAATCGCAAGAGCAGCGTGCACGTCGTGGTGTTCTTCATCTTCCTGGTCGCCAATATCGGCGGCTCGATGACGCCGCTAGGCGATCCGCCGCTGTTTTTGGGCTTTCTCAAAGGTGTCGATTTCTTCTGGCCCACCATCCATCTCGCCGCCCCGACTCTGATCTGTGCCCTGGTGCTGCTGACGGTATTTTACGCCTACGACAGCTACCTTTATCGCAAGGAGGGCGTGAGGCGGCCCGATCCAACGCCCGACACCACCATGGGGCTGGAAGGCGGCGTCAACATCCTGCTGTTGGGCGGCATCGTCGGTGCGGTGCTGTTGAGCGGGTTGTGGAAGCCCGGCATCGTCTTCAACGTCTATCACGTCGAAGTCGAGCTGCAGAATCTCGTGCGCGACGCACTGCTGATCGGCGTCGCTCTGCTGTCGCTGAAGCTGACAGACAACGAAAGCCGCGCCGCCAACGGCTTTTCCTGGGGCCCGATCATGGAAGTGGCCAAGCTTTTCATCGGCATCTTCCTGACCATCATCCCGGCCATCGCCATATTGCGCGCCGGCGCCGACGGGTCCCTGTCTGGCATCGTGTCGCTGGTGACGCGGCCTGACGGGGCGCCCAACAATGCGATGTATTTCTGGATCACCGGCGCGCTGTCGAGCTTCCTCGACAACGCGCCGACCTATCTGATCTTCTTCAATACCGCCGGCGGCGATGCACCCAGCCTGATGGGCCCGCTGGCCGGAACCCTGCTGGCGATCTCGGCGGGTGCCGTATTCATGGGCGCCAACACCTATATCGGCAACGCGCCCAATTTCATGGTCAAGTCGATCGCCGAGGAAGCGGGCGTCAAGATGCCCAGCTTCTTCGGCTACATGCTGTGGTCGTGCGGCATTCTCGTGCCGCTGTTCGTCGTGGTGACGCTGATCTTCTTCTAAACCACGACAACAGGTTCAGTGCGACATCAGCAAGGGGATGCGGGCGTCGTTCAGCGCCTTTTGCGTCGCGCCGCCCAGCACCAGTTCGCGCAGGCGCGAATGGCCATAGGCGCCCATCACCACCAGATCGGCGTTCATCGAGGCTGCATGCGCCAGCAATTCCGCCCCGGCGTCGCCGCCCCGGCTGTCGAAATCCTGACGCACCATCGCTTTCACGCCGTGCCGCGCCAGGCTGGTGGCGATCTCAGCCCCGTGCAAATGATCGGCATCGGCATCGCGGATGGTGACGATCGTCACTTCGTCGGCCAGGCGCAGGATGGGCACCGATTCGCGCAGCGCCCGGGCGCAGGAGCGGCCGCTCTTCCAGCCGATCACGACGCGACGCGCGGTCTGGCGCTGCACGAAGGCCGTGGGCACGAACAGCACCGGACAGGCGACCACCAGCGCCAGCCGGTCGATCGGCGGCCCGACCAGGAATTCCTCGAAGGTCGTCCGCTGCGGCAGGGTGGCGATCACCAGATCGGCATAGCGCGAATGCAGGGCCAGAACCGCCGCCGGCTCGCCCTCTTCCGCGCGCCATTCGCAGGACAAGCCACGTCGGCGGCTGGCTTCGCGGAACCGAGCCTCGAGCTCGGCCGAAAGCTTGCGGTTGCGCTCGGTCCGTTCCGCCAGCAGAACGGCCGAAGCGCCGCGACCGATCACCGGTTCGGGCATGCTGGGCGGGGTCAGCGTGTGCAGCCCGACCAGATGCGCGCCCAGCCGTTCGGCCAGATCGAATGCCAATTCGACGCGGGTTTCGAAATCGCCCGCATCGACGATGTGGATCAGCAAATTCTTCATGATCGCCCCCGGAGCAACTCTCCCAACCTAGGGACAGTCGGGCCGAAGGGCAATCGGGCGAGGCTGCGACCAGTGCGCCCTGTTGCGGTGCGTCAGGGCTGCAGCTGGGTATAGACGACCTTGGCGATGTCGAGCAGCGCCGCGCGCTCGATCTCGCCTGACAGCGCGTAGCCAGTGCCGTTGTCGACCCAGTAGAAAGTCGAGACCTTGTCCTGTTGGCGGAACTGGAATGCGGTCTGCCCGTCGGCCACCGAGGACGCGACGTAGGCTGTGATGCGCTTGCCCTCGCGGTTCTCGTACATCAGCTGCGCCGCCGGTCCGGCATCCGACGACAGCAGGCGGCCGCCGACCAGGCGATAGCCCTGCGCGTCCAGCCGCGGCGCGATCAGCTTGGCGCCGACGCGCTTGCCCAGCCACGTCACCAGATGCTGCTCCTGATCGGCGCCGACCTCGACGGGATGGCGCACCTCGACCACGAAGACGCGATGGGCAGACGCGGCGCTGTCGGCGAGATGCCGCGCGTTCAGACCGGCCGACGGCGGCGCCGGGCGATTGAGTTCGGCAACGCCGTAGCCGCCGGCCGCACCCAGCGTCAGGAGCACGACAGCCGCCGCCGCTTGGCGCCACCATGGGAGGCCGGAACTCCCTGCCGGCAGGGCGAAGGCCGCCAGACGCGCCGGCACCGGCTCTTGTGCCACCGGCTCGAATGCCGCCCGCAAAACCTCGCCCGTCGCCTGCCAATCAGCAGTGCGCGCGGCTTCGTCCGGGTTGGCTTCGAGCCAGGCGGCAACGC
Source organism: uncultured Hyphomicrobiales bacterium (assembly GCA_964388115.1). Taxonomy (GTDB): domain Bacteria; phylum Pseudomonadota; class Alphaproteobacteria; order Reyranellales; family JAQSWP01; genus JAQSWP01. The sequence continues at coordinate 298,053 of CAYLYK010000003.1, forward strand.
GGGCGCGGGCGGCGCCGTCGAGACGGCCATCGACATAGGCGTGCAGCATATCGTCGTCGATCGGCGGCAGATCGCCGCCTTGCGGCGTATTGGTCATTTCACTCTCCACAAGCCGCGCTTGCCGCCGCTCTGACTGAGATCGCGCAAGCGATCGCGAGCCCGCGACAGGCGCGACATCACGGTCCCTATCGGCACGCCCAGCACTTGGGCGACCTCCTCGTAACGCAGGCCCTCCAGCGCCACCAGCAGCAGCACCTGGCGCTGCTCCAGCGACAGCAGAGCGAGCGCCGCCACGGCCTCCTGCAACACAATGCGATCGATCTGGTCGCCCGCCCGGCCGGCGGTATTCTCCACCCGCTCGATCGGATCCCAGCCCGGCGCACGCGCGGCCGAGCGGCGCTGGTTGGCATTGATGTTGTGCATGATCGTAAAGAGCCAGCCGCGCAGGGATCCGGACTGGCGCCATTGATGGGCGCGCGAGACGGCACGCTCCAGGCAGTCCTGCACCAGATCGTCGGCCTGCGCCGCGTCACCCACTAAAGCGCGGGCGTAGCGGCGCAAGGCCGGGATGTGATCCTGCAGACGGGCTCTCAGCTCGCTCATGCCTTCACGTCGAACGCCTCTACGGTTTGGCGATCTTCCAGACGTTGTTGACGCCGTCGCCTGTCGTTTCGCCGGGCTTGGTGTCCTTGACCCAAGTATAGAGCGGCTTGCCCTTATAGGCCCACTGCTTGGAGCCGTCGTCGCGTGTCACCACGGTCCAGTCGCCGGCATTGCTGGCGCTGGCGGCAGCCATCAGCGGCGGCCAGTTGGTGGCGCACTGGCCATTGCAGGCCGATTTGCCCGGCGTCGTGTCACGGTCGAACGTGTAGAGCGTCATGCCCTTGGAGTCGGTCAGGATCTTGCCCTTGGCGTTGTCGGCGACCATGGCGGGCTCATCGGCGCAGGCGGCCAGCAGGCCCATGGCAAGGGCGCAGGCGCCCAGCTTGAGAAGAAGTTTCATTGGCGTATCTCCGAAGAGGCTCGGCGTCGACGGTATGTCCCCGGTGGCGGCCCCTACCGGATAAACACCTCCTGCGCGCATCTATTCCGGCAAAAGAAAAGCCCGCCGAAGCGGGCTTTTCAAATGTCGGCCTCAATGGCCTAGTCGGGGAACTGGCACTCGTCCACCACCAGCGCGAAGGACTCTTGCGGCGGCTTCTCGCAGCCGTTGCCCTGACCGTTGTTCTTGCCCCGGGCGGCCGAGCCGCCAAGCGAGGAGAACAGGAACACGGCGGGATCATCCTCGCGATGACGCTTCTGCAAGCTCTTGTTGGCGCCGAAATAGAAGCGCACGCCGGCCGTGGCCCGGTACTGGTCGTTCTCGCCGATTTCGCCCAACGCGAATATCGCGAGGCCGGGAACGGCGCCAAGGCCGGGCTGGAACTCCAGACCCGCACGGCCGCCCCACTCGCTGGCATAAAGACCGCCGCCAACCGACAGGGCGAAGTTCTCGCCAATGTAGGCGATTGCATCAGCGCCGCCGAAGCCGCCCTTGCGGACGTCGATGCGGCGGCTGTCGTCGCCAAACTGATAGCCGCCATGGGCCGCCAGAGTGAACATGCCGAGATAGAGCTCGCCCTCGACGCCCGCGCGGCCCCAGCCCGCCTTCTGCGCGGTGGTGTAGTTGCCGAACACGCCAAGCAGCGCCTGCTGCGGATTGCGCCAGAACAGATGGCCGCCGCCGCCGGCGGTGAAACCGCCATAGTAGGTTCCAGCACCGACATCGAACTGCGCACCGAACATGGTGCCCAGCGGCAGCGACAGCGAGCCCGTCACCAACCCGGCGAAATCGTCCCGGCCATCAATGCCGGCGACGCCGGCCTCGGCGGAGATCTTGCCGTTGGTCTGCGACACGGCCTGAGTCTGTGCGACGGCAGTTCCGCCAAAAGCGACCACACCGGCAAGCACTGCGCCGAATACCAAAGTCTTCATTGCCACCCTCCTCAAAACTACGCAGAGAGTGATAGACGATGCACGCCCGTGCGAACATCGCGGCAAGCGTCTTGGCAGACGCTTGCCGAAGCTTTCCCGGACGCTGTGGCGATGGCGTTACAGTTTTTTTGCAGGACGCTGCCGGCGCGTTACACCACGCGGAAATTCTTGAACTGCCAGGGATCGTTGCGATCCAGGTCTTCCGGGAAGAGCTGCTCGCGGTCGACCAGCGGCGTCCAGTCGCTGTAGACGCCAACCACCGGACCGAGATAGGGCATGCAAATCTCGAGGTTGCGGGCGAAATCCATCTCGTCGGCTTCGACGATGCCGCGATTGGGGTTTTCCAGCGCCCAGATGATGCCCGACAGCGTCGGCGCCGTGACCTGCAGCGAAGTGGCGTTATTGTACGGAGCGAGCTTGCGCGCTTCCTTGATCGAAAGCTGCGAGCCGTACCAGTAGGCGCCCTTCTTGTGGCCCATCAGCAGCACGCCCAGCTCGTCGATGCCGCTCACCACTTCCTCGACGATCAGCCGCTTCTTCTTCTGCTCGTGGAAATTCTTGCCGACGATTTCGTGCATCGACAGGATCGCCGCGTCGCAGGGGTGATAGGCGTAGTGCACGGTCGGCCGGTACTCGGCCTTCTGGCCCTTGCCGATGGTGTAGTAGTCGGCGATCGAGATGGCTTCGTTATGGGTGACGATGAAGCCGTGGAACGGTCCTTCGATCGGCGTCCAGGTGCGCACGCGCGTGGTCAGGCCGGGGCGGTTCAAATAGATCGCAGCGCCGCAGCCGAATTTGTGACGCGCCCCGTCCTTGGGGAAATGCTTCTCATGGCTGCCCCAGCCCATCTCGGACGGCTGGCCGCCTTCGGAGATGAAGCCGTCGATCGACCAGGTGTTGACGAACTCGCCCACTTTCTTGGGCACGTTCGAGACCTGCGTGTCGCGCTCGGCGATGTGAATGGTCTTGATGCCGAGCTTCTGCGCCAGCGACGCCCATTCCTCGCGGCTGCCCGGCGTCTTGACCTTCACGCCGGTATCCTTGGCGATGTTGAGCAGCGCCTGCTTGACGAAATGCGACACCAGGCCGGGATTGGCGCCGTGGGCGATGACGGTGGTGGGGCCGTTCCTGTATTTCTTCCGCAGCGCCAGCGCGCCCTCGCGCAGGGCGTAGTTCGACCGCTGCGAGACCGACAGGTTGGGATCGGTGTAGCCGCCCGGCCACGGCTCGATGCAGGTGTCGATGTAGCCCGCGCCGACCTTCTGGGTGAACTCGATCAGCGCCGTCGAAGCAACCTCGACCGAGAGGTTGACGATGAAATCGCCCTGGCCGACCAGCGGGCCGAGCACGGACAGATAATTCTCGCGGGTCAGGCGCTTCTTGATGAACTTGATGCCGAATTTCTTCGCTTCCTCGCTGCCGCGATCCTCGGCCGTCACGATCGTGATCTGCGAGGGCTTGATGTCGATGTGGCGCAGGATCAGCGGCAGCACGCCCTGACCGATCGAGCCGAAGCCGATCATCACCATGCGGCCCTTGAAGCCGACGTATTTCGGATGTTTGGCCATGATGGAACCCCCTTGAAACGACGGCCGGCGGGGACAGGCCCCGCCGGCTCACTATAGACGGATTGGAAGGACGGCTAGACGCAGACCGTCTTCAGCGGCGCGAAGCCGTTGAAGTTGACCGACGAGTAGCTCGAGGTATAGGCGCCGGTGGACAGGATCTCCACCTTGTCGCCGACCTTCAGATCGAGCGGCATCTTGTACTCGGTCTTCTCGTACAGGATGTCGGCTGAGTCGCAGGTCGGACCGGCGATGATCACCGGGCCGGACTTGCGGCCGTCGAGCTTGGTGCGGAAGCGGTACTTGATCGCCTCGTCCATCGTCTCGGCCATGCCGCCGAATTTGCCGATGTCGAGATAGACCCAGCGCTTCTTGTCGGACGCGTCCTTCTTCGAGATCAGGACGACCTCGCTCTGGATCACACCGGCATCGCCCACCATCGAGCGGCCGGGCTCGATGATGATCTCGGGCAGATCGTTGCCGAAATGCTTGGTCATCGCCCGCATGATCGCCAGCGCATAGTCCTTCACGCCCGCCACTTCCGAGCGATAGCGCGCCGGCAGGCCGCCGCCCAAGTTGATCATCTTCAGCTCGACGCCGTCCTCCTGGAGGGCGAAGAAGAGCTGCGACGTGCGGCCCAGGGCGCGGTCCCACTGCTCCAGGTCGGTCTGCTGCGAGCCGACATGGAAGGACAGGCCGTACGGGTCGAGGCCCCACTTCTTGGCCTTGATCAGCAGGTCGCGCGCCATTTCGGGCGAGCAGCCGAACTTCTTCGACAGCGGCCACTCGGCGCCGCCGCAATCGACCAGCACGCGGCAGAACACGCGCGCGCCGGGGGCCGACTTGGCCAGCTTCTGCAGCTCGGCTTCGCTGTCGAAGGCGAACAGGCGCACGCCGCGGCCATAGGCCCAGGCGATGTCCTTCTCCTTCTTGATCGTGTTGCCGAACGAGATGTTGGCCGCCGTCACGCCCTGGCTCATGCACAGCTCGATCTCGCCGCGCGAGGCGGTGTCGAAGCTGGAGCCGAGGTTGAACAGCCGGTCCACCACCTGCGGCGCCGGGTTGGCCTTGACGGCGTAGAAAATGCGGGCGAGCGGCAGGTAATCGCGCAGCTGGCGATAGTTCTGCTCCACCGCGTCCAGATCCATGATCAGGACGGGGGTCTCGACGTCATTCTCTTTCAGGTAACGCTGGATACGATCGGTCATTTCAGAAAATCCACGAGCAAAAGGCTACGCAAGGCGTGCGGAGCGAACTCCGACGCGAACGGCAGTACCGGATGGCACAAGGGCGTTAACCCCTATGCCTCCGCGCTCATACTCGAATGGGGATTTTTCCGTCCGAACAGACGAACATAGCCGTCGACCTTGGTGGCGACGGGCTGGGCGGATACGAATTGTCGGAGTCGGGACTCGCGCCCCGTGTAGACAGCAATCATTGAAAGTCCCTCCCGGAGCCGGCTCCTTACACCGGCATTGCCAAAAAGGACGCTTTCCGTCGCTGCATAACCACTACGGGGCCATAGGCGCGTGCGTGGGCGTCACGAGAGCGATAGATACGCCGTTTTTTCCGGGGTTCAAGAATTAATTGCGTCACAAACCAAGATTCTTGACCACATGTTGGATTTCAGACACAGCCTCGCCACCCTCTCGCCGCGATTTGCGACGGCGTCACGCTTCGCTCTGCACCTCGCCAAGCGGCGGCAGGCGCGTGACGAGCGCCGCCAGCACCAGCAGCACGACGAGCGCCACGCCCACCGTCCAGGCAGCGCCGATCTCTTCGGCGACCTTGCCCCACAGCGCGCCGCCCGCCGCCAGGCTGCCGAAGAAAGACATCTGGTAGACGGCGATGCCGCGCGCCCGCACCCAGGCGGGCAGGCGCAGCTGGGCGGCGACGTTGTTGGAAGCAATGACACAGATCCAGCCGATGCCGGCCAGACCGACACCGAGGCCGGAAACCAGCGGCACGGGCACGATCGCCAGCCCCATGCCGGCGGCGTAGATCAGCATGGCCGCGGGCACCGCGCCCTCGGGGCCGAAGCGCCGCCGCAGCAGCGGCAGCACGAAAGCGCCCAGCACCGCGCCGCCGCCGAAGGCGGAATAGATGGCGCCGAAGCCTGTGGCGTCGAGCTGCAAGTATTCCCGCGCCAGCAGCGGTAGCATCGCCATCAGCGCCGCCGCCGGCAGGAAGAAGAGCACGGAGCGCAGCAGGATGATGTGGATATCCCGCGCCTGGCGCAGGAAGTCGACGCCGCTGACCACGCCGGCGATGAAGCCGCGCGGGGCCTGCTCAGTCTGCGGCCGTTTCCAGCGCAGCAGCGCCAGCACCACGGCCAGGAAGGTGACGGCGTTGAGCGCGAACAGCGCCACCGTGCCGGCCAGCGCATAGACGACGCCGCCAATGCCAGGGCCGATGGTGCGGGCGACGTTGAAGCCGGCGCTGTTAAGCGCCACCGCCTGAGGCAGCAGGCGGCGGCCGACCAGCTCCGGCACCGCCGACTGCCAGGCCGGCCCATGCATGGCGTTGCCGACGCCCAGCGAGAAGGTGAGGATCAGCAGCGTCCAGGCCGTCAGGTGCCCGCTCAGCGCCAGCACGCTCAGCAGCGCAGCCGACGCCATCATCCAGAGCTGGCAGCCGATGATGTAGTTGCGCCGGTTGAGCTGGTCGGCCAGCACGCCGGCGGGATAGGCGAACAGGAACACCGGCAAGGTGCTGGCGGTCGACACCAGCGCCACGAAGAGCGGCGACGGCGCCAGATGGGTCATCTCCCAGGACACCCCCACCGTCTGCATCCAGCCGCCGATATTGGACACCAGGTTGGCGATCCAGATGGTCAGGAAGGTGCGGTCGCGCAGCGGCTCCAGGGCGCCGGGCGGTGCGGCCTGCGGCGGAGCGGAAGCGTCACGAGGATCGGGAGGGGCCAAAGCGGCGATCTGCCAGGAGGGAAAAAGCGCCTGCAGACTAGCGCCGACGCGGCAAAGCGTCTGCCGATAGGCCTGCAAACCGGCCTTGCGCGGCGGGGATGGAACGGGGTAACACCCGCCACTGCCCCAGCATTGGAACGCCGTATCGCCATGAAAGCCATAATCCTGAGCGCCGGACAGGGCTCGCGGCTTTTGCCGCTGACCCAGGACCGGCCGAAATGCCTGCTGCAGATCGGCGCCCGCACCTTGATCGAGTGGCAGGTGCGCGCCATCGAAGCCTGCGGCATCAGGGACATCTCGGTGGTGATCGGCTTCAAGTCGGAGATGATGGAGGCCGAGCTCGCCCGTCTCGCCCGGCCCGGCACGACGTTGCGTCCGATTTTCAACCCCTTCTACAAGGTGGCCGACAATCTGGGCTCCTGCTGGCTGGCGCGCGAGCAGATGCAGGGCGATTTCCTGCTGGTCAACGGCGACACGCTGTTCGAGACCGCGCTCCTGCAGAAGGTGCTGGCCAGCCCCAAGGCCAACATCATCGTCACCGTCGACCGCAAGCCGGCCTATGACGAGGACGACATGAAGGTCCGCCGCGAGGACGGCCAGCTCAAGGCCATCGGCAAGAAGCTGCCGCTCGACACGGTGAACGCCGAATCGATCGGCATGCTGCTGTTCCGCGACCAGGGCCCCGCCCTGTTCCGCAACGCCGTCGAAGCCTTCATGCGCACGCCCGAAGGCGCCACGGTCTGGTACCTGCAGGTGATCCACGCCCTGGCGCAGCGCGAGCGCATCGACACGGCGCTGATCGAGGGGCTGCAATGGGGCGAGGTGGATTTCCCGCCCGATCTGGAGACGGTGCGCGAGATGATCGCCACCTGGCCTGACAAGGCCTAGACGCGCGTCCGCAAGATCTCTTCCGCCAGTTTCAGGTCTTCCGGCTTGTCGACATCGATGGGCGCTTCGGCAAACGGCATGACGACGGCCCTGCCCTCGACGCCGATCACCAGCGACAACTCCCGCATGGCGCGCTCAAGCGTCGGCCGGCCGAGATAGATCAACAGCGGCCGCAAGCCGATGGCGGCGATCAGCCGCCACGGCTTTTTGCGGTGCTGCTCCAGCCGTACCCAGAAATCGATCGCCTTTTTCGCTTCCGGCGTCAGCAGCGCAAAGAGATTGCAGCCGGAATAGCGCTCTGCTCCCAGGCGGTAGAAAGTGCGCAAGGCGCCGGGATATTTGGCCAGCACCACGGACGCCGGCGCCAGGCCAACCGCGATCTGCGCCTGCGAGGCGGCCGCCTGATCGCAGAAATGGTCGATCATCGCCGCCGTCAGCAGCGCGTGATCGGCGGTGGTGACCAGCACCGGCAATTCACTCTCCAGCGTCGCCATGGCCTGAGCCACGCTTTGGGCGGGCGACGCGCCAGCGGCCAGCACCTCGATACGCCCGTCGCGGATCGCCTGCCTCAACTCAGGGATGGCGTCGAACAGGCTGGGCTCGTTCGACTGCAACACGATGCGGCGGATGCGCGAGGAGGTCTGCAGCGCGCCCACCACCCGCAACAGCATGGGCACGCCAAGCACCGGCGCCAGCGCCTTGTGCGGCACGTTGCAGGCGGCCGCTACCGGGTCGGCAGCGCCGCGGCTGCCGGCCAGCACCAGCGCGGTGAAGCGTTGCGGGGCGGCGAACATCAGGCCAGCGGTTTGGAATAGAGCCGAAAGGTCTTGTATTCGCGCCCGCCCGCCTGCTCGATGATGCGGCGGGTCACGGCGTTGGTCTCCAGGATCCAGCCCAGTTCGGCATAGTGATAGCCCAGCGCCGTGCCGTTCTCGCGCAGCTTGTCGATCACCATCATGGCCAGCGCCGCGCCCAGCGGCGAATGGCGCAGGCTCATGCGCACGCCCATCAACGCCACACGACCCGTTCTCACCCGCTTCACCTTCAGCCGCCAAAGGAGTTTGGCCCAGTTGAAGGGAAACAGCTTGCCCTCCATATCGGCGATGGCCTCGTTGAGGTTGGGCAGGGTCAGGATCATCGCCACCGGCTTGTCGTCCAGTTCGGCAAGCCAGATCAGCCTGGGATCGACCAGCGGCTTCATGGTCTTGGCCGCCGCCTGCATCTCTTCCCTGGTGATTGGCACGAAGCCCCAATTGTCCTGCCAGGCGTCGTTGAAAATATCGATCGCCACCAAAAGCTCGTCGGCGAAGCGGCTCATGTTGACGGGCCGCACCTTGACCCGGCCCTTGGCGTAGCGCTCGATCAGCTTGTGGCCGATGGTGACCGGCGCCTTGCGCACGTCGTACTCGTAGGAATAGAGATCCATCAGCTTGCCGTAGCCCGCCTGCTCGATGCGAGCCGGTGCGTAGGGCGGGCCGTAGGGCATCAGCAGCATCGAGCGCTCGTCGAAGCCCGAGACCATCTGGCCGACCTCGTCATTGATCGACACGCTATAGGGTCCGGCAATGGCTTTCATGCCGCGCGCGCGCAGCCAATCCTCCGCCGCCCGCAGCAGCGCGGCGAAGATCGCCGGATCGTCCTCGGCGTCGAGCAGGCCGAAATGGCCGGTGGCGTCGTTCTGCTGTTTCAGGTGCGCATGATCGACCTGCGCCAGAATGCGGCCGACCACCTCGCCATTGCGCCGCGCCAGGAAGAATTCCGCATCGGCGTGATGGAAATGCGGATTCTTCTTTCTCGAGAAGGCGTCGAAGCGCTCCATCGTCAGATGCGGCGCATAGCCCTGGTGGCCCCGGTAGAGCCTGATCGGCAGTTCGATGAAACGGCGCAGATCAGATTTGCCGGCAACCGGCGTGACGAGAATGTCGCTCATGCTCCGGCCGCCCCTCCCCGAGCGGGCGGACGGATCTCAGGCCGCCTGGTTGCGGGCGTCCTCGCCGTCCTTGTAGCCAAGATCGGCGCCCACCGCGTCGGCGCCGGCGATCGGCTCGCCCGGGCTCCAGCGCCGGCCGTCGCCGCCGGTGCGGATGGAACCGGAGAATTTCGCCACCCAGGGATAGCGCTCGGCCTGGCGCTCGTCGTAGCCGAGATTGAACACGGTCGGGCTCTTGGGCAGATCGCGCGCCTTGCCGTAGAAGGTGCCGAAGACGCGGTCGACCAGGAAATTGGTGATGCCGTGATTGCCGTTTTCGTTGTGGAAATGGTGCAGCAGATGCAGCCGCTTCATCTCCTGCATCATCTTCGACTTCGGCCGATAGTTCAGATGCTGCGCCGAATGGCAGAACTCGTAGAAGCAGGTCGTCAGCAGCGCGGCAGTGAAGCAGGCGGCAGAGCCGGCAGGTCCCGCGATCAGCCAGCCCAGCGGCAGGGTGATGATCGCGATGGTCGGCAGCGTGGTGTAGAGCGCGCCGAACAGCACGCCGAGATCGTGCGGATCCTGATGATGGTCGAAATGAATACGCTTCCACACCTTGGCGGTCAGCGGCGACTTGTAGAGCAGCCGGCTGTGCAGCACCCAGCGATGCAGCGAGTACCACACCAGCGGGTAGACGATGACGGCGGCGACGCCGGCCAGCGCGATGAACGGCGCGGCAGCCCAGGACGGCGCCAGCACGATCGTCGCCACGGCGCTCGCCAGCGCCAGCGCGATATAGGCGACGACCGCATAATGGGTGAAATAGGCTTGCACCAATTCACCCATGGTCATGCGCGATAGATTGTATTTGGCTCCGGCCCAAAAACCGAAGCGCGGCACCATGCTCTGCATCGACGTCCTGCAATCCTCAAAGCAATGCGACGCGAGCCGCAATCGCTATCGTTGAATGCAACATAGCGCCGGCATGGATCGATTAACAGGCTGAAAACCCGTAACAATTTGTCATTTTTGTTGTACGACAATTGACAGGGAAAGAAATCCGATATAGACGGAATGAAAATTCATTCCGCTTTCGGACCCCAAACTGCCAATGAATTCAAGCGCGACCCCTCTCAGTGACGATGGTGCCGAGGCTTCCCCACGCCGCCAGGCGGTGCTGGAGGCGGCGCTGCGGTTAATGGTCGAGCGCGGCTTCCATGGCACCACAATGCCCGACGTCGCCAAGGCGGCCGGGGTGGGCATCGGCACGATCTATCGCTACTTCGTCGACAAGGAAGCGCTCGGCAACGCGCTCTACCGTCACTGCAAGGGCGCGATCGGCGCGGCGCTATGGGGCGATTTTCCCGCCCTGCCGGGTTTGCGACTGCAGTTCGACGAGGTGTGGCGGCGCATGGTCGGGTTCGCGGCAGCGCAGCCGCTGATGCTGGCCTTCTGCGAGCTGCATCACCACGCCTCCTATCTCGATGCCGAAAGCCGCGCCGTCGAAGACGGCATCATGCTGCCCGCGATCGATCTTCTGGCGCGTGGCCGGCGGGAAGGCCTGTTGCGCCCGCTCGAACCCGAGATTCTGGCGGCGATGGTGTGGGGGTTGATGGTCGCGGTCTGCACCCAGGCGCCGCAGCCTTTCGACGAAGCTTTCATTGCGGCGGCAGGCGACAGCGCCTGGGCCGCCATCGCCCTTCCCGCTGCGCTTTAATTCCAAATTGAGGAGACCCGCCATGACCAAACGAACCGCCCTGATCACCGGCGCCTCAAGCGGCATCGGCAGCGAACTGGCGCGCGAACTGGCTTCGCGTGGCTGCAATCTGGTGCTGGCCGGGCGCAACGTCGAGGCGCTGCAGAAACTGGCGGGCGAAATCGCCACCGCCCATGGCGTCGAAGCGCAAACCGTGTCGGCCGAACTCGGCCATCCCGAAGGGGCGCGCGAGATCGTCGATTTCTTGCAACGGCAAGGCATCACGATCGACGTGCTGGTCAACAATGCGGGACTGGGTATCGGCGGGAACTTCATCGATAACGACGCGGCGCGGCTGGACGAGACGGTGCAGGTCAATGTCGCGGCGCTGACCAGCCTGACGCGCGCGCTGCTGCCGGGCATGGTGGCGCGCAAGCAAGGCAAGGTGTTGAACGTGGCCTCGACCGCCGCCTTCCAGCCTGGCCCGGGCATGGCCGCGTACTACGCCACCAAAGCCTATGTGCTGAGCCTGTCCGAGGCCTTGTCGGCTGAAACCAAAGGCACGGGGGTCACCGTAACCTGCCTGTGCCCCGGTCCGACGCAAACCGCTTTCGTCCGCCGCGCCGGGGTTGGCAACACGCGCCTGTTCAAGAGCGGCTTGATGCCGATCGCCGATGCGGCCTCGGTGGCGCGCTACGGTGTCAACGCGATGGAAGCCGGCAAGAGCGTTGCCATTCCAGGCTTCATGAACGCGCTGACGGCGCGCTCGGCGCCACTGACGCCGCGCTTCCTTACGTTGGCAGTCGCGCGCTGCTTGCAGGGCGATCGCAAGGCCAAGGCAGCCTAGGCCGCAACCGGCTTCTCGCCGCGCAGGATGATCCAAGCCGTGCGGCCGGCATGCCAGAGGACGGTCAGCACCTGCCACAGCACGATGAACAGGAACGTCTCCAGCCCGAGGCCGAACACGAGGCCCAGGGTGAAGAGCGGCAGATTGATGTTGCGGCGGGAGATGATCGTGCGGGCCAGGCCGTCGATCGGCGCATGGGCATGCAGACCGCGGCCGAAGCGCGCCTTGTAGATCGCCAGCACCAGCCGATCGAGCACGTAGAACGCCACCAGCACCAGTGCCGCCTGGATTTCCGGCTCGGCCAAAGCTGCCTGCAGCGGCGGTATCAGACCCAGCCCGGCCAGCCCCATCGCCCAGCCGAAATACCAGAAGGGCGGATGAACGATGTCGAGGCCGTGATCGAGCAAATTGCCCAGCGGCGAGTCGCTATAGGTCAGCCGCGCCAGCTTGCCGTCGACGGAATCCAGTACACTCATGCCATAGGCGCAGAGCAATCCGGCGATCCACCAGCCCAGGGCGAAAAACGGTACGGCGGCGAAGGTCAGCGCGATCGACACCCATGTTACCGTGTTGGGATGCACCCGCAGTCGCGCCAGCGGCCGCACCGCAGCCCACACGAGCGGCGGATAGACGTATTTGGTGAAGAAATCGGTCGAGCCCTTGTAAGAGGCCTTGAACATAAAGCGCTCGAGCTCGGCGCGCTGCGCATCGTCGTCGAGACGCCGCAGCCAGAACGGCAGGTCGCGGCGCAGCACCGCGATATGGGCGGTGAAATCCTGCTGCCGTAACCGGCTGATGCCGGGCTGCTGCAGAAGCGCCGCGATCAAGCCCGGCCAGTCGGCAATGTCGCCCAATGCTTCCAGCGGCGCGCCCGGTTCCAGCCGCAGCAGGGCGACGTCGCCGCTTTCGTCACTCGCGATCCAGCTGCCGCTGCGCTTGCGCAGCTCGGCATAGAGCCGCTGATCGACGGCGACATTGCCGGCGGCAACCAAGAGCGGTCCGCCCGCAGCGCTCAGGGCCGCACGCAGTCGTTGCGACAGCGATCCATCGGTCTGCGTGGCGACGACGTCGGCGCTCTGCAGATCGTCGGGCAGGGCAGCGAAAGCCGGCTGGTTGCCATCGACGATGGCGGGAATGGTCGCGCCGGCCCTGTGACGGGCGCCGCGGATGTGGCGCTCGACCAGCGTCATGCCGAAAACGCGCTGGCGCGGATCGGCGGCCGCAGCGTCGATCCACAGCTTCATGAATCGATCAAACCTGTTCGACGCGCAGCAGCACACTGCCGCCGACGCTGGCGAAAATCGCCACCGGCGCCCAGGCGGCCAGTACCGGCAGCAACGAGCCGGTCTCGCCCAGGGCCGTGGACAGCCCGTCCGAAACGAAGAACAGGAAGCCCAGGCCGATGCCAAGGGTCATGCGCGAGGCAGTGCCGCCGCTGCGAGCGCTGGCCTGCGATACCGGCGCGGCCAGCAGCACCATCAACAGACACAGAACCGGCAGCGCCAGTCGCTTGTGCAGCCAGGTCTGATAGACATAGATAGGGCGCGAGCCGATGCCCGCGGTGCGCGACAGCGTCACCAGATCCGACGTGGTGAACTGGTTGGGCGGCACCGTCAGATCGGCGAAATCGGATGGCCGCAATTTGGTTTCCCATTTCTGCAACGGAACCTTGGAGATGCGCCGCTCCTCGCCCTCGATCTCCAGCACCGCAACGTCGGTCAGCGTCCAGGCGGCGGTGGCGGTATCGAAGGCGGCGACGCGGGCGAAGCGGCGCTGCGTCATCACGCCCTTCTGGCCGCGCAGGATGATCTCCACATCCGCCAGCACGGCGCCGTCGCGCTGCACGCGACCGGCGCGCACGATCATGCCGCCATCGCGTATCCAGGCTGGCTTGCTTGAACTGGCGACGCCCGCCCCGCCCGGCCGCTTCACCGTGTACAGAATTTCCTTTTCGCCCAGCGCGCGCAGCGAGGCTGGTGCGATGCGGTCGGCAACGACGAAATGAAAGACGGCAAAGACGAGTCCGATCGGCACCAGACAGAATATCAGGCGATAGAACGACATGCCTGCGGCCTTGAAGGCCATGATCTCGTTGTTGCTGGCCATGCCCAACAAGGTGAGCAGCGAGCCGACCAAAATGGAGAACGGCATGACGAGCGCGACCGTCGCCGGCAGCCGGTACATCAGATACATCAGCACGGAGTTCAGCCCCGGCCCGTATTTCTCCGCGATGTCGTCGGCATTGCCGAACAGATCGAACATCTGCACCAGGGCCGTAAAGCCCAGCAGCACCAGGCCGACGCGGCGCAGCAGCAGCAGGCTGACGTAACGGAGCGCAACGCTGGTCATGCTTCGACCCGCCGCGGCAGCAGCCGCAGGACGGCATCGCGCAGACGGGCGATGCGGGCGAACAGCAGCACCACGGGATTCTCGCGCGGCCATGTGCTGACGGCGGCGAACAGCCACAACGAGAGCGCGGCGAACAGCAGGAACGGCAGCCACAATCCCACGCCGGGACTGACGCGGCCGGTGGTGGCGATGGCTTCGCCGAAATTGATGATGTTGTGATAGAAGACCATCAGCACGACGCCGACAGCGATGCCGATATTGCGCTCGTTGCGCCGGGTCACCAGCCCCAGCGGCACCGCCAGCAGCGGAATGATCAGCAGCGATACGGTGCGCACCAGCCGGCCATGCAGCTCAGCCTGGATCGCCGACCGCTTGGGGCCGGTATCCTCGGTTTTGTTGCGCTGCTGCCAAAGCTCGGGAATGGTCAGTTCACGCTCACTGACCCGCTCGCGGAACGGGCTGGGCAGGGCGACATCGATGGGCAGCTCGAACGTGTCGAACGTCAGCGCCGTCGCCTGGCCATTGTCGGCCCGGATCTCCGTGCGTACGCCGCGCTGCAGGCGCATCACGATCTGCAATTCCTCGGGCCGGCGGAAGGCCTCGCCGCTTTCGGCCGTCATGGCGATCGTCTTGCCGTCGTCTTCGCGGCGATAGATGAAAACGCCCTGCAACCGGCCGCCGCTCTCGGAGATGTCGTCCACCATCACGGTGTAGCCGCCCAGCCCGGTGAAGAAGGCGCCCTTTTCCAGCGCCAGATCCCACACCGAATTGGTCGCGGCATAGATCAGAGCGCGATAGGCGTAGCGCGTATGCGGCTGCAGATAGGAATAGAGAATGAAAACGATGATGGCGACGACGAAGGCAAGCCCCATGAGCGGCCACAGCAGCCGGCGCAGGCCGACGCCGACGGCGTTCATGGCATCGAGCTCGCTGTCGACCGACAATTTGGTCGTCGCCAGCATGATGCCGACGAACAGCGCCGCCGGCAGGGCGATGCCGAGATAGTGCGGGATCAGGTTGCTGATCATCTTCAGCACCAGGAACAGCGGCCCACCCTGGTTGACCAGCAATTCCATCAGCCGCACCATGCGCTCCAGCAGCAGCGCGACCAGCGCGATGCTGACCGTCGCCACCAGTGGCGTCAGGGTGCGTTCCAGGACGTAGCGGTCGATGCGCGTCACGCGCGGAAGATCCTTTCTCTCATGACAGCGCCTGCCGCAACTTCGCGATCAGCCGGTCGAACGCGCCATCATCGAGGGCGGGAAACTGGCCAAGCGCCGGCACCGCCGGCCAGCCGGCATCGACGAAGCTGACGCCTTCAAAGTCGCGCGGCGCGGCATAGCGCGGGATGACGTGGAAGTGCACGTCGGGGTCGACCATCATCAGGCAGAGATAGTTGATCTTGTCGTAGGCGAACTGCGCCTTCAGCCCCCGCTCGATGCGGCCGACCAACGTCTTCATTTCGAGGAACGCCTCGGCGCTGACGTCCGACAATTGCTTCGCGGGATCGCGGCAGGCCAGAACCAGAGCGCCCAGCGTCGGCTGTTGCGGCCGCGCCAGCACGACCCAGTGCGGCGTCTCGATCAGCGTCGCGCGCGGATAGCCGAACTTGCGCATGGTTTCGTTGACGGCGGACATCGATGGCTCTTCTCAAAAGTCGGGAATTGATGGTCCTGGATTTCAGGCGGCGCGGGCAAGGTCCATCGTAAATGCGCTTTCTGCGTGGCAGGCTTTGGCGGCCAGCTCGATGCGGCGAATTTCCACGCCCAGCCGCCAGCCACCCCCGGCCCGGCGTTCGATGCTTAAGGCATGGTAACCGCCTGCGCCATAATGCGATTCCGGGTCGGTCGAGGCCGAAACCACACCCAAAACGGGAATGTCGCCCGCCGGACCGGGAATGCGACCCAGGAGCGAGCGATGCAGATGCCCGTGCAGAACCAGCTCCGCGCCCACCCGACCCAGCATGTCGCGCACGGCAGGCGCGTCGCGCAGGCGTTTGCGCCAGGCGGCGGCCGAAGCCTGCGGCGGGTGATGGATCAGCACGATGCGGAACAAATCCTGCGCCTTGAGTTGCAGCAGCATCTGCTCGGCGGCGGCCAGTTGCTCGGGCCCGACGGCGCCGGTTGCGGTCAGTGGGCTGGAAGGCTGGGCCGTCGAAAGCCCCACGAACGCCACCTCGCCACGGATGCGCAGGAACGGAAAATCATGCGGCCCCTGGGGCTCCTTGCCGTCATCGCCGGTCATGAACGGCGCCCAGTTCTTCAGGCCCCGCGCCCAGTCCACGCCGACATAGGCGTCGTGATTGCCGGGCACCACCGTGACCTTGTCCGACGGGCCCAGCAGATCGAGCCAGGCGCGGGCGAGATGGAATTCCTGCGGCAGGGAGATATTGGCCAGATCGCCGGTGACGGCGATGTGATCGAAGCCACCGGCCGCCACATCCTGCGCCACCGCCTGCAGGGAGCGGCCGAGATGGATATGCCGGCGCCGCAAATACCAGGACAGCAGCCCCAGCACCCGTTTCGAGGCCAGCGCCCGCAGACCCGCCTGCGGCAGGGGGCCGAGATGGGGGTCGGAGAGATGGGCAAGCCGGAACATCCTAGCTAGATCGCCCCAGAAGCCTTGCGGGTCAAGGCTTTATTGCCTAATTAACCATGGCCCAGCCGGCCGGAAAGTCCTTCGTGAGCCAAGCCGAAACCGATCCCTCGCCAACCGATCCCGCAGCCCCGCCGGCCCTTTGTCTGGTGGGCAGCAGCGAGACTGCGCCTTTCGGCATCAGCCCGGTCGAGCGCCTGCGGCGTAGCCTGGGCAAGCGCAGCATCGAGCGTTTCCTGGGCCCGCACGCCAGCCCGCCCGACACTGGCCGGGTATTGCTGATTCGCGGCGACCGGCTGTTCGACGATGCGCTCTCGGCCGATCTGGTGGCACGCAACGATTTTCTGCTGGTGGACGACAAGGGCCTGCCCGTGGCTGCCAATGTCGATGCTGCCAAGGCACTGCCCGTTCGCGCCCTGCTCGAGAAGAACGCCGCGCCGGCGCCGGGCGAAGTCGCGGCCCTCGGGCTGGTGCCGGTGACGGCAGGCACTCTGGGCCTTGCCTATCGCCATGCGCTGCGCAAGCGCGAGGATCCGTTCATCCTCGATCTAAACCATCTCTCGCGCTCGCAGGCGGAATGGCGGCTGTTCATGGGCGCCTACAAGGGCGTCACCGATTTCGTCACCAAATATCTGTGGCCGCTGCCGGCCTTGTGGGTCACGCGCTTCTGCGCCGCGCGCAAGATCTCGCCCAACATGGTGACCTTGCTGAGCCTGGGTTTCGTGCTGCTGGCGATGTGGCTGTTCTCGATCGGCTGGTTCGGCCCGGGCCTGATCGCGGCCTGGATCATGACGTTCCTCGATACGGTCGATGGCAAGCTGGCGCGGGTGACGCTGACCTCGTCCGGCTGGGGCGAGGTGTTCGATCACGGCATCGACCACGTGCACCCGCCGTTCTGGTGGGCCGCCTGGTGGTGGGGTCTGGTCAGCCACGAATACACCGGCACCGGTACGACGCAGCTGGCGTTGTGGATCGTGGTCGGCGGTTACGTGCTCGGCCGCTTGCAGGAAGGCTTGTTCCTGCTGCTGTTCAAGATCGAGATGCATGCCTGGCAGCGGCTGGATTCGTTGTTCCGCCTGATCACGCAGCGGCGCAATCCCAATCTCTTCATCCTGACCATCTTCACCATTGCCGCAGCCCCTCAGGAAGGCTTCCTCGCTGTGGCGATCTGGACCGTGGTGTCGATCGCCTTCCATTTCGGGCGTCTGTTCATGGCGTTCCGCATCAGCCGGCGCGATGGTGGGCTGACTTCGTGGCTGGCGCGGCCGGCGCCCGACCAGGCATGAGCTCCAGCGGCCGCGCCGCGCTGCTCACGATCATTGCCGCCGAGACGCGGCGCACCGTCAGCGCCGAAGCCATGGCGCTGAGCGAGGCGTTGCGCGCCAAACACGGCGGCACCGTCCTCGCCACCTTGTTTTACGGCTCCTGCCTGCGACCACCGACGCTGGACGCCATCGGCCCCGGCGGCGCCGACGAACGGCTTTACGATTTCTACCTTCTGGTTGACGATTTGCGCGCCGCCAATGGCAGCGGCTTGCGGGGGTTCGGCAATCGCGTGCTGCCGCCCAACGTCTATTTCCTGCAGACGCCGTTCGGATCTGGCACGGTGCGCTGCAAATACGCGGTGCTGACGCTGCAGCAATTCGCCGAAGGCTGCTCGACGAAGTATTTCCACAATTATTTCTGGGGCCGCTTCGCGCAGCCGGCCGCCGTACCCTTCGCGCGGGACGAGACGACGCGAAACGCCATCGACGCGGCGCTGGTCGATGCCGTCGCCACCCTGATCGGTCGCGCCGGCCCGTTGCTCGATACGCCCTTCACTGCCGCCGATCTGTGGACGCGCGCCTTCGCCGAGTCCTATCGCTGCGAATTGCGGCCCGAGACGCCCGAGCGCGCCGGGCAGATCTATCGCGCCGATGCCAGGCGTTACGACGCCATCACCGCCGACGCGCTCGCTGCCGCCGGCTTGCCGGTCGTCGCGACGGGCGATCGGATCATGCCCGTGTTCGATGCCGGCATGCGCCGACGCTGGGCGCTGCGACGGCTGGTCGGAAAGACGTTCAACGTGCTGCGCCTGATCAAGGCCAGCACTACCGTCGCCGACGGCATCGACTACATTCTGTGGAAGATCGAACGCCATTCCGGCGTGAAGGCCACGCTCACCCCCTGGCAGCGGCGCCATCCGCTGCTCGCCGCGCCTGGCCTGGCGTGGAAGCTCTATCGCCAGGGCGCATTCCGCTGATATTCGCGCGGCAATTTGCGCCGGCGCGCGGGGCTTTCAGCGCCAGCCAAAAAGCGTAAGGTCGTTTCATGGGCGTGCGCGCATTCAACCCCAATCGGATTGCCGGCTGGCTGCTGGCCATCACCGTCGTATTGCCCAGCCTGATCGGCTGGCTGCCGATGCCGATGCGCGCGCAGGCGGCGCTGAACAGCGCCACGAGCAGCGCCGAAAACGCCAGCTCCCGCCTGCTGGCCGATCTGGCCGTACTTTGCACGCCTTATGGCTTGCGCCTGGCCGGCCACGACCAGCCGGGCAAACCTGCCGGCAAGCAAGCGCATGATGCCTGCGTCCTGTGCGGCCTTGCCGCCGGCGCTTCGGTCGGCGTACTGCAGACGCTGGCGCAACTTGGCGCGCCCTCGTCGTCAACCGTCGCCTCCCCGCCCTTCAGCCAATCGCCAGCGCCGATGCTGGCAATGGATCCGCGACCGCCCAGTCGCGGCCCGCCGAACTGAGCCGATACTTCGCTTTCTCAATTCCGCTGCACCAGCAGCGGAGCGGCTTTTCGTTCGACAAGGATCGTTCCAATGCTCACCCGTCGCTTGCTTTTTACCGCCACCTTGGCGGTCGCCGTCGCCTCGTCGGCTTTCGCCCATAGCTACAATCTCGGCCCGCTCAAGATCGGCCATCCCTGGGCTCGCGCCACGGTCGCCGCCAATGGCGGCGCCTTCCTGTCGGTGGAGAACACCGGCGCCACGCCGGACCGTCTGCTGCGCGCCTCGACCGACGTCGCGACTGCCGTTCAATTGCACACTCACATCAAGGACGGCGAGATCATGCGCATGCGCGAGGTCGATTCCGTCGAGTTGCCGGCTGGCAGGAAGGTCACGTTCGAGCCTGGCGGCTATCACATCATGCTGCTGGGCCTGAAGAAGAAGCTGGTCGAAGGCGAGCGCTTTGCTCTGACGCTCGAATTCGAGAAGGCCGGCAAGATCGTGGTCGAGATCGCGGTCGACAAGCCCGGCGCCGGCGCGGCCGAGCACAAACATTAGACAAACAAAAAGGGCGGAGGAAACCCTCCGCCCGTTTCGTTCCCCCGAGACCCGACTGTCAGCCGGCGGCAGCCATCACCGGGCGAGGCAGCAAGCCGATCGAAGCGGCTATGCCGGTCAGGGTCTCGATTACCAATTCAAGCTGTTCGCGCGTGTGCGCGGCGCACACCGAGCAGCGCAGCAGCGACACACCGTTGGGCGTGGCGAAAGCGCCGGCCAGATTGACGTAGATGCCGCTGTCGAGCAGCGCCTTCCACACGCCGGTCGTGGTCTCCAGGTCCGGCATGTGCACGGCGACGACCGGGCTGCGATCGGGCCCGAGGCGGAAGCCGGCGGCTTCCAGGCCGTCATACAGCACCGACACGTTGTGCCACAGCCGCGTGCGCAGCTCGGGCCGCTCCTGCACCACGCGCAGCGCCTGGCGGACCGAGGCGATGATCGAAGGCGGCAGCGAAGCGGTGAACATGTAGGGACGCGTCAGCAGGCGCAGGTTCTCGAACTCGGGATGGTTGGAGACGCAGAAACCGCCTACCGCGCCCAGCGTCTTGGAGAATGTGCCGACGACAAAATCGACTTCGTCGAGAATGCCGGCCTCTTCCACCATGCCGCGGCCGTGCTCGCCCAGCACGCCCAGCGAATGGGCTTCGTCAACCAGCAGATAGGCGCCATGGCGCTTGGTGACGGCGCAGATTTCCGCAAGCGGCGCCTTATCGCCCAGCATCGAATAGATGCCCTCGACCACGACCAGCTTGTTGCCCGTCGTGCCGTTCAGCCGGCGCAGGCGCTTCTCGAGATCGACCGCATCGTTGTGGCGGAAGCGGATCACGGTTGCCGCCGTCATCTTGCAGGCGTCGTAGATGCTGGCATGGCTGTCGGCGTCGATGATCAGGTAATCGCCCTCGCCCACCAGGGTGGCGATGGTGCCAAGATTGGCCTGGAAGCCGGTGCTGAACACCATGCAGTGCTTCATGCCATAGAATTCGGCCAGCTCGCGCTCCAGCGATTCGTGCTGGTCGTAGCTGCCGTTGGCGGTGCGCGAACCCGTCGTCCCGGTGCCTTCGCTGCGCAGCGCCTCGACCGCGCTCTCGACGCAGCTCTCGTCGAAGGTCAGGCCGAGATAGTTGTTGGTGCCGACCATCAGGGTGCGCTGGCCATTGACGACCGCTTCGGTCGGCGACAGCACGCGCTCCATGCGGACCCGCAGCGGATCCATGCCGGCTTCACGCGCGGCGGTGTAACGCTCAATCAGTCCGGAATGGCGATCGAATAGACCCATGACTTCAAGCCCCCGTGCGCAGCTGGCCGACGGCGTCGGCCAGTTCGCGAACCGTTTTCGTCTCGGCGACGACGTTGAGGGGGATGGACACGTCGAACTTGTCTTCAAGTTCCATGATCATGTCCATCACCGCCAGCGAATCGATGTTCAGATCGCGCGTGATGTCGGTATCCAGCGTGATCTCCGCGTCGCCTTTGCGGAACGGCTCCAGCAGTTTCACGATCTCGGCAAAAGCTTCCTTTTGACCGAGGGCCAGGCCGTCGTTCATTCCTTCCTCCACAACTTCAACCAATCTGAGGACGTTTGAACGACCCATTAACCTACGAACCATTGCCTCGCCCCGCGCCGGTATGACGCGGTGCAACCGATTACGCCAAATCATTGACCCAATTGGGAAATGACAAATTATGTCGGTTTGTTACACGGGGGTTAAAATGGCCGCTAAAGCCAGTGTTTACGCCGATACCAGGCAACGGCGTCGGCGAAACCTTCCGGCAGCCGGATCTGCGCCTGCCAGCCCAGAAACCCCGCCAGGCGCCGGTCGTGGCTGACCCAATCGGTATGGAAGATTTCACGGACCTTGGCTGGAGATAGGATGCGCGGCCTGCCGTCGAGACGGCTGAGACCTTGTTGCAGCCCGGCAGCCAGACTCATGACCGGACGCGGCACGGGCAGAAACCGCGCCGGCCGATCGAGCGCCGCCGCCGCCTCCTGGGCAAAGTCGCGCAGGCTGTAGCCATTGGCCGCCCCGTCATCGATCTCGTAGGCATCGGCCAGCGGCAGATAGACCTCGGCCAGCCGAGCGAGCAGATCGGCCAGATCCTCGACATGAATGGCCGAGATGCGGCCGGAGCCGTCACCCGCCATCGGCGCGATGCCGCGCTTGACCGCCTTGAAGAACGCCAGCGTCTCGCGATCACCCGGCCCATAGACCACCGGCGCGCGCACCGCCAGCCACGGCAGTCCGTGATCGGTGGGCCGCAGCACATCCTCGCCCGCCCGCTTGCTGGCGGCATAGGGCGACAACCCCGGTTCGCGGGCGGCCAGCGACGACAACAGGATGAAGCGCGGGCCGCCATTGCGATGTGTCGCGGCCTTGCGCGCGATCGCGGCCAGCAGATCGCTGACGCTGTCGCGATTGACGGCGAAGAACTCTTCGGCGCGGCGCGCCTTGATCAGCCCCGCCAGATGCAGCACCGCATCGACGCCTTCTACCAATCGATCGAGGGCGGCAGGCTGGCCGAGGTCGCCCAGCACGACTTCGACTGGACCGGCGGCGCCGGGCGCGAATTCGGGCAACTGGCGGGCAAGGATGCGGACGCGGTGGCCCGCCTGCAACAGACGCGGCACCAGCGCCTGACCGATGAAGCCGGTGGCGCCGGTGACGGCTACGATCAAAGGCATCGATCAGGCTTCCGCGGACACGAGATCGGCCGGCTCGCCGTACTGGCCCTGGAGATAGTTGTTGCGCGCGCGGCTGCGCGAGAGCTTGCCCGAGGTGGTCTGCGGCAGCGCGTGCGGCGGCACCAGCACGACGCGACACTCGATCGCCGCCTGCTCGCGCACGGCTCCTTCGACGGCCCGACGCAACGCATCGCGGGCGTTGATGTCGGTCAGGCGCGCCTGCACCAGGATGACGACGTCTTCGCCGCCATGGTCGTCGGAAACGGCGAAAGCGGCGACATCGCCCCGGCGCAATCCCGGCAGCGCCTCGACCGCCCATTCCAGATCCTGCGGCCAGATATTGCGGCCGTTGACGATGATCAGATCCTTGGCGCGACCGGTGACGACGACTTCGCCGTCGAGCATGTAGCCGAGGTCGCCGGTGTCGAGCCAGCCATCCTCGTGCAGCACGGCGGCAGTGGCTTCGGGCTGGTGGAAATAGCCCGGCGTGACGGAAGGGCCGCGCACGAAGATGCGGCCGATGCGGCGATCGGCCAGTTTGTTGCCGCGCTCGTCGCGGACTTCGATCACGTGATCGGGCAGCGCAAAGCCGCAAATGGCCAGCGTGCGCGCAACCCGTTCGTCAGCGCCGGCGGGGGCGGCATCGGCGAAGCCTTGCGTGAGGCGCTCGCGCAGCACGCGATCGACGCGCACCGTCTCGTCGGCCGGCGCGAAAGCGACGGCAAGGCAGGTTTCAGCCATGCCGTAGCTCGGCACGAAAGCGCTTTCACGAAAGCCGGCAGCAGCGAAAGCCTCGGCGAAGCGGCGCAGCACATGCGGCTGCACCATGTCGCCGCCGATGCCCGCGCGCCGCCAGCACGACAGGTCGAGCGCGGCGATCTGCTCCTCCGACAGCCGGCGCATCGACAGGTCGTAGCCGAAAGTCGGGCTGTAGCTCACCGTGTTGCGGTTCTGCGAAATCATGTTGAGCCACACCGACGGGCGGCGGGCGAACTCGCGCGTCGGCATCAGATCGGTCGACAGCTGATTGCAGATCGGCCCCAGCATGAAGCCGATCAAGCCCATATCGTGATAGAGCGGCAGCCAGGAAATGGCCCGATCCTCGGGCCTGATGTCGAGGCCCGTGCTCGACATGCCGAGGATATTGGCCATCAGCGCGCGTTGCGTGACGTCGACGCCCAGCGGAAAGCGTGTGCTGCCCGACGAATATTGCAGATAGCAGCGTTCATCCGGGCCAAGCGGCTGCAGGTCGACGGAGGCTTCCGGCAGCGCGGCGAAGACTTGAGGTTCGCCATGCAGCAGCAGATTTGCACCCTCCGCCGCCTCGGCCAGGAACCTGCCGAGCCCTTCCGCCGCCATCGCCGCGCGGGCGCCGGAGCCGGCAAGCTGCAAAGCGAGCTGATCGACATAGCCGCTCTTGGCGCCCAGCCCGGCGGGAAGCGATACCGGCACTGCGATAGTGCCCGCATACTGGCAGGCCATGAACGTGACCACAAACTCTGGCGTGGTGTCAGCGATCAGCAGCATGCGATCGCCGCGATGCAGGCCAAGCCCCAGGAGCCTGCGCGCCATGGCTTCGGCCCGCAGCTTCAGATCCCGGTACGGCAGCACCGACAGCAGCTGGCCGCGCGCGTTGTAGAAATTGAAGCCCGTCTCGCCTTGCGCGGCATAGTCGAGCGCCTGCGCCAGGCTTGAGAACCCGCAGCGCTGGAATGGCAAGGAAGCGTTAAGAGTGGGCGTTGGTGTCATAAATGGGCGTTTGATCGGCGCATCGCGCAGGCGAGGCGTAAGGCTCGGCACGGTCCATGCCGGCCCGAAAAAGCGCGCCAGTGGTATCAGATGCCCACGCCGCTCACAAGGCGCGGCATCGCGGGGGCGCCCCGCGGATCGTTACGAATTATTTCACCACCAGCGCAAGCGACAGAGGCGGGTACAGCGTCACCAGCGTCAGCCAGACCAGCATGATGACGATGAACGGCACTACCGCACGGCAGATCAGCCCGAACGACTCCTTGAATGCCGCCATGGCCACGATCAGGTTCAACCCGACCGGCGGCGTCAGATAGCCGATCTCGAGATTGGCGATCATGATGATGCCGAAATGGATCGGATCGAAGCCCTTGGCCTGGGCCAGCGGCTGCAGCAGGGGCGCCAGCACCAGGATCGCCGAGCCGACGTCCATCAGACAGCCGACGATCAGCAGCAGGATGTTGATGCCAAGCATCAGCAGCCAACGGTCCTGAACGGCGCCGCCGACGATGTTCACCATCTCCTTGGGCACCCCGGAGTAGTCGAGGATGGTGTTGAGGCTGTGGGCGATGCATAGCAGCGGCAGCAACACGGCCAGCAGCTTCACCGTTTCCAGCACGACGCCGAGGAAATCGCGGCCGCGACGCGGCGCGCCGGCGAAGGTGTCCTTGATGCCCGCGCCGATGGCGCGCAACGGACTCTCGCCGGCCTTGGCGGCGTCGAGGAACCGGTCGAAGGTGGGATGGATGAGGAAATCGACGATCAGCGCATAGACCAGCGCCACGGCGGCCGACTCGGTGGGGCTAAATCGGCCGGAATAGATGCCGCCGATCATGATGACGGGCATCAGCAGCGCGAAGATGCCGCGCAGGAATGCTTCGCCGACCTGGCCCAGCGTGAAATGCTCGCGCGGCAGGGCGCGATTGATCCAGAACGAATAGCCGGCGAACAGCGCCGTCAGCACCAGGCCCGGCCCGATGCCGGCGATGAAGAGATGGGCGATGTTCTTCTCCGTCATGATGCCGTAGAGGATCAGCGGAATCGAAGGCGGGATGATGATGCCCAGCGTGCCGGCCGACGCGATGGCGCCCAGCGCGAAACGCTTGTCGTAGCCGCGCGACAGCAGGGCGGGATACATGATCGAGCCGATCGCCAGCATGGTGACGATCGAGGAGCCGTTGATGGCGGCGAAAGCGGCGCAGGACAGCACGCAGGCGATGCCCAGCCCGCCTGGAATGGGCGAGGTGACGGCAGCCATGAAATCGATCAGGCGGCGGGCGATCGAGCCCTGCGACATGACGTTGCCGGCGAGGATGAAAAGCGGAATGGCCAGCAGCACTTCGCGGTCGACCGCGAACCACATGTCCTGGATCAGAAACTCGATCTTGCTGCCGGCGACGAAGACGTGGAGATAGATCGCCGCGACCGCCAGAATGAGGATGATGTTCTGCCGCAGCAGCAGCAGCAGCATGACCAGCGCCAGAATGATGACCAGATGCAGCATCTCAGGCCGCCTCGGTCTTGGGCGCGGGCCGCAGCGGCGGGAAGGCCGCGAAGGCGAGATAACGCAGCGCCGAGGAGAAGAACATCCACGGCAGGATGAGCTGGATCGGCCAGACCAGAATCGGCACGGCCATGCCGCGCTCGCCCAGGCGGCGATTCTCCATTACGAAATCCCAGGCGAACCAGGCGAGAAACAGGCAGATGGCGGCCGAGACGACGTCGCCCAGCCGCGCGACATAGGGATCCCATTCCTTGGGCAGCCAGCTATCGGCGAATTGCGGCCGCAGATGGCCGCCCTCGGCCGTCACCAATGCGAAGCCGCCCAACCCGGCAATCGCGGTCGCCCACACCGCCACCCGCTGGGCGCCGAAAATCCCGTCGCCAAAGAATTCGCGGCCGATCACGTCGGCCATCAGCGCGACCGCCACGACCAGGAAAGCCGCCACCGCAACACTGGCTTCAGCCCAGAACAGCCAACGCATGGCGCGTCGCACCGCTTCCATCAATCATCCCCCGATGATGTCGGCCGAAGCGATCCCGCAGGACCGCTTCGGCCGCTCTGCCCGTTATGCCGAAGACCGGTTACTTGCCGCCGCGGGCGGCGAAGTCCTTCTTGCCCTTCTGGATCGCGGCCCACAGCTCGGTGGCCTGGCCGCCTATTTCCTTCACCATCTGCTCCTGGTTCGGCTCCACCAGCTTGGCCCATTCGGCGCGTTGGGCATCGGTGAGGACATGGACGAAGCCACCCTTTTTCTTGAACTCTTCCATCTTGGGTTTCTCGTCGGCATCGACCTCGCGGCGCATGCGATCGATTTCCGGCCGTGCCGAGGCGACGATGGTGCGCATCTCAGGCGTCAGCTTGTCCCACACGGCCTTGTTGGCCATGAAGGTCGAGCCGTGATGCAGATGGCGCGTCATGACGTAGTGCGGCGCGCTCTGGGCCGCCGGCGTGGTGATGTAGTAGAGGAACGGCAGATCGGCCGCATCGACGAGGCCGCTCTGCAGGGCGGGGAACAGTTCCGACAGCGGCATCTGCACGCCATTGGCCTGTAACGAGCTCCAGAACAGCTTCGATGAAGAAGCCGGGGAGACGCGCACCTTCATGCCCTTGACGTCGTTGGGCGACAGGCAGGCCTTCTTGCACACCACGTCGTTCCAGCCGACCTCGCCCAGGCCGATGATGACCAGCCCCTTGGCTTCGTAGATCTTCTTCATCACCGGCAGCGCGTAGTTGTCGGTGACGAAATCGCGCTCGGCGTTGGAACGCCACAGATAGGGCATGTTGAGAAGCGCCGCTTCGGGGATCAGCACGGAAGCGCCGGTATAGGACACGCTGCCCATCTCCAGGCGGCCGCGCACCAGCTGCTGGATGATCTCCTGCTCGGAGCCGATGAACTGGCGCTCGGCCTTGATGGCGCCACCGGAATTGGCGGTGATCTTGGCCGCCGTCTCATCGACGTAGCCGACCAGAACAGAACCGGGCTGCGCCGCCGAGGCGAGTTTCCACGCCTGCTGGGCGCCAGCCGGAGTGGCGGCAAGTGCCAGCGCCGCGCAAGCAAACGCAAAGGACTTTGCGAGATACATGGTTTCCTCCCTGACCGTCGTGATCCAACGGTTCGTGATGGCCAATGAACTTGTGGCAGCCGGCAACAAGCTTTTGACCGGCCTCCAATTGTCGGGGGCCACCAATGTCTGGCAAGGAGAATTCCGAAATAGGGGGTAAAAATCCGCACGCGGTTCTGCGTTGCGGAATCGTATCCGCTGTTGCCCTTGGGGAATGCCGGCTGCTCTCGCGGCCGCAGCGCCGGAGCGCTGGGAGTTACCGAGGCAACGGGATCAGCGCGAACGCTCGTTCAGCATTGCCGTCAGCTTGCCGACATCGCCGCCATTGGCCTGGATCACCGAAGCGAACTCGTCGCGCTGGGTGCGTGTAAGGCTGACGCCATCGATGACGACATCGCTGATGCGAGCGCCGCCTTCGCCCTGGCTGACCTGCCAGTCGACAGGCACCTGCGCGCCGCCATTTGGCATCTGCACGCGGGTGCGCACGAGCACGTTGCCGTTGGAGGCGACGTCCGAAGACAGCACAGTCATCGGCTGGCCGGCATAATTGTAGAACCGATCGGCATAGGCCTTCACGACATACGCCTGAAAGGCGGTGCGGAAGTCGTTTTGCTGCGCGGGGTTGAGCGCATTCCAGCGCGAGCCCAGCACATTGCGGCTCAACGCATCCAGATCGAAACTTTGGGCGAACAGAGCCGCAAAACGGGCCCGTGCATTGCCGCCGGTCCCAATGGCCTGGGCTTCGCTGCGCGCTTTGGCGGCAGCGCGCTCGATGAACTGTTGCGCCAGCGTCGGATCCGACGCCAGGGCCGGCAGCGGGGACGCCAGTGCGGCAAAAACAAGGGCCGATCCGGTCATGGCCAAAGCCAGCCGGCGTGAAATTCTGTTCATTTTCATCCTTTCCCCTGTGCGCCCACCCCACAGGACGCCAGCCGGAATACCTATGCTCATGCGGCCGCAAGCGGCCGCTTCAACCTCTAAATGGCCGCAAAATGCGGGCAAAACAAGGCCGAAGCGACACGGCGAAAACGCGGGGTATGCCTTGCAGGGGCTGTATTGACAGGGTCCGATACCGCCTAGATATTCACCGCTTTTCCGGGTTCCGGACGGGCCGGAGCCCTCAAAACGCAAGGAGGGGCCTCAAGTGATCCCCGCAGTGATGCCGACCTATGACAGACGGGATGTCGCGTTCGAACGCGGCGAAGGAGCCTATCTCTTCGCCACGGACGGCCGACGTTATCTCGATTTCTGCAGCGGCATCGCGGTGACCGCGCTTGGCCATGCCCATCCCCACCTCGTCGCCGCCCTGAAGGGCCAGGCCGAGAAGCTGTGGCATACCTCCAACCTGTTCCGCATTCCCGAAGGCGAGCGGCTGGCCAAGCGGCTGGTCGACAATTCCTTCGCCGACACGGTGTTCTTCTGCAACTCCGGCGCAGAAGCCATGGAAGGCGGCATCAAGCTGGTGCGCAAATACCACGACGTGACCGGCAATCCGCATCGCTTCCGCATCATCGGTTGCACGCAGTCCTTCCACGGTCGCACGCTGTCGACCCTGGCCGCGGCGGGCAACGAGAAATACCTGAAGGGCTTCGAGCCGCAGATGCCGGGCTTCGATCAGGTGCCGTTCGGCAATCTCAACGTGCTGCGCGATTCCATTACCGACGAGACGGCGGCGATCCTCGTCGAGCCGGTGCAAGGCGAAGGCGGCGTGCGCGCGGGCGATGTCGAATACCTGCGGGGCTTGCGCGCCGTATGCGACGAATACGGGCTGCTGCTGTTCTTCGACGAGGTCCAGTGCGGCATGGGCCGCACCGGCAAGCTGTTCGCCCATGAATGGGCCGGCATCAAGCCCGACGTGGTCGGCACCGCCAAGGGCCTGGGCGGCGGCTTCCCGGTCGGCGCGCTGCTGGCGACGGAGAAGGCCGCGCAAGGCATGACCTTCGGCACGCATGGCTCCACTTTCGGCGGCAACCCGCTGGCGATGACGGTGGCCAATGCCGTGCTCGACGTCATCCTGGCGCCGGGTTTCCTCGAGCATGTCTGCGAGATGTCCGAGCTGCTGCATCGCCGGCTGGCGACGCTGGTCGCCCAGCACCCCAAGATCTACGCCGAGGTGCGCGGCAAGGGTCTGCTGGCGGGCCTGCGCTGCCACATCGAGAACGGCAAGGTGATCAACGCGCTGTTCCGCAACGGCATGGTCGTGGTCGGCGCCGGCGACAATGTCATCCGTCTACTGCCGCCTCTGACCATCGAGGAGAAGCACATCGACGAGGCCATCGCCAAGCTCGATGCCGCCGCAAAAGAACTGGTGGGCGATGCCTGAGCTTAACGGCAGCGCGCGCCATTTCCTCGACCTCGACAAGGTCAGCAAGGCCGAGCTGCGCAGCATCATCGAGCAGGGCCAGCGCTACCGCGAGGGCAAGGATGCCGCGCGCCCGCTGGTCGGCAAGACGCTGGCGATGATCTTCGAGAAGCCGTCGACCCGCACCCGCGTGTCGTTCGAAGTCGGCATGAAGGAGCTGGGCGGCGAAGTCGTCATGCTGGGCACCAACGACACGCAGCTGGGCCGCGGCGAGAGCATCGCCGACACCGCCCGCGTGCTGTCGCGCTACGTCGACATCATCATGATCCGCACCACAGCCGAGGAGAAACTCCTCGAGATGGCGCGCTATGCCACCGTGCCGGTGATCAACGGGCTGACCGACCGCACCCATCCCTGCCAGCTGATGGCCGATGTGATGACCTTCGAGCAGCATCGCGGGCCGATCGCCGGCAAGTCGATCGCCTGGTCGGGCGACGGCAACAACATGGCGACAAGCTGGATCCACGCCGCCGTCCAGTTCGATTTCGAGCTGCGCATCGCCTGCCCCGAAGGCCTGATGCCGCCGGCCGACGTGGTGAAATGGGCGCGCGAGAAGGGCGCCAAGCTGCGCATCTCGCACAATCCGGAAGAAGCCGTCACCGGCGCCGATTGCGTCGTCACCGACACCTGGGTGTCGATGGGCGACGAGGAGCCGGGCAAGGCCAAGATGCGCCATAATTTGCTGGCGCCCTACCGGGTCGACGAGCGGCTGATGCAGCGCGCCGCGAAGGACGCGATCTTCATGCACTGCCTGCCCGCCCATCGCGGCGAGGAAGTCACCGAAGGCGTCATCGACGGTGCGCAATCGGTGGTCTGGGACGAAGCCGAAAACCGCCTGCACGCCCAGAAGGGCATCCTGGCCTGGTGCCTGGCCTGAGCGAGCCGGCCATTGGCCGCCCTGCTGTCTTTTACTCCTAATTGCTTGGCAAACCTTCATGTTGGAGGGGCGGGCCTCCAAGGCCGCCCTTCCAACGTGGGGGGATATATAAGGGGGGAGTGTCGGAACAGGGGTTGGCAGGCCATTGGCAGGCCGTTGAAACGGCGTTGGCAGGATGGTTGGAAGGTGGTTGGAAGCGCTGAAATTGGGTCGGAAGGGTGGTTGGAAGCCCTGCACTGGCAACCGGCGACGACAGTCCCCATTTGCCGTCGTTCTGAATGACGTTAAAGGTTCGAGTAATGAGTGAATTCTCCCCGCCCCCCGAGGCCGAAGCGGTATTGCCGTTCCAGGTGCGCAAGCTCGACCTGCGCGGGCGGCTGGTGCGGCTGGGGCCGTCGATCGACATCATGCTGCGCGGCCACGATTACCCGCCGGCCGTCGCCACCTTGCTGGCCGAGACGCTGACCTTGGCCGCCATCCTGGCCTCCTCCATCAAGTACGACGGCATCTTCACCTTGCAGATCAGAGGCGACGGGCCGGTGCGCCTGATCGTCACCGACGTCACCTCGCTGGGCCAGGTGCGCGGCTACGCGCAATACGACGAGGGCGAAGTCGATGCCGTGATCGCCGCCTCGCCCCGGCTCGACAACCCCGTCCAGCGCCTGCTGGGCGCGGGCAATCTCGCCTTCACCGTCGATCAGGGCGCCGACACCGACCGCTACCAGGGCGTGGTGCCGCTGGAAGGCGGCACGGTGGCGGAATGCGCCCATGCCTATTTCCGCCAGTCCGAACAGCTCCTGACCGGCATCAAGATCGCCATCGCCGCACCCGACGCGAAGAGCGATAGCTGGCGCGCCGGCGGTTTGATGGTGCAGCGCCTGCCGGGCCTGCGGACCCTGGACGGCTTCGACAGCACCGACCCGGAAGATGCCGAGGACAATTGGCGGCGCGCGGTGATCCTGCTGTCGACCGCCAGCGATACCGAGCTGACCGACGCCAAGCTGCCGATGGCCGAACTGATCTGGCGGCTCTATCACGAGGATGCGCCGGAAGCGTTCCCCGTGCGGCATCTGCAATTCGGCTGTCGTTGTTCCAGGCAGCGCATCGTCAACGTGCTGCGCTCCTTCCCGCGCACCGAGATCGAGGCGATGAAGGAGAACGACGACGCGGTGGTGGTGAAGTGCGAGTTCTGCGCCACCGAGTATCGCTTCGACGAGGACGATCTGGAAACGATCTGGCGCGAGCGCAAGATCGACGCGTGATCCCACACCGTCATCCCCGCGAAAGCGGGGATCTTTTTCCAAACAAGACTCTGCCATCGACGACACAGGCTCGTCTGCCCGAGATCCCCGCTTTCGCGGGGATGACGACTATGGACGCGAGGCCGCCCAGTCGGCGAGCTTGCGCATGAAATCCTCGCACGCCCTGATCTGCTCGACGGCGATGAACTCGTTGGGCTGGTGCGCTTGTGCAATGTCGCCCGGCCCGCAGATCACCACCGAGAATCCCGCCTTCTGGAAAATGCCCGCTTCGGCGGCATAGGAGACGCTGTGCGAGCCGTTGTCGCCGGTCAGCGCGCGGCAGAGTATGTCGGCCGGGTTGTGATCGGTCGGCACCAGCGGCGGCACCTCGGCGCGCAGGCGCGTGGTGATCGACGCCTCGGGATAGATCTTGCGCATTTTCGGCAGCAGCTCGTGGTCGCAGAAATGGGTGACGCGCTTGATCGCCTCGTGCGGATCCTCGTTCGGCATGGCCCGATAGCCCCACTGCACCAGGCAGTGGCGCGCCAGGATGTTGGTGGCGGTGCCGCCCTGGACGATGCCGACATTCATGGTGCCGAACGGCGGCTTGAACTCGGAGTTCTTCGGCGCCCGCGCCCTCAGCTCTTCCTGGAACTGGTTGAGGAAATGGATCAGGTCCCCCGCATAGTGGACGGCGCTGACACCCTGGTCGATGGCGCTGGAATGCGCTTCGAGCCCGACGATATCGGTGAAGTAGCTCGACGCCGTCTTGTGCGAATGCACCACCTTCATCATCGTCGGCTCGCCGACGACGATGGCGTGCGGCCTGGGCATGTCGCGCTGCATGGCTTCGGCCAGCGACCAGGCGCCGATGCATCCGACTTCCTCGTCGTAGCTCAGCGCCAGATGGATCGGCACCTTGATGCCGCGCTTCAGGAAATGCGGCACCATGGCGAGCGCGATGGCGGAGAACGCCTTCATGTCGGCGGTGCCGCGGCCATAGAGCAGCCCGTCCTTCTCGATCATGGCGAAGGGATCGCTGTCCCAGGGCTGGTCCTTGACCGGCACCACGTCGGTATGGCCCGACAGCACGACGCCGCCTTCCTTCTCCGGCCCGATCGTGGCGTAGAGATTGGCCTTGGTGCCGTCCTCGTTGGCGATCAGCCGGCTCTCGATGCCGAAGCCATGCAGGTAGTCGCGCACGAAATCGATCAGCGCCATGTTGGAATAGGCCGAGGTGGTGTCGAACGACACCAGCCGGCGCAGCATTTCAACCGAATCCATCGTCTGAGGCATCGCGCCTGTCACCTTTGCAAGAAAACGCCGATCAGGCGCGCCAGAAACTTGGCATGAGAAGAATAAGCAGGGTCAGCATTTCCAGCCGGCCCAGCAGCATGCCGAAAGATAGCAGCCATTTTGCCCCGTCGGGCAGCGATTTGAAGTTGCCGGAAGGGCCGATGATCTCGCCGACGCCCGGGCCGACATTGCCCAGCGCCGAGGCCGCGCCCGAGACGGCGGTGTCGATGTCGAGCCCAAAGGCCGACAGCGCCACGGTCAGCACGACAAAGCAAAAAAAGTACAGGGATACGAAGCCGGCCACCGAATTGATCACCTCGCGGTTGATCTCGCGGCCATTGAAGCGCGGCGCGATCACCGCATTGGGATGTGTCAGCCGCCCCAGCTGAACGCGGGCGAGCTGGTAGAGGATCTGATAGCGCAGGACTTTCACGCCCCCCGACGTCGATCCCGTACAGGCGCCGATAAAGGTCAGGAATAGCATCAGCGTGATGGGGAACGTGCCCCAGGTGGTGTAGTCGCTGGTCACGAACCCGGCCGTGGTGATGACCGACACGACGTGGAACACCGAATGGCGGAAGGCCTCTTCGACGGGCGCGTCGCTGGTGGCCCAGCGCCAGAAGAACAGCGCCAGGGTACTCACCGCCACTATCATGAAATAGGCCCGGATCTGGCTGTCGCGCACGAACAGGAGGCTGCGCGAGCGCCAGGACTGGATCATAACGATGAAGGTCATGCCGCCGATGAACATCAATACGGTGATGATGTATTCGGCCGCCACGTTCTTGAAACCGCCGACCGAGCTGTCGAGCGTCGAGAACCCGCCGGTGGCGACGGCGCCGAAGCCGTGATGCACGGCATCGGAAAGCTTCAATCCGACGGCCCACAGCAGCAGCGAGCCGGTGATCGAGACGAAGAAATAGTAGATCGTGATAGCCACCGAGATCTGCGACATGCGCGGCAGGCTCTTCTCCGATTTCTCCGACGATTCGGCGCGGAACAGCTGCATGCCGCCGATGCGCAGGAACGGCAGGACGGCCACCGCCATGACGATGATGCCGACGCCGCCGAACCAGATCAGAATGGTGCGCCACCAGAGAATGCCCACCGGCAGCTTGTCTATGCCGACCAGGACCGTGGCGCCCGTGCCCGTGACGCCCGACATGGCCTCGAAGAAGGCGTCCGTATAGGAGATGTCGCCGGAGGAGACCGCGAGCGGCACGGCGGCGAAGGTGGTCAGCACGATCCACGCCAGCGCCGTCAGCACGAAGGCCTGGTGGATGTCGATCGAAACTTTCTCGCGCGGCCGGAATGCCGCCATCAAGGCGCCACCGGCGAACATGGTGACGGCGAAGCAGGCCAGGAACATGTCGCCGTCCTGCCCATCCTCGGCCCATTCGGCGAAGGCCGGCAGCAACATGCCGAAGGAGAAGATGCCAAGCAGAATGCCCAGAATGTAGAGCGGCGAGCGGATGTCGACGGCCATCCCGCGTGCCCTAGCTGCGCCAGAAGCCAGGCGTGAACAGCACCAGCAGAGTGAGAAGTTCCAGCCGTCCCAGCAGCATGCCGAACGACAGCAGCCATTTGGCGCCATCGGGCAGCGACTTGAAATTGCCCGACGGGCCGATGACGTCGCCGACGCCGGGCCCGACATTGCCCAACGCCGTCGCCGCACCCGACAGCGCGGTATCGAGATCGAGCCCGAACATGCCAAGCGCCACCGCCAGAACGGCGAAGCTGAAGAAGTACAGGAAGACGAAGCCCGCCACCGAGTTGACGACCTCGCGGCTGACCTCCTGGCCATTGAAGCGCGGCACAATCACCGCATTGGGATGCGTCAGCCGGCGCAACTGCGCCGCCGCCATCTTGTAGAGGATCTGGAAGCGGAAAATCTTGACGCCGCCTGCAGTCGAGCCGGTGCAGGCGCCGACAAACGTCAGGAAGAACATCAATACGATGGGGAAATTGCCCCAGGTCGTATAGTCGGCCGTGATGAACCCCGTCGTGGTGATGATCGAGACGACGGAGAACAGCGAATCGCGGAATGCCTGCTCGACGGGAAAGTCGCCGCTGGCCAGGCGCCAGCCCATCATGGCCAGCGTGCAGACGACCACAATCAGGAAATAGATGCGCAACTGCGTGTCGCGCAGGAAATTCAGATTGCGTCCGCGCCAGCCCTGAATGAAGGACATGAAGGTGGCGCCGCCGACGAACATGGTAACGGTAAGGATGTATTCGGCAGCCTTGTTGTTCAGACCCCCGACTGAAGCGTCGCGCGTCGAGAAGCCGCCGGTGGCGACGGCCGGCATGGTGTGGGTGATGGCCTCGAACAGCGACAAGCCGGCCAGCCATAGCGCCATGGTGCTCGCCGCCGATATCAGCAGATAGAAGACGATGATGGCGAGCGAGACCTGCGACACGCGCGGCAGGCTCTTCTCGGAACGGTCCGAGGACTCGGTGCGGAACAGCTGCATGCCGCCGATGCTGAGAAAAGGCAGGATGGCCACGGCCATGACGATGATGCCGACGCCGCCGAACCAGTTCAGCAACGCCCGCCACCACAATACGCCGGACGACATCTTGTCCAGGCCGACCAGCACGGTCGAACCCGTCGTGGTGACGCCCGACATCGCCTCGAAGAAGGCGTCGGTGAAACTGATATGGATCGACGAAACCGTGAACGGCAGCGCGGCAAAGGCTGTGATGACCAGCCATGCCGCCGCTGTCAGGAAGAACGCCTGGTGCACCGTGACGGAAATCTTCTCGCGCGGGCGGAAGGCGGCCATCAAAACCACGCCGGCGAAGACCGTAACGATGAAGCTGACCAGAAACGCGCCGGAATCCGGACCGCCGTCGATCCAGTCGGCTAGCGCCGGAAACAGCATGCCGACGGAAAACACCGCCAGCAGCGCGCCCAGGATATAGAGCGGCGAGCGAATATCGACTGCCATGATGGCGCTTGAGCCTTTTCCCCTCGATCGCCGCCTGGGGCGGCGGCGCGATCATGCCAGCTTGTCGCTTGCCCCCGCAACCGGCTGCATTATCAAGCCACGCCCTCTTCTTCTGTCATTTCGAGCGAAGCGACAAATCCTCGCCAGATTGGGCCGTGTAAAAGCGTCCGCCGCAACCGCGATCGGACCGGGAAAGATTCCTCGCTCCGCTCGGAATGACAAGAGAAACTAAGCCAGCGTACTGCCGGAGCCGCGATTGATTATGGACAGAAATTCCTTGCGCGTCGCCTCGTCCTGGCGGAAAGCGCCCAGCATGTGCGACGTCACCATGTTGACGCCCGGCTTGTGCACGCCGCGCGTGGTCATGCACTGGTGCGCCGCTTCCAGCACCACGGCAACGCCCTTCGGCTCCAGCACCTCGTCGATCGCCTTGGCGATCTGCGCCGTCATCTTCTCCTGGATCTGCAGCCTCTTGGCGTAGGCGTCGAGTACGCGCGCCAGCTTGGAAATGCCGACCACGCGCGAATTGGGCAGGTAGGCGATATGGGCCAGGCCGATGATCGGCACCATGTGGTGCTCGCAATAGGACTCGAAGCGGATGTCCTTCAGCACCACCATCTCGTCGTAGCCTTCGACCTCCTCGAAGGTGCGCTGCAGGATCTCGCGCGGGTCCGAGCCGTAGCCCGCGAAGAATTCCTCGTAGGAGCGCACAACCCGTTCCGGCGTGCCGCGCAGGCCCTCGCGCGCGGGGTCATCACCCGCCCACTGGATCAGGGTGCGGACGGCCGCTTCCGCAGCCTCGCGGCTGGGACGCTTGATTTGCGCCGGCTTGTCGGCAGCGGCGACGGTGGGAACGAATTTGGAGGGAGAAGCCTTGGTCACGGCACTGTCCTTTCGGATGCCGCTTGGTCGCGCGCGGCGTAATTCCTGAATACCGGCGTCAGTGGACCGATTTGGCCTGGCCGGGGCTGTCGAGCGAGAAGGCGGGAATCGCCACGTTGAAGGTTTCGCCCGCCTCGCCAACCATCTCATACGTGCCAACCATGATTCCGGATGGCGTCGAAAGCGGCGTGCCGGAGGTATATTCGAAAGCCTGGCCCGGCTGCAGCACCGGCTTCTTGCCGACCACGCCGGCGCCGCGCACCTCGTGCACGCGGCCCTGCGAATCGGTGATCTTCCAGTAGCGATTGCGCAGCTGCACCGTCTCCTCGCCCTGGTTCTCGATACGGACGTGGTAGGCCCACACGTAATGGCCCTCGTTCGGCGAGCTCTGGTCGTCGAGATAGGTCGGCTGGACCGTGACGCGGATCGAGCGGGTAACCGCTGAATACATGGCCTGCTCATGCGCTTCGTTGATCGGCTGGCCGCCGGTCGCAGCCCCCGCACCCAATATCGGAAGGGTCGCCCGCCCTGTCCAGTAGGGCGGAAATTCCCTAATTACGGCAGGGACTTACATTATACAGCAGAAGCCAGCCCAATCCACTATGCCAAAGCCTGTTGCAAATCTCCGATCAGGTCGCGCGCATCCTCCAGCCCGACCGACAGCCGCAGCATGTCGTCGCCGATGCCATAGAGCTTGCGCGTCTCGGCGGGCAGACGCTGATGGGTGGTGGTGGCAGGATGGGTGATCAGGCTCTTGGCGTCGCCCAGATTGTTCGAGATATCGACGACCTGAAGCCTGTTCAAAAACCGGAAAGCCGCCTTCTGCCCGCCCTTGACGGTGAAGGTCACAACATTGCCGCCGCGGCTCATCTGCTTCCTGGCCAGCGCCCGCTGTGGATGGTCCTTGCGCGTGGGGTACGCCACGCTAGCAATCCTGGGATGGCTGGCGAGAAACTCGGCAACCTTCTCAGCATTGTCGCAATGGCGCGCGATGCGCAGCTCGAGCGTCTCGAGACTCTTCACCATCACCCAGGCATTGAAGGGCGAGATCGCTGGGCCGGTATGGCGCAGGAACGGCGTCAGATCGTTATCGACGAAAGCGCGGCTGCCCAGGATGGCGCCGCCCATGGCGCGGCCCTGCCCATCGATGTGCTTGGTGGCGGAATAGACCACGATGTCGGCGCCCAGTTGCAACGGCTTCTGCAGCACCGGGCTGGAGAAGACGTTATCGACCACCACGCGCGCGCCGGCCTTGTGGGCGAGCTTCGACACGGCGGCGATATCGACGATCTCCAGCGTCGGGTTGGACGGGCTTTCGAAGAATACGACCTTGGTCGGCTTCGCCAGCGCCTGCTTCCATTGGTCCAGATCGCGGCCATCGACCAGCACGGTCTCGATGCCCCAGCGCGGCAGCTGGTCCTGCACGATGTAGAGGCAGGAGCCGAACAGCGCCCGCGAGGCGACAACGCGATCGCCAGCGCGCAGCTGGCAGGCCAGCGAGGCGAATACGGCGGCCATGCCGGTGGCCGTGGCGCGGCAGGCTTCGGCGCCTTCGAGCTGCGCCAGCCGGTCCTCGAACATCGACACCGTGGGATTGGAGAAGCGCGAATAGATGAAGTGATCGTTCTTGCCGGCGAAGGCGCCCGAGGCTTCTTCCGCCGAGGCATAGACGTAGCCGGAATTCATGAAGATGGCTTCGCTGGTCTCGGCGAAATTGCTGCGCCGCAGACCGCCGCGCACCAGTTTCGTCTGCTGGTGCAGACCCGTTTGCTTCTTCGAACTCCCCTTTACCTTGGCCATGTCGCGCTCCCGCCCACGCTCCCCGCGCAGGCAATAAAAAACCCCGGCCAATCGTGGCCAGGGCGTTTTCAGGCGCTCCGACCTCTTTAGCGATTTTTAACGTGGTCGCAAGCCGGCCGGCCCAAATCACCACGAAGTGGCGGTTTGATAGCCCTGCCTGAAGACGACGTCAAGCCGTCCATGCCATGCTGCTCCGATGACCGAAATCCCGAGCAATGCCGCCTACAGGGAAAAGGCCGAGGCGCTGGCGAAACAGTATGAAGCCGTCAGCTTCGAGGAAGTCCATGGCGATGTGCTCGATCTGCTCCCGCCGCCGCCTGCCCGCGCGCTCGACATCGGAGCCGGCACCGGCCGCGACGCGGCGGCTCTTGCGGCGCGCGGCTATCGGGTCACGGCGGTCGAGCCGACGGACGAGTTCCGCGCCATCGGCCAGAGCCTGCATGAGAGCGCCGCCATCGCCTGGATCGACGATGCATTGCCCCACCTGCCCAACGTGCCGGGAAGTTTCGACCTGATTCTGGTTTCAGCGGTATGGATGCATCTTGACGCCGACGAACGCAAACAAGCGATGGCCCGTGTCGCCGGAATGCTGCGCAACGGCGGCGTGATGGTGTTGTCGCTGCGCCACGGCCCGATCCCGCCGGGTCGCATCATGTTCGAGGTGACGCCGGCGGAAACCGTTGCGCTCGCCGAAGCCAATGGCCTGCACAGGCTTTACGCCGGCACGCGCCCCGGCCGATTGGACCAGCCCGGCGTGTGGTGGGACCGTCTGGCGTTTGGCCGCTCTACTTGATCGGCGAGAACGACAGCGGCGTGAGGATTCTGTTTTCCATCTTCTGCAGGTAGGGCGTGGCCTTGGCGAGATAGGCCTGCCGGGCGGGATCGGCGTTCATCTGCGCGCGGCGGCGTTCGCGCTCGGCGAAATTCTCGTAGCCCCACCAGTGCACGATGGTGTTGAGCGTACCGACTTCGGTGACGAAGAAGCCCAGCAGGTTGCCCAGGATCTTGCTCTGCACCGGCAGGCCTTCCTTCTCGTACAGCGCCTGCCACTCCTTCAGCTTGCCCGGCACCAGCATGTAGCTGCGTTCATCGACGATCATCGCATCGCTCCTTCAATGTGATTCGCGCGGCACCGGCGCGCCCGAGGCGCCGACCAGGAAGTCGAGATCGCAGCCTGTGTCGGCCTGCTGCACCGTCTCGCAATAGAGCCGCACCCAGCCGCGCCCGCTGTGCTTCTTCGGCGCTTTCCATTTCTTGCGCCGCTTCTCGAGTTCGGCATCGGAGACGTCCAGATGCAGGCGGCGGTTCTTCACGTCGAGCTCGATCATGTCGCCGTCCCGGACCAGCGCCAGCGCGCCGCCGGCCGCCGCTTCGGGCGCCACGTGCAGGACCACCGTGCCGTAAGCCGTGCCGCTCATGCGCGCATCGGAGACGCGCACCATG
Organism: uncultured Hyphomicrobiales bacterium; assembly: GCA_964388115.1. Classification (GTDB taxonomy): domain Bacteria; phylum Pseudomonadota; class Alphaproteobacteria; order Reyranellales; family JAQSWP01; genus JAQSWP01. Next base: position 338,420 of record CAYLYK010000003.1, read on the forward strand.
TCCTTCACGCCCTTCTTCAGAAGCTTCAGCGGCAGCGACATGTTGCCGACCTCGGGGAAGCCGGGATAGCCCTTGGGCCCGCAATTCTGCAGCACCATCACGCAGCTTTCGTCGATATCAAGCCTGGGATCGTCGATGCGCTTCTTGTAGTCGTCGATGTCCTTGAACACCACGGCCCGCCCGCGGTGCTTCATCAGCGACGCGGTCGCCGCCGACGGCTTCAGCACCGCGCCATCGGGCGCGAGATTGCCGCGCAGCACGGCGATGCCGCCCAGCTTCTTGAATGGCTTGTCGAACGGGAAGATCACGTCGCGGTCCCAGCACTTGGCGTCCTTGACGTTGTCCCAGATCGTCTTGCCGTTGACGGTCAGCGCCTTCTTGTTCAACAGCGGCCCGATCTCGCGCAGCACCACCGGCAGGCCACCGGCATAATAGAAGTGCTCCATCAAATATTTGCCCGACGGCATCAGATTGACCAGGCATGGCACGACCCTGCCGATGCGGTCCCAGTCGTCGAGCGTGAGCTTGATGCCCATGCGGCCCGCCAGCGCCAGCAGATGCACCACCGCGTTGGTCGAACCGCCGATCGCGGCATTGGCCATGATGGCGTTCTCGAAGGCCTGCTTGGTCAGGATCTTCGACATACGCAGATCCTCGCGCACCATCTCGACGATCCGCCGTCCCGCCATATGCGACAGCGTGCGCCGGCGCGAATCGACGGCGGGGATGGCGGCATTAGTCGGCAGCGCCATGCCCAAAGCCTCGGCCATCGACGCCATGGTCGAGGCCGTGCCCATGGTCATGCACGAGCCCGCCGAGCGCGACATGCCGGCCTCGGCTTCGGGCAGGTCCTCCGGCTTCATCTCGCCGGTCTTCAGCATGTCGGTGAATTTCCACACATGCGTGCCCGAGCCGACCAGCTCGCCGCGGAAATGCCCGTTCAACATTGGCCCGCCTGACACCACAAGCGTCGGCAGGTCGCAGCTTGCGGCGCCCATCATCAGGGACGGCGTGGTCTTGTCGCAGCCGGTCAGCAGCACCACGCCATCAAGCGGATTGGCGCGGATCGATTCCTCGACGTCCATGGACGCCAGATTGCGGAACAGCATCGTGGTGGGCCGCATCAGGGTCTCGCCCAGGCTCATCACGGGGAATTCCAGCGGGAAGCCGCCCATCTCGTAGACGCCGCGCTTCACATGCTCGGCCAGATCGCGGAAATGGGCGTTGCACGGGGTGAGCTCGGACCAGGTGTTGCAAATGCCGATCACCGGCCTGCCGTCGAACAGGTGATGCGGCAGGCCCTGGTTCTTCATCCACGAGCGATGCGCCAGCCCGTCGCGATCGAGTTTGCCGAACCAGGCATGGCTGCGCAGCGCCCGTCGGCGTCCGCCTGATCCGCTGCCGGCGTTCACGCCCGTCTTCCGTTTCGCCATGATCGCTGCCTCCGCTTCCTCGATTTTGTTTCCCGCCCCACCGAGCGGTCTCGATACCGACCCTGCCCCTTTTGAGGCGCACTGCCCGCCGTTGGCTTCTGCTGAACGCCGTCATCTAGTGGTGCGCTTCGCCGGCACCGCCTAAAGGTTGCGCCGGAGACCGTAGCGAAGGCAAGCGCAACGGCGTGATTTCACGGCCCCGCACCGTCGAAGCCTTTGATCCCACCATGAAAATCCGCGTGGACTTGCCAGTTTTGCAACTGCATACTGTGCTTGACTAAATCTGCGATCTGCTTGTGTGGCCGGTTGTGGGAATGGGTCGTATTCCGGGTGCTGCTTCGAAGGCTTGAATTGTTCTCTACCATCGAAAAGACGAATTGCGGCGTCCATGGCAAAGCCATGGCGATGCGATCGCGTCGCGGCGCTCGGAGCTAGCAGAAACCGAGAAAGGACGCGATGAGCCGCAAGCTGTTCGTAGGGAACCTCCCCTACACTTTCACTTCCGAACAATTGACTGAGACGTTCCAACCGTACGGCAACGTTGTTTCGGCAAAAGTAATCACCGACCGCGAGACCGGCCGTTCGCGCGGCTTCGCCTTCGTTGAAATGGAAACTGACGAGGCGGGCCAAACCGCGATCCGCGCCCTTGACGGCGCCCAGCTTGGCGGCCGCGCCCTTGCAGTGCGCGAGGCTCAGGAGCGTCCGCCCGCGCCGCGTCGCGGTCCAGGTGGCGGCGGTGGCGGCGGCTACGGTGGTGGTGGCGGCGGCTACGGCGACAGCGGCGGTGGTGGCTATGGCGGCGGCGGCGGTGGCTACGGCGATCGTGGCGGCGGCGGTGGCGGCTATGGCGATCGTGGCGGCGGCGGTGGTCGCGGCGGCGGCGGTGGCGGCTATGGCGATGGTGGCGGCGGCGGTGGCCGTGGCGGCGGCGGCGGCGGCGGTCGTGGCGGTCGTGGCGGCGGTGGCGGCTACGGCGGCGGCGGCGGCGGCGGCAACTACTAAGCCAAACGCCTCTTCACAAATTCAGCGGACCCCGGCCTTTGCGCCGGGGTTTTGCTTTCCGGTCTGTCAACGCTGACGCCACGACTCCGGCACGCTCGCGCGCTATACTTCGCGTCTCACCCGCCAACAGCCGGGGTCGAACATGCGCTTCATGACGTGGTTTGCAGGCCTGCTCGTCGCTTTCGGCGCCGCCGTCGCCGCCCCTCCCGCCAGCGCCCTGGAAGTCGATCTCGAACTGGTGCTGGCGATCGACATCTCCCGCAGCGTCGACGACGAGGAAGCGCAGCTGCAGCGCGAAGGCTACATGCAGGCGCTGACCGACAAACGCATCATCGACGCTATCCGCTCGGGCGCCATCGGCAAGATCGCCGTCACCTATATCGAATGGGCGGGATCGACCTACCAACAGACGGTCATCGACTGGACCGTGATTGACGGGCCCGACAGCGCCAAGGCTTTCGCGCTCAAGATCAGCGAGGCGCCGCGTGTGGCTGAAATGTGGACCTCGATTTCGGGCGCGCTGATCTACGGCGCGGCCAAGTTCGAGAACAACGGCTACGAAGGCAAGCGGCGGGTGATCGACGTTTCGGGCGACGGGCGCAACAATTCCGGCCCCGACGTCGTGACGATCCGGGATGCGGTGGTGGCGCGCGGCGTCGTCATCAACGGCTTGCCGATCATGAGCGAGCGGCCCAATTTCGGCCGGCCGCCGGAGCGCGATCTCGACATCTACTACGAGCAGAACGTGATCGGCGGGCCGGGCTCATTCCTGGTGCCGGCGCATGATTTCCCCGATTTCGCCCGCGCCGTGCGCACCAAGCTGATCAAGGAAATTTCCGGCCTGCCCTATGGCGACGGCATCGACGTCGCCCAGACGCAGGACGCGCGCTAACTCGCGCTAGAGGTCGCGCACGATCGCCTGCAGGCGGCGCAACGGCGCATCGTCGCGGATCAGCTTCACGGCGGCGCCGAAATGACCCTGGCGCTCGACGAAAAGATTCTCCGCCGGCACGCCCCAGCGCTTCACCAGATCGAGCCCGCCGCCCACCGGCGTCACCCTATCCGACGTGCCCAGCACCGAAACGATGCGGCTGGCCGGCATGGCGGGCAGGCCGGGCGGATCCATCAGCGGCGCCCAGCGCAGCATCTGTTCCTGCGACCAGCCGGCTTTTGCGAGTGCGGCGGGAATGCCGATGCCTTCGACCAGGCCGCTTTCGAACACGACCTCTTCCATGCTGCCGGTATGGGTGATCAGCAGCAGGGCGTCGGGCCGCGCCTTGGCCGACCAGTGCGCGCTGTGAGCGGCAACCAGCTGCGCCACGAACGAGCCCAGCGAGATGCCGGCCAGCACCACCGGAGAATCGAAGTGGCGCCGGCACCAGTCGATCAGCACGCCGGTTTCGGTGGCCTGCGCGGTGAAGAGATCGATCTGGCCCATGGGCGCGGTGGCGAAGAAGCGCTCGCCGCCATAATCGCCCAGAAGGCAGCGCCGGCCGTGCCAGGGCGTGGTGATCTCGATGACGCGGAAGCCCATGCGGCACATCACGGTGGAAGCATCGACCAGATCGCGCGCGTTCTCCGGCTCCATGCACACGCCATTGCCGATGATGATGGTCGGCGGGTTGGCAACCGACGGCTCCATCACCTTGGCGTAGGCGACATCGCCCATCCGCGCGGATGGCGAGGCGAAGCGCAGCCAGTAGATCGACCCCATCCGGCCTTGGATGGAATGCGAGCGTTCCACCGTCGGCATGGTTGGCGGCAGATCGTAGGCCTGCTCCGGCTGCGTCAGATAGCGGCCATAGGCCTGCTCGACCTCGTCCAGCGTCGGAATCTGCCAGCGCAGCTTGTGCGCCTTGCCGTTCCACAGCAGCGGGTAATAGGAGAGCCTGTCCAACGTGGCGCGATGCGCTGCATCCAGCCGCGCCGCTTCGATGGCGGCCAATCGGGCGCCATCGATCACGGGCGCGTCGAAAAACGCTGCCTTCCAGCTATCTTCGGTCGCCGCCGCCGTGGCGCGGATTTCGCCCGAACGCTGCAACAGCCGGGCGATCAGCCGCTCGCGCCGCGCCGGCCCGGGCGCCAGGCCGGAGAATTCGACGAAATCGGGGATCGACTCGCCCGCCCTGCCGGCCGCCGCCCACATCCGCGACAGCGGGAAGAACAGCCGGCGCAGGGCGAACAGCGCCATCGGATCGACCCACGAACTCTGGGTCAGGGCACCCAAGGGCGAGCGGATCAGCCGCTCGAGTTTCGGCAGCGGATGGAGAGAGGGGTCATTGGTGGCGGGCATGGATTTTATCATAGTGAGTGATCACTCATTTTTTAAGAGCCTGTTGGCGGCGAGCTTGTAGAGTTCCATGAGCGGAATGACGGTGAGCGCCAGCCCCGCCAGCAGCAGCCATTGCTCCAAGGGCAGCGGCGCTATGCCAAGCACGTCGCTCAGGCCGGGGACGACCATGGCGATGAGCTGCAAGCCCTGGGCGGCGGCGATGCCAAGCATCAGCAGCCAATTCCCGCTCAACGGCAGGCCGAAGATGGATCGCTTCTCGGAACGGCAGTTCAGGCAATGGGCGTTCTCGAAACAGACCAACAGCCACAACACGGCATTCTGCGCGGCGGCGTGGGCGACGCCTGCGGCCAGCGCCTCGCGGAAACAGAAGAAGCAGACCACGCCCATGAAAAGGCCGGAAAGCAGCGTCTGTCCGATCATGCGGCGATCGAAAATCGAACCGTCGGGCGAGCGTGGCGGACGGTCGAGCGCGCCGGGCTCGCCCTTCTCGAACGCCAAGGCCACATCCTGGATGCCGTTGGTCACCAAGTTTAGCCACAGCAGTTGCACGGCGGTCAAAGGCGGCGGCAGGCCGCTCAGCGTCGCCAGCACGAACAGCATGATCTCCGCCGCCCCGGTCGACACCGCCAGATAGATGACCTTGCGGATATTGTCGTAGGCAAAGCGGCCTTCCTCGACGCCGGCGACGATGGAGGCGAAATTGTCGTCGACCAGCAGAATGTCGGCGGCCTCGCGCGCGACATCGGTGCCGGCGCCGGCCATCGCCACGCCGATATCGGCGGCGCGCAAGGCGGGCGCATCGTTCACCCCATCGCCGGTGACGGCGACGATATGGCCGGCGGCCTGCATGGCCTCGACGATGCGCAGCTTCTGCAACGGCTCGACGCGGGCGAAGACGCGCGCCTTGTCGACCGCCGCCGCGAACTTGGCATCCGCAAGCGCCGCCAGATCGCTGCCCGTGGCGACGTCCGACAGTTCATGCGCCAGGCCCAGCTGACGGGCGATGGCAAGTGCGGTGCGCGGATGATCGCCGGTGACCATGCAGACGCGGATGCCGGCCCGTTGCGCGGCGGCAATGGCGGCCGCCGCATCGGGGCGCAGCGGATCGATGATGCCGGCCAGGCCCAGCAGGTGCAGTCCGCTGGGATCTGCATCAATGCTGTCGACATGGCCGCGAGCAACCGCGATGAGCCGGAAGCCCGCGGCCGCCATTACCATCGCGGCGTCATGCGCTGCCGGCGGCACGTCCCGGCACATGGCGAACACGGTTTCGGGCGCGCCTTTGACATGGGCGTTGTTGTCGTCGTTGCCGACGAAGACGGCGGCGTATTTCCGCTCCGGCTCGTAACATTGCACGCCGGCGATCGGCAGTTCGCGTGCTGCCGTCAGAACGTCCAGTTGATTGGCAAGGCCGAGAAAGGCGATATCGACCGTGTCGCCGCTGGCGCCCTTGTGATCGCCATCGGGGCCAAGCGACGCCTCGTTGCAAATGGCGGCGCTGCGAGCCAGGTCACGGCCGCGCGCATCGCTTGCATCGACCATGCCGATGTCCGGCAGCCAGAGCTGCGTCACGGTCAGCCGATTGAGCGTCAGCGTGCCGGTCTTGTCGCTGGCGACCACGGTGCAGGCACCCAGACCTTCGACGGCAGGCAGGCGGCGCACGATGACATGCCGTTTCGCCATGCGTCTTACGGCAATGGAAAGCGCGACGGTCATCGCCACCGGCAGGCCTTCGGGTATGGCCGACACCGCCAGCGCGATGGCGATGAGCAGAATGTCGACCAGCGGCGCGCCACGGGCGATCTCGATCGCCGCCAGGACGATGATGATGCCGAGCACCGCGATACTGACGATGCGCGTGAAACCAGCCATGCGCTTGATCAGCGGCGTCGGCGGCGAGGGCTTCTCCGCCAGGCTGTGCGCGATGCGGCCGAGCTCGGTGTCGACGCCCGTGGCGACCACCACCGCCTCGCCGCGGCCCGACATGATTGGCGCGCCGGCATGCAGCATGGTGCTGCGGTCGCCCATGGCGGCGCCTTGCTCCAGCGCGGCGTCGGCGCGCTTTTCCACCGGCATGGATTCGCCGGTCAGCAGGCTTTCATCGACGACGAGGTCGCGGCCTTCGATCAGCCGCATATCGGCCGGTGCGCGCAGGCCCGTGCCGACCAGCACCACGTCGCCCACCGCCAGATCGCGGCTGTCGATGTCGCGCACGACGTCGCCGCGCCGGACGCCGACCATGCTGCGAACCAGGTTCTGCAGGCCGCGGATGCGCTGCTCGGCGCCCCATTCCTGATAGGCGCCGATCGAGGCGTTGAGAACGAGCACGGCCATCACAAAAGCTGCATCGGCGAAATGGCCGAGGAAAACGGAAAGCCCGGCGGCACCCAGCAGCAGATAGATGAAGGCGCTGCGAAACTGATCGAGCACGACCGGCAGCAGGCCGCGCTGGCGCATGCGGGGCAGCTCGTTGCGCCCGTCACGCTCGAGGCGCTGGCGCGCCTCGCCCTCGCTTAGACCCGCTGGCCCGGTCTGCAGGGCGACCATGACCTTCTCGGCCGGCGTGGCATGCCAGGCGATCGGACCGGGTCCGCTTTTCACAGCCTTATTCATGCGGCAAGGATGCACCCTGTCTGCCGGCTAATGCCATGATTCAGCGCAATTCCCTGGGTTCGATCGACACAACGGCGTGAGCGGCTCGCACAGCCCCTTGATTGGGGCTCGGCAAACGCCATTCTATGGAACCATCAAGTCGGAGGTGTGACATGTGGAGCCTGCTATCGAAGACCAAGGCGCAAATGCCCAGCCCGGATCAGGCGCTGAAGGGCCGCGCGACCGCCATGCCGGTGCCGGCCAAGCATTTCGTCAACGGCAATCCCCTGCGTGGCCCCTATCCGGCCGGCATGGAGACGGCGATGTTCGGGCTTGGCTGCTTCTGGGGCGCCGAGCGCAAGTTCTGGCAGGCGCCGGGCGTCTACAGCACCTCGGTGGGCTATGCCGCCGGCTACACGCCAAATCCCAGCTATGAGGAGGTCTGCTCGGGCCGCACCGGGCACAACGAGGTCGTGTTCGTGGTGTTCGACCCGAAGAAGACATCCTATGCCGAGCTGCTGAAAGTGTTCTGGGAAAGCCACGATCCGACGCAGGGCATGCGCCAGGGCAACGATGTCGGCACGCAGTACCGCTCCGGCATCTACACTTTCTCGCCCGAACAGAAGCGGCAGGCGGAGGCCTCCCGCGCCGAATACCAGGCGCGGCTGGCCAAGGCCGGTTATGGCGCCATCACGACCGAGATCGTCGACGCGCCGGAGTTCTACTTCGCCGAGGATTATCACCAGCAGTACCTGGCGAAGAATCCCAACGGCTATTGCGGGCTGGGCGGCACTGGCGTGTCGTGTCCCGTGGGCGTACACGCCGCCTGAGCGCGATCGCTCTCAAAAAAGAAAAGGCGCCACAACCCGGCGCCTTTTCCCATGTCATCCGATCGCGTCAACCATACATGTAAACATAAGTCCCGGCGTTCGCATCCCATTCGTAGTACTGGACGACTTGCTGCATCCCGGTCGGTTCATTGTTCCACAGCGCTATGCCCTGAATATCGCGCTGATCGAACGTGACGGAACTACCAGCGCCGGCGCCGGACAGGACGTCCAGACGCCACAGGGTACCGCCAGCACCATCGATATCCACCAGCTGCACCATATCGTTGCCGCCGATATTGTCGGTGAGCAGATGATCGGTCTCAAAGACCCCCGTGCCCGAGGCCATGACGCCATTAACGTCCATCTGCGGAAAAACCACCAACGCATTAACAGCCTGTTGGCCGCTGCCGCCGACGCCACGGAACTCGTCGAATATCTGATCGCCCGCGCCATCGGTGCGCGACCAGTAGTAATAGTCGATGCCGGTGCCGCCATAGACCACGTCGTTATTGCCGGCGCCCGGATAGATGACGTCGTCACCTGGGCCGCCGTAAATCGTATCGCCGCCGGCGCCACCCCACAGCGCATCGCCACCAGCGCCGCCGTCGACCACGTCGTTGCCGTTCCAGCTCGAGATCACGTCGTTGCCGGACTCGCCCATGATGCGATCGATACCGTTGCCACCGACAACATCGCCAGTGATGAAAACATCGTTACCCGCCCCCAACGACAGGGAAATCGAGTCGTATTGCAGCCCGCCGCCGCTAACCCAGATGTAAACCCGGTCGGCGCCGTCGCCGACGGCATCAGCGCCGGTGCTCGACACGGCCAACGACTGGGTCGAATTGGTATAGCCAAGGAGGAATGTATCCGCTCCATCGCCGCCGAAGAGCAGCGCGGTGTCGCTAATGTCCACCACGTAATCGTCGCCCGTGCCAGCATTGATCGTGTCGGTGCCGTCACCGCCGAAAATCGAGTCCTGACCGGCGCCGCCAAAGATCGTGTCGTTGCCGCTGCCGCCATAAAGCGAGTCGCGAGCACCGGTCGTCGAATCGGCAAGGTTCTGCAGATCGCCCCAAATCGTGTCGTTGCCCCCACCGCCGGCGAGGACGTCGGCGCCGCCGACGGTTTCGTCGCCGACCAGCAAGTCGGCGCCGTTGCCCGTATAGGCCGCGTCGCTGCCGTCGCCGCCGTAAACGGTCAGGCTGGTCGTGAAGACCGTGCCGCTGGTCGTGTTGCCGTTGGGATCGTTGGCGACAAAGATGTCGGCTCCAGCCCCCAGCATGACGATCTCGATGCCGGCCATGCGACCGGAATTGGAAGTCTGGCCGGCGCCGTTGATGTAAAGATCGTCGGTGTTGCCGAGCAGAACGTCGTCGCCGCTCGTGCCGACCAGCGAATCGGTGCCCGTGTTGCCTTCGAAGGTATCGAAGCTCCAGTTGACGGTTCGGCCATTGTAGCCGTGCTGAGCCAACTGCGTCGAGCCATCCCAACCCTGAACATAGTCCTGCGCATCGTTGTCGCCAACGACGGTATTGTCGGCATTGAAGACCAGCACGTCGTTTTCGGCGCCGCCATCGAGCGTATCTATCCCATAACCGCCGGACAGAGTGTCGTTGCCGCCGCGGCCAAACAGCGAATCGCCGCCGTCGGACACGGCATTGCCCGCGTTGCTACCGAACAGCGTATCGTCACCAATGCCGCCTGACAGCGTGTCGTTGCCGATGCCGCCGTACACGATATCGATGCGGTTGCCGGTGCCGCCGCCAGGACCTGTTCCGATGTAATTATCGTCGCCGCCCAGCATCGAGACAGTGACGACGTCATAGGAGCTGGCGGCACCGGACCAGTTCACCACGTCGTTGCCGTTGGCGACGCCCTCGTCGGTATTGATGACAAGTCGCAGCGCGGCGTTGCCGCTGAACAGAATGAAGCTGTCGGCGCCGCCATTGCCGTCGAGGGTGACGAGGTCGCCGGCGTTGCCACCCGACCCGACCCAGTTCGAGGCGAAGGTGATGTTGAACGAATCGTCGCCCTCGCCGCCGCGTGCGTAGACCACGCCGTCGGAGTCGACGATGACATCGCCGGCGTCTGAGGCCAATGCCGTCTGCGCTCCACCATAGAGAGCATCGAGGAATCCAGCCCCACCATAGATCGTATCCGACCCGCCGCCGCCGTAGACGGTGTCGTTGCGAGTGCCCGAACCGCCCGTCGTGGCGGCATTGTAAACGTCGCTGCCGTCGCCCAGCGTGGCGGTCACCGCTGCATATGAGCTTGCCGCAGCCCAGTTGACGCTGTCGTTGCCGTCGGCCGAACCGTCGTCGGCATTGATGATCAGGCGCTGCGCGGCGTTGCCGCTGCCAAGGGTGAAGAGATCGCCGCCGCCATTGCCGTCGAGGCTGACGAGATCGCTGGCGTTGCCCCCGGTGCCAACCCAGTTGGAGGCGAAGGTAATGGTCAGCGTATCGTCGCCTTCGCCGGCACGGGCGTAGGCCACGCCGTCGGAATCGACCAGCACGTCGCCGGCATCGGCAGCCAACGCAGTCTGCGTGCCGCCCATGAGGAAATCCAGGAAACCGGTGCCGCCATCAAGCGTGTCGGAGCCGGCGCCGCCATAGAGAGTGTCGTTCCCCGCCTCGCCGGCAACGCGGTCGGTGCGCGTGCCGTTGCCGCCCAGCGAGCCGCGGTATCCGTCGTTGCCGCCACCCAATGTCGCGGTTGAAGTGTTGTAGCTGTTGGCGACGTTGCTGAACGTGACGGTGTCCGTGCTGTCAGCCGAACCGTCGTCCATAGTGATAACGAGGTTCAGGTTCTGCTGCGCGCTGTTCATACTTAACGTATCGGAGCCGCCGCCGCCATAAACCGTCGCCAAATTTCCCGCCGCCGTCCAGGTGCCCGAGAAGTTTGAGAACATAATGTCGTCGCCGGCACCGCCGGACATCAGCACTATGCCGTCGCTATCGCTGATCTGGTCGTTGCCGTCATCGCCAAACATCCGGTCGAGGAACCCGGATTCGCCAATTAGATTATCGGCGCCGAAACCGCCATAAAGAATGTCGTCTCCTGAACCGCCGCTCAGGACATCGCCGGACGAAATGTTGTTACCGCCATCGCCACCATAGATCGTGTCGTTGCCGGCATCGCCCTCCAGAGTGTCCAGACCACCAAGGCCTTCGAGGCGGTCGTTATCGCTGCCGCCCGAAAGGCTGTCATTGCCTTCGTCGCCGGTAATCTGATCGTCGCCGCTGCCGCCGTAACCGAATTCACCAAGCGCTTCTGCGACGTTGCCGCGCAAATCGATAGTATCGTTGCCGGCACCGCCAAAGACGGTGTCCAGCCCTTCCCCGCCGTAAAGCCCATCATTGCCGCCGCCCGACATCATCAGGTCGTTGCCAGTGCCGCCATAGGCGGTCGCATTGAAGTCGTAGGACTGGAAGCCGGCTACCGAGGCGTCATACGTCAGGTTAAAAACGTCGTTGCCATCACCCAGCAAAAATATATCGATCGCCTGAACCTGGTTACCCGACGGCAGGAAATAGCGCACCGTTACCGGGTTCGCGTGAGCGCTGTCGGAGACCGTTTCCCAGTCCCAGAACACCAGATCGTTGCCCGACGTGGCAGTCAATTGATCGGTCAGCGAATCGCCAACGCCGAAAGGTGCAGCGGCAAGGTAATCCCACGCGGTGAGGGAGAACCTGAAAATGATATCGAGAAGCTCGCCGGCCTCGCCGTGAAACTCGATATTAATGTTGTTAATGGCGCGGATGCCGACGGTGCCTGGACCGGGATCGAATTTATAGAAAGTGGTCATATAAAGCCTCCACTGCGCGCAGAGAGCGCCCTCAAATGCTTGTGTTCAAAATCCGCCATGCCAGCTGCGATGCGCTGATAGCGATTGCCTATGCGCGCACTCTAAGAGCGCAGGACGCCGGATCGCGAGCGATGAAATGGCACACGCTGCAGATTCGCAAAGCGAGTGCCGCCGCAGCTCTCAGACGCTTTGAAAATCGAACCGATCTTGCTTTCTTTGCGTTTAAAGTACCGTCATCCGATAGAAATCGACTGGCGGCTCAATGGCATCAAGAGTGTGATCCGCAAGGCCTGGACCGACGCCAATTCTTCGTTCCACTGGAACATAGAGCTCGAACATCCACTCCGAAGGCGGCGTCAGCGCCATATCCTTGAGAAAGCGCCGCTGCACCGGCGCCGCGCGGCGCGCCATGCCGATTTCAGGCAGATAGTTCTGCAGCAGCATGCGGGCCCGATCCATCGAATCGCGCATCCCTCCAGCCAGCCGAAGCAGGACGAATGTGCCGCCGGTCAGTACGATGCGCTCCAGGCCAAGGGTGGAATACCGGTCGTCGTCGCTAACGAGGCATACATCGGCTTCCACCGAAGCATCGATGTCGGAGATTGGATCGGTGCGATATTGCATGACCAGCCCGCCTGCCGCCGGATTCCAAAGCCCGTCGGCAAAGGCTCGGCCGATCAGCTGGCAGCAGGACCAACCACCTTCCCAATCCGCTCCGGTATGGCGAACGCCATAACCGATCTGCGCCGGCAATTCGACCACGGCGCAATCGGGTCGCGCCGGCTGGCGTTCGGCAAGCCAGGCATGACCGCTCTTCTTCAGACGCGAGGGGGCGATACCGAACCGCCGACGAAAAGCGCGACAGAACGCCTGCGAACTGCCGTAACCGGCTGAAATCGCCGCCTCGGTAACCGAGACCTCGCCATGGGCAATCTGGGTTGCCGCCCGCGCCAGGCGCAGGCGACGGACCGTATCGGCCGGCGTTTCGCCGACAAGCTGCTGGTAGACGCGCTGAAAATGGAAAGGCGAGAGGCACGCGACGGCGGCAAGCGACTGGAGGCTAAGTTTATCGTCGATATGCTCGTCTATATGGGCGGCAACCCGCCGAATACGCTGGCGATGATCAATAATGCGATTGGCCTTCATGGGACTCTGCACTCACGCTGCGATTAGCGCGTACAATGCCCGTAAAATTCGAGAGCGTTGTTACCGGTTTTGCGGTTTTGCCGGTCTTGGGCCCGCCCGCCGCGCCCCGCGGTTTGATGGTTTTCAATTGCGACTTATTTGAAAACCGGCATTACGCCAGTCTGGCGTGAAGATCGTAGGCGTCCGCCCGCACTACCTTAACCTTGGCCATGCCTCCGACCTTCAAGGCCTTGGCGCCCGATACGATCACCGTGCCGTCGATCTCCGGCGCGTCGGCATGCGAGCGGCAGATGGCACCTTTGGGCGTGATCTCATCGACGATTACTTCGATGGTGCGGCCGACCTTGGCCGCGAGACGCCTGGCGCTGATGACCTGCTGCGCCTGCATGAAGCGGTGCCAGCGCTCTTCCTTGACTTCTTCGGGCACGGCACCCGGCAGCGCGTTGGCCGCGGCGCCTTCGACCGGCTCGTACTTGAAGCAGCCGACCCGGTCGAGCTGCGCTTCGTCGAGCCATTGCAGCAAATAGTCGAAGTCCTTCTCCGTCTCGCCAGGGAAGCCGACGATGAAGGTAGAGCGCAAGGTCAGCTCGGGCACTTCCTTGCGCCAGCGCTGAACGCGGTCGAGAACCTTCTGGTCGTTGGCGGGACGCTTCATCGCCTTCAGCACCGAGGGGCTGGCGTGCTGAAACGGGATGTCGAGATAGGGCAGAATCTTCTTCTCCGCCATCAGCGGCATCAGCTCGTCGACATGCGGATAGGGATAGACGTAGTGCAGCCGCACCCAGGCGCCGAAATTGCCGAGCTCGTTGCAGAGTTCGGTCATGCGCGCCTTGATCTTCTTGCGCGCGAACAGACTCTCGGCATAACGGATATCGACGCCGTAGGCGCTGGTGTCCTGCGAGATCACCAGCAACTCTTTGACGCCAGCGACGACCAGGCGCTCGGCTTCGTAAAGAACCTCGGCGGCGGGACGGCTCACGAGGTCGCCGCGCATCGAGGGGATGATGCAGAAACTGCAGCGATGGTTGCAGCCTTCGGAGATCTTCAGATAGGCGTAGTGGCGTGGCGTGAGCTTGATGCCTTGCGGCGGCACCAGATCGACGAACGGATCGTGCAGCGGCGGCGCCACCTGATGCACGGCATCGACCACCGCTTCGTATTGCTGCGGGCCGGTGACCGACAGCACGCCGGGATGGATCTCGCGAATGCGATTCTCTTCGACGCCCATGCAGCCGGTGACAATGACCTTGCCGTTCTCGCGCAGCGCCTCGCCGATGGCGTCGAGCGATTCCTGCTTGGCGCTGTCGAGAAAGCCGCAGGTGTTGACCAGCACTACGTCAGCGCCTTCGTAGGAGCCGGAGATTTCGTAACCTTCCGCGCGCAGCTTGGTCAGGATGCGCTCCGAATCGACCAGCGCCTTGGGGCAGCCCAGGCTGACGATGCCCACGCGGGGCACCGGCTTCTTCACGTCGCCCGCGGCAATTGCGGAGCGGGCCTTGGGGGCGGCCTGGGTTTGGGCTTTGGTCATGGCTTCCTTGGGAGTTGCGGCGCCCTTATAGCGCCCGCCCCGGCCGTCCCCAAGCGGTTTCCACGAGGCCGCTTCTAGGGTCTGCGGCGCAGGGCGGAGGCGAAAAACAGGCCGATCAGCAGGAGAAACGGGCCGCTGGCCAGAAAAACCGGCACCACGCCCCAGCGGTCGACGATCACGGCCGCCGCGGCCACCCCGATCGACTGGCCGACGAACAGGCTGGAGGCGAACAGCGCCACGCCGCTGCCGCGAGCTTCAGGCGCCATCTGGCTGCCATTGGTCTGCAAGGTGCCATGCAGCATGTAGAAGCCCAGGCCGCTCAGATAGATCGCCACCACCGCCCACAGCAGATGACTGGCCAGCACCAGCAGAACCATCGCCGCGCACATCACCGCGCCGCCGGTCATTGCCAGGCCGCGCTCGCCCAGCCGACGCACCAGACGTTGCGCGAAGACGGCATAGCTCATGCCGCCCGCTCCGAAGGCGGTCAGCGCCAGCCCAACCATGGTGAAGCTGAGAGCGAAGCGGTGATGCAGTTCGTTGCCGACGAAGGCGAAGGCGCCGGCGAAGAATACGCCCTCCAGACTGACCACCAGCAGTACCGTGCGTATCCACGGCCGGCGCAGCAGCGCTGTGAACTGGCGGGCGATGTCGACGGGATTGAGGGAGGCGGTGGGATTGCTGGCGATGCGGGTCGAGGGCACGCGCCGCATTTCGGCGAACAGCGCCAGACCCGCCACGACATAGACGCCGGCCAACACCACGAAGACCAGGCGCCAGCCCATGAAGTCGCCCAGAACGCCGCCAGCGATCTGGCCGAAGATCATTCCCAGGATCTGGCCGGAGATAAATTTGGACAGCATGTTCTGGCGCTGCTCGTAGGGCACCACGTCGCCCACCCAGGCGATCGAGAGCGGGATGACGGCGCAGGAAACGGCAGCCGCAAGGAACCGGGCGATGGCGAGGAACGTCAGCGAGGGTGCGAAGGCGCAGGCCAGGGTGAAGACCGCCGACAGCAAGGTGGTGATGGCCGCCACCAGATATTTCCCGTAGCGATCGCCGACCGGGCCGTAGAAGGCCTGCAGCAATCCATAGGCCAGCGTGTAGCCGGTGACGATAACCGACGCCGTGCCGACGCTGACGGCGAAATCGGCCGAGACCTGCGGCAGCAGCGCGTCGGGCACACGGATATTCGCCGCGCTGGCGAAAGCGGCGATGGACAGCAGCATGATCGAGCGCGTGGGGACGGCCGTGGCGGGCGGGATCGCAGACATCGGCGGCGAGAATAAAGGTGCGGCGGCAAGCCTGACCACCCTGCCGCGCGCAACCCAGCCGCGCGCGATGACTTAAAGGGCAAGCAGCCGCACGGCGAGGAATGCCAGAAGCGGCAGCGCCAGCAGATCGACCTTGGCGATGGTGCGCAGCGGCCCGGCGGGCAGACCGTGCCTTATATAGAGAGCGAAATAGCCAAGCACGCTTATGGCGGTCGCCGCCAGGGCGGCCGGACGCGGCTGTCTGTCGAAGGCCGACCACAGGCAAAGAACAAGAATGCCGGCAAAAAGCAGGGTGCGATGCTCCAACAGTACGAGAATGGCGCCGCCCGGCTTGATGCCATAAAGCCTCGCCAGCCCGCCGGGCGCGACAAGCGCCATCGCCGGCATCAGGTGAATCAGCGCCAGGCCGAGCCAGGCCAGCCGTTCGAGCGTGTCCATGCCACCACTTTGCGCGCTCAAGCCGGAACGGCAATTACCCCGAACATAAGCAAGACAGGTCAGCCTCCTTGACTTATCCGGCCACACCTGCCATATCCCTCGTGCCCGACATGGGCAGCGTTGTGCTTTTCAGCCGCGTGAACGCCGCTTCTCAAGCGTGCGACCGCTGATCGCCAATAAGAAGACATCGACCGCCCCTCACGCGAGGCTGTCCCCTTAACACAGCCCCGCTCCCGTCCGGCAAGTTTGCCGGCGCTGGGGCTCGTTCGTAGAAAGACCAATCCTTTGACTATGTTTACCGATCTCGGGCTTAGCGCGCCGATTCTGGCCGCGTTGACGACCGAGGGTTACACCGTTCCGACCCCGATCCAGGCGCAGGCCATTCCGCAGGTCCTCACAGGCCGCGACCTGCTGGGCATCGCCCAGACCGGCACCGGCAAGACCGCAGCCTTCGCGCTGCCGATCCTGCATCGCCTTGCTTCCAACCCCAGCAAGCATGCCCGCACCAAGGGCGCCTGCCGCACGCTGGTGCTGAGCCCGACCCGCGAGCTCGCCAGCCAGATCGCCGACAGCTTCCGCACCTATGGCCGCAACATGCGCCTGTCGGTGGCGGTGGTGTTCGGCGGCGTCTCGTTCGGCAATCAGGCCCGCCAGATGCAGCAGGGCGTCGATGTGCTGATCGCCACGCCGGGTCGTCTGATCGACCATCTCGAGCAGCGCACCGTGCGTCTCGACCAGATCGAGATCTTCGTGCTCGACGAAGCCGACCAGATGCTCGACATGGGCTTCATCCAGCCGATCCGCCGTCTGGTGCGGGCGCTGCCGCCCAAGCGGCAGAATTTGTTCTTCTCGGCCACCATGCCGAAGGAAATCGATGCGCTGGCCGCCGACCTGCTCACCGATCCGGTGCGCGTGGCGGTAACGCCCGTCGCCTCGACCGTCGAGCGCGTCGAGCAGCGCGTCATCATGATCGAGACCGCGCATAAGCGTCAGGTGCTGACCGACTTCCTGCGCAGCACGGGCGTCGAGCGCACGCTGGTCTTCGCCCGCACCAAGCACGGCGCCGATCGCATCGCCCGCCATCTGGAAGAGGCCGGCATCAATGCCGGCGCCATCCACGGCAACAAGAGCCAGGGCCAGCGCGAGCGTGTGCTGGCTGCCTTCAAAGCCGGCAAGTGTCCGGTGCTGGTGGCGACCGACATTGCCGCGCGCGGCATCGACGTCGATGGCGTAACGCATGTGGTCAACTTCGACTTGCCGAACGTGCCGGAATCCTATGTCCATCGCATCGGCCGCACCGCGCGCGCCGGCGCCTCGGGCATCGCCGTGTCGCTGGTGGCGGGCGAGGAGATGGGCCTGCTGCGCGACATCGAGCGGCTGATCCGCTTCGCGCCGCCGCGCCAGGATTTGCGCCGCAATCCCAACGCGCCGATCTCCGAAGGCGCGCCGGCCAAGCGCAACAATCATCGCGGCGGCCACAGCCGGCCGCAGCAGGCTGCCAATCACAACGGCTATGGCGAAGGCGAACGTCGTAACGGTGGCGGCCATCGTCCCGGCGGCGGCTTTGGCGGCAAGCGCCGTTCAAACGATCGCAACGGCAGCCGCAACAATGGCGGCTTCGCCGCGCGGCCTTAGAGATCCAACCAGACAAAAAGAAAGGCCGGCGAAAGCCGGCCTTTTTTGTTTTCACCGCTCTTCTAGAAAAGCAGCCACAGCAAAATCAGAATCGGGATGGGCACGCCCAACAGCCACAGCAATCCGTATTTCATCATTCTCTCCGTGCGGATCGATTATTGGAAACGCCAGTTATTTCATGTCGCGCTTGACGTCTTTGGCGCCTTCCTGCACCGCTTCGCCCGTCTTCTCGACGTCCTTGCCGAAGCCTTCAGCAGTGTTGCAGGCGGTAAGCGCCAAAGCCTGAACGGCGAAGATGCCGACCAGCAAGGCGAACGGGACAATCTTACGCATCACGACAGTCATTTCTTTTCTCCTCCTCTAACCGCACGCCCCCAAGCGGCGTCGATGATCGATGCAAACGTAACGGGCATTTACCGCAGGCGTTCCCACCGCCGCATTTTTGCCATCAGGGGTACCCCGATGCCGATAAAGGCAATGAAATCAGTAGGAACTGCGTCTGGGCAGGGGGCGTTTCATAAGTAACCGCAGCAGGGAATTCCCTGAGCCGAAGTCTCACGCGACGGCAGCGGTCGAACATGCGAGAGGAGTTTTGCAATGGGTAACCCGACCAATCCGAGCCAGAATAATCCGCAGGACAAGCAGCGTCAGCAGAACCAGCAGGATCAGCAGCGCCAGGGCGAGCAGCGCCAGCATCAGCAGAACCCTGGTCAGCAGAACGACAAGCAGAACCAGGACAAGACTCAGGTCGATCGCGACCAGAACAAGCAGAACAACCAGCAAAAATAGCTGAGCGATCTGCCCGGCTTCGGCTGGAAAGAAAAATGGCGGCACGATGTGCCGCCATTTTTTCTGCCTGGATTAGATATTCAGATCGGGCTGTTGACCCGGCAGGTGATGTTGTTGGCGTAAGCCTGCGTCGAGGGACCCAGCATATCGACCGTTACCGTTTCACCCGGGCGCAGTCCATTGGGAAACCAGTTCAGATTGGTGACCAGACGATCGTTGTTGTTCAGCGCACAGGTGACGCTGGCATCGATCAGCCGGCCGGTATTGTTGGTCAGCGAGGCGGTGATCAGCCAGCGGTAATTGCCCTCGTTGTAGTTCAGCGACGGTGGTCCCAGCGAGACCAGCGGAACGTTGCCTCGCGGAATCCGACCGGGACCGGTGCGCCGT
Organism: uncultured Hyphomicrobiales bacterium; assembly: GCA_964388115.1. Taxonomy (GTDB): domain Bacteria; phylum Pseudomonadota; class Alphaproteobacteria; order Reyranellales; family JAQSWP01; genus JAQSWP01. The sequence continues at coordinate 357,578 of CAYLYK010000003.1, forward strand.
TCGCTGACGATCTCCGCCAGCATCTCCGGCGGCACGGTGCTGGTGCGTTGCGAGTTGGGATCGAACGCGCGATCGGGATCGTAGGTGTTGCCGGGATAGGCTTGCGATGGCGGCGCGCCGGCGGCGGGCGATGGCACGTAGCCGGGGCTGGGGGCAATCGGCTGCGCCGGGGCACGGCCGGTCGTGGTCCGGTTGACATCGTCGTAGCAGCTCAGGCGGCTGGCCGAATCGTTGATCTCGCTGCAGATCTGCATGCCGCGGATCAGCGAATCGAGCAGACGTTCCGAGTTGGACTGGGCGGACACGGTCGTTGCGCCGACCGCGGCCAGGGCGACACCCAGGCTGAACCGAATGGCGGAAATCTTTCGCATGCTTGGCCTTTGACAGGTTCAGTAGTGAGGTGACGATAGTAGCCTGTTGCGGCGAAAACGGGGCAAATACCGTTATGCCGCTTTCCGGAAATTTCAAAGCTGATCCAGGGGCTTGCGTACCAGCCGTTCCCTGCGCAGAGGATAGAACGCGACCCGCTGCCCACCGTTCCGTTCAGCGGCAAACCGAGTAAAGCGCCATGTCGAAATGGAAATGGTCGCGATGGGCGGCGTTGTAGTCGGGGCTCAGCACCACCTTGAAGAAGCGGCAGGCGCCGGTCCGCACGTCGCGCAGGAACAGCGCCCCCGGCCCGCTGCCCTCCCAGTCGCGCGCCAGCGAAATCTGCCGCCCGTCGCGCAGGCGAAAGCCGGCAATGTCGAAGGCATTGGCCCAGGCATGTTCGCTGATGCGTCCGGTCTTGCGGCTGTAGACGTTGCGGCAGGCATAGGAGCCGAAATGCTGCAGGCCCACGACAGGTTGCGAGAAATGCTTTTGCGCCGCCGGCTGTACGACATGCCGGTCGAACATGGCCATGGCGGCCGCCATGCGGCAGGTCAGGACCGCATTACCGCCATAGGAGGTCGGCGAGCCGCCGATCTGCACCGCATCCTTGAAGAAGCAGCCGCCGCCATTGTCGCGATCCTCGATCGGCGCATAGCGCAGGTCGGACCCTGTCAGCATGGCGCGGCAACGCTGGATGTCGCCCGAAAGCCGAGCGAGCTTGTACTCGGTGAGAAAGTTCGGAGGGTCTTCGAGCCGCAGCGGCGCCCAGGGATTGAGCCGGTCGGGAATGGTCACGTAGCCTGTAGCGATGGTCAACAGAACGCCCAACGTCAGCGCCAGAACGACGCTCAACACATAGCGGAAGAAGGTTCGAATGACGGCTTACCGCTTCAACCCGGCCAGCATGCGGTCGAGCGTGAAAGGCTCAGCCGGATCGAGCACGCCGGTAAAGGCAACCGGCGGGGCGGCCTGGCTCTTATCGACCTCATAGGGCAGCAGGCAGCTGCGTTCGCTCAGACGCGAGACCGTGCGCAGCAGCGAGCGATCGTTGGCGCGATAGACCTGGGCCACGCGCGCGGGCGAGGCACGCAGATGGTCGGCCAGCAGATCGCGCAGAAAGCGCCTGATGGCCTGGCGCGCCGCGGGCGTTTGCGCCTCGATCGCCAAATCGCATTCGCTGTCCACTCCAAGGGAGCGCTGGTTGAGGTTCGACGAGCCGATGCGCAGGAAACGGTCGTCGACCACGATGACCTTGGAGTGGATCTTCACGTCGCAATCGGGATCGCAGTTGGAGCGGGAGAAAACCAGGCCCAGACGCCCATGTTCGTCCGCCTGCCGCAGATGGCCGAACAGCCGGTCGCGGTTCTGGCCCATCACGTATTGCTCGAGCTTGCCGTGCGAATTGTAGTTCACCAGCGCCAGCACTTCCGGCCCGTCCGGGCGGCGCAGATGATGGGACAGGATATCGGCGACGTCGGGCGAGGCAAAATACTGCGCCTCAATATAGATCTGCCGTTCCGCCGTGTGCAGCGCGTCGAGGTTGAGCTGCTCGATCTCGCGCACCGCTTCCTGGCCATCGTATTCCGGCATGGTGCGGGCAATAGCAATGTCGTGCTGGCGCAGATCGGCAGTGACGCCCATCGGCCAGATGCGCGGCATGTCAAGCAGCGGCGGCAATTCTTCGCCGCTGGCGGCTTGCCAGCGTGCCCGCGCCACCTCGCCGACCGCCGCCGCAGCCTCGCCATCGACCATCATCTGCACGTCGTGGACGGGATCGTATTGCTCGCCCTTGGGCGTCAGCCGATCGGCGCAATCTGGATCGTGGCCGCAATCGTCCCAGCGCCCATCCGTCAGGTCGATGCCGCCGACGAAGGCCAGCCGGTCGTCGATGACCACGATCTTCTGATGATGGCTGCCGCCGATCGGATGCTGCGCATCGAGACGATAATGGATGCGCGGGTGGTCCCACCAATTGCTGCCCAGCGGATGCGGGATGTCGTGGTTGTTGGCGTAGACCAGCGAAGAGCGCCAGATGAGAACATGGAATTCGAGCTGGCGATTGGCTTCGACAAGCTGCAGCAACCGCTCGCTGATCGTCGGGCCTTTTGGTACCAGGCGCATGTCGCTGTCGAAATCCCAGCCGACGATAACGACTCGCCGCCGCGCCTGCGGCAGAGCACGGTCGAGCACCTCGAAGTAGCGCTTGGCATCGATGAGAAAGGCGGCACGATCGGCCCTTGCCACGCGCCAGCAATTCTTCCCCGGCTGCAAAATCATCGTCCCGTTTCTTTCCATTGCCCCGTCGCCGCCTCATTACGCGAAATGTCATGGCATCGTGGGAACGTGCGGAAATCAGCTTGGTTTCCGGCCTCGCACTTGCCGGAACCGGCGTTGGGAGTAGTCGTTGTGAACCAATGACTTGGTCCGCAATTTCCAAACTGATCGGCGTCGCGGCCGCGCTCTTCGGGGCGTGGCTGCTTTACCGCGTCATGGGCCGCTATGACGCGGCCGAAATCCTCGGAGCGCTGGACAAGCTTTCGCCTGTCGATTTCGCTCTGGCCGGTCTCTTCACGATCCTCAGCTTTGCAGCACTGGCCGCCGGCGAATATTGCGCCGTGCGCTATTGCGGCCACCGCGTCGGGATCGGCCGCATTGCCCGCACCTCGACCGCCGCCATCGGCATCGGCCATGCGGTAGGCCTGGCGGCATTGAGCAGCGGCGCGATTCGCTATCGCATGTATGGTCGAGCCGGCGTGAAGCTGGAGGATCTCGGCAGGATCATGTTGTTCGCCGGCCTGACCGTGGCGATGGGCATGGCCAGCGTCGGTGGCGTCGCCATGGTGGCGCAGCCGGATGCTAATGCCCAACTGCTGAGCATGGATGTGGGTCAGGTCCGAGTAATTGGCGGCGCGTTGCTGGCGATCGTCGCAGCCTATGTCGGGCTTTGTGCCCTCCGCTTGCGCGCCCTCCATATCGGACGCTTCACCCTGCCCTTGCCGTCGCCAGGCCTGGCGCTGGGCCAGATCGCATCCGGCGCTGTTAATTACGCCGCCATCGCCGCCTGTCTCTACGCCTGCCTGAGGCCTTTCGCCGAAGCCGATTATCCGACCGTGGCGACGCTCTATGTCGGTTCGGATGCGGCTGCGTTGATCGGACACGTTCCCGGCGGCTGGGGCGTGCTGGAATATGTGCTAACGTCGGCGCTCGAGCAGCCGCATCTGATTGCCGGGATTTTGGTGTTCCGAACCATTTACTACCTCGTTCCCCTCTTCGTTGGCCTTGGCGTTTTCCTGCAGGACGAGATGGCGGGTCTGCGTCGGCGCGCCGCGCGCCGCCGGGAGGAACCGCATCCACCAGCGAACGCTGCGCGATTTCACCGATAGAGCCCATGACAAATTTGCGCGTTGCGACCTACAACGTTCATTCCTGCATCGGCGGCGATCGCGAGTGCAATCCCGAGCGTACCGTGCATGTGCTGCGCGAGATCGACGCCGACATTCTGGGATTGCAGGAAGTGGGCGCCGCCGCCTTCGTCGATGAAGCAGATCAGTTCCGCTATCTCGAAAAGCATCTCGGCATGCAGGGCATCGCCGGTCCGACCCTGCGGCGCGGTCGCGCCCGTTTCGGCAATGCCGTGATGACCAAAGGGCGCATCGTCGATGCACGGGTGATCGACCTCACCGTGCTGTCGTTCGAGCCGCGGGGCGCGATCGACTGCCTGATCGAATTCGGCGACCACACGGTGCGCGTCATTTCCACCCATCTCGGCCTGCTGCCGCAGGAACGCGGCCGGCAGCTCAAGAAGATCGCCGATTTGATCGCCGAGCGGCCCTGGCCTTTGACCGTACTGCTGGGCGATTTCAACATTTTCGGCCCGGAGCGGCGCTCGCTGACCCGCATCGGGGCGCCGAAGCAGCTGCCCAAGCTGCGCAGCTTCCCGGCGCGCCGGCCGCTGATGTCACTGGACCGCGTATGGACGGTACCCAACGAGCCGCTGCTGGAAACCCGTGTCCATCGCACCACCCTGTCGCGGATCGCGTCGGACCATCTGCCGGTGGTGGGCGAGATCGACCTGCGCGGGACCGCCCGTACCGCCGCCGCGATGGAAGCCGCCGCCTATTGATTTGGCGGCAAGGGTTGCGCCCGGCCGGCGGTCTGCCTAAAACATAGCCTGTCCCACCACGGAGCTTTCCATGTCTCCCAACGAAATCGCCCGCGTGCAGACCTATCTGCGCCGCCTGTTCAAGAACGACACCATCGCCATCCAGAAGCCGCGCAAACCCAACCAGCCGGTTGAGGTGTCGGTGGGCGGCGAGTTCGTGGGCGTGCTGCATCGCGACGACGACGAAGGCGATGTCTCGTGGTCGATCACCATCACCGTGCTGGAGATCGACCTGCCGCCAGCCGGCGCCGTGCGCTAATAGGCGATATCGATCACTTCAATCTGCTCGATGCCTCCCGGCGTCCGCAGATCGACCACATCGCCGCGCCGCGCTTTTAAAAGCGCGCGCGCCAGCGGCGACACCCAGCTGATTTTGCCGTTCTCCAGATCGGCTTCGTCAACGCCCACGATGCGCAAGGTGCGTTCGACATCGTGCGGATCGATATAGGTCACGGTGGCGCCGAAGAACACCTGATCGCGATTCTTCTGCTGCGCGGGATCGACGACTTCGGCGCTTTCCAGCCGCTTGGTGAGGAAGCGCATGCGGCGGTCGATCTCCCGCAGCCGCTTCTTGCCATAGAGGTAATCGCCGTTCTCCGAGCGATCCCCGTTGCCGGCCGCCCATGAAACGATATCAACGATCTTCGGCCGCTCGACCCGGCGCAGCTGGCGCAGCTCGTCCTGCAACGCCTGGAAGCCTTCCGGCGTCATGTAGTTCTTGAAACCCGACGGCAGGCTGGCTTCGACGTCTTCGAGATCGTCGTCGGCCGCGTCGTCGTTTTCCTTGGTGAATGCCTTGCTCATCGCTTAATCAACGCCGCAGCGCCGTCATGGTGCCGCAACCGCGCCGCGCAACAGGCGGCCGGGCAGCTCGCCTGTCCATTCGCCATTGTCGAAGCTGACTTGCCCGTTCTTGATCGTGTAGCGATAGCCGTGTGGCGTCTGCAGCAGACGCGTGCCGCCGGCCGGCAGATCCTGCACGATCTCGGGCGGGCTGAGCGACAGCGCGTCGAGATCGATCAGGTTGAGATCGGCCAGGTAACCCGGCGCGATCACGCCGCGATCGTGCCAGCCGACATGGGCGGCGTTGCGCTGGGTGTAGCCATGCACCAGCGCTTCGACCGGCACGCGCTTGCCGCTCTTGTTGCCGCGGCTCCACAGCGACAGCGTCGTGGTGGGAAAACTGCCGTCGCAGATGGTGCCGCAATGCGCACCGCCATCGGACAGGCCGAACAGCGTGTTGTCGGCCACCAGCATGGCGTGGGCAACGTCGAGATTGCCGTGGGTGTAGTTGATCAGCGGCTGGTAGATGAGCTGGCGCCCGCCCTTTTCCAGGAACACGTCGTAGGCGTAGTCGGTAACCGGCCGCCCGGCGCGCCGGGCCTCGGCCTGCAGCGAAGCCGATTCCTGCGGCTCGTAATCCACCGGATTGGTCATGCGGAACATGCGGTTGAAGCCGTGCACGATGCCGGCATTCAGCCCGGTGACGGTGCGAGCGGCATGCTCGGACAGGATCGCCGCCTTGATCTCCGGCTGCGCCAGCACGCGCAAGCGTTCGCCCGGCGCCAGGGTTTGCGCCAGGTTCTTCCAGGTCCGCGACACCATGAACGGATTGACCGTGGTGGCGAAGCTCAGGATCAGCCCGATCGGGCGTGGCGCCACCTGCGCCTTCACCGACAGTCCGGATGCAACCATGGCCTCGATGCGCTTGAAGATGAAGCGCCAGCGCTCGGGCGCATCGTCGGTCTGCTGCACGGTGAAGGACAGCGGCCGGGCTGCGATCTTCGCCATGGCGGCGATGAGGTCGAGCTCGCGGCCGGCGAATTCGTCGTCCGCTGTCAGGTAGGCATCGGAAATGAGCTGGATCACGCCAGTCCCCGCGAGCGCCATCGCGGCGGCGATGCCGGCCAGCTCTGCCTGCGGCGCGGTCAGCGTGCCGATGTTCCGGCCGTTGCGCGATTTGTGGACATGGGTGCGCGAGGTGGTGAAGCCCAGCGCGCCGGCTGCCATGGCCTGCTCGGTCAGGCGCGCCATCTCCGTGATCTCGGCCTCGCTCGGCTCCTGCGTGTGATCGGCGCCACGCTCGCCCATGACGTAGGCGCGCAAGGCGGCATGCGGCAGGTGGGCTCCGACATCGACGGTGAAGCTGCGCTTGTCCAGCGCGTCGAGATAATCGGGGAAGCTCTCCCAGTCCCAGGTCAGGCCTTCGGCCAGCGCCGTGCCGGGAATGTCCTCGACGCCTTCCAGAAGGTTGATGAGGAAATCGTGCTTGTCCGGCCGCGCCGGCGCGAATCCGACGCCGCAATTGCCGACCGCGACCGAGGTAACGCCGTTGACCGAAGACGGCGCCAGCACGCTGTCCCACGACACCTGCCCGTCGTAATGGGTGTGGATGTCGACGAAACCCGGCGTCAGCAGAAGGCCTCCGGCGTCGATGGTGCGGCGGGCGGCGGTCGGAATAGCGCCGACCTCGACGATCCTGCCGTCCCGAATGCCGACATCGCCCGAAAATTGCGGCCGGCCGGTGCCGTCGACGATCCTGGCGTCGCGAATGAGCAGATCGAGCATGGCGTTTCCTCGAGGCTGTTTTCTTGAAGTCTAGGCCCATTCCCGCCGTTCAGCCAATCCGCCGGCGCAGTTGACCGGCAAGCCTGTGCAAGCGAGACTCGCTACCATGCAAGCAACGGAAACAGCCGGTTCGGTCAAAGCCGCCGCCCGCGCGCTCGACGTCATCGAAGCCTTCGCCCGCACGACGGCGCCCCTGTCGCTGAGCGAACTGGCAGCCCAGATCGGCGCGCCGCTTTCCACCTGCCACGGCATTGCCCGCACCTTGCAGGCGCGGGGCTACCTCTATGCACTGGAGAAGAAGCGCGGGCTTTATCCCACCCGCCGGCTCTATGAAGTGGCTGTCGGCATGGCTCGCCATGATCCGCTGCTGGAACGGCTACGACCCTCCTTGATCGCCTTGCGCGACCGAACCGGCGAGACCGTCGTGCTGGCGCGGCGCGAAGGCGATGAAGTCGTCTATCTCGAGGTGCTGGAAAGCCCGCAGACCATCCGCTATGCCACCAAACCCGGCGAGCGCAAGCCGATCCACTCCTCGTCTCTGGGCAAGGCGTTGCTAAGCCTGGATGATCGGGCGGCGTTCGACAGTTTCCTGCGCCGCTCGCCACTGCGCGCGGTGACGCCGCACACGATCGTCGATGGCGAGGTGCTGTGGCAGCAGCTACAGGAGAGCCGCAAGCTGGGCTACATCACCAGCCGGGCGGAGAACGTCACCGACGTGACGGCAATCGCCATGCTGGTGAACGTGGGCGGCGAAGCATTGGCACTGGCGTCGGCGGGTCCGATCGCGCGCTACGAAGCGAAATTCGAAGACAATCTCGCGGCCTTGCGTTCGACCGTCGAAGGATTGCGGCAGGCCGGCATCGTCAGCCGTTGAAGATCAAAGCAGCGCTGCCGTCGCCGCCTGCAGCACGCGCAGACGGCTCTCTTCCGTAGCCTGCATGCGCTCTATGGGGCCGGCAACGGCGATGCCGACGCCCTCACCATCGACGCGCAGCGCGATCGCCAGTCCCAGCACGTCGCTGACGTTCTCGCCGAGGGTGCGGAAGAAGCCCTGGCGGCGGCCCAGCTCGATATCGGCCGCCAGCCGCCCGCGATCGACGATGGTGTTGGCGGTGATGGCCGTCATCGGCAGGCGGTCGACCAGCTTGGCGTAGTCGGAAGGCTTGAGCAGGCTGAGACAGGCCTTGCCCAGCGAGCTCGAATGCAGGGGCTTCAGCGCCCCGATCTCGGCGGCGAAGCGGACGGGGAAAGAGCCCTCCACGACATCGATATAGAGCACGTCGCCACCCAGCCGCTTGCCGCATACCGCCGTCTCGCCGGTCTCGCGCTGGATGCGCTCAAGCACCGGCCTTATCTTCGCCAGCAGGGGATCGGCGGCCAGGATGCGGGCTGCGGCATCGAGCAGGCGACGGGTGGGAAAGATCAGCTTGTCGCTGGCGTAGAGATAGCCGCGCGCCTGCAGGGTCTTCACCAGCGCATGGCAGGAGCTGATCGGCATGGCGATCATCTCGGCCAGATCGGACAGGCGCATGGGACCGTCGGCGCGGGCGAAAGCCTCGAACAGGTCGAGGGTTCGCTGCACCATCGGCACCTGCTCGTCGCCGCTTTCGCTCATGCCCCGACCGCGCTCATGGTTTGCCGGGTGTCAAACTATCAGCGTCCGGGCGCTGCCGTGTGCTCGATATGCTCTTCCGCCATGTCCCAGATGAAGCGCGTGGTCTGATCGGTCTGCTCTTCCAGGATATGACCGACCAGGCCCGCGGCGCGCGCCACGATGGCGATACCGCGGATGGCACCGATAGGGATGCCCAGGTCGGACAGGATGGCGCCGATGGCGCCGGTGGCATTGATGGTGATGTGCTTCCCATAAGCCTTGTCGACTTCGCGAGCGAAGACGCGCAGGGCGGCGATATGCTTGCCTGACAGCCCCTGCTGCTCGGCCACGCCCAGCAGCACGGGCGAGCGCGGATCGTCCGGCCGGTGCAGATGGTGGCCGAAGCCCGGCAGCAGCAGCTTCTGGCTGCGATAGCGCTGGGCGGCCTCGGCGGCTGCCCTCTCCACGCCCTCGGGCGCGGCGACAAGCTGCTGCATCAGCTTCGCGCTGTCTTCGATGGTGCCGATGAACTGGCTGCCGACGCCCAGCAGACCCGCGGCGATGGCGCCTTGCGAAGCCTCGGGCGCCGACACGATCGTCATGCGGGCGACGATGGCCGACGGCGTCAGGCCATGTTCCATCAAGGTCACCAGGATCGCGTCCAGCACGGCGCTTTCCTGCGGCGTCGGCAGGCGCGCCATGATTTGATGGAAGAACATGGTGGTGAAGTTCATCTTGCCGACGACCTCGTCCAGCAGGTCGAGATTGCGGACGAAGATTTTCTCGTTGGTGTAGCGGCAAAGCGCGGTTTTCGGCACGGCAACCATGGGGGCTCTCCTCAATGCTCAGGCGGCAAGCGGCGACTGGCGGCGCAGGATCAGGCTCCAGTCGCTTTCCATCACCGTCTCGCCGCGCTGGTTGACGGCGGTCCGCCGCAGGACCACCGAGCCGCGATCGTTCTTGGCGCCGGGATTTTTCTCGGCCACTTCCAGCACGACATGGATGGTGTCGCCAATCTTGGTCGGCCGCCGCCAGCGGCACTGCAGGTTGGCCAGGCCGAGAATAGTGCGCTCCATGGCCTTCATTACCGGCAGGCGCGTGCTCAAGCCCGAAACAATGGACAGCACCAGCAGCCCGTGCGCGATGCGTTCGCCATGCGGCGTGGTGGCGGCGTACTCGGCATCGGTGTGCAAGGCGTTGTAGTCGCCCGACAGGCCGGCGAAGGCGACGATGTCGGATTCTGTCACGGTGCGGCCGGCGGTCTTGAACTTGTCGCCGATCTTCAGCGTCTCGAAATAGACCTCGTATTTCTCGATATCCTGCAAAACGCTCATCTTTACTTGTCCTTCTTCGCTTTCGGGCGGTCGCCGAAGGCCGACAGGCCCAGCAACTCGCGGCCGATAATAAGAATCTGGATTTCCGAAGTGCCCTCGGGGATCAACCCGCCGCGCGTGTCGCGGAAGATGCGCTCCAGCGGCAGATCGGTGCTGTAGCCCGAGCCGCCATGCACCTGCAGCGCCAGGCTGGCGACGCGATGCGCGGACTCGGTGCAGAATTTCTTGGCGATGGCGCATTCCAGCCGCGCCGTGCGACCGGCATCCAGCGCCGCGGCGGCATCGCGGCACAGCAGGCGCGAGGCGCGCACTAAGGTCACCATCTCGGTCAGCATCCCCTGCACCAGCTGAAATTCGCCGATCGGGCGGCCGAACTGCACGCGCGTCTTGGCGTATTCGATGGAAAGATCGAGCGCCTTCTGCGCCGCGCCCACCGCACCGGCCGAGACGCTGAGGCGGCCTTCGTTCAAAGTGGTGAGGATTGTCTTCAGCCCGCCGCCAACCTGGCCGACGAGACGCGAGCGCGGCACTTTCGTGCCGTCGAAGACGATCTCGGAGGTGCCGGTGCCGCGCAGGATCATGGTCTCCAGCGGTCGCACCGTGTACTGCGCCTCGCTCTTGTCGACGATGAAGGCGGCCGGGCCTTTCGGCGCGCCATCGGGCGAGACCACTTGGGCCAGCACGACGCCGAAATCGCCTTCGGCATTGGTGATCCACTGCTTGGTGCCGCGCAGCTCGAAATGATCGCCACGATCGATGGCGCGGGTCTCGATCGAACTGGCATCGGAGCCATGGTTGGGTTCGGTGATGGCGACGAAGACGCGACGCTGGCCGGCCAGCAGCGGCTTCAGATAGCGCTGCTTCTGCTCGGCGTTGGCGTGCGCGTTGAGCAGGCCCGCGATCATGTTGGCGACGTTCATCAGCGCCCGCAGGCCCAGCCACTGATAGCCGGCCGCTTCCATCAGGATCGTCATATCGGTGTAGCTGGCGCCCTGCCCGCCGTCCTGTTCGGGCAGCATGGGGCCGATATAGCCGAACTCGGCCAGCTTCGGCAGCAATTGCCAGGGAAACTCGCCGCCCTTCTCAGCCTGCGCGATGAAAGGCGTCGCTTCGCGTTCCAGAAAACGCTCGGCATTTTCCTTGAGCATTTGCTGCTCGTCGGTCAACTGGCTCATTTTCCCTGCCTTAGAAAAGTCGCGGCTCTCAGCGCACCCACAACACCAGCTGCGGCATGGCCATCAACAGCGCGATGGTCACGATCTCGGCGCCGATGAAGGGCGTGACGCCACGGAACACCTGCGACACCGGCATCTTGCTGATCGAGCTGGCAACGAAGCAGTTCATGCCGAACGGTGGCGTGATCAGACCGATCTCGACCGTCTTGGTCAGAATGATGCCGAACCAGATCGGGTCGTAGCCGAAGCGCAGGATCATCGGGAACACGATCGGCAAGGTCAGCACCAGGATGGCGAGCTGATCCATAAAGCAGCCGAGGAAGATGTAGATCAGGATCATGACGGTAAAGATGATCCAGGGTTCGACACCAAGCCCGTCGACATAAGCCAGCAGCGCCTGCGGCGAGCCTGTGAGCGTCATGAAGTAGCTGAAGAGATGGGCGCCGACGATGATGGTGAAGATCATCGCCGTGGTGGAAACGGTGCGGGCCAGTGCCTCCTTCAGCGCCGCCCAGCTTTGGCTGCGCAGGAACCAGGCGGCCAAGACGATGGCGCCGGCCGCGCCGACGGCGGCCGATTCGGTAACGGTGACGATGCCCGAATAGAGCCCGCCAATGACCAGCGCGAACAGCACGATCATCGGCCAGATGTTGCGCAGCGCCACGATGCGCTCGCCCCAGCCATGGCGCTGCGTGCGCGGCGCGGCATTGGGGACGTACTTGGCCCAGAGAATGATGGTTATCGCATAGGCGACGACGGTAATCAGGCCGGGAATGATGCCGGCGACAAAGAGCTGCCCGACCGACGTTTCGGTCAGGATGCCGTAGATCACCATGATGACGCTGGGCGGAATCATGATGGCCAGCGTGCCCGCCGACGCGACCGAGCCGATGGCAAGACCGGGCGAATAGCCCGCGCGCAGCAGTTCGGGCGCGACGGATTTCGAGAGCGCCGCCGTCGAGGCGGTGGAGGAGCCGGATACGGCGCCAAGACCAGCCGCAGCCAGCACGCCCGCAATGGCCAGCCCGCCCGGCAGATGGCCGACCCATTTGTTCATGGTGGCGAAAAGGTCGGAGGTGATGCGGCTTGAGGCCAGCATTTCCGCCATCAGCACGAACAGCGGAATGGCCGTGAGAATCCACGACGCCGACTGGCGATAGGGCGTGACGGCGACGATGCCCATCAGCGAATCGGCGCCACCGACGAAATAGATGCCGATGATACCGGCCAGCCCCATGGCGAAGCCGATCGGCATGCCGATTAGCATCAGCACCGCCAGCAGCAGGATCACGAGAGCGACGGTCATTGCGCGGTCTCCTGCGGCAGGGGCCGGTTCATGGCCATCACGGTCGAAACGGCCTGCAGCAGCAGACGGATGAGGATGAGAGCGCCCCCGAGCGGCACCACGACCAGCGCCGTCCATTGCGGGAACGGCAAAGTGCGCGACACCTCGTACTCCATGCGCATGCTGAACAGAGTTTCAGTGGCGCTGGCATAGATTACGAGAATCCAAAACGCCGCCGACGCGAGGAAGATGATCAGATCGATGGCCTGCTTGGCGCGGCCCTTGAACACCACGTAGAGCAGATCGACGCGGATATGCCCGTCATTGCGCTGCAGGGCGGCGATGGCGAAAAACACCATGCCTGGCATCAAATAGGTCTCGGTGATGCCCACCACCTCGCCCAACGGATCGTTCAGCACGTAGCGCGTGACGATCTGCACGACCACGAGCGCCAGCAATATCGCCAGCGCCCATTGCGAAATGGCGGCAAAGAAATCCTCGACGCGCGCGAACCAGCCGCCCGAAGGCGGCTTTTCGCTGTCAGGCACCATGATCTGTCTGCCTTTCGGCTTAAGCGGCAGGAACGCGCTTGATCGCTTCGCGGAAGTTCTTCAGCACTTCGTCGCCCGGCAGGTTCTTCGCCTTCATGTCGGCGACCCACTTGCCATAGAGCGGCTCGAGCGTCTGCTTGACCTTGGTCTGCTCGGCCTCGGGAAGCTTGATGATCTCCACGCCCGACTTGGCGTAGCCGTCGATCAGCTCCTGATTGCTGTCGTCGAAGTACTTGCCCATGCGCAGATTGGCTTCGGCATTGGCCTTCTCGAAGGCGGCCTTCACATCGGCCGGCCACCGGTCCCAGGCGCGCAAATTGACCGAGTACGGCGCATAGAACGAGGTGATGTCGAAGCCGATGGTGAAATACTTGGACACTTCGTGGATGCGATAGGACTGCGCCGCCGAGGTCGGGAAGATGGCGCCGTCTACGGTGCCGAGCTGAATCGCCTGATAGGCTTCCGGGCTGGGCACGTCGACCGGCACCGCGCCCAGCAAGCGGACGGCGTCGTCCTGGTACGAGCCCGCGGAACGCAGCTTCATGCCCTTCATGTCGGCGACGGAGCGAATCGGCTTTTTGCTGGTGAAGATATTGTACGTTGAGGTCATGGTGCCCCAGAGCAGGCGAATGCCGTTGCGCTGGTAGTCTTCCTTCTGGATCGCCGATTTCATCGACGTATCGTAGAAGGCCAGGCCGCCGACATGCGAAGAGGCGAACATGTTGGGCAGGCTGTGCACGGAGGACAGCGGCATCTTGCCTTCGAAGAAAGTGGGCGGCACGTAGGCGATGTCGGTGGCGCCGCTCTGCAGCAGGGTCAGCATGTCCTTCAGCTTGCCCAGCTGCTCGGCGCCGAAATACTGGAACTTCACCTTGCCGCCAGAGAGCTCGGTGACGCGCTCCATCCACCACTTGGTGCCGTGATTGGCGATGTTGTGCTTGGGCGGAAAAGAGTCGGCGACCTTGATCGTCACTTCCTGCGCCGAAGCCCGCATGCCCGTGCCGGCGACAGCCGCACCCATCACGAGACCACCGAAAGTCCGTCTGCTGATCTTGGTCATGTGCCCTCCCAGGCGTAGCGGTTGGCAAACGCGCAAGGCGTTTGCATTATTAATTCAGTTTGCTAAAAGAAATTTCTATATACTGAATTTTCTCTTGTCAACCGGCCAGACTCGACGCAAAACAGCCAAAACAAGATCGATCCGGGAGAAAACATTGGCCACCAACCCCGTGCCATCCGTCGATGCCGACCCGCTGCCCTGCGAAGGGCTGCGCGTGATCGATCTCAGCCAGGGCATGGCCGGCCCCAATTGCGGCATGCAGTTCGCGGCCTATGGCGCGGAAGTCATCAAGATCGAGCCGCCCGAGGGCGACTGGGTGCGCCGGCTGGGCCGCATGTATGGCGATCACTCGGCCCTGTCGCTGGCGGTCAATCGCGGCAAGCGCTCGATCGCGCTGGATCTGAAAAAGCCCGAAGCGGTCGTGATCGTGCGCAAGCTGGTCGCCACCGCCGACGTGCTGCTCGAGAACAACCGGCCTGGCGTCGCCGAGCGTCTGGGGCTGGGCTGGAAGCAACTAAAAGAGATCAATCCCAAGCTGATTTACGTCTCGATGACCGGCTTCGGCCAGACGGGACCGTACGCGCAGCGCGTCTCGACCGACACGATCGGGCAGGCGTTCTCCGGCATGATGTCGCTGACGCGCGACGACGACGGCAAGCCGATGAAGATCGGTTATCTGGTGATCGATGCCGTGGCGTCGCTTTACGCTTTCCAGGCCGCCACCATGGCGCTGCTGCAGCGGCAGAAGACCGGCCGCGGCCGGCATGTCGATGTCAGCCTGATGGACGCGGCGACGGCGCTGATCGGTTACAAATTCATCGAGACGGCGCTTGAAGGCGAGAACCCGCAGCCGCTCAACGTGCCGGCCGGCAATTACCGCACCAAGGATGGCTGGATCTCCATCACCATGATGCGCGAGGCGCAGTTCGTCGATATCTGCAAGGTGCTGGGGCTGGAAGACGTGCCGAAGGATCCGCGCTTCAACAGCTTCGCCACCCGCGCCGCCAATGCGCGCGAGGTCACGGCGGTCCTGGCCGAGCGGGTGAAACAGGACACGACGGAGAATTGGCTGAAGAAGATGCAGGCGGCCGACGTGCTGGCCTCGCCGATCTATTCGCTGAACAACGTGGTCGAGGACGAACACATCAAGGCGACCAGACGGATGGCGCGTTACGAGCAGCCTGGCGTCGGCACCTTGACCATGCCGGCCCTCCCCGGCAGCACACCCATTGAAGGAGGGCCGCGTTCGCCCGCGCCCGCCATCGGCGCCCACGCGAAGGAAATCCTCGGCGAACTCGGCTACGCCAGCAGCGACATCGATCGACTGACCGCCAGCCGCATCGTGATCGTGAAGTAGCAAGCCAATGGGACTGGCATTCGACGACATCGAACAAGGCCGCGAATACCCGACCTTCGCGCGCACCATCACAGAGGGCGACCACTCGCTGTTCCTGGGATTCGCGCGGCTGACCCTGCCGATCTTCAACGACGAGACTTATGCCAAGACCACCGCCGTCGGCGGCCGCCTGGCGCCGGGCTTCATGACCTGCTCGATCGTGGCCGGCATGATGGAAAGCGTGCTGGGGCGCTCGACCCTGGCGGGGCTGGGCATGGACGAGATGCGGTTTCCCAACCCCGTGCGCATCGGCGACACGATCCGCGCCCGCATCGGGGTGCTGGAGAAGCGCAAGCTCAGCGACGGGCAGCGCGGCATGGTCACCTTGCAGATCAAGACCTTGAACCAGCGCGACGAAATCGTGCTGCAATTCCAGGCCAAGGTCATTCTCAGCCTGACCGAACCGCCCCTGACCTAAGCTCAGTTGCCGTCCTACGCCGCCGCTGCCATCATCGGACAACGATTTCGGAGGACGCCATGAACAGCCCCAAGCCCATTCGCCTGCCCGACCAGGAACCCGTCGTCACCGGCAAGCTCGCCTATGCCACCGACGCAAGCGCGCCCTACGTGCCGGGCCGCCGCGATTTCCTGAAGTACAAGGACCTGATGGTGAAGGACGCCACCGATGGCGTGATGCGGGCGCAGATCATGAAAGCCACGGCCGGCATGACCAAGCCGACCGGCTGGCACTATCACACCTGCGAGGCGCAATTCATCTACGGCGTCAAAGGCTGGGTCGATCTCGAATTCGAGGACGGCAGCAAGATCCGCGTCAAGGCCGGCGAGTCGCTACTAATCCCCGGCGGCTTCAAACACAACGAGACGGCGATGTCGGACGATTTCGAGTTGCTCGAGGTCTCGGTACCGGCCGACATGGGCACGGTGGCTTGCGACAAGCCCGCGCATCTCGACTGAGCGCTACGCCAAAGCGACTTCGCGTAGCCGGACGCGATCGTCCTCGAGCGTCATCGCCGCTTCCG
The DNA here is from genome assembly GCA_964388115.1 of uncultured Hyphomicrobiales bacterium. GTDB lineage: Bacteria > Pseudomonadota > Alphaproteobacteria > Reyranellales > JAQSWP01 > JAQSWP01. The sequence continues at coordinate 374,055 of CAYLYK010000003.1, forward strand.
CCCGCTGCAACGCTTGACGGGCGTGGCGTTTGGCGGCGGCGCTGAACTTGACCTCATCGATTGCCGCCAGGCTGCGCAGGGCTTTCTGCAGCCGCATCTGCACTTCCAGAAGGGCGGCGCCGTCGCGGGCGATAGGCGCGAAGACGTCGTCGAACATATCGTCAACGAGCAGCGTCGGCAGGAAGATCGAAGGGAAACTTTTTTCCTCTGCCTCTTTCGGCTCCTCCGCCCAGAGCGACAACACGCGCACGGCACGGCCGATAACGTCGATCGCCGTTCCGGGATCGTTGAGCGCCGGCGACAGCGCGCGCGAGGCGATTTCAGCCATGACAGAAAGGCCGAAGCGGGGATCCTGGTCGAAGGAGCGCGCCGTATCGATGGTAAAGGCCTGCCTGATTTCATCGTGGCCATCGGCCGCTCCGCCTACAAGCAAGGCCAGCGGCCGCGCGCCATCGACGAACGCGCCAGGCTGGGCAGTCACGTAGAGCCTCGCCTTATCGCCGACCGAATCCGACAGCGCCTGCACGTCGACGTGCTGCACGTAACCGATGGAGCGGGCAAAGACCGGCACAGCGTTGGAGGGAATATCGGTCGGACTAGCCAGCAAAGAAGCCCCGAACGTCGGGCTGTCGCGACGCTGGCGCAAGGCCTTAACGGTCGCTTCTTCAATCTGTTCCGTGGTTTCGCCCACGCGCCCCAGGCGGGCGAGATGGTCGATCCAGCGCAGCAAGGTAATGACGACCAGCGCGATGACCAGCAGGGTCATGGCGAAGAGCACGACGCGGCCCTGACTGCCGTAGATACCGGTGCTCAAGGCGATGATGCCGACAAGGCTGAACAGGAACGAGCCGATGAACGTCGCCAGCGCGTTCTGGGTGGTCGGATCCTGGATCAGCAGCTTGGTGGCGCGCGGCGTCACGCTGTTTGAGGCGGCGGCATAGGCTGCAACCATCGCGGACAAGGAAAACGTCGTCACGGCAAGCATGCTGGAAGCGATGATGGTCAGAATATTGTCGACCGAATCGGCGCCGATCTTGGCGGGAATGTCGGCGGGAATAAGAGGCTGGGCGATGGCCGCGACAACGGCTGTAAGAACGCCCAGAACCGAGAACAGAGCCGCGCGAAACCACAGCCGACGCGTGATTTGATTGAGCAGCCATTGCCAACGCGATGTCATGATTGGATTCCGTGCATTTCTGCCCAGCCAGAGAGAGGCCCCGCAGACGCAACGGATGGGTCGGCAACAGGTTTCGCTGCCGACCCCGGCGGCGAAGAGAAGATCAGTGCGCCGCTTTGGGCGTTTCCATCAATTCGACCAGCACGCCGTCGGAATTCTTCGGGTGCACGAAGATCACCGGCGTGCCGTGGGCGCCGATGCGCGGCTCGCCGTTGTTCAGCACCGTGGCGCCCTTGGCCTTCATGTCGTCGCGGGCGGCGATGATGTCGGGCACCTCGAAGCAGACATGGTGCTGGCCGCCGGCCGGATTCTTCTCGAGGAAATTCTTCAGCGGCGATTTCTCGCCATAGGGCTCGATGAGCTCGAGCTGCGTATTGGGCACATCGACGAACAGCACCTTCACCCCCTGCGCTTCCATGACGAAGGGCTTGCCGATCTTCACGGCGCCGTAGAGGTCGCGATACATGGCGGCGGTCTTTTCGACCGACGGGGTGGCGATGCCGATATGATTCAGGCGACCGATCATTTCTCACTCCCACTGGATTTCAGTCGTGGCGGTCTTAGCAGCCCCGATCTCAACGCGCCAGCGGACGGAAAAGCGCAGTTCAGGACCGCTTGCCGGCCACGTACTCGACCCCTTGAGCGCCCACAGTTTCGAAATGTTCGGTGCCTCTGGTCATGGTGAAAATTTCGCCACGGCGATAGGTGCGGGGCTTTCCACCACAGGTCAGGGTGATTTCGCCATCCAGAACCAAAGCGGCGACATCGAATGGATGAGAATGCGGAGCGGTGGCATAGGTATTGGGCAGTTTCTTGGTCTCGAACTGGCTGAAACCTTCCGCCTGCCGGCCTTTCTGGAATTCGTTGGTATCCATTGCGCCCCTCCCGGTCCTAAAATTGCCTGATCGGCATTCAGTGTTTGGCCGACGAAAGGCAAAAGCAAGTGAGTATCCCGCCCGTGCTGCCCGCGCATCTCGAAGTCCAAACGCCGATGCCGGCGTGGTTTCGCTGGGCAATCACGCAGCCAAAGACGTCGCATACTGTAACGGCCGACGGCTGCCCGATTCACTATCTGCTCTGGCAGGGCATCAGCCCGCAAGCGAACAAGCGCGGCATACTGCTGGTCCATGGCGGCGGGGCGCACGCCAACTGGTGGACTTTCATCGCCCCCTATTTCACCCGCGATTTCCGCGTCGCCGCGATCGATCTGTCGGGCATGGGTGACAGCGGCCGGCGCGAAAACTACACATCGGAAATGCGCGCCGCGGAAATGGCCGCTGTCCTCAAGGACGCGGGGCTGGGGCCGCGACCTTTCATCGTCGGTCACAGCTTCGGCGGCTTCATGACCATGAAGTTCGCTTCGACCTACGGGCCCGAGCTGGGCGGCGCGGTCATCGTCGATTCGCCCATCCGCGCGCCGGATGCGGAAACCGGCCCGCCGCCGCCCATGGGCAACAAGCGCATCTATCCGACGTTCGAAGAAGCGCTGGCGCGTTTCCGGCTGATGCCGGCGCAGCCTTGCGACAACGACTACATCGTCGAATTCATCGCCCGCCACTCGCTGAAGCCCGTCGAAGGCGGCTGGTCTTGGAAGTTCGACGCCGACGCCATGGGCTCGCGTCGCTTCGGCGAGCCGTTTCGGGAGTACCTGCAGGCGGTGCGCTGCCGGGCGGCGCTGATCTTCGGCGAGAACAGCAAGCTGGTCTCGCGCGCTACCGCCACCTACATGTCGTCGCTGATGGGACCGCAGGCGCCGGTGGTCGAGGTGCCGGAAGCGGAACACCACGTCATGCTCGACCAGCCGATCGCCTTCGTCGCCGCCGTGCGCATGCTGCTGGAGAGCTGGGTGCGGGCGGAGTAGACCGCGCTATTGCCGGCGCTTCCACTCGCGGATGACGTTGAGAAACGCCTCGCCATAGGTGCGCAGCTTGGTCTCGCCGACGCCATAGATGGCGCGCAGCTGCGCCGCCGTCACCGGCGCGTGTTCGGCCATCTCGACCAGGGTGCGGTTGGCGAAGACTGTGTAGAGCGGATTGCCGGCAGCCAGCTCGCGCCGCATGGCTTTCAGCGCTTCCAGCAGTTCCTGATTGACCGCGCTTTCGGCGGCGCTGACAGCCGCCCGCTTCTCGCGCTTCTTCGATATGACCGCGGCATCCTCGCGCATCTCGAAGCCGATCTCCCCGCGCATCAGCGCCCGGCCGCTCTCGGTCAGCGCCAGACCGCCGAAGCCCGCCGGATCGGGCTCGACATGGCCGGCGGCCGCAAGCTGGCGCAGGATCGAGCGCCACTGCCTGGCATCGTGCTCGACGCCGACGCCGAAAGTCGGCAGCAGATCGTGGCCGAGCTGCGCGATGCGCTCGGTCTTCTCGCCGCGCAGAATGGCGATCAGATGCTCGGCGCCGAAGCGCTGGCCGGTGCGCGCCATCGCCGACAAAACTTTACGCGCCGATGTCGTGCCGTCGATGCGCCTGGGCGGGTTGCGGCAAAGATCGCAGTTGCCGCACGGTTCGGACGTCTCCCCGAAATACGCCAATAAAGTCTGGCGCCGGCAGCGCGGCGATTCGCACAGCGCCAGCAGTGCGTTCAGTCGCTGGCGGTCGGCGCGCTTCTTGCTGTCGTCGGCGACGCTCTCGTCGATCTGGCGCCGACGCAGCATTATGTCGTCCAACCCGTAGAGCGTCAGCGTGCTCGCCGGCGCGCCATCGCGGCCGGCGCGCCCGATCTCCTGCCAGTAGCTTTCCACCGTTTTGGGCATATCGGCATGGGCCACGAAGCGCACGTCGGGCTTGTCGATGCCCATGCCGAAGGCGACGGTGGCGCAGACGATGAGATCGTCCTCGCGCAGGAAGCGGTCCTGCGCCGCCTCGCGCTCTGGCGTCTCCATGCCGGCGTGATAGGCCACGGCCGACAACCCGGCCTCGGTCAGCCACTCCACCACCTGGCCGGTGCGGGCGCGCGAGGAGCAATAGACGATGCCGCTCTCACCCTTGTGGCGCAGCGCCAGCTCCAGGATCTGCCGGCGCGCATTCTGCTTGGGCGCCATGGCCAGATGCAGGTTGGGCCGATCGAAGCTGGCGACGAAAATTTCCGGCGTGGTCTTGAAGAGGTTGGCGAGAATATCGGTTCGCGTGGCTTTGTCGGCCGTCGCGGTCAGCGCCAGCACCTGCATGTTTGGCAGCCGCTCCGTCAGGCGCGGAATCTGCCGGTACTCCTGGCGGAAATCGTGGCCCCATTCCACCACGCAATGGGCCTCGTCCACCGCCAGCAGCCAGGGTTTTGCCTGCTCCAGAAGGTCGAGCGTGTCTTCCCGCGCCAGCCGCTCGGGCGCCAGATAGAGCAGGCGCAGCTCGCCCGCCCGCAAAGCGTCGGTGACGCGTCGATTCTCCTGCCGGTCGTTGCTCGAGGTGAGGCTGGCCGCCGGTACGCCCATGGCGCGCAACGCCGTCACCTGCTCGCGCATCAAAGCCAATAGCGGCGAGACCACCACCACGAGCCCGCCGCGATGCACGCCAGGAAGCTGATAGCACAGGGATTTACCGCCGCCGGTCGGCAGCACGGCCAGCACGTTCTTTCCCGCCAGTATGGCTTCGAGAATCGGCGCCTGCACCGGGCGCAGCGCGTCGAAACCAAACACCGTGCGCAGCGTATCGTGAAGAGAATCGATGGCCGGGAATCTCCAATTTGCGAAGCGCAAGCTAACGCAAGGAAATCCTTTGTCGAGCCTGCATCCTGTGGACGAGTGTGCCGGTGATCGCTATCGTCCGGCTCACATCATGGTCCCGCCCAGTTCGCCGCCCTCCAAGCCCGTAGCCGGGCAGAATGCCAGCGCCCGGCTGAAGCTCACCGTCGGCGATCTGGCGATCGACACCACCGTCACGGTTCCCGCCGCGCCCTCGCCGCCGGAAACCGTGCTGCCCACGCTGCAGAATCTGATCAACACCGTGGTCGATGCCGCCGAGGCGCGCGAAGCGAAGGCGGGACGCGAGATTTCCTGCCGCAAAGGCTGCGGCGCGTGCTGCCGCCAGCTCGTGCCGATCTCGCGCACCGAGAGTCGGGCAATCCGGGCGCTGGTGGCGCGACAGCCGGAAGAGCGCCGCCTGGTCTTGCAGCAGCGCTTCGAGCAAGCGGCAAAAAAGCTGCGCGCCGCAGGGCTGGCGGATGTCCTGCTCAATCCGGCCAAGCGCCGGGATCGGCCCGACCGCGAGCTAAGTCTGGCGTATTTCGCCCAGCGCATCCCCTGTCCGTTTCTGGAAGAAGAATCCTGTTCCATTCATCCCGACCGACCCCTTGTTTGCCGCGAGTATCTCGTTACCTCGCCCGCTTCGGCCTGCAGCGATGGCGAGCAAACCGATGTCGTTGTCGTCGGCCTGCCCAAGATGTCGCTGGCCGCACGCGGGCTGGAAACCCAGGCCGCCTCATCCGACATGCTTGCCGACTGGGTGCCGCTGGCTCTGGTGCTGGAGAAGACGCCGCCCAAGCAACCGCCTTCTTTGCCCGGTCCCGACTGGATCAAGCGGTTTTTCGCCGCCATGCAGACGGCCGGCTCGAGGGATGCCTGACGCCTGTCGGACGAATGTATCGGCAGAAAACAGACGCTCCCGCCTGAAGAAAAGTTGAATGAAAGTGGGCATTTCGCGTCTAAGGTAATGGCAATGAAAATCCGTACGGCCGTCAATCGATCAATCGCGCTTGCCGTGATGGCGAGTTTCGCCGCGCCGATTGCGGCACTGGTGATCCCGTTTCCGGCCTATGCCTACAGCTCGTCCGATCGCTATTACCAGCGAGAAGAGATCGAGCAGCTGACGGCGCCTATTGCGCTCTATTCCGATCCGCTATTGGCCCAGATCCTGTCGGCTGCCGCGTATCCGGAAGAGATTGCCCAGGCGCATCGCTATGCCCAGGGCCGCAGGGATTATGGCGATCTCGACCGGCAGGACTGGGATCCTTCGGTGCGTGCGCTGGCGCGCTATCCCGAAATTCTCGATTTCCTGGCGCGCGATCTGGAATGGACCGAAGCGCTGGGCATAGCCAACATCAATCAGCCCGACGACGTCGCCGACGCGATCCAACGCTGGCGGCTGCAGGCCTACGATCTGGGCAGTTTGCGCACGGGCCCCGAGCAGATCGTCTATGTCGACAGCGGCTACGTGCGCATCGTCCCTGCGCAGCAGGACTATTTCAACGTGCCGCGCTATAACCCGCAGGTGATTTACGTCACCCGCTACGTTGCCGGCTCTGCGCCATTCATCTTCTTTGGCCCCCGCTACATCTATGGTTCGTGGTTCGACAAGGACTGGGACTGGCGGCGCCGGCGGATCTACTATTGCGATCGCGATCATTGGCGCAACGGCAGGCCGGTATTCCATCCGCAGTTCGACCGCGTCTATGTCGATCGCAACCGGCAGTGGGAGCCCGATCACCGGCGCTTCAAGCCGCCGGAGAAGCCGCAAGTGCCGCCGCATCTCACGCGCACGAAGGTCCCATCGCCACCGCCTGATTTCAAACCTGGCGTGCGCCGCGACAACCATCCGCCGCAATCACGCCCGGACGACCGGCGCGATCAACCCGGCGCCAGCCCGGACAAAGTCATCCGGCGGGACTCCGGTGACGACAAGCCGAAAGCGACGCCGACACGCCGGGTCGACCAGCCCGAATCGCGCAAAGTCGAGCCACCGAAGCCGGTGGAGCCGGCGCGCCGGAGCGAACAAACCAAACCGGCGCATGTCGAGCCGCCGAAGCCGGCAGAACAGCCCAAGCCCCAGCCGCAGAGACAGGCGCCACGTCGCGATGACGATGAGCAGCAGCGCGGGCCGAGGCGCTAGGTTTGCGGCCACTGTGGCTTGGCAGGGCCATTTCTTTCGTTTGCGTCGCGGGTAGAATGCGACGATGACCGACCGCAAACCCCTCACCGGCCGCAGTATATGGCTGGGCAAAGAGATGGTCGATTCGCCACTGTGGCTGCGCGAAATGACGCCGCGAATTTTGCAGGAAATCGATGCAGCGCTGCAGGGCGTCAAGCAGCGCAATTTGCCCTGGAACCAGGTGCGGCGGGAGGATTTCGCAACGCCTGCCGTCGTGGCGCTGATGGACAACGTCGCCGACGAGCTGGAGAACGGCAGTGGCATCGTGAAGATGCGCGGCCTGCCGGTCGAGAAGTACAGCGACACGGAATTGCGCCAGATCTATTTCGGCCTCGGCGCGGTGCTGGGACGCCCGGTGTTTCAGAACCCGCGCGGCGAGTTGATGCGCGATATCCGCGACGAAGGCGGCGATCTGGGCAAGCGCTACGGCCAGATCGACACCAAGGACGGCAAGGGTCCGTTTCTCTCCTCTTACGCTCGCACACTGTCTAACGGCAAGCTGCGCTTCCATACCGACCGGACCGATGTCGTGGGCTTGCTCTGCATCCGGCAGGCCGCTTCAGGCGGCGTAAGCAAGCTGGTCAGCACAGGCGCCATCCACAACGCATTGCTTGAGCGTCGGCCGGACATTCTCGAAACCTTGTTCGGCGATTACTGGCGCAGCCGGCTGGGCGAGGAATCCGACAAGGCCGAGGCGGTCTATCCGCTGCCGATCTTCGGCCTGCGCGAGGGCAAACTGACCAGCCACTACTCGCTGACCTATATCGAGGCAGCGCAGATGATGCCGGACGTGCCCCGCCTGAGCGCGCTGCAGAAAGAGGCCATCGACGTGCTGATGGCGACGGCGGAAGAGCTGTGCTTCGAGATGGTGCTGCAGCCGGGCGACATCCAATTCATCAACAGCCACATCACCTATCACGGCCGCACCGAGTTCACCGACGATCCAGCCAATCGTAAGGACCGCCTGCTGCTGCGACTGTGGCTGTCGATGCGCAATTGCCGCGCCTTGCCGGTCGGGCATGAGGTGTTGTGGGGCAATATCGAAGCGGGTGAACGGCGCGGCGGTATCGGCCAGCGCGCGGCGCAATCGGCGGCCTAAAGCGTCCGCAAGTTCGAGAAAAACTGCTTCATTCCGGCGAACAAATCGGTCATGCCGATCGCCGCCATCGCCTCGTTCCACGCCTGAGCGCCGGCGATAATCTTCTCTGCAACCGGATGCGCCGGAAGGCGATTGGCCCAGCCGACCAGCGGCTCCGACGCCAGCATCGCCAGAACCAGCGCGCCAATCGCCAGCACCAGACCGGCATGCAGCGCGGTCGAGCGATGCATGATGGGCGTCACTACCAGCTCGCGCTTGGAAAACATCCACGGCTGCAGCGACGGCTCAGGCGCGTGCGACAGCAGCTTGGGATCGAGCTGGGGTTGCGGAACTTGAGCCATCTCCGCCTCAGAACTGGAAATAGATGAAGGGTGCGACGCCGTCGCCCCCCATGGTTTCGATCAACACCACGACCAACCCGGCAGTAATGCCCTGCAACACCAGCGGCCAGCGATGGAACTTCACCTCAAGCCGATCGAGCAGATTGCGCGGCGTGAAATTGATGGCGATGCCCAGTGCGATCAGCACCAGCAGGTAGGGCTTGGCCAGCAGAAGCGGCTCGCCCCAGCGCGCCAGGCCCTCGATGATGCCCAGCGCGTTCTCCATCGAGGAGGCGCGGAAGAATATCCAGGCGAAACAGACGAAGTGGAAAATGAGCAGCGTCCAGACGATACGGCTCCAGCGTGTGGTGCGCGGACGATCACCCAGGCCCAGCGCGCGCTCGACCGCCAGGCCGCCGCCATGCAGCGCGCCCCACAACACGAACTTCCATGCCGCCCCGTGCCAGATGCCGCCCAGCAGCATGGTGATCATCAGATTGACGTAGGTGCGAGCCTTGCCTTTGCGATTGCCGCCCAGCGGTATGTAGAGATAGTCGCGCAGCCAGCCCGACAGCGAGATATGCCAGCGGCGCCAGAAATCCTGCAGGCTCTGGGCGCGATAGGGCTGGTCGAAATTGCGCATGAAGTGATAGCCAAGCAGCGCCGCCACGCCGATGGCGATATCGGAATAAGCCGAGAAATCGCAATAGATCTGCACCGCATAGGCATAGATCGCCAGCAGCAGATCGAGCGCGCCGTATTCGCTGGGCGCCAGGAAAGCGGGATCGACCAGCTCCGTCGCCAGGTAGTTGGCGACGATGGCCTTCTTGAACAGGCCCCACAGAATTAACAGCAGCGCCATGCTCATGAATACCGCGTCGCGGCGCGGCGGTTTTTCCAACTGCGGCATGAAATCGGCGGCGCGCACGATGGGGCCGGCGACGAGCTGCGGGAAGAACGACTTGTAGACCATGACGTCGAGCAGCGAATAGGCGCGCGGCAGATCGCGGCGATAGGCGTCGACGACGTAGGAAATGCCCTGGAAGACGAAGAAGGAAATGCCGACGGGCAGCACTACTTCGATGAATGGCAGGTCGCGCTCCCAGCCGATCGCGCGCAGCAGCCCGTCCAGGCTTTCGATGAAGAAGCCGTAATACTTGAAGAAGCCCAGCGTCAGCAGATTGGCGGCGACGGCCAGCCCCAGAATCCATTTGCGCGGCCGCGGCAGCTCGCTTCTTTCCAGCAACCAGCCCGCGCCCCAGTTCACGACCGTGCTGGCGATCAGCAGGAAGAGAAAGCGCCAATCCCAGAAGCCATAGAAAAAATAGGAGGCGCCGACCAGCGTCGCCTTGCGCGCGACATGGTGCGGGTTCACCGCCCAGACGACGGCGAAGACGAGCAGGAAGAAGAGAAGGAAGTCGAGAGTTGGAAAAATCATTGCGGCCGATAGGAGCGCATCAGTTCCTTATAGAGCGCATCGCCACCCATCGCATAGCCCTCCGGCCGCATATGAACGCGATCCTTGTGCACGAAAGGCGGATTGCGGCGGGTCCAGGCATCCATGCCGCAGGGGCCGGACGGCATTTGCGACCAGTCCCAGAACAACACCTTTTGCCGCGCCGCCTCCTGGCGCTGGATGGCACGCACATCGATCTGCGGCGCAGGCTCATGCCAGCGGCACAGCGCGCGGCTGCGCTGGGCCATCAGCCGATAGTATTCGGCCGTGCTCTTGGCCGGGGTCGGGGCGCAGGCAAGCTTGTCGCGCTGCTCGCTGGGGCCGCAATAGTCGGGAATGCGCAGGGCATTGGGCGGGCCGACCACGACCAACGCCGCCTTGGGCGCCAGCCGCCGCCACTCGGCCAGGCGCTCGGCGAATTGCTGGCGATAGGCGTCGGCGTTGAACGACAGGGAGAACCCCTCATTGGTGCCGAAGGCAATGATGACCAGGGACGGATCCAGCAGCGCCACCTCCTGCGCCACTATGGTTGGATCGAACCGCTCCATGATGCCGACGCTGGCGCCCGACACGCCGTGGCTGACCAGCGCCACTCCTTTCTGACGCTGCCAGATGCTCCAGCCGAGCAGCTCGACCGAGCCATTGCCCCGCGGCGCGATGCTCAGCGACTGGCCCGCCTGACGCAACGGCACCGGCACCCGGCGCATCTGGACGGCGTTGGCGGCCGTCGAGACTTCGCCAACAGTGGCGCCATCGACCGTGAGCAGGAAACTGCCGCCGCCGGGTTGGGCGAGGATTTCTATTTCCGCTTCGTCGAAGGGCAGATCGGCTTCCAGTAAAATTGACTCCACGGCGCTGTTGCCGATCAGCCGGAAACCGGCAATGCCATAGGGCCCGACATCGTCGTCCCGCCGCGCGTTCATCAGGATCCAGTTGCCGCCCTTGGTGATGCGAACGCCATAGGGCCTGTAATCGGGATGCGAATAGGCGGTGGGCAGATGGCCACGACCGGCATAGCCGAAGCGGCTTTGCAATCTCTCGCGTACGGCCTGGGTGAAATGATCGGCGTGGGTATGGCTGTCGCCGATCTGCAGCACCACGACGCGCTGGCGACGACCGGCCTCAAGCTCGGCCAGCGCGCGATGAAAAGGGACGAGCAAGGCCGCGTTGGACGGCTCGGTCGCGGCGACTGTCGGCTTGGGCTTGTTGGTCTGCGCCACACCAGCCGTCGCCAGCGCCATGACAGCGGCAAGCGACAGGATCAGGAGGCGCATTCAGTTGGCTTTCCCGGTCTTGGCGGGAGCAGGTTGGGGGTCGGGCGCGATGGCGGCTTGCTGGAACGCCGGCACGGTCTTCTGCAATTTCTCCAGCACCGCATCGGCAATCATCTCATAGCCGCGCGGAGTAAAATGGATGCCGTCATTGTCGCGCAGCAGGCGGTTGCGGCCGTCGGTGTCGGGCAGATAGGCGCTGTACTGCCCGTCCTTGTCGGCAAACATCGCCCAGATATCGACATAGATGACGCCCGAATTGCGCGCCGCCTGGGCAAACAGATTGTTGAGATAGCGCGAATCCTTGTTGAACTCGTCCTTGCGCGCGATCGGCAGGCTGATCCAGACCAGCGGGATGTTCTGCGTCTTCATCGACTGCATCAACGCGGTGACGCGCTCGATGTAGCCCTCCTCCCAGGCCTTGGTGCCGAACAGATGGCGCGGCTTGCCCTGGCTGACCAGGCTCTGGCGGTCGTTGGTGCCGGCCAGGAAAATCACCGCATCGGCGCGCTTGAGCTCGTCGGTGGCGCGCAGTTCCTCGACCCAGTCGAACGCCACGAAGCCCGACGAGTTGCGCGCCTTGCGCACGATTTCGTAGCGCTTGTCGCGCAGCAGCTTGCGATAGAGCCCGCCCCATACGCCGTCGGCGATCGAGTCGCCCGCCACGATGACGGTGAGCTTCTGGCCTTCCTCTGGCGCGGTCGGTTTGGGAGCAGCGGCTGGCGCGGGTTTGATTTCGGGAGCGGCCACCGGCGGCGTTGCGGCGGCGACAGCCGGCCTGGCTTCGACGATCGGTGCGGCGCCTGCTCCTTTGACAGCGAAGAGATCGGCCGATACCGGTTCCGGCACCTGCGCCGGCGGCAGGGTGACGGTTGCGGTCGTAGAAGGTGGCGGCGCAACCGCGACCGGAGCGGCGGCGGCCGGGGCAGACACGACCGGCGGGGCGGCGATCCTTGCCGGTGGTTCGATCTTCCTGGTTTCGACGGCGGCAGACGGCGTCGGTGCCGTCGCGTTAGGCAATGGCGCCAGAAGCTGCAGGGGCGCACCGGTCGCGGCAGGAGCCGATGGCGGCGTTTGCGCCTGGGCAGTGGCGCAGCCGATGGCTACGCCCGTTACAACCATCAAAACCAGCAGCGGTCCGACAACTCGAAATCGCACTTTTGCACCTTGAGCCGAGCGCCTGCGACTTTAAGCAAGGAGTGCCGCGATTCCAATTGCTTTCGCCGAATATCTGGCACGGCGGATTTACCGTGGTGGCCAAAGTTCTGACACAGGATCGCTTTGTCATCCGGTGCGCGCCCGCTAGACTCCGGTGCGATGAAAGCGACAATCCTGACGATGCTGGCGGCGGTGCTGCTGTCTTCCTGCGCGGGTCCGCAGCAAAGCGGCGCCCCCACCACCCGCCCTATCCCGGCGCAAAGCGAGAATGCCGCCGCCTTGCGGCCGTTCTTCCAGCAACTGGCGCAGCTGGAAGACACGCCCCGCCGGCAGGTCCACATCCTGCAACTGGGCGACAGCCACACGGCGGCGGATTTCATGTCCGGCCGGCTGCGCGAGCGGCTGCAGTCGCTGTTCGGCCATGCCGGACGGGGGTTGTTGCCGCCCGGCCTGCCTTATCGCGGCATCCGCCAGGCCGGGTTCAAGGTCAATGCCACCGGCCGCTGGGACTACGAGAACAGTCTGAACCCCAGAAACGACGGGCCCTTCGGCATTGCCGGCTTCAACGCCACCAGCCGGACGGCCGGGGCAGCGTTCGCCGTCGACAGCGAAACCCCGTTCGACCGCTGGAGCGTAACGGTTTGGCAGCAGCCGGGCGGCGGGCGGCTGGACGTCGAGATCGACGGGCGCATCGTTGAGCGCATCGAGACCGGCACGGGCAGCGGCGCGCGACTGCTGCGCCGGGATACGCCACAGGCCCGCTCCTTGCGGTTGATCGCGGCCGATCGCAAGCCGGTCACTGTGCTGGATTACGGCATCGAGAACCGCAGCGCCGGCGTCATCTACGACGCGCTGGGCGTGGTCGGCGCCACGGTGTCGATCCTGGATCGCTGGGACGCCGGTACGGTACGCCAGCAGATCGCCGATCGGGCGCCGGCGCTGGTGGTGCTGGCCTTCGGCACCAACGAGGCCTATGCCGACACGATCAATGAGGCGGCCTATGCCAGCCAGTTCGCCACCGCCATCCGCACGATCAAAGCCGCCGCGCCCAATGCCGCCATCGCCGTGATCGGCCCGCCCGACCTGTTGAAGCCGCAAACCGGCTGCCGCGGCAACGCCTGCCCCCTGGTTCCGCCCGGCGCGCTCGACCAGGTGCGCGCCATCCAGCGCAGCCTGGCCAGGAGCGAGGGCTTCTTCTTCTGGGACTGGAGCGCGACCATGCTGCAATCGGGCGGCATTGGTGCCTGGGCCGAGGCGGCAACGCCCCTGGCGCGGCCGGACCGCGTGCATCTGACGGTCGAGGGTTACACAATCAGCGCCGATGCCTTCTACGACGCGCTGATGCGGGCCTATCGCGACTTCCGCTCAGGGCGGACGGGGTCCTGACGCCAAACGTAGAAGAGTTAGACGACCGTTCCCACCATCGCACCGATGCCGGCCGTTGCCGCCATCGCCAGCGCGCCCCAGAACGTCACGCGGACCGTGGCGCGCCAGACCCTGGCGCCGCCGGCTTTGGCGCCGATCGCGCCCAGCAAGGCGAGGAAGCCAAGCGAAGCGGCTGAAACCGCGATCACGAGATAGGATGGGGGCACCAGCACCACCATCAGCAACGGCATCGCCGCCCCGGCCGCGAACGTGGCCGCCGAGGTCAGCGCCGCCTGGATCGGCCGCGCCGTGGTGATTTCGCTGATACCAAGCTCGTCGCGGGCATGCGCGCCCAGCGCGTCCTTGGCCATAAGTTGCACCGCGACCTCGTTCGCCAGCGCCGGATCGAGGCCGCGCTTGACGTAGATGTCGGCCAGCTCGGCGCGCTCGAACTTCACGTTGTGCGACAGCTCCGCCCGCTCGCGCGCCAGATCGGCCCGTTCGGTATCGGATTGCGAGCTGACCGACACGTATTCGCCGGCCGCCATCGACATGGCGCCCGCCACCAGGCCGGCGACGCCAGTGATGAGGATGTCGTTGGCCGCCGCCGCGGCTGCCGCCACGCCGACGATCAGGCTGGCGGTGGACACGATGCCGTCATTGGCGCCCAGCACCGCGGCCCGCAGCCAGCCGATGCGCGCCACCAGATGGCTTTCCCGATGCGACAGGCGACGGGCCATGGCTCTTCTCCTCAAATGCCGAGATTTCGAATTGCTGGCATCAGGACACGTATCCAAGCGGCCCGCCTTGATCCTGCGCAGGCCGGCAATTGATCCCTGTCAACGCCGGTCGCGGCGCCACGGGCTAGAGTTGCTACCTACACAAGGAGCGAAAATGAGCCACGTCCCACACGATCTGCACCAGGAATTCCCCGCCGACGCCGAGTTGCTGCACAAGCTGAAGCTCGGCGACCGCCATTTCCAGACCCTGTCCGAGCGCTACAACCAGGTAAACCACGACATCCACCGCATCGAGAGCGAGATCGCACCCGCCTCCGACGAAAGGCTGGAAGAGTTGAAGAAGCGGCGGCTGGCGCTGGTCGACGAGATTGCCGCGGTGCTGGAGAGGGCGAAAGGAAACTGAAGACGGAGCGAACAGGCTTTCTTAACGAGCAATGGAGGCGGTCATGGCCGAACAGAGCAGCGTGCATGCGTACCTGAACTGGACCAAGCAGCGCATCGACGAGATGGATGCCACCTTGGCGTCGCTCGAAGCGAAAATCGGCCAGGTCAAGGCCGAGACGAAGGCAAGGGCCGAGCAAACCATCGCCGAGTTGAAGACGCGGCGGGACGAGTTTCAGGCCAGGGCCAAAGCGCAGGCCCAGGCGGGTGAAGCCGCCATGCAGGCCGGCAGGGTCCAGCTTGAGGCGCAGTGGCATGGCTTCGAGGCGCAGGTGAAAACCTATTTCGACACTGTCGGCAGGCAGGTCGAGCAGCAACAGGCCACGTTCCAGGAAATTGCCGCAGCGCAAGCCAAGGCGTGGCGGGAAGCAGCCGACCGTTTGCACGGCGAGGCCGCCAAGATCGTGGCCAGCGGGCGCGCCGATGTCGAAGCGGCGGTGAAACAGATGAAGAGCGATGCGGCGGAGGCCGAAGCGCGACTGCAGAAGCTGAAGCAGGCGGGCAACGAGTCCTGGACAGCGATGAGTGCCGCGCTGGCGGAATCGCGCAAAGCCTTTGATCAGGCCAGCCAGAAGGCGTGGGACGCCATCAAGCGCGCGACGTCTTCGACCACCTAGTCGAGAGCCGCACCAGCGTCAACGCGCGCGAGCGGCGAGCGCCGCAGCCAGCCAGACCACCGCCTGCACCGCTGCCTCCAGCGCCGCCTGTTGCGTTGTAAACGAGGCGCCGGAATAGAACCGCACCGGCGTCCAGGCGCCCGCGTCCTCGACGTCGCGGCGGAACTCCTCGAAGCCGAAACTGCCGTCCGGCCGGCTGAACAGATCGACGCAACGATCGTGGTCGGCGTTCTCGACGCTGTCGAACACCAGCCAGGATTTGTCGATGCGGCGGGACACGGGATCGGGCAGCTATGCCGCCCGATTGCCGGCGCAGAAGCAGGAGACCGAGACGGCCACATCGGCGCGCGCGGCCAGGAGTTCGACTCGCTGGCGGATGATCTTCGCCTCGACCGTTTCGCCGCGTCGCTCCAGGCAATCGAGCAGACCGCGCAAACTCCACAGATTGTCGGGATGGATCTGCGCGCGGGGCAGCTTGCCGGCCAGTCCCAGGTCTTCGCGATAGACCGCTTCGGCTTCCGCCGCCCTGCCCTGCTCCAAGAGCAGCGCGCCCAGCGCGTGGCGGATCGGCTGCATCCAGCCCCAGGGCTCGTCGTAGGGCAGATCGTCCTCCAGCGCGATGGCGGCGCGCAGATGGGCGAAGGCGGAATCGAAATTGCCGCGGCGATACTCGATCTCGCCTTCCAGCATGCGCTCGGCGATGGCGAGCAGGCTTACGCAGGGTACGTTGTGCAGGTAGCGCTGCTCGGGCACCAGCTTCGCTGCGGCGCGGAACAAGGCCTGCTCGACTTCGGCCGCCTTCACGTCGCCAAGGGCCGCATGCGCCACGCCCTTGGCGTAATGCGTCATGGCGACAGTGTTGGCGTAGAGCGTGCGATCCTGCGGCAGGTCCTGGGCGATGATCTCGCGCCATTTGCCGAAGCGCACCAGCACGTGCTGCTTGATGGAGATGTAGCTTTCGAAGAAATCGGCCATCGGCGGCGAGGGAATGCGGAGCATCTCCTCCGGCGTGGTGGCGATCAGCTCCTCGGCGGCGGCCAGCGCCGGCGCGAACTGGCCCAGGAACATCGCGCCATAGGCCGCGAAGTGATAATTGTGCACGCGGTAGCCGGAATAGAAATTCATCGGCCCGGCGCGGTCGTAGAATTTGCGGTCGGCAATAATGGCTTTCTGGTTCCAGTGCATGGCGTCGCGATAATGGCCGCACTGGATGTCGATATGGGTCGGCATGTGCACCAGATGCCCCATGTCCGGCGTCAGCTCGCGCAGCCGGTCGCCCGTGACCAGCGCCAGTTCGGGATGCGGCGACATTTCCATCAGATGCACGTGCAGATGCAGCAGGCCGGGATGATCCATGGCGCCGGCAATGTCGCGGAATGCCATGTCGAGCGCCTGCTTGGCCTCGACGGTGCCGGCGCCCGGCGCTGGCTCGCCGGTGCGCAGATCCCACATCTTCCATGGCGTGCGGTTGAGGATCGCCTCGACGAAGATGGCGCGGATATCGAGATCGCGCGGGTTGGCCTTCAGCGCCAGCCGCATGGCGTCGGCGAAGGCATCGTTCCACGGCCGCTGGTCCTCGATCGGCGTGCGTTGCGGATAGCGCGACGGCAGCGCCTCGATCAGCGCCCGCTCGGGCGGCGTGACCTTGCCGACGAGCGCAAGCGCTGCCTGCGTCGCGTCATAGGCGCGGGCCAGCGACGCCGCCTTGCCGGCGGGATCTTGCAGCTCCCACGGATAGTTGTAGTTGGGGCCGGCGGCATAGGCGATGCCCCACTGCGCCATGGCGCAGGCGGGATCGGCGGCCAGCGCGTTGGCGAAGCAGACCAGCGCTTCCTCGTGATGATAGCCGTAGCACCAGTTCAGCCCGCGATCGAACCAGCGTTGCGCGTCGGGCGAGGCGGTGGTGATCTTGCGGCTGTAGGGACCGAGGTCGTAAGGATAGTCCATCATGCTCCCCCATGGGCGGCGGCGCGCGGCGGGCCTTGACGCCATACTCTATCCCGCCCGGCCTTCATCCGTCATCGTCCGAACGCGAGCTCAGGAGCATGTTGAAACTCGACCACCTCACCATCATCGCCCCGACCCTGGCCGAAGGCGTGGCGCATGTGCGCGCCTGCCTCGACCTCGACGTGCCGTTCGGCCAGCGCCACGCCTATATGGGCACGCACAACCACCTGCTGCAGCTGGGCGACGGGGTCTATCTGGAAATCATCGCGCTCGATCCCGACGGAAGCGCGCCCAACCGCAAGCGCTGGTTCGGGCTGGACGATCAGAAGAAAGTTCGCGCCGACTGGGATTCCGGCCGCCGCCTGCGCGGCTGGGTGGCGCGGACGGACGACATCGATGCGGTGCTTGCCGGGCGCGAGGCGATCTTCGGGCGGAAGGTCGGCTTGCCGATGGAGGCGCCGACTTTCGACTTCGCGTTGAAGGATGATGGATCGCTGCCGCTGGATGGGGCGGCGCCGTCGATCATCGATCGGCGGGGGAAGGTAAGGTCGATGGCGGGGATTGCGGATTTGGGGGCGAGGTTGAGACTATTTCGGCTCGAGCATCCCGATCCGACGAGCATCGCTGAACTCTATCGTAAGCTAGAGATCGACCGTCCGCCTGAGATCAAGCAAGGCAGCGCGCCGCGCTATTATGTGCAGATCAAAACAATCGCAAAGTTGAAGGAACTTTTCTGAACCAAACTAGAATCGAAGATCTCGTCAACAGTGCGCTATAGCCCTGGACAGCAGCGTACTGCAAAGGCTGCATAAGGAGACAACGATGAAAAGATGGTTTGCTTACATTTTCTATACGATGGCTGCGCTCACCTGTATGACTGTTCTTTGGATTTTCACCACAAATTTGATCGAAGCTGAACCCAACTTGAAAGTTGGTCTTTTGGGTTTATTTGGCGCTTTAGCGGTGGGGCTATTTACCCATTATCAAACGAGGAAGCGGGAAATTAACGCCCGCCATTTTGCTGAAAAGAGAACAGCTTATAGACAGATGGTTGGCCTATTGTTTGACATGATTCTAGCCGCAAAAATTGGGAAGAAAATTACGGATCGTGAAATGATGACCACAATTCTTGAATTCAAAAAGGGGCTACTAATTTGGGGAGACGCAGCTCTGATTGAAGTTTGGAATCAATACGAAATAGATTCTGCGAACAAACCTGAAGGTGATGAAGTAGTAAAACGAATGGAAAGAGTGCTCCTTGCAATACGCAAAGACCTCGGACACGACGATAAGTTCCTTCGACCAGGTAATCTTGCAGGACTGCTAATTGCAGGAGATGAAAAGCAGAAATTTCTAATGGGTTGGAGGAGGAGGAA
Organism: uncultured Hyphomicrobiales bacterium; assembly: GCA_964388115.1. Lineage (GTDB taxonomy): Bacteria > Pseudomonadota > Alphaproteobacteria > Reyranellales > JAQSWP01 > JAQSWP01. The sequence continues at coordinate 392,883 of CAYLYK010000003.1, forward strand.
ATCAGCTGATTAGAATTCAGATTGAACTCATAAATTTTGCAAGAAGACTGAGAATCAACCTCAGCATACACATGTAATCATTGGGCTTGCGCCAAGTCGCTGCTTAACGCGTTTCTTCTTCTCAATTAGATCTTTGTAGGCGAACCTAACTGACAAAGAAATTGGGGGAGAGCAACGTGCCCATTGATTTGACAGTCTTAGCCCGTCGTCTTGAACCAGAAAAAACTATTCTTCTTTTTGGAGCAGGGTCATCTATCCCTAGCGGCGGTCCGTCCGGGGACTCGCTCGGCGCGACTCTCGCAAAGAAATTTGGCATCGAGCTATCAAAGCCAATGGCGTTGGCAGACTTGGCGACAGTCATAGAGGCAAAACACCACAGACGACCTCTTATAGAAGCAATTGGTCAGGTCCTACGACCACTGCGGCCAACGCGCGGAATATTAAATTTGCCAGACTTTGAATGGGCAGGGCTTTACACGACAAATTTCGATCAACTCATAGAAAAGGCCTATGTGGCGCGTGACAAATCACTCAACGTGATAGCTTCAAATTTTGATTTCGGACGACAACCACTTTTAAACAATCCGCCCCTTTACAAACTACACGGCACGATTGATTTCGATACCAGCTTAGGCCACCAGCATCGTCTCGTAGTGACTGCAGCCGACTATGACTTTTCAAGCGAGTTTAGAGAAGGTCTTTACGTGAAATTTTCGGAGCAACTCTTTAATGGCGACGCAGTAATAATCGGACACTCTCTGTCAGATCCTGATTTACGAGCAATCGTAGAAGCAGCATTAAGAGTCAAGCGAATGAAGGGAGCACCAGGCCGAATTGTACTCTTGGCATATGAGCAAGATGAGAATCAGGCTCTAATTTATGAGTCAAGAGGTCTTGAGGTCTGTTTTGCAGGCATCGACGAGTTCTTCGGCGAGCTCACTAAAAAGTTAGCGGCCGAGAAGCCTCTACCTGGCTTTTCAGATAATCCACTTGATAGGGCGAGGGCAGTACTACCAAGTACAACAGTTGTATCTTGGGCAAGAGCAAATCAGACAGGCAACCTATCTAGGATGTTCAATGGCAGTCCAGCAAACTATGCCGATGTAATGAGGGGCTGGACTTTTGAACGGGATTTTTCAGATCGCCTGGAAACACAACTTGCAGACCCGGCGGGTAAGCGTATTGCATATGTTTTGGGACCGGCCGGATCCGGCAAGTCTACAGGTATAAAGAAAGCTCTAGTTAGATTAATTGATCGAGGAATCGAGTGCTGGGAACACGTTAATGATTTTTCTCTTTTATCTGAAGCTTGGACAGCGATAGACGATGAGCTGAGGCGTAGGAAGCAGACAGCAGTTTTATTCATCGATGACGCTCACGAGCATCTTCATGAAGTGAATTCTCTAGTCGACAACATATGCAAATCAGAATTGCCCGCTCTTAAATTGGTTATTGCGTCCAGTAAGCCAAACTGGAACCCGCGCTTAAAATCTCCATCCATTTTTTCCAAGGGAAGCGGCTACGAATTAGGAACACTTTCTGCTCGTGAATTAGACTCACTATTAAATACACTAGAAGCTAATAAAGATGTTGCAGCCCTCGTTGAACAAAATTTTCTAGGTTTTAACAGAGCAGAGCGACTGCGTCGTCTGTTGGAGCGGTGCCGATCGGATATGTTCGTATGTATGAAGAATATATTCGCGTCTGAATCCTTCGATGAGATTCTGTTGCGTGAATATGCAGAGTTGAGTGGAGACCATCAGAGCATTTACAGAAGAATTGCTGGTATGGAGAGCGCTGGAATCAGAGTCCATCGACAACTTGTTCTTCGTGCCTTGGGAATCCAAGCCAGTCAGGTCGGACGGTATTTGGATGATCTAGAGGGGATCGTAGAGGAGGTTGCAGTAAGCGAGAGACTTGGAATATTTGCATGGCGCGTTCGCCACAGCGTGATTGCCGAAATCATCGCCAAGCACAAGTTCACCAGCCCAGATGAGTATTTCGCTTTCCTAGATCACACCATCAGCAATTTAAATCCATCCTATGAAATTGAAATTTCTTCGATGAACGATATTTGCGATCCACAGGGAGGGCTTTCAAGAATTCTGGATCGACGTAAACAGAATGTTCTCTTGCGTAAAATGATCTCTTTGGCACCCAGTCAACGAGTTCCGAGACATCGTTTAATTACCAATCTAATTGCACTAAGCGAATATGAAACAGCGAGTACCGAAATAAGGCTTTTTGAGAATGAACTGCGCAGTGATGGGCCTGTAAATAGATATAAGATTTTGCTTATGCTTGAACGAGCAAAACGTAGTGAGGGGCTTATGCCGGAAGATCGAATCGCAATGATTCGAGAAGCGAGCGCTTTAGCTGAAGCAAGTATTGAACGATTTCGAGACGATAAAAACTTATACCGAGTTTATTTGGAGGTTGGAGTTGCCTTGCTGAAGTATGAGCCCAACCGGGAAATATTTGACAGGGCAATGGAACTCGCAAACGATGCCTATGCCAGAATTTTGGATCCCGATCTCGCCAGAACTATCAGGCATTTCGAATGGATTGAACAAAGATTCACTAGTTAAAGTTTTGATGGAGCCGTTGGCGGAGAGGGTGGGATTCGAACCCACGGTACGCTTGCACGCACAACGGTTTTCGAGACCGTCCCGATCGACCACTCCGGCACCTCTCCGCAAGAGGCATTTTCAGGCCAAAAACCGCGAGCGATTTGCTGCGGCCGGTCGAAAGGCGGCGGACTATAACTGCCGAGGTCCGGGGTCGCAAGCAAAGTGGGCGGCGGCTGGCGGCGCTGGCGATGGCAGCGGCGAGAGGCTGGGACAGACCCTATATATGGCCGGGAGCGGGGATTCGACCCGCCATATCCGGGATTCGCCAAGACGGCCCATTTTGGGGTAAAAAGCCCCGTTGGATCAGCGCCTTAGCTTGTGTTGACTTCGCTACGCGCCTGAGTATAGTCCGGCGCTTCCGGATTTCCGGGCGGGCGCGTTGCCTGCCTTTGTCTTTATACGCAGCCGGCTCGAGGCCGGCCAAAACGAAACGGTTGTTGCCATGTTCGCTATCATTCGCACCGGCGGTAAGCAGTACCGCGTCGCTTCCGATCAGACCATCACGGTCGAGCGCGTCGAAGGCGACGTCGGCGCCGCCGTCGAATTCGGCGACGTGCTGATGGCCGGCGGCAAGATCGGCGCGCCGCTGCTGTCGGGCGCCAAGGTCACCGGCACCATCGTCGAGCACACACGCGGCGAGACGATCCTGGTGTTCAAGAAGAAGCGTCGCCAGAACTATCGCCGCAAGAACGGCCACCGCCAGAGCTTCAGCGTCGTGCGCATCGACAGCATCGTCGGCGCCTGAGCAGCGGTCTTAAGGAGTAATTCGTCATGGCACATAAGAAAGCAGGCGGCTCTTCGCGCAACGGTCGCGACAGCGCCGGCAAGCGTCTGGGCGTCAAGCGCTTCGGCGGTCAGGAAGTCCTGGCCGGCAACATCCTGGTGCGCCAGCGCGGCACGGAATTCCATCCCGGCGTCAATGTCGGCATGGGCCGCGACCACACGCTGTTCGCCAAGGAGACCGGCATCGTCTCGTTCCGCCGCAAGAGCGAAGGCAAGACGTTCGTGAACATCGAGCCGCTCCCGTCGGGCGCCAAGACCGCGGCCGAGTAACCACCCCATCTCTTCATTCGAATTCGCAGGGGGAATGGTTCCGGCCATTCCCCCTGTTGCTTTGCCGGGGGACGGCCCCTCCCCTCAAGCGCTACCATCCGGGCACCGATCATGAAATTCCTCGACCAGGCCAAAATCCACATCCGCTCCGGCGCGGGTGGCGATGGCTGCGTGTCGTTCCGGCGCGAGAAGTTCATCGAATATGGCGGGCCGGACGGCGGCGATGGCGGGCGCGGCGGCGACGTGGTGTTCGAATGCGTGGCGGGCTTAAACACGCTGATCGATTTCCGCTACACGCAGCATTTCAAGGCCGAGCGCGGCCATCACGGCATGGGCGAGAACCGTACCGGCCGCGCCGGCAAGCCGCTGGTCATCAAGGTGCCGCTGGGCACGCAGATCATCGCCGAGGATGGCGAGACCTTGCTGGCCGACCTGACGGAGGTGGGCGAGAAGATCACCCTGCTCGAAGGCGGCCATGGCGGGCATGGCAACACGCATTTCAAATCCTCGACCAACCGCGCGCCGCGCCGCTTCGATCCCGGCGGCGAGGCGACCGAGATGTCGGTATGGCTGCGGCTGAAGCTTTTGGCTGATGCCGGGCTGGTGGGGCTGCCCAATGCCGGCAAGTCGACCTTCCTGGCTGCCGTCACCCGCGCCAAGCCCAAGATCGCCGACTATCCCTTCACGACGCTGACGCCGCAGCTGGGCGTGGTGCATGTCGATGATCGCGAATTCGTGCTGGCCGACATTCCCGGCCTGATCGAGGGCGCACATGAAGGAGCCGGCCTGGGCACGCGCTTCCTGGGCCATATCGAACGCTGCCGCGTGCTGCTGCATCTGGTCGACGGCACGCAGGACGACATCGTCGGCAACTGGCGCACCGTGCGCAAGGAATTGAAGGCGTACGGGCACGGGCTCGACCGCAAGCCCGAGATCCTGGCGCTGAACAAGATCGACGCGCTGAGCGAAGACGAGATCGAGGAGAAGCGCGCCAAGCTCGAGAAGGCCGCGCGCAAGAAGGTGATGATCGTCTCGGGCGTCGCCGGGCTGAACGTGCCGGAGGTTCTGCGGCAATTGCTGAAGAACGTCGATGCCGCCAAGGCGAAACGCACCCGCAAGGCCTGAACATGAGCGCGACCAATCCCCTGCTTAAAGCGCGGCGGGTCATCGTCAAGATCGGCTCGGCGCTGCTGGTCGACGAGGAAAGCGGCCAGATGCGCCGCCAATGGCTCGACGCGCTGGCCGACGATCTGGCGCTGCTGCGTTCGAAGGGTGCGGAAGTGATCGTGGTGTCGTCGGGCGCCATCGCCGTCGGCCGCACGCATCTGAAGCTGCCCAAGGGCGCGCTGCCGCTGGAAGAGAAGCAGGCGGCGGCCGCCACCGGCCAGATCAGGCTGGCGCATGCCTATCAGGAGACCCTGGCGCGGCATGACATCACCGTGGCGCAGGTGCTGCTGACCCTGGACGACAGCGAGGACCGGCGGCGCTATCTCAACGCCTCCTCGACCTTGCGCGCGCTGCTGCGGCTGGGCGCCGTTCCGGTGATCAACGAGAACGATACGGTTGCCACGGCAGAGATCCGCTTCGGCGACAATGACCGGCTGGCCGCCCGCGTGGCGCAGATGATTTCGGCCGATGCGCTGATCCTGCTGTCCGACATCGACGGGCTCTACACCGCCGATCCCCGCTCCAATCCCGAGGCGAAGCACCTGCCCGTCGTGAAGGAAATCACGCAAGAGATCGAAGCCATGGCCGGCAAGGCGCCGGAAGGCTTCTCCTCGGGCGGCATGGTGACCAAGCTGATCGCGGCCAAAATCGCCATTGGCGCCGGCTGCCCGATGGCGATCGCCCAGGGCAAGATCGCCAATCCGCTGCGCCAGATCCTGGAGGGAGGGCGCTGCACCTGGTTCATGGCGCGCGAAAATCCCCGCACCGCCCGCAAGGAGTGGATCGCGGGCGCCCTGGGTGCGCAAGGCACCTTGATTGTCGATGCCGGGGCGGCCAAGGCGCTGGGCAGCGGCAAGAGCCTGCTGCCGGCGGGCGTGAAAACCGTCGAAGGCGATTTCCAGCGCGGCGATCCGGTGCGCGTGGTCGATACCGAGGGCAAGGTGCTGGCGCGCGGGCTGGTGGCCTATTCGGCAGCCGACGCACGGGCCATCGCCGGGCACAAGAGCGGTGAAATAGAAGCGCTTCTCGGCTACCGTGGCCGGGACGAGATGATTCACCGCGACGATCTCGTGGTGGAATAGGAGACGATCATGGCGCTCCACGTGGTGGGCGGGCAGGACAAGCAGGACCCCGCGAAGCTCATGGCGTCCATGGGCGCCAAGGCGCGCGACGCCGCCCGTGCGCTGGCGCTGAGCCCGACCGAGGTGCGCAACAAGGCGCTGACCCTGGCCGCCGCGCGGTTCCGCAAGGATGCCGACGCCATCATCGCCGCCAACGCCATCGACATGAAGGCCGCGCGCGAGCGGGGGCTGGATGCCGCCATGCTGGACCGGCTGGAGCTGAATGCCGCGCGCGTCGAAGCCATGGCCCAGGGGCTGGACGACATCGCCGCCCTGCCCGATCCGGTGGGCGAGATCATCGCGCAATGGGAGCGGCCCAACGGCCTGAAATTCTCGCGCGTGCGGGTGCCGATCGGCGTCATCGGCGTGATCTACGAATCGCGGCCCAACGTGACGGCCGATGCCGGCGCGCTGTGCCTGAAATCGGGCAATGCGGTGATCCTGCGCGGCGGCTCGGAAAGCTTCCATTCCTCGCGCGCCATCGCCGACCGGCTGCGCGAGGCGCTGATCGAAGCCGATCTGCCCAAGGACGCCATCCAGCTCATGCCCTCGACCGACCGCGAACTGGTCGGCGCCATGCTGGGCGCGGTTCAGTGGATCGACATCGTCGTGCCGCGCGGCGGGCGCAGCCTGATCGAGAGAGTCACCGCCGAGAGCCGGGTGCCGGTGCTGAAGCACTATGACGGGCTGTGCCATGTCTATGTCGACAAGGACGCCGACAAGGCGATGGCGGTCGAGATCGTCGCCAATGCCAAGATGCGCCGCACCGGCGTTTGCGGCGCCGCCGAAACATTGCTTGTCGACCGGCCCGTGTTGCATAGCCATCTGCCGGCCATTCTCGATCGGCTGATCGAGCTGGGCTGCGAGATCAGGGGCGATGTCGCGGTGCAGAAACTCGATCGGCGCGCGCTGCCCGCTTCGGAGAAGGACTGGCGCACCGAATATTTGGCGCCGATCATCTCCGTTGCCGTGGTCGATGGCGTCGATGCCGCCATCGCCCATATCGAGCGCTATGGCTCGCAGCACACCGAATCGATCGTGACGCAGAACCAGGCGACGGCCGAGCATTTCCTGGCGCGGGTCGACAGCGCCATCGTGCTGCACAACGCCTCGACGCAATTCGCCGATGGCGGCGAGTTCGGCATGGGAGCGGAGATCGGCATTTCGACCAACCGCCTGCATGCGCGCGGGCCGGTCGGCCTGGCCGAGTTGACGATCTACAAGAATGTGGTGCGCGGCAGCGGCCAGATTCGCCCCTGACCGACCGCACCCGCCGCCATGCTCAAACCTCCCGGCCTCGGCATCGACGCGCGCAGGCGCATCGGCCTGCTGGGCGGCTCGTTCAATCCCGCCCATGAGGGCCATCGCCATGTCAGCCTGTTGGCTTTGCAAAAGCTGAAGCTGGACGAAATCTGGTGGCTGGTGTCGCCGCAAAATCCGCTGAAGCCGCGCAACGACATGGCGCCGCTGAAGGAGCGGCTGGAGCTTGCGCGCAAGATCGTCGCCCGCGACCGGCGCATCAAGGTCACCGACATCGAAACCACTTTGGGCACGCGCTATACCGCCGACACGATCGACGCCCTGCAGCGGCAGTTCCCGCGGCTGGATTTCGTCTGGCTGATGGGGGCGGACAATCTGGCGCAGATCTCGCGCTGGGACCGCTGGCAGAGCATCTTTCAGGCGGTGCCGATTGCCGTTTTCGACCGCCCTGCCTATTCTCTTTCCGCCTTGAACGCCAAGGCGGCGCAACGCTTCGCCCGGCAGCGCGTTGCGGCGGAACGGGCGGGTGGCATGGCCGGCAGCCGGCCGCCCGTCTGGAGCTTCATCCGCTGCCGCCTGCATCCGGCCTCGGCCACACAAATCCGCCGCTCGCGGCAAGCTTCATAGAAGGATCACGACCATCGCCCGCCAACCGCAATCCGCCGCCCCGTCCAACGCCCTGCGCGATCTGATCGTGGGCACGCTCGACGACGGCAAGGCCGAGGAAATCGCCGTCATCGACCTCACCGGCAAGAGCAGCATGGCCGACTACATGATCGTGGCCTCCGGCCGCTCCTCGCGCCAGGTCGGCGCGCTGGCCGAGCAGCTGGTCGAAAAGCTGAAGAGCTCCGGCTACCGCACGCCCGGCGTCGAAGGCCGTGGCCAGGGCGACTGGGTGCTGGTCGATGCCGGCGACATCGTGGTGCATCTGTTCCGCCCCGAGATCCGCTCGCTCTACAATCTCGAGAAGATGTGGGGCATGGCGCCGTCGGATGCGCCGGCGTCTGCCAAACCGGCAGCCACTCCCAAGACAGCCAGGGCGCCCGCCAAGCGCAAGCCTGCGGCGAGCCGCGCCAAGGCCTGAGATGCGCCTGACCATCGTCGCGGTCGGCAAGGCGCGCGCCTCGCCCGAGCGCGATCTTTACGAGCATTACGCCAAGCGGATGGTCTGGCCGCTGAAGCTGGTCGAAGTCGAGGAAAAGAAGCGCCTGCCGCCGGCCGAGCTCAAGGAGGCCGAGGGCCGGCTGCTGCTGGAAGCCGTGCCGGGACGGGCGTCGATCTGGGCGCTCGACGTCAGGGGCAGGGAATTGAGCAGCGAGGCGCTTGCCCAGGCGCTGGGCAAGAAGCAGGACGGCGGCGAGGCTGATCTGGCGCTGCTGATCGGCGGGGCGGACGGGCTGGCCGATGCGGTGTTGAAAAAGGCCCAGCTGCGGCTGTCCTTGGGGGCAATGACCTGGCCGCATATGCTGGTGCGGGGCATGCTGGCCGAGCAGCTTTATCGGGCGCAGCAGATCCTGGCCGGCCACCCCTATCATCGCGCCTAGCGCCGGCCGGCTTCAATTGCGCCCGGGGCGCGGCAAAAGGCTTGGCCGGACGCCGTATTCTCGCCTAAAAACTCCGCGTAATATGGCTCCTATGGCACTGGTTTTCCGCGCGGTTTTGCTGCTTCTCCTGGCCGGGTTGGCGTTTCCCGCGCTGGCCCAGGACGTCAAGCCATGGATCAAGGACGGGCAGAACAACTTCCCCTATGTCTACAAGATCAACCCCGCGGGCGAGCCCGACGTATGGCGCACCAATGTCGTGCCGCTATGGGCCAACGAAATCTGCTTCGGCTGGACCATTGCCGTCGAAGGCCGCGACCGCATGGCCGATCTGACCGAGATCCTGACCCTGTCCTCGCCCTCGACCAATTGGGGCCATGGTCCCGAAACCATCGTCGAGAACGGCAACAAGGCCACGACCAAGCTCAAGGTGCTGATCGAGGCTGGCCGGCTGTCGCGCGCCTGGTGCATCGTCGACGGCGATCCACCCGGCCAGTACCGCTACGACATCTTCATCGACGGCCGCCATCGCGCCGAGTTCACCTATTGCGCGGTGAAAGTGCCCAATGACGGGTCGGTGCGGGTGGAAGAACTGGCCTGCCCGTACAAGTTCGACGCCGTGCAGGAGCGCAAGCTTTACCTGACGGGTTCCACAGACATTGCCAGCGTAGTGTTGCCATGACCGAGTTCCGCCGCCCCCGCCCTGCCCTGCTCTGCATTCTCGATGGCTGGGGCCATCGCGTGCCGCCGACCAGCGACAACGCGATTTCGCAGGCGCGCACGCCCAACATCCATCGCCTGATGGCGACCTCGCCGCATGCGCTGATCGATGCGTCGGAATTGCATGTCGGCCTGCCCACCGGCCAGATGGGCAATTCCGAGGTCGGCCACATGAATCTCGGCGGCGGCCGCATCGTCATGCAGGACCTGCCGCGCATCGATCTCGCCATCCAGGATGGCTCGCTGGCGCGCAATCCGGCGCTGGTTTCCTTCATCGCCATGCTGAAAAGCTCGCGCGGCACCTGCCATCTCATGGGGCTGCTGTCGCCTGGCGGCGTGCACAGCCACCAGACGCATCTGGCGGCGCTGGCGCGCATCGTGTCCGCCGCCGGCGTGCCGGTCGCCATCCACGCTTTCCTCGACGGGCGCGACACGCCGCCCTCGAGCGCGCTGGCCTATCTGAAGGAATTCGAAGCCGCCATTGCCGGCGCAGCGCCGGTGCGCTTCGCCACCATCAGCGGCCGTTACTACGCCATGGATCGCGACAAGCGCTGGGAGCGCGTGACGCTGGCCTATGACGCCATGGTCGATGGCGTGGGCGAGAAAGCGGCGGCCACAGAATCTGCCGTGACGGCAAGCTACGCCGCCGGCAAGACCGACGAGTTCGTGCTGCCGACCATTATCGACGACTATGCCGGCATGAAGAACGGCGACGGCGTGCTGATGGGCAATTTCCGCGCCGACCGGGCACGCGAAATCCTCACCGCCCTGCTCGATCCACTGTTCGACGGTTTCAAGCGCAATCGCCTCATCCGCTTTGCGGCGGCGCTGGGCATGGTCGAGTACTCGACCGCGCTGAACCAGTTCATGAGCCTGCTGTTTCCGCCGGAATCGGTGCGACACAGCCTGGGAGAAGTCGTCGCCGAACGCGGCCTGAAACAGCTGCGCATCGCCGAGACCGAGAAATACGCCCACGTCACCTTCTTCTTCAACGGCGGCGACGAGCGCGTGTTCGAGGGCGAGGACCGCATCCTCGTGCCTTCGCCCAAAGTTCCAACCTACGATCTGCAGCCGGAGATGTCGGCGCCGGAAGTCACCGACCGGTTGGTCGAAGCGATCGACAGCGGCAAGTACGATCTGATCGTCTGCAACTACGCCAATGGCGACATGGTCGGCCACACCGGCAATATTCCCGCCGCCATCAAGGCGGTGGAATGCATAGATACCTGTCTCGGCCGGTTGGCCGAGGCGATCAAACGCCAGGGCGGCGTCATGCTGGTGACGGCGGACCATGGCAATGCCGAGCAGATGTTCGATCCGGAGACAGGCCAGCCCCACACAGCACACACCCTGAACCGCGTACCGGTGATGGTGGTGAATGCCCCGGCCGTGAAGGCGCTGGCTGATGGCCGTCTCGCCGACATCGCGCCGACGATGCTGGCTCTAATGGGGCTGCCACAACCGGCGGAGATGACCGGCCATTCGCTGCTGCGCAGCGCGGCAACTGTCCAGGCAGAGCGTGCGCGCGCCTGACGCGCTGCCATATTTGCCGTTGCGCCTGCTGCTGGGCGTGGCGATCGCTATCGCTGCTACCCAATCCCTGAACGCGCAGCCGACGCCGTCGACGGGCAGAGTATCGGAGGTCGAACGCCAGGCTGAAGCCGAGCGCGAGCGCGCCGCCAAGGCGGAGAAGGAAGCCGAGGCGGTTCGCAAGGAAGTCGAGCGCCTGCGTGGCGAACTGATCGGTTCGGCGCGCCAGGTGCAGGCCGGAGAAGCGGCTTTGGCGCGACTGGAAAAGCGCAAGCGCGAGATCGACGACATGACCGTCGAGCGCACTACCGCGCTCAACACTCGTCGCGGCCAGCTGGCCAGCCTGCTGGGGGCGCTGGAGCGCCTGGCCAGCCGGCCGCCGGAAGCGCTGCTGGCGCAGCCAGGGGCGCCCGACGACACGGTGCGGGCTGGTTTGTTGTTGCGGGCAATCATCCCGCGCATCGAAGCTGCAGCCGCCGAGTTGCGCGCCCAGATCGAAGACCTGGCCACGCTGCGCGAGGAAGCAGATCGCAACGCCACCCAGCTGCGCGGCGCGACGGCATCTTTGCAAAGCGAGCGGCAGCGGCTGGAAGCCCTATTGAGCGAAAAGGCGCGGGCCGAACAGGAGCGCCGACAGGAAGCGCAGGAAGGCGCCAAACAGGCTGAGAAGCTGGCGGCCCAGGCGCGCGATCTGCGCGAGTTGGTGGAAAAACTGGACGCCGACCGCAAGCAGCGCGAAGAAGCGGCCCGGCGCAACCGCACCCCGGCCGCCGCGAAGGCCGGCATTGCCCCGCCGCCACCGGGCCACCTGGCCCTGGCTTTTACCACCACCAAAGGCAAATTGCCGCTGCCCGCGCGCGGTGCAATTTACAAGCGGTTCGGCGAGGAAGTCCAAGGCCAGCCCAGCCGCGGAATTGTGGTCGAAACGAGGCAAAGGGCGGCCGTGGTCGCACCGCACGACGGACAGGTTGTGTATGCCGGCGAATTTCGCGGCTATGGGCTGGTGTTGATCCTGGAACACGGCGAGGGGTATCATTTTCTGCTGGCGGGGCTCTCGCGCATCGATTGCGCGGCCGGACAATGGGTCCTGGCGGGCGAGCCGGTAGGCGTCATGGGCAATGCTGGCGCTGACAGCCAGCGGCTCTATATTGAGTTGCGTCGGCAGGGTCATCCCATTGACCCGCTGTCGTGGCTGGTTCCCGACAAGGACAAGGTAGGATGATGCAGCGCAAAGTCGTATTCGCCGCCGTCGCCGCTGTGGCGCTGGCGTTCCCCCTCCATGCGTTCGCCCAGACCAAGGGCAAGGCCGACAAGCCGGCCGATCGCAGCGAGACCTATCAATATCTCAACCTGTTCGGCGACGTGCTGGAGCGGGTGCGGTCGGACTATGTCGATGAGGTCTCCGACAAGGATCTGATCGAGAATGCCATCAACGGCATGCTGACCTCGCTCGACCCGCATTCGTCCTACATGAACGCCAAGGCCTTCCGCGACATGCAGGTCGATACCCGCGGCGAGTTCGGCGGGCTGGGCATCGAGGTCACGATGGAGAACGGCCTGGTGAAGGTCGTCTCGCCGATCGACGACACGCCCGCCTCCAAGGCCGGGCTGCAACCGGGCGACCTGATCATCGCCCTCGATGCGGATGCCGTGATGGGCCTGACGCTGGCCGAAGCTGTCGAGAAGATGCGCGGCAAAGTCGGCACCCCGATCAAGCTCACGGTGCGGCGCGGCACGCGCGAGCCGTTCGAAGTCACCCTGCAGCGCGCGGTGATCAAGATCCGCTCCGTGCGATTCAACATGGAAGGCGACGATGTCGGCTATGTTCGCATCACGCAGTTCACCGAGCAGACCGAATCGGGGCTGAAGGCTGCGGTGGAGAGCATGAAGAAGCAGGCGGGGAACAAGCTCAAGGGCATCGTGCTCGACATGCGCAACAATCCGGGCGGTCTGCTCGATCAGGCGATCTCGGTCTCCGACGCGTTCCTGGAAAAAGGCGAGATCGTCTCGACGCGCTCACGCCGCGACGGCGAAGGCAGCCGCGCCAACGCCAAGCCGGGCGACATCACTGGCGGATTGCCGGTGGTGGTGCTGATCAACGGCGGCTCGGCCTCGGCATCGGAGATCGTCGCCGGCGCCCTGCAGGACCATCGCCGCGCCATCCTGCTCGGCACGCGGTCGTTCGGCAAAGGCTCGGTGCAGACCATCGTGCCGGTGGCGGGCGGCGGCGCCATGCGTCTGACCACCGCGCGCTACTACACACCCTCAGGCCGCTCGATCCAGGCCAAGGGCATCGATCCCGATATCGTGGTCGAGCAGGCCAAGATCGAAACGGTCGAGCCCAATCCGCTGGCCCGGCGCGAGGAAAACCTGCGCGGCGCTCTGCGCAATCCGAATGCGCCGGCGACGCCGCCGGCCGCTGCGCCGAGCACGCCGCCGACTGCACCAGGCACGCCCAACGCGCCGCTGTCGCCGCCAACCGGCACGCCGCCGGTCCCAGGCTCCAATGCCCAGCCGCCAGCCACACCGGCAGCGCCCGGCACGCCTGCCGCCGCCAATGGCGAGGAAAAGAAGCCCGCCGACTATCAGCTGTCGCGGGCGGTTGACCTTATTCGCGGCATTGCGCTTTATGGACAACGCGGCAACTAGTCAGAACAACGGCGCCGGCAAAATCTTGCCGGCGCGGACGGGGCGGGGAACATGACGTTGGCGGCGCGCAAGGGCGTTGGCGCAATGCTGATCGCCTACGTCATTCTTTTCCTCCTGATCGCCGCCGTTCTGGGAGTCGTCCTGCTGGGACGCGACAAGAACGAAGCCGTGGTTAGCCTGAGCGCGCCTGCCATCGCTGCGGTTCGGCCGACCGCGACAGCGCCCGCCCCGCCTCCGGTAGCGGCCGCGAAGCCCGACGGGCAACAGGCGCCGACGCTGGCGCTGCCGCCAGTAACGCCCCCCACCGCTCCGACACCGCCAGCCGCCGCGCAACCAGCGGCCGAGCCGCCAAAGGCCGCCGAGCCGCCGCCCGCGAGCGCAGCGCCACCGCCGCCACCGCCGGCGCCCAACACGGCAGTCTTACCGTCGCTCTACCCACCGCCGCCGCCCGAGAAGCCGAAGCCGCCGGCCAAGACCGCTGCTGCCGTTACCGATGCGCCGGCCGCGGTCCAGGGCCGCGCCCTGACCCCGGCCGCCCTGCAGGAGCCCGGCCCCTACGGGCCGCTGCCGCGAATCGCGCCCGATGGCCGCCTGCCGTGGATCATCAACAACAGCAAGTTCGATCACGGTACGCGCAAGCCGCGGCTGGGCATCGTCCTGACAGGGCTGGGCCTCAACCCGCAGACGACGGAAGATGCCATCGTTCGCTTGCCGCCGGAGATCACGCTGGCCTTTGTTCCCTATGCCGAGAACCTGCCGCGCTGGATCCAGCTGGCGCGCGAATTCGGCCATGAAGTGCTGATCAGCCTGCCCATGGAAAGCGATAGCGCCGCCGACGCGGGGCTGGGGCCGCGCGTCATCAGCTCACAGGCCAGCGCCCAGGAGAATCTCGACCGGCTGCGCTGGATCCTCAGCCGCAGTCCCGGCTATGTCGGCGTCGTTACCTGGGAAGGAGAAAAGTTCCTCGCCAGCGGCCAGCAGGCGGTGCCGGTGCTGCAGGAACTCGCCTTGCGCGGCCTGCTGGTGGTGGATTCGCGCCAGGCGAAATCGAATATCGTGCAGCAGCAGGCCGACCTGCTTGGACTGCCCTTTGCCAAGAGTCGCGGCTTTCTCGATTCCGAGCAAGGCGTGGCGGCGCTGGACCGCAACCTGCAACAGCTCGAAGCCATCGCCCAACGCGCCGGCTTCGGCCTCGCCATGGCTGTTGCCTTTCCCGACACGGTCAAGCGGCTGGTGGACTGGAGCAAGACAGTGGGCCAGCGTGGCTTCGTTCTGGCGCCTATCACCGGTGTGAGTGAGTGCAAGGAGCTGTGCCAGCAAAAGGTCGCCCGGCACGCCGCCGCGATTTCAACCGCGCGCCAATAGGATTACTCTGGTAGACAGGATCGTCGCACTCCCTGAGGTTGTCTTTCTGCCAATGCTCGCCACCGCCCTGCCCCTACCCGGTTATCGCCGCAATGTAGGCATCATGCTGCTCAATCCGCAAAACCGGATTTTCGTCGGCCAGCGGCGCGACATGCCCTCGGCCGCCTGGCAGATGCCGCAAGGCGGCATCGACAAGGGCGAAACGCCGCGCGAAGCGGCGTTGCGCGAACTGGAAGAAGAAGTCGGCACCGACAAGGCTACGATATTGGCCGAAAGCGCCGGCTGGCTGACCTACGATTTGCCGGAAGAATTGCGCCAGAAACTGTGGCGCGGGCGCTGGCGCGGCCAGTCGCAGAAATGGTTCGTCATGCGCTTCACCGGCCGGGATAGCGACATCAACATCGATACCAAGCATCCGGAATTCTCGCACTGGCAATGGGCGCCAGCCGAGCGGATCGTCGACTTGATCGTGCCGTTCAAACGGGATTTGTATCAGGCGGTGTTGGAGGAATTCAGACCAATCATCGGCTGACAGTATCTGTGTGGCGAAGATTATACGTCACTGTCAATCAATCCCTCTTACACGAGCAAGTCCTCGACAATTCAAATTGTGGATTTTTCGAATGCCTTGCAAGAACCTTAGCTCCACCTGCCATTCAATCCGGACGATCTTGAGCGCAGCGTCTGTTCAGACCTTTGTGTGGTACTGTCGGCTTGATATGGTATGAAATCGAATGAAGAAGCATTGGAGCGGTGCGACATGAATTGTGTCGACGCATTTGACCAAAGATGGTCCAGGGCAATCTCCATTGCGGCGCCTTTGATTGCAGCTTTAGTTCTCCTTTTTCTTGTTACCCGTTCTCCGCACTATCTTATCTACGATGAGGGCATATATCTCACCGGCGCGCTTATTCTCGTTGATGGCCACGGGTTTGCCGCTCTGCTCCTATCGCCATTTAGCATTCCAACGGGACCATTGCATGCCGTCATTCATGCCCTTCTCGCGCCTCTAACGAGCGTTGAAGCTCCAGCGGTTCGCTGGATCAATCCGGCACTGCTGACAATATCGTGGCTATGCATCGGATATGGCATTGCAGCGATGGGCTATGAGATGGCGTTCGTACGCTCAGCCGCGATTATTGGTGTGCCAGTGATCTGGGCCAGCACCGGCATGGCATTGACTGAGCTTCCCGCCATGACTATGGCAAGCATTGCCGTTGCCGCTACGGCATGGGGAATCACGTCGCCGATCGAGTCACCGGGACGCCTATGGACGGGTTTTCTGTTAGCAGGACTGGCGCTGGGTTTTGCTACCCTCGGCCGTCAGCTATACCTTCCTGGCGCAATTGGTTTTGTCTTGATTGCTGCGGCTGTGCCGCGCGTACGAGCGGCGGCGCTCGCCGCAGCCACCGTCACAGCTTTGACAGTCGCGCCGGTATTCGTGCTCTGGAGTGGCGTCGTACCACCGAGTACGCCTGAAGTTTCGGGATCCCTCTCGATACGCCATGGCTTTCTGGCAATCGCATATGTCGCCATCGTAATTGCGATCGTGGCCCCTTCATTCTATTTGCGGCACTGGAAATGGTGCGTATGGCCCGCAGTTGGTGGCGGACTGGCCGGACTGGCTATTGGTGATCTTGGCTTTGAAGCAGCTCAGAAACTATCACAGCGCCTTCCAGTAGATGTAGCGCAGTGGTTTCAACGACTTGCGGTGGCCGCGCTAGCTGGTGCTGGCTGTGCCTTCATCGCCGCAGCCCTCTGTAATTTGTGGAGTCGTCGTAGCGATCAGATATTTACGCTGAACATGATTTTGACTTTTGGCTACACATTGACGGCGGCCGGTGTGGTGCACCAATTTTCCTCGCGCTATCTGCTGACCGCTTTTCCTATCCTGATGTTGGCGATCCAACCATATTATCGCCCGACAGTTTGGTCGGCACTGCGCTTGCTTGCGGGTGCGGCGTTGGGAGTTATTCTTTTGACCGGCTACTATGATAAGTCCGGTCCGCAAATTCTCTGTTCAAAGGGTGAGTATCGCACTTTCTGCAATGCTCCATAGACTCGCGTGAAATTCCTTTGAACTTGTCTATCCGCCAACTGAATCGACACGAAGGTTAACGGCGCGACTTTTCCCAAACAATGATTACGCTGCGGCCGACTAGCCATAATCCCAAGCGATCGACGACGCGTGAAATGGGAATCAATATTCTATCCCATGTCATAATCTGCGACATGTGCGGCATGTCTTGGCGTAGAAAAAGCTTGTTTGCAAGTGACGCGAAGAATCCAGCGCTATCGAGATAGCGCGCGTCAACCTCGCGAGCGTAAGGGGGGGCTAAACGCCGTAGTGTACTGAGTGTATAGCGTCGATAGTGGCCGATAGAGCGGTCAAAAGGGCTATAGAGGAATGACCAAGCAGGAGCCAGGATTACAATTCGTCCATCTGTGCGTAATCGAGTAAAGGCATGCTCAATCTCCCGTCTGTCATCCTCGATATGTTCAAGGACGTCGATATAGACAATGCTGTCGAAAAACGGTTCCGCAGGTAGGTCAGCCAAAGTCCCGGCATGTATATCGACATGATTGGCAAACGCGCCTGAAGCGCGCATCACTTCGATTTTCTGACACTGATTGGTATCCATTTCAATACATAGCCAATTTCTTACAGCAGGAAGACTAGCCAGCACCTCCGTCGTTGTCCCGATGCCGGCACCAACCTCACCAACATCACCGACTATGTGAGGAGACAGGATCCGTCGAAAATATGCTTTCCAGTTGCGCGCAACCCTAAACAGTTCGAGTTCAGTGCCAACATAGGTTGCTGTCACGGAGATGCCTCGTTATGCAGGCCCGGACGTTCAATTGCGCGCGTTTCTTCCACGAGATCAATAGCAAAGTACTTTGGCAGAATTTGCACAGACGAACGATTGTTCAGAATCAGAAAGGCCATCATGACCGGAAGCAGAACCGCTTGCATGCTAATGATCAACGCAAAGCCAGTGACGTTCGTAGCCCAGCCTGGCACAGCTAGGTCGGTAAATAACCTAACGGCGACGGTCACAACCACTGACATTAAGGACAACATTAGGATCAAAAGGCTGGCCAGTAGAATGCGAATAAAAACGACGTCCGAGAACACTGAAATGGCGCCCAAACCATGTGCCACCAGAGCTACAAAGTTCATCTTGGATTTTCCAAAATATCGCTTGCCACGAACAGTCTCCAACCGCGTCAAGGGCAGACGGGCCCTTACTAGAGAGGCAGAAAAATTGTTCCAGATATTAGGACTGCGAATCAGCCGATGGACAAACTGAATTGGCAAGACGACAAAATTGCCAAAGTCGATGCTATTTCCCGTCAGTACGCGAAAAAGCAGCGTATAGATTCGATAGGAAAATCGGAATGTGGCCCGCTCCAGCCTTTTCTTCCGCTGAGCAACCACTGCCTGGTCGGGCCGGGCAACGGCGATGCGGAGGAGTCGAAGCAATTCCTGGGGCTTGTCTTCACCATCAGAATCCATGACGGCGACGAGATCATGCTTCCCGTCGGATGCGACTTTGCTAAGACCAGTCGCAATGGCCCTTTGGTGGCCGACATTGGTGCCCAGTTTCAGAACAGTGATCGATGCGATCGCTTGCTGTGGAGTAGGTAGATTTCCGATCTGCTCGGTCGAACAGTCATCGACGGCAACGATATCGATTTGTAAGCCGCAATTGGCCAACTCACGATCAAGTTCACCGACCAACCTTTCCATTGACAGCCAATCATTAAAAACGGGAATGACTATCGCTGCCTTGGTCGGCGTTTTAACGATATTTGATTGCTCCTTTAGCATGAGCTTTGAATTGTAGCGGTATATAGCATCGACCACTGAAAAATGGCAGGAGCGGAGTGTTCGGCATCGATGGTAGCGGAATGACACTTTCGATACCAGTCATAGGCTGCCCATCATTTCCTGTCTCGGCCAAGGGCCGTTCTGGATGGCTAGAGTCTAGCTCTATCGAAAC
Organism: uncultured Hyphomicrobiales bacterium; assembly: GCA_964388115.1. Lineage (GTDB taxonomy): Bacteria > Pseudomonadota > Alphaproteobacteria > Reyranellales > JAQSWP01 > JAQSWP01. Next base: position 411,926 of record CAYLYK010000003.1, read on the forward strand.
AATAATTTCCGTCCCGCGCCTATCGGCACTTGGAAGCGGCCCAGCAATTCAGAACTTTATCAAACAGATAGCCTCGATCCAAGAAAGGCGTGCAGCGTTATAACAGCGTTTAAACTACACACAAGCGTCGCCGCTGACGCCGATTCTAAGACGTCGTCCGCTCCAGGCGGCCGATGCGCCAGCGCATGAAATTCCACGCCGCACGCGTGGTCCAGTCGCTGAGGCGACCCTGCGGCTTGAGGCCGACGGCCTTGAAGACCATGGCCACGGCGCGCTGCAGGTGGCCGGGGCGATAGACGCGATAGGCGCGCAAGGCATGAGCGCGCGTGTTGTCGCGGCGGCTGTAAGTATCCGTGGAGCCATTGGCCGCGTAATAGGCATAGGCCAGTTCGTCGTCCTCGCTTTCGAGGATGCGCGAGAAGCCGATGCGCAGGCGGCCCCAGAAACCCAGGCCCTCCTTTTCGACGTAACGGCGCATATGGCTGTAGAAGAGCTTGTAGTGGCGCAGCTCGTCGGCAGCGATACGGGCGCAGATTTCCTTCAGCACCGGCTCGTCAGTGGCATCGCGCAGGGCGGTGTAATAGGAGCTCGTGCCGGTCTCGACGATGCAGCGGGCCATCAGTTCGCCGGCCAGGCTGCCGCGCACCGACTTGGTGGCGTCCAGCGGCAGCTTGTAGCCGTCGCGGAAGCGGGCGAAGGAGGCATCGAAGTCGAAATCGGGATCGGCCAACTGCGCCCAGCGGCCCAGCGCCTTGCCGTGCTGAACCTCTTCCACGGCCCAGGTTTCGGTCGCAGCCTTGAATTCGCTGTCCTGAGAAAAGACGTTGCGCAGGTAGACGCCGTAATCGAGCCCGTTGTGCTCGACCATGGCGGCAGCCTTGATGACGCGCAGAATCTCGGGATCGACCTTGGAGCGGTCGAACTTGTCCCAGGAGATGTCGTCGAGCGTCCAGTGCTTCATGGTTTCGGCCTGCTCGTGGTTGTGGCCTTAAAGATCGCTTGGCGCGCCCCAAGGTTCCCGCCCTGGCTCACGCCGCTCGCGGAAAATTGTTACAAACCGACGGTCTCAAGATAGTCAGGTTGAGGGTTTTCGCAACCCGTCCTAACGGCTGGCGTAGTAGTCGTACGCCCGGCGCAGGTCCTGCGCGGTAAGTAGTTGTTTTTCCGCGTTTTCTTTGGCGAGGGCGTCGGTGGCATCGGCCACCGCCTCCTCCGCCTCGCGGATCTTGCCATCGATCTGGGCGGCAGAAATATCCGCCAGCGGCATGGCTTCCTCGACAAGTACGGTCAGCCGATCGTTGGAAACCTCGGCGAAACCGCCGGTCACCATGATCCGCTGACGTACGGCGTTACCGTCATAGATCTCGATAACGCCCGGACGCAGGGTCGAGATCAGCGGCACGTGGCCGGGCAGAACGCCGAAATCGCCCTCGCTGCCGGGCACGACCACCATGTCGGCTTCGGTCGATTCCAGCAGCCGTTCCGGCGACACCAGTTCGAAGGCGATCTTGCCCGCCATATTCCACGTCCTCGCTTAACGCTTGCCGTTGGCCTTAGGCCGCTTCCGCCGCCATCTTCTTGGCCTTGGCGATCGCGTCCTCGATGGTGCCGACCATGTAGAACGCGGCTTCCGGAATATCGTCGCACTCGCCGGCGACGATCATCTTGAAGGCCTTGATGGTGTCGGCCAGGCTGACCAGCACGCCGGGGAAGCCGGTGAAGACTTCGGCGACATGGAAGGGCTGGCTAAGGAAGCGCTGGATCTTGCGCGCGCGCGCCACGACCTGCTTGTCCTCTTCCGACAGCTCATCCATGCCCAGAATGGCGATGATGTCCTGCAACGACTTGTAGGTCTGCAGCACGCGCTGCACGTCGCGGGCCACCTTATAATGTTCCTCGCCGACGACGCGCGGGTCGAGCATGCGCGAGGTCGAGTCGAGCGGATCGACGGCCGGATAGATGCCCAGCTCGGCGATCTGGCGCGACAGCACGGTGGTGGCGTCCAAGTGGGCGAACGAGGTCGCGGGCGCCGGATCGGTCAAGTCGTCGGCGGGCACGTAAATGGCCTGCACCGAGGTGATCGAACCCTTCTTGGTGGTGGTGATGCGCTCCTGCAAATTGCCCATGTCGGTGGCGAGCGTCGGCTGATAGCCCACCGCCGAGGGAATGCGGCCCAGCAGCGCCGACACTTCCGAGCCGGCCTGGGTGAAGCGGAAGATGTTGTCGACGAAGAACAGCACGTCCTGCCCTTCTTCATCGCGGAAATATTCGGCGAGAGTGAGACCGGTCAGACCGACGCGGGCGCGGGCGCCCGGCGGCTCGTTCATCTGGCCGTACACCAGCGCCACTTTCGAGCCGGGACCGTCGACCTTGATGACGCCCGAATCGCGCATTTCGTGATAGAGGTCGTTGCCTTCGCGGGTGCGCTCGCCGACGCCGGCGAACACCGACACGCCGCCATGCGCTTTGGCGACGTTGTTGATCAGCTCCTGAATCAGCACCGTCTTGCCCACGCCGGCGCCGCCGAACAGGCCGATCTTGCCGCCGCGCGCGTAAGGCGCCAGCAGGTCGATGACCTTGATGCCGGTGACCAGGATCTGCGCCTCGGTCGACTGCTCGACGAATTCCGGCGCGCTGCGATGGATCGGCGAGGTCTTCTTGGCGTTGACCGGGCCGCGCTCGTCGATCGGCTCGCCGATGACGTTGATGATGCGGCCCAGCGTCTCCGGCCCGACCGGCACGGCGATGGCGGTGCCGGTGTCGACCACTTTCTGGCCGCGCACCAGGCCGTCGGTGGTGTCCATGGCGATGGTGCGGACGGTCGATTCGCCCAGATGCTGCGCGACTTCAAGCACCAGCGTCTTGTTGTCGTGCTGCACGTGCAGCGCGTTCAGAATGGACGGCAGCTCGCCTTCGAACTGCACGTCGACCACCGCGCCGGTGATCTGGGTAATCTTGCCGATATTGTTGCCTGCCATGACGCCCTCGCGGGTTGCTTTCTCGTGGTACGGGGATCTACAGCGCGTCGGCGCCGGAGATGATTTCGATCAGTTCCTTGGTGATGACGGCCTGGCGCTGGCGGTTGTAGCTCTGCGTCAGGTCGTTGATCATGTCGCCGGCGTTGCGCGTGGCGTTATCCATCGCCGTCATGCGCGCGCCCTGCTCGGAAGCAGCATTCTCAAGCAGCGCGCGGAACATCTGCACTCGCAGATTGCGCGGCAGCAGCTCGTCGAGAATGCGCTCTTCGCTGGGCTCGAATTCGTACACAGCCTTGGCGCCGTCCGTCGTCGGCGCGGCCTCGACGACGGGCTCGGCCGGCGCCGGCAGCGGGATCAGCTGCTGCACGGTGACGATCTGGCTGATGGCGGATTTGAAGCGGTTGTAGATCACGGTGGCGACGTCGAACTCGCCGGCGGCGAACATCGCCGCGACACGATCCATCACGCGCACCGCATCGCTGAACGCCAGGCGCTTGCGGCCAACCTCGTCGATGGTGCCGACGATCAGCGGCGCAAAATCGCGGCGCAGCTGGTCGCGGCCCTTGCGGCCGACGCACAGAATGCGGACTTCCTTGCCGTCAGCCAGCAAGCCGCGAATGAACCGGCGCGCCTCGCGCACGATCGAGGAATTGAACGAGCCGCACAGGCCGCGATCGGAGGTCGCCACGATCACCAGTTGGCGCTTGTCCGAACCGGTGCCCGCCAGCAACGCCGGAGCGCCCGCCATGCCGCGCACATTGGCGGCGAGCGAGGCCAGCATGCGCTCCATGCGTTCGGCATAAGGCCGCGCGGCTTGTGCCTGCTCCTGGGCGCGGCGCAGCTTGGCCGCCGCCACCATCTTCATGGCCTTGGTGATCTTCTGCGTCGAGCGGACGCTTCGGATCCTCAGGCGATACTCTTTCAAGCTGGGCATGTCCGCTCCGCGTCGCGTCTATTCCGGCGTGGCTCAGGCGAACTTGCGCACGAAGCCTTCGAAGAAGGTCTTCAGCTTGGCTTCGGTGTCGGGCGTGATCTGCTTCTCGCTGCGGATCGAGGCCAGGATGCCGTCGTTCGAGGCGCGCAGCTCGTCGAGCATCTTCTGCTCGAAATCATTGATGCGCGCCGTCGGAATGGCGTCGAGATAGCCGCGCACACCGGCATAGATCGCCACCACCTGCTCCTCGACCGGCATCGGCTTGAACTGCGGCTGCTTCAGAAGCTCTGTCAGGCGCGCGCCGCGATTGAGCAGCTTCTGCGTCGAGGCGTCGAGGTCCGAGGCGAACTGGGCGAAGGCCGCCATTTCGCGGTACTGCGCCAGTTCCAGCTTGATCGAGCCGGCGACCTGCTTCATCGCCTTGATCTGCGCCGCCGAACCCACGCGCGACACCGAGATGCCGACGTTAATGGCGGGGCGGATGCCCTGATAGAACAGTTCGGTCTCGAGGAAGATCTGGCCGTCGGTGATCGAAATCACGTTGGTCGGGATGTAGGCCGAGACGTCGCCGGCCTGGGTTTCGATGACCGGCAGCGCCGTCAGCGAGCCCGCACCGAGATCGTCGTTCATCTTGGCGGCGCGCTCGAGCAGGCGCGAATGCAGGTAGAACACGTCGCCCGGATAGGCTTCGCGGCCCGGCGGGCGGCGCAGCAGCAGCGACATCTGGCGATAGGCGACGGCCTGCTTGGAAAGATCGTCATACACGATCAGCGCATGCATGCCGTTGTCGCGGAAATATTCGCCCATGGTGCAGCCGGCATAGGGCGCCAGGAACTGCAGCGGCGCCGGCTCGGACGCGGTGGCGGCGACGACGATGGAGTATTCCATGGCGCCGGCGTCTTCCAGCGTCTTGACGATCTGCGCCACGGTCGAGCGCTTCTGGCCCACGGCGACGTAGATACAATAGAGCTTCTTGGACTCGTCGCCGCCGGCGTTGATGCTCTTCTGGTTGATGAAGGTATCGATGGCGACGGCGGTCTTGCCGGTCTGGCGATCGCCGATGATCAGCTCGCGCTGGCCGCGGCCGACCGGGACCAGGCTGTCGATGGCCTTGAGGCCGGTCTGCATCGGCTCGTGCACCGACTTGCGCGGGATGATGCCAGGCGCCTTGACTTCGACGCGGCGGCGCTCGGTGCTCTGGATCGGGCCCTTGCCGTCGATCGGATTGCCCAGCGCGTCGACGACGCGGCCCAGCAGGCCCTTGCCGACGGGCACGTCGACGATGGTGCCGGTGCGCTTGACGACGTCGCCTTCCTTGATGGTGCGGTCGTCGCCGAAAATCACGACGCCGACATTGTCGACTTCGAGGTTCAGCGCCATGCCCTTGATGCCGCCGGGGAACTCGACCATCTCGCCGGCCTGGACGTTGTCCAGACCGTAGACGCGCGCAATGCCGTCACCGACCGACAAGACCTGGCCGACTTCGGCCACTTCGGCCTCGGTGCCAAAATTGGCGATCTGCTGCTTGAGGATCGCCGAAATTTCGGAGGCGCGGATATCCATCACCCAACTCCCTTCATGGCAAGCTGCAGTCGCTGCAGCTTGGTGCGTATCGATGAATCGAACATGCGCGAGCCGACCTTGACGACCAGCCCGCCGAGAATTTCACGATCGACTCTAGCGTCGATCGTCACTTTGCTGCCCACCATGCCGCGCAGCACTTCGACCAGTTTGGCCTGCTGCTGCTCGCTGAGCGGCGTGGCGGAAACGACTTCGGCCTTGGTCTCGCCACGACGGCGCGACAGCTCGGCCAGGAAAGCGGAAATCATCGCCGGCAGCGCGGCCAGGCGGCGCTTCTGGGCGACGAGAGAAATGAAATTGGCCGTCAGCGGCGCGAGCTTCAGCGCCTGCACGACGGCTTGGATCGCCTTGCTCTGCACGTCGCGGCTGAGAACGGGGCTGTTGATGAGCCGATTGAGATCGGCGCTCTCGTCCAGCGCCTTGCGCAGGGTCGCGAGATCGCCGGCCACGCCATCGAGCTGTTTGGCCTCGTCCGCCAGCTCGAAAAGAGCATTGGCGTAGCGCGCGGCAAGGCTTGATCGACCGGAGGCCTCGGCAGTCATTTTCCGTCGCTTCCCAGCTTTGACAGGGGTGAGGTAAGATATTGATATTTAAGACGTTTTAGAAACCTGCCGACACCCGATCCTACCCCCGGTCGACGGCGAGCGTTTGGTAACACACGCTCTATTGCGTTGCAAGCGGACTTGCCGCGCCGAAATGGCGCGCGCGCAGCTTCCCTTACCTGCGATCAACGCCCTGATTTCAAAGGAAACTATAGGGGTCGATATCGACCTGCAAACGCACCGCTCCGGGCAGCGGAACCGCGTCCAGCCAGTGGCGCAGAACGGCCTGGATATCGACTTCCCGCCGGGCCTTCAAAAGCAGCCGCCGTCGGTGCCGTCCCCGCAACAGCGCGAGTGGCGCGGGCGCCGGTCCCAGCACGCGAATTCCTTCCAGATGGGGCGCAGCAACGCCCAGAGCGCGGGCGGCGGCATCGACCTGGGTTTCGTCGGCGCCGGAGACGATCAGTGCCGCCAATCTTCCATAGGGCGGCATGCCGGCATCGGCGCGCGCCTTTTTCTCCGCTTCGATGAAGCGCTCGCGCCGGCCGCTGGCCAGAGCAGCAATGACGGGATGCTCGGGCTGATAGGTCTGCAGCAGCGCCTTGCCGTCGCCATCGGTGCGGCCGGCGCGACCGGCGACCTGATAGAGCAGTTGGAAGGTACGCTCGGCGGCGCGCAGGTCGCCACCCGACAGGCCGAGATCGGCATCGACCACGCCGACCAGCGCCAGATCGGGAAAATGATGGCCCTTGGCGACGATCTGGGTGCCGATGACGATATCGACTTCATGCTCGGCGATCTGCTGGATCAGCGCCTGCGCCGCGCGCGGGCCGGCGATCAGATCCGACGCCAGTACCATCGGCCGCGCTTCGGGAAAATGCAGACGCACTTCTTCATGCAGGCGTTCGACGCCGGGGCCGCAGGCGACGAGACTGTCTTCCGCGCCGCAAGAGGGGCACTCGGCGGGGCGCGGCGTGCTGAAACCGCAGTGATGGCAGATCAGCCGGCCGCGAAAGCGATGTTCGACCAGCCACGCCGTGCAGTTGGGGCATTCGACTCTATGGCCGCAGGTACGGCAGAGCGTGAGGGGTGCATAGCCGCGTCGATTGAGGAACAACAAAGCCTGCTTGTTGCGCGCCAAAGTTTCGCGCATCGCCTCGAGCAGGACCGGCGAAAGGAACTGGCCGCGCAGCGGCGGATGCTTGCGCAAATCCAGCGCCTTGATCGCGGCCATGCTGGCGCCGCCATGACGCGCCGGCAAATGCTGCAGCCCATAGCGGCCGCTTTCGGCATTGACGATGGTTTCCAGCGACGGCGTGGCCGACACCAGCATCACCGGCACGTTCTCCAAACGCGCCCGCACGATCGCCATGTCGCGGGCGTTGTAGATGACGCCGTCCTCCTGTTTGAAGGCGCTCTCGTGCTCCTCGTCGATGACGATCAGGCCAAGATCGCGAAACGGCAAAAACAAGGCCGAGCGTGCGCCGACGATGACGCGGGCGGTGCCGGCCTGCGCCGCGCGCCAGGTGCGACGGCGTTCAAGCCCGGTGAGATCGGAATGCCACTCGCCAGGCAGCGCACCGAAACGCTGCTCGAAACGACGCAGCCATTGCGCCGACAGCGCGATTTCCGGCAGCAGCACCAGAACCTGACGGCCCTGCTTCAAAGCCGCGGCAACGGCCTCGAAGTAGACCTCCGTCTTGCCCGCCCCCGGCACGCCATCCAGCAAGGTGACGGAAAATTGCCGCGCCGCCACCGCCTGGCGCAAATTCTCCGCCGCTGTTTCCTGCGCGTCGGACAAAGTAGCCCCGGGATGATCGGCATCGGGCTGAAGCGGCACCGGCTCGCCGGTTTGCCACACGGGCTCGATCAGCCCCAGCGGCTGCAATCCCTTGACCACGCCGACGCCAACGCCTGCCCCCCGCGCTATGTCGGACGCCGGCAAGGCCGGCACGTCCTGCATGAATTCCAGCACCCGCTTTCGCGCCGCGGTCAGCTTCGCCTCGGGCGAAGGCGGCGCGGCAAGCCGATAGAGCAGCATGGGTTTGGGCGGCAGCAGCGCATCGGGCACGCTCATCGCCATGCGCAGCACAGCACCCGGCGGCGAGAGCGTATAGCGCGCGACCCAGTCGATCAGCCGGCGCATGGCCGGCGCAACGGCTTGCGTCGGCAGGCGGGCGCGGATCGGTTTGATTTTCTCTGCTGGCAGGCTTGCGGTGCCGGGCCCCCAAACCACGCCGATCAAAGTGCGACGGCCCAGCGGCACTTCGACGAAATCGCCCGCCGAGACCGAAATTTCGGGCGGCACGGCATAGTCGTAGCCCTCGCCCACCGGCAGAGGCAGCAGGACCTGCACCTGACCCGAGAGCTTCCCGCCAATGTTTTCCCCAGACGCGGCCCAATCGCGCTCGCCCGGCGCTTGCCGCTCCGAGGGGGTTTGACTAGAAAGATCGACAGGCGGTGGACGCGGCATGGCGGCACTTTAAGCGGCCCGCCCATGGCTCGCCACAACACCAAGCCCCGGCATCGGAGTTCTCCACCATGAAATTCTTCGTCGACACTGCCGATGTGGCGGAAATCCGCGATCTCGCCGCTTCCGGCCTGCTGGACGGCGTCACCACCAATCCCTCGCTGATGGCCAAGGCCGGGCGGCCGATGCTGGACGTGATCCGCGAGATCGCCGATCTGGTGCCCGGGCCCGTCAGCGCCGAAGTCACCGCCACCGATGCGCCGACTATGATCAAGGAAGGCAAGAAGCTTCACGCCATTGGCCATGGCCGCAACAACAACATCGCCATCAAAGTGCCGCTGACGCCCGAAGGCCTGAAGGCCTGCAAGGCGTTCAGCTCCGAAGGGGTGATGGTCAATGTGACGCTGTGCTTCTCCGCCGCGCAGGCGATCCTGGCGGCCAAGGCCGGCGCTGCTTTTGTCTCGCCTTTCGTCGGCAGGCTCGACGATATCGGCCAGGACGGCATGGCCCTGATCGACGACATCGTGCAGATCTACAGCCAATACCCGTCGTTCCAGACCGAAGTGCTGGTGGCATCCGTGCGCGGGCCGCAGCATGTCGTTGCCGCCGCCAAGATGGGCGCCGATATCGTTACCGTGCCGCCCAATATCCTGCGCCAGCTCTTCTCACATCCCCTCACCGACAAGGGTCTTGCTGCGTTCCTCGCGGATTGGGCCAAGACGGGACAATCGATTCTGTAAAGCGGCAGAGCTGGTCGGCGAAGGTAGCGTTCGCGCACCAACGCCATAAGGTGTAAGCTGCTGGCGGCAATAGAGAGTACCTATGGCGCAGCAGAGTGAAACCAATCGCAAGGCGCAAGCCGGTCTGTCGGCTGCCGACGTTGCGGCCTATTTGCGGGCCCACCCCAATTTCCTGGTCGACAATCCCGATCTGATCGAAGCGCTGACGCCACCCGTGCGCCGCGCCGGCGACGGCGTCATCGACATGCAGCATTTCATGCTCGAAAGGCTGCGCAAGGAAGTCGATCGGCTGCGCTCCTACCAGAGCGAGCTGATCAACACCACGCGCACCAACCAGTCGGTGCAGATGCGCATCCATGCCGCGGTGGTGGCGATCATCGCCGCCGACAGTTTCGAGCGGCTGATCAATCTGGTGACGCGCGAGATGGCGGGGCTGCTCGACGTCGACGTCGTCACCTTGAGTATCGAGACCAGCGCCCATGGCACGACGCCGGCAACGCCGGGCGTCATGCTGCTGGCGCCGGGCTCGGTCGATGCCGCGCTGGGCCGCGGCCAGCCGGCGCGACTGCGCTCGGGCACGCCGGGCGATCCCGCGATCTTCGGGCCGCTCGCGCATCAGATCCAGTCCGCGGCCCTGGTGCGCATCAAGCCCAGCGCCGGCGCGCCCGATGGCGTGCTGGCGTTCGGCTCGCACGATCCCAACGGCTTCAGCGAGGACCAGTCGACGGAACTGCTGTTCTTCCTGGCCCAGGTGCTGGAGCACACCATCCGCGCATGGCTCGACCTGCCAGCCTGACCTTGGCTGCAGCGCCTGACGTCGCCGCCGCGGCGACCGCCTGGCGGAGCTGGCTTGCGGACGAGAAGCGATCGGCGGCGCCAACCCTGGAAGCCTATCAACGCGATCTTGCCGATTTCCTGGCCTTCGTCAGCGAGCATCGCGGCGATATCGTCAGCCTGAAAGCGCTGGCGGCTTTGGGACAAAACGATTTTCGCGCCTGGCTGGCGGCGCGCAACAAGCACGGCCTCGCTCGCAGCTCGACGGCGCGCTCGCTCTCGGCGGTGCGCGGCTTCTTCCGCTTTCTCGATCGGCGCGGCCTGTGCCACAACGCCGCCATCGGCGTGTTGCGCACGCCGAAGCTGCCGAAATCGGTGCCCAAGGCGCTAAGCGTCGACGAAGCCCGCGATCTTACCGACGAGATCGAACAGCTTTCCGACGAGCCCTGGATCGGCGCGCGCGATACGGCCGTGGTGACGTTGCTCTATGGCGCAGGCCTGCGCATTGCCGAAGCCTTGGGCCTGAGTCAGGGCGAGTTGCAGCGCATCGCCAACGGCGCCGAGTCGCTGGTCATCACGGGGAAAGGCAACAAGCAGCGGCTGGTGCCGATCCTGCCCGCCATCACGCAAGCGGTCGCAACGTATCTACGGCTGTGCCCCTACGAGTTGCCGGCAAAAGAACCGGGGTTTCGTGGCGCGCGCGGCAAGCCGGTCGATCCGGCCATCATCCAGCGCGCCGTGGCCAGGATGCGTGGCATGCTCGGGCTGCCGGAAAGCGCCACGCCGCATGCGCTGCGCCATTCCTTCGCCACCCATCTGCTGGGCGCCGGCGGCGATCTGCGCGCCATCCAGGAATTGCTGGGCCATGCGTCACTGTCGACGACGCAGCGCTACACCGCCGTAGATGCCGCGCGGCTGGGCGCCATCCATGCCGCCGCCCATCCGCGCGCCAGGCGCAAGCCATGAGCGAGGTCATGCTCGACTGGCTGGAGCGGGAATCGGCGTCAGTGCCCGATCTCTCGACGCTGTTTGACGGCTTCTGCGAAGCGCTGTTGCGCGCCGGCCTGCCCTTGTGGCGGGCCAATCTCGGGCTGGAGACATTGCATCCGCAAACGTCGGGCACTTATCTTGTGTGGACCAATGGCGCCATGAACATCGGGGCTTTCCCGCGCTCAGGCGAACAAGTGACGGCGTCTTACGTCAACAGCCCGACGCGCCATGTCGACGAGACCAAAAAGGTGTTCCGCCGCAAGCTCGACCGGCCGCACCCCGACGTGCCGTTGATGGACGAATTGCGTGCGCAAGGCGGCACGGACTATTGCATGTTCCCCCTGCCCTTCCTCGATGCGCATCGCACGGCAGTGTGCTCGATCGCCACCACGCGCGATGGCGGCTTCAGCGAGGAGGAAATCGCGCTGGCACAGCGCGCCGTCAACCTGATGAGCCCGATGGCCGAGCGCCACGTGCTGCGCGAGATCGCCCATAACCTGCTCAATTCCTATCTCGGGCCGACCGCGGGCAAGCGCGTCTACGCCGGGCAGATCGAGCGCGGCGACAGCTACACGATTACGGCCGCCATCTGGTGCTGCGATCTGCGCGGCTTCACGACGCTCTCGGAAACCTTGTCGCGACTTGATACGGTGAAGCTGCTCAATCGCTGGTTCGACAGCATCGGCCGCGCGGTGACGGATAATGGCGGCGAGATCCTGAAATTCATGGGCGACGGGATGCTGGCCGTGTTTCCCGTCGTCGCAACGCCGGAAGAAACTTGCGTCCTGGCGCTGAAAGCGGCGCAACAGGCGCTGGCCAATCACAACGAGCTGAATACCGACCTGCTGGCGAGCGGTATGGAGATCTTCCTGCGCTTCGGCCTGGGCCTTCATCTGGGCGACGTCGAGTTCGGCAATATCGGCGCCGACGAGCGGCTGGATTTCACCGTCATTGGTCCTGCGGTCAACCAGGCGGCGCGGCTGGAAAGCCTGACCAAGCAAATCGGCCGCACCATCGTCTTCTCCGATTCCTTCGCCGCCGCCGTGCCCGACCAGCTGGTCAGCCTGGGTCGCTACCAGCTGCGCGGCATGGCCGAGGCGTCGGAGGTCTTCGGGCTCTAACGGGGCACGAGACGGGCAACAGCCCAAGCTCCAAGCAGCGCGCCGAAACCCATGCTGATGAAAGCCAGGGTCCACGCCAGGACGCCGCCGCCGGCCACGTCGAGGACGATGCCGACAATCAGCGGGCCGATGAAGGACACGCCGATGCCAAGCGTCGAGTGCACGGCCATGGTGGCGCCCTGTTGATGCGCGGGCGCCGACGTCACCGTGCCGGCGGTCAGCGAGCCCGAATCGGCCGTGACCGTGACCGCGTAGAGCAGAACCACCACGACGGCCAGCCAGTATGAGACGCCGACCATCAGCCCGACGGCGCAGGACAGCAGCGCCGACACGGTGAGAATGCCAACCACGACCTTGCGGCGGCCGAAGCGCAGCGACAATTCGTTGCCGAGAATGCTCGACGGCACGCCGATCACCGTAATGATGGCGGCAATGATGGTGGCACTGATGGTCGGCTCGTCGCCGGCTTGCGTGGCGGCGAAAGCCATGAAGGCCACAATCCAGGCCCGCATCGCCATCAGCTCGTGGCAGTGGCCGGTATAGCCCAGTATGTAGCCAAGCGCGGCGCGATTGGCGAAGACGGGCTTGAAATCGAATAGCTTGCCGCTGCCGCCGCCGGCCGGCTTCTTCGGGCGCAGCACCGCCAGCATGAGCAGCAGGGCCAGCGCCGGGCCGACAGCGGCGAGATAGAAGGCGAACTTCCAGCCATACGCCGCCGCTTCGCCCGCGAGCAGGAACGAGATGCCGACGCCCAGCGAGTAGCTAGCGGTGTAGAACACCATGCCGCGCGTCGGCACGGTCGAGTCGTTGCGATCGTTGAGCGCGCGCAATCCCGGCATGTAGGAAGCGGCCAGGCCGATACCGCCCAGTGTGCGCCATGCCAAAGCACTCCAGAAGCCGCCGGCGAAGAGCGCGAAACCCAGGGCAGCAAGCGCGCTCAGCAGGCAGCCGCCCAGCAGCATCAGCCGCGCGTCGTACCGGTCGGTCAGCACCGTCAGTACCGGCACCGTTACCATGTAGCCGAGATAGAAAGCGCCGCTGATCCAGCCGGCTTCCGTGTTGGTCAGACCCCATTCGCCGATGAAGCCTGGAATCAACGCCGAGAACGTCGCCAAAGGCGCCAGATAGAGAACCTCGGCGAGGCAGATGGCGAGGATAAGGGGAAGGCCGCGCATGTCGCGGCACTTTAACAGAGGTCCACGTTTTCAGAAGCGCGCTGGCGGCAGGAAAGCCCTGCGCGGGACGTCAGGCCTTGCGCGGCGCGGTGCGTTCCACGAGATCGTGCAGATGCTTCGGCGCCCAGCGATGATGGCTGGCCGCTTCCATCTTTTCCGACAGCCACGGCCATTTCTCGCGTGCCCAGCGTATGGCTTTGCGGGCGGTCTCGGACTCCCGTGCAAACAGATAGAGCGCGATGATGAGGAATATCCAACCCTGCAGGAACGGCAGCAGGGACCCCACCACGGCCATGCCGAGGCAGAGAAACGCAAGGGTGAGAAGGAGGGCTTTTCGGGCGGTCTCGCGCATGATTTTCGATATGGAAAGCGAATTGTGGCAAAACAAGACCACGAGCGGCTTATCGCGCTGCCTTCGAGCAACGTCTCGCCGTAGCCGCTGTTCCCGCGATCAGAGATGGATCGGCTTGTCCCAGGCCGCCAAAGCCGCTTCCTTCACCGCCTCGCTGACGGTGGGATGGGCGTGGCAGGTGCGGGCGATGTCCTCGGCCGAGGCACGATATTCCATCGCGAGCGTGGCCTCCGCGATCATGGTGCCGGCCTCGGCGCCGATAATGTGCACGCCCAGGACTTCGTCGGTCTTGGCATCGGTGAGAATCTTCACGAAGCCCTCGGTGCGGGCATTGGCGCGGCTGCGCGGATCGGCGGTGAAAGGATATTTGCCCGACTTGTAGGCGACGCCATCCTGCTTGAGCTGGTCCTCGGTGCGGCCAACGCTGGCGACTTCCGGATAGGTGTAGACCACGGCGGGGATCTTGTTGTGATCGATATGGCCCGCCTGACCCGCGATCATCTCGACGCAGACCACGCCTTCTTCCGACGCCTTGTGCGCCAGCATCGGGCCGGCGATGACGTCGCCGATGGCGTAGATGCCCGGCACGCTGGTCTGGAACTTGCCGTCGACTTCGATGCGGCCGCGGCTGTCCAGCTTCACGCCGGCTTTCTCCAGTCCAAGACCTTGCGTGAAGGGACGCCGACCGATGCACAGCAGCACCACGTCGGTCTCCAGCGTTTCCTTGTCGCCGCCCTTGGCCGGCTCAAGCGTCAGGGTGACGCCCGACTTGCCTTTGGCGGCGGCGGTGACTTTGCTGCCGAGCTTGAACTTCATGCCCTGCTTGGAAAGCTCGCGCTGGAATTGCTTGCCGACTTCGGAATCCATGCCCGGCACGATGCGGTCGAGGAATTCGACCACGGTGACTTCCGCACCCAGGCGACGCCAGACCGACCCCATCTCAAGGCCGATATAGCCGCCGCCGATCACCACCATGCGCTTCGGGACTGACGTCAAGGTCAGCGCGCCAGTGGAGGTGACGATCTGCTGCTCGTCAACTTCGACGCCGGGCAGCGGCATAGATTCAGAGCCAGTGGCGATCAGGATGTTCCTGGCCTCGACGGTCTCTGTCGCACCACCGTCCTTGGCGACGGAAACCTTGCCGGCCGCCTCGATCGTGGCGCTGCCGACCAGCCAGGCGATCTTGTTCTTCTTGAACAGGAACTCGACACCCTTGGTGGTGGCGCCGACGACTTCGTCCTTGCGCTTCAGCATGGTGGGCAGATCAAGCTCGACCTTGCCGACTTTCACGCCATGCGCCGCCATGTGCTTCTGCGCGTCTTCAAGCACGTGCGAGGATTGCAGCAGCGCCTTGGAGGGAATGCAGCCGACATTGAGGCAGGTGCCGCCCAGAGTGGCGCGCTTCTCCACCACCGCGACCTTCATGCCCAGTTGGGCCGCGCGGATCGCGGCGACGTAGCCGCCCGGGCCGGCGCCGATGACGAGCAGATCGAAAGCGTCGGCCATGATCACACCTCAAGCAGCAGGCGCTCGGGATCCTCGAGGCATTCCTTGACCCGCACCAGGAAGGTGACAGCCTCGCGCCCATCGATAATGCGGTGATCGTACGAAACGGCCAGGTACATCATCGGCCGCACCTTGATCTCGCCATTCACCACCATCGGCCGCTGCTGGATCTTGTGCATGCCCAGGATGGCCGATTGCGGCGGGTTGATGATCGGCGTCGACATCAGCGAGCCGTAGATGCCGCCATTGGAGATGGTGAAGGTGCCGCCGGTGAGGTCTTCCATGGTCAGCTTGCCGTCGCGCGCCTTGCGGCCCAGCTCGGCGATTGCCTGCTCGATGCCGGCAAAGCTCAGCTGATCGGCGTCGCGCACTACCGGCACGACCAGGCCCTGCGGCGTTCCGACGGCCACGCCCATGTGGTAATAGTTTTTGTAGACGATGTCGTCGCCGTCGATCTCGGCGTTCACCGCCGGCACTTCCTTCAGCGCCTGTATGCAGGCCTTAACGAAGAAGGACATGAAGCCCAGCTTGGCGCCGTGCTTCTTCTCGAACTGATCCTTCACCCGCTCGCGCAGCGCCATGATCGCGGTCATGTCGACTTCGTTGAACGTGGTCAGCATCGCCGCCGTGTTCTGCGCTTCCTTCAGGCGCTCGGCGATGCGCTTGCGCAGGCGGCTCATGCGCACGCGCTCCTCGCGTGTGGCGTTGGCGCGCGGACCCGAAGGTTGCGCGGGCGCGGCGGGCTTGGGCGCGACGGCAGGCG
Organism: uncultured Hyphomicrobiales bacterium; assembly: GCA_964388115.1. Taxonomy (GTDB): domain Bacteria; phylum Pseudomonadota; class Alphaproteobacteria; order Reyranellales; family JAQSWP01; genus JAQSWP01. The sequence continues at coordinate 427,852 of CAYLYK010000003.1, forward strand.
CGGCAGCGGGAGCTGCGGCGATATCGGCCTTGGTGACGCGGCCGTCCTTGCCGGAGCCGGCCATGCCCTCGGTGGATACGCCCTTCTCTTCGGCAAGCTTGCGCGCGGCCGGGGAGGCAATGCCTGCATCGGGTGCGGGAGCCGGCGCGGCAGCAGATTTGGCTGGAGCTGGAGCCGGAGCCGCAACGGGAGCTGCCGGCTTAGGAGCGGCGGCGGGCGCGGACTTGGCGCCAGCCGCGCCTTCGGCGATCACGCACAGCACGGCGCCGACCTGTGTCGTTTCGCCCTCAGCGACCTTGATTTCCGACAGCGCGCCAACGGCGGTGGAATTCACTTCGACCGTGACCTTGTCGGTCTCCAGCTCGCACAGCGCCTCGTCCATGGCGACGGCATCGCCGACCTTCTTGAACCATTTGGCCACCGTCGCTTCGGTCACCGATTCGCCCAGAGCCGGGACTTTGATTTCCGTCGCCATGTTCAACCTCGATCAATGCAGGGCGCGTTCGCGAAGAACGCAGCGCTTATTCGCAAACAGGGTCGCGCTCAGATCTTCAGAGCGCGATCGACCAGATCCATCTGTTCCTTGACGTGCCGGCGATGCAGACCGGTGGCGGGCGACGCCGCTTCCGGCCGCCCGATGTAAACGGGCCGCTTCGCTTTGTGGTTCACCGCTTCCAGCACATGCTCGATGCGGCGGTCGACGAAATGCCACGCGCCCATGTTGGCGGGCTCTTCCTGGCACCAGACGATCTCGGCATTGGGATAGCGCGACAGCTCCTTGCCGACCGTGGTGATCGGGAATGGATAGAGCTGCTCGACACGCACGATCGCGATATCGGCAATCTCGCGCTTGCGCCGTTCGGCCAGCAGATCGTAATAGACCTTGCCCGAGCACAGCACGACCCGACGGACCTTGGCGTCCGCCACCAGCTTGTCCTGCTCGGGCAGAACGCGATGGAAAGTGGTGTTGGGGCCCATCGCTTCGAGCCTGGACACCGCCTCGCTATGACGCAGCAGCGACTTGGGCGTCATGACGATGAGCGGCTTGCGGAAATTGCGCCGCACCTGACGGCGCAGGACATGGAAATAGTTCGAGGGCGTGGTGCAGTTGACCACCTGCCAATTGTCGTCGGCCGAAAGCTGCAAATAGCGCTCGAGCCGGGCCGAGGAATGCTCCGGGCCCTGGCCTTCGTAGCCGTGCGGCAGCAGCATGACGAGACCGCACATGCGGGCCCATTTGCTTTCGCCCGAGGCGATGAACTGGTCGATGATGACCTGCGCGCCGTTGGCGAAATCGCCGAACTGCGCTTCCCACAACACCAGCGCATTGGGCTCGGCCAGCGAGTAGCCGTACTCGAAGCCCAGCACGCCCGCTTCGGAAAGCGGCGAATCGATGACTTCGTAGAAGGCCTGGTCCTTGGCCACGTGGTTGAGCGGGATGTAGCGCTCTTCCGTGGTCTGATCCACCAGCACCGAGTGACGCTGCGAGAAGGTGCCGCGACCGGAGTCCTGGCCGGACAGGCGCACCGGCGTGCCTTCAGCCAGCAAGGTGCCGAAAGCCAAAGCCTCGGCGGTGGCCCAGTCGATGCCTTCGCCGGTCTCGATCATTTTGCGCTTCTCGCCCAGCTGGCGGACGATCTTGCGGTTGATGTTGCGGTCGGCCGGTGCTTCGGAGATCGCCCTGCCGACCTGCCGCAGCAAATCCATCGATACGGCCGTGTTGCCGCGACGGTCGTCGCCGGAAGCGACTTCCATGCCGGCCCACTTGCCTTCCAGCCAGTCGGCCTTGTTCGGCTTGTAGCCGGCGGCAGCGGCGAACTCGTTTTCCATCCGCTCGCGGAAGGCGTTGTCGATCTGCGTCAGGTCCTCCTTGCTGAGGACTTTATCCTCGACCAGTTTTTGGCCGTAGAGCTCCTTGACCGTCGGATGCCTGCCGATGCGCGAATACATCATCGGCTGGGTGAAGAACGGCTCGTCCGATTCGTTATGGCCGTAGCGGCGATAGCAGAAGATATCGAGCACGATGTCGCGCTTGAAGCGCTGACGGAACTCGGTGGCGATGCGCGCGCAATGCACGACGGCTTCGGGATCGTCGCCGTTCACGTGCAGGATCGGCGCCTGCACGATCTTGGCCACTTCCGAGCAATAGGGGCCGGAACGGGCGTAGGTCGGCGAGGTGGTGAAGCCGATCTGGTTGTTGACGATGACGTGGATCGTGCCGCCGACGCGATAGCCCTTGAGATCCGACAGATCGAGCGTTTCGGCGACCAGGCCCTGGCCGGCAAAAGCCGCGTCGCCGTGCATCATGAGCGCCATCACCTGTTCGCGGTTGGCGTCGCCGCGCTGCGCCTGCTTGGCGCGCACCTTGCCCAACACCACAGTGTTGACCGCTTCCAGATGCGAGGGGTTGGCGGTCAGCGACAGATGGATGGTGTTGCCGTCGAACTCGCGGTCGGACGAAGCACCCAAATGATATTTGACGTCGCCCGAACCCTGGAAGGATTCCGGCATCGCGGGGTTGCCCTGGAACTCGGAGAACAGCGCCGTGTAGGTCTTGCCCATCATGTTGGTGAGCACGTTGAGCCGGCCGCGATGGGGCATGCCGATCACGACTTCCTTCACGCCGAGCTGGCCGCCGCGCTTGAGGATCTGCTCGAGCGCCGGGATCAGCGCTTCGCCGCCGTCGAGACCGAAACGCTTGGTGGCGACGAACTTGGTGTGCAGGAATTTCTCCAGCCCTTCGGCTTCGACCAGGCGCTCGTAGATCGCCTGCTTGCCGCGGGTGGTGAATTCGGTCTGGTTGCGGATGCCTTCGATGCGTTCCTGGATCCACGCCTTCTGCGCCGGATCGCCGATATGCATGAACTCGACGCCGATCTTGCCGGCATAGGTCTGCTTCACGATCTGCATGATCTCATGCAGCGTGCCAACTTCCAGCCCCAGCACGCCGTTGATGAAGATCGGCCGGTCCCAGTCCTCGGCGTTGAAGCCGTAGGTGGCGGGATCAAGCTCGGGATGCGGCTCTTGCTTGGTCAGGCCGAGCGGATCGAGATCGGCCATCAGATGGCCGCGGATGCGATAGGCGCGGATCAGCATCAGCGCACGGACCGAATCGATGGCTGCGGCCCGCACCTGCTCGGCAGTGAAGCCACCCGCCGTCGACGGCGCCGCGCCATTGGTCTTCGCCACCGCCTGACCATTGGCCTTGCCATTGGCTTTAGCGGCACCCGTCCCCTCTTCGGGCACGCCGATGATCTTGGTGCCGCTCTTGGCCCAGCTCGGGCCAAGGCCATCACGCAGGACCGATTGCTGATCGTCATTCAGCTCGGTGAAGAACGACTGCCAGCTGGCATCTACCGCGGCCGGATTCTGCAGGTAGCGGGCGTAAAGCTCCTGAATGAACGCGGTGTTGGCGCCAAACAGAAACGACGTTTGCTCCATACGCATCAGCCGAAACTACGGCGCCGGTTGGGCGCCGCCTCCTATTGCCGGGGTGGGCTACCCCTTCATCACCTTCAACATGGTGGTGCCCAGTGCTGCTGGCGAGTCTGCAACTTGTATGCCAGCGCTGCGCATGGCGTCGATCTTGTCCTCAGCGCCGCCCTTGCCGCCGGAAATGATCGCGCCGGCATGGCCCATGCGACGGCCCGGGGGCGCCGTACGGCCGGCGATGAAGCCCACAGCCGGCTTCTTCACCTTGCTCCGGCGCAGGAATTCGGCCGCGTCCTCTTCCGCCGAACCGCCGATTTCACCAATCATAATAATGCCTTGGGTCTCGGGATCGGCGAGGAACATCTCCAGGCAGTCGATGAAATTGGTGCCGTTGACCGGATCGCCGCCGATGCCGATGCAGGTGGTCTGGCCCAGCCCGGCCGAGGTGGTCTGCGCCACGGCCTCGTAGGTCAGGGTGCCCGAGCGGCTGACGATACCGATCTTGCCGCGCTTGTGGATATGGCCTGGCATGATGCCGATCTTGCACTCACCCGGCGTGATGACGCCCGGGCAGTTGGGGCCGATCAAGCGGCTGCCGGAATTGGCCAGCGCCCGCTTCACCCGCACCATATCGAGCACCGGAATGCCCTCGGTGATGCAGACGATCAGTTCGACACGGGCGTCGATCGCTTCGAGGATGGCGTCGGCCGCGTAGGGCGGCGGCACGTAGATGACCGAGGCGTTGGCGCCGGTCTTGATGACGGCATCGGCCACGGTGTCGAACACCGGCAAGTCGAGATGCTTGGTGCCGCCTTTGCCCGGGGTGACGCCGCCCACCATCTTGGTGCCGTAGGCGATCGCCTGCTCGGAATGGAAGGTGCCTTGCGCACCGGTGAAGCCCTGGCAGATGACCTTGGTCTTCGAGTTGACGAGGACGGCCATTTCTACTTCGCCTCCTTCACGGCTTTGACGATCTTTTCCGCGGCATCGGCCAGATTGTCCGCGGAGATGATCGGCAGGCCCGATTCCTTCATGATTTTCTTGCCCAGATCGACGTTGGTGCCTTCCAGGCGCACGACCAGCGGCACATGCAGGCTGACTTCGCGCGCCGCGGCGACGACGCCCTCGGCGATGACGTCGCAGCGCATGATGCCGCCGAAGATGTTGACCAGGATGCCTTCGACGTTGGGATCGGACAGGATGATCTTGAACGCCTTGGTGACGCGCTCCTTGGTGGCGCCGCCGCCGACGTCGAGGAAGTTGGCCGGCGTGCCGCCATAGAGCTTGATGATGTCCATGGTCGCCATGGCTAGACCCGCGCCGTTGACCATGCAGCCGATATTGCCGTCGAGCTTGATGTAGTTCAGCGCGTGCTTGGTGGCTTCGAGCTCGGACGGGTCTTCCTCGTCCTCGTCGCGCATGTCTTCCACGTCCTTGTGGCGGAACAGCGCGTTGTCGTCGAAGTTCATCTTCGCATCGAGCGCGATCAGCTGGCCCTCGCCGGTGACGACCAGCGGATTGACCTCGACCACCGACGCATCAAGCTCGACGAAGGCGCGATACATGGCCTTCAGGAATGCGACGGCGCTGTTGACCTGCTTGCCCTGCAGGCCGAGCGCGAAGGCGATCTTGCGGCCATGGAAATCCTGATAGCCCGCCACCGGATCGATCACGACCTTGACGATCTTCTCAGGATGCTTCTCGGCAACCTCTTCGATGTCCATGCCGCCCTCGGTGGACGCCATGATGATGACCCGGCTGGTGCCGCGATCGACCAGCAGCGACAGATAAAGCTCGCGCTTGATGTCGCAACCTTCCTCGATATAGAGCCGCTTGACCTCGCGGCCGACAGCGCCGGTCTGCTTGGTGACCAGCACCTTGCCCAGCATCGAGGCGGCGTTGCTCTTCACGTCGTCCAGCGATTTGACGACGCGCACGCCGCCCTTGCCGTTGGGATCGTTCTTGAAGCGGCCGGCGCCGCGGCCGCCGGCATGGATCTGGGATTTCACGACATAGACCGGGCCGGGCAGCTTCTTGGCCGCCTCGATCGCCTCGTCCGGCGTGTAGGCGACGCCGCCCTTGGGTACGGCTACGCCGAATTTGGCGAGCAGCGATTTCGCCTGATATTCGTGGATGTTCATATGGGTCGGTTCCGGTCGGCCGAAGGGCCGTTTTGCTTAGGTCTTTGAAAGACATCGCCCCGCCAGAGGCGGGGGCGTTGCGGGCGCGTAATCTATCACTTTCGCCCCTGCCCGCAACCTCGAATGGGGGCCGAAAACCCTTAAAGTTTCGAGACTTTGCAAGGCTTTCGGGACTTCGGGGCCCTGCGAAAAAAGACGGCGGAACAACCCTCTGGCCGTTCCGCCGCTTGTCGTCGGAAATATTGTTTCGTCGGGCGAAAACTAGGCCGCAGCCATCTTGTTGGTCAATTCGACCAGACCCTTAACCGCGTCGACCGACTTGTCGAACATCGCCTTCTCTTCCGCCGTCAGCGAAATCTCGACGATCTTCTCGACGCCGCCGGCGCCGATGATCACCGGCACGCCGACATAGAGGCCCTTCACGCCGTACTCGCCATTTAGCTGGGCAGCGCACGGCAGCAGCCGCTTCTTGTCCTTCAGGTACGACTCGGCCATCTGAATGGCCGACGCCGCCGGAGCGTAGAACGCCGAACCGGTCTTCAACAGGTTGACGATTTCGGCGCCGCCGTCGCGGGTGCGCTGGACGATCTTGTCGAGCTTGTCCTGCGTGGTCCAACCCATCTTCACGAGATCGGGCAGCGGGATGCCGGCAACGGTAGAATAGCGCACCAGCGGCACCATCGTGTCGCCATGGCCACCCAGCACGAAGGCGGTGACGTCTTCGACCGAGACCTTGAATTCCTCGGCCAGGAACATGCGGAAACGGGCGCTGTCGAGAACGCCGGCCATGCCGACGACTTTGTTCGACTTGAAGCCGGTGACTTCGCGCATCAGCCCAACCATTGCGTCGAGAGGGTTGGTGATGACGATGACGAAGGCATCCGGCGCATTGGCCTTGATGCCGGCGCCGACCGCCTTGATGACTTTGGCGTTGATGCCGACCAGATCGTCGCGGCTCATGCCCGGCTTGCGCGGCACGCCGGCGGTGACGATGACCACGTCGGCGCCCTTGATGTCGGCATAGTTGGAGGTGCCGCTGTAGTGCGCGTCGTATTTGGCCACCGGCGTCAGCTGCGCGATATCGAGCGCCTTGCCCTTGGCGACGCCCTCGGCATCGGGAATGTCGAGAAGGATGATGTCGCCCAGTTCCTTCTGCCCGGCCAGCAGCGCCAAAGTGCCGCCGATCTGCCCCGCGCCCACCAGCGCGATCTTCTTGCGAGCCATGAGAGGTCTCCCGCCTTGTTGTCTGGAAATCCGGCCGGTTGGGTAGCGCGTTTGGCCGCTTCGGGCAAGCCGCCCGCGACAGACGGGAGGGTTGCCGAAATGGCGGCTCTGGCGGCCGCCTAGTCGGCCATCAACGCCTCGCGCGCGCCCTTCAACTGGGCTTTGGCGGCTTCGCCAAGGACGGGAAAGGCCAGTTCCAGCTTTTCCATCGTGGCAATCAGCGCCGCGACGACGGCCAGCCGCGTGAACCATTTATGGTCCGCGGGCAACACGTACCAGGGCGCGTGCGGAGAACTGGTGTTGCGGATCATGTCCTCGTAGGCCGCCATGTATTCGTCCCAGCGGCCGCGCTCGGCGACGTCGCCCATGGAGAATTTCCAGTTCTTGGCCGGATCGTCGATGCGCTCGAGAAACCGCTTCTTCTGCTCCTTGCGCGAGACATTGAGGAAGAATTTGCAGATCGCCGTGCCGTTATGGGCCAGATGGTTTTCGAAATTGACGATGCTGGCGAAGCGCTGCTGCCAGAGTTTTTCGCCCGTGACCCCGTTCGGCAGGCACTGGCCTTTGAGAAACTCCGGATGCACGCGCACCACCAGGACTTCCTCGTAGTGCGAGCGATTGAAAATGCCGATGCGGCCGCGCTCGGGCAGGGCGCGGGCGATGCGCCAGAGAAAATCGTGATCGAGTTCCTCGGGGCTGGGCGCCTTGAAGGCGTGCACCTGGCAGCCTTGCGGGTTGATGCCCGACATGGCGTGCTTGATGGCGCCATCCTTGCCGGCCGCATCCATCGCCTGGAACACGGCCAGCACCGACCAGCGATTGTCGGCGTAAAGTTTCTCCTGCAGTTCCGACAGCCGCTTGATGCCTTTCGCCAGGAGCTCCTTGGCATCGCCCTTGTCGATATCCATGCCCTGCGTGTCGTCGGGAGCGAAATCGCGCAGGCGGAACTTGCTGCCGTCTTCGATGCGATAGGGTTTGACGAAGTCGATGTCCTGCATGCGTGCCTCCGCGATATGGCGGCAGCTTAGCGCAAAAAAAGAGGGGCGCTGGGCCCCTCTTTCGCAAATCCCTGCCGACGCTCCGGCGATCAGCCTACGCCGTTGGCCTTGAACCAGGCGAGCGCCTGCTTCCAGCCGTCTTCGGCGGCTTCCTTGCGATAGGACGGCCGGTAATCGGCATGGAAAGCATGCGGCGCTTCGGGATAGACCACGAATTTGTGCTTCTTGTTCGCCGCGGTCAGCGCCTTTTCCATCTGCTGTACGGTCTCGACCGGAATGCCCGTGTCGGCGCCGCCGTACAGGCCCAGCACGGCCCCGTTCATCTGCTGAACGAGGTCGATGGGGTGCTTGGGATTCATCTCCGACGCCTGGCCCACCAGACGTCCGTACCAGGCCACGCCGGCTTTCACGTTTGGATTATGCGCGGCGTAGAGCCAAGTGATGCGCCCGCCCCAGCAGAAGCCAGTGATGCCGAGCTTGGCAGTGTCGGCCTTGCCCGATCCCTTGGCGTAGGCGACGCTCGCATCGAGATCGGCCATCACCTGCTTGTCGGGCACTTTCGAGACGATGTCGCGGATTACCGCCTGCACGTCGGCGGCTTTTGACGGATCGCCCTGCCGCGCATAGAGCTCCGGCGCGATGGCGAAGTAACCCGCTTTGGCGAAGCGGCGGCAGACGTCCTTGATGTATTCGTGCACGCCGAAGATTTCCTGCACCACCAGCACGGTCGGAAAATTGCTGCCGGTCTTGGGCATGGCGCGATAGGCGGGAATCTCGCCGTCGGCCGTCTTCACCTTCACCTCACCGGCCTCGAGCCCATCGGTCGAGGTCGTCACCACGCTCTGGGCCATGACCGGCTGCACGCTCAAGGCAAAGCCGGCGCTCAACGATCCAACCATGATGCCGCGGCGCGTGACGCCGGACTTGAATTCCCTGTCCGTCAAACCATCCATCCCTGAACCTCCATGTTTTATTTAGAGCGCAAGCCTAACAAATGCGCACAGGCTTGGCAGCTTAACGGATCTGTTACGAGGACACGGAATAAAGCGGATCACGCGGTGTTGAGTTTCTTCCGGGAAACTTCATCGCGATGTTGCAGCGCAAAGGTCAGTCGACGTGCTGCTGCGCGAGGTAATCCTTGCTTTGCATTTCCAGCAGGCGCGAGACGGTGCGCTCGAATTCGAAAGCGCCGTCACCTTCGGTGTAAAGCTGTTGCGGCATCGCGGCGGCCGAGCAGATCAGCTTGACCTTGTGCTCGTAAAGCTCGTCGATCAGCGTGATAAAGCGCATGGCCTCGTTACGTCGATCGAAGGTCAGCTTCGGAATATTCTGCACGATCACCGTATGGCAATGCTCGGCAATGACGATGTAGTCGGCGGCCCCCAACGGCCTGGCGCAAAGCTCTTCGAAGGTGAACCAGCCGACACCCTGCGCCCAGCGAGGCACCACCACGTCACGCCCTTGCGTCTTCAGCACCCGCTTCTCTCCCGCCGCGCCATCGGTCAGCCGGTCGAAGGCCTCGGCAAGTTTCCTATCGGCCATCGCGCCCAGCGGGCTGACATAGACCGAAATGTCGCGCAGTCGCGCCAGGCGATAGTCCTCGTCACCCGCCAGCACCTGTACTTCCACGCGCTGCTTCAGCAGGTCGATGAAAGGCAGGAAGCGATCGCGCTGCAACCCGTTTTTGTAGAGATCGTCGGGCGCGCGATTGGACGTCGCCACCACCGTCACGCCCTCGTCGAACAAGGTGGCGAACAGCCGGCCGAGGATCATGGCGTCGGCGATGTTGGTGACCTGGAATTCGTCGAAGCACAGCAGCCGCGTTTCGCCTGCCAGCGTGCGGGCGAACGGCGGAATGGGATCGGCCTCGGGCGGGGCGCCTTTTTCGATCAACGCCTGGCGCCGGCGATGCAGGCGCTCGTGCACTTCCAGCATGAACTCATGGAAATGCACGCGCCGCTTCTGTTCTACCGGTGCGGCATCGAAGAACAGGTCCATCAACATGGATTTGCCGCGCCCAACCGGCCCCCAGATGTAAAGTCCGACCGGTCCCGTCGATCCCGACGCCGAACGGCCGAAGCCAAGCCGCGCCAGCAGGCCCGCGCGCGGCTTGCCGTTGCCCAGCCTGTCGATCACCGCCTGCAGCCGCGCGATCACGCGTTCCTGCGCGGGATCGGGCCGCAAATGACCGGCTGCCAGGCGTGCCTGATAGGCGGCCATCAGATCGGGGGAGTTTGCGGGGGTTTGCAGCGTGTGGGACATGGGGCCCGCTTTGTCTAAGCGCAGCGTCCATGCCTGTAAACCTCGAATTCGCCGCTAGACGATGTGCGGGAACGTAAAATGGCCGCTGCCCGTTGCCTCCCTGGACACACAGTCAAACCGAAGGTCCGACCATGAAAAATCTCGCTTTTGCCGCCGTACTCGGCCTGCTGGCGACCAGCGCGTTGGCGGCCGAAACCACCGTCACCATGAACGCCATCACGCCCTCAGGCGTCGGTCCGTCGATCGGCACGATCGAGCTGCGCGATTCGGCCGATGGCCTGCAGATCCGCACCAATCTCGCCAACCTGCCTTCCGGCTCGCGCGGCTTTCATGTGCATGAAACTCCCAATTGCGGCCCGGGCATGAGCGACGGCAAGCCCGCTGCCGGCATGGCGGCGGGCGGACACTACGATCCCAGCCGTACCGGCAAGCACCTAGGGCCGATGCAGGCGGGGCATCTAGGCGACCTGCCGGTTCTCGCGGTCGGGCCGGATGGCCAGGCGCGTGTCAACATGACGGTCAAGCGCCTGGCCGTGAGCGACCTGCAGGGGCGTGCGCTGATGATCCATGCCGGCGGCGATACCTATGGCGAACCACCCAGGCTGGGCGGTGGCGGCGAGCGAATTGCCTGCGGCGTCATCGGCAAATAAACGTCGACGAGTTGATTCGTTGCCCTGGCCACGCCGCCCCCTCTAGGGTGGCGCGGAGATGAAACCTAAAATCTGCGTTTACGCGATCGCTCTTGATGAGCGGAAATTCGCCGATCGCTTCATGGCCTCCTGCAGGGATGCCGATCTGGTTCTTGTCTGCGATACCGGCAGCATCGACGGCACGGCGCAACGCCTGCGTGAATTGGGCGCTACGGTGCATCAAATCGAGCAGAAGCCCTGGCGATTCGACGAAGCGCGCAACAAATCCCTGGATCTGATACCGCCTGATTTCGATCTCTGTGTTTGCCTCGACCTCGACGAAGTATTGCAGCCAGGGTGGCGGGGCATTCTCAACGACCTTTGGCATCGGCATTCGGGCAGAATAGATCGCCTCTCCTACGATTTCGTCTGGAGCTGGCTCGCGGACGCTACGCCCGACATACGTTTCAACGCCGACAAAATCCATTCGCGCCATGGCTGGCGCTGGCGGCACCCCTGCCATGAGACCTTGCATTGGCAGAAGGTCGGCGAGCCCGTGCACATTCACGCCCCGGGACTGCAGATCCAGCATCATCCGGACCCGGCCAAGAGCCGCGCCCAATATCTGCCCCTGCTGGAACTCGCCGTCAGAGAAGAGCCGCAGGACGATCGCATGCGGCACTACTATGCTCGCGAGCTGATGTTCAGCGGCTGCAATGCGGCGGCCATCGAAGAGTTCCACGTTCACCTGTCGCTGGCCTCGGCACAATGGAAGGAAGAGCGTGCAGCAAGTTGGCGCTACATCTCCCGCTGCGAACGCAATCTCGGACGCTGGCAGGATGCGCTGGCGAGCGCCATTCGCGGCGCACTGGAGTGGCCCCATACGCGAGAGCCGTGGCTGGAAGTTGCCAGAGCGGCATATGGGGCAGCCGACTGGTCAAGCTGCCATTGGGGCGCCACGAAATGCCTGACGATAACCCGCCGCACGGGCAGCTACATGGGGTCAGCCGACTGCTGGGGAGCGGAGCCTTATGATCTTGCCGCGCTTGCCGCATACAACAGCGGGTTGTTCGCGCAAGCCGTCGCATTTGGCCGGCAGGCCGTGGCAGCCGCCCCCGCCGACCGGCGTCTAAGTCGAAATCTGGCGTTCTATCTGGCCGCGAGAGGAGATTTCGTCACTGCGCCGCAATCAGCTGCGGCGCAAAGAACGTCTCCATTTCCCGTCGGAACCTGACGGCGGGCGCGTCCTGATCGGCTGCGACGTCGGCCCATGTCAACGATGCGCCTGCCTTCACCGCGCGCGTTAGCTTGATGCCGTGTGCCAGCCCCAGTGGCAGCCCGCCTCGCGCCAGCGAATCGCCAGCCGGCATGAGCTTGCCGTAGACCATGTAGCCGCCTTCGCCGTCGAGAACCTCGCCCAGCTTCAAATCGCGCTTGGCCGTCGCCACGACGTCGGCGCGGAAGCCCGTGGCAACGCCGGTGGCTTCGCGGCGCAGGCCGACGGAGGCGACCGAGATGCCAAGTTCCAGCCCGATGAGATGGAACGGCTTGTACATCGACGAGTAGCGGCCGGACTGATCGGTTACCAGCCCGTATTCCGCGAAACAGCGTGCTACGTAGTCGCTGGGCGCCTCGAACACCACATAGACGCCCCAGCGCAGGTCGCGAAATACTGGCTTGCCGTCGCGCTGCAACGAGGAGATGACCTCGACCTGCCCCGCATGATGCAGCTGTCCGCCAACATCGCGCGGCCGCAGCACTTGCGCCAGATCGTCGACGCCGCACGGAGGAAACTCCAGCCCCTGCGGCGCGGCCGTCAGGCCGGTAGCGTTGGCAACGGCAGCCATCTCGATGGCCGATTTCGTGCCGTCGAGAAAGGAGTTGAACATTTGCGGGTTCATGCCGCCTTCGCGCGCCCGCTCCGGCGTCAGCCCGTAATGGCCCCACACGGTCTCGGGCGTGGACTGGTGATAGGACGGCAGATATTTCGTGCCCTTGCCGGCGGCGACGACGGCAAATCCCGACGCGCGCGCCCAATCGACCATTTCGCATATCAGCGCCGGCTGATCGCCATAGGCGAGCGAATAGACCACGCCCGCGTCGGCCGCGCGCCTGGCCAGCAACGGACCGGCGACGGCATCGGCCTCGACATTGACCATCACGACTGACTTGCCGGACTTGAACGCCGCCAGCGCGTGCGCGATGCCGGCGGCGGGATTGCCGGTAGCTTCGATGACGACATCGAGCGGCGCCGCCATCAGCTTGCCGACATCGTCGGTGAGATGCGTCCCGCCATCTCTCAATGCCGCATCGATCGAGGCAGCGTCAGCCTGCTCCTTCGGCCACCCGGTGCGCAGGAGCGACTCGCGCGCACGTGCGGGATCAAGATCGGCGATCGCCGCCAGATGCAGGCCGGGCGTGGTACGCGCCGAGGCCACGAACATGGTGCCGAACTTGCCGGCGCCGATCAGACCGACGCGCAAGGGCCTATCCGCCGCCGCGCGTTCGAGCAGAAGCTTGTGCAGGTTCACCGGTCTATTCCGCCGCCTGGCGCGCCGTCTTGATCAACGCATCTTCCGGCCAGTGGTCGATCGGCGTGAAGTCGCGATGGGCGATCCATTCGGGGCGCTTGAAGCGGCGAATGGCGTTGGACACCGCATTGAGCGACACATAGATGATGACACGGCCCCAGGGCGACATGTTCGGTCCGCTGCCATGCACCAGGGTCGAATGGAAGAACAGCGCCGAGCCCGGGGGGCCTTTCATCGACACGATGCCGCCCTGTTCGACCAGCTTGGCGATGGTGTCGTTATTGATGGTCCACAGCGGATAGGAGGTGGTGGTGAGATCGTGCTGGGCATCGATGACGCCGCGCTTGTGCGAGCGGGGAATGAACCAGAGCGGGCCGTTGAACTCGTTCACCTCATCGATGAAGACGGCGAGATTCATGGCGCGCGCCGTCGGCATGTCGTCGTCGTTCTTCCAGGTGCCGTAGTCCTGATGCCACTGCCAGACATCCCCGTCGAAAGCGGCCTTGCCGTTGATCTTGAACTGATGGATGTAGACGCGATCCTTCAGCATCTGCTCGGCCGGCCCGACGAAGCGGGGGTGATGCACCAGCGCCTCGAACACAGGATTGTAGGTATGCACGGCGAAAGCGGTGCGCACCACATCGCCGGTCTTCTCGCGCACGTTCTCCGGACGGCGTTGGGCGAAAACGCGCGGCACTTCCTCGCGCATGATCGCCACTTCCTGGGTCGAGAAATGCGACGGCAGGAAGAGATAGCCTTCCTCGTCGAACTGGCGCAGCTGTTGCTCGGTCAGTTTCATGGCGTCCGCTCCCGGTGGATTCTCTTGATTTCGTCGATTATGCGCCTGCGAGCGGACTGCGCCAAGACTGTCGCGCTGGCCGTGAAACTTAAGGTAAGTTCGCGGCCATGACCTCGATTATCATCGCCTTGATCGCCCTCGTCGCCGGCCTCGCTGCCGGCGGCGCGGCATTGTTCGCCCTTGACCGCCGCCGCGCCGGCTTCACCCGCCGACAGGAAGGGGCCAGCCGTCTCGCAATACCCGTCGCGGCTTTCGTCATTGCCGCAGCGATCGTTGGCGGCGCGCTATACTTGTTCACCGGCGCGGGAGGCGGCGCCCCGGCCAATCGCGTGCTGGACGCCATTCAGCGCCATCATCCCGAAGCGGGCGCCGAAATCGAGGCCATCAAGCGCGAAGCCAGCCCTGTGGTGGCACAGCAGCGGTCGGCCGATCTGGCGCAGCGCTTCCTGCCGCGCCACATCCCAACCACGTCGGACGCAGCAGTGCTGCGCTTCACCAATGAGCTGACAAAGGTGTTCGAAAGCCTGGCGCAGAAAGATCCCGAAACGTGCAAGGCGCTGAGCACCAGCGGCAAGGCCAGCGCCAGCTTCGATGCGCAGAACATGCGCGCAGCGCTGGATGCCATGGCCGATGTCATCGACGATTCGGTGACCGCGCCACAGCCGCCGCCGCAACAGCAGCGCGCGCAGCAATTGCTGATGGGCGTGACCGAACGGATTTACGCCAGGCCAAACGCCAACCTGGCGTCGCCGCAGATGCTGGCGCAAGCCGCGGCTTTGCCGGCGGCGCAATTGTGCAACACCATGATCGCCTATTACCGCGAGATATTGCGCCTGCCGCCGGAAGATGCCTCGACGGTGCTGCGCATGCTGATGCGTGGTCCCAGTCCGGCCCGTTAGGCTGCGACGCTGGATCAGCGTGAGCCCATGCCCTTTGCCTGCATCAACGAGCGGGCGCGGTCGGGATAGTCGGTGATCAGCCCGTCGATCGGCAGGGCCAGAACCTGATCGAGATCTTCGGCCTTGTTGACCGTCCACGCCACGACTTTCAGGCCGTGGCCATGCGCCGCCTTGACGCGATTGGTATCGAGATCGCGCCAATGCGGCGACCAGATCGAGCAGCCAATCTTCTTGACCAGCGCCGGCACCGAGCCCTCCATCTCGTCGATGTCGAAACCGGCCGTCCAAGGCGATGGGCCGGGCTGGCCGACCTTAATGTTGTCGAAATTGGCGCGCTGAACCGACAGGCACGCGGTAACGATACGCGGCTCGATCTTCTTGATCGCCTGCAGAGCCGAATAGTCGAAGCTCTGCACCACCACGTTGTCCGTAAGCTTCTCGTCGCGCAGGAAATCCGCCACGATGCGGGCGAATGTCGTGGCGTCGGCCGTCTCGTCGGGCCTGGTCGGGTTGACTTTTATTTCGATGTTGAACCGCGCATCGGGGCGAATGGCGCGCGCCAGATCGACCACTTCCTTCAAAGTCGGAATACGCTCGCCATCCGCCGGCTCCTGATCGGGAAACATCTTGGCGTAGCGGCTGTCGGGCTTCAGGCGTCCGACATCGAAGCGCTTGACCTCGTCGAGGGTCAATGAACGGATGGCAGGGCCGGTCGCGTTCAACCATTCGCCGTCCGGCCAGCGCACGATATCGGGATTGAGCGCGGGGTCGTGCGTGACCACCAGCACGTTGTCGCGCGTCAGCGCCAGATCGAGCTCGAGCGTATCGACGCCCAGCCGCAGTGCCTTGTGGAAGCCGGTCAGCGTGTTCTCCGGCGCCAGGCCGCGGGCGCCGCGATGGCCCTGCAGATCGAAGCGCGGCAAAAGATTGCCGCCGCCGTCGGCGACCTGGCTGGCGCTTGGCGCCGGCGCCGCCGGCCCGTCGTCGGCATCGAGCCAGCCTGCATAATAGGAAACGATCCCGGATGACAGGACCAGGAGCAGGATCGCGGCAACGACGCCCACTTTCGGCGCGGGCGCCTTCGGTTCGGTCATGGTGTTCTCCCCCCGCCCTTCCCCCCGGAAGACGGAGCGATGCGCAATCTACACTATTGCCGGGCGACCATCAGCTTCTTGATTTCGGCGATCGCCTTGGCCGGGTTCAGACTCTTGGGGCAGGTCTTGGTGCAGTTCATGATGGTATGGCAGCGGTAAAGCCGGAACGGATCCTGAAGCTGATCCAGCCGCTCGCCGGTGGCCTCGTCACGGCTGTCGGCGATCCAGCGATAGGCCTGCAGCAGCACGGCCGGCCCCAGATACCGCTCGCCGTTCCACCAGTAGCTCGGGCACGAGGTCGAGCAGCAGAAGCACAGGATGCATTCCCACAACCCGTCAAGCTTGGCGCGCTCCTGCGGCGATTGGAGACGCTCGCGATCGGGCGGCGGGGTCTGCGACTTCAGCCACGGCTCGATCGAGGCGAGCTGGGCGTAGACGTGATTGAGGTCGGGCACCAGGTCCTTGACCACAGGCATGTGCGGCAGCGGATAGACCTTCACGTCGCCCTTCACCTCGTCGATGAATTTCGTGCAGGCCAGCGTGTTGGTGCCGTCGATGTTCATGGCGCAGGAGCCGCACACGCCTTCGCGGCAGGAGCGCCGGAAGGTAAGCGTCGGATCCATCTCGTTCTTGATCTTGATCAGCGCGTCCAGAACCATCGGGCCGCAGGTGGACATATCCACTTGATAGGTATCGACCTGCGGGTTCTCGCCGCTGTCGGGGCTCCAGCGATAGACCTTGAAGGTGCGCAGGTTGGTCGCGCCGGCGGGCGCCGGATGCGCCTTGCCCTGCTTGATCTTCGAGTTCGCCGGCAGTGCGAATTCGGCCATGGGAAAATCCGTCCTCTACAAAATCAGTAAACGCGCGCCTTGGGCGGAAAGCTCTGCACTTCGTTGCTCAAGGGCTGCATGTGCACCGGGCGATAGTCGATCTTCACGTTACCCTTGTCGTCGCACCAGGCGATGGTGTGCTTCATCCAGGTCTCGTCGTTGCGGTCGGGGAAATCCTCGCGCGCATGCGCGCCGCGGCTTTCCTCGCGATTGCGCGCCGATTCGATGGTCACCTTCGCCTGCGAGATCAGGTTCTCGAATTCCAGCGATTCGACCAGGTCCGAATTCCAGATCATCGAACGATCCGAGACGCGCAGATCGGCCTTCTCGGCCCACAGCGCGTTCATCTGATCGCAGCCTTCCTGCAGCACCTTGCCCTCGCGAAACACCGCGCAGTTGTTCTGCATGGTCTTCTGCATCTTCAGGCGCAAGGCGGCCGTGGGCGTCGAGCCCTTGGCATGGCGCACCTTGTCGAGGCGATCGATGGCAAAGTCCGAAGCATCCTTGGCGACCGTCTTGTGCGCCTGGCCCGGCTTGACCAGCTCGGCAGCGCGAATGGCGGCGGCGCGGCCGAACACGACCAGGTCGAGCAGCGAGTTGGAGCCCAGGCGGTTGGCGCCATGCACCGACACGCACGCCGCCTCGCCGATCGCCATCAGGCCGGGCACGATCGTGTCCGGATTGCCGTTCTTCAAGGTGACGACTTCGCCGCGATAGTTGGTCGGCACGCCACCCATGTTGTAGTGGCAGGTCGGCAGGATCGGGATCGGCTCCTTGGTGACGTCGACGCCAGCGAAGATGCGGGCGGTTTCGGAGATGCCCGGCAGGCGCTCGTGAATCACCTTGGGATCGAGATGCTCGATATGCAGGTGGATATAGTCCTTCTGCGGGCCGCAGCCGCGGCCTTCGCGGATTTCCAGGGTCATGGCGCGGCTGACGACGTCGCGGCTGGCGAGATCCTTGGCCGACGGCGCGTAGCGCTCCATGAAGCGCTCGCCCTGGCTGTTGGTGACGTAGCCGCCTTCGCCGCGCACGCCTTCGGTGATCAGGCAACCGGCGCCGTAGACGCCGGTGGGATGGAACTGCACGAACTCCAGATCCTGCAACGGCACGCCGGCGCGCAGCGCCATCGCGTTGCCGTCGCCGGTGCAGGTATGCGCCGAGGTGGCGGAGAAATAGACGCGACCGTAGCCGCCCGAGGCCAGCACCACGAGCTGGCCATGGAAGCGATGCAAGGTGCCGTCATCGAGGTTCCACGCCACCACGCCGCGGCAGGCCCCGTCCTCGGGATCCATGATCAGGTCGATGGCGAAATACTCGATGAAGAATTCGGCGTGGTGCTTCAGCGCCTGCTGGTAGAGCGTGTGCAGGATGGCGTGGCCGGTGCGGTCGGCGGCGGCGCAGGTGCGCTGCGCGATGCCCTTGCCGTAATGCGTGGTCATGCCGCCGAACGGACGCTGGTAGATCTTGCCTTCGGGCGTGCGCGAGAACGGCACGCCGTAATGCTCGAGCTCGATCACCGCCGGCACGGCTTCGCGCACCATGTATTCGATGGCGTCCTGGTCGCCCAGCCAGTCCGACCCCTTGATGGTGTCGTACATGTGCCAGCGCCAGTCGTCCTCGCCCATGTTGCCGAGCGGGGCGGACATGCCGCCCTGGGCGGCGACGGTGTGGCTGCGGGTGGGGAACACCTTGGTGATGCAGGCGGTGCGCAGGCCCTTTTCGGCCATGCCGAAAGTGGCGCGCAAGCCCGCGCCGCCGGCGCCGACCACGACGACGTCGTAGTAATGGTCGACGACGGTGTAGGCCTTGCCGTTGACGGCCGGGCCGCCGGGAGGAATGGAATCAGGCATGGAAAATCAGCCTCCGATGGCGATGCGCGCGATGGCGGCGATCGCGACTACGCTCAAGACGAGTGCCGCGCCCTTGACGAGCAGGATGGCGACAAGCTTCAGCGCTTCATTGTGGACGTAGTCTTCGATCACGACCTGCAGGCCGAGCTGGCCGTGATGGAAGGTCATGGCGATGGTGAGAATGAGCAGAGCCGCCGGCCACAGCGAGCCGATCCAGGCGGACGCTTCGGCATGGCTGGCGCCGGTCAGGCAGATCACCGACACGACGAACCAGATGGTCAGCGGGATCAGCGCCAGCGCCGTCAGACGCTGCGCCCACCAGTGATGCGTGCCTTCCTTGGCGGAACCCAGGCCACGGACGCGATTGAGAGGGGAACGAAGATCAGCCATGGCTTATCTCACTACGTAAGCGGCGACCCAGGCGATCACCGTCAGCACTGCAGCGCCGACGACGACCAGCCAGCCGCTCATGTATGTGGTTTTCAGATCCAGCCCGATTCCCGCATCCCACACCAGATGCCGGATGCCATTGGCCAGATGATAGAAGAGTGAGAAGGTCCAGCCGAGCAGCAGCAATCGGCCAATAATCGAGGCGCTGAAAGCGGAGACCGATGCATAGGCATCGGGACCCGACGCGATCGCCAGCAGCCAGCACACCAGATAGAGCGCGCCAAGAGCGAGGAAGATGCCCGTGCCGCGATGGGTGATGGACAGGATCGAGGTGAGCTGCGGGCGATAGACCTGAAGGTGGGGCGAAAGAGGCCGCTTGCTGGCCGGCCGGTCGGCACTGGACATGAAAAACCTCAGGATTCCATCGACAAAGCAGACACTTGGCCTGCCCGAATGCGGATTTGCGCGCACAACATAAACCGTCGTTTTCCGCTGTCAACTTGACACCACACCCCTGTACGCAAAGCAGCAGCGCAACAGCCTTGCCTCATTCGGCTTTGCGTTGCATCGCACGCGAAAAGACATGCCAAGAGGAAAATGGCGATTGCGAGCGAGGCGCAACAACTTCGCTAACCGCCGGATCGAATGGTCGATTTGGGCTCGAAAATCGTCCGCTTGAGGCGTGGCGAACGCGGCCGGTGCACAACCCTGTGCATGGTCTGTGGAGCGAATGTGCGCAAGGCGCAATTCGCCCCCCAGATATTCATTTCTTATCCCGGCCAAGCCGATTGCCGAGGACGCCTGCGAGGCGGAAGCTTGACCTTGGTACGCATACGCGCTGGCGTCGAAGCTTCGAGCGAACTCCAGGTCCGGTAACGGCTTGCAGGCAACGAGGTGACGGCGCCAGGGACGGCAAAGGCTGCTAACGCGGAATTTGCCGTCGCCACCGGTGAAGCGTTGGCTGGATCGCAAGGTTCGCCGAAGGCTGCATCGGCCGGAGGGGGTGCCGGCAAGGCGGGACGGAACGATCCCGACCTGCCGATTCCCTTCATCCGCTGACGGGCGATCGCCGCGACCACGGTCGGTTGCGGACGGCTCGTCAAGCGATCCAACCGCTGCTTCCGTTGCGACGGAAGCGGGCGAGGCCGCCGGTAGCACGGCGGCTTCGTTGATGCACCCGCCGGAAGGCGGGCCGTCCGAGGGGACGGGTCACGGATCGGGTCGTACGACCGGAGGAACGGGCTTCGGCCCGTTCGGGCATCCGGCCAAGCGATGGCGGGCCTTTAGCGAGGCTTGCGGTTGCAGCCGGACGGTGCGTCGCCACTGTGCGACGGTTCGATCGGGCCCCGACCTGTGGGGCGCGCATTCGGGCTGGCGCTGGGCGACTTCCGCAAGGAACCTGCCGCAAGGCGGGGTGCTGGCAAGCCCGTGGGCCGCTTCGGCGGTTCATCTTGAAGGCGGGTTTCCGCTGCTGCGCTTTTCGGAGCGCGCGTGGAGAAACGCCAAACTTCCACCTGCCGGGCATTCCGGCTAACGCCGTCGGCGGCGGGTGGAACGAGCGGTCGGCGGATAGCGTGACGCGGACGCGAGAGGTCCGGGCGGTCGTTGTTCCGAAAGGGATGCGGCAGCCTGTCGGTTGGGTGCGGTCGTTTCCGCCGCACATCCCTCCAACCGGCCTGGATCGCGCGTCGACAGCAGCGCGGACTTCGGCGTCGCCTCGTCCTTCGCGGGCGGGGCGGACATTGCCGGCAGACGGCGCCTCAGGATGCTGGGGCGGCGCGGCGATGGCAGGGGCGTGATGTGAGTACTGTCGGGCCTCATCGGTCCGTCTGAGGCGTCAGGAGTACCAAGGCGATCCGACACCGCCTTGGCGCATTTGCGGAAGTTTTCGCGAGCCGCCGCACCTGACGCCTCCCTTATTTCGTGGAACGCCCGGCCCTGTCAATCAAGATTTGGCGGCCGGGCGTTTCTTTTCCACAAGACATTGCGTTAGCGCCGTCTGACCACCGGGTTGGACGTGCCGGCCTTGCCGAAGCTGGCAGTGCCGATACCACCGAAACCGGAGGTTGGCGGCATCGCGCGGCCGGCCATGGCCGCCGACTGGCCAAAGAGATCGACCCAGTTCACCGCCGAGTTGTCGGCATCGGCAACCACCGTAACCTTGTCGCCAGGCTTGAAGCGCGCGCTGGGATCCTCGCGCAGCATCTCGCTGCGGCTGCGATGGGCCACGCCTTTGGCGTCGGTCCAGTCCACGAGCACATGCCAGGGCCGGCGGCCATTGATCTTGGTGGTTCGACTGACTTCGATCGCCGCCACGCGGCCGTCAAAGCGCTGGCCGTCGCGCAGCAATTGCGCCAGGCGTCGGCTGCTGCGTCGCGCAAAGGCGAACAATGTGCTCCCCACTGCAACGAAGACCGTGCCGAAACCGCCAAACAGCAACGCGACGAACCAGCGCTCGATGAACGTGTCGATCAGCGCATCGGCCGGATCGGCGGGATCGTAGAAGACGGAAACCCGTTCGCCGACGTCATAGGGTGACGGAGAGGAACTGATCTTGCCTTCGATGCGGATAGGTTCGCCACGACGGGTACGAAACTCGAGAATCGGTTTGGCCCCGTCGCGCGCCTGCAGTACGACCGCTTCGGCGCGTTCGCCGTTGAGGACCTTGTCGTAGTCGTTGACCAGATAGGCGCCAATGAAAACCGCCAGCCCGAAACCGGCGATCAGGAAGATGATGCCGAGGATGGCGAAGGTCTGGCGCCAGAGGTAGAACATGGCTCACTCTTTCAGCAACGCTGCATAGTCCACCGGCTTGTGGCGATCGAGACTGCGCGTGACCGGCGGCAGCGGATATTTCAGTCCGGTGGCGCAATTATACAGCACCACGCGGTCGGACTCACTAACGCGGCCATCGCTCAGAGCCTGCTTGTAGGCGGCCCAGGTCGCCGCGCCTTCCGGGCATAGCAGCAGGCCTTCGCGTCGGCCGATCTCCTCGCGCGCCGCCAGAATGGCGTCGTCGTCGATGGCGATGGCGAAGCCGCCCGATTCGCGCACCGCGCGCAGAATCAGGAAATCGCCCACCGCCACCGGCACGCGGATGCCGGCGGCGACCGTGTGCGCGTTGGGCCATAGCGGCACATGCTCAACGCCGTCCTCGAAACCCTTGACGATCGGCGCGCAGCCCGTCGCTTGCACGGCAATCATGCGCGGCCGCTTCTTGCCCAGCCAGCCGATCGCTTCCAGCTCGGCAAAGGCCTTCCACATGCCGATCATCCCGGTGCCGCCGCCAGTGGGATAGAAGATCGCATCTGGCACGTCCCAGCCGAATTGCTCGGCCAGCTCCAGCCCCATCGTCTTCTTGCCTTCGATGCGATAGGGCTCCTTCAGGGTCGACAGATCGAACCAGCCGGTCGCCTGCTTGCCCTCGCCCACCAGCTTGCCGCAATCGTTGATAAGGCCATTGACCTTGAACACGGTGGCGCCTTGCGCCTCGATTTCCTCGACATTGATGGCAGGCGTATCGTCGGGACAGAACACGGTCGAACGCAAGCCACCCGCCGCACCATAGGCCGCCATCGCCGCACCGGCGTTGCCGTTGGTCGGGATGGCCAGATGCTTCAAGCCGAGCTCCTTCGCCATCGCCACGGCCAGCGCCAGGCCGCGCGCCTTGAACGAGCCGGTCGGCAGGCGGCCTTCGTCCTTCACCAGCACCTCGGCTGCCTTGGGCGCCACGTGCTGCAGCTTGATCAAGGGCGTGTCGACCTCGCCCAACGCCACGACGTTCTCGCTGTGTTTCACCGGCAGGAATTCGCGCCATTTCCAGAAGCCACCGCCGCGCCGGGCGATGTCTTCCTTGCTGACGGATCGAGACAACGCATTAAGGTCGTAGCGCACCAGCAGCGGCCGGCCCGCGGCTGACAGGCCATGAACCTTGCCAGCTTCGTAGCGCTCGCCGGTCAGCGAGCACTCGAGATGGGTGACGAAGTTGGGATACTGGCGCAGGCTCATTTTGGGCCTCGAGACGATTTGCGCAGATGATGCGTCAACGCCAGCGCAATGCAATGGCGCAATGGCTTCTCGGGCAGCTTTCCACCGGCCTCAAACAGGAGCGCGCGTTTGCCGTCGAACTGGAACTGATCGGGGTAGAGCTCGCGAAAGCGATCGACCAGCCCGCTCTGGCAATGGAAATAGAGCGCATAGCGACCGGGATATCTGGCGATATGGTCGAGGCGGATGGTGCTGCCGCTTCCGGTTTCCGGCGTCAGATAGGAGGGCTGCCGCCATTTCAGGGTTTCCTGCAGCGCGCCAACGCCTTCAGTCGTCCGGGCGGTGTCGAAGATCAGTTCGCGCAGGCGCAACAGATCGGCTTTGACGTTGGACGGAAAGGCAGCGAAGGCCGCCTTCACATCGGAATCGGCAAAACGCCGGCTTCGCGTCACGCCGTCCTCCTCGCCGCTAGCGCGGCATCAGCACCCAATAATCGAGATCCAGCACAACGGCGGGGTGGCTCTTGCCGTCCGCCGTTTTGTGAGGGAAATCGGCGCAGGAATGGTCCTTGGCGGCTATGGTGCGCAGGCGCAGCGCGCCGAGATCCTTGCGCGCCGGGATCGGCTGCGCGTCCAGGACTTCGCTCCAGGCATAGATCGTGTCGCCAGCGAAAGTCGGCGCCACGTGGCTGCCGCCATTGATGGCGGCGATGCGGAAGCCGTTGGCCAGACCATTGAACGATAACGCGCGGGCAATCGAGATGATGTGGCCGCCATAGATCAGCCGCTTGCCGAAGCGGCCCTGGCGTTCGCTGTGCTGGTTGAAATGCACCTTGGCGGTGTTCTGGTAGAGCCGCGTCGCCATGGCGTGTTCAGATTCCTCGATCGTGGTGCCGTCGACATGGTCGATCTTCTCGCCGACCTTGTAGTCGTCGAAGCGATGCGGGCTGCCGGCCAGCACATAATCGTAGGAATCGAACTGCAGGCCGCGCGGCACGTGCAGCTTGTCGACCGTCACGGCCGAGGGCAGCTTGGGCGCATCGCCCGCCGGCGCCGGCGCGTCGTTGTCGCGCTTGCGCACCATGACCCAGCGGATCCACTCCAGTACCACTTGGCCATGCTGGTTGACGGCGACCGACCGCACGTAGACGACGCCCGACTGCTTGTTGGAATTCTCGCGCACGCCGATGACAGTCGAGTTGGTGTGCACGGTATCGCCGGCATGGATCGGCGCGCCGAAGATGCAGGAGGCATAGCCGAGATTGGCGATGGCGTTGAGCGACACGTCGGGCACGGTCTTGCCGAACGCCACATGGAAGCCCAGCAATTCGTCGAGCGGCGGGCGCTCGAAACCCAGGGCCTGCGCAAACGTGGCGGCGGACGAAAGGGCGAAGCGGCTGCCGTAGAGCCCCATATAGACCGCGGCGTCGCCATCGGTGATGGTGCGTGGCGTGGCATGGCGCAGCTCTTGGCCCATGCGGAAGTCTTCGAAGAAATTCCCCGGATTGGTCTTGTCGCTCATGACGCCCTAACCCCGCGCCAGTTCGGCAATGGCGTCGTGCAAGGTCAGGGTGCGTCGCGCCTGCTCGACATGCAGGTTTTC
This sequence comes from uncultured Hyphomicrobiales bacterium, assembly GCA_964388115.1. Taxonomy (GTDB): domain Bacteria; phylum Pseudomonadota; class Alphaproteobacteria; order Reyranellales; family JAQSWP01; genus JAQSWP01. Next base: position 452,523 of record CAYLYK010000003.1, read on the forward strand.
GACCATACGGCCATCGATCTGCACCACGCCTTTCCCGGCGGCTTCGGCTTCCTCGAACGCGGTAATGATGCGGCGCGCCTGCGCCACTTCCTTTTCGCTGGGCGCGAAGATCTCGTTGCAAGGCTCGACCTGGGTCGGATGGATCAGCGTCTTGCCGTCGAAGCCAAGCTGCAGCCCCTGCCGGCATTGCGCCTTGAAGCCTTCGGTGTCCTGGATGTCGTTATAGACGCCGTCGAGGATGGTCTTGCCGTAGGCGCGGGCGGCCAGGACGGCGATCGACAGCGCAGCCAGCAGCGGCATCCGGTCCGGCGTCGATTGTGCGCGCGTATCCTTCAGAAGATCGTTGGTGCCCATGATGAAGACGGCCAGGCGCGGATCGGCGGCGGCGATCTCCTGCGCCTGCAGGATGCCAAGCGGCGTTTCGATCATGCACCACAGCGCCATGGTTTTAGGCGCGCCGGCACTGTCCAGCAGGCCCAAGGCCTGCTTCACCATCGCCGCGCTCTCGACCTTGGGAATGAGCGCGGCATCGGCGCCGGATTTGGCGATCGCCGCCAGATCGTCCTTGCCCCAGGGCGTGGCCAGGCCGTTGGCGCGGATGACGACTTCGCGCTTGCCATAGGACTTGCTGGCAGCGGCGGCGCAGACATTGTCGCGGGCACTGGCCTTGGCATCGGGCGCTACCGCGTCTTCGAGGTCGAAAATCAGCGCGTCCGCCGGCAGGGTGCGGGCCTTTTCCAGCGCCCGCGTATTGGCGCCGGGCATGTAAAGAACCGAACGGCGCGGACGGATGGCAGGCGCGGACATGCGGAAACTCTCCCAAAACTCCTGAATGGGCGGCGACTGTAACGCGAAATCGGTCCATGGCAAGCTTGCGTCGAGGCGCGCAGTCATGGTCCTTTAGGCGGCAATGAACATCCTGTCGATACAGTCGCACGTGGCCTACGGCTATGTCGGCAATCGGGCGGCAACCTTCCCGCTGCAGCGGCTGGGCTTCGACGTCTGGGCCGTCAATACGGTGCAGTTTTCCAACCACACCGGCTATGGCGCGTGGAAGGGCGAGGCGTTTTCGCCGGCCCATATCCGCGCGGTGATCGACGGCATCGCCGAGCGCGGCGTGCTGGGCCAGTGCGATGCGCTATTGACCGGCTATCTCGGCGATCCGGCGATGGGCGAAGCGGTGATCGATACCGCCGCCCGGGTGCGCGCGGCAAATCCCAAGGCGATCTGGACCTGCGATCCGGTGATGGGCGATGTCGGGCGCGGCTTCTTCGTGCGGGAAGGCATTCCCGAACTGTTCCGCGACCGCATCGCGCCCTTGGCCGACATCATCACGCCCAACCAGTTCGAACTGGAGCATCTGGCCGGCGGCAAGGTCGATACGCTGAAGCATGCCGTCGACGCGGCGCGCAAGGTCATCTCGCGCGGCACAAAGCATGTGCTGATCACCAGCCTGCAGCGCGGCGATGCTCCGCCCGATCAAATCGAAATGCTGGCGGTCAGCGCCAGGGACGCGCATCTGGTGGCAACGCCGCTGCTGGACTTCAAGATTGCGCCCAACGGCTCGGGCGACGCGGTGGCGGCGCTGTTCCTGGCGCATTATCTGCGGGGCCGCGATATCGCCACAGCACTGGGCGAAGCGGCCGCCGGCATCTTCGCCCTGATGGGCGCTACCGCACGCGCGGGCCAGCGCGAATTGGCGTTGATAGCCGCGCAGGACGAATTCGTCGAACCGGCGCGTCGTTTTGCCGTGACGAAAGTCGGCATTGAGGCGCACGCGTGAACGAGACGCTGCTCCTGATCCAATGCGCCGTCATCGGTTTTTCCATCGCCCTGCCGGTGGGGCCGGTGGCGGTGCTGTGCATCAGGCGCACGCTGGTCGGCGGCCTGCTGCCGGGGATCTCGACCGGACTCGGCGCCACGGCGGCCGACACGATCTACGGCGCGGTAGCGGTGTTCGGCATCGGCTTCGTTTCCGATTTCATCCATCGTCATCAGCTTGAGGCGGAGATAATCGGCGCCACGATCCTGATCGGCATGGGCATCTATTACGTGCGCCATCGCCCGCCCAGCGTCGGCGATCCGGTGGCCGACGATCGCGAGCATCGCATCGTGACCGATCTGCGCTACATGCTGTCGAGCTTCGCCATCACCTTGTTCAACCCGCTGACCCTGGGCGCCTTTGCCGCGGTGCTGGCGGCGTCGGGCGTGGCTTCGGACATCCAGGGTCAGGCGCAGGCCTTCGTCGCCATCGCCGGCGTGGCGATCGGCGCCGGCTCGTGGTGGCTGCTGCTGACCATCGTCTCCCAGGCGCTGCGACGCTTCGTGTCGCAATCGTCGCTGCAATGGCTGAACTGGATCACCGGCGGTTCGCTGATTCTGGTTGGCTGCCTGATCGCGCTGTCGATCGTGCTGCCGCCCGACATCCTGCCGTGGAAGATGTAGGCCGCGTTACATCGCGCCGCTGAGCAAGGCTCCCAGCGAAGTGCGCACCTGGGTCATGACCGAGCGCCAATCGCCGGCAGCAGGCTGGCGAAACAGCCGCAGCGAGGGATACCAGGGCGAATCGGCGCGATTGACCATCCAGCGCCAGTCCGCGGTATGCGGCAGCAGCACCCAGGCGGGCAAACCCATGCCGCCGGCCAGATGCGCGAGCGGCGCGTCGATGGTGATCAGCAGGTCGAGCTGCGTCAGAACCGTCGCCGCTTCGGCGAAATCGAAAATGCCGCGTCCGACATCATGCACCAGAGCCGCCGCACCGATCTGCTCGATGTCCTTTTGCGCCGCTCCGCCCTGCAGCGAGAACAGCAGCACGTCGGGGTTGTCGGCAAGCGCCATGAATTCGCTCAGCGGACAGGATCGATTGCGGTCAAGCGTCTGGCCCGGCATGGCGGCCCAGAAAATGCCAACCTTCAGCTTGGTGCGCGCCTGGGCGCCGAGACGGATGCGGCCGCGTTCAGGCGCCACGAGGTAGGGCACGCTGGCCGGCACCGCGCCGGGACCCAGCAGCGCAGGCAACGACAGCATCGAGACGTGGTAGTCGAAGCCCGGCAACGGATCGCCTTCGGCCACCACTTCGTCGAGCAAACCGCTGAGCCGCAAGATGTCGCGCAGCAAGGGCTGCACCAGCGTCACCACCCTGGCGCCGCGGGCGCGCAGCAACGGCACATAGCGGACGAATTGCAGACCGTCCGACAGGCCCTGCTCGGGATAGACCAGCAGCCGCTTGCCCGTGAGGTCTTCGCCGTTCCATGCGGGTTCGCGAAACTCCGGCTGTGGATGTTCGGGGAGCTGGCGGCGCGTCTCGTATTCGGCGAAACCCGCATCGAGATCGCCGCGCATGAGCTTGGTTACGGCGATCTCAACCTGGGCCCGGGCATGGTTCGGCGCCAGCTGCAAGGCGCGCTGAAAACAGCCTTGCGCCTCTTCCAGCCGTCCCATGTCGCGCAGCGTCAGGCCGAGATTGAAGAAGCCCTCGATATAGTTGTCGGCGATGCCGACGGCGCGGAAATGATGCTGCAATGCCTCTTCGCAGCGGCTGACCGAACGCAGCGCATTGCCCAGATTGGAATGGTGCGCCGCGTTGTTCGGCTCCAGCGCCAGCGACTGGCGATAGTGCGCGATGGCCGCATCGAACCGCCCCATGGCACGCAAGGCGACGCCGATATTGTTGTGCAGTTCGGCATTGAAGGGAAATCGCTGCAGCAGGCGATTGTAGATGGCGACGGCTTCCGGCAGACGCCCGGCGCGGTGCGCCGCCGCCGCGTGGCGCATCATCTTTTCCGCCTCGGTGCCTACCATGGCGACCGATGGGTTGAGCTGCTGGGTATTCTCGCCTACCGACATCTCACCAACTCTTCTTGGCCTGCAGTTGCGCAAGCCGTGCTCGGTCCACACTTAACAAGCGGTCCACCGAAGGGGCAACCGCTCTATGACCCGCCACCGGAGGCGCGCCAACTGGCGACGTGCGATTCCAGCGCCTCACGCACCTGAGCAAACACCCGGTCCCAGTCGCTGGGCCGGGCTTGGCGGAACAGGCGCATGGAAGCATACCACGGGGTCGTGTCGATGCCCGTGCTCTCGCCATAAACCCAATAAGACTGGAAATTCAACAGATTCCAGATCGGCACGCCCAGTGAGCCGGCGAGATGGGCCACCGAGGAATCGGTCATGATGACCAGGTCGAGCTGCCGCAGGGTTGCGGCCGTATCGGCGAAATCCTCGAAATGCGAACCCAGATCGACCACCACCGGCGCTGGGTCAAGTTTCCTGAACTGGTCGTAGGGCGGTCCCTTCTGCAGGCTAAAAAGCTGCACGTCGGGAATTTCAGCAAGGGGCAGAAACCGATCGATGTCGACAGCGCGACGATGGTTGTTCTTGAAGGTGACGCTGCCCGACCAGATGATGCCGATCTTGAAGCGTTTGCGGAAATGCTGCAGCGCGGTCAAAGCCTTCGCACCCGCACCGGCCGGGACATGGAGCGGTGCCGGCGCCGGAATGGCATCAGGGGTCGGCGTGAACAGCGATAGCAGGCTCATCAACGGCAGCCGAACATCGGCGGGCGGCGGCGCCTGCGGGCGCGGCACGATGAGGTCGACATTCGGCGGCGCGCCGAGCAGACGCACGACTTCCGGCTGTACATGCAGAACGATGCGCCCGCCCAGACCCGCCAGCCGCGGCAGATAGCGCAGGGCCATGATCGTGTCGCCGAAGCCCTGCTCGGCGTGCAGCAGCAGCGTGCGCCCGTTGAGCGGCGTGCCATCCCACAGCGGCTGCGGCGGCACGACGACGCCTTTCATTTCGCCCAGCCGCCAGCGCCATTCGTAATCGGCCCAGGCTTCGGCATAGCGACCGAGTGATAGATTGCACAGGCCGCGATCCCAATGCGCGTCGATATGATCGGGATTGATCTCGATCGCCCGATTGAGCGCACGCACGGCTTCCTCGGTCTGGTTCGCTTCGCGCAAGGTAACGCCATAATTGTGCCAATAGAGCGCGCTGTTCTGATCCAGTTCGACGGCGCGCGCATGCGCTGCGAGCGCTTCGTCAAAACGCTCGACGTCTTTCAGCGCATTGCCGAGATTGGACCAGCCGCCGGCCTGTTGCGGCTCCAGCGCGACCGCGCGACGATGGCAGGCGACGGCCAGAGCGGGCTTCTTCTTCACTCGCCACAACACGCCGAGATTGACCCAGGAGCCGGCGTGATTGGGCGCCATGAGAACCAGACGGCGGTAGATCGCCAGCGCCTCGTCGTGCTTGCCCTGCTGATGCAGCGTGGCGCCGCGCGCGAAAAGCTGCTGCAACGTCGGCGCGCTGCCGGGCGGGCCTGGCTGCTTGATATCCACCGCCATGCCCGCCCTCGCGCTCAGAGGTAGGTTTTCACCAGTTCTTCGGCGATCTGGATGGCGTTCAGCGCCGCGCCCTTTCGCAGATTGTCGCTGACAACCCACAGGTTCAGCCCGTGCTCGACCGTGGGGTCAACCCGGATGCGGCTGACATAGACGTTGTCGTCGCCCGCGATCTCGACCGGCGTGATGTAGCCGCCCGGCTCGCGCCGATCGACCACCAGTACGCCTGGCGCGGCCTCCAGCAACTCGCGCGCCATCTTCTCGTCGATCGGGCTGTCGAACTCGACGTTGATCGCCTCGGCGTGGCCCACGAATACCGGCACGCGCACGCAGGTCGCCGTCACTTTGATGGAAGGATCCAGGATCTTCTTGGTCTCCGCCATCATCTTCCACTCTTCCTTGGTCTGGCCGTCTTCCATGAAGACGTCGATGTGGGGAATGACGTTGAAGGCGATCTGCTTGCTGAATTTCGACGGCGTGGGCATGTCGTTGACGTAGATGCCCTTGGTCTGGTTGAACAGCTCGTCCATCGCTTCCTTGCCGCCGCCCGAGGTCGACTGGTAGGTCGCCACGACGATGCGGGTGATATGCGCATAGTCGTGCAACGGCTTCAGCGCCGTCACCATCTGGATGGTCGAGCAATTGGGATTGGCGATGATGTTGCGCTTGGGGTAGCCGGCGATAGCCGAGGCGTTGACCTCGGGCACGACCAGCGGCACGTCCGGATCCATGCGGAAATGGGACGTGTTGTCGATCACGATCGATCCGGCCTTGGCCGCGCGCGGGCTCGACACCGCCGAAACCTTCGCGCCAGGCGAAGAGAGGACGAGATCGATGCCCTTGAAATCGAATTTGGCCAGGTCGCGCACCGTCAGCGTGTCTTTATCGCCGAACGAGACTTTGCGGCCGGCGGATTTCTCCGACGCCAGCGCCACAACGTCATCGGCGGGGAAATTCCGCTCCGCCAGAAGTTCGAGGAATTCGCGACCGACATTGCCGGTCGCACCGACTATCGCGACCCGATAACCCATAATCTCACGCTAACCGTTTGTTTGGCCTACGCATTTAATGGCCGGTTGATGTCGCCCGCAGACCACCCACGGGCGTTTCGAATAAGGATATTACCCTATCCGAGCCGGGTGACTTACGCCGAGTCCGGCCGGTTTGCAAGGATAGGGCGGAGTTTCAGGGCTTGGCGACCGCGCCATAGGCTGTCCAGCGCGATGAAGGTCCGAACAGCAGGGCTCGATAAATGCCGCCAAGATCAACTAGACGTAGGGTGATCGCCAGCAAACGAGCGGCCGCCAGGCGACCGTTTCTCCAGCGATTGACCTTCTGCACGGCCGCCAGGCGATGCCAGTCCAGGCGCAAATTGCTCCAGAGCAAAAGCGGCGCTGCCATTACGCCATAGCGAAGCCAACGCGCCTCTGGCAGTTCCGGGTCGATCCAGCAAGCCGCCACCAGATCGTAGCCGCGCCGCCACCGTTCCTTAAATGCAGGCGGCAGTTCGTGAACTACGACCGCTTCGGCGACCCGCCGCATCGGCTGGCCATACCGGATCAGAAGCTGCGCATGGGCATAGCAGGTGCATCGCATCGGACCGTCCGGCGCCGGCACCGCAACGCGCAGGTCGCGCGTAAATGCGCAATTGTTTGATGCATAGCATCCGACGGTTTCGCCTCGGTCGGCGATGAGGAAGCCGAAATCGAGAACTTCCATGACCCGGTGCAGCATCGAATCGCCGCGATAGCGGGTTACGCCGGCGGTCGCCTGCGCAATTCCCTGGCGCAAAGGCTGCAGCAGCGCGTCGAGCCATTCGGGCTTTTCCGGATAACAATCGCTGTCGAGATAGACCACATAGGTGCCCCTGGCCGCGTTCGCAGCGACATTCTTGATCCCTTCATAGCCGGCGCCGGGCTTCAGCACATGCCTTACGTGCGGGAACTCCGCCAAGAGGGTCGCCACCAGAAGGTTCGGCTCCATCGAATCGGCGAGAATGATCTCGACATCGCCACGCGAGCGGGCGATCGCGGATAGGAATGACAGCGCCATGCGCGTCGGCTCGATCCTCTGTCCTTCGGCAAGATTGAAGGTCTCGGTAACGATAGAGATTTCTGGCGCTGTCATGCGCTGTGTGTTCCGGGTTGCGTATGCGCGCCGACCGCCCCAAATTATTTCGGCGCAGCAATGGGAGGGCGCCATGGCGGCAAAGCTGACGAAGTATAGCGAATTCTGGCCTTTTTACTTGCGCGAACACGCCAAACCATCGACCCGGGCCGTCCACTATGTCGGGACTGCCTTGGTATTTGCCACCGTGATTCTGGCCTTCGCCACCGGCAATTATTGGTGGCTGGTAGCAACGCCTGTGGCCGGCTACGGCTTTGCCTGGTTTGGGCATTTCTTCATCGAGAAGAACCGGCCCGCCACGTTCACGTACCCGTTCTGGTCGCTGATCAGCGACTTCCGCATGTTCGGGCATTTAGTGTCCGGCACCATGGGCCGCGAGCTGCAAAAGCATCAGATCCGCCGGGGCTGACCGGTTATCGCGCCGTTTCACGTTGCCGTGACGGGCAAGCCCGCCGGCGCCAGCGCCTCGTATAGAGAACAGCAACGACGCGGGAGCCAGCGGTGCGCAAATTCCTCTTGGCCGTCACGGCCCTCTTTCTCCTCGGCAGCCCGGCGATGGCGGCTGGCGACGGCCCGCTGAAATGGCGTGAGTTTTCCGACGAAATCTTCGAGCAGGCCGGCCGCGAGGATCGCTACGTGCTGCTCCATATGGCGGCCGTGTGGTGCCATTGGTGCCATGTGATGGAGAACACCACCTATCGCGATCCCAGCGTGCTCGGCCTGATCGACAAGAAATACATCGCCGTGCGGGTCGACCAGGATTCACGGCCCGATCTTTCCTATCGCTACGAGCGCTGGGGCTGGCCCGCCACCATCATGCTCGACAAGGACGGCAACGAGATCTTCCGCCGCCAGGGCTATCAGCCGCCCGAACTCTTCGCCAAGCTTCTGCAGGCAGTGATCGACGATCCATCGGCCCTGCCGCCGGCCAACGTCGAACCGGCCGTCGATCCCACGCTCACCCGCTTCACGAGCGAGCGGAGGGCAGTGATGGAGAAGGATTACCTGGAGAGCTACGACAAGGCTCATGGCGGCTTCGGCGATACCCATCGCTTCCTGCATCTGGAAACTGTCGAGTACGCGTTGGCGCGGGCGGATGATGGCGAGGTCTGGCACGACATCGTGCGGCGCACCTTGGATGGCGCCCGCAAGCTGATCGATCCGGTCGAAGGCGGCATGTACCAATATTCCGACACGCTCGATTGGAAGTCGCCGCACTACGAGAAGCTGATGAACATACAGCTCGCGGCGTTGCGGCTTTATGCGCTGTCCTATGGGCGATGGAATGACGCAAAGGATCTGGCGGCCGCGGGCGACATCGCGCGCTGGCTGCGCGATACGATGCGCGGACCCGAAGGCGCCTTCTTCGCCAGCCAGGACGCCGATGTCAGCACAACGGTGCACGGCAAGGACTATTACGGCCAGCCGGCGGAGAAGCGCAAAGCGCTGGGCCAGCCGCGTCTCGACCGTAGCCTATATGCGCGTGAGAACGGCTGGGCGATCGCCGCTCTTGCCGCGCATTACGACATCAGCGGCGACAGGAATTCTCTGTTCGCGGCGGAGAACGCCGCACGTTGGCTGCTGCTCAATCGCAAGGCGCCCAACGGCGCGTACGGACACGCTCGCGCCTCCAACAACGACATTTATCTTGCCGATACGCTGGCCGCGGGCGAGGCGTTCTTTGCACTGCATCGCAGCACCGGCGGGCGCGACTGGCTGCAGCACGCGGTCGACGCCGGCCGCGCCATCGCCAACCAGTTCGCCGACGAAAAGGGCGGCTATGTCGCGCAATGGCCGATGGTTGGCGCGCGCGGCGTGATGGCCAAACCCGTAAAGCAGATCGACGAGAACGTCGCGGCCACGCGCTTTCTCAACCTGTTGCATCGCCATACCGGCGAGGAGGTCTTCCGCGAAGCGAGCAAGACCGGGCTGGCCTGGCTGGTGGCGATGGGCAACGAAGGCATGGTGCTGCCCGGCGCCCTGCTGGCCGAGCGCGAGCTCGCGGCGGAGCCGGTGCACCTCACCATCGTCGGCGCCAAGGACGATGCCAATGCGGCCAAGCTCTATGGCGTCGCGCGCGCCCATGCCGATCGCTATCTGCGGCTGGAATGGTGGGATCGCAAGGAGGGCAAGCTGCCCAACAACGAGATCGAATATCCCGAACTCGATCGCGCCGCGGCCTTCGCCTGCAGCCAGAATTTCTGCTCCCTGCCCGCCTTCGAAGCGGGCGAAATCGCCGACCGCATCGCAGCCGTCAGCCGCAAGCCGTAGAGGGCTTGCTCAGGAGGGTGTGCTTCCCGGCATAATGGCGCTCGCGGGGCCGTTCCCGCCAATAGTGGGGAGCGCCTGTGGCCGATATCATTTTGCATCACTATCCCGCCTCGCCTTTTGCCGAAAAAATCCGGCTGGGGCTGGGTATCAAGGGCCTGGCGTGGAAATCGGTGATCATTCCGATGATCATGCCCAAGCCCGATCTGCTGCCGCTGACCGGCGGTTATCGCAAGACGCCGGTGATGCAGATCGGCGCCGACATCTACTGCGACACGCAGCTGATCCTGCGCGAGCTGGAGCGGCGCTATCCGACGCCGAGCTTTTATCCGAACAACAGCGCCGGCATCGCCGACGCCTTCGCCTTCTGGGCCGAGAAGTTCATGTTCTCGCCCGCCGTCGGCGTCGCCTTCGCGCTGGGCAAGCAAAGTGACGTGTTCAACGATGCCTTCAAGGCCGATCGCGCTAAATTCTCCGGCCGCGATTTCGATGTCGCCAAGATGAAGGCCGCGCTGCCGAAACTGCTCGACCAGTTGCGCGCACATCTGGCGCATCTCGACACCATGCTGGCGGACGGTCGCAAGTTCCTGTTCGACGACAGACCGGGGCTTGGCGATCTGGCGCCGTATCACTGCCTGTGGTTCATCGCCAAGAATGCCGGCGCCGAGGCGCCGCCTCTGAAGGACCTGCCGCGCCTGCGCGACTGGATGCAGCGCATGGCCGCCATCGGCCACGGCAAGCCAAGCGAGCTCGATCCGAAAGCCGCTTTGGAGATTGCGCGCAAGGCCACGCCCGAAGCGAAGCCGGCGGCCGATCCGGCCGATCCCGAGGTTCGCAAGCCGGGCGCCAGGGTCGCGGTCGCCGCCGACGATACCGGTCGCGATCCGGTCGTGGGCGAGCTGGTCGCTTCCTCGGCGCAGGAAATCGTCATCAAACGCAGCGATCCGCTGGTCGGCGAGGTCATGGTGCATTTCCCGCGCGCGGGCTTTATCGTCAGCGCGGCAGGCTAGAGCGAGGGCACCATGAGCGAGAGCGCCGATATTTTCGTAGGGCTGGGCCAGTCGCCGCGCACCCTGCTGCTGAAACTGGCCAACCGGCACGGGCTGATCGCCGGCGCCACCGGCACCGGCAAGACCGTGACCTTGCAGACTTTGGCCGAGGGCTTCTCGCGCGCCGGCGTGCCGGTGTTCGTGGCCGACGTAAAGGGCGATCTTGCCGGCCTGGCGCAGACAGGCGGCGACAATCCCAAACTGGCCGAGCGCGCCAAACAAATCGGCTACGCCGATTATGCCGGCGAAGCGATGCCGGTGATCTTCTGGGATCTGTTCGGCCAGCAGGGCCATCCCATCCGCACCACCGTTTCCGAAATCGGCCCGTTGCTGCTCTCGCGCCTGCTCGATCTCAACGAGGTGCAGGAGGGCGTGCTAAACGTCGCCTTCAAGGCGGCGGACGATCAGGGCCTGCTGCTGCTGGACCTGAAGGATTTGCGCGCCATGCTGAATTTCGTCGGCGACAATGCCGCCGAGCTCAGCACGCGTTATGGGCAGATCGGCAAGACCTCGATCGGTGCCATTCAGCGTCAGCTGCTGGTGCTGGAGCAGCAGGGCGCCGAGCATTTCCTGGCCGAGCCGGCGCTGGACCTTGCCGATTTTCTGCGTCAGGACAATCACGGCCGCGGCGCCGTCAACGTGCTGGCCGCCGACAAGCTGATGCAAAGCCCGCGCCTTTACGCGACGTTCCTGCTGTGGCTGCTGTCGGAGCTGTTCGAGGATCTGCCCGAGGTCGGCGATCTCGACAAACCCAAATTGGTATTCTTCTTCGACGAGGCGCATCTGCTGTTCGAGGACGCGCCCAAGGCGCTGGTGACCAAGATCGAGCAGGTGGTGCGGCTGATCCGCTCCAAAGGTGTCGGCGTCTACTTCGTGACGCAAAACCCGCTCGATATTCCAGACTCGGTGCTGGGCCAGCTCGGCAATCGCGTGCAGCACGCCCTGCGCGCCTTCACGCCGCGCGACCAGAAGGCCGTGAAATCGGCCGCCGATACGTTCCGCCCCAACCCGCCGCTCGACGTCAGCCGCGCCATCACCGAGCTCGTGGTCGGCGAAGCGCTGGTGTCACTGCTGCAAGGCAAGGGTGAGCCGGCGCCGGTCGAGCGTACTCTCGTTGCGCCGCCCTGCTCCCGACTGGGCCCGATCACGGCAGCCGAGCGCAAAGTCTGCATCGAGCGCAGCCCGGTCTATGGCCGTTACGACGATACGGTCGATCGCGACTCGGCCTACGAGCAACTGGCGGCGCGAGCGCAAAGCCCCAGCGCGCCATCCGGGCCAGTCAGCCGCTCGCGCATCCCGCCCTCGGGCTCGCCTTGGGGTGACGCTCCGCAGCAGCGCGTGCCGCAACCCGTTCCGCAACAAGCGCCCCGGCCCATGCCGCGCGCCGAACCTGAGCCTCGACCAGCACCACGCCCCGTCGGCCGGCCGCGCGATTCGCTGGTTGAAGCGATGGCGAAATCTGCTGTCCGCACGGTCGGCAGCACGCTGGGACGGGAGATCGTGCGCGGCGTACTGGGGTCGATTCTGAAACGGCGCTAGAAGCTGTTCGCTTTCAGGAAGTCGAGTAGATCATCAGTCGCGCGCCGGCGCAGTTCCACCGTGCCGCCGCCGGCATGGGTGCGACCGATGAACATGCAATTCTCGCGCGCCCACAGCGAATACTCGTCCTGGCTCATGTGACGCGCGATTTGCGGCACGAAGAGACTGCCATCGTCTTCGACCAGCGCCCGGCAATGGGAGTAGTTCTCCGCCCGGCGCAGCTCATGCAGCGGGCCGATCGCTTCCCAGCCGTGATGCGCGCCTTCATAGAGCTTCACCACGATGCGCTCGTTTCCAAGTTCGCGGAACTTCGCTGCATAGGTCTGGCACAGGGCGGCCGGCGTATAGTCGTCCTTTTCGGCAAGCTGGAACAGCATCGGCCGTCCCGTGCTGCGCGGGATGCGATGCTGCACGGTGCAGCCGGGGACGATGGCGACGTGCAGGGCAAAGAGCATTTCGCCGGTGCGCCGCCAGCGCTTGCGGATCTCGACGGCAGACGCGATGGCGGCGATGCCGCCCTTGGACACGCCCATGATACCGATGCGGGCGGGGTCGATACGCTCGTCATGGCGCAGCAGATCGAGCGCGGCGAAAGCGTCGTTCTCCATCTCCCAGGCCGAGACCTGGCGCTGATCGGTGACGGTATTGCGCACGCCACGCGGCTTGAAGGAATCGACGATCAGCGCCGCAATGCCGTTGGCATTGAGGTTCTCGGCATACCAATGCTCGCGATGTCGCTGCACGCCGCCCGACGAGGTCAACAGCACCATGGCGGGGGCCGGGGTCGAGACATCCGGCAGATGCAAGGTGGCGTTGACGCGCACCGGCTTGATGCCGGGCGCGGGATTGGTCGGGAAGCTGAGAAATTCGGGTTCGGACATCTTATCGAGAGTTTAAAGTAAAATCCTCATCCTGAGCCCGTCGAAGGATGAGGCTACATACTCAGGCGGTTGGTTCATCCTTGGCAGGCCGCGACCGACCGCGCGCCAGATCAGGCAAGGCGTCGAAATCGCCTGCGATTAATGCTTCCTTCTTCGCACGGCTCCAGCCTTTGACCTGGCGTTCGACTGCTATCGCATCTGTAATCTGCTGGAACTCCTGGCTCCAGACCAGAACGACCGGGCGACGGCTCCTGGTATAGCCGTCATATGTGCCGGCGTTGTGTTGACCGACACGCGTTTCAAGTGCCGTGCGCGTCGAGCCGACGTAGTAGCTGCCATCTTTGCAGCGGAGAATGTAGACGTAGGCGGACATCGCCTGTGATCCTCATCCTTCGACGGGCTCAGGATGAGGATTATTAACAGGACTGCTTCAAATTAGACCAGGCGGTCTAGTTCCTTGATGATGGCGTCGCCCATTTCCTGGGTGCCGACTTTGCGCATGCCGGTCTGCATGATGTCGGGCGTGCGGATGCCGGTGGCCAGCACGTTCTCGACCGCGGTTTCGACCAGATCGGCCTCGTCGCCGAGATCGAAGCTGTAGCGCAGCATCATCGAGTAGGAGAGCATCTCGGCCAGCGGATTGGCGACGCCCTTGCCGGCGATGTCCGGGGCCGAGCCGTGGATCGGCTCGTACAGCGCCTTGCGGCGGCCGCTGGCTGCCGGCGCCCCCAGCGAGGCTGAGGGCAGCATGCCCAGCGAGCCGGTCAGCATCGCCGCCTCGTCAGACAGCATGTCGCCGAACAGATTGTCGGTGACGATAACGTCGAACTGGGCCGGCCAGCGTACCAGCTGCATGGCCAGCGCATCGGCATACATGTGCGACAGCTCGACATCCTTGTAGCTTTCGGCGTGCAGCTTGGTCACTTCCTCGCGCCACAGCACGCCCGATTCCATGACATTGGCTTTCTCCGACGAGCACACCTTGCCTTTGCGCTTGCGCGCCAAATCGAAAGCGACGGCGGCGACGCGGCGGATTTCCGACGTGGTGTAGACTTGCGTGTTCACGCCCTTGCGCTCGCCATTGGGCAAGGTGGTAATGCCGCGCGGCTCGCCGAAATAGACGCCGCCGGTCAGCTCGCGGATGATGAGAATGTCGAGGCCCTTGACGATCTCAGGCTTCAGGGTCGAGGCATCGACCAGCGCGTCAAACACCTTGGCCGGCCGCAGATTGGCGAACAGGTCCATTTCCTTGCGCAGGCGCAGCAGCCCGCGCTCGGGCTTCTGCGCGAAGGGCAAATTGTCCCATTTCGGGCCGCCGACCGAGCCGAACAGCACCGCATCGGCTTCCTGCGCGCGCGCCATGGTGGCATCCGACAGTGGCGCCCCTTCGGCGTCGATAGCCGCGCCACCGACCTTGCCTTCCTCGATGTCGAAGCCGACCGCGCGCTTCTTGCCGGTCCAGGCGATGACCTTGCGCACCTCGTTCATGACTTCAGGCCCGATGCCGTCGCCCGGCAGAACCAGCAATTTGCGATTGGACGAACGGTTGGTGGCCACGACTGATCTCCCCTCAAGAAAACGGTGCGGCCGCTTCACGCAGCCGCGCCTCGATGCGATCGCGCTTTAGCGCTTGTTGACGAATCCGTAGATGGCAATGCCGAGACCGGCCAGCACGACCAGGCCGGCGGCCCAGGGCGGGATGAAATAGTTCTTCTGCGTCTCAGCGGTGATCTTCAAATTGCCGATCTGCGCCTTGGTCTCCTGATCTTTGACGGAAACGCCGCCGACGAAGAAACCGGCGACGCCCAGAAGAATAATGACGATGCCGACGATGGTGACGGGTTTCATGGCGTTTCCTTAATGGTTGTTGTTAACGGTAAAGCCACGGCTGCGTATTGCGATGCGCCGCTTCGTAAGCGTCGATCGAGGCTTCCTGCTGCATGGTCAGGCCGATGTCGTCGAGACCGTTGAGCAGACAATGCTTGCGGAAGGGATCAACGTCGAAGGTGATGCGCCCGCCATCGGGGCCGGTGATTTCCTGCTTCTCGAGATCGACGGTCACCACCGCGTTGGAGCCACGATTGGCGTCGTCCAGCAGCTTGGCGACGTCTTCCTTCGGCAGCTTGATCGGCAGGATGCCGTTCTTGAAGCAGTTGTTGTAGAAAATGTCGGCAAAGCTCTCGGCGATGATGCAGCGAATGCCGAAATCGAGCAGCGCCCAAGGCGCATGTTCGCGCGAGGAGCCGCAGCCGAAATTGGGGCCGGCGACCAGGATCTTGGCGTTCTGGTAAGCGGGCTGGTCGAGGACGAAGTCCATCTTCTTGCCGTCGGCCGTCCAGCGCAGCTCGTAGAACAGGCCTTCCTTCAGGCCGGTGCGCTTGATGGTCTTCAGGAACTGCTTGGGGATGATCATATCGGTGTCGATATTGACCATCGGCAGGGGGGCGGCGGTGCCGCTCAGAACGGTGAATTTATCCATGGCTTGACCCGGCTTAACGGCCGGCTCCTTCAGGAATTCCGCGAGGCAGGCAATAAACTCCCGCAAACGCCGTGGGTCAAGCCATGTCGGCGAGCCTCTCGCCGGGCGCTTAAGTGCTTGTTATGCAACGCGGGCGCGGTCGATATCGGGGCTGCGATAGAGCGCCTCGGGGATGCTGGCCAGGGTCGAGCCATGCGCCTGGGCCGGCTCCAGCCCGTAGAACTTCTGAAAGCTCATGATCAGCGGCCGCCATTTGTCGGGATCGACCCGGTTGGGCTGGCCGTCCATCAGGATCGACTCATCCAGATGAACGCGCTGCACCCGCAATTCCAGAGTGACGATGCGGCCGCGCAGGATCTGGTCACTCTCGGCAAGCTGATGCACCGCTTCGACCACGACCTCCATCTGCACCGGGCATTGGCCGGCGCGCGGCGCGGCAACGGTCTGCGACGGCAGCGGCGTGAAGCCCGACAACGCGAACTTCTCCTTCTCGTGACGATAGCCGCGCGCAATCTTGATCGCCGGCACGGGATCGGAACCGGTGGTCAGCGCCAGCCGATCGACCATCGCCGCCTGATTCGACGACGGCAGGTTCAGCACGCCTTGTCCGGTACGAATGAGGTTCTGCGTCGTCTTGGAGGCCGCGCCCAGACCGATGACGCAGCGCCAGCCCAGCCAGAAAGCCGACGACATCGGCGCCAGGTTGAACGAGCCGTCTTCGTTGACGGTGCTGATCAGCACGACGGGCGTGCCGAAATAGAGGATCGCGGGTTCGCTGGTGACGTGCATGGTTCATCGCTCCTGTTGATGGCGCGACCATGCGACAGCGCGACGAAGATCTCTCTCCGTCGCTTGCGTCGAATTCGATCAGGCGGGATCGACCGGCACCTTGACGTTGGCCTGCGCCTCGATCACCTCGGCGGCGTCGAGGCAGGTATCCTCGCGGAACCGCTGGCCGACGATCTGCACGCCCATCGCCACGCCCTTGTCGATGCCGGTCGGCACCGAGAGGCAGGGCAGACCCAGCAGCGCTAGAGCCAGCAACGGTCGCTGCGCCGCCATGATGCGGCCCATGGCGTTGGGACCTTGCAAATCGAGCCCCTGCTCGAAGGGCGGCTCCATCGACACCGGCATCAGCACCAGCGGGTATTTCTCCAGGAACAGGTTCCACGCGCGCAGAATGCCGCTGCGCTTCTCCAGCGCTTCGAGATAGGTGGCCCCTTCCATCGTCGTCGACAGGTTCAGCATGTCGTAGAAAGTCTGCTGCGAGGGCTTGTCGCCGAACTGATCGACGGGCCCGCGCAAGCCGCGCGCGCCATCGCTCATCACCAGGCTCGACCACAAGGTGGTGGCTTCCGGCAGCATCGGCGGCGTCGCCGGCTCGACGACATAACCCGCCTGCTGCAGCCATTTGCCGGCCTGCTCGATCGCTGCTTTCACCGCCGGATGCACGCCATCGCCGAACGCATCGGCGATCATCGCCACCTTGATCGGCCGCGCCAACGGCGGGCCTTCCAAAGGTGCAGGCACCCACCACGGGTCGCGCGGATCGCGTTGCGCCATGGTGTAGAGGCCCAACCGCGCATCGGCGACGGAACGCGCCAGCGGGCCTTGCACCGACATCAGTTGCGCCGAGATGATGCGCTCCTTCATACCCGCCGTCGTCGGGTTATAGGCCGGCACGCGCCCAAACGTGCCGCGCATGCCGACCAGGCCGCAGGCGTAGGCTGGATAGCGCACCGAGCCGCCATAGTCGTTGCCATGCGCCAGCGCGCCGATGCCGGCCGCCATCGCCGCCGCAGCACCTCCCGAGGAGCCGCCCGGCGTGCGGCCCTTGTCGAGCGGGTTGAGCGTCTGGCCGTGCAGCTTGTTGTCGGTGAACCAGCGATGCGAGAAGGCTGGCGTATTGGTGCGGCCGATGAAGACCGCGCCCGCCTTGCGCCAATTGGCGACCACGGGGCTGTCTTCCTTCGCCACGACATCCTTGAACGCCTCGACGCCGTTGGTGGTGGCATAGCCGATCTGGTCGATATTGACCTTGATGGTCACCGGCACGCCATGCAGAGCGCCGACCACTTCGCCCCTGGCGATCGCCTTGTCGGCCGCATCGGCGGCGGCCAGCGCTTCGTCGCGGCGGCTTTCGACGACGGCATTGATCTTCGGATTGACCGCATCGAGGCGATCAAGCGATGCCGTCACCGCCTCGCGGCTGGAAACCTTGCGCGTGCGGATCGCTTTCGCCAGCTTCACCGCGCCCCACGCCCATAGCTCGCTCATCCCCGCCTCCGCTTCTTTTACGCTGGCGCACCGCCAACGCCGGTTCTCGCATAAGGTCTGGTCAAGGCGCGCTCGACCATCTCCAGCCGATCCTGACCATAGAACATGTCGCCATTGACGAAATAGGTCGGCGAGCCGAACACCGAACGGGCGATGGCTTCCTGCGTGTTGGCTTCGTATTGCGCCAGCACCTTGTGGCTGTTGGCCAGCGCCAGCAACGCCTCGCCATCCATGCCCAATTCGCCGGCCAGCCGCACCAAGGTCGCCGCATCGGAAAGGTCGGCATCTTCCACCCAATGCGCTTCCAGAAGACGGTGCGCCAGCGCATCAATATCGGCCTCGGTTGCGATCGCGGCCAGCAGCAGGCAGTTGGGCAGGGTGATGTCCTTGGCGTGATGCCGCGGGAAATGCTGCATCATCGTCACGCCGCGCTCTTCGGCCCAGCGTTCCATCTCGCGGCCGAAGAAGTAATCCTTGTGCGCCTGGGTCCGCTTGCCGAACGGCACCGCGCCCGATTTGGCAACCACTTCGCGCAGGTCCATCGGCCGATGCACGATGCGCCGGCCATGCGCAGCGCAGATCTGCATCAGCTTGCGCGAGCCGATATAGGCGTAAAGCGAATGCGCGGAATAGAAGTATTCGATATCTTTCATTGCCTCTCTCTGCGGAAACTACAATTCCTCATCCTGAGCCCGTCGAAGGATGAGATGCAGCGGGCGATGTCTGTGGAGCCCATCCTTCGACGGGCTCAGGATGAGGACTGATTGGAAAGTCCCGCTTCCACGGCGTGATTATCGGCAGCGCCGCTGGAAAACGAAAGCCCCGCACGGGCTGTCCCGGCGGGGCTTTTGCTGGAAGATATGGACCCTACTCGCCCATGAAATCGCGCACGTCGGCGAAGTGGCCGCTGATCGCCGCCGCTGCTGCCATTACCGGGCTCATCAGATGCGTGCGGCCGCCGCGGCCCTGGCGGCCTTCGAAGTTGCGGTTCGAAGTCGAGGCGCAGCGCTCGCCCGGCTGCAGCTTGTCGGCATTCATCGCCAGGCACATCGAGCAACCCGGCTCGCGCCATTCAAAGCCGGCTTCGAGGAAGATCTTGTGCAAGCCTTCGCGCTCGGCCTGTTCCTTAACGAGACCGGAGCCCGGCACGATCATGGCGCCGACATGGCTTGCGACCTTGCGATCCTTCACGAGTTCCGCCACGGCGCGCAGGTCTTCGATGCGGCCATTGGTACAGGAGCCGATGAAAACGCGGTCGATCTTGACGTCGGTGAGTTTGGTGCCCGGCGTCAGTCCCATGTACTCCAGCGAGCGCTGCCAGGCCGCCCTGGTGTTCTCGTCCGGCGCCTGAGCCGGATCGGGAACGACGCCGTCGATCGGCGCCACGTCCTGCGGCGAGGTACCCCAGGTCAGGCTGGGCGCGATCTGCGAGGCGTCGAGGCGCACTTCGGTGTCATAGAACGCCCCCTTGTCGGAGGGCAGGCGACGCCACTGCGCCACCGCCATCTCGAAGGCGCCGCCCTTGGGCGCCATCGGCCGGCCGCGCAGGTAATTGTAGGTGACTTCGTCCGGCGCGATCAGGCCGGCGCGCGCGCCCGCCTCGATCGACATGTTGCAGACCGTCATGCGGCCTTCCATCGACAGCTCGCGGATCGCCTTGCCGGCGAATTCGATGACGTGGCCGGTGCCGCCAGCGGTGCCGATCTTGCCGATGATGGCCAGGATCAGGTCTTTCGCCGTAACGCCGAACGGCAGATCGCCATCGACCGAGATACGCATGTTCTTGGCCGGCTTCTGCAGCAAGGTCTGCGTCGCCAGCACATGCTCGACTTCGGAGGTGCCGATGCCGAACGCCAGCGCCCCGAAGGCGCCATGCGTGGAGGTATGCGAATCGCCGCAGACGATGGTCATGCCCGGCAGGGTCAGGCCCTGCTCCGGCCCGATGATGTGGACGATGCCCTGGCGAATATCGTCCATGCCGAAATACTGCACGCCGAACTCGCGGCAATTGTCTTCCAGCGTCTGCACCTGGATGCGCGATTCTTCGTCGGCGATGCCCTGGCTGCGGTCGGTGGTCGGCACGTTGTGGTCGGCGACGGCGACGGTGGCGTCGGGACGGCGCAGCTTGCGGCCGGTGGTGCGCAGGCCTTCGAAAGCCTGCGGGCTGGTGACTTCATGCACCAGATGCCGGTCGATATAGAGAATGCAGGTGCCGTCTTCCTGGCGATGGACGACGTGATTGTCCCAGATCTTGTCGAACAGGGTGCGCGGCTTTGCGGGCACGACCGGTTCGACGGGGGCTGCGGCTTTCTTCTTCGTTGCCATAATCGGACTCTCCCTAAACCAGGCGCCCACGCCGACTTACTGCGGCGCGGGGGCGAGGGAGGCCTGATTGCGGTCGGGCGCTGCGCCTCGCCAGTGTGATCTGCGGAGGCGCCGCGGCAGCGGCGCCGCCGATGCTATTTCTTGCCGCCCTTGGCCGCGGGCTTCTTGTCCTTGGCCCGGGCCTTGTCGGTGGTCTTGGGCTTCTCGCGCTTGGCCTTCTTCTCGCCGGTGGCCGCTTCCTTGGCCTGCAGGGCAAGCAGCTCGCGCTGCGCCTCGATATCCTCGACGATACGGGCCGACTTGCCGGTGCGGCCACGCAGGTAATAGAGCTTGGCGCGGCGCACGACGCCTTTGCGCACCACTTCGATCTCGTCGATGCGGGGGCTGTAGAGCGGGAAGACGCGCTCGACGCCCTCGCCGTACGAAATCTTGCGCACGGTGAAGGAGGAGTTGATGCCCGAGTTCTTGCGCGCGATGCACAGGCCTTCGAACACCTGCACGCGCTCGCGGTCGCCTTCGGTGACCTTGACGTGCACCTTCAGCGTGTCGCCCGGATCGAAGGCCGGCACCTTGCGCTGCGCGGCGAGCTTGTCCATCTGCTCTTTGTTCAGAGTCTGAATGAGATTCATGACGTCGTTCCTTTCGTAATCTTCTTCGCGCCCGCCTCAAACCGGTCGTACAGATCCGGCCTGCGCTCTCGCGTCGTCTCCTTCGCCCGCTCCAGCCGCCACTGCCGCACCTTTTCATGGTGTCCCGACAGCAGCACCTCCGGCGCCGGCCATTCCTTGCCATCGGCCGAACGCCACAGCGCCGGCCGCGTGTAGTGGGGATATTCCAGCAATCCCCGCTCGAAACTCTCTTCCGCCAGCGACTCCGCCGCACCCATCACCCCGGGCAGCAGCCGCACGCAAGCGTCCAGCACAACCATGGCGGCGATCTCGCCACCCGACAGGACGAAGTCGCCGATGCTCAGCTCCTCCATCCCGAACGCATCCACCACACGCTGGTCGACGCCCTCGAAGCGACCGCACAGCAAGGTCACTCCCGGCCCCGACACCAGCGCCCGCGCCCTTGCCTGATCCAGCACCCGCCCGCGCGGCGTGAGATAGATCAGCGGCGCACCAGCCAAAGCCTCGGCGCCCAGCGCATCGCCCACGACGTCGGGCCGCAGCACCATGCCCGGCCCGCCGCCCAGCGGGGTATCGTCCACGGAGCGGTGTTTATCGCGCGCGTATGCGCGGATGTCCACAGCCTCCAGGGACCACACGCCCTGCTCCAAAGCCCGTCCGGCGAGGCTGCCGCCCAGCGGCCCTGGAAACATTTCCGGGAACAGGGTCAGCACCTTGGCCCGCCACATCAGGCCCTCTCCTCACCGTCAGTCGCAGCGTCCTCGCGCGCGCCATCGGGCTCAGCTTCGACCTCGACTGGCGGGACGACGACGATGCGTCCGCCTGCCACATCCACCACCGGCACCACCGCATCGGTGAAGGTCAGCATCTGCGTGCCCCCCTTCAGAAGCTCCAGCTCCAGCAAGGGTCCGGCGCCGAAATCGAACACCGCTTTAACCTTGCCCAACGGCTTGCCGCCTTCGTCTTCCGCCGCCAGGCCGATCAAGTCGGCCTGGAAATATTCTCCGTCTTCCGTGCCGCCCAATGCCGATCGCTCGACATAGAGCCTCGTCCCCTTCAGCGCCTCGGCCGCGTTGCGGTCGGCGATGCCTGCGATATCCGCCAGCACCGCCCCGCGCGAGAGGCCGATGGCGCGCAGCGTAAGCTTGCGCTTGCCGGCCTCGTCGCTCACCGCGCCATAGGCGCCGATGGCCATGGGATCCTCCGTGAAGCTCTTGATCCGCACCCGGCCGCGCACGCCCTGGGCGCCGACCACGATGCCGACCAGAACCCGCTGCGGGGCCATGGCCATGAGGCGACTTTAGGCCTGCGCTTCTGCGCCCTCGGCCGGCTTCTCCGCCGCCGCGGCTGCGGCATCGGCTTCCGCCTTCGCCCGCTCCTGCGCCTTGGCCTTGGGCGCCGACTTCTTCGGCTGCTCGCGACGGACCGGCGCCGGCAGCATCTCGGCCGCCGTCAGGAAGCGATGCACGCGGTCGGACGGGGTGGCGCCCATCTTCAGCCAATGCTCGATGCGCTCCTTCTTCAGGATGAAGCGATCCTCGCGGTCGGACTTCAGCATCGGGTTGTAGGTGCCGACCTTCTCGATGAAGCGGCCATCGCGCGGGCTGCGCGAGTCGGCGACCACGATGTTGTAGTACGGGCGCTTCTTGGCGCCGCCGCGGGTCATGCGAATCTTGAGCGACATGTCGGTGTGGTTCCTTTCGTCTCTTTAGTCTTCAGCGTTTCGGTTGTTCGTAAGGTCTCTTCGGTCTCTATCAGCCGCGCGGAAAGCCCGGCGGCAGCATGCCTTCCAGCGAGCGCGCCAGGCCCTTGTCGCCCAGCTTGTTCACCCGCTTCATCATCTTGCTCATTTCCATGAACTGCTTGAGCAGCTTGTTGACGTCCTGCACCTGCGTGCCCGAGCCGGTCGCGATGCGCTTCTTGCGCGAGGCGTGGATCAGGTTCGGATTGCGGCGCTCCTTGGGCGTCATCGACATGATGATCGCTTCCTGGCGCGACAGCAGCTTCTCGTCGAGATTGGCTTCCTTCATCTGGGCCTTGATCTTGCCGATGCCCGGCAGCATGCCCATCAGGCCCGACAACCCGCCCATCTTCTTCAGCTGGCGCAGCTGCTTGGCCATGTCGTCGAGGTCGAACTGGTTCTTCTGGAACTTGGCGGCGAGCGCCTCGGCCTCATCCTTCTCGATCGTGGCGGCGGCCTTCTCGACCAGCGAGACGATATCGCCCATGCCGAGAATGCGCGAGGCAATGCGCTCGGGATGGAACGGCTCCAGCGCGTCGATCTTCTCGCCGACGCCAATCAGCTTGATCGGCCGGCCGGTGACCGCGCGCATCGACAGCGCCGCACCGCCGCGCGCATCGCCGTCGACGCGGGTCATGACGATGCCGGTGACGCCGATCTTCTGGTTGAAGGCCGTGGCGGTGTTGACCGCGTCCTGGCCGGTCATGGCGTCGACGACCAGCAGCGTCTCTTTCGGCTTGGCGAGGTCGCGCACCTGGGCGACTTCGGCCATCAGCTTCTCGTCGATCGACAGGCGGCCGGCGGTATCGAGCAGCAGCACGTCGTAGCCTTCGCGGCGGGCGGCATCGAGCGCGCGACGCGTGATGCCCAGCGGCTGCTCCAGCGCCACGATCGGCAAGGTCGCAACGCCGGCCTGCTCGCCCAGCACCGCCAATTGCTGCTGCGCCGCCGGACGGGCGACGTCGAGCGAGGCCATCAGCACTTTCTTCTTCTCGGCGAGCTTGCCGGCGAGAATGCCCTGCCCGCCTTGCGACAGGCGGTAGGCGATCTTGGCGGTCGAGGTGGTCTTGCCCGAGCCCTGAAGGCCGACCATCAGGATGACAACTGGCGGCGTTGCGGCCAGATCGAGCTCGACGCCCTGGCCGCCCAGCATCTCGACCAGGTGGTCGTTGACGATCTTCACCACCATCTGGCCCGGCGTGACCGACTTGATCACCTCCGCGCCGACAGCCTTCTCGCGAACGCCGTCGATGAAGTCCTTGACCACCGGCAGCGCGACGTCGGCTTCCAGCAGCGCCACGCGCACTTCGCGCAGGGCGGCATCGACGTCGGCTTCCGACAGCGCCCCGCGACGGGTCAGCCGGTCGAAAACATCGCCAAGGCGTTTGGAAAGACTGTCGAACATGAAACCGGTTTCGGTCCTCAAAAGCGCTAAAACCAACAGCCAAACGACGATCGCGCCGATGCGCGAAACTCGCGGATCAGCGGGGCCCCCCGACTATCAGGGTCGACCGACCATTCGGACTGGTCGTGAACGGGGCGGAACCTATGAGAGGTGGCCCGTTGTGTCAACAAAGGCGAGAAATGCGACCATCGACAACAAAATCATTTAATATTATCAATGATTTAGATATATCTCCGTGCAACGCGTCGCCTGCAAGCGGCTGTCTTCAGAGTATCAGCATGGCTCCATCCGACCTCGCCTCGTCCCCGTCACCCAAGCGCAGCCTGCCCGACCGGCCCGTGGCCTGGGAACTACTACTCTTTGTTCTGGTGCTGGCGCTGATCGTGGTGGTCGGCGGCGCCATTCTGGCTGCGATAGGAGACGTGGCCTTCGGGCCCAAGGCAGGGTCGGCGCTGCAGCGCGGCCTGCCCGATCCCAACAACCCGGCCGAGTCCTGGATCTATCTCGGCGGCTTCGCCCTCTTCTATCTGGCGGTGATCGCCGCCACCTGGCTGGCGATGTTTCCCCATCGCGGCCGGCGCGCCATCGCGCTCGCCATGGTGCCGGCGAAATGGCAGTGGTTCGTGTTCGGCACGATCGGCGTGCTGGCGCTGTCGCAGCTTCTCGATCTGTTTTTGCTTCCGTTCCTGCGCGACGTGATGGCGATCGGCGGCGACGAACTGCAGGTCACCTTGCTGATCCGCGCGCTGACCTCCACCCCGTCGCTGGCCATTAGTGCTGTGGTGGTGCTGGCCGTGCTGGCGCCGCTGGCCGAAGAGCTGGTGTTTCGCGGCCTGCTCTATGGCTGGCTGCGCGGCTTCCTGCCGTTCATCCTGACCGCCATCCTGACCTCGGCCCTGTTCGGCCTGGCGCATGGCGAATGGGCGCACGCCATCGTCGCCGGCATCCTCGGCATGGCGCTGGCCTATATGCGAGAGAAGTCCGGCTCGCTGTGGCCGCCCATCGTGGCGCATGTGGTCAACAACCTCATCGCGGTCGGCGCGGTGGCGATGGGATTTTGATACTCTGCCGCGGACATGAACAACGACTTCATCATCTGCACCGGCGGCGATGCGAAGTATTTCGAGCTGCTGCAGAACTGCGTCCGCTCGATCCGCGAGCGGCCTGAAGGCAAAGACGTCCGGCTGGGCATTCTCGATCTCGGCCTGACCGACGAGCAGCGCGCCTGGCTGAAAGACCTCGATGCCGAGATCGCCGTGCCCGACTGGGACATCGACTTCCCCGGCCGCAGCGAGTTGCCCGACTATTACAAGGCGCTGACCAGCCGCCCCTTCCTGCCGAAATACTTCCCCGGCAACGAAACCTATCTGTGGATCGACGCCGATGCCTGGGTGCAGGACTGGGGCGCGATCGAGCTGCTGCTGCGCGCCTCGGCCGATGGCTCGGTCGCCTGCGTGCCGGAGATCGACCGCTCCTATCGCTGCTATTTCCACGCCTGGGAGGAATTCCATTCCGTGGTCGACGCCTCCTATGTCGAGGCCTTCGGCGAAAAGCTCGGCATGGAGCTCGCTCGCCACCCGCTGATCAATTCCGGCGTCTTCGCCCTCAAGGGCAACTCGCCGTCATGGGCGATCTGGGCGCAAGCCATCGGCGAAGGCTTCGCCAACACCAAAAACTTCCTCACCGAGCAGGCCGCGTTCAACCTGGTCATCTACCGCCGCGGCGTGAAAGCGCATTTCCTGCCGACCTGGTGCAATTGGGCAGTGCACCACGCCATGCCGTGCTGGGACGTTGCGCGCAAATGCTTCGTCGAGCCGCTATTGCCGCACCACAAGCTCGGCATCCTGCACCTGACGATCTACACCAAGCACGAGAAGACGCTGCCGATCCGGCAGGTTGGTGGGGAAGAGGATGGGCAGGTTAGGCATATGCGGATGAGGTTTGGAATCCCTGGAGTTGCCATTGCTTCCGAACTCAACCAGTGGGAGAATAAATAAAGAAAACTAGATCATGCATGTTCATATCTGCTTCCACCTTTGACGATCTGCTCAGAAAGGTTTTCGAGCGACTCCTGGCGAGCAAAACCGCGACGACGAGCAACAAAAAAGGGGCGACCGTAGAATTAACTGGAGTCTTATTGAGGCTGACAAGGCCGAGATTTCGGTTAAGCAGGACTGAAACTCGGGCAACCTTTTTCTCTGCGCTTGGAGAACTGCTCTGGTATCTCTCGGGCAAGAACGACTTAAAGTTTATAACCTACTACACTCCGAAATACGCAAAGTACTCTGACGGCAAAGGCGGTTATGGCCCTCGGCTGTTTTCTATGAGGAAGCGTATCAATCAAATAGATAATGTTTTGAGGCTGTTAAAGTCACGCCAAGAGAGCCGGCAAGCCGTCATCCAGCTTTTCGATGCCGACGATCTAGTTCAGAAGACTTCGGAAGATATTCCTTGCACATGCACTCTGCAGTTTCTTGTTCGACGGCATGGTCTCCAATGGCGTTTACACATGATGACCCATATGAGGTCGAATGACGCCTACATGGGTCTGCCGCACGATTTATTTGCTTTCACGATGCTTCAGGAAATCTTTGCTCGCTCTTTGAACGTTGAACTTGGGTCCTACTTTCATTCAGTCGGAAGCCTACATCTCTATGAAAGAAACAGAGACGACGCCAAAGCTTATTTAGGTGAAGGACATCAAACAACCGACGCTTTGTTAGCTTCTATGCCAACAATGCCAATCGGAGATCCGTGGCCTTCTATAGAGAAAATACGTCACATCGAACGAGCGATCCGTACCGGCAAGCAAATACCTTCATATCACCTCGACCCATACTGGGGGGACATTGCGAATGCCCTACATGCGCATGCTCTGCTAAGGAAAAAGGGCAAACTTACAAAGGCGGAACACAGTCAATTACGAAAAATAAAGGCCCGCTTTCACTCTCCTTTTTATAATTACAGCATCAGCACACGACAACGACGTCGCAAGGATAAACCTCAGCAACTAAGGTTCGCGAGAATTTAGCCAGTAGAATGGCTATCGGAGGCCAAAATGGATCGCCCCCACCTAATTGCCCATATAAAAAAAAGGCTGGCCAGTTTTGAAGAAAACATACGGCCATTGCCTGGGGTCGGAACTGCAGCGCGTCGAGATTGTCTGGTGAGTCAGATTGTAGATAGCATTCACAGAGTCAAATATGTTTCTGCGATCCGGACGCGCCCGCTTGACCCACAACGCGCCGACCCCAAGAGCAGTCTCTTTGACCCCCTTAAGGCCGCTATCCTCAAACAGCAAGCGGGCGATACAGAGGAAGCCTGCTGGCTTGTGTTTCTATTCGTACACTTTGGTAAACATTCTAAGGGTAGATGGCGTTACGCAAGTGAGGTGTATGGCCAATTAAATGCGAAGAGCAATTGGACCTGGCAATCGGTAGCAGCAAACCCACAAAAGTTTTCGAAATGGATTCAGAATAACGCAGCCTACCTTGGTCGCCCGGGCGGAGGATTTGGAAATCATAGAAAGTACGAGTCGTGGGCGCATACTCCGGCGACGATGGAAAGCTACATTGCTTGGGTGAAAGCGGCAGGAACACATTCCAATTTGTTCGATCAGGCGCTTTTAGCTGCGAAGAACGACAGCAAGAAAGCTTTTTGTTTTCTATATAGATCAATGGACGCCGTTTATCGGTTTGGACGATTAGCAAAATTTGACTATCTAACAATGATTGGCAAAGCAGGCCTCGCTTCAATCCAACCCGGTTCCGCATTTATGCAAGGTGCGACTGGCCCATTTGAAGGAGCAATGCTGCTTTTCGGTTTGAACGCGAGACCTAAAACTCAGCAACTAGATCAAATGTTAGTTGCTTTGGGCGATCACTTGGGAATTGGAATGCAAGAAGTTGAAGACGCGCTATGCAATTGGCAAAAAAGTCCGGACAAGTTCGTCGCATTTCGCGGATAAAACCCGTTAGTCCCATGAGAATCTACGTTTGAGAAAATTGAGTTTATTTCGGTCTATCAATCTTCTGTGTTGCAATTGTCCCACTAGAATGCCGGGGCTAATTCCAATTTGAACAGCAAGCCGAATGATATTTTTGTATGTAAGTTTTGTTGTCTTTATACCTTCCCATCGATGGTGTGGGATCAACATTTCAGCAGCGAATATATTGGCCTCATCTTCTTCAGCTCTAACTTCCATTTCTTCGCCTTCCAAAAAAATCGCTTTTGGATCGTGCAGAAGCAAATGAGCTGCTTCATGAAAAAAGGTAAACCAAAAGTGGTCGTCAGACAGGTATCTAAAGCTAAGGACCAGCATTGCCTTTTTCGAATTCAAAAACCGCGTAACTCCGCTGGCTTTACATCCCTTAGGAGCGCGAACAATGGAAACTGCAACGCCACACTCAGCACACTTCTTCTGCAATTGAGGGAGAAACACTGTTGGGTCTTTAAGCAGTGTTAGTTGCCGAATTTCATTAAGAACTAAACGAAATTTCGAAGGGCTCCAGTCATCGCATTTTACTTTGTCCGCTTCAATTTCACCCTTCCTTATCCACGCTGCCAGAGCCAGCGGTTCAGAACGAAATGCAGATGAAATACGAAACATCGCCGCGCTAATCAAACTGTCATATTTTTTGTGCCAATCTCGATGAGACTGAACGCCAAAAAAATCTAGACACTGAACTAGTAGACTTTTCTGATCTTGAATTATCCAACCAAAATCTAACATTTCTTTCGTTGGTAACGAGCGAATCCACTCGTTGTTTCGCTGCTCGGACGTCTTTAC
The DNA here is from genome assembly GCA_964388115.1 of uncultured Hyphomicrobiales bacterium. GTDB lineage: Bacteria > Pseudomonadota > Alphaproteobacteria > Reyranellales > JAQSWP01 > JAQSWP01. The sequence goes on from CAYLYK010000003.1 coordinate 481,380, forward strand.
CTTGAGCCTCAAACAATCGCTCAGATATTGTCGCTCGCGTTCCTTCCAAAACTCCTTAGTCGCGCCCACATTCTTAGCAAGAATTTCCGCGACATCTGATCCAATTCTGATGTGTCCCGCCATCAGAAGAGTTACAAATTCCCTATCCCACCCGGAACGTTTCAGGAGGGTATCGATCGATATCTGCTTCTCGTTAAGTAAATCGCTAATTGTATGAGAGGGTGATGAAACCCAATCATTCTGGAAAGCGCCCTCAGCTTTCATTACCGCCCTCAATTTTGAATATCTTTATTCTATTTACCTTTGACCAATCTACTCTGCCGCTTTTGTTAAGTGGCTGATTGACATGGTTGCAGCAAAATAGAATTTTTCCCGTCGTTGAAAAACTTACGGAGAACTTTCCGGGCTCAGAACCGTCTATCTGGCGTGGCTTACCGACTGGTATCAGAGACACAAACTTCGCAGCTCGTATATCAGCAAGGCGGTCTTGAAGTTTCTGAGCATTGTGCAACCCATACAGTTCGACTGCTACGGGCTCGCTCTCGCAAATTCTCCGAATCTTTGCTGTCTCAAAAGCAACTTCGACCAATCAACTTCCCGCCGATGAAGATCTGCCAAGCATATCACAAACGTGGTTGGTTGTATGCACTCTGGAGCTTTAATCCAAACTGTTTAACCAAACGGCCGGTAGCAATTCAGCAACATCGTGAACCTACCTCTATGATTTTCCTCACCTCAATACCGGCGATGCCTCCCTAGTCTCGCCCAACTACCGATCTGATTGAGACATCCCGTCCCTATCAAGGAGATCAAGGGAATCAAGGAGGTCAATGGGATGCGGAGATTATCAATGGTCTCAATTCATACGTACGCACGCCGCCTTAAGCGGCGCGTGTACGTATGATGCGGAAGTCGACTAATAAAGAATGTGCTTGGCAAGCAGAACGCTAGCGCCAGGTCAGAGCAAGGGACCAAAGAACCCCACCATCCGCGCTATCCTGCCGTGCTCGATCACGGCCACATCGATCCCCTCCACCACCACCGACTTGTCCTGATTGACCCGCTTCCATGAGAAGCGCAGCACATCGTGATGGGCGTCGATGCCGCTGGTCATGACGATGCGCGAGCCGGGGCGGCGGGCCTGGACCTTGAAGATATGGGCGACGAGTTCGCCGGCGCCGACCAGGTGCACGGTGGGATCGGTGTAGGCGCCGTGTTCGGCCCACACGCCGTCGAGCAGGCGATGGCTGGCGGCGGGGTCGGGCGCGTTCCAGGCCTCGCAGTAATTGCCGATCAGGCGCTCGAGCGTGGAGTCGGTCATGGCGGCGGAAATACCGGCGCGGCCTAGTCGTCCGATTTGACGCCGGTTTCCTTCTCGCGCTCGGCCTTGGCGGCTGCCTTGGCGGCGGCTTTGGCTTCGGCCTTGGCGGCGGCCTTCTCGGCCTTCTGGCGCTCGCGCTCGCGGCGCTCGAAGCTGTAATTGGGGGTGCGAGCCATGCCTAGATCTCCCTGCGGGGCGCGCTGGCCGCGCCGGTTTCCCTACATAACACCATCGCCCCGCCATTGGAGCCTGGAATCGGACGCCTTGCGCGGGCGGCCAATGAAGCCTATGTAGGGGCATCGAATTTTGGCCGGACGACTTTGGCCGTTTGCTCCCCGCTTTCGGGGCAGCGCACAGACACTCTCCCAAAATCGGTCTTCCTGTTGCCGCGCGCGTCGTAACGCGCGTGCGGCCGCTTATCTTTACGTTACGACGTCCCGAAAGGACAACGACTATGATCAAAGGCACCGTTAAATTCTACAACGCCAACAAAGGCTTCGGCTTCATCCAGCCGGACGACAATTCCAAGGACGTGTTCGTGCACGCCTCCGCCCTCGAGCGCGCCGGTCTCGGCAGCCTGAGCGAAGGCCAGAAAGTCGCTTTCGACACCGAGATCGACCAGCGCAGCGGCAAGACTGCCGTGCGTTCGATCCAGGCGGCCTAAAACCGAAGACTCCGGCCTGTTGGCGCACCCTTTAGTCTTAAAGGGGGCCGCCGGCGGGTTCTGATTTCCGGGAAGCCGCTCCCGCGAGGGGGCGGCTTCTTTATTTGCCGCGACGGAGGAACGACATGAGAGCCAGGAATGGAACTTCGCAGGATGCCAAACGCGCGCGCGAAGCGTTGATGAAGCAATTGGCCGAGCTGCCGCTGTCCAACAAGGCGCGCGGCAAGGTGCAGGCCAGCCAGCGCAAGGCGGCGAGCGTCAAGACGGAGCCCGTCAAAGAGGCCGCAGCCGCCAAGGCCTGAAGCCCGGTCAGGCCCTGTCGAGTTCGCCGAACGCTTCCTTCGCCGCACCCAGTCCGTTGAGCGCGGCAGGGAAGCCGGCATAGACGGCCATCTGCATTACCACTTCGACGATCTCCTCGCGCGTCAGCCCGGCAGTCAGACCTGCCTTGATGTGCGAGCGCAATTGCGGCGCGGCCGTCCCGAGCGCCGTCAGCGCGGCGATAGTGGCGAGCTGGCGATCGCGCGGCTTCAGCGCCGGGCGCGCATAGAGATCGCCGAAGGCGAACGACACCAGATACTCGACCACGTCCGGCGCCACATCGGCATAGGCCGCGTCGAGGCGGGCGACCTGCCCATCGCCCATGATCGCCTGCAAAGCCTCGCGGCCGCGGCGGAAGCGCTCGCTCTTCTCGCGCGGATCGCTCATTGGCCGCCTGCCAGCTTGCGCTCGACGAAATCGAGACGGTCCTGGCCCCAGAACAATTCGCCGTCGATGACGTAGGTCGGCGCGCCGAAGACGTTGAGGGCGATGGCGGCCTCCGTGTCCTTGTCGCGCGTGGCGGCGATGTCGGGCTGCAGGGCGCGCTTCATCGTCGCTTCGGCATCGAGCCCGACCGACGCGATGATCTCCTTCAAGGTCGCCGGATCGGCGGTGTTCTTTTCGCCCGCCCAGACGCCATGCATGATCGCATGCGACAGCTCCACTGCCTTGGCATCGCCGTGATCAAGCCGCGTGGCGATGACGCAGGCGGCAGCCTGGGTTTCGTTGGCGGGGAAGAATTGCGGGTGGATGTTGAGCGGCACTTTCAGGAAATCGCGCCAGCGCGCCAGCTCGACCAGGCGATAGGCCTGGCGCTGCGGGGCGCGCTTGGCCAGCGGCAAGCCGCCGCTGATTGGAAAGACGCGGCCGAGATCGACCGGGAACGGACGGATGGTGGCGCGATGGCGGGCGGCGATCTGCTCCAGCCGGCGCGAACCGAGATAGGTCCAGGGCGAGATCAGCGAGAAGTAGTAGTCGATATGGGCCACGTGAGTTTCCTATTTTTCTTCGGTTGCGTGGAAGAACACCGGCGTCTTGTCGTCGGCCAGCAGGCAGAGATAGCGCAGCTTCCGCGCCTGGCCGCCCTGGCGCTCGATCGTGAGCCGGCCGGTCAGCAGCGAGGAGACAAACTGGCTGCCGACATTCTGAGTGTATTTCTCGATCACCGTGTCCTTGTCGTTGATGAACACGACGGAGCGGATGGTGCCGTCCTGCATCAGCTGCTTTTCGCCATAGCTCATGCAGGCCGAGAAGCCGGGGCCTTCGTATTGGGCCTGGGCGGGCGCTGCGGCGGCCAGACCGGCACAAGCCAGCAGGACTTTGATTGCGTTGGATTTTTTCATCGATGGCGGCTCCAGGACGGGCAGGAATTAGAGCAAGGGCGGCCATCGCGGGCAAGCCGCCTGCAATCACGAACGCGGCAATGGATTTGCCGCCCGCCGACCCTTATATAGCGGGGCAATGAACGGACTTCCTTTCACCAAGATGCACGGGCTGGGCAACGATTTCGTCGTCATCGACGCGCGCGCCCAGGCCCTGAAGCTGACCGACGCGCAGGTGCGGGCGGTGGCCGACCGCCATACGGGTGTCGGCTGCGACCAGCTGATCGTCATTGAGCGCAGCGACAGCAAGCTCGCCGACGCCTTCATGCGCATCCTCAATGCCGACGGCTCGGAAGTCGGCGCCTGCGGCAATGCCACACGCTGCGTCGCTGCGGTGCTGATGGATGAGAAAGGCGCGCAGCAGGCGGTGATTCAGACCGCCGCCGGGCTGCTGGATGCCGAGAGCGTCAGCAACGGCAAGACGCGGCTGATCAGCGTCGACATGGGCGAGGCGCATCTGGACTGGCGCGAGATTCCCTTGGCGCAGGCTTGCGACACGCTGCATGTGCCGCTCTCGGTCGGGCCGCTCTCCGATCCTGTCTGCACCAATATGGGCAACCCGCACGCCACCTTCTTCGTGCCCGATGCCGCCGCGATCGACTTGCCGGCTTTGGGGCCGCAACTCGAGCATCACAGGATTTTCCCCGAGCGCGCCAATATCGGGGTGGCGCAAATCCTCTCGAAGGAGAAGCTGCGCCTGCGCGTGTGGGAGCGTGGTGCCGGCATCACGCTGGCCTGCGGCTCAGGCGCTTGCGCCGCCGCCGTTGCCGCCGCGCGCCGTGGCCTGACCGGGCGCAAGGTCGAGGTGGTGCTCGACGGCGGCTCGCTCTTCATCGAGTGGCTGGCCGACAATCACGTCAAGATGACCGGACCCATCGCCACAAGTTTCGCCGGCACCCTGGACAGATCGCTGCTGGCATGAGTATCGCTTGGCGTTTCGTGGCGTCCCACCTCTTCCCGTCATGCCCCGGCTCGACCGGGGCACCCATGGGTCGCCCGGTCAAGCCGGGCGATGACGAGAAGAGAAACGTCGGATCGGACGCGCTGGCATGAGCGAGAAGAAATCGTGGCTGTCGCGGCTGAAGGATGGGCTCAGCCGCAGCGCCGGCAAGCTGGCCGGCGGCATCACCGGACTGTTCACCACCCGCAAGCTCGACCAGGCGACGCTCGACCAGCTTGAGGAAGTGCTGATCGCAAGCGACATCGGCGTCGCCGTCTCGCAGCGGCTGGTTGCCAATCTTTCCAAGGATCGTTTCGGCAAGGATGTCAGCGAGCTGGAAGTGCGCGAGCGCTTTGCGGGCGACATCGCCGAAATCCTGCTGCCCATCGCGCGCGGGCTGGAGATCGACAAGGCGCGCCAGCCGCATGTGGTGCTGGTGGCCGGCGTCAACGGCTCGGGCAAGACCACCACCATCGGCAAGCTGGCGCATCTGTTGCGCGGCCAGGGGCATAAGGTGATGCTGGCGGCGTGCGACACGTTCCGCGCCGCCGCCGTCGAGCAGCTCAAGGTCTGGGCCGGACGCGCCGGCGCTTCCATCGTGGCGGGCAAGCAGGACGCCGACCCGGCCGGACTGGCTTACGAGGCGCTCGAGAAAGCACGGGCCGAGAAATGCGACGTGCTGCTGATCGACACGGCGGGACGATTGCAGAACAAGAAAGACCTGATGCAGGAGCTGGCCAAGATCCTGCGCGTGCTGCGCAAGCTCGATCCAAGCGCGCCGCATTCGGTTCTGCTGGTGCTGGACGCCACGGTAGGGCAGAACGCGCACAGCCAGGTCGAGATTTTCCGCGAGGTCGTGGCGGTGGACGGGCTGGTGATCACCAAGCTCGACGGCACCGCGCGCGGTGGCGTGCTGGTGGCGCTGGCCGAACGCTTCAAGCTGCCGGTGGTCGCCATCGGCGTCGGCGAAGGCATCGACGATCTGCGGCCCTTCGATGCCAAGGCCTTCGCGCGCAATTTGCTGGGATTGGAAGCGTCATGAAGCCCTGGATGCGGCCGCTGCTGGAGATCGGGCCTCTGGTCGTCTTCTTCATCACCAACGCCAAATTCGGCCTGATGACCGGCACGGCGGCTTTCGTCATCGCCACAGCGATCGCCCTGCCGCTGAACTGGTATCTCGAGAAGCGCCTGCCGGTGATGCCGCTGGTCAGCGGCGTTTTCGTGCTGGTGTTCGGCGGACTGACGCTCGCGCTCGATGACGGGTTCTTCATCAAGATCAAGCCCACCATCGTCAATTTGCTGTTCGCCGCCGCGCTGACGACGGGCCTGCTGCTGGGCAAGAACTTCCTCAAGATCCTGTTCGGCAACGTCTTCAGCCTCGACGATACGGGCTGGCGCATTCTCACCCAGCGCTGGATCGCCTTCTTCGTCGTGCTGGCGATGCTCAACGAGATCACCTGGCGCTTCTTCTCGGAAGATTTCTGGGTCAGCTTCAAGCTGTTCGGCGCCATGCCGCTGACCCTGCTGTTCTCCTTCGCCCAGCTGCCGCTGATCAAGCGGCACTGGGATGGCGAAAAGAATCCGTTCGCCTGATCAGGCCGTCGAGGCCCGCGTCGCCTGACGCGTGCGCCACCAATGCCAGCCGATATAGCCGAACGACGCGGCAAACCCGACCTCGTCCGTCCAGGGCAACGCCGCCACCAGGAACGCCGCGGCAGCGACGGCCAGAACCCGTTCGAAAACATTGATCGGCGCCAGGAAATAGCCGGTCACGGCTGCGCCCCAGAGCGTGATGCCGATCGCGGCCTTAAGCACGACATAGATCACGGCCAGCGGATCGTCGGTCTGCATCATCAGCGCCGGATCGTAAACCGCCATGAACGGTACGACATAGCCCGCAATGGCGATGCGGGTGGCGAGCCATCCGATTTTCATCGCCGAATCCTTGGCGATCGACGAGGCTGCAAAGGCAGCCAGCGCCACCGGCGGCGTCAGGTCGGCCATGATGCCGAAATAGAAGACGAACATATGGCTGACGATCAGCGGCACGCCCATCTTGAGCAGGATCGGCGCCGCCATGGTCGAGGTGATGATGTAGTTGGGGATTGTGGGAATGCCCATGCCCAGCACCAGGCAGATGACCATGGTCATCAGCAGCGTGAGAAACAGGCTGCCGCCGCCGATTTCCAGCACGATGCGGGCGAAGGTGCCGGCAAGCCCGGTGAGCGTCATGACGCCAACGATGACGCCCACCAGCGCACAGGCGATGCCGACGCCCAGCGCCTGACGCGCGCCGTCGGAGAGTGCGTTTATGCACAGCCTGATCGTGGCTATACCGCCATCCTTCAACACGCATCCCAAAATCAGAAGACCGATAATGGCGAACAGGCCGGTGATGCCGGTGTAATTGAATACGGCTGCAGAGGCGGCCACGATCACCACCCAGAATGCCGCCCGCAATGGAAAGGCGCCGTAACGGCTGGCGTTGGTCGCGCCCAGAATGAAGATCATGGTCAGCGCCAGGCCGACCGTGCCGGCAAAGAGCGGCGTGTAGCCGGCGAACAGCAAGTAGACCAGCGCGCCCAGCGGCAGCAGCAGATGCCAGTTCTTGCGCATTGCCGCGACTGGATCGGGTCGATCCTCCTTGGCGATGCCGCGCAATCCGACCTTGCCTGCCTCGAGATGGACCATCCAGAACGCGGTTGCGTAATAGAGAATGGCCGGGATAATCGCCGCCAGGCAGATGTCGGCGTAGGGCACGTTTATGGTTTCAGCCATGATGAAGGCGACAGCGCCCATCACTGGCGGCATCAGCTGACCGCCCATTGAGGCCGTGGCCTCGACTGCGCCGGCGAAAACCGGGCGATAGCCAAAGCGGATCATCAGCGGAATGGTGAACTGGCCGGTGGTTACGACATTGGCCACGCCCGAGCCGTTGATCGTGCCCATCAGCCCCGAGGAGATCACCGCAACCTTGGCCGGACCGCCACGCGTATGCCCGACCGTCCCGAGAGCCACGTCGGTGAACAGTCCGATCATTCCGGCCTTTTCCAGGAAGGCGCCGAACAGGATGAAGAGGAAGACATAGGTCGACGACACCAGAATCGGAATGCCGTAGATGCCCTCGAATCCGAGATAGAGCTCGCCCACGATGCGCAGCTCGTCGTAGCCGCGATGGCCGAAAGGCACCGGCAGCGAGCGGCCGAAATAGGCGTAAAGAATGAAGGCAAAACAGATCAGCGGCAGCGCGATGCCGACGATGCGCCGCGCCGCTTCGAAAACAAGCGCGATGACGGCGATGCCGACCCAGAAATCCACAGTAGTCGGATCGCCCTGGCGCTGGATGATCTCGATCTCGAAAACCCAGTGATAGAAGGCGAGCATGAACGCCGAAGCGGCCAATACCCAGTCGTACCACGGCACGCGGCTGCGATCGGAATCGCGACGCACGCGATGCAGCAGGAACGCGAGCAGGAGGAGAAAGCCGACGTGCAGCGAGCGCATCACCAGGCTGGACAGCGGCGAATAGGCGGCGGTGTAAATCTGATAGAGCGAAAAAACGACGCCGATCCAGAAGATGATCGGCACGGCGCGGCCTTGAAGGCCATGCATGGTGGTTTCGCCCAGTTTGACCAGCTGCGCTTCGGCGGCAGCGGCCTGTTCAGGAGTCATATCGCTCACGCTCATCGCAGTCCCCTGCCGCGTTTACAATTCTCAAACAAAAACGGAGGACGCCGCCTGCGCAGCGTCCTCCGCCGTTACAACGGTGCGATGGAATGCCCTATTTCAGGACGCCCTTCTCCTTGTAGAACTTTTCAGCGCCCGGGTGCAGCGGGATCGGCATGCCCTTGAGCGCCGTCTCGAGCTTGATCTCCTTGGCCGACGCGTGCGCGGCGATCAGCGTATCGAGATTGTCGAACATCAGCTTGGTCATCTGATAGACCGCATCCGTCGACATCTTCTCGGTCGTCACCAGAATATTGGCGACGGCAACGGTTTCGACCGCGGCAGTCTGGCCCTTGTAGGTGTTGACGGGCATCACGACCGGGGCATAGGCCTTGTCCGGAATCTTGGCAGCTTCGGCGGCCGAGACGGGAACCACGACGATATCGACCGAATTGGCCAGATCGCGCAACGCCGCGTTGCCGAGGCCGACCGACTGCAACGTCACGTCAAGCTGCCGATTCTTGATCAGCTCGACCGACTGGTTGAAGTCGAGATATTCGACCTTGCCCAGATCCTTGTAGTCGATGCCGGCGGCGGCCAGCACCGCGCGGGTGTTGAGCTCGGTGCCCGAGCGGGGCGCGCCGACGCTCATGCGCTTGCCCTTGAGATCGGCCAGGGTCTTGATGCCCGATTCCTTGCTGGCCACGATCTGGATGACGTTGGAATAGAGCACTGCCATGCCACGCAAATTCTTGACCGGCTGGGCGAAGCCGACTTCGGCATTGCCGTTCCAGGCGAAGCTCAGCGAATCGCCGAGCGTAATGGCGACTTCGGCGTCGTTCTTGCCCAGGCGCTGGAGATTCTCCACCGACCCCTTCGTGGCCTGCGCCGTCGCCTGCACGCCTTGCATGTTCTTGCTGTAGATCGACGCCAACGAAACGCCGAGCGGGTAATAGACGCCGCCGGTGCCGCCGGTGAGGATCGAAATATACTGCTGGGCTTGAGCCTGCGCGCCGACGAATACTGTCGAAACGGCAAAGGCGAGCGCCAATACGAACTTGCGCATTGTTGTTTCCTTCCTTGGAATGTCCCCTTCTTGACGAAGGTTGTTGCTGACGGAATTTATTGGGCCGAACGCCTTCGCCGCCGTTTATACACGGCCCCGTTGCGCGATGCCACAGCCGGCCCCGCCTAAAAACTGCTGCTTTTTTCGGCGTGCATTGCCTTTGCCGCAGTGCACCCCCGTCCTGCACGAACTCTATCGCGCGCCGTGATCGTCCGGTGGATTGCCGAAGGGAATGAAGCTCTCGAGATGCCGCACTTCGTACCAGTGCCGCAACGCCCATAGCACGCTGGGAAAGGCCAGCCGATCCCAGGGGATATTCTCCCATGCGAAGAGATCCACTTCGAGGCTCTCCTCGCCCGCGGCGAAATCGGGCTCGGCGAGTTTGGCGCGATACATGATCTGCACTTGGCCGATGCGCGGGATATTGTAGACGGCCAGCAGCGAGTCGATCTCGATCTTGGCACAGGCTTCCTCCAGCGCCTCGCGCACCGCACCCTCCGCCGTCGTCTCATGCATTTCCATGAAGCCGGCCGGCAAGGTCCAGTAGTCCTTGCGCGGATTGATGGCGCGGCGGGCGAGCAAAATGCGGTCGTCCCACGCGATCACCGAACCAACGACGATCTTGGGATTCTCGTAATTGACGAAGCCGCAATCGCCGCACACCAGCCGCTCGCGATTGTCGCCCTCGGGGACGCGGCGGGCAAAGGCGGCGGGCGTGCCGAACGGCAGCGGACGGGTCGGCTTTTCAGGGGTATCGCTCATGGAGCCATGATGGCTGGCACCAGGCCGGGCTGGCAACAAGCAGGCGCGTCATGGGCCCATGAAACCAACGCAGCGCCGGGACGTTGGAATCCTCCAGGCAACCGGGGCGATGAAAGTGGCACAGGCCAAGCCGAACAAATACCGGGGGGTGGCGCCGGCAATGGCGCTTGCCCTGACTTTGACCGCCTGCAACGGCACCCGTCCCAATACGGCGGTTCCCGAACACGAAGCAGTGCAAAAACTCGGCTTTCTCGAGCAGCACGCGCCGCTCACGGCCATCATCAAGACGCACGATATAAAGTCGATTGTCGCCCAATCGCCGGAAGGACTCCTGCCGCAGATTGCGCGCGAGCTGGCGAAGACCGATCCGCAGCGCCGCTATCGCGGCATCACCTACAATCTGACCAGCGGCAACGCGCTGGCGCGCGACTGGATCGTGCAAACTCCCAACCTCTGGGGCCAGCCGGCAAAGATCACCAAGGTCGACAGCTCGCTTCCCGCACGGCAACGGGATCTGATCGCCAGCGCCCGGCACAGCGTCGACATTGCCGCTTTGCAACCGGCCCCGGACGGCGCTTTCCTCGATGCCATGCGCGAGGGCATCACGACGCTGGGTCGCAGCGGCCGCGCTGTCGAAGTGCGCGTGCTGGTCGGCACCTATCCGCTGGGTTCCGACATGAATGCCAAGGCGCTGCTGGAAGCCCTGGCCCGCGACATCAAGAACGAGCCCCGCTCGCGTCTTTCCCTGCATGTCGCCGGCATGCGCTCCTGCCTCGGCGACAAGGCCTGCGACAGCTACACCTGGAACCACGCCAAGATCGTCGCGGTCGACGGCCAGCGCGTCTTCAGCGGCGGCCATAATTTCTGGTCGCAGGATTATTTCGGCAAGGAGCCGGTGCACGATCTGTCGCTGTTCCTGACGGGCCCGGCAGCGGCCGACGCCACGGGTTTTGCCAACGCGCTATGGGGTTTCGTCTGTCGCCGCAACGGCAGCGATGGTCCTGGGGCAGCTCAGGTGTTCAGCCTGAAGGGGTCTGGCCAGATCGGCAGCGAATGCCTTGCGGAGATCAAGCCGCGGCCGTCGCCGTCGCGGGGAAACATACGCGTGCTGTCGGTGGCGCGGCTGGGCGCGGGCATCACCGACGACTTCGCCAATCACAACGACCTGGCGCGCGATCTGCTGCTGAGCGCGGCGCGGCGATCGATCTTCATCGCCCAGCAGGATATCGGCTTCACCCTGGGCCGCACCGATCCGCTGTGGCCGGAAAGCACGCTGGAGCGGCTGGCCGATTTCCTGCTGCAGGACAAAGGCGACGTCTTCATCGTGCTGTCGAACGCCAATGCGCGGGCGCCCACGGGCGAGAGTTACAGCAACGGCGTGGCGCTGGAGAGCGTTGCGCGCAAAATCCGCGACGTCGCAATCGCGCGCGGCCAGGGTCGCGACGAGGCCAGCGTCAGCGAATTGCTCTGTCGTCGCCTGCATATCGCACCGCTACGCTTTGGCCCGGATGCGAGTTGGCCCGAGAATCGCGCCTTCGCCAACCATTCGAAATTCTTCATGGTCGACGAGCGCGCCTTCTATGTCGGTTCGGACAATTTCTACCCCGTCAACCTGCAGGAATTCGGCTACATGATCGAAGATCGCGCCGCCGCCCGGCAGATCAAGCACGAGTACTGGGAACCGCTATGGCGCTGGTCGAGCGCGGCGGCAATCACCGGAAGTGGCAGCAAGAGCTGCGCCCTTCAAACCAGGACAGCGCAACGCTGATCAGTTGCCGCGATACGTCACGCGCCAGACGGTGCCGCCGACATCGTCGGTGATAAAGAGCGCGCCATCGGGGGCCATGGCTATGCCGGCCGGCTTGCCCCAGACCGTGGCGCGGTTCGAACCCGATACCCAGAAGCCCGATGCGAAGACTTCGTAGTGCGGTGCGGGTCGAATCGATGCCGCACCCGGCTCGCGCGCCGGAACGAAGGCCACGAAGTAGCCTGTTGGCCGGTCGGAGTTCCACGAGCCTTGCAGCGCCACGAAGAAGCCATCGCGATATCGGGCCGGAAACTGCGTACCGGTATAAATCGCCATGCCGATCGGCGCCGAATGCGACTGGAACAGCGTGTCGGGAACGATGGCGTTGCTGACCAGATCGGGCCGCTTTTGCGCCAGACCTGGCTGCGGATTGCTGCCGATATAGGAATAGGGCCAGCCGTAGAAGCCGCCCTCCTTCACCTCGGTGAGATAGTCCGGCACCAGATCGTCGCCCAGCCCGTCGCGCTCGTTGATGACGGCAAAGAGCTGCTTGCTGCGCGGATGGAAGCCGAAGCCGATGGTGTTGCGCAGGCCTGTGGCGAAGGAGCGTCCGCCCGAGCCGTCGCGCCGGAACTCGCGAATGGTGGCGCGCGGCTCGGCCTCCTCGCCGATATTGCCGGCCGAGCCGATCGCGACGTAGAAGCGCTCGCCGTCGGGATGGAAAACGAGATTGCGTGTCCAGTGGCCGGTGCCCGGACCCAGCGCGCCTTGCGGGGTGACGCGCACCGGCGTCGAGCGCGCCTTGGTGTCGCCAGGCGCATAGTCGAAGCGCCATACGGCCTCGGTGTCGGCGACATAGAGACCTTCGGGTCGCAGCGCCAGGCCGAAGGGGCGCGATATGCCTTCGACATAGGTGAAGCGCTGCTCTGCCTTGCCGTCTTTGTCGGCATCGCGCAGCACGGTGAGCGCGCCGGCCCGCGATTCGGCCAGGATCACGTCGCCATTGGGCGCCACGATCAGATTGCGCGGATGCGCCAAGCCCTCGGCATAGAGCGTGGCGACGAATCCCGGTGGCACGGCAAGGCCCGCACTCGCCGGACGCGCTACCGTCGAGGCCGGATTGGAAACCGATGGCGTGGCGTTGGGCCTGGGGAGATTGCCGGGGAGGAATTCAAAACGCGTGCCGGGCTTGAGATTGTCGGGCGCAGAACTGGCGGGAGCGGCCAACCACAAAGATGCCACGGCGAGGAACGACGAAACGGTGCTGAAGCGAAGAGGCATCGGGGAACTCCGTTCATAATCCCTGCGTAAATTCCTATACGAAAGCCTGGACGTTTCGGACTGGCCTCACAGTGGGTCCAGTACTAGAATTTTTCCATTACGGCTCTTCATTACAGGAGCACTATTAATATGTCAGACGCAACCGGCTCCCCCTCCGCTTCAAACACCGGCAGCGATTCTGCCGCCGCCGAAACCGCTTTGATAAGCTTCGAAAACGACGCCGGCGTTGTGGCCGTCGAGTTCACCGATGCGCCACCTTCGGAATGGTCGTTTGCCACGCACGAAGCGGCGTTCGACGGCGAAGCGATCGATACGATGCGCGAATCCGACAGCGCGAAGCTGACGCCGCTTGTCGCCGTGACAACCTTCGCCATCGCGGAAGCCGAGCTTTACGCCGATGCCGAGGACGCGCTGGTCGTCATGACACCCGCACCATTCACCTTCGAGATTGCCAGCGACGTGAACAGCACCGGCGCTGAGGTCGGTATGGTGATGTGGAGCGGGGAGATCGATGGCGTCGCCGAGCCGATCGCGAGCTACGCGCGTGGCGAAACAGGGCTGGCGCTGCACGACATCGCCCCGCACGGTATCAGCCTCGACTGGACCGACACGCTTCTGGGCTGACGCTACTCGTAGCGCAGCGCGGCGATGGGATCGAGTTGCGCTGCCTTGCGGGCGGGATAGAAGCCGAAGAACACGCCGATAGCGGCGGAGAAGCCCACCGCCAGCACGATGGACGACAGATCGATCAGCGCCGGCCAGTTGGCGAGATCAGCCACGACCAGCGCTGCGACGACGCCCAGCGCCACGCCTATGGCGCCGCCGATCAGCGATAAAGTCACCGCCTCGATCAGGAATTGCGCCAGGATCTCGCGGCCGCGCGCGCCGATCGCCATGCGCAAGCCGATCTCGCGCGTCCGCTCGGTCACTGACACCAGCATGATGTTCATGATGCCGATGCCGCCCACCACCAGCGACACCGAGGCGACGGCGGCCAGCAGCAGGCCCAAGATCTGCGCGCTTTGCTCGCGCGCCTCCTGGATTTCGGTCAGGTTGCGAATGGAGAAATCGTCCTGGTCGTTGCCCTGCAGGCGATGACGCTGGCGCAGCAGATCGCGGATGCCGTCGACAGCCTCGCCCATCAGCGACGCCTCCTCGACCTTGACCATGATAGCTTGCACCGAGCGCGAGCGGATGGCCGTGGTACCCAGCACGCGCTTCTTGGCGGTCGACAGCGGCACCAGCACCGTGTCGTCCTGATCCTGCCCTTGCGTATTGCGGCCCTTGCGGGCCAGCAGCCCGACCACGGTGAACGGCACGTTGCGCACCCGGATGGTCTGGCCCAGCGGATCGGCCTCGCCGAAAAGCTGCTCGGCGACCGTCAGGCCCAGCAACGCGACCTTGGCCTTGCCCGCCTGGTCCTCCGGCAGGAAACCGCGGCCGTACTCCACCTCCCATTCGCGCACCGCCAGATATTCCGGCGTGATGCCAAGAATGGCGGTCGACCAGTTGGCATTGCCGTAAACCACCTGTGCCCCGCCGCGATAGACCGGCGCCACCGCCACGATGCCCGAAACGTCGCGCGCGATGGCTATGGCATCGTCTTCGGAAATGGTCAGGCGCGAGCCCAAGCCCAGCCGCGCACCGCCCGAGGTCACCGACCCGGACAGCACGATCAGCAGATTTGCCCCCAGCGAGCGGATCTGCTCCTGCACCTGCTGGCGCGCGCCCGAGCCTACCGCCACCATGGTGATGACGGCGGCGACGCCGATGACGATGCCCAGCATGGTCAGCGCCGAGCGCAGCAGATTGACGCGCAGGGCGCGCAAGGCGATGCGAAGCGCGGCCAGAAGCTGGATCATGCCGCAGCCTTCGCGTCGTCCACCACGCGACCATCGCGGAATGAGATGGTGCGGCGGGCGCGCCGCGCCACTTCCGGATCGTGCGTCACCAGCACCACCGTCATGCCCTGCCCGTTCAATCGCTCGAACAGGTCGAGAATCTCCCGTCCGGTTTTGGTGTCGAGCGCGCCGGTGGGCTCGTCGGCCAGGATCAGCAGCGGATCGTTGGCCAGCGCCCGGGCAATGGCGACACGCTGCTGCTGGCCGCCGGAAAGCTGCGTCGGATGGTGATCGGCGCGATCGGACAGGCCGACCGCTTCAAGCTTGGCTTTGGCGATCTCGGCCCGTTCGCGGGCGCGGATGCCGGCGTAGACCAGCGGCAGCTCGACATTTTCCTGCGCGCTGGTGCGGGCCAGGAGATTGAACTGCTGGAAGACAAAGCCAATCTTGCGGCTGCGGATGGCGGCCAGCCGGTCGCGATCCAGCCGCCCGACATCCTGCCCATCGAGCCGATAGGTGCCGGCGCTTGGCCTGTCGAGGCAACCGATCACATTCATGAAGGTCGATTTGCCCGAGCCGGACGGTCCCATGACGGCCACGTACTCGCCGGCCTCGATGTTCAGGGTAACGTCAATCAGCGCCCGCACCGTGCCGCCGCCCAGCGCATAGTCACGCGACAGATTTTCGGTGCCGATCAGCGCCATGATCAGAGCCCCAGCCGCAGACCGCCGCCGGAATTGCTCGCCGCCGGTTTGGCGGCGGAGCCCACGATCAGCTTCTGACCTTCCTTGATCTCGCCGCCCTGCAATTCGCTGTAGGTGCCGTCGCCGATGCCGATGCGGACCGCAACAGCCTGCGGCTTGCCGTCGGCGCCGACGATCCAGATGCGCTCGTTGCGCACATTGGCATTGGAAGCACTACGCCCCCGCATCGCCGCCAGGATCTTCTCGTAGCCGGCGCGTTGCTCAGCGTTGAGCACGGCCCGCACCTGGTTGCCGGAATTCTCCCGCATGGCGGCGACGGCCTGCTGCAACTCGGTGCCGGTCAGTCCCTGCTGGCGCAGGGCGCGGCCGCGCTGGGCGGCTTCGGTGAAGATCGCCTGCACCTGTTTCTTCTGCTCGTCGGTGAGCTTGAGCGTCTGCGCCAGACGATCGGCCGCCTGGGCGGGATCGAAATTCGCCGACGCACCGCCACTGCTGCCGCCACCACTTGTGGCCGCCGGCTGGTTGGGCTCGGCGCCGGCGGGCTTGAAGCGAAACGCCGTATTGGGCAGGCGCAGCACGTTCTTGCGCTCGTCGATGATGATGCGGGCATTGGCGGTGAGCCCGGGCAGAAGTTTCAGATCGTCGTTGCGCGCTTCCACGACCACGACATAGGTGACGACGTTTTGCACCGTCTTCGCCGCCTTGCGGATCTGGCTTACCGTGCCCTCGAACTCGCGGCCCGGCAGGGCATCGACGGTAAACAGCGTGCGCTGGCCAGGCTCGATGCGGCCGATATCGGCTTCGTCGATGCTGACCTCGACCTGCATCGCCTTCAAATTCTCGGCGATGGTGAAGAGCGTCGGCGATTGCAGGCTGGCCGCTACGGTCTGGCCGAGATCGACGCTGCGGTTGAGCACGATGCCATCGATTGGCGCGCGTATTTCGGTGCGATCGAGATCGACCTGCGCCGACATCAGCGCCGCCTCGCGCTGCTTGACGGTGGCCTGGGCAGTGCGCAGCTGCGCCTCGCTCATGCCGAGCGCGGCGCGCGCCGCCAGCAAGGCCGAGCGCGCCTGCGCCTGTTGCGCCTCGGCGCCCTGCACGCCGGCGGTGGCCGTTTGGAAATCGGTTTCGGCTTTCTCGGCATCGCGCCGAGATCCAGCGCCCTGCTGCACCAGATCGCGCTTGCGGCTTTGCTCGCGCACGGCATCGTCCAAGGTCGCCTTGGCCCGCCCGCTTTGCGCCACCGCCAGCGCGATGGCGCTTTCCGCGGTCGACAGCTCGGCACGGGCGCGCTCGATGGCGGCCGTCTGCAATATGACGTTGGCGCGCGCCGTTTCCAGCTCAGCCTCGGCCTGGCGCAGGCGCGCCTCATAGGTGGCCGGATCGAGCCGCGCCAGCAACTGGCCCTTGCTCACCGGCGTATTGAAATCGGCCAGCAGTTCCTTGATTTGCCCGGAAAGCTGCGAGCCGACCTCGACCGTGATCACCGGCGTGAGCGTGCCCGAGGCCGAGACCGCCGACACCACATCGCCACGCTCGACGGCGGCCAGGCGCCATTGCGGGGTGGCGCCGCCGCTCCGCGATCCCGTCAGGAAAAACGCCAGCACAGCGGCAAGGATCAGCAGCCCGCCGGCAATGGCGGCCAGCACGACCGGACGTCGCAAGATCATGTGTCATCCCCCCGGCGCCACAGGCTCCCCGGCCTGCTTTACGCTTTGGGAGGGTAGTTTATCCCTTTTGCGAACTTACGGCAGGGTCAGTCCGCTGGGACAGAAGGAAGCGGGAATCCGCGTTTCAGGCCGCCCGCTCCAGCGCCGCGACCCCCGGCAAGACCTTGCCTTCCATCCATTCCAGGAAGGCACCGCCAGCGGTCGAGATATAGGTGAAATCGTCCTCGACGCCGGCATGGATCAGGGCCGCCACCGTGTCGCCGCCACCGGCGACGCTGAGCAGCTTGCCCTCCTTCGTCAGGGCCGCAACGCACTTCGCCACCGCCACGGTGCCCGCATCGAACGGCTCCAGCTCGAACGCGCCCAGCGGGCCGTTCCATACCACCGTCTTGCACAAAGCAAGCTCGCGCTGCAACAGCTCGACCGTCTTCGGTCCGACATCGAGGATCATGTGGTCCTTCTGCACGGCATCGACGCCGATAGTCAGATGCGGCGCCTTGGCCTTGAACTCGGTGGCGACGACGGCATCGGCCGGCAGGATGATCAGGCAGCCCGCCGCATCGGCCTTGCGCATGATCTCGCGCGCGGTGTCGGCCAGGTCGCGCTCGCATAGCGACTTGCCGATATCGATGCCCTTGGCGTGCAGGAAGGTGTTGGCCATGCCGCCGCCGATCACCAGCCGGTCGACCTTGCCAACCAGATTGCCCAGCAGTTCGAGCTTGGTCGACACCTTGGCGCCGCCGACGATGGCGGCGACGGGACGCTCGGGATTGCCCAATGCCTTGGTGAGATGTTCGAGCTCTTCCTGCATCAGCCGGCCAGCGACGGCTGGCAGCAGATGCGCCAGCCCCTCGGTCGAGGCATGGGCGCGATGGGCGCAGGAGAAGGCGTCGTTGACGTAGATGTCGCCCTGCACCGCGAGCTTGTCGGCGAACTCCTTGGCGTTCTTCTCCTCGGCGCTGTGGAAACGCAGATTCTCCAGCAGCGCCACATCACCATCGGCCAGCTTCGACACCACCTCGCCGGCTTCGCTGCCGATGCAATCGGTGGCGAAGGCGACTTTGCGGCCCAGCACCTTGGCAAGCGGCTCGACCAGCGGCTGCAGTGACATCTCCTTGACGCGCTTGCCGCCGGGCCGGCCGAAATGGCTGAGGATGATGACGCGCGCGCCCTTCTCCGCCAGCTCCCGAATCGTGGGCGCGGTGCGCTCGATGCGGGTCATGTCGGTGACCTTGCCATTTTCCATCGGCACGTTGAGATCGACGCGGATCAGCACGCGCTTGCCGGACACGTTGACATCGTCGAGGGTGCGAAAACCGCTCATCGTGAAACCACCATTTCTGACTGAACTCTTCAGGTATTAACGCGCCAGCCGCTATCCCGTCTTGCGCAACAGGAACACCAGCACGCCGTTTTCCTCAGCACTGCTTTGCAGAACGTGACCGGTCTGCTGGCAATAGGCCGGAAAATCCTTCGCCGCCGCCGGATCGGTCGCCAGAACCCGCAACAGACCGCCGACCGGCAACGCCCGCAACGCCCGATTGGCCTTCAGCACCGGCATGGGACAGACCAGGCCGGTGGCATCGAGCTCGACCGGTTCCGCCGGTGCGGAGGAAGGCGCTGCGTTTGCCATGGGGCGATTATGGCAAGCAGAACCGTGGCTGGGGAAGAGGTCTTCAGCCGACCTTCTCCAGCCCGCACCAGTCGGCGATGAACAGCGCCATGGCCTGCGTCGTCTTCAGCATCGAGTCGAGGCTGACCCTCTCGTCGAAGCCGTGGATGTTCTCCGCGATCGGCCCATAGACGATGGCCGGAATATCGGCATAGAGGCCGAAGAAGCGCGCATCGGTGGTTCCCGTCGACGCTGCCGGAACCAGCCGCTCGCCGAACACCGAATGATGCGCGCTGTCGAGCATCTTCAGCGGCTCCTCGGCGCCTTTCAGCACGTAACCCTCGGCCTGGAAACCGTTCCAGGTGATCTCCGGCGCCATGTTGCGCAGGAATGAGTCCTTGTCCGCCGCCTGCTTGATGCAGGATTCGATCTCGGCCCGGGCCGAAGCCAAATCCTGGTCGGGATAGGTGCCGACGCGCATGTCGAATGTGCACCAGGCCGGCACCGACGAGGCCCAGTCGCCGCCTTCGATCTTGCCGACGTTGAAGTTGATCGGATGATGATGGCCGTGGAAATGCGCGTCCTTGTGCTTGCGCGTGTTCCACTCCTCTTCCAGCACGCGCAGCGCCTGGATCAGGCGGAACGCCGATTCGATGGCATTGGCCCCGGAATCGGCACGCAGCACATGCACGGGAATGCCGCGCACCTTGACCTGGAACCACATCACGCCGACCTGCGCCGAGGTATAGGTGTGGTTGGTCGGCTCGGGTATGAGGGCGGCATCGGCACGATAGCCGCGCTGCAGACAGGCCAGCGCGCCGTTGCCGGTGCATTCCTCCTCGATCACCGACTGCACGAAGACGTCGGCGGCCGGCGCATAGCCCGCGCTCTTCAAAGCATCGAGCGCAAAGAGACAGGACACCAGCCCCGCCTTCATGTCGCCGCCACCTCTACCATAGAGCCAGCCATCGGCGATGCGCGGCTCGTAGGGCGGGCTGTTCCACATTTCGATCGGCCCTTCCGGCACCACGTCGATATGGCCGTTGAGGATCAGCGAGCGGCCCTTGGGATTCTTCGAGCGATGGGCGCCGACCACGTTCCAGGCATCGTCGTAGGAGATGCTGACCGGCGAGAAGCCGCGCATGCCTTTGATGTCGTCGATCTCGACCTTCCAGCGGTCGACCGACAGGCCGCGGCCGGCCATGGCGCGGGCCATCACGTCCTGAGCGGGCGCCTCGCGGCCGCGGCGAGAGGGGATGCGCACCAGATCGGCGGTGAATTTGGTCTGGGCCGCAAAACCGGCAGCGACCGCATCGACGATCTTCTTCTGCAGCGCGCCGTCTTTCATGGCCAACCCCTTGCGAATGAATGATTTGTGCAGGCTGGCGCGAAGCAGGTAACTCCGTCAACCGGCCCGTTCCGCATCCCGAACCGGAAAGTTTGCACACCGGTTTCATTTTTCATCTGCCGTGCTAAGCATGTGCCGGGAGCGAACAACGTCACTTTAAGGACTCGCCACAATGAGCCTGCCGCCAATTCTCAAGGATCGCCTGTCGATTCCGGTCATCGGATCGCCACTGTTCATCGTCTCGGTGCCCGATTTGGTGATCGCGCAGTGCAAGGCGGGCATCGTCGGCTCGTTCCCGGCGCTCAATGCGCGGCCGGCGGAAAAGCTCGACGAATGGCTGACGCAGATCAAGGAAGAGCTGGCCGCGCATGATCGCGCCCATCCCGATCGCCCCTCGGCGCCCTTCGCCGTCAACCAGATCGTGCACAAGTCGAACGACCGGCTCGATCACGACATGGAAATGTGCGTCAAGCACAAGGTGCCGATCGTCATCACCTCGCTGGGCGCGCGCGAGGAGGTCAACAAGGCAATCCAGTCCTATGGCGGCATCGTGCTGCACGACATCATCAACAACAAGTTCGCGCGCAAGGCTGTCGAAAAAGGCGCTGACGGATTGATCGCCGTCGCTGCCGGCGCCGGCGGGCATGCCGGCGTGATGTCGCCGCTGGCGCTGATCCAGGACATTCGCGAGTGGTGGCAGGGGCCGCTCATCCTCTCCGGCGCCATCGCCACCGGCCGCGCCGTTGCGGCTGCCCAAGCGATGGGCGCCGACATGGGCTATATTGGCACCGCATTCGTCGCCACCAAGGAAGCCAATGCGCCGGACACCTACAAGAACATGATCGTGGCGTCGGACGGCGGCGACATCGTCTACACCAATCTCTTCACCGGCGTGCACGGCAATTATTTGCGGCCTTCCATCGTGGCGGCCGGCATGGATCCGGAAAACCTGCCTGAATCCGATCCGTCCAAGATGAATTTCGGCAGCGGCGGCAACACCAAGGCCAAGGCCTGGCGCGACATCTGGGGCTCGGGCCAGGGCATCGGCGCGGTCAAATCCGTGCCGACCGCCGGCGAGTTGGTGGCGCGGCTGACGCGCGAATACGACGTGGCGCTGGCCGAAATGGCGGCGCTGCACCAGGCGCGGCAGGCCAAGCTGCGGACGGCGGCGGAATAGCCGCCTCGGTTCCGACACAGAGTCCGGCCAGCCTTGAGCGAATAGAACGAGGCTGGCCATGACTCCTTCCCGACGGGCTTTTCTTCTCAGCACCAGCGCGGCGCTAATCGCAGTACCGTCACTGCTGCGCGCCTCCACACTGCCGACGCCGCGCGCGACCGAAGGGCCGTTCTATCCGACCACCCTGCCGCTGGACTCCGACAACGACCTGGTCTCGGTGACGGGCCAGCAAGCCAAAGCACGCGGCACCATCGCCCATATCTCGGGCCGCGTGCTGGACAGCGCCGGCAAGCCGGTGGGCAATGCCCGTGTCGAAATCTGGCAGTGCGATTGGCAGGGCATCTATCTGCATCCGCGCGATGGCGGACAGAACCGCCGCGATACAGGCTTCCAGGGTTTCGGCGCCACAACGACCGCCAGCGACGGCTCCTATCGCTTCCGCACCATCAAGCCGGTGCTCTATAGCGGCCGCACGCCGCATATCCATTTCAAGGTCATGGCCGGCAATCGCGAGTTGACGACGCAGATGTATGTCGCGGGCGAGCCAGGCAACGAGCGCGATTTTCTCTATCGCAATCTCGGCAGCGCCGCACCGCTGGTCACCGTCGCTTTGGCACCGGCGCCGCAGATCGAGGCGGAGGCCGTCGCAGGCCGCTTCGATATCGTGCTGGGCTGAAGCAATTCATAATTTTACCTAATGGATTGCTGAAATCTTCTCGCGCGCGGGAAGTCCGCGAAAGCGCCATCTTTGGGCTCACGGCCAACCGGCGAAGCGCAAGCTTCGCTCATGCGTGGGAGCATGACGATGGACAGCAATCTCACCCTTTTAACGCGCGTGCGCGCGCCGTTGACCTTCATCCAGCCCGGCGGGACGAAGCCCTATAACTATCAGTACGAACCGCCGGCCGGCATCGAACGGCGGCGCGGCGACTATGTCGAGCGCATCGTCGATATCGCCGATGGCCGGCCGTTGCGTGGCGCCTTCTCGCTCGACGTGCAGGGCTTCGAACTGCTGCACAGCCCAACCCTTGCGAACGACCTGTACGACGAGGCGGAGCTGCAGAAACTCTATCGCCCGGAGATCGGCAACCTAGTGCAAAGCGTCACGGGCGCCGACAAGGTTCTGGTGTTCGACCACACCATCCGCTCAAACGCCGAAGCCCATCGCGGCAACGACGGCGTCCGCGAAGCAGTGCGGCGCGTGCACAACGACTATACCGACAAGTCGGCGCCGCAGCGCATTCGCGATCTGCTGCCGGCCGCCGAGGCCGAGAGGCGGCTGAAGAAGCGCTATGCCTTCATCAACGTGTGGCGGCCGATTGCCGGGCCTCTGGAGGAGGCGCCGCTGGCGCTGGCAGATGCGCGCTCGATCAATCCGTCCGATCTTGTGCCGTCCGATCTGATCTATCGCGACCGGCTGGGCGAAACCTATGCCATCACTCACAGCCCGACCCAGCGCTGGTACTATTTCCCGCGTATGAGCCGGGACGAGGTGGTGCTGATCAAGTGCTACGACAGCGATCCGGCGAAGGCCAAGCTGTCGGCCCACACCGCCTTCGACGATCCGACCACACCCGCCACGCCGCGCCCGCGCGAGAGCATCGAAGTTCGGACCATCGCGTTCTGGGATTGAGCAGGCGCTTCGCCAAGCTGATACAATGCGGCCCGTGCCAACGGGGTTGTATGGTCGATGCGTTGCCCATTTGCGCGGACGATTGTTCTAATCCTCTCGATTTCGCCGGCGACGGCCGTTGCACAGCAACCGGCCGCGCTGCGCGAACCGACGCAGACACTCAAGCCCGATGAAAAGCTGCTGAGCATCGACACCCGTCCCGGCGTCAGTGTGCGCGTGCTGCTGACCATGCCCGTCGGACCGCCGCACGGCCTGGTCCTGTTCTATCCTGGTGGCCAAGGGTTCCTGGTTGGCCCGAGCGGGAATTTCTACGGCGCCTTCCGGCGTGAATTTTCCACCCGCGGCTTTCTTGTCGCCGTGGTCGATGTGCCTTCCGACCAGCCGCAAGGGCTGGAAGAGGGTGGGCGGCACGATCGATTTCGCATCGATCCCCGCCATGCGCAGGACGGGAGCGCCGTCATCGATCGCTTGCGAACGGAAACTTCCGCTCCCCTCCATGTGATGGGCCACAGCATGGGAGCGATTTCCGCAGCCTATCTCGGGTCAACGCTTGACGGGATCAATACCATCATCCTCGCCGGCAGCCCGACCAATCGCGGCGGAACAGGCTCGAACTGGACATCGATTCCCAGCGTATCGCTCGACAAGATCAAAGTTCCGGTTCTATTGGTGCATCACGAATACGATGGCTGCCGCGGCTCGACATTCGAGGGAGCCAAGCAATATCCGCCTCTCTTCACCGCCAGTCCTCGCGTCTCCTTCATGGAAGTAACGGGCGGTCCGCCCCCTGAATCGAGCAATCCCTGCGCTGGCAACAATTATCACAGCTTCTTTGGCATGCGCCGCCAGATCGTCGCCGGAATCATTCGCTGGCTGAACGGCGACACCGTCACGCGCGTGAGCGAGTGAGCCTCAGATTTCCGCCAGCCCTTTGAGCGCGATCTGCTGGATCTCCAGCGCGCGCGGATAGCACTTCTCGCGCCAGGCGTCTTCGTCGGGATAGAAGGCGTCGCGGATGGCGGCCTTGATCTTGGCCGCGCCTTGCCCGCGCGGCTCGCCGTGATTGTGCAGCCAGTTGTCGGCGATCAGCGACATCTCGACGTCGCGCCAGTCGCGCGTGCCGACTTCGATGGCGAAGGCAGTGAATTCGCTGCCGGGGCAATGGCGATTGAACGACATGCGCAGATTGCCTTCGATCACCGGCGAGTCCGATTCGCCTGCCGCCGGCGAGGTGACGTCCTTGCCGAACCATTGCCGCGCCCGCTTTAAGGCAAGGCTGTCCACCGGATGGCGGCAGATAAGCTCGGAATGCCCATACGGCCCCAGCCCGGTGTGGAAATCGACCACCACCATATGCTTCATGCGCTTCAGATAGCGCGCCGCCAGAAAGGCGATGACGCCGTTCGACCAGGATGGCCGGATGCCGCCATAGAACAGCCCATCGGGATGCGTGTGCTGGCCGGCCGAGATTGCCGCCGACGCCTCGCGCCGGCCAACGCGCGCCGAGAACTCTTCCAGCTTGGCTCGCACTTCCTTCGCCGTACCCTCGTCCCATGTCGCGGGCGTCAGCACGCCATGAATGGCGGCATAGCCGAGGTTCTGCGGCAAAGGCTTGGTGAAATCGAGGAAGTTGCGGTTGAGGTCGATATTGTCCTCGTTGACCCGCCGCAGCCAGGAGAAGCCGTACGGATTGATGGCATGCACGATCAGCACCGCCGTATTGGCCGGCAGGTTCTTCCAGTGCCCGTCGCGGATGAAGCCGACCTGGCAGCCGGTGCCATAGAGACCCTCCACGCCATGCGTGGCGGAGTTGGTCAGCAGCACGCGCTCTGCATCCGGCGGCCCGATCCACACCACGTCGGTGGTGAGATCTTCACCCTGCATGCCGATCTCGGGATTGAGCAGCCGTTCGGTCTTCAGACCGGCCTCGGCGCAGGCGGCGCGGAACTTTGCGCGGGCGGTGACGTAGTCGGGGGAAAAATGGTCGTGGATGGACATCATGTGCTCGTGATCGCAAGCGGCGCCGCATCATGACGCGTCGCATCGCACAACTCCAGCCTGCCGTCTGACGATCTTGCCAGGGCGAGATCGACGGAGATAACGTCCCGCAAACGGCAGCACGGGAGGCGACAATGCGGTTCCCAGCGAGCGTGATCGGAAGGCTGGCGGCCCTTGCGGCTTTTGCCGGAGCTTTCGGGCTTGGCGCGCCGGCGGTGGCGCAGGACAGTTATCGCACCTTCAAACCGACGACGGCCGGGCCGGCGCCCATCCTGCTATTCGTCTCCGGCTGCTCGGGCTTTGTCAAAATCGGCGACACCGATTTCTATGCGGAACAAGCGGAGACGATGCGCGCCGCCGGGTATTTCGTCGTTTACGTCGACTACATCGGCAAACGTGGCCTGCGTGATTGCGCCGGCAGCCGAATCGATCAGGAATCCGTGGGGCAGGACATGATCGCCGCCCTGGCCTGGGCCAAAGCGCAGCCCGGCGTCGATGCCTCGCGCGCCTACTCCATCGGCTGGTCGTTCGGCGGCGGCGGCACGATTTCCGCTCTCAATGCCGGCATCGCGCTGGACAAGGCGGTCATGATTTACCCCGTTTGCCGCGGCGCCAAAGCCTGGAGCAAATCGGTTCCGGCCCTGGCTCTCATGGGTGGCGCCGATACGGTTACGCCGCCGGCACTGTGCGAGGAGGCGTTCAAGTCGGCTCCCGCAGGATCCTTGCGAGTCATAACCTATCCCGATGCCTTCCACGCCTTCGACGTGCGCAGCCTGCCCGCCAAGACGACATACACTTTCGGAGTCATCGGCTATAAAAAGGACGCCGCCGACGCCGCCTGGCAGGAGATCGCTGCGTTCCTGAAGTGAGGCGCCGTCGCGCCGCGGACCCTCAGATCGTTCGCGTGCGCCCTTCCCAGTAACGCGCGCGCAGATCCTTCTTCAGCACCTTGCCGACGGGCGAACGCGGCAGGGCTTCGATGAATTCTACGCTCTTGGGGGTCTTCATGCCGCCCAGTTTCTCGCGGCACAGGGCGAGAATATCGTTCTCGGTCGCGCTCTTGCCCGGCTTCAGCTCGATCACCGCTTTCACCGCCTCGCCCCATTTGTCGTCGGGCACGCCAATGACGGCGCAATCCTGCACCGCCGGGTGCGACCAGATCACCTGCTCGATTTCCGACGGGTAGATGTTGAAGCCGCCAGAAATGATCATGTCCTTCTTGCGATCGACGATGTAGACGAAGCCGTCCTCATCGATGACGCCGATATCGCCGGTATGGTGCCAGCCGAATTTCGAAGCTTCGGCGGTAGCCTCCGGGTTCTTGTAGTAGCCCTTCATCACCAGCCCGCCGCGCACCACCACTTCGCCACGCTCGCCGCGCGGCAGGAGGTTGCCGTCGTCATCCATGATCTCCAGCCGCATGAACGGCGTGGTCCGCCCGCACGAGGTCAGGCGATGGCGCTTGTTGGTCTCCATCGCCTCGACGTGTTCGGCGGGCGAGAAGAAGGTGCAGATCATGCAGGCTTCGGCCTGGCCATAGGTCTGGGTCAGCACCGGACCGAACACCTCGACCGCCTCAACGAGCTTGTCGGCCGACATGGGCGCGGAGGCATAGACCAGGTTGCGCAGCGAGGAATAGTCGAACTCGCGTACCCGGGGATGGGCCAGCATCATGTAGATCAGGGTCGGCGGCATGTAGATATGCGTGACCTTGAAGCGCTGGATGTTCTCCATGATGGTGAGCGGGTCGGCCGCCGGCATAAAGATGTTGGTGCCGCCATAGGGCAGCATGGGAAACGAGCAGACCCCCGCCGCATGCGTCATCGGCGCCACCATCAGATGCACCGGCGGGCTCGTAAGCGGCATGCAGGCCAGGAAATTGGCGTTCATGGTCTCGATCACGCGGTTGGTGATCAGCACGCCCTTGGGCCGTCCGGTGGTGCCGCCGGAGGAGGCGACGAAGCAGATTTCGTCGGGATCGTCGGGCAGATCGGGCGCGCGTTCCTTCTGCTGCGTCAGCCAGTCCATCAGGAACGGCGTGTCGGCGCCGGCCTTGTCGACGCAGATGTAGTGCTTGATCTTGGGACACTCGGCGCGCAGTCGCGGCAAATACTGCTCGAAGCTGGAGTGATAGAAAAGACAGACGCAGTCGACGTTGTTGAGAATGTAGATGTTCTCGTCCAGCCCGTTGCGCGCATTGACCGGCGCCCAGGACAGGCCGGCGCGCACGATGCCGAGGAGGGCAGCGTAGGCGTTGGCGTGGTTGGGGCTATAGACCGATGCCACCTGCTGGCGTTGCAGGCCCAGCGCCAGCAGCCCGTTGGCGATGCGATGCGTCCAGCCGGAAATCTCGCGATAGGTCCAGCCGCGCGTGCCGTCATGCAGGCAGTCACGCTCGGGGTAACGATCGACGCCGCGGTCGAAGTAATCGATCAGACGCATGGCAGAACCTTCAATGACGCTCTTGCTGGTGGACAGTTTGCGCGCGCACCATAACGGCATGCGCAAGTTGATGTCGATTGCCGCGATGGCGCTGACGCTGCTTATGGGCAGCGCGCAGGCGGTCGAGGTTGAGAATCTCTACGGCGGGCAGGCCATCGTCACCGGCATTTTCGAGCCCGAGCGCACGCGCGGCTTGCGCCAGGTGCTGCTCGACGTGCTGATAAAGGTCTCGGCCGAGCCCAGGCTGATCGACGATCCGCGCGTGCAGCCGCTTCTGGACCGAGCGAAAGACTTCGTCGCGTCCTACGACTACGAGGACCGCATGAAGGGCACGCCGGTGCGCGACGAGCAAGGCACGCGCGACCGGCCGCACGATCTGCGCATCAAATTCGATCCGGTGAAGATCGATGCGGCGCTGGCGGAGTTGGGGTTGAAACCGTGGACAAGCGATCGGCCGATCCTCGCCACTTCGATCACGATCGAGTATCCGAGCAACAAGTTCGTCCTGACGCCCGATGGCGACCAAGGCCTGGGACAACGAGAAGCCTTGATCGCCGCGGCGAACCGCAGAGGCATGCCGATCGCTTGGGGGACTTTGACGGCCGCCACCCCTGGTCTTGCCAACGAAAATACCAGAGAAAAGTCGGATAAGACTTCCGGACAGAGGATCCGTGACGAAAGCGCTATCTTGCGCGGCACCTTGCGATGGCAGCCTGAAAAAGCGAGTTGGCAAACGGACTGGACCTTGAGCCAGAGTCGGATCACCACGGCAGACCAGAAAGTTCTGATGGTTAACAACAATCGAAGCTGGAGCGTCGAAACCTCCAGCTTCGACGAAGCCTTCCGCAACGGCGTCGGCGAGGCTGCCGCCACCCTCGCCGGACGCCGCTGACATTGGAAGATCTCAGCTGCCCAGCGCGATCACGCCAGAAGATGCCAACTCCTTGATCTCGCCAGCGGAGAAGCCGTTCTCGCGCAGCACTTCCTCGGTGTGCACGCCGCGCTTGGGCGCGGGCCCTTTCACCGAACCGGGCGTGCGGGAGAAGCGCGGCGCCGGCGCCGGCTGCTTGAAGCCCGCGACATCGACATAGGCGTTGCGCGCCTTGGCGTGATGATGCTCGGGCGCCTCGCTCATGGTCAGTACCGGCGCGAAACAGATATCGGTCCCTTCCATGATCGCGCACCACTCGTCGCGTGTCTTGGCCTTGAAGATCTCGGTGAACTTCTTCTTCATCTCCGGCCATTTGGCGCGATCATGCTGCGCCGGCAGGTCCTGGCCCTTCAGCCCGGTCTTCTCCAGCAGCAGCGCATAGAACTGCGGCTCGATCGAGCCGATCGACACGTACTTGCCATCCTTGGTCTCGTAGGTGTCGTAGAAATGGGCGCCGCCATCGAGCATGTTGCTTTCGCGCTTGGTGTCGTCCCACAGCCCCGCACCCGCCATGCCCCAGATGCCGCCCAGCAGCAGCCCGGTGCCGTCGACCATGGCGGCATCCACCACCTGGCCCTTTCCGGAGCGGATCGACTCGACCAAGCCGCAAGCCATGCCGAACGCCAGCAGCATGCCGCCGCCGCCGAAATCGCCGACCAGATTGAGCGGCGGTACGGGCTTCTCGCCCTTGCGGCCGATGGCGTGCAGGGCGCCGGACAGCGCGATGTAGTTCTGGTCATGGCCGGCGGCCTTGGCCAGCGGCCCTTCCTGGCCCCAGCCGGTCATGCGGCCATAAACCAGCTTCGGATTGCGCTTGAGGCAGATTTCGGGGCCAATCCCCAGCCGCTCGGCCACGCCCGGCCGGAACGGCTCCATCAGCCCATCGGCCTTTTCAGCCAGGCGAAGGACGATTTCCGCCCCGCCCGGCTTCTGCAGATCGACCGAAACCGAGCGCCGCGACCGATTGTGCACTGCAAACTTGGGATCGGAGAGCCGATCCATGACATGCGAAACCGTGCGATCGACGCGAATGATGTCGGCGCCCATATCGCCCAGCATCATCGCCGCCATCGGCCCGGGCCCAATGCCGGCAATCTCGATCAGCCTCAGCCCGGAAAGCGGTCCCATCCTGTCCTCCTAAAACTACCTGGTTGTCCGTCGGGCGATGTTAACGTCCGTTCACTGTTTGTGAAGGCGCCGTTTGCCGCCCTCTCGCGCAGCGAAAGCGCTTGACGGCGCGAAAGCATGAGCGAAGAATTTCCGAAACGCTCGGCAATGCACCGATGCGTAGTGGGAGGGAAACAACTTGAAACCTATTCTTGCAGGCGTGACTGCCGTCGCGCTGGCTTTTATGGCGTTCGCCACGCCGTCCGTCGCGCAGCAGAAGCTCGAGTTCAAGTTCGTCTCGGCATCGCCGCCCAAGACACCCTGGGAAGCGCAGATCAACCGTTTCCGCGACGAGATCGGCCGCGAGAGCAAAGGCAACATCGTGATGGTGCCTTACATCAATTCCGTGCTCGGCAGCGAGCAGGATACGATACTGCAGGTGCAGAACGGCCGCCTCGAATCGGGCGGCTTCTCGGTCACGGCGGGCGTGCAGATCGTCAAGGAAATGTCGCTGCTGGCAGCGCCCTATCTGTGGGACAGCGAGAAGCAAGCCGACTGCGTGCTCGATAACTTCCTGTTCAGCGAATACGCCAAGCTGTTCGACAAAAAAGGGCTGGTGCTGACTCAGTGGTCTGAAGTGGGCTGGGTCAACGTTTATGGCAAGAAGCCGCTGCTGACGCCAGCCGATGCCAAAGGCTACAAGGTGCGCATGGCGCCCGCCGCCTCCTCGAAAGTGTTCTGGGATGCGATGGGCGCCAACGGCGTGCCGCTGGGCGTGCCCGACGTCAATCCCAGCCTGCAGACCGGTCTGGTCGAGGGCGGCGACTTCCCCAACCTGACCTATGTCGCCATGGGCACCGGCAAGCTGGCGCCGCATCTGACCCTGACGCAGCATCAGCATCAGGCCGGCATCGTGGTGTTCAACAAGCGCTTCTACGACCGGCTGCCCAAGGATCAGCGCGCGCTGATCGAGCTGGCATCCTCGCCGCCGCATCAGCTGCGGCTGGAAGTGCGCGGCATTCAGGCGGCGATGCTGAAGGCCCATCAGGCGCAGGGCGGCACCGTCCATACGCTGACGCCGGAACAGCTGGCAGCATGGAAGAAAGCTGCGGAGCCCGCGCAGGCGGCGCTGGTCAAGGAGATCGGCGGCGAGGCGCCCCGGCTGTGGAAGCTGATCCAGGACGGCAAGAAGCAGTGCCCGATCTGACGGCATTCTTCTTTTAGTAAGCGCGTAAGGGAAAAGGACTCGTGGAAACGGCACGCACCGTTCTGCGCGTCCTTTTCTATTTCATGGGCGCGGTGGCGACCGCGTTCTATGCCGCTTTAGCTCTGCTGCTGCTGGCGGACGTGCTGGGACGCGAATTCTTCGACCATGGCATTTTCGGCGCGCAGCGCGTTGCGGTCTATTGCACCATCGTTGCGGGGAATTTCGGCCTGGCGCTGGCCGCCGCCGCCGGCGCCCATATCAGGCCCCGCATCGCCGACAGGTGGGTGCCGGACGCCTGGAGCGCCCCACTCGATCGGTTCGCCGACTTCCTCACCGGTGCGGTGTTTATGGTCGTGGCCTTCTTCGCCACCAGGCTGGTCGAGGAGTCTTTCTCCTTCGAAACCGTCTCACCGGTGATCGACTGGAAGATCTGGCCGGTGCAGGCAGTGATCCCACTCGGCTACGTGCTGGCCGCCGTGCATTATTTTGTGTTCGCGGCCTATCCCGCCCTGCGGCCGCGCCAGGAACAGGTGGGCGAATGAGCGTTGTGGCGCTGATCGGCATCATCGTTCTGCTGCTGGTGCTGCGGCAGAACCTGATCGTCATCCTGTTCGTCGTTGGCGGCTACGTGCACCTTGTGTTCGGCGGCGGCCAGCTCGAGTACATGATCCAGGACATGTGGACTGGCGCCGACAAGGAAGTCCTGCTCTCGATTCCGCTTTTCATCCTGGCCGGCAACGTCATGACGCGCGGCTCGATCGCCGAGCGGCTGATTGCCATCGTGCGCTCCGCCACGGCCTGGCTGCCGGGCGGCATGGCGGTGGCGACGATCCTGTCCTGCGCGGTGTTCGCCGCGATTTCGGGTTCTTCGACAGTGACCTTGCTCGCGGTCGGTGCGGTGATGTATCCGGCGCTGCTGAAATCCGGCTATTCCAAGCTTTATGCCATGGGCGCCATCTGCGCCGGCGGCACCTTGGGCATCATCATTCCGCCGTCCATTCCGATGATCCTGTACGGCATCTCGACCGAAGCCTCGATCACCGATCTCTTCATTGCCGGCATCGGCCCCGGCCTGTTGCTGACGACGCTGTTTTCCATCCATGCGTTAATCGTCAATCGCCACATGCCGCGCGCGCCGATCAGCGCCCGGGGCCTTTACTATCTCTTGACCGCCCCTTTCGCGGTTTTGATCTTGCAACCGCATTACTGGGTATTCGCCTTCCAGGCATCGCGGCAAAGACCGGCGGTCACTGTGGGAGCCACGGCAGGATCGGTCAGGCTGATCGACGATTACCATCCGCCAACCGCCTTCGCGGCCTATTTCGCCGGAATGCCAGGCGGCATCAAGGAACTGGGACGATCTCTGGTGTTCGGTGGCCCGGCGGCGTTGCTGCCGGTGATCATTCTGGGTGGCATCTATACAGGCTGGTTCACGGCCACCGAATCGGCCGCGATCGGCCTGGCTTACGCGCTGCTGGTGGAAGTCTTCATCCATCGTGAATTGCGGCTGCGCGATTTCTACACCGTGGCCCTGGAAACCACCAAGCTGCTGGGCTCGCTGTTTCCCATCCTGGCCATTGCGCTGAGCTTGAACCTGCTGCTGACCGAGCAGCGCGTGCCGCAGGCGCTGGTCGAATTCATGACAGGCAATGTCGAAAGCCGGACGGCTTACCTGTTCATCGTCAACATTCTGCTGCTGATCATCGGCTGCTTCATGGACGTGGGATCGGCGATCCTGATCGTGGCGCCCCTCATCTGGCCGATCGCCGAGGCCTATGGCATCGACAAGACCCATTTCGGCATCATCATGACAGTCAATCTGGAGATCGGTTTCCTGACGCCGCCGGTCGGGTTGAACCTGATCGTGGCCATGTCCGCGTTCAAGGAAGATTTCGGCTTCATTTGCCGATCGGTTCTGCCATTCATTGCCATGATGCTGCTGGCGCTGGCGGCGATCTCCTGGTTTCCCGAAATTTCACTGTGGCTGGTCCGCTAGAGCGGACTCACAGGGTTTGACGGAATCGCCTGCGATGCCCCGTTAAACCTGAATTACTCCGGGGCGAATTCGCCCCTTTCAGGGCGGTGGACCTGCCCGCCGCGCCGCCGTAACATTCGGCAAAATCAAACCTCCGAGGAATACGTCCATGCGCCTGCATCCGATCTTCCGGCCGGTCGCGCTGACTTTGGCCGCCACACTCGCCATGGGCATGCCGCTGGCGTCGGCGCAGCAGAAGCCCGCGACGCCCCCCTCGCCCGCCGCACCGCAAATTCCCAAATCGTACCTGACGCAATTCCTGGTGCCGGGCTCGCATTTCCACGGCGTGCACGGGCTGGCCTTCGATCGCGACGACCAGCTTTTCGCCGGCAGCGTGGTCGGCCAGGCGCTGTACAAGGTGCAGGTCGACAGCGGCGAGGTCGAAACCCGCGTGCCGGCGCCCGAAGGCATGGCCGACGACATCGCTTTCAGCGCCGACGGGGCGATGGCCTGGACCTCGTTCCTCACCGGTATCGTGCATGCGCGCGCCAAGCCCGACCAGCCGATCAAACAGCTGGCCACCGGCCTGCCAGGGATCAACTCGCTGGCCTTCACCAAGGACGGCAGGCTGTTCGCCACGCAGGTATTCCTGGGCGATGCGCTGTGGGAAATCGACACCGCGCCGTTGAAGGCGGACGCCCAGCCCAATGCGCCGCTGAAAGCGCCGCGCAAGGTCATGGAAGGCATGGGCGGGCTTAACGGCTTCGAATTCGGTCCCGACGGATTGCTCTACGGGCCGCTGTGGTTCAAGGGCCAGGTGGTCAAGATCGATGTCGACAAGGCCACCATCACGACGGTTGCCGATGGCTTCAAGGTGCCGGCGGCGGTCAACTTCGATTCCAAGGGCAATCTCTATGTCGTCGATACCGCGCTGGGCCAGGTCGTGCGGGTGGAGACCAGCAGCGGCCAGAAGACGCTGATCGCCACCGTCAAGCCATCGATCGATAATCTGGCGATCGATTCGCGCGACAGGCTCTTCATCACCAACATGGTCGACAACGGCGTCTATCAGGTCGACACCGCGACCGGCCAGGTCCGGACCGTGGTCGAAGGCAAGCTGGCGGTGCCGGCTGATATCGCCGTCTATTCCGATGGCGCCAAGGAAACGCTTTACGTTCCAGACATCTTCTCCTATCGCACGGTCGATGGCTCCAGCGGAGACGTCACGACCGTGCTGCGCATGCAGAGCGACGTCCTCGAGTATCCGTTCGGCGTTTCGGTCAACGCCAAGCATGTGATCCTGACCAGCTGGTTCACCAATTCGGTGCAGCGCATCGATCGCGCCAGCGGCAAGCCGCTTGCCATGCTGCACGACTTCAAGGCTCCGGTCGACGCGATGGAAGCCGAGGATGGCTCGTTGCTGGTCCTGGAGCTGGGAACGGGATCGCTGGTGCGCGTGAAAGGCGCCGACGGCAAGGATCGCACGACGATCGCCAAGGAGCTGAATGCGCCGATCGCCATGGCCAGCGCCGGGCCCGGCGCCGTTTACGTCACCGAACTGGCGACGGGCGCCGTGGTGCGCATCAATCTCGCCAATGGCGCCAAGAACGTCGTCGCCAGCGGCCTGAAAGCACCGGAAGGCATCGATGTGGCGCCGGACGGCAGGCTGATCGTGGCCGAAGTCGGCTTGCGTCGCGTCGTGGCTATCGACCCAAAGGACGGCACGATCAAGCCGCTGGCAGGCAACCTCGCCATTGGCATCCCCTCGTTCCAGGGCGGGCCGCCCGCCTATGTGCCCACCGGCGTCGCGGTCGGCAAGTCGGGTGCGATTTACGTCACCTCCGATGTCCGCAACGCCATCTACAAGCTGACGCCGCAGTTCTGACATGGCCATTCCGTTCATCAAGGAACTTGCCTTCAGCTATGGCGAGCCCAGGAACGTTACGCCTCTGATCAGGCGTATCGTCGCCAACAATCCCGGGCCGTTCACCTTCCACGGCACCGGCACCTACGTGCTCGGCAAGGGCAAAGTGGCGATCGTCGATCCCGGCCCGGCCGATAGCGACCACGTCGCGGCGCTGCTGAACGCGGTGCGCAACGAGACCGTGACCCACATCCTGATTACGCACACGCATATCGATCATTCGCCGGCGACGGCGGCGATCAAGAAGGCCACCGGCGCTGCCACTTACGGCTTCGGCCCGCACCCGACCAGTCCGGAAGGCATGGCGGAGGAAAGCGGCGATCACGATTTCCGCCCCGACATCATCGTCGAGGATGGCGACGTGATCTCCGGCCATGGCTGGACGGTCGACGCGCTGCACACGCCGGGGCATATCTCCAACCATCTCTGCTTCGGCGTGCGCGAGCAGAAGGCGCTGTTCTCCGGCGATCACGTGATGGGCTGGTCGACCTCGGTGATCTCGCCGCCCGATGGCGACATGAAGTCGTACATGAACTCGCTGCGCAAGTTGCTGCCGCGCGACGACCAGATGTTCATCCCCACTCATGGCGCCGAGATCCGCGACCCACAGAATTTCGTGAAAGCCTATATGGCCCATCGCGAGGATCGCGAGCGGCAGATTATGGCCTGCCTGCGCGAGGGAATGGATACGATCCCCGTCATGGTGAAGAAGATGTATGCCGCGGTCGATCCGCGCCTGCATGGCGCCGCCGCCCGCTCGGTGCTGGCGCACATCATCCACATGATCGAAACCGGTCGCGTCATCAGCGATGGCCCGCCCGGCGTTTCCGCCAGGTACAAGCTGGCGAATTAGCCCCGCGCGTAGAGCGCGTGGAAGCGATTGAGAAGATCGTCGCGGAAGATCTGCCAGTTGTAGCGCTCGCGCACCAGCGTCAACGCATTCGCCGACAAGCGGGCATGATTGGCCGGACGCAGCATTTCCACGATAGCACTGGCCATCGCAGTTGCATCGAAATCCGTGAGATAGCCTGTCTGTTCCGGCATGACATATTCTTCCGGCCCGCCGCATCGCGTCGAAACCACCGGCAGCGCTTGCGCCATGGCCTCAAGACCGACGATGGCCAGCCCCTCCTGATGAGAGGAGATGACGAAACCATCGATCCCGGCGTAGAACTTGCGCATGCCGTCGGGCATTTGCGGCGGCAGGAACTCGATCCGATCGAGCAAGTCGCCCGCACCCATCGATTCGGCAAGATTTGGCGTCAAATCTCCTACCACCCGCAGGCGCAGAGCGGGCAGGCTCACCAATGCCTGGCGAAACGCCTCGAACAGCAATGGCACGTTCTTGCGCGGATCGCTCAGGCGTCCGGCGAACCCGATAACGGGCTCGCTGCCGACAAATTCCCTCCGTGACGTTGCAGACAGATCTTCCAACGGCACACGCAGAACGCCTTTCAGATTGGCCTTTGGCGCCACCGCCTTCAGAGCGCGTGCCGTATGGTCGCTCAGCGCCAGCACATCGTTCCTTTCCAGCACATAGCGTTCTTCGATGGTGCAGAACGGTCGGTTGAAAACCCGATCGAAAACGCGGCGCGACAAGGGCTTCTGACGGAAACGATCGACGCGATCGCCGAGAAAATCGGTGGCTACCCAGTTCAAGGCCGGCAGACCCAACTGCGCCAGGCCGGTTCCCGGCAAGGCACTGCCTGTCACTACGATGTGTCGGTCGTAGTTCCCGATCAGCGAGCGCCATGGCTCCCATGCCATATGATGCGCCCATTCCAGCTCCGGCAACCAGGTGCCGACGCCAAAACGCTCGATGTTGAGACGCGGGTCGGGCCAGGCCACGTGGCGCGGCTTGCGAAACGGAATCTGCCAAAGCGGCACCGACAATTCTCGCCGATCGCTCCAGGCCACGCGATGTGCCGCCGTAACCTCGAACCCGTCGCTTGCCAGCGCCCGCACGACAACCGTCGCCATGGTGACGACGCCGCCCATGACCGGCGGCAAGGTGATCATCAGAACGCGATTGTCCGGGGCCACGAATACTTTCCAAAGCGCAGGAAACTGTTGTGTCCCGAAGCGATTGGGTTGTAAACGGCAATGATCTGTGGCCTTGATTGCGCCTCGGCCGACATCGCCAGCCGGCAGCCATCGATCCACCAAGTCTCTTTCTAATATGTTGATAACTAAAGATAAAATTAAGCCGTATGAGAGTGCGCGATGACCCGCGAAATGCTCATCGTCGGCGGCGCCGGCTTTATCGGCGTCAATGCCGCCCAACGCTTTGCAGCGGAGGGCTGGCGGGTGACGCTGTTCGACAATCTCAGCCGCAAGGGTGCGCAGAGCAACCTCGACTGGCTGCGCCAGCGTCATAATCTGGGCTTCGTCAAAGGCGACATTCGCGATCGCGAGGCACTCGAACAGATCTTTGCGGCGCGACCTTACGATGCCGTGCTGCATCTGGCGGCGCAGGTGGCGGTCACGACGTCGGTTGTCAATCCGCGCGAGGATTTCGAGATCAATGCGCTGGGCACACTGAACGTTCTGGAAGCGGCGCGGCAGCATTCGCCACAAGCCTCGCTGCTCTTTGCCTCCACCAACAAGGTCTACGGCAAGCTCGAGGAGTTGCAGGTCGTCGAGCGCGACGGGCGTTACACCTATGCAGACGCATCCGGCGTTGCGGAAACGCAGCCGCTCGATTTCCATTCGCCCTATGGTTGCTCCAAGGGGGCAGCGGACCAGTACATCGTCGACTACGCCCGCATCTACGGCATGAACACCACCTCGTTCCGCCAATCCTGCATCTATGGGCCGCGGCAGTTTGGCGTCGAGGACCAGGGATGGGTGGCCTGGTTTGCGATCGCAGCGTTACTAGACAAGAAACTTACTATCTATGGCGACGGCAAGCAGGTGCGCGACGTGCTGCATGTCGACGATCTCGTGCGCGCTTACGCCTTGGCGATCGAAAATCCGCAACAGGCACGCGGTCAGGCGTTCAACATTGGAGGCGGGCCGACCGAGACCCTGTCGCTGCTGGAACTGATTGCCCTGCTGGAGCGCCGGCTGGGCAAGAAGATCGCGCCGGGCTTCGGCGACTGGCGCGCCGGCGACCAGAAAGTCTATGTCAGCGACATCTCGCGGCTGGAGCGAACGTTGGGCTGGCGACCGCAGATAGGCGTGCAGGACGGCGTTGCGCGGTTGATCGACTGGGTCAAGGAAAACCGCGCGTTGTTCGGCTAACGCGCGTTCTATTCTTCCATCAACAGATGCTTGCCGTGCACCGTCTTGAACAGCGGAATGCGCCGCTCCTTGGCCTGTGTGGGCGGCTCCTTCAACAGGCGCGCCACTTCGCCCAGCACAAGCTGCGTGATGGTGGGAATCGGCAGCTGCTGTGCTTCGTCCAGCCGCACCCAGCGAATGTCGCCCAGCTCGCCATTACTCTTGATTTCGCCGCCAGCGATGACCGAATCGTCGGCCATGAAGAAGCGCGCGTTGAAGCGCCGTGGCCGGCCCGGCGGGGTGACGGCGCGGGCGATGTAATCCAGAGAATCCAGGGCCGGGGCGAAACCTGAATCCATGAAGCCGCGCCAGTGTTCGGCGACGGGCCCGGATTTTCTGGGTTGATAGGGTTTGCCGATGATCAGCCCGGTTTCCTCGAAAGTTTCGCGGATTGCGGCGATCGCCAAAGCCCGGCCGCGCGCGATGGAGCAGGCGCGCGACAGCCGCTCGGCAACATCCTCGCGCAAATCGGCGCTGAACGGCACACGCGTGTCGGCCGTATCGACCCGGCCGCCAGGGAAGACGTAGCGGTTGGGCATGAACGCCGTCTTGCCGTGACGGCAGCCGAGCAGGACTTCCGGCGCCTTGCCCTGATGGCGCACCAGAATCAGCGTCGCCGCATCGACCGGCTTGCGATAGGGGTGGTTTTCGCCTTCATGCAGCTGATCGACCCGGCGCTCGACGCCCAGGACTTTCCCCGACGGTTTGTTGTCCGACATGCTTGCTGAGGTCCGCTTAAATGGCTGAATGGACGTTTATACGCGGCAGCTTAGCATGGGAAAACGGTTACAAAGCGAGACTAAAGGCAGCCGGGACAGGCCTTCCGCCAATCCGGGGTTTAGCGCTATAACCCCTTGGCCTGGCAGGACAAGTCCCCGTAGCTCAGCAGGATAGAGCAGCGGTTTCCTAAACCGGAGGTCGGAGGTTCGAATCCTCTCGGGGACGCCAGCCAAACAAGCGCGATCCTTAAGCCTGATATTCGTAGCGCTGGTCGATGGGGTCCCAGACATAGGCTGTGATCACCGGCGTTGCGCCCATGGCATCGTTGTTCCACAGGCCGATGACGCTGATCTCCGTCTGATCGAACTCGATCGAGCTGCCCGCCCCGGCGCCCTGCAGGATGGTGAGGCGATACATCGTCCCCGCCCCCGCGCCGTCGAGATCGACCAGCTGCACCATGTCGTCGCCGCCGGCGTTGTCGTACAGATCGTGGTCGGTCTCGAACACGCCGTTGCCCGCCACCATCTGACCCGTCACTGGGTCGAAGTCGGGTTGCACCAGGATGAAATTGTCCGCCTGACCGCCGCCCACCGTATCGCGATCCTCGATGCGATCGACGCCGTCGGTGCGCGCCCAGTAATAGTAGTCCGAGCCGTCGCCGCCGATCAGCAGGTCGCCGTCGCCC
Source organism: uncultured Hyphomicrobiales bacterium (assembly GCA_964388115.1). GTDB lineage: Bacteria > Pseudomonadota > Alphaproteobacteria > Reyranellales > JAQSWP01 > JAQSWP01. The sequence goes on from CAYLYK010000003.1 coordinate 520,789, forward strand.
GCGCCGCCATAGAGAATGTCGGTGTCCGGACCGCCGATGATCGTATCCACCCCCGCGCCGCCCCACAGCGCATCGCCGCCGTCGCCGCCGTCGAGAATGTCGTTGCCATACCACGACGAGATCACATCGGCGCCGCTTTCGCCCGACACCCGGTCGATCTGCGCCGTGCCGCTGTCGGTGCTGCTGGCGATGAACAGGTCGTTGGCCCCTCCCAGGCCGCTGGTGACGCTGTTGTAGGTACCGCCCACGAACACCCGGTCGGCCCCGTCCGACACGTCGTCCTTGCCGCCATTGGCGAAGTAGTTCGACGGCGTCGCCGTCACCTGCAGCACCAGCAGATCGGCGCCCTCGTCGCCATTGAGATTCCCGGCGTCGAAATCGTACAGGAAGTCGTCGCCCGAGTTGCCATTCAGCGCGTCTATGCCCTCGCCGCCATAGGCCGTGTCGCCCCCCACGCCGCCATTGACCGTGTCGTTGCCGCCGCCACCGAACAGCCGGTCGTCGCCGCCGAACGTGGACGCCGCATTGAAGTCGTCGCCGAAGATCGTGTCCCGGCCCTGCCCGCCATACAGCCAGTCGCCCGTCTCGCCGGCAACCGATCCGCTCTGCCGGCCACCGGCGATCACGTCGTCGCCAGAACCCGAGAACACCGTGTCCGCTCCAGCGCCGGCAAAAATGCTCACGTTCTCCCCATACGCCGTCCGCGTAACTCCGTCGTTGAACGTAAGGTTGATGATATCGGCGGAGGCACCGGCCACGATGATCTCGACGCCGGCCAGAAACGCGCCAATGTTCGAATTGCTGCTGGGTGTGCCGTCGGCATTGAACCGCATATAGACGGTGCGGGCGCTGCCACTGGTCAGCGCCGCCATGTCGAGCGTGTCGGTGCCGGTGCCGCCGAAAGCGAAGTCGCCGACGCGCGCCGCATCGGCCGCCACCGCGACGATGATCGGACCGGAGCCCGTCTCGCCGTCCCAGCCATTTACCGAGGTGGCGACGAAGGTGCCGCCGTTATTGCCAGTCTGCAGAAGATCGTCGCCAATACCACCGTCCAGCGTGTCGATGCCACCCAGCCCACGCAGCGTGTCGTTGCCGTCCCGGCCGGCCAGGCTGTTGTCCAGATCGTCATTGCCTTCCAGCGTATCGCCGCTGGCCGAGCCGATCAGATGCTGGAAGCCGGCGATCGAGTCGGTCCCGGCACCGCCGGTGGCGGTGCCGCCGAAGAAGCTGGCCGACACGCCCGAGCCAGCGGCGGCATAGCTCAGCCAGTCGCCGTCGGTCGCGGCGCCAAGGGAGACGCCGCCTTCCAGCCGATCGTTGCCCAAACCGCCTTGGACCGTGTCGACGCCAAGCCCGCCGACGATGGTATTGGCGGCAGAACTGCCGGTCAGCGTATCGGCGCCGCCGGAACCGATGAGGTTTTCGATATTGCCCAGAATGTCGCCCTGCGCGTCGCCGCCGCTTTGTGCCGTCGCCAGGGACAAGTCGACGTTTACCGGCGAGCCCGATCCGGCGTAGCTCGCCCAGTCGCCCGCGCCGGCCCCGCCGTCCAGCGAATCGCCGGCGTCGCCGCCGAAAATCGTATCGTTGCCGCCCCCACCAAAAATCGTGTTGATGCCCGCCGTCCCGGCCAGCGAATCCGCCTGGCCCGATCCGATGAGATTCGAGAACCCCGCCAATATGTCGCCCGCGGCATGGCTGCCGCTTTGCGTCGTGGTCAAGGAAAGATCGACGGTTACGCCGGACGCTCCGACATAGCTCACCCAGTCGCCTTGACCGCCGCCATCGAGCGAGTCTGCGCCGGCATCTCCCAGAATGGTATCAACGCCAGCGCCGCCATAAATGGTGTTGACGCTGTTGGTCCCGGTCAGGCTGTCGGCATTGCTTGAGCCGATCAGATTATCGAAAGCAGAGATGATATCGCCCTGCGCGTCGCCGCCGCTTTGCGGGCTGGCCGAACCGAGATTGACGGTGACGGCTGCCGAGCCGGCATAGCTGAGCCAGTCGCTGGCGCCAGTACCCCCGTCCAGCGAATCCGCTCCGCCGCCGCCGCGAATGGTATCGTCGCCGCCAAGGCCCAGAATCGTATTGATCCCGGCATTGCCAATAAGCGAATCGCCGGCGCCAGATCCGATCGCGTTAGTGAAACCGGATAGCACGTCTCCGGAAGCATCGCCGCCAGTGGCGGTATTGACGCCGAGATCTACCGTGACGCCGAGGACGGAATTGGCGTAACTCACCCAATCGCCCTCGCCCGCGGCGCCAACCGAATTGCCGCCGGCAAGCGTGTCGCCAGCCGTGCCACCTTCGATCGTGTCGACGGCCGCGCCGCCGTAAATCGTATCAGCGCCGGCGGCGCCTCGAATGGAATCCAGCCCATCGCCGCCGAAAACGAAATTCGCCCCGCTGCTGCCGATAAGCGTGTCGTTGAAAGCCGAACCGAGCAGGTTCTCGAAATCGGCAGCCAGGACGTCGCCCTGGGCATGGCCGCCGCTGCCACTGCCGCCCAGCGTTACGCTGACCCCTTGGTCCGACAGGCTATAGCTCAAGGTGTCGTTGCCGGCGCCGCCGTAGAGTGAATCGCTGCCGGCGCTGCCTTCGATGAAGTCGTCGCCCAGCCCGCCATAGCCGGTGTCGTTGCCGTTGCCGCCGAACAGGCTGTCATTGCCCGTCACCGCATTCAGCGTGTCGTCGCCATACATCACGTCGCCGACATCGGCGCCGACGTCGTCGCCGCCATAGATCGTGTCGTTGCCGGCCAGACCGATGATGGTGTTGCGACTTGTATTGCCGGTCAGCGTGTCGCCCGAACCCGCGACGTCGGATCCGATCAAATGGTTGACGCGGCGTACAATGTCGCCCTGCGCATCGCTGCCGGTGCTGGTGATCGTGCCGGTCTGCGTGTCGTTGAGGATGACGTTAACGATACCAGGAGAATCCTGATAGCTGACCCAGTTGACGCCCGAAGCGCCGTCGAGAAGGTCGGCGCCGCCGCCGCCGACCAGCGTATCGTTGTTGTCGCCGCCGTAGATCGTGTCGTTTTCAGAACCGCCGAACAGCAGATCATTGCCGGCGCCAGACCAGACCCAGTCCACCCCAGCGCCACCATAGATCGTGGCATTGGCGGTATACTCGATGCCGGCATGTACGCCGCCTATCGCATCGGCATAGGTTCCGTTGTCATAGAGCAGAGAGACGAAATCGTTGCCAGCACCCATGTCGAAAACGTCGATCGCCCAGGTCTGGCTGACGGTCGTCGACGTGTAATTGACGATGCCGGTGGCGCCATCGACCGTATAGGCGAGGCCCGGCAGACCGTAGCGATGATTGCCGTGAGAAAGAGCGGCGGGCGACGTGCCGGAGGTTGTGAAGAGATGGACAGTGCCGTCAGTGGTGCGGCTGTCCCAGATCACCATGTCGTTGCCACTGGTGAGGGTATATCTGTCGGACGTCAGCGAATCGCCGCGCCGCGTGCCGCCGAGATCGAGATTGGAGACGTTGACCTGCGGCCTGGTCGCAAAAGTGTAGGGATGCATATTCGTATTGGCGACGCCGCCAATCTGGATCGCATACGGGCTGTCCTTGGGGTTGATTCCACCGAGATCGATGGGATTGCCGTTGTCGTCGTAGAGCAAGGCGTACTGGATGCCGCCGTCAATCTGCTCCATCGGTACGCCAAAGAAACCTACGCCGTTGGAAATCAGCGTAATAGGCATCGATGCCCCCTAAATGACTGGTTTAAATCAGATGTGATCGCGTGCAGCGTTTATGCGCATGCAAGTAGCCAATTAATGCCGGGATGATACATTTTTGAAGTGCAAAGGCAAAATGAAACCGTGCGTGTACACCTGCTTGGCAATTTGAGTTTGATCGAAACGGCCTTTGTTGCCAGGGCGCCTATTAGTCTCGATTTGCTATTTATGCCGCTGGAACGCACATAATTAAAAAGCCGGCCTTTTGAAAGGCCGGCTTTTTCCTTGTTCGGGCAGTTTTATGCTGTGTCCACCAATACCGCCATCCGACGGCACGACGACAAAAATTCTTTCCTACGCCTGATATTCGTAGCGCTGGTCGATGGGGTCCCAGACATAGGCTGTGATCACCGGCGTTGCGCCCATGGCATCGTTGTTCCACAGGCCGATGACGCTGATCTCCGTCTGATCGAACTCGATCGAGCTGCCCGCCCCGGCGCCCTGCAGGATGGTGAGGCGATACATCGTCCCCGCCCCCGCGCCGTCGAGATCGACCAGCTGCACCATGTCGTCGCCGCCGGCGTTGTCGTACAGATCGTGGTCGGTCTCGAACACGCCGTTGCCCGCCACCATCTGACCCGTCACTGGGTCGAAGTCGGGTTGCACCAGGATGAAATTGTCCGCCTGACCGCCGCCCACCGTATCGCGATCCTCGATGCGATCGACGCCGTCGGTGCGCGCCCAGTAATAGTAGTCCGAGCCGTCGCCGCCGATCAGCAGGTCGCCGTCGCCCGCGCCGCCATAGAGAATGTCGGTGTCCGGACCGCCGATGATCGTATCCACCCCCGCGCCGCCCCACAGCGCATCACCGCCTGCGCCGCCATCGATTATGTCATCGCCACCCCAGGTCGAGATTACGTCGGTGCCGCCGCCGCCATCGACGAGATCGCGCAACGTCCCCGTGCCGACCCGCGCCGAAATGTAAAGATCGTTGCCTGCCCCCAGCCCGGCATTGATCTCATCATAGGTGCCGGCGACGAAGACGCGGTCATCGCCATCGACGCCCTCGGCCGTGCTGTTGTTGCCGCCATAGATGACGATGGGCAGTCGCCCCCCGTCGCCATCGCCATCACCACCGCCGCCGCCAATGATGGCCGGATTGTTGAAGAAAATCGAAATCGCATCCGAACCCATCCCGCCGGAAACGAAGCTGGCGCCGTCGCTGTCGAAGATCGTGTCGTTGCCGTCGCCGCCATCGAGACTGTCAATGCCGGCGCCGCCATAGAGCGAATCGCCCCCCACGCCGCCGCTGACGGTATCGTCGCCCTGGCCGCCGTAGAGAAAATCTGCAGCGCCGAAGACGCTGCCGTCGAGATCGTCACCGACGACGTAATCATTGCCGCCGCCGCCGTAAAGCGTGTCGCCGCTTTCACCGCCGCCTACGCCTGCGGCGCGTCCGCCGACGACCAGGTCATTGCCCGAGCCGGAGAAAACCACATCCGCGTTCGTCCCCGCGAATATTGTAACGTTCTCCGTATAGGCGGCACGGGTCGAACCGTTGTTGAAGGTCAGGTTGATGACGTCGGCCGCCGAGCCGGCGAGGATGAGTTCGACGCCGGCCAGAAGCTGCGCGACATTGGCATTGGCCGAGAAATAGGCCGTGCGCGGACCGGCGTTTGACACGCCGGACAGATCCAGCGTGTCGTCGCCCAGACCGCCGAATGCAACGTCGCCATAGAGCGCCGTTCCAGCGGCGACGGCAACATTGATCGGGCCCGACGCCGTTTCTCCGTCCCATCCCGCCACGACGATGCCGCCCACACCGACCGTGCTATCGCTGTTGAGCTGCAGCATATCCGCGCCATCGTCGCCAAACAGCGAATCAAGGCCGCCTTCTCCGCCCAGAATGTCGTTGCCCAGGCCGCCATACATCGTATCGTTGCCGTTGCCCGCCCGAATGTCGTCGAAGCCACCCAGGCCACGGATGACATTGGATACCGCATCGCCTGTTAGAGAGTCGAAAAATTCGGTGCCGGTCAGATTCTCGAAGCCGGAATTGGTATCGCCCAGCGCATCGCTGCCAATACCGGTGCCACTGCTCAACGCCACAGTGACGCCGCCGAGTCGCGAGTCACCGTCGACTGGCGCTGCCGCATAGCTCAGCTCGTCGATGCCGCTGCCGCCGATCAGCGAATCGCTGCCGCCGCCGCCTTGCACCACGTCGTTGCCGCCGCCGGCGTCGATCGTATTGGCGGCCGCCGAGCCGGTGAGCACGTCCGCCTGCCCCGAACCAATCAGATGCTGGAAGCCGCTGAAACTGTCGCCGGCCGCATCGCCGCCGCTTGCCGTGCCGGTGGCAAGATTGATCGTTACACCGCCAGCCGAGCCGGCATAGCTCAACCAGTCACCGTTGCCGCCGCCAAACAATGCGTCGCCGCCAACGCCGCCCTGAACGGTGTCGACACCGCCGCCGCCGACGATGCAATTGTTCTGTGCATCGCCGGTCAGCGTATCGCCCTGTGCCGAGCCAATCAGATGCTGGAAGCCGCTAAATACATCGCCCGCCGCGTCGCCCCCTGTGCCGCTGCCGGCCAGCAGGCTGGCCGATACGGCCGTCGAACCGGCATAGCTGAGGAAATCGCCATTGCCCCCACCGTAGAGCGTGTCGGCCGAACCGCCGCCTTCGATGGTGTCGATGCCGGCACCACCGATAATGACGTTCGTCGCAGCACTGCCCGTAAGGACGTCGTCGTGCGACGAACCGATCAGGTTCTGGAAATTGGCAACAATATCGCCGTTGGCATGGCCGCCGGTTCCCGTACCGGTGAGGAAATTAATCGTCACGCCCTGATCTGAGTTTGCATAGCTCAGCCAGTTGGCGCCAGTGCCGCCATCGAGCGAATCGCCGCCCGCCAGGCCTTCAATCGTGTCATTGCCGCCCAGGCCGAGAATCGTGTTTACCGAGTTGTTGCCGTAAAGCGAATCGGACTGCTCCGAACCCGTCAGGTTCTCGACATCGGTCCACGCCACGTCGCCGGAAGCATCGCCGCCGACGCCCATGACGCCGGTCAGGCCCATCGTCACCGCGCTGGTGGAACTCGCGTAACTGATGGCGTCGATCTCGCTGCCGCCATACATCGTGTCGCCGTCCGCGCCGCCTTCGAGGGTATCGTCGCCTGCATCGCCGAACAGTTGGTCTGCGCCGACGCCAGTGCTGATCGTATCGGTGCCGGCGCCGCCAAAGACGGTGTCAACGCGCGCGCCGTTGGACGAGACGAACGCCAGATAACTGAAACTGTCGGTGCCGCCGCCCAGGAACGCTGTCGAGGCGGCATAGCTGCCGCGCATGCTGACGAAATCATTGCCGTCGCCGACCCCACTGACGTCGTCGGCGCGAATGAGTACGTTGATGGTGCTATTCAGCGCGCCTGTCGCCGAAATCGTGTCGGTGCCGCTGCCGCCGTAAAGGCTCGCTACGCCCTGATTCCATCCCGGGTCGTAGCCGATCTGAATGATGTCGTTCTCGGAATTGCCGAAAGCGTATTTGGCGCCATCGGGATCGCTGATGAAGTCGTCTCCCGAACCGCCATAGAGCGTATCCAGGAAGCCCGTGCCGCCATCGATGTCGTCGGCCTCGCCGTCGCCCGATACCGTATCGTTGCCGGCGCCACCGAAGGCATTGTCATCGCCGGCGCCACCGAAGACCGTGTCGTTGCCCGCTTCGCCGTCGACGAAATCGACGCCGGAATTGCCAAAGATCGAGTCATCCTCGGTACCGCCGACGATACCGTCGCCGGAAGAGCCGCCAAAAAGTTCGTCGTTGCCGGAATCGCCCGAGATATTGTTGAAAGCGAAAGTGCTGCCGACAATCTGATCGTTGCCGCCACCGCCATACAGAATTTCAGTGCCGCCGCCGCCACCAATGATGACGTCGTTGCCCTGGCCGGACCAAATGATGTCGTCGCCGGTACCGCCGTTGATGTTGGCGTTCGACGTGTAGGCGATATCTGGCGTGCCGGTATTGTGGTCGTCGATATAGGTCAGGTTCAGAATGTCGTTGCCGGCGCCCAGCGTAAAGTTGTCAATCGCCGCCGCTCCGCCGACTGGCAGCAGATACTTGCTGGTACCGATTCCCGTCAGGCGTTGTTCCCAGACGATCAGATCGTCGCCATTGGTGCCGACCAATTCGTCGTTGCCGTCAACGCCAACCAAATTCGTTTGATTGAATACGGAATCGGCAATGTAGGTGTGTCCGATGATGGACACGGTATCGAACGGATTGCTCGAGGGATTGCCGCCGTCGTCGTACCGCGTGATCGTTCCTGGTCCGCCGACGAAGCCCAGATCCAAATTGATCGTGGCGGGATCGTCCATGCCCGCATCCGGGCCCATAACCCATCGCTTGCCCATATCGCTTGCTCCAAATGTCTGGCCAGTCCTTAAGAAATCGGACTGAAATTGCTTAAAGTCGGGAAACTCTTCGGTCTCCTAATACGACTATCTAGACAAACTGGAGGAAGCTTGGCGACTCAAAAATTTGATAAGATATTGATAATAAATAATAAATCAGACCAAGACGTCTCTTTTATCGATTGCTTATTTATATTTGCACAAATCATGCAATCTTAATTTTGAAGATTATCGCTTATGTAATTGGAAGAGCGGAAGAATACCTGCCGACACGACGGCGAGCTTTTATCACGCGTGGGGCGTGCGGGCCTGGTTAAGCTCTTGCCAGGAAACGTATTTCACACGCGGCTTGCCCTCGACGATTCCCGCGGCGCTTTCTTTTTCGTTAATGCGCAACCATGCCGCGAAATCCACTACTTCGATACCGCGTTTTTTCAGAAGATGATCAATGCGATCGGCTTGGCTCTTCTCCGACCGTGCTTTCAAGGCTGCGGCCAGGCGTTCGACAACAGCCAATGAATCGGCGCGATTGGTGGCGATGACGCCCGAAGGGCCGCGACGGGCCCAACCAACGACATAAAGTCCCGGCGCGATCTCGCCGCCATCATTGACGAATGTGCCGCTTCGTTCGTCGAATGCCGCATCGCCGAGCGTAACGCTGCGGTAGCCAATGGCAGTGATCGCCGTTTGCGCATTCAAACGCCATTGCCTGGCGCCGCCGCTCTCCTGCAACAGCACGGATTGCAAGGCGCCATCGCCTTCAAAAGCGATCGGCGTCGCATTGAACAGCATGTGCAGGGTAATCGGCTTGTCATTGCCCTGAAGCAAGGCAAAGCCGCGCAGGATTTCGAGGTTCTTGTCTTTCACCTTTGCGACGGCAGGATCGGCGACGTTGCAAACGTCGGGAATGTTCGAGCCCTCGACGACTGGAACGACGCGCGCCAAATGGCCCAGCTCGGCGAGCTCGGCCGAGGTGAAACTGGCCTCGATCGGACCCCGGCGACCAATCATGTAGATCTCGGTCAATTCCGCTGCATGAATGATTCTCGCTGCATGATCGCAAAGGTCGGAGGACTTCATCTCATCGGCCGTCTTGGACAGCACGCGCGCCAGATCAATGGCGACGTTGCCGTTGCCGATGATCGCAACCGACGGTCCGCGCAATTTGAAATCGAGCTGGGAAAAATCCGGATGGCCATTGTACCAGCCGACCACCGGCCAGGATGGATAGACGCCAGCCAGATCCTCGCCGGGAATGCCAAGGCGACGGTCCTGCGCCGCACCCGTCGCAATGATCACCGCATCGTAGATCTCGCGCAGCTCCGCCAGCGTAACATCGCGGCCGATCTCGACATTGCCGAGAAAGCGCACACTTGGCTTCTGCGCCAGCCGCTCGAACTGACGCGCCACAGCCTTGGTGCCTTGATGATCAGGCGCCACGCCGGAGCGCACCAGCCCATAGGGCGTCGGCAGGCGATCGAACATGTCGATGCGCGCGCCGGGCAGTGCGCGCGTCAGGCCGTCCAGCGCATAGAAGCCGGACGGGCCGCTGCCGATGATGGCGATGGAGTGCGACATGGCGAAAAGCTTAACGCGCGGAAAACCCGCGCCAAATAGGCATTTCCCGCGCCTGTTTCGCGCCTACTTCACCCGCTCGATCACCATGGCGATTCCCTGGCCGACGCCGATGCACATGGTGCAAAGCGCGTAGCGGCCATCGATCGCTTCGAGCTGGTTGAGAGCGGTGGTGATCAGGCGGCCGCCGGAAGCGCCCAGCGGATGGCCCAGCGCGATGGCGCCCCCATTGGGGTTCACATGCTGCGCATCGTCGGGCAGGCCAAGCTGGCGCATCACCGCCAGGCCTTGCGCGGCAAACGCCTCGTTCAGCTCGATCACGTCCATGTCGGAGAGCTTCAGCCCGGCGATCTCCAGCACCTTGCGCGTGGCGGGCACCGGGCCGATGCCCATGACGCGCGGCGGCACGCCGGCGGCGGCGGTCGCAATCACGCGCGCCCGCGGCTTGAAGCCATATTTCTTCACGGCGGCTTCGGACGCGATGATCATGGCATTGGCGCCGTCATTGATGCCCGAGGAGTTGCCGGCCGTGACGGAGCCGCCTTCGCGGAAGGCGCCGGGCAGTTTGGCCAGACCCTCCAGCGTGGTGTCGGCGCGCGGATGCTCGTCGGTATCGAAGAGGAATTCCTTCTTGCCGGCCTTAACCGTGACGGGAATCGTCTCTTTCTTGAAGAAGCCGCGCTCCATCGCCTTGGCCGCGCGCTGCTGGCTGCGCAGGGCAAACGCATCCTGGTCTTCGCGACTGACCTGATGCTCCATGGCGACGTTCTCAGCCGTCTGACCCATGGCATCGACGCCGTGCAGTCGCTTCATCTCGGGATTGACGAAGCGCCAGCCCAGCACCGTGTCTTCCAGCTTCATCGAGCGATCGAACGGACCCGACGGCTTGCCCATGACATAGGGCGAGCGCGTCATGCCTTCGACGCCGCCGGCGATGACGAACTGCGCTTCGCCGGTCTTGACCATGCGCGCGGCCGACCCCGTCGCTTCGATGCCCGAGCCGCACAAGCGATTCACGGTCTGGCCCGCCGATTCCACCGGCAGCCCGGCCAGCAGGCCGGCCATGCGGCCGACATTGCGGTTGTCTTCGCCCGCCTGGTTGACGCAGCCATAGATCACGTCGTCGACCCTGGCCCAATCGACATTGGGATGGCGCCGGATCAATTCCTTGATCGGCAGAGCGCCCAGATCGTCGGTGCGCACCGTCGAGAGCGAGCCGTTGTAGCGGCCCACGGGCGTGCGGACGGTGTCGCAAATGAAGGCGTCGGCCATGGCGGTCTCCTGAAGATCGAAAGCGGATTTAGCCCGCGTTTTAGCACGCCGAGGCGTGGCCCCAAAGCGGCGGGAAGCGAACTATTTGTTCAGGAAGTTCAGCTTCAGCCCGGCCCGCTTCCACGGCGCGGCCACCAGTTTGCCGGTGCCGGAGAGGGTGACGAAAGCCGTCCGCAGATCAGGCCCGCCGAAGCAGACATTGGTGACCATCATGTCGGGAAACTTCACTTGCTCCAGCAGTTCGCCCCTGGGCGTGATGGTCGACACCGCGCCGGTAATCAGCGTGGCGACGCAGACATTGCCCTCGGCGTCGATCGCCAGCGAGTCGAACATCTGATAGCCGCCCAGACCCGCGACCACGCGGCCCTTCTCGCCGCGATAGGGGCCGTTGGCATCCTTGATCTGGCCCGGTCCGGTGAGGTCGAACGCCCAGACACGCGCTGTTGGCGTCTCGACCACGTAAAGCGTCTTCTCGTCCGGCGACAGGCCGCAGCCATTGGGCCGCTCGAGGGGGAAGATCATCTGCTGGATGGAAGAGCCATCGGGTCGGGCGTAATAGACCGCGCCGCGATCACTGTCGTGCTCGCGTGTCTTGCCCAGATCGGTGAACCAGAAGCCGCCCGACGCGTCGAACACGATGTCGTTGGGCCCGTTCAGCTTGCGCCCGTTGCACGAATCGTAAAGCGTCTCGAACTTGCCGGTGTCGGGATCGACGCGCTGGATCGAGCCGGTCTTGTAGGAGGCCGGCTGCATTCCGGGCATCAGCCGCCCGTTGCGCTCGTGCCACTCGAAGCCGCCATTGTTGCAGACATAGATCTTGCCATCCGGCCCCATCGCCGCGCCGTTGGGCCCGCCGCCCAATTCGGCGATGACATGGAGCTTGCCGTCCGGCATGACGCGCGTCAGCGTGCCGCGCGCGATCTCGACCAGGATCACCGACCCGTCCGGCATGGCGATCGGCCCTTCGGGAAAGCGCAAACCGGAGGCGATCTCCTTGAACTCGGTCATGGTCGTTTCCCCTTCACCGGCCTTTGAAGTTCGCTTTGCGCTTCCCAAGGAACGCCCCAACGCCCTCTGCGAAATCGTCGCTGCCACTGAGCTTGCTTTGCAGTTCACGCTCAAGAACAAGACCTTGCGTCAGATCGTTGCCCCAGGCAGCGCCAATGGCGCGCTTGATACCGGCATAGGACAGCGACGGGCCTTCGGCGAATTGCAGCGCGATCCTGCGTGCTTCATCCATCAGCGCCGCATCGTCCACCACCTGCCACACCAGCCCCAGCGACAGCGCCTGCTCGGCGTTGAGCTGCGGCGCCAGCATTGCCAACGCCCGCGCCCGCGCATCGCCGACCAGACGCGGCAGGAACCAGGTCGAGCCGGCATCGGGCATCAGACCGATGCGCGCGAAGGCCTGCAGGAAAGTCGCAGATTTGGCGGCGATGACGATGTCGGACGCCAGCGCCAGCGACATGCCCGCGCCCGCCGCCGGTCCATTCACGGCGGCGACGATCGGTTTGCCCAGGCCGCGCATCTTCAAAATCATCGGGTTGTAGAATTCTTCCAGGATCGCGCCGGCATCGCGCGGACCAGCGCTCTGCTCCTGCGCCGCCGCCGCGAGATCCGCACCGGCGCAGAAGCCGCGCCCGGCGCCGGTCAGCAGCACCGCGCGGATCGCCTTGTCATCAGCGATCTTGGCCCAGACATCCTTGAGGTCGATCAGAAGCTGGCGATTGAAAGCATTCAGCCGCTCCGGCCGATTGAGCGTGACGGTCGCCAGACCTTGGGTGACATCGAACTTTACGGTCTCGTAAGCCATGGCGCTCACCGGCCGGCGAACTTGGCCGGACGCTTCTGCAGGAAGGCCGTCACGCCTTCGGTGAAATCGTGGCTGCGGCCGAGATTGCGCTGCAGATCGCGCTCCATGTCGAGCTGCGCCGACAGATCATTAGTGTGGGCCGCGTTGATCGCTTTCTTGATGCTGCCCAACGCCATGGTCGGCCCGTCTGCGAGACGTTTGGCGAGCGCCGTTGCCTCGGCATCGAGGGCGGCATCGTCGACCACCTGCCAGATCATGCCCCAGGCCTGCGCCTGTTCGGCGGGAACCGAGGTGCCCAGCATCGCCAGCGCCCGGGCGCGCGCATCGCCCACCATATGCGGCAGGAACCAGGTGCCGCCCAGATCGGGGATGAGCGAGATGCGCACAAAGGCCTGATCGAAACGCGCCGAACGCGCCGCCACCACGATATCGCAGGCCAGCGCCAGATTGGCGCCGCCGCCAGCCGCCACGCCATTGACCGCCGCGATGACCGGCTTCTCCAGCGCGCGGATCTTGCGGATCATCGGATTGAACAGCGTGTCCATCGAACTGCCGACATCGACCTTGCCGTCGGCGCCGCGCGTGCGTTCGGACAGCGAGGAGAGATCGGCGCCGGCGCAAAAGCCGCGGCCGGTGCCGGTGAACATGACGCAGCGCACCGATGAGTCGGCGGCGCATTTGTCGATCACGTCGATGATCTCGGCGATCATCTCCAGCGACATGGCATTGAGCCGGTCGGGCCGGTTCAGCCGGATGCGGCCGATACCGTCGTTGATGGTGAATTCGAGCGTCGTGTAGGTCATGGCGTTCTCCCGCGGGGACGCCAGTCTGGCACGCGCTCAACAGGCCGGTAAATGCCTGTTTAGCCGTGCCGTCCGCAGGCCGGAATGCCGCTAGGCGTTGGCGGAATCGGGCAGGCCCAGGGCTTCGCGCACCATGCGGTGATAATGCTGCAGGCCCGGCTCGTTGCGGCCGAACGTCGTATAGCGCTGCGCCGGGGTGTGCGCGCCTCGATGGATGTCGGTGGCAACCGGGAAGTCCTCTTGCTCGACCGTGTCGAGCAGCAACTTCATGTTGGCCTCGCCGTACTGGATTTCCTTTTCCGTCTCCGGCTGCTTGGGCAGATAGAGCGTGGCTTCGGTGATGCATTGGTTGGCACCATCGCCGGCAGGGAAGGAGCGCCAGGTTTCCGCATGCTTGCCCTGCCACACCAGCAGCGTGTTGGGGAACAACGTATAGACGATCGCCGAGTGGCGCGGCACGTCCCACTCCTCCTGCGGCTTGCCCTTCATATCCTTGAAGCTGCGGCGGGGAATGATAAGCCGGCCGTTGCGGCCGAATTCGTCATAGGCGTTGACGTTGGGCTGGAACACGGACGCCACCGTCAGCTTGTGCAGGGTCGCCACATGCCAGGTCTCCAAGAACGTGTCGACCACCAGCTTCCAGTTCATCTGCCGGGTGATGGTGGCGGTCTTGTAGGGCACGAAGGTGCCGAGATTGTAGTTCGCCAGTTCCGGCGCCAAACCGCCCAGCATGTCGTCGAGATCGAAATCGGCGCCCGGCGTCGGCCGCACCCAGATCATGCCATGGCCTTCGGCCAACGGCAGCGGTGTCAGGCTGCGATCGGCGCAGGTCAGGCCGGCAAATCCTTCCGGCGGCGTCAACGCCACCAGCCCGCCTTCGGTATTGTAGGTCCAGCCATGGTACTGGCAGACGAAGGCGCGCTGGCCCTTGCCCGAACCGGACGCCACCTTGGCGCCGCGATGGCGACAGACATTGAGGAAGGCCCGCGCCACGCCATCCTTGCCGCGCACCACCAGGATCGGCACGCCGCCGAGATCGTCGGTGAAGTAATCGCCGGGATTGGGAATCTGGCACGACATGGTGAAGAACTGCGGCATGTCGCGGAAGAATTTCTGCTGCTCGATCTTCGCCTGCTCGAGGCTGGTGTAGGTCGAGACGTCGTTGAGATAGACGCGCTCGTTCATCTGCGTGGTGCGGTTGTCGATGTAGCCCAGCACCCGGTTGACCAACTCGACCTGCGTATCGCGAAGCATGACCCATTCCCTCGAACTGGCGCATCCGCCATTGCGACTTGGGGCCATGCTGACTCCGGGGCGGCTACGAGTCAACAAAAAGTGAATATCGGTTCGTGTTTCATGTTTCGTCGACTTTTGATCCCCGCTGCCCTATCATCAAGCGAAACCGATCCGGAGCTTTCGTGACCGATTCAGCCATCCAAACCAGCCCTTCCCGCTTGGGCCGCCGTCAGGGCAAGCCGACGCGGGCGCAGAAGGTGCAGCGCACGCGGCAGACCCTGCTCGACGCCGCAGCCAAGGTTGTGGGCGAGGCTGGATACAGCGGCGCCATCGTTACCTCGATCACCAGCCGCGCCGCGATCGGCCAGGGAACGTTCTACAATTATTTCGAATCGCGGCAAGCGCTGTTCGACCAGCTGCTGCCGGCGATCAGCGAGCAGATGCTCGACTTCATCAAGCAGCGCGCCGATGCGGCGAGCGACGAGCAGGATCGCGAAGAGAAGAGCTTCCGCGCTTTCTTCGATTTCCTGGCCGAGCATCCGGAATTCTTCCGCGTCATGTACGAGGCCGAAGTCTTCGCGCCCGAGGCCTATCAGCGGCACACCGACATGGTGCTGAACGGCTTCGTGCGCATCCTGACCAAGGCCAGCCGGCGCGGCGACATCAAGGGCTACGACTCTTCGCAGATCGAGGCCTTGGGTCTGATCCTGATGGGCGCCCGCCACTATCTCTGTTCGCGCTACGGGCGGCAGAACGGCTGGAAGGAGAAACTACCCGAGAAGGTGGTCGCCGCCTACATGGGGTTGTTGCGCCATGGTCTCTATGGCGAGCCTGCTGAAGGCAGCAAGCGGCGATAGCCGGGACCGCTGCGGCCGCCTGCCTAGATCGGCGGCACCACCAGCCCCAGTGCGGCCAGCCGCGGGTCGATGAGCGTGCGCCAGCGGCCTAGTAGAACCTCGTTGGATTCCCGCCGCAGCCCGTAGCGCCGATAGGTGTTGAAGCGATCGGAGTCGCGATGCCCGAACGTCGCGGCGGCGCGTGAATACCAGTAATCGAGCGCAGCTTGCGCCGGGGTCGATCGGCCGTCGCGCTGAATCGCAGCGATGAGCAACGGCTCCGACAGCGCCGCAAGATTTTCTTCGGCTTCCGCCATGCCGCCGATCGCCTGCGCCAGCGGCGCGTAGGAATTGCCGGCCAGATCGCGCAGCTGAATCGAAAGCGACGCGCCGACCAGCCAGTTGACCAGCAGCGAATCGTGCCAGCTCTGCAGCGGGTAGTGGAAGACGTTAAGCCGCTTGTCGCCGGGAATGCGGCGCAGGCCGAGATCGATGTCGCGCCCGATGCGGGCGGCCCAGGGATGCGTGCGCAAGTAAAGGTCAGGCACGACGCCAAACGGCCGCAGCAATTCCAGCACGGCGCCGGCATGGGAGAATTTCTCGCCGACGATGCGTACCATCGCCTGGCGCTCCGCCAGGCCCGGGGCGCGATTGATCGTGTCAGCAAAGCCCGCACCTGCGGCCAGCCAGGAATCGACCAGCACGCTCATCACGCGGACGATCTCGCCGCGGTAGGAGGACGACATGTCCTCGAGCGTTTCGATGCGGCCGCCGCCGGCAATGTGATCCACCAGGCTTTGCTCGTCGCGCGCCATGCAACCCTCCCGAAATTCGGCATTCGCTGTGCCGATTTTTCGCCTCTTTCCTCGCCGCCATCATGGACTTGGCCGGCGCGTCGCGCTATCAGGAAACCGCCGGCGGCACCTGCCGATCCGGCCCCTCACAGCGCGCAGGATCATGGCCGATATTGTCATTCTGGTCGGCACCGAATCGGGCAATGCCCAGATGGTGGCCGACGTTCTGAAAGACGAGCTGGAAGGCCAGGGCCATGCCGTGAGCGTGACCGATCGCGCGCAAAGCGCGGCCGATTTTGCCAATCACGAAGTCGCGCTGATCTGCTGCTCGACGCATGGCAATGGCGACATTCCCAGCAACATATTGACGCTCGCCGAGACGCTGGAAAGCGGCAAGCCCGACCTGTCGGCGCTGCGCTATGGCGTCATTGCGCTGGGCGACCAGACCTATTCCGAGACTTTCTGCTATGGCGGCAAGAAGCTCGACGCGATTTTCGCCGCCTGCGGCGCACAGAAGCTGGGCGAGCGGCTGGAGATAGACGCCTGCACCCAGCCGCTGCCTGACGAGGAAGCGCTGCAATGGTCGAAGGAATGGGCAGGGTTGCTTTAGCGCTGCTTGCGCCACCTGTTCCCCCGTCCTAGCCTGTCCGCAAATCACGACAATGAAGCGTAGGAGGACACCATGCCCGATGGCGACATTCTGATTGGCGGCGACTGGAAGCAGACCAGCGATGGGCAGACCCTGCCGGTGTTCAATCCTTCCGACGGCAGCGAGTTCGCCAAGATCGCCCGCGGCAATGCTCGCGACATCGATGCTGCGGTGCAGGCCGCGCGCAAAGCCATGGACGGCGCCTGGGGCAAAATGCCGGCGGCCGAGCGCGGCCGGTTGCTGAGCAAGCTGGCGCTGAAAGTCGCCGAGCATGCCGAAGAGCTGGCGATCCTCGAATGCAAGGACACCGGCAAGCCGCTGTCGCAGGGCAAGGCCGATGCCGCCGCGCTCGCACGCTATTTCGAGTTTTACGGCGGCGCCGCCGACAAGGTGCATGGCGAGACCATCCCCTATCAGCACGGCTACACGGTGATGACCATCCGCGAGCCGCATGGCGTGTGCGGGCAGATCATCCCGTGGAACTATCCGATGCAGATCTTCGGCCGCTCCGCCTGCGGCGCGCTGGCCATGGGCAACGCGATCGTAGTCAAGCCGGCAGAAGAAGCCTGCCTGTCGATCCTGCGCGTGGGTCAGTTGATGCTTGAAGTCGGCTTCCCCGCCGGCGCCGTCAACATCGTGCCGGGTCTGGGCCACGAAGCGGGTGCGGCATTGTCGGATCATCCGGGCATCGATCACATGTCCTTCACCGGCTCGCGCCAGGTCGGCACCTTGGTGCAGGCCGCAGCCGCCAAATACAATCGCCCGGTGACGATGGAGCTGGGCGGCAAGTCGCCCCAGGTCGTCTTCGCCGATGCCGACATGGATGCGGCCCTGCCGTTCATCACCCGCGCCATCATCCAGAACGCCGGACAGACCTGCTCGGCGGGCTCCCGCCTGCTGGTCGAAGACCGCGTCTACGACGAATTCGTCGGCCGCGTGGCGGAGAAGTTCAAGGCGCTGCGCGCCGGCCCCTGGGATCGCGATCTCGATATCGGCCCGCTGATCTCCAAGAAGCAGAAGGAACGCGTGGAGAAGTTCATCGGCGATGCCGGCAAGGACGGCATCAAGCTCGTGGCGTCGGGCGAAGTCGCGGCCAACGCCCCGTCGGGCGGCTACTACGTGCCGCCGCAAATTTTCGGCGACGTGCCGGTAACGCACATCCTGGCGCAGGAAGAAGTGTTCGGCCCCGTGCTGGCCGCCACCCGTTTCAAGAACGAGGAAGACGCCATCCGCATCGCCAACGCCACGCCTTACGGGCTGGTCGCCGGCATCTGGACGCGCGACGGCGGCAAGCAGATGCGCATGGCCCGCGCGGTGAAGGCCGGCCAGGTCTTCATCAACAATTACGGCGCCGGTGGCGGCATCGAACTGCCCTTTGGCGGCTTCAAGGGTTCGGGCTTCGGGCGCGAGAAGGGCTTCGCCGCCTTGTTCGAGTTCTCCGCCATCAAGACCGTCGCCATCAATCACGGCTAAAAAAGAAAAAGAGGAAACGTCACATGCGTCTCAAGGGGAAGGTCGCCATCGTCACCGGCGCCGGTCAGGGCATCGGCGAAGGCATCGTGCGCAGCCTGGCGCGCGAAGGCGCCGCGGTCGTCGTCAACGACATGAACGCGGAGACCGGCAACAAGGTCGCCAAGTCGATCATGGAAACTGGCGGCAAGGCGGTTTACGCCGGCGGCGACATCTCGACCTTGCAAGCCAATCAGGCCCTGGTCGAGGCGGCGAAGAAAAACTTCGGCCGGCTCGATGTTATCGTGTGCAATGCAGGCGTGGCGCACTGGAACAAGCCGATCCTCGACGTGACGGAAGACGAGTTCGACAAGATCATGTCGGTCAATGTCAAAGGTCTGTTCCAGGCGGCGCGCGCCACCATCCCGACCTTCGAAGCGCAGAAGAGCGGCAACATCATCGTCATCGCCTCGACCGCCGGCATCCGCCCACGGCCGGGCCTGTGCTGGTACAACGCCTCGAAAGGCGCGGCGATAATCGCCACCAAGTCGATGGCAGTGGAGCTGGGGCCGAAGGGCATACGCGTCAACGCCATCTGTCCGGTGGCGACGGAAACGCCGCTGCTGCCGCAGTTCATGGGCGGCGACAACGCCAACAACCGCGCCAAGTTCGAAAGCACCGTGCCGCTGGGCCGGCTGGCCCAGCCGCAGGATCACGCCAATGCGGCCGTGTTCCTGGCGTCGGACGAATCGAGCTTCATCACCGGCGTGGCGCTGGAAGTCGATGGCGGGCGCTGCATCTAGGCAGCGCTCGTTTTCGGCAGGACCAGTTTTAGCAGCAAGAAGCCGCAGACCGCCGACAGCAGCGAGCCGCCCAGCACGCCCAGACGCACGGGGGCTGCGAAGGACGGATCGGCAAAGGCCAGCGAGCCGATGAACAGGCTCATGGTGAAGCCGATGCCGCACAGCATCGACATGCCGTAAAGCGACGCCCACGAGCAGCCCTCCGGCCGTCGCGCCAGCCCCAGCGCCAGCATCAGGGCCAACGCGGCCATGATGCCGATCTGCTTGCCGATGAAGAGTCCGCCGGCGATACCAAGCGTCACCGGCTCAAAAATATCTGCCAGACTCATGCCGGCGAATGACACGCCGGCATTGGCGAAGGCGAAGATCGGCAGGATGACGAACGCCACGACCGGATGCAACCCATGCTCCAGCGTGCGCAGCGGCGAATGGCCCGTCTCGTCGCGCGCGATGGGAATGGCCAGGCCCAGCGCCACGCCGGCCAAAGTGGCGTGCACGCCGGACTTCAGAACCGCCACCCACAGGATCATGCCGACGAACACATAGGCTGGTACCGAGCGCACGCCGAAAAAATTCATCGCCGCCAGGCCAGCGAGACAGATGGCCGAAACGATCAGCGCAATGCTCGACAGATCGGCGGTGTAGAAGATGGCGATGACCACGATGGCGCCGAGATCGTCGAACACCGCCACCGCCATCAGCAGCACTTTGAGCGCCAGCGGCACGCGCGAGCCCAGCAGAGCCAGCACGCCCAGCGAGAAGGCGATATCGGTCGCAGTGGGAATGGCCCATCCGTTCAGTGCCGCCGGATTGCTGGAATTCAGGAACCAGTAGATAGCCGCCGGCACCGCCATGCCACCCAGCGCCGCCGCGCCCGGCAACGCTATCTGCCCCAGCGACGACAATTCGCCTTCGACGATCTCGCGCTTGATCTCAAGCCCGACGAGAAGGAAGAAAATCGCCATCAGCCCGTCGTTAATCCACAACAGCAGCGGCTTGCTGAGGCCGGCGGGACCAAGCGCGATAGTGAAGGGCAATTCCAGCACCGTGTTGTAGAGCGGCGCCAGGGCTGAGTTGGAAAGGATCAGTGCCAGCGCCGCGGTGGCAACGAGCAGAATGCCTCCGGCGCTTTCAAGCTGGAGAAATTCCTGAATTGCCGCACGGGGATGCAGCAGGCGCTTCAAAGCCATGGGAGGTCCGTTGCAAATGTGTGAAACAAAAACGCCCGGGCCAGAAACTGGCCCGGGCGTTGCCGGAACCCTATGAGAGGGGGGATTTATTCCCTGTTGCCGAAGAAGGCGAGCAGGAACTGGAACAGGTTGATGAAGTTCAGGTAGAGGCCCAGCGCGCCGAAGATTGCGACCTTGTCAGCCGTGCCGTTATCCCAGTTGGCGCTGTACTGCTCCTTCAGGTTCTGCGTGTCATACGCGATCAGACCCGAGAAGATCAGAACGCCGATGCCGGAGATGACGAAGTGCATCATCGTGCTGGCCAGGAAGATGTTCACGATCATCGCGATGACCAGGCCGATCAGGCCCATCATCAGGAAGCTGCCCATCGCCGACAGGCTGCGCTTGGTCGTGTAGCCGTAGAGGCTGAGACCGGCGAAGGCCGCCGCGGTGATGAAGAACACCCGCACCACGCTGCCGCCGGTGTAGCGGTAGAGGATCGTGGTCAGCGAAATGCCCATCAGCGTCACGAACACCCAGTAGAACGCCTGGGCAGCGCCACGCGAGCCGCGCATCACCATGCCCGAGGCGAACAGCATCGCCAGCGGCGCGAAGGTCACGATCCAGCCGAGCCCGGTCATGCCGACCATGCGACCCTGCGGATTGAACTGATAGAACAGCTGCGCGATGCCGCTATTGGAGAACACCAGCAGCGCCACGATGCCGCTCAGCGCCAGGCCCGAGGCCATGTAGTTGTAGACGCTGAGCATGTGCTTGCGCAGGCCGGCATCGAACGTCGCCTGGTCGGCCGGGCGCGCGATCGTGCCTTGCGCATTCAGACGGGTGAAATTGTCAGCCATTTAGAAAGTGCCTCCTGAGGGTATTTTTTTCTGATCCTATATTGGGGCATTTCCTCAAAGTTTCAACCGCTTGGCTGGAAATTTGACTTTTCGACCGTCGCGCGCGAAAAGCGCAAAAAGCAAGCAACCGGAAGGGCTTAGCCTATTCGTTGCGAAGCAATGACAGGGGCCGCTGCCGCAAAGCGCCCAATGTGCCGGCCAATCCCAGCGCCAAAGTCAGCGCCACCGCGCCGAAAGCCGTTACGAAAGCAACCGAAAGCGGGAAGACCCACTGCAAATTCATCACCTCGGTGATCACAAGCCAGGCGGCAAGGCTGCCGACCAGAATGGCGGCAATGGCTGTGATGAAACCCAGCGCTGCGAACTCGTAGACGAAGGCTTCGAGGATGCGCCGCCGCGTGGCGCCGAGCACCTTCATCACCACAGTGTCGTGCACCCGCCGACGCTGCGTCGCGGCCATGGCGCCGCCCAGGACCATCAGCCCGGTAGCGATGCTGACCGCGCCGACCACGCGGGCCGCCAGGCCAATATTGCCCAGCAGATCCGCGACGGTGTCGAGCGCGTCTTTGACGCGAATGACCGTGACGTTGGAGAAGCGGTCGGTGATGGCGCGATAGACCTTCTCCTCCTCCTCGGGCTTGGCCTTGACCGTGGCGATCCAGGTCTGGGGTGCGGCTTCCAGCACGCCGGGCGCGAAGACGAAGGTGAAATTCATGTTCAAGGTCGCCCAGTCGATGGACCGTAAATTGGCGATGCGCGCTTCGATCTCGCGGCCGAGAATGTTGATTGTGATGGTATCGCCAATGCCGACGCCGAAGCCGCGCGCCAGCCCGGCATCGAACGAGACCAGCGGCGCGCCACGATAATCCGACGGCCACCACTGGCCCGCCACGATGCGCGAGCCTTCCGGCGGTGTCGGCGCGTAGGTCAGCCCGCGATCGCTGTCGACCGCCCAGCGCGCATCCGGAGCGATCGCGACCTGGGCCACCGGCACGCCGTCGATGCGGCTGATGCGGCCGCGCAGCGAGGGCGTGCGCTCAAGGCCAAAGCCGCCCGCTTCGCGCACGGCGGCATCGAAGGCCAGCACCTGATCGGGCTGGATATCGACGAAGAAGAACGCCGGCGCATCCTGCGGCAGGCGTTGCTGCACCTGGCGCTGCAGGTTGTTCTCGATCAGCGCCGTCGCCACCAGCACCGTCAGACCCAGGCCCAGCGACAGCATGACGGTGATGGTCGCAGCACCCGGCCGATGCAGATTGGCCAGCGCCAGGCGCAAGGTCGGGTGCGAGGGATGTTTCATGCGCCGCGCCACCGCCATCGCGAGCCGCGCGAGAGCGGGAAAGGCAATGAAGGCGCCCAGCGCTCCGACGATGAACCATAGCGCCACCATGCGCTGCGGCGCGGTCACCACCACCACAGCCGCGAGAACCAGCCCTACGGCAGCGATGGCTGCGATATCGAGTAGCCGCGGCCGCGTATCGTCGCTGGCCGACAGCCCGCGCATCAAGGTCGCCGCCGGAACCGCGCGAGCGCGCGCAAGCGGCCACAAGGCGAAGAGCAGCGCCACCAGCATGCCAAAGACCCCGGCGCTCAGGAGCGGCTGCAGGTAAAGATCGACGCGGGCATTGACCGGCAGCCGGTCGCCGATCAGCGCATTGCCGATGAAAGGCAGGCCGACCCCGAAGGCCAGGCCGATAGCGATACCCAGCAGCGCCAGCACCGATATCTGCGCCATGTAGAGCTTCCAGACCAGGCCGGCCGGCGCGCCCTGGCTCTTGAGCGAGGCGATGGTGCGCCGACGTCCGATCAGGAAACTATCGACCGCGTTGCCGATGCCGACGCCGCCCACCAGCAGCGCCGCCAGGCCAATCAGGCTGAGATAGAGGGTCAGCCGGTCGATCCAGGTGCGCAGGCCGCCGCCGGCCTCATCCAGGCCGCGCACGCGCCAGCCGGCGCTGGGAAACTGGCGATTGATGGCGTCGATGGTGCTGCGAAAGCTCACATTGGGCTGCAGCGCCAGCCGATACTCGTAGCTGACCAGCGCGCCCGGTTGCAGCAGGCCGGTCTGCGCCATCGCATCCTGGGACAGCATCAGGCGCGGGCCGATGGCGAAGACGCTGAAGCCGCGATCAGGCTCGCGTGCGATGACGGCGCGAACTTCGAAATCGCCATCGCCGACCTTGATGCGATCGCCCAGCTTCACGCCCAGCCGGCGCAAGGCCAGCTCCTCCAACGCCACGCCGTAAATGCCGTTGCGCAATTTCAGCGCCTCGGCGGTCGGCATGGCCGGCTCTAGCTTCAGCCCGCCATAGAGCGGATAGATGTCATCCACCGCTTTCAGTTGCACCAGCGCCGGTGCGCCGCTGCTGGCTTGCCCCGGCCGCGCCATGGTGCGCATCTCCAGCACTTCGGTCATGCGGCCAAGGCCGGAAAGAAAATGCTTCTGGTCGTCGGTGGCGGCGCGATGGGTCAAGCGCAACTCGACGTCGCCGCCCATCAGCATGCGGGCGTCGGCGCGCAAGCCTTCCTCGACGGCGCGGGAGAACGAGCCGATGGCGGCGATGGCAGCGACACCCAGCGCCAAACAGGCGATGAAGATGCGGAAGCCGCCCAGCCCGCCGCGCAACTCGCGCCGCGCCAGCCTGACCGCCAATCCCCAATCGCCCCAGAAACCGCGCATCGGTCGGATCATTTCAGGCCGCGATTGCGGTGTCGTTGGCGATCAACCCGTCGGCGATATGGATGACGCGCTGGCAGCGCCGCGCCAGGGCCTCGTCGTGGGTCACCAGCAGCAAGGTCGCGCCCGAACCGGCCACCAGCGAGAACAGCAGGTCCATGATTGCCCGCCCCGTGCCGCCGTCGAGATTGCCGGTGGGCTCATCGGCCAGCAGCAGGCTCGGCCGGCCGACGAAAGCGCGCGCCACTGCGACGCGCTGCTGCTCGCCGCCGGACAGCTGGGCTGGATAGTGTTCGGTGCGATGGGCGAGCCCGACCTGCCGAAGGGCCTCGGCGGCGCGCTCGAACGGACGCTCGGCATTGGCGAATTCCAGCGACAGCGCCACGTTCTCCAGCGCCGTCATGGTGGGAATGAGATGGAAGCCCTGGAAGACGATGCCGACCTTGTCGCGCCTGAAACGCGCCAGCCCGTCCTCGTCCAGACGCATCAGATCGGCGCCGGCCACCTCGACTTCGCCGCGCGTGGCGCGCTCCAGACCGCCGATGATCATCAACAGGCTCGACTTGCCGGCGCCGGAGGGGCCGACCATGGCCGTCGTCTCGCCCGCGCCGATGGAAAGATTGATGCCGCGAAGGATATTGACCGGGCCGGCCGCGCTCGCCAACTGTAGGTGAACGTCACGCAGGCCAATCATGCACATCGCTCCTTCATCATCGGCCCCGACAGCAGCCGAAAACTGTGACCAAAGCAAGGCCGCAGCCCCGCTGCTTGCCGCATCGACTGCCCGGCTTTGCTCATTTCGCAGGCAGTACTTACGCGCTTTTATGCTGCTGGGCGCAATTTGGTTCACGACACTTGGCATTGCGCCGGCCAGGGCGCAAGACGCCCCGCTGCGCCTGGCCGTGTTCGGCGACAGTCTGGCGGCAGGATTCGGCCTGCCTGAGGGCCAGGCTTTTCCAGCCCGGCTGGAAGCGGCGCTGAAAGAGCGCGGCCATAACGTCAAGGTCGTCAATGCCGGCGTGTCCGGCGATACGTCGGCGGGCGGCAAGGCGCGGCTGGACTGGACGCTCGCCGACAAGCCGCAAGTGATCATCGTCGAGCTGGGCGCCAACGATGCGTTGCGAGGCCTCGACCCGGCGCAGACCGAGGCCAATCTCAACGACATTATCGCGCGCGCCAAGGCCAGCGGCGCGACGGTGATGCTGGCCGGCATGCTGGCGCCGCCCAATTTCGGCCGCGAGTACCAGCAGCAATTCGACGGGCTCTACAGACGGCTGGCCGACAAGCACAAGGTGCCGCTTTATCCGTTCTTCCTTGATGGCGTCGCCATGGACCCGAAACTGAATCAGCAGGACGGCATCCATCCTTCCGCCGCCGGCGTTGATGTCATCGTGCAGCGCATCCTGCCGAGCGTCGAAGCGGTCGTGAAGCAAGCGGCGGGCCAATAGCAGGACGATTTGCCTGCCCGGTGGCTGACGCGCTATAGCACAATCCTCATTCCTTCCAGCCACCGGTAAAAAGCCCATCCCATGCAGTTTCGCCCGCTCGGCCGCACCGGCCTGAACGTCTCCCTGATCTGTCTCGGCACCATGACCTGGGGCCGCCAGAACACCGAAGCCGAAGCCCATGCCCAGCTCGACTATGCGCTCGGACGCGGCATCAATTTCATCGATGCGGCGGAAATGTATCCGGTGCCGCCCGGGGCCGAGACGCATGGACGGACGGAGCAGTTCATCGGCACCTGGCTCAAGAACCGCAAGGATCGCGACAAGATCATCATGGCCACCAAGGTCGCCGCACGCGGGCGCGACTTCGAGTGGCTGCGCGGCGGACCGCGGCTTGACGCCAAGAACATCAACCAGGCGCTGGATGCCTCGCTGAAGCGGCTGCAAACCGACTATGTCGATCTCTACCAGCTGCACTGGCCTGATCGGCGCACCAACACGTTCGGTCAGCTCGGCTACAAACATGACGCCAACGATGATGGCGGCGTGCCGATCGAGGAAACGCTGGAAGCGCTGCAGGCGGTGATCAAGGCCGGCAAGGTGCGCCATATCGGCGTCTCCAACGAGACGCCCTGGGGCGTGATGAAGTTTCTGCAGGCAGCCGAAACCAAGGGCCTGCCGCGCATCGTCTCGATCCAGAATCCCTACAGCCTGCTCAACCGCAGCTTCGAGATCGGCAATGCGGAAGTGACGATGCGCGAGCAGGTCAGCCTGCTGGCCTATTCGCCGCTCGCCATGGCAACGTTGACCGGCAAGTACTTGAACGGCGCCAAGCCTGCCGGCGCGCGCATGACGCTGTTCACCCGCTTCCAGCGCTATACCGGCGCCCATGCCCAGCCGGCCATTGCCGCCTATGTGGAGCTTGCGAAGAAGCACGGGGTCGATCCGGGTCAGATGGCGCTGGCTTACGTCAATACGCGCGATTTCGTCACCAGCACCATCATCGGCGCCACCAATCTGGATCAGCTCAAGAGCAACATCGATTCGATCGACGTAAAGCTCTCGGACGACGTGCTGGCCGGCATCGAGGACATCTACAAGCGCACCGGCTCGCCCTGCCCTTGAAGCAGCGCGGCCGGCGCTCCCGAAATGCGGGCGCGCCATGATACGTCTGTTCGTCGCCATCGAGATTCCGCAAAAGTTGCGCGCCGAGTTGGCGCGGCTGCAGAACGGCGTGCCCGGCGCGCGCTGGGTCGAGCCGGAAAATTTCCACATCACGCTGCGATTCATCGGCAACGTCGATAACGCTGCGGCCAGCGACATCGACGATGAGTTGGCGCGTCTCAATGCCATCGGCTTCGAACTGGCGATCAAGGGCGTCGGCTACTTCGCCGATGGCGCCAGGCTCAACGCCCTCTATGCCGCGGTGGAAACCAATCCGGCGCTCGAGCATCTGCAACAGAAGGTCGACAGCGCCATCTCCCGCGCCGGCATTCGCCTCGACGGTCGCCGTTTCGTGCCGCACGTCACGCTGGCGCGGTTCTCAGGCCGCCAGGACGCCGGCCATCATCTGGCGCAATTCATGGCCTCGCACAGCCTGTGGCGGCCGGAGCCGTTCGACGTCGAGCATTTCACGCTCTATTCGTCGGTGACGCGGCCCGAGGGCTCGCTCTACCGCGTCGAGGCCGAGTATCCGCTGCAGGTGTTCGGCGAATAGCTATTTGGAAATGGCCAGGGTGCAGATGCGTGTCGGCAGATAGATCTGCGCCGTCAACTCGTTGCCGGCGACCTTGCCGCGGATCACCACGGCGAATTTGTCGGCGTTCAGGCCTGTGCCGGTACCCGTGCCGTTGACCGTACCATCCTTGGCGATGCGCACGCTGGCCCGATAGAACGGCGGCGTGTCTTCGCGGCCTTCGCCCAGCGGAAATTCGCCGTTGCTGATCGTGTATTGCCTGGATCGTTTGTAGGCCGGAAGCTTTGGTCCGCCGCTGGGACATTCGATGGTGCCCGCCCACAAACCATCCAATCCTGGCGCCACGACCGCCTGCTGCGCGGGCCGCGGCTGTTCGGCCGCGCGTTTGGCCGCTTCGGCGCGTTGCCGGGCCGTTTCCACGTCAGCCCGCGCCCGCGCCGCGTCGTTCTCCGCCTTCTGCCGCGCCGCTTCCGTTTCCAGCCGCGCTCGATCGGCTTCGGCCCGCAACCGGGCCGCCTCGGCTTCCGCCCGCTGGCGCTCGAGCTCGGCCTGCGCCTTCTGGCGGTCGAGCTCGGCCTGCTGGCGCGCCGTCTCGGCATCACGCCGGCTCTTCTCCACCGCCGCCCGCTCCGCTTCGTTCAGCGCCGTGAGCTTGCCGCGCGCCACGCCGGCGTAGGCGCCATTGGGAAACTCGACCAGGAAATTTTGCACCGAAGCGGGATTGCCGGAGTCCTTCACCGCCTCCCACGCCAGCCGCTCGCGCTCCTGGCTCGGGCCAAACGGCAGGAAGCCGCCGAAATAGGCGCCGGCGCCCACCGCCAGCAGCAGCGCGATCGCTGTCGGCAGCAGCCAGCCGCGCGAGGTTTTGACCGCCAATGGTTTGGGTTTGGGCCGCACGCCGGAAGGCTTGCCCGGCGTCAGCTCGAACGCCCGCACGGCGCGCGAGATGTTCTTCAGGTTCTGCTCGCCCATGGCGGCGAAGGAGAGATCGAGCTTGCCCTCGATCTGATCGTGCACCGAGCCCGAGATGCAGATGCCGCCGGGCGGGGCGATCGATTGCAGGCGCGCGGCGACGTTGACGCCGTCGCCCAGCAGATCGCCGTCCTTGATCATCACGTCGCCCAGATTGACGCCGATCCTGAACAGCATCTGCTTGTCGGCCGGCAGATCCTTGTTGCGCGTCTGCACCGCGTTCTGGATTTCGATCGCCGACCGCACCGCTTCGACCGGACTGGCGAATTCCGCCAGCACCGCGTCGCCTGCGGTATTGAAGACCCGCCCGTCATGCAGCTCGATCACGGAGTCGGTGATGCCGCGCAGCTCGGCCAGCCGGCGCATCGTGCCTTCTTCGTCCTCGCCCATCAGCTTCGAATAGCCAACGACGTCAGCCGACAGGATCGCCGACAGTTTGCGCTTGATCTGCTGCTCGCTCATTGCGCTTGGTGCTCCCCCGAGGCGGCGATCATAGCCGCAACGAGCGTGTCAAAGGTAGCGTTTCACGATGCGCGATACGGCCGCGGAATACGACTGGCCGAACAGATAGGCATGGACCAAAAGCGGCCACAAGTTCCAGATGTCGCGACGCTCGGCATAGCCTTTTTCAAGACCGGCGATCTCGCCATAGTGCTCGATAAAGCGCGCCCCGAACCCGCCAAATAGTTCGCTGAAAGCCAAATCCATTTCAGGATGACCGAAATAGATCGCTGGATCGATCAGGCCGAGCGGCCGACCCTTTAACGTCAGCACATTGCCGGTCCACAGATCGCCATGCAGCAGCGCCGGCGCCTTCGGCTCTGGGATGAGATCGCCGCAACGGACGGCAAAGCGCTCCACCAGGCGCAGGTTCTCGAGCGGCAGGTTGCCGTTGCGGTGCGCCAGGAAGGCTGCCGTCAGCAGCCGCTTCTCCAGAAACAGCGTGCGCCAGTCGGGCTGCCGCTCGTTGATCTGCGGCATGCCGCCGATCATCACGTCATAGCCGTAGCCGTACTCGCTGTGGGTGTTGGCATGGAGGGCGGCAAGCGCCGCCGCCAATTGCCGCTGCCCGGCTTTGTCCAGCGGCGAAGCATCATTGTCGATCCAGTCCGTAACCAGCAGCGTATCGTCGCTGAAATGCACGGCGGGAAACGGCACCGGCGACTTGCCTGCCAGATCGCGCAACATCTTACCTTCGCTGGTAAGGAGCCGTGGTGCGCTTTTCACCGCAACGACGCTGCCGTCTTCGAGTTCGCAACGCCACACGGTCGCGCCGTGGCCGCCACCCACGGCCGCGAGCGAGCGCACGCCGGTTCCCAGCGTTTGCCGCAACCGCTCCTGGAGATCAGACATCCGAGGAGAAATGCTCGCGTTTGATATGCGCCAGCAGTGCCGCGCAGCCGCGCTCGATCAGGTCGAGCACGTCGTCGAAACTTTGGACGTTGCCGTAATAGGGATCGGGCACGTCGTGCAGATCGCTCTCGCCCAGATGCTGGAGGAACAGCGACAGGCGCGACAGATGCGACGGCGGGCAATCGGCGCGCAGCAGATCGAAATGGCCGCGATCCAGGGCGATGACGTAGTCGAAGTCGTGGAAATCGCGCGCTGAGACTTTCCGGGCCCGCAACATCGACAGATCGATACCGCGTTTGCGAGCGGCAGCGATGCTGCGCCGGTCCGGCGGATCGCCGATATGGTAGCCATGCGTGCCCGCCGAATCGATTATCAGCCGGTCTTCCACGCCCGCCAGTTTCGCCTGGTGACGCAGTACGCCCTCCGCCGTGGGCGAACGGCAGATATTGCCGGTGCAGACGAACAGCACGCCGATCTTTTGCGTCACGCCATACCCTTTCTCCGCCCCACGGAATCCTTATGATAGCGGCAAAACAACCGCAGGAAACGCCTACCGCCATGGCACGGCCAAAGCTCTCCACCTCGCTCGATACCATCGTGGTGCTCACTGGCGCCGGCATCTCCAAGGAGTCCGGCATCGACACGTTCCGCGACAAGGATGGATTGTGGAGCAAGTACGACATCGAGGAAGTCGCCACCATCCAGGCCTTCCGCCGCAATCCGCAGAAGGTGCTGGATTTCTACAACGAACGGCGAGCCTCCTTCCGCAGCGCCAATATCCGCGCCAACGCCGCCCATCGCGCGCTGGCACGGCTGGAACAGGAATGGCACGGCGAGGTCATCGTCGTGACGCAGAACATCGACCTGCTGCACGAGGAAGGCGGCTCGAAGAACGTTCTGCACATGCATGGCCAGGCCGGCAAGATCCGCTGCATGCATTGCGACCTCGTCATCGATTCCGACATGGAGCTGTCGCCGCAGAGCGTCTGCGCCGCGTGCAACGGCAAAGGCGGCCTGCGCCCGCATGTGGTGTGGTTCGGCGAGATCCCGCTTTACATGGAAGAGATCGGCGAAGCGCTCGACCGCGCCGGCCTGTTCATGTCGATCGGCACCTCAGGTACGGTCTATCCTGCCGCCGGTTTCGTGCAACAAGTGCGCATGGGCGGCGTCGGACATACGGTGGAGCTGAACATGGAGCCGTCGGACGGGCATTCGCTGTTCGCCGAGCGCCATTACGGGCCGGCCAGCGAATTGGTGCCGTCCTATGTCGACAAGATTTTGCGCGAAGGCTGGTAGGAGGAAACGGACATGACACAAGCAAATCTGCGCGTCGCGGCAAGCCAGGCAAAGCCGCGCACCGGCTCCGATCACGTGGCGCCCGATTGCCGCGGCATGAATTTCTATCGCGCCGATCGCTCGCTGCAGGATCTGCTGCCGCTCTACATGCCGCAGAACCTCCTCAGCCATCTCGACCCGCATTTCGACCGGCTGGGCGAACTGGCCGGCGGCCGCCTCGACGAGCTGGCCTCGATCGCCGACAAGAACGGCCCGATCTTGCATGCGCGCGATCGCTTCGGCCGCGACGAGGACTGGATCGAATACCATCCCGCCTATCGCGAGATGGAACAGATCGCCTTCGGCGATTTCGGCATGCACGCCATGACCCATCGCGGCGGTGTGCTGGGCTGGCCCGAGCCGATTCCGCCCGTGGCCAAGTATCTCATCACCTATCTCTTCGTGCAGGGCGAGTTCGGCCTGATGTGCCCGATCTCCGTGTCCGACACCTCGAACTTCGTCATCAAGCGCTACGGCAGCGAAGCGGTGAAGAACTACCTGCTGCCCAAGCTGCTGTCGCAGGACATGGCAACGATGTGGAAGGGCACGCAGTTCATGACCGAGAAGGCCGGCGGCTCCGACGTCGGCGCGGTCGAGACCACCGCCCGCCCGCTGGGCAAGGGCGCCGACGGCATCGAGCGCTGGTCGATCACTGGCGACAAATGGTTCTGCAGCCATGCCGACGCCGACGTTGCGGTGATGCTGGCGCGGCCCGAGGGAGCGCCCGCCGGCACCAAAGGCCTGGCGCTGTTCGCAACGCCGCGCCGGCTGGAGGATGGCAGCCGCAATGCCTATCGCATCGTGCGGCTGAAGGACAAGCTGGGCACCAAATCGATGGCGTCAGGCGAGATCAAGTTCGAGGGCGCGGTCGCCTACCTGATCGGCGACGTGCATAACGGCTTCAAGCAGATGATGCACCAGGTCAATCTCTCGCGCCTCAGCCATGGCGTGCGGGCCGCCTCGATGATGCGCCGCTGCCTGAACGAATCGATGGTGGTGGCCAATTATCGCAACGCCTTCGGCGGCGCGATCATGCGCTTCCCGCTGCTGCGCCGGCAGCTGATGAAGATCATGCTGCCGACCGAGCAGGCGCTGTCGATGTCGCTCTATTCGTCCAAGATCATGGGGGATGCCAACGAGGGCGACGCCAAGGCCGAGACCTTGCTGCGTATCCTCACCCCGCTCTTCAAGTTCCGCGCCTGCCGCGACAATATCCGCGTCGCCTCCAATGCGCTCGAAGTGCGCGGCGGCGTCGGCTATGTCGAGGACTTCGTCGCCGCCCGCCTCTACCGCGACGCGCAGGTCGGCACGCTGTGGGAAGGCACCTCCAACATCAACGCGCTCGACGTCATCACCCGTGCCGTCGGCAAGAGTGGCGGCGAGAAAGCCTTGGGCAGCGCCATCGACGACATGCTGAAAGCCGCCGGTGGACTGCCAGGTCAGATGCGTGGGGAGTTCGCCGGCCTGGTCGATCGGGCCGGCCGCTTTGCCCGCGACGTGGCGGCCGACCCGAAGAAGGAGAAGCTCTGCCGCGCCGCCTCCAGTGCGCTCTATCACGCGGTGTCGGCAGCGCTGATGGCCAGCGAAGGCGCCATCGTCGGCGCCAAGGGCGGCGATGCGCGGCGGCTGCTGATGGCGCGGCTGGTGGCCGAGCATCGGCTGAAGGCGCAGGACCCGATGTCGCCGATCGACCCGAGTTGGGAAGATGCGGTTGTCGACCATCTGCTCGATGACAAGCCCGTGCCGCTCGCGCGCGCCGTGGAGCTGGCATCGGCGTGATCCTGCCTGATGTGCTGAAGCCGGGTCTGGTATTGGTGTTTTGCGGCACGGCAGTCAGCCGCGTCTCGCAGGCGCGCGGCTATCCTTACGCCAACCCCGGTAACGCTTTCTGGCCGACCCTGAAGAAGCTGGGCGTTTTTCCAGCCGATTTCGATCCGGCGCAGTTCCCACGCATGGTCGAGCACGGCATCGGCTACACCGATCTCAACAAGACCGAAGTCGGCGTCGACAGCGACCTCTCGCCCGACGCTTTCGATGTCGCTTCCTTCTCGCGCAAAATGAAGCGCCACAAGCCCAAGCTGATCGCCTTCACCAGCAAGCATGGCGCCGCGACATTCTTCGGCGATCGCAAGATCGGCTTTGGATTGCAGGCGCTTAAGATTGGCGACAGCGAGGTGCATGTGCTGCCCTCGCCATCGGGGCTGGCGCGCTCGCACTGGAACATTGCGCCATGGCAGGCGCTGGCCCAGCGCTACAAAAACTTACGAATGTAGCTTCTTCTCTTCCGCCTCGGCCTGCTCCTCCAACGCTTCCATGTCCTCGTCGGAGAGGCCGAAATGGTGGCCGATCTCGTGGATCAGCACGTGGCGGATCAGGTGCTCTAGGTCTTCGCCGGTCTCGCACCAGAAATCCAGCAGCGGCCGGCGATAGAGGAAGATCATGTCGACATCCTGCGGCGTCCACGACACGCTCTTGCTGCCCATGTCGACGCCGCGATAGAGGCCCAGCAGGTCGAAGGGCGTTTCCAGCTCCATCTCGCGCTCGGTGTCCTCGTCGGGAAAATCGACGACCCTGATCACCACATCGCCCACGAAGCGGCGAAAGGTTTCGGGCAGATCGGCATAGGCGCGCCGGGCGAGGTCTTCGCAGTCGGCCAGCGACGGCGGGGTGCTATAAAGAGGCATGGACGCATAGATAAGGCGGCATCCGCCATTCGCCAAGGAGAGAAAGCGCATGAGCAAGAAACTGACGCCGGCAAAACGCAAAGCGGCCCTGGCCGGACTGAAGGGCTGGAAGGCGGTCGATGGCCGCGACGCCATCGCCAAATCGTTCAAGTTCGCCGACTTCAACGCCGCCTTCGGATTCATGACCAAGGTGGCGCTAACGGCCGAGAAGAGCGATCACCATCCCGAATGGTCGAACGTGTGGAACAAGGTCGACATCGTCCTGTCGACGCACGACGCGGGCGGCGTGACCGAGAAGGACATCGCGCTGGCGACGTTCATCGAGCAGGCAGCCAAGGGCTGAAATGAAAAAGGCCCCGCTGTCGCCAGCGAGGCCTTTTCTTATAACGCAAAGATTTCTACTTCGGCGCCATGCGGATGGCGCCATCGAGACGGATTGTCTCGCCGTTCAGCATCGGGTTCTCGACGATCGCCATGGCAAGCAATGCATACTCGCTGGGCTCGCCCAGGCGCGAGGGGAACGGCACCTGCGCGCCGAGGCTCTTCTTGGCCTCGTCCGGCAGCGACGCCATCATCGGCGTGTTGAACAGGCCCGGCGCGATGGTGCAGACGCGCACGCCCATCGACGACAGATCGCGCGCGATGGGCAGGGTCATGCCGACCACGCCGCCCTTGGACGCGGAGTAAGCGGCCTGGCCGATCTGGCCGTCGAACGCCGCCACCGAGGCGGTATTGATGATGACGCCACGCTCGCCGCCCGCCAGCGGTTCGCCCTTGGCCATCTCCGCCGCCGCCAGACGGATGATGTTGAACGTGCCGATCAGGTTGATCTTGATGACGATCTCGAAATCCTGCAGCGGCATCGGGCCGGTCTTGGAAATGGTGCGGCCGGCGCGGCCGATGCCGGCGCAGTTCACCGCCACGCGCGGCACGCCCAGCTTCTCGACCACTGCCTTGACGCCTGCCTCGGCGGAAGCGGCATCGCCGACATCGACGTTGCAGAAAATGCCGCCCAGTTCCTTGGCTTTCTTTTCGCCCAGTTCCGCGTTGCGGTCGAAGATGGCGACCTTGGCGCCCTTGGCGGCCAGCGCGGATGCGGTGGCGCCGCCCAGGCCCGAGGCGCCGCCGGTGACGATGGCAGCAAGTCCTTTAACGTCCATGATTTTCCCCTCTCGGCGTTTCGTTTTGCTTGAGAATTCGGCCCGGGTTTTAGCAGACGGGGAAAAAGCGGAATAGCCCTATTGAGCGGCGGGAAACCAGGGCCATATGCAAGCCATGACCGAGACCCTGCCGACCATCGACCCGCAACGCCTGGAGAAAGACGAAGCCAACGTCGAGCGCAATTTCTGGCGCAAGCTCGGCGCGGTGGCCGCGCGCATTCCTTTTGTCGACGAAGCGGTATCGGCCTATTACGCTGCCCGCGATCCGGCGACGCCCACGCGCGTGCGGGCGGTGCTGCTGGGCGCGCTGGCCTATTTCGTGATGCCGGTGGATCTGGTGCCCGATTTCATTGCCGGGCTGGGCTTTACCGACGATGCCACCGTGCTGCTGCTGGCGGCACAGACGGTCAGCGGCCACATCAAGGAGCCGCATCGCGAGCGCGCCAAGGCGGCGCTGGCGAAGCTGCGGCAATAGCGAGCCTCTTCGACCTGCGCTAGCATCGGCCGCATGACGACGCGGCCGGAAATCTTCCACGACGGCTACTGGTATTGTTACGCCAACTCGACGGCGATGCTGCTGGCCAGCATCGGCGAGACGGTGTCGCCACGGCTGATCGAGGCGTTGAGTGGCGTCGGGCTAGGCGCGTTCCAGACGCCGAACGGTTTGCCCTTCTTCAGCGGCTTTGCCGGCCTGCCCGATCAAGGCATAAGCGCCGCGCTCGACATGCTGGGCTTCGGCTACGAAGAGACCAGCTTCGACCAGGCCGAGCCCGATCCCATCGACCGCCTGCCGGCAATGCTCGAGCGCTCCGCCGTCATTCTCGGACCGCTCGACATGCAGCATCTCACCTACAACCCGCTGCGTCCGCCCTTTCCGGGCGTCGATCACTTCGTGCTGGCGCTGGGCATGCAAGACGACAAAGTGCGGCTGCACGATCCCGCGGGCTTCGCGCACGCGCTGATCGGCCGTGAGGATCTGAAAGCGGCCTGGCGCGCCGACAGCATCGTCTACAAGCGCGGCCATTATCGCAGCTGGAGCCAGCCACGGCGCCTGCGAGACGTAAACGAGGGCGAGCTGCGCCAGCAGGCGCTGGGCTTTTTCCGCGGGCTTTACGCCGGCGCGGAAACCTTGGCCAACCAACACAAAGCGAAGATCGACGGCGCGCTGATCCGCGACTGGGCGCAAACCATGGCACGTAACGGCTTCGACGGCGCACAGCTTGGCCATCTCACGCGCTTCGCCCTGCCGCTGGGCGCCAAGCGGGCAATGGATTACGCCAGCTTCTTTGCGGAGTTTCTGCCGTCGCTGAGCGAGATCAAGCAGGCTCAGGCCAGGGAATTCGGCGCTTGCCACAGCCATGTCGTGGCCGGCAGATGGCGCGACGCCGCCGACGTGCTGGAGCGTCTGGCCGATATCGAGGACCAGATCGGCGCGCAACTGCGCGCGGCCTGATCTAAGGGCCGATCTTCTGCGACTTGGCTTCCGGCACCACCGGCAGGCCAAGCTTGGCTTCGCGGCGGGCGATGTAGAGCGTCGAGACGACGATGATCAGCGCGCCGACCAGGGTCCACCAGCTTGGCGCTTCGGCGAAGATCCACACGCCGGCGGCCACCGACAGCGGCAGGCGCAGATAATCGAACGGCGACACCGCCGTCGCCTCGCCCTCGGTATAGGCCTTGATGACGAAGGCCTGGCCGATGGTGGCCAGCAATCCCATCGTCGTCGCCATGATCCAGCCCCAGACGGAGGGGTCCTTCCAGACATAGATCGCCGGCGCGAGCAGGAAGGCGGCCGACCACAAGGTGAACATCACCAGCATGACGCGGGTGTTTTCGCTGCCCGTCAGGCTTTTGACCAGGCAGACCGCAACCGCCGTCAGCGACGCGCCGAACAGCGCCATCAGCATCACCGGATCGAATTCGCCCTGGCCCGGGCGCATCATGATCAGCACCCCGACAAAGCCTACCGCCGTCGCGGTCCAACGCCGCCAGCGCACTTTCTCGCCCAGAAACAGCACGGCGACGATGATGACGAAGAGCGGAGTGGTGAAGGAGATGGCGGTAACGTCGGCCAAGGTGAGATGCGTCAGCGAATAGAAGCCGATCACCATGGAAATCGTGCCCAGGGCTGCACGCCAGAAATGCCCGGCATGGCGCTTGGAGCGCAGGGCGGCGAAGTTCTGGCGGAAAATCAGCGGCAGGACGAACAATACGCCGAAGATGCAGCGGAAGAAGGCGACCTGGGTACTGTCGAGCTCGCGACCCAGAAGCTTGATCAGCACGCCGACGCCGGTGAAGCAAATGCTGCCCGCAATCAGCCAGGTCGCCCCGCGCATGTTGGGGGAGAGGGCGGCGAATTTTTCCTTGGTTTTGGCGAACATGGCGCTGTGGCGCACCCTAAAGCCCACGCCGATCAAATGCCAGAGCGTGTTGCTAAAGAATAGCCAGCCGGATCGCGTAGGCGACGATCCCAACCGTGATCACGCCGGCTGCCCACAGGCCGACGAACCACGCCAGACGGCGAAAGGACTGCCGCATCAATGATAGTGGCTGTCGCGCGTGACCTTGCCGCGGAACAGCCAGTAAACGTAGCCGGTATAGCCGAGGATGATCGGGATTAGCACCGCCGCGCCCACCAGAAGGAAGAGCTGACTGCTGCGCGCGGTAGCCGCCTCCCAGATGTCGATGTCGGGCGGCACGATGTTGGGATAGAGGCTGATACCCAGCCCGACATAGGAGAGAAAGAACAAGCCCAGCGCGCAGAGGAAGGGCGTGGCGTGCCGATCCTGGCGCAGCGACGTCAGCAGGCGCCAGGCCAGCAGCACGACGAGGATCGGCACCGGCGCGGCGTAGAGCATGTTCGGCAGGGTCAGCCAGCGCTGATAGAAGCTCTCCTGCAAGAACGGCATGACGGCGCTGATCAGGCCGATGAAGACCAGCGTCGCGATCGCGAAGAAAAATCCCAGACGCCGCACGCGCGCCTGCAACTCGCCCTCGGTCTTCCAGATCAGCCAGCCGGCGCCCAGCAGGGCATAGCCCGCCACCAGCGCCACCCCGGTCAGCAGCGAGAACGGCGACAGCCAGTCCCACCAGCCACCGGCGTAGGCGCGGTTGGCGACCTTGATACCCTGGACCAGCGCGCCGAGCGCGATGCCCTGCGTGAAGGTGGCGACGAAGCTGCCGCCGCAGAAGGCGATGTCCCACAGATTGCGGGCCCGCTCGTTATGCGCCTTGAAACGGAATTCGAACGCAACGCCGCGAAACACCAGCGCCAGCAGCATCAGGATCAACGGCATGTAGAGCGCCGGCAGGATAGTGGCGTAGGCCAGCGGAAAGACGGCGAACAGCCCGCCGCCACCCAGCACCAGCCAGGTTTCGTTGCCATCCCACACCGGCGCAACAGAGTTGACCATCACGTCGCGATCCTCTCGCTCGGGCAGCAGCGGAAAGAGAATGCCGATGCCGAGATCGAAGCCGTCCATCACGACGTAGAGAAACACGGCG
Organism: uncultured Hyphomicrobiales bacterium; assembly: GCA_964388115.1. Taxonomy (GTDB): domain Bacteria; phylum Pseudomonadota; class Alphaproteobacteria; order Reyranellales; family JAQSWP01; genus JAQSWP01. The sequence continues at coordinate 558,976 of CAYLYK010000003.1, forward strand.
GTGGCGATCAGCATCGCCCAGATGAAGGTGAGATCGATGCTCATCGCGCCGCCTCCTTCGCACCCTCGTTCATCGCCGGCGCGGGCGTGATACCGGCTGCGCGCGTGGGCTCGCCGCGTTGGGGGCCTTCTTCATGCGGATGCGGCGGCTTGCGGAAGAGATGCAGCAGGTACCAGATGCCGGCGCCGAACACGATGAAGTACACGACAATGAATGCGATCAGCGACGCTGCCACAGCCGGCGCGGCAATGGGCGAGACGCTGTCGGTGGTGCGCAGCAGGCCATAGACCGTGAAAGGCTGACGGCCGGCTTCGGTGACGATCCAGCCGGCGGTGGCCGCGATCGGCCCCGACGGCGCCATCGCCACAGCCCAGGCCAGGAACGGGCGCAGCGTATAGAGCTTGCCGGCCCAGCGCAGCGCCAGGCTGGCCATGCCCAGGCCGATCATCAGCAGGCCCATCGCCACCATAATTCGGAACGACCAGAACACCAGCGGGACGTTGGTCGGGCGGTCCTGCTTGGGAAAAGCCTTCAGCCCGCGAATTTCGGCGTTGAAATCATGCGCCAGGATCAAGCTGCCCAGCTTGGGTATCTCGATGGCGTGGCGCGTCTCCTCCCGCGCCATGTCGGGCCAGCCGAACAGGATCAAAGGCTGGCCGCGCCTGGTCTCGAAGTGGCCTTCCATCGCCGCTACCTTGGCCGGCTGGTGCTGCAGCGTGTTCAGCCCATGCGCATCGCCGATGACGAGCTGCAGCGGCGCGACGATGGCCGCCATCCACATCGCCATCGAGAACATGGTGCGTGCGTGCAGATTGCTCGGACCGCGCAGCAGATGCCAGGCGCCAACCGCGCCGACGATCATCGCCGTGGTCAGATAGGCCGCCGTCACCGTGTGCGCGAAGCGGTAGGGGAAGGACGGGTTGAAGACGATGTTCCACCAGCTTTCGGGCATGAAGAAGCCCTCCGGCGTGATGCTGTGGCCGGTGGGCGTGTGCATCCAGGAATTGGCGGCCAGAATCCAGAAAGCAGAGATCAGGGTGCCGATCGCCACCAGGCAGGTCGCCGCGAAATGCAGGCGCGGGCCTACTCGGTCGAGGCCGAACAGCATAACCCCGAGAAAGCCCGCTTCGAGGAAGAACGCCGTCAGCACTTCGTAGCCCAACAGAGGTCCCAGCACCGGTGCCGTGCGATCGGAGAATACCGACCAGTTGGTGCCGAACTGGTAGGACATGACAATGCCCGACACCACGCCCATGGCGAAGGCCACGGCGAATATCTTCAGCCAGTATTTGAAGAGATCGAGATAGTGCTCGCGCTTGGTGAGCAGCCACAGGCCCTCGAGCACGGCGAGATAGGATGCCAGCCCGATGGTGAAGGCGGGAAACAGGAAATGCCAGACGACGGTGAAGGCGAACTGGAAACGCGCCAGGTCGAGAGCGAGAGTCTGGTCCATGACCGACCTCCATCGATGCCGAAGCGGCACCGTGTTGCAGGCAACTACCTGTCGCTCACTCTAGCAAAACAATCGAGCGCCCGTGACGCCATGTTGTCCCATAGGTCGGACTGTCGCAGCGCGACCAAGCGCGCTGCGACGCTGTGTCGTCTCAGTGCAGGCCGGGCTTGACGGTGAGTGAAGCCTGCGTCGACTTCTTCACCTGATCGACGCTGACGCCATCGGCCAATTCGATCAAGGTGACGCCGGGCTTGCCCTTCTTGTCGATGGTGAAGACGCCCAGTTCGGTAACCACCATGTCGACCACGTTGGCGCCGGTCAGCGGCAACGAGCAGGCTTTCAGCAGCTTGGAAGCACCGTCCTTGGACGTATGCTCCATCACCACGATCACCCGCTTCACGCCAGCGACCAGATCCATGGCCCCGCCCATGCCCTTGACCATCTTGCCCGGGATCATCCAGTTGGCGAGATCACCGTTCTCAGCCACTTCCATGGCGCCGAGAATCGACAGATCGATGTGCCCGCCGCGGATCATGGCGAAGCTGTCGGCGCTGCTGAAATAGGACGTGTCGGGCAGCTCGCTGACGGTTTCCTTGCCGGCATTGATGATGTCGGGATCGACCTCGTTATCGAGCGGATACGGGCCCATGCCCAGCATGCCGTTCTCGCTCTGCAGGACGACGTGCATGCCTTCGGGAATGTAGTTCGACACCAAGGTCGGAATGCCAATGCCGAGATTGACGTAGAAACCGTCCTGCAGCTCCTTGGCGGCGCGGGCGGCCATCTGTTCGCGGGTCCAGGCCATGTCTATGCCCTCCTCTGCTCAAACTTTGCGCGTGGTGCGCTTCTCGATGCGCTTCTCGTACGGCGTGCCGAGAATGATGCGATCGACATAGACGCCAGGCGTGTGAATGTGGTCGGGATCGATCTCGCCCGGCTTCACCAGGATCTCGACCTCGGCCACGGTCTTTTTGCCGGCCGTCGCCATCATCGGATTGAAGTTGCGCGCAGCCTTGCGGAACACCAGATTGCCCGCCGTGTCGCCCTTCCACGCCTTCACCAGCGACAGGTCGGCAACCAGCCCGCGCTCCATTACATACTTCTCACCGTCGAACTCGCGCACGTCCTTGCCTTCGGCCACCAAGGTGCCGACGCCGGTCTTGGTGAAGAAGGCGGGGATGCCCGCTCCGCCGGCGCGGATGCGCTCGGCCAAGGTGCCCTGCGGGTTGAATTCGAGCTCGAGCTCGCCGGCCAGATATTGCTGGGCGAAGATCTTGTTCTCGCCGACATAGGACGAGATCATCTTCTTGATCTGGCGCGTCTCCAGCAGCAGGCCCAGACCGAAGCCGTCCACGCCGGCATTGTTGGACACGCAGGTCAGGTTCTTGACGCCCGTGTTGCGCAAAGCGTCGATCAGTTTTTCGGGAATGCCGCACAGGCCGAAGCCGCCTGCCATCACCATCATGCCGTCGAACACCAGCCCCTCGAGCGCGGATTTGGCGTCGGCAAAAACCTTCTTGGCCATGGATTGTCCTTGTCAGCCGGGAGTTGCCGTGATTTCGGGCCTTTTATGCGGGGCGACTCAATTCAAGTCAATTCCTGCGCCGTCTGCGGCACCGATCGCAGCCGCACCAGCAACATAGAGCCCAGGATCACCAAAGCGCCGGAAGCAATTTCCGGCCAGCCCAAAGTTGGCCATGGTAACCAGCCGGCCAAGGCGCAGATCAGTTCGAAAAACAGGCAGGCGACCGGCAACAGAGCCAAAGTCGCCAGATAGGTCTGGGTGCCGGCCATGCGTACGGCCAGCAGCGCCAGATACATGGTCGGGCCGCGCAGCAGCACGCCGGCAAGCGTGCCGGCGATCAGCAATTCCGGCGACGCGAAGAGCTGGGAGAGATCGCCAAACGCCAGCGCGTTGCTGCCCAGACGAATGCCCAGTGCGCCCGACACCGCCCAGGCCAGGATGAACATCGCGGCCGTTACCATCAGCACCGCGCCGGTGAAACGGAACCGCGAGAGCACATCGTCGCGCTTGTTCTCCGGATGGCGTTCGATCAGCAAGGTGGAGGCAACGACGGCGCATTCGGCGATCACTTCCAGCAGCACTGCCGGGTTGAGCAGGCCGCCCGGCAACGAGAGCGCCATCACCGCGACGCCGGCGATCATCACCGCATGCGCCATAAGCTGGCGCCCGGGAATCCGCTCGCGCGTGACGAGGAGCAGCACCAGGGCCGCCAGCGGCACGTTCATGGCGGCCAGCAGCGTATCCTGCATCACGGTCACATAGATGAGCGCCGCTGAGGACGAGCCGGCGCTGACCACGCGCAGGGCGCCATAAGCCCAGATCGACGGCGTCAGCAGCGACCTCCAGGCAATCGGCGCGCGATGGCCGAACAGCATCATCGCCATGCCGCCGGTCAACAACTGGACCAGCGTGAAGCCCCAAGCATTGATGCCAAAGCGCACCAGCACCAGCCGCGTCGCGACCAGCAATATTGCCCAGGCAATGGTGGCCGCGATGGCGACGGAGAGCGCGGAACGCTGCATTGGACGATCAGGCGGCGCGCAACAGCAGGCGATTGGCCGCGTTGAAGACCGCATAGAGCTGGTCGAACTGCAGCTTGAAGCGCTCCCAGCCCAGCGACGCATCGAGCGCCTTTAGCTCGGCATGGATCTGGCCCAGGTTGCGCGTGCCATCGATGCGCGAAAGGATGGCGCTGGCCAGCGGCGGCAAAGCGGCGCGCCATTTGACGCCATCGAGGTCGCCGGTCAGCGCGCCGGTCTTGGCGGCAACCGCCGCCACCGCCGCGGCATCGATCTCGCGCAACATCGGTATGGTCTGCGGGCCTTCGGGCTGGGCGACGCAAGCCGGCAGGCGTTGCGGCCAGGTCAGATAGGCCGTGTGCTTGGTGAGATTGCCGGCCAGCTGCTCGGCCAGGATGGCGCGATCGAGAAACGGCAGATCGGCGAAGCGTTTACGCAAGCCGGCATCGGCCAGATAGGTCTCCGGCTGATAGCGCACGGGCTCGATGAACGTGGCGATCGCCAACCCGGCCGATTGGGCCAGCGCTGCGAAACCGGCGACGTCATAGGCGCGATCGCGCGCATGCAGCAGCAGGTCGAACAGCCCGGCATCGCCGCCTTGCACATGGTCGCCCAGGAACGGGTTGCGCTTGAACCAGTTGGTTTGCGGCAGGGCGTCCAGCACGCGGCGGGCAATCCTCACCCGCTCCGCCGGTGGCAGGGCTGCAGGCGCAAGCTGGCGCAGCGCGTCCTGCATCGCATAGACGCCGGTGCGGCCCAGCGCGCCATAGACCATCACGCCCATGCCGCCATCTTCCGCCAGCATGTCCGCCAAGGCGCGCAGGCCCGCTTCCGGCGCTTCCAGATGATGGAGAACGCCCGTGCAATCGACGTAATCGACCTTGCCGATACCCAGGTCGCCAACGTCGAGCAGAGAGCCGGTGTGGAAAACGACGTTTGTGAGGCTCCGCGCCTTGGCGCGCGCTTCAGCCACCTGGCGCGCGGCCTGCGACAGGTCGAGATAGTGCACTTCTGCCGGACAGCCGCGATCGGCCAGCTGCTGCGCCAGCATGATGCAGGCATCGCCCGTGCCGCCGCCAGCGATCAGCGCGCGGAACGGCCGCGACCAGTCGCGCTTGCCTGCGAAGAGATAATGGTCGATCTCGATCAGCTGGCTGGGCGAGCCGACCACCAAACGCTTGGCCTCGTCGCGCGGATCGCGCGCGGGGTATGGCAACGCTTCGTACTGCGCCTGCACGGCCTCATCGCGCTTCTTCGCATCCGGATTGTCGCTGTGGCTTGTCATGCGGAGGCGGGAAGGATAAAGCGGGTTTGGGAGGGCGGCATGAAAGGCTATTTCGGCGTCGGTGTCGAGCGCGTCAGCAAGGCGATGAACGTGGGCGCGCTGTTTCGCACCGCCCATGCCTTCGGCGCTAGCTTTGTCTTTACCGTCGATGCGCAATATGCCCGCCGCGAGGGCAAGCAGGCCGACACCGCCGACAGCACGACCAGCTTGCCGCATCACGACTTCGCCAATCTGGAAGCGGTGCGCCTGCCGGTCGGCTGCCGGTTGATCGGCGTGGAAATCACCGACGACGCCATCGACCTGCCGAGCTTTCGCCACCCGCGCCAGGCGGCGTATGTGCTCGGTTCCGAGCGCGAGGGCCTGTCGCCGGGCATGGTCGCGCTGTGCGACTTCGTGGTGCGCATTCCCACCCGCTTTTCGGTCAATCTTTCCGTGGCCGGTGCGCTGGTCATGTACGACCGGCTAATATCGCTGGGCCGCCACGCGCCCCGCCCGGTCGCCGCCGGCGGACCGGTGGAACCCCTGCCTTCGCCGGTCTTCGGCCCGCCAATCTACCAGCGCAAGCGCCGCCGCCGCGCCGCGGAAGCGGCCAAAAAAGCCGCCGCCAACGACTAATTGCCGTTGAGGTCTGGCTTCCCGCACCTCAAAGCGCTATTTTGCTGTCATGACTAGATATTGGGGGCCCGTTGCGTTCGGGCTACTAACTGCCCTGTTCTCCACCAGCCTGCCCGCCGCGGCGCAGGATGTGGTCAAGCTCGGGGAGTACCAGGACTGGACCGCCTATTCCGCCGGTACGGGCGCCGAAAAGGTTTGCTACATCGTGAGCGAGCCCAGCCTGCGCCAGCCGGGGCAGGCTGATCGGCAATCCTTCGTCTACATCACGCATCGGCCGGCCAAAAAGGCCATGGGCGTGGTGATGGCCTATGCCGGCTACCCGTTCAAACCCGACAGCGAAGCGGGAATCGAGATCGGCAAAGGCAAATTCGCCCTGTTCACCCACCGCGATACCGCGTGGGCGGCCGACGCCGATACCGATGACCGCATCGTCAAAGCCATGCGGGGCGGCAAGAGCATGACCGTGAAATCCGTGCCGGCCGATGGAGCGCCCACGTCAGACATTTATTCGCTGAACGGCGTCGGTGCGGCGCTCAAACGCATTGGCGAGGCTTGCCCGGCCAAATAGGCAGCCATTGCCCCAGCGCCTTGCAGGGACTATTTGAGGCGCCATGCACGAGCCGATCCCGACCATCCTGGAGCCGATCCGCCGCAACGACACCCGCCGCAACCTGGTGGGTCTGTCGCGGGCGGCGCTGAAGTCTGAGCTGGCGGCGCAGGGGCTGGAGCCGTTCCGCGCGGCGCAGATCTGGCATTGGATTTACTGGCACGGGCTGACCGATTTCTCGCGCATGAGCAACATCGCGCGCAAGGTGCAGCAGCGGCTGGACGAGCTTTACGTCATCGAACGGCCCCAGATCGTCACCGAACAGCGCTCGACCGACGGCACGCGAAAATGGCTGTTGCGCCTGCCCGACGGCAACGAAGTAGAAAGCGTCTACATTCCGGAAGACGATCGCGGCGCGGTCTGCGTTTCCAGCCAGGTCGGCTGCACCTTGACCTGCTCCTTCTGCCACACCGGCACCATGCCGCTGGTGCGCAATCTCAATCCTGCGGAAATCGTCGGCCAATTCATGGTCGCCCGCGATTCCTATGCCGAATGGCCCTCGCCCACCGGCGAAACCCCGCGCCTGCTCAGCAATATCGTGATGATGGGCATGGGAGAGCCGCTCTACAATTTCGACAATGTCGCTGCGGCGCTGACCATCGCCATGGATGATCAGGGCATCGCGCTGTCGCGCCGGCGCATCACGCTGTCGACCTCGGGCGTGGTGCCAATGATGCAGCGCTGCGGCGAGGAGCTTAACGTCAACCTCGCCGTGTCGCTGCATGCCGTCACCGACGAATTGCGCAACGAGCTGGTGCCGATCAATCGCAAATGGCCGATCGCCGAACTGCTCGATGCCTGCCGCGCCTATCCCGGCGCCAAGAACGCGCGGCGCATTACATTCGAGTACGTGATGCTGAAGGGGCTAAACGATTCGGATGCCGACGCGCGCGAACTGGTGCGTTTGCTCAAAGACATTCCGGCCAAGATCAACCTAATCCCGTTCAACGCCTGGCCCGGCGCGCCATACGAATGCTCGTCGAACAATCGCATCCATCGCTTCGCCGAAATCCTCAACCAGGCGAATCTGGCAGCGCCGGTTCGCACCCCGCGCGGGCGCGATATCCTGGCTGCGTGTGGACAGCTGAAATCGGCATCGCAGCGTACGCGACGCACCAAAGTCGGCGACCTCGATCGCGCCGCCGGCGCGTAACACCGCTGAATCATTTTATTGCGTGGTAAGGCACTGCTGCGCTCTGAGATCAACAACGACCGCTAGTCGATTGACTCCATGCGATTCATTTTGCAATGGAACAAATGTCGTTTGTTTTCAGGGCAATATACTAAAGCCGTACCTGCAAATGCGATCGTCCTAATACTGTGATGATTCGTTGCCGGGTCTAATCTTGCCGTGCTTGTATTGACGCAGGGTTAAAACCTGCAGTCGCGTACGCGTAAAAGAAACACAATCTTCTCTGGACAGGGAGAATCGGGTGCAAAAAGGCATCCCGGACGGCGTAACGACGCCGATCGAAGACACGAGCGTCGCTCCTCGCAGCGGCGCCGGTGATCGGTATCGCGCCATGAGCGAAGCTGCGGCTTTGGCTCGGCTTGGCAACATGTCAGCGCTCGACCCCAGTCTGGTGGTGCGTGCGCTCGAGGAAGCGACCGCGCGCATGAAGCAGGAATTCCTGTGCGCGCTGGCCGATCGCCTCGTTGAAATCCTGATGGGCGAGCGCTTCCCGGCCGCAACGGCCTTGGCGCTCGCGCACGCAAACCCGTCGCTTCTGGAAGCGGTGCGGCCTGAGATGCCTCAGGTCGTGGCCATGGCCAATGCGGCGCGGCTGTTCAATGGCCAGCATCTGGTCGAGAACGCGCCGACACCCGAACAGATTATCTCTGCCGACATCCCCGGCGTGACCGACAGCAAGCATTGGGCTGCGCTGCAAGGCATTCCGACGGATGGCTCGATGCCGCCGAACTAGCGGCGCGAGCACAAGGAGACCGACAGATGTCGATTGAAACCGCCGCCTTCTCATTCGTCGAGCAGATCGCCGACTGCAACGATGCCGATCGCATCGCGCGGCAGTTCCGCTCGCTGCTTGAAGGGATGGGCTACGATCGCATTTTGGTCTCCGATCTCAAGGATCCGCTGGCGCAGCCGCAGAAGCTGGTGACGTGGCCGGAAATGTGGCGCAACCGCTATCGCGAGAAGGGCTATTTCTATCGCGACCCGGTGGTGTTCGACACGCTGCACCGCGCCGAGCCGTTTACCTGGGCTGAATCGCTGGATCGGCACAACTCGCCCTTCGCCGAACGCTTCTACGACGAGGCCCGCGATTTCGGCATGCGCCATGGCTTCGTGATTCCAATCCACGGCGCGCGCCGCTACCGCGGCATCGTCACCGTTGCCGGCGAGCACGTCGCTCTCGACTCGCGCAGCCGGGCCGCCATCCATCTGATGGCCATCTACTGCCACGACAAGCTGTCGCGGCTGCGCCAGAACGAAGAGACGGGCGAGCGCAAGAAGCTCACCCCGCGCGAGCGCGAATGCCTGCACTGGGCCGCGGTGGGCAAGACCGACGACGAGATCGCCTCGATCCTGACCATCAGTTCGACCACCGCCCATTGGCACATCGAAAATGCCAAGCGCAAATTCGACGTAGCCACCCGAGTCCAGGCCGTCCTGGCCGCCTATCGCGCCGGCGAACTGAACATCTGACCTTTCGTCACCGGACGACAAATTGACCCGGCCCTTGTGGCCGGGTTTTTCTTTTGATTATTTTTTGGACAAAACCGCACATAGTTGTGAAACAGGACGCAGGTGCGCCTGTAGTCCATTGTTATTTAATGGTATTTTTTGCGCCCTTAAACCTGCATTGCCTCCCCCTCTGATCGGCGGGGTGTGCGGGTGCCAAGTCTCCCCCCACTATCAGGCCAACAATATGGGGTGTGGATAAATGATCGAGGTAGTCACCAAGGATAACGCCCATCTCTACGGCGAAGCGCTGGAAGAGATGTTCAGGCTGCGCCACGAAATCTACGTCAAAGAGCGCAACTGGGTCGATTTGGACCGGGCGGACGGGCTGGAAAAGGACCAGTTCGACGGTCCGAATGCGACTTATCTGATCGCGCTCGATGAAAACCGGGTGTCGGGCTGCGTGCGGCTGCTGCCGACCACCGGGCCGCATCTGCTGGGTGACGTTTTCCCGCATTTGTGCGAGGCCCAGCCGGTGCCGCGCAGCGAGGAGATCTATGAGATCACCCGGCTTTGCGCGCATCGCGACTATCGCCAGCCTGGCCAGGGTGGCGTGCTCGACAAGCTGGTCTGCGGGCTGTTCGAACATGCGCTGTCGCTGGGTTTGCGTCACATGAGCATGGTCACCGACGCGTTCCTGGTGGCCAAGGCGCTGCAATTCGGCTGGAAGCTTCGGCCGCTGGGCCTGCCGGCGCCCTATCGCGAAGGCACCTGCATCGCGGGCCTGGTGACGGTCGATCGAGCCACGCTCGATGGTTTCTACCGCACTGCCGGTCTCACTGGCCCCGTCCTGAACTACGTCGGCATTCCCAAGCCGTCGGTCGATCTGCCCGGCGAGCACGTCCAGCGGCCGGCCAGCCTGCACTGAATTATTCGCTCCCTGTCGTCAAACTCAAACCCGGCCAGGACTGTCCTCCTGGCCGGTTTTTCTTTTCCGCCCCGCGATTGCTTTGGGCGCTCCCGGCATCCCAAACTTTCCCGTCATGCCCCGGCTTGACCGGGGCATCCATGGGTCGCCCGGTCAAGCCGGGCGATGACGAAAGTGGATCGTTAAGGGAGTGCGATGCGCGCTCAGTGCGAGGCGCTGACGGAGATATTGAGCCCGGCATCGGCCAGGCGCTGGTTGAGATCAAGCTCGCCGGCGGCAAACTTGTGCAGCTCCTCCAACGTCAAGGTGCCCAGTACACAGGTGCTGCGATAGAAGCGCAGCAGACTGTCGGCATCGCCATTGGCCAGATGCTTCTGCGCCTTGACGAACGGATGGCACAAAATGCCGTTGGGCAGATGCACGGCGATCTCGCCCTCCTTGCTGATCCAGCGCCCGCCCTGCAGGCGGCACAGGCAGTCGCCGACGAAGGCGGCGGCAAGCTGCGCCATCTGCCGCGTCTCGGGCTCGTCCGGCGCGCGGCGGGCATGGCTGAGCCACTGCGAAATCTGTTCGATCGACTGCTCGTCGTAGTCGAAGTCGGTCTCGCCGCTCTTGTGCATGAGCTGCACCAGCAGCTCCGCCAGTTTGGGCGGCACGCTGGGATCGAGATTGGTCGCGACGAAGCCCGACGCATCGGCGTCTTCGGCCATAATTTCCTCCCTGATTCGCTGTGTCGAATCAGACTTTGTCCCCGATGGTACAGGCAGTTGGGGCAAATGTAAGGCCCGCACCGGCCCGAAATGGCGGGATTTCGGGCTTTTTCACCGGTTCCCGGCCTTGCCCCGCTATCCTTGGCGACTATACTCCGCGCCGATTTGGGTCCCCGGGAGTTGAGCGATGAAGCGCGGCGACGTGAAGAAAGTGGTGCTGGCCTATTCCGGTGGCCTGGACACCTCCGTCATCCTGAAATGGCTGCAGACCACCTATGGCTGCGAAGTCGTCACCTTCACCGCCGATCTGGGACAGGGCGAGGAACTCGAGCCCGCGCGCCAGAAGGCGCTGCTGCTGGGCATCAAGCCGGAGAATATCTTCATCGACGATCTGCGCGAGGAATTCGTGCGTGACTTCGTCTTCCCGATGTTCCGCGCCAATGCGCTCTACGAAGGCCAGTATCTGCTCGGCACCTCGATCGCCCGGCCGCTGATCTCCAAGCGCCAGATCGACATCGCCAAACTGACCGGAGCCGATGCCGTGGCACATGGCGCCACCGGCAAGGGCAACGACCAGGTGCGCTTCGAGCTCTCCTATTACGCGCTGAAGCCCGACATCAAGATCATCGCACCATGGCGCGAGTGGGATCTGACCTCGCGCACCAAGCTGATCGAGTTCGCCGAGACGCACCAGATTCCGATCGCCAAGGACAAGCGCGGCGAAGCGCCGTTCTCGGTCGACGCCAACATGCTGCACTCGTCCTCGGAAGGTAAAGCGCTGGAAGACCCGTGGCAGGAGCCGGAGGAGTTCGTCTTCCAGCGCACGGTCTCGCCCGAGGCCGCGCCCGACAAGGCGACCTATATCGAGATCGAGTTCGCCAAGGGCGACGCCATCGCGCTCGATGGCGTGAAGATGTCGCCCGCGACCATCCTCGCCAAGCTTAATGAGCTGGGCGCCGCCAACGGCATCGGCCGGCTCGATCTGGTCGAAAACCGCTTCGTCGGTATGAAGAGCCGCGGCGTCTATGAGACGCCGGGCGGCACCATCCTGCATCACGCCCATCGCGGCATCGAGAGCATCACGCTCGATCGCGGCGCCATGCATCTGAAAGAAGAGCTGATGCCGCGCTATGCCGAGCTGGTCTATTACGGCTTCTGGTTCTCGCCCGAGCGCGAGATGCTGCAGGCTCTGATCGACAAGAGCCAGGAGCGGGTCGAAGGCACGGTGCGGCTGAAGCTCTACAAGGGCAACGCCACCGTGGTCGGCCGCAAGTCGCCGCAGAGCCTCTATTCGATGAAGCACGTGACCTTCGAGGAAGATGCCGGCGCCTACGACCAGAAGGACGCGGCGGGCTTCATCAAGCTCAATGCCCTGCGCCTGCGCCTGCTGAAGAGCGTGCGCGGCTAGCTCGTCATGAGCGAGCCATCAGCGCCGCAAGACGAGCCGCAACCGCGCGAGCCGATCCTGAACCTGCCGCCGCTGACTGCCTTGGTCGGCGGCGTGCTGCTGGCGATCCATGTGCTGCGCCAGTTCCTCGACACGACAACGGACGAATCACTGCTCCTGACCCTCGCGGTCATACCGGCGCACTGGGTCGGCGGCCCCGGCCTGCTGGATGCATTGACGCTGGTCACGCATATGCTGCTTCATGGCAGCTGGCTGCACTTGATCGTCAATCTCGCGGCCCTTCTTGCCTTCGGCGCCGGCGTCGAGCGCATGCTGGGCAGCCGCAGAATGATCGTTGGCCTGCTGCTGGGCGGCATCGGCGGCGCGCTGTTGCACATCGTGGTCTATTGGGGCGACACAACGCTGGTGATCGGCGCGTCGGGCGGGCTGTCGGCGCTGTTCGGATTGACGATGTTCGCCATTGCCATGCGCAGTGGCGGCTGGCGGCGGCTGGCGACCACGACTGCGCTGTGGCTCGGCCTCAACCTCGCGTTCGGCCTGACCGGCATGCCAGGCGAAGAGGCGGATATTGCCTGGGTGGCGCATATGGGTGGCTATTTCGCGGGCCTGCTCTATGGTCTGTGGCTGATGCACCGACCGATAGGCCCTCGATGAACCGCCTGCTGCCGATTCTGCAAGGGGCGCCTCTCTGGGTCTGGGCATTGCTGGCGCTGTTGTTGTTTCTCGGCATCCGCAGCCTGCGCACGCGCTCCGTACCGGTCGCCAGCCTTGTCGCACTGCCGCTGGCTTTCTTCGGCCTGTCGATATCGAACCTGCTGCCGCTCGATCACCTCACGCCACTGCGCGTTGGAGTCTGGGTGGCTGCACTTGCCGTTGGCACGATCCCGGGCTGGTTCGTCATCAGACCGCACCGCATTGCCGTCGACCGCTCGCGCCGGCGTATTACCGTGCCGGGCAGCGTGGTGCCGCTGCTCTTCATGCTGGCCGCTTTCGCCGGCGGATTCTATTTCGGCTATCTTTTCGCCCGCTATCCCGAGTTGAAGACCGATCCCGCCACCTTGGTGCTGGCCTCGACCTATCGCGGCCTGATGAGCGGCTATTTCCTGGGACAGACGATCAGGCTATTGCGCCTCTATCGCGCCACGGCTCAATCGACCGTTTCGACATAGTCGAGCGGCAGGGCGGTGGTGAACTTGATCCGCTCCATGGCGAAGCTCGACGACACGTCCGACAGATCGGCGACCTTGATCAGCCGCTTGTAGACCGCATCGTAGGCGGCGATATCGGGCACCACCACGCGCAGCATGTAGTCGGTATCGCCGCTCATGCGATAGAACTCGACGATCTCGGGAATGTCGTGCACGCCCTTGGCGAATTTATCGAGCCAGGCTTGGCTGTGCGATCCCGCCCGCACGGCGACGAACACCGTGACGCCGACATTGAGCCGGTCGGGATCGAGCAGCGCCACGCGCCTGGCGATGACGCCGCGCTTCTCCAGCAACTCGATGCGCCGCCAGCAGGGCGTCGCCGACAGCCCGACCTTGCGGGCGATTTCCTGCAGCGACAGCGAACAATCCTCCTGCAACAGCCGCAGGATTTTCTTGTCGATCAGATCTAGAGTCATTTTCTTCTGTTTGACCATTATGCAGAAAATTATTCCACAAAATGGAACGATAGTCGAACAATTTGGAAAAACATTGCCGGGTTTCGGCGGCAATGTCTGCCCATGTCGATCAGCGAAAAATTCACCGCCCATCCGCAAAGCGTCGGCGAGACCTATGTCGAGCACGCCGCTATGGCATCAGGCTTCGGCATCAAGTTGCTGCTGGCCGGCATGGCCTGCCTGGTGCACGCAATCTTCCCGTTCCTGTTCGTCAAGACCGGCAGCGGCATGATTGCGGATCTCTACCAGCGGATGGTCGCCCATCGCCGCCAGCATTAGGCGCTACATCGGCAGCGCCGAGCGGCCGATGATCCAGCCATGGGTGAAGAGGATCGCGAAATAGGCCGCGATCCCCAGCGCAACCCGCCATAGACCGATCGCCTTTAAATCGAACTTCGCCCGCCCGCCGATCACTGCGGCAAACGGCACGAAAGACGTGCGCGCCATGTAAGCCGCATAGGCCGGCCCCAGCGCCTTGCGCTTCTTCCAGTCGATCGCCCCCGCCCCACCCAGCGCCAGAACCAGAATGCCGCCGGTCAGGATCACCGTCGCCGCATCGCCATTGGCGATCATGTGGCCTAAGGCCCACAGCACGAAGGCCCACAGCATGGGATGGCGCGTGATGGCACCGGTGGCGCTGCCGGCCAGCAGCTTTTCCGCGCCTTGCGGCCCCATGGTGGGGTTGGGCGCGGTGACGCTGATTGTGAACAGCAGTACCGCCGGCAGCATAATCAGCAGCAGCAAGTGCCGCGCCCAGAGCGGATCGCCCCATAGCGCGACATAAGGCGCGGTCGAATAGGCGTAGAGCATCCAGGCGAAGAACAGCGCCACGATCAGCGAATAGACGCCGGAAAATCCTTTCTCTCCCAAGGCCCGCACCATGGCGGGCCGCAGCGGATGGGACATGATCACATGGCTCAGCACGAAACCGGCTGTCCCCAGGAATACCGCCAGAATCGATCCACCCAGAAATGACATCTGTCCGACCTCCGTCGTCTCAGCCCAGCTTCACCGCGGTGCCGTTGCAGGACACCATCAGCATGGAATCGCCCACGACCTCGTAGTCGATGTCGGTGCCGATCACCGCATCGGCGCCCAGATCGGTCGCCATCGCAACCATGTCGTCCATCGCCTGGCGCTGGGCGCCGCGCAGCGCCTTCTCATAGCCGCCGGCGCGGCCGCCGACCACGTCGCGGATCGAGGCGAACCAGTCGCGGAAGATATTGGCGCCGACAATGGCGTCGCCGCTGACGATGCCGAGATAGGCGACCACCCGCTTGCCGTCGACGGTGTCGGTCGTGGTGACGATCATTTCGCTCTCCTTCGCTCGCTCAGCTTGCCCCGCAACCCCGGCGCGGTCAAAGTAGCGCCAGCACAAAGCCTGGGGGAAACATGGCGCGGGGACATTACGCGGTGCGGTCGGGGCAACAGAGCAAGCCGCCGGCCGGATCGCCGTTGCGGGCGCGGCTGAGCTGGGCCTTCTTCGATTGGGCCAACCAGCCGTTCTTCACCGTCATCACCACCTTCATCTTCGTGCCGTACTTCACCTCGACCATGGTCGGCGATCCGGTCCGCGGCCAGGTGATGTGGGGCGATATCCAGTCCTTCGCCGGCTTCACCATCGCCATCCTCAGTCCGTTCCTGGGCTCGATCGCCGACGCCGGCGGCCCGCGCAAGCCATGGATCTTCTTCTTCCAGGCCGTGACCGTTATCGGCTGCATCCTGCTGTTCTGGGCCTATCCCAACGATCCGACCGTACTGCCCTGGGTGATCGCAGGCCTGATCCTGGGCACGATCGGCGCGGAATTCTCCATCGTCTTCAATAACGCCCAGCTTCCCCATCTCGTCCCGCCCGAGCGCATGGGGCGCCTCTCCGGCCTGGGCTGGGGCATGGGCTATCTCGGCGGTCTGGTGGCGCTGTTCATCGTGCTGATCATCAGCCGACCGGAACTGGTCGGCATCACGCCGCCCGAAGGCAAGGCGCTGTTCGGTTTCGACAAGAGCACCTACGAGGTGGAACGCTGGATTGGATTGGCTTCCGCGATCTGGCTGATCGTCTTCGTGACACCGATGTTCCTGTTCGTGCCCGACATGCCCTCGACGGGCCTGAGCAAGATCGAAGCGGCGAAGAAAGGCGTGCGCTCGCTGATCGGCACCTTCAAGGCGCTGCGCCAGCATCGCAACCCGCTGCTCTTCCTGATCGCCTACATGATCTATAACGACGGGCTCGCCGCCATCATCGCCTTTGGCGGCGTCTATGCCGCCGGCACCTTCGGCTGGACCACCGTGTCGCTGGGCATCTTCGGCATCATCCTGACGATCTTCGCCACCATCGGCGCCTTCGTCGGCGGCTGGCTCGACGACCGCTTTGGCTCCAAGCCCACCGTGCTGGTCGCCATCGTCGGCGTCATGATCGCCACGCTCGGCATCATTTCGGTGGGCCGCGATTCCATCCTGTTCGTGCTCGGCGTAGCGCCGCCGATGCCCAATGGCGGGCTGTTCGCCTCGGCGCCGGAAATGGCCTTCATGGGCTTCGCGCTGATCCTGGGCATCTGCATGGGCCCGATGCAGGCCGCCAGCCGCACCATGATCGGAAGGCTCGCACCCAAGAACATGGTCGGCGAATTCTATGGCTTGTTCGCCCTGTCTGGCCGCGCCACGACCTTCATGGCGCCGTTCCTCATCGCCAGAGTCACCGACGTCAGCAACAGCCAGCGCATCGGCATCGTCGTGGTGCTGGTGTTCCTGGTGATCGGCTTCAGCCTGCTGCTGAAGGTGCGAGAGGAAACGTCAGAAGCGGCAGCGCATTAATGCCGGAAGTGGCGCATGCCGGTTAGCACCATCGCCAGGCCCTTGGCGTCGGCGGCGTCGATCACCTCCTGATCGCGCATCGAGCCGCCGGGCTGGATCACCGCCGTCGCGCCCGCTTCCGCCGCTGCCAGCAAGCCGTCGGCGAAGGGGAAGAAAGCATCCGACGCCACCACCGAACCGATGGCCGGGCTTTGCGCCAGCTTGGCCGCCTCGCCCGCTTCCTTGGCTTTCCACGCCGCGATACGCGAGGAATCGACCCGACTCATCTGACCCGCACCGATGCCGACCGTGGCGCCGTCCTTGGCGTAGACGATGGCGTTGGATTTCACGTGTTTGGCGACGCGGAAGGCGAAGATCATGTCGGCCAGCTCGGTTTGCGTCGGCTTGCGCCTGGTGACGACCTTCAGCTCGCTTTCGAGGACACGGCCACTGTCGCGCGTCTGCAGCAGATAGCCGCCGGCGACGGAGCGGACCGTCAGCCCTGCTGCCGCCGGATCGGGCATGCCGCCGGTCAGCAGCACGCGCGCGTTCTTCTTGCGGGCAAGAAGCTGCAACGCCTCCTCATCGGCGTCGGGCGCGATGGCCACTTCGACGAACAGCTTGGCGATCTCGTCGGCGGTCGCCGCATCGAGCTTGCGATTGATCGCCACGATGCCGCCATAGGCGGAGACCGGATCGCAGGCCAGCGCCTTGCGGTAAGCCTCCAGAATCGTGTCGGCCGTGGCGACGCCACACGGGTTGGCATGCTTGATGATGGCGACGGCGGGCCGGTCGAACTCGGCGACGCATTCGAAAGCGGCGTCGGTGTCGTTGATGTTGTTGTAGGACAGCTCCTTGCCCTGCAGCTGACGCGCGGTGGCGACGCCGGGCCGATTGGAGCCGTCGACGTAGAAGGCCGCCTGCTGGTGCGGATTCTCGCCATAGCGCAAAGTCTGCTTCAGCGTGCCGCCGAGATTGATGGTAGGCGGAAAGACCTCGTCCTTCTGCTGACCGAACCATTGCGCGATGGCCGTGTCGTAGGCGCCGGTGCGGGCATAGGCGCGCGCCGCCAGTTGCTTGCGCAAGGCCAGCGTCGTCGCGCCCTTGGTGGCGCTCATGGCGTCGATCACTGCCTGATAGTCGGACGGATCGACCACCACGGTGACGAAGTCGTGGTTCTTGGCGGCGGCGCGGATCATGGCCGGCCCGCCGATATCGATGTTCTCGACGCAATCGGCGAAGGAGGCGCCCTTCGCCACCGTGGCTTCGAACGGGTAGAGGTTCACCGCCACCAGATCGATGCCACCGATCTTGTGCTCGCCCATGGCCTTTGCGTGATCGGGATCGGAGCGCCGGGCCAGGATGCCGCCATGCACGGTCGGGTGCAGCGTCTTGACCCGCCCGTCCATGATCTCGGGGAAACCGGTGTGGTCGGAAACTTCCTTCACCTTGACCCCGGCCTGCCGCAGCGCTGCCGCCGAGCCGCCGGTGGAGAGGATTTCAACGCCCTGCGCCGCCAGGAAACGGCCGAACTCGACCAGCCCGGTCTTGTCGGACACCGAGATCAGCGCCCGTTTGATCGGGGCCAGATCGGGAGCGGGAAAGGATTTGGCGGCGGGGGCGGACATGGCTACTCCGGGCGGAAAATCGGGAGGCGCGCCGGGTATAGAAGATGCTGCGGGATGGGGCAACCGAGGCTGTGGAAACCCTCTTATGCGCCGTCCATCAGCCCGGTATCGAGCAGCTTGGTCTTGAACCCGGCGGCGGTCAGCCGGGCAATGACGTCGTCGACATGCGGCCGGTCGCGGGTTTCCATCACCACGTCCAGATCGGTCGATTTCGCCTCGACATGGCCGAACAGGCGCTGGTGCGAGACTTCCATGATGTTGGCGCCGGCTTCGCCGATCACAGACGTCACCTTGGCCAGCATGCCCGGCCGGTCGGGAATCTTGATGCGCAGGCGGATGATGCGCCCGTCGCGCACCAGATTGCGCATCAGGATCGAAGCCAGCAGGCGGGTGTCGATATTGCCGCCGCACAGGATCAGCCCGACCTTCTTGCCGCGGAACCTGTCGGGATGGGTCAGCATGGCGGCAAGGCCCGCCGCGCCCGCCCCTTCCGCCACCGTCTTCTCGATCTCGAGAAACAGGGCGATGGCGCGCTCGATGCCGGTTTCCTCCACCAGCAACACCTCATCCACCAGTGACTTGCAAACGGCCAGCGGGCCCGCGCCGATATCGCGCACGGCAATGCCTTCGGCGATGGTGTCGCCGCCGACATTCACGGGCTGGCCATGCAAGGTCTGGTACAGCGCCGCATAGCCAGCCGCCTCGACGCCGATCACCGAAATCGACGGTTTGATCGCCTTGGCTGCCACCGCATTGCCCGAGATCAGCCCGCCGCCGCCCACCGGGATCACCAGCATTTCCAGATCGGGCATGTCTTCCAGCATCTCGAGCGCGATCGTGCCCTGGCCCGCCATGACATAAGGATCGTCGTAGGGATGCACGAAGACGAATTTCTCGCGCGCTGCAAGCTCGCGCGCATGCGAGGCAGCTTCGGCCAGGGTCTCGCCCTTCAGCACGACGTTGGCGCCGAAATCGCGCGTGTGTTTGACCTTCACGAAGGGCGTGAAGGCCGGCATGACGATGGTGGCGGGAATGCCCAGACGGCCAGCGTGATAGGCGACGCCCTGGGCATGATTGCCGGCCGACATGGCGATGACGCCGCGCTTGCGTTCTTCCGGCGTCAGATTGAGCAGCTTGTTGAGCGCGCCGCGTTCCTTGAACGAGGCGGTGAATTGCAGATTCTCGAACTTCACCCGCACGTCGGCACCGGTCAGTTTCGACAGGGTGCGCGAGGCCAGGCACGGCGTGCGTTCGACCGCGCCCTTGATGGCGGCGGCGGCGGATTGGATGTCGGCGAGGGCGATCATGGCGGCGCGAGACTACGTTATTGCGACGGCCCAGAAAAGCCACTCCACTTCCGTCCACTTACGAGTCGCCAAAAATACATCGGCCCGCCCAAAGGCGAGCCGATGCTAGATCCAATTTTCTGATTTTAAGTCGGAATCAGACAACTGATCGAAAAGAACGGCGATAATAGAAGCCGCGTTGCAGCCGATTGGTTCGACCGCCGGGTGGGGTTATCTTGATAGACGTCAGCGATCAGCGAGCTCATGCAATCGCCCCAGTGATTGTCGCCGAACAGGCCCGCCTTGGCGGTTGACGGTTGGCCAACCAGAGCCACGGTTGCGACCGTGGCGGCAACAAGTGTCTTAACGAATGCCATGCGAACTCCCCCTTACTTTAATCGACGATCAAAAAATTCGCGCCGATGAGTAAAAGTATGCCGCAGTCGGGCATTGCCTAACGTCACTTTGACGTGACGGAGAGGGATGATTTGTTCCGATACAATTTCCGCGCGCTCAAAAAACTCCAAATATCTAAACCCGCGTCAGGCCCCATTTCACGATGGCGCCGTCTGGCTGCAAGGTGCCGGTCAGAACGATCTGTTCGGTGCGCTTCATCTGGCCGCCGACGCCGAGATAGATGCTGTCGCTGAGGCTGAGTGCGGCGCCGGACGCGCGGAAGCGCCAGCCCTGGCCGTTGCCGAGCTGGATCAGCGCCGAAGCGCCGTTTTGCACCAGCGAGACCTTGGTGTCGGGATGCAGATGAAAGCGGATTGCGAACGGCTTGCCGCCGCCTTTCACGCGCTTGCCGCCTTCGCCGACGAAAGCGTCCTCGCCGCGCAAATCGTTGCCGGCAGCCGCCAGATAAAGCCGGCGTTTGTGGATGACGCCGAAATTGCGCAGATAGCCGTCATGCTGCGCTTCGACCCAGATGGCGCCTTCAGCTTCGTTGCGCGTGGAGCTTACTTTCTCGGAGCGCGCGCCCAGGCTGCCATCGGCGCGCAGCTCGGCTGAATTGGTATCGTCGATTACCGCCGTCGAATGTGCCGCGGTTGTGCGTTGCGCCCGCCGCCAGGCCGCATCCGCCCCAGGTAGCGCGCCGCAATTGACGATCATGCGCTCCTTACCCACGCTGAACTCGAAGCTCAGCGTGCCGGCATGGGCGTGCGCGTCGTTGGGTTTGGCGGGCGGCGGGCCGGCGTCGCAGACGATCAGATTGCCGCCGGCGGTCAGGCGCTGGAAGCCGCTATGGGGCGCATGGGTCAGCGGTTTGCCCGAAGCGCCCGAGCGCGCCAGCAGCAGATCGATCGACGCCGCATCGCCCTCGTCAGTATCGTTGAACAGCGCCAGCCCGCCATCGCCATGACGGAAGAAGCGCACCATCGGCGCCATGCGATCGATCGCCGACTGGATCGATGACGGCACTTCCTTGTGCGCCGCCAGCAGCGCGCCGCGAATGTCGATGAGATCGCGCAACAGCGCGACTTGCGCGGCGGGGCTGCGTTCGCAATGACCGCCATCGGGCATCACCTGGCGCTGGATTTCCCGCGTCAACAGTTGCAGCGATGTCTGCAAGGGACCGTCGCGTTCGGCCAGGGCCAGATTCGCATAGATCAGGCCCTTGATGCCGCGCAGCAGCGCCGAGCCTGCCAGATCCCCCGGTACCAGCCGCATCAGATGCTTGCGCTGGATCGCCAGGCTGCGGAAGAACCGTTCGATGAAAGTGCGATCGGCGCCGCGGAAGATCATGGCGCTGTTGGCAATCCAATGGATCAGCCGGTTGGCCAGTACGTCGGCCCGCCACGCGATGCCGGTGACGCGGGCGTTGCGCGCCAACCAGCCATCGACCATGGCGGCGGCGAAACGCGCCGGCTCCTCGCCACCCACTTCCTTGATGTCACGCAACCAGGCGAAACCGTGCAGTTCGGCCAGCCAGTCGGGCGACGCGCCCTCCTGCTGCCAGGGATCGCCGTCGATCGTCCGTTTGCGGCCAGATGCGGTGAATTCGCCGGCCAGCATGGCATTGCCGCGCAGACCGTCGCCCGGCCAGGGATCGGGCGGCACGGCAACGAATGCCTGCGGCACCTTGCCGGCGAGGACGAGCTTGTAGAGCGGCGAGCCGTACCAGAGCGATTTGAGCGAGCCGCCCGCATCGGCGGGACGATCCGCCATGATCAGCCCCCTCGTAAGGAGGAGATGTTGGCGGCATAGGCGCCGCCGGTAAAAACCGCGGTGCCGGCCACCAGCACGTCGGCGCCGGCGTCGCGCGCGGCCTTCGCCGTCTCGGCGTTGATGCCACCATCGACTTCGAGGTCGATCTTCTTGCCGGTGGCGTCGATACGCTTGCGCAATTCTCTGATCTTAGCGAGCTGGCTCTTGATGAAGGCCTGGCCGCCGAAGCCGGGATTGACCGACATGACCAGCACCAGATCGAGCTCCGGAAGCACGTTCTCAAGCGCGGCGATCGGCGTCCCCGGGTTGAGCGAAACGCCCGCCTTCTTGCCCAGCGACTTGATGAGCTGAATCGTGCGATGCAGGTGCGGTCCTGATTCGGGATGCACGGTAATGATGTCGGCGCCGGCGGCGGCGAATTCAGGAATGTACGGATCGACCGGCGCGATCATCAGATGCACGTCGAACGGCTTGGCGCTGTGGCCGCGCAAGGCCTTCACCACCAGCGGCCCGATGGTCAGGTTGGGCACGAAATGCCCATCCATCACATCGATATGGATGTAGTCGGCGCCGGCCGCATCGATGGCCCGCACCTCTTCGCCCAGGCGGGCGAAATCAGCCGACAAAATCGAGGGCGCGATGCGAAGCGGCTGCTGCATGAGAATTACGTAACAGCTTGGCCCGCTTTTGGAAAGAGCGCCGAACGCCCCTCACTTCCGCCGCAAACGGGCGATGAAGAATCCGTCCAGCCCGCCCTGTTCAGGCCAGTGGCAAGGCAGTGTCCGCACGAAACCGTCCGGGCGGATCGCTGCTTCCAGGCCAGGCAATTCGGCTGCCGCCACCGGCACCGATGTGAATGGCGCGCCACGGCCCAGCAAGGCCTCGATCTGCCGCTCGCCCTCCTCCGGCTGCAGCGAGCAGACCGCGTAGACCAGCGTGCCGCCCGGCTTGACCAGCGCCGCCATGGCATCGAGCAGATGCGCTTGCAGCTGCGCCAGCCGGCTGACGTCCGTCGCGCGCTTGTGCCACGCGGCATCGGGGTGGCGGCGCAGCGTTCCAGTAGCGGTGCACGGCGCATCCAGCAGGACGGCATCAAACGGCGCGGCCGGCCTCCACGTCAACACATCGGCTGGGATCGTTTCGGCCTTCAATCCGGTACGGGCCAGATTTTCCTGAACCAGCTTCAAGCGCTTGGCCGAGACGTCGACCGAAACGACTTCGGCGCCAGCCGCCGCGAGCTGCAGCGTCTTGCCGCCGGGCGCGCTGCAAAGATCGGCCACGCTTTTTCCCGCCACATCGCCCAGCAAGCACGCCGGCAATGCCGCAGCGGCGTCCTGCACCCACCAAGCGCCCTCATCAAAGCCGGGCAATTCGCTGACCAACCCGCCTTCCTTGCGCCGCAGGCTGCCCGTGGGCAGCAGCGTTGCGTTCAACGCTTCCGCCCAGCGCTCAGGCTCTGACTTTACGGAAATGTCGAGCGCGGCTTCCTTCAAATGCGCCGCCGCGATGTCATGCGCCAGTTCCGGCCCGTAGGCTTGCACCCAGCTGCGCCACAGCCAGTCCGGCGCGTTGAGCCGCGCGGAATCTTGACGAGCGACCACGGCGGCGCCCTCGCGGCCGGCGCGGCGCAGCACGGCGTTGACGAAGCCTTTCATGCGCGCGCGATCGCTGGTCTGCGCCAGGCGCACCGAGGTATCGACGGCAGCATGGGCAGGCGTGTCGAGAAACAGAAGCTGCGCCAGTCCCAGATGCACGATGTCGGCGATCAGCGCTTCGCTTTGCGGCAAAGGGCGCGAGACGAGGCCGTCGAACAGCGCTTCGATCTGGCCGCGGTGGCGAAAGGTGGTGGCGACCAGGTTGCGCACGAAGGCGCGATCGCGCGGCTCCAGCTTGGCGAAACCCTTGTTGTCGCGCAGCGCCTCGTCCATGGGCCGGCCGCCCCGGCCCGAAGCGGCGTAGACATCGAGCGCGACGCGCCGGCTTTGCAACGGGTCTTCCGACACGACACGTCCGATCTGTTTCAAAGTGAGGGCGGCTTAGCCCCAGGGGCCCCGTCGCGGCGCTACCGTTCCCTGTCCCGCCATCGCGCGCAAGCGGGCAATGCGGTTTTCCATGCTGGGGTGGGTCGAGAACAGGCTGTCCGCGCCCCGCCCCTGCAACGGGTTGACGATGAACATATGCGCGGTGGCCGGATTGCGCTCGGCCTCCTCATTGGGAACGACCTGGGCGGCGTTGTGCAGATTGCCCAGCGCCGAGGCCAGCCACAACGGCTTGCCGCTGATCTCCGCGCCGATGCGATCGGCTTCGTATTCGCGGCTGCGGCTGATCGCCATCTGCACCAGCATCGCGCCCAGTGGCGCCAGGATCATCAGCGCCAGCGCGCCGATCAGGCCCAGCGGATTGGCGTTGCCGTTGGAATCGCGGCTGCCGCCGAAGAACATGGCGAAATTGGCCAGCATCGAGATGGCGCCGGCCAAAGTGGCGGTGATGGTCATGGTCAGCGTATCGCGGTTCTTCACATGCGCCAGCTCATGCGCCATCACGCCGGCGATTTCCTCAGCGCTCAACTTCTGCAGCAGGCCCGTGGTGGCGGCAACGGCGGCGTTCTGCGGATTGCGGCCGGTGGCGAAGGCGTTGGGCTGGTCGTTCTGCATCACGAAGACGCGCGGCATCGGCAGGCCGGCGCGCTGCGCCAGCTGCTCGACGATGCCGTAGAACTGCGGCGCGGTGTTGCGATCGACCTCGCGCGCGCCGTACATGCGCAGCACCATCTTGTCGCTGTTCCAGTAAGCGAACAGGTTCATCGCCGCGGCCAGGCCAAAGGCGATCAGCATGCCGCTCTGCCCGCCGATCAGATAGCCGACGGCCAGGAACAGGCCGGTCATGGCGGCGATCAGGACGAAGGTACGAAAATGGTTGTTCAACAAACTCTCCGCGGGCCACGCCGTTCGCTATGAGCGGCGGATCATACAGATATGAAACAGGCGCGGCGCTTCAAGTGCTTGGCGCGGGCCGTGGGCGGGGCCATATTGGCGCCATGGACGACACCAAAAACAAGCCGGCTGCGCCGCCCGCTCCTGCGCCGGCCAGCAAGCCGATCACGCGCAAGGAAGACCTGCCCAAGGTCGAGGAAATCGGCGGGCCGCAGGGCCCGGAGCCGACGCGGTTCGGCGACTGGTCGATCAATGGCCGGGTTTCGGATTTTTGATCATTACCGCTGGTTGTATCTTTATATTTCAATAGTTTAGATTTCTTATTCTCCTTTTGTTCTTTCGTGTTTGGTCGTAAAATACGGCCATGATTTCCATGCTCATTGCGACCAAGCTGCGGATGGCTTTGCTGGCCGGCGGCAGTCTTCTGCTTGCAGGCGGCGGCGTGCTGGCGACGCTTGGCCCGCGCGATCCCCTGCCCGGGCCGATCCCCGCAGCAGTGCTGCGCGTGGTCGACGGCGATACGCTGAGCGTGCGCGCCCGTATCTGGATCAATCAGGAGCTGGAAACGTCGGTTCGCATCCTGGGCATCGACGCACCGGAGCTGAACGGCGGCTGCGAAGCCGAACGCAGCAAGGCCAAAGAGGCGCGCGTCTTTCTCGAGCAGCGCACGGAGAACCGGCTGATCGTGCTCTACGACATCAGCAACGACAAATATGGCGGCAGGGTCGTTGCTCGCGTCACCACCGAAAGCGGCGAGGATCTCGGCGCCAGCCTGCTGGGCCAGGGTCTGGCCGTCGTCTATGACGGGCGCGGCGCCAAAGCCAAATGGTGCTGAACTACTTCGTCCATTTGGTGATCGCCACCGCGCCCGCGGCAAAGGCGGCATAGGCCAGCATCGCCGCAGCCACGATGGCGAACAGCCAGGTGATCTGCACGCCATCGCCCGCGATCAGCAAGCCGCCGAGCACGATCACGATCAGGCGCAACGTACCCGCCAGGACCGGCCCCAGCACCTTGCGCGAGCCTTGCGAGGCGAAATAGAGCGCCAGTCCCAGGCCGAAGAAGCCGTAGCAAGGCCCCGCGATGCGCAGATAGTCGTAAGCCGTCGCCAGCACGGCGGCATCGTCGGTGAACATGCCGGCCCACAGCGAGGGGAAGACGGCGACGAACATGCCGATGGCGCCGGTGATGGCGCCGGCCGCCAGCGCGCCGATCCACGCCACGCGCTTGGCGCGCGCGCCGTTGCCGGCGCCATAATTCATGCCCACCGCCGGCACCAAAGCCGCGCCGATGCCGAACACCAGCGGGATTTGCAGGAATTCCAATCGCGCGCCGATGCCGTAGCCCGCCAGCGCCGTGGTGCCGTAACGCGCCACCAGGCCGGAGAGAACCACGACCGTCAGCACCGTTTGCAGCGAGGAAATGCAGGCGATTGCGCCAACCGAAAGAATGTCCTTGAAGAGCTGCCATTTCAGCGCGATGCCCGAAAAGCGCAGCCGCACGCGGGCATGTCGGCTCATCAGATAGAGGACGGTGACGGCGATGCCAAAGCCGGCGCCGCCGACCATGCCCCAGCCGATTCCGGCAATGCCCAGCGCCGGCAGGCCGAACCAGCCCAGGGTGAGCGCTCCGCCCAGCATCATCTGCACCAGCGCGCCGCCGACCAGCGCCTTGGTCGGCAATCCCATGTTGCCGGTGCCGCGCACGACGCTGACCAGCGTGTTCTGCTGCCACACCAGCACCGCGCCGGCGAAGAGGATGTTCGAATAAGTGAGCGCTCGCGCGAGCACTTCGCCACTGCCGCCCAGCAGGCGATAGATTGACGGGCCGAAGCCCAGGAACAGCAGGCTGAAAGCGGCGCCGGCAATCAGCGCGATGACGATCGCATGCGCGATCAGCGCCTGCGCCTTGACGATGTCGCCACCGCCCAAAGCGCGGGCGATCGAGGACGACACACCGCCGCCCATCGCGCCGGCCGACGTGGTCTGCACCAGCATCAGCATGGGAAACACCAGCGCCAGTGCCGCCAGCGAGGCGATGCCGGTCTGGCCGACATACCAGGTCTCGACGATGGCAACCGCCGTCTGCACACCGACGGTGAAGATGTTGGGCGTCGCCAGCCGCAATATGGTCGGCAGGATCGGGCCGGCCAGAATGGCCTGCTCGATGGTCGGTTTGCTGGAAAGAGGTTTCTGTGCAGCGGCAGCGTGATCGGACAAGCAAAGCCCCGGCCTGACAATCCGCCTCGCGCGCCGGCCGGGCGCGATCACGGATCGCTACGGCGCTCCCTCACCGATGCGATGGCCCACTATCGAAAGCGCCGGGCCTGCGGTCAAGCGACCAGACCCCGCAAGGCGGAATGGCTCAGTTGCGCGCCTGAACCAGCCAGCAGGCGCCCGGCAGAGCGATGCCGTTGCCTTTATCGTGCTGGCGCAAGGCTTCGCGCACGGCTGCAATCGCTTTGGCTTGCGACTCGGGAGAAGATTGCGACAGCGGCTGCGCTACGGGACCGAATTCGGTCGAGAAGCGCGTCGCCTGATCCAGATCCCGGCCGACCGGCATGGTACGATCGACCTTGTCGATCGTGATGCCCTTGAAACCAGCATCGCCCAGAATGCCGCGCAGACGATCGGCATCGGCGAAAGCAAAGGGGCCCGGTGCGTTGGGAGCGGGCCGTTCGATCGGCGGCAGATGCGGCAGGGCGGCCATGAAGGGGATGAAGGCCCAGCCGTTTTCCTTGAACTGGCGCCAGCACACGAAGGCCAGACGACCGCCGGGTTTCAGCGCGCCGCGCAGATGGGTGAAGGCCGCAGTCGGATCGGCGAAGAACATCACGCCAAAGCGCGAGAACAGCAGATCGTGCTCCGGCGTGAACGCATGCGCCGAGGCATCGGCCACGACAAACCGCGCGTTGGCGACGCCGGCCGCCTTTGCTTTGGCGTTGGCCTGGTCGATCAACTGCTGCGAGACGTCGACACCCAGGACGTTGCCGTTCGGTGCTACCGCCTTGGCCAGCTTCAGGCTGGTCGGACCGGTGCCGCAGCCAATGTCGATTATGCGTTCGCCCGGCTTTGCCTTGGCGATCTCGAGCGCCGCATCGCCGAACTGAGTGAGCCCTTGCTCGAGCCGTTCCTCGGTGCGCAGCCACTTGTCGCCGCCGACGCCGTTCCAGAATTCGATCTGGTCGGCGTTGATCGAGTGCGCGCTCACTTGCGGTTCATGCGGTTGTCGACGAGGTCGGTCACCACCGCCGGATCGGCGAGCGTCGAAGTATCGCCGAGATTGGAATACTCGTTCTCGGCGATCTTGCGCAGGATGCGGCGCATGATCTTGCCCGAGCGCGTCTTGGGCAGGCCCGGCGCCCATTGGATCAGGTCGGGCGCGGCGATCGGGCCGATCTCCTTGCGCACCCAGGCCACCAGCTCCTTGCGCAGCTCCTCCGTCGGCGTCTCGCCGGCATTGAGCGTGACATAGGCGTAGATGCCCTGCCCCTTGATGTCGTGCGGATAGCCCACGACGGCGGCTTCGGCGACCTTGGCGTGCGCAACCAGCGCGCTTTCGACTTCAGCCGTGCCCATGCGATGGCCGGAGACGTTGATGACGTCGTCGACCCGGCCGGTGATCCAGTAATAGCCGTCGGCATCGCGGCGGCAGCCGTCGCCGGTGAAGTACTTGCCCGGGAAGGTCTTGAAATAGGTATCGATGAAGCGCTGGTGATCGCCATAGACGGTGCGCATCTGGCCCGGCCATGACTCGGTGATGCACAGATTGCCTTCGGTGGCGCCGGACAGCACCTTGCCCTCGCCATCGACGATCTCGGGCTTGATGCCGAAGAACGGCTTGGTCGCCGAACCGGGCTTCTGCGCGATGGCGCCGGGCAGTGGCGTGATGAGAATGCCGCCGGTCTCGGTCTGCCACCACGTATCGACGATCGGGCAGCGCGCATCGCCCACCACGTTGTAGTACCAGAGCCAGGCCTCGGGATTGATCGGCTCGCCCACCGAGCCCAGCAGGCGCAGCGATTTGCGCGAGGTCTTCTTCACCGGGCCCTCGCCTTCGCGCATCAGCGCGCGGATGGCGGTGGGGGCGGTGTAGAAGATGTTGACCTTGTGCTTGTCGATGACCTGCCAGAAGCGCGAGCTGTCGGGATAGTTGGGCACGCCCTCGAACATCAACGTGGTCGCGCCATTGGCGAGCGGTCCATAAAGGATATAGCTGTGGCCGGTGACCCAGCCCACGTCGGCGGTGCACCAGTAGATGTCGCCGTCGTGATAGTCGAAGACGTATTGATGCGTCATCGAGGCGTAGACCAGATAGCCGCCGCCACTGTGCAGCACGCCCTTGGGCTTGCCGGTCGAGCCTGACGTATAGAGGATGAAAAGCGGATCTTCGGCGCCCATTTCCTCGGGCTTGCACTCGGCCGAGACCTTGGCGCATTCCTCGTGGTACCAGACGTCGCGGCCCTGCACCCAGCCGATCTGACCGCCGGTGCGCTTGACCACCACCACGGTCTTAACCGAGGGGCATTTCTTCAGCGCCTCGTCGGTATTGGCTTTCAGCGGCACCTTGCGGCCGGCGCGCAATCCCTCGTCAGCGGTAATGACGCAGTTTGAGTCGCAATCCTGAATGCGATTGATTAACGAATCCGGCGAGAAGCCGCCGAACACCACCGAATGGATGGCGCCGATGCGCGCGCAGGCCAGCATGGCGTAAGCGGCTTCGGGGATCATCGGCATGTAGATCGTCACCCGATCGCCCTTCTTCACGCCGCGCGCCTTCAGAACGTTGGCGAGCCGGCAAACATGCTCATGCGCCTGGCGGTAAGTGATGTGGGCTGAATCCTTGGGATCGTCGCCTTCCCAGATGATGGCGGTCTGGTCGCCGCGCTTGGCCAGGTGCCGGTCAAGGCAGTTGGCCGAGACATTCAACGTGCCGTCCCAGTACCAGCGGATATTCACGTTGCCGGCATAGGAGGTGTCCTTGACCTTGGTGAAGGGCTTGATCCAGTCGATGCGCTTGCCGTGCTCGCCCCAGAAACCTTCCGGATCCTTCACCGAGCGCTCGTACATCGCCTTGTATTTGGCCTCGTCGACATAGGCCTTGGCGGCGAACTCGGGCTTGATGGGAATGAGCGTATCGGACATTGGCGGGATCTCCCGGAAGGCATTTCATTGTCCGCGGACGGGCGGATTTGGCCGGATTATTGGACAAATGACCCCGCCTAACAAGCCGGCCACGCAGTCCAAGCATGGCCTGCCCCTTGCCGCCATCCAGGCGCGCGGGTGTAATGGCCCGCCACCATAGTTAGGAAAACGAGAACATGCTGTTGCAGCTTCAGACCTGGCCCGATATCGAGACCTATCTCAAGCGCAGCGACGGCATCGTCATGCCGATCGGCTCGACCGAGCAGCATGGCCCGATCGGCCTGATCGGCACCGATGCGCTATGTGCGGAAATCATCGCCAAGGGCGTTGGCGAGAAAGCCAACGCGCTGGTGGCGCCCACCATCAATGTCGGCATGGCACAGCATCATCTGGGATTTCCCGGCTCGATGACCTTGCGGCCCTCGACACTGATCGCGGTTGTGCGCGACATGGTGCAGTCGCTGGCGCGGCACGGCTTTCGCCGCTTCTTCTTCATCAACGGCCATGGCGGCAATGTCGCCACCGTCACCGCCGCCTTCTCCGAAATCTATGCCGAATCCAGCCTGGCCGGCGGCTCCAATACGCCAGGCATCCATTGCCGGCTGAAGAACTGGTGGGAAGCGCCCGGCGTGGGGCGGCTGTCAAAGGAACTCTACGGCAAGGCTGAAGGCAGTCATGCGACGCCCTCGGAAGTGGCGCTGACTTGGTTCGGCTGGCCGGAAGCGGAACGGCATCAGAAGATGGAACCCGCCATCGCACCATCCGGCAGCTTCACCGACGCCTTCGATTATCGGCGCAATTTCCCCGATGGCCGCATCGGCTCCAACCCCGATCTCGCCACGCGCGACGCCGGCCAGCGGCTTTATGAAGCAGCCGTCGCCGACATCGCCGGCGACTATCTGGGCTTCGTTGGGAAGAGCGCGTAGGGTTGCCTCTCTGCTCCTCTTTCGTCATACCCCGGCTTGACCGGGGTACCCATGCCTCAGCGACTGCGCCGCCAATTGTCAGGCACCGGGCGATTGCACCATGGATCGCCCGGTCAAGCCGGGCGATGACGGGGTGTAATAGGCGATGAGACCTTTCTGCTGATGCCTTCATTCTCTACCAGCAAGACCTGGTCGCTGACATTTCTGGTGCTGGCGGAGACGGCGGCGCTGTCGCTGTGGTTCTCGGCCTCGGCCGTGTTGCCCACATTGGCGGGCAGGTATGAGCTCAGCCCTTTCCAGCAGGGGCTGTTCACTTCAGCCGTGCAGCTCGGCTTCGTCGCCGGCTCGCTGATTTCGGCGCTGCTGGGCCTGGCCGATCGCTTCGATCCGCGCCGCTTCTTCGCCATCAGCGCCATCATTGCAGCCGCGGCCAACGCGAGCTTGCTGCTGCTCGATCCGGCGGGCCCGCTCCTGCCGCTGGCGCGCTTCGTCACCGGCGCCTGCATGGCAGGCATCTATCCGGTCGGCATGAAGCTCGCTTCGACCTGGGCGCGCACCGGCGGCAAGAGCGATTTGGGATTGCTGGTCGGCACGCTGGTTGGGGCACTTACCCTGGGATCGGCTTCGCCACATCTGCTTAATGCGGTGGGGGGAGTCGATTGGCGCATCGCAATCGGCGGCGCGTCCTTGCTGGCACTAGTCGCGGCAACACTGATCCTTTTTGTCGGCATCGGGCCGCGCGCCGTGGCCGCGCCACGCTTCCGACCGGGTATGGTGCTGTTCGCCTGGCGTGTCAAAGCGCTCCGCCTGGCCAATCTGGGCTATCTCGGCCACATGTGGGAGCTCTACGCCATGTGGGCATGGATCGGCGCTTTCCTGACCGCAAGCTTCGCGCAATCCCTCAGCACCGAAGCCGCAAGCCTGTGGTCGCGCGTGGCGACCTTCGCCACGGTGGGCATCGGCGCGGTGGGTTGCCTGCTGGCCGGCGTGCTCGCCGATCGCTGGGGGCGCACGACGTTGACCATGCTGGCTATGGCCATCAGCGGCGCCTGCGCGCTGTCGGTCGGGCTGCTGTTCGACGCCGCGCCGTGGCTGCTGATGATCGTCTGCCTGATCTGGGGCATCAGCATCGTGGCCGACAGCGCGCAATTCTCGGCCTCGGTGGCGGAGTTGTCCGACCCGGCGCTGACCGGCACAATGCTGACCTTGCAGACCGCCATGGGCTTTACCTTGACCTTGATCACCATTCACCTGATGCCATTCTGGATCGAGGCGCTGGGCTGGCATTACGCCTTCATGCCGCTGGCGATCGGCCCGCTGCTGGGCGTCGTTGCGATGGCGCGGCTGCGCGTGCATCCCGATGCGGTCAAGCTCGCGGGCGGCAAGCGATGAGGGGCATCGTCTTCGCCATTGTCGCCGCCGTGTTGCCCAGTGTCGGCGCCACGCAGGACCAGCCGGCGCTCGAACCGACCAACATCCTGACCTGGCCGCGTGCGGCGACCGAAAAATTCGGCTGCATGCTGGAGAAGGATTTCGAAGCGCGTCCGCCGCGCTTCAACTGCAGCCTGCGCAACTACGTCAATCGCGGCAATCCCTGCACCGCAACCGAGGCCTATTATGAAGGCCCGACATTTCCCGCCGACAAGGCGCAGAAAGTGCTGCCGCAGCTTGAGCGCATCGATGTGGCGCATGAAGGAGGACGGGTGCAGTCGGTGACCCTGATCCTGAAGCAGCGCCAGACCCAGACTGCCATCCGCGCCATGCTGGGGTTGCCGCTGTCGCCGCGCATGCCGCTGCCGGCCAATATCATGTCGGTCGATATTCAGGGCTGCCGGCCCGACGGCGCCAGCCAGATCTGCAACGTCGTCCTGCTCCAGGGTTTCGATCACATGGGAGCGGGCGACGTCGAATGCGGCGAGGAAGGTGATCGGCCCGATCCGACGCCACAGCCTGACGCCGCGCCGGCGACGCAGAAGGAATGATATTCAGGCCGCGACGCAGCGCAGCAGCAACGTGTCGCCCGAGCGGCCACTCATGTCGGCGCGCCATCCCGCCTGTTTCAGCATGGCCTGCAACTGGCTTTCGCTGAGATCGCTGAAATAGCCGCTCTCGCGTCGCGCCCGTTTATCGCCGCCGCCATCGACCTGATAGGAAAGCACGAGCGTGCCGGCCGCCTGCCGGCACTTCGCCAGCACCTTGGCGGGCTCGTGGACGAATTCGAGCACGTTCAGCAAGACGGCGACGTCGAATTTTCCGTTCGGAAACTGACCCTGGTTGAGATCGACCAGGATCGTATCCTCGCTGCGCGCCACCAAATCGGCTGGCGTATAGCGACAGCCCTGCGGCAGCACGGCTCGCAGCGCCATGGCGCCGCAGCCAAGGTCCAGCACGTTGCTGCCCGGCGCGATCAGACCGGCCGCCGCTAGCGCCCGCTCCTGCCCGCCTGCAGGAAGATGCTGCGGATCGGTCCAGCGTGGCCCATCGCTGCTGCGGGCCTTGAGATAGAGCTCGGTCGCCGCCGCCATCGCCGCCGGCGAGCGATCAAGGCGGAAAGCCTGGTTGAAGGGGGGCCGCTTGGCGAAGCCTTGCGGATAGGCGTCGCGTTTTTTGACGCCGCGCCCGAAGCTGAAAACATTGCCCAGGAAGACGTCGCCCGCCAGAGGGATCAGCGGCCCACCCCATTCGGCGTGCGGCAGCGCATAGTGCTCGAAGCCGAGCCTGCTCAGCCACTCGACGGCGCGATTGACCGCCTCCCGCCGTTTGGCGACGCGATAGTCGTGGCCCCGTTCCCAGACCAGCAGCGCGACGCGGCCCGACTCCAGCGCTTTCTTCGCGCCCGCCAGAACCTCCGGCTCGAAACCCTCGACATCGATCTTGATTACCAGACGCGTGCCGTTGAGATCCGGGCGCTCGGCGAGAAGCTGGTCGATGGTGACCACCGGCACCCGCAGGGGCGTGACGCCGGCGCGGCGATTGTCGCTCTCCAGCAGGCTGTGACCCATGGTGCTGTTGAAGGACAGCGACGCAAGACCAGGCTTGTCGCCCGCCGCCGCCGGCACGATCTCGACCAGCTCGCCGGCGCGATTGGCCGCCACCGCGCGCATCAATTGCTGCACGTTGAGCGGATGTGGCTCGACGGCGATGGCCTTGATGCGGCCGGGATGTCGGGTGATCGCCGACAGAGTGATGACGCCCCAATGCGCGCCGATATCGATGAACGTGTCACCGGGTTCGAGATGGGCGTCGATTATGTCACGACTGACCCGCTCGAAGCCTTCGTGGAACACTTCATGGCGGACCAGATAGGAAATGCCGTTGTCGCTCTCGATCATGCTGGCCAGGATCGGCATGACGAAACGCGGCTGCCCGTCGGCGCGCTTGGTCGCCGACGCCAGCATCGTCTGGCCGTCCTTGTCGGCCGTATAGCGCAGCTGACTCACGCAACGCCGCCCAGCTTGCAGATCTCTTTCCAATGCGCGTCGCTTACCGGCCCAACCGACAGGCGCGACAGGCGCAGCAGCGCCAGATCGGCGAAGCGCTTGTCGGCTTTCAGCGCCGCCAGTGTCACCGGCGTCTTCAACGCCTTGACCGGCTTGACGTCGACCATGCCGAACTTGCCGGTCTTGTCGTCGGGATCGGGATGGAATTCCTTGACGATCTCGACGATGCCGACGATCTCCAGCCCTTCGTTGGAGTGATAGAAGAAAGCCTGATCGCCCTTCTTCATCGCCTGCAGGTTGTTGCGCGCCTGGAAATTGCGCACCCCGCTCCAGTTGGTGCGCTTGTCCTTGAGGAGCTGCTGCCAGGAATAAGCCGAAGGCTCGGATTTCATCAGCCAATACGCCATCGTCGTCCCCGTCAGTCCTGATCAAGTTCGCCGCGCAAAGGCCGCGCCAGCAACGCTTCTATCGTAGCACCGATTTCCGCGCCGCGATTCACCACCGCATCGACAGCCTCGCAGATCGGCATCTCGACGCCCAGTTGCCGAGCGCGGCCGACGACGGCCGCCGCCGTATAGGCGCCTTCGACGACTTGCGGCTTTGCCTGCAGCAACTCGGCGGCCGTTGCGCCTTTGCCCAAAGCCGCACCGAAGCTCATGTTGCGGCTTTGCAAGCTCGAGCAGGTCAGCGTGAGATCGCCCAGACCAGCCAGACCGGCCAGCGTTTCGCGCTGCGCGCCCAGGGCCAGACCGAGCCGCATCATTTCGGCAAACCCGCGCGTTATGAGCGCCGCCCGCGCATTGCTGCCCAGTTGCCGGCCTTCGACGATGCCGCAGGCAATCGCCAGCACGTTCTTCACCGCGCCGCCAAGGGCCGTGCCCGTCACGTCCTCGCTCCAGTAAGGGCGGAACGTTGGCGTCGCCAGAGCCTGCGCCAATTCCTGTCCGTGCCTGGCGTCGCTGCAGGCCAAGGTGATCGCCGTCGGCAGGCCGCGCGCGACTTCCTCGGCGAAGGTCGGGCCCGATAGCATGGCAACGAGGTGATTTGGCAAGACCTGCGCTGCGACTTCGCTCATCAGCAGGCCGGTCTTGGCCTCGATGCCCTTGGCGCAAACGACGATCGGCATCTGATGCGGCAACAGCTGCGCCAGCTTATGGCCGATGACGCGCACCGCCTGTGCCGGCGTTACCATTAGCAATGCATCGCACTCTGCCAATGGCTCGAACGCAGCAATCGCCCTGATCGCCGGATCGATCGCGAAGCCCGGCAGAAACGGCGTGTTGCGATGCTGCGCGTTGATTTCAGCAACGACTTCAACCTCGCGCGCCCACAAGACCACATCCCTTCCGGCGCGCCGGGCGGCCAGCGCCAGCGCTGTGCCCCAGGCGCCGCCGCCGACGATGCCGATGCGGTGGATCTGGCCTGCCATGGCGGTCAGAGCGAGAGATTGAAGGCGATGGAGATGCGCGTGGCGTTGCCGCGATAGGGGCGCACCTGGTGGTAGATCCAGGCGGGAAACAGCACCAGCACGCCGGCCACGGGCGGGATCACTTCGCTGGCGCCGATGGCGCGACCGCCCGGCACCGCGAAAGCGAGATTGGGCGCGTACATGGCAGGACCGACGCCCCGCGGGTCGAGAAATTCCAGCTCGCCGCCCAGCGACGGATCTTTGCCGATGCCGCCATCGTCGACGTAATAAGTGCCGGACCAGAAACTGCCTGGATGGGCGTGGAACTCGTTGCCATTGCCGGCGCGATTGATGTTGGCCCAGCAATTGGTCTTCCAGTCCGGCGTCACGGGCCGCCCCTGCCGATCGCTGGTCAGCCGGGCGGCGATGGCCCGGACATGGCTCATGACGCGCGCGACCGCCGGCCCACCCCACTCCTCCATGTCCCAAGTCGACTGGTAGCCGCCCAGGTTGCTGTGCTGGGAACTGGGATGCGATTTCTCGCGCGCCAGGATGACGTCGCGCAGCTGCGCGTTGATCGACGCCGCCTCCGGCAGCAGCAGTCGCGCTATCGGCGTGGCGAAAAGCGGCGACACTTCGATGGCGCCGGGGCGCATGCCTTGCTGTGATGGACCTGTCATGGATCGATTGTCCGCTGTCGTTGCCCGTGTGGTCAAACTTTCACGCCGGCGCCGACATGCGCCCGACCGATCCTGGCAGCGGCATTCGGATCGAGCGGCCAGCGCGGCCGCGGCGCCAGATCGAGCGTATCGAGCTGGCCCAGCCGCAACCGCTCCACCCCCGCCCAGGCGATCATCGCGGCATTGTCGGTGCACAAGCGCGGCGGCGGTGCCACCAGCCTTGCGCCGCTCTTTTCCGACATATCCAGCAATCGCTGGCGCAGATAGGCATTGGCCGCGACGCCGCCGGCAACCACCAAAGTCGGCGAACCCTGATGTTCGGCGGTGAAAACATCCAAAGCGCGTCGGCAGCGATCGACCAGTACGTCGCCGATCGCGGCCTGGAACGAGGCGCAGAGATCGGCGATGTCCTGCTCGCTGGCGTCGCCGAGTTTTTCCGCCGCCAGTCGCACCGCTGTCTTCAATCCCGCGAGGGAGAAATCGCAGCCCGGCCGTCCCAGCATGGGCCGCGGCAGGGCGAAGCGGTCTGGCTTGCCATTGAGTGCGGCTTTCTCGACGGCGGGTCCGCCGGGAAATCCCAGCCCCAGAAGCTTGGCCGTCTTGTCGAAAGCCTCGCCAACGGCATCGTCGATAGTGGTGCCCAGCCTGCGATAGCGGCCGACGCCTTCGACCGCAAGCAGCTGGCAGTGGCCACCCGAGACCAGCAGCAGCAAATAGGGAAAGGCAACGTCATCGGTCAGCCGCGCCGTCAGGGCATGGCCTTCCAGATGATTGACGCCGATGAACGGAAGGTCATGCGCCAGGGCGATGGCCTTGGCGGTCGTGACGCCGACGATGACGCCGCCGATCAGGCCCGGGCCGGCGGTGGCCGCCACCGCGGACAGATCGGCGTAGCCAAGCCCTGCCTCGGCCATGGTCTCGGCGATCAGCCGGTCGAGATGGTCGAGATGGGCACGGGCAGCGATTTCGGGCACCACGCCGCCGAACGGGGTGTGTTCGGCTATCTGCGACAGCAGCCGCTGCGCCACGATCCGGCGGTTGGAATCGACCAGAGCCACCGCCGTCTCGTCGCAGCTTGTTTCCAGTCCCAGGACGATTTGCGCCATTTTTCTCCGGACCGACGGTTTTTCCAGCCGGCTCAGGCCGTTATTGGCTCCAATATGCGGCGAATCAACCCTTTTCTCGGGCACCCCGAAGTTCTAAACACTGCCCCATGACCGCCCCCCTCCTGCGCATTGGCACGCGGGCAAGCCCGCTGGCCCTGGCGCAGACCGAACAGGTTCGCCGCCGCCTCGCCGCCGCCCATCCCGAATTGGCGGCGCCCGACGCCATTGCCGTCGTACCCATCCGAACCACCGGCGACAAAATCCAGGATCGCACCCTGGCAGAGCTTGGCGGCAAGGGCCTGTTTACCAAGGAGATCGAGGAAGCGCTGGTCGAAGGCAGCATTGATCTGGCCGTGCACAGCATGAAGGACATGCCGACCCGCCTGCCGGCGGGCCTTGTCCTGGGATGCTTCTGCGAACGCGCCGATCCGCGCGACGTGCTGATCGCGGGCGCGGCGCGGACCATCGGTCAGTTGCCGCCGGGCGCGCTGATCGGCACCGCAAGTTTGCGCCGCCAGGCGTTGCTGCGGCATCTGCGCCCCGATCTGGTGGTCGTGCCCTTGCGCGGCAATGTCGACACACGCCTGCGCAAGCTGGCCGAAGGCCTGGTGCAGGGAACTTTGCTGGCGCGCGCCGGGCTCGACCGGCTGGGCCGTCACGATGTCGGCCATGCCGTGCCCGTCGAGGAAATCCTGCCGGCCGTGGGCCAGGGCGCGATCTGCGTCGAGCATGTCGAGGGCAATCACCGCGTCGCCGCCCTGCTTGAGCCGCTGAACCACTGGCCGACCGCGCAATGCGTGCTGGCCGAGCATGCGTTGCTGTCGGTGCTGGACGGCTCCTGCCGCACGCCCATCGCCGCTTTCGCCGAGATCGACGGCGAGCGCATGCGCTTTCGCGCCCTGATCGCCAAGCCCGACGGCACGATCGTGCACGCCACCGAACGCAACGGCGGCGTGGGGGATGGAATCGCCATGGGCCGCGATGCGGCCGACGAGCTGAAACTGCGCGGCGGGCCAGGTTTCTTCGCATGAGTCGCAGCGTCTTCATCGGCCGCTCCCTCAAGCAGGCAGGCCCCCTGGTGCCGCAAATCGCCGAGCGTCAGATCACGGGCATCTATCAGGCGCTGCTCAAGGTCGAGAAGGTGCCGCCGCCGGCCGATATGGAAGAACGGTTGAGCGGCGCCCAGGCTGTCATCGTCACCAGCGCCAATGCCGTTAGTCGCCTGGCGGAGGTGACGCGCAAGCGCTTCATCCCTTTGCTCGCCGTCGGCGATGGCACGGCCCGCGCCGCCCGCTCCCTGGGATTCGGGGATGTGGCGAGCGCACAGGGCGATGCTGAATCTCTGCTCGATCTTTGCCGCACGCGACTGGATAAGAACCATGGTTCGGTGCTCTATCTGCGCGGTCGCGAGGTGGCGCGCGATCTGGCGCCGACGCTGGCGGCGGAGGGTTACGAGGTCGATCCCATCGTCGTCTACGCCACCGAACCTACGCTGCAGTTCCGCCCGCCGGTCGAGCAGAAACTGCGCCAGGCCAGCATCGAGGCGGCGATTCTTTTTTCCCCCCGAGGCGCGGCCAACTTTGTTAGTCTCGTTCGGCAGGCGGGCATCGACTATACCTGCGCCGGCATGACGTTGATCGCGTTCAGCCCGGCCGTTGCAGCGGCCACGGGCGACATGGTGTGGCGCCTGCGATTGGTGCCGGAAAAGCCGACCATTCCGGCCCTGCTCACCACCCTGGAGCAGTGGCGCGACGGCAAATTCGCCGGCTGAAGGAATTTGGCCACGATTGGCCTGCAGCATCGTTGCGGTCAGGTACAGCAGCAGGAGCGAACAACGCAATGACGAGCGAGCGCAACGATCCGCCGATGGGGGCCAAGCCCATGGGAACGCCGCTGGAACCCACCAGCGCCGCATCGGCGGCCGCCTCTTCCCGCCCTGCCGATACGGCCAAGCCCGCCGAGCCCAAAGCGACGGACGCCAAATCGGCGGCCCCCAAGCCCGTCGACGCCAAGCCTGCTGCATCTTCC
The DNA here is from genome assembly GCA_964388115.1 of uncultured Hyphomicrobiales bacterium. Classification (GTDB taxonomy): domain Bacteria; phylum Pseudomonadota; class Alphaproteobacteria; order Reyranellales; family JAQSWP01; genus JAQSWP01. The sequence goes on from CAYLYK010000003.1 coordinate 598,365, forward strand.
GCAGCCGCATCAGCTTCACCGCCGCGCAGCGAAACCAAGCCTGTCCCGCCAGCGGCACCGCGTCGTGGCATGGGCTTCGCCGGAGTGGCCGTCGTGGCGCTTGTGGTCAGCGCGATCGTTGCTGGAGGCTTGATCGTCCTGGCGCCCCGCTGGATGCCGCTGGTCAGCAGCGCGCCGGCGCCCGATCCGCGCGTGGCCGAATTGTCGGCGCGGCTGGATCAACTGGCGGCCCGCCCGGTTGGCGATCCGGCGCAGAGCGAGACGCTGCGCGCGCAGATCGCCAAGCTGCAAGAGGAACTGGCGCGGCTTTCCAAGGAACAGGACGCGACCGCCGATGCGCTGGCGCAAGTCGCCAGCGAGATCGACGACATCAAGCCGTCGCAAGGAGGCGAAGGCGGCGAGGCCTTGCAGCAGCGCCTCACCAAGCTCGAGCAGCAGCTGGCCGATGCCGCCGGTGCGCTCGATCGCATCCGCGCCATGCGCGGCGAGCTCGATGCGCTGATCGGCGAACTGGGCAAATCCGCCGATCGCAGCGCCCGCATGGAGACGCGGCTGGGCGCGATCGAGAAGGACGTTGCCGAGCGCCGTGGGATCGACAACAAGGCCATCGATGCCGCGCGCGCCGCCGCCATCGTCTCGCTGGGTACGCGGGTGCGTCAGGCGCTGACGCAGGGGCAGGACAGCGCCGCCGATCTGGCCTCGCTGAAGGTCCTCGCTGCAGAGGATGCCGAGCTTGCCGCACCGATCGCGGCCCTGGCGCCGCTGGCCGGCAAGCCGCTGACAACCGCGGAAGGATTGCGCCAGCGGTTCCCCGCCGTGGCGCGCGAGATCGTGACCGCTGATGCCGGCGATCAGGCCGGCTCCTGGTGGGAAAAGGCATTGGCGCGCCTGCAAAATCTGGTGTCGATCCGCCGTACCGGACCCGATGTTGCGGGCGAAGACGCCGAGGCGCGCGTGGCGCAGGCCGAAGCGGCCTTGCAGGCCGGTCGTCTCGATCAGGCGGTGGCGGTGCTGAAGCCGCTGACGGGTCAGGCAGCGAAGGCGGCCGCGCCGTGGCTGGCGGATGCCGAGGCGTTGCTGGCCGCCCAGGCTGCTGCCGACAAGATCGTTGCCCGTGGTGCGGTCCTGCTGAGCCAGACCACCGGCCGCGCGCCGGCGACCCGCTAAGGCTCGCCCGCATGATCCGTCTCATATCGGGCGTCATCGCCTTCGCTCTCGTCGTCACGGCAGCGGCTTGGCTGGCCGACCGCCCGGGGGATGTCGCCATCGAGTGGCTGGGCTATCGCATCGACACGTCAGTTGGCGTTCTGGGAGCAGGCGTGCTGCTGCTCGGGGCGCTGCTGACGGTGCTCTACCTGCTGTGGCGCGGATTGATTGGCGCGCCCGGCGCCTGGTTCGGCAGCCGCAGCGAAAGCCGTCGCACGCGCGGCTATCGCGCGCTGTCGCTGGGCATGGTCGCGGTTGCCGCGGGCGACGCCGACGAGGCGCAGCGCCAGGCGAAGCGGGCGGAGAGCATGCTGGAAGATCCGCCGCTCACCATGCTGCTATCGGCGCAGGCAGCCCAGCTCACCGGCGACAAGCACGCGGCCCAGCGCTATTTCACCGCCATGCTGGAGAACCCCGAGACGGCCTTTCTCGGGGTCCGCGGTTTGCTGATGCAGGCCAATCGCGACGGCAATGCGGTCGAAGCGCTGCGTCTGGCGGAGCAAGCGCACCAGATGCGGCCCAATACGCCTTGGGTCGTGCAATCGCTGTTCGACATGCAGGCACGCGCCGGCCAATGGCTGCGGGCGCAGGAGACCTTGCAGGACGCGCTGCGCAACAAGGTGGTGCCGGTCGAACGCGGCCGCACTTTGAAAGCGATATTGCTGGTCGAACGCAGCCGCCAAGCCGAGGCGCGCGGCAACATGGCCGAGGCCACGCAGTTCGCCCGCGAAGCCTTTCTCACCGAACCCGCACGCATTCCCGTGGCGCAACGCTATGGCGAGCGGCTGATCGCCGAGAACGACTTCAAGCGGGTACGCAAGAACCTGACCCGCGCCTGGGCGCTGCGCCCGCATCCCGATCTGGCACAGCTTTATCTCGCGGCATCCGGGAGCACCGATCCGCTCAAGCGCGTCCAGGCATTGCAGGAGCTGACGGCCGAGCGGCCCGATGACATCGAGACGCATCTGGTGCTGGCGCGCGAGGCGCTGGAAGCGCGGCTATGGGGCGAAGCGCGGCGACATCTGTTGGCCGCAGGCGGCGATAATCCGCCGGCGCGCGTCTGCCGCCTGATGGCCGATCTCGAGGAGAGCGAATTCGGCGACGGTGAGCGCGTGCGCCTGTGGCTGACGCGCGCCACCGCCGCCCCGATCGACAAGCACTGGCGCTGCCAGCCTTGCGGCATGGTCACCGAGCGCTGGCAATCGGTATGCCCAAATTGCGGCGCCTTCGGTACCATCGACTGGCGCAGCCCGCCGCCCGGCTATTCCGGCATTCTCAGCCTCGACGACGGCATCTCAGCGGAAGAGGTCAAAGCCATCACCGCCGAGCGGCCGTCCGCGCCAACCGTGACGCCGCCTGTCGTCAAAGCCAATGGTGAGACGGCCAAGCCCGACGACAAGCCGGCGGCCGCCACCGCCCCGCCGCCGCGCATCGATCCGCTGGCGTAAAGATCGACAATCGCCAGCTTTCTATTTCCGTCATGCCCCGGCTTGACCGGGGCACCCATCTTCGTGCGGAAACGTTGCTCTTTACCTGCACCGGGTAGTTGCATCATGGGTCGCCCGGTCGAGCCGGGCGATGACGAACAAGTTAAGGTCTGGCTTTAGCGTCCCAGCAGAAACTTGTGCACGTCGCTGGCGCTGCGCTCGGGATCTTCTTCCATCGGCACATGACCAAGGTCGCTATAGACCTTGAGCGTGGCGTCCTTGATATCGTTCTGGAAGCGAAACGCATCGGCGGGAAGAACGATACGGTCCTTGCCACCCCAAATGATCAGCACGGGCATGTCGATCTTGGCGAGCAAGGCCAGATCGGGCTTGAACGCCTCCAGCCTGTCGATCACGGCCCCACGATTGCCCTCACGCCGCACCAGATCGCGATAACGGTCGATCAACGCGTCATCGACCTTGGTGGGGTCGGCATAGACCGACCGCAATGTCATCGCCACCACGAAGCGCGGCGCGAACCAGCGCAGCAGGAATTCGCTGCCGGGCAGACGCAGCAGGCCGAAGAAGCGCTGCGATGACGGCCGTGGATAGCCTGCGGCATCGATCAGGATCAGCTTCTCGACGCGCTGAGGATGCCGGCCGGCATAGGTCCAGGCGACAGCGCCGCCCATCGAGTTGCCGGCCAGGGCAAAACTTTTCAGCGCAATCTTGTCGGCGAAACGGTCAATGAAGCGCGCATAGCCATCGAGGCTGTAATCGCCATTTTTCGGCCACGGCCCGGTCAGGCCATGCGCCGGCAGGTCGACCGAGACGACGCGGAAATCGTTCTTCAGACGCGCTTCCCACCCTTCCCAGGTGTGCAGCGAGGACGAGGAACCGTGCAACAGCAAGAGCGCGGGGGCATTGCGTGAGCCCTGGTCGCGATAGTGCACGTCGAGCCCGTCGACGTCGACGAAGCGCGAGGCCGTGCTGGTGTATCTCGGCTTCAGCTCTTCGACCGAAATATCCGGCCGGAACCCGACAACGAAAGCGGCAACAACCAGCAGCCCGATCAGCGAACCCAGGGCGATGCCGATCCATTTCAGAACCTGCATCAAGACGCCTTGCCCGCCGACAACTCATCCAGGATCGGACAATCGGGCCGCTGATCGCCATGGCAGCGCTCGGCCAGATGCAGCAAGGTGCGGCGCATGGCGGCAAGTTCCTTGAGCTTGCGGTCGATCTCCGCGACGTGGTGCAGCACCACGTTCTTGACGTCGGCGCTGGAGCGATCGCGATCGTCGTATAGCGCCAGCAGCTGGCGGATCTCCTCGACCGCAAAACCGAGCGCCCGGGCCGAGGCCACGAAGCGCAGCCGGTGCACGTCTTTCTCGCCGTAGTCGCGATAGCCGCTGCTGGCCCGCTCCGGCGCGCCGACCAGGCCGATGCTCTCGTAAAAGCGGATGGTGCGGCTGTTCAGGCCGGCCCGCCGCGCGACTTCGCCGATATTCATCGCCCGCTCCTTTCGCCGCTGCGCAGCAGCAGCGCATTGGCCACCACCGAGACACTGGACAGCGCCATCGCCGTGCCGGCCAGCATCGGACTCAACAGCCCGAACGCCGCCAGCGGAATGCCGATGACATTGTAGGCGAAGGCCCAGAACAGGTTCTGCCTGATCTTCGCGACAATGCGGCGCGACAGCCTGATCGCCTGCACCACCAGCGTCGGATCGTCGCGCAGCAAGGCTGCTTGCGCTGCCGCCACGGCAACGTCGGAGCCGCCGCCCATGGCAATGCCGACGGAAGCGGCGGCCAGGGCCGGCGCATCGTTGACGCCGTCGCCGATCATCGCCGTCATGCCGTGCTCCTCGATCAGCGCGGCAATCTCGCCGGCCTTGCGCTCGGGCGTCACTTCGGCGCGGATATCGTCGATGCCGAGCCGCGCGCCGATCGCCTGCGCCGTGCGCTTGTTGTCGCCGCTCAGCATCACCACCCGAATGCGCAGATCCTTCAAGGCGCGCACGGCTTCGGCAGCCGTGGCGCGTGGCTGATCGGCGATTGCAATGATGCCGAGTAACTGCCGCTGTGGCGACATCCGGCCAACGAAAGTGACCGTCTCGCCCTGGCTTTCGCGGGCGGCGGCGTCGGCTTCCAGCGCATCGACGTCGATGCCGCTGTCCAGCATCAGGTTCCTGTTGCCAATGACGATAGCCTGGTCTTCGACGGTGGCGCGCAGGCCTGCGCCCGGCACCGACATGAAAGCGCCAACCGGCGGCAGGGCTTGCGATCCGGCGGCATCGCGCATGGCCTTGGCCAGCGGATGCTGGCTGCCCTGCTGCGCGGCAGCGGCCAGGCGCAACAGGTCGGCTTCTGCGATATCGCGCGCCACAATTCCAACCACGCGCGGCTTGCCTTCCGTCAAGGTGCCGGTCTTGTCGAAGGCGACCACCTCGACCGTCGCAAGCGTTTCCAGCGCCGCAGCGTCACGCACCAGAATGCCGCGCCGCGCCGCCATGCCCAGTCCGACCGCCACCGCAGCCGGCGTCGCCAGACCAAGGGCGCAGGGACAGGCAATGACCAGCACGGAAACGGCAGCCACGATGGCAGCTTCAATCGACGCGCCCGCGATCAGCCAGCCGACCAGGGTAAGCGCGGCGATACGCAACACCATCGGCACGAACACCGCGCTGACGCGATCGACCATCGCCTGCACGGGCAGCCGCGTCGACTGCGCCTGCTCGACCAGCCGCACGATGCGCGACAGGCGCGAGCCCGCGCCCACGGTGGTGACGCGAATCTCTACCGCGCCGTCGCCATTGCTCGAGCCGCCAACCACGGATGCGCCGATCGCCTTCTCCACCGGCAGGCTCTCGCCCGTCAGCAAGGCTTCGTCGAAGCTGCTGGCGCCGGAGACGATCTCACCATCGGCCGGCACGTCCTCGCCGGGCCGCACCAGCACGACGTCGTTGGTCTGCAACTGTTCGACTGGAACATCGATCCAGGTATCGCCGCGACGCACGCGCGCGGTTGCCGGCCGCAGAGCTTCCAGCGCGCGAATGGCTTCGGTGGTGGCCCGCTTGGCGCGCGCCTCGAGATGGCGACCCAGCAACACCATGGCGATGACCACGGCGGCAGCCTCGAAATAGAGCTCGGCATGGGCTGGATCGTGCGTCGCGATCAGCCCCGCCATCATCGCCACGCTCAGCCCGAACGCCGCCGTGGTGCCCAGCGCGACGAGCAAATCCATGTTGCCGGTGCGTGCCCGCAAGGCCTTGAACGCGGCGATGTAGAAGCGGGCGCCGAAGATGAACTGCACCGGCGTCGCCAGCGCCAACTGCAACCAGGGCGACATGAAATGGTGGCCGACGATCAGGCGATAGATCATGTCGACAAGGAAAGGCGCTGTCAGAATCCAGGCGCCGGTCACCGTGCCGAGCCCCAGCCAGGGAGACTTGGTCAGGGGCTTCGTCTCAGCGAGAAGACTGGCGCCATAGCCCGCCCGCACGACCGCCTCCATCAACGCTGCCTCGCCGGCCACGCCAGCCAGGGTTTCGACATGCGCTCGCTCGGTCGCGAGATTGACAGAGGCGGACACGACGCCAGGCACCGCGCGCAGCGCCTTCTCGACGCGGCCGGCGCAGGTGGCGCAGGTCATCCCGGTAATGGCGAGGTCGATTCCCTTGTGCGCCACGCTGTAGCCGGCACGATCGACCGCCTGCGCCAGATCCTGTGGCGAGGCCGATCCTTCAATCCTGGCCGCCATGGTGGCTAGGTTGACGGTGGCTGCCTCGACGCCCGGAACCGCCTTCAAGGCGCGCTCCACCCGCCCCGCGCAGCCGGCGCAAGTCATGCCTTCGACAGGCAGAAAAATAGGCATAACCGATTGCTCGGCCTGGATTTTATCGGTTCTCGGGGTGGGCAATGGGGCGTTCATGATCATCTCCTGTCCTATCCTATATGGACCTTCTAGTAACTGGAAGGTCAAGGGTGAGACTGGCGGCACCCCAAGCGACAGCTAGAATGACGGCAATAAACAGCCGTTCAGCGGCAAAAACACAGCGGAGGAAACATGCGGCCGGTGTTCGACATCAAGGACGTCTATCGCATCCGCTGGCAGGGCGCCGTCGATGCCGACGGGCATGTGCTGGAGCCGGCCAATCTGTGGGACGATTTCATCGAGGCGAAGTATCGCGACCGCGCCTTGCGCATCGCGCGCGATCGCGACGGGTTGGAGTATCTCGAGATCGGCGGTGCGCCGTCGAAGATGACGCGCAAGGGCTATCCCGCCACCTTGGGCCGCATGGGCGAGCGCGAGCTGGAAGTGTTCACGCCCTCGCCCGAGAAGACCTACATGGCGAATGCGCCCTATGGTGCGATGGATGCGACCGAACGGCTGGCGCTGCTCGATGCCGAAGGCCTCGATGCCGCCGTGCTTTACCCGACCCTGGGCATTCTATGGGAGGCGGAGCTTGAGGACATCGAGCTGAGCCAGGCCTATTGCCGCGCCTATAACCGCTGGATCGCCGAGTTCTGTCGCAACAGCAACGGGCGGCTGATCCCCATCGCGCATCTATCGTTGGGCGATCCGCAGGCGGCGGCGGCCGAGTTGCGGCGCGCGGTCAAGGACGGCTGCCGCGGCGCTTTCGTGGTGCCCTTCACCATCACCCGCAAGGCCCATGGCGATCCCGCGCATGATCCGGTGTTCGCCGCCGCGCAGGAACTTGACGTGCCGCTGGCGATCCATCCCAGCTTCGAGCCGTTCGAGCTGCGCTCGCGCCGCTATGCAGACGGCCATCGCCTGCCGCTGCTGTCGGCCGTCACCGCCTCCGACGGCGTGCGCCACGCCTTCACGACGCTGTTCGACCATGCGGTGTTCGAGCGTTTCCCGAAGCTGAAGATCGTGCTGCTGGAATCGGGCGGCGGCTGGATCGGCTACTGGCTCGACCGGCTCGATGCGGTGTTCGAGGCGACGTTTCTTGGCAATCGCACGGCGCTCAAACACAAGCCATCGGACTATTTCCGCCGCCAGTGCTTCATCTCCTGCGATCCCGACGAGCGCACCATTCCCGCTTTGATGAAACTCTACGGCGAGGACCGCTTCTTCTGGGCTTCGGACTATCCGCACCCCGACCACACCGGGGATTACCTGCAGGCGCTGGAAGCGATGGCCGGCACGTTGCCGGATGCGGCGCGGGCGCAACTGCTCGGCGCCAATGTGCGGCAGGCGTTTGGTTTCTGATCACGAGGTGAAGCAATGAACGCGCAATCGCTGGCGACCGTTCTCTACGAAACCCCGGCACCGGGCGTCGCCCGCCTGGTCATGCACCGGCCGCAGCAGCGCAACGCGCAGGATCTGCAGCTCACCTACGATCTCAATGCCGCGTTCGATCGGGCGGCGCAGGACGATGCGATCAAGGTCATCATCCTGGCCGGGTCCGATCCGCATTTCTCATCGGGCCACGATCTCTCCGGCGACAGCGGCAAGACGTGGCGCGATTTCGACACGGTCGGCACCTGGTGCGGTTTCGATTGCGGCGGCGCCGAAGGGCGTTTCGCGCGCGAAAAGGAAATCTATCAGGGCATCACCGAGCGCTGGCGCAATATCCCCAAGCCCACCATCGCGCAGGTGCAGGGCAAATGCATCGCGGGCGGGCTGATGCTGGCCTGGGCCTGCGATCTGATCGTTGCCGCCGACGATGCGCAGTTCCGCGATCCCGTTTTGGAGATGGGCGTGAGCGGCGTGGAGTTCTTCGCGCACCCCTGGGAGATCGGCGTGCGCAAGGCCAAGGAGTGGCTGTTCACGTCAGATTGGTTGAGCGCCGACGAAGCCAAGGCGCTGGGCATGGTCAACCAGGTGGTCGCGCGCGCGGAGCTTGCCGACTACACGCTGAAGCTGGCCGAGCGCATCGCGAAGAAGCCGATGTTCGCGCTGAAGATGACCAAGGAAGCCATCAATCAGACGCAGGATGCGATGGGCCGGCACACCGCCATGCTGCAGGCCTTCTCGCTGCATCAGCTTTGCCACAGCCACAACATGCAGCTCTACGGCATACCGGTCGATCCGGCCGGCTTGCCGGAAACGGTGCGCGAGAAGTTCCAGAAGCGGGGCAAATGACATGCGCCTGCGCCCCGCCAAGCAAAGCGAGGCGCATGCGTTGAGTGAGCTTTGCTTTCGCTCCAAGGCGCATTGGGGCTACGACGCCGCCTTCATGGAGCACAGCCGCAAGGCGCTCACCATCACCAAGGCGCGCATACGCGACATGCCGGTCGTCGTCGCGGTCGATGACGATGAGAGGTTGCTGGGGGTCTACGCGCTGGAGGGGCAAAGCGCGGTGGTCGATCTCGACCTGCTGTTCGTCGATCCGCCGGCAATCGGCACCGGCGTCGGCAAGGCGTTGTTCAAGGACGCCGTCGCGGAAGCGCGCATGCTGGGTGGCAGGGAGATGACGGTACTCGCCGATCCGCACGCTGCGGGCTTTTACGAGGCCATGGGGTGCAAGTTCGAGCGCATGCATGTTTCCGATGCCATCGCCGGCCGCGAACTACCGCTCTATCGGTTGCTCTTGCCCCGGTAGCCGGCCGCGCTTGCCTCCCTGCCGGCAAAGCCTTATAAGCAGCCCCGCATTCTGGCGCCGCATCGATGGCTGAGACGAACAGGGGACAATCCCTTGAACGGACAAGCGAATTCGGATCGGTCGGCGTCATCGGTCCGATCCGGAATGCCCCGATAGCTCAGTGGTAGAGCAACCGCTTCGTAAGCGGTAGGCCGTTGGTTCAAATCCGACTCGGGGCACCATTCCCAAAATATTTTTGTCTTCGCACGCGACAGCAGCTGCGGCTGGCAAATAACTGCGACTCAAGACAGATCCAAATATCGCAGTTTGACTGCGATATTTTGCGCCCATTGCGCACGAGAACTATCCGTCTTGCCTAACCCCAATGCCGTCTGATACCGACTGACGAATAGTCAGTTTATGCATTTGACGCGGGAGAGACCGATCATGTTGACGCGGTTCGGAGTTTGGTACCTGGCAACCTTGGGTCCTGCGGTGGCGCTGTTTTTCATGGCACGCCTGGCGGGCCCGCTCAATCCCACTGTGCACGATGTCGTGTCGGGCGCGATCAGCGTCGGCATTTTCCCGATCGTCGCGGTCATCGCCACCTCGTTCATGCTGGCCTTCGGCATCGACACCGATCGCTTTCTGCCCAGTTGGTATCGCCGCCTGTTCGGGTTGAAGACCGCCTGATCTTCAAAAAACACCTGCATTGAAAAAGCCCCGGCGAGTTACCGCCGGGGCTTTCTTCGTCTTGGTCTTCTTCCTCCGTAACTTTACTCAGCCGCCGTCTTCAACATCTGAGATTCGTCGATCGACTGGCCGGCGTCGAACTTCTTCAGCTCGGGCATCACTTCCTTGGCGAAGAGGCGCAGATTGCGGTCGGCCTCCTCATGCGGCATGCCGGCATAGGAGAACACGCCGACATAGGACGAGTTGTTCACCCGCTTGTGGATGTCCATGATCTTCTCGTAAACCTGCTCGGGCGTGCCGTATACCTGCAGGTCGGTGAAGTACTCGATGGTCTTGTCGGCGCCGAGATTGTTTATCTTCTCCGCCATCTTGCCGTAGTACTCGTAGCCCTTCGTCTTGGCGAGATGGTCGCCGGCGAAATTGTAGTGATCCAGCACCGTCTGGTAATAGCCGCCGATGTATTTCATCGCCATTTCGCGGGCGCGATCGGCGCTCTTGTCGACGAAGGTCCAGCCCGCCGCCACCGGCTGCGGCGCATCGACCCCGTTCACTTCACGATAGATGCCGCGATATTCGTCGAGCTCCTTAGCCACTTCGCGCCACGGCTTCTGCGGGATGATGAGAATGCCGATGCCCAGCCTGGCCATGATGCGCGCGCTCTCGGGCGACACGGCGGCGGCATAGGTGCGGCCGCGGAACGACTTGAACGGCTCGGGGCGGATCGCCGCGCGCGGCTGCTTGTAGAACTTGCCGTCGTATTCGCACCAGCCGCGCTCGAGGCCCTGCAGGATCATCTCGGCGCCTTCGACGAAGCGCTCGCGGCTTTCGCCCATGTCGACGCGGAAACGGTCGAACTCAACCTTGCCGGCGCCGCGGCCTAGGCCGAGGATCATGCGGCCGCCCGAGAGATTGTCGAGCATCGAAATCTCTTCGGCGACGCGCAGCGGATCGTGCCACGGCACGACGATGACCATCGAGCCGAGCTTGATGGTCTTGGTGCGGCCCGCCATGTAGGACAGGAACTGCGTGACGTCGGGGCACATCGTGTAGTCGGTGAAATGGTGCTCGACCGACCAGATCGATTCGAAGCCCAGCGGCTCGGCCAGTTCAGCCAGCGCCAGCTCGTCGCGATAGATCTGAAAATCGGAAACTTTCTTGCCCGTGTTCTGGAACACCACCGACATGCCGACATGCATGGCGACCTCCTGTCCTGTATGAACGCCCGTTCATATCGACTATCGTTTCTCCGGCTGGGTTTGTCCAGCCGCTAGGTCTAGTCGAGCGGGGATGGGGCGATGCGCGAATTGACGGCAGCAGAGGCACGGCTGGTCGACGCCGGCCGCACGGTGGCGGCAGTAGTGGAGAAATTCGCCGGCGAGTGCGAGCGCGACCGCCGGCCACCGCGCGAAACCTGGGAGGCCTATCGCGCCGCCGGGCTCAAGGGTCTGCTGGTGCCCAAGGGGCAAGGCGGGCATGCACTGTCGGCCTTCGCCATGGCCCATATTTCCGAAGCGATCGGCGCGGCCGATCCGGCGGCCGCCCTGACTTTCATTCCGCAGGAATATTCCATGGCGGCGATCGCCCGCTATGCCAGCCATCCCTGGCACCATGAAATCCTGAAGGTCCTGATGGCCGGCGAACGGCTGACCGGCTTCCTGCTGACCGAACCGCAGGCCGGATCGGATGCGGCGGCGATTGCGACAGTGGCTGAGGAAACCGCCGGAGGCTGGCGTCTGAACGGCACCAAGGCCTGGGTCAGCAATGCGCCGTACATGGATGAGTATTTCGTCTTCGCCCAGACCAAACCCGGGTCCGGCGCCAAAGGCATCGCGGGCTTCCTGGTGCCGCGCGAGGCCAGCGGGCTGGAAATCGGGCAGCCCTACGATCTGATTGGCGGCCATGCCGCTGCCATCGCCGATGTGCATTTCAGGAACGTCGACATCGCCAGGGAACGCATGGTGGTGCCGGCCGGCGAAGGCTTGAAAGCGGCGCTGTCGGCAATCGATCTGGCGCGCATCAACGTCGCCGCCATGAGCTGCGGCAGCCTGGCGACCGGGCTCGACGTGGCGCTGCGCTACGCAACGACGCGACGCGCCTTCGGCCAGGCAATCGGCGACTTCCAGGGCCTGCAATGGGCGCTGGCCGACATCGCCACCGACCTGAAAGCGGCGCGGCTGCTCACCTACGATGCGGCCGAAATTCTCGACCGCGAGGGCAAGGCGGCGGCGCCGGCCGCCCATGCCAAGAAATTCGCCACGCGCGCAGCGATGCGAGGGCTAAGCCAATGCATGCAGACCTTGGGCTCCAACGGTTTGCGCCACGACTGGCCGCTGGCGCGCCACTTCGCCAACGCCAAGATTTCCGAGTGCCTCGACGGCACGACGGAGATCCAGAACGTCGTGATCGGCCGCGACCTGCTGCGGCCCTATCGCGCTCGCTCGGTCGCCTAGAATTTCAGGCGGTGGAAGACGAAGCCTGGCATGAGGCGGATGACCAGCATGATCCAGCGCCAGATGCCCGGAAAGTAGCGCACCGCCTGGCCACGTTGCGCGGCAAGCCACAGATCGCGCGCGCACTCCGCCGCGCTGGCCAGTTTCAGCCCGCGATTGATGCCGAAGGTCATGGCGGTGTCGAGCGGACCGGGCTTGGAAAGCGTCAGCGTGACGTTGCTTTTCGCCAGCCGTGCCCGCAACGGCGCGCAGGCGCCGTGCAGGGCAGCCTTGCTGGCACCATAGACGAGATTGCTCGCGCGCACCCGATCGCCGGCAACGGATCCCACCACTACCAGCCTGCCGCCTTTGCGCCGCTCCATCAGCGGCGCCAGCGCCAGCATCAGACCGATCGCAGCACTGGCATTGGTCGCCATGATCTCATGAACCCGGGCTGGATCGGCGTCGAATTCAGCCTGACTGCCCAGCACGCCAAAGGCGATCAGCACATTGAAAGGACCGGGCAGTGCGGCATCGAGCGTGCGGCTCGCCGCCTGCAGGTCGGCTGCATCCAGCGCATCGAATTTCAACGTCCGGACCGCCGGCGCGCCGCGCAGCACCAGATCGCGCCCGTCAAGTTCGAGATCGGCAATGTCGCGACCGGCCAGCACCAGTGGTTTGCCTTGCACAGCGGCATGACGGGCAAATTCGCGCGCCAATCCCGACGAAGCGCCGAATATCGCCCAGGCATCGTCGAGGGCCGGCGAGGGCGCAGGCGCGTCTGCCACTTGTTCGCTCATGGCGTGGCCTCGCGAATGCCGAGCCGGCGCGACAGATCGGACTGGAAGCGGGCTTGCGGATCGATCTCCGCCAGAACTTTGCGCTGGCGATCCAGCTCCGGATACATGGCGGCGAAACCTTCCGGCGACAGCGCCGAATCCTTGGCCAGATAGACGCGCCCGCCATTGTCGAGCGTGGCACGCTCCAGTGCCGCCAGCAGCTCGCCGGCATCGGCGCGCGCAGGAATGTCGAGCGCCAGCGTGTGGCCGCGCATCGGGAACGAAAGATAGCCGCGCCCCGGACTGCCCAAGGTCTTCAGCACCGCAAGAAGACAGCCGGCGCGCGATTTGGCCGTCAACTCCAGCATCCGCCGCAACCCGGCAGGAGCCCGATCGTCGGGCAGCACGCCTTGGAACTGATGGAAGCCGCGCTTGCCGTAGACGCGATTCCAGCCACCAACGGCATCGAGGGGGTAGAAGAAACTCTCCCGCGCAACGATGCGATCGCGGCCGGCCGATGGAATGCGGGCCAGCCAGGCAGCATTGAAGCCTTTGCCGATCAATCGCAAGGGCAGGAAATCCGGCGGCGACAGCGGCAGGTTTCGAGCGCGTCGCGGCTTGTCGCGCAGCGGCGCATCGGAAGCCTCGCCGATTTCCAGCACCGAGCGGCCTAGCGACTTGCCGTGCGCCATCGCGTCGACCCAGGCAACGCTGTAGGTGACGTTCGGCCGATGCGTCGCCAGCGCCGTCAGCAGCGCATCGAGATCGGTCAGTTTGCGTTCGCGCACCGCGATGGCGGGTTTGGCATCGGCCTGCAGCTTGATGGCGGCCTGCAGGATGATGCCGGTCAGCCCCATGCCGCCGATGGTGGCGGCAAACAGCGCCGGCGTAGCGATGGGATCGACGCGGCGCACATTGCCATCGGCGGTCAGCAGATCGAGCCATTGCACGTGATCGCCGAAGCTGCCGGACCGATCGTGGTTCTTGCCGTGGATGTCGGCGGCAATGGCGCCACCGACGCTGACCCAGCCGGTGCCGGGCACGACCGGCAGGCAGAACCCGCGTGGCACGAACAGCCGGTCGATCTCGGCCAGACGCGCGCCGGATTCGCACACGAGAACGCCCGTCGACGCATCGAAATCCAGCAGCCGATCGAGCCGCGTCATGTCGACGACGCAGCCGCTTTCGATCTGTGCCGCGTCGCCATAGGCGCGGCCGAAGCCGCGCGCCAGCACGGGGCCTTCGGCTTCGTCGAGCAGCTGCGCCAGCTGCCCGCGTCGCTGCGGTCGCGCCAGATGCGCCAGCGAATGCCGCACCCGGCCGAAGCCGCTCAGCGAGCGCAAGGGCAGCGCATCAGCCATGGACCAGCCAGGCCAGCGTGGCAATCCAGCCGACGGCCATCAGCAAGGTGACCGGATCGCGCCACAGCAGGCGCCAGGGCTCCCCTGGCTTCTCCTCCACCAGAATGACCTGCAGATAGCGCAGCGCACCCGCTACCACGAACGGCACGGTGAAGTGCAGGCGGTCTATTTTGGTGCGCTCGGCCACCGAAGGGTCGGTCACGTACATGACGTAGGATAGCACCAGGACCGTCAGGAATACCGAGACCGCAACGTTCAGGAAACCTTCGTTGTAGCCCGGCCTGCCGCTTTCACCACCCAGCCCGAGAGCGGCCATGACATCGTCGCGCCGCCGCGCCAGCGCAGCGAAGATGCCGAACAGAAAGACCACGATCACCATCCACACCGAGGGCTGGGCGCCGATCAACGCCGCGCCGGCATTGACTCGCAGCACGTAGAGAATGCCGACAGCCAGCACGTCGACGATGGCCAGCCGACGCAGCAGAATCGAATAGAGCACCCCCAGCCCGACATACATCGCCAGCACGTCGAAGAAAGCGCGGTCGAGCTGGAATGCGAAATAGAGCGCGACGCCGGCGAGCAATACCGTCAGGAACAAGGCGGCCGGTACGCCGACCGCGCCCGACGGCAACGGCCGCGTCTGCTTCAAAGGATGTTGCCCGTCGAGGCGACGATCGACGACGTCGTTGAGGCAGTAGAGAGCAGCGGCGGCAGCGCAGAACAGCAGCAATGCCAGACCGGCGCGAAGGGCAAGCACCGGATCGAATTCGCGCAGGGCGAAGATCATCGGCGCCAGCAATAGGAGATTGCGCGGCCAGTCCCAAGGCCGCATCAATCGCACCAGGCCCCATAGCGCATGCACCAGATTTTTCATGCTGGTCCACCCGATCGACAGGCAAGCGTTGGGATCACCATCGCCCGATTATCGCGGGCGATTGTGGCGCAATCAATGCATTGCGGCCGCCAAGCCAGGCTTCGAATGCTCCGCCCTGCCGCAGGATAATGCCCGTCAACACCACCCAGAAGACGAGCACGGTTAGAAAGGTGATCTGGCCGAAGGTCGGGAAGCCGGCCCACTCAAACAGTGGCTGCGGCAACACGCAAAGGAATGTCAGCAGCAAGGCAGACATCGTGGCGCCGCGATCGGCCAGAAAGAAGATCGCCGCGGCCGCGACGGGCAGCACGATCAACCAGCTATAGGAAAGATTGCCCGGCCAGATGACCAGCAAGGTCAACGGCGCCATCAGGCTGAGGCTCCGCAACCCCGCCTGTCGCCGCAACATCGTCAGGACAATCGCGGTGACGAATGCGAGCCAAACCCCGTATCCCCAAAATTCCCATCGCAGGAACGGCGATCCACCAATGTCGCCGCCCAGGGCATGATCGAGATCGCGCAGTATCGTGAAAATGTTGTAGCGAATGCCGGTGGTGCTCAGCACGTTGCCCAGCCAGGCGAGCAGCGTTTGCGGCCAGACAACCAGCCACAGGCCAAACAGAACGACGGCGATGGTCGCCACCCCCGCCAAGCCGCGCCATGCCGACCACGAGCGCCGCAGCGTCAGTGGTAGCAATGCCAGCCACAGAAGCTTTGGCACGGCTGCGATGCTGATCCAGGCGGCAAAGCGACCGGCGCGCCCGCGCCACAAAGCGGCGATGCCCAGCCACAACGCCAACGCTTCGAAGACCACGACGTTGCTGGAGCAGAGATCATGCACGGCGGTGGCGCCAAAACCGACGGGCAACAGCACAGCGAGCAAGCGCCAATCGATCGGCAGCAAGCGGCGCCATAAAAGAACAAGCCCGGCGAAACCGATCACATGCATCAAGCCGAACAGGACCAGCGCCGTTTCGAGTCCAAAAGCGATCAGCGGGAGAAAGAGCGGAACGGCAAAGAGCGGGTAGACGAAGAACGGCGTCTCGTTCAGCTGCTGCAGGATGGCGCTGCGATCATACGGGCTTAGCCCTTCATAGGCACCCAGTGCAGCGTAGTAGTACGTGACCGCATCGCGCCCGTCGCACCGCCCGGCGAAAGACCAGCGGCTAGCGGAATCCAAACCGGCCACGATCAGGACGATCAGAGACAGAAAGCAGACCGCGGCGAAGGCGACGGAGAATTGCTTCGAGGTCGATGGCGCTAGCTCGGGCGGCGATTGAGCCAAACGAGATCAGGCCTGCCAGGGAAACTGCGGCGCGATCGGATCGATGCCGCGCCACGCCAGGCGGAAGCGTTCGGTCGCCGTCACCAGGGCGGCGCGCACGCCCGGCTCCAGCGCCGAATGGCCGGCATCGGGAACAATGACGTAATCGGCCTCGGGCCACAGTCTCGCCAGGGCATCGGCAGTGACCGGCGGGCAAACGATGTCGTAACGGCCCTGCACGATGGTGGCCGGCAGCCGGCGGATGCGATCGAGACCGTTCGCCATCCAGTTGCGCGGCAGGAAACACTCGTGCACGAAGTAGTGCGCCTCGATGCGCGCCAGCGCCAAGGCAAAGTTGCCGCCATCGGCTTCCAGCACGGCGCGTGGATTGGGATGCAAGGTCGAGCAGGCCGCTTCGTAGCGGCTCCACACGCGCGCTGCCGGCAGATGCACGGTGGGATCGGGATTGGTCAGCCGACGATAGTAGCTCGCCAGCACGTCGCCGCGTTCGCTGGCCGGCAGGAAGCCGGTGAACTCGTTCCAGGCCTCGGGGAAGACCATGCGCATGCCGCTGAGGAACCAGTCGATCTCCGACTGGGCCCCGAGGAAAATGCCGCGCAGCACGAAACCCAGGCAGCGTTCGGGATAGGCCACGCCATAGGCCAGTGCCAAGGTCGAGCCCCAGGAACCACCAAACACCAACCAGCGTTCCACGCCGAGATGCCGGCGCAGACGTTCGATATCGGCAATCAGATCCTGGGTAGTGTTGGCCGAAACCTCGCCCAGCGGCGTCGAGCGGCCTGCGCCGCGCTGGTCGAAAATCACGATGCGGTAGAATTCCGGATCGAAGAAGCGGCGATGGACCGAGGCCGCGCCCGCGCCGGGCCCGCCATGCAGGAACACCACCGGCACGCCATCGGGGTTGCCCGACTGCTCCCAATACATGGTATGGCGTCCATCGACCGGCAGCATGCCACTGGCATAAGGCTGGATTTCGCCGAACAATTCGCTGCGCAATACTGTTTCCGACCGCGGCATGATCCCCTGACGATTTGGCAATGGACCAGCGATCCTAACATGCGTCTTTGGCGTCTTGCATCCACCGGGCTGCTGCTGGCCGGGCTTTCCGGCCTGCTGCTGCCGGTCCGGGCCGAAGAGAAGGTCGCGCTTGAGGCGGTCGAGGCGATCGACGGGCAAAGCCTGCGCCTGAAGGACGGCGCTATTGTCCGCCTGGCCGGCATCATCGCGCCCGACCCGCATAACCGCGCCGAACAGGTCCAAGCCGAAGCCGCGCGCAAGGCGTTGCAGACGCTGGCCGTGGGCAAAGTCCTGCTGGCGCAGGCGCCGCAGGATCGGCGCGATCGGCATGACCGGCGCCTGCTGCATGTCGTCGACGGCGAGGGACGCTGGCTGCAGGGGGAATTGTTAAGCGCCGGCCTGGCGCGGGTATGGACGCAGCCCGATGCGGCCGAGCGCGCCGCTGAGATGCTGGCGCTGGAAGCCCAGGCGCGCGGCCAGCGCCGCGGGCTGTGGGCGTTGCCATATTTCGCCATATTGGCGCAAGAGACTGCGACAGGCGCACTCGACAGGTTCCAGATCGTCGAGGTAGCGATCGCCGACGTCGCGCGCGTGCGCGGCACGGTCTATCTCAATACCGGGGCCGACTGGCGCAGCGATTTTACCGCGCGCCTGGAGCGGCCCGCCTTGGCGTTGTTTGCTGGGGCGGGACAGGAGGTCGGGGCGCTAAAAGGAAAGAGGGTGCGCATTCGCGGCTGGTTGCGGTTCTATAACGGACCGTTTATCGACGTGACCCACCCGCAGCAGATCGAGGTGCTTGATCCATGACGACGATGCGAATGCTGAAACTCTCCCTGCTCGCCGCGCTGTCGGCTTTGTCGCTGGCCGGTTGCGCCACCAATCCCGCCACCGGCAGGCCGATGGTCAGCCTGGTGTCGCCGCAGGAAGAGCAACGCACCGGCCGCGAGATGCATCCGCAGATCCTGCGCGAGTTCGGCCGCTACGAGAACGAGCGCGTGCAGGCCTACGTCAATCGCGTCGGCCAGTCGCTGGTGCCGCGCACCGAGCTGCCAAACGCGCAGTGGACCTTCACGGTGCTCGACAGCCCGATCGTCAACGCCTTCGCTCTGCCCGGCGGCTATGTCTACATCACACGCGGGTTGATGGCGCTGGCACAGAACGAGGCGGAACTTGCCTCGGTGCTGGGCCATGAGATGGGCCATGTCACCGCCCGCCATGCCGCACAGCGCCAGACCGCGGCGCTTGGAGCCGGTCTGTTGGGCGTGCTGGTGGGCGCGGTAACCGGCAGCGGTGATCTGGCCGGCGCTTCAGCCGGCACCGGACAGGCGCTGGTCGCGGGTTATTCCCGCGAGCAGGAATTCGAGGCCGACGATCTGGGCATCCGCTATATCGGCCGCACCGGCTACGACGTGAATGCCTCCTCGAGTTTCCTCAATCGCATGGGCGAGCAGAGCCGGCTGGAAGCGGCCATGATGGGCCAACCCGGTCGCGTCGATCAGTACAATATCCTCTCGACCCATCCGCGCACGCCCGATCGCGTCGCCCGTGCCGCGCGCGAAGCCAGGGCGGCGGGCAGCAGCGGCAACCGGGTCGACCAGGACAGCTATCTCGCCGTCATCGACGGCATGGTCTATGGCGACAGCGCCGACCAGGGCTTCGTGCGCGGCTCGCGTTTCTTGCATCCGCAACTGGGCTTCGGCTTCGAGGCGCCCTCGGGCTATCGCTTGTTCAATCGCGCCGATAGCGTCGTGGGGCAAAGCGCCAGTGGCGGCATTCTGATTTTCGACCATCAGCAGAGCACGGGCTCTCTCTCGAACGCCTTCGCGCGCTCGACCAACAATGCGGCGAGCAACATCCAGACAATAGACGTAAACGGCTTCGAAGCGATTGCCGGCACGGTACGCGGATCGCTGAACAACCGGCCGGTCGAGATTCGCGTCGTGACCCTGCGCTACGACCAGAACACGATCTATCGCTTCCGCTCGGCCAATCTCAATGGCGGGTCAAACCAGGCGGCAGATCAGGCAGCGCGCAGCTTCCACCGCCTGTCCGGTGGCGAAACCGCGGGGTTGCAGCCGCATCGCATCCGCATCGTCAGCGTGCGACCGGGCGATACGGTGCAAAGCCTGGCCAGTCGCATGCCCTTCCCCGATTTCCGCGAGGAGCGCTTTCGCCTGCTGAATGGCATGACTGGCGGCGATCGCGGCCTGTCGCCGGGACAGCGCGTAAAGATCGTGCAGTAGGACTAAGCCTCGTAGATCGCCTGGACCCGGCCATCCGGCTGCAACAGGGCGACGAGCAGCTTGCCGCCGCGCCCGCAGCCGCCGTCGAGCGAAAGCGTGAACTCGGTATCGACCGCGCCTTGCTTGGCGCGGTCGAAGCCGCGCACGATCTTGCGGACTTCGCCGTAGGGCTGGTCGATGCTGGCGAATTCCGTGCCGCCCCACCAGAAACTATCGGACTGGGCCGTCAGCGGGCGAGTGATGTCGATGCCGGCATTGACCAGCAGCAGCGCGCCATCGTCGGTCAGCGCCGCCCGCCGCAGCGCGCTCATCAGCTCGCCATGGCCCAAGGCATTGCGCAGCGCCGCACGCAGCGCATTGGTCCAGCGCGTGATTGAAACAGCCCCGTCACGCACCGCGCGCAAGCCTTCGTCGAGATTGCCGCCATAGGCCTGGATGGTGGCGCCGACGCCCTGGTTGATGACCCACGGCAGCACCTCGCGCGGGTTGGGCGCGAATTGCAGCTGCATCACCTTCTGCCACATCTCCTCCTGCGAGCCGCGCAGGAAGACGATGTCCTCGACAATCATGCCCGGCCGCGCCAGCAACTTGCGGCGCACCCGCAGCATCTCGTCGATCGTGGCGCGCACATTGGCGCCGCGGCCCATGAAATTGCCGAGATAGACCAGCCGGTCGCCGTCGGCGAATTGCGACATCACGATGCGATGGATGTCGCGCAGCTTCTCGACCTCGCCATGCACCGAGCCTATGGCCCAGATCCGTCGCGGCACGCTGAGGCGAGCGAAAATTTCGTTATCGGCCATGAAGCCGTCGTGCCAACTCTATGGATGGTCGGGCGCGCAGGGAGCGTCACCCAAATGTTGTATACAGCGGAAAAATTTTAGGCGGGTCGGGTTGCCGCGGCAACCACGCCCGCCTAAGGAACTGTGGAGGAAATTCGTCGCCCCGAAATCGTCGAAGGGTCAGGCTGCTTTCAAAACCTGCGTCAGTTTCTGGGTCGCCGCTTCCTTGTCGATGCGCTCGACCGCAGCCAGCTCACGCGCCAACCGATCCAGCGCCGCCTCGTAAATCTGACGCTCGCTGTAGGACTGGTCGGGCTGGCCGGCATTGCGGTGCAGGTCGCGCACGACTTCGGCGATCGAGACCGGATCGCCGGAATTGATCTTGGCCTCGTATTCCTGGGCGCGGCGGTTCCACATGGCGCGCGACACGCGCGAGCGGCCCTTCAGCGTGGTCAGCGCCGTTTCCATGATCTTCTTGGACGACAGCTTGCGCAGGCCGGAGGTCTTGGCCTTGGTCAGCGGCACGCGTAGCGTCATGCGGTCCTTCTCAAAGGCGATGACGAACAATTCGAGCTTGTCGCCGCCGATAGTGCGGAATTCCACATCCACCACCCGGCCAACGCCGTGCGACGGGTAAACCACAAAATCGCCCGGCTCGAATTTCATGTCCTTGGTGGTCACTTTCATGCCCTTCCCTTTCCTGCCTGAACGCCCGCGCCGCCCGTTTCGATCCGCCACGCAGACAGCAAAAGCGTCCCCCACCGCGTTTGCGGCGTGCCGGCTGAACCTGTTTGAAGTGGCCCCGAGAAGGGCCTGGGCGGGCGCTACCGCGCCGTTCCTCGTACTGGGCTATTTATACCACAGTCGACGGAGAAAGTCCCGTATTTGTTGCATCGCGGGGGCTGTTATGTGACCGGTGCAAACCACAATATGTTGTGGTTTTTCAGGAATTTGTCAGCGCTTGCCCGGGGCTGGCGAGAAGTACTTCTCGAACTTGTCGGGTACGCCCTTAAATTGATCAGCATCCTCGGGCGCCGGCGCCTTGCGGGTGATATTCGGCCATTGGCTGGCATATTCCCGATTGACCTCCAGCCACTTGCCCAATTCACCATCGGTGTCTGGGAAAATGGCCTCGGCCGGGCATTCCGGCTCGCACACCCCGCAATCGATGCATTCGTCGGGGTTGATGACGAGCATGTTCTCGCCTTCGTAGAAACAGTCGACCGGGCACACTTCGACACAGTCCATGTACTTGCACTTGATGCAGGCCTCGGTCACCACGTAGGTCATCGCGAACTTCCTTTGACGCCGGCCCCTTGACGCGGCCGCCACCTTCTAACCGCGCCCCATGACGATGGCAAGCAAGCGGGAGAGGCTATTCCCTGCCTGCCGCAAGGGCTTTTTCCGACCCCAAAGACGCGTCCAGATCCTCGTAAAGCAAGCGCGCTTCGGCTGGCGGGCCGCGCCTGAGGCCCAAAGCGAGGACACGCACGACACGGATGCGCGGGCCCAGCGGAAATGTCAGCACGCATCCGACGCGCACGGGCTGGTTGGGTTTGATGATGACGGCGCCATCCAGCCGCAATCGTCCCTCGCCGACATAACTGGCGGCCTGGCTGCGCGATTTGAAGAAACGCGCGTGCCACAGATACTTGTCCAGACGCAGCGACGGACGAGGCTGGTCCGTCATCGCACCAGGTTGAGCGCGCGGCGCATCATTTGAAGAGGCCGAGATCCTTCAATTTCGCGAAGGGCGATTCGACCGCGGGGCCAGTCGAGGCCACCACCGCGTCCGAACCGCCGCGGTTGCGATCGCGATCCCGATCACGGCCGCCGGGCTTGCCGCCACGGCGGTCATCGCGTCGATCGTTGGGCCGCTCCCCACCACCGCGGAAATCGTCGCGTCGCTGGTCCGTGCGCTTCTCGTCGCGCTTCTTGCCACCACCAGCCGGACGATCCTCGCGCGGACGATCGCGCCTTTGTTCGCTGGGCTGGCGCTGCTGGCCGTTCGGCGGCGCTGCGTCGGATGCAGCGGCAGGCGAGGCTTCGCCAGGTTGTGCCGGGGCCTGCTGTTGTTCGCCCTGGCGGGGTCGATCCTTCCAGGGCCGGCGCGGTCGGCGTTGCTCGCCATCGCGCGGCGGGCCGCCACGATGGTCGCCGCGACTGTCGGCCCGCTGCTCTCGATTGTCACCCTGCCGCTCGTCGCGATGATGCTGGCGCTGATGACGCGGGCGCATGGAGAAACTGCTCGGTCCCTCGCCGCCCGGTGCGCCATGAACGCGATAGCCGAGATCGCGCAGGATCGCCGCCATCTCCGGCTCCGAACAGCCGACATAGGACATCATCTCGGGCACAACGCGGAAATGGCCCGGCGGCAGACTGGGCAGTGCCGGCTTGGCGGGTTCAACCGCCGCTGCTTCTGGCGCAGCCCCCTCGCGCTCCGCGGCAGGGGGCTCGCTGGCGGTCTGAACGGCATCGCTGCCGGTATCGGTAATCGGCCCATCGGCCGGCGCCGACATCGGCTCGGCTTCACCCACTTGAACCGACGCCGAGGAAACTTCGATCAGAGCCGGCTCTTCCGACAAGGCGGCCGTGGGTTCTGAGATTTGCACCGCCTCGTCGCCGCCGCCCGAAACGACGCCAGCTTCATCGGTGACGGGATCGCTCGACGCCGCTTGCGCGGCGTCGACGACAATGCCCGGTTCGCCAACCACGATGCCTTCGGCAGGGGGCGCCGCTGCGGCGGCCTTGGCGGCGGCTTCGGCCTGGCGGGCCGCCTTGATGGCGCGCTCATGTGCCTCGCGCGAATCGCGCACGGCCTTGCGGGCGCTGGCTGACAGACGCTCGACCATGTCGGCACGGATGCCCAGCGACCCCAGCGGCAGATAGCCAATGGCGGCCATGAAATCGCGATCGGCATTGGGGCCGAGATCGACCGAAGTGCGTCCTTCCACCGGCAGCGGCGGCACTTCACTGAGACCTTTGCTGACAGCATAAAGCATCGCCCGCACGCGGATCGCGGCCGGCTTCAGCATGGTCGGCAGGTAGAGCGTGTAAATGCCCACGCGCACGCCCAGCCGACCCAGCACCTTGCGGGACTGCTCATCGAGCGTGGCGAGCTGCTCATCGACCGGCTGGCGTGGCATGACGCCAAGCCGCTCGGCCAGCTGGAACATAATGCCGCGCGCGGCCGGCGCGATATCGCCGTCTCGGCCTTGCAGCAACTCGCCCAGATGCTTGGCGATCAGCGCCGTCAGCCAGTCGGAGGCGCGCTTGCGCACGACTTCGCGGCCGGGCCCGTCGAGCAGGTCCGATTGCAGCACGTCGACCTTGGGCGCGAGAATGTCTTCGCCCGGCAGCAGACGGGCTACGGCGCCGCCTTTCCACGCGATGCGCAGATCAGGGGTGATGGAAAATTCAGTATCGGGCGCTTCGGCATATCGCTGCAGGCGCGCGGGCATATCCTGCCGCAACACGCGCAAGGCCGCGCTCATCACGGCGCGCTGGTCGCCATGGCTTGCCGCCACATCAGGCACGAAGCGAAATCCGTCTATGCGTCCGAGGAACTGGCCCTCGGCGTGGACTTCGCCGTTATCGGCGTCGACAGAGGCCATGAAGTCCTCCTGATCCTTCAATCGTCTCACCAGTAGCGCCGTGCGTCGGTCGACGAAACGCTGCATCAGCCGTTCGTGCAGGGCGTCCGACAATTTGTCTTCCAGCGACCGCGTACGTTCCTGCCATGCGGTCGCATCGTCAAGCCAGCCCGACCGATGGGAAATGTATGTCCATGTGCGCGTATGGGCAATGCGAGACATCAGCGTGTCGATATCGCCATCGAAACGCTCCAGCCGCTTGATCTGCCGGTCGACCCAGTCGGCGGGCAGCCGCTCCTGCGCGCCGGTGAGGTATCGGTAGATCTGCCCCAGCAGGCGGGTGTGGTCCTCGCTCATGGTTTTGCGGAAATCGGGCACCTGGCAGACGTCCCACAGCAGGCGCACGCGCTGGCGCGAGCCGGAGGCGGCCACTATGTCGGGCTGCGCGCCCAGAACGCCCAGAGCCAGCACGTCGTCGGCATCGCGCGCGCGCTGCAAACCCACCAGCGGCGGCGATTCGTTAAGCGATTCCTGCAGCCGACGCACGGAGGCGAAATCCAGTTCCGGATTGCGCCACATGAGGAATTTCAGCGGGTCGAAACGGTGATTTTCGATCTGCTCGACGATATTGGGTTCGAGCGGCCCAACCTCGGCCGTGGTGCCGAACGTCCCGTCGTTCATGTGCCGACCGGCGCGACCGGCGATCTGGCCCAGCTCCGACGCCGACAATGACCGCATCCCACGGCCATCGAATTTGGTCACTGAGGCGAAGGCGACATGGTTGACGTCCATGTTCAGCCCCATGCCGATCGCATCCGTGGCGACGATGTAGTCGACCTCGCCCTGCTGGAACATCGCTACCTGGGCGTTGCGCGTGCGAGGCGATAGCGCACCCATCACCACCGCCGCCCCGCCGCGCTGGCGACGGATCAGCTCGGCGATGCCGTAGACTTCGGCGGCGGAGAAGCCAACAACGGCCGAACGCCGTGGCAGGCGCGTCAGCTTCTTGGGGCCAGTGTAGGTCAAGGTCGAGAAGCGGGTGCGGGAGATATATTCCGCATCCGGCGCCAGCCGCATCAGCAGCGGCTTGATCGTGTCGGCGCCCAGCAGCATGGTCTCGTCCATGCCGCGCGCGTTGAGCAGCCGATCGGTGAAGAAATGGCCGCGCTCGGGATCGGCCGCCATCTGGATCTCGTCGATGGCCATGAAACGCACCGGCCGGTCGAGCGGCATGGATTCGACGGTGCAGAGGAAATAGGACGGGTTGGGCGGGACGATCTTCTCCTCGCCCGTGATTAGCGCCACCTTGTGCGCGCCGACCAGCTTGACGACGCGATCGTAGTTCTCGCGCGCCAGCAGGCGCAGCGGAAAGCCGATCATGCCCGAGGCATGGCCCAGCATGCGCTCGATCGCCAGATAGGTTTTGCCGGTATTGGTGGGCCCGAGAACGGCGATCAGGCGCGATCCTGCCGCATCGGCGCGCGACGGGAACGGAAGCTCGGTCATCGGTGATTCATTGGGTGCGGGCGCGTCCTTGGCAAGGGCCAAAGACGGGCCCTGTGCAAAAACGCCGCTGCCGGGATTTCGTTGCGGCCTAATTTACCGCGGTACGGGTGAGGGCCGCCGCGCCCATGATTGGCCCGAGTTCCTGATGCTGCACCAGGATCGCCACGCCCCGCGCGCTGCCCAATTTATCGGCGGCGATCGTCAGCTCGGTCGGCGTGCCGTCCCAGACGGTCAGGAGGGCCAGCGAGCGCACCACGTTGTAGTTCGATAAATCCCGCCCGGCATTCTCCCCGCGCAGCACCTTGGTGCGGTGTTCGGGATCGTAGGTGACCAGCCAGACGTCGCAGGGCTGCGGCGCCTCGAAGCGCGGCATGACGACCGTGATGCCGGCCGCGCCGCGATCGACAATCTTCGGCGCCAGACGCGGCCATTCCGGTTTCTGCGCCATGGCGATCAGCTCGCGGATATTGCCGCGATTGATGCCCGCATCATGGCCGCGCCCATGCACCACCATTTCGGGCGTATAGACATAACGCTGCTTGAGGCTGCGGGCATAGCCGCGCTGGCGTTCGGTGAATTGCGGCGAGGCGAAAGGATCGCGCCAGCCAATGTAGTCCCAATAGTCGACGTGGAACGACAGCGCCACGATATCCGGCCGCTTGCTCAATTCGCCGAGATAGGCGTCGCTGGGGGGGCATGACGAGCAGCCCTGCGAGGTGAAAAGTTCGACCACCGTCACCGGCCGCGACTCGGCCTGCGCCAGCGCCGTGCCGGAGACAAGCGTAGCCCCTGCCGCCAGGACAGGCAGCGTGAGGAGGGTGCGGCGGGAGATCGGACGATTGGCCATGTGTCAGACGCTAGGATCGCGCCGCCATCGCAGGCAAATCAAGGATCGGTGATACCAGCGCGAGGTACGCCATCAGCGGCGGACGACGCCGCGCCTTTCCGGCAACACCACCAGGAAAAGATAGATTGTGGCGCTGGCCAGCGCGCAAATGCCGACCGTAACCATCATCGGCAGCGGCGTCCCGTCGTGCCAAAGTCCGACCAAAGCGCCAGAAAACGCACCCAATCCGAATTGCAACGATCCAGCCAGGGCCGAGGCGGTGCCGGCCATATGCGGAAAATCCTGCAATGCCGAAGCCGTGGCGTTGGGCGCCACCAGGCTCAAGGCGCAAAACAGAGGGAACAGAGCGATCATCACCAACGGCAGACCGCCGACGCCGGAAATCCCCACCACCAGCAAGGCGACGCCGGTCAACGCCACGATGATGACGCCGGCGCGCAGCATCTTGCGCGGCCCGTACCGGCGCACCAGGCGCGAGTTGACGGTGGCGGTCACCACCATCCCGGCGACGTTCATGGCGAACAGCACGCCGTATAAACGCTCGGACACGCCGAATAATTCGATGAAGACGAAGGGCGAGCCGGAGAGATAGGCGAACATGCCGGCGAACAGCAGCGCGCCCGTCA
Organism: uncultured Hyphomicrobiales bacterium; assembly: GCA_964388115.1. Classification (GTDB taxonomy): domain Bacteria; phylum Pseudomonadota; class Alphaproteobacteria; order Reyranellales; family JAQSWP01; genus JAQSWP01. The sequence continues at coordinate 625,586 of CAYLYK010000003.1, forward strand.
GCACGAAACCGAGATAGCGGGCATTGACCAGCAGCGATCCATAGCCGCCCAGGGTCGTGCCGAACGCCAGCTTCCGGCGATAATGCGACGGCAGGCTTTCGCGCAACGCCACCTGGATCATCATCATGCAGATCAGGCCGAAGCCGGACAGCGTCCAAAAGATCGACCGCCAGCCGAATTCGGTCAGCAGCGCGCCGCCGATCAGCGGCGCCAGCATCGGCGCAGCCCCCACGATCACCATCATCAGCGACATGGTGCGCGCGGCTTCTTCATGCGTGTACAGATCGCGGATGATGGCACGCACGATCACCGGCCCCGCACCAGCACCCAGCGCCTGCAAAAAGCGCAGGGCGATCAGATGGTCGATGTCGGTGGCAAGCGCGCACGCGACACTGGCGCCGATGTAGAGCGTCGCCGCCACCATCAGTGTCGGCCGCCGGCCGAAGCGGTCGGCGAAGGGACCATAGACCAGCGGCGACAGGCCAAAGCCCAGCAGGAAAGCCGACAGGGTCAGCTGCACCCGGCTGACATCGGTGCCGAAAACCTGCGTCAGCATCGGGAAGCTAGGCAGGTACATGTCGATCGACAGCGGCGCAAAGGCGCTCAGCATCGCCAGCACCGGCAGCAGGATTCGGAAGCGGCGCGGGGCGGCGTCTGTCATGTCAGAAACGGTGGCAGTGGCGGCAGGCGGGGGAGTCATGACTGCAATCTAATGAAATGCACCAGGCGCAGGCCAGCCCCAAAGACGCATTGCTGTCCTGCTGCAATGCGGCGGACGCCAGGAAAATGGGCATTTTTCATCGCTGCCGCCATCGCGCCGCAATCGAGGGCTCTCATCCCGGAATTCAAGGAGTGATCATGCGCGTGATTGTCGGAGCCATGGTGATCGTGCTGCTGGGAAGCGGCATGGCGGTCGCCCAGTCGCGCCCACCGCCCAGTCTGGAGCAGCAAACCGACGAAGCCGCCCGTGCCATGCGCGATGCATTGGAGAAAGCCATGCGGGTGCTGGACGGCGTGCTGGGCTCGATCCCGCAATACGAGGCGCCGGAAGTGCTGCCTAACGGCGACATCATCATCCGCCGCATTCCCCAAGGGCCGCGCCCGTCGCAACGCGCGCCAGCGCCACCACCGGCGCCGAAGACTTCGCCCGTCGATCCCAAACTGGAAGAAACCTGAAACGCAAAACGCCCGGAGCCGAAGCCCCGGGCGTCACGCTTCCCGAAGAGGCCCGGCAGATACGCACCGGCTTCGGAAAAACTACGCGAACTACGCTTTACTCAACTAAACCTTCTCGCCGGTCAGGCGCGCCAGAACGGCTTGGCGATCTCGGTGCGAATGTCGGCTTCGCTGATGGCGATGTCCTTCATCTCGCGCCAACCGAAATTCGCCAGCGCCTCGCGCTCCTCGATGCGCCGCGCCCACAGCGCCAGCGTCGCCTTGGCGCGCTCGACGATCGACACGTCGCTCCCGGCATGCGGGCGGGCGACGGCTATACGGTCATGAACCAAAGTGGCCATGGTTTTTCTCCTTCAACACACAAACGAAAATCGGATCGACGAAACCGGGCTACCTGCCCATGCCAAGTGCGGCGCGATCGACTTGTCGCTGCACTTCGGCTGCTTGCGCCCGATGTTTCCAGGCATTGGCGAGACGGGCGAAAAAGGCGCCCAGCATGCGCGCCCGCTTACGGCGGGCGGCGGCTTCCAATGCGACGATATCGATGGTGCCGGCGGCGGTAAGAGGGACTTCGGAAAGCCACTCATTCTCAGAAACAGTGTACGGCTGCATAACCTAACCTCCTTGGGTTAGGGCGCTCTTCCCGGTTGCAGGCAGGTACTCGACGCTTACTGCTTTTGTGCGCTGCAACCGCGATTAATATGGCAGTTATCTTGACTTAGTCAAGAAATTTGCTGCGCTGCAACAGAGATTTAATAGTACAGCCTCAGGCTTTTAAGTCTCTATAAACACTGAGAAATCTGAAATGGCCGCGCGTTCCGTGACAAGGCTGTTTGGCACCTCTGCAGCATCTGCATAGCCTACTGCCAAACCGCAGAGCACGACCTCATTGGCTGGAATGGCAAGCTCGCGGCGGACGATTTTCTGGAAACGCGCGAAGGCGGCCTGCGGACAGGTGTGCAGCCCTTCCTCGCGCGCCATCAACATCAGGTTGCCGAGAAAAATGCCGCTGTCGATCCACTGGCCGTTGCCCATGCCGCGATCGATGGTGAGGATCATGCCGACGGGCGCGCCGAAGAATTCGAAATTTTTTTTGAACTGCCTTTGCATGCCCGCGGCATCGCCTTTGGGCACGTTCAACAGCGTATAGAGATCCTTGCCGACTTTCTTGCGGCGCTGGTCGTGAACCTCGGAGAAGACGCGCGGATAGACGTCGTATTCCGCCGGCCCGCCTTCTTCATTGGCGTCGATGGTCTTCAGGATCGCCGCCGACAGGCGTTTGCGCGCGGCGCCGCTGGTTACGTAGACCTTCCATGGCTGCACATTGCCGTTCGACGCCGAATAGCGCGACACCTCTAGCAGCCGAAGCAGCACCTCGCGCGGCACCGGCTTGTCTTGGAACACGCGCATGGAATGGCGCGAGAGAATGGCTTCGGAAACTTTCATCGGCGTTCTCTTCCAAATTCCGAAATGAAAAGGGCGGCGTTAAGCCGCCCTTTCGCTCGTTCGACCAGCGTTTACGCTGCCTTGGCCAGGTTGCGCAGCACGTAGTGCAGGATGCCGCCGTTGCGGAAGTATTCGACCTCGTCGAGGGTGAAGATACCGCAGGTGACGGTGATGGTCTGGGCCGAGCCGTCCTTGCGCGTGATCTTCACCGGCACGTCCATGCGCGGCTTGATGCCGCCGGCGAAGCCGGTGATGTCGAAAATCTCGCTGCCATCGAGATTCAGCGACTTGCGCGTCATGCCGTCCTTGAAGATCAGCGGCATCACGCCCATGCCCACCAGGTTGGAGCGATGGATGCGCTCGAAGCTTTCCACCAGCACCGCCTTGACGCCCAGCAGCACCGTGCCCTTGGCCGCCCAGTCGCGCGAGGAGCCGGTGCCGTATTCCTTGCCGCCGACCACGACCAGCGGCGTGCCTTCGCTGCGATACTTCATCGCCGCATCGTAGATCGACATGACGGCGCCGTCGGGCATGTGCTTGGTCACGCCGCCTTCGACGCCAGGCACCATCTCGTTCTTGATGCGGATATTGGCGAAGGTGCCGCGCATCATCACTTCATGGTTGCCGCGGCGCGTGCCGTACTGGTTGAAATCGGCCACCGGCACGTTGTTGTCGAGCAGGTACTTGCCGGCCGGCCCGTCCTTCTTGATCGAGCCGGCGGGCGAGATGTGGTCGGTGGTGATCGAATCGCCCAGCAGAGCCAGCGGCCGGGCGCCCTTGATGTCGGCCATCGCCGCAGCGCCCGCCTTCATACCCTCGAAGTACGGCGGGTTCTGCACGTAGGTCGAGGCATTCTCCCAGGCATAGGTCATGGTCGGCTTGATCTTGATGCCGCGCCAGAACGCGTCGCCCTCGAACACGTCGGCATAGCGCTTCTTGAACGACGCGGCCGTGACGTACTTGGCGACGTTCTTGGCGATCTCGGCGTTCGACGGCCACAGATCCTTGAGGTAAACGGGCTTGCCGCCCTTGCCCGTGCCGATCGGATCGCGCGTGATGTCGATCTTCATCGACCCGGCCAGCGCGTAGACCACCACCAGCATCGGCGACATCAGGTAGTTGGCGCGGGTCTGCGGATTGACGCGGCCTTCAAAGTTGCGATTGCCCGACAGCACGGACCCCACCACCAGATCGGCATCGGCGATGGTCTTGGACACCGCATCCGGCAGCGGGCCGGAATTGCCGATGCAGGTGGTGCAGCCATAGCCCACCAGGTTGAAGCCGATCTTGTTCAGCGAATCCTGCAGGCCGGCCTTGGCGAGATAGTCGGTGACGACCTGCGACCCCGGCGCCAGCGAAGTCTTCACCCAGGGCTTGACCTTCAATCCGTGCTTGACCGCATTGCGCGCGATCAGCCCGGCGCCCAGCATCACCGAAGGATTGGACGTGTTGGTGCACGACGTGATGGCGGCAATGACGATGTCGCCATGGCCCAGATCGAACTTCTCGCCGTCGACCTTGGCGCGTGCGCCATCGTCCTTGCGGCCGAACTCCTTCTCCATGTTGCCGATGAACTGCGCCGACGCCTGCGACAGCGGCACGCGATCCTGCGGCCGCTTGGGGCCGGCGATCGACGGCTCGACGGCACCGAGATCGAGCTCCAGCGTGTCGGTGAATACCGGATCGGGCGTCTTGGCCGAGCGCCACATACCCTGCTTCTTGGCGTAGGCCTCGACCAGCGGCGCGACCTTGGCGCGGCCCGTGGCATTGAGGAAGCGGATGGTTTCGGCGTCGATCGGGAAGAAGCCGCAGGTGGCGCCGTATTCCGGCGCCATGTTGGCGATGGTGGCGCGATCGGCCAGCGACATGTCGTCGAGACCGGGGCCGAAGAATTCGACGAACTTGTTGACCACGCCCTTCTTGCGCAGCATCTGCGTCACCGTCAGCACCAGATCGGTGGCGGTGGCGCCTTCGCGCAATTTGCCGGTCAGCTTGAAGCCCACGACCTCGGGCAGAACCATCGACAGCGGCTGGCCCAGCATGCAGGCCTCGGCTTCGATGCCGCCGACGCCCCAGCCCAGCACGGCGAGACCGTTGACCATGGTGGTGTGCGAATCGGTGCCGACCAGCGTGTCCGGGAAGGCCACGGTTTCCTTGCCCTCCTTCTTGGTCCACACGACCTGCGCCAGGTATTCGAGATTGACCTGATGGCAGATGCCGGTGCCCGGCGGCACGACGCGGAAATTGTCGAACGCCTTCTGGCCCCAGCGCAGGAACTTGTAGCGCTCGCCGTTGCGCTGGTACTCGAGCTTGACGTTCTGGCCGAAGGCCTTGCTGTTGCCGAAATTGTCGACGATCACCGAGTGGTCGATCACCAGATCGACCGGCACCAGCGGATTGATCTTCTTGGCGTCGCCGCCCAGCTTGACCATGGCATCGCGCATGGCGGCCAGGTCGACCACCGCCGGCACGCCGGTGAAATCCTGCATCAGCACGCGCGCCGGGCTGAAGGCGATCTCGCGGTCCGAGCGGCGATCCTTGAGCCACTGCGCCACGGCGCGGGCATCGTCGGCCTTCACCGTGCGGCCGTCTTCGGTGCGCAGCAGGTTTTCCAGCAGCACCTTCATCGAGAACGGCAGGCGGGTGAGATCGCCCAGCGCCTTCTCGGCCGCCTTCAGGCTGTAATAGGTGTAGGTCTTCTTGCCCACGGTCAGCGTGCGGCGGGATTTGAAGCTGTTGGGATGGGCCATGGCTCGCTCCTGGGCTGGCATACGCGGGCGGCCGGCAAGGGGCCGACCGAACTAGGCGGGATTCGCGGCGGAAATTAAAGCGGGATGCCGGAATTGGCAATTGCCGGCGCTGCCCATCTTTCGTTCAGCACGCTGTCGCCGCTGAAAATTTTCATAGCCGATAGAACGCCCAATGCGTGATTGACGCAAACGACCTTATCGCCGGCTGAGGGAAAGTTTTTGTTGGGGTACCGGCGCGCCGCCGATTTCCAGCCTATCGGGCCTGTGGCATCGTCGCCCGCTGACAGAGCGACCTCGGGGAAAAGCGCGACATGACAATTCGAGTTTTGGAATTTCTCGACCCGGCGGCCTATCGCCATGTGCCCTGGAAGAACGGCGGCGGGGTGACGACCGACATTGCCGGTGAGTACCTGCCCGGCGCCGAGCCCGGCGGGTGGGATGGCATTGTCTGGCGATTGAGCCGGACGCGGATCGACACGCCCGGCCCTTTCTCCGATCTGCCGGGATATGACCGCCTGCTTGCCGTCATCGAAGGGCGCGGACTGATGTTGCATCCCAAGGGCCAGCCGCCATTGGACGTACGCGCGCCGTTCCAGCCGGTGCGGTTCGCCGGCGAATGGCCGATCGACAGCGAATTGACGGCAGGGCCGGTTGGCGTGTTGAACCTGCTGGGCGATCGCACCAGAATCAGCATCGACCTGTCCTTTGTCTCCGCGGTGACGCAGGCAACTCTGCCACCCGCGCCCGCCATCCTGCTCGCCCTCTCGCCGGCGCGGCTGCGGCTGGACGATCAGGCGATTTCGCTGCCGCGCGACGGGGCCGTTCGCACAGCCGGTCCGGGCACGTTGGCCGTCGAAGACGGGATGGTGGCAGTCGCCATGCTGGGAGCAGCGATGCCCGTTGCCTGAGCGGGATGCCCGATAGAAAAGCAGATCGTAACCCCGCCACGCGGCATTCGGCTCTTGTGGCGTCCCGCCCCGGCAAGCGATCATGCTGCTCAAGCATGACCCGGTTTCCTGCCGGCCCTCACTCGCGCAATTCCGACGTCACCGATTTTTGGGGAACAAGACCATGAAAGCCAAGTTAGCTCTGACCCTCGCTGCCGGCGTCGCCATTGCGCTTGCCGGCGCCCTGCCCGCCGCGGCGCAAGCCCTGCCCAAGACCGAACTCAAGGTGGTCGGCTCGATCGGCGGCCTGGCGCCGTACAAGGATTACGAAATCCCGTTCTGGACCAAGTACCTGGCGGAGAAGTCCAACGGCGCCATCACGGGCGAGATCAAAAGCTTCAACGAAATGGGCCTCAAGGGTCCCGAAGTGCTGCGCCTGATGGGCCAGGGCGTGATGGAAATCGGCGCGACCATCATGGGCTATCTGGCAGCCGACGATCCCCAGAACGAAGCGATCGACATCGCCGGCATGGTTCCCGACGTCGCGACGGCGCGCAAGATCACCGAGGCTTCCAAGCCGATGTACAAGGCGCTGTTCGCCAAAACCTTCGGCGTCACGCTGCTGGGCTTCGGCACTTATCCCGCCCAGGTCCTGTACTGCAATGCCGAGCTCAAGGGCCTGGCCGACGTCAAAGGCAAGAAGGTGCGCGTCGCTGGCCGCTCCCAGTCCGAACTGATCACCGCTCTTGGCGGCACGCCCGTCACCATGGCGTTCGCCGAAGTCGTGCCGGCGCTGCAGAACAAGACGGTCGAATGCGCCGTCACCGGCACGCTGTCGGGCAACGCGGCCAAGTGGAACGAAGTGTCCACCCATCTGCTGGCCCTGCCGCTGAGCTGGGGCGAGATCGCCTACGCCGCCAACACCAAGGCCTGGGAGAAGCTCGATCCACGCGTGCGCGCCATCATTGAGGACGGCATCAAGAAGCTCGAGAAGGATCTGTGGGACGCCGCCGAATACCACACGCAGCAGGGTTACGACTGCAATGCCGGGCTGGATTCGTGCAAGCTCGGCACCAAGGGCAAGATGACCGTGGTGCAGCCCTCGCCAGCCGACAAGGAATTGCTGCGCAAGACGGTGGTCGAGATCATGGTGCCCAAATGGGCCGCGCGGTGCAGCGCAGCCTGCGTCGCAGAGTTCAACGAAACCGCCGGCAAGGCGGTCGGCATCGTCGCCAAGAAGTAGCGCCAATGAGCATGGCGAGCCGGCAAGCGCTTGCCAGCGCCGGCCGGCTCCTCGATCCCGCGTTGACGTTGGCAAGCGCCGTCGCCAGACGCATGGTCTGGGTCGGCGGCGCCTTGCTGCTGGCGGCCGCGATCACCGTTTCCGTCGACGTGATCGTGCGCAAGCTGTTCAACCTGTCGCTGGGCGGCGCCGACGAGCTTTCCGGCTACGCCTTCGCCATCGGCGTCGCCTGGGCGCTGCCGTTCGCGCTGCTGCAGCGGGCCAATATCAGGATCGATGCGCTGTACGGCAAATTGCCGGCGAGGGTCGCGGCAGTTCTCGACGTGGTGGCGCTGTTGGCGATGGCCGTTTTCGTAACGGTGCTTACCCGCTATGCCTGGGAAGTCGTTGCCGGCTCGTGGGGCCTGAACGCGCATTCCAACAGCGCGCTCAACGTGCCGTTATGGATCCCGCAAGGAATCTGGTTCTCCGGCCTGGCGCTGTTTCTGTTCACGCTCCTGCTGCTGACCTTGCGCACCGTGCTGGCGCTGGCCTCGGGCGATCTGGCGCGCGTGCGCCAGCTTGCCGGCGCGCGCGGCATCGAAGAGGAGTCCGCCGACGAGGCGGCCTATAGCCGATCGCTGCACGCCGATGGATCGCCGACCCCATGATTTTGCTCGCGCTCGTCCTGCTGCTGGTCTTCATGGCGCTGGCGATTCCCGTGGCCGCGTCGCTTGGCGTGCTGGGCCTGGCGCTGGAGCATTTCTATTCGCCGCTGCCGCTCGTGCGGGCGATGGGCGAAGTGACCTGGTCGGCATCGAACGAATTTCTTCTGGTCTCGGTGCCGCTTTTCATCCTGCTCGGAGAAATCCTGCTGCGCTCGGGCTTTGCCGAGCGCATGTACGGCGCGCTGGTGCACTGGGTGTCGTGGCTGCCGGGCGGGCTGATGCATTCCAACATCGCCGCCTGCGGGCTGTTCGCCGCGACCTCGGGCTCGAGCGTCGCGACGGCGGCCACCGTCGGCACCGTCGCCCTGCCCCAATCACGCCGCTTCGGCTACAACGAGCGGCTGTTTCTCGGCACGCTGGCGGCGGGCGGCACGCTCGGCATCCTGATCCCGCCCTCGATCAACATGATCATCTATGCGGTGCTGACCAATTCGTCGGTGCCGCAGCTCTATCTCGCCGGAATCGTACCCGGCATCGTCCTAGTGCTGATCTTCATGGTGACCATCGTCGCCATTTGCCTCGTGCGTCCGGCCTGGGGCGGCCATGCCGTGCGCTCGAATTGGAAACAGCGCATCGTCGGGCTGGTTCACCTGGTGCCGCCCTTGGGCATTTTCATGCTGGTCGTGGGTTCGATCTATGCCGGGGTTGCGACGCCAACCGAAGCCGCCTCGCTGGGGGTGCTGGGCGCGCTTGGTCTGGCGGCGCTGGCGGGCCGGCTGTCCTTCGCCATGCTGCGCGAGTCGTTCGAAGGCACGATGCGCTCGACAGCGATGCTGATGCTGATCGTCATGGCCGCTTATTTCCTGAACTTCGTCATTTCGGCCATCGGGCTGACGACGCAGCTGACCGATTTCATCCAGGGTCTTGGCCTGCCCAAGCCGGCCATGCTGCTGGCGGTGGTCGTGTTCTACGTCGTGCTCGGCTGCTTCATGGAAACGCTGTCGATGATGATCACCACCATTCCCATCATCGCGCCAGTCATGTTCGCGCTGGGGTTCGATCCCGTCTGGTTCGGCATCCTGATCATCCTGCTGATCGAGACGGCCCTGGTGACGCCGCCGGTCGGCATCAACCTGTTCGTGGTGCAGAACCTGCGCGCCAGCGGCTCGCTGAACGACGTGATCATCGGCACCGCGCCCTTCGTGCTGGCGCTGTTCGCCATGATCCTGCTGATCTCGGTGGCGCCGGACATTGCGCTGTGGCTGCCACGACAGTTCCAGTAGCGCGACGTTATCCCACAAACGGCGCGATGAAGCGGGCGATGGCGGCGCGGGTTTCGTCGGGCGCCTGCAGATGCGGCGAGTGTCCGCAATCTGGGATCAGGCGCGTCTCGGCATAGCCGCCGGCCTTGCCGGCAATGGTGCCGAGCTGGGCCTCGGTGCCGTATTCGTCGTCCTCGCCCTGGATCGCCAGCAGCGGGACTGAGATGCCGGGCAGGAACTCCTCGATGTTCCAATTTGCGAAATCGGCGGCGAGCCAGCCCGCGCTCCACAGACGGAAAGCGCGCTCGGTATTGTCGCCGTGATACTTGCGCAGGCGGCTGGCCAGATCGCCCTGATCGAAAGCGATCTTGGCCTTGGCGATGCTTTCGATCGAAACCGGCTCGGCGTAGACATGCGCTGCCATGGTGACCACTGCATGCAGCGGCTCGGGGTCGCCGCCAGCGTAGATCAGCGCGATCGAGCCGCCGTCGGAATGGCCGATCAGAATGCAATCTTCGATACCGGCCGCTTCCAGCAGCTGCGGCAGGACTTGCTGGGCTTCGATGTGCATGTAGGCGATGCCCGGATCGGCCGGCCAGGGAGACGAACCGCCATAGGAGGTTCTGTCGTAGACGAATCCCTGAAAACCTGTTGCTTTGCAGAGGCTTGCGGGAAAATCGCGCCACATTTCGATGCAGCCCAGCCCCTCATGCAGGAAAACCAGGGTCGGGCGCTGGAAACCGTCCTTTTCGCTGGCCGCCGCCGCCCCGTCGCGGTTCACCCAGCAAGCGCGTAGACGGCGATCCGCCAGATCGATCATGAAACTTTCCATGCCGCTTGATAGCGGGCCCGGGGCATGGCGGGCAATGCTTGACCGCGACTGGGGCGGCCGCTAATGACACAGACAACAAATAAGGCCGCTTGGCGAAACAACCGGCCGCGATAGGGAGTTACCGCCACCACCGTCGATGCCCGCGCGGCAGGCGGATCGTGGCGCGTAGTCAGGGAGCGCGCGGGATCTCATGGGCCAGACCGTCGCCGCGAACAGCGGCGTTGCCGACACTTTTCCCAAGCTGTTGCTGAAGCATGCCGCCGAGCGGCCGCATTCCATTGCCTGCCGCGAAAAGGAGTACGGCATCTGGCTGTCTTACGACTGGAAGCGAGTCAGCGAAGAAGTCGAGGCGCTGGCCTGCGGTCTGGCCGCGCTTGGGCTGAAGCGCAGCGACCGTCTGATCATCGTCGGCGATAATCGTCCGCATCTCTATTGGGCGATCGCCGCGGCGCAGTCGCTGGGCGCCATCCCGGTGCCGGTCTACCAGGATTCGGTCGCGGCCGAGATGCAATATGTGGTCGAGCATGCCGACGCGCGCATGGCCATCGCCGAAAACCAGGAACAGGTCGATAAGCTCATCGAAATAAAGACGCAGGTGGCGGGCCTGGGAACGGTCGTGTTCCAGGATGCGCGTGGCTTGCGCAACTACAAGCAGCCCTGGCTGATGTCCTACGATGCCGTGCAGGAGAAGGGCCGGGAATTCGCCAAGGCGAACGCGGGATTCTTCGCCGGCGAAATCGCCCAGGGCAAAGGCGGCGATACGGCGATCATGCTCTACACCTCCGGGACTACCGGCCGGCCCAAGGGCGTGATGCTGACTTACGACAATCTGCGCATCCAGGCGGAAAACGCTGCTCGCATCGAAGGCCTGACGGCAGACGACGAGATCCTGGCCTATCTGCCGATGGCCTGGGTCGGCGACAACATCTTCTCCTACGCGCAGAGCTACGTGCTGGGCTTTGCGGTCAACTGCCCCGAATCGTCGGCAACGGTGATGACAGATCTGCGCGAGATCGGCCCGACCTATTTCTTCGCCCCGCCGCGGATTTTCGAGAACATCCTCACCAGCGTGATGATCCGCATGGAAGATGCCGGCGCGCTGAAGCGATCGATGTTCAAATACTTCATGGGCGTGGCCCGCCGGGTCGGCACGCGCCTGATCGACGGCAAGAGCGTTTCGCTGCTCGATCGGCTGCTCTACGGCATTGGCAATGTCCTGGTGTTCGGCCCGCTCAAGAACACGCTGGGCTTCTCGCGCGTGCGGCTGGCCTATACGGCGGGCGAAGCGATCGGGCCCGAGATCTTCGATTTCTATCGCTCGCTCGGCATCAACATCAAGCAGCTCTACGGCTCGACCGAGGCGGCGGTGTTCGTGACCATCCAGCCCAACGGCGAAGTGCGGCCGGAATCGGTCGGCAAGCCGGTGCCGCAGATGGAAGTGAAAGTGGCCGAGAACGGCGAAGTGATGTTCCGCGGGCCGGGCGTGTTCAAGGAATACTACAAAAACCCGCAAGCCACCGCCGAAACCAAGACCGCCGATGGCTGGGTGCATACCGGCGATGCCGGCTTCTTCGATCCCGACGGGCACCTGCGCATCATCGATCGCGCCAAGGATGTCGGCCGGCTGCGCGACGGCACGATGTTTCCGCCGAAATATCTCGAGAACAAGCTGAAGTTCTTTCCGCACATTTCCGAAGTCGTGGCCTTCGGCGACGGCCGCGACTTCGCCGCCTGCTTCATCAACATCGACCTGCAGGCGGTCGGCAACTGGGCCGAACGGCACGACATCCACTACAGCTCCTATCAGGAGCTGGCGGCGCGGCCTGAGGTCTACGAATTGATCAAGGGCGAGATCGAGCAGGTCAACCGCGACCTGGCGGCGGACGCCAATCTTGCCGGCGCGCAGATCAAGCGCTTCCTGATCCTGCACAAGGCGCTGGAAGCCGACGATGGCGAGCTCACCCGCACCCGCAAAGTGCGCCGCAGCTTCATCGGCGATCGCTACGGCGTGCTGATCGATGCGCTGTACAACGGCTCGCAACGCTGCGTCATCGACACGGAGGTCACGTTCGAGGACGGCCGCAAGGGCACCTTGCGCGGCGATATCGCGATCGGCGATGCCGCAACATTCCCCGCCGTGGCGCCGCTGAAGAAGGCGAGCTGAACGCCATGGAAAACAAGCAGATCGGCGAAGTGCTGCTGAACGTCGAGGGCATCTCGCTGGCGTTCGGCGGCGTCAAGGCCCTCACCGATATCAGCTTCGAGCTGCGCCAGCACGAGATCCTGGCCATCATCGGCCCCAATGGCGCCGGCAAGAGCTCGATGCTGAACTGCATCAACGGCTTCTATCACCCGCAGCAGGGCCGCATCACCTACAAGGGCGTCACCCGCACTGCCATGCGCCCGCATGAAGCGGCCAGCCAGGGCATCGCTCGCACCTTTCAGAACATCGCGCTGTTCAAGGGCATGTCGACGCTCGACAACATCATGACCGGCCGGAACCTGAAGATGCGCACCGGGCTGCTGGCGCAGGCGCTGTACTGGGGGCCGGCGATCAAGGAAGAAGTGCGCGAGCGCGAGAAGGTCGAGCGCATTATCGATTTCCTCGAAATCCAGGCCATTCGCAAGACGCCGGTCGGCCGCCTGCCCTATGGCCTGCAGAAGCGCGTCGAGCTGGGCCGCGCGCTGGCCGCCGAGCCGGAATTGCTGCTGCTGGACGAGCCGATGGCCGGCATGAACCTGGAAGAGAAAGAGGACATGTGCCGCTTCATCCTCGACGTCAACGAGGAGTTCGGCACCACCATGGTGCTGATCGAGCACGACATGGGCGTGGTGATGGATATTTCCGACAGGGTCGTGGTGCTCGATTACGGCCGCAAGATCGCCGACGGCTCGCCCGATCAAGTCAAGCGCAACCAGGCGGTGATCGACGCCTATCTCGGCGTCAGCCACTAGGAGGCGATGATGGGTCCGTTTCTCGAGATCCTGATCGGCGGCCTGCTGACCGGCGTGCTCTATTCGCTGGTCGCGCTGGGCTTCGTGCTGATCTTCAAGGCCTCCGGCGTCTTCAACTTCGCCCAAGGCGCGATGGTGCTGTTCGCAGCTTTGTCGATGGCACGATTGCAGGAATGGATCGCCCCGACCCTGGGCTGGGTGTCCTTTCCCGTCGCGCTGCTGCTGACCGCCGTGATCATGACGGCGCTGGCTTTCGCCATTGAGCGGCTGGTGTTGCGCCAGCTGATCAACCAGGAAGGTATCATCCTGTTCATGGCGACGATCGGCATCACCTATTTCCTCGACGGGTTCGGCCAGACGATCTGGGGCAGCGACATCTACAAGATCGATCTCTATCTGCCCAAGGATCCGATCTTCATTCTGGAAAGCGTGTTCGAAGGCGGGCTGCTGCTGGATCCCTACGAGCTGATGGCCGCCGTGATTGCCGGCATATTGGTGGCAGCGCTGGCGATCTTCTTCCAGACCACGCGGGTTGGCCGCGCCTTGCGCGCGGTGGCCGACGATCATCAGGCCGCGCAATCGGTCGGCATTCCACTGAACTACATCTGGCTGATCGTGTGGACGGTCGCGGGTCTGGTGGCGCTGGTCGCCGGCATGATGTGGGGCGCCAAGCTCGGTGTGCAGTTCTCGCTGACGCTGGTGGCGCTTAAAGCGCTGCCGGTGCTGATCCTGGGTGGCTTCACGTCCGTCCCCGGCGCCATCATTGGCGGGCTGATCATCGGCGCGGGCGAGAAACTGGCGGAAGTCTATCTGGGATCGACCATCGGCGGCGGCATCGAGAACTGGTTCGCCTATGTGCTGGCCCTGGCGTTCCTGCTGGTTCGTCCGCAAGGCCTGTTTGGCGAACGCATCATCGAGCGCGTGTAAAGGAAAGCGGATCATGTTCTATCGTGAAGCCGGCCAGTACAAGAGCAGCTACCGCGCCGACCAGCAGATCTTCCCGATCGCGCAGGATCGCTGGTTCGTGCTGGCGGCCATCGTGTTCGGCTTTGCCGTGGTGCCGTTCTTCGCCACCCAGTATCTGCTGACCGAAATCCTGATCCCCTTCCTCATCCTGTCGCTGGCGGCGATCGGTCTGAACATCCTGGTCGGCTATTGCGGGCAGGTGTCGCTGGGCACCGGCGGCTTCATGGCGGTGGGCGCCTATGCCGCCTATAACCTCTGGCTGCGCGTGCCGGAGATCAACAATCTGGTCATCGTCTTCCTATTCGGCGGCCTGATGGCGGCGGCGGTGGGGATTCTGTTCGGCCTGCCATCCCTGCGCATCAAGGGCTTCTATCTGGCGGTGGCGACGCTGGCCGCGCAATTCTTCCTCGACTGGGTGTTCGCGCGCGTCAACTGGTTCACCAACAACACCTCCTCCGGTTCGGTCGCGGTTGGCGATCTGTCGGTGTTCGGCATCGCCATCGCCACGCCGCTCGATCGCTACATCCTCATTCTGGCAATCGTCTGCGTGATGGGGCTGGTGGCGAAGAACCTGGTGCGCGGGCATATCGGCCGATCATGGATGGCGATCCGCGACATGGACATCGCCGCCGAGATCATCGGCATCCGTCCGCTGCTGGCCAAGCTGTCGGCCTTCGCCGTTTCCTCATTCATGATCGGCGTCGCCGGCGCCATGTGGGGCTTCCTGCGGCTGGGCTCGTGGGAGCCGCTGGCCTTCGACATCAACCGCTCGTTCCAGATCCTGTTCATGGTCATCATCGGCGGGCTGGGCTCGCTGCTGGGCTCGTTCCTGGGCGCCGCCTTCATCGTGCTGACGCCGATCGTGCTCAATCAGATTCCGGGCTGGTTCGGCATTTCCATGTCGACGGCACTCTTGTCGCATATCGAATTCATGGTGTTCGGCGGGCTGATCGTGTTTTTCCTGATCGTCGAGCCGCATGGGCTGGCCCGGCTCTGGGCGGTCGCCAAGGAAAAACTGCGCCTGTGGCCCTTCCCGCATTGAGCGAGGGCTTAGCAGGTGCAGCATGATCTTTCCGCAACTGCCGGTATGGCGCTGGCGGCAGAGGTCCAAGAGCAATAAGGTTTTGTCACAAGACAGCAAAAGCTGTCGTCAAATGGAGGAGGAAGCGATGAAATTCAAACTGGCATTGGCGGGCGCGGCGATTGCCGCCGGCCTGTCGCTCGCGGCGCCGGCCCAGGCGCAGAACGAGCAATTCCTGGCCGGGCTGGTGTATCGCACCGGCGCCTACGCCCCCAACGGCATTCCGTTCGCCAACGGCGTTGCCGACTACTATGCCTTCATCAACGAGACCGGCGGCATCAACGGCGTCAAGATCGTCTACGAGGAGTGCGAAACCGGTTACGCCACCGATCGCGGCGTCGAATGCTACGAGCGCCTGAAGAACAAGGGCCCGACCGGCACCGCCTTCACCAACCCGCTCTCCACCGGCATCACCTTCGCGCTTACCGAGAAGGCGCCGATCGACAAGATTCCGGTCATGTCGGTGGGCTATGGCCGCTCCGAATCGCGCGACGGCTCGGTGTTCCAGTGGAATTTCCCGCTGGTCGGCACCTACTGGACCGCAGCCGACCTGATCATCCAGCACATCGGCAAGATCAACGGCGGCATGGACAAGCTGAAGGGCAAGAACATCGTTCTGGTCTATCACGACTCGCCCTACGGCAAGGAGCCGATCCCGCTGCTGACCAAGCGGGCCGAGATGCACGGCTTCAAGTTCACCGCCATGCCGGTGACGCATCCGGGCGTCGAGCAGAAATCGACCTGGCTGCAGATCCGCCAGAGCAGGCCGGACTATGTGCTGCTGTGGGGCTGGGGCGTGATGAACTCGACCTCGATCAAGGAAGCGGCCGCCGTCGGCTATCCGCGCGACAAGATGTACGGCGTGTGGTGGTCGGGCGCCGAGCCCGACGTGATACCGGCCGAAGACGGCGCCAAGGGCTATCACGCGGTGACGCTGCAGCACGGCGCCGGTCGTGACAAGGTGCATGCGGAAATCAAGAAGGCGCTCTACGACAAGAATAAGGGCGCGGCCAAGTGGGAGGAGACAGACGATGTTCTCTACAACCGCGGCTTGGTTACCGCCATGCTGGGCGTCGAAGCCTTGCGCACGGCGATGAAGAAGTACGGCAACAAGCCGCTGACCGGCGAGCAGGCGCGTTGGGGCCTCGAGAATCTCGACATCACCGCCGCCCGCCTCAAGGAGCTGGGGATGGACGGCATGATGCGGCCGATCAAGATCTCCTGCGCCGATCATGAAGGCGCCCGCTCCGGCCGCATCCATACCTGGGACGGCAAGGAATGGAAGTTCACTTCCGACTGGTACACCGCCGACGACAAGGTCCTGGCCCCGATGGTCAAGGATGCGGCGGAGAAGTATGCCAAGGAGAAGAACATCACCCCGGCCAAGTGCAGCTAGGGAAATGGTCGGGCGGGCCGGCGGCGCAATCCGCCGGCCCTTCCTTTTGTGCGGAGAATATCGATGAGCGCCATGCAAGCCACGCCGCAAACCGACGCCGCAGCGCCGCTGCTGTCGCTCAACAACATCGAAGTCATCTACAACCACGTCATCCTGGTGCTGAAGGGCGTGTCGCTGGCGGTGCCCGAAGGCGGCATCGTTGCGCTGCTGGGCGCCAATGGCGCGGGCAAGTCAACGACGCTGAAATCGATCTCCAACCTGCTGCGCGTCGAGCGCGGCGAGGTCACCAAGGGATCGATCACCTATCGCGGCGAGCGCATTGACCAGCTCTCGGCCAACGACCTCGTCCGTCGCGGCGTCATCCAGGTCATGGAAGGCCGGCACTGCTTCGGCCATCTCACCGTCGAGGAAAACCTGCTGACAGGTGCCTTCATCCATGGCGGCAAGCGCCAGCAGATCGCCGAGGATCTGGAAAAGGTCTACACGTATTTCCCGCGGCTGAAGCAGCGCCGCCAAAGCCAGGCGGGCTACACCTCCGGCGGCGAGCAGCAGATGTGCGCCATCGGCCGCGCGCTGATGAGCCGGCCCAGGATGATCCTGCTCGACGAGCCATCGATGGGCCTGGCGCCGCAGCTGGTCGAGGAAATCTTCGAGATCGTGCGGGCGCTGAACGAGAAGGAGGGCGTGTCCTTCCTGGTGGCCGAGCAGAACACCAACATGGCGCTGCGCTACGCCCATTACGGCTACATCCTGGAGACCGGCCGCATCGTGCTCGACGGCGCCGCCAGCGACTTGCGCGAGAACGAAGACGTTAAGGAATTCTACCTCGGCGTCGCCGGCGACGGCCGCAAGAGCTTCCGCAACGTGAAACATTACAGACGGCGCAAGCGCTGGCTGTAAATCTCCTGAGGTCAAAGCATGTACGTCACCCCCGCCTTGAGCGGGGGTCTTTGTCAGAAAGGACCAAACCGGCCCTGCAGGCCATCGCCTGCGTATGAGAAAGATTGCCGCTTTCGCGGGAATGACGAATAGGGCCTTGAGCCGCAGGCCCGCCCGCGCCAGAGTCGCAGGCCACAGGGAAACGCTTGAGAATTGGAGTTCCGCATTATGGCCGAGCATTTCGACGATCTGGAAACGCGCGATCCGCAGCAGCGCGAAGCAGCCTTG
>CAYLYK010000003.1:643493-652528 GCA_964388115.1 uncultured Hyphomicrobiales bacterium
CGAGCATTTCGACGATCTGGAAACGCGCGATCCGCAGCAGCGCGAAGCAGCCTTGATGGCCGCGTTAGCTAAGCAGATCGCGCATGTGAAGGCCAACGCGCCGTTCTTCGCCGCCAAGTTCAAGGACGTCGATGCAGCGTCAGTGAACAGCCGCGCCGCGCTGGCGAAGCTGCCGGTGACGCGCAAATCCTCGCTGCTGGAGCAGCAGCGCGCCAACCCGCCTTTCGGCGGCATGAACGGCGTGCCGCTGTCGAAGCTCGCGCATATCTACATGTCGCCTGGTCCGATCTTCGAGATGGATGGCGATGGCCGCGATTTCTGGCGCGGTGCGCGGGCGATGTACGCCGCGGGCTTCCGCGCCGGCGACATTGTGCACAACACCTTCTCCTATCATTTGGTGCCGGCCGGCCTGATGATGGAATCCTCGGCGCGCGCCATTGGCTGTCCGGTGATTCCGGCTGGCGTCGGCAATACCGAGATGCAGCTTGATATCATCGAGCGGGTGAAGCCAGCCGCCTACGCCGGCACGCCATCCTTCCTCAAGATCCTGCTGGACAAGGGCAAGGAGATGGGCCGCGACGTCTCGTCATTGAAGAAAGCGCTGGTTGGCGCTGAAGCGCTGCCGCCGTCGCTGCGCAAGGACTTTATCGAGCGCGGCGTCTTCACCCTGCAGTCCTACGGCACGGCCGATCTCGGCACCATCGCCTACGAATCGAAAGCCATGGAAGGCATGATCCTGGCCGAAGACATCATCGTCGAGATCGTGCGGCCGGGCACCAACGATCCGGTGCCCGACGGCGAAGTCGGCGAGGTCGTGGTCACTGCCTTGAACCCGGTCTATCCGCTGATCCGTTTCGGCACCGGCGATCTTTCCGCCATCATGGCGGGCCAGTCCCCCTGCGGGCGCACCAACACGCGCATCAAGGGCTGGATGGGGCGCGCCGATCAGCGCACCAAGGTCAAAGGCATGTTCGTTGATCCCGAACAGGTTATCCAGGTGCAGAAGCGCCATGCCGAACTAGGCAAGGTGCGCCTGGTGGTCGACCGCGAAAACCAGGCCGACGTGATGACTTTGCATGCCGAGATCAAGGACGGCGGCTCGCCCGATCTGGCGGCCACCATCGAAGGCACGATCCAGACCCTGTGCAAGGTGCGCGGCAAGGTGAAGTTCGTGGCGCCGGGCAGCCTGGCTAACGACGGCAAGGTCATCGACGACATCCGCAAGTACGAATAGACAGGCGGCTTCCATAGGGGTTTTCGGGCTGGCCGGTAAGCCGGGGGGCCCTGCACCGGGCCCTTCGGGCGTCAAAACGTCGCAAATCGGCCATCAGGCGGCTCTCTCGCGGCCATAGATTTTGCCCGGGATTTAGCCTTAAATGCCGCCCGTACGGCAGGAAATGGCCAGAGGCCTAAATCCTTGTCCGTCAATACCCTAGGCGGAGAAACAGACAGCCATGACGCGCCCGTTCCTGACTGCAGCCCTGCTGGCCGCAGCGATTTTTGCCGTGCCCGCCGCGACGCCGGCTTTGGCCGCTCCCGCGGTCCAGGTCACGCCCGACGTGACGCCGCCAATGGACAATCAGCAGTCCTTCGTCGACTGGATGGTCAAGAACCGTGGCGAGAAGGTCGAGAAGCTTAACGAGCGCTGGGCCCGCTTCCAGGCGATGATCCAGAACAAGGATCTGTGGACGCAGAAGGAATACCGCGCTTTCCTGCTGTCGCCGCGCGAGGAATTCGCGCTCGCTCGCAACTATGCCCGCGCCTACGAACATAACTTCCTCGACATTGGCTACGGCGTAACCATCTCCGGCCCGCATCTGGTCGGCCGCATGACGTCGGCCATCGATGTGAAGCAAGGCGAGAAGGTGCTCGAGATCGGCACCGGCTCGGGCTACCAGTCCTCGCTGCTGACCTACCTGACCGACAAGGTTTACACGATCGAGATCATCCAGCCGCTGGGCGAGCGTAGCGCCGCCAATTACAAGAAGCTGGCCGCTGACGGCTACAAGGAGTTTGGCCGCATCAACACCAAGATCGCCGACGGCTATTACGGCTGGCAGGAAGCTGCGCCTTTTGACAAGATCATCGTCACCGCCGGCATCGACCACATTCCGCCGCCCTTGCTGCAGCAGCTGGCGGTCGGCGGCATCATGGTCATTCCGGTGGGCCCGCCGGGCCAGCAGCGCGTGCTGAAGGTCGTGAAGCAGAAACAGCCCGACGGCGCCGTCACCATCACCCGCGAAGATCTCTACAACGGCAAGATCGTGCCCTTCGTGCCCTTCACCAAGGAAGGCGGCGGGACGCATAATTCCGGCGGCCGCTAACGCTCAGAGAAAAGCATAGCATCGTGAATCCAGCGCTTTCAGCCGGGGCATTGCCCCGGCTTTCTCTTTCCTTCTATCTCACCGTTGGACTGGTGGCCGGCGCCGTCATCGCCTACCAGATCTCAATCATGCGCATCTTCTCGGTGGCGAGCTGGGCGCATTTCGGCTCCTTCGTGGTCGGCCTGGCGATGTTCGGCTTCGGCCTGGTCAGCGCCATCATGTGCATCGGCAAGGCGCATTTCGAACGCCATTGGGACCGCTGGATCACCGTGGCGCTGGTGCTGTTCGGCCCGCTGATGGTCGCCGCCAACTGCGTGGCGCAGGCATTGCCGTTCAATCCGATCTTCCTGGTTTCCGATCCGACGCAGAAATGGCGGCTGGCGGGGAACTTCCTGATCTATTTCATTCCGTTCCTGCCCGGCGCCTTCTTCCTCGGCCTGGTGTTCCTGCGCGGCCAGCATGTGTTCGGCAAAGTGTATTTCGCCGATCTGGGCGGCTCTGGCCTGTGCGGCCTGGTGTTCCTGCTGGCGATGTATTTCGTGCTGCCGCAACACCTGATCCTGGTGCCGGTAGCCATGTGGCTGGTCGGCGCCTTGATCTGGTTCCTGGCGGCCGGCCAGCGCGGCCCGGCCCTGCTCGCGATCGCACTGGCGATCGCGGCAACGGTGGCGACCTTCACGCTGCCGCAGATCACGGTCTCGTCCTACAAGGGCGTGTCCTATGCCCGGAACTTCCCCGATTCCGAGCGCATCTATCGCGCCACCTCGCCGCACGGGCTGATGGAGATCTACGCCAGCTCCTATTTCCATTTCGCGCCGGGCCTGTCGGACATGGCGGCGCTCAATCTCGATGAGACGCCGTCGAACGCCTATTACGGCATGTTCTTCGACAGCGACGGCCCGCAAGGCGTGATGAAGCCGATCCCCGAAAAGCTGACGGCGTATTTCCGTTTCATGCCCATGTACTACCCATTCGTGCTGAAGAAGCAGCCGGAGGTATTCGTGGTGCAGTTCGGCGGCGGCATCTCGACCAATCTGGCGCTGCGCTCCGGCGCCTCGGCCGTGACGGTCGCCGAAGCCAATCCCATGGTGCTGAACGCGTTGAAAGACGATACGCGCATGGCCAAGCTGACCGGCGACATCCTGCACGACAAGCGTGTATCGGTGATCCCCTATGACGGCCGTCTCTATGTCGCCGGCGCCAAGGAGCGCTTCGACATCGTCGATCTGTCGCTGGCCGATTCGGTCGGCCTGTCCAGCGCCGGCGGCTTCGCCATCACCGAGAAATACAGCTACACGCGCGAAGCCATGCGCGCCTACATGCGGGCGCTGAAGCCGGATGGCATGCTGTCGGTCACGTTGTGGAACAAGGAAGAGCCAGCGAAATCGGTGCTGCGCCTGTTCGCCACCATGGTCGAGGCCGGTCGCGATATCGACGACGGCAAGGTCGCCGATCGCTTCTATGTGGTGCAGACCTATCTTTCGTCGGTGACGGTGCTCTACAAACGCAATGGTTTTTCGCCGGCGGAAGTCGAGACGCTGAACAAGCACACCCTCGCCATGGCGTTCGACGATATCTACTACCCCGGCCTGGCCTTCGATCCGGCTATCGCCAAGCCGGTGATGCAGGGCTATCGCGACCAGTATTTCTTCAACCCGCAAGCCGTCGCTGCGGCAGGGCTGGGCACCTCGAACGCCAGCGATCCGACGATCCCGCAGCAGAACGACCCGACCGTTCCGCAGCAAAAGGATCCCACGGTTCCGAGCGGTACGCCGGCCGATGCGTCGGCGCCGGGCGTAAGCGAAGGCGGAGCGCTGGTTCCGGCGACGACCCTGGCGCGCTTCGCCATGCACTCGCTGATCAACGGCACCTTCGATCAGTTCGCCAGGGACTACGTTTTCCGCACCGAGGCCCTGACCAATGACCGGCCCTATTTCGCGGCCTATCTGAAATTCGCCGACCTGCCAAACTTCCTCGACAAGCTCGACATCGTGCAGGACGAGTGGGGCTATCTGCTGCTATGGGCGACGCTGATCATCGGCGCCATCGCCGCGTTCTCGCTGGTGCTGTTCCCGGTGATCTTCGGCTGGCGCTCGATCTTCGCCCGCCAGCCCGGCAAGTTCGGCGTCATCGTCTATTTCATGTGCCTGGGCCTGGGCTACATCGTGGTCGAGGTCGGACTGATCGCGAAGTTCATGCTGGCGCTGACCAATGCCACCGTCTCGGCCTCGGTGCTGATCACCGGCATGCTGGTGTTCTCCGGCATCGGCAGCCTGGTGTCGGGCCGCTACATTGCCATCTGCCGCAAGCTGATGCCGGTCATCTTCATTGCTATTGCCGCAATGCTGCTGACCTACGGCTACCTGCTCGATCCGGTGCTGAACGCGATCGGGGTGTGGCCTTACGGGCTGCGCATCGTCGCCTGCCTGGCGATCCTGTTCCCTGCCGCCTTCCTGATGGGGTTCTGTTTTCCGACTGCGATGGCGATGCTGTCCAATCTCGGCAAGGAGCATCTGTTCCTGTGGGCCTGGGGCATCAATGGCTGCTTCTCGGTGATTGGCTCGGTGCTGGTGCCGCTGGTGGCGGCGCAGTTCGGGCTGGGCGCACTATTGCTGATCGCCGCCGTAGCCTATCTGGTCGCGCTGCCGGCGTTCTATGCCGTGCTGCTGCCGCGGCCGGCGACGGCTTCAGCCTGAGAGCGCGATGGCGGGCCGGCGGGGCTTTCTGCTGGCGGCTATTTACGGCATCGTGGCCGCTTCATTGCCGCTGGCCGTGCTGATGTTGAAGTCGGGGAAGCCAAAATCCGTGCCTGTCGCGCGCCGCCCCGGCGAGCGTTTCACCGTCTCGCTCGCTAGCGCGCCGTTTCCCTATGACGGACCAACGGCGGACGGCAACAAGCCGTTCTACGACGCGCGCGATCCCAGGACACGCCAGCGCGCCCATACCACAGGCGACGGCACGGTCCTGTCCGAGCATCCGCATTACACCGACGATCGTGTGCTGTTCCATCTGTCGGCCGGCTTCGATCCGTCACAGCCTTTCGAAATCCTGGTATTTTTCCATGGTCATGGCAGCGAAATCGAGCGCACCGTAGCGACCGATTTCGATCTGCCCGGGCAGATCGATGCCTCGGGCCGGAACATGGTACTGATCGCCCCGCAGCTTGCGCTGGAAGCGCCCGATTCCAGCCCTGGCAAACTCGGCATGCCCGACGGGCTGAAAAACCTGCTCGACGAGGCGGCGCAAACAGTGGCGCAGCGCACCGGCGGCATGAAGGATGAGCAGGCCTTCCGTCGCGCGCCGGTCATCCTCAGCGCCTTCAGTGGCGGCTACCGGTCGGTCGCCTTTTCCCTCGCCCGGGGCGGGCTGGGACCGCGACTAAAGGGAGTGTTGCTGCTGGACGCCATTTACGGCGATGTGAAACTGTTCAGCGAATGGATCCTGGAGCACTGGCATGACGGGTTTTTCGTCAGCCTGTACGGCCCTTCTACCGAGCGCTGGCACGAGGAGCTGAAAGCAGCCTTGCTGCAGCGCCAGCGCCGCCCCGCCCGCCGGCTGCCCGCCCGAATTCGGCCGGGGACCCAATCCCTTATTTCAGTCGGGACCGAGCATAACGACCTGCCCCTTCAGGGCCCGCCAGCCAAACCACTCTTGGTCATGCTGAAGAGACTTCGGTTAACTTATTGATTTTAAAGCAATAATTCTTTCAACAACAATTCGTCTTGGCGGGCTTGCGCTGCGCTTTCGGCATCCCTATCTCAGAATTCGAATACGAAAAACTTCTTGAGCGCGGCAAAAAAATCACAAGTTTGCCGCAATTGAGACGAGTGAAGGTCTTATTCGACCTTTAGTTTTTAGGCTCTCCCCCGGAACATGGTCCCCCCAAGCCGTGTTCCAGCCTCGATAAGAGGCAGCTAGGCCGCCATCCCAGCTCCCCCCGGGATGGCGGCCATTTTATTTCCGGCGCTGATCGCAGGCGTTCGGCCCTCCCGTCTTCCATGCTATCTAGCGCCCATGGCCATGTTCGAAGGGCGGTCGCTCGCCTGTCATCGCGGCGGCAGGATGGTGTTCGCCGGACTGGATTTCGCCCTCGAGCCGGGCGAGGCACTGGTGCTGCGCGGGCCTAACGGTTCGGGAAAATCGACGCTGCTGCGCCTGCTGGCGCTGCTGACGCCCGCGCGGGCTGGAGAATTGCTGTGGCAGAATCGGCCACTCGATCGCGATGCGCATCGCCTCCGTATGCGCTTCATCGGTCACAGCGACGCGCTGAAGCCGGCCCTGTCGGTGTCGGAGAATCTTCTCTTCGCTGCGCGACTGATAGATCCCGCTTGCAGCCAGGCGCAATGTCTCGAAGGGCTGGAGCGTCTGGAACTGCGGCATCTTGCCGAACAGCCGACGCGCTTCCTGTCCGCTGGCCAGAGGCGCCGCCTTGCGCTGGCGCGTTTGGCAGCCACCGGCGGGGATCTGTGGCTGCTTGACGAACCTGGCACCGGTCTCGATGCCAGGGCATTGCAGAATCTGCGCGAGTTGATCGCCGCGTTTCGCGCCCGCGGCGGCATGGTGGCGCTGTCCACGCATGGCGATCTCACTTTAGACGACGCGCGCTGCCTCGACCTCGACAACTTCGCGCCGAGGTTGGCGGCGTGAATCGTTTTCTTCTCCTTCTGTCGTACGATCTCAAGCTGGCGCTACGTCAATCGAGCGATGGACTGACCGTCCTTGTATTTTTCCTGCTCGCGGTCAGTCTTTTCCCCCTCGGCATCGGGCCGGATCAAACGCTGCTGGCGCGCATTGCGCCGGGCGTGTTGTGGGTCGGAGCTTTGCTGGCGGCATTGCTGTCGCTCGACCGGCTTTATCAGAGCGATTGCGACGACGGCACCCTCGATCTGCTGCTGACAAGCGATGCGCCGCTGCCTGTATTAGCGCTGGCGCGGAGCTTGGCGCATTGGCTGACCACCGGCTTGCCACTGACTTTGCTGGCGGCCTTGCTGGCCGGCATGCTTGGAATGAAAGGTAACGCCATTCCGCCGCTATTGCTGGGACTGCTGCTGGGAACCCCTACACTCAGTTTGTTGGGCGGGCTTGGAGCAGCGCTCATCGTCGGCGCCCGTCGCGCCGGGCCACTGGTGCCGTTGCTCATTCTGCCGCTCTGCGTGCCGGTGCTGATATTCGGGGTTGCCACCGGCGAGTTGTCGGCCGGGGCCGATCCGGCCTTCCCGATAACCGTGTTACTGGCGCTGTTTTTGGGCGCCATGGCGCTCGTGCCGTGGGGTATTGCGGCCGCCTTGCGCGCAGCAGGGGAATAGGCTTCGATGCCGCCCGCCATGGCTTTACATGCCCTCGCCAACCCCGCGCGTTTTCAACGCTTTAGCCGTCGCATCGCGATGCCCGTCGGCGTGCTGGCAACTGTCGTTTTGGCGGTGGGCCTGTACCTCGCGCTATTCCAGGCGCCGCAGGATTATCAGCAGGGTAACACCGTACGCATCATGTTCGTCCATGTGCCGGCCGCCTGGATGGCCATGATGGCTTATGCGGTTTTGGCCGGGGCCGGCGCCAGCTTGCTGATCTGGCGTCATCCATTGGCCGATATCGCTCAGCGCGCCATCGCCCCGCTCGGTGCCGGATTGACCCTGATCTGCCTGCTCACGGGTTCGCTTTGGGGCAAACCCACCTGGGGCACGTGGTGGGTGTGGGATGCGCGGCTGACCTCGATGCTGGTGCTGCTGTTTCTTTATGTCGGCCATATGGCGCTTGCCAACGCTTTCGACGATCGCGACCGCGGCGGGCGGGCGGCCGCCATTCTGGCTCTGGCCGGCCTGATCAATCTGCCGATTATCAAATTTTCCGTCGATTGGTGGTACACTTTGCACCAGCCCGCCAGCGTCCTGCGTCTGAGCGGACCGACCATACACAGCTCGCTGCTGATCCCCCTGCTGGTCATGGCGGTGGGATTCCTGCTGTATTTCGTGGCGGTGCTGCTGGTACGGATCGATGCCGGACTGATGGCCCGCAAGCTGGAAGCCGCGTTGCGTGGCGGGCGCGGATAGGTTTCGACAATGCGGGCCAGGCCGCAATCGGGTTGAGGGAGAGAACGTCGTGATATCGAAGAAGCTGATTGCCGTTTCCATGGCCGGGCTGCTGGCGAGTTTGCCCAGCCCCGCTTTCGCCCAGGCCTCCTGCCGGACGGCCATCGAGTTGCAGGCGATCGCCGTGCGCATGCTGACCACGGAGCTGATGGTCGCCGCGCTGGGCTGCTCGGGCGCGACGGAAGACAGTTTCCGCAATCGCTATGGCTCGTTCGTGCAGAAGTTCAGTACCGATCTGGTACGCAACGGTTCGGCGTTGAAGACGCAGTACGCCAGATACGGCGGCGAGTCGCGCATGAACATGATGGTGACGCAGCTCGCCAATCTTGCCGAGCAGCGCCGCCGCTCCGATCCGAATTTCTGCGTCGATACCGACAGGAAGCTCAATCTCGGCTTGGCGGCGGAGACGACCAAGCTTGAGCAGGTGCCGCTGTCGTCGGACTATTATACCGACGTCTTGGGTCTCAAGGATTGCTCGACCCCGGCTGCCAAACCCGCCGCCCCGCCGCCGGCAAAGAAATAGCTTCCGTTCCTGTCGGACGACGGCGTATCGGCAAACCAGGGCGATCGGCAACGGCTTTCAAACAGTCGAATAAAAAAGGGCGGCCCGAGGGCCGCCCTTTCG
>CAYLYK010000004.1:0-219745 GCA_964388115.1 uncultured Hyphomicrobiales bacterium
AGAATGCTGACGCCCCGGATGGAATATCCCGGTGGACGTCACTTTAATCCGCTTGATCGCGGAAGCGAGCCGATCGGCGTTCCTGCGCGCCGGGGCCACGCGCTCTGCATCTGCGTACTTTGCGGCCGGCGCGACACTTCGAGACAAGGTACCTTGAACAAAATTCCGACCATTACCCAATAGTAATAAGCCATTGGATCCTGATCCAGCACCCAGCCGCGGGTGCTCAGATAGGCGATGAACACGACCATGGCGACGACAACCAGTCCGACGTCTCGCAACGCTCCATCTCTCGACTTGCTCGCCATTCGGATGCCAGCCAGGGCCAAATATGCAAACAGCGCGATGATTGTAATGAACCCGAAGACACCGAGTTCTATCCATGCCTTGGCGTAATAGTTCTCGATGGCAGCAATCTGAATATCGGATTCGCCGATAACGTGCCGGGCGGCGATAGTTCCGACACCGACCCCC
Source organism: uncultured Hyphomicrobiales bacterium (assembly GCA_964388115.1). GTDB lineage: Bacteria > Pseudomonadota > Alphaproteobacteria > Reyranellales > JAQSWP01 > JAQSWP01. Next base: position 475 of record CAYLYK010000004.1, read on the forward strand.
TGTCCCCACATTCCACCCTGTTCGATGGCGTATTGGACGCCACCCAGAACAACAAATTGGCCATTGGCTGCCGCCAGTTCAGCCACATGATCCAGGATTGCTGACTCATCGAACTGCGACAGCATTATAGCAGCGAACACGATGGACGCGAAGACAACCAGGCCATTTCCGCCGCGTCCAAAACCGAACCGAAGCATGCCAACCAGAGCAAAGAGGAACGGCACATGCAAGAATGCCCCGCGAGACCCGCTAGTCATGGCCGCAAGAATGAATAAAGCCAACGAGATATAGCCGAACAGTCGCCAATTGCGCGAATGCTCCAGACGGGTCTGCATCAGAACCGGAAAAATCATGAAGATGCAGAACATGGAGTACTGCGAAGCGAACTGGAACGTGCCGGGAATACGATAAATAGTGCTTTGCCCGACCTTAAACGCTGCAAAACCCTGCGTCGCGTTGCGGGCAAAATCGCCGTAAACTAGTTCGATCGATTCTTTGTAATCGTAGTTGATGGCGCCGAGCCACATCAGAATCCCGACCGTACAAGGAATCCATCCCATCACGACGAACAGCCGCATCAGTGAAAGAAGCTCGGCTTTGTCTCGTATCGCGGCCGAGACGACGAACACCAGCGGTATATAGAACAGCCAGATTTTGGCGCCCAATGCCGCTACCATCGAACCACTGCTCGCGCCGAAGGTAGAATTGATCGCGACCAGAACTGCCAGAAAGCTAACGATCGTCAAAAAACCAAGTGGCGCGACGAAGCGATCCGCCGGTCGCCTGGTGAGAAAAAAAGCGAGGTAGAGAGGCAGGATGATCAGCAAGTCCCTGACCAGATTTCCCAAAGGCGACGGCGAGAGGGCGGACACAACCAACCCTGTAAAGGGCGTGTAAATGATCAACGCCAGCAGGCCAAGCCGCCACCGGAACAAAATGGCTGCCCAGACGGACATGCCGAGTATTGCTAAAGGAATGATCAGAAGTACCGACATCTATCTTCCCGGTGTGCCGATTTCCGTTCAGGCGAAGGATTGGAATGTACTATGGACAACATTCTCTTGAAATTAACAATACTTCGGAAAGCCGCCGCCTATCGACTCAGATTAAACTCGGCCATAACGTCCAAAGCCCAACCCCGCCATCCTCGTGCATTCCGATGCGGCGAACCACTGTTGGAAACCCAACTTCCAATCGGGACCTCGAAACCCCGCTTCGGCCGCCGACAGATTTCGCGCCAGATTTCGGAAGGGATACTTGCAGCGAGGCTGGATTTTTGCGGCGGTTTTGCGGAAACAATTTGGGGCGCCATTTGCTGTATCAAGGTTGAGTCGGCAAAAGGCACGCGCACTTCAACGCCATGACGCATCGATGACCAATCCGTATCGCGCAAGAGCTGGTTGCGCATGTAGAAGCTGAGTTCAAAGAATGCGACGCCGGCATATGGAGAGCTTTTGGGCGCTTCATCGAAACACGCCGCTTTGTCCAATTCGCTGAGAGCGAAGCGGGCCTCGTCGCGACCCATCACGTCCGCCAGTTCCCATGGCATGAATAGCGCGCGACGCAAAAAATAGGCATCGGCCAATGTCGTGCCGTATTCCAGAAGGCCGGCATACTTGGGAGAGATACCAATTAGGAAGGGGGCAAGCCCTCTCCGCACAAGTCGCCCAAGGGATTTGGGGACGCCCCCCAACCGACGTACGAGTGCCGGCACCTGAGCGAAACTCGGATAGCCTCCGAGCAGCTCGTCTCCGCCCAAGCCTGAAAGCACGACTTTCAATCCCACCCGCTTAGCCGCCAGACTGACGAAGTAGGTATTTATGCCGTCGATGGTCGGCTGGTCCATGGCGGCAAGAATTGCAGATCTATGTTGGACAAAATCGCTCCCACTGAATTTCACGACCTCGTGTCTCATTCCCAAGCGTTTAGCGACGAAAGAAGCGATGGCACTTTCGTCCCTGTCCGTTCCCTTAAATTCCTCAAAACTCGCCGTCACGCTGAGCAGACGATTGCTGGCCCCAACGCTGGCGAGATTCGCAAGCGCTGCCGAATCCAGCCCGCTCGACAGGAATATGCCAACTGGCACGTCGGCAACCATGTGGAAGCCCACAGACTGTGTGAGCGCTTCGGCAAGGGTGATTTCCTGACTTCGTGATCTTGCGGCTTCAAGTATGGCTGCTAGATCGAAAAATTTCTGTGCTTTCCTCTCGCCGGCCTCATCGACCCAAAGGAAATGTCCCGCTCGCAGCGCCTTAATTTCTGACCACCATGTCAGCGGTTCGGGCACCGATCCCCATAGAAGAAATCCCGCCTGGGCCGCTGCGCTAGGCGTTCGGTCTACATTCCCGCCTGCGAGCAGGGCGCGAGCAAGCGAAGCAAAACGAAAAATCCCTCCACTGGAGGAATAATAGAGCGGCTTTATTCCGAGAGGATCCCGAGCGAGGAAAAGCCCTCTCCGCTTCTCGTCCCAGATCGCAAAAGCATACATTCCACGCAATTTCCGCAGCATGTCTGAGCCATGCACGGCATAAAGATGAAGCAGGACTTCAGTGTCGCTGCCACTGGTGAACAGATGACCGCTTTGCTCAAGTTCTGCTCGCAATTCACGGTAATTGTAGATCTCGCCATTGAACGTTATGCAAAGCCCGTGATCCGCGGCCACCATCGGTTGGTGGCCTGCAGATGACACATCTATGATTGCCAGCCGTCGATGATCGAAAGCGCAGCGCGCGTCTTGCGAGTGCCATACACCATGGTCATCCGGACCGCGATCCTGTTGCCACGCGCTTATGCGCTGCAACTCGTCTTGAGGCAATTCGACCGCGCCCCGCGCAAATGCGTAAAGGCCGGCAATACCACACATGGTAACCCCTGGCGATGCAGCGTGGCAAAGGCCTTTGATGAAGCAATTTCAACAACTAATTGCCAGCCTTGAAGTTTCTACATTACACTATTTTTACCCTACTGCACAATATACTCGTTTGGATTTGCTGTTCTCATTCAACACTGCCGCATTTGTATATAAAGCACAGCACCGCAATGCGCGTCCTGCATCTGATCGCAACATTGAACGCCGAGAGTGGAGGGCCAGCGGTCGCCTGCCTCAAGATGGCTGATGCCATCATTCAAAAAGGTCATCGCGCCGATATCTTCACAACCGATTGGCCAATGAATGGTAGCGAGGGTCAGACGGGCGACATTCCGTGGCAGCCTAACGTGCTTACTTTTCCGGTGAAATTTCCGCGCTTCTGGAAACGTTCCCCGGCTATGGCGGCAATGCTGGCAACCCGCCTTCACGACTACGACTTGTTGCACATCCACTCGCTCTATCTCTTCCATAACATGGTCGGCCCCGCCGTCGCCCGCCGTGCGGGTAAGCCCTACATAATAAGGCCGCATGGCCTTCTCGACCCGTTCATCTGGCATCGCCACCGCTTCAGGAAGTCAGTGATGGAGATTGCGTTCCAGAACAGGGCTCTGCGAGAGGCCGCAGCCGTGCACTACACCTCTGTCGAGGAAATGCGCATTTCTCAGCCATATGCTTGTGGCGCTCATGGGGTTGTAGTGCCGCTCGGTGTTGACTTGCCGCCCGTAGTTAACCCCTCAGGTCGAGACGTTGATCGCATTCTCTTCCTTTCCCGTTTGCACCCAAAGAAAGGGCTGGATTTGCTGATACCTGCCTTCGCTCAGGTCAAAGAGCGTCGGCCCAATGCGGAACTCATCATCGCGGGACCGGACGATGGCGCTCTTAAGCAAACGCGCGATCTAGTGGCAAAACACGGCTTGAATGCGTCGGTCTCCTTTCCCGGTATGCTGAGCGGAGACGCAAAAGCGAAGGCCTTTGAAAAGGCGGCGCTGTTCGTTCTTCCATCCTATAGCGAGAACTTCGGCATTGCCTTGGCCGAGGCGATGGCGGCTGGACTGCCGGTCGTGACTACCGACAAGGTCAACATCTATGATGCCATCAACGAAGCCGAGGCGGGTCTTGTAGTTTCCTGCCACGTGCAACCTTTGGCCGATGCCATGTCGCGTATTCTCGGCGACCCCGTCTTCGCCGCCCGCCTCGGCCGCAATGGGCGCAATCTCGCGGCAACGCGCTACAGTTGGCCTGCGATCGGCCAGCAATTGGAAGCGCTATATGCCGATTTGATCGAACGCTATAGTGGCAGGCAATTTGCGCCATCGCTCAGCGCGTAACGATCGTCTCGCCGAGCACAAGCACATCCATTTTGGTACGCAGGAAACAGTCGATCGCTTCTTGCGGTCGGCACACTACCGGCTCGTTCTCGTTGAACGACGTATTGAGCACCATCGGTACGCCTGTCAGCTGCAGAAAGCTTTCGATCAGTCGTGCGTAGCGCGGGTTGGTTTGCGCCATCACCGTTTGCAGTCGCCCGCTGCCATCGACATGAGTCACCGCCGGAATGGTCGCGCGCCGTTCCGATCTGATGCGGTAAACCTGCATCATGAATGGCACGTCGTCATCGGTTTCAAACCACTCGGCCACGTGATGGCGCAGCACCGAGGGGGCAAAAGGCCTGAACGATTCGCGACGCTTGATCTTGGAATTCAGGATATCCTTCATGTCGGCGCGTCGGGGATCAGCCAGGATCGAACGGTTGCCCAAGGCGCGCGGGCCCCATTCCATTCGCCCCTGGAACCACCCGATCACCTTGCCATCGGCGATCGCGCGCGCCACGCGGGCGCACAGCATCTCTTCGTCGTCGACTATCTCAATCCGGCAGGATTGCGTCTCAAAATCTTCCTGGCGGTCCTTCAGAGCCGCAGCTATCCCACTCCTGTCGAACGACGGTCCGTAATACGCATGGGTCATGCGTTCGCGCGCCGCACTGGGTTCCAGTCGATGCCACACTGCGTAGGCCGAGCCAATCGCTCCCCCGGCATCGCCAGCCGCCGACTGCACATAGCAATGCACGAAGGGGGACCGCTCATAGATTTTGCCGTTGGCGACCGAGTTGTAGGCGCAACCGCCAGCCAGAGCCAGAGACGGCGCTTCGCTTTGTTTGTAGGCGGCCTCGAGAAGATTGAAAAACGCGTCCTCATAGGCGACTTGCACCGAACGCGCGATGTCGCGATGCCGCTGGTCGAGCGGTTCGTCTGGACGCCGCGCCGGTCCCAGCAATTCTATCAAGGCCGGCGAGTAAAGACGTCCGCCTGACGGTACGCCATCGCGGATCTGGTAGTTGGCGCCGGCGCGCGCATGAGTAAAAAAAGCGAGATCCAGTTCGAAGCCTCCACCCCCGTGCAGTTTCAGCAGCTTCTCCAGAGCGGGCCGATAGGTCGGTTGCCCGTAAGGTGCCAAACCCATGACCTTGTATTCGTCGCCGTAATGTTCGAAGCCCAGATACTGCGTAATGGCTTCATAGAGAATGCCCAGCGAATGGGGAAAATAGACACGGCCTCTAACGTCGATGCTGTTGCCCTGGCCAACCGCCCAGGCGGCGCTGGAGAAGTCGCCAAAGCCGTCGACCGATACCACGGCCGCCCGCTCGAAGGGCGACACGAGGAAGGCCGAAGCCAGATGCGCCTCATGATGTTCGATATTGTGGATGGCGCCGCTGAACGGCACCGAGGGAAACGCCTGCCCCAAGAGAGCAGCGGTGTCTTTCCATTGGCGCCGGTTCGCGAGCCGTTGCCGCACAAGGCCAAGGCTTGGGCGACGCCGCAAGACATAGGCAAGCTTGCGCCCGAAATTTGCATTGGGATCGCGATTCAACGCCACATGATCAATGTCCGAAAGGCTCAATCCTGCTTCGGCGAGGCAATAGGCGATGGCCTGCTGCGGAAACCCAGCCCAGTGCTTGAGGCGGCGGAAACGCTCTTCTTCCGCCGCGGCAATCAACTTGCCATCGACGACGATGCAAGCGGCCGAATCGGCATGAAAGGCGTTCAATCCAAGGATCGCCGTCATTGGCCTTTCCTCACGCGGCCCAGATCATCGCGCAACAGCGTCAGCGACAGCACCATTTCCGATGTCGTGCGTTGCAGGACGTAGAGCAGCCCGGCCCGGCCGTCCAGCACCAGCCCCTTGCCGAGCAGGCAATATAGGAACACCGCAACGGGCGCCACCAGCCGCAGCTTGCGCAACCGATCGATCCAGTCAAGTTGCCGCCATGGGGTTGCTGCAAGCTTGTCGGCTTCCAGACGCATATAGCGGGCTTGCGAAGCCAGCCAGTGCGGCAACGACTTGCGGTCGTCGTGACGCAGGCGACGTGTCAGCGCGACCACCTGCCCGGGACAATGCAGCCTCTGCGTATGGCCGTCCTGCACATAGGTCGCACTCGAGCGACGGAACAAAACGGTCACCGGTGGGTAGAGCGAGCCTCTCAGCGCAACGCCATCGATACAGTAGAGGAAGGACGCCTTGTAGCCATGAACGTCCGCGCTAGGCATCAGCGCTTGCAGTTCTGCAACGAAATCGGGATCAATTCCGTAGTCCGCATCTAGGGCCAATACCCATTCGCTGTCGATGCCGGTTTCAGCCAGACCGAAATTCCACTGCTCCGCATGGGTATCAAACGGGCGATGAACGACGTGAACGGCCGGATACGATTTCAATATTTGCAGAGTCGCATCGGTGCTGCCGGAGTCCACCACCACAATCCGCCTTGCCCAACCTAATCCTGCCAAGGAGCGCTCAATATTGGCGGCCTCGTTGTAGGTCAGTATCAAGGGCGTGATTTCAGCTAGATTCATGACGGAAAAGCGATTTTATCCAGGGCGGAAATGCCAGCGTAGGCGAGTTTGGATGCAGATTTAATCATATCATATTGATTTTGTGGTAATTTTGCCCTATTTTCGATTGCGATTATCAGAAAGTTTCATTCGACCTACGCTATGGGTTGTGTAGACAAGGCAGGACTCCCCGCAAAATGAACGCGGTGCGACCGATTTCGCTTGCTCTGATACGAAACGGCTTCCGCCTCGCGGACGTGCTGGTTGTCATCGTTTCCGCCATCCTTGCCTATGAGATCTACCTGGTCGAGTTCATTGCAACGCTCGACGGCAAGCATCTCATTGGCATCATTCTGGCGGCCCTTTTAACCGCCAATGTTTTCCCGCTTTTCGGCTTGTACGACGAACGGTACTGGCGCAACTGGTTCCGGCAACTTTCCCGCCCGCTTCTCGCCTGGATGGTCGTTGGCGCGCTGCTGATCGTCGCCACTTTCGTGGCCAAAGTATCGACCGATTTTTCGCGCGGCTGGGTCATCGTCTGGTTCATAAGCGGATATGTCGGGTTCCTGTTGATAAGACTGGGCCTGCATCTGCTGCTGGCGCGCTGGACGGAGATCGGCCGGCTGACCAAATCAGTCGCCATAGTGGGAGCAGGTCGGGTCGCCGAGCGGCTGATCGGGCATCTGAAGCGGCAATCGGACAGCGAAATGGTGCTGGTCGGCGTCTACGACGACGAGGCGCCGCCCGGTGGAGGCGCCATTTCGGGCGTCGACTATCGCGGCACGATCCAGACCCTGCTTACCGATGCGCGCCGGCAACGAATCGATCTGATTGCCGTCGCCCTGCCCTGGTCGGAAGAAGAGCGCATTGTCGACATCTTCAAGCAATTATGGGCTTTGCCAGTCGATATAAGGCTGGCGCCGGACATGATCGGCTACCAGCTGACGCATTGCACGTTCGGTACGCTGGGCGACGTGCCGGTGCTGAACGTCTTCGACCGGCCGCTCTCCGACGAAAAACTGATGCTAAAGCGTCTGGAGGATTTTGGCCTCGCCAGCCTGCTGCTGGTCGCTTTCGCGCCGCTGATGCTGTTGATCGCCATCGCCATAAAACTGACCAGCCGGGGGCCGATCCTGTTTCGCCAGCCGCGCTACGGCTTCAACAACCAGCTGATTGAAGTGTTCAAGTTCCGCACCATGCGTGTGCATCACTCGGCTCCTGGCGAACTGATTCAGGCGCGTCCGGATGACCCCCGACTGACGCCGATCGGCGGCTTCCTGAGGCGCACCAGCCTGGACGAACTCCCGCAGCTGCTGAATGTGCTCAACGGCACCATGTCGCTGGTCGGCCCGCGACCGCATGCCAACGGGACACGGGCGGCCAATGTGCTCTTCGAAGAAGCGGTGGCGGAGTATGCCGCCCGCCACCGTGTGAAACCCGGCTTGACCGGATGGGCGCAGGTCAACGGGTGGCGGGGCGAAACCGACACGCTGGAAAAGATCCAGCGCCGCGTCGAGCACGATCTCTTCTATATCGAGCACTGGTCTCTGCGCTTCGACATCAAAATCCTCTTTATGACCGTGGCCGAGGTCTTGCGCCGCCGGAATGCCTGGTAGCGAGAGCATAATCCTCGCTTGATTTGATCCCCGGCTGGTGTATCCCTACCGCCCTTGTTGCAGTGCGGCGGACGAATGGACCATCTCGACCGGCTGGAAAGCCAAAGCATCTACATCTTTCGCGAAGCGCGCGCGCTGGTGCCGCGGCTTGGCATGCTTTGGTCGCTAGGCAAGGACAGCAATGTCATGGTCTGGCTGGCGCGCAAGGCCTTTTACGGCAAGCTGCCGTTTCCAGTCATGCACATCGATACCGGTCGCAAGTTTCCCGAGATGTATGCCTTCCGCGATCGTTACGCCAAGGAGTGGGATCTCGATCTGATCGTGGGCGACTGCCCGCCGGTCGAGGAGATGGACCCTACCCTGCCTCCAGCCGCCCGTTCTGCCGCACGCAAGACCTACGGCCTCAAGCGCATGATCGCCGAGCGCGGCTTTGGCGGCATCATTGCGGGCATCCGCCGCGACGAGGAAAGCATTCGCGCCAAGGAACGTATTTTCAGCCCGCGCGCCGTCGACGGCGAATGGAATTTCCAGGACCAGCCGCCGGAGTTCTGGAACTTCTATCACGCCAACTATCCCGCCGGCGTGCACGTTCGCATCCATCCCCTGCTGCAATGGCGTGAGATCGATATCTGGCGCTACATCCAGCGCGAGAAAATGCCGATCATCGACCTGTACCTGGCGAAGAACGGCAAGCGCTATCGCTCGCTGGGCGACAAGGACATTACACATCCGATGGTGAGCGACGCCGACACAATCGAGAAGATCATCGTCGAGCTGGAAACCACACGTCAGTCCGAGCGTGCCGGCCGCGCCATGGACCACGAAGCCGAAGACGCTTTCGAGCGCCTGCGTCGCTCGGGGTATATGTGACCATGAGCGAGGAACTGCAGAACGTCCGGCTGGTCATCGTCGGCGAAGTCGATCACGGCAAATCGACCCTTGTCGGCAGGCTGCTTTACGACACCGATTCGCTGGCAGAGGGCAAGTTTGAAGCCCTGGAAGCGATCTCCAAAAAGCGCGGTCGCGCCATCGAATGGGCTTTCGCGCTCGACGCTTTCCAAGCCGAGCGCGATCAAGGCATTACCATCGACACGACGACGGTATGGTTCAAGACCGCCCGCCGCCAGTTCGTCCTGGTGGATGCGCCGGGCCATCACGAGTTCGTGCGCAACATGATCACGGGTGCCGCCGAAAGCGATGCGGCGCTGCTGCTGATCGACGCTGGCGAAGGCATAAAGCCGCAAACCCGGCGTCATGCGATGCTGCTGTCGCTGCTGGGCGTGCGGCAGCTGGTGGTGCTGGTCAACAAGCTCGATCTCATCGATTTTTCGCAGAACAAGTTCACGCAATTGGCCGAACAGGCGCAGGCGTTGCTCGGCGAGGTTGGATTGACGGCCAATGCCATCATTCCGGCCGTTGCGCGCGACGGCGACAACATCGCCAATCGCAGCGACCGCATGGGGTGGTACGAAGGTCAGACCTTGCTCGAAGCGCTGGACGGCTTTGGGCCGGCCTTGCCGCGCGATGCCCTGCCCTTCCGTTTTCCCGTGCAGGACACCTATCGCGTCGGCGACAAGCGCATTTATGCCGGTCGCGTCGAGAGCGGCAGCGTTGCGGTTGGCGATACGGTGCTGATCTCTCCGGTCAACCGCCAGACAAAGGTCCGCAGCATCGAGGTTTTCGGCGCCAGCGCGGCTGTACTGCAGGCACATGCCGGCCAGTCGATCGGCCTTACCCTGGAAGACCAGGTATTCGCCGATCGCGGGGCGCTGGTAAGCCACGTCGAACGCGCGCCGATCGAAACAAACGAGATCAAGGCCCGCATCTTCTGGCTGCCGAAATTGCCTCTGGTCGTCGGCCAGGCCCTGCGCTTGCGGCTGGGGACCAGCGAGGTTTCGGCCCAGGTAACGGAGATCGTCACCCGCATCCGCCCGACGGGTTTTGAAACCGGGGCGAAATCCATCGAACAGAACGATCTGGCCGACGTTCGCCTGCGCTTTGGCGAAGTGGTCGCCATCGACAACTACCTCGATCTGCCGGCCACCGGTCGCTTCGCTCTGATCGACATTTCCGGCGTGGTTGGCGGCGGTATCGCCGATCTGCATGGCATTCCAGACCAGCGGCGCCTGCGTACCCAGGCCGGAACCAACCTCACCGCAGTCGCTCACACCGTGCAGAAGGACGTGCGCAGCCTGCGCAACGGCCATCGCGGCCTGGTGGTATGGCTGACCGGCCTGTCCGGTGCCGGCAAATCGACACTGGCCATGGCGCTGGAGCGGCGGCTGTTCGACCGCGGCTACCAGACCTATGTACTCGACGGCGACAACGTGCGGCGGGGCCTGAATTCCGATCTGACATTCTCCGCCGACGACCGCACCGAGAATATCCGCCGCGTTTCGGAGGTGGCAGCGCTGTTCGCCGACGGCGGCCTGATCGTCATCACGGCATTCATCTCGCCGTTCCGCGCCGGACGCACGCATGCACGCAAATCGGCTGGCGACGGCAATTTCGCCGAAGTCTACGTAAAAGCGTCGCTTGCAACCTGTGAGACGCGCGATCCCAAGGGTCTGTATGTGAAGGCGCGCAAAGGCGAGATCGCCGATTTCACCGGCATCTCGGCCGACTACGAAGAGCCCGAGAATCCCGATCTGGTCATCGACACCGAGGCGCACTCCTTCGAGCAATGCCTGGAGCAATTGTTCGAATACGTGGTGCGACAGACCAAGGTATGAGCGAGGGCGGCCTGAAGATCGTCCTGCACGATTATTCGGGCCACCCGTTCCAGGTCGAATTGGCGCGCGAACTGGCGCGCCGCGGCCACAACGTTCATCATTGCTATTCCGATTCGATGCAAACGCCGCAAGGGGCGCTGGCGCGCCGCGCCGACGATCCGGCCGGATTTTCCGTAGCGCCGATCTCGCTGGGACAGACGCTGGCGAAATACAGCTATCTCGAGCGCTGGAAGCAGGAGCGCCGTTATGCGGCGCTGCTGGCACACCGCATCGCCGAGCAGAAACCCGACATCGTCATCTGCGGCAATTCCGCGCCGGACATCCAGGCGTCAGCCCAACGCGCCGCGCGCATCGGCATGGCGGGTTTCGTTTTCTGGCTGCAGGATCTCTATGGCGAGGCGGCAAGGCGCATCCTGCCCCGGCGTCTGCCGGCGATTGGCCATGTCGCCGCGCATCTGCTGGCAGCCAAAGAAACGCGCTGTCTGCGCCGGAGCGATGCGGTGATCTCGATCAGCGACGACTTCCTGCCGATCCTGAGATCGATGGGCGTGTCGGCGGACCGCTGCGTCACCATCGAGAACTGGGCACCGCTGGCCGAAATATCGCCGCGGCCGAAGCGCAATGTCTGGTCGCTCGAGCAAGGCTGCGTCGATGAATTCTGTTTCCTCTACGCAGGCACCCTGGGACTCAAGCACAATCCCGAACTGCTGGCGGCCCTGGCGCAGGCGCTAGGTCGCCATTCCGCCGCCAGGCTGATCGTGGCCTCGCAAGGGTTGGGGGCCGATTATCTGGCTGAGCAGAAGAGACTGCGCCATCTCGACCGGCTGACGTTGCTGCCGTTCCAGCCTTACGACGCCCTGCCCGACATGCTCGGGGCAGCCGACGTCGCGATAGCGCTGCTCGAGCCGGAAGCCGGCATATTCTCCGTACCATCCAAGGTGTTGAGCTATCTCAGCGCCGGCCGCCCCATACTGGCCGCCATGCCGCAGGAAAATCTCGCCGCGCGCCTGATCCGCCGCGAAGGAGCGGGTATGGTGGTGGACCCCGCCGACATCGAGGGTTTCGTGGCGGCCGCCCTCGGCATGTTAGGCAATCGGACGACGCTGACGGCGATGGGGCCCAATGGTCGCGCCTATGCCGAACGCGCCTTTGCGATTGGCCCGATCGCCGACCGGTTCGAGGCGATCATGGCTTCGATCCGCAATTGACAAACCGGTTCGCAAACCGCCGATAAATTGTTAATCTATCGACAGTTTTGTTGGGAGATTGGGGTTGGCACAGGCATCCACTCGGCAGGGTCTGGTGGTCGTTGCCGGCGGCGGCGGCTTCATCGGCGGACATCTGGTTGGCCATCTGAAGCGGCTGGGCTGGAGCGACGTGCGGGCCGTCGATTTCAAGGACAAGTCCGACTGGTACCAGCACCATGCCGGCGTCGATGAACGCGTGCTAGATCTGCGCGACGCCGCCGCATGCCGCGAAGCCGTCAGGGGAGCCACGCAAATCTACAATCTCGCCGCCGACATGGGCGGCATGGGTTTCATCGAAACCCACAAGGCCGAGTGTATGCTCTCGGTGCTGATCAACACCCACATGTTGATGGCCGCGAAGGAAGAAGGAGCACAGCGTTTCTTCTTCTCCTCTTCGGCCTGCGTCTACAACGCCGACAAGCAGGTGACGGCCGACGTCACCGCTTTGCGCGAGGAAGACGCCTACCCCGCCATGCCCGAAGACGGCTATGGCTGGGAGAAGCTGTTCAGCGAGCGCATGTGCCGGCACTTCCGCGAGGATTACGGCCTGATCACGCGCGTGGCGCGCTATCACAACGTCTATGGCCCTTGGGGCACCTATGCAGGCGGGCGCGAGAAAGCGCCGGCCGCCATCTGCCGCAAGGTGATCGAAGCCAAGCAATCCGGCCGGCACGAGATCGAAATCTGGGGGGATGGCGAGCAGACGCGCAGCTTCATGTATATCGACGATTGCCTGGAAGGCAGCGTCAGGCTGATGGAAAGCGGCGTCGAGGAGCCGATCAATATCGGCAGCGACGAGTTGGTCAGCATCAATCGCCTGGTCGACATCGCCGAGAAAATCGGCGGCATCAAGCTGAAGCGGCGCTACAAGCTCGACGCGCCCAAAGGCGTGCGCGGGCGGAACAGCGACAACACGCTGATCAAGCAGGTGCTGGGCTGGGCGCCGTCGATCCGTCTCGAGGACGGACTGGAGCGCACCTATCGCTGGATTCACGACCAGATGACCGCGCCGGCCAGCACGCGCCGCGCCAGCTGAGCGCGGCGCGATGAGCCGGTTGATCCATCCCGTCATACTCTCCGGCGGCGCTGGCACCAGGCTGTGGCCGCTCTCGCGTGAGCTTTATCCGAAACAAATGCACGCCCTAGCCGGCGAGCGCACCTTGCTGCAGCAAACCGTGCTGCGCGCCGCCGATCGCCGCCTATTCGCCGCGCCGGTCCTGATCGCCAATGACGAGCACCGCTTCGTCGTAGCTGAACAGTTGCGCCAGATCGGCGTTGCGGATGCGCGTATCGTGCTGGAACCGACCGGCCGCAACACCGGACCTGCTGCCGCCGTCGCTGCCTTGCTGGTGGCGCGCGAGGATCCGGAAGCGTTGCTGCTGCTGATGCCGTCGGACCATGTGATCGGCGATGATGCCGCCTTCTCGCGCGCCATCGCCATAGCGGCGAGGGCCGCAACGCAAGGCAAACTGATGACGTTCGGCATCGAGCCGAACCGGCCGGAAACCGGCTTCGGCTATATCCGCCGGGGCAGAGCGATTACCGATATCGCCGGCGCACATGAAATCGACCGCTTCGTCGAGAAACCCGATCACGATACCGCCGTCGCCTGGCTGCGGGAGGGCGGCTATTTCTGGAACGGCGGCATTTTCCTGTTCCGCGCCTGCGACCTGCTGGAAGAATTGCGCAGGACGGCGCCCGAGATTCTCGATAGTGCAAGTAAAGCGTTGGAGAACGCCCGCCGCGATCTCGATTTCGTCCGTCTCGATCGCGACCATTTCGCCGCCTGCCCGTCGAAATCGATCGATTATGCAGTGATGGAACACACCACGCGCGCCGGCGTGGTGCCGGTCGACATGAAGTGGAGCGATCTCGGCTCCTGGACGGCGCTTTGGAACATCGGTCCCGCCGATGCCGACGGCAATGTCGTGCATGGCGATACGCTGCTGGCGGAAACCGCCGGCTCCTACCTGCGCGCCGAGGACGGCATCCTGATCGCCACCTTGGGCGTGCGCGATCTTGTCATCGTCGCCACGCGCGACGCGGTGCTGGTGGCGCCCCGCGAGCGGGCGCAGGACGTGAAGCTGGTGGTCGAGAAGCTGAAAGCCAACGGCAGCAACGCGGCCATGGCGCATCACAAGGTGTTCCGTCCCTGGGGCGCCTACGAGAGCCTAGACGCCGGCCAGGGATTCCAGGTCAAGCACATCACCGTGCTGCCGGGCCAGCGCCTGTCGTTGCAACGCCACAGCAAACGCGCCGAACATTGGGTCGTGGTACGCGGCACGGCGCGGGTGACGCAGGACGACCGCAGTTTCGACTTGCAGGAAAACCAGTCGACTTATATTCCGCCTGGCACGCGCCACCGACTGGAAAACGCCACCAGCGAACCACTGCACCTCATCGAGGTGCAATCCGGTTCCTACCTCGGCGAGGACGATATCGAACGCTTCGACGACGTGTACGGCCGCACCGAAAAATAGTCAGGCCGGTGCCTTCTCCAACCTGCCCGCCAGCAGCGCGTCGAAATAAGCGATGGTCTTGCTCAGACCGTCGTCGAGCTTCACCTTCGGCTCCCAGCCCAGCACCTTCTTCGCCAGCGTGATGTCGGGGCAGCGCTGCATGGGATCGTCCTGCGGCAGCGGCCGGAACACCAGCTTCGACTTGGCGCCGGTGAGCGCGATCACCCGTTCCGCCAGCTGCCGCACGGTGATCTCGACCGGGTTGCCGAGATTGACCGGGCCGGTGAAATCGTCAGGCGTGCCCATCAGCCGCATGAAGCCTTCGATCAGGTCGTCGACATAGCAGAAGGCGCGGGTCTGCTGGCCTTCGCCATAGATGGTGATGTCTTCGCCGCGCAGGGCCTGGACGATGAAGTTCGACACCACCCGCCCGTCATTCGGGTGCATGCGCGGGCCATAGGTGTTGAAGATGCGCGCCACCTTGATGCGCAGCTTGTGCTGGCGCCAATAGTCGAAGAACAGCGTCTCGGCGCAGCGCTTGCCCTCGTCGTAGCAGGCGCGCGGCCCGAGCGGGTTGACGTTGCCGCGATAGTCCTCGGTCTGCGGATGCACGGTCGGATCGCCGTACACCTCGCTGGTCGAGGCCTGCATGATGCGCGCCCGCACCCGCTTGGCCAGGCCCAGCATGTTGATGGCGCCATGCACAGAGGTCTTGGTGGTCTGCACCGGATCGTACTGATAATGCACCGGCGAGGCGGGACAAGCGAGATTGAAGATGTCGTCGGTTTCGACATAGAGCGGAAACGTCACGTCGTGGCGCATCGCCTCGAAACGCGGATTGTCGAGAATGCGCAGGATGTTCGACTTGGTGCCGGTGAAGTAGTTGTCGACGCACAGCACGTCGTTGCCTTCCTTCAACAGCCGCTCGCACAGATGCGAGCCGAGGAAGCCGGCGCCACCGGTGACCAGAACTCTCTTGCCCATGAACTCCCCCAAGGCGACGGTCAGGAGGCCGCCGCTTTTTTCGCCTTTTCCGTGCTGATGAAATACCGGCCATCGCCTTCCAGGATCAGGCAGGTCAGCGTGTCCGAGCCATAGGCCCCGGTGTCGATGCCGATGCGGTTGCTCTTAATTTCCGGCGCTTCGGTTACCGAATGCCCGTGCACCACGATCTTGCCGAAATCGTGCTTGCTGTCGAGGAACTCCTCGCGGATCCACATCATGTCTTCGTGCTTCTGCTCCTGCAGGCCGACGCCGGGACGAAACCCGGCATGCACGAAAAGATAGTCGCCGCATTCGAACACCATCTGCAGCGACTGCAGGAACTCCAGATGCGCCGGCGGCAGATTGGCTTCAAGCTGCTGGCGCATGTCCTCGAAGCGATCGCGTCCGACCTTGCTGGGCGACATGCGTACGCCATAGCTCAGCACCGTGGCGTCGCCGCCATAGGAGAACCACAGCGGTCCGAAATCAGGATCGCGAAGGAACTGCAGCAGCGAATCGTCGTGATTGCCCTTGAGATAGACTTTCTCAAAATCAGGCAAGGGGTCGCTCAACAGGTGGTCGATAACTTCGCGGCTTTGCATGCCGCGATCGACGTAGTCCCCGACATAGACCACGATGTTGCGCAACTCGGAACCGCCGTCACTTTGGGCGGCATCGGCCTGGATTCCCCGATGCAATGCCTTCAGCAAATCGGCGCGGCCATGGATGTCGCCGATGCAATAGACTCGCACGCCCTCTGGAACGCGCGCGCCGGCCAGCCTGCCTGTATTCCCCGATTTGCCGAACAGCTTACCCAGCATGACCCGCCGACTGCACCTGGTTCCGAACGGCGGAACCTCGTCCCTCAGTATACCGGCGGAAGGGGTTGCGAGCCACAACCCTGCAGCCTTTCGCGGAAAATCGGGCAATTGGCTTCTACCCCGCCTCGCCCCTTGTTAGGATGCCGCACAAAAATCGGCCGGCGCGCGCATGTCGGCCTTCCGGGAGGACTAAATGGCTGCCGCACCCGCCATCAAGGCGATCGCCGACATCACCCGTCACCATGCCGCTGCCCGGCCGGAGGCGCCCGCGATGATTTTCGAGGGGCGAACCACCTCCTATCGCCAGCTCGACCGCCAGGCCAGCCGCATCGCCAACGGGCTCATCGCCGAGGGCATCAAGCCGCAGGTGCGGGTGGCACAGATCGACAAGAATTCCGACATTTTCTTCGAGCTGTTCTTCGGCACCACCAAGGCCAATGCCGTGCTGGTCTCGGTCAACTGGCGGCTGGCGCCGCCGGAAATCGCCTATGTGATCAACGACGCCGAGGCCGAGATCCTCTTCGTCGGCGAGGAATTCTTTCCCGCCATCGAGAAGATCCGCGACCAGCTCAAGACGGTGCGCAAGATCATCGCGCTCAACGGCCGCCATCCGCAGTGGCAGGATTTCGCCGCCTGGCGCGATGCCCAATCGGACAAGGACCCGATGCTGCCGATCGCGGCCGACGACGTCGCTATCCAGCTCTACACCAGCGGCACCACGGGCCATCCCAAGGGTGCGCAGATCACCAATTACAATTTCATCAACATGCTGCCGATCTGGACGCCGACCTGGGAGATGGGGCCGGGCCGGCGCAACCTGGTCTGCATGCCGGCGTTCCATATCGGCGGCGCCGGCTGGGGCCTGGTCGGCATTTACAGCGGGGCCACCAACTATATCTTTCGCGAATTCGTGCCGGCGCAAATCCTGAAATCGATCGAGCAGGACCGGCTCGAGGTCCTGCTGCTGGTGCCGGCCATGGTGCTGTTCCTGCTGCAGGCACCGCAGATCAGGGAAACCGATCTCTCCAGCATCCGCCTGATCGTTTATGGCGCGGCGCCTATGCCGGTCGAGGTGCTGCGCCAGGCGCTGGCCGTCTTCCCTTGCGGCTTCCAGCAGGTGTATGGGCTGACCGAGACCACCGGCGCCATCACACTGCTGCCGCCATCCGACCACGATCCCAGCGACCAGCACAAGCTGCTGTCCTGCGGCTATCTGCAAAAGGGCGTGGAGATCCGCATCGTCGATGGCGAAGGCAAGGACGTCGCCAGGCCGGGCGATGTCGGCGAGATCGCCGTGCGCTCGGCCCAGGTCATGAAAGGCTACTGGCGGCTCGACGACGCCACGCGCAAGGCTATTCGCAACGGCTGGTTCCATACCGGCGATGCGGGTTACATGGACGAGAAAGGCTATCTCTATATCCACGACCGGGTGAAAGACATGATCGTCTCGGGCGGCGAGAACATCTACCCGGCAGAGATCGAGAACGCGCTGTTCGAGCATCCGGCCGTGGCGGACGTGGCCGTCATCGGCGTACCCGACGAACGCTGGGGAGAGACGGTCAAAGCTTTCGTCGTGCGCAAGAAAGATACTACCTTAAGCGAAGGCGAGCTGATCACCTTCGCCCGCGAGCGCATCGCCGGCTACAAGGTGCCGCGCTCGGTCGATTTCATCGACGCCCTGCCCCGCAACCCCACCGGCAAGATCCTGAAGCGCGAATTGCGCAAGCCGTTTTGGGAAGGCCGCGAGCGGCAGGTCAACTAGCAGTCAGGCAATGGAAGAGAGTACCGATGTCGCGTAGCGAAGCCGCCCTGCCCGAAAACCTGACGCCCGTGCGCGAGGCGCACCGCTTCGACGAAGGCGCGCTGACGGAATACATGAAGCAACACGTCGACGGCTTCGCATCCCCGCTCGTGGTGCGTCAGTTCGATGGCGGCCAGTCCAACCCGACCTTCCACCTCACCGACGGCAAAGGCCGCCAGTACGTCATGCGCAAGAAGCCGCCGGGCAAGCTGCTGCCCTCGGCGCACGCGGTGGATCGCGAGTACAAGGTGATCTCCGCCCTGTCGAAAACCGACGTGCCGGTCGCCCGAGCTTTCTGCCTGTGCGAGGACGCCTCGGTCATTGGCACGGCTTTCTATGTGATGGAATTCCTGCAAGGCCGCATCTTCCGCGACCCGCTGCTGCCCGAATGCAGCAAGCAAGAGCGCGGGGCCATCGTCGACCACATGAACGACGTGCTGGCCCGCCTGCACAAGGTCGACTACAAGGCGATCGGCCTGGGCGATTACGGCCGCGAGGGCCAGTATTTCGAACGCCAGATCGCGCGCTGGGCCAGCCAGTACGATCTCGCCAAGACTGAAGAAATTCCGGAAATGGAACGGCTCAAGGTCTGGCTGCCGGCCAACATCCCGCCGGGCAGCGACGAGACCACCATCGCCCATGGCGACTACCGGCTGGAGAACACCATCGTCCATCCCACCGAGCCGCGCATCATCGCCGTGCTCGACTGGGAATTGTCGACCTTGGGACATCCGCTGGCCGACCTATCCTATAACTGCATGATCTATCATTTCGGCAAAGGCTACGGCGCCACCAACGGGCTGGCTGGCCTTGACGTCAAGGCAATGGGCTTCCCCACCGAGCAGGAATATCTCGATGCCTATTGCCGGCGCACCGGCCGCAACGGCATTCCCTACTGGGACTTCTACATGGCGTTCTCGATGTTCCGCCTCGCCGGCATCGCCCAAGGCGTCTACAAACGCGGGCTGGACGGCAATTCGGCCTCAACCACGGCGCTCAAATTCGGCAACCGCGCGCGGACCTTGGCCGAACTGGCGTGGAACCTGGTGAAGCATCGGGCCTGACGGCAGCTGCCATCTAAATGAACTGCATATTCTCCCCGCCTCCGCCGCGCCTGGTGTCGGCGGTGGCGGAAGCGGCTTCGCGCAGGACCTGGCGATAGCCGCGCTTCAGTTCCATCTTCGGCCCATAGCCCTTCTCGATCAGCAGCCGATGCGCCTCGGGCAGCCGGTAGCACGGGACGAACAGGAACAGGTGATGCTCGAGGTGGTAGTTCACCCAATAGGGCGCCACGAAAAGGCGCATGAGCGGATCGAGCAAAGTGGTGCGGGTATTGCGCAGAGGATCGTCGTTGTCCGGCACCACCGCGTGTTCGGCAATGTTCCGGATGCGGCTGATGAGCTGGTACCAGGTGAAAAGCGGCAGCAGCCATAACGCCGGGTAAAGCCACCAGTAGCCGGCAAGCGCCAGGCCGGCGAACAAAATGGCGTTGGCCAATAACGCGCCGCCCAGTTTGTCCTTCAGGCGCTGCAATCGCTCGCGGCGCGAGAGGCCTTCCGGTCCCCAGGCATCACGCCATTGCAGCTTGCGCCGCTGATAGGCCGTCTGGCCGGTCATGTCTCGGATGAACTTGCGCTGCAGGCTTTTGCGCGTGATGGGGAAAGCCGCCGATAGGCCGAGATCGGGGTCCTGCTCCTGCTGCGTGAAGCGATGGTGCTTGAGATGGTATGGCCGGTAGGCATGCAGGCTGGTGGCGACGGGCCAAGCGCAGAGCCATTGCGCCAACCGATCGTTCAGCTTGGGATTGGCGAACAACAGACCGTGCGCGGCATCATGCATCAAGATCGCCAGGCCGAGCTGGCGGCAGCCGACGATCGCCACAGCGAAGACGAACGTCAGCGGATTGGGCCACCACGCGAACAGCGCCATCGACCCGAGGATCAGACCCCAGGCGTGCAGGATCAGGAATGCGCCGCGCCAATCGGAGCGGCGGCGCACGGATTGCATCTCTTCGATGCTGAGAATGTCGCTGGCTTTCAGCATGAACGGCATTTTAGCAACCGTCGAAACGATTGTCGCCAGGCCGACGGCGCGGCATTGTGCCTAGCCTATGACCAGGTGAGGCGCGATGCACCGCAGTTCCTTCCGATTTTTTCCCGCGCTGGTTTTCGGCGTGCTGCTTTCGTCAACCGCCAATGCCCAAGTGCCGAAAGAGATCCTGGGGACCTGGTCCGGCGATCCCGCCTGCAGCAGGCCCGCCATGCGTCATGTCTTCGCCGAAAAGACGTTCGAATGGACTGGCGATGGCCGGAGATTCTATCTCGGCGAGGTGAGCTATGCGGTCGAAGGCGGCAGGCTGCTGGTGACTTTGATCAAGGATATCGACCGCCCGTTCCAGCATCCCGACGCGCCCAAGGCGGGCGACGTGCTGACCTATCAGCGCATCGGCGACGGTTGGCGGCCTTATTCGATGACCCGCGCCGGCAAGGTCAACGCCACACCGCCCGATACGCCGACTTTCCGGCGCTGCAAATAGGCGAATAACCGACGCAGGCCGGCGCGCAAGACGCCAAGGCGCCGCTCAAACAGTTCCGCCCCGATGAAGCAGGCAACCAGGGTGATCCCGAGCAGCAGCGGGTGGCGCACGATCTGCGGCAGCTCTTCCGGCAGCATGGCCTCGGTGAATTGCAGCACCGGATAATGCAGCAAGTAGAGCGAGAAGCTGCCGCCGGCGAGCCAGCGTATCGCGGTCTCGATGCGCGGACGTTCCGACGCAGTGCGTCCCTGCAGCAAGCTGGCGACGCCCAGGAAATGCGCCGCGGCCAGCAGCCCGAGCAGATTATTCCAGATGAACTCATTCGAGAAATTCAGCAGCCCGCCGACATAGCGCTGGCTGATAGCCATGACGGTAAGCCCGAGCAGGAATTTCGGCAGGCCCACGGCAAGTGCCGCCACGTAAATCGCAGGCGGCGCCAGAGTAAGCAGCCAGGCACGTGTCCGGCTGAGGCTCACCCCATCCCGCAACATGCGATAGACAGCCAGTCCCAGCAGCCAGATCGGCAGCAGCAGCAGCGGCCTGATGCCAAACAGCGGCACCAGAACCACCAGCGCCAGCGCCCGCCATCCGCCGCGTAGATAGAAGGTAGCCGCAAACAGCGCGTAATAGGCCACTTCATAGCTCAGCGACCAATACGGTCCGTTGCTGCCCAGACGAAACGGCAGCAGGCCCCATTCGGTGCTGAAGGTGAGGCCGAAGAACAGCATGGCGCCCGGATCGTGCGCGGCATACCACCAGCCCGTATAAGCAGGCGGATCGAGCCGCGAGCCCAGCAGATCGAGCCCCAAAGTCAGCAGCACCGCAGGAATGGCCACGGACCAGACGCGCGTCAGCCGGTTGAACGCGAAAGCGCCCAGCGTGCGGTCCTTGGTGTCGGCGGTGTAGGCGATCACCAGGCCGGACAGCACGAAGAACAGCACCACCGCATCGCTGCCAAGATTCCAGTCGCGCAGGAACAGGTAGTTGCCATCGGTGAAGCGCGGATAGGCCAGATGTGACAGCAGCACCAGGAAAGCGGCCCAAAAGCGTGTCAGATCGAGATAGAGCGAAAACCTCCCGTTCATGCCGCCACCCTCCTTTTCTCGCGCGCGGGCCGCACGCGCCGCAGCGCCCGCCAGCTATCGGCAAAAGGCTGCAGCAAGGCGGCGCTCAGCGTAACGTGCGGTTGCGGCAGCGGATTGCCGTCGGCATCCGACAAACCGATCTCGAAGGTCTCCCGCTTGCGCGGCAGATAGAGCGTGCCGAACATCCAGTCCCAGAGCGCGAAGATCTCGCCATAGTTCTTGTCATGATGCATCGGCAGGCGGCTGTGATGGATCTGATGCTGCGCCGGCGAGATGAATACGCGCTCCAGCACCGGCCCATAGCTGATCCAGACATGCGAGTGGCGCAAATTGGCGCCGACGAAGTTGAAGGCGCAGTAGACGAGATTGGCGCCGCCCAGCGTCAGAACGCTGATCTTGCCGAAGAAGGCGTAGATCACCACGCCGGTCGCCAGGCCGACCAGCGCCGCGCGCAGCAGCGACCCCAGAATGTCGTAGACCGGATGCTTGCGATAGAGCGTGATCGGCGTCAGCACCTCGGCACTGTGATGCACCGCGTGGAACGGCCACAGAACCGAATTCTCATGGTGCAGCCGATGCACCCAGTAGGTCGAGAAGTCGGCGACGGCAGCGAGCAGCAGAGTGAGCGCGGCCATCTGCGCGACGGTCAATTCCGTCGGCTGCTGCGTGGTCCCAAACAGATTGGCCAGCGTCGCGATCACAGCGGCGCTGACCAGGGTCGAAATGGCCAGTCGATTGACCAGGCCAAAGGCTGCGAACAGACGGCCGAACAGCAGCAGCTTGATGTCGACCCCATGCGAGCGATGGAAATAGATCGAGCGGGGAAAAAGCCAGGCGAAGAAGCCGACTCCCGCAGGCTTCGCCAGCCGGTAGGCAACGAATGCGATCGCGACCATGACCAGCACATAGATCGGCGAAAGCCGTTCCGCCGGCCCAAGAAACCGTCCGGCGATAGTGGCCAGCTTGGCCACAAAATCCGCCACTGCTTCGTTCATGCAATCCCCACAGCGACACCCCCTGTCGCGATGGGAATCCTAGTCGGATAGAAAAAAATTGTTTGAAATCAGCAGTATAAGACTGGTTGCTACCAATGCACACAAGTTCCAGTTCTAAATTAGAATTCAAGTGTAATTATTTGAAAGGAAAACATTTTCTTCTCAACGCCGTATATCCAAAAAGATAGGGAAAGAATTGCTCCTTTCCCTATCGTTTTCGTCACGCCTGAATGACGGAGCTCAGATCGGATCCCAGGAGAAAATGTCCCCCGAGCGGTCGAGCTTGTAGAACGAGCTTTGCATCGCCGGCATCGCCACGTCGGCGATGCTTTGTGGCGTCCAGCCCTCGTCGCCGGCATGGACCGAGCGCAGCACGCGCGGCTGGCTGAACAGGAAGATCTCGTTCTTGCGCACGCCGAAGATCTGGCCGGTGACGTCCTTGGCCTTGTCGCTGGCGAGATAGACGCAGATCGGCGCGATCTTGGCCGTGGTCATCTGCTTGATGCGTTCGACGCGCGCCTTCTCGGCCTCGGTCTCGGTAGGGATCGTGCCGATCAGCCGGCTCCAGGCGAAGGGCGAGATGCAGTTGGAGCGTACGTTGAAGCGCTGCATGTCGAGCGCGATGCTCTTGGACAGGCCGACGATGCCCAGCTTGGCGGCGGCGTAGTTCGACTGGCCGAAATTGCCGATCAGGCCCGAGGTCGAGGTGAAGTGCACGAAGCTGCCGCTGTTCTGCTCCTTGAAGTAGTTTGCGGCAGCGCGGCTGGTGTTGAAGGTGCCGTTCAGGTGAACGTCGATGACGGCCTTCCAGTCCATATGGCTCATGCGATGGAAGATGCGATCACGCAGGATGCCGGCATTGTTGACCACGCAGTCGATACGGCCGAACGTGTCGACCGCCTGCTTCACCATGCGCTCGGCGCCGGCCGCGTCCGCAACGGAATCGTAATTGGCGGCCGCCTGGCCGCCGGCCTTCTTGATCTCGTCGACCACTTCCTGCGCCGGGGTGGCGCTGCCCGCGCCCTCGCCGTCGGCCGAACCGCCAAGATCGTTGACGATCACCTTGGCGCCTTCGGCCGCCATCAGCAGCGCGATATCGCGACCGATGCCGCGGCCGGCGCCGGTTACGAGCACTACCTTGTCCTTGACGATCTGCGAGCCAGCCATGCTGTTATGCTTCCTTTCTTGCACTAGCGAGATTATGAATAGCTATTCATAGCAATACGACCATCCGGGTCGACGATCAATGCAAGAGGGGTTGCGGGACATGGCGCGTATCGACATCAAGGCGGAAATCACAGGCAAGGTCTGGCAGATTGCCGCGCCGGTCGGTTCCAGCGTCGGCGAAGACGACCCGATCGTGATCCTGGAAGCCATGAAGATGGAAATACCCGTTGCCGCCACTTCCGCCGGCAAAGTGGTCGAAATCCGCTTCGGCGAAGGCGATACGGTGAACGAAGGCGACGTGGTCGCCGTTCTCGAGTCCTAAAGCAGCAGAGTTCACGTGCCGCCAAGCGAAACCGCCGCGGCAGTTGCATCGACCGCTGAGGAGGACGGGCGGCTGGTCTGGCTCGACACGCCGAGCCAGTGGCGACTGGCGCTGCGCGATTTCTCGGCCGCGACGCCCGATCCGGCCAATCCGGTGATTCTGGTGTTCGCCGCAATGGGCGCCCCTGCCCGCGCCTATCGCCGGCTCTGCCGCTGGTTTGCAAGCCATGGCTACCCGATCGCCACGCTCGACCTGCGCGGCACCGGCGAGAGCCTGCCGATTCCCCGCCGCGGCATCGATTTCGGAATCAGCCAGCATCTCTACGAGGACTGGCCGGCGGCCGTCGCCTGGGCGCAGCGCACCTATCCCAAACGCAAGCTGGTGTTGATGGGCCATTCGATCGGCGGCCAGCTGAGCGGCATCTATGCCGGCCTCAATCCCGGCGTGGTGTCGGCCATCGTGCTGCTGACCACGACCAGCGTCTGGTTCCGTTCGACACCCTTCTTCATGCGACAATTGCGCGGGCTTTACATGTTCACCGCCTTTTCGCTGTGGGCGCGCCGGCATGGCTGGCTCGACGGCAGCGTCTTCAACTGGGGCCTGCCGCTGGCGCGCCAGGTGGTGCTCGACTGGGCGCGCTGGGGCTTTTCCGGCCATTATTCCGACAGCGAGAAGCGCAACCTCGACGGCGCGCTGGCCTCCGTCGACCTGCCGGTGCTCTCGGTCTCGTTCGCCGACGATCACCGGCTGGCGCCGAAAGAGGCGTGCGACGACTATGTCCGCCGCCTGCCTAAAGCGAAGCTGACGCGCTGGCATCTGACGCCGCAGGAAGTCGGCCTGGGGGAAGCCAGCCACTTTACCCATCTGCGCGGCGCGGAACGATTCTGGCAGCGCATCGATGACTGGCTGAAGACGACCCTGAAGTTCTAGGACGCCGCCGAGGCCGGCGGCACGGTTTCCACCTTCGGCACCACCATCGGCTCGCGTCGATGCGGCTTCAGCAGAAGTAGCGTGGAGATCAGGCCCAATGTCGCCGCGCCCAGCAGCGTCCAGATCATCGGCATCTGCGTGCCATCGGTCAGCGCCGTGACGATGGCGGTGGAAAGCGCGGCGCCACCCATTTGCAACGTGCCCATCAACGACGATGCGGTGCCGGCCTGGCGCGGGAACTGGTTGACCGAGCCCGCCATGGCCGGCGCCATGGTCATGCCCGAGCCGATCGCCACGAAGAAATATGGGCCCACGATAGACTCCACGCTGAGATGGCCGGCAAGAGATAGCGCCAGCATCAGCAGGCCGCCCGCAACCGCCGTAAGACTGCCGAGAATGATGCAGATCGGCAGGCGCAGGCGATTGACGGTGCGGGTGGCGATGAAGCTGCCGATGGTGAAGCCGGCGACCGACGTCAATATCCAGTAGCCGAAGGCGCTGGAGCTCAGTCCCAGCTTGTTCATCAGCACGAAGGGCGAGCCCGCGACATAGGCGAACATGGTGGCGAAGGTGAAGCCGATCGCCAGTGCATAGCCAAGGAACTGGCGATGCACCAGCATCGGTCCCGCCTGCTTGATCGTGCCCCAGATGCCGGCGCTTTGGCCGAGATAGGGATTGCTCTCGCGCAGGCCAAACAGCACGACGACAAAGACGATGCCACCGAACAACGCCAGCACGAAGAATACCGACTGCCAGCCGAACCAGGCCGTCAAGTAGCCGCCCATGATCGGCGCGATGGCGGGCGCGATGTTGATGCCCAGCGATATCCACGACATCACCCGCGCCGAGCCCTGCTGGCCGAACGTATCGCGCACGATGGCGCGCGACATCACCGCGCCGGAGCAGACGCCCAGGCCATGGAAGATGCGCAGCACGATGAGCTCCTGCACCGACGGCGCGAAGGCGCAGGCAAGCCCCATCAGGGTGTAGACCGCCGCGCCCACCAGCAGCACCGGCTTGCGGCCGTATTTGTCGGACAGCGGCCCGTAGAGGATCTGGCCGGCGGAAAAACCGATCAGAAAGGTGGTCAAGGTCAGCTTGACCTCTTCGTCCGTGGCCATCAGCGCGTGGCCGATGGTCGTCATCGCGGGCGTATAGATGCTCATCGACATCGGGCCGAAGGCGCTGAGCGCCACCAGCAGCGCAATCAGCTTGCGATTGTCGAGGGACATGATCTGGTTTGCCGCCGGCTCAGGCGGCGTTCTCCGCTTCCGCTTCGCGGGCGAAATCGCCGACCGGCTCGGCGCTCTCGTTGTTGAGGAACGGCATGCTGGGATAGAGCTTGCGGAACGCTTCGCGGATGGTGACGAACGGCACGTCGACGAATGTGCCGTGATAGTTCAGGTATTCCATGTGGCGTTGGCCCTGCAGGTCGAACGGGTGATAGATCGAATCTTCCCGCCCGTCGAATTCCAGCGACTTCAGCCGGAACTTGTCGGTCAGCCCCTTGTTGAAGGCCGGCGTCGCCTTGACCCATTTGCCGTCCAGCCACAGATCCGTGTAGCCGTGATAGTAGAAGATGTCGGTGCCCATGAATTCGGTGAGGCGTTTGGTGGTCATGTGGTTGCGCACGTCGGCGAAACCGACCCGGGCCGGAATGCCGGCCGCCCGCGCCGCCGCCCCCATCAGGGCCGCCTTGGTCACGCAATAGCCATAGCCCTGCATCAGGCAGGTGCTGGCTTTGTAGGCATGCGGCGTCAACGGCGTGTTGTAGGGATCGTAGCGGATCTGGTCGCGCACGGCGTAATAGAGCTTCACCGCCTGCTCGATCCGGTCCGATGTTCCGGCCACCGTGTCGCGGGCGAACTCGACGATGCGGGGATGGTCGCTGTCGATGTATTCGCGCGGGCTGAGGCAGTCGGCCAGCGAGGCGCCATCGCCCAACGTCTCGATCACGATCTTCTCCGCCGTCTCAGCCTTGTCGGGCATCGCATCCTCTAAACGCTGGCTAAACTCGGCCTTCATAAACCGGGCGCAGGGTGAACAAGTCAACCCGACCGCCGGGAAAGGCTGCAATGCGCCCGGCGCAGCACCGTTGCGACTATTCCTCGCTGTTGCGCGGGCTGATAAGGAAATGCGCATTGGCCGAGGCGATAGGACGAGCGCGGTCGTCCTGCCAGGCTTCGACCGCGACGTTGACCACCCGCCTACCCTGCTTGGTCAGGGTGGCGCGCGCCAAGGTATCGACTGGGCGGCCCGAGCGCAGGTAATCGACGGTGATGGTGATGATCTTCGGGATGGCGATGGTTTCGATTTCCCACAGCACCTGGAAGATGGCAGCCGACTCCAGCAAGGCGCCGATCGTGCCACCATGCAGGGCCGGCAACATGATGTTGCCGATGAGCTGCGGGTCGTAGCGCATGCGCGTCAGAAGTTCGCCCGTCGAGTTTTCCGGCGCGATGTTCATGAACTTGTTGTAGGGCGTCGAGCCCACCAGGCCGGAGAGATCTCCGCTGCGGCGCGCTTCGGCGACGACATCGAGCAGGCTCATGCGCCGTCTCCCTTGCCATCGTCCTTGATCAAAGGCTCCTTGTTGCGCGGCATACCCTTGGTCGCCAGCATGAAGGTGCCGGAAGCCGCCGCAATGGGATCGGATCGATCGCCGTGATGGGCGAAGGCGCGGGTGAAGGCGACATTGCTGGTGATGCGATAACATTCGGCTTCGGCGATCACCGCCTCGCCCTTGGTCGCGGGCCGAACGTAGTCGATGCGCAGGTCGAGCGTGGCGAAGGGCTGCGGCTTGGCCAGCATTGTCGCCACCGCCATGCCGCAACAGGCATCGAGCATGGTGGTGATGGCGCCGCCATGAATGACCCCGGTCTCGGGATTGCCCACCAGCTCCTGCTTCCAGGGCAGGCGCAGAACGCCGCGGCCCTTGGCGACTTCGACCACCTCCAGCCCCAGCGCCTTGTTCTGGGGAATGGCGTCGGAAAAGGCCTGCTCGTAGATCTTGCGGTCGGGTTTGTCGCTCATAATCCCATCTGCCTTGCCGCCAGATCCTTCATGATCTCGATCGAGCCGCCGCCGATCGACATCACCTTGGTCTCGCGATAGATGCGTTCCACCTTGCTGCCGCGAAGATAGCCGGCGCCGCCGAGAATTTGCATAGCCTCGTTGGCCACCCATTCGAGCGAGGTGGTGGCGAGGTTCTTCAGCATGCAGATCTCGGCCACCGGCTGCTCGCCCTGCTCCACCCGCCACGCCAGTTGCTCGAGCGTCGCCTTCACCGCATTCACCTTCATCGCCATGTCGACGATCTTGTGGCGGATCACCTGGTTCTTGATCAAAGGCTTGCCGAAGGTCTCGCGCTGGCGGGCATAGTCTATCGCCTCTTCCAGGCAGACCTTGGCGAAGCCGTACGCGCCCGCGGCCAGCATGATGCGCTCGGGATTGAAGTTGCGCATGATGCCGTTGAAGCCGGCGTTCTCCGGACCGATCAGGTTGTCGACCGGCACTTTGACGTTGTCGAAGAAGAGCTGCGCGGTGTCGGACGCCCACCAACCCATCTTGCGCAACTTGGTGCGCGAGAACCCTTCCCGATCGCGCTCGATCAGCAGCAGGGAGACGCCGCCCATGCCGGGCCCACCGGTGCGGACCGCCACGGTGTAGTAGTCGGCGCGGAAGCCGGAGGTGATGAACATTTTCTGGCCGTTGACGATATAATGATCGCCCTGGCGTCGCGCCGTTGTCTTCAGATTGGCGACGTCGGAGCCGCCGCTGGGCTCGGTAATCGCCAGCGCGCTGATCTTCTCGCCCGACAGAATTTCTTGCAGCACCTTACGCTTCATCCATTCCGGACCCAGCGCGGCGATCGGCGGCGCGCCGATCGAATGGCTCATCAGGCTGGCGTTGACGCCGCCGCAGCCCGCCCGCGCCAGCTCCTCGCTGACGATGATGCGATAGAAGCCGTCGGTGGGAACGCCGCCGTACTCTTCGGGATAACCCATTTGCAGCAGCCCGAGCGCCGATGCCTTCTTATAGAGTTCGCGGGGGAACTCGCCGGCTTCGTCCCATTGATCGACGTACGGCGCGATTTCGCGATCGACGAAGCGGCGCATCTGGTCACGGAACGCATCGTGATCGGCGGTGTAATAGGGACTGGGCGGGCGTGGCAGGATATCCATGAAACGAACTTTCTCGGCGGCAACTGGGCCCGGTGATTATAGAAGCTGCAATGACGGGTCAAACCCAGCCGCGAGTCGATGGGCAAATCATTCCTCAAGGCGGAACTTCCCCAGGATTTTACGAAATTCTGTTGACATAACAGGGGGAAAACCTGTCTCGTTCACCCACGCCTCCGCCGCGATAAAAAGCGATAGTTTCGGTCCGAAAAGGGCCGGGGTGGGGACGACAGGGCGGAAAGAAAATTAATGCTCGATTTTGTACAGCAGCTGGTGAACGGCATTGCTGTCGGGTGCGTCTACGGTCTGATCGCGCTCGGCTTCGTGCTGATCTACAAGGCAACCGAGGTCGTCAACTTCGCCCAGGGCGAGTTGCTGATGCTGGGCGGATTCCTCGCCTACACCTTCATCACCATGATGGGGCTGAACTACTGGATCGGCTTCTTCCTGGCCGTCGTCTGCATGGCTTTGCTGGGCAGCGGCATCGAGCGCGTCGTCGTTCGTCCGATCCTGGGCTATCCGCAATTCTCCATCGTTATGGCCACGATCGGGCTGGGCTTCTTCGCCCGCTCCGTCGCCGGCATGATCTGGGGCACCGACGACCTGAAGATCGACACGCCGTTCAGCCGCAGCGTCACCGAGAACGTGGTGCGAGTGGGCGACCTGGTGATCGCCGATGACAAGGTCTCGATCATCGTCGCCACGGTCCTGCTCTGCACGGTGCTCTATTTCTTCTTCTCGCGCACCCGCATGGGCATCGCCATGCAGGCGACGTCGCAGAACATGCTGGCCGCCTATTACATGGGCATTCCGGTCAAGCGCGTGTTCTCGCTGATCTGGGCGATCAGCGCCGCCGTTGCGTGTTTCGCGGGCGTGCTGCTGGCGCCGGTGACGCTGATCCACACCAATGTCGGCTTCATCGGTCTCAAGGCCTTTCCCGCCGCGGTGCTGGGCGGGTTCGGCTCGATCCCCGGGGCGCTGGTCGGCGGCATCATCATCGGCGTCATCGAGGCGCTGGCCGGGTTCTACCTGCCGCAAGGGTTCAAGGATGTCGCTGCCTATGTGGTTCTGCTGCTGGTGCTCTGGTTCAAGCCGGAAGGCTTGTTCGGCATGAAGATGCGCAAGAAGGTCTGAACCCATGCGCTTCATTTTCAAAACCGACTACAACCAGGACATCCGCCTCCTCAAGCACAGCGGCTATTGGTGGTCCTACGGGGCGCTGGCGGTGTTGCTGGCGATCGCGCCGTTCGCGCTGACCAACTATCTGCTGTCGCAGCTGATGTTCGTCTTCATCTTCGCCATCGTCGGCGTGTCGCTGACGATCCTGACCGGCTTCACCGGCCAGGCCTCGCTGGGCCATGCCGCTTTCCTCGCTATCGGCGCCTATACGGCCGGATTCCTGCAGAGCAAGGGCGTACCATTTATCGTCTATTTCCCGATCGGCGCGATCATTACAGGCGTGATCGGCATGCTGGTCGCCGTCCCCGCCTTGCGTCTGTCCGGCATCTATCTGGTCATCGCCACCATCGCCTTCGGCTTCATCGTCGAGGAAGTCGCGGCGCGCTGGGAAGCTGTGACGCACGGCAACGAAGGCATGGCCGTTAAGGCCGCCGAGATTTTCGGCATCTCGTTCTCCCGCAACGAGCCAACCTTCTATTTCCTCTGTCTGGGCACGCTGATCGTGATGATCATCCTGGCGCTGAATCTGGCCCGCTCGCCCACCGGGCGCGCCTTCATGGCCATCCGCGACAGCGAGACCGCGGCAAAGAGCATGGGCGTCAACCTGGCCCTCTATAAGGTCAAGTCGTTCACCATCTCGGCAGCAATGACCGGCCTGGCCGGCGTGCTCTATGCCCACATGATGTCGTTCATCAGCCCCGAGATGTTCACCCTGCAGCTGTCGCTCGAATTCATCATGGTGATCATCATCGGCGGCATCATCGGCCTGCACGGCGCGGTGCTGGGCGCCATCTTCATCGTCATGCTCGATCCGCTGCTCACTTTGATGAAGGACGACGTTCCGGGCCTGCTGACGAGCCTGGTGCTGGCGTTCGACAGCACAGCCACGGAGACCGCCCGCAGCGTCTCCGGCGGCTTCGGCCATTTCTTCACCCTGCCCGGCATGAAGAGCGCGCTTTACGGGCTGATCATCATCTTCTTCATCATCTTCGAGCCTTACGGCCTGTACGGCCGCTGGCTGAAGGTGAAGCTCTACTTCCAGCTCTTCCCGCTCTACAAGAAAGCCACCTTCAAGCGGCAGAAGACCTACGTGAAATCGGAGCGCAACCGGTGAGCCTTTTTCAAGTCGACAACATCTCGCTGCATTTCGGCGGCCTGCGGGCGGTCGACGATGTCAGCTTCGCCGTCGAGCCGGGCGAGGTCTTCACCATCATCGGCCCCAACGGCGCCGGCAAGACCTCGATCTTCAACCTGATCAGCCGGCTCTATAATCCCACGTCGGGCAAGCTGACCTTCGAGGGCCGCGACATCACCAACGTGCCGCCGCACGAGATCGCCAAGCTCGGCATCGCCCGCACTTTCCAGAACATCGAGTTGTTCGAGAATGCCTCGGTGCTGGCGAACCTGCTGGTCGGCCGTCATTGCCACACGACAACCAATGTCCTGACCGAGCTTCTCTTCCTGCCGTCGGTGCGGAAAGCGGAGCTGGCGCATCGCAAGGCGGTCGAGCAGGTCATCGATTTCCTGGGCTTGCAGAAGTATCGCGACATGCTGATCGCGGGCCTGCCGTATGGCGTGCGGAAGGTCTGCGAAGTCGCGCGTGCGCTGTGCACCGAGCCCAAGCTGCTGCTGCTCGACGAACCCTCCTCCGGCCTGAACGTGGAAGAGACGTCGGACATGGCGTTCTGGATCACCGACATCAAGAAGGAGCTCGGCATCACCGTGTTGATGGTCGAGCACGACATGACCCTGGTCAACCGCGTGTCGGATCGGGTGCTGGCGCTGAACTACGGCAAGGTGCTGGCCAGCGGCACGCCGGCGCAGGTGCAAAGCCATCCCGACGTCATCGCGGCCTATCTCGGCGGCTGAGGAGCAAGCGACGTGAGCGAACCGATTCTGAAGGTCAGCAATATCGAAAGCTTCTACGGGCCGATCATGGCCATTCGCGGGGTCAGCCTCGAATTGCATCCGGGTTCCATCGCCACCGTGCTGGGCGCCAACGGCGCCGGCAAGACCACCATCCTGAAGACGATCTCCGGCGTGCTCGATCCGCTCAAGGGCAGCGTCGAGTTCGAAGGCCGGCAGATCCAGCGCATGGACCCCGACAAGATCGTTCGCCTCGGCATCAGCCACGTCCCGGAGGGCCGCGAGGTTTTCCCGTTCCTGACCGTGCGCGAGAACCTGATGATGGGCGCGTTTCTGCGCCACGACCGCGCCGGGGTGAACGACGATCTCGAGCGGGTCTACACCTATTTCCCCCGCCTGAAGGAGCGCATGACGCAGCCTGCCGGCCAGTTGTCGGGCGGCGAGCAGCAGATGCTGGCGATCAGCCGCGCGCTGATGAACCGGCCCAAGGTGCTGCTGCTGGACGAGCCGTCGCTGGGCCTGTCGCCGCTGCTGGTGAAGGAAATCTTCGCCATCATCCGCCGCATCAACCAGGAAGCCGGCACCTCGATCCTGCTGGTCGAGCAGAACGCCAAGATGGCGCTGGAGACGGCCCATTACGGCTACGTGCTGGAGGTCGGCCGAGTGGTGATGGACGACACTTGCGAGCGTCTGATGAACAGCAAGGACATCCAGGAATTCTATCTCGGCGCCACCGAAGAAGGCGCCCGCGGCGAGAAACGCTGGAAGCGCAAGAAGACCTGGCGCTGATCCGGCGTCACAGCCGCGTCGAGTGGTAACGCGTTGAGTATCTTTCAGTGAGTACCAAGCCACGGCGCACTGGCGCCGGCGGCCTAGCGTGGAGGCGAGCATGGCACGGCCTGCGACATTGACGGTGGCGGATACGCTGTCGAAATCGTTCCTGCTGTCGGTGAAGACGCGCGGCGACAAGACCGCGATGCGCGAGAAGGATCTCGGCATCTGGCGCACCATCAGCTGGAACGACTGGGCCGCGCGGGCCCGCGAGATCGCCTTCGCCCTGATCTCGGTGGGCTTCAAGCCGGGCGACGTCGCCTCGGTGCTGTCCAACACCGTCCCGGAATGGAACTACGCCGACATGGGCATTCTCTGCGCCGGCGGCGTGTCTTCGGGCATCTATCCCACCGATTCGGCCAAGCAGGTCGAGTACCTGGTCAACGACTCGAAGACCACCGTGATCTTCGTCGAGGACGACGAACAGCTCGACAAGGTGCTGGAAGTGCGCGAGCGCTGCCCCACTCTCAAGCAGATCGTCGTGTTCGACATGGAGGGCTTGAGCGAGTTCCGCGATCCGATGGTCATGTCGCTGGACGCCTTCCTGGCGCTGGGCCGCGAATTCGGGCAGGGCAAGGACGCGCTGTTCGAGGAACGAGTGAACTCGCGCGGGCCGAAAGATCTGGCGATCCTGGTCTATACCTCCGGCACCACCGGTCCGCCAAAGGGCGCCATGCACAGCCATCACAATGTCTGCACGCAAATGCGGCATTGCATGGACCTGTCCTCCTTGAGCTGGATGGAGGGCGACGAGCGCCTCTCCTTCCTGCCGATGTGCCATGTCGCCGAGCGGGTCGCCGGCTGCTACTACTCGATCGCCACCGGCTGCACGATGAACTTCGCCGAGAGTCCGGAGACGGTGCCGGAGAACATCCGCGAGGTGCAGCCCACCCTGTTCGGCGCCGTGCCGCGGGTGTGGGAGAAATTCTATTCCGGCGTCATGATCGCGCTGAAGGATGCCACGCCGCTCGAGCAGTGGGCCTACAGCAAGGCGATCGCGGCCGGCTATCGCATGGCCGACGCCAGATTGGCCGGGCGCGAGCCGAACCTGTTCGAGAAGCTGGCTTTCCAGGCCGCCTACTGGCTGGTACTGCGCAACGTGCGCAAGATCATCGGCATCGATCGCTGCCGCTGGCTGTTCACCGGCGCAGCGCCGATCTCGCCCGATCTGATCCGCTGGTATCTGGCGCTGGGCGTCGGCATGTACGAGGTCTATGGCCAGACGGAGAATTGCGGCCTCGCTACCTACATGCCGATGGAGCACATCAAGCTCGGCACCGTCGGCAAGCCGGTGCCCTACGGCGAGGTGAAGATTTCCGACCAGGGGGAAATCCTGGTCCGCGGCGAGTTCGTGTTCATGGGCTATCTTAACCAGCCGGAGAAGACGCGCGAGACCGTCGACGCCGAGGGCTGGCTGCATACCGGCGACGTCGGCCTGATCGACAACGAAGGTTTCGTGAAGATCACCGACCGGATGAAGGACATCATCATCACGGCCGGGGGCAAGAACGTCACGCCGTCGGAAATCGAGAACCAGCTCAAGTTCTCGCCCTATATCAACGACGCCGTGGTGATCGGCGACCGGCGCAAGTTCCTGACCTGCCTCATCATGATCGACGAGGACAACGTCATGAAGTACGCGCAGGACAAGAACATCCCCTTCACCAACTACGCGAGCCTGTGCCGCGCCAAGGAGGTGCAGGATCTGATCTGGGCCGAGATCGAAAAGATCAACGAGAACTTCGCGCGGGTCGAAACGATCAAGAAATTCCGCCTGCTCGAAAACCAGCTGACGGCGGAGGACGAAGAACTGACGCCGACCATGAAGTTGAAGCGGTCGCTGGTGAACCAGAAATACAAGGAATTGATCGACGAAATGTACCGCGGTGCAGCATAGGCACTCGCGCCATCTAGGCCGGGAAACCGCCTTGTCATACACTGTGGGCCGACGGTCGCCGTTCCACGGATCAAAAGAAGCGACTGGAGTTAAGGTCAGCCCCGCAGTGACGGGGCGACGAAACAGGAGGAAGCGAATGAGGACTACGACGTTGCGCATGGCGCTGCTGGGGGCCGTATTCGGCCTGATTGCAACGCCCGCCCTTGCCCAGGTGAAGGTGACGAACCAGGGCATCTCGGCCAATGAAATCGTCATCGGCACGCACCAGGATCTCAGCGGACCGATCAAGGTCTGGGGCGTTCCGGTGTCCAACGGCATGAAGATGGCGGTGGACGAGATCAACGCCGCCGGCGGCATCAACGGCCGCAAGATCAAGCTGATCCTGGAAGACAGCGGCTACGATCCCAAGCGCGCCGTGCTGGCGACGCAGAAGATGATCGAGCGCGACAAGATCTTCGCCAATGTCGGTTCGATGGGCTCGCCCACCGTACTGGCGGCGCAGGATCTCGTGCTTGAAGCGGGCATTCCGCAGCTCTTCCCGCTCACCGCGGCGGAGTTCACCTTCAAGATGGACCCGGCCAAGCCGCAGGAACGTCTCAAGTTCAACAACCTGCTGCCTTACGTCGAAAGCACGCGAGCCGCGGTGAAGTACATGGTGACGTCGCGCAACTTCAAGGCGCCCTGCATCATGCACCAGGACGACGAGTACGGCAAAAACGTGCTAGACGGCTTCACCCAGCAAGTCGAGGCCATGAAGATGAAGCCGGCGTCGATCACGACCTACAAGCGTGGCGCGTCGGAATTCTCCTCGCAGATCGCCAAGATGAAGGCCGACGGCTGCGACCTGGTCGTTCTGGGCACCGTGATCCGCGAGACCATCGGCGCCATGGCCGAAGCTAAGAAGATCGGCTGGAACGTCACCTTCCTGGGCGCGACGCCGACCAACGTGCTGGAAGTGCCGGCACTGGGCAAGGAAGCGGTCGAAGGCCTCTACGCGGCCGGCGGCTTCGAGGTGCCATACGAAGACACGGCCAAGGGCAAGGTCAAGGATTGGCTGACCAACTACAAGAAGGCCTTCAATTCCGAACCCAATACCCAAGCCATCATCGGCTACAACACCGTGATGACCTTTGCCCACTACGCCAAGCTGGCGGGCAAGGATCTGACAGGCCAGAAGTTCCTGGATGCGTTGGAATCGGGCAACCCGTACACCGACATCTTCGGCTCGCCGCCGACCAAGTTCTCCAAGACCAACCACCTTGCGACCACCATCACGTCGGTGCAGCAGGTGCTGCGCGGTCGCTGGGTCATGGTGCAGGACGGTTTGACCTTCTAGTCGTCTCACCACGCGAAATCGAAGCCCGGGCTCGTCCCGGGCTTCTTTTTTTGTGCGCGTCGGAGCGGGCTTGCTAGACTGACCGCGCAATGAAGGAAAAGGGAGCGCGAGATGGCGCGGGTAGCGGGAAAAGTGGCTCTGATCACCGGCGGCGCGTCGGGGCTGGGACTGGCGACGGCCAAACTGATGGCGGCCGAGGGCGCCAAGGTGGTGATCACTGACATCCAGAAGAACAAGGGGCCGGGAGCCGCCAAGGAGATCGGCGGCGACACGCTGTTCCTCGAGCACGACGTCACCAGCGAGGAGCGCTGGAAACAGGTGGTGGCCGAAACCGAAAAGAAGTTCGGCAAGCTCAACATTGTGGTCAATTCCGCCGGCATCGGCACCGAGGGCACGATCGAGGACACATCGCTGGCCGATTTCCGCAAGATGATGGCGATCAACGTCGAGGGCACGTTCCTCGGCTGCAAGTACGGCATCGAGGCGATGAAGAAGCACAACGAGCCCTCCTCCATCGTCAACATCTCTTCCGTCGCCGGCATCGTCAGCGGCTTCCAGATGTGCGCCTACAGCGCCAGCAAGGGCGCGGTGCGGCTGATGAGCAAGTCGGTGGCGCTGCATTGCGCGCGGGCGGGCTACAACATCCGCTGCAACTCGGTGCATCCCGCCTTCATCTCGACGCCGATGGTCGAAGCGCCGCTCGCCGCCGCTTCCGATCCCGACAAGGCGCGCAAGCGGCTGCTGCGCATGGTGCCGATCGGCAAGATCGGCGAGCCAAACGACATCGGCTACATGATCCTTTATCTCGCTTCCGAAGAATCGAAATTCGTCACCGGCGCCGAAATGGTGGTCGATGGCGGCTGCACGGCGATGTGAGGGAACGGGCATGGGAGATCTGAGCAATCGCGTCGCGCTGGTCACCGGCGGCGCCTCCGGCATCGGCGCCGAAACCTGCCGGGCGCTGGCCGAAGAAGGCGCCACGGTGGTGATCGGCGACATTCAGGACAGCCAGGGCGAGGCGCTGGCCAAAACCTTGGGCAATGGCAGCTTCTATCTGCATCTCGATGTCGCCAGCGAAAAGGAATGGCAATCCGTCATCGACGAAATCGTCAAACGCTGCGGTCGATTGGACGTGCTGGTGAACAATGCCGGCATCGGCGGTCGCTCCGGCAATATCGAGAACACCACCGTCGAGGAATGGGATCGCGTCAACGCGGTCAACGTCGATGGCGTCTTCCTGGGATGCAAATACGCAATCGCGGCCATGAAGCGCACCGGGCCGGGTAAGAACAAGAGCCGCGGTTCGATCGTCAACATCAGTTCCATCGCCGGCATCATCGGCTCGGCCGGGCCCTGCGCCTACACCGCCGGCAAGGGCGCGGTTCGGCTGATGAGCAAGGCCATCGCCATGGAATGCGCCGAGAAGGGCTACGACATCCGCGTCAATTCCGTGCATCCCGGCGGCATCGACACGCCGATCCTGGAGCCGCTGTACCGGCATTTCGGCAAGGAAAAGGCGCAAGCCTTCGTCGGTTCCATGCACCCGATGAATCGGATGGGCGAGCCACGCGACATCGCTGAGGCTGTGCTGTTCCTCGCATCGGAGCGCTCCAAGTTCATGACCGGTTCGGAAGTCATCGTCGATGGCGGCGTCACCGCCGGGGTTGCCAAGAGGTTCGATTTTGTCCGCCTTAACAAATAAGACCTACATCATCACCGGCGGCGTATCGGGCATCGGTGCGGCCACCGCCCGCATCGCTCATGGCCGCGGCGCCAATCTGGCGCTGACCGACCTCAACGAGGATGCCGGCAGGGCCATCGTGAAGGAGCTTGGCGAGCGGGTGCTGTTCCTGCGTCACGACGTGACCAAGGAGGCCGAATGGATTTCCGTCGTCACGGAGACCAGGAAGCGCTTCGGCAGGCTGGATGGCGTTCTAAACAGCGCCGGCGTAGGCCGCGTGGCCTCGATCGAGGATTGCACGCTGGAAGAGTTCCGCTTCGTCAACGCGGTCAACGCCACCGGTACGTTCCTGGGCTGCAAGCACGGCGTGCTGGCGATGAAGGAAACCGGCGGCGGCTCGCTGGTGAACATTTCCTCCGTGCTGGGATTGCGCGGCATGAACGGCGCGCCGGCCTATTGCGCCAGCAAGGGCTCGGTTCGCCTGCTCAGCAAGTCGGTGGCGATGCACTGCGCGGCCATGCGCTACAACATCCGCTGCAATTCGGTCCATCCCGGCTGGATCGAAACGCCGATGGTGACGCCACGCATCGAACGGAGCGCCGATCCCGCCGAGACCCGGGCGCGGATGGAGAAGATGCACCCGATCGGCCGGCTGGGCAGGCCCGAAGAGATCGGCGCGCTGTGCGTTTTCCTGCTGTCGGACGAGGCATCGCTGATCACCGGCGCCGAATTCGTGGGCGATGGCGGGCTGACGGCCTGATCAGCCCGCCAGCAGATCGCTCCATTCCGGGTGACGTTTGAATTCCGTCCGGACATAGGAGCACAGCGGCATGATCTTGCGGCCCTCGCTGCGCGCATCGTCGATGCCTCGCTTCACCAAGGCCTCCGCAAGCCCCTTGCCGCGCAGGCTGGGGGGCACATAGGTGTGGCCTATAATCATCGTCT
Organism: uncultured Hyphomicrobiales bacterium; assembly: GCA_964388115.1. GTDB lineage: Bacteria > Pseudomonadota > Alphaproteobacteria > Reyranellales > JAQSWP01 > JAQSWP01. The sequence goes on from CAYLYK010000004.1 coordinate 39,782, forward strand.
TGCCGCCCGACAATGAATAGGTCATCTCCGACTCATCGCCATTGTGGCGAATGACGTAGCGGCCGCCGCTGTTGTCTTCCTCGCGTTCGATGGTGAACTCAGCCATACGCCACTCCGCTGGTTATTTCTGCAGCACGTCCTGCCATTCGACATGCTTGCCAATCTGCGCCTTGGCGAAAGGACAAAGCGGCAGGATTTTCTTGCCCTCCGCCCGCGCATCCTCGACTGCCCTCTTCACCAGCGCCTGGCCGACGCTGCGGCCACGCAGCGCGTCGGGCACGCCAGTATGATCGATGATGATCAGGCCCTCGCCCGAGCGTGTATAGGTCATTTCCGCCTCGTGCCCGTCGACCACGGCAATGTAACGACCCTTGGTGGGGCCCTGTTCCCGTTTGACCTCGATCGCGTCAGTCATGTCGTCTCTCAAATATCGTCGAACTTGCCGCCGCGGCCCTTGCCAGCGGCGAAGCGCGCTGCCCCGGCCACGGACTCGGCCACCAAAACCTTATCGCCTTCGCGCCCTTCGTGGATCAACGCCTCTTCCAGCGAATAGTCGAATCCCAGATAGGCCGAGCGGCGGTCGGTACGCATGCAAAGCTGCGGAAACTTGGCGATCTCGCGCGCCAGCCGCTCAGCTTCATCGCGCGCCCTGCCCTTGGGCACCAGGCGATCGGCGAGGCCCCAACTCAATGCTTCCTTGGCATCCACCGGCCGGCCCGTGAGAATCATGTCCAGCGCCCGGCTCTGGCCCACGATGCGCGGCAGGCGGACGGTGCCGCCGTCGATCAACGGCACGCCCCAGCGCCGGCAATAGACGCCGAAGATCGCGTCTTCCTCGACCACCCGCATGTCGCACCACAAGGCCAGTTCCAGCCCGCCAGCCACGGCATAGCCCGCAACCGCGGCGATCACCGGCTTGTCGAGAAAGAAGCGCGACGGCCCCATCGGCCCCTCGCCCATCGGCCGCTCGAGGCGATGGGTCTGGCCGCTGCCGACCACCTTCAGGTCGTAGCCGGCGCAGAACGTGCCGTGATCGCCGTAGAACACGCCGACCTTGGCGCTGTCGTCGGCGTCGAACTCACGAAACGCGCGCGCCAGTTCGGATGCCGTCTCGGGATTGACCGCGTTGCGCGCCTCCGGCCGGCTCATGATCACGGTCCAGATCGGGCCGTTCTTTTCGATGGTCACGGTCATCGCCGCCTCCTATGCGATCAGCACACCGCCATCGGCGACGATCACCTGGCCGGTCATGAACTTGCCCGCCCGCGAGGCCAGCATGACGGCGATGCCGCCGATATCGTCAGGCTCGCCCAGCCTCTTCAGCGGCTGCCGCTCCAGGCGCTTGGCGAGGTTCTTCTCGTCCTCCCACAGCGCCTTGGCGAAATCGGTTTTGATCAGGCCCGGGGCGATGGTGTTGACGCGGATATTGTCGCCGCCCAGTTCGATGGCGAGATTGCGGGTCAGCGCCATGTCGGCGGCCTTGGAGATACCGTAGGCGCCGATGATCGGCGTGCCGCGCAGGCCGCCGATCGAGGAGATAATGATGATCGATCCGTCCTTCTTCGCCCGCATGTCGGGCAGCGCCATCTTGATCAGCCAGATGTTGCTCAGGATGTTGTTGCGCATGATCTTGTCGAACGCCTCGTCCGGCATGTCCTCGGTCGCGCCGTAATAGGGATTGGACGCGGCGTTGCAGACAACGATGTCGATCGGCCCGAGCTGCTTGCGCGTCTCAGCCACCAGCTTCTCGAGCTGCGCCTTGTCGGAAATATTGGCCGGCACCGAAATCGCCGTGCCGCCGTTCTTCTTGATCTCGGCCACGACTTCCTCGCAAGCCGGCGCCTTGCGACTGGAGATCACCACCTTGGCGCCCTGGCGCGCCATTTCGACGGCGATGGATTTGCCGATGCCCTTGCTGGAACCGGTGATGACGGCGACTTTGCCGGTCAGGTCGAACATGCTCACGTTTCAGTCTCCCGGGAGTTTTTCTTCCCCGACAGACTGCGCCAGCCCTCGTCGACGCTCAAGTGCTGCGTCGATAGCCGCCCGTCCCTATCAAGGAGATCAAGGGAATCAAGGAGGTCAATGGGATGCGGAGATTATCAATGGTCTCAATTCATACGTACACACGCCGCTTTAGGCGGCGTGTGTACGTATGATACGGAACTGCCGACTCCGATCCGCTGCGCGGAACGGCTCAGCCAAACAGGGCGGATTTCATTTCCAGCGTGGTGTCGTCCAGGCTGGACAGCAGTGGCGCAAGATAGGCGATGCGCGTCAGCTCGTAGCGGAAGAAGTAGCGGCAGGTCTGCAACTTGCCGTCGAGGAAGGCTTTCTCCTCCTCGTCGACTGACCTTTTGGCCAGGGCCGCCTGAGCCTGTTGCAGCCAGATCCAGCCCATCACCGCCAACCCGACCATGTCGAGATAATAGGCCGCGTTGGCCAGCGCCAGATTGACCTTGCCTCCACCCGCCGCCTTCAACAGCGTCATGGTGGTGGCCTCGATCGTGCTCAGCGCCTGCTCCAGAGCCTCCGCATGTTCCTTCAGTTGCGCATTCATGCTGGTGGAAGCGATCGTCTTCCTGATTTCCGACAGCAGCAGCTTGAACGCCGCGCCGCCTTGCATGGAAACCTTGCGACCCAGCAGGTCCATGGCCTGGATGCCGTCAGTGCCTTCATGGATGGGATTCAGGCGCTGGTCGCGATAATACTGCTCGACCGGGTACTCGCGCGTGTAGCCATAGCCGCCCAGCACCTGGATAGCGTACTCGTTCGATTTCAGGCAGACCTCGCTCATCCAGCCTTTGACGACCGGCGTCAGCACGTCGAGCAGCAGGCCGCAGTTTTTGCGCTCGTCTTCACTCACCGCCTCATGCTGCAGATCGACCAGCTGCGCCGCATACAGGCACAGATGCAACCCGCCCTCAGACACCCACTTCTGGTGCAACAGCATGCGCTTCACGTCGGCGTGCTCGATGATCGGCACCATCTTCTGCGTCGGGTCTTTCGAATCGGGCAGCCGCCCCTGCGGCCGCTGCCGCGCATAGCCAAGCGAATAGAGATAGGCGGCATAGGACAGCATCACCGCGCCGCTGCCGACACCGATGCGGGCCTCGTTCATCATGTGGAACATGTAGCTGAGGCCATGATGTTCCTGGCCGATCAGATAGCCGATCGCGCCGCCCTTCTCGCCGAAGTTCAGCGCGGTGTTGGTGGTGCCGCGATAGCCCATCTTGTGATTGAGGCCGACCAGCCGCACATCGTTGCGCGCGCCGAGCGAGCCGTCGGCATTGATCAGGAATTTTGGCACCACGAACAGCGAGATGCCCTTCACGCCCGGCGGCCCGCCGACGATCTTGGCCAGCACCAGATGCACGATGTTCTCGGTCAGCTCATGCTCGCCAGCCGAGATCCACATCTTGCTGCCAACGATGCGATAGGAGCCGTCCGCCTGCTTCTCCGCCCGCGTACGGATATCGGCCAGCGACGAGCCCGCCTGCGGCTCCGATAGGCACATGGTCCCGAAGAAGCGGCCGGCGAACATCGGCCGCATGTAAAGTTCCTTCTGCTCTTGCGACCCAAACGCTTCGAGCAGATTGGCCGCGCCCACCGTCAGGAACGGGTAACCAGAGGTCGAGACATTGGCGCTCTGGAACATCGCCGAACAGGCCTGCGCCACGGTCCAGGGCAGCTGCATGCCGCCCAGCTCGTAATCCTTGTGCGCCGCCAGCAGGCCCGCCTCGCGATAGGCGGCCAGCGCCTCGGCCACCTCGGGAATCATGGTGACCTTCTCACCGTCGAAGGTCGGCTCGTTGCGATCGGCCTTGGCGTTGTGGGAGTGGAATTTCTCCAGCGCCAGATCATGCGCCGTCTTGATCGCCGCCCGCATGGTCTCGGCCGAATGGTCGGAAAACCGGCTCAACGCGGTCAGCTTTTCGACCTGCAAAATGTCGAACAGCACGAAATCCAGGTCGCGTTCGTTGACCAGCGGCGAACTCATCTACCCCTCCCGACTGCCCTTTGTCCGCCCGACTGTGCAGCCATTCGCCGGCCACTAAAAGCCCAATTCCGGGACTTTCCTGCCGCATTGCGGGAAGCCGGCGCGGTGGCTAGATTGGCGGCCAATCAAGTCTTTCGCGCCAGGAGGGAGCCCCCAATGCGTGGTCTGATGATGGACCGTCCGCTGCTGATTTCGCAGCTGATCGAATTCGCCGCCGAATACCACAACACGACCGAGATCGTCTCGCGCACGATCGAAGGCCCCATCCATCGCTATACCTATACCGACGCTGCGGTGCGCGCCCGCAAGCTCGCCAAGGCGCTCAAGGAGCTGGGCGTCGAGATGGGCGACCGCATCGCCACCCTGGCGTGGAACGGCTATCGCCATTTCGAGATCTATTTTGCGGTCTCAGGCTCGGGCGCCATCTGCCATACCATCAACCCCCGCCTGTTTCCCGAGCAGATCGCCTATATCGTCAACCACGCCGAAGACAAGATCATCTTCGTCGATATCAACCTGCTGCCGCTGCTGGAAGCGCTGAAAGACCATCTCAAGCCGGTCAAGAACATCGTGGTGATGACCGACCGCGCCCACATGCCGGCCGAGAGCAAGCTGCCTGGCCTGCTGTGCTACGAAGAGCTGGTTGCCGCGCAGGACGACAAGTTCGACTGGCCGCTGTTCGACGAGAACACCGCCTCCTCGCTCTGCTACACCTCGGGCACGACCGGCAATCCCAAGGGCGTGCTCTATGCCCACCGCTCGACCCTCCTGCACTCCTATGCCATCAACATGGCGGGCGCGATGGGCTTCACCTCCGACGACAAGGTGCTGCCGGTAGTGCCGATGTTCCATGCCAATGCCTGGGGCATTCCCTATGCAGCACCAATGGCCGGCTGCGGCATCGTCTTCCCCGGGGCCAAGATGGACGGCGCCAGCATCTACGAATTGTTCGAGAGCGAAGGCGTGACCATCAGCGCCGGCGTGCCGACCATCTGGCTCGAATTGCTGCGCTATTGCGACGCCAACGGCAAGAAACTCGACAAGCTGAAGCGGACCCTGATCGGCGGCTCGGCCGTGCCGAAGGCCATGATCGAGAAATTCGACAAGGACCATGGCGTGTTCGTCATGCACGGTTGGGGCATGACGGAGATGAGCCCGCTCGGCACCATCTCGACCTTCAAGCGTGGCGAACACGGCCTGCCCAAGGACAAGCAATACGATCTGCAGGCCAAGCAGGGCCGACCGGTCTATGGCGTCGAGATGAAGATCGTCGATGATGCCGGGCGCGACTTGCCCAAGGACGGCGTGGCGTTCGGCAATCTTCTGGTGCGCGGGCCGTGGATTTCGCGCGGCTATTTCCGCGGCGAAGGTACCGGCGCCTTCACCAAGGACGGCTGGTTCCACACCGGCGACGTCTGCAAGCTCGATCCCGATGGCTACATGGTCATTACCGATCGCTCCAAGGACGTCATCAAGTCGGGCGGCGAATGGATCAGCTCGATCGACCTGGAGAACCTGGCGGTCGGCTGCCCCGGCGTGCAGGAAGCGGCCGTCATCGGCATCGCCCATCCGAAATGGGACGAGCGGCCGCTGCTGATCATCGTGCGCAAGGAAGGCTCCAACATCACGCGCGAGCAGGTGCTGGAATATTTCGACGGCAAGATCGCCAAGTGGTGGATGCCCGACGACGTGGTGTTCGTCGATCAGCTGCCGCACACCGCCACCGGCAAGCTGCTGAAGACCAAGCTGCGCGAGGACTTCAAGGATTACCGCCTGCCCACCGCAGCCGAGTAAAACGCATCGACCAACCATTCCGTCATGCCCCGGCTTGACCGGGGCACCCATGGGTTGCCCGGTCAAGCCGGGCGATGACGAATTAAAGACAGAATAACGCAAGGGGAAACGCCAATGTCCGACGACGCCGTTCTTTATTCGACCCAGGGTGATGTCGGCATCATCACCGTCAACAACCCGCCGGTGAACGCGCTGCGCAATGCGGTGCGCGCCGGCATCAAGGACGGTGTCGACAAGTTCGTAGCCGACCCGGCGGTTAAAGCCATCGTGCTGATCGGCGGCGGCCGCACCTTCATCGCCGGCGCCGACATCAAGGAATTCGGCAAGCCGCCATCCGGTCCCGACCTCAACACCGTCATCGCCACCATGGAGAATTCGCCCAAGCCGGTCGTGGCCGCTCTGCACGGCACCGCTCTGGGCGGCGGCCTGGAAACCGCGTTCGGCGCGCATTACCGGGTGATTTCGCCCACCGGCAAAGTCGGCCTGCCCGAGGTTCATCTAGGCCTGCTTCCCGGAGCCGGCGGCACACAGCGCCTGCCGCGTCTGATCGGCGCCAAGGCGGCGCTCGACGCCATATTGTCGGGCGCGCACATCCCGGCCGCCAAGGCCAAGCAGACCGGCATCGTCGATGAGATCGTTGAAGGCGATCTGCTGACCGAGGCCGTCAAATACGCCCGCAAGCTGGTGGCGGAGAAAGCGCCGCTGAAGAAGATTCGCGACAAGCAGGCGACGCTTGAGAGCCCGACCCTGTTCGAGGAAACCGAGAAGGCGATTTCGCGCAAGTCGCGCGGCTTCCTGGCCCCGTTCCACATCATCAAGTGCGTGAAAGCTGCCGTCGAACTGCCATTCGATCAGGGCATGAAGCGCGAGCGCGAACTGTTCCAGGAACTGCTGACGTCGTCGCAATCGGCGGCGCAACGCTTCTATTTCTTCGCCGAGCGCGAAGCGGCCAAGGTCAAGGACGTGCCGGCCGATACGCCGATGCGCGAGATCAAGACCGCCGGCATCATCGGTGCGGGCACCATGGGCGGCGGCATCGCCATGAACTTCGCCAATGCCGGCATTCCCGTCACGGTGCTGGAAAACGAGCAGGCCGCGCTCGATCGCGGCATGAAGACCATCCGCACCAACTACGAGAACACCGCCAAGCGCGGCGGCATGAAGGCCGAGGATGTCGAGAAGCGTATGGCGCTAATCAAGCCGACCCTGTCCTACGACGACCTGAAGAACGCCGACATCATCATCGAAGCGGTGTTCGAGACCATGGAAGTCAAGGAACAGGTGTTCAAGAAGCTCGACCAGGTCGCCAAGCCCGGCGCCATCCTGGCCACGAACACCTCGGGCCTCGACATCAACCAGATCGCCTCCTACACCAGGCGTCCGCAGGACGTTATCGGCATGCACTTCTTCTCGCCGGCCAACGTCATGAAGCTGCTGGAGAACGTGCGCGGCAAGGCGACGTCGAAGGACGTCATCGCCACGGTGATGAACCTCTCCAAGAAGATCGGCAAGGTGCCGGTGCTGGTCGGGGTGTGCGAGGGCTTCGTCGGCAACCGAATGCTGCGCCAGCGCGGCGTGCAGGCGTCCTACCTGATCGAGGAAGGCGCCACGCCGCAGCAGGTCGACAAGGTGCTGTACGATTTCGGCTTCCCGATGGGCCCCTTCGCCATGTCGGACCTGGCAGGCAACGACGTGGGCTGGCGCATCCGCCAGGGCAAGAAGGAGAAGGACCAGCGCAACCAGCGCTATTCCGGCTACGTCGCCGATGCGATCTGCGAGCAGGGCCGCTTCGGCCAGAAGACCGGCAAGGGCTGGTTCCTCTACAATTTGCCCGACCGCACGCCGATTCCCGATCCGGAAGTGCAGAAGATCATCGAAGAGACCTCGAAGAAGCTTGGCATCAAGCGGCGCGAGATTTCCGACCAGGAGATCCTGGAGCGCACGCTCTATCCGATGGTCAACGAGGGCGCCAAGATTCTCGAAGAAGGCATGGCGCAGCGCGCGCTCGACATCGACGTGATCTGGGTCAATGGCTATGGCTGGCCGGTCTATCGCGGCGGCCCGATGTTCTGGGCCGACCAGATCGGCGTGAAGAAGATCTACGACGCGCTGAACAAGTACCACGAGCAGACCGGCGATTCGTTCTGGAAGCCGGCGCCGCTCCTGAAGAAACTGGCCGAAAGCGGCGGCACCTTCGCCAGCCTGTAATTGAGCAATGAGGACGGGACGCGTAGTATTGGTTTTGTTTTAAGGACCGCCATGCGCCCCGCCCTCCTCCTCTTCGCATTCCTGCTCTTCGCCTTGCCCTCGCAGGCGCAAGCCCAAGCGCAGTCTCGCCCGCCCACCCCATCGGCTCCGACGCCTCCCGCCCCGGCTCCGCGCTTTTGGTACAGCACCGCCAGCGCCGACGGCGGCTACACCGTCGATATGCCGGGCAAAGCGGTCGATCGGCGCGTCCAAATCAAGGGCGCCAATGGGCTGCCGGTGATTTCCTATCTGCAGGAAGTGAGCCTCGACGGCGGCAATGCCTATTTCGGCATGGTGTGGACACGCATTGCGGCGCCCAAGACCACGGCCGAGGCGGAAAAGATGTTGATGCAGGTGCGCGACAACACCGCAAAGGCCCTGCAAGGGGCCCTGATCACGACACGGCCGGCGCGATACGGCAATTTCATCGGCTTGGAATACGTCGTTCAGGCAGGCCCCAATGCGACGCGGTCGCGCTATCGCAGCTTCATCGTCGGCAACCGCCTGGTCCAGCAGGTCTATAGCGGCGTCACCGGCAGCGAGAACTCGCCCGACGTCCGCAAATTCCACGAATCGCTGAAACTGACGCCGTAAGCGCCATGCACCTTCTTCTGCCCGTACTGGCACTCGTGGCAATGATGGCGCCCGCCCTGGCGCAGGAGCGCAACTGGCAAACCGTACGCGACGCAAAGGGCATCTATGCGGCATTGCTGCCTGGCAAGGCTGAGCCCTACAACGAGAAAAACACCAATGGCGAAGCGGCCGGGCACAATATCGAGCTCGATGGCGGCTCGCTTTATTACGACATCTATTGGACCGATGCGCCCAAGGCGCCACAGGAGAAGTCGGCTCACGCAAGCTACCTGAAGGCGCGCATCGAAGACTCGGTGGCGGCCGCCAATGGCAACATCCTGTCGTACCAGCCCATAGTCCTGGGTGGCTTCATCGGGGCCGAGGCAACCGTCGATTTTCCCGCCATGGGCGGCAGACTGCGTCAGCGCCATTTCGTCGTCGGCCAGCGCCTGGTGCAGCAGACCTGGTCCGGACCCCCAGGCGGAGAAACTGGGCCCGACGTCGAGAAGTTCTTCGAATCGCTGAAGCTTAGGCCATAGATTTGACGCTCGGCCGGTCCACCGGAACGGCAAAATCGATCAATGGCAATAGTGAACCCTGGAGAAGGCCGGGCCAAATCTGCTATCGTTGATCTCCTCCTACTCGCCGGCCGAGATCAGCCAATGCGAATCTTCCTGACAGTCCTCGCGCTCCTGCTTCTGCCTGTTCTGGCTCTGGCGCAGCCGGCGCCGAACTGGATCATGGCCGCCGATCCTCACGGCGCCTATTTCGCCGATTTCCCCGGCAAGCCGCAGTTGCAGACGAGCAACGAGGGTGAACGCAACGGTAAGCCATTGATCAACCATGTGCAGGGCATCGAAAAGGATGGGGCCTATTTCGCCGTTTCCTCGACTGATTTCGGCGAGGCGCCCAGCAGCGATGCAGAGCGCGACAACATGCTGGGCAGGGTGCTTAACGGCGTGCTGGGCAGCAACCCGTCGAACCGCCTGCTGTCGGGCACCCCCGTTACTGTTGGCGGCATCCGCGGCTTCGACTTCATCTTCGAAAGCCCGCCGCAAAAAATCCGCGCCCGCGCCCGCATATTCATCGTCGGAAGCAAGCTGGTGCAGCAATTAGTCACCGGCTCGCCTGGCATCGAAACGTCGGCGGAAACCACACGCTTTATGGAATCCCTGCGTCTGGCGCGTTAGCTTCTTCCTTCTCGACAGACCCCCTGGCCCATCGGCATTGCGCCATTGCGGTCCCCATGCTTCGGGACCAAGCTGCTTCATCGCGTCTGCCCATCGGGTCGTCGCTCTGGCCGGAGAACCACCATGCGTTTCGTCCTGGCCTTTCTCACTCTCGCCTTGTTCTCAATAGAGGCCGATGCGCAACCGGCGCGAACCTGGATCGTCGTGGGCGGCCCAATAGGCGGTTATCTGGCCGACTTTCCCGGACAGCCCTCCGTCCAGCAATCCAACGACGGAATGCGCAACGGCAAGCCGCTGATCAGCTATTTGCAGGGCATCGAACTCGATGGCGGGCGCATATTCTATGCCGTGTCTTCAACCGATATGGGCAATGGCCCGAAGGACGATGCCGAACGCGACACGGTCTTGGCGAATGTCCGCAATTCCATCGTTAATACAAGCTCCGGCAACAAACTCATGTCGAGCACGGCTGTTGTGGTGAGCGGCGTCACGGGGGTGGATTTCATCTTCGACGTGCCCGTCCACAAGGCGCGTATCCGCTATCGCCTCTTTATCGCCGGCTCTAAGCTGGTGCAGCAGATGGCGTCGGGAACGCCCGGCATCGAAACCAGCCCCGACACCACCCGTTTCATGGGTTCGCTGCGCCTCATCCCATAAGCAAGGTCATGAACGGCTTTCCTTGCAAGGCCTCGACGAAGGCATAGGCAACGAAGCCGACAAACAAAGCGCTGGCGAGGATCACGGCCGTTTGCGCGACCCGCGGCCGAAGCGAGCGAGCGGCGGCATAGCCGATTGCCGGGATGAAATGCATGCCGTGGCTGGCGAAGAAGTGCGCCACACGCAAATCGCCGCCGTCGCGCGACCAGCCCAGAAACGGCACACCGCCGGCATCGGAGCCCGAACCGCCAACCCCATGGCCGGTGCCGCTGGCCATGAAACCGGCCACCAGGACCGTTAGTACGAAGGTCAAGACCAGCCCTATGACGAGCGACAGTCGAAAAGCCGGAGCGAGCCCGCTGTCGCGATGGCGCAGCAATGCCAGGCCATATACGAGCGACGGCATGGTGATGATGATCGCCAAAAGGCCCATCAGGGGGTAAAGCGCCTGCATCGCCGGCGTGGCGACATTGAAATGCGAGGCAATGCCCAGATGCGCCGCCCCGCCGATCCACAGCATTTCCGCCGCGACGGCGATCACCACCGCCCAGCTCAACAGCCTGTACCGGACCGACTGCAACAGCCGCTGCGGCAGGAAATTCGCAAACCACGCCAACGTTCCCAGATAGACGGCCAGCGAGATCTCGAACTTGAGCGGCTTGATCCAAACATTGACGCCATTCAGCAATCTGGCGTCGAGCACCAGCGCCAGGCCCGTTGGCAGCATCATGGCAATGAGGAACACGGTGGTCGCCGCAAACGCCGGCTCGCGGCGAACGAAGGCGCTTAGACGGCCCTCCGATGCGGGCACGGGACCGCTGGCTGCAAGGGAAATGGACATGATTGCCTCCTCTGATTTGCTCAATCACACCGCAACGCGCGCCAGCGTCGCCCGGCGCCCCGCCCGCAGCGCGGCGAAAGCCAGATAGCCCGCAGGACCGAACATGAAAGTCAGCAGCAGGCACGGCACGATCAGCAGAAAGGCGATCTTTTCGCTGGCAGCGGTGCGGGCGATCCAGGCGCCGACGAAAAGGTCGAAAGCGAGATAGTGGATCCAGCCGGCCAGCGCGATTTCCTTTTGCGTGAACAGGCGCATCACGTTGGCAAGGCTGTCGAAACCGCCATCGGCCCGGTGCCAAAAAGCCAAAATGAGAGCGGCATAGCCGGCCGACAGCGACAGCGGGATCAAAAGGCCGCTGATGCGCTGGGTCCAGACCGGCGCCAGAGGCGAAGCCAGCAGAACCACCCATCCCGCCAGCGCCATGGTGCTGCAGATCTGGAAGAGAATGTCCGTCGCCATCGCCGTCTCCGCATATCTTGACAATGTCAAAGAGATGCTGACGCGCTATCTAGACGCTGTCAAGTTCGTTTTGACAGCGTCTAGATGCGGGGATACGCTTTGTCATGACCGCGCGATCAAAACCCACTGCGCCTGCGACTCGTTACCACCACGGCGATCTGCGCCAGGCGTTGCTGCAGGCCGGCGAAGCCGAACTGGCCGATCGGGGCATTGAAGGCTTTTCCCTGCGCGGCGTGGCGCGTCGCGCCGGCGTCAGCCACGCCGCCCCGGCGCACCATTTCAAGGACGCCGTTGGGCTGCTGACGGCGTTGGCGGCGGAAGGGTTTCGCAGCCTTCTGCACCGGCAGTTGCAGCGGCAAAAGAAAGCCGCCCATGACGCGATCTCGCAGCTCGTGGCGTCGGGCCTGGCCTATATCGATTTCGCCATGACCAACCCAGCGCTGTTCCGTCTGGTCTTCTCTTCGGGCCGTCCCGAGCATTCCTCGCCGGAACTTGCCGAAGCGGCCAACGCCGCGTTCGATCAATTGGAGCGCGACGTCACCCGCATCTTCATCGACAATGGCGGCAATCCCAGCCGCGCCGATGTGTTGGAAGTGTGGGCCCTGACGCATGGGCTGGCTGACCTGCTCAACGGCGGGCGCATGAAGTATCTGTGCGATATGCGCAAAGCCGAGCGCGAGGCCACTGTTGCCGCCATGCTGCGCACAAGCTTTGTCGAGATGGCGGCCAGGGCTGCAAAATCGCGTAGATAGAGGTGTGGTTTCGCTGGCCGGACCGGCAATTTCCCCAGGTGCAAACACTCGCTGGCTCGCCTAGATTTGGCCCCGGGAGCCGTCAGAAGTCCGTCCCGCAGAACGCTCAGGAGGAATGGCCAATGGCCGATGCAGTTATCGTTTCCACCGCCCGCACCCCGATCGGCAAAGCCTTTCGCGGCGCCTTCAACGACACGCATGGCGCCGATATCGGCGCCCATGTCATCACTCACGCCGCCCAGCGCGCCAAGGTCGATCTGGCGGAGGTCGAAGACGTGATCATGGGCTGCGGCACGCCCGAAGGCGCCACCGGCATGAACATCGCCCGCCAGGCCGCGATCCGCGCCGGCTGCCCGGTCACCACCTCGGGCGTGACCGTCAATCGCTTCTGCTCGTCGGGCCTGCAGACCATCTCGATGGCCGCCCAGCGCGTTCTGGTCGACAAGGTTCCGGTCGCCATCGGCGCCGGTCTCGAATCGATCTCGCTGACGCAGGGCAACACCAACCGCTATCGCCTGGTCAACGACTGGATCATGGAGCACAAGCCCGGCATCTATCACTCTATGATCCAGACCGCCGACACGGTCGCCGCCCGCTATGGCGTCAGCCGCGAGGCGCAGGACGAATACTCGCTGCAGAGCCAGATGCGCACGGCGGCCGCCCAGCAGGCTGGCAAGTTCGACGACGAGATCGTGCCGATGAAGACCACCATGGTCGTCACCGACAAGAACACCGGCGAGACGTCGAAAAAGGAAGTCACGCTGGCCAAGGACGAAGGCAATCGTCCCGACACCAACCTGGAAGGCCTGAAGAAGCTGCAACCGGTGATGGGGCCGGACAAGTGGATCACCGCCGGCAATGCCAGCCAGCTTTCCGATGGCGCTTCGGCTGCCGTGGTGATGAGCGATGCCGAAGCCGCCAAGCGCGGGCTGAAGCCGCTGGGCATCTACAAGGGCCTGGTCGTGGCCGGCTGCGAGCCTGACGAGATGGGCATCGGTCCGGTCTTCGCCGTGCCGCCGCTGCTCAAGCGTTTCGGCCTGAAGATGGACGATATCGATCTGTGGGAGCTGAACGAAGCCTTTGCCGTGCAGGTGCTCTACTGCCGCGACAAGCTCGGCATCCCGAACGACAAGCTGAACGTCAATGGCGGCTCGATTTCGATCGGCCATCCCTTCGGCATGTCGGGCGCCCGCATGGTCGGCCACGCGCTGATCGAAGGCCGCCGGCGCAAGGCCAAGAACGTGGTCGTCACCATGTGCATCGGCGGCGGCATGGGCGCGGCTGGGCTGTTCGAGGTCGTGCAGTAAGTTCTCGACGCTGAAAAGCAGAACGGCCCGCTCAAAAGGCGGGCCGTTTTCTTTTGTGGCTTTCAGTATCCCGGCGGCGTCGGCGCGGGACCGATCACCTTCTCGATCGCTTCGGCCAGCGCCAGGATTTCCATCTCACCCCAGCGGCGGCCCACGATCTGCACGCCGATCGGGATCCCCTCCTTCGACAATCCGGCGGGCACCACGACGCAAGGCTGGCCGGTGAAATTCGCCAGGAAGGAATAGGACGTCGCAGTCTGCCAGTAATAGTGCCGGCGCTCGCCGATCGGCAGCGTGCCGCCGGGCTTCTGCCGCACGAAGGCGGGGATCGGCGCCACCGGCGTTACCCAGGCGTCGTAGCCTTGCATGAACGCATCCATGGCGCGGATCGTCTCGTCGCGCAGGCTCAGCACGCGCGCGAACTCCGCCATGTCGAGCTTCGAGGCGCGACCGGTGGCGCGGCGGCTGGGATCCTCGGAATCGGCATAGGCGAAATATTTCTGCCGCTGCTCGAGCGGCTGCAGCGAGCGGCTCATATAGGCGATCAGCTCCGCCCAGCCGCTCCACGCCGCCGCATAGTCGATATCCGGCGCCGCCTCGCGCATCTTCGCGCCGGCCTTGGACAGCGTCCTGGCCAGAGTTCTGACCGTGGTAACGGTCGATGCGTCGGGTTGGACGAAGGGGAACTCGGCGGCGAAAGCAATCCGATATTCCTTTAAAGGTTTCGCCTTTACGCTTTTCAGTTCCGCGGGCGGCACCTCGGTGTCGATGCCGTCAGGCCCGGCGCAAATCTCCAGTCCCAATCGCAGATCGGCGACGCTGCGCGCCAGGAAACCGAACGTGCCCATGTAGCGCGTCACGCGCGGCAAGCCCGGCAGGTCGGGCACATGGCCGGTACCGGGAATGCGCCATTCGCTGGTCTTCAACCCATACAGGCCGCAGAAATGGCTGGGGATGCGCACCGAGCCCCCGATATCGCTGCCCAGTTCCAGCGGGCTGAGATGCGCGGCAACGGCTGCCGCGCCGCCGCCGGTCGAGCCGCCCGGCGTGCGCGACAGATCCCAGGGGTTCGCCGCCTCGCCGAATAGCGGCGAGTTCGACTGCACATCCATGCACAGCTCGGGCACGTTGGTCTTGCCGAGGAAGATCGCCCCGGCCGCGCGCAGCCGCGCCACGGCCGTCGCATCCTTCCTTGCAACATTGTCCTTCAACGGCGCAAAACTGGACGTGGTCTTCCACCCTTCGACGTCGAAAGCTTCCTTGATAGTGATCGGCACGCCATGCAATGGCCCCCAGATCTCGCCCTTCGCCAGCGCCCGATCGGCAGCGCGGGCGCGGGCCAGCGCGCCCTTCTCGTCGACCAGCACCAGCGCCCGCAGATCGGGATTGCGTCGGGCAATGCGGGACAAATAGGCCTTGGTCGCATCGACAGAAGAGAGTTTCCCGGCGCGAATGCGACGCGCGAGCGCGGTCGCGGACAGGGCGGTGGGATCGGTCATCGGCGCTTGCTCCCGGCAAGAGTTGTTCGTTTCCTGCAAGCCTACCCTGTCGCAATGGTGGTATGAAGCCCGACCCGGCGGATTGCCGCCCTGCCCGCTGCGCGCTACAAGCGAATGAAGAAGAATCAGTGGGGGTGCGCCATGAGCCTGAAAGGCAAGACCTTGTTCGTCACCGGCGCCAGCCGCGGCATTGGCCTGGCGATCGCGCTGCGCGCCGCGCGCGACGGCGCCAATATCGTCGTCGCCGCCAAGACCGCCCTGCCCGATCCGCGCCTGCCCGGCACGATCTATTCCGCCGCCGAGGAAATCGAAGCGGCGGGCGGCAAGGCATTGCCCGCCATCTGCGACATCCGCGACGAGCAATCGGTGGTCGACGCCGTCGATGCTGCGGTGAAGAAGTTCGGCGGCATCGACATCCTGGTCAACAACGCCAGCGCGATCAGCCTGACCGGCACGCTCAGCACGCCGATGAAGCGCTACGATCTGATGCACCAGATCAACATCCGCGGCACCTTCCTGGTGTCGCAGAAGTGCATCCCGCATCTGATGAAAGCCAAGAATCCGCACGTGCTGAACCTGTCGCCACCGCTCGACATGGACGTAAAATGGTTCGCCCCGCACGTCGCCTATACCATGGCGAAGTTCGGCATGAGCATGTGCGCCTGGGCGATGGCGCAGGAATTCAAGGAACAGGGCATCGCCTTCAACTGCCTTTGGCCGCGCACAACCATCGCCACCTCGGCGATCAAGAATTTGCTGGGCGGCGACGAGATGATGAAGCACAGCCGCAAGCCCGAGATCATGGCCGATGCCGCCCATGCCATATTCAACAGGCCAAGCCGGGAATGCACCGGCAATTTCTTCATCGACGACGAGGTCCTGGCCAAGGAAGGCGTGACGGATTTCGACAAGTACGCCGTTTCCCCCGGCAGCCCATTGGCCCCCGATTTCTTCGTGCCGGGCAATTCCTACGGCCAGGTTCAGTGACAGCGGGAGGGAGGACGCGATGGCGCATTTCATCCTGATCCATGGCGCCAGCCATGGCGGCTGGTGCTGGGAGAAAGTCGTGCCGCTTCTGAAGCAGCATGGCCATACGGTGGTGACGCCCGACATGCCGGGGGGCGGTACCGACCAGACTCCATCGCACAAGATCGACCTGCCGCTCTATGCCAGGCGCGTCATCGACCTGGTCGACGCGGCGCCGTCGAAGCCTGTGCTGGTCGGCCACAGCATGGGCGGCATCAGCATCACCGAAGCCGCCGAAGCCCGCTCCGACAAGATCGCCTGCCTGGTGTTCCTCTGCGCCCTGATGCCGGTAAATGGGCAGTACGCGCGCGAGATCACGGCGCGCGAGCCGGGCTCCCTGGTGGCGCGCTCGCTGGAAATGTCCAATGACGGGCTCACCTACACCTACAAGAAATCCAACATCCCGACGCTGTTCTACAACGACTGCACGCCGGAAGACATCTTCCGCGCCACCGAACGGCTGCGGCCGATGCCGCGATCGGTCTCGATGACGCCGGTGCACCATTCGCCGGAGCATTATGGCAAGGTCAAGCGCGTCTATATCGAATGCACGCGCGACCAGGCCATCACCATCGAACTGCAGCGCTACATGATCAAGACGCTGCCGCCCGACAAAGTGATCACCATGGAAACCGGCCACTCGCCCTTCATCTCCGCCCCCGAAGCCTTGGCCAAGAACTTCGAGGACATTGCGGAATGGGCGGGGGCCTGAGCCCCTACTTGCCCTTGAACGCCGGCTTGCGCTTCTCGACGAAAGCCGTAACGCCTTCCAGGTGATCGGCCGAGGCGGCGCAGCGGGCGATGGCTTCGGCCTCGCGATGCAGCTGGCCGTCGAAATCGCTCTCCAGCGAATCGTGCATCAGCTTCTTCACCTCGCCGTAGGCGAAGGTCGGGCCATTGGCGAGACGCGTCACCAGCTTCTGGGTTTCCGCCTCGAGGCTGGCGCGCGGAACGACGAAATTGACGATGCCCAGCTCCTTGGCCTTGTTGGCGTCGAAGCGCTCGGCGAGATAGGCAATCTCCAGCGCCTTGCGCGTGCCGACCAGGCGCGGCAGCCAGTAAGTGGCGCCGCCATCGGCGGAAAAGCCGATATTCGCGTAAGCCAGCGTGAAGAAGGCGTCGTCGGAGGCGATCGCCAGATCCGCCGCCATCATCAGGCTCAAACCGAAGCCCGCGGCGGCGCCTTGCACCGACACCACGGTCGGCTTCTTCATGCGGCGGAAGGAATAGATGATGGCGTGCATCATGTTGACGCGCCATTCCAGCCCGGCCGCGTGCTCGGCCTGGTTGGCTTTCAGCCGTTCGTAGAAGCCCTTTACGTCGCCACCGGCCATGAAATGCTCGCCGGCGCCCTTGATCAGAACGCAGCGCACGGAAGCATCGCGCTCGAACCTGCTGGTGGCGTCGATCATGCCCTTTGTCATCTCTTCGCTGAGCGCATTGAGCGATTCGGGCCGGTTGAGGGTGATGATGCCGACGCCATCCTTGATCTCGGCGATTACGTGAGCCATGGGATCCTCCGTTCAGCAATTCCTTATGCAGATACGAAAACGGCGCCCGCAGGCGCCGTTTCCTGTCGTCGAAATTCTTAAAACGCTTCGGCCCGCATTGCCATCAAGGGCTCGACGCCGCTTTGCAGGGCGGAATAGGCAGCCTCGGCCTGCGGCAGGATGCGCTTCATGTAAAAGCGCGCGGTGATCAGCTTGGCCTCGTAGAACTCGGCCTCGCCGCCCTTCTCCTTGCCGGCCAGCGCCGACTTGGCGATGCGCGCCCACATATAGGCCATCACGGTCAGCGCCATGACCTTGAGGAAATCGGTGGCGGCGCCGCCGGCTTCCTCGTGGTTGCGCATGGCGTTCTGCATCAGCCACATCACCGCGGCCTGCATCTGGTTGACCGCCTTCTCCAGCGGACCGACGAATTCGGCCATGGCGGTGTTGCCCTTGTTCTCGGCGACGAAGCCATGCAGCAGCGCCAGCATCTTCTGCATCGGCCGGCCGCCATGCATCGGCAGCTTGCGGCCGACGAGATCGAGCGCCTGGATGCCATTGGCGCCTTCGTAGAGCATGGTGATGCGCGCATCGCGCACCAGCTGCTCGACGCCATGCTCGCGAATATAGCCGTGGCCGCCATGGATCTGGACAGCCAGGTTCGCAGACTCAAAACCGGTATCGGTGAAGTAGGCCTTGATGACCGGCGTCAATAGTTGCAGCAAGTCGTCGGCCTCTTCGCGCTTGGCCGCATCGTCGCTGTGGCGCGCCACGTCGATCAGCATGCCGACCCAGTAGGCCAGCGCGCGGGCACCTTCGGAGAAGGATTTTTGCGTCAGCAACATGCGGCGCACGTCGGGATGCACGATGATCGGATCGGCCGGCTTGTCCGGCGCTTTCGGCCCCGACAGCGAACGGCCCTGAATGCGCTCGCGCGCATAGGCCACGGCGCTCTGATAGGCGGTTTCCGCCAGGCCCAGCCCCTGCATGCCGACGCCCAGGCGGGCGGCGTTCATCATGGTGAACATGGCGTTGAGGCCCTTGTTCTCCTCGCCGACCAACCAGCCTTTGGCGCCGTCGAAGTTCATGACGCAGGTCGAGGACGCCTTGATGCCCATCTTGTGCTCGATGGCGCCGCACGCGAGGCCATTGCGCTTGCCCGGCTTACCGTCGGCCGTCGGCAGGAACTTGGGCACCACGAACAGGCTGATGCCCTTGGTGCCGCCCGGCGCATCCGGCAGGCGCGCCAGCACCAGGTGGATGATGTTCTCGGTCAGGTCATGCTCGCCGGCCGAGATGAAAATCTTGGTGCCGGTGATGCTGTAGGAGCCATCGGCCTGCGGCTCGGCGCGGGTGCGCAGCATGCCCAGATCGGTGCCGCAATGCGGCTCGGTCAGGCACATCGTCCCCGACCAGGTGCCTTCGCCCAGCTTGGGCAGATAGGCCTGCTTGATATCGTCATTGGCGTGATGGCGGATCGCCTCGTAGGCGCCATGCGAAAGGCCGGGATACATGCCGAAGGCCAGATTGGCCGAGCAGATCATTTCCTCGACCACGAAGCCGACCGTCGCCGGCAGCCCCTGACCGCCATAATTCGGGTCGGTCGACAGATTGGTCCAGCCGCCCTCGACGAAGGTTTTGTAGGCTTCCTTGAAACCGGCCGGCGTGCGCACCACGCCGTTTTCGAAAGTGCAACCTTCCTCGTCGCCCGAGCGATTGATGGGAAACAGCACCTGCTCGCAAATCTTGGCGGCCTCTTCCAGCACGGCATCGACCAGGTCGGGCGTCACTTCGCCGAATTTCGGCAGCGACGAGATGGTCTCGACGTTCAGAACTTCATTGAGCACGAAGCGCATGTCGCGCAGCGGGGCTTTGTAGGTCGCCATGATGCATTCCCTCCGGCAAAAATTTCCTGAATAGCGGCTTCAACCGGCCGCGAAGATCACTCTGATTCGGGATCGACGCCGCGCTCGCGCAACATGGCGATGGCGCCCTGCTCCAGCTCGCGCAATTCGGCGATCTGCGCCTGCAGATCGCGCGCCTGCCGCTCCAGGCCCGTGACATGCTCGCGCGCGCGCTGCAGGGCCGCTTTCAGCTGCGACACCCGGCTGCGATCGCCTTCGTAGAGATCGAGCAGTTCCTTGATATCTGTGAGGCTGAAGCCCAGCCGCTTGCCGCGCAGGATCCAGCCGAGGCGGAAGCGGTCGCCATGGCTGTAGATGCGGTTCATACCCTGGCGTCCCGGCGTGATCAGCCCCTGATCCTCGTAAAAGCGGATGGTGCGCGGGGTCACGGCGAATTCCTTCGCCAGCTCGGCGATGGTGTAGGTCGGACGCTGCTCGCCGGCCGGCTTGTCGGCTTTGCCGGCGGGGGCGAGATGGCGGGCCAGGGCATTGGCTACGGTCATGAGAGTTTAATACTTCACGTTTACGTAAACGTCAAGTAACCTGCCGCCATTCCAGAGGAGGGCTGCTTCGTGCAAGCATAGCCTGAAGAAACTTGGGGGGATTTTCATGTACGACTACATCATCGTCGGCGCCGGTTCGGCCGGCTGCACGCTTGCCAACCGGCTGAGCGAAGACGCCAATGCCAAGGTGCTGGTGCTCGAGGCCGGCGATCCCGACAAGAGCCCGCTCATCCACATGCCGGCCGGCTTCGCCAGCCTGGGTGAGAACAGCAAGTACAACTGGCGCTACGAAACCGAGCCGCAGAAGCATTGCGACAACCGGCGCATGTACTGGCCGCGCGGCAAGACGCTGGGAGGCTCCAGTTCCATCAACGCCATGCTCTATATTCGCGGCGCTGCCTACGACTACGATCTGTGGCGCCAGCTCGGCAACGAGGGCTGGAGCTATGCCGACGTGCTGCCCTATTTCAGGAAGGCGCAGAACAATGAGCGCGGCTCCTCGCAATTCCATGGCGCGGGCGGGCCGCTAAACGTCGCCGACCAGGTCGACCCCTCGCCGCTCAATCGCGTAATGCTGGATGCCGCGCAGGCGGCCGGCCACAAGCTGAACAACGATTTCAACGGACCGAGCCAGGAGGGCTTCGGCATGTACCAGGTGACGCAGCTCGACGCCAAGCGCTGCAGCACCGCCGTTGCCTATCTGCGCCCGGCCATGGCGCGACCCAATGTGACGGTCGAGACCGGCGCGCTGACCTCGAACGTGATCGTGGAAAACGGCCGCGCCGTGGGCGTGCGCTACGTCAAGGCCGGCCAGACGGTCGACGCGAGGGCCAGCCGCGAAGTCATTCTTTCAGGCGGCGCCGTGAACTCGCCGCAGATCCTGCTGCTCTCGGGCATCGGACCGGCTGACGAGTTGCGCAAGCTCGGCATCAATGTCGTGGCCGACGTGCCGGGCGTCGGCAGCAATCTGCAGGACCATCTCGATGCGGCGGTGGTTAATTTCTGCACCCAGAACGTCACCTACGACAAAGCCAACCAGTTGGTGTCGCTGGTCAAATACATGATCTGGAAGACCGGGCCGGGCACCTCGTGCATCGCCGAATCGGGCGGCTTCGCCTCGACCAAGCCCGGCCTGTCGGCGCCCGACATCCAGTTCCATTTCCTGCCGGCGATCGTGCTCGATCATGGCCGCACGCGGCTGAAGAAAAACGGCTACACTATGCATGCCTGCCTGCTGCGCCCGCAAAGCACCGGCCGCATTTTCCTGAAATCGACCGATCCCAAGGAGTATCCGGCCATCGATCCCAATTACCTCGCCGAACGCAGCGACCTCGAGGCGCTGGTTGCCGCCACCAAGATGTCGCGCGCCATCTTCGCGCAGAAGGCGTTCGATCCCTATCGCGGCGAGGAGCTGGAGCCGGGCGCGGCCAAGACCAGCGATGCCGACATCGAAGCCTGGATCCGCGCCCGCAGCGAGACGATCTATCACCCGGTTGGCACCTGCAAGATGGGCAACGACGCCATGGCGGTGGTCGACAGCCAGCTGAAGGTGCGCGGCGTCGAAGGCCTGCGCGTCATCGATGCTTCGGTGATGCCGACGCTGATCGGCGGCAACACCAACGCCCCCACCATCATGATCGCGGAAAAGGCCGCCGACATGATCAAGGGCCAGGCATTGCAGCGGGCAGCGGCATGAGCATCAACGGCCGGGCGAAAGCGCCCCCGACGCCTGGTTTCATCATCAGCATGGCGGGGGCGGCCGAGATTCCGTTCGGCCTGTTCATGGCGCTGTTTCTCGACGATTTTCTGACCGGCATTCCGCCGGTCATCGCCGGCATTACGGTCGGTCAGTTGATCGGGCTGGTGATGATGGCAGGCGGCGTCGTGATCTTCCTTTACGGCCGCCATCTGGGCTGGACGCCGCGCGGCCATACCGGATCGATCGGCAAGAGCGGCGCGAACTCCAACAACAATCCCGTCAAGCGGATGTAGCGGCCGTCCCTACCCTTTGCCGATCATGAACTTCAGCAGTCGCTCGATCTTCGCTCCATAGGGCGGGCGCAGCATCGAGGCGGCGTTCCACTTCGATTGATAGAACGTGCCCTTGGCGTGGCTGAAGGTGCGGAACCCTTCCCAGCCATGATAGGCGCCAGTGCCGCTGGGCCCGACGCCGCCGAACGGCAAATCCTCGGCCGCCACGTGATAGAGCGTATCGTTGACGGTGACGCCGCCCGAGGTGGTGCGGCTCAGCATCCTGTCGACCTGCTGCTGGTCGTTGGAAAACATGTAAAGCGCCAGCGGCCGGTCGTGGCTGTTGACGTAGTCGATGACCTCGTTGAGGTCGTCGTAGCTCTTCACCGGCAGCGCCGGCCCGAAAATCTCTTCCTGCATGATCTTGGCGTTGTCGTCGGGATCGAGCACCAGGGTCGGCGCGATCTTGCGCTGGTTCGACAGCGCCTCGCTCTTGGGATTGAGCGGCACGACTTCGAAACCGCGCTGGCTGGCATCGGCGATCAGACCCTGGATGCGCTCGTAGTGCCGGTCGGCCACGATCGAGGTGTAGTCCGGATTGGCGGCCAGGGTCGGATACATCCGGGCGACCGACTTGGCCGCCAGATCGACGAAGAGCTGCCGCTTGCGGCGCGGCACGAAGACATAGTCCGGCGCGATGCAGGTCTGCCCGGCATTCAGCAGCTTGCCCGCCATGATGCTGTCGACCGCCTTGTCGAGCGGATAGTCGTCGGCGATCACGGTCGGCGACTTGCCGCCCAGTTCCAAAGTCACCGGCGTCATGTTGGCCGCTGCCGCCAGCATCACCTTGCGGCCGATGGCGGTCGAGCCGGTGAACAGCAGATGATCGAACGGCAGTCGGCTGAAGCCGTCGCCGATGCTGGCGTCGCCGGTGACGACCGCGACTTCCGCCGGATCGAAGGTCTCGGCCATCATGCGCGCCAGCAGCGCCGAGCTGCGCGGCGTCAGCTCCGACGGCTTCAGCATGACGCGGTTGCCGGCGGCGATCGCCGCCACCAGCGGCGACAGCGCCAGATAGATCGGGTAGTTCCACGGCGCGATGATGCCGACGACGCCCAGCGGCTGGTGATGCACCCGCGCCTTGGCCAACGCGAACTTGGTGCGGTCGACCGGCCGGCGCTGCGGCTTCATCCAGCGCTTCAGGTGCTTGCGGGCGTGCTTGACCGTATCGAGCGAGGTCATCACCTCGGCCACCATGGTCTCGTGCCAGGAGCGGTTGCCGAAATCCTCCGACACCGCCTTGGCGATGTCGTCGCGGAAGGCGTTGATGGCCCTTTTCAGCCGATCAAGCGCCACCATGCGCTGTTCGTAGGACGGGGCGCCCTGGCGGTTGAAAGCCTGGCGCTGGCGATCGAACAAGGCGCGCATCCCGGCATCCTGCGACGGCAGACCTATGGCGCTGGCGGCGAGTGACATGGCGAAAATCCCCCTGAACGGGCCGGTTTGGCGGCCAAACAGGCCGGCATTCCTTGACCCCCAAAATGACGCAACACATAGTAGCGCAAGCCAAACGCAAGCGTCTTGCGCCAAAACGGACGCCAGGGAGGAAAATAATGGCCGGCTACGTGTGGGAAAAAAGCTATCCGCCAGGGGTGAAGTGGGACATCGAGATCCCACGCAAGGGCCTGCATGAAATTCTGATCGAGAGTGCGGCGACCTACGGCGACAAGCCGCTGCTCGATTTCTTCGACAAGATTCTGAGCTTCCGTCAGGTCGATCAGCTCTCCAACCAGGCCGCGCACGGCTTCCAGAAACTGGGCGTCAAGCCGGGCGTGCATGTCGGTCTCTATCTGCCCAATACGCCGCATTACCTGATCGCCTTCTTCGGCATCCTGAAGGCCGGCGGCACGGTGGTGAACTACAGCCCGCTCGATGCCGAGCGCGAGCTCGAGCACAAGATCGAAGACAGCCAGACCGATTTCCTGGTCACGCTCGACGTCACGGCGCTCTATCCCAAGATGGCCAAGATCATGGGCCGGACGCGGCTGAAGAAGCTGATCGTCGGCTCGATCGCCGACTACCTGCCGTGGCCCAAGAACTGGCTCTACCCCATCGCCAAGAAGAAGGAGCTCTCGACCTGGCCGCGCGACGCCAAGCACATGAGCTTCAAGGAGCTGATCTCGGGCCCGGCCGACTATCAGAAGCATCCCGTGCCGCAGGACATCTGGGATGCGGTCTGCGTGCTGCAGTATACCGGCGGCACAACCGGCCTGCCCAAGGCGGCGATGCTGACGCATGGCTCGATCATGTCGGCCATGACGCAAGGCTCGGAATGGACCAAGCCTTACACCACGCCGGGCTCGGAAAAGATCGTCTGCGTTCTGCCGCTGTTCCACATCTATGCGCTGTCGGGGATCATGCTGACGGCCGTGCGCAACGGCAACCAGCTCATCCTCTATCCGCGCCCCGACATCGACATGCTGATCAAGGATCTGGACAAGAAGAAGCCCAGCTTCCTGCCCGGCGTGCCGACGCTCTACACCGCGATCACCAACCATCCCAAGGCGAAGGAGCTCGATCTCTCCTCGTTGAAGGTCTGCATGTCGGGCGGCGCGCCGCTGCCGGTCGAAGTGCAGCAGAAATTCGAGGCTTTGACGGGCGCCACGCTTATCGAAGGCTATGGCCTCACGGAAACGTCGCCCACCGGCTGCATCTGCCCAGTCGACAAGAGCGTGCGCCGCGTCGGCTCCTGCGGCGTGCCGATGCCCGGCACCATCGTGGAGATCCGCGACCTCGACGATCCGAACAAGATCCTGCCGATGGGCAAGGAGAATATCGGCGAGGTCTGCATCATCGGCCCGCAGGTGATGAAGGGCTATTGGAAGAAGGAAGACGAGACCAACCAGGTTCTCTATTCCACGCCGGCCAGCAACTGGAAAGGCCTGCGCACCGGCGACACCGGCTACATGGACCACGACGGCTGGGTCTATCTGGTCGATCGCAAGAAGGACCTGATCATCTCGTCGGGCTTCAACGTCTATCCCCGCGTCATCGAGGAAGCGACTTACGAGCATCCGTCGGTCGACGAAGTGATCTGCATCGGCATCCCCGACCAGTATCGCGGCGAGGCCCCGAAGGTGTTCATCAAGCTGAAGCCCGGCAAGTCGCTGACCTTCGACGAGATCAAGCAGCATCTCGACGGCAAGATCGGCAAGCACGAGATGCCGGTGGCGATGGAAATCCGTCCCGAACTGCCGAAGACGCCGGTCGGCAAGCTGTCGAAGAAGGAATTGAAGGCGGAGGAAGCGGAGAAGGCCAAGGCGAGAGTGGCCTAGCCGTCGTCCTCGCTTAACGAAAAAGGGGGCCAGATGGCCCCCTTCTCTTTTGCGGTGCAGGACGGCGCGATTAGCCGCGCAGCAGGCCCTGCAGCTTCATGGCGACGCCCATGTCGCCATCGATCTTCAGCTTGCCGGTCATGAATGCGGTCATGCCGTCGAGCTGGCCGGCGGCCATGGCCTTGAAGTCGTCCAGGCTCATCTTGATCGTGCACTGGGCCGGCTTGTCTTCGTTGGTGATGACGTTGTTGCCCGCACCCGTGCCATCGACATGGATGACGCCCTCGGCGAACTGGAATTTCACGCTGTTGCCGAACGCGGGCTTGGCGCCGGCGCGCTCGCTCATGCCTTTGGTCACATCTTCAAGGCTCATGGTCGGTCTTCCTTCCCGAATTAATGTCTCTCCGACGCCCGGCAGGACTTGCAACCGACCCGGCGATGGCGGAACCTACTTGCCCTTAACGTAAACGTCAACCCGCATGTCGGAACGGAAAACAGACCGGCCTCGCCAAGGCCTGAACGCTTGTTTATAGACCTTTGAACGATAAAGAAGACGGCTGCGGCCGTCGTTCCCGGGAGTTCGCTGCAACCAATGCCAGTCATCGAAAGCCAGATCGACCGCAATTCGGAAGAATTCCAGCGCAACCGCGCCGACATGCTGGAAGCGATCAAGACCTTCCGCGATGCCGAGGAAACCGTGCGCGCCACGGCGGAGAAGACCCGGGAGCGCTTCCGCAAGCGCGGCCAGCTGATGCCGCGCGAGCGCGTCGAACTGCTGCTCGATCGCGGCGCGCCCTTCCTCGAACTGATGTCGCTGGCGGGCTACCGCATGCACGACGACAAGGACGGCTCCGGCGCGGGCGGGGGCGGCATCGTCGGCATCGGCTATGTCGAAGGCATTCGCTGCATGATCTCGGCGTCGAACAGCGCCGTCAAAGGCGGCACGATCTCGCCGGCCGGCCTGCGCAAGAACCGGCGCATGCAGCAGGTGGTGATGGAGAACAAGCTGCCGGTGGTCAATCTGGTCGAATCGGGCGGCGCCAATTTGCTCTATCAGGCGGAAATCTTCGTCGAAGGCGGCCGCGGCTTCGCCAACCAGGCGCGCATGTCGGCCCGCGGCATTCCGCAGGTCACCGTCGTACACGGCTCGTCGACCGCTGGTGGCGCCTACCTGCCGGGCTTGAGCGACTACGTCATCATGGTGCGCAAGAAAGCCAAGGTGTTCCTGGCCGGCCCGCCGCTTCTGAAAGCCGCCACGGGCGAGATCGCCACCGACGAGGATCTGGGCGGCGCCGAGATGCACGCCACCGTCTCGGGCGTGGCCGAGTTCATGGCGGAGGACGATGCCGATGGCATCCGCATGGCGCGCGAAGTGTTGCGCAAGCTGCCGTGGAACGAATCCTGTCCGCCGGTGCCGACCAAGCCTTACACGGAACCGCTTTACGACATCGAGGAGCTGGTCGGCGTTGTGCCGCCCGACTATCGCAAGCCGTACGACGTGCGCGAAGTCATCGCGCGTCTGGTCGATGGCTCCGACTTCCTTGACTTCAAGGCGCTGTTCGACATGCAGACCATCTGCGGCTGGGCGTCGATCGCCGGCCACAGCATCGGCATCATCGGCAATAACGGGCCAATCACCACGCGCGGCGCGGTCAAGGCCGGCCAGTTCATCCAGCTCTGCTGCCAGGCCGGCACGCCCATCGTCTATCTGCACAACACCACCGGCTACATGGTCGGAACCGAGAGCGAGCGCGGCGGCATCGTCAAGCACGGCTCCAAGATGATCCAGGCCGTGGCCAACGCCACCGTGCCGCAGATAACCATCGTCATCGGCGGCTCCTTCGGCGCCGGCAACTACGGCATGTGCGGCCGCGCCTACGATCCGCGCTTCATCTTCGGCTGGCCCAACACCCGCACTGCGGTGATGGGTGGGGAGCAGGCAGCGAAAGTTCTGTCCATCGTCAGCGAAGAGAAAAACAAGCGCGAAGGCAAGCCGGTCGACTACGATGCGCTGGCGGTGATGGAACAGAAGGTCATCGACCAGTTCAACAAGGAGTCGACGGCCCTCTACTCTACTGCGCATCTGTGGGACGACGGGCTGATCGATCCGCGCGACACGCGCAAGGTGCTGGCCTATTGCCTGTCGATCGTGCGCGAAGCGGATGTGCGGCCGCTGCGCGGCAATACGTTCGGCGTCGCGCGGCTCTAGGAGAGATCGCCATGAAATTCACGACCGAACACGACGAACTGCGCCGCACCTGGCGCACGATCATCGAGCGCGACATCAATCCCTACATGGACGAATGGGAGAAGGAAGGCATCTTTCCCGCCCATGAGGTGTTCAAAAAACTCGGCAATGCCGGGTTGCTGGGCGTCGACAAGCCGGTCGAGTTCGGCGGGCTGGGGCTGGATTTCTCCTATGTCATGGTTTCGGCGGAGGAGCTTGGCCTGGTGCATGGCGGCTCAATCCCCATGGCGGTCGGCGTGCAGATGGCCATGGCGACACCGGCGCTGGCGCGCTTCGGATCGGACGAGGTTCGCCGCGAATTCCTGGCGCCATCGATCAGCGGCGACTATGTCGCCTGTCTCGGCGTCTCCGAAGTCGGCGCCGGCTCCGACGTCGCCTCGATCAAGACCACGGCGCGCCGCGATGGCGATGACTACGTCATCAACGGCGGCAAGATGTGGACCACCAACGGCACGCAAGCCGACTGGATGTGCCTGCTGGCCAATACCGGCGACGGCGCTGCCCACACCAACAAGACGCTGATCGCCGTGCCGATGAAGACCAAGGGTGTGCAGATCGCCCGCAAGCTCGACAAGCTGGGCATGCGCGCCTCCGACACGGCGCAGATTTTCTTCGACGACGTGCGCGTGCCGGTGCGCAACCGCATTGGCGAGGAAGGCATGGGTTTCATCTACCAGATGAAGCAGTTCCAGGAAGAGCGGCTATGGGCCTGCGCCGGTTCGCTGAAAGGCTGCGAGCGCAGCATCAACGACACCATCGAGTACACGCGCCAGCGCAAAATCTTCGGCAAGCCGATCCTCGACAACCAGGTGGTCCATTTCAAGCTGGCCGAATTGTTGACCGAGGTCGAAGCGCTGCGCTCGCTGACCTACCGCGCCTGCGAGGATTACCTCGCCGGCAAAGACGTCACCATGCTGGCCTCGATGGGCAAGCTCATCGCCGGCAGGCTTCGGCGCACCGTGTCGGATTCCTGCCTGCAGTACTGGGGCGGCATGGGTTACATGACCGAAAGCCCGATTTCGCGCTCGTTCCGCGACGGGCGGCTGGGATCGATCGGCGGTGGCGCCGACGAGGTGATGCTTACGATCATTTCCAAGCTGATGGGCACTTTGCCCCGGCCGGAACGCAACTAGGCGGAGGAAGAAATGCAGTTCACCCAGGAACACGAGGAAATCCGTCGCACCACGCGCGCCATCATCGACCGCGACGTGAACCCCTATGTCGACGAGTGGGAAAGGAACGACATTTTCCCCGCCCACCAGGTGTTCAAGAAGTTTGGCCAGGCTGGCCTGCTCGGCATCAGCAAGCCAGTCGAATATGGCGGCATGGGGCTGGACTATTCCTATTCGATGGTGATGGCCGAGGAATTGGGCGCCATCAACTGTGGCGGCGTGCCGATGGCGATCGGCGTTCAGACCGACATGGCGACGCCCGCCCTTGCCCGCTTCGGCTCCGATGCGGTGCGCAAGGAATTCCTGGCGCCGTCGATCGCCGGCGACTATGTCGCCTGTCTCGGCGTCTCCGAAGTCGGCGCCGGCTCCGACGTGGCCTCGATCAAGACCACGGCCAGGCGCGTCGGCGACGATTACGTCATCAATGGCGGCAAGATGTGGACCACCAACGGCACCCAGGCCGACTGGATCTGCCTGCTGGCCAATACCGGCGACGGCCAGGCGCATCGCAACAAAACGCTGATCGCCGTGCCGATGAAGACCAAGGGCGTGCAGATCGCGCGCAAGCTCGACAAGCTCGGCATGCGCTCCTCCGACACAGCGCAGATCTTCTTCGACGAAGTGAAAGTTCCGGTGCGCAACCGCATTGGCGAGGAAGGCATGGGCTTCGTCTACCAGATGCAGCAATTCCAGGAGGAGCGGCTGTGGGGCGCGGCGTCCAGCCTCAAGGGCATGGAAAAGATCATCGACCACACGATCGAGTACACGCGCCAGCGCAAGATTTTCGGCAAGCCGATCCTCGACAACCAGGTCGTCCACTTCAAGCTGGCGGAGCTTAAGGCCGAGATCGAAGCGCTGCGCTCGCTGATCTATCGCGCCTGCGAGGAGTATATCGGCGGCAAGGACGTCACCATGCTGGCCTCGATGGCCAAGCTGAAGGGCGGCCGGCTGGTGCGGCAGGTGGCCGATTCCTGCCTGCAGTACTGGGGTGGCATGGGCTACATGACCGAAAGCCCGGTCTCGCGCGCCTTCCGCGACACCCGCCTGATGTCGATCGGCGGCGGCGCCGACGAGGTCATGCTGCAGATCATCGCCAAGATGATGGGCACCCTGCCCCGTCTCGAGAACAAGTAGGAGTATGCTGGTGATGGCCCAGTTGAAGGATAGCTACGAAACGCTGTTGCTGCGCCGGCAAGGCTCGCGCCTGTATCTGACGCTCAACCGCCCCGAGGCCAAGAACTCGATCACGCCGACAATGGTGGATGAACTCAACCAGGTGTTCGATGCGCTGAAAGACGATCGCTCCATCAAGGCGGTCATCATGCGCGGCGCCGGCGGCGTGTTCTGCGCCGGTGCGGATTTGAAGAACATGGCGCGGACCGATCCGCCAAAGCCTGCTTCCGGAAAAGACCCGATCGCGATCGACAATCGCAAGTACGGCTATCTGCTGGAGAAGATCACCAATACGCCGCAGGTCGTTGTGGCCGCAATCGAAGGCCATGCGCTGGCCGGCGGATTCGGCATGGCGTGCTGCTCCGACGTCGCCATCTGCACCGAGGATGCCTCCTTCGCCATGACGGAAACCGCCATCGGCATCCTGCCGGCGCAGATCGCGCCGTTCGTGGCGCTGCGCATCGGCGTGCCGCAGACCCGGCATCTGACCCTGACTGCCGCCCGCTTCAAGGGCGCGGAAGCGGTGCGGCTGGGCATCGGGCATTATCTGGTCAAGGACAGCGCCGCGCTGGACGTGAAGCTTGAGGAAGTGCTGAAGCAGATCGACAAATGCGCGCCGAAGGCCAATGCTGCGACCAAGGAAGTGGTGCTGGCCATAACCCGCATGCCGCTGCACGAGGTGCTGGACTTTGCTTCCGACAAATTCGCCGAAGCGCGTCGCGGCGATGAGGCGCCGGAAGGCCTGAAGGCCTTCGCCGAGAAACGCCCGCCGCGCTGGGCCGTGAGTTGAAGAAAGAAGGACATGCTGCCTAACGCCCCCGTCGGCTTGCCCAAATGCAAGACGCTGGCGCTCAAGCGCCAGGGCGGCACGTTGCATGTGACCTTGAACCAGCCCGAAAGCCGCAACGCGCTCAGCCAGGACATGATCCGAGAGCTGGAAAGCGCCTTCGGCGTGGTCGAAGCCGATCGCAACATCCGCACGGTGGTGTTGCGCGGCTCAGGCGGCAATTTCTGCGCCGGCGGCGATCTGCGCCAGTTCCAGGCGGCCGGGGCGGACACGCCGCCCAAATCCATTGCGGAAAGCCAGCACTACAAGGGCGCGGTCAAGCTCGCCCATCTGATGCAGACCATCAACGCAGCGCCTGCCGTCGTGATCGGCGCCTTCGAGGGCGGCACGCTGGGCGCCGGCTTCGGCTTTCTCTGCGTCGTTGATATCGCCATCGCCAGCGACGATGCGGTGTTCGGCATCACGGGCAACATGTATGGCGTGCCGCCCGGCCCGATCGTGGCGCAAATCGTCGAGCGCCTGGGCCTGCCGCTCGCACGCCGCATGGCGCTGTCGGGCATCAAGCTCGGCGCGCGCGACGCCTTCGCGCTGGGCCTGGTGCACCATCTGGCCGCCGACTCCGCCTCGCTCGACAAGCGCGTGGCGCAGATCGTGGCCGACGTGCATCGCTGCGCGCCCAACGCCAACCGGGTGACCAAGGATTTGCTGCTGCAGAACGCCAAGGTTACCCCCGACCAGATGGTCGAGATGGGCGCCAACGCCTTTGCCCGCGCCCTGCATGGCACCGAAGTCAACGAAGGCACCACCGCCTTCTTCGAAAAGCGCCCGCCGCGCTGGTCCAATGACGGCCCGGACAATGACGGCGGCGACAAGAAAAAATGAGGACGAGTTCGTGAGCCAGAGTTTTGCCAAGATCCTGATCGCCAATCGCGGCGAGATCGCCTGTCGCATCATTCGCACCGCCCGGGCCATGGGCTATCGCACGGTGGCGGTGCATTCGCCCGCCGATGCCGGCGCACCGCATGTGGCGCTGGCCGATCAGGCGGTGCAGATCGGCGGCAACCTGGTCGGCGAAAGCTATCTCAAGGTCGATCTCATTTTGGATGCCGCCAAGCGCACCGGCGCCGACGCCATCCATCCCGGCTACGGGTTCCTTTCGGAGAATGAGGGTTTCGCCGAAGCCTGCGCCAAGGCCGGTATCGTCTTCATCGGCCCGCCGGCATCGGCGATCGCCGCCATGGGCAACAAGCGCCAGGCCAAGCTGCGCATGATCGAGGCAGGTGTGCCCTGCGTGCCCGGCTACGAAGGCGCGGACCAGAAGGACGCAACTTTGCTGGCGGAAGCCAGGCGCATCAGCCTGCCGATCATGGTCAAGGCGGCAGCGGGCGGCGGCGGGCGCGGCATGCGGCTGGTGACGCAGGAGAGCGATATCGCCGAGGCGATCAAGAGCGCGCGCTCGGAAGCGGAGAACGCTTTCGGCTCCGGCGAGCTGATCCTCGAGCGCGCCGTCGTCGATGCGCGCCATGTCGAAATCCAGGTCTTCGGCGACAGCCACGGCAATGTCATCCATCTGGGCGAGCGCGATTGCTCGATCCAGCGCCGCCACCAGAAGATCGTCGAGGAGAGCCCCTCGCCGGCCGTGAACGCCGATTTGCGCGCGCGCATGGGCGAAGCCGCCGTCAAGGCCGCGCGCAGCATCGGGTATCGCGGCGCCGGCACGGTGGAATTCCTTCTGGGCGGCGACGGGCAGTTCTATTTCCTTGAAATGAACACGCGCCTGCAGGTCGAGCATCCGGTGACGGAGATGATAACCGGCCAGGATCTTGTGGCGTGGCAGTTGATCGTGGCGGCCGGCGGCAAGCTGCCGCTGACGCAGGAGCAAGTGAAGCTTAACGGCCATGCCATCGAAGTGCGGCTCTATGCCGAGGACGCCTATGGCGGCTTCCTGCCGCAGACCGGCACCGTGCATGCCTGGCAGCCGCCCACAGGCGAGGGCGTGCGCGTCGATCACGGCATCGTCGCCGGCCAGTCGATCTCTTCGTTCTACGATCCGATGATCGCCAAGCTGATCGCCTGGGGCGCGGATCGCGAGCAAGCACGGCGGCGGCTGGTCAATGCGGTCGAGGATTGCGTCATTCTGGGCCCGACCACCAACAAGCATTTCCTGGCGCGCGTGCTGAAACACGATCTCTTCGCCACCGGCGGCGCCACCACATCCTTCATCGGCCAGGCGTTCCCCGACAAGGCGCTGGCCCGACCGCTGCCGACGCCGCAAGCCTGGGCGCTTGCCGCAGCTTTGATCTATGGCCGCAATGGCAACACGCCACGGGCGCTGCGCGACTTCCGCAACTCCAATGCCGGCGCCAACCCGCTGCGCCTGGTGTGCGGCGAGGCCAAGCAGATGCTGACCGTGGCGGCCACCGCCCAGGGTTTCGATATCGTCGTCGGCGGCGCGACGCATCGGCTGGCAGTGCTGCAGCAAACCGGCGTCGTCGTGCGCTACAGCATCGACGGCGTGCAGCAATCGGCGCGCTGCCTGTTCGAGGGCGATCTGCTGCATCTGGACATGCCAGGCTTCGACGGCGTTTTCGAAGACCAGACCCTGACGGCGTCGGCCAAGGCCGCAGCGGCAGGCGACGGCCGCCTGCTGGCGCCGATGGACGGGCGCATCGTTGCAGTCAAGGCAACGACCGGCACACGGGTCGACAAGGGCCAGATCCTGGTGGTGCTGGAAGCGATGAAGATGCAGCACCAGATCAAGGCCAACGTCGCCGGCACGGTGGAAACGGTGGCGGTTAAGGAAGGCGACCAGGTATCGGGCCGCGCGCTTCTGGTGCTGGTGAAGGCGGACGAAGCGGCGCAAGCCGCGGAATAGCCCACTCTCGGTTCCCCCTCGTCGTCATGCCCCGGCTCGACCGGGGCACCCATGTCGATAGCGGAACCGCTCTGCATTTCGAGAGAACGGAGCGGTAGCTTCATGGGTCGCCCGGTCAAGCCAGGCGATGACAACCTATTTGGGACAAATATCGCACCGTAGCGCGCTCCATACCCCTCGCGTTGACGGTTTCCGGGGCGGATTGTACCGTCGCGCCAACCACGAATGCGGGAGGAAACAATGAGGAAACTGCTGGCCGCCCTGTGCGGCCTGGTCGTTCTGGCCGCCGGTCCGGCGCTGGCGCAGGACAAGGAGAAACTGTCCATCGCCGCTCTGCGCTTCGTCTCCTCCTCGCCGATCTTCATTGCGCAGGAAAAAGGCTACTTCGCCGCCGAAGGGCTCGACGTCGAAATCAAGTTCTTCGAAGCCGCCCAGCCGATCGCCGTCGCCACCGCCGGCGGCGACACCGATCTCGGCATCACCGGCTTCACCGGCGGCTTCTACAATCTCGCCGGCAAGGGCGCGCTGAAAGTCATCGCCGCCCAATCGCGCGAGGAGCCGGGCTACGATTTCGTGGCCTATGTCGTCAACGCCAAGGCCTTCGACGCCGGCTTCAAGTCGGTAACGCAATTCCCCGGCAAGACCGTCGGCATCACCACCGTCGGCTCCACCTTCCACTACAATCTCGGCAAGCTAGCCGAGAAGCGCGGCTTCAAGCTGGAGGACGTGCAGCTCAAGCCGCTGCAGTCGATCCCCAACGTGATGGCGGCATTGAAGGGCCAGCAGGTCGACGCCGTGCTGCTGCCGGCCAACAACGCCTATGCGCTGGAGAAGGAAGGCGCCGGCAAGATCATCGGCTGGGTGCATCAGGAAACGCCGTGGCAGCTGGGCGGATTGTTCGCCAATACCAAGGTGATCGAGACGCGCCGGTCGGCGGTGGAGAAGTTCGTTCGCGCCTACCAGAAGGCTTGCGCGGATTACGCCGAGGGAATGTTGCAGAAAGATGCGCAAGGCCAGCGCACTTTCGGCCCGAAAGCCGACGAATTGATCGCCATAATCCAGAAATACGTCGAGCCCAAGCCGAGCGTGGAACAGGTCAAGGGCAGCGCCTCCTATATCGATCCGCAAGGCCGCCTGCTGGTCGGCGACATCTATTCCCAGGTGCGCTGGTATCAGGCCAACGGCATGGTCGACAAGACGGTCGACACGTCCAAGATCCTCGATCTCAGCTTCGTGAAAGGCCATCTCGACCTTCCCAAGAAATAGAGAGGGCATCGGAGCCCGGCGATGGAAGTCCGCCTTGAGGGCGTGTCGCATCGCTACGGCAGCCTGCAGGCGCTGGACAATATCTCGCTGACGGTGCGGGCCGGCGAGACGCTGGCGCTGATCGGCCCGTCCGGCTGCGGCAAGTCGACCTTGCTCGGCATCGTCGGCGGCCTGTTACAGCCCAGCGCCGGCAAGGTGCTGTTGTCGGGCAGGCCACCGGCCGATTGCCTAAATCCGCTGACATACGTGTTCCAGGACTTTGCCCTGCTGCCCTGGCGCACAGTGGCGCAGAATGCCGGCCTGTCGCTGGAGCCGCATGCAATCTCGAGCGAGAACAAACGCAAGCGCATCGCCGACGTCTTGGCGTTGACCGGTCTGACTGAATTCACCGACGCCTATCCTAAGCAGCTCTCCGGCGGCATGCGCCAGCGCGTGGGGCTGGCGCGCGCACTGGTCGTGCGACCGGCGGTGCTGCTGCTGGACGAGCCGCTGTCGGCGCTGGATGCTCAGACGCGCGAGTTGCTGATGGAGGAAATGCTGTCGATTTGGGCGCAGACGCAAAGCACGCGGCTATATGTGACGCATAATCTCGACGAAGCCCTGCGCCTGGCTGACCGCATCGCCGTACTGTCGCGCCGGCCGGGTCGCCTGCGTGAGATCGTCGATGTGAACATCCCGCTTCCCGACCGCGGCAAGCCGGAAACGGCGCCGGCACTGGCCAATCTGCATGCAAGACTGTGGCAACTGATCCGCAGCGAAGCCGCAGAAGCCGATCGCGAGGTAGTCAATGGCTGAGCGGCCAGAGACCTCGCGCCCCGTCCCGTTCCGTGGCGGCGGCTTCCACTACGTGCCGCGCAAGGCGGTGCCCTGGATCGGCTTCGCGCTGGTTTTGATCCTGTGGCAGGCGCTGTGCAGTGCCGGCGTGATCTCGCCGCTTTTCCTGCCCAGCCCGGAAGCGATCGGCGTGGCGCTGTGGCGGCTGATCGAAAGCGGCGCCATTGTCTCGCATCTTGGCTGGTCGCTGCAGCGCATCATGGCCGGTTGGGCCATCGGCACGACGGCCGGCCTCGCCATCGGATTGACCATGGGCATCTTCTCCGCCGCCCGTTCGCTGGGCCTGCCCTTCGTCTCGGCGCTGTTCCCGATCCCCAAGATCGCCCTGCTGCCGCTGCTGATCCTGTGGTTCGGCATCGGCGAGCCCTCCAAGATCGCAGTCATCGCACTGGGAGTCTTTTTCCCCACCGTCATCAGCGCCTACACGGCCTGCGATGCCGTACCGCGCAATCTGATCCGCATGGGCCAGAGCTTCGGCCTGTCGGGCCACACCATCGTCAGCGAGATCCTGCTGCCCGGCGCCATGCCGGGTATACTCTCCGGTTTCCGCATCAGCGCGTCGATCGCGCTTATTCTCGTGGTGGCAGCTGAGATGATCGGCGCTCAGCGCGGCATTGGCGCCTTCATCCTTTCCGCCGGTAATTTGATGCAGACCGACCAGCTTCTGGCGGGCGTCGTGGTGCTGTCGATCCTCGGATTGCTCATTAGCTTCATCCTCGGCCGCGTCGAGACCTGGGTGCTGCGATGGCGCTGACGCAGACCAAACTCGTTCAACGCCAGGCCGGCGGCGCCAAAATCATCGAGGCCGACATCGCCGTGATCGGCGCCGGCATCGCCGGACTGTCGGCAGCGCTGGAAGCGGCGAAGCTCGGCCGCCGCGTCGTGCTGGTCGACGGCGCGCCGACGCTGGGCGGCCAGGCAGTGGGCGCCATCATCGGCACGTTCTGCGGCCTGTTCTCCAACGGGCCCGCGCCCTATCAGGTCACGCACGGCATTGCCGACGACATCTTGCGCGAACTGGGCGACGAAGGCGCGCTGCATTACATCAAGGGCAGGCGCAACACCACTATCGTGCAGTACGACGAGGTTGCCCTGTCGCGCTGGGTGGCGCGCGCCGTCGAACGCTCTGGCCTCGAGATTTTGCTCGGCGCGATCCTGCGTGAAGCCATTCGTGATGGTGGGCGCGTCAAAGCACTGCACCTTGCCACGCGCTATGGCGACGTCGAATTGCGCGCGCAAGGCTTCGTCGACGCCACGGGCGATGCCGCGCTCGCCTGGCTGGCCGGCTTCCAGTGCCAGGAGCCGGACGAGCCGATCTACGGCACGCAGATGATGGTGCTGGAAGGCATCGACGAAGCGGCCGTCGCCGCCATCGACCGCAAGGCGCTGGAACGACGACTGGCGGAGAAAGGCGACGCCTATGGCTTGCGCCGCCATGACGGCTTCGTCTTCGCCGCCCCCGGCAAAGGCCGCTGCCTGATCAACATGACCCATCTGGAAACGCCGCTCGAGCCGCTGGCTGCCTCGCGCATGGTGCTGGACGGGCATAACCAGGCGGATCGGCTGGTCGATTTCTTGCGCGACGAGTACCCGCAAGCCTTCGCCTCGGCCCGAATTCGCAATTACGGCCTGCCCGGCATCCGCATGACGCGCTGGATCGTCGGCCGCGAACACCTGACCACCGACATGGTGCGGGACGGCGTGCGGACGGCCGACGCCATCGCCCGCTGTTCCTGGCCGATCGAGTTGCACAATCGCGCCTCGGGCGTGCATTGGGAGGAGTTCGGCGACGACCACATGCACTTTGTTCCCTTTGGCTGCCTGATCCCCCGCGGCGCGGACAATCTGCTCGCCGTCGGGCGCTGCATCGACGGCGAGCCGGCCGCCTTGTCCACCGTCCGCGTCATGGGCCCCTGCATCGCCACCGGAGCGGCTGCCGCCCATGCCCTCGATCTGGCCGGCGCCGGCTCGGTCGGCCAGATCGATATTCCGGCCCTGCAAAAGCGGCTTTGGGCCAATCTCGACCGCCGGGATTGACCGCGATTTCCAAGCGATCCCCTGCTAAATTTCGCCGGACACCTTGCCGCAGGGCGGCAGGCGGTATTATTGTTGGCACCCAAAACAATCTGCCAAATCCACCTGGGAGGGGACCATGTCGAAGGAAATCAAATCGGGTAGTGGCATTTCGCGGCGCCAGTTCGCGGTCGGCATCGCCGCCGGCGGCGCCGCGCTCGCCGCGCCCGGCATCATGCGCAGCGCCTATGCTCAGGGCAGCGCGCCGCTGAAAGTCGGCGTTCTGCTGCCGAAATCGGGCGTGCAGGCCGGGTTGGGCCAGGCTTGCCAGCGCGGCGCCGATATCGCGCAAGCCGTTCTCAACGATCTGAACTACGGCGTGAAGATCGAGCTGATGAACGCCGACACCGAATCCAACGTCGACATCGCCCGTACCCAGGCCGAGAAGCTGATCAACTCCGGCGCCAATGTGCTCACCGGCGCTTTCGACTCCGGCCAGAGCGCGGCGATCGCACAGGTCGCCGAGCAGCGCGGCATTCCGTACATTATCAATATTGCCGCCGCGCCTCAGATCACGGAACAGGGTTACAAGTACGTATTCCGCAACTTCCCGACCGCGCCGATGCTGATCACCGACGCGCTGGCGCTGCAGAAGGACCTCTTCGCCGCCACCGGCAAGACGCCCAAGACCGCGGTGCTGATGAGCGTCAACGACACGTTCGGCACGGCGATGCAGAACGGCATCAAGGGCCTGTTTCCGACGCTGAACATGCCGTACCAGATCCTCGACGTGATCTCGTACGATCCGCGCGCCAAGGATCTATCGGTCGAAGTCGCCAAAGCCAAGGCGACCAAGGCCGATATCCTGATGCCGGTGTCGCGCCTGAACGACGCCATCCTGCTGGTGCAGGAAATGGTCAAGCAGCGCTGGGAGCCGATGGGCATCGTCAATCCGGGCGCGCCGGGCATGTATGAGCAGCAATTCTACCAGACGCTGGGCAAGTACTCGGAGTTCTGCATCTCCAACGTGCCGTGGCTCAATCCGAAATCGAAGATGACGCCGATCCTGGCCAAGCGCTTCAAGGAGAAGTTCCCCAAGGATCTGCTCGAACTCAATGTCGGCTTCACCTACGAGGCGATCCTGATCGCGGCCGACGCCTACAAGCGCACCAAGTCGGCCCATCCCAACGCCATGATCGAGGCGTTGCGCGCCACCAAGATCGACGACCACGTCATGGTCGGCGGCCCCATCCAGTTCAACCCCAAGGGCCAGAACGTCAACATCAAGTCGGCCGCGGTGCAGAACCTGAAGCGCCAGCCGACCGTGGTGCTGCCCGCCGATTCCGCCGCCGCCAAGCCGGTATTCCCGATGCCGGGCTGGGGCGCCAAAGCCCGCGGCTGATCCTCGCAACGTCAGACGGCCGCCGTTCCCTCCGGTTCGGCGGCCGTTGCTTTACCTGCTGCGGACAATGGAATTCAGCGCTTTCGATCTCATCCAGGCCATCGTTAAGGGCCTGCTGACTGGCATGGTCTACAGCCTTCTGGCGCTGGGCCTGACGGTGATCTTCGGCGTCATGCGGGTGGTCAATTTCGCCCATGGCGAGATGATGGTCGTCGCCATGTATCTGGCCGTGATGTCGTTCGGACTGCTAGGCATCGATCCGATGGTGGCCCTCATTCCCATCGCCGCCATCCTGTTCGCCTTCGGCTACGGGCTGCAGCGCACGGTCATCAACCGCTTCATTAATGTGCCCGAGCACATGCAGTTTATCCTGATGCTGTCGGTGGCGATCATTCTCGTGAATGCCTGTCTGCTGCTCGCCGGGCCGGATGCCCAAGGCGTTCAGCTCGACTACGCGCTCGATTCGTTCGAGATCGGCTCGTTGCTGGTCGACAAGACGCGCGTCTACGCCGCCATCGGCTCGCTGATCATCGCTTTCTCACTGTTCCTGTTCTTCAGCCGCACCCGCACCGGCAAGGCCATTCGCGCCGCCGCCGACAATTACACCGGCGCGCTGGTGGTCGGCCTCGACGTCAACCGGCTCTACGCCATCACCTTCGGCATCGGCGCGGCCTGCGTTGGGGCCGCCGGCGCGCTCACCATCATGCTGGTGCAGGTGCAGCCCTTCCTGGCGCTGGAATACACGTTGCTGGCCTTCACGATCGTTATCATCGGCGGGCTGGGCAGCCTGCGGGGCGCCATCGCCGGCGGATTGCTGATCGGCGTTTCGGAAGCGGTGGCGGGCTTCCTGCTGGAGCCGTCGCTAAAGAGCGTGTTCAGCTTCGGCCTGCTCATCCTCGTGCTGCTGATCCGCCCGCAAGGGCTGTTCGGCAAGGCAGCCTGATCCGTGACACCCATCCTGCACCGACTTTTCGGCGACGTGCCACGGCGGGCCCTGGTGGCGCTGGCCGCGCTTTTCATCGCCCTTCTCGCCGCCCCCCTGATCGGCGATCAGTTCCTGATCTCGGTCCTGCTGCTGATCTTCTACTTCGCCTATGTCGGCCAAGCCTGGAACATCATGATGGGCTTCGCCGGCCAGCTGTCGCTGGGCCACTCGCTCTATATCGGGCTTGGCGCCTATGCCGCCGCCGCGCTCTACATGAAAGCGGGCATCGGGCCCTGGGCCGGCGTCTTCCTCGCCATTGCGGTGGCGACGCTGATCGGCGGCATCATCGGCTATCTCGGCTTTCGTTTCGCCATCACCGGCGTCTATTTCGCCCTGCTCACCATCGCCTTCGCCGAGTTCTTCCGCATCCTGTTCGACCACATCGACTGGCTGGGCGCTTCGGCCGGCTACTACCTGAAGGTCGAGAACCGGCAGGAGAACGATCTGCTGAACCTGCGCGGCTCGCCCACCATGTTCTATTACGTGATGTTGTGCCTGGTGGTGCTGGCGTTCGGCCTGTGCCGCTGGCTGCTGACGGGACGGCTGGGCCACTACTGGCTGGCGATCCGCGAGGATCCGGAAGCCGCGCAAGCCACCGGCATCAACGTCTTCCGCTACAAGATGATCGCCGTGCTACTGTCGTCGGGCATGACGGCTCTGGGCGGCGTCTTCATCGCCTTCTATTACAACAATCTCTATCCCGAGCAGACCTTCTCCATGGGCCGCTCGATCGAGCTGTTGCTTGGGCCGATCATCGGCGGACTGGGCACCTTGTTCGGGCCGATCCTTGGCTCGGCCCTGCTCGTCGTTGTCGGCGAGATCATGACCGACGTCACCGAGGGCTCGAACCTCGCCGGCCTGAAGCAGATCTTCTACGGCTTCGTGGTGCTGCTGATCGTGCTGTTCCTGCCGGGCGGCGTGTGGCCGTGGCTGGCCAGGAAGCTCGGCTTCGAGCGCAAGGCAGGCGACGAATGAGCGCCCCGCTTGCGATTGAAAGTGTCGGCAAGAGCTTCCGCGGCCTGCGCGCGGTGCATGACGTCAGCTTCGCCGTGCCGGCCGGGGCTATCCATGCCGTGATCGGCCCCAACGGCGCGGGCAAGACCACGCTGTTCAACCTGATCGCCGGCGTCTTCCCTCCCGATCAGGGCACGGTGCGTCTGGGCGATGCGGTCCTGAACGGCATGCGGCCCGACCAGATTTGCGGTGCGGGCGTCGGCCGCACCTTCCAGATCGTCAAGCCGTTCAAGGCGCTGACCGTCGAGCAGAACGTCACCATCGGCGCCTTGCGCCAGACAAGCCACGTCGGCGAAGCCCGCGATGCGGCCCGCGCCATCCTCGACCGGCTGGGCCTGTTCGACAAACGCGCCATGCTGGCTTCCAACCTCACCTTGCCCGACCGCAAGCGGCTGGAAGTCGCGCGCGCTTTGGCGACCGGGCCGAAGCTGCTTTTGCTGGACGAAGTCATGGCCGGCCTGCGTCCGACGGAGACCGACCAAATGGTGGCTTTCCTGCGTCAGCTCAACGGAAGCACCGGCGTCACCATCCTGCTGATCGAGCATGTCATGCGCGCGGTGATGGCGCTGTCGCAGCGCGTCGTGGTGCTGCATCACGGCGAGAAGATCGCAGAAGGGACGCCCGCCGAAGTCACGCGCGACAAGGCAGTGCTGGAAGTCTATCTCGGACAGGCGGCGCACTGATGCTGAACGTCGAGAACATCGATCTCTTCTACGGCGACGCGCAGGCGCTGGAACAGGTCAGTCTCTCCGTGCCGTCGGGCGAGATCGTCGCCATCGTCGGCGCCAATGGCGCCGGCAAGAGTTCGCTGATTCGCACCATTCACGGCATCGAGAAGCCGCGAGCCGGGCGGATCACTTATGAAGGTCAGGACATCACCGGC
Source organism: uncultured Hyphomicrobiales bacterium (assembly GCA_964388115.1). GTDB lineage: Bacteria > Pseudomonadota > Alphaproteobacteria > Reyranellales > JAQSWP01 > JAQSWP01. The sequence continues at coordinate 81,982 of CAYLYK010000004.1, forward strand.
TGGCCGTCGCATCGTATTTGCGATCTCGGCATCGGCCAGGTGGCCGAAGGCCGCCAGATATTTCCCTCGCTGAGTGTGCTGGAGAATCTCGAAACCGGCGCCTTTATTGCCCGTGCGCGGGGCAAGGAGAAGGACACGCTGGAGCGCATCTTCGCCATGTTCCCGCGGCTTAAGGAACGCCTGAGCCAGGCGGCTGGTACGCTTTCAGGCGGCGAGCAGCAGATGCTGGCGATCGGCCGCTGCCTGATGGGCCAGCCCAAGCTGATCATGTTCGACGAGCCCTCGCTGGGCCTGGCGCCGGCGATCGTGCAGGAAATGTTCGCCGTCATCCGTGGCCTCAACGAGGGCGGCATGACGGTGGTGCTGGTCGAGCAGAACGTCGCGGTTTCGCTGACCATGGCCGCCCACGCCTACGTGCTGGAGAACGGCCGCATCGTGCTGCAGGGCACCGGACAGGAATTGCTCAACAATGACGGCGTGCGTCAGGCCTATCTGGGGCTGTAAACTGCGGCCAGGAGAAACGCCATGTCGATGATCGCAGCGCAGCGGCCGGCCAAGCCGCCCTTTGCCCAGCTCGATTTCGCCGCACCACTGGTCGACGTTACTACGCGCCCCGATGGCAGTATCGTGCTTGCCAGTGGCCACGCGCTGGGTGATTACCCGCGCAGCCTGGGCGACATGCTGGTGCATCAGGCGCAGGCCAATGGCGATCGGGCTTTCCTGGCCGAGCGCGATGCGACCGGCGGCTGGCGCAGGATCACGTTCAGGCAAACGCTCGATGCCGTGCGCAGCCTGGCGCAGGCCATTCTCGATGCCGGCTGCGATCGCGAGCGCACCGTGGCGATCCTGTCGGGCAACAGCATCGACCACGGCCTGCTGTCCCTGGCCGCCATGCATGTCGGCGTGCCGGCGGCGCCGATATCGGTGGCCTATTCGTTGATGTCGCAGGATCACGCCAAGCTGCTGCATTGCGTGCGCCAGGTCACGCCCGGCGTGATCTACGTCGACAATGGCGCGCCTTACGCCAAAGCCCTTGCCGCGCTGAAAAACGCCGGCCTGCTCGACGATGTCGTGGTTGTGATAGGCGTCAATTCGCCCGCCGGCATCGATAGCGTTCCCTTCGGCAAATTCGCCTCCGCGACGCCGACGGTGGAAGTCGACGCCGCTTTCGCTGCCCTGACGCCAGAGACGATTGGCAAGGTGCTGTTCACGTCGGGCTCCACCGGCCTGCCCAAGGGCGTCATCAACACCCAGCGCATGATGTGCTCGAACCAGCAGGCGCTGTCGCAGGTCTATCGCTTCGTCGGCAAGAACAAGCCGCCGGTGCTGCTCGACTGGCTGCCGTGGAACCACACGTTCGGCGGCAATCACGACTTCAACATGATGCTGTTCCACGGCGGCACACTTCATATCGACGGCGGCAAGCCCGCGCCGGGCCTGATCGACCAGACCATCGCCAATCTGCGCGAGGTGTCGCCGACCATCTATCTCAACGTGCCGCGCGGCTACGACATGCTGCTGCCGGCGCTGGAGAAGGATTCGGCGTTGCGCAAATCCTTCTTCAAGGATCTGGAGCTGATCTTCTATGCCGCCGCCGCCCTGCCGGAAAATCTCTGGAGCCGGCTGGAGGACCTGTCGATCGCCGAACGCGGCGACCGGGTCACCATGGGCTCGGCCTGGGGCTCGACCGAAACGGCGCCAGCCGCCACGGCGGTTCACTGGATCATCGACCAGCCCGGCGTCATCGGCCTGCCGATCCCCGGCACCGAGATCCTGCTGACGCCCAATGGTAGCAAGCAGGAACTGCGCGTGCGCGGCCCCAATGTCACGCCGGGTTACTGGCGCAGCCCCGATCTGACCAAGGCGGCGTTCGACGCCGACGGCTTCTATCGCATCGGCGATGCCGGCAAGTTCTTCGATGCCGACGACGCGTCGAAAGGCATCGTGTTCGACGGACGCGTCGCCGAAGATTTCAAGCTCTCATCCGGCACCTGGGTGCATGTCGGCGCCCTGCGGGTCAAAGCCATCAGCGCAGCAGCGCCCTTGGTCATGGACTGCGTGATCGCCGGTCACGACCGCGAATCGATCGGCCTGCTGATCTTCCTCAATCCGGCAGCATGCCTGTCCCTTTGTTCCGATCTGCCCCCCGACACGCCCTTGTCCACCCTGGCAAATCGTGCGGAAATTCGCCGCGCCCTTGAAAAGGCCCTGCACGGCTACAATAAAGAGAATACGGCCAGTTCCGTCAGAATAGCTCGCGCCCTGGTGCTAGACAGCATGCCTTCGATCGACGCCAACGAAATCACCGACAAGGGCTATATCAACCAGCGCGCCGTGCTGGAGGCGCGCGCTTCAGCCGTGGCGCGCCTGTTCGCCGACAGTCCCGACTCCGGCGTGGTGGTGCTGTGAGCGAGGCCACTCTTTCGCTCACAGCCGTCGGCTGCGACACCGCGGGTTCGCTTAAACGCCGTTACTACCTTCTGATGCTGTCGGTCTTTCTGGTCGACATGGCGCTCACGGCCATTTTCATGACGGTAGCCGATGCCTGGTACCTTTTTTGGCGGACGACGGCCTCGTCGGCGTTGATGCTTCTGGTGGCGAATTTCTTCCTGGCGCGGTGGCAGTTCGCGCCCATCGCCCGCTTCCTCGCCGGCAAAAGCAAATTCGCCGATATCGAACGGCGGATGACGCAGTTGCCCCTGCAATCCGCGCGCAACGTGATGATCGTGACCCTTCCGCTGCTGATCTTCCGGCTGGGGTCGCCGTTCATTCTTCCGATCAGTGAGAATTTGCCTCTCCTCACGGTCGTCGATGCCGTCACGACTGTTTTGGTCGAGGTCGCCTTTTTCTTCACCTTGATCTATTTCCTGATCAGCGACTATCTGGCCGGCCTCGCTCGACATATTTTCCAGAACCACGGCGCCAACCTCACCCTCTACTTCGGTCGTTTCTCGGTGAAGCTGGGCGTGGCGCTGCTTGTCAGCTCGATCCTGCCGATGATCATGATTCTGATCGACGTCAATTCCTACGATGGCGAAAGAGCGCGATTGGAAGTCATGATCGACGGCGGCAGCGCCTTGTTCGGCATCGCGCTGGCGGCGATCTTCGTCACGCGAAGCCTGATTAGGCCTTTAGCGATCCTCAATCAGGGCATGACTGAGGTCGCCGACGGCAAGCTCGACGTGCGTCTGCCCATCACCTCCAACGACGAGGTCGGCAGAGTCACCGGCCAGTTCAATCGCATGGTCGAGGGATTGCAGGACCGCGAGTTCGTGCGCGAGACCTTCGGCAAGTACGTGTCCGAAAGCGTCGCCACCCAGATATTGAAGGACAAAGGACGGCTGGCGGGCGATGTGCGCGAGGCGACCTTGATGTTCATCGACATCGAAGGCTTCACCACGCTCTCCGAGCAGCTGCCGCCACACGACGTCATCGCGCTGCTGAACGAATACAGCGCCATCGTTTCCGAGCCGGTGCGCCGGCATAACGGCGTCATCAACAATTTCATCGGCGACGGCGTCTTCGCCACTTTCAACCTGCCGCTGGAGCACGACGACCACGCCTGCGCCGCCGTGCGCGCGGCGCTGGAAATCGCCGATGCCATCAACAGCCACATGTTTGCCGGCGGCGTGCGGATTGCCGTGCGCATCGGCATCAACACGGGCGAGGTCGTGGCCGGGACCGTGGGTTCGGGCGACCGGCTGACCTACGCCATCCTGGGCGATGCCGTGAACGTGGCGCATCGTGTCGAGGAATTGAACAAGGAACTGGGCTCGCGCCTGTTGTTTACCGAATCGACACGCGCCAAACTGGACGAGTCCTTTGCCTGTTCCGAACTTGGCACGCATGTGATCCGCGGCAAGAGTTCGAGCATGAAGGTCTACACGATCGCCACACAGGAGTAGTCCAATGTCGAAGAATTTTCTGGCCGGCCTCATGGCGGCGTTGATTGCCGCAGCACCGGTCGCCGCCATCGCGGCCGAAGCCAAGGCACCCGACCGTCAGGCCGCCTGCTCCGCCGCGCGCGACCAAGCCCGCAAGGAAGCCGGCAAGAAGGCGCAGCTCAGCGAGTGCAAGTGCGATAAGCCAGGCGCCGACGGCTCCATGGTTTGCCGGGTCACCGCCCAGTAGGTCACACGGCAAGCGCCATGCCATCGGTGGCCGGATCGGCGCCGCCATCCATCGTGCCGTCCTTGATGCGGATGCCGTGCACCCAGGCGAATGTGTAGGAAAGCGGGCTTCTGATCACCTGATAGCCCATCTTCTCCAGCTCGGCCTGCGTACGCCGCGTGACGCGGTTGCTGACGTCGATGGCATTGGAGGTCGCCGACACGCGCGGCGCGGAAATTGCCTCCTGCATGTCCATGCCGAAGTCGATGGCGTTCAGGATGCCTTGCAGGACACCCATCGCGATCTGCGTGCCGCCCGGCGCGCCGATCACCAGGAACGGCTTGTCGTCCTTGAACACGATGGTCGGGCACATTGAGCTGAAGCGGCTCTTGCCGGGCGCGATCGAGCCGGTGCGGCCGGGGCGCGGGTCGAACACGCCCATGCAGTTGTTGTACTGGAAGCCCAGCCCGTCGGTGACGACGCCGGAAGAGCTGCCTAGCGAATGCGTCATCGATACGCAATTGCCATCCTTGTCGACCACGGAAATATGGGTGGTATGCTTGGATTCCGCCGTGCCCGCCATTCGCGGCACGTCGACCTTCTCGCCGCGCTTGATCGCGGCGGCGCATTCCGCAGCATAGGCCTTGTCGGCCAGCCGCTTGACCGGCACATCGACGAAAGCCGGATCGCCGACATGCGCATCCTTGTCGGCCGTCGCCCGCTTCATCGCCTCGGCCAGCACGCGCACATACTCCGGCGAATTGTGGCCCAGCGCCTTGAGATCGAAATTCTCCAGAATGTTGAGCATCTCGATCAGCATGATGCCGCCGCCCGGCGGCTGGTTGGTGGCGATGCGATAGCCGCGATAGGTGCCCCACAGCGGTTCCGCCGGCGTGGTTTTGGCATTGGCCAGATCGTCATAGGTGATCAGCCCGCCATTGCGTTCCATGTCGGCAGCGATCGCGCGCGCCATGTCGCCTTTGAAGAACACGTCAGGCCCCTCTGCGCCGATGCGTTCGAGCGTGCGCGCGAGATCCGGATTGACGATGACGTCGCCGATGTCCTTCGGCATGCCGTCGTTCTTGAGATAAAGTTTGCGGCTGGCCGGCGTCTGCTTCAGCCGGTCATGCGTCGTCACGCGGCCATAGCGATCGGGCTGCACCCAGAACCCGTACACTGCCGGACGCACCATGTAGCCTTCGCGCGCATAAGCCACTGCCGGCGCCACGATCCTCGACAGGTTCCAGGTGCCGTATTGCTCGATAGCCTCGGCATAGGCCTTCAGCGACAGCGGCACGGTGATCGACTTGTAGCCGGCATCATTGATCTGCCCCTTGAGGATGAAGCCGAACCCGTCGCGCGTCTCGCCGACGATCAGCTTCTCCCACATATCGGGCGTCGACTTGGCCGGACACTTGCCGTGGAAATCGATGAAGCGGTGTACGCCCTTGCCGGGCATGTAGATCTGCAGCGAGCCGAAGCCCGCGATGCCGCACATCAAGGGATCGACCACTCCCTGGACGAAAGCGCAGGCCATCGCCGCGTCGATCGCATTGCCGCCCTGGCGCAGCACCTCGGCACCCGCCTCCACCGCTTCCGGCTGCGGCGCGCAGATCATCGCTTGGGCCATGTCTCTCCCCCGATTCTTCATTGTCTGCAGCTGATTGTTCCCGTCCAGCGCGGAACGGGCAACGATTTTCGCCGAAGGATCAGGCCGCGTCGGCCTTGGCGCGCGGTCGCATACGCAGCATGGTGTCGATGGTGATCGAGCGCAGCGTCGCCTCGGCGATCTCGCCCATTTCACCCAGCACCATGCCGAGAGCCTGACCTATTTCGGTATCCTGGCCGGGTTCGACGGTATCGCCATGCAGCGATTCGAAGCGCGATACCACGTCCCACAAGGTCACGCGTTTGGCATTGCCGACGAAGCGGTAGCCGCCGCCGACTCCGCGCTCGGCTTCGACCAGCCCGGCGCGGCCCAGCTCGCGCATCACCTTGGCGAGATGGTTGGTGGAAATGGCATAGCGTCGGGCGATATCGCTGGCGGCAAGCTGCCGTTCGGGATCGCGCGCCAGTTCGAGCAGCGCATAGATGGCAAACCGCGTCGCCTTCTGCAGCTTCATGACGGCATCTCCATCTCGAGTTCCAGAGACGGCCCCGCCATCATTCCCTGGCTGCGGAAGAAGGAGAGGATCAGATGGTCCCGCCGATCGACCATGGTGCGGACCGAGCGGACGCCAGCAGCCTTGAAGCGGGCGCAGACTTCGTCGAACAGGCGCGTGCCGATGCCACCGAGCCGCGTCTCGGGATCGACGTTGATCGCAAACACCCAGCCGGCGGGTGGCGAGCCGAACTCCCAGGCGCGGATTTCGCCGATCACGAAGCCCAGCAACGCGCCATCCACGGTCTCGGCGATCAGAAAGTAACGATCTGCCGGGCCATCGCCATAGCGGCGCAGCATGTCTTGCCAGTAGGTGGGCTTGGCCGTGCCCGTGATGCGCTGATCCAATGCTGAAATGGCCGAGCGATCGGCAGATTCCGCTGTCCTAACAACGATTTGTGGCACGTCGTTAATAGACTGGATTCGATCCACAGGTTTGATTTTCAGCTTCGGTTGCATCGATTGACACGGTGCGCCAAACGGCTTAGTTTGTAAATAGGTATTTGCGTACTGTTATTCTAATTAAGCCTAACGTGTGGAGAAATCGCCATGGCCGTTGCCCAGCCAGCCGATGCCGTATCCAAGGAAGCGCCGATCGAATTCGCCACCGAACCTTCGCGCTACCGGCATTGGAAACTGGCGGTTGATGGCGCCATCGCGACGCTGACCCTGGATGTGCAGGAAGACGCGACCTTGCGGCCGGGCTACAAGCTGAAGCTCAACTCCTACGACTTGGGCGTCGACATCGAGCTCTACGACGCGGTGCAGCGGCTGCGCTTCGAGCACCCGCAGGTCGCCGCCGTCATCGTGCAGTCGGGCAAGGATCGCGTCTTCTGCTCCGGCGCCAACATCAACATGCTGGGCCTGTCGAGCCATGACCATAAAGTGAATTTCTGCAAATTCACCAACGAGACCCGCATCGGCATCGAAGATTCCAGCGAGAATTCCAAACAGGCTTTCATCTGCGCCATCAACGGCACGGCGGCCGGCGGCGGCTACGAGCTGGCGCTCGCCTGCGACGAGATCATCCTGGCCGATGACGGTTCCTCCTCCGTATCTCTGCCCGAATTGCCGCTGCTGGCCGTGCTGCCGGGCACCGGCGGCCTGACACGGCTGGTCGACAAGCGGCGCGTGCGCCACGACCACGCTGATTACTTCTGCACCATCTCCGAAGGCATTCGCGGCAAGCGCGCCGTCGACTGGCGCCTGGTCGACCAGATCGTGCCGCGCTCGAAACTGGAAGACACCGCCCGCGCCCGCGCCCAGACCCTGGCGGCGAAGTCCGACAAGCCGAAGGATGCGAAGGGCATTCCCCTCACCAAGCTAAACCGTCGCATCGAAGCCGATCGCATCGTCTACGATCACCTGACCATCGAGATCGATCGCGACAATCGCGCCGCGACTTTCGTCATCCAGGGCCCGAAGGAAGCGCCGCCACAGGACGTCGCCGCCATCCATGCCCAGGGCGTTAAATTCTGGCCGCTGGCCATCGCGCGCGAGCTGGACGACGCCATCCTGCATCTGCGCGCCAATGAGGGCGACATCGGCACCTGGGTGTTCCGCAGCATCGGCAATCCCGAACTGGTCGAGGCCGCCGACAAGGCGCTGCTCGCCAACGCCGACGATTGGCTTGTGCGCGAGATCAGCCATTATCTGAAGCGCACTCTCAAGCGCGTCGATGTCTCCTCGCGCAGCCTGATCGCGCTGGTCGAACAAGGCAGCTGCTTTGCCGGCACCTTGCTGGAACTGGTGCTGGCCGCCGATCGCAGCTTCATGCTGAACGGCGCTGCCGAAGGGTCCAACTTGCCGGCCGCCTCGATCCGCCTGACCGAGATGAATTTCGGCCGCTTGCCGATCGGCAACGGCCTGACCCGCTTGCAGCGCCGCCTCTTCGCCACGCCCGACAAGGTCGAGGGCATGAAGGCGGAGATCGGCCGCGGCATCGAAGCCGAGGAAGCCGAAGAGCTTGGCCTGGTCACCTTCATTCCCGACGACATCGACTGGGAGGACGAGGTGCGGCTGGCGATCGAGGAACGCGCGTCGTTTTCGCCCGATGGGCTCACCGGCATGGAGGCCAATCTGCGCTTCCCCGGGCCTGAGACCATGGAGACCAAGATCTTCGCCCGGCTGTCGGCGTGGCAGAACTGGATTTTCCAGCGCCCCAACGCCGCCGGCGCCGAGGGCGCGTTGAAACTTTACGGCAGCGGCCAAAAAGCCAAATTCGATCGACGGAGGGTGTGAAGATGTCCATCAATTATTCCGAAAAGATTCCCAACAACGTCGATCTGGGCTCCGATCGCCGCCTGCAGCGTGCGCTGGAGAACTGGCAGCCCGCCTATCTCGAATGGTGGAAGGAGATGGGCCCGGAAGGCGCGCAGACGCTCGACGTCTATCTGCGCACCGCCGTCTCGACCGATGCCAATGGTTGGGCACAGTTCGGGCACGTCAAGATGCCTGACTATCGCTGGGGCATTTTCCTCGCCGACCGCGAAGCCGACCGCAAAGTGAATTTCGGCGAGCAGATGGGCACGCCCGCCTGGCAGGACGTACCGGGCGAACATCGCGCCACCTTGCGCCGCCTGATCGTCACGCAGGGCGATACCGAGCCCGCTTCGGTCGAGCAACAACGCCTGCTGGGCCGCACCGCCCCTTCCCTCTACGACCTGCGCAATCTCTTCCAGGTCAATGTCGAGGAAGGCCGCCATCTGTGGGCCATGGTCTATCTGCTGCACGCCTATTTCGGCCGCGACGGCCGTGAAGAGGCCGAGGCGATGCTGGAGCGCCATTCGGGCGATCCGGACAAGCCGCGCATCCTGGGCGCCTTCAACGAAGAAACGCCAGACTGGTTGTCCTTCTTCATGTTCACCTATTTCACCGATCGCGACGGCAAGTACCAGCTCGCCTCGCTGGCCGAATCGGGCTTCGATCCGCTGGCGCGTACCTGCAAGTTCATGCTGACCGAGGAAGCCCACCACATGTTCGTGGGCGAAACCGGCATCAGCCGCATCCTGCAGCGCACCTGCGATCTGATGCGCGAGCACAAGACCGACGACGTGCGCGCCTTCGGCGGCATCGATCTGGCGACGATCCAGAAATACCTGAACTTCCACTTCTCCGTATCGCTGGATCTGTTCGGGCAGGAACTGTCCACCAACGCCGCCAACTACTACACGGCCGGCATCAAGGGCCGCTTCCTGGAAACCCGCATCGCCGACGACCACAAGCTGACCGACACTTCCTATCGCGTCACGACGTTCCGCGATGGCGGCATCGTCGAGACCGACGCGCCGGCCCTGACCGCGCTCAACGAGCGTCTGCGCCAGGACTACATCGAGGATTGCGCTCGCGGGCTGGTGCGCTGGAACAAGATCATCGAGAAGGCGGGCATCAACTTCGAGCTGAAGCTGCCGCATCGCGGCTTCCACCGCGCCATCGGCGCCTTCTCCGAAGCGCGCATCTCGCCGGACGGCAAGGTGCTGAGCGATACGGAATGGCGCGAAAACGTCCACCGCTTCCTGCCCACCGACGAGGATCGCGCCTTCGTCACTTCGCTTATGACGAAAGCGGTGATCGAGCCCGGCAAGTACGCCAACTGGATCGCCCCGCCGGCCCGCGGCATCAATAACCAGCCGGTCGATTTCGAGTACGTGCGCTTCAACTAGTCGTCGAGTTCGACCAGCACCGGCTGATGATCTGAAACCTGCGTCTGGGTGTCGTAGAACACCCGGCGCAGGCGCGGCTGCAGGTCCGGCGTCAACAGGATGAAGTCGCAGCAATGTGGCTTGTCGTAACGCTGGTCGTAGATGCAGAACGAGAACGGGTGCGCTTGGCCGGGATTGAGCGTCGACCAGGAATCCACCAGCCCCGGCGCGCCATCGTCGGCCTTCTCCAGCAGACGCCGAAACGTCGGATTGTCCGCCGTCATATTGAAATCGGCCGTGAGGATGGCCGACGCAGTCTCGTCCGTCGGCGCGAAGCCACCCGGCCCGGAGACCGGCGCTTGCGCGGCCCGCGCCCTGCCCTCTTGAATGGCACGGCGGATAGTCTCGACCTGCCCGACACGCTGGGCCGGCGAATAATACTCCAGATGCGTGGTCATCACCCGCAGCGGCCCCCAGGGCGCCTGCACCACCGCATCGATCAGCAGCCGCGGCATCGATCGCGTGCCATCGGTCACCCACGGCATGGCATGGCGCAATACGCGCCCCACCGGGTAGCGCGACAGCATCATGTTGCCGAAGCGGCGGCGCCCACCCTTGCCATCGCCGACATCGACGCCGGCACCTTCGATCGCGATATAGCCGGGCAGAAGTGCGGCGATCTCGGCGAACTGGTTTGCAACGGCACCCTGCTGGATGTCGGGGAAATTCTCCGCCACTTCCTGCAGGCAAAGCACGTCGAAATCGGCCATTGATTTGGCATGAGCGATGATGCGCCCCAGATCGAGCTTGCCATCCACGCCAACGCCGAACTGGATATTCCAGGTGATCAGTTTCATCGAATGCCCGCGCGCATGAAGCTTTGCACGAACTGACGCTGGAACAGCAGGAAGGCCAGCAGCAGCGGCGCCGATGTCATCAACGTCGCCGCCGTTATGATCGACCAATCGATGCCCTGATCGGTCGACGAGAAGACCTGCAATCCCACCGTCAGCGGCCGCGCGCCGACCGAGTTGGTGACGACGAGCGGCCACAGAAAATTGTTCCAGTGGAAACTGACCGAGACCAGGCCATAGGCCAGATAGATCGGCTTGGCCAGCGGCACATACACTTTCATCAGCACCTGCATCGCGCTGGCGCCTTCGACGCGGGCGGCTTCGTCAAGCTCGCGCGGCACCGTCTTGAAAGTCTGGCGCAGCAGGAAGACGCCGAAAGCCGACGCCACGTAAGGCAAGGCGATGGCTGGGATGGAATCCAGAATGCCCAACGTGCTCATCGTCCGGTAATTCTCGACGATCAGGATTTCTGGCATCACCATCAGCTGTAGCAGCACCAGGAAGAACGCAACGTCCGAACCCCAGAATTTGTATCGCGCGAAGGCATAGGCCGCCAGCGTGCAGAGCACGAACTGGCAGATCAGGATCAAGGTCACCAGCATCACGGTGTTGACAAAATAGCGCGCGAACGGCGCCGCCTGCCAGGCCTTGACGAAATTCTCCAACGTCAGTGGCGCCAGCAACTCGAAACGGGCGGAATATTCCGACGGGTGGAAAGCGGTCCACACCGCATAGAGCAGCGGCAGCGCCCACAGGATGGCCAGCGTCCAGGCGGCCGTCGTGTCCAGGACGCGCGCAAAACCGCGCGGCTCGAACGGATGCGGACGCTCGGCCGGGTTCATTGGTAATGCACCCGCCGCTCGAGAAAGACGTATTGCGCGATCGCCATCAGCGCCAGCAGCAGCAACAGGATCATCGTGAGCGCTGCCGCATAAGACGTGTCCCAGAACTTGAAGCCGACTTCGTAAACGTAAAACAGCAGCAGCGAGGTCGAATTGTCCGGCCCGCCTCTGGTCATGACGATGATGTGGTCGACCAGGCGGAAGGAATTGATGATGGCGTTGATCAGCACGAACAAGGTGGTCGGCATCAGCAGCGGCAGCACGATGCGGCGCAGATAGGTCCAGCGCGAGGCGCCCTCCAGCGCCGCCGCTTCAGCGAGGCTGGGCGGGATCTGCTGCAACGCCGCCAGATAGAAGATCATGAAGAAGCCGGCTTCCTTCCACACGGCGACGACGATGACGCAAAACAGCGCCGTCTCCTGGCTGCCCAGCCAGTTCTGCGAGGAGAAGCCGAAGATATGCGACAGCTGCTCCAGCAGCCCGTATTGCGGCGTGAAGAAGAACAGCCAGATATTGGCCACCGCGATCATCGGCAGCACCGTTGGCGTGAAGAAGGCGGTGCGCAGCCAGGCGCGGCCGGCCAGCCGATCGTTGACCCACACCGCCATCAGCATGGCGAGCCCGATCGACAGCGGGATGGTGCCCAGCGCAAAGATCAGGTTGTTCGACAGCGACTGCCAGAACACGGGGTCTTCGAGCAGCGCCTGGTAATTGTCCAGGCCGACGAAGCGCGACGGCCGCGCCCCGCGTGGCGTCGAATAGAAGCTTTCGATCAGCGTCGCGATCGCCGGGTAGTGCGTGAACAGCGCCAGAAACGCCAACGCCGGCAGCAACAGCAGCCAGCCATGGAGATGGACATCAAAGCGCTTGGGCATGGTTCCGCCGGAAAATCGAACGGCCGCCGCGACGCAAACCGCGGCGACCGTTCCGTTTGCCTACTTCTTGTAGGGACGCAGGATGCGCGCGGCCTCGGCCTGCGAATCCTTCATCGCCTGTTCCGGCGTCTTGGCGCCCGTCAGCGCCGCCTGCAGCCCGTCGTTCAGGGCCTTGGTGACACGCTGGTTCTCATGCGTCGAAAGCTCGGCGACCGAAAACTGCAATTGGTCGCGCGCCACGGCCGCTGCCGGGAAGCCTTCGACGTATTTCTTCATCACCGGCGTTTCCCACGCATCGCCTCGCACCGCCACGTAGCCCGTGTCGATGCCCCACTGCGCGGCGCGCTCGGGCGAGGTGATCCACTGGATGAACTTGACCGCCGCCGCCTGCTGCTCGGGCGTGCTCTTCTTGAAGACGTAGAAATTGCCGCCGCCGGTCGGGCTGCCGCGCCTCTTGCCGGCCGGCAGCATGGCCACGCCGAAGTCGAACTTGGCATTGTTCTTGACGTTGGTCAGGTTGCCGGTGGTGGTCCACATCATCGCCGTCTTCTTTTCGAAGAAGTCCTTTGGCGTGGTGCCCCATTCGATGACGCCCGGCGCCATCACCTTGTGCTTGGCCGACAGATCGGCCCAGTACTGCAGGGCCTGTACGACTTCAGGCTTGTCGTAATAGGTCGTGTCGCCGGCCGCATTCATCAGCTCGACGCCATTCTGGGTCGTGAAGCCCTGGAACAACCAGTAGGGGAAGCCCGAAGACGGCACCTGCAGGCCCCATTGGGTGACGTTGCCCGAAGCATCGCGCTTGGTCAGCTTCTTGGCGAATTCGATCTGCTCGGCCCAGGTGGCCGGCGGCTTGTTGGGATCGAGGCCAGCTTCCTTGAAGGCTTCCTTATTGTAGTACAGCACGATGGTCGAACGCTGGAACGGCACGCCCCAGGTCTTGCCGCCGGTCTGGCTGTTTTTCATGAAGGCCGGGAAGAAACTGCCGAGCCATTTCTTGTCGGCATCGGTCTTGAGGAAATTGTCGATCGGGATGATCGCGTCCTCGTCGATCAGCGAGAACATGTCGGTCGACAGCAACACGGAGATCACCGGCGGCGTGCCGCTCTTATGCGCCGTCAGCGCCTTGACGATGGTCTCCTGATAGGTGCCGGCATAGATCGGCGTCACCTTGATGGTCGGGTTCTCCTTCTGGAAGTCGGCGGCGTACTGGTCGATGATCTTGGTGATCGGACCGCCAACGGCAACCGGGTAGAAGAACGACACTTCCACGTTCTGCGCCGTGGCGGGCAGTGCCATCGCCGTCGACAACAGCGCGCCGGCAGCGGCTGCCGTCGCGGTTTTCCAAAGTCTGCTCATCATCCTCGTTTCTCCCTTGGCTGAGGTTTCAGTTTTGTGGCCGGCGTTCATTGCAGGCGTTCACCGGTTTTGGCGTCAAACCAGTGACAATCCTTCTGGTCCCAGGCCAGGCCGATGCGATCGCCTGGTTTGGCGGCGATCTTGCCGGGCACCTTGGCCAGCAGGTTCTGTTCGCCCAGCCGCGCATCGATGAGGCTGTCGGCGCCGAGATACTCGACCGCCGCTACTTCCGCCGCGATGCCGGAGGGGTCGACGCGCACGTGTTCGGGCCGCACGCCCAGCATGGCGTCGGGGTGCCCTGACGGCGGCGCGATCGCCGGCCCGAAATCGGCGGGTTGCAGCACGTTCATCGGCGGCGTGCCGATGAAGCGGGCGGCAAAGACCGTGCGCGGCCTGGCGTAGAGCTCGTCGGGCGGCCCCATCTGTTCGATGCGGCCGGCGTTCATCAGCACGACCTTGTCGGCCATGGTCATGGCTTCGACCTGGTCGTGAGTGACGTAGACCATGGTCATGCCCAGCCGCTGCTGCAGGCTGCGGATCTCGCGACGCATATCGCCGCGCAGCTGGGCATCGAGATTGGACAGCGGCTCGTCCATCAGGCAGACCGGCGTTTGCGCCACGATGGCGCGGCCCAGCGCCACGCGCTGCTGCTGGCCGCCAGATAGCTGCGACGGCTTGCGATCGAGCAAATGGCCGATGCCCAGCACGTCGACGGCGCGCTGCAGCCGCTTGTCGCGCTCGGCCGCCGGAACCTTGCGCACCTGCAAGCCGAACAGGATGTTGTCGCGCACCGTCATATGGGGAAACAGCGCGTAGGACTGGAACACCATGGCGACGCGGCGTTTGGACGGCGGCAGTTCGGTAACGTCGAGGCCGGCAATTTCGATACTGCCCGTGCTGACCTGATCGAGGCCCGCGATCAGGCGCAGGGTCGTGGATTTGCCGCAGCCGCTGGGGCCCAGCAGCACGACCAGCGCCCCGGACTCGACATCGAACGAGATGGAATCAAGAACGCGTGTCGGCCCCCAATCCTTGCTGACCGTGCGCAGCGCGATCGCCGACAAATACGCCTCCCAATTACTATTTTGGTTCTTACTGTCGTTTGTTTACACTTTTGTGACAATAGCTACCGCACCTGCGAAGAAGCCAGCGCGGTGCGCGCTTGAATTGCGCCCGACCCGGTGGTGTTGTGCGGCAGGGAGATCGAACGATCATGGAAAAATTCGGCGTCAGCGTGAAGCCCGGCAAGGGGGCTAGCGAAATCCACTTCGCCGACGCGTTCAACGTCGCGCTGCCGTTCATCGATCGCCATCTTGCCGAAGGCTGCGGCGGCAAGGTCGCCATTCGCACGGTGCGCGAGGACGTCACCTACGCCCAGCTCGCCGAGCGCGTAAACCGCGCCGGCAACGCATTGATCGGCCTCGGCCTGAAGCGATCCGAGCGGCTGCTGATGGTGGTCAAGGATTGCCCGGCGTTCTTCTATGCCTACTGGGGCGCGATCAAGGCTGGCATCGTGCCGGTACCGCTCAACACGCTGCTGCGCGCCGCCGACTACGCCTACATCATCGAGAATTCCGGCTGCGCAGCGCTGCTCTATTCGCCCGAGTATGCCGCCGAGATCGAGCCGGCTCTGGCGCAATCGCCGCACAAGCCCAGATCCGTGCTGCGCACCGAAGGCGACGCCGGCAGCTTCGACGGAGTTCTGGCCTCCGCATCGGCCCAGTTGGACGCCGTGCCTTCCCATGCCGATGCCGATTGCTTCTGGCTTTATTCGTCGGGCTCGACCGGCCGGCCCAAGGGGGCCGTGCATCTGCAGCGCGACATGGTGTTCACCAGCCAGCATTACGGCGTGGAGACGCTCGGCATTCGCGAAAGCGACGTCTTCTTCTCCGCCGCCAAGCTGTTCTTCGCCTATGGCCATGGCAATGCCATGACGTTTCCGCTGTGGATCGGCGGCACGGCGATCCTGAGCGACGAGCGGCCCACGCCACCGATGACCTTCGGCCTGATCGAGAAATTCAAGCCGACGCTTTATTTCGGCGTGCCGACGCTCTACGCCGCGCAATTGCAGGCGCTGGAGACAGCCACGCCCGATCTGTCGTCGGTGCGCGCCTGCGTCTCGGCCGGCGAGGCTCTGCCTGGCGATATTTTCCGGCGCTGGAAAGAGAAGACCGGCCTGACGATCCTGGACGGCATCGGCTCGACCGAGGCGCTGCATATTTTCATCTCCAACCGCCTGGATGACGTCAAGCCGGGATCCAGCGGCCGCCTGGTGCCGGGCTATGAAGCGCGCATCATCGACGAGCATGGCAAGCCGGTGACCGACGGCGAACCGGGCAAGCTGTGGATCAAAGGCAAGTCGACGGCGAAGTACTATTGGAACAATCCGGCCAAGACGGCCGAGACTATGGTCGATGGCTGGCTCAACACCGGCGACACCTACAGCCGCGATGCCCCGGGCTACTACACCTATGGCGGCCGGTCGGACGACATGCTGAAGGTCGGCGGCATCTGGTGCTCGCCGTTCGAGATCGAAGGGCGGCTGATCGAGCATGAAGCGGTGCTAGAAGCCGCCATCGTCGGCCGCGCCGACAGCGACGGGCTGATCAAGCCGGAGGCCTATATCGTGCTCAAGGAAGCCACGGCGATAGCAAGCGACGACGGCGCCGGCTTGCGCCAATCCCTGCTGGCGCATTGCAAGACCGGCCTCGCGCCCTACAAATACCCGCGCTGGATCAACTTCGTTGCCGAACTGCCCAAGACCGCGACGGGCAAGATCCAGCGGTTTCGCCTCCGCCAGTAACGCCAAAATCCGTATCGCCGCTACCGGATTGGCCCGCTTGGGGAAAATCGGCCTTGTTAGGGGTGCCAACAATGCTAAAGTCCCGCAAATCCGCTGTTTTTGGACCTGCGCTCTGATAGAGTGCGACCCAATTCCAAGGTCGGAAAACGACCGCTTTCAATCCACGACGGGAGGCCTTCCATGAAAATGAAACTGCTCGCCGCCGCCTCGGCGCTGGCGCTGCTGTCGGCGCCGGCTCTGGCGCAGACCAAGACCGTGAAGATCGGGTTCATCACGACCCTGAGCGGTCCGCAGGCCATTATCGGCAACGACATGAAGAATTCCGTCGAGCTGGCGCTCGACCATCTCGGCCGCAAGATGGGCGGATTGCCCGTCGAAGTGATCTACGAAGACGACAGCTTCAAGCCCGATGTCGGCAAGCAGAAATCGGAAAAGCTGGTGCAGCAGGACAAGGTCAACTTCGTGTCCGGCTACATCTGGTCCAACGTGCTGCTGGCCTCGCTGAAGAGCGTGACCGATGACGGCGACACGATCCTGGTCGGCGCCAATGCCGGCCCGTCGCAGATCGCCGGCGAGCTGTGCAACAAGAACTTCTTCACCACCTCCTGGCAGAACGACCAGACGACCATGGCCATGGGCGAGAAGCTCAACAAGGCCGGTATCAAGAAGGTCTACCTGATGGCGCCGAACTATGCCGCCGGCAAGGACATGCTGGCCGGCGTGCGTCGCAGCTACAAGGGCGAGGTCATCGGCGAAGACCTGACCAAGTGGCCCGATCAGCTCGATTTCTCCGCCGAGCTGGCCAAGATCCAGGCCGCCAAGCCGGATGCCGTGTTCGTCTTCTACCCGGGCGCTGCTGGCGTGCAGTTCCTGACGCAGTACTCGCAGGCCGGCCTGAAGGGCAAGATCCCGCTCTACACGGCCTTCACCATCGACGCCACGACCCTGCCGCAGCAGAAGGAACTGGCGCTCGGCGTGCTGGGCGCGCAGACCTGGGTCAACGACCTGCCCAACGACGCCAACAAGAAGTTCGTCGCCGACTTCAAGAAGAAGTACGGCGCCTATCCGTCCTTCTACGGCCAACAGAGCTACGACGCCATCATGCTGATCAATAGCGCCGTGACCGGGCTGAAGGGCGATCTGTCGAACAAGGACAAGATTCGCGCCGAGCTGAAGAAGGCGAACTTCACGTCGACGCGCGGGCCGTTCAAGTTCGGCAACAACAACTTCCCGATCCAGAACGTCTACATCCAGGAGACGGTCAAGGACAGCGAGGGCAACCTCACCTTGAAGACGGTCGAGACGATCCTGAAGGACTTCAAGGATCCGTACGCCGACAAGTGCCCGATGAAATAAGGCCAATTCAACTCAACAGGCGGGAGCGCTCCACCGGGGCGCTCCCGTTTCGTTTATCGGCGCCATGGATCCGCAACTCACCCTCATCCTCATCCAGCTCCTGAACGGGCTGCAGCTCGGGCTGCTGATGTTCCTGCTGGCTGCCGGCCTGACGCTGACTTTCGGCATCATGGATCTGGTGAACCTGGCGCACGGCTCGCTCTACATGATGGGCGCCTATTTCGCCGTCTCCTTCATCGGCCTGACCGATTCCTTCGTCTTCGGCGCGCTGCTGGCGCTGCTGGCCTCCCTCCTGCTTGGCGTGGTGGTGGAAGCCATCGTCATGCGCCGCCTCTATCGCCGCGATCATCTCGATCATGTGCTGGCCACGTTTGGCCTGATCCTGTTCTTTAATGAACTGGTGCGGGCGGCCTGGGGGCCGGCCGGCTTCAGCATCCCGGTCCCGTCCTGGCTGTCGCACACCATCCAGCTCCTGCCCGGCATGCTCTATTCCGCCTATCGCTTCGCCATCATCGTGGTCGGGCTGGTTGTCGCCATCTTCCTGGCTTACCTGGTGACGCGCACGCGCGTCGGCATGTGGATCCGCGCCGGCGCCTCCAACCGCACCATGATCGGCGCGCTGGGCGTCAATGTGCAGCTTCTCTTCACCCTGGTGTTCGGTTTGGGCTCGGTGCTGGCGGCGCTGGCCGGGCTGATGGCCGCGCCCATCGTCACCGTCCAGATCGGCATGGGCGACAACATCCTGATCCTGGCCTTCGTCATCATCGTCATCGGCGGCATCGGCTCGATCAAGGGCGCTTTCATCGCTGCCATGATGGTGGGCATGATCGATACGTTCGGCCGCGCCTTCCTGCCCGATCTGCTGAAATCCTTTCTTTCCTCCAGCGCAGCCAGCACCGCAGCGCCAGCCTTGTCTTCCATGCTCATCTATCTCGTGATGGCCGGCGTGCTGGTATGGCGGCCGACCGGCCTGTTCGGCGCGCGTACTTGACCATGCGACCGTCGGACCTGCGCGATCCGCGCATCGTGACAACCGTGGCGCTGCTGATTGCCGCCGCGCTGCTGCCGTTTTTCGCGGGAAATTTCGAGGTCTCTTTCGGCTCCCGCATCGTCATCTGGACCATCGCCGCGGTCAGCCTGAACATCATCCTGGGCTATGGCGGGATGGTGAGCTTCGGCCATGCCGCCTATCTCGGCATTGGCGGCTATGCCATCGGCATCATGGCGCATCACGGCGTCGCCAACGGGTTTCTGCAATGGCCGGTGGCGATGCTGGCATCGGCCCTGTGGGCGCTGGCGGTCGGCGCGCTGTCTTTGCGCACCCGCGGCGTCTATTTCATCATGATCACGCTCG
This sequence comes from uncultured Hyphomicrobiales bacterium, assembly GCA_964388115.1. Taxonomy (GTDB): domain Bacteria; phylum Pseudomonadota; class Alphaproteobacteria; order Reyranellales; family JAQSWP01; genus JAQSWP01. Next base: position 101,337 of record CAYLYK010000004.1, read on the forward strand.
CCTTCGCGCAGCTGATCTATTTCGTCGCCGTTGGGCTCGAAGCCTATGGCGGCGACGACGGGCTGACGATCTACAAGCGCAGCGAATTCGCCGGCATTCTCAGCCTCAAGGATCGCGGCACTTTCTACTGGACCTGTTTCGTACTAATGCTGGGTGCGTTCTATCTGTGCCACCGGCTGGTCAATTCCCGCTTCGGCATGGTGTTGCGCGGCTCGAAATCCAACGAAGTGCGCATGCGCGCCTTGGGCTTCCCCACCAAGCGCTACCGCCTCACCGCTTTCACTTTGGCCGGCGCGATGTGCGGGCTGGCCGGCGCGCTGCTTGCCAACCAGACCGATTTCATCTCGCCCTCCATGATGCACTGGACCGCCTCGGGCGATCTGATCGTGATCGTGGTGCTGGGCGGCATGGGCGCGCTGTTCGGACCGCTCTACGGCGCCATCGCCTTCTTCGTGCTGGAAGAAAGCCTGAAGCCGTTGATCGATCTGGTGCGTCCCGGCTGGGGCGATTACTGGCGCCTGGTGTTCGGCCCGCTGCTGATCCTGGTCGCGCTCTACGCGCGCGGCGGGTTGGACAGCTTGTTCGGCCGGGCCACGGGGGCGCGCCATGACTGAGCCGCTGCTGGCCATCGACGGGCTGATCAAGCGCTTTGGCGGGCTGGTCGCCACCGACAATCTGTCGCTCGACGTGCGCGAAGGCGAAATCCACGCGCTGATTGGGCCCAATGGCGCGGGCAAGACCACCTTGGTGGCGCAGCTCATGGGCCAGTTGCCTTGCGATGCGGGCCGCATCGTCTTCGCCGGCGCCGACATCACCCGCCTGCCGACACATCGCCGCGTCAGCGCCGGCCTGGCCCGCTCTTTCCAGATCACCTCCGTGCTGCGCGATTTCACCGCGCTCGATAACGTCGCGCTGGCGGTGCAGGCGCATCAGGGCCATTCCTTCCGCTTCTGGCGGCCGGCGCAAAGCGATGCGTCTTTGCGCGAACCCGCACGCGCCATTCTCGACGAACTCGGCCTTGGCCCGCGCGCCGACACCGTGGCGGCCAATCTCTCCTATGGCGAGCAGCGCCAGCTTGAGATCGCCATGGCGCTGGCGGGCGATCCGCGCCTTCTGCTGCTCGACGAGCCGATGGCCGGCATGGGCCCGGACGAATCGGCGCGCATGGTGAGCTTCCTGCAGCGCCTTAAGGGTCAGCGCGCCATGTTGCTGATCGAGCACGACATGGATGTGGTGTTCGCGCTCGCCGACCGCATCACCGTGCTGGTCTATGGCCGCGCCATCGCCACCGGCACGCCGTCCGAGATCCGCGCCAATGCCGACGTGCGCAAGGCCTATCTCGGCGAGGAGCACGTCGATGCTTAGCGTTTCGGGCATCGAAACCTTCTATGGCGCCAGCCAGGCGCTGTTCGGCATGGAATTGTCCGTCGGCGCCGGTGAGGTCGTGACCCTGATGGGCCGCAACGGCATGGGCAAGACCACGACGATCAATTCCATCATGGGCATCCTCAGTCCTCGCGCCGGCGCGATCGAATTCGCCGGGCAGTCGGTGCGCGGCCTGCCGGCCTATCGCGTCGCCAAGCTTGGCATCGGCCTGGTGCCCGAAGGCCGCCAGATTTTTCCCAATCTCTCGGTGCGCGAGAACCTGGTCGCCGCCGCCGCCAACCGCGACGGCCGCAGCAGTCCGTGGACACTGGCGCGCGTATTCGAGTTCTTCCCGCGCCTGGCCGAGCGGCAGGGCAACATGGGCAACCAGCTTTCCGGCGGCGAGCAGCAGATGCTGGCGGTGGGCCGCGCGCTGATGACCAACCCCAAGCTGCTTATCCTGGACGAAGCCACCGAAGGGCTGGCGCCTCTGATCCGCCAGGAGATCTGGCAGTGCCTGGCCGGGCTGAAGCGCGAGGGCCAGTCGATCCTGGTCATCGACAAGAACGTCCAGGCGCTGATCCGTCTGGCCGATCGGCACTACATCATCGAGAAGGGCCGCACCGTCTGGACCGGGTCGTCGGCCGCACTCGCCGCCGATCCCGAGCTACAGCACCGTTTTTTGGGCGTCTGAAACGGCGTTCTGGCGCTTTTTCGCTCGGGCTGTATCGCCCGGCACACGCCACGACTTGCGCCGCTCCGCAGCACCGCCGCGACGCTTTACAGCCCGCGCGTCACTGCCTATGAATCGGCAAAGAGGTTCGCGGGCGCGCCGCGGCCAGGTCTTCTATCGATCACAGGGGAAGCAACCACCATGAAATTTCCGATTATCGGGCTTGGCATCGCCGCCGCGCTTCTGGCTGGCCCCGCCTTGGCGCAGAACCAGGTCAATGTCTACAACTGGTCCGACTACATCGCCGAAGACGCCGTCGCCAATTTCACCAAGGCAACCGGCGTCAAGGTCAACTACTCGGTTTACGACTCCAACGAGACGCTCGACGCCAAGCTGCGCGCCGGCAAGTCGGGCTACGACGTCGTCGTGCCGACCGCCTCGCCCTTCCTGGTGCGCCAGATCCCGGCCGGCATCTACCAGAAGCTCGATAAGTCGAAGCTGAAAAACTACGGCAACCTCGACCCCGTCATCATGAAGCAGCTCGCCAAGTACGATCCGGGCAACGAATACTCGGTGCCATGGATGTGGGGCACCACCGGAGTCGGCTACAACGTCGACAAGGTCAAGAAGGCGCTGCCCGACGCGCCGGTCGATTCGCTGCGCATGATCTTCGATCCGGCCGTGGCGTCGAAGCTGAAGGATTGCGGCATCATGGTGCTGGACAGCCCGACCGACATGATCCCGGCGGCACTGAAATACCTGAAGCTCGATCCCGACAGCAAGGATCCGGCCGATCTCGAAAAGGCCGCCGCCGCGTTCAAGGCGGTGCGTCCCTTCATACGCAAGTTCCATTCGTCGGAGTACATCAATGCTCTGGCGCAGGGCAATATCTGCGTCGCCTTCGGCTATAGCGGCGACATCCTGCAGGCCGCCGACCGCGCATCCAAGAGCAAGAACAAGATCAACATCGAATACGCCATTCCCAAGGAAGGCGCGCTGCTGTGGATCGACGTCATGGCGATCCCGGTCTCGGCGCCCAATCTGGAGAACGCCTACAAGTGGATCGACTACGCGCTCGATCCCAAGGTCGCCGCCGCCAGCTCGAACTTCGTGGGCTACGCCAACGGCAATGCCAAGTCGAAAGAGTTCCTCGACAAGGAAGTGGCGGAGAACGAGAACATCTATCCCACAGCCGAGGTGATGGCCAAGCTCTACACGATCAGCGCTGCGGATCGTAAGTACGAGCAGACCCGCACCCGCACCTGGACCTCGATCAAGACCGGCAAGTAAGCGTCCATCGGGCAGGCGGCTTTCACCAAGTCGCCTGCCCCTCCTCCTGCCACGGAGCGTCTCCCGAGATGGCGATTGCCGATGCCGCCCGCGCCCGTCGCGCGCCCGAACCCTGGAATGACCCGGCGGCAACGCCCTATCTTCGCATCGAGAACGTCGTCAAGCGCTTCGGCGACTTCACCGCCGTCAACGACGTCAGCCTGAACATCTATCGCGGCGAGCTGTTCGCTTTGCTGGGTGGCTCGGGCAGCGGCAAGACCACCCTGCTGCGCATGCTGGCCGGCTTCGAGACGCCGACCGAGGGCCGCATTCTGATCGACGGCGTCGACATGGCAGGCGTTGCGCCCTACGACCGGCCGGTCAACATGATGTTCCAGTCCTATGCGCTGTTCCCGCACATGAATGTGGAGCAGAACATCGCTTTTGGCCTGAAGCAGGACGGGCTGCCCAAGGCGCAGATCGCCGAGCGCGTCGCCGGCATTCTCGACATGGTGCAGATGTCGCAGTTCGCTAAGCGCAAGCCGCACCAGCTCTCCGGCGGCCAGCGACAGCGCGTGGCTTTGGCCCGCGCGCTGGTCAAGCAGCCGAAACTGCTGCTTCTCGACGAGCCTCTGGGCGCGCTCGACAAGAAGCTGCGCGAGCAGACCCAGTTCGAGCTGATGAACATCCAGGAGAAGGTCGGCATCACCTTCGTCATGGTCACCCACGACCAGGAAGAGGCCATGACCATGGCCTCGCGCATCGCGGTGATGGATCGCGGCGAGATCGTGCAGGTGGGCAATCCCAACGAAATTTACGAGTATCCCAACAGCCGCTTCGTCGCCGACTTCATCGGCTCGGTGAACATGTTCGAAGGCCGGCTGATCGAGGACGAATCCGATCACGTCACCATCGAATCCACGACTTTGGGCGGCACGATCTACATCGATCATGGCGTCTCGGCGGCGCCGGGCGCCAATGTCTGGGTCGCGATCAGGCCGGAGAAAGTGAAGATCAGCCGCACCCGCCCGCCCGGCACGCACAATATCGCCCACGGCAAGGTGCGCGACATCGGCTATCTGGGCGACGTCTCAAACTATTATGTGACGCTCGATTCGGGCGAGACCATGGAAGCGACCTTGCCCAATCTGGTGCGGCTGGCCGAGCCTGCAGTGTCATGGGACGAGGAGGTCTGGCTGTCCTGGGAGGCGGAGAACGCCATCGTGCTGACCTCATGACGGCAACTCTCTGACATGGCAAGGCCGCAGCGCGCCTATCTTTCCGGCGAGGAGGCCCGGGTCGTCGGCTTCGTCGAGGGCCTGCATCTGCGCCTGCTGCAATTTGCGCTCTATCGCGGCGCCATTGCCCTGGGGCGGCGGCTTGGCATCACCGGCGCTCGCTTCGTCATCGCCGTGCCCTATGTCTGGCTGCTGCTCTTTTTCCTGGCGCCGTTCCTGATCGTCGTGGCGATCAGCTTTGGCACGGCCGATTCGGTATCGGTGCCACCCTATACTTTCACGGCTTTCTCCGAAGGCACGATCAAGCTGGCCGAAGCGATCAGGAACTACGCCTTTATCGTCGGCGACGATCTCTATGTCGCCGCCTATCTCTCCTCCCTGCGCATCGCCGCCATCAGCACCGTCCTTATTTTATTGATCGGCTATCCGCTGGCCTACGGCATCGCCCGCGCCTCGGACCGCTGGCGCGCGCCGCTGCTGATGCTGGTGATTCTGCCGTTCTGGACCTCGTTCCTGATCCGCATCTATGCCTGGATCGGCATATTGGGCGAAACCGGCCTGCTCAATCAGGCGCTGCTCGGCATCGGCCTGATCGAGCAGCCGCTGTCCCTGCTGGGCACGGAATGGGCGATCTTCTTCGGCATCGTCTATGCCTACCTCCCCTTCATGGTGCTGCCGCTTTACGCCACGCTGGAGAAGATGGACCTGTCGCTGCTGGAAGCGGCGTCCGATCTCGGCGCTCGGCCCTTCAAGGCATTCCTTACCGTGACCCTGCCGCTGTCGCTGCCCGGCATCATGGCCGGCTGCATGCTGGTGTTCATTCCCGCCGTCGGCGAATTCGTCATCCCCGACCTGCTGGGCGGCTCGGAGACCTTGATGATCGGCAAGGTACTGTCGGACGAATTCTTCCAGAACAGCGACTGGCCGCTGGCTTCCGCTGTGGCCGTCACCATGCTGCTGATCCTGGTGCTGCCCATCGTCATCTTCCAGCGCCTGCGCGCCCGCCAGGCCGAGATGGAAACGTGAGGCCGCCATGCTGAACCACCGCTCGCGCTTCGTCATCACCGCGATGGTCTTCGCCTTCGCCTTTCTCTACATCCCGATCGTTTCGGTGATCGTCTATTCCTTCAACGAATCACGGCTGGTCACGGTGTGGAGCGGTTTCTCGCTGAAATGGTGGCGGGCATTGCCGGAGAACGAGGAGATGATCTCGGCTGCCCTGCTGTCGCTGCAGATCGGCGTGGTCAACGCCACGGGGGCGGTGATCCTGGGCACTTTCGCCGGCGTGGCGCTGGCCCGCTACAAGCGCTTTCGTGGCCGCACGCTCTTCACCGGCTTGATCACCGCGCCGCTGGTCATGCCGGAAGTAATCATGGGCATTTCCATGCTGCTGCTGTTCGTGCTGCTGGAGCGATTGTTCGGCTGGCCCGAGCGCGGCTTCGCCACCATCGCCATCGCCCACATCACCTTCACCATGGCCTATGTCGCGGTCATCGTGCAGTCGCGGCTGGTGACCTTCGACTATGCGCTTGAGGAAGCGGCGCAGGATCTGGGCGCGCGGCCGGCCAAGGTGTTCTTCGTGATCACCCTGCCGATCATCGCGCCGGCGCTGGTATCGGGCTGGCTGCTGGCCTTCACCCTGTCGCTGGACGATCTGGTGATCACCCAGTTCGTCACCGGCCCGACCAACACCACCTTGCCGATGCTGGTCTATTCCAGCGTCCGCCGCGGCGTCAGTCCCGAGATCAACGTGCTGGCATCCGTCATCGTCGGCATCGTCACCATCGGCATCGTCATCGCCACGATCGTTCTGCAACGACGCGAACGCATTCGTCGGCGCGAAGCGCGGGCTGGATGACGGCGGCGGCGCATCAAAGGCGTATCGGTGGCTGGCTGTTGTTCCTGCCGCGCATCGCACTGGCGCTGTATTTGAACCTGAACGCCGTCGTTGGCCCGATCTGGCTGTCGCTGGCCTGGACCGATGGCACCACCACCAAGGGCCTCAGCGATCCGAGTTCCTTCTATTGGGCCTGGATAGCGCTGGCGGCGCTGACATTCATTTCCTGCGGCATCGCCGGCACCTGCCTCTTTTTCTGGTCGGCGTCGGCCAGACGCGGCTTCATCTTCGCCCTCGCCCTTCTCTTCTTTTGGCCATTGATCATCGGCCTGGCCTTCAAAAGCGAGGTCTTCTGGGCCACTTTGGGCAAGCTGATGTTTATCTCCCATCTCTGGATTCTGCAGGTTTTCCATCAATTGCTGACGTGACCGCCGCACGACGAGCGGCATTACCTTTGCCGCGATTGATGCTAGAATGAGGCATGAAAATATACGCATTCCAATCCGGTAATCGGACGGGCTTCAAGTTTCGCTTCGGTTTCACGCCAAATTCCCAAGGCAGCAATCTGCCACCTGCGGGCCTGCCCTGGACACTGGCAAGCGAACTCGATATCGGCGCCGCCGGCGGGTTGACCGCAAAGACCCCGGGCGTCGGCAATATCCTCGACGACATTCAGACCAAGGGCTTCCACCTCGGAAACGTCAAACCCGTCATCTGACTGCAGCGCTCGGCTACCTTCTGCAGAGATAGGCCGACGCCGGACGACCGCCCATGAAAATCCAGATGCTTGTATATCCCGGCATGACGTTGCTCGACCTGGTCGGGCCGGCGCAGGTGTGGTCGATGTGGCCCGGCGTGCAGACGCAGTATGTCTGGAAGGAGCCGGGACCGGTTCCGACCGACACCGGCCTGCCGGTTTGCGCCACCGTCTCATTCGCCGATGCCTGGGCAACGCCCGACATCCTGTTCGCGCCCGGCGGCATGGGTGGCACCTTCAAGCTGCTGGATGATTCGGAGACGATCGGCTTTCTCGCAACGCGCGGGGAAACCGCCGGGTGGGTCGCCAGCGTCTGTACCGGCGCGCACCTGCTTGGCGCAGCCGGGGTTCTCAAGGGCTATCGCGCCGCCACGCACTGGATAGCCCTCGACGAGCTGGCGCTGTTCGGCGCCACCCCCTCGCCCGGTCGCTTCGTGATCGATCGCAATCGTGCGACCGGGGGCGGCGTGACCGCCGGCATAGATTTCGGACTGGCGCTGATGGCGCATGTCCTGGGGCGGGACGCCGCGCAGATCGCTCAACTCGCCCTGCAATATGCGCCCCAACCGCCCTTCCAGGCTGGCGAGCCTCAGACCGCGGGAGCGGACATCGTTGCCGAAACCCGGCTGCGCTTTGGCGGTGACCGGGGCGCGGCCAGAATTAAAGAAACCTGCACGCGGGCCGCGGCGCGGCTGGCCTGACGCAAGGCCGAAAACCGGCTAATTCCCTCGAAAAATCAAAAACATCGGGCATCAGAGGTTTGTTGACGCCGGCCGGTCGGGAAGGCTAAAACCACTGCGCATCCGCCGTGTTTGACGACCCTGGGGCCTTAAACGGACGCCTTTGGAGAGGTGGCCGAGTGGTCGAAGGCGACGGTTTGCTAAACCGTTATACCGGGATAACTGGTATCGAGGGTTCGAATCCCTTCCTCTCCGCCATTTCCTGCCGTCACGGCAGGTCTACCGCCTGTTCAGACGCGACTGCCGGCCCGCCTTGTTTCCCCAAGTGCGCCGACGTGGCGCGTTGCCACCGCCGTCAGATTCTCCAGGAACCAGGGCGCCTCCAGCCAGTGCGGCGCCACGGCGACGGCGTGCGCGAAGGCGCCCTCGACCATCGCGACCAGCAGCGCCATGCGGTCCCGGATATCGGGCCGCCCGGGAAATGACGGCGCCAACCGACGCGTCAGCGTGTCGGTGAACTGTCCGAGCAACTCTTCCATGACGCCGCGAGCCTCGGGCTCCGCCAGCGGTTCGCGCAACGCCTGGCTCAGCGCGAGGTTGTCGCGTTTGACGGCGATGAGCGCCTTGAGGATCGCGCCTATCATTTTCGCCGGCGACTTGCCGACAGAAGCCTCGGACGCGCTCTCCACCGCCCCCAGCATCAGCGCGAAATAACGCTGCTTCAACGCCATCACCAGCGAGCGCTTGTCGGGAAAATACTGATAGAGCGTGCCGACCGAAACGCCCGCCCGTTCGGCGACACGCGTCGTATTGAGACGCGCATAACCCTCCCGCAGCATTACCTGAAGGGTGGCCTCCAGAATGGCCTCGGTCGTGGCGCGCGAGCGTCCCTGAACCGGCTGTTTTCTCTGGCGAATCCGCTCTGCCAAGGGCCTGGCCGCGAATGCGAATTGTGAATCTGAAGCTTTCTTCATATTTACATCTTTGCCGACACTCACGCCTGAACGCAAGGAAGGAAAGCCCCCGATGCCAACCGTCATGATCACCGGCGCCACGCGAGGCTTGGGACTTGCGATCGCTCGCACTTTGCACGCCACAGGCAATGTCGAACTCATCCTCGCTGTTCGCGACATTGACGCCGGTAATCGTCTGGCGGCGCAGCTGGGTCCGAAAGTCCGGGTCGTTGCGCTGGACGTAAGTTCGCGGCGTTCGATTCAGGCGTTGGTGAAGTCCTGGGATCAGCCCCTGCATGCGCTGGTAAACAACGCCGGCCTGCAATTCACGGGGCCGATGGTTTTCTCAGAGGACGGCACGGAGATGACGCTGGCCGTCAACCACCTGGGGCCACTGGAACTGACGCTGGGCCTGCTGCCCTGGCTCAAGGGTGGCCGTGTGATGGGCATCGGCAGCGGCACCCACAATCCGCAGAACGCTACCGCCCGCGTCTTCGGCTTTCGCGGCGGGCATTTCACCTCCATCCAGCAACTGGCGCGGGGCGAGAACCAACGCCAGGGCAATCGCCAGCGGGGCATGGATCTCTATGCCACGTCCAAGCTGCTGGCGATGGCGAGCATGGTCGAGATGGCCCGCCGCTATAGCGAGCCGACTCTTCTGACCCTGGATCCCGGTCTAATGCCGGGAACGGGTCTGTTGCGGACGGCACCCTTGGCCGCCCGCCTGGCATGGAAATCGCTGCTGCGCTGGCTGGTGCCGGTGCTGCCCGACGCCAGCACGCCCGAGCGATCGGCCAAGGCGGCGCGGTCGCTTCTGCTGGAGATCGATCCAGCCCCGGGCGAGATCTACGCGTTCGATGGCCGGCCCTCGCACCGTGTCTGGAGCCTGGTGCGAGACGGGGAATTCGGGCGGCGCGTGCTGGATGAGTCGCTGCAGTTTCTGGGCCTGCCTGAGCAACTCGAAGCGGCACGCTCGTAAAAAAGAGCGCGCTCGGTAAAGCGCGCTCTTCTTTAAAATGTTTACAGGCCTACAACCTGGCCTCATTCGAGGTGGCGCAGCCCATCTGGGCCAGAGCCGGCGATTCAAACACCATCGCCTGCAGCGGCACGTCGCGCTGCGCTAAATAGGCGGTCACCCACGTCAGTCGATCCATTTCCACCAGAGTTTCCGTCTGGCCCTCGCCTTCGGCGCCTTGAATTTTCAGATAAAGCATCGGCTGCGCAGGATAGGACAGCGCGGCGACCTCAAGCACCCGCTTCGCTACGGGCGTCAGTTCCGACGAATTAGCGGCGAACGGAATGACAAAGGTCTCGGCCAGAGCTTCCGAAACCGATGCATTCACCACACCCGACAGACGGCAGGCGACGTCGCCCGGCGACGATTGTGCCAAGGCGGCGCCGGCGAAAGCCATGCTGCCAAGCAGAGCACCAGATACGATCAACTTCGACAATTTGGTCCGCATCACGAACCTCCTTCCTTCTCTCGAATCCAATAACAACAATACCCGCCCCAGGTTCCCCGAGGCGGATATGTAATTGTTTCTCTTGATTAAAATAGGGCTCGATTAAGGCATCGGTGGCGATTTTCCGCGCACCAGATTCACAATCAGGGACACCACGAACAACACCAGGAAAATGAAGAACAGAATCTTGGCAATGGCGGCGAAGTCGGCGGCGATGCCGCCGAAGCCGAACAAGGCTGCGATCAGCGCAAATACGAGAAAGGTCAAAGCCCATTGCAGCATTACCGTTTATGCCGGTGCTTACCCGGCACCTCCTGCAAAACGCGTTAACGCTCCCATAGCACAAGACGCCAGGGCGCGGACTTGGCTTGAACGTGATCGGGCTACGGCAGTTCCTATATGCCGCGACTGCGGCGGCGGCGATCAATGTCGAGACGTCGGGCCAATTCCTCGAGATCATCAGCGGGGTTCATAAGCTCGGCCGCCATTGAAAGGCGAACGCCATGAAGCAGCTGCTTCATCCTGTTGGACATTTCCGACTGGCAGGCCAGGTCATGGGAAGCGATGTTATTCTCCTCTGCCGCCGATCCGTCGCTACTCGCTTCTTTTTCCATCGCTACACCAATTCCCAAATGCTCCTTTCCATGCACCCGCGGCACGCTCAGCAACCAGAACGGCCAGTTTCCGCTAAAGTTCTTGCCAGTCGCGCCATAAACTCCATGAACCATCGGTGAGAAACCACAAGCCCCAGGACAAGTTCCCGCGGCGACAAAAGATTTTTTGCCCGTGCCGGCATTGTGCGAACAAGTTGTTTTTGCTTTAAATTGCGCGCCTATTACGAGCTTGCTGGCGCGCGGTATCGTGCCGTCTGCCCTTGGCTTGGAGCAGGAGGCTCCCCTGTGTCTTTGAAGGATCAAGAGTGATGCCAGTCGGTTCTCGTGAAATTGCAGCAGCTTTGCCCTATCTGCGCCGTTATGCGCGCGCCCTCACAGGCAACCAGGGCATCGGGGATCAGTATGTCCGCATCATGCTGGAAATGATCGTTGAAGATCCCTCGCATCTGCCCGAGGAAGGCGATGTTGCCCGCGAGTTGTTCCGCCTGTTCCATCGCGTCTGGGACAAGACCAATCCCAGCACGCTCTATGGCGAGGTCGATCAAGGCACGGTCGATTCGACATTGCGCCAGTTGCCGCCGCGCCAGCGCCAGGTCCTGCTGCTGGTGGCTCTTGAGGGCTACGCCTTCCCTGATGTGGCGCATGTCATGAATATCACTGAGGAAGAAGCCCGTCAGCTGTTCAACGACGTGCAGCGCGACATCGAAGGGCAAGCCCCATCGCCGATCATGATTATCGAGGACGAGAAAATCATCGCCCTCGACATTGCGTCGATCGTCGAGGAAATGGGTCACAAGGTTGTGGGCATTGCCGAACGCGAGAAGGATGCGGTTGCCCTGGCAAAGCGCACCAGGCCGCATCTGATCCTGGCCGATATCCAGTTGAAGGACGGCGACAATGGGATCGCGGCCGTGCAGCGCATTCTGCTGGACCACGATACGCCGGTGATCTTTATCACCGCCTATCCCGAGCAGCTGCTGACGGGCGAAGCGCCGGAGCCGGCATTCGTGATCGCCAAACCCTTTGCGCCGGAGACGGTGAAGGCCGCCATCTCGCAGGCGCTCTATGTCCGCAAAGACGGCAATTGAAGATGGGCAAAGCGCTTCGGTGGAGCCCGCAGGCGCACCCCTAACGTCAGGACGCGCGAAGTTCGGCGGCCTTTCGCTGCGCGTTCGTTTGCTGCTGCTGCTGGCGGTCGCCATTTTGCCTGCAGTCGTGGCCGGCACGATTACGGCCATCACCCACTACAGAGCCGGCCTGGCGGAGACGCGCGCTAATCTTAGGGCCCTCTCCGTCTTGGCCGTCAACCGCCACCTCGAGACGCTGGCCGAAACCAGCCGGCTGCTGCAGACGATGGCCAGCCTGCCCGACATCGTATCCTTCGATGCGCAACGCTGTTCCGACCTGCTGGCGCGGCAGTACGGCGATCGCGACGGCGAACTGGCAAGCCGATACACCAATATCACCGTGATCGACAGCGATAACACCATTCGCTGCAGCGCCCTGCCCATGGAGCCGGGACGCAAATACTCCAACCCCAGGCAGTTGCAGGCCGTACTGAAAAGCAAAGCCTTCAACATCGGCGGCCTCACCATCGGCGGATTTTCCAACATGCGGCTTTTGAGCGCCGCAGCGCCGCTGGTAGCCGCTGATGGACGCGTGGTCGGCGCGATTGCGACGGGCATCAAGGCCGGATACCTGGAGAGCCAATTCCAAGCCTATAAACTGCCGGAAGGCTCCAAACTGGCGCTGGTCGACGGTGAAGGCAACACCCTGCTCAATAAAGGCGATTACAGCTGGCCGATGCCGACCGCACCCGTCGTCGCCGCTGCCTTGGTGCAAGGCGAACGCGAATTCTATCATGTCGCCGACGGAAGAACTTATTTGGTGGTGCTCGACCAGATCGGCGACTACGACATGTTCGTTCTAGCCGCCCTTCCCAGCGATACCGCCACCGATGCGGTGACGGGACGGCTGGTTACAGATATCGGCGAGATCCTGCTGTTTGCCTTGCTGGCGGCGATGGGCGTGCTGTTCGGCGCCCAGTTCCTCGTTCTGGCGCCCATAGCGCGCTTTCGTCGGGCGGTCCGCGCCTATCGTCAGGACGGCAGCGGCTTCGCATTCGATAGCGCCTCCGCACCGATCGAGATCGCCGAACTGGCTGCGGATTTCGCAAGCATGGCGCGCGATGTGGATGCCCGGCAGGAAAACATGAAGACGTTGCTGCGCCAGCGCGATCTGCTGGTGCGCGAAACCAATCATCGCGTCAAAAACAACTTGCAGATCGTGGCATCGCTGCTGTCTCTGCAAGCGCGCCGCATCTCGGAGCCCGGCGCCAAGGCGCAGTTCGATCTGGCGCGCCAGCGCGTCGCAACGCTGGCGCTTCTGCACCGGCACCTTTACGAGCAACGCGACACCGAAACCGTCAATCTGCGTTCGTTCTTCACCCAGCTTATGGCGCAGCTCATATCCGCCTATGGCCAGCGCGCGCAATCTTCAGTGTCCGTGGTCGATATTCGCGTGCCGCCATCCGTAGCCATTCCCCTCGGGCTTATCGTGACGGAAGCCGTCACCAACGCCATGAAATACGCATTCCCCGGTGGTCGTCGCGGCAAGATCGAGCTGTCGGTGACAATCGACGAGGGTCGAGGCCATCTGCTGTTGCGCGACGACGGCATCGGAATCGACAACCACGCCGGCAGCGAATCGGGGATAGGCGACGTTTTGATGAAGGGCTTTGCCGAGCAAGTGTCAGGCACGCTGACGGTGGACCAGGCGCCAGACGGCGGAACACGTATTGTCCTCGACTTCGATCTGGGCGAGCCGCCGGAGCGTCCCGATCCGCCCGACGATACGATTAACGCCGGCTGATCAATTTTTCAGGCGCTTTAGAATGTCGAGAAATTGGGAAGGCACTGGATCGGCCAGCAGATCGCTGCCCAGCCGACGCAGGCGACCGGCCTGCTCGCGCAGGGCCGCGACGCGACGCGCCTCCGACGGATTGGATTGCAGATAGGCCTCCACCTGGGCTTGCCGTTCGCTGGAAAGGCGGCCCTCGATGAAGTCCTGCAGATCGTCGGCTGAAACCTGCTTTTGCCGCGAAGCCACTACACCGCTTCTCCCTTGTTACCGCCGAGCAGCGGCAGAAATATCCATCGAAGGCAGGACATATGCAAGGCCATCGATCTATTTAGTGTCATTGTCGTCCTCAGTCGACGCGTCGGAACGTCCCGCCAGATCCTTTTCGAGCGCCCGACGCGCACGCGCCAAACGCGATCTGATTGTGCCGATGGGAACGTCGAGCACCTGTGCGGCATCTTCGTAGCTCAGGCCTTCGATAGTGCAGAGGAACAAGGTCTGGCGAAAGGCCGGAGGCAGTCGCAGCACGGCCTGTTGCAGCTCGCGCATCTCGATCGCCGATTCCTGGGTCTGCGGCTGCGACGGCTGCAAATCCGCAAGATCGGTATGCGGATCGACCGGACTGCGCCGCTGCCGACGCGCTTCATTGCGCGAGACATTGCGCGCAATGGTAAACAGCCATGCGCGCAGGTTGCTGTCCGGCCGCAGCCCGCCGATGTGCTTTACCGCGCGGACCAGTGCTTCCTGCGCGATGTCGTCGGCTCTCTCCGAGCCGCGCGTGAGAAAATAGGTGAAGCGGCGCAGATGCGGCAGTTCGGCGATCAGGGCCGCATGCAACTCATCGCTGAGCGCCGCAGGTCGAGTGCTTTCTGCCACCTTGTCGTCGCCCGAAACCATGAACCTACTCAAGCCATTGATCTAGCTGTGTTTTATATATTCCCGTAAGCGGGAACTTCGGCTGCCGGTCGGTGTTGGTGGGTTTGACTGACAACGCAAACGGCCATGGAGACTATGACATGTCGGCGACTGCCAATCCGCAACGTTATGCGTCGCCAGAGATCCTGATGGAAGACCCCAACCTCAGCGCGGAAGAGCGCAAGAAGAGGCTGGAACAATGGAAGCTCGATCTCGAACTCGAGCTCAATGCCACGGACGAAAACATGCCGCCGCTAAACAAAGCCGGCGACGCCAAGTTTGGCGTCGACGACAGCAAGAGCGAGTTGCTTCGACGTGTAACCAACTGCCTGCGTCAGGTTCACTAGACCGACGCCATCTCTTCATTTCAGTCCAGTTTAACAGCAACAGGAGTACGTCATGACCCTCAGTTTCGTCGATGAGGTAAGCCAGACGCTACCGGCGATGCGCGCTTTCGCCCGCTCGCTGACTCGCAACGCCGATGCCGCCGACGATCTGGTGCAGGATGCGCTGGTCCGCTTGCTCACGGCGCAGCAGAGCTACACGCCCGGCACCAACTTCAAGGCCTGGGCATTCACCGTCATCCGCAACCGTTTCTACGACCAGTATCGCCGCAAGCGGCATGCTGATCGTCTGCAGGACGAGTTGATGCAGATCGACCATTCGCACCCGGCCAGTCAGGATACGGTCATGCAGATGCATGACATGGCCGATGCGTTCTGGCGTCTTCCCGCCTCGTTCCGCGAAGTGCTGATCCTGGTTGGCGTCAACGAGATGAGCTACGAGGACGCGGCCGCGGTCATCGACTGCCCGATCGGCACTGTCCGCTCCCGCCTGTCGCGCGCCCGCACCCGCCTGCAGGAGCTCATGGATGAAGGCACGCCGCTGGTCGACGGCGCCCAGCGCGATTACAGCGCCACCACGGCTTTCCTGGCTCAGTTCGCTCGCTAAGACCGAACGGCAGCACAGCGGCGGAACGCTCCAGGGCGTTCCGCCGTTTTTTATGCACCCAAACGAAAGGAGACAGGCATGGATACGAAAGACCGTCACGTCAATGCCGGCCAGAAGAATGAGGGCGAAGGAAACAAGACCGCCGCCCGCCATTACAACGAGGCCACCACCGAGTTCGCCAAGTCCGGCAAGGTCGACCAGAAGGCGCAGGAAGCGCGCAAGGCTGTCGATAGCAAGGAAGGCGCTGGCTTGCGCAAAGCCGAGCGCGAAGGGCTGCAGAAAGCCCGCCACTAGGCGGCGCGTTCAAGCAAAGAAAAAGGCCGCCAATGCCGGCCTTTTTTGTTCGATCGAAGGGCTGATCAGGCGGTCTTCTCGACCATGGCCCGAAGCATCCACGCATATTGCTCGTGCTTGCCGATGCGGGCGGTCAGCAGGTCGGCCGTGAAGACGTCTTCAAGCTTGTCCGCCTCCTCGACCGCTTCGCGCAGGCTCTTGGCCACCAGCTCATGATCATGCACCAGCATGCGGATCATTTCACTGGCGTCTGGATTGCTGGCCTCTTCCCGGACGTCGGCATCCTTGACGAAGCGACCAAGAGTGGTCGGAGCCTTGAAACCGATGGCGCGAATGCGTTCGGCGATCTCGTCGATGCTGGTGGCTAGATCTTCGTACTGCTCTTCCGTCGACTTGTGGACGGAATAGAACAGCGGACCGGTCACATTCCAATGAAAGCCCTGAACCTTCGCATAGAGCACATAGGTGTTCGCCAGCGCCGTCCCAAGCAATTCGGCGAGGGTTTTCCGGTCGCCGCGATCGATCCCGATGTCCAACGACACCGGCTGGTTGGCTTTTGTCGCCGAGTTAGCCATCAAATCTTCTCCATTCGATAAAGTCATCAAGGCCGCCCACCGACGGCGCGCACCCTCGTGCAATGCAACGCGCCGATCCTTTCAGGGTTCCGGCAGGCCTTGGAACCGAAACCGATCTTCAGCGTTTCTGGCTTGCGGATAAGGCGGCCGATCCTGGCCGTCCTTCCAAACTAATCAAGGAGTTGAGCATGGCGGAGCGGAATGGAGTGGATTCGGTCGAACGTCTGCGCGGCGACGTTGCGGCATTGCAGGAACAGCTGACCGATCTTCTGAAGACGGCGGCGAAGACGGGCCATGATGGCGCCAGCGCGGCGAAGGAGCACGCTTCGCGGTTTGCCGAGACCGCCCGTGACGCAGCTTCGACTTATGGTCGCCAGGGCTACGACGCGGTGAACGATGTCGTGCAGCGTCATCCCCTGGCCTCGCTGGCCGGCGCCGCCATTTTTGGCGCCGTGATGGCCCGCCTGTTGCAGAGCCGGCACTGAGCCAATTTCAATGATTGGGGATTTCCTTCGGCTGGCGGTCGGTGAGGCCGGCACCCACGTCCGGGGCTGGGTAGCCACCGCGATCCTGGGTCTGCTCACTGCCGCGTTCGTGGCCGTGGCGATCGGATTCGGAACTGCAGCCGCCTACGCCGCACTGTCTCCCGAACTAGGCGCAGCCTGGACGGCAGCTCTGATTGGGGCCATCTATCTGGCGTTGGGAATGGTTGCCATGGTTGGAAACAAGGTTGCGCGCCGGCGGCAAGTGGAGCGGCAGATCGCCTATTCACGTGCTCGGGCGGCGGCGATGCCGGCAATGAGCCCGGAGATGATGCTGTTGGCCGCCGCAGCCGGCGCTCTGTTCACCTTCGCCAGCGGGCGACGTTCAAGATAAAAATTGGAGCAAAAAACGGCGGGCTGTCTGCCCGCCGTTTTCATTTTGCTCGAAGGAAATCAGTTGAACGTCTTTTCCCACTCGCTGATCTTCTTGTCGGCCTCGTCACGGGCGATGCCGTAACGCTCCTGAACCTTGCCCAGCATCTTGTCGCGCGAACCTTCGATGTAGGTCAGATCGTCGTCCGTGAGCTTGGCCCAGCTCTGCTTCATCTGACCTTTGGCCTGCTTCCAGTTGCCGGCGATTTTGTCCCAATTTATTGCCTGTCTCCTTTCGCATGCTTCTTGTACCTGTGAGAAGAACGCCCGTCGAACAGGCCCGGTTCCGCAATGGAACAGCCGCAATGGGGGAGCGTTCCTGTTCGACAGCGAGATCCAGGAGCGCGTACATGACTCCCATCGAAAATCACGACCATGTCGAAAAGAACAAAACGGAGGCGCGCCAAGGCGTGACCCTGCATGCCATGCGCTATGTGCTGGCCGTTTCACTCGGGCTGGTGATTGCCCTTATGCTGGCAGCCTATTTCGCCACGCGATAGACACTGTATTCGGAGCGGACGAGAAGTGCACCATGATCGGTTGGGGGTCCGATCATGGTGCTTCTCGGCGGAGACTGAAGCTCAGAGGGACGAGCTTCGACAAAGACAAGCCCCGTGCAGCGATTTAGTTCCCGTTAAGTATCAAATGACTATTAACGGAAAAGTTCTGGGAAACTAGGGAACTTTGCCGTGATGTCGGGGTTCCAGATGAAATAATCGTTGGCCGGCCCAGCTTTAGCGGAAATCGGGGAAAAGAATTGCAAACGCCAGCGCGTGTTTTCGCCATTGCGATGGCCGCGGTAGTCGCCGCGTTGATCGCAGGCTGGCTGTGGCTGTTTCTGCGCGGCGATCAACAGGCTCTGGCTGAGGCCAAGGCACGGGCTGCTGCCGCCACTAACAATTTCCAGGAGAGTTTCTCCGACGCCATCAAATCGGTCGACCTCGTCTTGGAACTGGCCGACCGCACAATTGCCGACCGCGAGCTCTCCGCTTTGCAGGCCGATCAGGAAACGACCCGGCTTCTCGGCAGCCTCACCGCCCGCATTACCAACCTCCAATCGCTTTGGATCATGGACAGACGCGGCCAGGTGATTTTCGGCGATACGGCAATCGCGCAAGGTCGCAATCTCGCGGACAGCGATTTTTTCCGGGCCTACGTGACGGGCAACCGGAATATCGTTATCGGCGCCTCAGTGAAGGAACAGGGCGGTGCGATCTTCGTACCGGTCAGCCGCCGTCTGGATCGCGCCGGAGCTTTCAGCGGCATTCTGCTTACCGCCGTCAATCCCGCGTGGTTTCAGCGCATCGCCGATACGCTGGCGCTGCCGGAAAAGGCCAGTATCGGCATCATTACCCAGCAAGGCGAGATCGTCGCCGCGAGCGGCTCCCGGATCGAGGCGCTCGCTCCGGCCATACGTCGCGAACTTGCCAGCAAAGCCTGGGAAACTGGCGATTTCGATTCGGATACCCTTGCGGTCAGCAGCAATGGCGAAAGCGAGAACCTGCTGATCGCCTCGCGACCGCTGAAGAACCTCAATGTGGTCGCCCTCTATGCCATTCCCTATGTCGCGGTGCTGCAGGCATGGTCCTATCAGCTCTGGATCGGCTCGGCGCTGATCGGCATTGCCCTCATCTTCATCGTGGGCGGCGCCATGGTCATGATGGTCTATGGTCGCCGTCAGGGGGATCTGCATCGCGTTCTGGGATTGCGCACCGCTGAGGCTGCCCAGGCCGCCGAGCGCCTATCCCTGGCGGTCGACACCACAGGTATCGGCATCTTCGACTATCACATGGGCAGCCGCGATATCGCCTGGGCCGGCATTGAAGCGAATTATTTCGGCCTGCGCGCGCCACCTGCGCTGACGCCCCGCTCCCTGCTGCGCGCTGTCCATCCAGCCGATCGACCCAATCTGATGAAACGTCTGCGAACCATGAAAGGGGCGCGCGACGACACGCGATTCGATACCGAATTCCGCCTGCGCCATCCTGAGTTCGGCGCCATCTGGGTGGCCGCTCGGGCAAAACTGTTCACCCGTAACGGCAATGGCAAAGGCCCCGGCCGGCTGATCGGCACGCTACGCGACATCACCGAGCGGCGACGGCTGCAGGAGCATCGCGAAACCGTGTTGCGCGAGATCAACCATCGCATCAAGAACAGCCTGCAGCTGATGAACAGCATCATGAACCTGCAGTCGCGCCGTATCACCTCTGCAGACGAGCGCGCCCGTTTCGAGGCGGCGCGCCGCCGCCTGATCTCGCTGGCTACGGTCTATGCTCATCTCGACGATACGACCCAGCCCGATGTCGTCGATCTCGTGCCATTCCTGCGCCGGCTTTGCCAGGATTTCTCCGTCGCCTACATGGCGGACGGCCGGGTCAACCTCTCCTTCTCGGCCACCGGCACCACGCTGGTCGCGGCGACTATGGCCGTCCCTCTGGGCATGGCGATCGGCGAGATTCTGGTGAACATAAGCCTTAACGGCTTTACGCCCCAGGCGACGGGCGCCGTGCTCGTCAACGTCACCGTCCAGGGCGAGCAAGCCGAGATCGCCATCTCGCATAACGGGCGCGGAGTGGATCAGGCGTTCGAGGGCGATGGGGCCACATTGGGCCGCCTGCTGATTGATGCCTTTGTCGATCAGCTGGGCGGCACGTTCCGCGCCAAAGACCAGAATCCCGGCGTGGTATTCACCCTCAACTTCCGCGTCCCCCCTTTGGCCGCGCTGCGCTCGGCCGCTCAGGTTCAGACGAACCGGAGCTAGGCGAACGCCGCTTCGCGCTGGCGAATCAGCGCGCTCAGCGTAGCATTAACCGGCGCCTGCAAGCCGACGCTGGCCGCCTGCACCGGCACCGCCCCGTTGATGACATCAATTTCGCAGCGCCGCTTCGCCATGTGATCGAGCAACATCGACGGCCGGGCGTTCGGGATTTTGCCGCCGAAATCGCGCACGAAGGATACCGGCTCGTCGATCGCCACCGCGATGTTCTTGGCCTTGGCGACCTGCCACGCTTCGGTGGCGCAAGCGGAAGCCAGCTGCCAGGCGTGCGGATCGTTGATGACGCCCCCGATGGTCAGGCCCGTCAAGGTCGTGCTGGCCGAGAAGGTCACGTTGCAGATGAACTTTTCCCAGATCATCCGCTCGACGTCGTCATAGGCTTTCACGTTGAAGCCGCCGCTTTTCCATATCTCGGCCGAGGCTTTCAGACGCGGCGTCGCCGGCCCTTTCATCTCGCCGATATGCACCATCTCCCAGCCATTGTGATGTACATGGCCCGGCCCGCGCAGCGAAGCGCCGAAGCCGCCGACGATGCCCACCGTAACCTGCTGCGGGCCCAGAACCGCGATCACCTTTTCGGCGCTGCCCAGCCCGTTCTGGATGGTCTGCACCAGCGTGTTCGGTCCGATCAGGGGCTTGGCGCTTTTGGCGGCGGCAACGACATCCATCGCCTTGGTGGCGATGATCACCAGATCGCAAATCCCGGCATCGGCGGCATTCGTGCTGGCATTGAGCTTCGCCACCCGATCGCCGCTGGCGCCCTCGACGCGCAGGCCGTTGCGGCGCATTGCCTCGACATGCTCGGCCCAGGTGTCGATCGCCCACACCTCGTGCCCGGCATCGGCCAGCAGCCCGGCATAAACGGAGCCCATCGCGCCAGTGCCGATGATCGCAATCTTCGCCATGTCAGTTTCCCCGATGTCTTCTTATCGTTTGCCCGCAGCCCAGGACGGCAATGTCTTGTCCATAAAGGCGCCGATCCCTTCTTTGGCGGCGGGCTTGCGCAGCAGGCCGACCAGATCGGACGCCGCGGCCTCCAGCACATTGATGTCCGGCTCGCTGGCGCAGGACAGAACCAGCCGCTTCACCGACGCCAGTGCCGCAGGTTCCATGCGCTGGATGTTGTCCAGCGCCTCTTCCACCGCCGAGTTCATTTCGAATTCGCTGTGCACCAGCCTGCGGCCAAGCCCCGCCTGTACCGCTTCAACCCCGGACAGCGTCGTGCCGGTCACCGCAAGGTGCCGGATCATACCCTCGCCGAGACGACGCACGAGAAAAGGAATGATTTGCGAGGGAATGAAACCGACGCGCGGTTCGGGAATGCCGAAGCGCGCATTCTCGTGCACGATGATCACGTCCGAGCAGCACACCATGCCGAAGCCGCCGCCAATCGCCGGCCCCTCGACGGCCGAGATCACCGCCTGCGGCAGGGCGTTGAGCGCCAGCAAGGCGTCGCCAAAGACGCGATAGGTGGCGATCATCGGGTCCGGCCCGCCCGCCGGAATTTCCGGCATGTCGGTCATGGTGCCGAGATCGCCGCCGGCGCAGTAATAGCCGCCCTCGCCACGCAGAACGAGCGCCCGCACTGAGGAATCGGCGCCCACGCGCAGGAAGGCGTCCTTGATCTCGACCATCATGTCAAAAGTCAGCGCATTGCGCCGTGTCGGGCGGGCGAAAGTCAGGCGGGCAACCCAGCCGTCGATTTGCAGGCGGATGTGCTGATAGTTCGGCTGGTCAGTCATGGGGCGATAGCGTAAATAAACGTTCGTTTTTGTGAAAGCCCGGCCTGTTCCGAACGCCGGGCGCGGGAGGAATATCATGCAGATGCAGGGAAAGACAGCGATTGTAACGGGCGCCGCGCGCGGCCTGGGCCGGGCTTACGCCGAAACGCTGGCCAAGGAAGGCGCCAATGTCGTGGCCGGCGACGTGCGCGATTGCAACGAGACCGTCGCCGCCATCACCAAGGCCGGCGGCAAAGCGATCAGCGTCAGCCTCGACGTGGCCGATCTCGCCTCCTGCAAGGCGATGGCTGAGAAAGCCTTCAGCACCTATGGCCGCATCGATGCGCTGGTGAACAACGCAGCACTCTATGGCGGGCTGAAGGGCGGCAAGTTCGACGAGCTCGACGAGGGCCAGTGGGACAGGGTCATGCAGGTCAACGTCAAGGGGGTGTGGAACTGCTGCAAGGCGGTCGTCCCCTATATGCGCAAGGGCGGCGGCGGCTCGATCATCAACATTACCTCGCTCGCCGCCATCTACGGCCTGCCCTTCGCGCTCGATTACGCCGTCTCCAAAGCCGCCGTCACCGGCATGACGCGCAGCCTGGCGCGCGAGCTGGGCCGCGACTGGATCAGAGTCAACTCCGTCGCGCCGTCGGCGGTGATGACCGAAGGCACCACCGAATTCTTCGGCGCCAAGCTCGACAAGGCCAAGCAGGTCATCGCCTCGGGCCAGACCTTGCAGCGCAATCTCGAGACCGAAGATTTGGTCGGCACGATCGTGTATCTTGCCAGCGATGCCAGCAAATTCGTTACCGGTCAGACCCACATGGTCGATGGCGGCACGGTCTATCTCTGATCGGCTGACCGCTTTCGTTCTGACGATAGCGCTGCTGGCGGCCTTCGCGCCGCCGGCAGCCGCCAATCCCGGCCTCGAGGATTGGAGCAAGCCGCCGCGCCCGGCCAAGGGCGAACCGCGCATCTTCGGCGGTCCCGCCGCCGGCTGCATGGTTGGCGCCGTGCCGCTGGCGACCGATGGCGTCGGCTACCAGACCATCCGCAACAGCCGCAACCGGCACTGGGGCCATCCCCAGACCGTGCGCTACATGACCGAGCTGGGCGCCAAGTTCGCTCGCATTGGCCTGCCCCCGGTCTATGTCGGCGACATGAGCCAACCGCGCGGCGGACCGATGTCGTTCGGCCATGCCAGCCATCAGACCGGGCTCGACATCGATATCTGGTTCAGCCTGCTGCCCAAGCCCCCGCTGCGACCCGAGCAGCGCGAGCAGGTGCCGTTGCCCTCGCTGGTGACGGCCGATCAGACCGCGATCGACCACCAGAATTTCGAGCCGCGCCATATCGACCTGCTGCGCCTGGCGGCCGAAGACAAGCGCGTCGATCGCATCTTCGTACACTGGCAGATCAAGAAGCATCTGTGCGAAACCGTGCGCGGCGAGCGGCGCTGGCTGAACAAGGTGCGCGCCTGGTGGGGGCATATGGAGCACTTCCATGTTCGCCTCTCCTGCCCGACCGACAGCCCCGCCTGCCTGCCGCAAGCGCCGCTGGCCAATAATGATGGCTGCGGCGAGGAACTCGATTGGTGGCTGACCGTGGCGCAGGATCAGGTGCGGGGCCAGAAACCGGCCGAGCAAGCCGGCCCGCCGCGGCCGAAAATGCCAGCCCATTGCGCCACTGTGTTCCGCTCGCCTTAGCGCTTGCGGCTTGGGAAAAGCCATGGATTGATCACCCTGTCCTCAACAGGAGCTTTCATGTCGCTCGAACATTGGCTGGCTTTCGTCGCCGCCTCCGCTGTCCTTCTCGCCATCCCCGGTCCCACCATCCTGCTGGTGATTTCCTATGCGCTGGGCCATGGCAGGAAAGCCGCGCCCGCCAGCGTTGCCGGCGTGGCGCTGGGCGATTTCACCGCGATGACGGCCTCAATGCTGGGGCTGGGCGTGCTGCTGGCGACCTCGGCCATGCTGTTCACCATCCTGAAATGGGTTGGTGCGGCTTATCTTATCTATCTTGGCTACAAGCTCTGGCGCGCACCCGTCGTCAGCGCGGAAGCGGCCGAAGAAACGCAGACCCGCCCCGGCCGCATCTTCCTGCATCTCTACGCGGTGACGGCGCTCAATCCCAAGAGCATCGTGTTCTTCGTCGCCTTCCTGCCTCAGTTCCTCGACGCGACCGCGCCATTGCTGCCGCAGATCCTGATCATGGAAGCGACGTTCCTGGTGCTGGCGACGATCAACGCGCTGCTCTACGCATTGATGGCGACGGTGGCGCGGCGCACCATTCGCAAACCGTCGGTGCAGCGCGCCGTCAATAGAGTCGGCGGCTCGTTGCTGATCGGCGCCGGCGTGCTGACGGTGGCGTGGAAGAAGGCGACCTAGGCCGCCCGATCCCACAGCAGGCCGGCGATATCGCGCGCCAGCGCATCGCGATGGCGGCCGACCAGAATGAACGGAATGCCGAGCGCCGATGCGCCGGCGCCGTCGGTGGCTGGGTTGTCGCCGATCATCACCGCTTCCTCAGGGCGTACGCCCAGGCTGCGCAAGGCGGCGGCGAACATGGTCACGCGCGGCTTGCCGACGATGATCGGAGCCGCGCTCGGCACGGCTGCGCGGAGAGAGGCAAGCAGCATGCCGGTTTCGGGCACCGGCACGCCGTTCGCACCGGGATGCGTCAGGTCGGGATTGGCGACGATGAGTTCGGCGCCATCCTGCAAGGCCGAGATGGCGATCGCCAGCCGCTCGTAGCTGAGTTCGATGTCGCGGCACAGCAGCACGATCTCCGGCTCTTCCAGGCTGAGGTTCAGTCCCTGCTTGCGCGCGAGGTGGCGGATGCTGCGGCTGGCCAGCGCGAAGATGCGCGTCGTGCCGCGATGCGTCGCCAGCCAGGTCACCGCCTGCGCGCCGGCGAGGAAGATGCGCGACGGCTCGACCTTGATGCCGGCAACGGCCAGCTCGGCCGACATTTCCTCCGGCGTGTGACTTGAATTGTTGGAGACGAAAGCGATGCGCCCGGCATTGCTTTCGAACAGCTCGCGCGCGCCCGGCGCCAAAGCCAGACCATCGAGGAAGCTGCCGTCGAGATCGATGAGAATGCCCTTGGCGCGGGCCAGCGCGTTACCTGTAACCATGGCCACACCATGCCAGCCAAGGGTTACAGGCATATGTCGCCGTCAGGGCATTTTCAGGGCAGGTTCAGATCTTCGGTATAGCCATGCCCTTCTGCACCGCCGGCCGCGCAGAAATGGCGTCGTACCAGCGTTTCAGATTGGGGTGGTCCTCCAGCACCTGGCCGTGCCATTCGTGGCGCGCGATCCAGGGATAACTTGCAATGTCGGCGATCGAATAGTCGCCGGCCAGATACGGAACCTCTCCCAGCCGCTTGTTAACGACGCCATAGAGACGCGCCGTCTCGTCGGTGTAGCGCTTGATGGCGTAAGGAACCTGCTCCGGTGCGGCGCGACGAAAATGATGCGCCTGCCCCAGCATCGGGCCCAGCCCGCCCATCTGGAACATCAGCCATTGCAAGGTGACGGAGCGACCCACCGGATCGGCCGGCATGAACTTGCCGGTCTTCTCGGCGAGATAGATGAGAATGGCGCCCGATTCGAAGACGCTGAATGGCTTGCCGCCCGGCCCCTCGCTGTCGACCAGCGCGGGAATTTTGTTGTTGGGGCTGATCTTCAGGAAGTCGGGCGCGAACTGCTCGTTCTTGCTGATGTTGATCGGGTGCGCGGTGTAGGGCAGTCCGCACTCTTCCAGCATGATGGAGATCTTGCGGCCGTTGGGCGTGGTCCAGGTGTAGAGATCGATCATTCGTGCGGCTCCGATCTAGCGTGAAGTGGCGGCGGCCTTGTCGACCGAATTTGCGGTTTGGCCGAACAGGATCTTCTTCGACTCTTCGCTCACGGCGGCTATGGGCTGGCGTAGTTCCTTGCCCACGGCATAGCCGCTGCATTTCAGGCCCGCTTCCTCGAGGAAGATCGTGACCTTCCAGCCATTGGGCGTCGGCCAGTAATGAACGTCGATCATTGTGTTTCCGCCTGCGTTACGAGCTCCCAGGGGGAGCCTAACGGCAGAACGCGAAGGGTCAACGCCGTTATTCGGCGGTAACCTCGACCGAGACTTCCATGCCCAGGAAATCGCCGGGCTGGCCGACGAAACTGCCGGCGAGCGGCACGGCCTGCGGCGCATCGCGCGCAACGGCGACGCGGATCAGGTTGCGCCCGCCGACCAGCGCATTGGTGGGATCGAACTCGACCCAGCCGGCACCCGGCAGATAGACCTGCAGCCAGGCATGCGTCTCGCCGCCGCCGACCAGGCCGCCCTGGGCGCCGATGAGCTTCTCGTCGTAGAGGTAGCCCGAGACGAACTGCGCCGCCAAACCGTAGGTGCGCACCGCTTCCATCATCAGCAACGCAAAGTCACGGCACGAGCCTGACTTGGAGCGTAACGTGTCGGCGGGAAGCTGCGTGCCTTCTTCCTCGCGCCGCGCATAGCCGAACTCGGCCTTGATCGCCTTGTTCATGGCGATCAGCACGCCCATGGTCGAATGATCCGAACTATTCTCCATGAACGACCGCGCCCACAGATCGATCGAGCGGTCGGGATCGGCATAGTGCCGCTCGGCGCGACGGCCGAGATCGGGGATTTCGTCCACCGTATAGCTGAACGGCAGCACGCGCGCGTACTCCTCCAGCACGATCTCGCGCGCGGGCAGCGGATAATGCTCGGCGCGGAAGGAGGATTCGAACACCAGTTGATTGGATTGCTCCGTGAAGCTGGTGATTGCAATGGAATTGCCGAACACGTCGTGAATCCAGCGGATGCTCGCGGCCGGCGGCGAAATCGCCAGCGTGGCCTCGAGCAGGCGCAGATCGTGGCTGTCGCGGGGCCGCGACATCAGGCGATGCTCGCCGAAACTGACGGGGTTGGCGTAGTTGTAGACCGTCCGATGCCGGACGGAGAGCACAGTCATCTTCTATGAGCCTCGGAACGAATGCCTGGGCGGCAATGCTGGAGAACCGTCGCAGCCCTGTTTGGTTCCCCCTTATAGCAGGGAAAACCCGGGCGATGACTCAAGCCCATGGATGCTTTAGTTTTGGGCAAACTCAGAGGGATTCATGACCGTTTTCCGCATCGGCTATCTGGTGTTTCCCGACATCACCCAGCTCGATCTCACGGGCCCGCAACAGGTCCTCTCGCGCCTGCCGGGGGCGGAGCAATTGCTGGTCTGGAAGACGCGCCAGCCGGTGCGGTCGGAAAGCGGGCTGATGCTGGTGCCCGACGCAACCTACGCCGACTGCCCGCCGCTCGACATGATCTGCGTGCCCGGCGGCCCCGGCATGAATCCGCTGCTGACCGACGCCGACACCATCGCCTTCCTGCAGCGCATGGCGCCCAAGGCGCGCTACGTGACGGCCGTCTGCACCGGCTCGCTGGTGCTGGGGGCAGCGGGCCTGCTCAAGGGCAAGCGCGCAGCGACCCATTGGGCGGCGATGGAGTTCCTGCCGAAATTCGGCGCAACGGCGGTCGACGAGCGAGTCGTGGTCGACGGCAACATCATCACCGGCGGCGGTGTCACGGCGGGCATCGATTTCGGCCTGAAGGTCGCGGCGGAGGTGGCCGGCGAAGCCGTCGCCAAGACCATCCAGCTGATGATCGAATACGACCCCGCCCCACCCTTCGACAGCGGCCACCCGCGCAGCGCCGATCCCGCCGTGCTGGCAAATCTGCGCGATCGGATGAAACCCATGCACGCTCAGCGAGGCGCGCAAGTCGAGGCGGCGGCGCGGAAGCTAGGCTAGGTCCTTGCGATAGAGCCAGTAACGGACGCCGAAGCGCGGCTCCAGCTCGCGTACGATGGCGAAGCCCATGCGCTCGTACATCGGCCGCGCCACAGTCATGATCTCGCTGGTATGCAATCCCACGGTTGCCACGCCATCCCGACGCGCCAGATCGAGGCAGGCGTCGGTAAGGACACGCCCGATGCGACGCCCGCGCGCCCACGGCGCGACGCTAAGCAGGCGGATCGCGGCCCAGTCGGCGGGTACGGGCGATTTGTCCGCAACGCCCACCGGTCGATAGATCACGAAGCCCGCCAGGCGGCCATCGATCTCGGCCACCAGCTTGGTGGCGCCGGGGAGCGCGGTCGCGGCGCCACGAAGGCCCAGCCGCATCCGCTCCCAATTGTCAGCCGTGAGCACGGACGCGAATTCGCCATAGGCCGCGGCAATCAGCTCGTCGACCGCGTCGTGATCGCGCGGCTCGACGTCGCGAACGATCAGGCTCGGTGCGTTCACTAGCCGTCGAGCTTCTTCTTCAGAAGCTCGTTGACCGAGGCCGGGTTGGCCTTGCCGCCGGTCGACTTCATCACCTGGCCGACGAACCAGCCCAGCATGGTCGGCTTGGCGCGATACTGCTCCACCTTGTCGGGGTTGGCGGCGATGATCTGGTCGACCGCGTCCTCGATGGCGCCGGTGTCGGTGACCTGCTTCAGCCCTTTCTCCTCGACCAGAGCGGCCGGATCCTTGCCGGTCTCTTCCATCATCACGAAGAGATCCTTGGCGATGCGGCCCGAAATCGTGCCGTCCTTGATCAGGTCGATGAGCTGGCCGAGCTGCGCCGCCTTGATCGGGCTGTCGGCGATCGACAGGCCGCGCCGGTTCAGCATGGCGAAGAAATCGCCCATCACCCAGTTCACCGCCAGCTTCGGGTCGCGGCCCTTGGCGACGGCTTCGAAGAATTCCGCCGTCTCGCGCTCGGCCACCATGACGCCGGCGTCGTAGACCGAGATGCCGTAATCCTTCACGAAGCGCGCCTTCTTGTCGTCCGGCAGTTCAGGCAGCGAGGCCTTGATGTCGGCGACGAACTTCTCCTCCAGCACCAGCGGCAGCAGGTCGGGATCGGGGAAATAGCGATAATCGTGCGCCTCTTCCTTCGAGCGCATCGAGCGCGTCTCGCCCTTGTGCGCATCGAACAGGCGAGTCTGCTGCACGATCTTGCCGCCGCCTTCGATCACCTCGATCTGGCGCCGCGCCTCGTACTCGATGGCCTGCTTGACGAAGCGGATCGAGTTCACGTTCTTGATCTCGCAGCGCGTGCCCAGTTCGCCACCCGGCTTGCGCACCGAGACGTTGACGTCGCAGCGCATGGAGCCTTCCTCCATGTTGCCGTCGCAGGTGCCGAGATAGCGCAGGATGGAGCGCAGCTTGGTGAGATACGCCGCCGCCTCTTCCGCGTTGCGCATGTCGGGTTTGGAGACGATCTCCATCAGCGCCACGCCGGCACGATTAAGATCGATATAGGTCTGCGTCGGATGCTGGTCGTGCAGGCTCTTGCCCGCATCCTGCTCCAGATGCAGCCGCTCGATGCCGACCTCGCGGCTCTCTCCGTCCTTCATGTCGAGGATGATGACGCCCTCGCCCACCACCGGCTGCTTGTACTGCGAGATCTGGTAGCCCGCCGGCAGGTCGGCATAGAAGTAGTTCTTGCGATCGAACACCGAGTGCAGATTGATCTGCGCCTTCAGGCCGAGCCCGGTGCGCACCGCCTGCTCGACGCAATAGGCGTTGATCACCGGCAGCATGCCCGGCATGGCGGCATCGACCAGCGACACCTGCGTGTTGGGATCGGCGCCGAACTCGGTCGGCGCGCCCGAGAACAGCTTGGCCTGCGAGACGACCTGGGCATGGACCTCAAGCCCGATCACCATTTCCCAATCGCCGGTTTCGCCTTTGATCAACGACATGTTCTGCTCCGCCTGCAAATTCTTCTAAGTCTATTCTTCGATGATTTCGAGCTGGTCGACCCAGATCTTCTGCTTGCTGGTCTTGTGCCGGAAGCCCTCCAGCGAAATGATCGTGTAGGGCTGCAGCTGGCCGACGTCGAAGCCGCCTTTGGCCAGCGTGTCCTTGTCCGGCAGGAAAGCGCAATTCTCCTCGTCCAACACCTTGAACACCACAAGCGTGTGATCGCCCTTCAGGTCGACGCGCACGATCGGGCCGCCGGCCGACGTGCTGCTGCCCTCGTCATAGGCCTCGATCGGCTCGAACTTCACGTCCTCGCAGCGCTTGACGCGGGCGGGGTCGGGTCCGAAGGTCTGGCTCTCGTATTTCCACTTGCCCGCTTCCTTGACGAACTCGAGCGTGAGCGACGAGGTCATCACCGTGCCGGCCGGCGGCGCGTTCTTGTCCTTCAGGCCGGCGGGCACGATCTTGTTCGCCGTGGTGATCAGCGACGCCTTGTTGCCATCCTTCGACAGCTTGCTGTGCACGATCTCGATCTTGTCCGGCGTCATCAGCTTGGACATTTCCATGAACGCCTTGCGATCCTGCGCCGTCTTCAGCTGATCCTTGAACGTCTTCTGCGAGGCGGCCGAGCGCTGCGCCACGGCCTTGTCGTACTGGCCCTTGGCGAGCGTGGCGTTGAACTCGTCGTAAACAGCGAGCAGCTCCTTCTGCAAGGCCGGATCGACCGGCGCAGCCTGCGCCGTCCACCCGAGCAGGAGGAAAAGGCAGCTCAGCAGAGTTACGCGCATGACAGCCTCCTTGCCGGCAGGATCAGAACCCTTCCGGCCTCAGCGACAGCTTGGCGGATTTTTCCAGCGCCGCGCCGACGGCGAACACGGTCTCCTCGTCGAAGGCGCGGCCAATCACCTGCAGCCCCAGCGGCAAGCCGTCATTGCCGAGACCGGTCGGCACCGAAATGCCCGGCAGCCCGGCCAACGAGGTCGGCACGGTGAAGACGTCGTTGAGATACATCGTCACCGGATCGTCCATCTTCTCGCCCATGGCGAAGGCCGCCGACGGCGCGGTCGGCGTCAGGATGGCATCGCATTTCTCGAATGCCTCAGTGAAATCGCGCGCGATCAGCGCCCGCACCTGCTGCGCCTTCTTGTAATAGGCATCGTAATAGCCCGCCGACAGCACGTAGGTGCCGATCAGGATGCGCCGGCGCGTCTCCTTGCCGAACCCCTCGCCGCGGGTGTTCTCGTACATCTCGATCAGGTCCTTGCCCGGCACGCGCAGGCCAAAGCGCACCCCGTCGTAGCGCGCCAGGTTGGACGAGCATTCCGCCGGCGCCACGATGTAATAGGTCGGCAGCGCGTATTTCGTGTGCGGCAGGCTGATATCGACCGGCTCGGCGCCGGCATCGCGGATCATGGCGATGCCGTTGTCCCACAGGGCCTGGATTTCCGGCGCCATGCCATCGACCCGATATTCCTTCGGAATGCCGATCTTCAGACCCTTGATCGGCCGGCTGCACGCGGCGACGAAATCGGGCACCGCGATCGGCGCCGAGGTCGAGTCTTTGGGATCATGCCCGGACATGGCCTGCAGCATCAGCGCCGCATCTTTGACCGTGCGCGTGATCGGCCCCGCCTGGTCGAGCGAGGAGGCAAACGCGATGATGCCCCAGCGTGAGCAGCGCCCGTAAGTCGGCTTCATGCCCACCAGGCCGCAGAACGCAGCCGGCTGGCGGATCGAGCCGCCGGTGTCGGTGCCCGTGGCGCCAGGCGCCATGCGCGCGGCGACCGCCGAAGCCGAACCGCCGGACGAGCCGCCCGGCACCAGCTTGCGGTTGTCGCCCTTGCGCTTCCAGGGGTTCTCGACCGGGCCGTAATAGCTGGTCATGTTCGAAGAGCCCATGGCGAACTCGTCGAGATTGGTCTTGCCCAGCATGACCGCGCCTTCGCGCCACAGCTTGGCGGACACGGTCGATTCATACGTCGGCTTGAAGCCGTCGAGGATATGCGAGGCAGCCGTGGTCAGTACGCCCTCGGTGCAGAACAGGTCCTTGATGGCCAGCGGTACGCCTTCCAGCAGGCCGGCCGTGCCGCTCTTGCGCCGCGCGTCCGAGGCTTTCGCCATCTCGCGCGCTTTCTCGGGCGTCTCGGTGATGTAGGCGTTCAGTCCGCGATGGGCATCCATGGCCGCCAGATGCGCGTCCGCAAGTTCGACGGCGGAGATCGCGCCTTTGCCCAGCGCCTCCGTCATTTCGACGATAGTAAGATCGGTTGGCTTGCTCATCGGACTACTCGACCACTTTCGGAACCACGAAGAACCCACCGCCATCGGGATTGCCCGATTCCAGCAGCACCGCACCGCCCGGCGCATTGGCCAGCACACGCGCGGCCTGGCGGCCATCAGTGACCTTGTCGGCGCGCAGCGGCAGCGTGAGATCGGCGACGGACGTCATCGGCTCGATGGCGCTGGTGTCGACGCTGTTCAATTGCTCGATCCAGCTCATGATGCCCGACAGCTCGCCGGCCAGACCCTGCAGGTCCTCCTCCGGCACTTTCAATCGCGCCAACCGCGCGATGCGGGCAACCGTCTGCTTGTCCAGCGACATGGATCGATCCTTAAAGAGGCTTCCGTTGAAGGCGCGCACCGTATCACCGGCCCTGCGGGCACGCAACGCCGGCAACTGCGCCAAACCCGCGCAAACGCGCGGATTTCCGCGATTTTTCTTGTGCCCAAATGGCGCCGCGCCTATGGTCCGGCCACCCCATGCGCTCGGTCATCGCCTTTCCGCTTTTCGCCTTCCTGCTGGCATTCCTGCTGCCCGTCAGCGTGCGTGCCGCCGATCCGATCGCCTGCCGCCAGCTCAATGCCGGCCTCACCGAAGAGCAGCGTCCCAAGCTCGATCGCTGGCTGCGCCAGGAGCGGCCGGGCGGCGATTTCACCATCGACTACACCTGCAATATCGACGGCAAGCGCGCCGTGGTCGCCGTCGCTGACTACAACGGGCTGGCCAGCGCCGCCTATCTCGCCGATTTCTCCGCCGACAGCGTGCGCATGCGGCGGCTGGTCGAAGGCCGCATCGAGACGCCGGTGATCTTCACCTTGCCCGGCGGCGGGCGCAGCCTGGTCTATGTGGTGCAGCAGCCCGACCGCGGCCTGATGCTGCGCGGCTTCAAGGCCACCGATCTGGGCGAAGGCCCAACGCAGACCCTGTACGAGGCGCATTACGATGCCCGTCGTGGCGGCTGCCTGGCGAGCCCGGGCATGTCGCAGGTGCTGATCGCCATCGCGGCCCGTCCCAGCGATGTCAACAAGGACGGCAATCCCGACCTGATTATCGAGCGCGAGCAGGAAGACTGCGGCACGCGCAAGACCGATCGCCGCGAGCTGATCTTCCTGGCGACGCCGGAAGGGTTCCGGCCGCGCCCCTGAGGCGGCCGCTCAAGCGCCATGCCCGTCGTCGCCCTCACCGACCTGCCGCCGCTGTTGAAGACCGGCCAGCGCCTGGCGGGCCTCGACGTCGGCACCAAGACCATCGGCGTGGCGCTGTCCGACGTGATGCGTTCGCTGGCGACGCCATTGGAAACCATCAAGCGCGGCAAGTTCCTGCCCGATGCCAATCGGCTGTTCGATCTGGTGAAGCGCTATGAGGTCGGGGCCTTCGTCGTCGGCCTGCCGCTGGCGATGGACGGCAGCGAAGGGCCGCGCTGCCAGTCGGTGCGCCAGTTCGCCGCCAACCTGCTGGCCGTGCAGGATATGCCGCTGGCTTTTCAGGACGAGCGCATGTCGACCGCCGCCGTGCAGCGCATGCTGATCGACGAGGCCGACATGACGCGCCAGCGCCGCGGCGAAGTGGTCGACCGCGCCGCCGCCGCCTATATCCTGCAAGGCGCGCTCGACCGGCTGTCCAACCTGCCGCCAGGCAATCCCGGATCGGCATGAACGCCATTCTCGCCGCCCTCTTTCCCGTCTTCCTGCTGATCGCCGCCGGCTGGATCCTGCAACGGCTGCGCTTTCCCGGCGGCGATTTCTGGCCGCTGGCCGAGCGCTTCATGTATTTCTTCCTCTTTCCCGCCCTGCTGGTGAAGGAGACGGCTGCGGCCCGCATCGGCGCCTACGAGCCGCTGGTGCTGATCGCCACATTGCTCTCGGCCATCGCCGCCATGACCGTGCTGGCGCTGCTCTTGAAACTCGTCACGCGCATGGACGGGCCCGCCTTCGGCTCCTTCTTCCAGGGCTCGCTGCGGTTCAATTCCTATGTCGGGCTGGGCGCCGTGCTGGCGCTGTACGGCAGCGACGGCATCGGCCTGTTCGCCGTCGCCATCGCAGTCTGCGTGCCGACGCTCAACGTGCTGTGCGTCGCCATGCTGATCCGCTACGGCAAGGCCCAGCACACCGCGCAACTGGACCTGCTGGGCCAGCTGCAGCTCATCTTCACCAACCCGCTGATCCTGGCCTGCTTCGCCGGCATTGCGCTCAACTTGCTGGGCGTGACGCTGCCGGCCGCCGTCAACACCGCGGCCGGCATCCTCGGCCAGGCCTCGATCGCGCTGGGCCTGCTGGCCGTGGGCGCAGCGCTCCATCTGCCCGTGCTGCGCCGGGCGCGCTGGCCGGTGATCGGCATGTGCGTGATGAATCTCGTCGCCTACCCGGCGATCATGGCCGCCTTCGCCATGCTGTACGGGCTGGAGGGGCTGGGCCGTTCGGTGGTGGTGCTGTGGGCGGCGCTGCCGACCTCGGCCGCGTCCTACATCCTGGCGCGGCAGCTTGGCGGCGACGCGCCGCTGATGGCCGCCGGAATCACGGCAACCACCGTGGTCGCCGCCTTCACCATGCCCCTGATGCTGGGCTGGCTGACGTAATTTCGATCAGCGCTGGGCGAGTGCCGCGACCGTGACGCCGATGGCGCGCTGGTAAAGCTGCTTGTCCTTCA
This sequence comes from uncultured Hyphomicrobiales bacterium, assembly GCA_964388115.1. Taxonomy (GTDB): domain Bacteria; phylum Pseudomonadota; class Alphaproteobacteria; order Reyranellales; family JAQSWP01; genus JAQSWP01. The sequence continues at coordinate 135,877 of CAYLYK010000004.1, forward strand.
GCATGCGCACGGCCACGCGCGTGTCGCGCTCGCCTTCGGTGTCGGACGGCTTGCAGGTGTCGCGCAGCTTGGTGAGCTTCTCGGTCGGCGGCGTGCGATTGGCATGCCACAGCGCGATGACTTCCGTCATCCGCCGCGTGCGCTCGCCGAACTGGCGGCCCAGATTCTCCCCATCGCCCGCCAGGTCCGAGGTGCAGACGGTCGGCATGACGCCGATCTCGTGCCAGGAATAGCCCGATGGCGCATAGAGCCGCGACCAGGTCAGCGTCAACTCGCCCTCGTTGGGCAGGCGCACCACCGTCTGCACCGAGCCCTTGCCGTAGGAATTGGTGCCGATCACCACGGCGCGACCGCGATCCTGCAGCGCCGCCGCCACGATCTCCGCCGCCGAGGCGGAGCGGCCGTTGATCAGAATGATCATCGGCACCTTGGTGGCGATGGCGCCGCCGCCCGAGCGATAGACATGGCCGCTGTCGGGATGCCGGCCCCTGGTCGACGTCACCACGCCATCTTCCAGGAACAGATCGGCCACCGAGATCGCCTGGTCCAGCAGACCGCCCGGATTGCCGCGCAGGTCGAGCACGATGCCGGCCATGTTCTCGCCGATCTCCTTTTGCGCCTGTTCGATGGCGTCCTGCAGGCGGGAGGTCGTGGCCTGGTTGAAGCCGGAGAGCTTGATCAGCGCAATATCGTCCTCGCGCGTATAGACAACGGTAGGCGGAATGATCAGCGCGCGGGTGATCTTGGCCGTGTAATCTGTGCCGTCGGCGCGCACGACGCTCAGCGTCACGTCGCTTTCGATGTCGCCGCGCAGCTTGCGCACGATTTGGCGCTCGTCGTAGCCGTCGGTGTTCTCGCCGTTGATGCGGGCGATCACGTCGTCGACCTTGAAACCGGCCTTCGAGGCCGGCATGCCAGGGAACACCGAGGCGATCCTGACGCGGCCATCGACGGTGCGGATCGAGATGCCGATGCCGCCCGCGCCTTCGCGGCTGAAGCGCGCGTCGGAAGCCGACAGCGGATCGGAATAGCGCGAATGCTTGTCGAGCGGCTTCAGCGCCCCTTCCATCACAGCCTTGAGCACGCGATCAGGCTCATAGGCCTGCAAGATGGTCGAAGAATCGAAGGAGGCGGCCACGGCTTGCGAGGTCAGCCGCGCCCAGCCGCGCACGTCGTCCGATTTCGGCGCGTCCCAGGCGCCCAGCTTCTTGTCTCCAATGCGCAGGGCGATCTGCGCGTTGGGTAATTCCTCGAACTCTATAGCGGGGTCGAGCACGCCAAGCCCGCGCAGGGCATAGAGCGACAGCGTCTTGTTTTCGACCGGCTCTATGTAGCGGTTGGCGATCAGTGAATAGCCCGTGTTGACCACACGCTCCATGCCGGCCGGCTTACTCGGCCCGCTGACCGCAGACTGGCTTTGACCGTCGGTAACGCAGGACGCCAGTGGCAGAATCAGGGCCAGGCAAAGTCCGGATAACGCTTTTCGCAGCAGAAAGCTGGGAATCACCGAAGGCGACTTTCTGTCAGAATTCAAAAAATCCAAGGAACTCCCCGGGCCAAAGGTCGTTTCTTGCCGCCTACTTTAGCACATCTGCTGCGACGCAACAGAGCGAGCCGAGTACCTTTAGCGAGCCTCGCCAGGGCGCATGTTCAGCCCCCACTGCAGGCCGATCACCGCGCCTTTTATGCGCGGCAGCAGGACCAAGCTGAGGATCAGCGTGGCTGGCATCCACAGCAGGGCATGGACCCAAAGCGCCGGAATCACGTGTTTTTCCACCAGCAGCATCATCGGCACGATGAGGTGACCGACGACAAAAATGGTGAAATAGGCCGGCGCATCGTCGGCGCGGAAGGGCTCGAATTCCTGGCCACAGGCGCGGCAGGCGGGTGCCATTTTCACATAGGCTGTGAACAAATGCCGTTCGCCGCAGTTCGGGCAGCGGCCACGCCAGCCCTTCAATGCCGCCCGCAACCACGAGCGGCCTTCAAGCCGCAGCGTCTCGGTTTCGGTCGGCAGGTCGAAGTCGGGTGAGCGATCCATGCAAACCTAGATACGCTTCGCTGGACGAAAATGCGATGGAGGTTGGCACGCCACGTTGCCGCAGGGACGCCTCAACTAACGGCGTTTGCCGGGCTTTCCGCGCTTGAAACTGGCTTTGCCGGGCTTGCGGTCGGCCATGGTGCGGCGATTTGGCGGGCCTTTGCGCGACGAGCGCCCTGCCGGCAGCGACGACTGGCCGAAACTTTCGACGACGGCTTCCATCTCGAACACCAGCCCGCCGGTGATCGGTTCAGCCTCGGCGAGCTTCACCCGCACTCTGTCGCCCAGATAGAAGGTCAGCCCGGTGCTGCGGCCGACCAGGCAATGGCGGCGCTCGTCATGCTCGAAATACTCACGCCCGAGCGAGGAAATCGGCACCAGCCCGTCGGCCCCGGTTTCGTCCAGGGTGACGAAGAGGCCGAAGCGGGTGACGCCATTGATGCGGCCGGTGAAGCTGGCGCCAACCCGATCAGCCAGGAACAGCGCCACGTAGCGATCGGTGGCGTCGCGCTCGGCGGCGACGGCCTTGCGCTCCAGGCCGGAGATCGTCACGCCCAGCTCGGGAAAATTCTCGGCCGCCTCCTTGGGCAGGCCGCCCTCGCCCATGCCGAAGCCCGCGATCAGCGCGCGATGCACCAGCAGATCGGCGTAGCGGCGGATCGGCGAGGTGAAATGCGCATAGCGCTGCAGCGCCAGCCCGAAATGGCCGAGATTGTCCGGGCTGTAGACCGCCTGCGACTGGCTGCGCAGGATCATCTCGTTGACCATGCGCGCCTGCGGCGTCTCGGCGATCTTCTTCAGCACGTTGTTGAAATCGGCAGGCTGCACCTGACGCCCGCCGGCGAACGACACGCTCAGCGAATCGAGGAATTCGCGCAGCGATTCGATCTTCAGCGGATCGGGCGGCTCGTGCACGCGGTACATGCAAGGCATGCGCCGGCTTTCCAGCGCCTGCGCCGCCGCGACATTGGCGCAGATCATGAACTCCTCGATCAGCTTGTGGCTGTCGAGGCGTTCGCGCGGGGCAATATCGACGATGCGGCCCTTCTCATCGATCACCGTCTTGCGCTCAGGCAGGTCGAGATCGATAGCGCCGCGCTTCTCGCGCGCGGCCAACAGCACGCGATAGGCGCCGTAAAGCGGCTTGATAACGTCGTCGATGAGCGGCGCCGTCGTGTCGTCGGGTTGCCCGTCATGAGCGGCCTGCACCTGGTTGTAGGTCAGCCGTGCCACTGAATTCATCATGGCGCGCACGAAGCTATGCGACAGCAGCCGGCCATGAGCATCGATGCGCATATGGACCGCCAGCACCGGACGGTCCTCGCGCGGGCGCAGCGAACACCAGCCGTTCGACAGCGCCTCGGGCAGCATCGGCACAACGCGATCGGGGAAATAGACTGAGTTGCCGCGCCGCATCGCCGAGCGATCCAGCGCATCGTCCGGCCGCACGTACCAGGCGACGTCGGCGATGGCGACGATCAGCTTCCAGCCGTCCGGATTGGCCGGATCGTCGTCGGGCTCGGCGAACACCGCATCGTCGAAATCGCGCGCGTCCTCGCCATCTATGGTCACCAGCGGCACCTGGCGCAGATCGACGCGATCGTCCATCGGGGCCGCCTTGCTGCGCTCGGCCTGACGCATTGCCTCGGGGCTGAAATCGACCGGAATGTCGTGCGCGGCGATGGCGATCAGGCTGACGGTGCGCGGCTCGTTCATCGACCCCAGACGCTCGAGGATGCGCGCCCTGGTGGCCTTGCCGCGCGCGCCAACCGGCTCGACCCAGACGATGTCGCCTGGCCTGGCGGCGCCGCGATCTTCGGGTTCGACGACGTATTCGCTGCGCGCCCGCTTGTCGGTCGGCACGATGCGGCCGCGACCGCCCCAGCCCGCCTCTTCGAACACGCCCAGCACTTTCAGCGGCTGGTTGCCGAGGAAGCGCACGGCACGCGCCTCGTAGGTCTTGCCGCCAACGCGACGCAGCCGCGCCAGGATGCGATCGCCACGCGACAGCGCCGGCGTGCCCTGACGGTCGGGCGCCACGACGATGTGCGGCAGCTCCGCGCCCTCGTCCCATTCCAGCGGCCGCGCCAGCACCTCGCCGTCGGGGTCGAGCCCCGTCACCTGAAGCACGATCATCTCGGGCAAGGCCTCGGGATCGGCCAGCCGCCGCTTGCGGCCGCGCGCCACGGCGCCGTCGGATTCGATTTCCTTCAGCAGCTTTTTAAGCGCGATGCGGTCCTGCGATTCGACGTTGAAGGCGCGCGCGATCTCGCGCTTTCCCACCGGCGTCGGGCTGTCCTTGATGAATTCCAGCACCTGCTCGCGCGTCGGCAAGCCCCTAGTCGTGGGCTTCGGCGGTCGCTTGGGGCCGGGACGCTGATGACGGGGCGGCTTGCTGCGTGGCACGGTCAGGCCACCGTCACATCAAGCGGCATCGGCCTGCGGTTCGGTTTTCTTCTTGGCCGGCTTGGCGGCGGCCTTGGCTGCCTTCTTCTTCGGCGCTGCCTTGGCTTTGACTTTGGCCGGCTTGGCTGCAACCGCTTCGCCCTCGTGCGCGACGGCGCCGTTGGCCTTCTTCGCCTTGGGCTTGGCCGCTTTCGTCTTGGCCGATTTGGCCTTCGCCGGCTTGCCCTTGGCGGCGCGCGCCGCCAGCAGCGGGATCGCCTGCTCCAGCGTGATCTCCATCGGCTCGATGCCGTTGGGGACAGTGGCGTTGACCTTGCCGTGCTTCACGTAATGGCCGTAGCGGCCGCTGTAGAGCTCGACCGGCTGCTTGTCGTCGGGATGCTCGCCCAGCACTTTCAAGGGCGCTGCGCGGCCGCGGCCGGGCTTGGCGTCGGCCAGCAGGCTGACGGCGCGATTGAGGCCGACCGTCAGCACGTCGTCATCGGCCGGCAACGACTTATAGGTGGAGCCGTGTTTCACGTAGGGCCCGAAGCGGCCCAGGCCGGCGGTGATCATCTGGCCGGATTCGGGGTGCGGCCCGACATCGCGCGGCAGGCTGAGCAAGCCCAAGGCCTGCTCCAGCGTGATCTCGAGCGGCGACATCTGCTTGGGCAGCGACACGCGCTTGGGCTTTTCCTTTTCCTTGGCTTCGCCCAGTTGCACGTAGTTGCCGTACGGGCCCTTGCGCACGCTGACCATCAATTCGGTCTTGGGATCGAGGCCCAACTCGCGCGGCTGATCGAGCGTCGCTTCGCCCTCCTCGCCGGTCGAAACCGCCAGCGGCTTGGTGAAGCGGCATTCGGGATAGTTCGAGCAGCCGATGAAGGCGCCGAACTTGCCGAGCTTCAAGCCCAGCCTGCCGGCTTCGCAGCTCGGGCATTTGCGCGGATCGCGCCCATTGGGGCTGTCGGGGAAGAAATGCGGGCCCAGATCGGCATCGAGCTTGTCGAGCACTTCCTTGACGCGCAGGTCCTTGGTCTCGTCCACCGCCTTGGCGAAGGCATTCCAGAAATCGCGCAGCACCTGGCGCCAGTCGATGCGCCCGCCCGAAACTTCGTCGAGATCTTCCTCGAGCTTGGCGGTGAAATCGTATTCGACGTAGCGCTTGAAATAGCTGTCGAGGAAGGCGGTAACGATGCGGCCGCGGTCTTCGGGAATGAAGCGTTTACGGTCGAGCTTCACGTAATTGCGCGCCTGCAGCACCTCGATGATGCTGGCATAGGTGGAGGGCCGGCCGATGCCGAGCTCTTCCATCTTCTTCACGAGGCTGGCTTCCGAATAGCGCGGCGGCGGCTCGGTGAAATGCTGCTCCGGCCGCGTCTGCTTGCGGGTGAGCGTCTCGTCCAGCGAAACGTCAGGCAGGATTTTCTCCTCGCCGTCGTCCTTATCCTCGTCCTTGCCCTCTTCGTAGAGGACCAGGAAGCCTTTTTCCTTCACCACCGAGCCGGTGGCGCGCAGCTGCACATTGCGGTCGGCCGAGGCGATGTCGATCGTCACCTGGTCGAGCACGGCGCTTTCCATCTGGCTGGCGACGGTGCGCTTCCAGATCAGCTCGTAGAGGCGGAGCTGGTCGCGATCGAGATAGCGCGCCACGTCGTCGGGCGTGCGGAACAGGTCGGTCGGACGGATGCACTCATGCGCTTCCTGCGCGTTCTTGGCCTTGCTGGAATAGAAGCGCGGCTTCTCCGGCAGCAATTCCTTGCCGTAGCGCGTCTCGATCAGCCGCCGCGTCTGCGACAGGCCTTCCGGCGCCATCTGCACGCCGTCGGTGCGCATATAGGTGATGAGGCCGACCGTCTCGCCGCCGATGGTGACGCCTTCATAGAGGCGCTGGGCGGTGCGCATGGTCTGGCCGGCGCCGAACCCCAGCCGGCGCGAGGCGTCCTGCTGCAGGGTCGAGGTGATGAAAGGCGGCGGCGGGTTGCGCTTGACCTGCTTGCGGTCGACGCTGGTGACGGTAAAGGCACGATGCTCGATGGCCTCGACCGCGGCCATCGCCTTGGTCTCGTTGTCGAGATCGAATTTGTCGAGGCGCTGGCCATTGAGATGCGTCAGCCGCGCCGTCAGGCCCTGGTTGCGGGCATTGAGGAAATCGACCTCGACGCCCCAGTATTCCTGCGACTTGAAGACTTCGATCTCCGCCTCGCGCTCGCAGATAAGGCGCAGCGCCACCGATTGCACGCGCCCCGCCGAGCGCGAGCCGGGCAGCTTGCGCCACAGCACCGGCGACAGCGTGAACCCCACGAGGTAGTCGAGCGCGCGGCGGGCGCGATAGGCGTCGATCAGCGGATCGTCGAGATCGCGCGGATGTTCCAGCGCTTCGAGCACCGAGCGCTTGGTGATGGCGTTGAAGACGATGCGCTTGACGTCGACTCCCTTGAGGACGCCCTTGTCTTTCAGAATGTCGCGCACATGCCAGGAGATCGCCTCGCCCTCGCGATCGGGGTCGGTCGCCAGATAAAGGTGCTTGGCGCCTTTTACTGCGCGGGCGATGTCGTTCAGCCGCTTTTCGGCCTTGGCATCGACGATCCAGCTCATGGCGAAGTCTTCGTCCGGGCGCACCGAGCCGTCCTTGGCCGGCAGATCGCGGACATGGCCGAAGCTGGCCAGCACCGTGTAGCCCGGGCCCAGATACTTCTCGATGGTCTTCGCCTTGGCCGGCGATTCGACGACGATGACGTCCATTAGCCTGCCCGTCGCCCGGCTCTGGCCGGGGGTTTGTGTAAGCCATCCCCCGACGCTTCGGCTGCTAACAGCCTAGGAAATCAGGGAAACGGCGTTGCCTGGGTGCCGTTCCAGCCGGCCTGCCAGCTCGAGTTCGAGCAACACCCCGGCGACAATGGAGGGCGACGTTTGGCACTGTCGGAGAATTTCGTCAACCGCGGTCGGTCCGGCCGAGAGCAGAGCCACGATCCCAGCCCCTGCCTCATCCGTTTGAATTTTCTGAGGAAAATCGCGTTTCTGGGGTGCGGTTTTCACCTCTCTTGCCATCGGGGCCGGTGGAGGGACGAACTGTGGCAGATTTGCAACGATGTCATCGACCGTCTCGGTCAGCCACGCGCCATCGCGGATCAGCCCGTTGCTGCCGCGGCAGCGCTGGTCGAGCGGCGAGCCCGGCACGGCGAACACCTCGCGGCCCTGCTCTGCCGCCAGCCGGGCGGTGATCAGCGAGCCTGACTTCAACGCCGCCTCGACCACCACCACGCCCAGCGACAGGCCGGAGACGATGCGATTGCGGCGCGGGAAATGACGCGCGGTGGGCTCCGTGCCAAGCGCGCTCTCGGCAACCGCGGCGCCACCGCCCTCGACGATGCGCCGGTAAAGCGGCTCGTTCTCGCGCGGATAGATATGGTCGATGCCGCCGGCCATCACTGCGACCGTCACGCCGTTCTCCGCCCGCAGCGCGCCGAGATGCGCCGCCGTGTCGATGCCGCGCGCCAGGCCGGAAACGATGCCATAGCCGTGCGTCGCCAGATCGCGGCCGAAGCCTTCCGCCAGTTGCCGCCCGTTGATCGAGGCATTGCGCGCGCCGACGATGCCGACGCATTGCCGTTGCAGCACGGCGGGGTCGCCCATCACCGACAGCACCGTCGGCGCATCGGCCAGCGCCTCCAGCGCGATCGGATAATCGGCCTCGCCGCGAACGATGAACCTGCCGCCCAGTTTCGCCAGCGCGCCCATCTCGCGTTCCACTGCCGCGACCGACGCGATGGCGACCTTCGCCTGGGTCTGCGCGGCAAGTTCGGGCAGCGCTGCGAGCGCCCGCGAGGGCGATCCGAAGCGCGCGATCAGGCGGCCATAAAGGATCGGCCCGATCCCCGCCCCGCGCGCCAGGCGCAATGCGGCAAGACGGTCATTGTCGGCGAACACGACAGGCGGAGCGGCATCGGACATGCCACCCATTCTAGTTGTTTTTGTTTTGTTCTCAATAAACCGATAGTTGCAATCGGTTCAGGCGGCCGGCTTCTTGCCCTGTCCGATCTTGGGCTCTGTGCCTTTCAGCAGCCGGTCGATGTTCTCGTGGTGCTTGGCGAAAACCAGTAGCGCGATCACCGTCAGCCATATGGCGATCTCGATCGTCGACCAGCGCTGATCGAGCGTGTAGGCGAAAATCCAGGCGCAAGCCGTCGCCACCGCCATCGCCAGCAAAGCCGACAGCGAGGATATGCGGAACAGAAACGCCGCCACCAGCCAGGTCACGCAGGCGACGACCCCCAGAGGAAACTTCACCACCAGCAGCACGCCCAGCGTCGTGGCGACGCCCTTGCCGCCCTTGAAGCGCAGCCACACCGGAAACAGATGCCCCAGCAACGCCCCGAGCCCGGCGAACAGCGAAGCGCCGACGCCAAACAGCAGCCATGCGATGACAACGGCGACCATACCCTTGCCGCCATCGAGCAGCACGGTCGCAGCCGCCAGGCCCTTGCGGCCGGTGCGCAACACGTTGGTGGCCCCGATGCTGCCCGAGCCGATGCTGCGGATGTCGCCCAGCCCCGCCATGCGCGTCAGCACCAGCCCGAAGGGGATGGAACCCAGCAGATATCCGCCGACCAGCGCGATCAGGCAGAACGTCAGATCGAATTGCATGATGAACATCACTTGGGAATTGGGACCGACTTCAGTCTAGCGTCCCTGCGGTTCCGGTGCCACGCTTAGACAAAGACATACCGACAGACAGGAACCGTCATGATCACCGTCCACCACCTGCACGATTCGCGCTCCGAACGCATCATCTGGCTGATGGAGGAGCTGGGCCTGCCCTACAAGCTCGACTTCCATTATCGCGTGCCGATGGGCGGCGGCCGCCTGGCGCCGCAGGAGCTGGCGCAGGTCCATCCCTTCGGCACAGCCCCCATCATCAGCGATGGCGACATTACGATCGCCGAATCCGGCGCCATCGTCGAATACGTCATCCAGAAATACGCCAAGGGCAGATTGTCGGTGCCGGTCAATGCGCCGGAATACGGCGAGTACCTGTTCTGGCTGCATTTCGCCGAAGGCACATTGATGTCGCAGATCCTGCGCGAGTTCCTGCTCGACCGCATCAACGCCGATCCCGAAGCCTTCGCCGCCAAGCGCCTGCGCGAGCGCAACCGCATGTACTTCAAATACGTCGATGCGCGGCTGGCCGAAGCGCCCTATTTCGCCGGCAAGGATTTCACCGCCGCCGACATCATGATGGTGTTCCCCTTCACCACGCTGCAGCTTTTCAAGAAGATCGACCTGACGCCTTATCCAAACCTGCGGGCGTATCTCACACGCATCGCCGAACGTCCTGCGTACAAGAAGGCGATGCGACTGGCGAACGGGGAAGAGAAGAAGCGATAGCCAAGAAGAACGGCGGAGTACATAACCCAATCCGTCATCGCCCGGCTTGACCGGGCGACCCATTTCGCAACGCAAATGCGTTTGACGATAGAGCGTCGTTTGGCTCAAATATGGGTACCCCGGTCAAGCCGGGGTATGACGGAAAAAATACAGCAACAGAAGTATCGTTTAGCCCTTCAGGCCGCCAGCGCCTTGGGCGCTTCCTTGTCCTTGAACAGCGGCTGGCCGGCGACGAAGGTCGCCAGCACCTGGCCCTGCACCGGCCGCTCGTCGAAGGGCGAGTTCTTGCACTTGCTGCGGAACGAGGCGACGTCGATGCGGCGCGGCCGGTCGGGATCGAACAGCACCAGATCGGCCGGCGCGCCTTTCTCCAGCCTGCCGCCCGGCAGCTTCATCAGCTTGGCCGGCGCCGACGAGAGGCGCTGGAACAGTGCCGGCAGGGTCAGGAACCTGTTGTGCACCAGCTCCAGCGACAGCGGCAGCAAGGTCTCCAGCCCGACGATGCCGGGCAGGGCCAGCGCGAAGGGCTGGCGCTTGCTGTCCTGATCCTGCGGCCAGTGGTCGGAGCAGATGACGTCGATCGTGCCGTCGCGCAGGCCTTCGACGATGGCGCGGCGGTCCATCTCGGAACGCAGCGGCGGCATCAGCTTGGCGAAGGTGCGATATTCGCCCACGGAAGTTTCGTTGAGGCAGAAATAGGGCGGCGCCGTATCGCAGGTCACGCGCAGGCCCTTCTTCTTGGCGATGCGGATGATGTCGACCGAGGCGGCGCATGAGATGTGGGCGGCGTGATACTTGCCGCCGGTCAGCTCGACCAGCCGCATGTCGCGTTCCAGCATGATGGCTTCGGCTTCCACCGGAATGCCCGGCAGGCCCAGCCTTGTGGCGATCTCGCCCTCGTTCATCGCGCCCATCGACAGCGTCGGCTCGAGCGGATGCTGCACGATCAGCGCGTCGAAGGTTTTGGCGTAGGACAAGGCGCGACGCATGGTGATGGCGTTGGCCACCGCCTTGCCGCCATCGGTAAATGCCACCGCGCCTGCTTCGGTCAGCATGCCGAGCTCGCACAGCTCCTTGCCTTCGAGGCCCAGCGTGATCGCGCCGTAGCAATGGACGTTGACCTTCTTCACCTGGCGCGCGCGGCGCTGGATGAACTCGACCAGCGCGGCATCGTCGATCACCGGATCGGTGTCGGGCAGCACCACCATCGTCGTGACGCCGCCGGCCAGCGCGCCAAGCGCGGCCGTATCGATGGTTTCCTTGTGTTCTTCGCCCGGCTCGCAGGCATGCACGCGAATATCGACCAGGCCCGGCGCCAGGCAGGCGCCGCCGCCATCGACGGCGCGAATGTCGCCGGGCACGCCGGAAGCGAACAGGCCCGGCCCCAAATCGGCGATCTTGCCGTCGCGAATCAGCAGCGCGCCCTTGGCGTCGGTGCCGGCGACCGGATCGATCAGCCGCACATTGGTCAGCGCCATCGGCTCCAGCGGCGCGCGATCGTCGCGGCTCATGCGCCACCGCCTTCAGCGGCGAGCGCACCGGAGGGTTCGTTGCGACGCTGGCTGATCAGCACTTCGAGGCAGGCCATGCGCACGGCCACACCCATCTCGACCTGTTCGTGGATCAGGCTGCGGCCGATATCGTCGGCCACTTCCGAATCGATCTCCACGCCGCGGTTCATCGGCCCGGGATGCATGATCAGCGCGTCGGGCTTGGCGAAGCTCAGCTTCTCGTTGTCGAGCCCGAAGAAGCGGAAATATTCCGGGATCGACGGCACGTAGGAGCCGTGCATGCGCTCCGTCTGCAGCCGCAGCATCATCACAATGTCGACGTCGGTCAGCCCCTTGCGCATGTCGGTGAAGACCTCGACGCCCAGCCGGTCGATCTCGGCCGGCATCAGGGTCGGCGGCCCAATGACACGTACCCGCGCGCCCATCGTGTTCAGCAGATGGATGTTCGAGCGCGCGACGCGGCTGTGCAGGATGTCACCGCAGATCGCCACCAGCAGGCCCTCAAGCTTGCCGCGGCGGCGGCGAATGGTCAGCGCGTCGAGCAGCGCCTGGGTCGGATGCTCATGGCTGCCGTCGCCGCCATTGATGACGGCGCAATTGACCTTCTCCGACAGCAACTGCACCGCGCCCGAGTCGGGATGGCGCACCACCAGCAGGTCCGGGTGCATGGCATTGAGCGTCATCGCCGTGTCGAGCAGCGTCTCGCCCTTCTTCACCGACGAGGCGGAAGTCTGCATGTTGATGACGTCGCCGCCCAGCCGTTTGCCGGCCAGCTCGAAGCTGGTGCGGGTGCGGGTGGAGTTCTCGAAGAACAGGTTGATGATGGTGCGGCCGCGCAGCAGCGACTGTTTCTTGTCGATCTGCCGATTCTGCTCGATATAGGTTTCGGAAACGTCCAGCAGCGCCGAAATGGTTTCGGGCGAAAGACCCTCGATGCCAAGCAGGTGGCGCAGCTTGATCGAAGAAGCGGACGTACTCATTAAAGCCCGGTAATAAACATGCAGGGCCCGTCAGCGCAAGGGTTTCGGCTGGGGATTAACCGCGTCCGGGCTGCGCCCATTCGCCGATAGCGAGAAACTGGCCGGTGATGGCGGCAATGAGGTCCCGCTCGCCGCTGATTACCACCTGAACCAGGCGATCCGCCGCCGCTTCCAGCAACACGCGGTCGATGGTCGGACGGCCATGCGGCCAGCCGCCGGCGGCGATATAGGCGCGGCTGACCTCGAGGCAAAACTCGTAATCGTCCAAAGCCAGCCAGCGGAAATCGCCAAACGGATCGCCAAGCTCCGCCGTGCCGAAATCCAGCACGGCAGTCAGCCGTCCGGTTGCGGGATCGACCAGGAAATTGCCAACCTTGAAATCGCTGTGGATCAGCGCCGTCGGCTGGTCCTCGGTCCAGTTCCGCCAATCGTCGGCCGTCGATTGCAAGACGCGATCGAGCAGCGGAACCGCCGCCGCCGCCGTTGGATCGGCGCTCAACAGCGTTCGGCCATAGCTCAGCCAGCCATGTATCCAGGCAGGCCGGCGCAAGGTGAAAACCTCCTGCAAATGCATCGGCGGTGGCAGCCGATGCATCAGGGCGAGAAAGACGCCGATGTCACTGGCAAGGATCTCGCGCCTTGCCGAATCGAGCTCGCCGGGAACGAGCGGCTCCCCATGCAGCAGCGGATAGCAGACAAAGGAAGGAAGCCCCAACCGTGCATCAATGATCTGCGGCACGACCGGTCCGACGGGCGAATGGCGCAGCTCCCGCAGCGCCATCACGGTGCGACGCAGGGCGTCGACCTGCCCCTCGTCGCTGGCCAGTTTGAAAACCAGCTCCTTCCCCGCCTTCACGAAGAGCACGCAGTTGGTCGCCGGCGGCGCGGACCGGATCTCGCACTGGCGGAGTTCCGGCCACAGCCGGTGGATCAGCGCCGTGGCTGCTACAATGTCGTCGCGACGATAGTAGCGTTGCGCCCGATGGCGTAAGCGGAAGAGCCGGTCTTTTAGCGTATCCTTGATCAACCGGCGGGCTTCCTCAGTCGAGCGGCCAGATCGGCCGTTGCACGCGCTTGAAGTCGAAGGTCTTGAAATCCGTGGCGATGCAGCCCGGCCCGCCGATATAGAGCACCTGTTTGGCGATAGGCGCGTAGGCGGCATGGAAATGCTGGCTCGATTTCACCACCACGATCTTCTTTTTCCGCGGGTCGATGCCGACGCTGGTGAACATGTCGACCCCGAAAGCCTGGGTGCGGAACTCATTGATGATGATATCGACGTTCTTCGCCGTCGGATGCTCGATGCGGATGGCGGCGGCGTCGCCCATGATGGCCACGGTCTGACCAAACGTCTGCTTGGCGTCGCTGGTCAGCTTCAACACCTTGACCTTCACGTCCAGCGGATCGCCCGACACCGGCCCGGTCTTGCCCCCCAGGCGCAGATCGAGCGTCGCGCCCTCGCCCGCTTCCTGGCAGAACTGCAGCGCCACCGGATCCCACATCGGCCCCAGCGCCACGTCGCAAATGCCGCGCTCCAGAATCTCGCGCAGCACGAAGGTCGAATCCGACGGCGAGCCGCCACCGGCATTGTCGGCCGTATCGGCAACCACGATCGGCCCTTCCTTGGCCGCCGTCGCCTGATCCAGCGCCTGCGCGATCGTCAGGTACTCTGGCGCCGTCGTGCCGCGCAGGGCGATCAGCTCTTCTCCCAGTTGCCTGGCAAGCCGCTTGGCCTTGGCCGGATCGTTGTCGGTCACCACCAGCACGCGGGTGCCCATGTCCGGCACGTCGCCCCAGGGGAAACCATGCGCGATGGAGATCGACAGCACGCCGTCCTTGCCTTCCATGGCGCTGATCTTGTCCACGAAGGCGCGCATGGGCTGGCGCGGCGTGTGATAGATGCCGAACATGCGGCAGTCGTAATACTCCATGGTCGGCTTGACGTTCTTTTGCGCAGCATCGGCGCAGATATCGACCACTTCGAATGCCCGCTCGATCGGATCGACATGCGGGTATTCCTTGAAGGCGATCATCACGTTGGAATTCTTCATCATCGCGTCGGTGAGGTGGCAATGCGGATCGAGTTCGGCGCCGATCACCACATCCGGCCCCACCATCTCGCGCACCTTGGCCAGCAGGTCGCCCTCGCAATCGTCGTAGCCATCCGCCACCATGGCGCCATGCAGGCCCAGCACCACGATATCGACTGGCATGGCTTTCTTCAGATCGTCGAGCAGCTCGTCGCGCAGGGATTCGTAGGTCGCCTTGGTCGTCACGCCGCCCGGCACGGCAAAGGCGCACAGCCCCTCGCTCAGCTCCCAATTACGCTCGCGGGCACGCTCGCGCGCAGCCCATAAAGGGGCGGTGAACAACATGGGCTTGTCGGGATGCTCGCCGGCATGGACCAATAGGGTCTTCTTGAAGGCGTCCATCCCGGTCGGGATGGGCGAAAATGTGTTGGTTTCGGTTCCCAGCGTGGCGGTGAATACGCGCATGACTTCCTCTTGCTACTCAAGCTCCAAGTCTAACCGGCCTGCACCGCGTGCGGGCAAGAGACTATTGCAGGTGCTGGCGGGATTTCTGGCGGCGCTGATGCTGTGCGCTTTACCGGCATCTGCCCAGAACAAGGGCGATCCCGGCCGCTTCGACTATTACGTCCTGTCGCTGTCATGGTCGCCGCAGCACTGCGCCACCAACGGCGCCAACAGCCCGCGCCAGTGCAGCGGCAACAGGCGTTACGGGTTCGTGGCGCATGGGCTGTGGCCGCAATACGAGCGCGGCGGCTATCCGCAATTCTGCCGCGCCAATGCCGGCCCTTCGCGCGACACGATCGACCGGATCATCGACATCATGCCGAGCGAAGGGCTGATCCGGCATCAATGGAACAAGCACGGCGCCTGCTCGGGCCTGACATCGTCGCGCTATTTCGAGATCACCGAGCAGGCCTTCGGCGCCATCGTGCTGCCCGAGTTCTACCAGCGCCCGACCGGCACGCTCTCGCGCAGCGTGGCGCAGGTGAAAGCCGAACTCGCCGCCGCCAACCCGCGGCTGCCGCAAACCGCCATCTCCGTCACCTGCTCCGGCCAGTATTTGCAGGAAGTCCGCATCTGCCTGGAGAAGTCGCTGCAGCCGCGCCCCTGCGCACCGGACGTGGCCCGCTCCAACTGCCGCGGCAACTTCATCGTGCGTCCGGTGCGCTAAGCGGCGGGCATCGGTCCCGTGTAGCGCGCCCTCGGGCGGATGAGCTGCGGCGTGGCGCTCTGCTCCAGATGATGCGCCACCCAGCCGGCGGCGCGGCCCAGCAGGAACAACGCCAGCCCGCCATTGGCTGGCAGGCGCAGCACGCGCTCGATGGTGGCCAGCGCGAAATCGATATTGGGTTTGCGGTCGGTCATGGCTTCGGCGATCTCCGCCGTGCGCAGCGCCAGATCGAGCGCGGGATTGCCGGCGTAGTCGCGCTGCAGAAGCTCGAGCAGAAATTTCGCGCGCGGATCGCCCTCGGGATAGAGCCAGTGGCCGATGCCGGGCAGCCGTTCGCCACCCTGCAGCCTCGTGCGCAAGGTGCCGCGCAGATCGCCCGATTTTTCCAGCTCGCCGAACAGCGTCACCATGCGCGGCGTCACGCCGCCATGGCGTGGCCCCTGCAGTGCCGCCAGCCCGGCCATGGTCGAGCCGTAGACGGTGGTGCCCGTCGCCGCCACCACGCGCACGGCGAAGGCCGAGGCATTCAGCTCGTGATCGGCGCTCATCACCAGCGCCGCGCGAAGCACGTTCGCGGCTTTGGCATCGAGCTTCCAGCCTTGCGCCAGCACGCGATGCGCGGCCTGCGCCGAGACCGGCATGCCAGCGACGATGGCCGACAACAGGCGCACCACGCGCACGCCGCATTCCACGATGCCGGCCCGGTCGAGATTCCAGGCGCGGTCGTCGAGGATCGCCGCATGCGGCAGCAGCGCCAGGCAGCGATCGAGCGGCGGCATGTCGGCAATGCCGGCCCAGGCGCGGCGCACGCGCCCGTCGCTGGGCGGCAGATTGTCGGCGGCAAAGGGAAGCTCATCGCAATCCCACAGCAGGCGCGCGACTTCTTCCAGGGTCGCGTTTGCCGCCAGATCGGCGGCGTTGCGGCCGCGATAGTAAAGTTTGTTGTCGGCGATCAGGGTCAGCGCCGATTCCAGTACCGGCGCTCCGAAATGCAGCGCGCCCGAGGCCACCGCTTCCGCTTTGCGCCCACGCGCCTTCCTGGCCTGCAGTGCTTTGACATCGGCCGCCGCGTAGAGCCGTGAGCGGCTGCCTTCGGGCGCTTCCGAGCGGATCAGCCCGCGGCTGACATAGGCGTACAGCGTCGGCAGCGAGACGCCCAAGGCCTTGGCGGCTTCGGAAGCGGACAGGTGACGTTTCATCGACTTATATTGATTAATTTAATCAACATTGACAACATATTTATACAGGACAACCTTACTGCCATGAAATCCGATGGAGGGAAGTCATGAGCAAAAGCGGATTGGACGGCGTCATCGCCGCCGAAACCCGGCTCAGCCATGTGGATGGCGAAGCCGGCCGGTTGATCGTCGCCGGGCACGAATTGCCTGAGCTGGTGCGCGATTACGGCTTTGAAGGCACCACGGCGCTGCTGTGGGAAGGGCTGGCGCCGGAAGGTGGCGATCGCACGGCCGTATTGAAGGGGCTCGGCAAGGCCCGCCAGGAGGCTTTCGCCTACGTTCCTGCCCTGCTCTCGGTGTCGAAGGATCTGACGGTCGTCGAAGCGCTGCGCGTCGGCCTCGGCCTGCTGCCCGACAGCGCGAAGACGCCGCATCATCTTCTGGCCACTGCCGCCCTGCCTACGTTCCTCGCCGCGCTGCTGCGCCAGAAATCGGGCAAACCTGCGATTGCTCCGGACGCCTCGCTGAACACCGCCGCCGACATGCTGCGCATGATGCGTGGCGAGCGCGCGCCGCAAGCGGAGGAGAAAGCGCTCGACGCCTATCTCACCACCATCGCCGATCACGGCTTCAACGCCTCGACTTTCGCCGCCCGCGTCGTCGCCTCGACCCAGGCCGGGCTGATCTCCGCCGTGCTGGGCGGCCTGTGCGCGCTGAAAGGCCCGCTGCATGGCGGCGCGCCGGGGCCGGTGCTGGACATGCTCGACGAGATCGGCAGCAGCGCCAACATCCTGCCCTGGCTCGACCAGGCGGTGCGCGACGGCGAGCGGCTGATGGGCTTTGGCCATCGCATCTACAAGGTGCGCGATCCGCGCGCCGACGTTTTGAAGTCGGTGGTCGCAACGCTGAGCGGCCAGAACGGGCGCATGCATTTCGCCGCCGAAGTCGAGGCCGGCGCCATCGCCACGTTGCGCCGGCTGAAGCCGAACCAGCGGCTGGACACCAATGTCGAGTTCTATACGGCGCTGGTGCTGGAGGCGGTCGGCCTGCCGCGCGAGGCTTTCACGGCCGTTTTCGCCGTCGGCAGAGTGGCCGGCTGGTGCGCCCATATCCTCGAGCAGGAGCAGACCGGCCGCATTATCCGCCCGCAGTCGCGCTACATCGGACCGATGCCGTCGCATCCGGCAGCCGCCTAGGAGATTGTTTTATTTGGCAGACGGGCGTCTTCGGACGCCCGTTTTCCATTGGTGCGACCATTGCACCATTTGATTTGGTGCAATCCTTCGAATTAACATCATCCTCCAAGAATCAATGACCGGTCGTGGAGGAACAAATGGAACGGATCGAACTGGGCTGGTTCATCCCGACGCACAACGACACCACGGCCTATGGCGACCCGTCCGCCGAAGTCCCCGCCTCGCTCGAGATGTTCGACCGCGTCACCCAGGCGGCCGAAGATGCCGGCTTCGAATACCTGCTGATCCCGGTCAACCAACATTGCTGGGAAGCCTGGATGACCGGCGCCATCATGGCCGCGCGCACCAGGACCATCAAACCGCTGATCGCCGCCCGGCCGGGCTACATCAACCCGGTGCTGCTGGCCAAGATGATCTCGACCTTCGATCAGCTCACGGGCGGGCGCATCTGCATCAACCTGATCGCCGGCTTGAGCGACGAGCAGTCGGCGAACGAGGGTTTGAAGTTCTCGAAGGAAGACCGCTATCTGCTGATGGAAGAGGAAGTCAGCATCCTGAAGGCGCTGTGGACCGCCAAAGGCCCGATCGACTTCAAGGGCAAGTTCTACGATTTGAAGAACGTCAGCATCACGCCGAAGATCTTCCAGAAGCCCTATCCCAAATTCTATCTCGGTGGCGGCTCGCGCGAGGCGTGGGAAATCTCCGCCAAGCATTCCAGCGTGCATTTGTTCTGGGGCGACCATCCCGATCGCATCCGCGATCAGATGGCGCAGATCCGCGAGATCGCCCGCAACTACGGGCGCGAAAAGGAAATCGGCTTCGGCATGCGCCTGCAGATCGTCTGCCGCGAAACCGAGAAGCAAGCCTGGGACGCAGCCGAGCGACTGGTCAGCAGCGCCACGCCCGAACTGCTGCAGCGGACCGCCACCCAGTACGGCACCTCGGCCGCCAACAAGCGCATGCAGGAGTTGGCCAAGACCGACAACAGCCTGATCATGCCGCATCTATGGACCGGCATCACCAAGGTGCGCGCCGGCGCTGGCGTGGCGATCGTCGGCAATCCCGAGCAATGCGCCGCCACCTTGCAGAAATTCATCGATGTCGGCTGCCACTCCTTCTGCCTGTCGGGCTACCTGCACGACGAGGAGGCCGAGCGCTTCGGCCGCATGGTCCTGCCGCTGCTGCGGGCGCGCAATCCGGACCGGATCGCCGCCTGAAAGCACAGGAAAAGCAAGGTACTAGCCCGATAGCTTGACTTCCGGGCGTTTGCCGCTATGGTGCGCGCCTCTTAGGGATTTACCCCGGTTTTCCGCCGGGTTTTGCAGGGATTTCCGCCATGGCGAAGCCGACCACGGTGCTCATCAAAATGGTGTCGTCCGCCGACACCGGGTACTTCTACGTCACCAAGAAGAACCCGCGCACCAAGACCGAAAAGATGGAACTGAAGAAGTACGACCCGCGCGCGCGCAAGCACGTCGTCTTCAAGGAATCCAAGATCAAGTAAAGCGAGCCTCTCCTCGCCGAAAGAGCCGCCTCCGGGCGGCTTTTTTGTTGGCTGCATCCATAGATGCGAGGCGCTTCCCAACCCATTCGGAACTTGACGGCTTCGGCCATCGGATTTTCCATCGAAAGATGGAAAAGGTTCTGTGCGTCTGCGTTGGCAACATAAGCCGCAGCCCGATGATGCAGGCGGTGCTTCAGGAGCACCTTGGACCCGGCTACCTGGTCGAAAGCGCGGGCTTGAGTCAGGATTTGGCAGGTCGTCCCGCCAATCACCGCTCCGTTGCATGCATGAAGGAGCGCGGTGTCGATTTGAGTAGCCATACCAGCCGCTGGATCGGGGGCCTGGATCTCGACCAATACCGCTGGATCGTTTGTGTCGGCCTCGATGAGGCAGACAAGGTCCGTTCTGCGTTACGTACAGGCTCGGCGAGCGTCCTGATCGCCAACGAGCATCAAGGCGGCATTCCCGATCCTTACGAACTTGGCCTAGAGGGATATCAGGACTGTCTGGCTCTGCTGGATCAAGCGATGCCGCCCATAGCGCGGCACATTCTCGAAGCCAATTCGCCCAGTTCAAACTGAGGAATCGGAAGGCTCGCATGTCGGGCCCATTCAACAGGCCGGGAACGTCGATCACTTCGTCGCCAGTTCGACCACCGCCGCCTCCACTTGCGGTGCCCTGAAAGCGGCGTTGTGGTTGGCGCCGGCGATGGGCTCGAAGCGGGCCGTCACGCCCCTCTCCGTCAGCCTCCGCACGTAGTCCTGCGCCAGGCTGGGATAGGTGTTGTCGTCGGCGCTGCCCGTGAGAGCGACGACCTTTGTGGTCGGCGGCACCTTGTCGGCCCAACGATGCGGCGATTCGCTGGCCGTCCAGGGCCGCCGGTTGGTGGCGTTGCGCCAATCGTCGATATGGCAGGGACAGGCGACCAGAACGGCGCCGTCGGCGAGGCCGGGATGGCGACCGATGATGATCGCCGAGGTTGCCGCGCCGCCCGAATGCCCCAGCAGCACGACACGTTGGGGCTTGTAGGCCTGCTTCAGTTTGGCGACGACGCCGGCCACTTCGTCGATGTTGCGCGCGGTGTAATGGTCGCTGCGATTGTTATGGCTGCCGCCGGACGTGTTGCCGGCGCCGTCCTCGTAACCGGGCCGCACCATGGCGACGGCAACGGCGGATGCCAGCTCGGGCCGTTTCACCAGTTGCTCGGCGCTGGCGAAATGATAGGTCGCCGGACCACCGCTCGAAACGTCGCCATGGATCACGACAACCAAAGTCTTCGGCGCTGTGCCGGCCTGCGCGCCCTTATAGGTGCGCAACACCAGGCATTCGCTCTTGCCGGTCAGCGCGGTTTCCAGCGCCTCGCTGGCGCAGGGCGCACCTTGCGCGATCGTCGGCAAAACCAGCATCGCCAGGGCGCAAATCACAGCTCGCATTAATGCGTTCTCCCCCGGTTTTGTGCGGCCATTCTGCCGTGCAATCCGGCCCCTGTCTGCCGCCTTGCCGGGGCCGGCTTGAGGTTCTATCGTCCGGCCCTGAATTCCCGTTTACGCATTTGGAACATCTCAGGAGGAACGCATGAGTGCGCAACTGTCCCGCGACGACTGGAAAGCCAAGGCCGACGGCCTGAGCTATCGCAACCAGGCGTTCATCAACGGCAAATATGTCGCCGCTCTGTCGGGCAAGACCTTCGACTGCATCAACCCCGCCACCGGCAAGATCCTCACCAAGGTCGCCGAATGCGACAAGGAAGACGTCGACGTTGCGGTCAAGGCCGCGCGGGCGGCATTCGAAGCCGGCAAATGGGCCAACATGGCGCCGGCCAAGCGCAAATCGGTGATGCAGAAATGGGCCCAGCTCATTCTGAAGCATTCCGAAGAACTTGCCTTGCTCGAGACGCTCGACATGGGCAAGCCCATCCAGTACTCGACGCGCGTCGACGTTCCCGGCTCGGCCAACGCCATCGCCTGGTTCGCCGAGGCGATCGACAAGGTCTATGACGAGATCGCGCCGACCGATCCGCGCGTGCTGGCGCTGATCACGCGCGAGCCGATCGGCGTCGTGGCGGCCGTCGTGCCGTGGAACTTCCCGCTGCTGATGGCCGCGTGGAAAGTCGCACCGGCGCTGGCTTCCGGCAATTCCGTCATCCTGAAGCCCGCCGAGCAGTCGCCGCTGACCGCGTTGCGCGTCGCTGAACTCGCGATCGAGGCGGGCATCCCCGAGGGCGTGTTCAACGTCGTGCCGGGCTTCGGCGAGACCGCCGGCCAGGCGCTGGGCCGTCACATGGATGTCGACTGCCTGGCCTTCACCGGCTCGACCGAAGTCGGCAAGTACTTTCTGAAGTACGCCGGCGAATCCAACATGAAGCAGATCTGGCTCGAGTGCGGCGGCAAGTCGCCCAACATCGTCTTCGCCGACGCGCCCAACCTTGACGTCGCGGCACGCACCTCGGCCTTCGGCATCTGGTTCAACCAGGGCGAGGTCTGCACCGCAGGCTCGCGCCTGATCGTCGAGGAGAAGATCAAGGACGAGTTCCTCGAGAAGATCATGGCGGTGGGTCAGAAGATGCAGCCGGGCGATCCGCTGGACCCGAAGACCCAGATGGGCGCCATCGTCGATGAGACCCAGACCAGGCGCGTGATGGGCTACATCGAGGCCGGCAAGAAGGAAGGCGCCAATCTGAAGATGGGCGGCGACCGCACCTATATCGACAACGCCGGCTGTTTCGTGCCGCCGACCGTCTTCGACAACGTCAACAACAAGATGAAGATCGCCCAGGAAGAAATCTTCGGGCCGGTCCTGTCGGTCATCACCTTCAAGGACGGCGACGAGGCTTTGAAGACGGCCAACGACACGATCTACGGCCTGGCTTCCGGCATCTGGACGTCGGACATCAACAAGGCGTTCAAGTTCGCCAAGGGCCTGCGCGCGGGTTCGGTGTGGGTCAACACCTATGACGGCGGCGATATCACCACCCCGTTCGGCGGCTACAAGCAGTCGGGCATCGGCCGCGACAAGTCGCTGCATGCGCTGGAGAAGTTCACGCAGGTCAAGACCACCTGGGTGCAGTTGAGCTAACCGTCGGAAGTTCGAATTTGCGGAGGGCGCAGCGAGAGCTGCGCCCTTTTCGTTTCGGAGGTGCTACAGTAGCCCTGTTGTGCGTCATTGCAGTACCCGTGCGTTGATCTTGGACAGAGCAGCAATCCAGCAATGCGTGAGCGCGACAAACTTCCCCAAGGCCATACGGCAACCGCGTGCTAGAGGTTGCGCCGTTATTTTCCCGAAGTTTGGATTCGCTGCACGGCAAAATGCGGCCACTGTGGGTTATGAATGATGGGTACGAAAGAGGCCCCGGTACGATCTGCGAAGTTGGCCGCCCCGCATAAGCGCGCGAGCCCGTCGGGCGCCGATTCCCGTAAGCGTTCCCTCAAACCCACGGGACCGGTGCTGCCGCCATCCATCGGCGAACGCGCGATCGCCCTGACCATGGCGACGCGCCCGCGCGATGCGCTGATTCGCAACTGGGAACTGGCGCTGGCGCTTGAGATCAAGCCGGCGCTGGACACGAAAAAACTGTCTTCCGCATTTCGCAGCGTCTTGAATCTGCACAAGCGGCTGCGCAGCGTCTATTTCGTGCGCGACGACGACGTGACGGTCCGCACATTGCCGGTGGAAGCGTTCGATCTGGAAGTGGTCGATGCCACCAGCCTGTCCGCCGCCGCCCTCACGGAAGAGCTGCACACGCGGGTGGACAAGCCGTGGAACATGTCCGTCGGCCCGCAAATCACGTTGACCGCCTTCCAACGGCCGAAAGACCGCATGGTCCTGCTGCTGCGCATCAACCATCTGCTGGTGGATGGCTGGTCGATCGAACTGCTGTTGCGCGATTTGCTGATGTTCTATGTCGGCCTGCCGGTGGAAACCGGCGCGGTCGCCAGCTACGAGCAATACATCGCCTGGGAAACCGCTTTCGTGCAGTCCCCTGCCGGCCGCGCGCAACGCGAATTCTGGCGGCGCAAGCTGGCGCGGCTCGGACCGCGCCTGAAGCTGCCCTACGACCGGCCGCCGACCTCGCCCTTCGTGCAGAATTCGGCCAATGCGCCTTTCGCCTTCGACCGCGCCGAGACCACGACCATTCGCGAGTTCTCCGGCAAGAGCGGCGTCAGCGTCTATGCCTTCATGCTGGCGACCTACCAGATCCTGCTGACGCATCTGTCCGGCGAAACCGACCTGACCGCGCTTGTCACCACCGCCCACCGCACGCATGCCGACTTCGCCGGCACGGTCGGCCTTGTCTCCAACCTAATCGCGTTCAGGAACCCGGTGGTCGGCTCGGGCACGTTCCGCCAGCAGCTCGCGCGCGCCGGCCGCACCATCGTCGAGGCGCTGTCGAACCAGGATTGCCCGATCCGCATCGTCGCCGAAGACCTGGCGGCGAACCAGCTCGCCCTTGCCACCACCTTCGGCACGCCCGACTCCGCCTTCGACCAGATCGGCCTCTACATGCTGACGCCGAACCAGTCCGGCCTGCCCGACGCCGGCTTGCGCTCGCTGTTCGAGCCCGACCGCAAATTCAAGATGGGCCCGTTCGAACTGCGGACCCTTGAGCTGCCGCGCAACGACGCAACGCGCGAGTTGACGTTGTTCTTCAACGAGGTCGGCGACCGGCTTCTGGCCTTCTTCGCCTACAACGCCGATATTTTCAACGAGTCGACGGTCATTGGCTTCATCGACAAGTTCCGCGCCATCGCCCGGCTCGGGCTGGAACGGCCCGATCGCTCGGTCGACGACATAATGGCGGCGTTGAAGGTCTAGGCTCAAGCCGACCGACGCCGCCCCGCGATCTGGCATCGACCCCGACAGGTCGCTGAACCTGAGCAGTCACGGTTTGACGGGACCGCTGGCGTTTTCGTCAAACACCGCGCTGCTTCTCCAGGCATCCATAGGCAGAGCGAATTGACAAGACCGGGGCGGAAGCATGCACGCTTCCACCTGATCGTGATCCGCTCTAAGCTGCGAAAACTTCCATTCAGAGAAGCGCGAGTGACTGTGGTGGTCGATGGCGGCGGGGCGTAGCGGCAAAGCAAAATCGGTCACGTCGGCGAAAGTTGGCCCAAAGCTGAAGGTTGCGCACAGCGAACGGGGCATGGCCTTGACCATGGCTGCCCGCCCGCGCGACGAATTGATCCGAAGCTGGGACATCGCCCATGCTCTGGAAATCAAGCCGGCGCTCGATAACGAACGCCTGGCCCGCGCCTTCCAGCACATCATCCATCTCCATCCGCGCCTGCGCGCCGTCTATCGGGTCGCGAACGACGACGTAAGCGTCCGGCTCCTGCCGCCGCAGAAATTCACTCTGGGGACGGTGGATGCCTCGGCGCTGCCGGAGCCCGACTTCCTGGTCATGCTCCGAGAACTCGCCGCAAAATCCTGGGATATCGAACGCGGCCCCTTGATTGACGTCACCGCCATCGCGCGACCCCGCAATCGCATGGTGCTGTTGCTGCGCGTGCATCATCTGGTGGTCGATGGCTGGTCGATCGAGGTCTTGCTGCGCGACATGATGATGTACTACGTGGGCTTCGTGAGCGCAGCGCAGAAGCCGCCGGGATTCGACGCCTTCATCGAATGGGAAGAGAAATTCATCGCCTCTCCCGCCGGGCGCGATCAACGCGCCTTCTGGCGCAAGCGCCTGGCAGGACTCGGGCCACGGCTGAAATTGCCTTATGACCGCCAGCCCTCGTCGGCGACGATCTCCAGTTCGGCCGTGCATAATTTCCTGATCGACAGGACGTTGACGGGCAAGGTCCAAGCCTTGGCGAAGCGCGGCGGCGTATCGGTTTTTGCCGTGCTCCTCGCCGCCTTTCAGACGCTCCTGTCGGGACTGAGCGGCCGCAACGACATTCCCATCACCACCACGATGGCGCGCCGCACGAAGGGCGAATTCACCAACACGGTCGGCCTTATCGCCAATCTCGTCGCCTTGCGCGGCACGGTGGCGGACGACGTGGCGTTTGGCCGGCAGGTAGCGTTGGCGGGCCGGGTCATCGTCGAAGCGCTGGCCAATCAGGAGCTGCACGTCAAGATAGTCGCCGACGATCTGGCGGCCGGTAGCCTCGACCAGGCCGGCAACATAGGCGTCGGCGATACCGCCTTCGATCAGGTGGGGCTCTGCATGTTGACGCCCAACGTCAGCGACCTGCCCGATGCCGGCCTGCGGCTCAAATTCAATCTTGAATCGACCACCAAGGTCGGGCCCTATGAGTTGCGCATGCTGCCCCTGGACCGAAGCGAGTGCACCCGCGACCTTACGCTCTATTTCAACGAGCTGGACGGCCAGATTGCCTGCTTTTTCGCCTACTCTGCCGATGTTTTCGACAGAGGCACGATTCAAGGTTTCGCCGACCGATTGCTCGCCATCTTGCAGCGCGGTTGCGACAAACCTGACCTTGCTTTGCGGGACCTCAAACTTGCTCAATAGGCCCGGCCATAGTCTTCAGGAGCAGCCATGCGCGTAGCGGTCATTACGCCCTATTGCACAGAGTCGAATGACGTTCTTGCGAAATGCCATGACAGTGTGATGTCCCAGAGCCATGCAGTGCGCCATGTCATGGTCGCCGACGGGCCGCCTAACCCGCGGGTGCAATCCTGGGATGTCGATCATATTTCCCTGCCCCGACTGCATCACGACAACGGCAATCTCGCACGCTGCGTCGGCGCCTTGCACGCCAAGGCCGAGGGCTATGAAGCGGTTGCCTTCCTCGATGCCGACAACTGGTACCGACCGGAACATATTGCCCTGATGGTCGGGTTGCAGCGCTCGACCGGAGCGCAGGTCTGCACCGCGGCGCGCTCGCTTTACCGGCTCGATGGCTCGCTGATGCGCGAAGTGGATGCCGAGTCCGATGGTTCGGGTTTTGCAGATACAAGCTGCATGTTCATCCATGCCTCGGCTTTTGAAACCCTGCCCCTGTGGGCGCAGATGCCGGTCGAGATGTCGCCGGTCTGTGATCGCGTCGTATGGATGGCGATATTGCTGCGCGGCCTGCGCCGCGCCCATTCGCCCCTGCAAACCGTCGCCTTCCGCACCCGCTATGCCCACGCCTACCGTTCCATGGGCGAAACGCCGCCCGTGGAGGCCAAGGAAGACAGCACCTTCCTTCCCGCTTTCGGTTACTGGGCGCGCATGACGCCCCGCGCACGGGTGCAATTGATCTTTGGCGCCGCCCCCGCACAGGAATCGGCTTTGGCGGAATTGGACCGGACGATCCTTAATTCGGGTATCATCGATCGCCCCTCCGAAGGAATCCCCGTGGAAGCTGCGCTCGCCGTCCATCAATGACCGTCCGGACCATCAACGTGGCCCTGCAAGGCGGCGGCGCCCATGGCGCCTTCACCTGGGGCGTGCTGGACCGGCTGCTGGAAGACGAACGCATCGCCATCGAAGGCATCTCCGGCACTTCCGCCGGCGCGGTCAATGCCGTGGTGTTGGCGCAAGGCTTCGCCGATGGCGGCAAGGACGGCGCGCGCGCAGCACTCGACGATTTCTGGAGCGACCTGGCGAATTTCGCGCCCTTCTCGCCGGCGCAACGCACCTTCTACGATTGGCTGACGGGCAACTGGAATCTGGACCGCTCGCCCGCCGCGCTGATCTTCGACATGTTCACCCGGCTGGTCTCGCCCTACGAGGGCAATCCCGCCAACCTCAATGGCTTGCGTACGCTGCTGGCCGACCGGGTCGATCTGGCGAAAGTGCGCGCCTGTCATCCGTTGAAGCTGTTCATTTCCGCCACATCGGTGCGGACCGGCAAGGGCCGCGTCTTCCAGGGAAAGGACATCACGCTCGACGCCATTCTCGCTTCCGCCTGCCTGCCGACGGTGTTCCAGGCGGTGATGATCGATGGCGAGCCCTATTGGGATGGCGGCTATATGGGTAATCCGGCCATCTGGCCGTTGATCTACGGCTGCGACAGCCGCGATGTCGCCATCGTGCAGATCAATCCGCTGACGCGCGACAAGGTCCCGCACAGTTCCGCCGAGATCATGAACCGGCTGAACGAGATCACCTTCAACTCCGCCCTGATCGGCGAAATGCGCGCCATCGCCACCGTGCAACGGCTGATCGAAAACGGTGAGTTGACCGAGACCGCCACCGGCAGGCTGAAGAAGATGCTGATCCATCTCATCAGCGATCCGGTCGAAATGCAGGAACTGGGCGTGGCCAGCAAGTTCAACCTCAACCGCGATTTCCTGCAGCATCTGAAATCGGTCGGCCGCAACGCGACGGAGCGCTGGCTCGAGACCAACTATGCCAAGCTCGGCATGGAATCCAGCATCGACATACGCGCCACTTTCCTGTGACTGCATGCGCATCGGCATCGACCTCGGCGGCACCAAGATCGAAGGCATC
This sequence comes from uncultured Hyphomicrobiales bacterium, assembly GCA_964388115.1. Taxonomy (GTDB): domain Bacteria; phylum Pseudomonadota; class Alphaproteobacteria; order Reyranellales; family JAQSWP01; genus JAQSWP01. The sequence continues at coordinate 163,668 of CAYLYK010000004.1, forward strand.
GCTCTCGACCGCGATGGACGCGAACTCGCGCGCCGTCGCATCGCCACGCCGCAGGGCCCCTATGAAGAAACCATTGCGGCCATCGCCGATATCGTCGCCTGGCTGGAGCGCAAGACGGGACAGCGCGGCAGCGTCGGCGTCGGCACGCCGGGCGCCATATCGCCGGCAACGGGCCTCATCAAGAACGCCAACTCGACGCGGCTGATCGGCCACCCTCTGGATCGCGATCTGGAAGCGGCGCTGGGCCGCAAAGTGCGCATCGCCAACGACGCCAATTGTTTTGCCGTATCGGAAGCGGTCGATGGCGCTGCAGCGGGCGCTGCGGTCGTGTTCGGCGTCATCCTGGGCACCGGCTGCGGCGGCGGTATCGCGATCGAGGGGCGCGTCGTCACCGGCGCCAATGCCATCGCCGGCGAGTGGGGACACAATCCCCTGCCGCAGCCGAGGCCGGATGAACAACCCGGACCCGCCTGCTATTGCGGCCGCTCCGGCTGCATCGAAACATTTCTTTCAGGGCCGGGGCTGGCGCAGGATCACGTTCGCCACGGCGGATCGGCCCTGAGCGCGACGGAAATAGTCGCCCGCGCCGATGCCGGCGATGGCGCCTGCCAGGCAACGCTTGATCGCTACATCGACCGCCTGGCGCGCGGCCTGGGGTCGGTCATCAACATTATCGATCCCGATTGCATCGTGCTGGGCGGCGGCATGTCGAACTGCAAGCAGCTTTACGACAAAGTGCCGGCTCGCTGGGGTCGTTACATTTTCTCCGACGCGGTCAGCACCAGATTGTTGCCGCCCAGACACGGCGATTCCAGCGGCGTTCGCGGCGCAGCCTGGCTGTGGAACGACTAGAAGATCGGCGCTATTTGCACTTGGGCTTGGGCAGATCCTCGATCGTTGCCAGCTTGCCGTGCACGGTGAAGTCGCCGTAGTCGAGCGTGATGGCCCGCGCCACGCCATTGGCGAGAAGCTCGACCGTCATTTCGTACTCGGGCTGATCTTCACGCTTGCTCGCGGGGAAGAAGGCCAGGTGCACCATCCACAATTGCTGGTTCTGCAACAACGCGTGTTTCACATCGGTATCGGTCTTCGGCTGCGTGCCGGTGATGACCGCATTGACGTCGAAGGCGCCTTCCAGCCGGCCGCCGTCGAACACCGGGCGCAGCAAGCCGAAATCGCCCGCCTTGGCCCGATCGATCAGCGCGGCGGTGTGCGCGGTCGGAAACAGCGTGCCCTTGGGCAGGGCGAATTCCTTTTTCTCGGGCTCGTTGAACACCGCGCGTCCGTCGCCGCGGCTGTTCTCGAATGTCGCCGTGCCGCGCAGCTGCTCGTCGGGACTGCCGTCCTCGATGTTGCGCACCGTGAAGCGATAGTTCAGCCCGTCCTTGGATTCGAAACTGGCGTAGCTGGTGTCGGCCTCGACCTGTTCGGCGTCGGAGCGGGAATAGGTCAGCCGCATGCGCTGGTTGACCTCCCAGCCGTCGCAGGATTCGCCGGTCTCGATCACCATGGCGCCGCGCACGTCGAGGATCGTGCTGCCGCGCTTGGCGACCCCCAAGCGCATGTCGTAGATGGCGCGGTGCGGCGCCAGATCGGCAGCCAGCGCGGAAGAGGTAACGAACGCAAAAGCGGCCAAAGCCGCAAAACCGGTGGAAACGCTGCGCAAAACCATCTGGAAAAATCGACACCCGCACCTGCGGCAACGCGGTTTGCATCGCCATTCCAGCTAACGTAGAGAAGGCCCTGCCAAGCGTCCAGCGCAAGAGGTCCGGTATGGCAAAACGTCCCGTCGTCGTCACCACGCGACACTTCCCCGAAGCCGTCGAAGCCCGCCTGCAGGCGCTTTTCGACGCCAGGCTGAACCCGGAAGACAAAGCCCTGTCGAACGACGAGTTGATCGCCCGCACCCAAGGCGCGGACGGGCTGATGGTGGCGGCCACCGGCAAGGTCGATGCCGAGCTGATCGCCCGCCTGCCGCCAAGCATTCGGATAATCGCCACGTTTTCAGTCGGTTATGAGCATATCGACGTCGCGGCCGCCGAACGGCGCGGCATCGCGGTGACCAACACCCCGGACGTGCTGACCGACGCCACCGCGGAGATCGCCCTTCTTCTGCTTCTGGGGGCAGCCAGGCGGGCGCATGAAGGCGCCGCCATGCTGCGCCAGAACCAGTGGACCGGCTGGACCCCCACGCAGCTCATGGGTATTGGTCTGACCGGCAAGCGGCTGGGCATCGTCGGCATGGGCCGTATCGGCCAGGCCATGGCTCAGCGGGCGCGCGCCAACGGCATGGAAATCCACTACTACAACCGCACCCGCCTGCCGACCGATCAGGAACAGGGTGCCACGTACTATTCCACCGTCGAGGCCTTGCTGCCGCAGGCGCAATTCCTCTCCCTGCACTGCCCGCTGACGCCGCAGACCGCCAAGCTGATGGATGCGCGGCGCATCGCGATGCTGCCCGATGGCGCAGTGCTGGTGAATACCGCGCGCGGCGGCATCGTCGATGACAATGCGCTGATCGCGGCCCTGAAATCAGGCAAGCTGGCGGCGGCGGGGCTGGACGTGTTCGACGGCGAGCCCAAGGTCGATCCGCGCTATTTCGCCATCGAAAACGTGTTCATCCTGCCGCATATGGGCTCGGCCACCATCGAGACGCGCAACGCCATGGGCTTCCGCGCCATCGAAAATCTCAAGACGCTGCTGATCGACGGCAAGGAGCCGCCGCATCGGGTGCGAGCTTAACCGGCGTTGGGATCGATGCAGCGGCCCGCGGCCTTGCCGGCGCAGGCCGCCGCGGTGAAGGCATCGGGTGCGCCCTGGCTCTTCAGCCGCTGCTTGACGGCGGCGGCTTCGGCCGCGCTGTACGGGCCGGCGATGACGCGGGTATAGCGCTCGCCGCGCACCGTCACTGCCTGCATCGCAGGCTTCAGCGACTGATGCTGGCGCGCGACGCGCCTGGCGTTCTCCTCGACCTTGTAGCTGCCGATGACGACATAGGTCTTGCCCGATTTGGCCGGCGCTTTTGCCGTCGATGCCACGGCCGCAGGCTTGGCGACAGGCGCCGGGGTCGCAACGACGGGAGCGGACGGCGCCGGCGCGGCCTGGACGGTCGGCGGCGCCAATTGCACCGGCTGGTTGGTGGACGCCGGTGCCGGCGCAACAGCTGGCAGCGGTGCGCTGGTGACATCGCTCATGGTGCGATTGGCCGGGCCGACAATGTCGCGACCGCTGGTCACCGGCTGGCCCATGCCGGCCTGCGCCATCTGAATGCGATCGGCCTTTTGCTGTTTGGCGATCTGCGCATCGCGCATTGCCTGATCACGCTTGCGCATGTCGTCGTTGAGGTTGGCGGTAAAGCCGGCGTCGGTGGAATCGACCGCGACCTGCACCTCGCCCGGATCGCGCCAGTCGTCGTACGGATCCTTGCCGTCGGCGAACTCCTGGCAGACCGGCTCGTTCTTCACCACCCGCCACACCGCGCAATCGCGCTTCTCGGCCATCGACAGGAGATGGTCGGTCGAGGTCTTGCCCGACGTCATCAACAGGACGCCATCGGCGGCGTAGGAAGCGATCACAAGAGCCGGCGGCAGGGCGCAGCCGGACAGCGGGATAATCACTGCAAGGGGAAGGATGCGTCGCAACATCTGGGTCTCCTTCGGAGCCTGATGCGACACATTATAAACGATTTTCAAGCAATTGAAATTGCTTGATTCAATTAGTAGTAGGGAAATACCGCCTCTGGCCGACAACTACCGCAAGCCCATGAATGGACTGCGAAAATCAGTCCTTCTTGGGCGGCAGAGCCAAACGGATGTAAAGCTCGCGCAAACGCTCCATCGGCACTTCGGCCGGCGCCTGCATCAGCAGATCCATGGCCTGCTGGTTCATCGGGAAGGCGATGACCTGACGGATATTGGGCTCGTCGGCCAGCAGCATGACGATGCGGTCGACGCCTGGCGCGGAGCCACCATGCGGCGGGGCGCCGAACTTGAAGGCGTTGAGCATGCCGCCGAACCGGCTCTCGACGTCCTCGCGGCTGTAGCCCGCGATCTCGAAAGCGCGATACATGATCTCCGGCTTGTGGTTTCGGATGGCGCCGGACGACAGCTCGACGCCATTACAGACGATATCGTACTGGAATGCCTTGATGGTCAGCGGGTCCTGGTTGTTCAGCGCGTCGAGCTCGCCCTGCGGCATCGAGAACGGGTTGTGGCTGAACTCGATCTTGCCAGTCTTCTCGTCGAGCTCGTACATCGGGAAGTCGGTGATCCAGCAGAAGCGGAACTCGTCCTTGGCGATCAGCTCAAGCTCCTCGCCCAGCCGCGTGCGCACCGTGCCGGCGAACTTGGCGGCAGCGCCGGGTTTATCGGCGACAAAGAACACCGCATCGCCGTCCTTGGCTTTGGTCGCCTGACGGATCAGTTCATGGCGCGCTACTTCGAGGTTCTTGGCGATCGGCCCCTTGCCTTCGCCGCCTTCGAATTGGATGTAACCCAGCCCCGCCATGCCCTGCTCGCGCGCCCACTCGTTGAGCTTGTCGAAGAAGCTGCGCGGCCGGCCCGCAGCACCCGGCGCGGGGATGGCGCGCACCACGGCCCCTTGCGCCACGGCGCGGGCGAAGATGCCGAAGCCTGAGTCGCGGAAAGCCTCGGTGACGTCAGCGATTTCGATCGGGTTGCGCAAATCGGGCTTGTCGGAGCCGTATTTCAGCATCGACACGTCGAAGGGAATGCGCGGGAACGGATACGGCGTGACCTTGCGCGGCTGCTCGCGATTGAATGCGGCGAACTCGACGAACACGCCATGCAGCACCGGCTCGATGGCGGCGAAGACGTCTTCCTGCGTGACGAAGCTCATCTCGAAATCGAGCTGGTAGAATTCGCCCGGCGAGCGGTCGGCGCGGCTGTCTTCGTCGCGGAAGCAGGGCGCGATCTGGAAGTAGCGATCGAAGCCCGCCACCATCAGCAGCTGCTTGAACTGCTGCGGCGCCTGGGGCAGCGCGTAGAACTTGCCCGGATGCAAACGGCTCGGCACCAGGAAGTCGCGCGCGCCTTCGGGCGAGGACGCGGTCAGGATCGGCGTCTGGAATTCGGTGAAGCCCTGGTCGATCATGCGCCGGCGCAGAGATGCGATCACCTGGCTGCGCAGCACGATGTTGCGATGGATCTCGTCGCGGCGCAGATCGAGGAAGCGATAGCGCAGCCGCGCGTCTTCGGGGTTCTCGGCATCGCCATAGACCTGGATCGGCAGGATATCGGCGGGCGACTGCAGCACGAAATCCTTGACGTGAATCTCGATCTCGCCGGTGCCGAGCTTGGCGTTGATCGTATCGGCCGAGCGGCGCACCACTTGGCCGGTGACGGTGATGACGCTTTCCTGGCGCGCGCCTTCGACGGCTTTGAAGCCGGGGTTCGACGAATCGGTGACGCACTGGGTGACGCCGTAATGGTCGCGCAGGTCGATGAACAGCAGATTGCCGTGATCGCGCTTGCGCTGGATCCAGCCCGAAAGACGGACCGTCTGGCCGACATGCTCGGCCCGCAACTGGCCGCAGGTATGGGTGCGATAGGCGTGCATTGGCGAAACCTTCTCGAGGGCGCGGCGAAAATCGCGCAACCCACTGGAAAACCGGCGCAAAAGGCACGTTTTGCGGGGCTTTGTCAAGCTGACGCCGTGCAAGGAAGCCGCCCGTTTCATGCGCCTTTGCACCCCTTCCGCCAGCGTGTATGAAGGCTGCCTGAACCAGCCCCTTTCTCCGGCAAAGGCCCCCCGCCCAAGCATGCGTCTGATCACCGAAACGGCCGAACTGAGCGAATTCTGCGCCAGCCTGGCCAAGGCCAAGTTCGTCACCGTCGATACCGAGTTTATGCGCGAGCGGACCTACTGGCCGATCCTGTGCCTGATCCAGCTCGGCGGGCCGGACGATGCGGCCGCGGTCGATGCGCAGGCCGAGGGCATCGACCTGACGCCGGTCTACGAGCTGATGCGCAATCGCGACGTGCTGAAAGTGTTCCACGCCGCGCGCCAGGATCTGGAAATCTTCCACAAGAACATGGGCGATATGCCCAAGCCCGTGTTCGACACCCAGGTCGCGGCCATGGTGTGCGGCTTCGGCGACCAGGCCGCCTACGACACGCTGGCCGCCAAGCTCGCCAAGGCGCATATCGACAAATCCAGCCGCTTCACCGACTGGAGCCGCCGACCGCTTAGCGAACGGCAGCTGCAATACGCCATCGCCGACGTCACGCACCTGCGCGTCGTCTACGAGAAGCTGTCGGCCAAGCTGCAGAAGAACAAGCGCGCCGACTGGCTCGTCGAGGAAATGGCGCTTCTCACCGATCCGGAAACCTATTCGATGGACCCGCGCGAGGCGTGGCGGCGGCTGAAGCCGCGGGCGCCGAGCCAGAAGCTGCTGCGCGTGCTGCGCGAGATCGCCGACTGGCGCGAGCGTGAGGCACAGCGGCTCGACATTCCGCGCAACCGCGTGCTGCGCGACGAATCGGTGCTGGAGATCGCAGCCCACGCGCCGACCAATGCCGAGGAGCTCGCGCGCACGCGCGGGCTGTCGCGCGGCATGGTCGAGGGCAAGCAGGGCGCGGCCATCCTCGCCGCCGTGCAGCTTGGACTTGAGAGCAAGGACAATCTGGAAAGCGACCGGCCCGGCAACGGCCAGCGCATCGTGGCGCCGCCGGCGGTGTCGGACATGCTGAAAGTGCTGCTGAAGCTGAAATGCGATTCCGAAGGCGTGGCGCCCAAGCTGATCGCCTCATCGCGCGAGGTCGAGTTGATCGCCGCCGACGACAATGCCGACGTCCCTGCCCTGCATGGCTGGCGGCGCGAGATTTTCGGCGAGGACGCGCTGAAGCTGAAGCACGGCCGGCTGGGGCTGGTGATCCGCGACCAGCAATTGGCGCTGATCGACATGGACCAAATCGAAAAGAGCTAGGTTTTTTTCGGCAGTTCGTCGATCACGATTTCCGGCTTGCAGTCGAAAGCTTCCGCAAGCGACTCCAGCCGCCGCTCCGTCACGTCGCCCAGCTGGTTGCGCAAGGCCGGCGGCACGATCAGCGTTATGACGCCCTTGCCGCGCCGCAACGCCGTGCGCGGCAGCAATCCCGGCGCGCCGCCCGAGAGATTGTAGGCCAGCCGCAGCGAGGTGCCGATGCGCTGCGCCACCGCCGCCCATTCGTCCTCGATCAGATTCAGCGCCATCGCCGCATCGTCGCCGCGCACGCCGCTCTTGTAGCGCCACATCAGGGCCAGCGCGAGCATGGCCCGTTCGCGATGGTCGATGCCCGGCACCGGCATGCGCAGCACCCGCACCAAGGCCTGGTCGCCGCGATAGTCGGGATGGTCGGCCCAGGCGATGTCGCTCAGCAGCGAGGCGGCGCGGCGCAAGCGCGCTTCCTGCGTCGTCTCGCCCTCGAACACCGGCGAGATCCAGTCGTGGATTTCGTCCGGCATCAGTTCGAAACGCCGCCAGCGCTCGCCTTCGTCCTCGGCATAGGCGATCAGCGGATCGCGCTGCTGCTCTTCCTTCGGCAGATTGCTGTAGAAGAATCCCTCGCGCAGGCCGAAAGCTGAGAAGCGCAAGGTCTTGGGCTGCAGGATCGCCAGCACCCGCTCCAGCACCTGCAGCGAGATCGGCAGCGTCTCCAGCCGGCGCTTGGAAACGCCGACGATCTTCTCCAGCGATTTCGGGCTTTGCTGCGACAGCATCGCCGCCATCTCGCGGCCTTCGCGGCCCGAGATGCGATATTCGTGGATCACGTGCAGCGGGTAGTTGACCTGCTCCATGTGCAGCCGGGCGAAAGCGCGCCAGGCGCCGCCTACCGGATAGAACGTGCGGCCGCGATAGGCTTGCAGCCACTTCACGCCCGCAAGCGCGCCATCGATCACTTCCTTGGCGGTGCGCTTGCCGTTCATCGCCTGCAGGCGCAAAGGCCCCAGCGGCAAGGTCACCGATTGGCCCAGCTTGCCCTTGTCGAGCGCCATCAATTCCAGACTGCCGCCGCCCAGATCGCCCATCACGCCATCGGCGCCGGGCATGCCGCAGATCACGCCAAGAGCCGAAAGCTCGGCCTCGCGATTGCCGCTGATGAGCTGCACCTTCTCGCCGGTGCGCCGTTGCACTTCGGCGATGAAGGCTTCGCCATCCGTGGCGTCGCGCACGGCGGCGGTCGCCAGCAGATCGAGGCGAGCCACCTTCATGTTGCGCGCCAGGGTCACGAAGCGTTGCAGATTGTCGAGCGCGCTGGAAACGCCGTCGGCCGGCAAGCCGCCGGTACGTTCGAGATCGCGCCCCAGGCCGCACAGGACTTTCTCGTTGAAGACCGGCATCGGCGCGCGCTGCGCCTGTTCGTAGACCACCAGACGGATCGAGTTCGAGCCGATGTCGATGATGCCGATGCGCCCCGAATCGACTGGCTGGCGATGGGATGCGGCGCGGGTCTCGCTCATGGCGAGGGTTTAGCTTCTGGCGCCATCCCGTGCAATGCGTCAGTTATGCCCGGCCCTTTAGCTCTTGTCGCGGCCGTTGCGCGACTGGGGTTCATGGCGCAGGGCGCTGCCGCGCCCCGACAGGCTGGGGTTGGTCATGAAATACACATGCGCGCTGTGGGCTTTCTCGTCTGCCGCCATGCGCACGTATTCGCCATCCGGCATCAGCCGCCAGCTTTGCGCCACGTCCTTCAGGTTGTTGAGCATGATCTGGTCGACGATTTGCTGGTGCACGGTGGGATTCTCGATCGGCACCAGGGTCTCGACGCGGCGATCGAGATTGCGCGGCATCCAGTCGGCCGAAGAGATGAAAACCTTCGCCTTGCGTGACGGCAGCTTGTCGCCATTGCCGAAGCAGACGATGCGGGCGTGTTCCAGATAGCGGCCGACGATGCTCTTGACGCGGATATTCTCCGACAGGCCCGGCACGCCCGGCCGCAGGCAGCAGATGCCGCGCACCACCAGATCGATCTGCACGCCGGCTTTCGATGCCTCGTAAAGCGCGTCGATGATGCCGGCATCGACCAGCGAATTCATCTTGGCCCAGATCGCCGCCGGCTTGCCTTGCGCCGCCAGCGCCGCTTCGGCCTCGATATGGCGCAGCAGGGTCTGGCGCAGATTGACCGGCGAGATGGCGATCTTTTCCAGCTCGGTCGGGCGGGCGTAGCCCGTCATGTAGTTGAACACCCGCGCCGCATCGCGAACCAGAATCGGATCGCAGGTGAAGAAGGAAAGATCGGTGTAGATCTTGGCGGTGATCGGATGGTAGTTGCCGGTGCCGAAATGCACGTAGGTGCGCGCGCTGCCGCCTTCGCGGCGCACCACCATCGACACCTTGGCGTGAGTCTTCAGGTCGATGAAGCCGTAGACGACCTGCACGCCGGCGCGCTCCAGATCGCGCGACCAGCGGATATTGGCCTCCTCGTCGAAGCGCGCCTTGAGCTCGACCAGCGCGGTGACGGTTTTGCCCGCCTCGGCGGCTTCGATCAGCGCCTTGACGATGGGCGAATCCTGGCTGGTGCGATAGAGCGTCTGCTTGATGGCGATCACCGCCGGATCGCGCGCCGCCTGGCGGATGAACTGCACCACCACATCGAAGCTCTCGTACGGATGGTGAACGAGGATGTCCTTGGCGCGGATGGCGGCGAAGCAATCGCCGCCGAAATCGCGAATGCGCTCGGGAAAGCGCGCCGTATAGGGCGGAAACTTAAGGTCGGGCCGCTCATCGACGATGACGGCATTGACCGATTCGATGTTGAGCGACAGGTCGAGCGCGAAGACATCGACCTCGTCCCCGGTGATCTCCAGCTGCTCGAGCAGGAATTCGCGCAGATGCGCCGGCATCTCGGCATTCAAGGTAAGCGAGATCAGATCGCCGCGGCGACGGCCTTTCAGCGCCGCCTCGAAGGTCGTGACCAGATCTTCGGCTTCTTCGTTGATTTCGACTTCGGAGTCGCGGATCAGGCGGCAGTAACCCTTGTTGACCACCTTGTAGCCCGGAAACAGCCGGTCGAAATACATCTCGACCACGCGCTTGATCGACAGGAAGCGCAGCTCCTTGCCGGGAAGACGGACGAAACGCTCCAGCTGCTGCGGCAGCGGCAGCAGACCCATCATGTTGCGGCCGTCCGAGGCGCGGCGCAGTTCCAGCAGGCACGAAGTGGAAAGATTGGCCAGGAAAGGGAACGGATGCGCCGGGTCGATCGCCAGCGGCGTCAGCACCGGAAACACCTGATCGATGAAATATTGGTCGAGCCAGGTTTTCTCGTCAGTCGACAATTCGTCGGCTTCGATGACGGCAATGCCTTCGCGGCGCAATTCAGTACGCAGCCTGGCCCACACCGTCTGCTGCTTGTTGATCAAGGACGTGGCCATCTCGCGAATCGCCAGCAATTGCTGCTGCGGCGTCAGACCGTCATCGGACGGCGTCTGGATGCCCGACCGCACCATGTCGCGCAGGCCGGCGACGCGCACCATGTAGAACTCGTCGAGATTGTTGGCCGAGATCGACAGGAAGCGCACCCGCTCCAGCAGCGGATGGTGCGGATTGGTCGCCTCTTCCAACACGCGGGTATTGAAGGCCAGCCAGGACAGCTCGCGATTGATGAACCGACGCGGGGATTTGGGATCGAGCAGCGCCACGCCGTCCTCGACGACGGGCAGCGGGGCGATCCTGGCCGCAGGCTTGGCGCCAGACGCCAGCGGCACAGCCAATTCAGTCGCGGGGCCGGCAAGCTCGGCTTTCGCTGTCATTTCCCTGTCCAGAAGCTCGAAAAGAGACGTTTTTCACCAACTAATTTAGGCATTCTACATGACTCTGTCATGACATCCTGTTAAGCATCTGACGAAACACGGTAAATCCGGCTTTTTCAAGGAAACGTCTTGTCATGAAAACGCTTTGTCTGTTGCGGCACGCCAAATCGGCCTGGCCGTCCGGAATCGGCGATTTCGACCGGCCGCTGAATGGCCGCGGGCGGGATACCGCGGGCGTGATGGGTCGCTACATGGCCGGCGCAGGTCTGGCGCCCGATCTGGTGCTGTGTTCGGCCGCGACCCGCACCAAGGAAACGCTCGAACTGGCCGCCCTGTTCTGGAAGAACCGGCCGACCATCGTGATCGAGCCGGAACTCTATTTGGCCGGCGAGCGAACCTTGCTGGCGCAGGCGCGGCGCATCGAGAACCGTCACAACGTCGCGCTGATCATCGGCCACAACCCCGGCACCCAGGCGCTGGCGCTGGAACTGGCCGCAGGCGCGCCGAAGATGGAAATGGACCGGCTGGCGACCAAGTATCCGACTGCGGGATTGTCGGTGTTCGATTTCGACGTCGAGGACTGGGCGCAGATCGGACCGGAGAACGCGACCTTGCGCATCTTCACAACGCCACGATCCTTGGCGGCGCGCAGCTAGCCCTCGCTTTTCGTCATGGCACGGCTTGACCGGGCCGTCCATGCGGGTGGCAGTTGCCGCTGTTCACTAGCGAAGGCGGAGTGGCAGAACCATGGGTCGCCCGGTCAAGCCGGGCGATGACAACTATTTGCGGAGGGAGCTACTTCACCCGCGTCCAGGTCTGCGACTTGCCCAGCATCGGCATCAGCACGTAGCCGCGCAACACGAGCCTGTCGGGATTCTCCAGCTTGATGCGCGCGCTGTAGGTGTCGCCGTCTTCGGCATTGTAGATCTTGCCGTTTTCATAGGTGCCGGGCTCGTCCGCCGCCGCCTGGAAGCCATAGAGGAATTCCAGGCCGAGTATCTTGCGGCTGCGCAATGCCGGATCGGGATTCTTAACGTCGCTCACTTCCTCGACGCTGGCCGCCGGCGTGCCGTCGGGATGGGTGGCGTTGCGCAGCCACACCACCTTGCCGCAGACGATGCCGCGCGCGGCATCGGCGCAGCGATAGAGCTCGACATGGGCGTTGGTCGATTCGGTCTGCCACTTGCCGTAGACGTCGGCGCCGTTTTGCGCCTGGACCGGCAGTGCCATCAAGGCGGCGACTGCCGCAACAGCAAGAGTGCGCATCAGAAAGTCCCCGGATACTGGCCGCCATCCATCAGGATGTTCTGGCCGGTGACGTAGCCCGCATGCACGCTGCACAGGAAGGCGCACATGGCGCCGAATTCCTCCGCCGTGCCGAAGCGCCCCGACGGATTGGATTTGGCGGCAATCTCCGCTTCTTCCTCGACCGAGCGATTGGAGTTGCGCGCGCGGGTGGCGATGTTGGAGCGCAGCCGGTCGGTGTCGAACGGGCCGGGCAGCAGGTTGTTGATGGTTACGCCATGCTTGCCGGTGGTCCGCGCCAGGCCGGCGATGAAGCCGGTCAGGCCCGAGCGCGCGCCGTTGGAGAGACCCAGAATGTCGATCGGCGCTTTGACAGCACTTGAGGTGATGTTGACCACCCGCCCATAGCCCCGCTTCATCATGCCGTCGACCGTGGCCTTGATCAGCTCGATCGGCGTCAGCATGTTGGCGTCGACCGCCTTGATCCAGTCCTCGCGCGTCCAGTTGCGGAAATTGCCGGGCGGCGGGCCGCCGGCATTGTTGATGAGGATGTCGGGCTCGGGACAGGCTTTCAACGCCGCGGCTCGGCCCGCTTCAGTGGTGATGTCACCGGCGATGGCGGTCACCGTGACGCCGGTCGCCTTGCGGATTTCGTCGGCCGTCTTTTCCAGATCAGAAGCGGTGCGCGCGGTGATGACGACATGCACGCCCTCGCGCGCCAGCGCCATGGCGCACCCCCTGCCCAGCCCCTTGCTGGCGGCGCAGACGATCGCCTTGCGGCCCTTGATACCCAGATCCATCGCGTTACTCCCCTTCGCTTTTGTCCTGTTGTAGCGCGGCCAGAACCTTGGCCGCCAGCGGCACGGTGATCGCCCGCTTGCCGGCCAGCGCCTCGGCATCGATGGCGGCGACCAGCGCTCGTGCCGATTCCAGCGAGCGATCCATGCGCGGCAGCAGATAGGCGATCACTTCGCCGCCCAGGCTGACCTGCCGGTCGGCGAAGAGTTTCACCAGCACCGCCCCCAGCAATGCCTCGTCGGGCGCACCGACCGAAACCGTATTCAGCGCCGCAAGACGCGAGCGCAGATCGGGCAGCGCCACGGGCCATCGCGACGGCGGCTGCCGGCCGATCAGCAGCAGCGAACCGCCTTGCTGTCGAATGAGATTCAAAAGATGGAACAATGAGGTTTCGGCCGTAGCATTGCCGGCCGTGCGATCGGCGGCATCGAACACAAGCGCGGTCGGCGGCAACGAAGCAAGTTCGGGCAGCGCCGCGCCCAGCGTCTCGGGCGTTATCCAGCGCGCGCCGGTGCGACTGGCCCAGATATGGGCGAGATGCGTCTTGCCGCTGCCGGGCGGTCCGCTGACGGCCATGGTCGAGCCCGCATCGCCGGCAAATCCATCGAGCGCCGCCATGGCCGACTGGTTGGCTTCCGCCACCAGGAAATCGGCGCGGCTGAAATGCGGACGGTGCGGCAGATCGAGCGCCAGCTGACGCGAGGCCGACGGCAGGCTCATGATTGCCGTGGCGGCTCGGCTTCGACCACGCCTTCGGTGGTGGCCGCGCTGGGATCGATCATCACCGGCGGCACCTGGAAGGGCGGCACGTGGCCATCGTCGTAATAGCGGCTCGCCAGATATTCCTTCATGAAATGCCGGCACAGCACGCCGATGATCGCCGCCACCGGCACCGCCAGAAGCAGCCCGGTGAAGCCGAACAGCGCGCCGCCGGCCATCAGGGCGAACATGACCCAAACGGCATGCAGGCCGACGCGGTCGCCGACCAGCTTGGGCGACAGGTAATTGCCTTCGACCGCCTGGCCGAAAACGAAGATCCCGGCGACGATGCCGACGCTGACCCAGTCGGGCGGGAATTGCGCCAGCGCCATGCCGATCGCCAGCACGCCGCCAACCATGCTGCCGACATAGGGCAGGAAGGTGATCAAGCCGGCGATCAAGCCGATTACCAGGCCGAACTCCAGCCCGACCAGCGCCAGCGACAAGGCATAGAACGTGCCCAGGATGAGGCAGACCAGCGCCTGGCCGCGCATGTAGCCAGCGATCGACTGGTCGGCCTCGGTGCTTATCTGGCGAATGGTGCCGGCGTAGCGGCGCGGCAGCCAGGAATCGATCTTGGCGATCATGACGTCCCAGTCGCGCAGCATGTAGAACGCCACGACCGGCGTCAGCACGACGGTGGCCACGATGTCGAACAGCGCCAGCCCGCCGGCCAGCACCGAACCCATGGCGTTGCCGAGCCAGGCGAAAATCTTGGGCCCGCCCTCGCGCACCGCTTCGGCAACTTCGTTCGACACGGTGCCGGAGATTCCCAAGGTGGGCCGCAGGGCTTCGATCTTGGGCATCAGGCGCATGTTCAGTTCGGACAAGTATCGCGGCAGGTTCTTGCCGAAAGCGACGGTCTGATCGTAGATCATCGGCGCCATCAGCAGCAGGAAGGCCGACAGCAGGATCAGGAAGGCTATGAGGATGACCGCGGTGCTGAGCGTTCGCCCCATGCCGCGGCGCTCGAGGTCGTCCACCAGAGGATCGAGGAAATAGGCCAGGATCATGCCAGCCACGAAGGGGAACAGCACGTCGCTCAACAGCCACAGCAAGACCAGCGTGACGATCGCCACGACGATCCACGCTCTCAGTTGCTTGCGTTCGGTCAAAATGGGCATGAGCTCTTCCAAGGACGAATGATCGACTGGCAATAACGCACGGCGGGCTCGGCGGTTCTCCCTATTGCGGCCGGGCCGCAGGCGCGGCCTTCGAACGCAGAACCCAGCCGCCGCCCTCTTCGGTCAGGACGAGATCGGCCTGCGCCAATGCAGCCTGAAGCTGCTGCGGCGTGCCGGCATAATCCAGCGTGATTTCCGCCGCCCCCACACCCAGCGAACGCACCGCCACCGTCTTGATCGCCGGCACGCCCGAGAGTTGCTTGCGAATGGCAATCCATTCGCCGAGCTGCCGTATGGGCACGCTGACATCCAAAATCGCCGCCGGGCCGCTGCCGACCAGGGCGGCGGCCGATTTCCAGCTCTCTTCCACTTCCTGCGAAATGGCGAGCGCGGTTGCCAGCAGCGCTTCGGGCGGGCGACGGGGCGAAACGGCAATGCGCTGCGCCTGGCCGCCGCCGATCTGATAGCGGCTGACGATCAGCTGATCGATGGTCTCGTTGGCGCCGGAAGTGGCGAACGCCACAATGACGGCGCTGGTGCCATAGCGCTGGGCGATGGCGGCAAGTGCGGCCGGATCGCCCGACGTCGCCTGTTCGGCCGTTATCGCCTGCAGGTCGCCCAGATCGCCCAGGGGCGTCAGCAGCGGCACCAGCCCCTTGCCGGCCGCAACCTTGAGCCAGGCCTCGCGCCAGGGATTGCGGTCGTCGAACAGTTGCAGATCGTTGCCGACCCGCCACACCGGCAGCACCAGCACGGGTTGACTCGGCGTCTCCGCAATGGGAATGCCGGCTTCGCGCATCAACGTGCGCACGGCCTCCGGCTTGAAGCTGACGGTCAGATCGGCCAGATAGCGCACGGTCGAATTGCGCTCATTGGCGACCTGGAAACCCGCCACCATGTTGGTCAGCGCATTGGCGTCGATCTGCGGCAGGCGCGGATGATCGGCGCGTAGCGCCAGTCGCTCCAGCAACAGTCGTGCCGCCCGGCGCTGGCCTTGCACGATAGCCTGATCGCGCGCCTGCTGGGCATTGGCCGCCGTGGCGTCGATCGGCACGCCGGTGATCGTATAGACGTCGGCCAGGGTGGCGGCGGAGGCCGGAACGCCAAAAGCCAGCAAAAAGCCGGTCAAGGTGGCGAACAAGGCGGCAAGAAAGGAAATTCGGCTCGGGCGAGCCATGGGATATCCCCGTTTGTGTGTGCGGTTATGGCGTTGCAAACCGTTTGCGATCAAGTATTTTCGCCCCGAATTCGCGTCAAGTCACGTACCCCCCAATCGAGGCCGCCGGTGACCGTCAGGAACTCTCTCACCTATCGCGACGCCGGGGTGGATATCGATGCCGGCGAGGCGCTGGTCGACGCCATCAAGCCTTTGGCCAAAAGCACCACCAGGCCCGGCGTCGTGGGCGGGCTGGGCGGTTTCGGCGCGCTGTTCGACCTGAAGGCGGCCGGCTTCAAGGACCCGCTGCTGGTATCCGGCACCGACGGCGTCGGCACCAAGCTGAAAGTCGCCATCGAGGCCCGGCGCCACGACACGGTGGGCATCGACCTGGTCGCCATGTGCGTCAACGACATCGTCGTGCAAGGCGCGCAGCCGCTGTTTTTCCTCGACTATTACGCCACCGGCAAGCTCGAGGTCGACGCCGCGCGCGCGGTGATTGCCGGCATCGCCGAAGGCTGCCGCCAGTCCGACTGCGCGCTGATCGGCGGCGAGACGGCGGAAATGCCCGGCATGTACGCCGACGGCGATTACGATCTGGCGGGTTTTGCCGTTGGCGCCGTCGAGCGCGACCAGCTCCTGCCCAGGCCCGACATCGCAGCCGGTGACGTGGTGCTGGGTCTGGCCTCGAGCGGCGTTCACTCCAACGGCTTCTCGCTGGTGCGGAAGATCGTCTCCGTCAACAACATGAGCTACGAGCAGCCGGCGCCGTTCGACAAGGAGCGCGGCCTGGGCGAAGCGCTGCTGACGCCGACCAGACTCTATGTTCGCTCCTGCATGGCGGCGATCAAGTCCGGTGGCGTGAAGGGGCTGGCGCATATCACCGGCGGCGGTCTGGTCGACAACGTGCCGCGCGTGCTGCCCGAAGGCACGCTTGCCCGGCTCGATGCCACGACGTGGAAATTGCCGCCGGTGTTCCGCTGGCTGTCGGTGGCGGGCGGCGTGCCGGTGCATGACATGAGCAGAACCTTCAATTGCGGCATCGGCATGGTGCTGGTCTGCGCAGCCAGTGACGCCGAGCGGCTCGCCGGCGTGCTGCGCCAGCATGGCGAAACCGTCTCGCTGATCGGCCGCATCGAAGCGGGCGACGGCGAAGCTTCCTGCGTCGTCGATGGCGCGGAGCGGCAATGGCGCGACTGAAGATCGGCGTGCTGATCTCGGGCCGCGGCAGCAACCTGCAGGCCCTGATCCAATCCTGCTCCCGTCCCGACAGCAAAGCCGCCATCGCGCTTGTCGTCAGCAATGTCGCCATCGCGGCCGGCCTGCAATTCGCCCACGTCGCGGGCATCCCGACTGTCGTCATCGATCACAAACGATATGCTGATCGCGCCAGCTTCGATGCGGCGATGGATGCGGCCTTGCGGGCGGCGGGCGTGGAGTTCGTTTGCCTTGCCGGTTTCATGCGCCTGCTGAGCGACGGCTTCGTCGAGGGCTGGCGCGATCGGATGGTGAATATCCATCCCTCGCTGCTGCCGCAGTTCAAGGGCCGCCACCCGCAGCGCCAGGCGCTGGACGCCGGCGCGCGCGAAACCGGCTGCACCGTGCATTACGTGCGACCGGCAATGGATTCGGGACCGATCATCGCGCGCGCAAGGGTGCCGGTTCTCCGCAGCGACGATGAAGCCACGCTTTCCGCCCGCATCCTGGAGGCCGAGCATCGGCTCTATCCGCTGGTCATGGAACTGATCGCCGACGGCCAAATCACCGTGCGCGGCGAAGAGGTCGCGTTCGGCGAGCGCGCCCGGCGCGCCCTGGGCATGGCGGCGACCTAGGTTATCCCCCCTCTTTTCTTGCCGGCCCGGTTTCAGTATAACGGCCGCATAGCGACGGTCGGGGCCGTTCAAGGGAGAGAATCAATGGCGGAAGATTTCGATATGCGCTCGCATCGCGAGACATGGGCCAGCTTCATCAAGCTGACGAACTACGGCGTGGTCGGCGTGGCGCTGCTGCTGATCGCCATGGCGCTGTTCCTGCTCTAGCCGCCATCTCCTGAAATGCAAAAAGCGGCCCGTCGGGGCCGCTTTTCGTTTGTCGGGTCGGGCTTGGCTTAGCCGACGATCTCGGTGCCCGCAAAGAAGAAGGCGATTTCGGTCGCCGCGTTCTCGGGCGAGTCCGAGCCATGCACGGAGTTGGCTTCGATCGATTCGGCGAAATCCTTGCGGATGGTGCCGGCATCGGCGTTGGCCGGGTTGGTGGCGCCCATGATCTCGCGGTTCCTGGCGACGGCGTTGTCGCCTTCCAGAACCTGCACCACCACCGGGCCCGAGGTCATGAAGGTGCACAGATCGTTGAAGAACGGCCGCGCCTTGTGCACGCCGTAGAACTGCTCGGCCTGCTGGCGCGACAGCCACAGGCGCTTCTGGGCGACGATGCGCAGGCCCTTTTCCTCGAACCGGGCATTGATCTTGCCGGTCAGATTGCGGCGGGTCGCGTCCGGCTTGATGATCGAAAGAGTGCGTTCCTTGGCCATGATTTTCCTGCTTTGGGCGAAAAGTCGCGGGCTTATAGACGGTTTCCGGACCTGTCGCAACATGGCCGCCTTGGACATTGCCGCCGCCTGTGCTAAGGCCCCCGCCCCATGCTGAGCGTCAACGATCTCACCTACCGCGTCGGCGGCCGCGCCATCTTCGAGCAGGCCTCGGTTTCGATTCCGGGCGGCAAGCGCGTCGGTCTGGTCGGCCGCAACGGCACCGGCAAGTCGACCCTGCTCAAGCTGATCGATGGCGAGCTGCAGCCCGACCAGGGGGGGATCTCGATCCAGCCCGGCATGCGGGTGGGCCGCATGGCGCAGGATCCGCCGGACGGGCCGGAATCGCTGTTGGAGACCGTGCTGGCGGCCGATCTCGAGCGCGCCAGCCTGCTGGCGGCGGCCGAGACCGAAAGCGATCCCCAGCGCATCGCCGAGATCCACAATCGGCTGGTCGACATCGAAAGCCATTCCGCCCCGTCGCGCGCCGCGCGCATCCTCAACGGTCTGGGCTTCGATCACGAGGCGCAGCAGCGGCCGTGCAATTCCTATTCCGGCGGCTGGCGCATGCGCGTGGCGCTGGCCTCGGTGCTGTTCTCGCAGCCCGACCTGCTGCTGCTCGACGAGCCGTCGAACCATCTCGACCTCGAAGCGCGGCTGTGGCTGGAAACCTATCTGCGCAACTATCCGCGCACGCTGATCCTGGTCAGCCACGATCGCGACCTGCTGAATGGCGCCATCGAACAGATCGTGCATATCGATAACGGCAAGCTGGTCGCCTATAACGGCAACTACGACCGCTTCGAGCGTACGCGTCGCGAGCGCCAGGCCAATCTGGCCTCGCAGGCCGAGCGCCAGGCGGCGCAGCGCAAGCATCTGCAGGCCTTCGTCGATCGCTTCCGCGCCAAGGCCTCGAAAGCGCGCCAGGCGCAGTCGCGCGTGAAGATGCTGGAGAAGATGGAGCCGGTCGTGTTGCTGGCGCATGAGAAGGAGATCGGTTTCGATTTTCCAAGCCCCGCCGAGTTGCCGCCGCCGATCATCACCATCGAGAAAGGCGAAGCCGGCTACGCGCCCGGCAAGCCGGTTCTGTCGAACGTCAATCTGCGCATCGACATGGACGACCGCATCGCGCTCTTGGGCGCCAACGGCAACGGCAAGTCGACCCTGGTGCGCGTGCTGTCGGATCGGCTGAAGCTGCAATCGGGCTCCTTGCGCAAATCGGGCAAGCTGAAGGTCGGCTATTTCGCCCAGCACCAGAGCGAGGAACTCGACCTGCAGGACTCGGCGCTCGATCACGTGCGCCGGCTGATGCCCGACGCCAACGAGCAGAAGCATCGCAACCATCTCGGCCGCTTCTACTTCTCCGGCGACAAGGCCAAGCTGCCCGTCGGCAAGCTGTCGGGCGGCGAGCGCACGCGGCTGCTGTTTGCGCTGATGGCCGTCGATGCGCCGCATATCCTGCTGCTCGACGAGCCCACCAACCATCTCGACATGGATGCGCGCGAGGCGCTGATCGAGGCGCTGAACGACTACCAGGGCGCCGTCGTGCTGGTCAGCCACGACACGCACCTGCTGCGCCTGGTGGCCGACACGCTGTGGCTGGTGGCCGACGGCAAGGTCAAGACCTATGACGGCGATCTCGACGACTACCAGCGCCTGCTGCTGGGCCAGCGCGGCGAGAACGACGACAAGCCGTCCCGCTTCGGCGGCAACAAGTCCGCCAAATCCGCCAAGCCTGAAGAAAAAGCGGTCGCGAAAGCCGAGCCCGTCGAGCGCGGCAAGGATCGCCGTCGCTCGGAAGTGGAGATCAGAGCGGCTTTGACGCCTTTGCGCAAAGCGGTCGCCGCCGCCGAAGCGATGGTCACGCGACTGACCAAGCAGAACGAAGCGATCAAAGCCAAGCTCGCCGACCCGGCGCTTTACACTGGCCCCGCCGACGCCGTGCGCAAATTGCAGATGGAAGCCGGCGCGATCCAGAACGCGCTGGCCAACGCCGAGGCCGAATGGCTCGAAGCCATCGAGCGGCTGGAAACCACCGAGCGCGACATGCGCGAAGGCGCCGCCGCCTGATCCTTTACCCGACCGCGCCCGCTCCCTCCTTTCGCTGCCTCACACTCCCCTCATCCTGAGGAGCGAGCGTCAGCGAGCGTCTCGAAGGATACGCTGCACAGGCGATGGTGCGATTGCCGATCCTTCGAGACGCGGCCCTTGCGGGCCGCTCCTCAGGATGAGGGGAATCGTTGCAGGCAGCTTTACGGCTTGCCCTTACTGCTTGGGCGGATCGAAGCCGATGAGCTGGATGGCGCGGCGCAGCTGCGCGGTGCCGGCGGCGACCTCGCCCTTGCGGCAGCGCTCCAGCCCGATCACGCGATCGACGCCGCCGGCCTGGATCTGTCCTTCGCCGCGCCGATTGTAAGTGTCGTAATAGGCGGCCAGCCGATTGCAGTAATCGAGCTCCGCCGGCGTCTGCGCCTGCACCGCGCCGGCCAGCATCGCAACGCCGATGACACTTGCTGCAAAAATCCTGCTTTTCATCTCTCTGGGCCTCCTGCCCACCCACGATAACCATCTTACCGCAACGGGCCGGACCATGGATCACTTTGCGGCGATGGCGCTGTGAAACCGGTCACACGCGCCCGGTTGCTCGCCGGCCCGGCGCTCGCCATGATCGCGCAAACGATTGAGGGGGATCGCTTATGGCGCGCTGGAAGCATCGGCCGGAAGGCTCTACCTGGGGCGATTGGGGCGCCGACGACCAGCTGGGCCGGCTTAACCTGCTTACTGCGGAGAAAGTACGCCAGGGCGTGGCCGAAGTGCGCGAGGGCATCACTTTCTGCCTCAGCCTGCCGCTCGATTATCCCGGCGGCAATCTTTTGAACCCGCGCCGCACGCCGCCGGTGCTGCACCCGACCGGCGACGCCGATGCGCCACGCTTCAACTACCCGATGTCGAAGGTCGATCCGCACTACAACGACATCGTCTCCGACGACCGCGTGCTGCTGACCCTGCAATATTCGACGCAGTGGGATTCGCTGGCCCATATCGGCAACCATTTCGACGCCGATGGCGATGGCAAGCCCGAGCCGCTCTATTACAACGGCTGGCGCGCGGGCGCTGACGTCGTCGGCCCGCACGACTACGGCACCGGCGCCTCGAGCGGCAAGGAATCGTCCGCGCGCAAGCTCGGCATCGAGAACATGGCGGTCAAATGCGTGCAGGGCCGCGGCGTGCTGATCGATCTGGAACACCATTTCGGCCGCGCCCGCACCCAGATCGGCTACGACGAGATGATGCGCGCCATGCACGCCGACAGGGTCGAGGTCGAGAGCGGCGACATGGTGGTGCTGCATACCGGCTTCGCCACCATGATCATGGAGATGAAGCGCCAGCCCGACGAATCGCTGCACAACTCCTGCGCCGTGCTGAACGGGCGCGACAAGCGGCTGCTGAACTGGATCACCGACAGCGGCCTGTCGGTGCTGATCGCCGATAATTACGGCGTCGAAGGCGTGCCGGCGCTGCCCGGCAGCGGCGACTGCCATGCCGGCTTCCCGCTGCACGAGCATTGCCTGTTCAAGCTCGGCGTGCATCTGGGCGAGCTGTGGTATTTGCACGAGCTGGCGACCTGGCTGCGCGCCAAGGGCCGCAACCGCTTCCTGCTCACCGCCCCGCCGCTGCGCCTGCCCGGCGCCGTCGGCTCGCCGGCAACGCCGGTGGCGACGGTGTGAAATCTAGCCTTTGGGAAAATGCCGCTGCCAGACGGATTGCAGCTCGGGCAGCGCATCGACCTTGTGCGCGATCGACATCAGCTTGGGACAATTGGTTTCGAACCATGCCCGCTTGGGCGTCCAGCGCGTCATCACAGCGATATAGATGTCGAGCGCCGTCATCTTCCCGCCGCAGAACCACGGCTCGCCAACCGCGCTTTCGACGATGCGCCACAGCTTCTCGCGATAGATCTTGATGCGCACCTCGTAGTCGCCCTGCGCCGCCTTGTCGCCCACGAACCGGTTGGGATCGTCGGCATAGGTGAAGGTGGGATAGACGTTGGCGACGAGGAACACCAGCCAGCGCAGGAATTGCGCCCGCGCCGCATCGCCCGGCGGCGGCACCAGCGATTTCGCGCCCGCGCCGTCGGCCAGCAGCAGGGTGATGGCGGCGCTCTCGGTCATCACCGAGCCGTCTTGCATCTGCAGGGTCGGCACCTGCGCCAGCGGATTGACCTTGGCGAGCTTGGCCCGCGATTCGGCCGAGGTGAAAAGATTGTCGAAATCGACCGGCTCGAAACGGTGCCCGTACCAGACCAGCTGCGCCTCGACCAACGCCGAGCCCCAGCCGGGAACGCCGAAAAGCGTGAACATGAGGCAACTCCAATCGTTGAAGAGGGCGAAAATCTACCTGGGCAACGTCTCAGCCGGCCTTCTTCTCCCAGCCGCCCTTGTCGTTCTGCTGCCAGTACGACACCGCATGTCCGGCATCGCGATAGATCTTCCAGCGCTCGCGCGCGGTGCCGACGGCCGCCTCGTCGCGGCCGTCGAACAGCTCGAAGCAGCGGGCATAGTCGGCGATCTTCTCCGACCGTGCCCCGTCGGTGAGGAACAGCATGGTGGCGGCGTTGGGATTTTCGTCCTGGTCGGTCAGCCACACCGGCTGAAGCGGCGCCTGCCCGTCGCGCGCGCTGCCATGCGGCAGGAAGGAATTGGGATCCCAGGTCCACAGATGCGCGCTCAGCGCCTCGACCCGCTCGGGCGAGCCCGCCATCACCACGCAGCGCGCTCCGCCCTGCAGCGCCTTTTCCAGCAGGCGCGGCAGGGTCTGTTCCAGCGTCGAACGGGTCAGGTGATAGAAGCTGACGTCGGTCACGCCGGCATCCGTCAGTCCTTGGCCTCGTAATTGTCCGAGATCAGCCGGTTCAACAGGCGCACGCCATAGGCGGTGGCGCCCTTGGGCGTGGTCGGCAGATCGCGGTTGGTCCATGCCATCGCCGCGATGTCCAGATGCGCCCAGGGCGTGTTGCCGATGATGAAGCGCTCGAGGAACTGCGCCGCCGTGATCGAGCCCGCGCCGCGGCCGGAGCCGACGTTCTTCATGTCGGCGATGTCGGAATTGATTTCCTTGTTGTAGTTCTCGCCCAGCGGCAGGCGCCACACCTTCTCGCCGCTCTTCTCCCCGGCGGCGGTGAGCTTGTTGGCCAGATCGTCGTTGTTGGCGAACATGCCGGCATATTCATGCCCCAGCGCGATGACGATGGCGCCGGTGAGGGTCGCCAGATCGACGATGGCCTGCGGGTTGTATTGCTTCTGCGTGTACCAGAGCGCATCGGCCAGCACGAGGCGGCCTTCGGCGTCGGTGTTGATGACTTCGATGGTCTGGCCCGACATCGAGGTGACCACGTCGCCCGGCCGCTGCGCGTTGCCCGACGGCATGTTCTCGACCAGCCCGACCACGCCCACGACATTGACCTTGGCCTTGCGCGCGGCCAGCAGGTGCATGGCGCCGATCACGGCCGCCGCGCCGCCCATGTCCCATTTCATGTCTTCCATGCCGCCGGCCGGCTTGATGGAAATGCCGCCGGTGTCGAAGCACACGCCCTTGCCGACGAAGGCGACCGGCTTCTGGCCCTTCGGCCCGCCCATCCAGCTCATGACGACGAGCTGCGACTCGCGCACCGAGCCCTGGCCGACGCCCAGCAGCGCGCCCATGCCCAGCTTCTTCATCGCCGCCTCGCCCATCACCTCGACCTTGCAGCCGAACTTGGAGAGCTCCTTGCACTTGGCGGCCAGCGACTCGGGATAGATCACGTTGGCCGGCTCGGCGACCAGATCGCGGGTGAAGAACACCGCGTCGGCCGCCTTGCCGATCACCGAATAGCGACGCTGGGCGGCGGACGCGCCTTTGACGGCCACGGTCAGCGACGCCACCGTCGGCTTGGCATCCGGCTTTTCCTTGGTGCGATACTTGTCGAAACGGTAGGAACGCAGCTTGCCGCCCAGCGCCACGCGCGCGGCGACTTCTTCGGCGCCGAGCTTGGTGCCGTCCGGCAGATCAAGCATCACCACCAGCGATTTCTGGGCAGCCCCGTTGGCGTCGACCACCAGGCTACCGCCAATGGCTTCGGCCGCCAGCGCATCGAGCTCGCCCGCCTTGCCGACGCCGACCAGCGTGATGCGGTCGATCTTGGTGCCCGACGGCGCCATGACGGAAAGCGTCTGGCCTTTCTTGCCGGTGAAGCGGCTGGCGCCCATGGCGCGCTTCAAGGCGCCTTTGGTCTGCTTGTCCAGCGCGGCGGCGGCGGGGAGCAATTTGCGGTCGGCGGCGACCATCACGGCGACGTTGCCGGTGGAAAAGCGGGTGGGTTCGACGAAAGCGATTTTCATGGAGTTCCTCTTGGCGGCGCGTCGTTGCGCGGGCGGCCCTTTTTGCGGGCCTGTCGCGGCAAACCGTGCCATGGCGGAACCCCAAAAAAAAGCGGTTTCCGCAACAGACTTGCCCGTAAAGATGGGAGATTACATAAGTTCGCCGGCCCTACGCTTTGGCATCGCTCGGAATTGTCGCTATGACTTGCGCCGCGACGCCAATTATACTGCCGCCGGCTGACCAAGTGGCGCCCGCGGGCTTTTGGGGGTTGAGGGGATTTAAGGCGTTGGCACGGCGGAGGGACAAGATCCGGCATGGTCGGCGGGCTGGCGACAGATTTGTCGTGGGCCTGGCGATCGCATTGGCGCTTGGCGCTCTGACGGCACCGGCCGCGCTGGCGCAGCCGAAAATCGAGAACCGGCAGGCGCCCAGCAAGGACGTGCCGCTGGTCTTCGCCGCCGACGAAGTCACCTACGACAAGCAGCTCGAGATCGTCACCCTGCGCGGCCGCGTCGAGATCTTCCAGAACGACCGCATCCTGACCGCCGATACGGTGAGCTACAACCGCAAGGCCGAGATCATGTCGGCCTCGGGCCATGTCACGATCATGGAGCCGACGGGCGAAGTCGCCTTCGCCGACTACATGGAAGTCACGGGCGACCTGAAGAACGGCGTGGCGCGCGACATCCGCATCCTGATGGCCGACAACAGCCGCTTCGCCGCCAATGGCGGCACGCTGCGCAATGGCCAGCGCACCTTGTTGACCCAGGCCGTGTTCTCGCCCTGCAAGCTGTGCGAAAAGGATCCCGACCGCGCGCCGCTGTGGCAGCTCAAGGCCAACAAGGTGCTGCACGATCGCGACAGCAAGAACGTCTATTACGAAGACGTCACCCTGGAGATGTGGGGCATTCCCGTCGCCTATGCGCCCTATTTCTCGCATGCCGATCCCACGGTGAAGCGCCGCACCGGCGTGCTGGCGCCGGAGTTCGGCGCTTCGAGCCGCTACGGATTCTGGACCACGCTTCCCTACTACTGGGACATCAACGGCCACAGCGACCTGACGCTCTATCCGCGCGTCTACAGCAACCACGTCCCGCAGCTCGGCCTCGAATACCGCCAGCGGTTTTCGTTCGGATCTCTGGAGGTGCTGGGCAGCGGCACCTATTCGCAAGTCGACGATGTTTCCGGCCAGAAGGATTTCCGCGGCCATATCGACGCCAAAGGCAATTTCGAATTGGGCGATGTGTGGCGCGCCGGCTTTGCGGTGCAACGCTCGACCGACGAGACCTATATGCGCCGGTTCGGCTACAGCTCGCCCTCGTATCTGACGTCGCAGGCTTTCGTCGAAGGCTTCTCCCGCCGCTCCTATGCCAATTTCCGTTCCTACGCCTTCCAGGAACTGCGTCAGGATCTGAGGGACCGCGACCTGCCGATCGTCGCACCGCTGCTGCAACTCGACATGACGGGCGATCCCGACCGCTGGGGCGGCCACTACATTTTCCAGGCCGAAGCCGCCAACATCTATCGGCCCGACGGCGTCGACAGCAACAAGCTGTCCGCCAGGATCGGCTGGACCAAGCCCTATATCGGCGGCTGGGGCGACGTGTGGACCTTCACCGCCACCGTTCATGGCGACATCTACAACGTAGACGAAATCAACCATCCGACGACGCCGGGGCGCAGCTTCTCCGGCGTGACCGGCCGCGTCGTGCCGCAAGCCACCCTCGACTGGCGCTGGCCGCTGGTGCGCCATGGCGGCGACCAGAACTATCAGGTGATCGAGCCGATGGTTAGCGTCTCGGTGGCGCCGACGCTGGGCAATCAATGGCGGATCCCGAACGAGAACGCGCAGGATCTCGTCTTCGACGAGACCAACCTGTTCAACGCCAACCGTTTCGTCGGCGACGACCGCATCGAAGGCGGCCAGCGCGTGACCTATGGCGTGAAATTCGGCCTGTTCGGCGCCGGCGGCGGCGCCTCGACCCTGTTTCTGGGCCAGAGCTACCGGCTGAACGACAAGCAATCCTTTATCGACAACCAGACCAGTTCAAACCTGTCGGACGTCATCGCGGCGGTGTCGATCAATCCGGGCCAGTTCTGGGACGGCTTCGCGCGTCTGCGTTTCGACAGCGAGAAGCTGAATGTGCGCCAGGCCGACCTTCTGACCAATATCGGCCCGCGCTCGTTCCGGGTCTCGCTGAATTATCTGTTCATCGACGACACGCTGATCGCGCCCAACGATTTCGGCGACCGTCAGGAATTCAATCTTGGCGTAACGTCGCAGCTGAATGACAACTGGTCGATCGGCGCGGTATGGTCGCACGATCTTGAGAACAATAAGACCCGGCACTATGGCGGGCGGTTGAAATACGAGGACGAATGCTTCATTTTCGCCCTCGACGCGCAACGACGCCTTTACCGCGATCGCGAGATCGATCCCGATTTCCGGGTTTTGGTGCAAGTCGTGTTCAAGCAGTTCACCAGCTTGAATTCGCGCGTCTTTTGACGGGAAGCGACTGGTCGGAAACGGTTTTCCCGCCCTCGCCCCGGCAGATCACATAGGTTATAAAGAGCCCGCAAGCGGGCGTTTAGGGAGCTAGTAAGCTAGATGGGTCGTTGGACATTCAGGCTCGCCGCCGTCGTCGCCATGGCGATCGCGGTTCTCGTCGCGCGCCAGGCGGCAGCCCAGCAGGAGCTGACCAAGATCGCCGCGACGGTCAACGAAGACATAATCTCTGTCTACGACCTCATTTCCCGCACCCGTCTCGCCATGGTCGCTTCGCGCCTCGAAGACACCAACGAAAACCGCCAGCGCGTGGCGCGCCAGCTGCTGCGCATCATGATCGAGGAGAAGCTGCAGACGCAGGAGGCCAAACGCCTCGGGCTGCAGGTCACCAACAAGGAACTGGAAGAGGCCGTCCAGCGCATCGAACAGAACAACCGCTGGCCGCCGGGGCAATTCAAGGCGTTCCTGCAAAGCGCCCAGATACCGCCGGCTGCCGCGCTCGACCAGATTCGCGCCAACCTGCTGTGGCAGAAAGTCGTGCGCCGGCGCCTGCGCCCGCAGGTCGACGTTTCCGACACTGAAGTCGACGAGGCGCTGGCCAAGCTGAAGGAGAATATCGGCAAGCCGGAGAACCGCGTCGCCGAAATCTACCTGCCGGTCGAACGGCCGGAACAGGAAGCCGAAGTGCAGCGCTCCGCCGAAACCATCGTGCAGCGCATCAAGGCCGGCACGCCGTTCCCCGTGCTGGCGCAGCAATTCTCGCAGAGCCCCAGCGCCGCTCAGGGCGGCGACCTCGGCTGGCTGCAGCCGGGCCAGATGGAGCCGCAGCTCGAGCGCGCGGTGCAGAGTTTGCAGCCGCGCGAAGTCAGCGCACCGATCCGCACGCTGGCCGGCTTCAGCATTCTCTATCTGATCGAGCGGCGTACGTTCAAGGGCGGCGGCGAAGCCGGCGACGCCACGGTCCAGATCGACCAGCTGGTGCTGCCGCTGCCGGCCAATGCGCGCGCCCCGGAAGTCGCCAGCCAGATGAACCTGGCGCAGCAACTGGCCGAGAACGCCAATAGCTGCGCCGATCTCGCGGCTCTGGCGCGCGAGGCGAAAGGCGGTCGCGCTTCGACGCTGGGCAACGGCCCGATCAGCGCCTTGCCGGCCGAAGCCAAGCAGGCAGTCGGCGGCCTGAAGGTCAACCAGCCCAGCGCGCCGCTGCGCACCGCCGAAGGCGTGAAGATCCTGATGATCTGCAAGCAGGAAGGCGGCGACGGCATGCCCAGCCGCGACACGGTGATGAATGGGCTGCTGCAGCAGCGCATGGAAATGCAGGCGCGCCGCCTGATCCGCGAGCTGCGGCAGACGGCAACGGTGGATATCCGGATCTGACATGGCCGAAGCCGGCCGCCCCGTCGGCATGGCCCCGCCTCTTGCCCTCACCATGGGCGAACCGGCCGGGATCGGTGGCGAACTGACATTGATGGCGTGGCTGCGGCTGCGCGAGCGCGGTCCGGCTTTCGTGGCCCTGGACGATCCGCAACGTCTGGAGGCGCTCGCGCGCAAGCTTGGCCTGACGGTTCCGATTCGAAAACTCGACCACATCGCGCAGGCCTCGGAGATTTTTCCGCAAGCCCTGCCCGTGCTGTCGGTGGCGCTGCCCACGGCCGTCATGCCGGGCAAACCCGACGAACGCGCCGCGAAAGCGGTGATCGAGAGCATCGAGCGGGCGGTGGCGCTCGCGCGCAGCGGCGAAGCGGCCGCGGTCGTCACCAATCCGATTCACAAGGCCGCGCTCTATGGAGCCGGCTTCAAGTTCCCCGGTCACACCGAATTTCTGCTCGACCTCGCCGGCGGCGCCGCGTCCGGCCATCGCGCCATCATGATGCTGGCCAGCGACCAGCTGCGCGTGGTGCCGGTGACGGTTCATCTGTCGCTGCGCCGCGCCATCGACACCCTCAACGCCGACATGATCGTCGAGGCCGGCGTGGTGACGGCGAAAGCCCTGCAGCGCGATTTCGGCATCGACAAACCGCGCCTCGCCGTCGCCGGGCTCAACCCTCACGCGGGCGAAGAGGGCGCGCTGGGCGACGAGGAGCGGACCATCGTGCAGCCGGCCATCGAGCGGCTGCGCCAGCACGGCATCGAGGCCTCCGGCCCCTGGGTGCCCGACACGATGTTCCATGCCGGCGCCCGCGCCCGCTACGACGCCGCGCTCTGCCTCTATCACGACCAGGCGCTGATCCCGCTCAAGACCCTGGATTTTCATGGCGGGGTGAACGTCACGTTGGGCCTGCCCTTCGTGCGCACCTCGCCCGATCACGGCACCGCCTTCGACATTGCCGGCACCGGCAAAGCCAATCCCGACAGCCTGCTGGCCGCCTTGCGGCTCGCGTCACGCATGGCCAAGGCAAGGCGTCTGGCTTCGTGACCGACGCGCCCGTCCTGCCGCCGCTGCGCGAGGTGATCGCCAAATACGGTCTGGGCGCGCGCAAGGCGCTGGGCCAGCATTTCCTGCTCGACCAGAACCTCACCGGCCGCATCGCCCGCGCAGCCGATCCGCTCGACGCGGGCACGGTGTTCGAGATCGGCCCCGGCCCGGGCGGGCTGACGCGCTCGCTGCTGGCGGCGGGCGCACGCCAGGTCATCGCCATCGAGCGCGACCAGCGCTTCCTGCCGGCATTGCACGATCTGCAAGCGGCCTATCCCGGCCGGCTCGAAATCGTCGAGGCCGATGCGCTCGAGATCGACCTGACGATCTTGGACGCCGCGCCGCGTCAGATCGTCGCCAACCTGCCCTACAACGTCTCGACGCCCCTGCTGCTGGGCTGGCTGAAACAGGTCGATGCCTTCTCCGCCATGACGCTGATGTTCCAGAAGGAAGTCGCCGACCGGCTGCTGGCCAAACCGCGCACCAAGGATTACGGGCGGCTGTCGGTCGCGGTGCAGTTCCACTGCGCGATCAAACCGCTGTTCCAGGTTCCGCCCAGCGCGTTCACCCCGCCGCCGCAAGTGATGTCGACCGTGGTGCAGTTGCGGCCGCGGCCCGATCGTCCGGCCGATGTCGATGCACGTTTGCTGGAGAAGATCGCCGCCGCCGCATTCGGCCAGCGGCGCAAGATGCTGCGCGCATCGCTGAAGACCCTGCTGCCCGATCCCGAACCGGTCTTGCTGGACGCCGGCATCGCACCGACGGCTCGCGCCGAGGAACTCGATATCGATGCCTTTTGTCGGCTGACGCGCGCCGTGGCGAAAAATCCGCGCTGATTTTTCGGCTCGACGCGAAAACCTCTGCGATTCTTTTGCCGCCCGCCCTAATAATGCCGAATGGCGATGCGCATTGTCGCCATCAACTGCCGCGCGAAAGACCCGTAAAGCCGCATGGATTTTGCCTTTTCTCTCATTCTGATCGGCGCGACGCTGGTGCTGGTCAGCATCTTCGCCAGCCTCGTCTTCGCACGGATCGGGGCGCCGTTGCTGTTGCTGTTCCTGGGCATCGGCATGCTGGTCGGCGAGGACGGGCCGCTGGGGGTGAAGTTCGACGATTTCCAGCTCGTCTATGTGGTCGGCTCGGTGGCGCTGGCGGTGATCCTGTTCGACGGCGGCCTGCGGACCTCGCGCCAGTCGCTGCGCCTGGCCGCGGCCCCGGCCCTGACCCTGGCGACGGTGGGCGTCATCCTGACGGCCGGATTTGCCGGCGTGGTGGCCGCGCCGCTGCTCGGCCTGACCCTGGTCGAAGGGTTCCTGCTTGGCGCCATCGTCGGCTCGACCGATGCCGCCGCGGTGTTCCCGCTGCTCAACCGGCGCGGCAACGCCATCGAGCGGCGCGTCGGGGCTACGCTGGAAGTCGAATCCGGTTTCAACGATCCGATGGCGGTGTTCCTCACCGTCATGCTGGTGCAGATCCTGTCGTCGAAGGAATCGTTTTCGACGCTCGAGGCGCTGGGGCTGTTCCTGACCCAGATGGCGGGAGGCGCGGCCATCGGCGTGGTTGGCGGCGCAGCGTTGCTATGGGCGGTCAATCGCGTGTCGATCGCCACCGGCCTCTATCCCATTCTGGTGGCGACGGGCGCGATTTTCGTCTTCGCCCTGGCCCATACCCTGCATGCCAGCGGCTTTCTGGCCGTCTATCTCGCCGGCATGGTGTTCGGCCTCGGCCGCCATCGCGCGCGCCAGCACATCGCGCGCTTCCACGACGGGCTGGCCTGGCTGAGCCAGATCGTGATGTTCCTGCTGCTGGGCCTGCTGGTGACGCCGTCCAACCTGCTGCCCGATCTGGCGCCCACACTTCTGGTGGCGCTGGCCCTGATGCTGATAGCCCGGCCTCTGGCGGTGCTGATCTGTCTGCTGCCGTTTCGCTTCACCTGGAGCGAGATAACCTTCATCGCCTGGGTGGGCCTGCGTGGGGCGGTGCCGATCTTTCTCGCCACCATTCCCGTGGTCGCGGGCTTGCCCAATGCGGCGGTGTACTTCAACGCCGCCTTCGTCGTCGTCATCGCCTCGCTGATCGTGCAGGGCTGGACCATCCTGCCGGCGGCGCGCTGGCTGGGCCTGATGGTGCCGCCCAGCCCGCAAACCGGCGACCAGGTCGATCTTGGCGCGCCGATGACGGGCGATCGAGACATGCTGTCCTATCACGCGGGCATCAACAGCATCGCTGTCCAGCGCGAATTCGCCCGTCTCGGCCTGCCCGAACGAACCCGCGTGCTGGCGATCCTGCGCAACAACGTGGTGCTGGCGCGCAATTCCATCGAACGGCTGCAGGCTGGCGACACGCTGCTGATCCTCGCTCCGCCGGAAGCCACCCTGGCGCTGGACCGCCTCTTCGCCCCGCGCGCGGCGCGCGCCGAGGACGAGGTGATCGGCGATTTCGTCTTCGATGCCGGTGCGGCCGCGGGCTCGCTTGCCACCTTGTACGGCCTGCCCGTTCCCGATGCCGATATGGGGCTGAGCCTGGGCGAGCTGCTGCGCAAGCGCCTGGGCCGCCGGCCCGTCGTCGGCGACCGCGTCGATCTCGGCCAGGCGCAGCTGGTCGTGGCCGACATGGAGGGCGACCGGCTTGTAAAGATTGGGCTTTTGCTGCATCGCCGCCGTGCGCCGGCCCGCGGCACCGTGGTCGCCCTGCGCCGGCGCTGGCGGCAACTGAAGCGGCGGCTGCGCAAGGCTTGAAAAGTGAGCGTACACTCACTATTGTAGTTTGAACGCTTAAGGAGAAGCTTCACGTGCGCTCAACCGCGTTCAACCTGGTCTTCTACGGCTTCACCGTCGTCTTCGCGCTGTTCCTCATCCCGCTGACCGCCATACCGGGCCGCAAGGTCATGGGCTGGGGACTGCGGACATGGGGCCGCGCGGTGATGTGGATGATGCGGGTCATCGGCGGCATGGAGGTCGAGGTGCGCGGCCGCGAACATATCCCCGAGCGCGGGCCGAGCCTGATCGCCAGCAAGCATCAGAGCGAATCGGACGGCATGGTGATGGCGGCGGTTGTGCCCGATATCGCCTTCGTCGCCATGCGCGAGCTGTGGGCCTATCCGCTGGTCGGCACCATCCTGCGCAAGCTGGAGATGATCAAGGTCGATACCTGCGGCGGCGGCAAGGAGCGGCAGAACCTGTCGACCTTCGCCCGTCGCGCCTACGACGCGGGCCGCAACATCGCCATCTACCCCGAAGGCCATCTGATGCCGGTGGGCGAGAAGGAGCGCTATCGCTCGGGCATTTACTATCTCTACCGCGACCTGAACCTGCCGGTGGTGCCGGTGGCGCATTGCCTGGGGCTGGTGTGGCCCGAGCGCGCCTGGAACAAGAAGCCGGGCCGCGCGATCCTCGAATTCCTGCCGCCGATCGAGACCGGGCTGGAGCGCGAGGCTTTCATGCAGCGCCTGGAAGACACGATCGAGGATCGCACCGCGCTGCTGGTGTCGGAACTGACCGGCCAGCCGCCCGCGAAGGCGCGCTTCCGCATCAAGTTCCCCGAGCTCTATCCCAATGGCGGCAAGGCGGAAGAGGCTACTGCCCCTCGCGCAGCGCCTTGACGAAATCGCCCAGGCCGAGCTGGCGCTCGCGCTTCAGCCGCTCGGCGGCGAGAATCGCCTGCAGCTGGGCCATGCTGTCCTCGACGTCGTAGTTGATGACGACGTAATCGTATTCGATGTAATGCGTCATCTCGTCGGCGGCCTTGGCCATGCGCTTGGCCACCACCTGCGGCGCGTCCTGCGCCCGCTGCGTCAGGCGCCGCTCCAGCTCGCGCGTGGTCGGCGGCAGGATGAAGACCGACACCATGTCCTCGCGCGCCTGCTCGGCCAGCTGCTGGCGGCCCTGCCAGTCGATGTCGAACATCACGTCGCGGCCCGAGGCCAGCGCCACTTCGACGGCGGCGCGCGGCGTGCCGTAGTAGTAATCGAACACCTTGGCATGCTCGAGCAGCTCGCCCCGCTGCACCATGCGGTCGAAGATCGCCGGGGTGATGAAATGGTAATCCACGCCATCGCGTTCGGCCGAGCGCGGCGGACGGGTGGTGACGGAAATCGACAGGGTGATTTCCGAATCGCGCTCCAGCAGCAGGCGCGACAGCGTCGTCTTGCCCGCGCCCGAGGGCGAGGACAGCACCAGCATGACGCCGCGGCGACCGATTTTAGCTATGGCCATGGGTCACCCTACTCGACGTTCTGGACCTGCTCGCGCATCTGCTCGATGGCGCTTTTCAGATCGATGCCGATGCGCGTCAGGTCGATCTCGGCCGCCTTGGAGCACAGCGTGTTGGCCTCGCGATTGAATTCCTGGCACAGGAAATCGAACTTGCGCCCGATCGGCTCGCCGCGCTCGGCCGCTTTCAGCAGACTGCCCGCCTGATCGATATGCGCCCGCAGCCGGTCGATCTCCTCGCGCACATCAGCCTTCTGCACCAGCATCGCCACTTCCTGCGCGAAACGCTCCTCGTTCAGGCCCGGCACCGCGCCCAAGAGATCGGCAAGCTGGCGCTGCAATTTCTCGCGGATGGCCGCCGGCTGCAGCCCGGCCGATGCGGCTGCCGCCTGGCACAGCTCGGCGATGCGGGCCAGATGCTGCTCCAGCACGGAGCGCAGATGCGCGCCCTCGGCCAGCCGCGCCTCGGAGAGCCGCTTCAGCGCCGCTTCCAGCGTCTTGAGCATGGAAGCCTCGCGCGCCTGTTCGACCTCGGGATCGGGCGACACCTGTTCCTCGGTTTCCACCACGCCCTTGATGCGCAGCAGCCCGTCCGCCGTCGGCGGCGCAACGCCCCCGTCGCGCTGCAGCTCGGCCATGGATTGCATCAGCATCTTCAGCAGGTCCTGGTTGATGCGGAACGGCAGCGCGTTGGTCCCGCGCGCCACAGTCAGGTTGAGGTTGATGTTGCCGCGTTTGAACAGCTTGCCGACCAGCACGCGCGCCTGGCTCTCGACGCGATCGAGGCCGGCGGGCACGCGGCAGCGGATCTCCAGCGACTTGCCGTTGACCGAGCGCGCTTCCCACGCCCAGCCGACCTGCGCATCGGCGCCTTCGGCGCGGCCGTATCCGGTCATGCTGGCCAGTGCCACTCGATCGTCTCCGCAAACAGTTCAGTTCCCTTGCCTCAGTCTATAGGATAGGAATCCGCCGCTCACAACGCCGCCTTTTCCC
Source organism: uncultured Hyphomicrobiales bacterium (assembly GCA_964388115.1). Lineage (GTDB taxonomy): Bacteria > Pseudomonadota > Alphaproteobacteria > Reyranellales > JAQSWP01 > JAQSWP01. The sequence continues at coordinate 198,515 of CAYLYK010000004.1, forward strand.
ACAGACCCCATGCTTGCCCCCAAAAACATTCTCATCACCGGCGCCTCAAGCGGCATCGGCGAAGCGCTGGCGCTGGAATATGCCGCGCCCGGCATCTTCCTCGCGCTTACCGGCCGCGATGCCGCGCGTCTGGAAAGCGTCGCCGCCGCCGCCCGCGCCAAGGGCGCCAGCGTCGAAGCCAGGACCATCGACGTCGTCGATCGCGCCGGCATGACAAGCTGGCTGCAGCAACTTGACACGGGCCATCCCCTGGAACTCGTCATCGCCAATGCCGGCGTCGGGCTGGAAGGCGATCGCAAGCTGCCCGAGGAAGAAGCCATGCGCGGCACTTTCGCCATCAACATCGATGGCGTGCTGAACACGGTGCTGCCGCTGCTGCCGGCCTTCCGCGCCCGCAAGTGCGGCCAGTTCGCCATCGTGGCGTCGCTGGCAAGCTTCATCGGCCTGCCGCAATCGGCCGCCTATAACGGCAGCAAGGCCGCCGTGCGGGTGTGGGGCGAGAGCCTGCGCCTGATCGAGCGCCGCAACGGCGTGGAAGTGAACGTGATCTGCCCGGGCTTCGTGGTCAGCCGCATGACCGCGCGCAACAAATTCCCCATGCCGTTCCTGATGTCGGCGGAGAAAGCCGCGCGCATCATCAGGAGCGGGCTCGCGCGCAACAAGGCGCGCATCGCCTTCCCGTTCGGCACCAAGGCCGCGGTGTGGCTGGGCATCACCCTGCCCGGCTCGTGGACCGACCGGCTGATGCAAGGCGGCGGATCGCGCATCAAGTGAGCACGCTGTCGCCACGCCAGCAGAGTCTGGCGGTATGGCTGTCTTCCGGCGCGCTGGCGATGGCGCTGACCGGCGACCAGCTGCTTTACATTGTGCTGCCGCTGTCGACCGACGCATTCGGCGTCTCCATCGTCTGGGTCGGCATCCTGCTGTCGGCCAATCGCTGGATCAGAGTGGCGCTTTACAGCGAAGTGGCCCGCTTCGGCAATCGCGTCGGCCCGCGCACGCTCACCATGATCGCCGCGCTGGGCGCGGTCGCTTCTACTGCCGCCTACGGCTTCCTCGAGGGCGGGCCGCTGCTGCTGGTGGCGCGCATCGTCTGGGGCCTGTCCTTTGCCGCGCTCAATCTCACGACGCTGGTCTATGCGCTGGGCGGCGGCGAAGCGTCCGGCCGCAGGGTCGGCACCAGCCGCGCCATTCGCGAGATCGGTCCTATCGTCGCTGCCGCCAGTGGCGCCTGGCTCGCGACGACATTGGGACCGCGCGAAGCCTTCTGGGCCATGACGGTCCTGACCTTGTTGGCCGTGCCGATGGCGTTTGCTTTGCCGAAGGCCGCACCCGGCGACGTGTCGCCCGCAACGCCCCGCCGCTTCCGCCTCACCCGGCCGTCGACCTTCAATCTCTTCTCCTTCGCCGTCGGGCTGGCGGGCGATGGCATCTTCATGGTCACGATCGGCCTGCTGTTCCTGCAGGAAGTGTCGGCGCAGATGGCGATGCTGTCGGCCGGCGGCGTGATGGCGCTGCGCCATCTGGTGGTGCTGCTCGTCAGCCCCGTCGGCGGTCTGCTCGCCGACCGCTTCGGCGCGCCGCGCACCCTGCTGGGCTCGGCGCTGGCGATGACGGCGGGCTTCGCGCTGGTGCCGTTCGACCTGGTCTATGTCGCCGCCGTGTTCATGCTGGTCGGCCGCGGCATCCTGGCCGTGGTCTCGCCGTTGATCGTGGCACGCACCATCAAAGGCGACGTCATGACGGCAGTTTCCGCCAATGCCAGCTGGGCCGATCTCGGCGCGGCGACGGGGCCGCTGCTGGCCGGCTTCAGCGTCGGCCTGGTGTCGCTCGACGCGCTCTATGGCGGCGCGGCGGTATTGCTATTCGTGCTGCTGATGGGCTGGGCGGCGTTGGAATGGAAGCCCGCTCCGGGCAGGGAAATCGACGAGCGGCGCCAACGTCGATGACGTCGGCGCCGGTCTCTTGCGGCAGCATCTTCTTTTCAGTCAGCCGCTACCGTGACATCGCATGCCTCTCGAATGCGAAACCCGATGTCCATCGCCGATGGACGCCAGCTCCCGACTAATTCGCCGACAGCCTCGCGCTGCCTGCGCAGTAGTTCGCCGCACGAGCAATTGAAGTTTGAATCCACAAACCGGCGCCCAACATGTTGTCGCCCAAAACATACAGCTCTGCATATTCCTGCACGCAGGCCCGGTATGCGGGAGTGCCGGGTTTCAGCTGCGCGTGGGCCGTGCCGGCCGTTACGGCCATCGCCACCACCGGCGCGAAAACGATCGTCAAAAAGCTGCGGATCATCATTTCCTCCTAATACCGAGAAGTATTACGCCAAAGTATTAGACGGAGTGCGGACTCAGAACACAACATGGACCGCGGCGACAACGGTGCTATTCCAGCGCCAGTTGCTATCTCGCAACGTCATGAATTCAGAAAGATGTTGGATAAGTCGTCCGCTATTCAAATGCCAGATAGCGGTATCGGCGGTACTTGGGATTGGACATCGATCGAACACGGCGGAAGCGGGGCAAAGCATAGCGCCATGGCGATTTCAGATGACTGCCTGCCTGTCCATTCACTTTCGACAGAAACGACTATCGCCGCTGCTCGCGCTGAATCCGCCGCCAGTTGGCGACGTTGCGGTTGTGCTGCTGATGGCGTGGTTCGCGTTCGAGCGACGGTAAAGACACGCCTGTCCGCAAACGAAATCGGCGCAGACTTGGCGAAGTCTGCGCCGATGATGGAATCGATCGTCAAGCTCCTTCTAATAAGGCGAGAGCCGCATGGTGCCGGAGCAGTAGCTTGCCGCTTGAAGAATTGCGTAACCCAGCGATCCTCCGCCTCCCGGCAAATCCTCGCCCATCATGTAACGCTCAGCGCTCGCGTGCAGACAAGCGCGATACGCGGGGCCGGCATTCGCGGGCCCGATTGCGGCCAGCGTCGCGACCGCAGCGAAAGACAGCAACAAGAGCCTGGATTTCATTCGTCTCTCCGAAAATTCAAATCAACGATGAACCACTGACCGTGAATCGCAGAGCGGCAATCACGTCGGCGGATCGCAACGTCCGATGCCGACGTCCTGCTGGCTATACCGGGGAAAGCCGCATGGTGCCGGAGCAATAGCTGGCCGCCTTCAGAATGGCGACGCCGAGCGATCCGCCGGCAAACATATTGCCGCCCACCGCATAAATCTCGGCGTATTCGTGCAAACAGGCCCGATAGGCCGGCGTGGCATGCGCTGACGTGTTGAGCGCGATAAAGGCGGGAAATGCGAGCAGAATGGAGAATAGTCTGACTTTCATGAACACCCCCATCTAGAGCTAAAGAATATGAGACGAAGGTAGCAGAACACCTGTCCAGCGCTGGCAACAAGCTCTAGCTGCTAATGAACCTATTATCCCCATTTATATTCGGATCAACTTCGAGGAGGGAGTATGAGGACGGAGGAATGAATTACTTCTTTTGCTCCCGCTGAATCCGTCGCCAGTTGGCGACGTTGCGGTTGTGTTGTTCCAGCGTCTCGGCGAAGGCGTGGCCGCCGGTGCCGTCGGCGACGAAGAAGATTTCCTTGCTCTGGATCGGATTGAGCGTGGCTTCGATGGCGGCGCGGCCGGGGTTGGCGATCGGTCCCGGCGGCAGGCCGGCGATCGAATAGGTGTTGTAGGCCGAGGGCGACTGCACGTCGTTGCGCGTGAGCGTGCGGTCGAGCGGGCCGCTGCCTTTGGTGATGCCGTAGATGGTAGTGGGATCGGATTCCAGCCGCATCCCCAGGCGCAGGCGATTGATGAACACCGCCGCCACGCGCGGCCGCTCCGACGCCACGCCGGTTTCCTTCTCGACGATGGAGGCGAGCGTCAGCGCCTCCTCCTTGCTGACCAGCGGCAGGTCCTGCTGCCGCTTGGCCCAGGCGGCGTCGAGCGCCTCGGTCATCGCCTGGCGCATGCGCTGCACCACCGCATCGCGGCTGTCGCCCAGGCTGTAGTGATAGGTCTCGGGCAGCAGAGTGCCTTCGGCCGGCCGCAGCGAGATGTTGCCTTCCAGCCCCTCGACCTCGCGCACGATCTTCAGTACTTCGGCCACGGTCAGGCCTTCAGGGACGGTGAAGCGGCGGATGACGGTGCGGCCCGAGCGCATCTGCTCGATGGCCGACATCACCGTGGTGCCGGCCTGGAACTCGTATTCGCCGGCGCGCAGCGGACGACGATCCTTCTCCAGACGCAACGCCACGCGGAACAGCAGGTCATCGGCAATCACGCCCTGCTTTTCCAGCAGCGCGCCGATCTCGCCGCTGCCGGTGCCCTTGGGGACCACGACGACCTTGGGCGCGGTCAGCGGGCCGGGCGCTTCGAGCTGGTGCTGCAGATAGAAATAGCCGCCGGCCGCCGCGACGGCGGCGCCGACGATCAATGTCAGGAAAAGGCGGAGGACGAAGCGGCCCAACGGCAGCCGCTTACGACACGGCGCCGAAGATCACCGAGGCGTTGGTGCCGCCGAAGCCAAAGGAATTGGACAGCGCGTAACGCACCTTGCGCTCCTTGGCCTTGAGCGGCACCAGATCGATGTCGCAGCCTTCCGACGGATCCTCGAGGTTCAAGGTCGGCGGCACGATCTGCTCCTGGATCGACTTGATGGCGAAGATCGCCTCCACCGCGCCCGCCGCGCCCAGCAGATGGCCGATCGACGACTTGGTCGAGGACATCGACAGCTTGTAGGCGGCATCGGCGAACAGCCGCTTCACCGCGCCCAGCTCGATCTCGTCGCCCAGAGGCGTCGAGGTGCCGTGCGCGTTGATGTAGTCGATATTGTCGGTGTTGAGCCTGGCGCGCTTGAGCGCCGCCTGCATGGCGCGATAGCCGCCATTGCCGTCGCTCGGCGGCGCGGTGATGTGGTAGGCGTCGCCCGACAGGCCGTAGCCGATCACTTCGGCGTAAATCTTGGCGCCACGCTTCTTGGCGTGCTCGTATTCTTCCAGCACCAGGCAGCCGGCGCCCTCGCCCATCACGAAACCGTCGCGGCCCTTGTCCCAGGGGCGCGAGGCCTTTTCCGGCGTTTCGTTGTAGCCGGTTGACAGCGCGCGCGCGGCGGCGAAGCCGGCAAGGCCCAAACGGCAGACCGCCGCTTCGGCGCCGCCGCAGACCATGACGTCGGCGTCGTCGAGCTGGATCAGGCGCATGGCATCGCCCACGGCGTGCGCGCCGGTCGAGCAGGCGGTGACGACGGAATGGTTGGGGCCCTTGAAACCGTATTTGATCGAGACCTGGCCGGAGCCGAGATTGATCAGGGCGGCCGGGATGAAGAACGGGCTCATGCGACGGGGCCCCTTCTCCTTCAAGGTGATGGAGCCTTCGTAGATCGTCTCAAGCCCGCCTATCCCCGAGCCGATCAGCACGCCGGTGCGATGGGCCTTCTCGTCGGTGTCGGCCGTCCAGCCCGAATCCTCGACCGCCTGGCTGGCCGCGCCCATCGCGTAGACGATGAAGCGGTCGACCTTGCGCTGGTCCTTGGGCGGCATGTAGTCGTCGGCGTTGAAACGGCCGGAGGCGGTGTCGCCCAGCGGCACCTGGCCCGCGATCTTGGCCGGCAGATCCGACACGTCGAAGGACTGGATGCCGCTGATGCCGGATTCGCCCGCGATCAGGCGCTTCCACGTCGGCTCGACGCCCGAACCGAGCGGCGTCACCATGCCCATGCCCGTAACGACCACTCGTCTCATGCCGAAAATCCCATCCAGTTTAAGGAGCGAATGCCCGCTTGAGCGGGCATCCGGAGCTTATTTCTGGTGTTCTTCGATGAACTTGATGGCGTCGCCGACGGTGCCGATCTTCTCGGCTGCGTCGTCGGGGATTTCGATGCCGAATTCCTCTTCGAACGCCATCACGAGTTCGACCGTGTCGAGCGAGTCGGCGCCCAAATCGTCGATAAAGCTGGAGGTCGGGGAGACCGTATCGGCCTCGACGCCGAGGTGCTCGACGACGATCTTCTTAACGCGGTCGGCAATGTCGCTCATCTTCGCTGATCCTTCGCTTGCAGGATGTTTTTGTCATGGCTGCGGCAGCAGCCCGTTTTGCTTGTGCACGCCGGCAAAAAAGCGGCGTTTCGTAACACGTTTCCCCAACCTTGACCAGCCAAAGAAACGCCGTAATTCCAACCGGTTGCGGGCAAGACGTTGCCGCGCACCGGCCTTCATATCATGGCCATGCCGCCATTGATGTGCAAGGTCTGCCCGGTCACATAAGCCGCTTCCGCACTTGCGAGATAGACCACGCCGGCGGCGATGTCGTCGGGCGTGCCCAGCCGCGCGGTGGGAATGGCGCCCAGCAATTTGCTCTTCTGCTCCTCGGTGAGCGCATCGGTCATCGGCGTGGCGATGAAGCCCGGCGCCACGCAATTGACGGTAATGCCGCGCGAGGCGACTTCGGCCGCCAGCGACTTGGACATGCCGATCATGCCGGCCTTGGAAGCGGCGTAGTTGGCCTGGCCGGGATTGCCGGTGACGCCCACGATCGAGGTGATGTTGATCATCCGCCCGAAGCGGCGCTTCATCATCCCGCGCATGGCGGCGCGACAGAGGCGGAACGTGGCGGTCAGGTTGACGTCGATCACCGCCTGCCAGTCCTCGTCTTTCAAGCGCAGCGCCAGCATGTCGCGCGTCAGCCCTGCGTTGTTGACGAGAATATCCAGCGATCCCATGCGCGCCTCGGCATCCTTGATCAGCGCATCGGCAGCCCCCGCATCGGAAAGATTGGCGGTGGCGACATGCACGCGATCCTTCAATTCGCCGGCCAGCGCTTCCAGCGCCGCAGCGCGCGTGCCGCTCAAGGTCACCTGCGCGCCTTGCGCATGCAGCGCGCGGGCAATGGCGCCGCCGATGCCGCCCGACGCGCCGGTGACCAGCGCGGACTTGCCTGAAAGATCGAACATCGCTTCCTCCTGCCCTTCAGGCCACGGTCTTCAGAAAATTCTCGATATCGGCCGGGCCGTTGATGGCGATGCCCTGCATTTCCTTGTCGATGCGCTTGACCAGCCCGCTCAGCACCTTGCCGGAGCCGACCTCGACCAGCGTGCCGACATCCTTGCTCTTCATGAAGAGTACCGATTCGCGCCAGCGCACCAGGCCGGTGACCTGCTGCACCAGCAGCTTGCGGATCGTGTCGGGATCGGAGGTGTCCGACGCCTTGACGTTGGCGATCAGCGGCACGCCGGGCGGCACGAGGGTGACGCTCTGCAGCGCCTGCGCCATCTCGTCGGCGGCCGGCTGCATCAGCGGGCAATGGAAGGGCGCGCTGACGGGCAGCAGCATGCCGCGCTTGCAGCCTTTGGCCTTGGCCGCCTCGATGGCGCGATCGACCGCTTCCTTGTGGCCCGAGATCACCACCTGCCCGCCGCCATTGTCGTTGGCCACCGCGACGATCTGGTTCTGGGCCGCTTCCTTGCAGGCTTCCTGCGCCGGCTCCAGCTCGATGCCCAGCAGCGCCGCCATGGCGCCGACGCCCACCGGCACCGCCCGCTGCATCGCCTGGCCGCGCCGCTTCAAAAGCCGCGCCGCATCGGCGATGGTGAAGGCGCCCGCCGCGCACAGCGCCGAATACTCGCCCAGCGAATGGCCCGCGACATAGGAGGCCATGGCGGAAAGCTTCTTGCCGCTCTCGCTCTCCAGCACCCGCACCACGGCGAGACTGACCGCCATCAGGGCGGGCTGCGCGTTCTCGGTCAGCGTCAGGTCCGATTCCGGCCCCTCCTTCATCAGGTGCGAGAGCTTCTGTTTCAGGGCCTCGTCCACTTCCTCGAAAACCTGGCGGGCGACGGGGAAAGCGGCGGCCAGATCCTGCCCCATACCGACGGCCTGCGAGCCCTGGCCCGGAAAGACGAATGCGCGTGTCATCGGATTTTCCTCGGATTCCCGGCCTGACGACCCGGCAGGCTTTCGCTAGATCGTGTGGCCATTGTTCGATTTATGGGGCAGGAATAGCGGCTTAAATTGGGCCGGGCAAGCCGTCCGGCGTCCATTTACCCCCAGGCCCGGCCTGGGCCCCATCCCGTCCCCCGCCGGGGTTGCGCGGGGGTCTTAAATCTATATAGTCCGCGCCCGCTCCTTGCCGGCATTGCCGGCTAGGGCCGATACGCCGTTTGGCGCCGTGGTGGCGCCATCGTCGCCGGCCCATATAACAGCCATAAGGAGTTGTTATGCCGTTCTACGAGAACGTGTTTATCGCACGTCAAGACATTGCCGGCCCCCAAGCGGATGCGCTGGCAGACACTTTCGCAGCCATCATTGAGCAAGGTGGCGGCAAGGTGACCAAGAAGGAAAACTGGGGCCTGCGGTCCCTGGCGTTCCGGATGAAGAAGAACCGGAAGGGCCACTACCTTCTCCTCAACATCGACGCCCCGTCGGCGGCCGTGATCGAGATGGAACGCAACATGCGCCTCAACGAGGACGTGCTGCGCTACCTGACCGTGCGGGTCGACGCCCTCGAAGAGGGCCAGTCGGTCATGCTGCAGAAGCGCGACCGCGACGACCGTGGCGATCGCGGCGACCGCGGCGACCGTGGCGATCGCGGCGACCGGCCGCGTCGTGATCGTGGCGACCGTGGCGATCGCGGCGACCGTGGCGGCGAGCGTCCGCGCTTTGCCGATCGCGCCGAAGGCGACAGCGAAGGAGCCGTCTGATGAGCATGAGCACTGGCGGGGGCCAGCGTCGCCCCTTCATCCGTCGGCGCAAGACCTGTCCGTTCACCGGCGCCAACGCGCCGAAGATCGACTACAAGGACGTGCGCCTGCTGGGCCGCTTCATTTCCGAGCGCGGCAAGATCGTGCCCAGCCGCATCACCGCAGTATCGACCAAGAAGCAGCGCGAGCTGGCCCAGGCCATCAAGCGCGCCCGCTTCCTGGGCCTGCTGCCCTACCTCATCAAGTAAGGCGGGAGAACAGCCATGCATATGGAAGTAGTCCTGCTCGAGCGCGTGCCGAAACTCGGCCAGATGGGCGACGTGGTCCGCGTCAAGCCCGGCTTCGCGCGCAACTACCTGCTGCCGCGCAAGAAGGCCTTGCGCGCCACCAAGGAAAACATGGCGTATTTCGAGACGCAGCGTAAGCGTCTGGAGACGACCAATCTGGAGCGCAAGGCCGAAGCGGAGAAGGTTGCCGAGAAGATGAAAGACTTCTCCGTCACCCTGCTGCGCCAGGCTTCCGAAGCGCTGCAGCTTTACGGCTCGGTCGGCGCCCGCGACATCGCCCAGGCGGCGAGCGAAGCCGGCGTGCAGATCAGCCGGCCGCAGGTCAACCTCGACAAGGCCCTCAAGACTCTGGGCCTGCACGAGGTCGAGATCATGCTGCACCCGGAAGTGTCGGTGATGATCAAGGTCAACGTCGCCCGCTCGGCGGCGGAAGCCGAGTTCCAGGCCCAGGGCGGCGTGCTGGTGGCCGATGCCGTCCGCGCCCAGCAGGAAGCCGAAGAACAGCAGCGCCTGGCCGAACAGCAGGCCGCCGCTCTGCTCGTCGAGAAGCCCAAGGCCGAGGCGAGCGAGGAAGCAGCCGCTGAGGAGGCTCCGGCCGCCGAGGCTGCGGCTGAAGAGAAGCCGGCCAAGAAGGCCAAGAAGAAGAAAGAAGCCTGATCGGTTTCTTCCGGCAATGATCTGCAAAAAGCCCGGCCTCGCGCCGGGCTTTTTCGTTGGGCCTTTGCGAACCCGCCATCCCGCGCTAGATTCCTGAAAAGCAACGACAAGAGGCGTTTGCCGCGCCCCGGAGTCACGAGCAATGCTGCTGGCGAAAGTGCTGGGCAAGATACTGCAGGTGGGGACGATCGACATGATCGACCCGCACGGCGTCGCCCATCGCATCGAGGGCCGCAAGCCCGGCCCGCATGTCGTGGTCCGCATCCACGACCAGCGCACCGCCCGCCGCCTGCTGACCAACGCCAAGCTGGCTTTGGGCGAAAGCTACATGGATGGCACGCTGACGGTCGAAAAGGGCGACATCTACGATTTCCTCGACCTGATGGGCCATTCCATCGAGGCTTTCGAGCGCCACCCGGTCAATACGGTGTTCTCGCGCCTGGGCTATTTGCTGCGCGGCTTGCGCCAGTACAACCCGGTCGGCAAGGCGCAACAGAACGTCGCCCACCACTACGACCTCTCGGGTGCGCTGTACGATCTGTTCCTCGACCAGGACCGGCAATATTCCTGCGCCTATTTCCGCAGCCCCGAGGACACGCTCGAGCAGGCGCAGGACCAGAAGAAGAAACACATCGCCGCCAAGCTGATGATCAAGCCCGGCCACAAGGTGCTGGATATCGGCTGCGGCTGGGGCGGCATGGGCCTGTACCTCGCCCGCGCTACCGGCGCCGACGTCACCGGCGTCACGCTTTCGGTCGAGCAGCAGAAAGTGGCGCAGCAACGCGCCGAGCAGGAAGGCTTGGCGGGCCGCGTGCGCTTTGCGCTGCGCGACTATCGCGAGGAGCCGGGCAAGTACGACCGCATCGTATCGGTCGGCATGTTCGAGCATGTCGGCGCGGGCCATTACGGCGAGTTCTTCAACAAGGTGCGCGATCTTCTGACCGACGACGGGGTGATGCTGCTGCATGCCATCGGCCGCATGGAGCCGCCGGGCGGCACCAATCCGTGGCTGCGCAAGTACATCTTCCCCGGCGGCTACACGCCGGCCCTGTCCGAAGTGCTGACCGCCATCGAGCGCAGCGGGCTGTGGGTGACCGATTGCGAGATATTGCGCCTGCACTACGCCTTCACCTTGCGCGAATGGCGCAAGCGTTTCCTGGCCAATCGCGACCGCATCAAGGCGCTCTACGACGAGCGCTTCTGCCGCATGTGGGAGTTCTACCTCGCCGCCTGCGAGATGAGCTTCCGCCACATGCGCCAGATGGTGTTCCAGCTGCAGATCACCCGGCACGAGCAGGCGGTGCCGCTGACCCGCGACTACATGTACGAGGCGGAGCGGGAATATCTTGCCGTGCGCGCGGCGGAATGATCCTATCCCGCCGCAGACACCGACATCGTCCCTGACACTTCTCTCCGATCGGCCAAGCGCATGATCCTCGTCGAGAACCTGGTTTTCGACTACCCGACCAAACGCGCCCTGCATGGCGTGTCGCTGGTGGTGCGCGAAGGCAGCATCACCGCCCTGGTCGGCCCCAACGGCGCGGGCAAGACAACCCTGATGCGCTGCATCGCGGCACTCGATCCGCCCTACTCGGGCCGCATCACCGTCGCCGGCATCGACGTGTTCGAAGAGCCGCGCAAGGCGCACGAGGTGATGGGCTATCTCTCCGACTTCTTCGGCCTCTACGACGATCTCACCGTGCGCCGCTGCCTGATCCATGCCGCCGATTCGCACGGGCTCTCGCGCGCCCGCCGCGACGAGCGCGTGCAGCAGACCGCCATCGCGCTGGGGCTGGAGGATCGGCTGGGGCAGAAGGCCAGCACCCTGTCGCGGGGCTTGCGCCAGCGCCTGGCCATCGCCCAGGCCATCGTGCACGAGCCGCGCGTGCTGCTGCTGGACGAACCTGCCGCCGGGCTCGATCCCGAAGCGCGGCAGGACCTGTCGGTGCTGCTGCGTAGCCTGGCATCGCGCGGCATGACCCTGCTGGTCTCCTCCCACATCCTGGCCGAGCTCGAGGACTATTCCACCGACATGGTGATCGTCGATGGCGGGCGCATCGTGGAGAACCGCGCGCTGGGCGGCGGCGCCACACAAGCCGGCATCGCCAAGGTCACCATGGTGCTGGAGCTGGCGAGCGATGCGCCAAATCTCGAAGCCACGCTTTCCGGCATGGCGGGGATCGGCGATCTGGTCGTCACCGGCAACGAAGCGCGCTTCACCCTGGCCGACGACGCCTCCCGCCGCGCCGCCCTGCTGCGGCATCTGATCGAGGCTCGCATCCCGGTGGCCGGGCTGACGCGCGAGCGCACCAGCCTGCAGGATTCCTACATCAGGCGCGTCAACGAAGCGCGCCAGGAAAGGCCATAGGGTGAAGCCATGAGCCTGATGAACCCCGAATTCCGCCGCAACCTGTGGCTCGAGCTGACGCCGGGCAGGCTCGCCATTTCCATCCTGGCCGTGGTCTCGCTGCTGGCGCTGGCCGGCGTGCGCGACAAGGGCGTCACGGCGCTGTCCGGCACCGCTGAATTCCTGTTCGCCGTGGTCGTCTTCTTCTGGGGCGGCAGGCTGGCGTCCGACGCGGTGCTGCAGGAAATTTCCGACCGCACCTGGGACAACCAGCGCATGTCGGCGCTGGGCCCGTGGGCGATGAGCTGGGGCAAGCTGTTCGGCGCGCCGATCTGCGCCTGGGCCGCCGCCGTGCCGGCGCTCGCGGTGATGGCGTGGATCGACGGCGTGCAGCGGGCCGCCACCTATATCCTGCTGGGCGTGCTGTGCCATGCCATCTCGCTCGCCCTGTCGCTGCAATCGATCCGCAAGGGCCGCCAGCATGGGCGCATCAAGACGCTGTTCTTCCAATTCGTGGCGCTCATGGTGGTGCTGCCGTTCGCCTATGCGCTGATCTGGTTCGACCAGTGGATCGCGCGCGAGGCGATCTACTGGTTCTCCTGGCGGACCGGCATCCAGACCTTCGCGCTCATCTCCGCCCTGCTGTTCTCCGCCTGGGCGGTGCTGGCGGTGTATCGCCAGATGCGGCTGGAATTGCAGAAGCCCACCGCGCCCACCGCCTGGCTGGCCTTCCTGCTGTTCCTGCTGCTCTACCAGACCGGCCTGGTCTATGGCGGCAGCCATTCGGTCGATGCGCTGGTGCGCGACTATTCCGACTTCAAGCTGCGCGATTCCACGCCCTTCACCATCTCGCTGGTGCTGGCCGCGCTCAGCCTCAACGCGCTGACGTATCTCGCGATCTTCACCGAGCCCAAGAGCATGATCGGCCTGCGCCAGATGGCCGATGCGCTGCGCCAGAGCGACTGGCGCCGGCTGTGGCTGCACACGCCGCGCTGGCTGGTGACCTTGAAGCTCGCGGCGCTGGCCACCGTGCTGGTGGTGTTGTTCGTCGATCTGCCGGCCACCGCCAAGGCCGCCGACACCGATATCGCGCGCCTGGCGATCGCCGTCTTCCTCTTCCTGCTGCGCAATGTCGGCATCGTGCTGCTGTGCAATTTCATCGCCCGCTCGGGGCGCGGCGATTTCGCGGCGGTGGTGATCCTGCTGGTGCTGACCGTGGTGCTGCCGCTGATGCTGGGCGGCGCGATACCGGCCGTGGCGGCGCTGTTCCAGCCGCCGATCGAGGGCGGCTGGGGCACGACGCTCGTTCCCATCCTGGCGCAACTGGTTTTAATCGGCGGATTGCTGGTGCGCGTCTTTATGCAAGCGGAAAAGCAGCGCATTCGGGCGGTTTGATCTTTTTTCCATTAACGCTATACACAGTCTTCCACAGACCGCATCCATAACGCCTGCACGCCGGGCCTGATAGGTTGCCGCGATGGAAGCCAAGCCAGATACCGCAAAGATCGCGCGCCTGCGCGACGACGACCGCCCGCTGTTCCGCACGCCGCCGCACAATCTGGAGGCGGAGCAGGCGCTGTTGGGCGCCATCCTGATGAACAACCTCGCCTACAACCGCGTGTCCGATTTCCTGCGGCCCGAGCATTTCGCCGACGCCATGCACGGGCGCATCTACGACACGCTGGCGCGGCTGATCGAACGCAACCAGATCGCAACGCCCGTTACCTTGCGCCCCTATTTCGAGCAGGACGAGAGCCTGACCGCCGTGGGCGGCGTCGGCTATCTCGCCCGGCTGGCCTCGGCCGCCGTCGGCGTCATCAATGCCTTCGATTACGGCCGCCTGGTGCACGATCTCTATCTGCGCCGCCAGCTCATCGACGTCGGCGACCAGCTGGTCAACGGCTCCTACCAGCCCGAAATCGACCGAAGCGCCATCGACCAGATCGAGATCACCGAAAAGCGCCTCTATGATCTGGCGCAAACCGGCCAGGTCGAGGGCGGGTTCGTGCCGTTCCAGCGCGCCATCACCGAAGCCATCGTCATGGCCGAGGCCGCCTACAAGCGCGAGGGCCGGCTGACCGGCGTCTCCACCGGCCTCTACCCGGTCGACCGCCTGCTGGGCGGGTTGCACAAATCGGACCTGCTGATCCTCGCCGGCCGCCCCGGCATGGGCAAGACGGCGCTGGCCACCAACATCGCCTTCCACATCGCCAATACCTACAGAGAAGGCCTCGACGAGCACGGCAAGCAGATCGTGGTCGATGGCGGCAATATCGGCTTCTTCTCGCTGGAAATGTCGTCCGAGCAGCTCGCCACCCGTATCCTGTCCGAACAGGCGGAAGTCTCCTCCGAGCGCATCCGCCGCGGCGAGCTGAACGCCGAGGAATTCCACCGCGTGGTCGAGACCAGCGCCCGGCTGGAGCGCATCCCGATGTTCATCGACGATTCGCCCGGCCTGTCGATCGCCGCGCTGCGCACCCGCGCCCGTCGCCTCAAGCGCCAGCACGGCTTGCAGCTCATCGTGGTCGACTACCTGCAGCTCCTCTCCCCCTCCGGCGGCTCGCGCCAGGAGAACCGCGTGCAGGAGATTTCCGAGATCACGCGCGGGCTTAAGACGCTGGCCAAGGAGCTCGACGTGCCGGTGCTGGCGCTGTCGCAGCTTTCCCGCGCCGTCGAGCAGCGCGAGGACAAGCGGCCGCAGCTTTCGGACCTGCGCGAATCGGGATCGATCGAGCAGGACGCCGACGTGGTGATGTTCGTCTATCGCGAGGAGTACTACCACAAGCAGCGCCCGCCGCAGCAGCGCGACGACGAGCCGGCCGAGAAGTTCCACGACCGCATGGACAAGTGGCAGCAGCACGGCGAGGAGATCTACGGCAAGGCCGAAGTCATCATCGCCAAGCAACGCCACGGTCCTACGGGCACGGTGAACCTCAGGTTCGACGGCCCGACGACGCGCTTCTCGAACCTCGAAGAGGATGGCGGACCGGGCTGAGCCTCGAATCCCCTCCCCCCTCTTTTCATATCCCCTCCCCCCTTGCGGGGGAGGGCTAGGGCGGGGGGTGACCAGTAGAGATGTCACCTGTGTTGCACCCCCCTCCCCACCCTCCCCCGCAAGGGGGGAGGGAGTTTGAGGAGAGAATGCGCTACAACCCTTCCCGCAACACCGACATCGGCAGGAACAGCGTGCGCGAGCCTGCGGGGAATTCCTTGAAACCGTATTGCAGGTAGAACGCGGCAGCCTCGTCGTCGATCGCATGCACCAGCACCGCAGCCGCCCCAACCACTCCGGAAACCTCCAGGCAGCGCAAGAGCGCGTCGCGCAACAGGGATTGGCCGACGCCCTTGCGCTGATGCGCCAAATCCAGCGCCAGACGCGCCAGCACCAGGACCGGCACGGGATCGGGCATGTTCTGCCGCATCTTGGCGTTCAAGCCATCGTGGCCGACGCTGCCGGTCGAGAGCGAGTAGTAGCCGATCACCGTGTTTG
Source organism: uncultured Hyphomicrobiales bacterium (assembly GCA_964388115.1). Classification (GTDB taxonomy): domain Bacteria; phylum Pseudomonadota; class Alphaproteobacteria; order Reyranellales; family JAQSWP01; genus JAQSWP01. Next base: position 213,963 of record CAYLYK010000004.1, read on the forward strand.
CCTGCGCGATGACGTAAGTTCGCGCCGAGCGGCCTTCCGCCTTGAGCGCGCGCTGCTTCAGCCAGTCGCTCAGCGCCGGCTTGCCGCAATCGAAAGTCGAAACGTCGTGCGTCGCGGCAAGAGCGGTCGGAGCGGCAATGGCGCCCGACGCTATTTCTCCCACGGCGCTTTCTTTTTCAGCAGCCGGCGCAGCTTTTCGTTGGGCCGCGGCGGCGCATCCAGCGCCGCCTGGAAAGCCGCGAACTGCTTGCGGTCAAGCCGGAACAGCCGCTGATCGAGCAGCACGTCGGTCGCCTGCTGGGTGGCGCTATCGACCACGAACTCGGTCCTGGTCTTGCCCAGCACCTCGGCCGCCGAATCGATGAGGTCGCGTTTCTGCTGGGCGATCCGCAGATTTATGATCGCATCGCTGCGGCTTCGCTCGGCCGTGCGCTTCGGGGTCGTGGTTGCACGCGAGGCCATGGTTTCGGCTCCTTGTCGATACAGGGGGTTGCTACGGTGCATCTTCCGATGATGTGTATACATTGTCAATACACACATTGACGCCACTGCCCTGAACAACAACTCACAGAGCCAGCAAAACGCCTGCATTATCAGCACTGGCACCGTGCGCGCGCGGTGGCTAATCATACGCCTGCATGCACAGCGAACCGCACCTCCACCTCACCTTCCGCCACGAAGTCAGAGTCCGCGTGCCCGAAGGGCGGCGCCTGCTGGCGTTGTCGCTGATGGCCAGGGAAATCGCCGGCGACAAACACGCGTGGTGGAACACCAACGGCTACACCATCTTCGCTTTCCCGACGCAGGAGTTGCGCGATCGCTTCGAGGCGGAAGCGGTCGAGATCGTCAACGGCTCGGAAATGTCGTGGGACCAGATCCTGATCGCCTGCGAGCGCGTGCGGGCGCGCGGGCGCTAGGGCGGATCAACAGGCGCCATGTATCCGTCGGAGAAATGGAAACTTTTCTTCACCGTCGGCGATCTCGAGCGGCGCAACGTGGCGCTGCGCATCGTCTGCCAGCACTGCAAGCGCCGCCGCGACATGCAGCCCATGGGCCTCGCCGCCTGGCGCGAACGCCACTTCAACGGCGCCGACCCCACCGTGGCGCAACTCGAAGCCAAGCTCTCCTGCGCCTGCAAGCACAAGGCGGCGGTGGTCACGGCGATGGAGAGTTGGGAGGTGGTGGGGAGGTAGGGGAAGTGAGCGAAGTCTACCGCCATAACGCGTTTATGACTTCATCCCCGAGAAAGTCGGCCAATTGTCCGGCTGGCCGTTGAGTTCCTATCGCTTTGGCAACGCGAATAGTCCAATGAACATTCTTCTGATCGAGAATTCTGGTTAGCTCTTCCATAACATTTTTCAAATTTACAGTTTTTCTGTCTCCTTTTGCGATTTCTCGCAGCTTCTCGGATTTATTTCCATATTTGCCAGCTTCAGTCGCAATTTTAGCGGAGGCCTCGACCCAATCAATATTGAGCAGGGCAAGGGTTTCATCAGCCAAATAGAGATTTTCAGATTCATGACAAACGAGTTGTATGAAGCGGATGTGCCGCTGCGGCGACTCAGCTTGCGGTCTTGGTTTTCCTTTATCCCGGTCGATAAGTGCATATCCTGCCGGCGGCCGATCATCGGCCCTTAAAGAGCCAAGCAACTTTTCCAGCGCCTTCTGATACTGTTTTATTTGCTCTCCACCACATGGGATGACTGAAAAGTTTGTGACGTGATGCCGTGGAACTTGACTCCAAATTCGATAATCATCGTCACCTTCCACTAACAGGAGTGGGACACCAAACAACGGCCCCATCAAAGCGTGTCCGCCCAAACAAGCCGCAAGTTCTTTCATCGCCCTTGTAAAGGGAACCGCTGCAAAATCCGTTCGGGACCTATCGAGATAAATCACCGCTGCGGACTCGCCACCGAATTGACCCAATGCGGCTAGCAAACTTGTACTATGTGTAGCGATGATCAGCTGCAGCTTGTAGCGACGAGAGACGGCAACAAGAAAATCAGCAAACCTAACCTGCAAATCCGGATGAATATGAGCGTCAGGCTCATCAATCAAAAGAAGCCGCTTTTCGATTTTTTGCAGATCCCATATTGCGCCGATAGTCACGGCATCAATCGCCATGGTTAGAAGCTGCGCTTCCCCACTACTTAAAGAATGAACTCCCCCAATTATCTCACCATCGCTTGACCGAACTATTTCATAGGGTTTGCCGCCAGTACCAACAATCTGAAAATCAAAGTCAGGTAGAACACGGCTTACAAAGTTTTCAATTTCTGAAGGGTCACCTGGTAACGTATCGCCTCTAATGTTCCCCCTGACGGCTATGTAAGATTGAAGTCTGCTAATGACTGCGGTGCGGTAGCTAACGTTGAAATTTCCCGAACCTAACTCACGTCGCCCTTCTTGAGATATTTGTCGAGTGAAAAAGCTCGCGTCGTATCCCATGTCTCCAGTTCGTTCTGGAAGGATGTAATGGGCCGACTCTCTTTCCTTATCGCGAAGCGCACGCAATAAAATACTTTTCCCGCTACCGTTCTTTCCAAAAAGAACCGTAATCGGAGCAAGAGCAGACAACTGCCATTTGTTGTCACCAAGAAATTGAGGGCGAGGAATTTCGATAGCGGAAAGGTATGTTGTCGGAGAAGTCATAATGAATTGTAAGAACCAAAGGCAATAAGCCAAAGCACATTGACGCTTGTTCTACGAAAAGTTGTGGAAATTGGGTATCTGTTAGGGGAAGAGACGGACGAGGTATCCTAAAAGGCTCGCCACCCCCCCCTACCTCCCTCCCCCATCCCGCCCCAGCCGGATCTCCCGAATCCCCGGCGCAGCGCCCTCGATTTCCGCGAGGCCATCCAGCTCCGCATACGGCCGGCGTTCGTATTCGGCCGTCACCAGATGCGCGACGCGATCGGTTTCGGCGTTCACCCAGTCGAGGCTTTTGCCGATGAGGTAGTGCAGGCCGATCAGGTCGGCTTGCGGCGGCATGGCGGTCGGGATGGCGAACACCTTCGCCTTCTCCGCCTTGCGCGGCGCATGCTGGCCGTTGATGACGAGGCCGACCCGGCAATCGCGGTAAGAGTTCTCGTCGTAGACGAACAGCTTCTCCCGCATGGCTTGAAAATAGCTGAAGACCTCCCGGCAGAAGGCATCGCGGGGGAAGATCGTGCGTTCGTCGAGATGGACGCGCGAGGGATGACGGGTGAAGCATTTCATCGTGTGCAGCACCGCCATCCGCCACGCCATCTCGCCCAGCACGGGCTCATTCCGCAACGCCGTCTGTATCGACACCAGCGCCATCTCGGCGAAAGCCAGATCGTTCTTGTGCAAGGCAAGGTGCGCCAGTCGTCGCGCCATGGGCGACGAGACCCACACGGTCTTGGTCGGGCTGGCACGCCTGCGCTCGTAGGAGCGATGGCCGGTTTCGGTTGCGCAGAATTCTTCCATGACTGTCTCCTGTTTGAAGAAACGAATTGCTCGGCAAGGACGTTGGAAGGGCGGCTCCCCAAGGGCCGCCCTTCCAACCAAGAGGGGGGTTACTATTAAGGGGGGAGTGTTGGTTCACGGCGGGGTTCTGGGGTTCACGGCATGGTTCACGGCAAGGTTCATGGGGTGGTTCACGTCCGACTTTGGAGGGTTCACGGGTGGGTTCACGTCCCGTTGCCCATTTGCGGCACGGGAACGATCCGTTTGCGTGTCCTGCCGTCTATTCTGTCGTCCACGATGCTGACCAGCCCGTCGTGCAGCGCCCGGTACATCGCCTTGCGCAGCGCCTGCTGCGACAGCCGCTCGTCGGGATTCATGTCGCACATGACGTTGGGCGCGTAGGCGGCGGAATAGTTCGGGCTGATGTAGATGTCGCGCGCCGCCATGGTCGCCACGAACTGGACGAAGCGCTTGGTCAGATTGTTCTGCTCGATCGCCGTCACCTTGTCGTAGCCGCCATCGCCCAGCCGCACGAACGCGCCGGCCTCGTATTTCAGCTTCAGCTTCGAGCCGGTGGCGCCGTAGTTGGACTTCATGCCGCGCAGCTCCCGGCAATCCTCGTCGTCGTCCTCGGCGTTCTTGGGCCTGGTCAGGTACAGGCGCGAGCGCACCGAGTTGTTCCAGGCCGTGCTGCCCGACAGGCCCGTGCCCGACGCCTGCCCGGCAACGGAAGGATGCGCCATCAGCAGCACGGCGCCGTCGTTGATGCGGGCCAGCTCGCGCATATGGGCGATGAAGGAGCGGACTTCGGCCCGGAAATTCTCGTTGCCGCCGAAGACGTCGGCCACCGTGTCGATGACGATCAGCTCGATGGCCTCCTCGCGCACGATCTTCTCGACCTCGCGATAGGGCTTGTTGAGGCGCGGCGGCGCGTGGCTGTCCTTGGAATACTGCACCATCACGTTCTCCACCCCCACGCGCGGCCACCAGATCGCCCGTTCCAGCGCGGAGAAGTCGCAGCCGAAATGCTCGTTGATCGCCGCTTGCCTGCGATGCAGCTCTTGCTTGTCGTCTTCGCAGAAGAAGCCGAAGGAGGAGAAGGCCGGCACGTCGATGCCGATCCATTTGCCGCCGCCGGTCTTCGCCGAGATGGCGCCCGCCGTCATCAATTGCAGCGCCAGCAGGCTCTTGCCCACCCCGCCATCGCCCGACAGCATGGTGACCGCGCCGCGCGGGATCAGGTCGCGCACCAGCCAGCGCCGCTCCGGCACCGGCTCGTTCTGCAAAGTGTGCGGCCGGACGATGCCCTGCGTCTTGGCTTTCAGCCGCCGGTCGGCTTCTTCCAGGGTGATGACGCCGCTCATTTGCCGTCTCCTTCGCGCACCAGCAGCGTTGGCATGGGCGTGGGTTGCGAGAAGGCGATGCGCAAGGCGATCGCCAGCTCGTGCGAGGCGGTGATGACGAGGCCGGGATCGGCCAGGAAGACCGGCGGGCGCATTCGGTCCAGCAGCACGCCGCCCTCGCCGCCCGCTTTCAGCCATTGCACCGGATCGTCCCACAGCGCGACCGCGCCCTCGACATAGGCCGAGCGCTCGACCTCGTATTCGCCCAGCATGGCGGCGACGCCGCGCAGGGAGGCCATGCGGTGCGGCGCGTCGAGCGGGAAGGTGACGAGATCGATCACCTCGCTGTCCCACAATTCGGGGATGACGCATTGCCATTGGCCGTCCTCGTCGTAGTCGAACATCCCCGGCCCGTTGATCGCCACCTGCCCCAGGGCGAAGAGAAAGCCGAAGCGCCGCTGCCGCACCTTCTCTTCGGCAGCACTATCGACGCCCAGCGCGTAGAGCCGTTCGCGCGTGTCGTCCCAGAGCGGATCGTTGCGGTTGCCGACATAGAGGCGGGTGAGTTGGCCGGCCGTGGTTTGGGCAGGCATTTCGCTGGCGTAATTCGCCATGGTCTCTCCACTGAAAATGAAACCCGCCTGCGAGAATTCAATCTCGAAGGCGGGTTGCTGGGCTCCAGACGCAGTGAGCCGAGCACTGAGTCTGGGTATTCGGCGGCGCGGAATCAATAAATGAGATTCGGGATCTTTGGGTTCATTGGGTTCGCGATGGATTTCGTCGACTGGCTTTCTCTTTCTTCGTCATGTCGAGCGCAGCGAGACATCCTCCCCTGCCAGCCACCCCGCAACCGACCGCCTGGACTGGCGAGACCGGGGAAGATTCCTCGCTGCGCTCGGAATGACGGAGGAGGAATACGCTCGGAATGACGGAAAGAAAAAAGGCCGCGCCTCCTCTTTCTTCGTCATGTCGAGCGCAGCGAGACATCCTCCCCTGCCAGCCACCCCG
>CAYLYK010000004.1:219845-302468 GCA_964388115.1 uncultured Hyphomicrobiales bacterium
TTCCTCGCTGCGCTCGGAATGACGGAGGAGGAATACGCTCGGAATGACGGAAAGAGAAAAGGCCGCGCGCCAGCGGGGATGACGCAGGGAGTCGAATTCGCCACAATGGCCGCCATGACACGCGGCACCGCCGGCACATTGACCATCGACCTCGACGCCATCGCCGCCAACTGGCGGGCGCTGGCGCAGCGGGCCAGGCCGGCGCAGTGCGCGGCGGTGGTGAAGGCCGATGGCTATGGGCTGGGTGCGGGCGAAGTGGCGCGGCGGCTGCAGGCCGAAGGCTGCCAGTGGTTCTTCGTCGCGCATCTGGAAGAGGCCGTGCGGCTGCGGCAGACGGTGCCCGAGCTGCCCATCGTGGCGCTGAACGGGATGCTGCCCGGACAGGCGCGCGATTTCGTCGATCACGACGTGCTGCCGGCGCTGAACGATCTGGGGCAGATCGAGCAGTGGCGGGCGCTGGCGAAAACGCTCGGCCGGCCGCTCGATGCCATCGTGCATATCGACACCGGCATGAACCGGCTGGGCATCACGGCCAGCGATGTGCAGGCATTGGCGGGCGACAAGTCGCGTCTCGACGGCTTGCGGCCGCTGGTGTGGATGAGCCACCTCGCCTGCGCCGACATGGACAACCATCCGCTCAACCTCACCCAGCGCGAGCGTTTCGCTAGCGCTCTGGCAATGCTGCCCAAGGCGATGGCGTCGCTGGCCAATTCCTCCGGCATATTCTTAGGGAGCGCCTGGCATCACGACCTGGTGCGGCCGGGTGCGGCGCTTTACGGCATCAATCCCGTGCCGTGGGCGGAAAACCCCATGCAGGCCGTCGTCGCGTTGACGGGAAAAGTCGTGCAAATTCATAGCGTTGACACTGGAATTGGCGTTGGCTACGGTGCCGAATGGCTGGCCCCAAGACCCAGCCGCATTGCGACCGTTGCGGTTGGCTACGCCGACGGCTATCTGCGGTCGCTGAAGGAGCGGAGCGTCGTGTTTTTCAAGGGCCAGCGCCTGCCGGTCGTGGGCCGCATCTCCATGGACCTCATCACCATCGATGTCACCGATGTCGCCGCCCCCGTCGTTGCGGGCGACGAAGTCGAAGTGCTGGGACCGAACATGAGTGCCGATCAACTGGGCGAGCGTGGCGGCACGATCGGCTACGAGATCCTGACGCAGCTCGGGCAACGCTATCACCGCCGCTATCTGGGCGCCGTCGCGTGAACATCCCCATCGTCACCGGCATCGGCCGCACTCTGCTGGGCTTCTTCCAGGGCGCGGGCAGTTTGACCCTGTTCGCCGCCGAAGGCCTGTCGCATTGCTTCCGCCCGCCCTTCTACTGGCGCCACATCCTGCGGCAGATGATCGAGATCGGGTACTACTCGCTGCCGGTCGTGGGCCTCACCGCGATCTTCACCGGCATGGTGCTGGCGCTGCAGAGCTACACCGGCTTCTCCCGCTTCGCCGCCGAAAGCGCCATCCCCAACGTCGTCATCGTCTCGCTGACGCGCGAGCTTGGTCCGGTGCTGGCCGGGCTGATGGTCGCGGGCCGCATCGGGGCTGCGATGGCGGCCGAGATCGGCACCATGCGCGTGACCGAGCAGATCGACGCGCTGACCACGCTTGCCACCGATCCGTTCAAGTATCTCTTCGCGCCGCGGCTGATCGCCGGCACCTTGACGTTGCCGATCCTGGTGCTGGTGGCCGACATCATCGGCGTGATGGGCGGCTGGATCGTGGGCGTGGCCAAGCTCGACTTCAACAGCACCGCCTATCTGCGCAACACCTGGGACTTCCTGCAATTCGAGGACGTGTTCTCAGGGCTGGTCAAGGCGGCGGCGTTCGGCTTCATCATCGCGCTGATGGGCTGCTACAACGGCTATCGCTCCAAGGGCGGCGCGCAGGGTGTCGGCCAGGCGACCACCAACGCGGTGGTCTCGGCCTCGATCCTGATCCTGACCTTCAACTACCTCATCACCGAAATGTTCTTCGCCCGCTGACATGCCGAACAAAATAGAGATACGCGGCTTGTACAAATCCTTCGGGCCGAAGAAGGTGCTGAACGGCGTCGACCTCGATATCGGCGTGCAGGAATCGGTGGTCATCATCGGCGGCTCGGGCACCGGCAAGTCGGTGCTGCTGAAATGCATCCTGGGATTGCTGCAGCCCGACAGCGGCTCGATCAAGATCGACGGCCAGGAAGTCACCACCATGTCGCGGCGCGAGCGGCAGCAGATCATGCGCAAGTTCGGCATGCTGTTCCAGGGCGGCGCGCTGTTCGATTCGCTGCCGGTGTGGGAGAACGTCGCCTTCGGCCCGATCCAGGCCGACGGCATGGCGCGCGCGGAGGCCAAGAAGATCGCGCTGGCCAAGCTCTCGGCGGTCGGACTGAACGAGCAGGTGGCCGAGCTGCACCCGGCCGAACTCTCCGGCGGCATGCAAAAGCGCGTGTCCTTGGCGCGAGCGATTGCCCGCGAGCCCGAGATCATCTTCTTCGACGAGCCGACCACCGGCCTCGATCCCATCATGTCGGACGTCATCAACCATCTGATCGTGAAATCGGTGAAGGGGCTGGGCGCCACCGCCGTGTCGATCACCCACGACATGATCTCCGCCCGCAAGATCGCCGATCGCATCGCCATGATCTTCGGCGGCAAGATCATCTGGCAGGGCCCGACGTCCAGCATCGACAATTCCGGCAACGCTTACGTCGACCAGTTCATCCACGGCCGCGCCGAGGGGCCGATCCAGATGGAAGTGCGCCGTCTATGATTTTGCGGCTCTAACCATGGCCAAGCCGCAAAAGACTTACGTCTGCCAGCAATGCGGCGCCGCCACCTCCAAGTGGAGCGGCAAGTGCGAAAGCTGCGGCGCGTGGAATTCCATCACGGAGGAAGCGCGCACCGCCGCCGCCGTCTCCGGTCCCTTGCGTGGCCTCTCGACCGGCAAGGGCCGCAAGATCGAGTTCAATCCGCTCTCAGGCACCTCTCCCGAGCTGCCGCGCCGGCGCACCGGCATCGGCGAGTTCGACCGGGTGTGCGGCGGCGGCCTGGTGCCGGGCTCGGCCATTCTCGTGGGCGGCGATCCGGGCATCGGCAAATCGACCTTGCTGCTGCAGGCGGTGGCGGCTCTCGCGCGCAGCAACGAAACTTGCGTCTACATCTCGGGCGAAGAGGCGGTCGATCAGGTGCGCATGCGGGCAGCCCGCCTGGGCCTTGAGAAGACGCCAGTGGCGCTGGCTGCCGCGACCTCGATCCGCGACATCGTCGCCACGCTCGACACCGCCAACCCGCCCGGCGTCGTGGTGATCGATTCGATCCAGACCATGTATCTCGACACGCTGGACAGCGCGCCGGGCACGGTCAGCCAGGTGCGCGCTTCGGCCCACGCCGCCATCGAGCTTGCCAAGCGTCGCGGCATCACCGTGCTGCTGGTGGGCCACGTCACCAAGGAAGGCACCATCGCCGGCCCGCGCGTGCTGGAGCACATGGTCGACACGGTGCTCTATTTCGAAGGCGAGCGCGGGCATCATTTCCGCATCCTGCGCGCGGTGAAGAACCGCTTCGGCCCCACCGACGAGATCGGCGTCTTCGAAATGACAGATGCCGGGCTGATGCCGGTGGACAATCCCTCCGCCCTCTTCCTCGCCGAACGCCGCGGCCAGGTCTCGGGCTCGGCGGTGTTCGCGGGCATCGAGGGCACGCGGCCGTTGCTGGTGGAAGTGCAGGCGCTGGTCGCCCCCACCTCCTTCGCCACGCCCCGCCATGCGGTGGTCGGCTGGGACACCGGGCGGCTGAACATGGTGATGGCGGTGCTGGAGGCGCGCTGCGGGGTGACCGTCGGCGCCAACGACGTTTACCTGAACGTGGCCGGCGGCTTGCGCATTTCCGAGCCGGCGGCCGATCTGGCCGTGGCGGCCGCGCTCATCTCCTCGCTGAGCGATACCCCCGTCCCGGCCGACATGGTGATTTTCGGCGAAATCGGGCTGGGCGGCGAAGTCCGCGCCGTGTCCCAGCGCGAGGCCAGGCTGAAAGAGGCGGCCAAGCTGGGGTTCAAATCCGCCATCGTCCCGGCGGCGGCGCCCCATACAAAATCGGGGGCAAAACCGGGGTCCGGTGGCGGGATTCGCGTTGACGAAATCGAGCATCTGAACGACCTTGTCGCCCGATTGCAGCCGCCGGGTTTCAAGCCGCGCGGCAACGCCCGCCGGCCGGGTCGACAAAGCGAAATGGACTGAAAACGCGCATGGAAAACCTGTCCGTCACGACCTTCGACCTGATCGTGTTCGCCGTCATCCTGCTGTCGGCGATCATGGCGTTTTCCTCGGGCTTCGTGCGCTCGATCCTGTTCGTGCTGAGCTGGGCGGGCGCCGCGCTCATCACCCGCGAACTCTATCCCGCCGCCCGCGAATACGGCCGCCAACTCATCCCCGAGACCATCATCGCCGATATCGGCACCGCCGTTGTGGTGTTCGTGGTCATCCTGGTGGTGCTGACCGTTTTCACCGATGCGGTGTCGAAAGCGGTGAGCGGCAGCGGCTTCCGTGGCGTCGACCGGCTGCTGGGGCTGGGCTTCGGCATCGCCGTGGGCTGCGCCGTGGTCAGCCTGGGCTACCTCGCCTATCGCTACGTCGTGCCGCCGGCCGAGCAGCCGGTGTGGATTACCTCGGCCCGCACCTTCCCCGCCGTCAAGCAGGGCGCCGATCTGCTGGACCGCTACATTCCCGACGAATTCAAGAAAAAGGGCGCTGGAACGGGCACTTTGACCCCCACCGACCGCAATCTGGCCCCACCCACAGGTACGCCCCCGGCGCAACCCACAACCCCTGCGAATCCGGCTGGCGGTCAGAGGCAGTAGCATTATATAAGGGGCCGAAATCGGGCGGGCCCCCCAAGGTCGGGCGGCCAGCCGGGCGAAAATCCAGGAGCAGCGTAATGAGCGACGGATTTCCGGAGTTTACGACCAACCCCTTGGCCGACGACAAACTCCGGGAAGAATGCGCGATTTTCGGCATCTGGGGCACCGCTTCCGCCTCCGCCCATACCGCGCTCGGCCTGCACGCCTTGCAGCATCGCGGCCAGGAAGCCTCCGGCATCGTCGCCTATGACGGCAAGCAGTTCCATTCCCACCGCGATCTCGGCCTGGTCGGCGACATTTTCGGCGAGGAAGCGGTCATCAAGCGGCTGCCGGGCTACGCCGCCATCGGCCATAACCGCTATTCCACCACCGGCGAGACCATGCTGCGCAACGTGCAGCCGATCTTCGCCGATTTCGATTTCGGCGGCCTGGCCATCGCCCATAACGGCAACCTGACCAACGCCTATCAATTGCGCCAGGAGCTGGTGCGCAAGGGCTGCCTGTTCCAGTCGACCATGGACACCGAGGTCGTCAACCACCTGATCTCGCGCTCGCAATTCTCCACCGTCATCGACCGCATGATCGACGCGCTGCATTCGGTCGAGGGCGCCTATTCGCTGGTGGCGCTGACCAACGACGCGCTGATCGGCGTGCGCGATCCGCTGGGCGTGCGCCCGCTGGTTCTGGGCCGCATCGACGACGCCTACGTGCTGGCGTCGGAGACCTGCGGGCTGGACATCATCGGCGCCGATTTCCTGCGCGACGTGGAGCCGGGCGAGCTGGTGGTGATCTCCGACAAGGGCGTGCATTCGATCAAGCCGTTCCAGAAGCAGAAGAGCCGCTTCTGCATCTTCGAATACATCTATTTCGCCCGCCCCGATTCCTCGGCCGAAGGCATCTCCGTCTACGACGTGCGCAAGCGCATCGGCCACGAGCTGGCCAGGGAAAGCCATGTCGATGCCGACGTCATCATCCCGGTGCCCGATTCGGGCGTGCCCTCGGCCATGGGCTATGCCGAAGCCTCGGGCATTCCCTTCGAGCTCGGCATCATCCGCAACCATTACGTCGGCCGCACCTTCATCGAGCCCACCGACCACATCCGCCATCTCGGCGTGAAGCTGAAGCACAACGCCAACCGCGCCCGCATCGAAGGCAAGCGGGTCATTCTGGTGGACGATTCGATCGTGCGCGGCACCACCTCGGTGAAGATCGTCGAGATGGTGCGCGCCGCCGGCGCCAAGGAAGTGCATATGCGCATCGCCGCCCCGCCGACCACGCATTCCTGCTTCTATGGCGTCGATACGCCCGAGCGCGAGAAGCTGCTCGCCTACCAGTACGATCTGGCCGGCATGGCCAAATATATCGGTGTGGATTCGCTGGCCTTCATCTCGCTCGACGGTCTCTATCGCGCCGTGGGCGAGCCCGGCCGCAACCCAGCGCAGCCGCAATATTGCGACGCCTGCTTCACCGGCGACTATCCCATCCCGCTGGTCGATCGCGACGGCGGCGGCATGCCGCAGCAACTGTCGCTGCTCTCCGAAACGGCCTGACATGACGCAGTCACCTGGCGGCCGGCTTTCTGGCCGGCTGGCGCTGATCACCGGCGCCTCGCGCGGGCTCGGCCGCGCCATCGCGTTGAAGTTCGCCGAGGAAGGCGCCGATTTGATCCTGATCGCCCGCACCGTCGGCGGTCTGGAAGAGGTCGATGATCGCGTCAAGGCGATGGGCCGCAACGCCACCTTGGTGCCGCTCGACATCACCGACTTCGACGCGCTCGACCGCATGGGCCAGGCGCTCTACGACCGCTTCAAAAAGCTCGACGTGCTGGTGGGCAATGCCGCGACCTTAGGGATTCTCTCGCCGCTGGCCCATGTCGATCCCAAGATCTGGAAGTCGACCATCGATCTCGACCTGACGGCCAACTGGCGCCTGCTGCGCTCGATGGACCCGCTGCTGCGCGCCTCCGATTCCGGCCGCGCCATCTTCGTCACCTCGGGCATCACCCAGCGCGTGGTGCCCTACTGGGGCCCCTACACCATCGCCAAGGCAGCACTCGAATCGATGGTCCGCATGTACGCCGCCGAAATGGCCCACACCAAGGTGCGCGTCAACCTGGTCAACCCCGGCCCCATGCGCACGGCAATGCGCGCCGAAGCCTTCCCCGGCGAAGACCCGCAAAGCGTGCCGGCGCCGGAGGATCTTGCCGAGGCCTTCGTGCCGCTGGCCGAAGCCTCGTGCGACTTGAACGGCGAATGGATCGCCGCCGACGAATGGCTGCAGGCGCAGACGTCCTATCTATCTTAGAAAACTGCCGACAATTTGGAGTAGTCGGACGAGATCGCTGAACGGGTTCCGGAGAACGCCAACAGCCAATTTAATCTCGGAAGCAAAGGCCCTATGTAGCATCAGCCTCAGCGGGTGGGCTAGCTCTGGCCCGAAGCGAGCCAGCGTTTAACACTTAATCAACAAGAGAGATGGCGGCAAATCCCATCCCGAAAGGTGGATCGTCTCCTTCCTCATCGTCTTTAATCCATTCCGGCTTTTCGTATTCATCACTCATAAGTTCCGTCATTCCCACTGCTTCTAAGCTTTCGCGAATCTGGGGGTCGTTGAGAGCTTTGAGCACCCGGTTGGTATCCTCGTCACTCCATTCGCTACGCCCAAAGTCTTCTTTGGCCAACATATCGATTAAAGCATCCTGAAATGAGAACGGACCGTGTTGTAGAACCGGCTTACTTTCCGTGTGAACGGTCATCCTAAGTTTATCAACGCAGACAGAGTGATGGCCGTGGTGGTCCGGAGAGAACGTTAACCACGATGGTCGATGCCACGTGGTATTTGACGACGTTAGAAGGCGATATCGATTGTTTCTAAGTTCGACGAGATTGTCGAACAGCGGGAAACAATACCAGACCGCGACTCCTAAAGATTCCAATGCGAGAAGTCGCGCGTGTTGATCGCGATATTTGGTCCGATTGATATGAAATCTATAATTGAACCCCGTGCGGTAGGCCCGCTTGAACTGAATAAAGAAGGGTCTTCCCGCGATGTCGATATGCACGTCATATCCCAACTTCGCTTCGGCACGTAGGGTAGGTCCAGTAGCGACGGCCGTTGTGTTGAAAATTCCCCGCAGATAGCTAAGGAGCTCCGCTGTTACATTCAATTCGACTGTTTTCTCAGTGATACCGGACATGAGAATCCCCACTCGCTATGGTAGTGAAACACTACAGTCATTGCGACTGGATTTGAATAGCTTAACGGTTACGGTCATGCACAGGCTGTGCGTTGCCGATTTACAAGGCGGAACGAATTATTGATCCATCTTGCGGCGATGGAGGCTCTATGAAACCGAAACCGAGGGAAACTTTAAATCAATACGGCCTAGACCGAATTGTTCCATCATGTCTTCACGGCCTTGGCCGCGTTGGTGTTTTCCGTCTTTCTCGATACTACGATCTATCTCTGACGCATTGCCCCTTGCATGGTCGCCGGGAATCGCCGACAAATTTTCATCTCCCCAAACGGACTTAAACTTTTAAGGCGAACTACGTTCTTCGCCGGGAGTAGTCCGTGGCTAGCAGGTTCAAATCCTCACTTCGTGTCAGGGGCAAGCTGACGAAGCGGAAGAATCCTAAATTCGTCGAATTGGGCTTCGACTTGCGTGCGCAATGGCGGCTCAATCTCGCCGCCTGGCTTAATATCCGTATGACCTGGGATCGGATTAAATATCTCATTAGCTACGTGAGGTCGACGACGACTGCCGACCTTATCGCGTGGACAATCATCGTCATTCACGAGCTGACGCGGCAGTAGAGCGTCAATCTTCCTTGTCGTCGTAGGGATTCTTCTGCGACTTCATGATCATGCGGATGGGTACGCCGTCCAGGCCGAAGCGCTGGCGCAGGCCGCTGACGAGATAGCGCAGGTAGGATTCCGGCATGGCGCCGGGCTGGCTGGCGAAGATGGCGAAGGTGGGCGGCCGCGCTTTGACCTGCGTCATGTAGCGGATCTTGATGCGGCGGCCTTTGCTGAGCGGCGGCGGGTGGTCGTCCACGATCGGCGTCAGCCAGCGATTGAGCGCGCCGGTGGAGACGCGGGAGTTCCACACCTTGTAGGTCTTGATCACCGCCGGCATCAGCTTGTCCACGCCGGCGCCCGTGGCGGCCGACATCACCACGATGGGAATGCCGCGGATCTGGGCCAGCGAGGATTCCAAGCGGTCGGAGAGTTTCTGCACCGCCTGCTTCTTGTCCTTCACCGCGTCCCATTTGTTGACGCCGATGACCAGCGCGCGGCCCTCTTCCACCACCATGCGGGCCAAAGCGAGGTCCTGCTTCTCCAGCATCATCTCGCCGTCCAGCACCAGCACCACGACGTCGGCGTAGCGCACCGCGCGCAGGGTCTCGCCGACCGACATGTATTCGATCTTCTCGACCACGTTGGCTTTGCGGCGCATGCCGGCGGTGTCGATCAGCTTGATCGGCGTGCCCTTGAACTGCCAGTCGATGGCGATGGCGTCGCGCGTGATGCCGGCCTCGGGCCCGGTCAGCATGCGCTCCTCGCCCAGCAGGCGATTGATGAGCGTCGACTTGCCGACATTGGGGCGGCCGATGATGGCAAGCTGCAGCGGCTTGTCTTCGTCTTCCGCTTCAGTTGCGTCGTCGTCCTTCTCGTCCACGATCGGCGCGTGGGCGCGCAGCGCGTCGAACAGGTCGGACAGGCCCTCCCCATGCTCGGCCGATACCGGGATCGGCTCGCCCAGGCCAAGCCCGAACGCCTCGCCCAGCCCGCTCTGGCCCGCCTTGCCTTCGCATTTGTTGGCGACCAGCACGATGGGCTTGCCGGTGCTGCGCAGCCAGGAGGCGAAATGCTTGTCGAGCGCGGTGACGCCGGCGCGCGCGTCGATCAGGAACAGCGCCACGGTGGCCTCGCGCACCGCCTGCTCGGTCTGCTTGCGCATGCGGCTCTCGAGCGTCTTGGGCGCGGCTTCTTCCAGGCCGGCGGTATCGACGACGGTGAAATCGAGATCGCCCAGGCTGGCGTCGGCCTCGCGCCGGTCGCGGGTTACGCCCGGCGTGTCGTCCACGATAGCCATCTTGCGGCCGGCAAGACGGTTGAAGAGCGTGGACTTGCCGACATTGGGCCGGCCGACGATGGCGACGCGAAACGGCATGGTCGTGCGTCCGCCAGCGCCGCTCACCGCAGCGCGATCAAATCGGCGTTGTTGGTCAGCAGGTAGATCGTCTTGTTGGCGACGATCGGCGGCATGGCGAGGTCGGTGCTGATGTTCAGCGTGCCCATGATGCGCCCGTCATAGGGCGACAGCGACAGCATCTGGCCCGAGGCGCCGACGACCAGCAGGCGATCGCCCGCCAGCACCGGCCCCAGCCAGCGCAGCGGATCGCGCTTGCGCTCCTCGTTGCGATAGCGCTGCAGGGCGGTGACCCAGCGGATGCGGCCGTCCTCGCGGCTGAGCGCCACGACTTCGGAATTGTTGGACAGCACGAACACCCAGTCGCCCGCGACCCACGGCGTCTGCGTGCCGCCGATCTGCTTGTCCCAGATGCGGTTGCCGGAGCGCTGGTCGATGGCGGCGATGACGCCGGCATTGCCGATGGCGAAGACGCGGCCGCGATCGATCACCGGCCGGCCGCTGATGTCGGCCAGGTTCGAGACCGAATCGGCGCGGCGCGCGGTGATGAGGTTTTCCGACCATTGCGGGCGGCCGGTTTCCAGCCGCAGCGCCACCAATTCGCCGGAGGAGTACGGCGAGACCACGATGTCGGCCGCCGCCGCCGGGCTGGTGCCGCCCAGGAGGCCGGCGGTTTCGCTCAGGCCGGTATGGGTCCACAATTCCTTGCCGTCGACCGCCGACAGCGCCGTCGTCTGGTTGTCGATGCTGACCACCATGACGCGATCGGCGAACACGGTCGGCGCGCCGCGCACCGGGCCGGAGACGTTGGAGCGCCAGATCTCCTTGCCGTCGGCGGGATCGAGCGCGATCACCTGGGCGGAGCCGGTGCTGACGAACAGGCGGCCGCCGAAGAAGGCGACGCCGCCGCCGAAGCCTTCGCGGTCGCGGCTCTTCTGGCGCGAGACGTCGGCGCGCCATATCAGCTTGCCGCTGTCGGCATCGAGAGCGCTGACGGTGCTGGTGGCGTCCTTGAGGAAGACGCGGCCGCCGGCGACCACCGGCGGGGCAATGATCTGGCGGTCGCTGCCGGAGCCGTCGCCGACGCTGACCCGCCACGCCACCTGCGGCAGGTCGCCGACTTCGAGATGGTGCATGGCGAAGCTGGGGTAGCCACCCGATTGCGGCCAGTCGGCATTGACGAAGGGACGCGGCAGCAGCACCTCGCGCGTGGCGATGGAATCGTCGGGCTGCACGGTGCGCTCGCCCTGCAGCACGGAGATGCGATCGCCCGGCAGCGGCGTTTCGGAAGAGCCCAGGCCAAGAAAATTCTGGACGTTGTCGATTGTGCTGCAGCCGGAGAGAAATCCGGCCAGCAGCACTGCACTGGAGAGCAGCTTGAACGAGCGCATTATTGGGTGCCTTTGCTTTCGCCGGCTGCGGCAGCCGTCACGGTCAAGAGTTCGAGCGCCCGCGCCTTCTGGCTGGGGGCCGCCTGTTCGTCCTTGCGGATGTCTTCCCACACCTGGCGGGCGCGCGCGACGTCGCCTTTCTTGTAGGCGAGGAAGGCCAGATAGTCGCGCGCCAGCGCCCGCCACGGCTTGCCGGCGGCCGTCAGCGGCTCGAGCTTGGCGATGACGGCGTCGGCGGGATCGGTGTTGATGGTCTGCACGATCGCCATCAGCTCGGCGTATTCGCGCACCAGCGGATCGGAGGCCTTGGCGGCGGCATCGGCGAAGGTGGCGGCGGCGGCCTTGTCGCCCGCTTCGACCATCAGCGCCGCCTGGCGCAGCCGCGCCAAGGTCGCATAGGGCTCGCGCGCCTCCTGCGCCAGAGTGCCGAGCTGGGCGATGGCGCCGGCGCGATCGCCCGACGCGGCCTGGCCCAAAGCGGCATTGAAGCGATCAGAAGATTCGGCCCGTTCGCTGGCGGCGTATTGGCGCCACGCGGTGAGGCCGCCGACGGCTAAAACGATGGCAACCGCGATCGCCAGCACCAGCGGCGCAAAACGCTTCCACAGCTTCTCGGCCCGTTCCCGGCGGACGTCTTCCTCGACTTCCTGAAAAATATCCGCCACCGGGCTGATCTCCTTGTCACGGCTTGATAATCGGCAGCCCAAGCGGCCCGAACTCCGCCCGCTGCGGCGCGCGGCTTTTCTACCTTGCGGGGCGGGGTTTTGCAATTCGCGCCGCAGGCCTGCAACAAGCGCCAGAACCATGATTTTCCACGGTGTTTGCCCCCGATTGGCCGCAATTCAGGGCGCCAGGGCAAAATGCTGGATTTTTCGGCGACCCGTCGCTAACAATGGCCGGCCGCCGGCGCGCTTGGGGTCGGGCCGCGGCGCCAAAAGTCCGAAAAACACGAAGCAGCGAAAGGGCGACGCATGCGCGCAGCCGGCAAGATGTTCGGTGGTTTGATCGTTTTTGCGCTGCTGCTGGGCGCCGGTTTCGCTCCCCAGGCTGAAGCACAGCGCACCCCCAAGGGCTCGCCGGTGCCGTTCGAGGTCGAACTGTCCAAAGCCCGCCGCGACCGCTCCTTCCTGTCGTTCAACGAACACATCGCCAACGTGCCCGCCAGCCGCATCAAGGATCTGCCCACGGTCAACGGCCGCATGGGCGACCGGGTGACCATGTCGGAAGGCCATACCATGCACTTCCCGCTGGGCTATCTGGTGACGGCGACCTACATGCTGGACAAGGTCCGCACGCGCAGCGGCACGGGCTACGCCACCGCCGCCGCCGAACTCGAGCCCAACCCCGCCTATGCCATGGTGCAGCGCTTCGACGCCGAGCTGGGCCCGGTCTGCGCCCGCACCGAGGACAAGGCCAACGACATCAAGGCCGAGTTCCGCCTGCGCCCCGGCCAGACCATGGCCATGGTGCTCGACATGCCCGGACGATTCGATTCCGTGACGCGCGAGAAGAGCCGCTCCTATCTGGTCTTCGTCGGCACCGAAGAACGCTACGTGGCGCTCGACCAGACCGCGCGACGGCTGCTGGCGCATTGCCGCTCCGGCGCGCGCGAACCCGCCATCCCCCATGACGGCTCGCCGCTCAACCAGGCGATGGTGACCGGCGTCGGCGGCTGACGTCCACCACCACTCTTTGCTCTTCTCCCTCCCCCCTTGCGGGGGAGGGTTGGGGTGGGGGGTGATGCAGGAGGAGATATCGCCTGCGACGCCCCCCTCCCTAACCCTCCCCCGCAAGGGGGGAGGGAACATGAATGGCGGAGCCTTTACGAGCCGGCCGAATGCGGTAGACTTTGGCCATGAGCAACGTGTTATCGCTCCCCACCCGGCTGCGGCATCGCCGCAAGACGGTGGTATTCGAGCGCAGCGAGCTCAATCAACTGCTCAATCTCTACAGCAAGCGCGTGGCGGCCGGCGAATGGCGCGACTACGCCATCGATTTCCGCCCCGGCATGGCGATGTTCTCGATCTTCCGCCACAGCGCCGAACAGCCTCTGTTCGCGGTCGCCAAGATGGCGCCGGGCTCGCAGCGGCAGGGCGACTATCTGGTTGTCAACGGGCCGCGCAAGCTGGCGCAAGGGCGCAGCATTGGCGAAGTGCTGGCGGCGCTGGAGCGGCAGCTGCGGCTGATCTACAGCAACTGAATTTTCCGAAATCCGGACAAAGAAAAACGGCAGCGCCCGAGGCACTGCCGTTTTCTTTGGAACTTAAAGCGTCGGTCGCTTAGCGCTGCGGCGTCGTCGCCGCGCCCACGCCGGCGCCAACCGCGCCGCCGATCAGCGCACCGCCGAGGACCGACAGGCCACCAGTCGCCGCGCCCACGGCCGCGCCCGTGCCGGCGCCGATCGCGCCGCCCGTTACAGCACGCTGGCCCCAAGTGTCGCCGCACGCCGCAGTCGCGAGACCCAGCAGGGCAACTGTCGCCAGAACCTTGACCTTCATAATTCTCTCCCTTTGCTTCGACCGCCTGGCAACCCGCGCGAGGCGATACGGTGAAACAGGATACCTATCGACTGAGACCAAAACGAGGCAACCTCGACCTGGTTCCGACCCCTGGGCGAACACCCCAGCCATAGAGGTCTACGGGACGATATTCCCAACCATCCCCACAGTATCAGATTGAAGAAAGCGCCACAAGAAACTGAAATTGCTGGATAATTTTATACACAGAATGAATCGGGCCAGGCTTCAGGCGAACACCTTGGCATAAATCTCCGGCTTGAAACCGACGGTCAGCCCGCCTTTGACGCTCAGCACCGGGCGCTTGATCATCGACGGCTGCGCCAGCATCAGGGCGATGGCCTTGTTCTCGGTCAGGTTCTCGCGCTCGGCGTCAGACAGCTTGCGGAAGGTGGTGCCGGCGCGATTGAGCAGCGTCTCCCAGCCGACCTGTTTGCTCCAACTCTCGAGCGTGGCGCGATCGATGCCGGCGCTCTTGTAGTCGTGGAATTCGTAAGCAACGCCCCTGGCATCGAGCCAGGCGCGGGCCTTCTTCATCGTGTCGCAGTTCTTGATGCCGTGGAGGATGGGCCGAGATTTTGACATGACGGACAGTTTAGCGAGCGGCGTCGCCCTGCCAAGGCCGACGCGGGGCGCGACGTTCACAGCCGTGCTGCCATCTCGAGCTGCGCCATCGCGCTTTGGCGAAAGCCGCCGGCCAGAAGGAACGGCGCGGCCAATTCTTCCGGCACCATGGCAGGGATGATCCAGCCCATGCCGGCAAAGCGATCGAACACCGACTGCATGAAGCGCCTGCCATGGCCGCGACGACGCTGCCCGGGCGGCACGGCCAGGGCCAGAAGACGCATATTGGCGCCCGCCGGCTCGACCAGCGCCACCGCGCCCTCGGCCGAGCGGAAGGCCTGCACCGGCGGGACGGAGCCTGCGAAACCTTGCGGGGCGCTCTGCCAGGAGACGTCGTCGGGATAGAAGCGCAGCAAATCGGCCAACACCTGTTCCGGCTCGATTTCGCTGGCGATGGCCTCGCTGCCGGAAGCCGGTTGCGGGCCGCGCTCGTATCCCACCAGGGTGCGCGTCGCTGCAAAGCCGCACCGCTCATAGAGGCGGCGGGCGCCGGTATTGGACGTCAAGACTTCCAGGATCACGACGCGATCGCCGCGAGCGCGCGCGTCGGCGAGCGCCAGTTGCACGGCCTGCCCGCCAACGCCGCTGCCGCGATGCTCCGGCGCGATGCCCACAGCGGCGATGCGCGAACGCCGGCCGCGACGGGCGATCAGCATGCAGCCGCTCGCAGCGCCAGCATCGTCGGAAAAGAGATAGCTCTGCGCCAGGTCGATATGCTCGCAGCGGATGCGCTTGAGCAACGCCTCGGGCGCAAAACGCACCGGCACGGCATAGCCTTCGTAGCCGCGTTCCAAAGCCACGATGATCTGCGCGATCGAGACAGTGTCGAGGGTGGTGCGGTTCATCGGCATTAGATGCCACAGCTCGCGGCTTTTGACCGCCCGGAATCACTTAGGACTTGACCTAAGTATTCCGCCAGCCTATGTCTTGCCCCGAATTGAAGGACAGGCCCGATGACACCGCATGCCACGCGCGCCGCTGCAGCCCCCTCGCCCGCCGCGATGGATGCAATCTTCCGCGCGCTGGCGGACCCGACGCGGCGCAGCGTCGTCGAACGGTTGAGCGGCGGCCAGGCGTCGGTGAGCGAATTGGCGGCGTCCTACGACATGGCCCTGCCGTCGTTCGTCGCGCATCTGCGGGTGCTGGAGGACAGCGGGCTGGTGCGCTCGCGCAAAGTGGGACGGGTGCGCACCTATCGCATCGAGCCCACGCGGCTGAAGCTGGTGGAGACCTGGCTCGATCGGCAGCGGCGTCTGTGGGAGCAGAAGCTCGACCGGCTGGACAATTATCTCTTGAGCCTGAAGAAGGAGAACGAAAAATGAAATCATCGGTGATCAGGATCGATCCCGCGCTGGATCTGGTGCTGGAGCGCGACATCGACGTGCCGGTCGAGCTGGTGTGGAAGGCGTGGACGACGCCCGCGCATCTGCGCGAATGGTTTGTCCCCAAGCCATGGACCGTCACCGAGTGCGAGATCGATCTGCGGCCGGGCGGGACGTTCCGCACCACCATGCGCTCGCCCGAAGGCGAGGAGTTTCCCAATCTCGGCACGTATCTGGAAGTCACGCCCAACGAGCGGCTGATCTTCACGGACACGCTGCTGCCGGGTTACCGCCCCTCGCCCAAGCCGTTCTTCACCGCGGTGCTGGAGCTGACGCGCAAAGGCAACGGCACGCACTACAAGGCCATCGCCATCCACGGCAATGCCGAGACGCGCAAGAACCACGAGGACATGGGCTTCCACCATGGCTGGGGCACGGTGGTCGAGCAGATGGTGGCGCATATCAAGAAGACGGCGCCGTAGGTTTAAACGACCTCTTCGGCCTGCACGGTGAAGCCGGTCAGGATGGCCGAGCCGAAGGCGGTGGTGAGCGCGGTGTCGGTGGCGTCGCGGCCGCGGGCCATCAGGATGCGGCCCATGCGCGGCACCAGATTGCGCGCGTCGTAGGTGTACCAGTCGCCGCCGATATAGACGTCGAACCAGGCGGCGAAATCCATCGGCGCGTCGACCGGCGGGATGCCGATATCGCCCAGATAGCCCGTGCAGTAGCGCGCCGGGATGTTCATGCAGCGGCACAGCGTGATCGCCAGATGCGCATAGTCGCGGCACACGCCGTTGCGCTCCTGATAGCCGTTCCAGGCGGTCTTGTCGGGCCGCGCATGCTCGTAGCCGAAGCGGATGTGGTGATGGACGAATTCGATGATCGCCTCGACCTTGTCGCGCGCCGAGGCGAGATGGCCGAACTGCGACCACGCCACCTGCATCAGCTTGTCGGTCTCGCAATAGCGGCTGCCCAGCAGATAGACCAGCACCTCGTCGGGCAGCTGCTCGACCGGCAGCTGCGGCCCGTCGGGCGCGCGCACATCGACCACGCCCGGATCCTCGATCACGAAGCTGGTCGACAAGGTCACGCCGCCCACCGGCACGGTGAAGCGGGTGCAGGTGTTGCCGAAGCTATCGACGTAATCGTACATCGCAACGTCGGGCGTGACCTCGATGCGGGCTGGCGTGCGCAGATCCTTGTTGCGCGAGGGATGCAGGCTCAACTGGGCCAGCATCGGCGTCGGCTGGGTGGTCTCGAAGCGTATTTCATAGCCGGCGCGGATCAGCATGCGAGTGTCCTTGAGAGAAGTAGATTGTGTAAACGGCGCGCGCGGCGAAGGTTCCCGACCGCGCAGCGTCCCTGTCAGTTGGTCGCAGCCTTGCGGATATCGATCTCGACCCGCATGCCCTCGTAGGAGCCCGGCCGTCCCGCCCAGGTGCCCGACAGCGGGATGGCCTGGTAGGGATCGCGGGCGACGGCGACCCGCACCAGCCCCTGGCTGCCGATGATGCCGTTGGTGGGATCGAACTCGACCCAGCCGGAGCCGGGCAGGAAGACGCGCACCCAGGCGTGGGTATTGCCGCCGCCGACTCTGCCTTCGTTCCACGACGGATCGTAGACGTAGCCCGACACGAAGCGGGCGGCGAAGCCCAGCGCGCGCACCGCCTCGATCATCAGCACGGCGAAGTCGCGGCACGTGCCCTGGCGCCGCGCCAGCGTCTCGATCGGCGTCTGCGTGCCCTTGGCGTGGCGAGGAACATATGTGAAGCGGCGGCGGATGGTGGCGGCCATGTCGGCCAGCAGCTCGATCGTCCCGGTCGCGCCGTTATCGGCCACGAAGCAGCGCGCCCAGCGATCGACGATGCGCTCGGGATCCAGATGCTGCCGCTCGATCGAGCGCAGCAGATCGGGCATGTCTTCCGACGAATAGGTGAAGGGAAACAGCCGCGCGTAATCCTCGATCTCGATCTGGTGCCCGCTCGAGGGCGCGTGATCCAGCTGCGTCGTGCTGGTGACGGTCAGCTCCGTCGCCCTGCCCTCGAACCGCGCCAGCGCCACCGAATTGCCGAACACGTCGTGCACCCAGCGCAGCGCGGCAGGCTCGGGATCGATCTCCAGCCGCGCGCTCACCATGCGCTGATCGAAGCTCTCGCGCGGGCGCATCATGATGCGATGCTCGCCGAACGACACCGGCTGGCTGTAGCTGTAGCGCGTCATGTGGCGGATGATCAGCAGGGGCATGCAGGCTCGCGGATGCGACGCATGCCCTGGCGCCTAAAAACCGATCAATTCCGGGCTTTCATCCGAATCGAGCCGCGCATGTTTGCAACGCGCGACGGCGTATATGGGGTGGCGGCAGGGCGATTGCCATAGGCCAATCGGGGAGATGCGACGGATTCAGGGAGCCATTACTCCGTGAGGATATCGAAATGCATGACGTCTTCGCGCTGTCCGAGCTTGGTGTAGAGCGAAACAGCGGGGTCGTCGCCATAGTCGGCCTGGACGAATATCACCCTGGCGCCGCGCCCGGCGGCGATCGGCTTCAGCGCCTGAATCAGGCCGGTCGCCACGCCCCTGCGCCTGAACTCCTGCGCGACAGCGAGATCGTATATGTAGACCTCGCTTCGTTCCTGCTCGAACTTGACCAGCTCATAGGCAGCAAGGCCGCCGACAACCCGACCGTCGTGCAGCGCGACCAGGGCGATGAAGGTGTCCGAAGCCAGCAATCTTGTCGTGTAGTCGCGGCTGGGCCGCCGGGACGAATAGGAAGCGGCGTCCTCGAACGCCACGGCGAACAGATCCAGCATCTGGTCCATAAGCTGCGGCTCGCCCGCCGCGATCCTTTTGATGTCGACGTTCAGGGCTGCCGCCACCTCGACCACCGATATCCCTCCCGATTTAGCGCCAGCAGGACCGAACGATCAGCGACAAGAATGCCCAGACGTCGGCGCACAGTCGAGCCCAAAGCGGCGCGGCGATAGCCGAGCTTACGCCATCGCCTGCGCGGTCAGCTCCAGCGATCGCAACCGCTTGTCGGGATAGAAGCAGTCGCTGACCATCATCAACTCGTCCGCGCCGGTGTCGGCAATCAGCTTCTGCAAGCCTTTGCGCACGGTGTCCCGACTGCCGACGACGCTGCAGCTCAGCATCTGGGCGGCCTGGGCCTTCTCGTGCGGCGTCCAGTAGGTTTCGATATCGTCGATCGGCGGCTGCATCAGGCCGCGCGTGCCGCGGATGATGTTGGTGAACGACATCTGCTGCGAGGTCGCGAGCCGCCGCGCCTCCGCATCCGTCTCGGCCGCGATCACGTTGACGCCCACCATCGCGTAGGGCTTGTCCAGCTGCTGCGACGGCTTGAAGCCCGCGCGATAGATTTCAAGCGCGCGATGCAGCGCCTGTGGCGCGAAATGGGAGGCGAAGCCAAAAGGCAGTCCCAGCATCGCCGCAAGCTGCGCGCCGAACAGGCTGGAGCCCAATATCCAAAGCGGCACATTGGTTCCCGACCCCGGTATCGCCTCGATGCGCTGGCCCGGCTGGACGGGGCCCAGGAACGCCTGCAGCTCCAGCACGTCCTGCGGAAAATTCTCCGCACTCATCGGATCGCGGCGCAGGGCGCGCAAGGTCGCCTGATCGGTGCCCGGCGCCCGGCCCAGCCCAAGATCGATGCGCCCGGGAAACAGGGTCGCGAGGGTGCCGAACTGTTCGGCGATGATGTAGGGCGCGTGATTGGGCAGCATGATGCCGCCGGCGCCGACGCGGATCGTGCTGGTGCCGCCCGCGATGTGGGCGATGACCACGGCGGTCGCGGCGGTGGAGACGCCCGGCAGATTGTGATGCTCCGCCACCCAGATGCGACGATAACCCAGAGCCTCGGCATGCTGCGCCACGCTGCGCGCCTCATCCAAAGCGACGCGGCGGTCCGATCCCTGACGGATGCGGCCGAGTTCGAGGATGGAGAGGGGGAACATGGTGCCGTGCATCCTTGGATTAAGAGGTCGTGTTGCTGATGCAACGAACGACCATAGAGCATCGTGCCACTGGACTCTACAGCGCGACACTACCGATCGAAGTTCTCACACGCCCGATCTCGGATTGCCGCCAGGACGGCGAAGGTGACGGCGACGGTTACTCGCGCGGTCAGAGGGGAGAATATTGAGGGTGGTATAGGTATGCAAACTGCGCCGTGAGTTATTTCAAAGTTAGTTGATACAATCTACGCCATCTTTCGTCATGCTTGAGTTCTGGTGCTGCTTCCAGAAGTATTGAAAGAGTATCTCCGAGACCATATGGAGCGCGTCGCGCGTTTACATCAACCATTCTACTAAGAACAATCAAGCACTCCGTCGGATACCGATTCAGTAACTTATCTTCACTTCCATCTTTATAGCTTGCCTTATTATAACTATGAATGAAGAAATCTGTTTGAGACGAAGGAACAAGAAACTCAGCAAGCAGTTTCACGGCCGCTGGAAATTTTTCACCCGTGCTTGCAAGCAATGAGGCAACTACAAAAGCAGTTGACGAGCTTTGAAAGCGCCGTTCCCTGGGCCAGACATACTTAAAAAACGGAACGATTAACCTGCTCCACGCATCTTCGGCATCGTCCTTAGTAGCGACCTTGCGCAGAAATCTAAGCGCTTCCAATCGGACCTCATCACTTGCGCCGCGCAACGCCTCATGGGCTTCTGCAAAAGTAAGAAGCCGCCTCTTTTTCGGCGGAGCGTACAGCGCCAGTATGAGATGTTGCGCTAGATGTGAGAGCCGCTCATCCGTCCACTGAGATGTGGTGGCAATTGCTCCAAGAAAATGGCTTTTCATTGCAACAAATAGTTTCGGCTCTAGTTTCTGAGCCGCAAGAAATCCACTCCAGGCGGCTTCAGCTAGGGGACAAGCTGGATCAAAATACGGAAACAACCTTTTGCGACTCCATGACGGATCAATTTGATAAAGCGGATGCAATTGCTGACAAACTACCGTCACGGCATGAGACCCGCCCTCACCGGGCAAAGCCAATAACCTTTCCCACCGTGAAGCGATATCGTTCGAGATCAAACCTCTTTGCTTAACTTGACGCGAAAACAAAACATCGACAAGCGCTTGAGCAAAATGTCCGCTAAGCGAATTAATCGCATACTTCATTCCCATTCGATTACTCGGGATTGTTACTCCGCGCACAGACGTCCCACCCAACGCGCTCTTTAAGGCGTCGGGATTCTCGTTTTCGAAAATGTACAAAAGATAGTCAAAGCATTCGCGTGCAGAATTACCATCCAATTTTTCAAGCTTTTCATAGAACTTTTCTATCCAACGAGAGAGATCGAAACGAACATCGATCACAGTTGAAGACGGCAAGCTTAGAATGGCTTTTGCCAGATGAACCAAATGGCTGGGCGCACCATCCTCCGGCCAGTCGCTAAAAAGCTTTCGCCAGTATCGACTCGGAAATTTCTGCTCTTGTGCCTCCATCAAGAGAACGCTCAATGCACGCTCAGGAAATGATTTAACTAAACCGCGAAAAGGATCGTATTCCGTAAAACTGGAATATTCGCGCTTCGAGAGCTCATCGCATTTAGCGATAATTTCACCATCTGGAAGTCCAAAAAGGGATTCAGGATCTGTTTCTTTCTTAACCCAACTAGAACGAGCAGCGTAACTATCATCAACATCCGTTGCCCAGTCATCTGTCCAATCCGGTATCCCACTTTTTAGTTGCCGAAGCTGCCTTATCGCCGATTTGGAAAGCTGTAATCCTTCCTTCTGCAGCCATGCCAAACGCCGAGCTGAAGCAATTGAGCGTCGAACCAAAAATTCTTTAGAACGCTCACCATGATACCTAGAAGGTCCCTCCAGAATTCGCGCTTCCAAATTACGCTTGCTCTTTAGTGACATAGCAGGCCATTGAGCACGTATCGCCCAAAGCACTTCACGAGCGAAACCGAATTTCCAAAACGCTTCTCTATCTAAGAGATCCAACGCCTTCGCGGCCTCTTCAGCTGACGTAAATTCACAATCGGCGAGAGTCCAGATACTAAGAGCCTGAAAAAAGCCAATGTGCATTTTCCAGCAGTTTCGCTCCGCTCTTGCTGCTGCTTTGTCTAAATTTATAAGCCTACGAAATAACGCCGCAAAAGTTAGGTAGTAGACCTCGCGATCACTGTCGTAATGAGTTCCAGGTTTATTCTCCGGGTGGAGAGTAGGTAACCGTTCCCGCTCAATTCCACATTCATTCTCAAGTGCTGCACCTAATTCCAAATGTTGTCGTATAATTTCGATGACTGAAATAATAGAGCTGTTGGGAACAGCATCAGGACTCTCAAGAGCCTTAGGATATGTCACTTCGAACTGAGCAATTCTATTTAGATCATCCGCTTCAGATTCCGTCGGCGGGATAGGAGGATATTGCCAGGGTCTTCTAACTACAATTCGCGGCTTTATCACTTTGCTAAACGCTCTTAAGGACGAACCAGTCCACCCGTCACGCAGAATTCGATCTCTGATCGCATACCATCCGTTGCTATAGCCCTCTTCGTCGGCGTCATTTGATTCCAGTATTAGATGCCAAGCTTTTCTGATGTTTACATTTTTCTCGTCATTTTGCTTTTCAAGCCTCCAGGAAAGCATTTGATGCAATTGCGGATGTAACCAACCTCGGCTTGCTGCCCACCAAACAACCGTCGGTGTGTCCATCACCGAGACAATCCATCGGGCAATGCTAGACAGCCGCGAATTCAATGGCGGATTTAGTCTGTTCCGGCCAACTACGAGCCCCGTTTCCGTTGCGACTTTGTTATCGCTTGCAAGCGCGGTAAGTATGTCTATACCGGGCGGACCATCTTCCAATTTCTCAGGACGTTTTGGATCACCATCCAATCCGTAGAGATCTTGCGGATCAATTTCAGGAGTGGAGGATAAGGAAAAATTTACTCTTCGTCCTGGCTTCCAATAGCGACAATAGGCGTCAAAGACGCACAACCATTCTGGAGATAGCGGTGGTGTCGCATCGGAAAATGCGTCTGCCCCCTCCTTAGAGCTGCACAGCGCCACCACCTGTCCTCGTTGAAATGGACGTAATTCTGTAGGCGGCAAGCGAGCTATAGAAATTATACTCCTTCGCCACTCAAGAGGATTTCGGGCGCGCATCGCCCAACCATGGATACACTGCCAAAAGTGGCTGTGATTGTCCGACGGATCATAGCCAATAGTTATAACACCTCGTTCTCTCCATTCTGCCTGGGCAGCCGAACTAGTATCAGACGTAAACGCAAAAAGACGATTTCCACCTAGTCGCCCCGAAAGATTCAGGCCTTCTAGCAGATATCGAATAGGCGGATCGTCAGCGCTATATCCGACTAAAACGACGGTGTATCGGTCGAGGAGATCGCGAATAAAATCGGTTGCCCAACCGTCTGATAAATATGCACGCCCAAAATCTCCGCTACTCAGCACGAGATTTAGTGGCTGAACTGCCATTTTGAGCGCGGATGGCAGCACGCCATGTAAGTGGACAATCCCGTCGAAGCCATTTGGATGCGATAGCCCTGGCAATTCCGGAGGCTGATAAACATGAATTTTCCGGACAGCTGCCTCAAACAGACGATCAAAATTTGTTGTTACTAAGCGAACGCGTCCGTCAACACCACGAGCAAGGTCAACTAGAGCACGATGGTTGTCGAGATTCATTATTCTTTTGGAACGGAGAATAGCAGCGACTTCTTGCTCAACCTGAGATGGCCCAAATGCCCAATTGAATTCTGAAAAAATTCGATCTAATGAAAATGATGCAAGCCTACTACTTGAAGATGTGGATTTGCGATCCCTTTCCTCCGCAATTATCCGTCCTAAATCGGACTTAGGAGAAACCCTAAGCCGCCGTGCGACTTCTACTGTTAAATCCAAAAAACTTGGTAAGCCGGCAGGAATAGATATTCCGGCCCCACAGAAAAACACCACGCCGCCCGTATCACGAGCATCGAGAAGATCGTTTGGAACATCCGGCCCTTTTTCAGTGAACCTCATTCCATCCCTCAGGCATCATTCTTGTATTCACCTTACTCCCACTCAATCGTCCCCGGCGGCTTGCTCGTAATGTCGTAGGTCACCCGGTTGATCCCCCGCACCTCGTTGATGATGCGGTTGGCGACTCGGCCCAGGAACTCGTGCGGGAACGGGTAGTAGTCGGCGGTCATGCCGTCGGTTGAGGTGACGGCTCTGAGCGCGCAGGCGTAGTCGTAGGTGCGGCCGTCGCCCATGACGCCGACGGTGCGCACGGGCAGCAGCACGGCGAAGGCCTGCCAGATGGCGTCGTAGAGCTTGGCGTTGCGGATTTCCTCGAGATAGATCGTGTCGGCCTTGCGCAATATGTCGAGCTTCTCGCGCGTGATCTCGCCCGGCACGCGAATGGCCAGGCCCGGTCCGGGGAACGGGTGGCGGTTGACCATGTCCTCGGGCAGGCCAAGCTCGCGGCCCAGCACGCGCACCTCGTCCTTGAACAATTCGCGCAAGGGTTCGACCAGCTTCATGCGCATGCGCTCGGGCAGGCCGCCGACATTGTGGTGCGACTTGATGGTGACGGACGGGCCGCCGGTGAAGGACACCGATTCGATGACGTCGGGATAGAGCGTGCCCTGGGCCAGGAAATCGGCGCCGCCGACTTTTCTGGCTTCCTCCTCGAACACGTCGATGAAGGTGGCGCCGATGATCTTGCGCTTGCGCTCGGGATCGGAGACGCCTTCGAGCTTGCCGAGGAACAGATCGGACGCGTCGCGGTGGACGAGGTGGATGTTGTAGTGGTCGCGGAACAGGCGCACCACCTGCTCCGATTCGCCCGAGCGCATCAGGCCGGTATCGACGAAGACGCAGGTGAGCTGCTCGCCGATCGCCGCATGCAGCAGCACGGCCACGACCGAGGAATCGACGCCGCCGGAGAGGCCGCAGATCACCCTGCCCTTGCCGACTTGCGCCCGCACGCGCTCGATCTCGCGCTCCTTGAAGGCGCCCATGCTCCAGTCGCCCGTGCAACCGCAAATGTCGCGCACGAAATTGCGCAAGAGTTTATGGCCGTCCGGCGTGTGCACGACTTCGAGATGGAACTGCACGCCCCAGATGCGCCGCTTCTCGTCGGCGATGGCGGCATAAGGCGAGTTCTCGCTAATGCCGACGACCCGGAAGCCCTTGGGGATGGCGGCGATCTTGTCGCCATGGCTCATCCACACCTGATGCTGCTCGCCCTCGCGCCAGACGCCGTTGAAGAGCTGGCAGTCGCCGGTGACGGTGAGATAAGCGCGGCCGAACTCGCGATGGTCGGAGCGCTCGACCTTGCCGCCGAAGATTTCGCAGATGGTCTGCTCGCCATAGCAGATGCCGAGGATGGGCACGCCTTGGTCGAACACGGCCTTGGGCGCCGATGGCGACTGGCCTTCATAGACCGAGGCCGGGCCGCCGGAGAGGATGATGCCCTTGGGCTGGAATTTCTTCAGCGAGTCGGCATCGACGGCGTTGAAGGGATGGATCTCGCAATAGACGCCGGCCTCGCGCACGCGGCGAGCGATGAGCTGGGTGACTTGCGAGCCGAAATCGACGATCAGGATCTTGTCGGTCATGTCGGGTCCTTGGCGAGGTCCATCAGAGTTGGGCGCGCTTGCGGTTCGTTTGCGAGGCGAGAAGCGTCATCGAGGCCGGCAGGTCGGCCCAGCAATAGCAAATCTCTTCTATCTCCGCGCCGGCGAACTTCTCCACATCGCGGCCGATCGCCTGCCCGCCCATCGCCTCGTAGAAGAAGCGCGAGGGATTGCCGGCGACGACCCAGAGCAGCGCCGAGGCGAAGCCGCGCTCGACCAGCTCGGCGAAGCCGTTGGCCAGCAGCATGCGGCCCGCGCCCTGCTCCTGGAAATCGGGCAGTACGTAGAGGGTGAAGACCTCGCCGTATTTGCCGCCTTGCTGGCGCGCGGTGCTGGGGATCTTGCGCGCCGGGCCGACGCTGCAGAAGCCAACGATGTCGTAGCCTTCGCTGGCGACGAACACCGCCTCATGCGCATCGCCCAGCTGCAGGGCGCGCTGCCAGTAGATGGCGCGGGTGTCGATCGAGAGGTTCTTCGCCAGATACTCGTGCGGCAGCAGGGTCGGATAGGTGGCGCGCCAGGTCTCGACATGCACATGCGCGATGCCGAACGCGTCGTTGGCGGTGGCGTGGCGGATGCCGATCATGCAGCGCTCTCTTGCGGCGCTGCCTCCGCTTCCTTGGCCTTCGGCGCCCGCCGCAGCACGCAGACGAAGAACCCGTCCGTGCCATGGGCGCCGGGATTGAGGCGCAGTCCGTCGCCGTCTTCGATGTTCGCGGGCAGCTCTCCGCCGGCGGCTTCGCGCCAGGCATCCGACAGAGGCACGATGGAGAATTCGGGATGGCGCTGCACGAACGCCGCCATCTGCTCCTGGTTCTCGCGCGGCAAGATGGAGCAAGTGGCGTAGATCAGCTTGCCGCCCGGCCGCACCAGCGCCGCGACGCTGTCCAGTATCTGCGCCTGCTTGACGATCAACTCGTCGATGTCGTTGGGCACCAGGGTCCAGCGCGCATCGGGGTTGCGCCGCCAGGTGCCGGTTCCGCTGCACGGCGCATCGACCAGCACGCGATCGATGGTGCCGGCGCTGCGCTTCAGCCATTTGCGCGCGGCCGGGTCGATGATCTTCTGCGTGGCGTTGTGGATGCCGGCGCGGCGCACGCGGGTGACGGCGCGCTCCAGTCGCGTGGCCGACACATCGCAAGCGGTGATCGAGCCCTTGTTCTGCATGGTGGCGGCCATGGCGAGCGTCTTGCCGCCGGCGCCAGCGCAGTAATCGACCACGCGCAGCCCGGGCTTGGCATCGGCCAGCAGCGCCACGAGCTGCGAGCCTTCGTCCTGGATTTCGATCAGTCCCGCTCTGAACGCCTCCCCCGCCACCAGCGACGGACGGCCCAGCGCGCGCAAGCCGTAGGGCGAGAGCGGCGTCGGCGAGGCGGTGACGTTCTCCTTCGCCAGCGCCTTGATGGCCGTTTCGCGATCGCCCTTCAGCAGATTGACGCGCAGATCGACCGGCGCGGGCTTGTTCATCGCCGCGTATTCGGCTTCCGCTGTCGCGCCGAGCGCCTCGCGCAGCTCGGGTTCGATCCAGTCGGGGATGTTGAAGCGCACGGCGACCGGCTGGTCGGGATGGTCGAGCGTGTTGCCGGCGAGATCGCGCAGCACCCGCCGCTCGTCGCCCTCGAAGGGCAGCGGGCGGAACTTGCCGCCATCGAACAGGCCCGCGATGTGGTCGTGCGAGAGGCCCTCGTTCAGCGCCAGATCGGCCGTCACCAAGGCGCGACCGGTCGGCGCGCCGTCGTTGTGGGCGCGGGCCAGCCACCAGTCGAGCTGGGCGCGGCGGCGGAGGATGCCATAGATGCGTTCGGCAACGTCGCGCCGGTCGCCGCCGCCGATATAGCGGCGGGCGCGGAAGAAGGCGCCGACGATGGCGTCGGCCGGTTTGCGCGGATTGGCGAGAATGTCGTCGAGCAGGTCGATGGCGGCTTGCAGTCGGGCGCCCGGCGTCATGACGCGATCATCCTGCCGCCCGGGCGAGCGGCGAAATCGAGATCAGGTGCGCTGCGGATAATTTGGCGCCTCCCGCATGACCTCGACGTCGTGCACATGGCTTTCGCGCAATCCAGCGCCGGTGATGCGGATGAACTGCGCATTGCGCTGCATGTCGGCGATGCTGGCGTTGCCGGTATAGCCCATCGCCGCCTTAAGCCCGCCCACGAGCTGATGCAGGATGCTCGACACCGGACCGCGATAGGGCACGCGGCCTTCGATGCCTTCGGGCACGTATTTCAGCGTGTCCTTCACTTCCTGCTGGAAGTAGCGATCGGCCGAGCCGCGCGCCATGGCGCCGAGCGATCCCATGCCGCGATAGGCCTTGTAGGAGCGGCCCTGATAGAGGAACACCTCGCCCGGCGCCTCGTCGGTGCCGGCCAGCAGCGAGCCGATCATGGCGACGTCGGCGCCGGCGGCGATGGCCTTGGCGAGGTCGCCGGAGAACTTGATGCCGCCATCGGCGATCGCCGGGATGCCCGCCGCGTGGCAGACCTCGGCCGCCTGCATGATGGCGGTGAGCTGCGGCATGCCGACGCCGGCCACGATGCGAGTGGTGCAGATCGAGCCCGGGCCGATGCCGATCTTGACCGCATCGGCGCCGGCATCGACCAGCGCCTTGGCGCCTTCGGCGGTGCAGATATTGCCGGCCATCACCTGGGTGTAGTTGGAAAGCTTCTTCACCCGCGACACCATTTCCAGCACGCCGGCGGAATGGCCATGGGCGGTGTCGACCACGACGACGTCGACCTGCGCATCGAGCAGGGCTTCGGCGCGGCGGATGCCCTCGTCGCCCACGCCGACGGCAGCGGCCACGCGCAGGCGACCCTTCTCGTCCTTGGTGGCGTTGGGATAGAGCTGCGCCTTCTCGATGTCCTTGACGGTGATCAGGCCGATGCAGCGATAGGCGTCGTCCACCACCAGCAGCTTCTCGATGCGGAATTTGTGCAGCAGCCGCTTGGCTTCGGCGCGATCGACGCCTTCCTTAACGGTGATCAGCCGCTCATGCGTCATCAGCTCGCGCACCTTGATCGAGGTGTCTGAGGCGAAACGCACGTCGCGGTTGGTCAGGATGCCGACCAGCTTGCCCGAGCCCTTCTCCACCACCGGGATGCCGGAGATGCGATGCGCCGACATCACGCGCAAGGCGTCGGCCAGCGTCGCCTCGGGGTCGATGGTGATGGGGTTGATCACCATGCCGCTTTCGAATTTCTTGACGGTGCGCACCTCGTCGGCCTGCTGCGCCACGTCGAAATTCTTGTGGATGACGCCCAGGCCGCCGGCCTGCGCCATGGCGATGGCCAGGCGGGCTTCGGTGACGGTGTCCATGGCGGCGGAGATCAGCGGGATGCCCAGCTCGATCTCCCGCGTCAGTCGGGTGCGGGCGTCGGTCTGGGCGGGCAGGACGGAGGAGGCGGCAGGCTTCAGCAGAACATCGTCGAAAGTGAGAGCTTCCTGGAAGTCCATGCTGCCTCCCGAGCCCGAGAGGCGCTGCCATGTGGCCAAGCGTCCGAGGGGCGGTTCCGATTGGCGCGCCATAATACACATCGGCGCTTCCCTGCCAAGAGCAGCTATGGATTGTGTTGCGCGAATTGCGCATGGCGGCAACGCACTGCGCCGGGCTTGCGCCTGATCAAGGCGATGGCCCGGAACCAACGGTAATTTTCAACTGTTTAGAGACCAATGGAGGATCGAACATGACCAAGCAGACTTGGGTTCTGATTGCCGATGGCGGCCGCGCCCGGCTTCTATCCACACCGCGCGTGGCGGCGGATGGAAATTTCGTGCAACTGGCGGCCTACGACAATTCCGAGGCGCTGGAAGCGCCGGCCAGCACCGACAGGCCCGGCCGCTCGTTCGAAAGCGCCAATGCCACACGCCACGCCGTGGCCGAATACAGCGAGCTGAACAAGCAGCCCAAGCGGGAATTCGCCGACCAGCTGGTCGATATCCTCAATAAGGCGGCATTGAACGACGATTTCGCCCGCCTGGTGATCGTGGCGCCGCCTACTCTTATCGGTCGGCTGCGCGAGGGCCTGTCGGATCAGGCCAAGCACAAGCTGGTCGGCAGTCTGGACAAGGACCTGACCCATGTCGGCTTGAACGACCTGCCCAAGCATCTGGAAGGCGTGGTCGAAACGACGGTTGCCTAAGCTCCGTCGAGACCGCGAAACCCTGTCGCCACAACGAATATCTCGGCCGAATCGGAACGGCTGGCGGCCGGCTTGATGTGGCGGACCTTGGCGAAGCCGCGCTTCAGCCGGTCCAGCAGAGTGCGCTCGGTGCCGCCGCGCAGCACCTTGGCGACGAAAGTCCCGCCCGGCGCCAGCACCTGCTCAGCGAAATCCTGCGCCGCTTCGGCCAGCGCCATGATGCGCAGATGGTCGGTCTGGGGATGGCCGGTGGCGGGGGCGGCCATGTCGCTCAGCACCACGTCCACGGGGCCTTCCATCAGCTCCTTCAGCCGGTCCGGCGCATCGTCGGCCATGAAGTCGCCGGTGAGCACCGTGGCGCCGGCAATGGGATCCACCGGCGTCAGGTCGATGCCGATCACCTGCCCGCCGCCCTTCCTGGGCTTCACCCGCTCGACGGCAACCTGCGTCCAGCCGCCGGGCGCGGCGCCCAGATCGATCACCCGCAGACCAGGCTTCAGGAACTTAACCTGATCGTCCAGCCCCGACAGTTTATAGGCCGCACGCGAGCGATAGCCCTCACGCTTGGCGGCTTCGACAAAGGGATCGTTGAGCTGGCGCTGCAGCCAGCGCGTTTGCGAGACGGTACGGCCGCGCGCGGTCTTGACGCGGGTGGTCTTGCCGCGGCCGCCGCCGGGGCGATCGCCGCCGCCGCTCTTCTTGGTGCCCTTGCTCATGCGGGCCCACTCATAGCGGATTGTTTGCCCGATCGCGCCGGATCAGGTCCAGCAGCACGCCCTCGCGCAGGCCGCGATCGGCCACGGTGATGGGATCGACCGGCCAGCGCTTGCTCACCCCTTCCAGGATGGCGCAGCCCGCCAGCACCAGATCCGCGCGCTCGCTGCCGATGCAGCCATTCGCCGCCAGCCCGGCGAGATCCTCGGCCAGCAGCGAGCGGCAAACCATGTTGATGGCGCCGCGGGTGATGGCCGTTCCGTCGACCAGGTTGCGGTTATAGCGGCGCAGGCCGAGATTGATGGCGGCCACCGTCGTCACCGTGCCCGACGTGCCGATCATCTGCACCTCGCGCCGCGCCACGGAGGCTGAAATGCCATGCCTGGCGTCGAACTCGCCCAGCCGCTCGGTGATTTGCGCGGCGATGGCCTCGTAGCGGTCCAGCGGCAGGCGCCCGTTGACGTAGTCGTCGGCGATCTGCTCGCTCAAGGTGACCACCCCATAGGGCAGCGAAATGAAATCGAGCAATTGCGAGCGCTCGCCGTCGGTGGCGATCCAGCTCACTTCGGTCGAGCCGCCGCCGATGTCGATCAACAGCGTGCGGGCTTTACGGAACTCGATCAGCGGCAGGCAGCCGGCCAGCGCCAGCCGGGCCTCCTCGCGCGGCGGGATGATTTCCAGCGACAGGCCGGTGCGCTCGGCCACCCGGGCGACGAATTCGTCGCAATTGGCGGCGCGGCGGCAGGCCTCGGTGGCGATATGGCGCTGGTCGATGGCGCCCCAGCGCTGGATCTTGCCGGCGCAGATTTCCAGCGCCTGCATCGTGCGGTCGATGGCGGTTTCCAGCAGGTAGCCGTTGCGCGCCAGCCCCTCGCCCAGCCGCACGATGCGGGAGAAGCTATCGACGATGGCGAACCCCTCGCCCCGGGCGCGCGCCAGCATCAGCCGGCAATTGTTGGTGCCAAGGTCGATGGCGGCAAACACCCGCGCCGCGCCGTCAGGCACGCCGGTAAGGACGATATCGTCGCGCGCCTCCATCTTTGCCGCAGACCTCCTTGTTTCGTCTGGTTTTACCCGACGCCCCGGATGCGGCGAAGCCAATAATTCCCGCAGCCCTTCCATGGCGGGAACGGCCCGTTTCGCCTGGCGTTCGATCCCTGTCGCCAGCCCGCTTGCCGCCCCGATCCGAGGCGCTTGTTCCGTCAGGATAATGCGTGTAAAAGCTGCGCCGCCGCGCCTTGCATCGATGCCGAGGCGATGTCCCTGCTGGGGGATAGTTTAATGGTAGAACGTCGGGTTCTGACCCCGTTAGTCTAGGTTCGAGTCCTAGTCCCCCAGCCAGTTTTTCCCTGCATTCAACATCCGTCATCGCCCGGCCTGACCGGGCGACCCATGGTGATGTCGCTGCCGCTGCGATTAATGAAAGCGGAGACCGTCGCGAACATGGGTGCCCCGATCAAGTCGGGGCATGACGAATAAAGACCGCAGTCTTAGCCCCGGCACATGGCGCAGATCTTGTTGCCGTAGGGATCGCGCAGATAGGCGAGATAGAGTCTCACCGCGCCGCCTTCACGCCAGCCCGGCGGGTCCTCGATGCTCTTGCCGCCATTGGCGACGCCGGCATCGTGGAAGGCCTTCACTTTTTCGGGACTGTCGGCGGCGAAGCCGATCGTGCCGCCATTGGCATGGGTGGCGCTCTTGCCGTCGATCGGCTTGCTCAATCCGAACAGGCCCGTCGAGGTGCGATAGAAGACGCGGCCCTTCGGGTCGATCTTGCCTTCGGGCACGCCGAGTGCGCCCAGCGCGGCATCGTAGAACTTCTTCGACGCGGCAACGTCATCCGCCCCGACAAAAACATGCGAGAACATTTCCCCTCACTTCTAATTCTTCTATGACCAGACCCTATTGCGTGGTCGGGAAAATGTTAGCGCAGGCAGAGCCTGCATGCCATCACCGTAGACCCGGTTGGGTCGCCTCCGCCGCGACGAGCGCCGCCATCGATCCGAACCGACTGGCTGGCGTTTCGGCGACATGGGCCGCCAGCAAGCGCGAAAACAGCCAAGGCTGGGCCTGCAGCAGACTGAAGGCGGCGCCCCTGAGCCGGGAATGGTTCGCCAGCTGCAAAAGCACGCGCGACATGGCGAGCGGGACGGCGGCAATCCGTTGATGCGCCTGCTCGTAGACGTCGATATCGTCGCAAGCCAAGGCAGGGCCTAGGATCTCCGCCTGCCGAAAGGCCAGGGCCATGCCTTCTCCGGTAACGGCGTCGATCGAGCCTGAAGCGTCGCCGACCAGCACAAGCCGGCCACGACGAACCGATGCGAGCCGGCGAGAGACGGATATGGCGCCGCGGATCGGGCTGTCGATGGGCGCCGTCGCAAGCCGCCGGCCCAATTCAGGCAACGTCTCGGCCAGCGAAGCGAGATCGGGCGCCTGGTCGCCGCCGACGAGCGCCACGCAAATCCTGTCTGGCCCCAGGGGGGTGACATAGGCTTGGAAGCCCTGCCCCCAATGGACTTCGACCGAATCGGTCCAGGGCCGGATTCGGTAGTGTTGGCGCACCGCCGTCCGCACACCGCCCTGCCAGGCCGTCGCCATGCGCGCGCTTCGACGCAGACGGGAATTTATGCCATCGGCGCCGACGATCCAGCGGCAGGCGATCGGTCGGCCGCCGACATAGGCGGTGCCATCGCTGAAGGCTTCGGCACTGGCGTGCCAATGAACCTCGATTCCCTGGGCAAGAGCATGATCGAGAAGAATCCGGTTCAGCCTGGTGCGCCGCAAGCCGATGCCGCAGCTGGCGTTGAAATCGGCCTGCGCGATCGTCTTGCCGGCTACGAACCTGATGCCGCGAAACGGCGCTCCCTCGTGAAGCGGCAGGACGACACCCAGACGCGCCAGCGCCGCGACGGCGTTAGGCATAAGCCCCTCGCCGCAGGCCTTGTCGGGCGAGGCAGCGGCGCGATCGACGACGAGGACTTTCAGCCCCGCGCGATTGGCGGCAATGGCGCTGGCCAGTCCGGCTGGCCCGGCGCCAACGACAAGCACGTCGACCCGGGCCGGCAGTCGACGCGCCTCTACCATTGCAGCAGGAGCATTTCGGAACAGAAACCCGGACCCATGGCCATGAGAACGCCCAGCGTGCCCGGCGGCGGGCGGCGGTTCTTTACGGTGTCTTCCAGCACCAGCAGCACCGAAGCCGAGGAGAGATTGCCGCACTGGCGCAAGCTCTCCCAGGAAGCGGCCAGGGCGCCCTCGTCCAGCGCGAGGCTTTCCTGGATCGCTTCCAGCACCTTGGGCCCGCCAGTGTGGATCACCCAGTTGCCGATATCGCTTCGCACCAGCCCGAATCGATCCAAAAACGCATCGACGTCGGCGGGCAAGCGGGCGCGAATGAAATCCGGCAATTGGGCGGACAGGACGATCCTGAAGCCGTCCTCCGAAATGTCCCAGCCCATGATGTCCTGGGAATCGGGATAGAAGGCGGAAGCGGACCCCAGAATCCGCGGACCTGCCAAAGCCGACGCCGGCCCGCCACCGCAAGCGACGCTGCGCGCGCCCGATACGATTGCCGCCGCCGCGCCATCGCCGAACAACGCCGCCGAAAGAAGATTGGCCGTCGAAAGATCCGAGCGCTGCAGCGTCAGCGAGCACAGCTCGACGGAAAGAATGGCGGCGTTGTGCGTCGGATAGGCCAGAACGTAATCGGCCGCGCGCGTCAGGCCGAGCGCGCCGCCGACGCAGCCGACGCCGAAGATCGGCGTGCGCTTGATCGCCCGCGACAGACCCATGCGATTGATCAGGCGGGCATCAAGCGAAGGGCTGGCGATGCCGGTTATCGACACGACGAAGAGCGCGTCGAGCTGATCCCGCTCGAGCCCCGCATTGCGCAAGGCATTGTCCAGGGCCTGCGCGCCGAGTTCCTCCGCCGCCTCGATCCAGGCATCGTTCATTTCGCCCCAGGACTTGAACTGCGGATAGCGCTCCATCGGATAGGCCAGATGCCGGTGCTCGACCCCGGCGCGCTCGTGCATGCGATCGAGCAGTTTCGGCGTCTTCAACTGGCCCTGCCAGAGCTGGTGCAGGGCTGCGGCGATCTCCTTCTGGGGAAACCGGAGCGCCGGCATGGCGCTGCCGACGCCGGCGATGCGCATCGACGTCTTCTCGACAACGGAGATCGGCCGTATTGCGATATTCATTCTGCTCTCCTTCTTGGACGGTCAGATCGATGCCACGACGCGACGGACCAGACCGAGCCCTTCGGCCCAGAAAGATCCCGAACTGTGCATCTGCTCGACGACCTGGTGGATGGCATCGACGTAGAGATCGAGCTGGGCGTCGCTGACGATCAGCGGCGGCGCGACCTTCAGCACCATGAAGTCATTGCCGCATACCTGGCTCAGGATGCCGTGATCGCTGAACAGGCGCATGACGAGCAGCTGGCCGAACACCGCGGCATGGATGTTCGCGAAGGTCTGGAAGGCGAGCCAATGCCGGGGCTTGCGCGGGGGCTTGAACTGGATGGCATTGAGCATGCCGAGGCCGCGAATGTCGGCGATCATGTCGTAGCCGCCCAGCCGCTCACGCAACGCGCGCCGCAGCTTTTCGCCGGCGGCGATGGTGCGCGGACCGAGCTTCTCGTCTTCTAGAATGGCGAGCGTCGTCAGGCCCGCGCGCATGGCGAGGCCGTTCTCGCTGTACGTGGAAGTATGGATCAGGGCGCGCTGCAGCGAGCTGTAGACCGACGCATAGATCGCATCGCTCATGAGCACCGCGCCGGAGGGCACCAGCCGGCCGCTCATGGCCTTGGCGAGCACGATCATGTCGGGCTCGACCCCATAGTGGTGCCCGGCGAGAAAGCGACCGGTGCGGAAGAAACCGGTCTGCACTTCGTCGAGGACGAACAGCGTGCCGTAGCGGCGGCACAGATCCTGCGCGCGGCGCAGATAGTCCTGGGGCGGCATCACGATGCCGGCCTCGGCCTGAATGGGTTCGAGAACGAAGGCGCCGAAACCCTTGTCCGCCAGCTTGCGTTCGAGCGCTTCGAGATCGCCGAACGGCACCGATTCGGTGCCGGGCAGCAGCGGCTCGAAGCCCCTGCGCCAGAAGCTGTTCGACATCAACGACAGCGCGCCGCATGTCAGGCCATGGAAGCCGTTTTCGGCATAGAGGATTCCCGCCCTCTTCGTATGCGCGCGTGAAAACTTGATGACCGCTTCGATGCCTTCGCTGCCGGAGCTGCCGAAATAGGCCTTGGCGACGCGTCCGCCGGCGAGGCGGCACAGCCGCGCCGCCAGATCGCCGGCCAGGTCGGGGACATGGCTCTGCAGCATCGCAGGCCCGGCGCCATCGAGCTCGTCCTTCAGCGCGCCGACCAGCCGCGGATGGTTGTGGCCGATGTTGTGAACGCAGTAGCCGGAATTGAAATCGAGCACGCGCCGGCCGTCGGCCGTATGCAAATCGATTCCCCGGCAGCGTATGTAGCGCACATTCATGCGCAGCACGTCGAGCAGCCGCGCCCATTGCGGGTTGACGAATTCCCCGTACTCGCTTCCCGCCCGTTCTTCAGACAGCGCCTGCGCCAGCATTGAAATACTCCCTGTTGCGTGTCGAGGTTTCAATCGTGCGCAGCCGGTTGGCTAGCGGTCGCGCGCAAGGACGGAATATCGAAGCGGCGCTCGATCAGGTCGGCATCGTCGAAGTGCCGACGGCCGACCAGCGCCGTGGCATGCCTGCCCCATTCGCGCATCGCGCCCGGATCGGAGATACCCAGCGGCCAAACCGCCAAACGTTCGCCGCGCTGGGTTCCAGCAACGATGCCGTCGGGTCCGAAGATGCTTTTCGTACCGGCACCGAACGGCAGCATGCGCAGAACGGAATCGCCGACTGTCTCGTAGGACGCGACATTGTCGGAGTGGCTGGCCGGTTCGGACCTGACATCGACCAAATAGTGACTGCGACTGTTCAGGCGCAGAACCAGATGCCGCGAGAGCTCGGGCGCCGGCATGGTGCGAGGAATGAATGCCCACTCCACGCGCGTTTCGGGCGGCGTGGTCGGCAGCGCCGCCGGCGTCGGCAGGAACATGTGGTAGCAGCCGCAGGGATGGATCGAGTCGTAGACCAGCGGCTGCCCGACGGGATCGAGGGTGACGCGGAAGATCAGCCCGTCGAGTTTGCCGGACAGCATGTCCAGCCAGCCGGCATCCGGCCGCTCGGAGAACCACACCATGTAGACGGCCTGCACCAGCGTGCGCCCGCCATATCGCGTGAACGCGATACGGCTGTAGGCGGTCGGCCTGGCGGCATCGACCAGCGGCGCCACGGCATCGCCCCACCGCAAAGCGCCGATGCGGTCGTAGTCGCCGGTCGTCTCGACTTCGAAGTCGGGCGCAAAGGCGGCAAGCAGCGTTTCCTCGTCGGCCTTGCCGACGACGGGAACGCCAAGCGCGTCGCGACGCATCCGGGCGAAAATGCCTGCGACCGCGGCAGCATCGGTGGTCCGTCGCGCCGGTTGATAGCGCTGGACCTGTGCCAGCTGCCCGGCGCCGGCTGCCGACGCCTTGAACTGATCGGCGGCCTCGTTCTGCCAGCCTTTGGCGAATTCGAAGAACGGCAGCTTCACCAGCGGATAGAGGCCGACTACCCGCTTCCACTCGGCATAGTCGTCCGGCACCTGCGCCTGCTCGAGCAGAAGAGCGCGACGGACGCCGTCATTGGCATCACGCGCGACGAGAACGCCGGCGCAACGCTCCGTCTCCACCTGCACCGCCACCTTGTCGGCGACACCCAGCGTCGTGGGGATGGAGCCTTGCAGGTTCGCCAATTCGTAGTCGCGCGCGCGCGCATCGAGCTGCCGCAAATGGCCTTCCCACGTCGCAAAGGCAGTTGTGTCGGCCCGCGCCTGGTCGCGGAACGAGGAAAGGAAGCGATTGACGCGCAGATAGGGAAATCCGGGAACCGGAAAGGTCTCGCCATCGCGCAGGCCCTGTCGATCGACGACGTCGTCAAGCCTGGCGAACCAATCCGCGCATTGCCTGACTTCCGGGCTGCCGGAGGCAAGATCCTCGCGCAGGGGCTGCGAAATGCCGGCGCACCCGGCCAGCATCGCCGCAGCACCGATGGCTGCGACCGTCAGCGTGATTCTGCCCGCGGTCGCCAGGGAAAATTTCCGGCTCATGATCCTGGCCCGCCTATTGCGGCGCCAGTTCGTTCAACGACCAGTCGTAATGGTCGCGCGAGATCTTCTGGATGCCGGCCAGTTTCTGCGCCAGGTCGGGACTGGCGTAATGCTTGATATGGGAGATGACGGCGGCATCGGTTCCGCCGAAATCGCCCTTGTACCAGACGTAGATCGACGAGACTTTCAGCTCGCCATTCTCAACCGAAACGCCGCGCGGATGGTTGACGTAGGCGCGAGCGCCCTCCTCCAGCAACGTGTCGGTGTTGGCGGCGGTATAGGCGAGCGGCTGCAGGTTAGGGCAGCCGACGGACGCGCAATTGAGCGCGTAATGGATGCGCGGATCGCGCCAGCCCGGCCGCAGGATGCGATGCTCGATGTCGTCGAGCGACAGCTCTTCGCCGTCGATGGTGATGAGCTTGCGGCTCCACGGCGTCGAGGAGAAGATCTTCATCAGCCCCGCGGTATCCTTGATGCTGGGCAGCGGATAATGGTCGAGGACGAATTTGACGGTGATCTCGTTGTAGAGGTCGATCCAGTAGGCGCGCTGCTCGAGGCGGCTGTAGGTGGCGATGGGAAGCGATGCCATCTTCTGCAGATCGGCCGCCAGCGCCGCCTTGTCGTCGGCCGACACCTGGCCATAGGCGACGCGGATCATTCCGTCGGTGGCCATATGGGCGTACTTCTTCAGGAAGCGGTCCCAGACGCTGTGATCGATGGCGACGGCGGAGGCGTCGTCATGCGCCTCCCATTTCGGCCAGGGATTGGCTTCGGGCGCGGCGCTTGCCATGACGGGCGACAGCAGAACCAGGGCAGCGGCCATGAGCGCAGAACGGGCAGCCGATATATTCATCATCAGGTCCTCTCGGGAAGCTTCGTCGTCCCGACAACGCTCTCGAACCGATGCGGGGACGTGGCGAAACTAGGGACGGCCCCTGACAAAATCCTGATCGTCGCGAAAACGACGGAAGGGAGGAGATTCGGCAGTCGATCAAGGCGTTAGGGG
Source organism: uncultured Hyphomicrobiales bacterium (assembly GCA_964388115.1). GTDB lineage: Bacteria > Pseudomonadota > Alphaproteobacteria > Reyranellales > JAQSWP01 > JAQSWP01. Next base: position 258,355 of record CAYLYK010000004.1, read on the forward strand.
AAAATTTTGCGTTGCCCGTCAGGTCGATATCAGCAAATGGCGTCAGGCTGTCCGACTTGTCGCACCTTCGCGATGCCAGCCGGCGCTATAATTCAGTCCAATGAGACTTCTCCTGATCGAAGACAACCGGGCGCTATCGGAGCTGATGGCGCAGGGGCTGATGCGCGCGGGGTTCGCCGTCGATGCCTTCGGCACCGCCGACGACGCGCTGCAGGCGCTGGGCGACATCGCCTACGACATGCTTATCCTCGATCTTGGCTTGCCTGACCGCGACGGCGTCGATCTGCTGAAGCAGATCCGCGCCCGCGGCCTGACGCTGCCCGTGATCATGGTCACCGCGCGCGGCGGCGTGGACGATCGCGTCGCCGGCCTGAACCTCGGCGCCGACGACTATCTGGTCAAGCCGTTCGAAATGGACGAGCTCGTGGCGCGCTGCCGCGCGCTGCTGCGGCGGCCCGGCGGACGCAGCAGCGTTCTGCTGAACGTCGGCAACGTCGAGCTCGACACGGTCACCGGCGAGCTGCGCATTGCCGACGCGCCGGTAGAAATCGGCCGCCGCGAGTATGAAATCCTGCTGCATCTGGCGCGGCAGGCTGGCCGCGTGGTGCCGAAAACGCGGCTCGAGGAAGCGCTTTACGGCTTTGGCGAAGAGGTGACGCCAAACGCCATCGAGGCGCATGTGTCGCGCCTGCGCAAGCGTTTCAGCGCCGGCGCCGCCACCGCATCGATCCATACCGTCAGAGGCATCGGTTATCTGATGAAGGCCTGAAGCATGGCGGCCACGTTCTCCACGCTTCGCCGCGTCACGCTTGCCCTCAGCGTGGTGGCGATACTGGCGCTTTTGCTGCAGATCGCGGTGGTGATCGTCCATTACGGCAATGATCGGGACTATCTCGATCGTGCGAAAACCGATCAGGAAGTCGAAGCGATCGCGTCGGCCCTGTCTCTCGGCAAGGACGGGAGCGTAAAGCTGAAGCTTCCGGAGGCTATCGCCCAAAGATACAGGCGATATCCCCAGGCCTATGGTTTCGTCGTGACCGACGACGCCGGAAAGGTGCTGGCGGAAGCAAATCCGGCCGTATTCCCTTCCGAGCCCAGCGCGCATGATCGACGGGCCGACTATTACATGACCTGCAGCGAAGCGAGCGGCGAGCGACTCTGCGTCAGTTCCCGCCACGTCGGACTGCATGGCCGCTCGGTATGGGTGCGGGTTGCCGTCGGCGGCGATCCGGCGGGAATCGTGCTGGGTGTATTCGTTCGCGAAGTCGTCGAGGATGTCGGCGTACCCATTCTGCCGGTTCTGCTGGCCATGCTTGTCGTCAATGTGGCCGTTGTGCGCCGAGCGCTGCGTCCGCTCGGTCGCGCCGCCGCCGAGGCACGCCGGCTGGACCCCGGGATCGAGAGCCAGCGGCTGTCCGAAGACGGACTGCCGTCGGAAGTCCTCTCGCTGGTCCGTTCCATCAACGACATGCTGGCGCGGACCGAGCACGTGCTGCTGGCGCAACGCGAATTCACCGCCAATGCCGCGCATGAGTTGCGAACGCCGATCGCGATCCTGATGCTGCGGCTGGGCGAGATCGAGGGCGAAGCGGCCGAGCGCATGCGCAAGGATTTGAAGACCATGTCGCGCCAGGTCGACCAGCTGCTGGAACTGGCGAAGATCGACGCCATCGTCGTGGCGCCCGACAGCCGGGTCGATCTGGGGGCTGCAGCGCGCGATACGGTGGAAGCGCTGGCCATCCTGGCGGTCGACCGTGGGCGCGAACTCGCCTACGAGGACGAAGGCGCATCGACCGTGCACGGCAGCAAGGACGCCGTGCAGCTTGCATTGCGCAACCTGATCGACAACGCCATTCGCCATTCACCGCCTGGCGCCACGGTGCGCGTCGTGGCCGGCCCCGGACCGCAATTGCAGGTCATAGACCAGGGCAGCGGTATTCCCGCGCAGCAGCGCGATCGCATTTTCCAGCGCTTTTGGCGGGGATCGCAAAACGAAGGCTCCGCCGGACTGGGCCTTGCCATCGTCAAGCACGTCGCTGAATCCCATCGGGCGCGGGTCGTGATCTCGGACAGCGCGGGAGGCGGAACGCATTTTCGCCTGATCTTCGATGGCGAGGCGGTGGCCGCAGGAACGTAGTTTCCGGTCCGCAAGCCAGACGGCGCGGTTCCGAACGGTCGCCCGCGCATCTCTGCCACGCAAAATAGTCCACCACGGACCATCGGGTTTCGCGTTATGGAATCGGCAACAAGGCGATGCCGAGCAAGCGCCGTTCCGAAGGGTGGAAGCACAGATGCCGCAATCGACGTCGCCGGGTGGACCCGCCTGGCACCGCCATCGCCATTATCCGATCGTGCGTCTGCTGACCTCGCTGGCGATCGCCACGGTCGGCAATGTCGGCATGTACATCGTCGTGGTCGTGCTGCCGGACGTGCAGGCGCAGTTCGGCATCGCGCGCACCGGCGCCTCGCTGCCTTTCACCTGGACCATGATCGGCTTCGGCCTGGGCGGCGTCGCCATGGGGCCGCTGGTCGACCGCTATCGCATCACGCGCCCGCTGATCCTGGGCGCGATGTTCCTCGGCAGCGGCATGTTGCTGGCTTCGCAATCGGACAACGTCATCCTCTTCGGCGCCGCCAGCTTCCTGATCGGCATTGGCTGCTCGGCCAGTTTCGCGCCGCTGGTGGCCGACATCTCGCTCTGGTTCGATCGCCGCCGCGGCATTGCCGTGGCGCTGGTGGCCAGCGGCAACTACCTGTCAGGGGCCATCTGGCCGCCGATCATCCAGGCCATGGTGGTCGATTACGGCTGGCAGTTCGTCTATCAGTTTTGCGCCATCTTCTGCGTCGCCACGATTTGCGCTTTGTCGGCCCTGCTGCGCCCGGTGCCGCCGATTCTCTCGGTAAATCTCGCGCCCACCAAGGCGCAGGCCAAGGCCGCGCGCATCACCGCCGACGCCGACCGTCCGCTGGGCATGCATCCCAACGCGCTGCAGGGCCTGCTGATCCTGGCCGGGCTTTCCTGCTGCGTCGCCATGTCGATGCCGCAGGTCCATATCGTAGCGCTGTGCGCCGATCTCGGTTACGGCACCGCGCGCGGCGCGCAGATGCTGTCGGTCATGCTGGCTTGCGGCATCGCCAGCCGTCTCGTGTTCGGCTGGATTTCCGACTACATCGGCGGCGCCGCGACCTTGCTGCTGAGCGCCTCGCTGCAGGCCGTGGCGCTGGCATTGTTCCTGCCCAACCAGTCGATGGACGTTCTTTTCGTGGTGTCGGCGCTGTTCGGCCTGTTCCAGGGCGGCATCGTGCCCTCCTACGCGCTCATCGTGCGCCAGTATTTCCGCCCCGAGCAGGCGGCGACGCGGGTCGGGCTGGCGATCGCGGCGACCTTGCTGGGCATGGCGCTGGGCGGCTGGGCGTCAGGTCTGATCTTCGACCTGACCAGTTCCTATGACGCCGCGTTCATGCATGGCATCGCCTGGAACCTGATCACGGTCTTCATCGCCGGCATGCTGGTGATCCTCCATCGCGGCCGCTACGGCTCGATAAGGGCCTGAACTCCCTGTAAACACGCATCTCGGTGGATAATTGACGCAGGCGTCATTGACATATTTTGGCCATATATCTATTTGATATATGATTTGACAATATAGTTTCGACGCGGTATTGGCCGTCTCGAAAGGGGACTGTCCATGGACGTCAAAACCCTGTGTCTGGCCATCCTCTCGCGCGGCGAAGCGAGCGGCTACGAGATCCGCAAGGAGTTGGCGGAAGGCATCTTCAGCGTCTTCTGCGATGCCGGTTACGGCTCTATCTATCCCGCTCTCAGCAAGCTCACCGAAGAGCAGCTCGTCACCTTGCGCGAACTCGAGCAGGAAAAGCGACCGGACAAGAAGATCTATCGCATCACGCCGACCGGTCGCCTGGCGCTGCTCGACGCGCTGCGCCAGAAGCCGCTGCCAGACAAGTTCCGCTCCGACTTCATGCTGATCATGCTGTTCGCCCATCTGCTGCCGGCGCGCGACATCGACCAGCTGGTCAGCGACCGCATCGCCCACCTGCGGCAGGAACTCGAAGACTGCGAGCACGGCCTGCGCGGCGAGCTGTCGCCAGGCGAGCGCTTCGTCTGCCAGTACGGAGCCACGGTCTACAAGGCGTCGATCGATTTCCTGGAAGAGAACAGACACGAATTGCTGCGCGTCGCCTTGATGGCCGATCGCAAAGCCGGCTGACGGAGATTGGCCATGAAGCTCAATCGTTCGCATTGGATCGCCATCGGCATCTTCTCCGGCCTCAGCCTGTGGATGCTGAGCGGCGCCTTCGCGCGCAACGACAAGACGCAAACGGCGGCCGTGGCGCAAGCCGTCGCCGCGCCCAAGGTCCGCGTCGCAGACATCGTCGCCAGCGAACAGCCTCGCGCCGTCAACGTGCGCGGCCAGACGCTGCCGGTGCGCGTGGTCGAGATCAAGGCCGAGAGCGCCGGGCGCGTCATCGAGGTTCCGGCCGAGAAAGGCGCCCTGCTCAGCAAGGGCCAGATCATCGCCCGTCTTGCTCTCGACGACCGTCCGGCAAGAATGGCGGAACTGAAGGCCGTGATCGTCCAGCGCGAGCGCGAATTGAATGCCGCCGCCAGCCTGGCCTCGCAAGGTTACGGCGCCAGCCTGCGCGCCAGCGAAGCGCGCGCGGCGCTGGAAGCGGCGAAGGCGGCGCTGGCGCGCCTGGAAATCGACATCGCCAACACCGAAATCCGCGCCCCGATCGACGGCTTCCTCGACGAGCGCGGCATCGAAGTCGGCGCCTATCTGAAAGTCGCCGACAAGCTTGCGACCATGGTCGATCTGAAGACTATCCTCGTGGTCGGCAGCGTCAGCGAACGCGACGTTTCGCTTCTGACGCTGGGCGGTCCGGGCGCCGCGCAGCTCATCACCGGACAGAAGCTTGAGGGCCGCATCCGGTTCATTTCCTCGCTGGCCGATTCGGCCACACGCACTTTCCGGGTCGAGCTGGAAGCGCCCAATCCCGACTTCGCCGCCAAGGCCGGCGTCACGGCCGAGATGTCGCTGCCCCTCCAGGCCGTACGCGGCCATCGCGTCTCGCCGGCCATTCTTACGCTCGACGATGCCGGCAAGATCGGCGTCAAGACGGTCGATGCGGAGAACAAGGTTCGCTTCGTGCCGGTTTCCATTCTTTCCGACAGCATCGACTCGGTGCTGCTGGGCGGCCTGCCCGACCAGGTGCGCGTGATCACGGTCGGCCAGGAATACGTCGTGCCCGGCCAGACGGTCGAACCCGTCGTCCAGCCGCGGGAGTAGCGCAATGTCACTCGTCGATGCCGCCATCGGACGCACCAGGCTGGTAGTTGCCGGCCTGGTGTTTCTGCTGCTCGCCGGCGCCCTGATGTACACGGTGGTGCCCAAGGAAGCCGAACCGGACGTCAACATTCCGATCATCTACACCACCGTCACGCTGCAGGGCATCTCGCCGCAGGATGCCGAACGGCTGCTGGTCAAGCCCATGGAGCAGGAGCTGCGCACCGTCGAGGGCGTCAAGGAGATGCGCTCCTCCGCGTTCGAGGGCGGCGCCTTCGTCCTGCTGGAATTCGAGGCCGGATTCAATTCCGACAAGGCTCTGGCCGACGTGCGCGACAAGGTCAAGGATGCGCGGCCGGAAATGCCGCCCGAAGCCGACGAGCCCAAGACGCACGAAGTCAATCTCAGCCTGTTCCCGATTCTGGTCGTCACGCTAGCCGGCGACATTCCCGAAGGCGCCTTGCTCCGCATCGCGCGCAATCTGCAGGACGAGATCGAGGCCATTCCTTCGGTGCTGAGCGCCAACATCGCAGGCGACCGCGAAGAGCAGGTCGAAATCCTGATCGATCCGCTGCTGTTGGAAAGCTACGGCATCAACGCCAACGACGCGGTGGGCGCGGTCAACCGCTCCAACCGGCTGATCGCCGCCGGCGCCAAGGATACCGGCGCCGGGCGCTTCGCGCTGAAAGTGCCCGGCCTTTACGAGACCGTGCAGGACATTCTCGATCAGCCGCTGAAGGTCAAGGGCGACGCCGTGGTCAAGGTGCGCGACGTGGCTTCCGTCACCCGCACCTTCAAGGATCCCGAGAGTTTCGCGCGCGTCAACGGCAAGCCTGCCATCGCCCTGGAAGTGTCCAAGCGCACCGGCGAGAACATCATCGAGACCATCGAACGCGTTCGCCAGGTGGTGAAAACAGAAAGCGCCAACTGGCCGAGCGGCATCGATATTTCGTTCTCGCGCGACAAGTCTAAGAACATCCGCACGCTGGTGTCCGACCTGGAGAGCAACGTGCTCGCCGCGGTGCTGCTGGTGATGGTGGTGTGCATCTTCGCGCTGGGCTGGCGCACCGGGCTGCTGGTCGGCCTGGCGATCCCCGCCTCCTTCCTCACCGGTATATTGGTGCTGGCCGCCTTGGGCTTCACCTTGAACATCGTGGTGCTGTTCAGCCTGATCCTGGCGTCAGGCATGCTGGTCGACGCCGCCATCGTGGTGACCGAATACGCCGATCGCAAGATGGCCGAAGGCATGCCGCGGCGCCTCGCCTATGCCGAAGCCAGCCGGCGCATGGCCTGGCCGGTCATTTCTTCCGCCCTCACCACGCTGGCCGTTTTCATGCCGTTGCTGTTCTGGCCCGGCGTGGTCGGCGAGTTCATGAAGTATTTGCCCATCACCTTGCTGACGACGCTGACGGCGTCCCTGCTGGTGGCGCTGGTGTTCGTGCCGGTGCTGGGCGCGATATTCGGCAAGCCCGGCGCTATCGATCCGGCGACGCTGAAGGCGCTGGCGGCGGCCGAAACGGGCGATCTCAACGATTTGCGCGGCGGCACGCGCAGCTACGTGAAGGTGCTGCAATTCGCACTCAATCATCCCGGCAAGGTGCTGGGCGGCGCCTTCGCATCGCTGTTTCTGGTCGTCTTCGCCTACGGCTCGGCCGGCAACGGCGTCGAGTTCTTTCCGTCGATCGAGCCCGACAATGCGGTGGTGCAGATTTCGGCCCGCGGCAATCTTGCTATGGCCGAACGCGACGCCATCGTACGCCAGGTCGAGACGCGCATTCTCGACATGAAGGAAATCCGCACCATCTATGCCCGCACCGGCAAGCTGCGCGGCGGCCAGCAGGATCAGGCCGAAGACGTCATCGGCACCATCCAGCTCGAGTTCGTCGATTGGGATCGCCGCCGCAAGGCCGACGTGATCCTGCGCGAGATCCGCGACCGCACCGCCGACATCGCCGGCGTCAGGATTTCGCCGGAGAAGGAGAAGTCCGGCCCGCCGGTCGGCAAGCCGGTGCAGGTGCGCTTCGAGACGCGCCATCCGGAGCTGCTCGATCCCGCGGTAGAAAAGCTGCGCGCCGAAATGGATCGCCTGGGCGGCTTCATCAACGTCGAGGACAACCGCGCTCTGCCCGGCATCGACTGGCGCATCGAGGTCGATCGCGCGCAGGCCGCCAAATTCGGCGCCGATGTCAGCGCGGTGGGCGACGTGGTCAAGCTGGTCACCACCGGCATCAAGCTGGGCGAATACCGGCCGGACGACGTCAACGACGAAATCGAGATACGGGTGCGCTACCCGGCCCAGTACCGGACCATCGAGCAGCTCGACCAGATGAAGATCAAGACCGATGCCGGGCTGGTGCCGCTGGGCAATTTCGTCGAGCGCAAGCCCGCACCCAAGGTCGGCAAACTCGACCGGGTCGACGGCAGCCGCGTGATGACGGTCAAGGCCGACGTGGCGCCGGGGCTGCTGCCCGACGACAAGGTCAAGCAGGTGCAGGCCTGGATCGCCAAGGCCGATCTCGATCCCCGGCTCAAGGTGCGCTTCAAGGGCGAAAGCGAAGAGCAGAAGAAGACCGGCATCTTCCTGTTCAAGGCGCTGTTCATCGCCATCGGGCTGATGGCGATCATCCTGCTGTGGCAGTTCAACAGCTTCTATTCGCTGGGGCTGGTGCTGTCGGCCATCGTGCTGTCGACCATCGGCGTCTTCATGGGGCTGCTGGTCACCGGCCAGCCCTTCGGCGTGGTGATGAGCGGCATCGGCGTGGTGGCGCTGGCCGGCATCATCGTCAACAACAACATCATCCTGATCGACACGTTCGACGATCTGCGCCGCCAAGGCATGCCGGTGCGCGAGGCGATCGAACGCACCGCGGCGCAGCGCCTGCGACCGGTGCTGCTGACCACCGGCACCACCATCCTGGGCCTGATCCCGATGGTGTTCGCGATGAACATCGATTTCGTCGGCCGCTCGATCGCCTTCGGCGCGCCCTCGACCCAATGGTGGACGCAATTGTCGCTGGCCATCGCCGCCGGCCTCACCTTCGGCACGGTGCTGACCCTGATCGTCACGCCCTGCGCGCTGATGGTGCGGGAGAACTGGGGGCAATGGCGCAGCAGGCGCAAGAGCCGCAAGGACAGCGATGGCGGCATGCTGAAGGCGTTCACCCGCCGCAAACGCCCCGCGCCCGCCGACGGCCCGCCGATCGCCAACGCGGCCGAATAGAACCTAGCTCGCCTGCGGGTGGTTGCTGCCGGCGGGAGGAGGTTCCGCCGCCGGCTCGGCCGGCTCGCCGGCCGGCACGACCGTTGTGCCGGCATCGTCGTTGGCCGCTGCGCGCTTGGCTTTCATCGCAGCCTTGATGCTGAACGGAAACGTCGAGGCGTAGAGCAGCCCCAACAGCGGGAACATGTGCCAGGGCGCGGTGACCAACAGCGTCGCCAGGGCCGCGATTAAAATCAGCACCGGCAAAACATACCCCGGCGGCACGCGCACTTTCTTGAACGAATAGGTCGGGATGCGGCTCACCATCAGCGCGCTGACGGCCGCCATCACCAGACCGACCAGGATGGGATGGCCGAAGAAATCGGCGCCCCAGTCGCCGGTCTCGAAGCTCAGCATCATCGGCAGCAGCACCAGCGCAGCGCCTGCCGGCGCTGGAACGCCGGTGAAGAACCCCGCCATCCACACCGGTGGCTTGGTGTCCTCGTTCAGCCCGGTGTTGAAGCGCGCCAGGCGCAAGGCGCTGCATACGGGGAACAGCAGCACCAGCGCCCAGCCCAGCGAGCCGGCGCCGTTCATGGTCCACAGATAGATCAGCATGGCCGGCGCGACGCCGAAGCTGAGGAAGTCGGACAACGAATCGAGTTCGGCGCCGAACCGGCTGGTGCTGCCCAGCCGCCGCGCCAGCCTGCCGTCCAGCCCGTCGAGAATGGCGGCGATGATGATGGCGATGACCGCCGCCTGGAAGCGGTCCTGCAAGCCATAGCGGATCGCCGTCAGCCCGGCGCACAGCGCCAGCAATGTCAGGATATTGGGCAGCAGCCGGTTGATCGACAGCGGCGTCATCCGGCGCGGACGGCCAAAGGGCGGCGGCACTACCATCTCAATGCTCGAAGCCCGGACGCGAGGCTTCCGACGACGAGAGATCGGCCAGCACCGTCTCGCCCGCCACCATGCGCTGGCCGACGGCGACCAGCAGCGCCGTGCCCGCCGGCATGTAGACGTCGGCGCGGCTGCCGAAGCGGATCAGCCCGAAACGCTCGCCCGCGCGCACGCTTTGCTGCGGCTTGAGCTCGCACAGGATGCGGCGCGCCACCAGGCCGGCGATCTGCACGAAAGCGAGCTTCCGCCCGTCGGGCAAGGTCATGGCCATGGCCTGGCGCTCGTTCTCGTCGCTGGCCTTGTCGTCGGCCGCACTGAGGAATTTGCCCGGATGGTATGCCACGACATCTATAACGCCGTCGGCCGGCACCCGGTTCACGTGCACGTCGAAAACGCTGAGAAAGACGCTGACCCGCGGCAAAGGCTCGCTGCCCAGGTCCAGTTCGGCCGGGGGCACGGCCATGCCGACCTGGCTGACCAGGCCGTCGGCGGGGCTGACCACCAGGCCGGCGCGCTGCGGGGTGACGCGCGGCGGATCGCGGAAGAAATAGACGCACCAGGCCGTCAGCAGCAGCCCGACCAGCCACAGCCACGACCAGACCAGGCTCCCCAGCAGCACGGTCGCCACGAAGAACAGAACGACGAACTTCCATCCGTCGCGATGCAACGGCACAAGAAAATTAGACAGCATCAGCGATCACTCAATTGATTTTGGGCAGGACAAAGACCTGGCCGGGGTAAATGAGATCTGGGTCTTTGATCTGGCCGCGATTGGCCTGGTAGATGACGGTGTAGCGCGTGCCCTCGCCGTAGATGCGCTGGGCGATGCGCCACAGATTGTTGCCGGGCACGATGGTGATGGCCTGCGCATTGACGACTTCGCCGGTGCTGGTCTTGCCGAACGGCACTTCGAGCCGGGCGATGACCTTGCCATCCGGCTGCACCTGGTCGATGCGCAGCTGATGGGTGCCCTCGGCGATCTTCTCGGTCGGCGCGATGCGCCACAGGCCGTTGGCATCGGCTTGCGCGCGGCCGATCAGCTTGTTGCCGATATAGGCCTGCACCACCGTTCCCGGCGGCGCCTTGCCGTTGACCTGGAAATTGCCCTGCGGATCGTAGTCGACCGCGCCCAGCACCAGATCGCCCGAACGGGCCAGCCCGTTAGATTCAGCCGGCGTCTGCAGAACGGTCGAGCCGCTCTTGCTCGGATCGCGCGGCACGGCGACGGCAAGCGCGCCGCCCTGGCCTTCCTGCACCATCAGCACGACGGATTTCTCGCTGCTGCGCGGCGGCTCCTGGCCGACCTGCGCCCGCAGCGACAATTCGCGCGAGCCCGGCGCCAGCGGCTGGTCGGGCAGCAGCACCCATTCGCCGCGCGCGTCGGCATCGACGGAGCCGATTTCCTTGCCGCCATCGAGCACGGTGACGCGGGCACCGGGTGCGGCGCGGCCGGCGATCACGGCGCGGCCATCGGGATTGACGCGCACCACGTCGAAGCTCGGCGCGGCCAGCGGCAGGCTTGGGGCCGGCGGCGTCAGGGAAGACACGGGACCTGGCGGCGTCGGCGTGCCGGGAACGGCGGCGGTTGGGGACGTTTGCGCGGGCTTGTCGTCGCCCGGCCGGTCGCCGCCTAGCAGGAAGAACCAAAGCAAAGCCGCCACGATCGCGATCGCGCCGCCCGCTATGGCGAAAATAGCTGGCCGATTCATAGACTTGTTCCCGTATCCGGCATTGCGCCGACAAACATAAGCGTCGCCTGCCGCGCTTGCAACGCCATGTCGGCCCATCGGCCCGGCGTCGTCCTTCGTGCCGCTGGCCTGCAACGGCTGCTAGACTGGCGCGTTACCCCGTTCCTGTGCAGATAAAATCAGGCCGTTTCATGACTGCGATCAAAGCCGTAGCCGTCTATTGCGGCGCCCTTCATGGCGCCGAGCCGAAATACCGCGAGGCCGCCTACAGATTCGGCGCACAACTGGCCGAACAGGGCATCGACCTTATTTTCGGCGGCGGCAGCGTCGGGTTGATGGGCGTGGTGTCCGACGGTGTCGCCGACAAGGGCGGCCGCGCCATCGGCGTCATCACCCGCAGCCTGATCCGTCAGGAAGTCGCCAACAACCGGCTGACGCGGCTGGAAGTGGTCGAGTCCATGCACGAGCGCAAGCAGCGCATGTTCGAACTGGCCGACGCCTTCGTGGCGCTGCCGGGCGGCGTCGGCACCTTGGACGAGACGATCGAGGTCATCACCTGGCGCCAGCTCGGCCTGCACGACAAGCCGATCGTCATCGTCGACCAGGACGGCTACTGGCAGCCGCTGGAAGCGCTGCTGCAGCATGTGGTGCGGAAAGGCTTCGCCGCCCCTGCCCTGCACGGTCTCTACACCATCGTGCCCGATATCTCGGACGTGCTGAACACGCTGCAGGCGGCGCCGCCGCCGGCCCTGCCCGATCGGCCCGAAATCACCTGAAAACCGTCTGAAATCTGCGGCGAAAACAGCGACATCGCGGCTTCTTGCCGCCCATCCGGCCATGGGCTAAAACGGCGCCCGATTTCCCGCCACGGCGCGGCTTCATGGCCGCCGCCCCATCATCCGTCGCGAAAGGGCCGCTCAATGCCGAAAATCAAGGTCAAGAATCCTGTCGTCGAGCTCGACGGCGACGAGATGACCCGCATCATCTGGCAGTTCATCAAGGACAAGCTGATCCTGCCGTATCTCGACATCGACCTGAAATACTACGATCTGGGCGTCGAATATCGCGACAAGACCAACGACAAGGTCACGGTCGATTCGGCCAACGCCATCAAGCAGTACGGCGTCGGCGTCAAGTGCGCCACCATCACGCCGGACGAGGCGCGCGTCGAGGAGTTCAAGCTCAAGGAAATGTGGAAGTCGCCCAACGGCACCATCCGCAACATCCTGGGCGGCACCGTCTTCCGCGAGCCGATCATCTGCAAGAACGTGCCGCGGCTGGTGCCGGGCTGGACCAAGCCGATCGTCATCGGCCGCCACGCCTTCGGCGACCAGTACCGCGCCACCGACTTCGTGGTGCCGGGCAAGGGCAAACTCACCATCAAGTTCGTCGGCGACGACGGCAAGGTGATCGAGAAGGAAGTGTTCAACTTCCCCGGCGGCGGCGTCGCCTTGTCGATGTACAACCTCGACGAATCGATCATCGGCTTTGCCCGCGCCTGCTTCAATTACGGGCTGACGCGCAAATGGCCGGTCTACCTGTCGACCAAGAACACCATCCTCAAGGCTTATGACGGCCGCTTCAAGGATCTGTTCCAGGACATCTTCGATAAGGAGTTCGCGGCGAAGTTCAAGGAAGCGGGCATCGTCTACGAACATCGTCTCATCGACGACATGGTCGCTTCGGCGCTGAAGTGGGAAGGCGCCTTCGTCTGGGCGTGCAAGAACTACGACGGCGACGTGCAGTCCGACACGGTGGCGCAGGGCTTCGGCTCGCTGGGCCTGATGACCTCGGTGCTGCTGACGCCGGACGGCAAGACGGTCGAGGCCGAAGCCGCCCACGGCACGGTGACGCGCCACTATCGCGAGCACCAGAAGGGCAAGCCGACCTCGACCAACCCGATCGCCTCGATCTTCGCCTGGACGCAGGGGTTGAGCTATCGTGGCAAGTTCGATGGCACGCCGGACGTGACCAAGTTCGCCGAGACGCTGGAGAAGGTGTGCGTCGAGACCGTTGAATCGGGCGACATGACCAAGGACCTGGCGATCCTGATCAGCCCGACGCAGAAATATCTGACGACGGAAGCCTTCCTCGACAAGCTCGATCAGAACCTCAAGGCCAAGATGGCCAAGTGGTAGAAACCACCGCCGAGTGAGACAAAAAGGGCGGGTCTTCGGGTCCGCCCTTTTTCTTTTAGGCCGCCAGCTCGCGCCGAATGCGCTGATCGTAATAGCCCGCAAGATCGTCCAGCACTTTGGCGCCGTCGCCGTGCCAGGTGGGGCCATGCATCAGCGCCAGGTGCTTGGGCTTCAGCGCAGCGAGCTTGCGCAAGGTGGGCGCGGTGTTGGGCGTCAGGCTGGTGAAGCCCGCGCCCTCTTCGGTAGCGATCGCGGGCGTGAGGATGTCGCCGCCGTCGCTGTGGACGTCACACTTGCCGAAGGCGGTGAAGAGATCGCTGGTGAAGAACGTGCCCGTGGTTTCCTCGTAGAGCAGGCAGGCCTCCCAGTTGTGCGGCACGTGCGGGGTTTCGATGAAGCGCACGCGCTTGCCGCCAAGATCGAAGACCTCGCCATTGGCGACGATCTGCGGCGGGCGGATGGCGTGGTCGGAGACCGCGACAGAGCAGCCCAGCCGGGAATGCGCCACCACCGCCTGCGGCGCCAAGGCCAGCCACTCGTTCATCGAGCCACTCTCGTCGGCTTCGCCATGGCTGAAGCCGATCCAGCGCAAGCTTGCCGGGTCTCGCAGCTTGCGCATGGCCTGCACCATGCCCTCGAACAGGAAACGCTGGCCGCAATGGAACAGCATGGGTTGGTCGGCGTCGATCAGGAACTGGTTGAAGGTGATGCCGCTGTCGCCGCGCGGCACGAAGGTCGAGAAGCGGTAGATGCGGTCGGCGACTTCGTCGATGCGCGTGTCCATTGTCGAGCTCCAGCGTTGACATACCGTTGGTATGTAGAATACTATCGGTATGTCCACGGTCAAGAGGCCTATGCCGCCCGCCAAATCGTCGTCCCGCCGCGAGGACTATTCCGACGCCACGCGCCAGGCGCTGCTGAGGGCGGCGCGCCAATTGTTCACCGCGCGCGGCTATCAGGCGACGTCGATCGATGCGGTGGCGCAGAAAGCGCGCGTCACCAAGGGCGCGCTGTATCACCATTTCGACGACAAGCAGGCGCTGTTCGATGCGGTGATCGTGGCGTTGCAGGACGAGATGACCGCATCGGTCGATCGCGACGTCGCCGGCGAGCGCGACCGCTGGGCGCGGCTGAAGCGCGGCATCGCAGCCTTCCTCGATGCCTGCGGCGAGGCCTCCTACCGCCGGCTGGTGATCCACGAAGCGCCGGCGGCGCTGGGCATGACGCGGTTTCGCGAGCTGGACGATGCCGCGCTCTCAAGCTTCCATCGCGCCATCGCCTCGCTGCGCGATCGCGGCGAGATCGATTTCGCCGATGCGCATTTGCTGACGCGACTTCTGGCGGCGCTGGTGTGGGAAACGGCGATGCTGATGGCGGAAGCCGACGAGCCCGAACGCCTGCGCCAGCAGGCGCTGGCGGCGATCTACCGGATCGTGGACGGGTTCAGAAAAACCTAGGGCTTGGCGGCGGGAGCCGCGGCGGGCTTCGGCGCTTCGCCGGCGCCGCCATAGCCACGCGCGCGCATGCAGCTCTCCATCAACCGTTCGGAGCGCACGGCCGCGCCGCGATCGGCCATCTGCTGGCGCGTCTGGCTATCGCCCGGCCGCACCTGCTGCGATTGAGTGCCAACGGTGGTGGCTATATCGGAATCGATGTTGCGGTCGCGCTGCACCTGGGTGTTGACCTGACGGCGGCAGAGCGCGGTATCGCGGCGGACCTGGTCGTCGGTGGTGTTGGCGCGGGAGAATTCGGTTTCGGCGCAGCCGGCCAGCAGCATCGTCGCCAGCACCGCCATGATCAAACGCGTCATCGCCCTCTCCTCGCCTACTCTATTTTTTGCACTATCCGACGAATGGCCGGGTTTCAACAAGACCCGCGTCAGCCGGCGGCCTTGGCCGACAGTGCGGCTTCGATCGCCTGCAGCGCCTTGGCGGCGTTCGCCACATCCGGCCCGCCGCCCTGCGCCATGTCGGCGCGACCGCCGCCGCCCTTGCCGCCGAGCTCGGCAACGCCCGCGCGCACGAACGACACCGCATCGAGCTTGCCGGTCAGATCGTCGGTGACCCCGACGACGGCCGAAGCCTTGCCCTCATCGATGCCGATCAGGGCGACGACGCCCGAGCCGATCTGCTTCTTGAATTCGTCGGCCATGCTCTTCAGATCGCGCGCCGGCACGCCTTCCAACGTGCGGCCGATGAACGAAACGCCGCCGACTTTCTTCTCGCTCGACGCGCCATTGGTTGCGGTCGAACCGCCGGACAGGGCCAGCGCCCGCTTGGCTTCGGACAATTCGCGCTCCAGGCGGCGACGCTCCTCGACCAGCGTCGAGATGCGCTCGGCCAGCTCCTCGGGTCGCGCTTTCAGCACGTTCGATACAGCCTGCAACTGGGCATCGCGCTGGCGCACGTATTCCTCGGCGCCCTTGCCGGTGACCGCCTCGATGCGGCGCACGCCGGCGCCGACCGCGCCTTCGCCGACGATCTTGAACAGGCCGATGTCGCCGGTGCGCTTGGCATGGGTGCCGCCGCAGAGTTCGACCGAATACCTCTCGCCCTCAGCCCCACCCATCGACAGGACCCGCACCTCGTCGCCGTACTTCTCACCGAAAAGCGCCATGGCGCCGGCCTCGATGGCGTCTTTCTGATTCATCAGGCGGGTCTGCACTTCGGAATTGCGACGAATGCGGTCGTTGACCTCTTCCTCGATGACGCGCAGCTCTTCGGGCGTAATCGCCTTGGGGTGCGAGATGTCGAAGCGCAGCCGCTCGGGATGCACCAGCGAGCCCTTCTGGCTGATATGGGTGCCGAGATGGCGGCGCAGCGCCTCGTGCAGCAGATGGGTGGCGGAGTGGTTGGCGCGCACCGCTGCGCGATGCTGCAGGTCGACCCGCATCTCTACCACGTCGCCGACTTTTAACGTGCCGCGATTGACGGTGCCGACATGCACGTGCAAATCGCCCAGCTTCTTCTGCGTGTCCTCGATGCCGATCTCGACGCCGGAGCCGGCGAAGAACACGCCAGTGTCGCCGACCTGGCCGCCCGATTCGCCGTAGAAAGGCGTCTGGTTGACCAGCACCGAAACCTTGCTGCCGGCCTGGGCCTGCTGCACTTCCTTGCCGTCGACCAGCAGCGCCACGACCTTGCCTTCGGCCACATCGGCGTCGTAGCCGAGGAATTCCGTGGCGCCCAGACGCTGGCGCAGCTCGAACCAGATCTTCTCGTCGGCCGCTTCGCCCGAACCGGCCCAGGCGGCGCGCGCAGCCTCGCGCTGGCGGTCCATCGCCGCTTCGAAACCGGCATTGTCCACCGTGCGGCCCTGGCCGCGCAGGATGTCCTGCGTCAGATCGAGCGGGAAGCCGAACGTGTCGTAGAGCTTGAACGCGACTTCGCCGTTGAGCTGGCCCTTGGCCGGCAGGCGCGAGGTCTCTTCTTCCAGAAGCTTCAGCCCGCGATCGAGCGTCTGCTTGAAGCGGGTTTCCTCCAGCTTCAGCGTCTCGGCGATCAGCGCCTGCGCCCGGCCCAGCTCGGGATAGGCCTCGCCCATCTGCGTCACCAGCGCCGGCACCAGCCGCCACATCAAGGGCTCGCGCGCGCCCAGGATATGGGCATGGCGCATGGCGCGGCGCATGATCCGGCGCAGTACGTAGCCGCGGCCTTCATTGGCCGGCAGCACGCCGTCGGCGATCAGGAAGCTCGAGGCGCGCAGATGGTCGGCGATGACTCTGTGCGAGACGGCATGCGGGCCGTCCGGCGCCACGCCGGATGCCGAAGCCGAGGCCTCGATCAGCGCGCGCATCAGGTCGATGTCGTAATTGTCGTGCTTGCCCTGCAGCACCGCCGTGATGCGCTCGAGGCCCATGCCGGTATCGATCGAGGGCTTGGGCAGCGGCACGCGCTGCTCCTTAGTCACCTGCTCGAACTGCATGAAGACGAGATTCCAGATCTCGATGAAGCGATCGCCGTCCTGGTCGGGGCTGCCCGGCGGGCCGCCCGGGATCTTGTCGCCGTGGTCGTAGAAGATTTCCGAGCACGGGCCGCACGGGCCGGTATCGCCCATGGCCCAGAAATTGTCCGAGGTCGGGATGCGGATGATCTTGCTCTCGGGCAGGCCGGCGATTTTCTGCCACAGCTTGGCCGCGTCATCGTCTTCGGAATAGACGGTGACCAGCAGCTTGTCCTTGGGCAGCCCGTATTCCTTGGTGATCAGGTTCCACGCCAGCTCGATCGCCAGCGGCTTGAAATAATCGCCGAAGGAGAAATTGCCCAGCATCTCGAAGAAGGTGTGGTGGCGGGCGGTGTAACCGACGTTCTCCAGATCGTTGTGCTTGCCGCCGGCGCGCACGCATTTCTGCGAGGTCGCCGCGCGCACGTAGTCGCGCTTCTCGACGCCGGTGAAGACGTTCTTAAACTGCACCATGCCGGCATTGGTGAACATCAGGGTGGGATCGTTGCGCGGCACGAGCGGGCTCGACGCCACGACCTGATGATCGTGACGCTCGAAATAGTTCAGAAAAGTCCGCCGAACGTCGTTTGCGCTTGCCATGTCGGTCCCATGCCGGCAGCGCCCGGAGCGCGGCCGTTCAGATGCTCGTTTGTCCGATCCCGCGCCCCCATCCCCCGATCAAGGCGCAGGGGCCGGTTTTACCTTGGCCGGTGCTGGCCTGTCCAGAAGCGCCCCAGCTTGCAACCCGGCCGGCTGGCTGGAATTTCAGGTACTTGGGGCGGGAAGCGGCGATGGCGTCTAACCCATTTACGGGCTCCAGAAACGCCAAAGGCGGCGCCCGGTATCCGGACCCCGCCCCTGTCACGCTCGAGAGGAAGTGAGCGTCTAATCGCGTTGCCGCCCCGGGAGGCGGCCGAAGCCGCTATTCGGCGTCTTCGGCATCTTCGTCGGTGCTGCGGTCTTCCATCAGCGCGCCGGCCAGGATGCCGGCATTCTCGCGCAGGGCCTTTTCCAGCGTCGCCGCCATCTCGGGGTTGGTGCGCAGGAAGGCCTTAGCGTTCTCGCGGCCCTGGCCGATGCGCTGGCCGTCATAGGAGAACCAGGAGCCCGATTTCTCGAC
This sequence comes from uncultured Hyphomicrobiales bacterium, assembly GCA_964388115.1. Classification (GTDB taxonomy): domain Bacteria; phylum Pseudomonadota; class Alphaproteobacteria; order Reyranellales; family JAQSWP01; genus JAQSWP01. The sequence continues at coordinate 276,648 of CAYLYK010000004.1, forward strand.
CAGCCCGGCCTTGATGCCCAGATCGATCAGCTCGCCCAGCTTGGAGACGCCCTCGCCGTACATGATATCGAACTCGACTACCTTGAACGGCGGCGCCAGCTTGTTCTTCACCACCTTCACGCGGGTCTGGTTGCCGACCACGTCCTCCTTCTCCTTGATCGCGCCGATGCGGCGGATGTCGAGACGGACGGAGGCATAGAACTTCAGCGCGTTGCCGCCGGTGGTGGTTTCCGGGCTGCCGAACATGACGCCGATCTTCATGCGGATCTGGTTGATGAAGATAAGGGTGGTGTTGGAACGCGAGATCGAACCAGTCAGCTTGCGCAAAGCCTGGCTCATCAGGCGGGCCTGCAAACCGACATGGCTGTCGCCCATCTCGCCTTCGAGCTCGGCGCGGGGCACCAGAGCCGCCACCGAGTCGATGACCAGCACGTCGACGGCGCCCGAGCGCACGAGCGTGTCGGCGATTTCCAGCGCCTGCTCGCCGGCGTCGGGCTGCGAGATCAGCAGATTGGCGACGTCGACGCCCAGCTTCTTGGCGTAGCTGGGATCAAGCGCATGCTCGGCGTCGATGAAGGCGCAGGTGCCGCCGGTCTTCTGGGCCTCGGCAATGCAATGCAGCGCCAAGGTGGTCTTGCCCGAGCTTTCCGGGCCGTAGATCTCGACGATGCGGCCGCGCGGCAGACCGCCGATGCCCAGCGCGATATCCAGGCCCAGCGAGCCGGTCGAGACCGAAGCGATTTCGACGCCGCTGTCGCGCTGGCCCATCTTCATGATCGAGCCCTTGCCGAAGGCCCGCTCGATCTGGCTCAGCGCTGCATCCAGCGCCTTGTTCTTGCTGTCCATGTTTTCCTTTTCGGCCTTGTCGACCACTCGCAAAGACGCCGCAGACATTGGACCCTCCTTGTATTGACCCCGGCACTGGCCGGCAATCTGGGAAACTCGTCGCTCCTGCCCGCGCCTGAAAGATGACTGCAAATCGCTGGCAAAGACCGTTGTCGACGAATGTACCCTTTTTGTTCTCATGAGCAAGCATATTTTATAAGAAACTGAAATATATCGCCTTTTTGGAATATGTTCACAGCCTGTTCCCGTCCCCGAGTCAATTGAGGTGTTTTTTCGAGACAGTCTTGAACCGGACCGAAGTTTTAGCGTTTGCTCTGCGGGGGCTGGAGCGTCCATAACCGAAAAACCAACAAAAACAGCTGTGAGGACAATCCATTGGCGCCCGAGCCAACAACGCTTTCCCCTCCCAAACTTGTCGATGAATTTCCCGGCGATCCCAGCGGCTGGGCGCTGTTTCTCGATCTCGACGGCACGCTGATCGATATTGCCGCCGCCCCGGACGCGGTTCTCATTCCCGCCGATCTCGGCCCTTTGCTGGGGCTCGTTTCCAGGCATCTCGGCGGCGCCGTGGCCATCGTCACCGGCCGCCTGCTGTCCGACCTCGACGCCCTGTTCACCCCGCTGCGCCTGCCGGCGGCGGGCCTGCATGGCATGGAATGGCGCGCCACAGGCGATGCCGAGATCATGCTGACGCAGGCCGAGACGGTGGACGCCATTCGGGGCGCGGTGGCTGAAATCGCGCGCCGCCGACCGGGCGTTCTGCTGGAGGACAAAGGCAAGGCGCTGGCGCTGCATTATCGCAACGCGCCCGAACAGAAAGCCTGGCTCGCCGCCGAAGTGGAAGCGCTGCTGACGAGCCATCCAGGCCTAAAGGCACTGCCGGGCAAGATGGTGCTGGAGATCAAGCCGGCCGCCGTCAGCAAATACACCGCCGTGCGCCAGTTGATGCGCCAGCATCCTTTTCTGGGGCGCAAGCCGGTCTTCGTGGGCGACGACGTGACCGACCAGGACGGGTTTCGCGCCGCCCTCGAAGCGGGCGGCCTGGCCATCGCCGTTGCCGAGCGGCCAGACGAGATGGCGTCGATGACGTTGGCCGCGCCGCTGGCCGTGCGCGACTGGCTGGCGCGACTGGCTAAACGCCTGGACGGTGAAACGGCGCCCGAAGCGCAAGCCCGCGGAGTATCGTCATGAGCGGATTGGATCTGGGATTGATCGGCAATTGCCGCATCAGCGCGCTGGTAAACCGCGACGGCGCCATCGTCTGGTCGTGCCTGCCGCAGCCCGACGGCGATCCGGTGTTCTGCAACCTGCTGTCGCCGCGCGCGGGCGAGCATGCCGGACTTTACGCGTTCGAGCTGGAGAACCAGGCCTCGAGCGAGCAGAGCTATCGCGAGAACACCGCGATCCTGATCACCATCCTGCGCGACACGGCCGGCAATGCCGTGCGCATCACCGATTTCTGCCCGCGCTTCGGCAATTACGAGCGCATCCACCGTCCCGTCACGCTGATGCGCAAGGTCGAGCCGATCGCCGGCCAGCCGCGTTTGCGCGTGCAGCTGCGACCGCGCTTCGGCTATGGCGCGCACGAGCCGATGCTGTCATTTGGCTCCAACCATATCCGCTACGTGTCTCCCGTCATGACCTTGCGGCTGACGACGGATGCGCCGCTGACCTATGTCGCCGAAGAAGTGCCGTTCGTGCTCGACGCACCGCTGCACTTCGTGTTCGGCGCCGACGAGAGCCTGACCGCGCCGCTGGCCGCCACGGTCAACGACTTTCTCGACCGCACCGCCAGATACTGGACCGACTGGGTGCGCTCGCTGTCGATCCCGTTCGAATGGCAGGATGCGGTGATCCGCGCCGCCATCGGGCTGAAGCTGTGCAGCTTCGAGGAAACCGGCGCGATCATGGCCGCGGTCACTACCTCGCTGCCCGAGTTCGCCGATTCGGGCCGCAACTGGGACTACCGGTTCTGCTGGCTGCGCGACGCCTATTTCACCGTGCAGGCGCTGAACCAGCTCTGCGCCACGCGCACGATGGAAGATTTCATCCGCTACATCACCAACGCCGCCGCCTTCGATGCCGACCATCGACTGCGGCCGCTCTATGCCATCTCGCATTCCATGCCGCTGGATGAAGTCGACGCTCCCGACCTTGCCGGCTATCGCGGCATGGGGCCGGTGCGCAAGGGCAATGCTGCCTGGATCCAGGTGCAGAACGATTCCTACGGCAGCGTCATCCTGGCGGCGGCGCAGCTGTTCTTCGACAAGCGCCTGCCGCGGCCGGGCGACAAGGCTTTGTTCGACCGGCTCGAACGGCTGGGCGAACACGCCAAGGTGGCGGCCTTCGAGCCCGATGCCAGCCTGTGGGAATATCGCGGGCGGGCGCGCATCCACACTTTCTCCAGCGCCATGTGCTGGGCGGCCTGCGACCGGCTGGGCAAGATCGCGGCGCATCTGGGCGAGGCCGAACGGGCGCGCTACTGGAAGAATGCGGCCAAGGAAATCCGCACCGTCATCCTGCAGCGCGCCTGGGACGAGAAAGAGAACTCCCTGGTCGACGCCTTCGACGGCGGCCATATCGACGCCAGCCTGCTGCTGCTGCACGACATAGGCTTTCTCGCCGCCGACGATCCGCGCTATCTCGGCACCGTCGCTGCCGCCGAACGCCATCTCAAGCGCGGCGACCATCTGCTGCGCTACGCCGTGCCGGACGATTTCGGCGTGCCGGAAACCGCCTTCACCGTCTGCACTTTCTGGTACATCAACGCGCTGGCCTCGATCGGCCGCAAGGAGGAGGCGCGCGCCATGTTCGAACGGCTGCTCGCCTGCCGCAACCATGTCGGGCTGCTGTCGGAGGACATCGATCCGCGCACGAACGAACTTTGGGGCAATTTCCCGCAAACCTATTCGCTGGTCGGCCTGGTGCTGTGCGCGCAACGACTGAGCAAGAGCTGGGAGGAAGCGTTTTGGCGCGGCTCCTGATCGTCTCCAACCGCGTCGCCCTGCCGGGCGAACAGGCCGCCCGCGCCGGCGGCCTGGCCGTGGCGATTCGCGAAGCGCTGCGCAAGTATGGCGGCATCTGGATCGGCTGGAGCGGCGAGATCGTCGAAGAGGCGTCGAACGAACTGCAAGTACAGAGTACCGGCCGCATCTCGGTCGCCACGCTCGACCTGACGGCGGAGGAAAACGAGCTCTACTACGCCGGCTTCTCCAACTCGGTGCTGTGGCCGCTTTGCCATTACCGGGTCGGGCTGATGGATTTCAAGCGGCCCTATTACACCAGCTACATGAAGGTGAACGACCGCTTCGCCGAGGCGATCGCGAGAATCGCGCAGCCCGACGACGTCATCTGGGTGCACGACTATCACTTCCTGCCATTGGCCGCCGCCCTGCGCCGGCGCGGCGTGAAGAACCGCATCGGCTTCTTCATGCACATCCCATTCCCGGCGCCCGAGGTGCTACGGGTGGTGCCGTTCCACGAGCAGCTGGTCGCCGAGCTGTGCCAGTACGACCTGCTGGGCTTCCAGACCATGGGCGACGAGCGCGCCTTCTGCGATTTCATCCGCCATGACGCGCGCGGCGAGATCGAGGACAACGGGACCGTGACGGCGTTCGGCAGCACGACGCGCACTGGCGTCTATCCCGTCGGCATCGAGACCGACCGCTTTGCGCTGACCGCCATCGCCTCGGAACTGGGACCGGAGACCAAGCGCCTGGTGCAGAGCCTGGCCGGCCGCAAGCTGATCATCGGCGTCGACCGGCTGGACTACAGCAAGGGCCTGCCGCTGCGCTTCGATGCGCTTTCAAGTCTGCTGGCCAATTACGGCGAGCATCGCTCCAAGGTAGTGATGATGCAGGTCGCCCCCACCAGCCGCAACGAGGTGCGCCAGTATCGCGCCCTGCGCCGGGAGCTGGATCAGATCGCCGGCCGCATCAACGGCAAATACGCCGAATTCGACTGGGCGCCGCTGCGCTATCTCAATCGCGGCTTCAGCCGCAACACGCTGGCGGGATTCTATCGCCATGCTAAGGTCGGGCTGGTGACGCCACTGCGCGACGGCATGAACCTGGTGGCCAAGGAATTCGTCGCCGCGCAGAACCCGGAGGATCCCGGCGTGCTGGTGCTGTCGCGCTTCGCAGGGGCCGCGGACGAGCTGGGTGCCGGCGCCAAGCTGGTCAACCCGTTCGACGTCGATGGCGTGGGCACCGCGCTACACGAAGCGCTGGTCATGCCGCTCGACGAGCGCCGCACGCGCTACGAGAAGATGATCAAGGTGCTGCAGGCCAACACGATCAGCGACTGGTACGAGCGCTTCCTGGCGGCGCTGCGGCAAGCGAAATAGAGAGGACGGCCGGGATCGCTCCCGGCCGCTTCAGTTTAAAACCTATTTCGCCTTCTCGAGCGCAAAGCGATGGGTACAGATGCTCGCGTCCTTGTTCTTCATCGTCACGTTGAACGTGTTGCCCGACATATCGCCGCGAAACAGGCCATTGACCTGCGTGGGATTGCCGCTCTTCACGGTCAAAGTAAGCTGGCCGGCACGATCGACATCGCCGGTAACGGTGCCAGTCGGAGCGCCGCTGGAAACTTCGGACAGAGTTCCCGAAACGACGCTGCCGGCAACCGACACCGAAAGCGATGGCGTCTGGCAATAGCTGTCTGTCTTGCCCTTGCCCTCGTATTTGCCGTCGTAGTTCGTGATCGGCGCGGCCGCAGCCGCTGTGGTACCGGTAGCTGCCGACGTGGAAACGCCACCGGGCGGCGGCGCGGTGCACTGCTTGGCGCGGATGTTGTTATCGACCGCTTCATATTCTCCCTTGATGCGACCAAGCTCATCCTTGCGGTCTTTGGTTGCAGCCAAGCCGAAAAGGGCAGGCCAGAAAATGATCAGACCGACGCCCATCAGGGCTGCGTCAGCATTGGCATTCTCGCGCTGCAAACCCGAAACTCTCTCAACTTCTCGCGTGAGCCGCGTCTTCTCCTCATAGAGTTGCGGGCAAGACCACGCCTGATAGGTCGATGGGCTGACATATTTGGCGTCGATGGAGTCCGGCCCCGAAGCGCAAGCCGCCTGTGCCGCCGCCGCCAGCAGCGCCACTCCAACACGTAGCTTTTTCATAGATCCCCTGCCGATTTTCTTTGCCAGTCCAAGGCGCGTGCCACACTGCCTATCCCGCAGGCACGAAGCTCCGCGAGCGCGACGATGCCGCACCGGAAATGATCAGCGAGCGCACTCGCAAAAGGTTGGTCTGGTAGTTTTCTCCCCCACTGCGAAATTACACGCGACGGGAGAGAGCGGCAATTGGTATTCGCGTGCGGTATTGAGAGAGCGATCTTGCATACGCCTGTACGCAGGCTGCCGGTTAAAGGCGCGGCCAGGTAAAGAAAAGCAGGTTTATCAGCATGTGGGCAATCAAAGCCGGCCATAGCGATCTGGTTGCCTGAATGGACAAAGCCAGCGCCATTCCGATTACTGCCGTTCCGATAATGTGGCTAGGTCCAAAGCTCCAATGAGCGAGGCCGAAAACCAAGGACGACACCAGTATCCACCAGACTGGATGGCGGTGACAAAACAGAATGAACGCGGCGGCGCGAAACGTCAGTTCCTCGCTCAGAGCCACCAAAGGCAGACCGATCGCACCGTCTGCGATAATCCACTCGGCTGAAAGCGGGGGGACTCGGAAAATGCCATCCCCCATGCGTCCTACGTCTAATGCAACGAAGCTCACGGCGACGCAACCCATCGTCCAGACAAGGAACGGCAACGGGTCAGGAAAGGAAAACAACGGCCGCAACGCTCGTCGCGTCGCATAGAAACCGAGAAAAAGCAGAATGATCGCCGCTCGCGCAATCCAGTCGGTGACCAGCCATGCGATGCCGGGCAAGGGCAGCAGAAAATCATTCAGAAGAAATATCGCGACCGAGATCGACAAAGCGAGAAGCAGCCGGCGACGTGTTTCTATCGCGCTCGGCTCGTAATGCCGTACGTGCGGTGTAAAGAATTTACGAAGCACGGATGTCGTCACTGACGGGCGTAGATCGAGCCAGTCAGGACGTAGCCGACTACTCGTCGCGCTTGGTGCGTTCGAGCCGTTCGTGGCGTTCCTGGGCCTCGACGCTCAAGGTCGCGGTCGGGCGGGCTTCCAGGCGCTTGAGCGGGATCGGCTCGTCGGTCTCCTCGCAATAGCCGTAGGAGCCGTCGTCGATGCGCTTCATCGCCGATTCGATCTTGGCGATCAGCTTGCGGAAACGATCGCGGGTGCGCAGCTCGATGGAGCGATCGGTTTCGGCCGAGGCGCGGTCGGCCAGATCCGGCTGCGCCAGCGACTCTTCCTGCAGGCTTTGCAGGGTCTGGTTCGATTCGTTGAGCAACTCTTCTTTCCAGCGCAGGAGCTTCTGGCGGAAGTATTCCTGCATCATGGGATTCATGAAGGGCTCGGTCTCGGACGGACGATAACCTTCCGGCAGAGTGACGCGCATTCGCAACGGCTCCAAACTCTACAAGGGCTGACAAAGTCCCGGGGACGGCAGCCCATCCCCAATTGCGGCAGCTTGCTACAGGGTCGCGGCGGGAATGTCCAGCGGTCGGTTTCGTGACCGTGGGTAAGGCGAAAAACCGGCCTGAATTAAAGGGTTATTGGCTGCACGCCGGGACGCCGAGGGCATGTCCGACGATAAGGCCGCTGCTTAGCAAATGGGCCAGCGCAGCGGCGGGGTCGAAATCGGCGGTCACGTCCGCCGCCTGCTCCAGGCTCGATCCGATCGTCTGCCCGGCCAGGATTGCGCCGACAAAGGCCGCGGCGGCCGTATCGAGCGTCTGGAACACCGCATCGTCGCCCTGCCGCCAGACCAGAAGCCTGCAATCGCCCGCGGAAAGATCGACGCCCGCGCCATCGCAGTCGGGCTGGTTGGCGCGCCAGATAGCATCGACGGGATAGGGCGACACAAGAAGGTGCAGCGACGGCTGCAGCAACAGAACCGAGTGGGCCAACGCGTCGGGATTGGCCGACGCCAGTACACGGGGATCGATCGGCGGTTCGCTCTTGGCGTGATAGGCGGCGTTCATCGCCCATTCCAGTCGTGCCACGTCGGCGAGATAGGGCAGCGACGCGGCCGGCGCGAAACCTGCGATGAAATCGCCCAGCGCCGCGCCGTATTCGAACAGGCAGGGGCTGTGCGGCGGATGGACGGCGATGAATGCGCGTGCCATGCCGGCGAAGAAATCATCGCCCACCAGACGGCAAACGACGGGAAAGGTCGCGCGCAGGGCCTCGCGCAGGGAAATGACGACATGGTTGCGATAGACGCGCAGCCGCGCTTCGGGTTGCAACCCGTCGCCCATGATTGCACCGGCCAGCGCGGGCGGATGCTCGCCCAGCAGCAGGCGGCGGAAATCGCGCTGCAGATCAAGCAACACGGGGCTGTGCCTCTCGCTGCGGAGCGACGCCGGCAGCGACGCGATCGGCGCGCGCAGCTTCATCGAGCAGCACGTCGAGCTCGGGCACATCGGTATCCCATTCGACGAGAACGGGCCGCCGGCCGATGCGCGCGATGGCTTGCCCAAGCAGGCGCCAGACCGCGTCATGGACGGCCGAGCCGTGATCGTCGATCAGCATCGTCCTGCCGTCGGCATCGTTGACGGCATGGCCCGCGACATGGAACTCGCCGACCGCGTCGGCCGGAATGGCGTCCAGCCAGCGCAGCGGATCGCCCGCCGTGTTGTGGCAGGAGACGAAGATGTTGTTCACGTCGCACAGCAGGCCGCAGCCGGTGCGGCGCACCAGTTCGGCGAGAAATTCCTCTTCGGGAATGATCGAGGCGGCGAAGCGCAGATAGCGCGATGGATTCTCGATCAGGATTTTGCGGCCCAGCGTCGCCTGCGCCCGGTCGACGTTGCGCGCCACGAGGGCCAGCGCTTCTTCGGTGTAAGGCAGCGGCAGCAGATCGTTGAGGTAGGCGCCGCCAATGCCACTCCAGGACAGATGCTCCGACACCAGAACGGGCTGGAACCGATCGACCACCGTTTTCAGCCGGGCGAGGTGGCGCGGATCGAGCCCTTCGGCGCTGCCCAGCGACAGGCCGACGCCATGCACGCTCAGCGCGTTGTCGCGGCGGATGCGATCGAGCTGGGCGACTTGCGGGCCGTCGCCCATGTAGTTCTCGGCATGGATTTCGAGAAATCCCACGGGCGGCGCCGCGGCAGCGATACGCTGCGCATGCGCCGCCCGCAGACCGATGCCGGCGCGCGATGGGGGATCGTGCGCCATACAGCGGTTACTTGCCGGCCGTCAGGCTGGCGCCGACGATCTTCTCGCAAGTGCCCTTCGGCACGGCGATCCAGGCGTCCTTCTGGCTGTCCTTCTTCGAGGTGCCGGCGCAGGACGAGGTCGCGGTCTGGCAGTCGTTCTTGCCCGCCTTGACGACGCCGTAACATTTCTCGGTGGCGCCTTGGGCGACAGCGGTCAGCGGCAAGGTGGCTGCGGCAGCCATGGCGGCGGCGATCATCAACGTGGTGGTCTTCATTTGTCTCTCCGTTTCAAAGCATGGACCGGCCGGCGGCGAGCCGTCCGAACGACCGCACAATATGAAAACGCGGCGCTCAATGCGCCTCACTTCTGCGTTATGCTGGCGCGATGGCAAACCACCACACCAACCAGGCCGCCGGCCTGCTGCAGCCGGGCGATTACGTGCGCCATCCGACCCAGCCCGACTGGGGCATCGGCCAGATCCAGTCGATGATCGGCAATCGCATTACCGTCAATTTCGAGCATGCCGGCAAATTGCTGATCGATGGCAATCTGGTGTCGCTGCAGCAGGTAAAGTTCGACGATCTGCCCTAGATCATCTCCCAACACGCCGCTGCGCGCGCGCCAGATCGGCCGGGGTGTTGAGGTTGAGGAAGGGATCCGCCCCGCCGCGATGCCACTCAAGATCGGCATGCTTGTGACGCTGGGCGAAATCCTCGACCTTGCGTACGCCCTCTTCCAGAACGGCGCGGCGCAAATCGGCCAGCAGCTCGGTTGACCACAGCGCCACGGCCGGATGCAGGCGGCCGCGCGAGCTCACCATCAGCACGTCGCTTTCGATCGCCTGCAGATGCGCCGCCAGCCGCGCCGCCAGATCATAGGGGACGAACGGCACGTCGGCCGGCACGCTCAGCAGCAGCGGACAATACGGCGCTTCCTTGCGCGCCCATTCCATACCGGCCAGCAATCCCGCCAGCGGGCCCATGCCTTTGCCGTCGTTCTCGCTGGCTGCGTCATGCACGATCGGCACGCCGGCGAGCGCCGGATCGCCAATTGCGAATCTCCTGGCATCGCCGCGCGTGGCGATGACGAGATCGTAGACTTGCGGCTTTACGCGCTGCACGACATGGGCGATCAGCGGCCGTCCCGCCAGCGCCAGAAGCGATTTCTCGCCGCCGCTCTCATGTTCGGGAAACATGCGCCGCCCGGCGCCGCCGGCCAGCACCACCGCCGCCACCGCGCCGACGCGCGGGCCGCGAGACTCGCCGGCCGAAGCGCCGGTCTTGTTCTTCCGCATTGCCATGCACCGATCATGGAACGGCGTTGCAGGCGAAACAAGCGGGCGCGCAACAGTCCCATTGCCCGAATCAGGCGAGGTCCGTAACGTGGCTGCGGGGACAGGGGATTTCGCATGCTGACGCTTTACGACTATCTGGACTCCGGCAACGGCTACAAGGTTCGCCTGCTGCTGAGCCATTTGGAAATTCCCTACAAGCACGTCGAGCTCAATATCGACAAGGGCGAAACCCGCACGCCGCAATTCCTGGCGAAGAATCCCAACGGGCGCATTCCCGCGCTGGAATTGCCGGACGGCATCGTGCTGCCTGAGAGCAACGCCATCTTGTTCTATCTGGCGGAAGGCACGCCCTATCTGCCGTTCGACCGTCTGGGCCGGGCGCAAGTGCTGCAGTGGATGTTCTTCGAGCAATACAGCCACGAGCCCAACATCGCCACGGTGCGCTACTGGATCAAGCACAAGTCGCCGATGACGCCGTTCATCGAAGCGGCGATGCCGCTCAAGCGCAAGGCGGGCTATGCGGCGCTCGACGTGATGGAGCAGCATCTCAAGCGCCGCGATTTCTTCGTTGCTGACCGCTACTCCATCGCCGACATCGCCCTCTATGCCTATACGCATGTGGCGCATGAGGTCGATTTCGATCTCAAGCCCTACCCAGCGATCCGCGCCTGGATGGATCTGGTGGCGCTGCAAGAAAATCACGTCGGCATCTACCAGAAGCCATGAGCATGACACCCTTCAACGCCGACGCCACGCTGGCTTTCCTGCAGGAGTTGCGGCGCCAGCCGCGCGCGATCCCGCATTGGCCGGCGGAGCATCTGCCGCCCGACGAGAAGACCGCCTATCAGGTGCAGGAGCGGCTGCTCGCATCGACCGGCCAGCCCTTCGCCGGCTGGAAAGTCGGTCTTACCTCGCCTGCCATTCGCGCCCAGACAGGATTGGCCGAGCCGATCTATGGTCCGGTGCTGGCGTCCAATGTCTATTCTTCGCCACATCAGGTGCAAGCCAGGAGTTTCGGCCGGCTGGGCATCGAGCTGGAGATCGCGCTGTTCCTTGGCTCTGATCTTCCCGCCTCCGCCACGCCGTGGACGGCACAGAGCGTCGCGCCACATGTAGCGGCGGCGGCGACGGCGTTCGAACTGATCGACGATCGCGCCGCCGATTATTCGCGGCTCGATGCGCGCCGGCTGATCGTCGATGGCTCCTGGCAGGCGGGCGTGCTGATCGGCGGCAAGGTGCCGATGGCGCAAAAGCCGGACCTGGAGAACGGCAGCGGCGCGCTGACGGCCAATGGCCGGACCATCGCCGGCGCGCCGGCCAATGCCGGCATGGGCCATTGCTTCAACGTGCTGGCGTGGCTGGCCAACCGGCTGGCCAAAGACGGCAAGCCGCTCACCCGGGGCATGCTGGTGATGACCGGCTCCATCGTGGCCGCCTATTTTCCGCAAGCGGGCCAGACCCTTGGCGGCAACATCGCCGGCATGGGCGAGATCGAACTTAAAGTCTCCTGATCGGTCGCGCTGCAGTGCGAGACGACCTTCTTTCGGATATTTGCATTTGCAAATATATTGTTGCAAACGCAACGATCCCGGGAGGGCCCTGTCATGGATTTCGGCTATTTCACCCTGTCCGACAATCGTTATCCAAACAACAAGCGAACGGCGGAAGATTTCGTGCGCGAGATCTACCACCAGGCGATTCTGGCCGACCGCATCGGCATGAACTCCGCCTGGATCGGCGAGCATCATTTCAACCTGCTGGGCGTCAACGCCTGCCCCAACATGCTGCTGGCGCAATTGGCGGGCGCGACGAAGAACATCCGCCTGGCGCCGGCGGTGGTGCTGCTGCCGGTGCATCATCCCCTGCACGTCGCGGAGGAATGGGCGACGCTCGATCTGCTGTCGGGCGGGCGCGTCGATTTTTCCGCCGGCCGCGGCTACGACCGCGCCGAGTACCTGCCCTTCCAGGCCGATTTCGAGAACTCGTCGGAGATGTTCGCCGAAGGGCTTGAGATTTTGTGGCGCGCCTGGACCGAACCTGGCAAGTGGTCGCACAAGGGCCGCTTCTGGCAGTTCGAAAACATCGAGGTGCGGCCGCAGCCGGTGCAGAAGCCGCTGCGGCCCTACGTCGCCTGCTTCTCGCGGCCCAGCATGGAGCTGGCGGCGAAGAACGACTGGAACATCATCTTCGCGCCCTTCGCCGCCGCCATGGTCTATGGCTCGCTGGCCGATGCGGTGCGCACGTTCCATGAGGAGGCGGCGAAACATGGCCGGCCGGCGCGGCGCGCCATGTGCTCCTACTTCATCCACATCGCCGACTCAGCCCAGGAAGAAGCCTATGGGCGCGAAGCGCTGATCCGCTATTTCCACGACGCGCTGATCGCAGCCTTCCCGTCCGACGCCAAGACCGTGCCGCCGACCTACAAGTATTTCGTCGGCATCGTCGAGACCTTGCGCAACATGAAGCCCGAAAGCCTGACCAATAAATCGGTGCTGGTCGGCTCGACGCAGAAGATCATCGACGATCTGAAGCAGATCGAAGCCTCGGGCATCTCCGAAGTCATTCTGTATTTCAACTACGGCCTGAAGCCCGATGCCATGGTGCGCGAGCAGATGCAGCGCTTCATGGCCGATATCGCGCCGCATTTCGACACCGTGCGCAACCGGCTGAAATTGGTCGCCGCGCAATGACGTCGAAGCTCGATCTCGACGACTACCTGCCCTACCTGCTCAACCGCGCCGGCGCCAGGATCGCCGATGCCTTCGGCAAGGTCACGCGCCAGCACGGCATCTCGCTGCAGATGTGGCGCGTGCTGGCGGCGCTCAACCAGCAGGACGGCCAAAGCGTCGGAAGCCTGGCGGCGACCACATCGATCGAAACCTCGACGCTGTCCCGCCTGCTCGACCAGATGCAGAAGAAGCGCCTGCTGCTGCGCCAGCGGGACAGCGACGACCAGCGCAGCGTCACCATCCATCGCACGCCGGCCGCAGAGGCGATCACGGAGAAGCTGATTCCGGTGGCGCTCGCCTATGAAACGCAAGCCCTGGTCGGACTGGATCAGCGCCAGGCAAAGGCCATCAAGACGATGCTGCGCCGGCTGTATGAAAATCTCGATGCGCTGGAAAGCGTCGCGGGGATCGCAAAAAAAAGCCGTGCGACCGAAGCCGCACGGCGTTCAAAACGAGCGAAGGGCTAGTCGGCGGCGAAGCAGTAGAACAGCCCGCCACCGCCGGAAGAGGCCAGCGCTTGCGTACTGCAGCCGCGGCTGACATGCGAGGTGTTCCACGATTTGGCGGGCGCCGAATCGTCCAGGCCGGTGCGATCGTGGTGGCCCACCATCGCCGCGCCCTGGTCGCTCGAGGTCCAGTTGCCGCAAGTCATGTCAGCGCCGGCGCTGAAGGCGGTGCCGTCGAGCTGCGAGCCGGTCAGGATATCGTGCTGGTTGGGCTGATCGCCACGGCCCTTGATCGGCATGCCCTTCTCGTCGAGCGCCGTCGCCTTGGTCAGGTTGTTGTTCGGACCGTGAAGGTCGGCGACGCTGCGGGCGATGACCACGCCTTTGGCATTGGTCCATGGTCCCTTGCCGATGCGATCGCGCGCATTGACCGCCTTGGCGTTGCCGCTGGGCTGGGTCGAGAGATAGGCGCGCCAGTTCTTCGCCTTGGCGCCAGCCGCCGTCGCCAGCTTCCTGCAATACTGGTCAGCGCCGGCCAAACCGCCGAGATCGGCGCCCTTGCCCGGGTTCACGCTGGTGACGAAGAACTTCATGTCGGCTTGCTGCGCCTGCGCCGGCAATGTCAGGCCAGCGAGAATGGCGGCCGCCGCCATTCCAAGAATCACGGTCGATTTCATCTATCCTCCCTAAAGAGCGGCGTTCGGTTACCGCTCTCGGCCACGCTAGATTTGCGCCGGAAGCCGCGCAATGCAGAGATTCGTCGTCCGGCGAAATAATTGATGGAATAACTTCAAGCCGACGCATCGATGGAGAATGAGCGATGAACGCTGAACCCCACCACAGGACATCGGACGATCTGGCGGCGCAGGTGCGGCTGATCCTCAGGCGCGACTGGGATCCGATTGGCCTCAACCGCGAGGCAGAAGCTGCCGACGAGTACGATCTATACATTCCCGCCATTGCCGCCCTGGTCGAAGACCTGCTGGTGGGGCGGGACGCGCTTCTCGAGCACCTCCACGATCTGGCGGCGCGTCACATGGGCATGCCTGAAAGCGACGAGCTGACGCGCCGCTGCGAGATTGCCGCCGATGCGCTGCTTGGCTTGCGCGAAAGGTCCGGCCCAGCATGATGATACAGGCAAAGATTATCCGAAAGGATGGGATATTACCCGAATGCACAAAACGCCGGGGTGATCCGTCTGCACTTGCAGTAATGGGAGCGCTGTCAATTGCTTGCATGGCCACGCAATAAGGGAAACGCTATTCGAGTCAGCAAGTTCGGCTATGACGATGATGCAGCGTGATAAATTTCAATTCGGCATTCGCGGCCAAAACGCGAGGTTTTTGTCGCGCGCCGCCCTCCCCCGGGCCACAGCCATAACTTGCAGAAAAGTCGTGCGGTACAGGCTGTTGGCAGGCAATACTTACGCATTGGGCCATCATGCCCGTCCGATATACGGACGACAGATAATCGACCAGGCCCCGTGCCGATGTGCTGCACACCGCCGGACTGGTTTAGGGGAGATCCGAATTGCCAAAGCGTGAAACACCCCCTGACATTCCATCGGCCATATTCCGCACCGCCGGTGTTGACCAGACCGGCAGCGATACTGCCCGCCAACCGCTGAGCGTGCTGCTGGCCGACGACAACAAGATGTTCCGCGAAGCCCTGCTGGCGCGCATTCGCCAGGTTGTGGGCGAGATCGAGATCCGCGAGGTGTTCACTGCCGACGAGCTGTTCGCCGCCAGTGTTGCCCGCCCTGGGCGCGACGATCTCTTCCTGGTCGACATGAGCATGCACGGATTGCGCGGCAGCGAAGGCTTGCGCGAGCTGCGCCGGCTGCGGCCCGACGCGATGCTGATCGCCATCGGCTGCCCGGCCGATCCGGTGGAGGCGCGTGCGGCGCTAGAGATGGGCGTCGCCGCCTATCTACTGAAATCCATGGGCAGCGAGGCCTTTGCCGCCGCACTCGCGCTGGTGCTGAATGGCGAGCGCTTCTTCCCCGCCTCCGTCATGCTCGATGCGCTGAAGCTCGCCTCGTCGCAAACGGCAGCCGCTGCCGCGCGCCCGATGGAAGCTCAGCATCAGAACAGCGGCAACGAAAGCCTGACGCCGCGGCAGCTTGCCGTGCTGCGCCATCTGGCGGTCGGCAAGTCGAACAAGGAAATCGCCCGCGCGCTGGGCATCCAGGAGATCACCGTGAAGGTGCATCTGCAGGCGATCTTCGCCCGCATCGGTGTCTCCAACCGCACGCAAGCGGCCATGCATGCCGAACGCGCCGGCTGGTTCGTGGCCGATGCGCATGAGGCGGAGATGGGCATGGACGAAGGCGCCGGCCAGGACGGCGGCGACAAGTACAATGAGTAGAGCGGATTGAACGCCTGATCCGAGGGCGTTGACGCCGGCCGGAGGCGGGCGCAGCCTGCGATCATGCGCCTTGCAAACATCCACTGCCGCGCGCGATCCGCGCCATGAACGATGTGCGCCGTCTGTGGCGCGGCGAGCTGCCGCTCGGCGAGGCCTTCTGGGGTTGGGCGGTGCTGGGCGGGCTGCTGGTCAATCTCAGCACCAGCCTGGGCTTCTATCTGCTGCTCATCGAAGACCTGCTGATCCCGGCGCTGCTGGTCGGCTACGGCCTGTCGCTGCCGTACAATCTCGTTGTCGTGGTCGGCGTCTGGCGGTCGGCCAATGCCTATCGTGGCGGCAAAACCTGGGCCGATCTGGCCAAGATCGTCACCCTTGTCGGCATGGCGGTGCTCAGCGCGACGTGATCTTCGCCCGGTGTGTCGGCGATTGCGGGTCGGCGCGCAGCCGTTCGGGCAAAAAGCGATGCAGCTTCTCCTTGCCTAAAGCCGCGACCTCGAAGCCGCCGGGGAACAGCCCCATGAAGGCCGCATCCAGCACGTTCAACCCGCCGGCATAGGCGCCGAAGGCCGGCAGCACCATGCGCTTGCCGCCCAGCGCAAAGCATCGCTGGCGAAAGCCGACGCCGCGCACCGACAGCGACGCCACCGGATGGTAATGGCCGCTGATCTCGGGCTGGCCGGGATAGTCGCGCGTGGCTTCATGGCGGAATAGCAAGCCGCCGATCTCGATCTCCACCGCCCCGCGCCCGCCCAGATGCTTGGGCGGCACCGGATCGTGGTTGCCGCCGACCCAGACCAGATCGACGCTCTCCGACAGGTTGCGGATCACCGCCGCGTCGGCGGGCGCCAGACGCAACGCCGCCGCCTTGTCGTGAAACGAATCGCCCAGCGCGATTAAGGTGCGCGGGCGGAAGCGCGTGACGGCACTTTGCAGGCGTCGCAAGGTCAGCGCGCTGTCGTAAGGCGGCAGCATCTGCCCATGCCGCGCATAGGACGAACCCTTCTCCAGATGCAGATCCGCCACGGCCAGCGCCCGCTCGGCTGGAAACCACAGCGCGCCCGAAAGATCGAGATGCAGCTCGAGCCGGTTGAAACGGAGGGGGAGGATTTGCATGTGGGCGGATATAGGGCAACAAAACCCCGAGCGCAAACACTGAACTTAGAAGACGATGAAGTCGCCACGACCATCGGGATGGCGAAAGCCGATCATGCCGCTCTCGCAAGGCCCCTCTTCGCTGTGTATTTCGAAGCTGGTTCCATTTTCGAAAACCAAAGTCAGAACGAATGGCGCGCGCCGAATGCCAGTAATGGGCGACCATAGCACCTTATGAAATTCGATAGGGTCCGGTCGGTATTCTTCCCAAAGGGCATGTTCCATGCGTCGACCGTCGGTATCAACGAAGGATACGCGATGCTCCATAGTGATCCGACAGCTCTCCTCGAAAAGCATGTCGAGTTGACCAAGGTTCACCGTGAATTGAATTGGCGTCATGCCGATCAGAAAAATCAGCTCTTCGACAAGTGGAAATTCACGCATGCGCTTCTCCGAGATTCCGGCGCTACTCTAAAACTCTTCATCCTGAGCCTGGCGAAGGATGGGCTACGGAAAAGGTGCCTGCGTCCCCTCACCCTTCGCCAGGCTCAGGGTGAAGACCTTTTTATAGCAGCACAGCCTGATCCTCACCCTCCGTCGCCTCGGCGATCAAATCCGCCTCCGCTTCCGCCAGCAGCACGTCGGTGTTGTCGCCGAAGACTCTTTCGCGGCCGATGTCGAGGAGCGCGGGAACGGCAAGCGGCGTGACTCTATCGGTGCGGCGGTAGGTGATGTTGCCCTGGATGCGGGCCAGGAAATCGTTGAGGCGGCCGACATCGGCCAGGTTCCAGGCGGCGTCGTGGCGGGTGGCGCGCAGGAGGATGTGGGTGGGCTCGTGCTTGCGCAGCGCGTCGTAGATCAGGTCGGCGCTGAACGTGACCTGGCGGCGGTTCTTTTCCTGGCCGGGATGGCGGCGCTCGATCAGGCCGGCGACGACGGCGCATTGGCGGAAGGAGCGCTTGAGCATGGAAGAATCGTCCATCCATTCCTCCAGATCGTCGCCCAGCATGTCCTGCTTGAAGAGTTCGCGGATCTGCTCGGCCGTCGGCGCGCGCAGGCCCCAAATGCCGATGACGTAATCGGAGGCGACGAAGCCCAGCGGCCGCAAGCCCATCTTCTCCATGCGCTTGGTCAGCAGCATGCCAAGGGTCTGATGCGCGTTGCGGCCTTCGAAGCAATAGGCGACCAGGTATTCGCGCTTCTCGCGCGGAAAGCTTTCGACCAGCAGGCCAGTGCGCCCCGGCAATACCGAGCGCCAGCGCTGCAGACGCAGCCATTCGCGCACGTCGGGCGGCAACACCTTGTGCCGCTTGGGATCGGCCAGGATGGCGCGCACACGGGCTGCCAATCCCGTGGTCAGCGGCAAACGGCCGCCGGCATAGGCAGGCACTTTCGGCTCGCCGCCTTTGGCCGGGGAACAGATCACCGCCATCGCCTCGATGCCATCGAACTGTAGCAGGCGGCCCGCAAAAATGAAGGTGTCGCCCGGCACCAGGCCCTGGACGAACCATTCCTCGACCTCGCCCAAAGCCTGGCCGCGGCGCAGGCGCACTTTCAGCATCGGCGCTTCGACGATGGTGCCGACGTTGAGGCGATATTGCTGCGCCACGCGCGGGCTGGCGATGCGATACGTGCCTTGCGGATCGAAGCTCGCCCCATCCTTGCCTTCAGGCCCGACCAGCCGCTTCCAGCGATCGTAGGCGCGCAGAGCGTAGCCGCCGTCGAGCACGAAGCCGAAGGCGTCGTCGAAATCCTTGCGCGCGAGACTGCGGAAGGGAAAGGCGGTCGTGATCTCGGCACAGAGCGCGTCGGGCACCACGGGCTGCGAGCAGGCCATGCCCAGAATGTGCTGCGCCAGAACATCGAGGCAGGGCGGGCGCGGCGGGTAGCCGTCGAGGTCTTTCTCATGCGCGGCTTCGATCGCGGCCTGGCATTCGAGCACTTCGAAACGATTGGCCGGCACCAGCAGCGCGCGGCTGGGCTCGTCGAGGCGGTGGTTGGCGCGGCCGATGCGCTGCAGCAGGCGCGAGGCGCCCTTGGGCGCGCCGACCTGGATCACCAGATCGATGTCGCCCCAGTCGATGCCGAGATCGAGCGACGACGTCGCGACCACCGCGCGCAAGGTGCCGCGCGCCATGGCGGCCTCGACCTTGCGGCGCTGCTCGACGGCTAAGCTGCCGTGATGGAGGGCGATGGGCAGGTTCTCCTCGTTCAGCCGCCACAATCCCTGGAAGATCAACTCGGCCTGGGCGCGGGTGTTGACGAAGACCAAGGTCGTGCGATGGCCTTTGACGGCGTTGTAGATCTCCTCCGCCGCATAGGTCGCCATATGCCCGCCCCAGGGCAGGCGCGCCTCGGGCACCAGGATTTTCATCTGCGGCTCCGCGCCGGCGCGGCCCTGCACCATCGCGACTTCGCGGCCGGGGAAGTTCAGCCATTCGGCCAGATGCGCGGGATCGGCGACGGTGGCGGAGAGGCCGACGAAGCGGGCCTTGGGCGCAAGCGTCGCCAGCCGCGACAGGCCCAGCGCCAGCAACTGGCCGCGCTTGTTGTCGGCCAGCGCGTGCAGCTCGTCGATCACCACGGTCTGCAGATTGGCGAAGATCTTGGCCGCCTCGATATAGGAGAGCATCAGCGCCAGCGATTCGGGCGTGGTCAGCAGCATGTCGGGCGGATCGGTACGCTGGCGGGCGCGGCGGTTCTGCGGCGTGTCGCCGGTGCGGGTCTCGGTGCGGATCGAAAGGCCCATCTCCGACACCGGAGAGTCGAGATTGCGCGCGATGTCGGTGGTCAGCGCCTTGAGCGGCGAGATGTAGAGCGTGTGCAGGTTGGAGCTCGCAGGCGCGCCGGGCTTGCGCCCCAGCCTACGTTGCGGCCGCGCCGCCAGCTCGACCAGCGACGGCAGGAAACCGGCCAGGGTCTTGCCGGCGCCGGTGGGGGCGATCAGCAGCGCGGACTTTCCTTCCCGGGCGGCGCGCACCATATCGAGCTGGTGCGCATGCGGCTGCCAGCCCTTGCCAGCGAACCAGCGGGCAAATATTTCCGGCAGCGGCGAACCAGGCACGTCCATCGACGGTTTCCTAACGCGGCCCGATACCGCGAAGTTTCCAAGGTAAGATTAATCCATGAGCGGTCCCCATCCCCAGACCTGGCTGAAGACGACGCCGGCCGGACTCTACTGCGAGCCGGGCGGCTTCCATATTGATCCGGCCCGGCCGGTGGACAAGGCCGTCATCACCCATGGCCATGGCGATCACGCGCGTGCCGGCCACGGGTCCGTGCTGGCGACACCAGGCACCATCGCCATCATGCGCACGCGCTATGGCGAGGACTGTGCTGGCGTTTTGCAAGCGTCGGACTACGGCGACACGCTGAAGATGGGCGAGGTCGCGGTAAGACTGGTGCCGGCCGGGCATATTCTGGGCAGCGCGCAGGTGGTGCTGGAATACAAAGGCAGCCGCGCGGTGATCTCCGGCGACTTCAAGCGGCGGGCCGATCGCACCTGCGCGCCGTTCGAGCCGGTGAACTGCGACGTTTTCGTCACCGAGGCGACGTTTGGCCTGCCGGTGTTTCGCCATCCGCCCGACCGCGACGAAATCGCCCGCCTGCTCCACTCGATGCGCACCTTCCCCGACCGCACCCACACGGTGGGCGTCTATGCGCTGGGCAAATGTCAACGCGTGCTGACCCTGCTGCGCGCGGCCGAGTATCACGACCCGGTCTATCTGCATGGCGCGCTGGTGGCGCTGACAGACACCTATCGCGCGCAGGGCGTGGAGATGGGCGAGACGATCCCGGTATCACAAGTGGATAAGAGCGACGATCTCGCCGGCAAGATCGTGCTGTGCCCGCCCTCGGCCTTGGGCGATCGCTGGACGCGGCGTTTCGCCGAGCCGGTGCCGGTGGCGGCGTCGGGCTGGATGCGGGTGCGAGCCCGCGCAAGACAGGGCAACGCCGAATTGCCGCTGATCATTTCCGACCATGCCGATTGGGACGAACTCTTACAAACGGTCGAGGATGTCAACGCGCCGGAGGTCTGGATCACGCATGGCCGCGAGGAGGCGCTGATCCATGCCATCTCGGCCACGGGTCGGCGGGCGCGGGCGCTGTCGCTGGTGGGACGCGAGGACGAAGAGACGTGAAAGACTTCGCCCGCCTGCTCGACGGCCTCTCCTTCCAGCCCGGCCGCAATGCCAAGCTGCGGCTGATCGAGGATTACCTGCGTCTGGCGCCCGATCCCGATCGCGGCTACGCGCTGGCCGCCCTTACCGGCAGCCTGACCTTGCCCAACGTGAAGTCGGCGACCTTGCGCGAGCTTGGCGCGCAGCAGGCGGGCGAGACGCTGTTCGCGCTGTCCTACGACTATGTCGGCGATCTGGCCGAAACCTTGGCGCTGGTCTGGCAGGCAACGAAGGACGCGCCGCGCCGCAACGACCTGTCGCTGTCGGCGGTGGTCGAAGGCTTGCAACAGGCCTCGCGCCGCGAAGCGCTGCCGCTGCTGACCGGCTGGCTCGACCAGTTGAACGCCATCGAGCGCTGGGCGCTGTTGAAGCTGATCACCGGCGCGCTGCGGGTCGGCGTCTCGGCGCGGCTGGCCAAGACGGCCGTCGCCGGCGTCGGCAACGTGCCGGTCGAAGACGTCGAGGAGATCTGGCACGGGCTCACCCCGCCCTATCGCGAACTCTTCGCCTGGCTCGACGGCAAGACGACACGGCCCGATGCGCTGGCAGCGCTGGCCTTTCGTCCGCTGATGCTGGCGCACCCGCTGGCCGATGGCGAGCTGGCGAATTTCAATCCGCCGGAATACAGCGCCGAATGGAAATGGGATGGCATCCGTGTGCAGCTCGCCTCGGACGGTGACACCAGGCGGCTGTATTCGCGCGGCAGCGAGGATGCTTCCAACGCCTTTCCCGACATCGTCGACCAGATGGATTTCTCCGCCGTGCTCGACGGCGAATTGCTGGTGGCGCATCGCGAGACCGACAATCTGCGCATCGCGCCGTTCAACGAACTGCAGCAGCGGCTGAACCGCAAGACGGTGACGGGCAAGATGCTGCAGGACTTCCCCGCCCATGTGCGGCTCTACGACATTCTGTTCGAGGACGGCGAGGATCTGCGCGCCCTGCCCTTCGACGCGCGCCGGCAGCGGCTGGAGCAGTGGCATGCGAAAAATCCACGGCCGCGCTTCGACCTCTCGCCGCTGATCGAGTTCGCCTCCTGGGACGAGCTTGCCAAATTGCGCGAGAGCGCGCGGGCGGCGTCGATCGAAGGGCTGATGCTGAAGCGCAAGGACAGCCCCTATCTGGCGGGCCGCGTGAAGGGCCACTGGTACAAGTGGAAGCGCGACACGCTGACGGCCGATTGCGTACTGATGTATGCCCAGCGCGGGCATGGCAAGCGCTCGTCCTTCTATTCCGATTTCACCTTCGGCTGCTGGCGGCCGGTGAAACCGGGCGAGGAAAGCGCCAACCGCTCGGCCGACGCGACGGGGCGCGAGCTGGTGCCGGTTGGCAAGGCCTATTCCGGCTATACCGACGAGGAGCTGAAGAAGCTCGACAAGTTCGTGCGCGACAACACCATCGACCGCTTCGGCCCGGTGCGCGTGCTGGCGCCCAAGCTGGTGGTCGAAGTCGAGTTCGACGCGGTGCAACTGTCGACGCGGCACAAGTCGGGGCTGGCGATGCGCTTCCCGCGGTTCCATCGCATCAGGTGGGACAAGCCGGTGACGGAGGCGGATGAGGTGGAGGTGTTGCGGGGGATGGTGGAGTAGTACTACTCATTGAAAGCTATATTGCATCTTTAGATCGACAACCAATCGTTGCAATTAACACCAAGACATTGCAAAATTTAGTTGGTCAAACTCTTGGATTGCCGACTTATGTTCAATAAAAATCAGCCGGACTTTCTGGCCCTTCAGCGCGATATCGCAGAAGCAAAGGCTCCATTGGTATTCTTCGCGGGATCCGGCTTAAGCGCGCCCGCAAAATTGCCGACTTGGAAGACACTTAGAGATATGTTGGTAAAGTCTTCCATTGAAAAGATATCTACACTTGAGAGTAACGCAGCAAAATATTTGCAAGCAAAATTAGAAGTCGCCAAACATGACGCTGATTTTTGGCTCTCTTTTTCTCTGCTGAAAGAGATACTAGGCCCGGCAACATTTTACTCTGAAATACGTCGCATTCTGAGCGTTGACCCGAATTGCATTCGCCCAATTGCATACGACAAGATATCCACGAACTCACGAACGAAAGCCATCGTTACGACAAATCTGGATCAATTTGCTGTAACAGCAATGGCGGCAGCACATCCAAACGAGCTAGTAGCCACGATTTCAGGTATGGAGATTACTAGCCAATTTTACTTGATCCAGAAAGGTGACCGCTTCGTTCTTCAACTTCATGGCCATTTAGGGGATGTCGAGAGCTGGGTACTTACTCGCGAACAACTATCCAAGTTGCAGAACAATGAGGTTCACAGACTTTTCCTTCACACTCTTTTTGCCTTCAATATCGTGGTATTTGTAGGGATCAGCGCCGACGATCAGGCCGTTTCGGGCCGCTTGCTTGAGCTTAAGAAGCTTGGCATTAAGCCGATCGCGACCTTCTGGATCACAGATAGACCTGACCTTACTACCGACTCTTGGGCACAGGAGAACGATATAAGGATAATTCGCTATCGGTCAGATGAAACCCATAGCGAACTACTTGAGGCATTAGATATTCTTTCCAAGCCAGCAAAGATCACTGAAGCGCCCGCCGCTCCGGTTGTAATTTCCAACGCCAGTCCACCTGATCACGAAATTACGGCAACTGAGCTCCAGCGGCTAAGCCCGGTTGAGATTCGTAACTATCTATCGGGAGCAACAAAGCAGCTTTTTGACGATGCATTCAGTTCTGACACCTTTGAAAAATATGACGCTTTTTTAAGGGAGTACCGGCTTCCAATTCATATGTCTTTTTTTCACGATGAAGACCTTCAGTTTGATTGGTTTGGATATAGAGTTTCTGGAAGCGCAATAGGCCATGGAAGATTCAGTAAGGTTTTTCTGGCTACAGATTCTCAAGGGGTTTCTGTTGCCGTCAAGATTATGAAGCAGGACGTATTTAATCAAAGATATATGCTTGGCAGCTTTCGTCGAGGCGTACGAGCCGCACGCATCATAAACAAGGCAAACTTACCTGGAATGGTTCGGCTGATTGATGCAACGGAAGTTCCTCCAACCATCTTCATGGAGTTTATTCCGGGACCCAGCCTAGCAGACATAATAGAAGGACGATTGGTTCGACGCCTTCCTACTAAGCTTAGGATCATGTCTCAAGTTGCTCGAATTATTCGATCAGCACATCTACTTCCTGAGACAGTCCTGCACCGGGACGTTAAGCCCAGTAACATAATGGTTCGCGATTTTGATTACACTAGACCGGAAGATCAAGAGTTCGACATCGTTGTTTTTGATTTTGACTTAGCTTGGCATGTCGGCGCGAAAGAAAAGGACCCTGAACTAACTACTGGAGAAGATCTTGGATATCTTTCACCGGAGCAACTTGATCAGAAGTCCAAATTCCCAACAAGAACCGCTTTAGTAGATTCGTTTGGTTTTGGGATGACGCTCTTTTCCATTATATCGGGTCAAAAGCCAGTTCCCAACCAAAGCCAGTTTCCTGAATGGAAAGAAGTTGTCTTGCGCGCGATTAAACTGGAAAAATGTCCTGATTGGTTATCAACCTCCAGTCGACTCGCGCGATTAATTTTAAGATGCACGGATTTTGATCAAAGTAGTAGGCCCGATTTTGGTCAAATAATCTCAGAAATTGAATTTTTGCTTACGGCAAATGAGCGGCCGGAGCACTTGGATGCGGCGGAATTTTGGGCTGAAGAGTTAATGGCCCGTACCGGGTCAATTAGTTATGAATATGTTCCCGAAAGTAATCGCTTTATTTATAAATCTCCCCAAGGTGCCACTATTAGTATAATATTCGACGATAACCGGCGTAAGCTTAAGCTTACAGCACAACTTATGGATCCAGGCAATATCACCAACTCAATAATTGATCGAAACTGGAAGTCAATTTTCGATAAGGCACCATCTATTTTGACCGTAGCAGGATGGAAAATTTTAGGCGTTCGCTCTCCACTGACTCGCTCGATTGCAATCGATGCCGAAATTCAGCTTGAGGACGTCGCGAACAAACGTGAAGTTGTTTTCCGGAGTATGCAGAGTTTCTTCGCAGAGTTTCGATGGCAGAAAGGGATGTAGCTCCGTATGCCACGAAATGCGCCATCTGATCGGCATACGCCTTCTTGAACGCCTGCCGCGCCGTCGCGCGCGATAGGCGTGGCATGTTGGATGGTCCGCCAGCCCGTCGAACCGATCCACCATGCGCAGCACGTCGGCCATGAGGAAGTCGGCGGCGGAGAATGGGGTGGTCAGCGCCCAGCGCACGCACAGATCGCGCGCAAGGCCGCTCGGCGGCTCGGGCACCCAGTCATAGGTCCATAGCACCAGCCCCGTCACGGGCGCGCTCAGAACCCCACCGCCAGCCTTGTCGCCTCGTCGATCGCCCGCATCGCGTCGAGCTCCGCCGCCACATGCGCGCCGCCGATGGCGGTGTATTTGATGCCGGCGCGGTCGAGGTCGGCGGCCAAGCCGCGTTCAGAGTCCTGGCCGGTGCAGAGGATGATGGTGTCGGCTTCGACCAGGCGAGGCTTGCCGTCGAGCAGGATGTGCAGGCCGGCATCGTCGATGCGCTGGTAGGTGGCGCCGGCGATGGTTTCGACATTGGCGCGCTCCA
>CAYLYK010000005.1:0-177709 GCA_964388115.1 uncultured Hyphomicrobiales bacterium
CCGAGCGAAGCGAAGGACAGCGCCGCCAGGCGCTAAATCTGGCCCCCGCAACCAAATCCCCCCAGCATTCACCGAGTGCTGGGGGGATTTGGTTATGGGGACCCGTGAATGAGATGACCGTTCAGCCCGAAGCGAAGCGCAGGGCCAGCGACGGGAGCGCAAGCGACCAAAGCTAAATCTGGCCCCCGCAACCAATCAAAAAGGCTCCTCGTAGAGGGGCCTTTTTTATTGGTCGCGGCGGGTCCGTGAATGAGATGACCGTTCCGTCCGAGCGAAGCGAAGGACAGCGCCGCCAGGCGCTAAATCTGGCCCCCCGAAATGAAGCCCGCCGCGCTAGCGGCACTTTTTTCCTAGGTCGACTTCGCGCCAGGCTGCCCGTTCTCGATGACGAAGCGGACAAGATCGGCGATGCCGGTGTTTGGATCGATAACATCGTCGATGGCGCGCAACGCAACGTCGGTTCTATCCGGAGCAATTCGCACAGTCGTATAGCCGCGCTTGTCGGCGCGGGCGAATTTCAGATGCGGGTTCTTCGCCAACAGGCGCGCCACGTATTGCGGGTTGGGCCCTTCCGACGTGATCGACGTGCCGACGATCTCCGACGCCACGGTTGGCGATTCCGGACGCGCCGCATCGCGCTGCAAATCCGCCACCCAGAAGGAATGCACGTCGCCGCCCAGCACCACGGGATTCTCGACGCGATGCCCGACGATGGCGTCGATAAGACGCTGCCGCGCCGCCGGGTAACCGCCCCAGCCATCCATCCAGTAGGCGTGTTCGCCGTCTCGGCCGCGATCGACTTCGGCCATCAGGGTTTGCTGCGCGATGATGGTCCACCGTCCGTTGCGCCGCGCCAGCCGCTCGTCGATCCACCGTTCCTGCGCCGCGCCGAACATGGTGCGTGCCGGCGACACGCGATCGGGACAATCGCCCGTCAGCGCCGCACCGCGCTTGCCCTCGAAGCAGGCGTGCCGGCTTCTGTATTGCCGATCATCGAGCACGATCACGTCCGCCAGCGCGCCGAAGCGCCAGCCGCCGTAGATGGTCGCATCGGGCCCCTTCGGTTTCGCCGACAGGGGCAGTGGCATATGCTCCCAAAAGGCGCGGTAGGCTGCGCCACGCTGGCGCTTGAAGATCTCCGGATCTGCCTGGAGTGGGGAGCGGTCATTGGTGTAGTCGTCGGCAACCTCGTGATCGTCCCAGGTCACCAGCCAGGGGAAGGCCGCATGGGCGGCCTGCAGATCGGCATCGGTTTTGTAGAGCGCGTAGCGATTGCGATATTCCAGCAGCGTTGTGGGAATGCCCGTGCCGTGCTTGCGCACGTGATGTGGTCCCCAAGACAGCTCGTAAATGTAATCGCCGACATGCACGACGAGGTCGAGGTCTTCCCGCGCCATGTGCCGGTAGGCGGCAAAATAGCCCTGCTCGTATTGCTGGCACGAGGCCAGCGCCAGGCGCAGCGGCGCCATGCCCTCCGCCGCAGCGGTGCGCGTGCGGCCAACCGGGCTGACCGCGTTGCCGGCGACGAAGCGATACCAGTACCAACGATGCGGCAGCAGACCGCGCAACTCGACATGCACCGAATGCGCCTCGTCGGCCGTCGCGCGGGCGGTGCCGCGCTGGACGATGCGGGAGAACCCCTCGTCCTCGGAAACCTCCCAGCCGACGTCGACCGGGTGTTCTTCCAGCCCGCCGCCATTGAGCGGATCGGGCGCCAGTCGCGTCCACAGCACGCAGCCGCTTGGGGTCGGACAGCCGGAAGCGATTCCCAAGCTGAAAGGATTGGCCGCGAAATTCGGCCCGGCCGCACGGGATCGCACGAAGGGCAGGGCCAGGCTGAGCGCGGCAGCGCCGCCGATGATGACGCTGCGGCGGTTCATCCCAAGGCCCCCCGTTACTCCGCTGCCCGGCCGGTGCCGGTGAAGCGGTCGATCTTGATCTTGATGCCCGCTTTCTCGCGGTCCCAGGTATCGGCGGTGATGCCCTGCTTGCGCAACTCTGCCTTCTGCACCTTGGTGGTCGGCGTCTTGGGCAGTTCATCGACGATGCGGATGTAGCGCGGGATCATGAAATGCGCCATGCGCGGGCGCAGGAACTCGATCAACGCTACGGGATCGACCGTGCGGCCCGGCACGGGCGCGATCACCACCATAACGTCGTCTTCGCTCAGCTCGTTGGGAACGCCGATCGCCGCCACTTCCTGGATATCGGGGTAGGCGACAACTTCGGCTTCGACTTCGAATGAGGAGATATTCTCGCCGCGCCGGCGGATGGCGTCCTTCATGCGGTCGACGAAGTAGAAATACCCGTCCTCGTCCTTGCGGAACGCATCGCCGGAGTGGAACCACCCATTGCGCCAGGCTTTGGCGGTCGCCTCAGGGTTTTTGTAGTAGCCGCTGTTCATGCCCCAGGGCCGGTCGGTTCGGATCATCATCTCGCCGATGGCGCCGATCGGCACTTCGCAATCGTTCTCGTCCACCAGGCGCACGTCGACACCTTCGCGCTTCAAGCCGCAAGTGCCGCGCTTGATCGGATTGGCGTCGGAAATGATCGGGGTGGAGATCTCCGTCATGTTGAAGATGGTGTAGACGTCGAGCCCAAAGCGTTTGGAGAAGGCTTCGATATCGCCCGCCAGCGGCACCATGAAGGCCAGCCGCAGCGGGTTGTCGGCGTCATCCGGTCTGGCTTCCAGCTTTTCCAGGAAGCCGGCCATGACGCCGAGCAGGAACACCGCGGTGCTGCCGGTGCTGCGCGCTTCGACCAGGAAGGTTTGCGTATTGAAGCGCTCGGTGAAGGCGATTGAACCGCCCCGCGTCAGCATGCCGTAGACGATGCCCGAGCCGCCGATATGGAACATCGGCATGTTGATCATGTAGCGGTCGTTGCCATCGACCATGTGCCAGGTTTCCTGGCCCATGTTGGAGTAGATGTGCAGATAGGACGCCAATACGCCTTTGGACGGTCCGGTAGTGCCCGAGGTGTAGATGATCGCCATCGGATCCCACGGTTCGATGACACGCTCGGGCGCTTTCAGCGCGCCGCTTCTGGGCAGCAGGACGTCGGCATAGAAATGCGTCTTCAGGCCCGGGCAGGGCAGGCGTTCGCCCACCATCACCGCGTCCGTCAGCTTCGCCAGTTTGATGTCGGCGAAGCGGGGCGCCAGATCGGAATGCACCAGCGCCAGCCGGGCGTCGGAATTTTCCACCACATGCGCCAGCAACTGGCCCTTGTAGGCGGTGTTGATGCAGACATACACGGCGCCCAGATAGTTGATGGCGAAGAAGCTCAGCAGGTTCTCGCGCCCATTCGGCAGCCAGACGAGGACGTGATCGCCCTGCCTGACGCCGAGCTGCTGGAGGCCCAGCGCCATCTGCAAGATCTTTTCGCGGAACTGCGCATAGGTCCATTCCTCGCCATTGTCGGCGAACTTGGCGTAGACCTTGTCCGGGCATTCGCGGTTCCAGCGCTCGATCAGGGCGCGCGTCACGACATGGTCGCGTGGCGGAATGCGGCGGTCCCTGGCTTCCGGCGCGTCCGGGGCTGGCTCGACGGTGAAGGCGCTTTTCATTGTTCCTCCCAACTCAACGCTACTGTCAGTCCCGATATGACGGATCGTCCCGATCCAGCTGGCGCAGCATGGCGCCCCATTCCAGCTCGCCGAATACGCGGCGCGTGCCGGGATCGTAAAGCCGGGCTGTCTTCTCGCGAATCTCGGCACTGGGCAGGGTCAGCTCGGTGCCGCTTGCCATGGCGTCGACCTGCGCCTTGCAGGCCATCTCCAGCCAGTACATCAAATTGAAAGTCTCCGGGATGGTCCGGCCGCAGGTCAGCAATCCGTGATTGCGCAGGATCAGGGCGTCATGCTTGCCCAGGTCACGCACCAGATGCGGCTGCTCGTTGGGATCGATAGCGACGCTTTCATAGTCGTGATAGCCGACCCGCTCGTAAAAACGCATCGAGGTTTGCGTCAGCGGCAGCAGCCCGCATTTCATGGCCGAGACCGCCATGCCGGCGCGGGTATGAGTGTGGATGACGCAAGTCACGTCGGGACGCGCCTCGTGGATGGCGCCATGGATGACGTAGCCCGCCTGGTTGATGCCGTACTCGGTGTCGGCGCGCAGCACGATATTGCCGGCCAGATCGATCTTGTGGAGGTTCGAGGCGGTAATCTCGGGATAGAGATAGCCATAGGCATTGATCAGCAGATGCTCGTCGCCGCCGGGCACGCGGGCGGTGATGTGATTGTAGATCAGGTCGGTCATGCCGTATTTGGCGACCAGCCGGTAGCAGGCGGCGAGATCGACGCGCGTGCGCCATTCGGCCTCGCTGACCTGATCGCGGATCTTGCGTTGCTTGACGATCGCCGGCTTGTTCATGGCGTTCTCCCGAACTTCTCGTTTTCCCGATGGTCCGATACCGGTCCCGCCATGGCAAGAGCCTAGGTACGGGGCAACGGCCGGCGGCGCGGCACCCTGGTTTCCGGTGCATGGCCGCGCAGGGACCGCAGGCTGCGAATGAAGGCAATGACGGCGGGAGGCAGGGCCCGGCCACGCAAAGTCACGATGCCGATATGCCGTTTGATGCCGCCGGCGATGCGCACCGTTGAGACGGTATTCAGGTTCAGCCGCGGGGCGATGATCTTGGGCAGGAGCGACAGGCCCAGTCCGACCTCGACCAGCCCAACAAGGGTGAAAAGATTATAGGCCTGGAACGCCGGTTCGAATTTCAGGCCGCGACGCTCGAACTCGTCGCGGATGGTGTTCCAGATCGCGGTTTCACGGGGCAGGGTCAGCAGCGGATAGCGGGCGATCTGCTCGAAATCGACCACGTCCTTGCCCGCCAGCGGATGATCGCGCGGCACCACGACGAGAAATTCGTCGTCGAATAGCGGCTCGAAATCGTATTCCGCGCTCTTGCCGGCGAAGGGCACGACCGCCAGATCGGCGGTGGCGGCACTGACGTGCTGTAGCACGGGACCGACGAATTCGTCGATCAAGGTGACGGTGACGCCGGGATTGGCCTGGGTGAACTGGCGGATGATCGGCGGCAGGACCGAGGCGGCGACGCTGGACGCAGCGGCAATCGCGACGCGGCCACGCTGCAAAGTGGCCTCGTCGCGGAATTCCTGCACCAGAGAGCGCAGTTCCGTCACCGTGTGCTCGGCACGCAATCGCAGCCGCTCGCCGGCTTCCGTTGTGGTGACGCGCCGCGTGGTGCGGTTCAAGAGCTTCACGCCCAGCACGTTTTCCAGCCGTTGTACCCGGCTGGTGACGGAGGGCTGCGAGACGCCCAGCTTGTCAGCGGCACGGCGGAAGCTGCCCAGGTCGGAAACCGCGATGAACGTCTCCAACTCGTCAGGGCCGATATTGATCCGATCCATGGAATAATGGATAGCATATTTTCGATTGCCGGATCAAAGTGGGAAGGCTTCTATTGCGAATTGCTTTCATATGCAGAGGTACGGGAGTTGTTCTATCGCCCCAGAGAGTTGCGCCGGCCGCGCTTGCAACGGTCGGAACTGGCGGTTCCGGCCAGTTCGGAAAAATTCTTCGAAAAGGCGGCGAAGGGACCGGCGGATGCGGTATTCCTCGACCTGGAAGATGCCGTGGTGCCTGAGATGAAAGACAAGGCGCGCGATCTGGCGGTGCAGGCGCTGAATGACATCGACTGGGGCGACAAGATCATGGCGGTGCGGGTTAACGCGCTCGACACGCCATGGGCCTATCGCGACATCGTTGCCGTCGCCGAGCGCTGTCCGCGGCTGGACATGATCCTGCTGCCGAAGGCCAATATCGCGGCCGACGTCTACGTCGTCGAGCAGCTGCTCAATGGCATCGAAGCCACCATTGGCCGCAAGACCCAAATCGGCATCGAAGTGCTGATCGAGACCGCGGCCGGCCTGGCCAATGTCGAGGAAATCGCGCAAGGGTCTGAACGGTTGGAGGCGATGATTTTCGGCATTGGCGATTTCACCGTCTCGATGCGGGCCCGCGATCCCTTCACCGGCGAGGCCAATCCGCGCTATCGCATGTTCGGTCGCAACGGCAAGGGCGAGGTGGAACGAAGCTGGAGCGATCCCTGGCATTTCGCGCTGGCGCGCATCGCCACGACCTGCCGCGCCTTCGGGCTGCGGCCGATCGACGGGCCGTTCGTCGATTTCAAGGATGTTGAAGCCTATCGCTCTTCAGCTGAGCGTGCCTCGGCACTGGGCTTCGAGGGCAAATGGGCGATTCACCCGTCGCAGGTCGAGGCGGCGAATGAAATCTTTGCGCCTGAGCCTGCCGATATCGCCCGTGCCAAGGCGATCAGAGAGGCCATGGCCGCGTCGGGCGGCAATGGCGCCATCCAGATGGATGGCAAATTGGTCGACCTGGCGCATCTCAAGCTGGCCGATGCACTGCTCGAGCGGCAGGCGCTGATCGACGCGCGGCGGCGGTGACATGAGCGCAGAGACGAAGTTGCCGCTGGCGGGCATGCGGGTCCTCGATGCGGCGACGTTCCTCGCCGGGCCGTTCTGCGCCAGCATCTTCTCCGAGTTCGGCGCCGAGGTAATCAAGGTCGAGCACCCGGATTTTCCCGATCCCATGCGCAATATCGGCATGAAGGCGGAGACCGGCGATTCGCTGACATTCCTCAGCGAAGGGCGCAACAAGCGCACCGTAACGCTCAACCTCAGCAAGCCCGAGGGGGCCGAGCTGTTCCGCCAGCTGGTACTACAGAGCGACGTGGTAGTGGAGAATTTCCGCCCCGGCACGATGGAGAAATGGGGACTGGGCTACAAGGATCTGGCGGCGATCAAGCCCGATATCGTAATGGTGCGCATCACCGCCTATGGTCAGGAAGGGCCGTACAAGGATCGTCCTGGGTTCGCGCGCATCGGCCATGCCTTCAGCGGCTTGACCTATCTCGCGGGCGAGGCCGATGGACCGCCGGTTATTCCAGGCTCGACGTCGCTGGGCGATTACATTTCCGGCCTGTACGGTGCGTTGGGGGCGTTGATGGCATTGCGGCATCGCGACCAGACGGGCGAGGGCCAGTATATCGACGTGGCGCTCTACGAATCGACGTTCCGCATGCTGGACGAGCTGGCGCCGGCTTTCGCCAAGTTCGGTTTCGTGCGCCAGCGCATGGGCGCCGACACCGCCACTATCGTGCCGCACAGCCATTACCAATGCCGCGATGGCGCGTGGGTGGCGCTGGCGTGCTCCAGCGACAAGATTTTCGAGAAGCTGGCGCTGGCGATGGGACGCGCCGATCTTGTGGCTCCAGGCACCTACGAAACCATGCAGGCGCGGGTCGACAACCGCGATTTCATCAACGGCATCGTCAGCGCCTGGATCGGCAGCAAGACGCGCGACGAGCTGATGGCGATCTGCCTGGAGAAGGACATTCCTTGTGGGCCGGTCAATAGCATCGCCGACATCTTCGCCGATCCGCATTTTGCCGCGCGCGGCAGCATGGTCACCTTGCCTCATCGTGAGGTCGGCAACGTGGTGATACCGTCCGCTTTGCCGCGCCTGTCGAAGACTCCCGGTCGCGTCGAGCATCTGGGCCATCGTCATGGCGAGGATACGGACCAGGTCTATCGCGAGCTGCTGGGGCTGACGGCGGAAAAAATTGCGGCGCTGAGATCGCGCGGCGTTGTCTGATTGGGGAAGGAAGCAAAGTCATGAGTGAGCAGAAGAAGAGGCAGATGACGCTGGTGGCGTTCATGCAGGCGCAGAACTGCTCGAACTATCCCGCATCGTGGCGTCACCCTCAGACCATGCCGGATTTCATGACGCCGCAATATTATCAGCGCATCGCCCGTACGCTTGAGGAGGGCAAGTTCGATCTGGCCTTTTTTGACGACCGTCTTGCGATGCCCGACCGCTACGGCGACGACTACGAGGAAGCCGTGCGGCACGGCATTCGCGTCGTGAAAATGGACCTGATCTCGATCATGACCGCGATGGGGCTGGCGACCAAGCATCTGGGCATCGGCGGCACCTATTCGACGACTTATTACGAGCCGTTCCATGTCGCGCGCGTCTTCGCCACGCTTGACCTCATGATCGGCGGTCGCGCCGCCTGGAATGTGGTGACGTCGCTAAATGATTCGGAGGCGATGAATTTCAGCCAGACCGAGCATCTGGGCCACGATCTGCGCTACGACCGCGCCGATGAATTTATGGAAGTCGTGCTGGGCCACTGGAATACCTGGGACAACGACGCCATCAAGCTCGACCGCGAAAGCGGCGTTTTTGCCGACCCCGCCAAGGTCCATCGCCTGGACCACAAGGGCAAATTCTTCCGCTCGCGCGGGCCGTTCACCGTGCCGCGTTCGCCGCAAGGCCATCCGGTTCTCGTCCAGGCCGGCCAGAGCGGTCGCGGCAGGACCTTCGCGTCGCGCTGGGGCGAGCTGATCTTCGTCATCTTCGCCAACCTGGCGGTGGGCAAGAAGACCTATGCCGACTTCAAGCAGCAGGTGACGGCCAGCGGCCGCGATCCCAACAAGGTGAAGCTGGCGCCGCTGATCTACGCCGTGCCGGGCGAAACCAAGAGCATTGCCGAGGACAAGGCGGCGCTGATCGACAGCCTGGCGCATCCAATGGACGCGCTGGCGCTGTTGTCGGAAGTGCTGAATTTCGATTTCGCCAGCAAGCCGATCGACGAGCCGTTCACCGACGACGAGCTGAAGTCGATTTCTGGTCTGCAGGCCATGCGCGATCGCGTGATCCAGCTGAGCGGCAAGGCCCACCCGACGACGCGCGACTTCGTCAAGTTCTCCGGCCGCGGCACGATCCGCGAAGTGCCGACCTTCGTCGGCACGGCGCAATCGATCGCCGATCAGATGGAGGAGTGGTTCAACGGCGGCGCTTGCGATGGCTTCGTGTTGGGTGCCACCCACATGCCCGGTTCCTACGAGGATTTCGTGCGGCTGGTGGTGCCGGAACTGCAGCGTCGTGGATTGTTCCGCAAGGAATATCCGGGAACGACCTTGCGTGACACGCTGGGGCTGGAAGTGCCCGAGAAGTCGGCGGTCGGCTGATCCTATTCGCTGGCGAGAATGTGGTTGCGCACCAGTGGATAGATCTCATTGCGCCAGCGCTTGCCATTGAAGACGCCGTAATGGCCGACGCCCGCCTGCAGATGATGGCGCTTCATATAGGGCCGCAAGCCGGTGCAGAGATCCTGCGCCGCCACGGTCTGGCCGACTGAGCAGATGTCGTCCTTCTCGCCTTCGATGGTGAGAAGGGCGGTGCGCCTGATCTTGGCGGGATCGACCTTGCGGCCGCGCCATTCGAGCATGCCGCGCGCCAACTCGTAATCCTGGAAAACCTTTTTCACGGTCTCGAGATAGAACTCGGCCGGCAGATCGAGCACGGCGAAATATTCGTCGTAGAAAACCTTGGTCGCCTCCGCCTTGGCGTGATCGCCCTTGACGATGGCGTGGAAGCGGTCGAGCTGGGCGCGGATATGGCGATCGAGATTCATCGACATGAAGGCGGTCAATTGCAAGAAGCCCGGATAGACCCGCCGCCTTGCGCCGGAAAAACCGTATGGCACGCGCGAGATCAGCATGCGTTCGAACCACTGGATCGAGCGGCCGGTGGCCAGCTCGTTGACCTTGGTGGGGTTGACGCTGGCGTCGATCGGGCCGGCCATCAGGGTCATGCTGCGGGGCTGCGCCGGGTTTTTCGTCTCCGCCATGATGGCGACCGCTGCCAGCACTTGAACGCAGGGTTGGCACACGGCGACGACGTGACTGTCCGGCCCCAGCACTTCGAGAAACTTAATGATGTGCTCGACATATTCATCGAAGCCGAAAGGCCCATGCGTCAGGCTGACGTCGCGCGCGTTATGCCAGTCGGTGATGTAAACGTCGTGCTCGACCAGCAGTGTTTCGACCGTGCCCCGCAGCAAGGTCGCAAAATGTCCCGACAGGGGCGCCACCAGCAGAACCTTGGGCTGCGGCCGGTCCATGTCCTTCTTGAACCGCAGCAGCGTGCCGAAGGGCGTTGTGTGGGTAGCCTCTTCGGTGACTGGAACGGCGCGGTTGTCGATGGTGACGAAGGGGATGGCGAAGGAGGGGCGGCTATGAGTCATGCCGGCCGTCGAGAAGACGTCGAAAGCGGCGGCAATGCTGCGGGACCAAGGCCCCTTTCTTTGCCAGGAACTGCTCTTTTGCAGTGCGGCGGCGCTGAGCCCAGCCATGGCGCGAAACGGCCTTAACAGGTCGGCATGGTTCTGAAAGGCGAGATACATCATGAATTCAACCCATTAAGCGGTTGTCGACATCGATGCCCGGCCCCTCGGCGACCGTCCCATAGGAAAGGCTAGTGTATTTCTTGCTGCACTGCGAGATACAAAATGCGAGATTCCATACATGACCGGCAGGGCAAACCGGGCGAGGCGGGGCGGAAAACGGCGGCGGCCACCGGTCCGAGTCCGTGCCGGAGGCGCAACAGGGGGAGACACGCGCATGACGCAGGCAATGCTGACGATAAGCAGCAAGAACTATTCGTCGTGGTCGATGCGCGGCTGGCTGCTGTGCAAGATGGCGCAGCTCGATTTCGTGGAGGATCTGCGCTCCAGCGCCGACCCGTCGACCCGTGCCGAACTGCTGCTGCTTTCGCCCTCGTTTCTCGTCCCGTGCCTGACGCATGGCGACGTAATGGTGTGGGACACGCTGGCGATCGGTGAGTATTTGAATGAACTCAATCCCGGCGCCGGGCTGCTGCCGCAAGACCAGAAGGCCAGGGCCCGCTGCCGCTCGATCTGCGGCGAGATGCATTCCGGCTTCGCCAATCTGCGCTCGGCATTGCCGATGAATTTGAAGGCCCATCACAGCAACTTCAAGATTTGGGCCGGCGCTCAGGCCGACATCGATCGCGTCACCAAAATCTGGCGCGAATGTCTCGACATGTTCGGTGGACCGTTCCTTTTCGGCGCGCAGCCGACCATGGCCGATGCGATGTACGCGCCGGTTTGCACCCGCTTCCGCACCTATGACGTGAAGCTGGATCCCGCCTCCTCGCGCTATTGCGATACGATCTTCGCCTTTCCGCCGGTGGTGGAATGGATCGAAGCGGCCAAGGCGGAACCTGAGGAGATGGAAGAACTCGACGTTGAGTTCTAGGCAGCGCCGCGCTTAACTCGGGCGGGTTTCCGGCATCCGGCCGGAACGGAGGCCGCCATGAAGATCAGCGACATCTCCTTTAACACTATCGACTGGTCGCAAGTCGTACCGACCCGGCACCCCGGGGATACCGGCGAGGCGCTGTGGCGCACCCAGGAGTTCGCCAATGCCGGCAATCCGATCCGTGTGCGGCTGGTCGAGTATTCGCCGGGCTATGTCGCTGACCACTGGTGTTCCAAAGGGCACGTCCTGCTTTGCCTGGAAGGGGAACTGGAAACGACTTTGAAGGATGGGCGGGTGTTCGTGCTCAAGCCCGGCATGAGCTATCAGGTCGCTGACGGAGCGGAGCCGCATCGCTCCGCCACTGCCAATGGCGCGCGGCTGTTCATTGTCGACTAACGGGCCCGGCCGGCTGCTCGAAGTACTTCTTGCGC
Organism: uncultured Hyphomicrobiales bacterium; assembly: GCA_964388115.1. Classification (GTDB taxonomy): domain Bacteria; phylum Pseudomonadota; class Alphaproteobacteria; order Reyranellales; family JAQSWP01; genus JAQSWP01. The sequence goes on from CAYLYK010000005.1 coordinate 11,557, forward strand.
ATCGCCAGGTTGACGGCGCCGACGGCGATCCACAAAGCGCCGATTACGGCTTTGACCACCAGCTGGGCGGTGCTGTCGAAGCCCAAGGCTATGCCTAGCACTATATAGAGCGGGCCAAGAATGAACCCGAACCAGGCCAACACCGTCAGCTGCTTGACATATTTGGCGCGGAACTCTTCCGGCGTCCCCTTGAACTTCGCTCTTACCCAGCCGCGATGAACTTTTTTTGCTTCGATCGGCGTGTAAATCAGAGCAATGACGCCGCAGACCAGAATGATAAGCTCGAGCATGTACCCCCCAATTGTAGACTCTCTACCGCAAAGAGAAGGCGGTAGGAGGATCTGTCGCCACAAACCAGACTGACCGGAAACCTCTCTTCGTAACATAATGGAATTGTTGGAGAACTCTACCCGCAGACGACGGGACTATGCTAAAGCGTAAAGAAATGAAACCATCGATCTCGCAATGCCGCGGAAACAGAAATTCTGGACTATAGGAACCGGCGCCTTCGTCCTGTCTGTACTTGCGGCGTGGTGGCTTTTGGCACCTAGCGGCAGGCTGGTACAGGACCTGCCGACGGCGGTTGTCCAGCAGGGTGATATCGAGGAAGTCGTATCGGCGTTAGGTTCGCTGCAACCATTGAACTATGTCGATGTTGGGGCGCAGGTATCGGGCCAGCTTCAGACTATTTTCGTTCAACTCGGCCAGAACGTCAGGCAAGGCAGCCAGATCGCGCAGGTCGATCCGACAATCTATCAGGCACGCGTCGGCGGTGATGAGGCGCAACTTCTAAATCTGCGGGCACAAGTTGCCGAGCAGAGGGCACAGCAGATGTTGGCCGAGCAGCAACTGAAGCGTCAGCAAGAGCTTTTAACTCTGCGCGCCACCAGCCGCGATGCCTATGACAGCGCTGCCGCCGCGCTGAAGGTATCGACTGCGCGTATCGAAGCCTTGCAGGCGCAGATCCAGCAGACGGAAGCGACGCTGGAGGGCAATCTGGCCAATCTCAGCTATACGAAAATCTATGCGCCGATATCGGGGACCGTGGTGAGCATCACTGCTCGGCAGGGCCAGACCATTATCGCCAACCAGCTCGCACCCGTCATTCTTCAGATCGCTGATCTCGATACGATGACCGTCCGAACTCAGGTGTCAGAAGCTGATATATCCAAGCTGCAAGTTGGCATGCAGGCATACTTCACTACGCTCGGCAATCCCGACCGACGCCGCCCCGGCAAATTGCGGCAAATCCTGCCGACGCCAACGCTCGTCAACAATGTCGTTCTGTTCGATGCATTGTTCGACGTGCCCAATTCCGATCGGGATCTGATGCCGCAAATGACGGCGCAGGTTTTCTTTGTCGTCGCGGCGGCCAAGAATGTACCGCTTGTGCCAGTGGCCGCGCTGCGCAGCAGCCCTCGCGGCGATGGTCAACGCAGCTACACAGCACAGGTCGTTACGGACAGTGGAGCAATTGAGGGACGCCAGGTCGAGATCGGCGTACAAACGCGCACACTGGCCGAAGTCAAGACCGGTTTGAAGGTAGGCGACAGAGTTGTAGTGCCTGGGCCGGTCGGTCCGGTGCCGCCGATGGGCATGCCCGGCGCCCCGCCGCCCAGGATGCCGCGACAATGAATGAAGCAGCGCCGGTTCTCTCGTCCTCGATCTCCCAAGAACTCGGGGAGCGGCCGCTGATCTCGTTGCGTGATATAACCAAGACATACGTTCGCGGCGAACTCGCAACCAAAGTCCTGTATGGAATATCACTCGATATCGAAGCAGGCGAATTCGTCGCAATCATGGGTGCATCGGGATCCGGTAAATCCACCCTGATGAATCTGATTGGTCTGCTAGACCGACCAACCAGCGGCTCTTACCGGCTCGGCGGCCAGGAGGTGTCGGAACTCGAAAGCGATCGACGCGCCGATTTGCGCCGTGAAGCGTTTGGTTTCATTTTCCAGCAGTACAACCTGCTTGCTACGGCGACGGCAGCCGAGAACGTGGAAGTTCCGGCGATCTATGCAGGAATGCCGCACGCCAAGCGGATGGCGCGGGCTAATCAGATTCTAGTGTCCCTCGGTCTTGGCGACAGGTTGCAATTCATGCCGAGTCAGCTGTCGGGTGGGCAGCAACAGCGTGTTTCCATCGCGCGCGCCTTGATGAATGACGGGGCGATCATTTTGGCCGATGAGCCGACAGGCGCACTTGATAGCCAAAGTGGCGAAGAGGTAATGCGCCTGTTGAGCGATCTAAACAGCAAGGGGCATACCATTCTCCTGATTACTCACGATCAAACCGTCGCACGGAAAGCCGGTCGCATTGTCGAAATTCGTGATGGGAAGGTCGTGTCCGACTCCAAGTCGGAACGAGTCGCGCAACGGCCCATCGGCAACGCAAAGACCGTAAAGCGCGGCCGGCCCGGGCGCGGTCTGACGCTGCCGAATATCGGCGAAGCCGCCAAGATGGCGTTACGTTCACTGCGCGCAAACATTATGCGCACATTGCTGACGTTGCTTGGCATCATTATTGGCGTTGCATCGGTTGTATCCATGTTGGCCATCGGTGATGGGGCCAAGCAAGCTGTGCTCAGTCGGCTTGCGGGTCTCGGGCCGGACCTGGTCCTTATTCGACCTGGGGCACCCAATCTGCGTGTCTCGGGAGGATTTACAGCGACGTTGATGCCAGCGGATGCGGACGCCATCGCAACTCTGCCCAACGTGGTTGCGTCGGTTCCAGAGTCTCCGGGGGCAGTCACCGCACGGTATCGCAATAGAGACTATCAAACGCAGGCCAACGCCACTGGTGCCGACTATCCAAGGGTGAGGAGCTGGAGTTTGGCGCGTGGCTCGTTCTTCGATGCACGGGATGTCCGCAGCTATGCGCCGGTCGTTGTCTTGGGTGATACGGTTGTTCGGGCAATCATGCCTGATGAACCGGAGCCGGTCGGCAAGTACGTCTTACTCAACAACATTCCATTTCAAGTCGTCGGCGTCCTCGCTCCGAAAGGAGCGTCCACAATGGGCAATGACCAGGACGACATCGTGTTCACGCCTATCACCACTGGTGCTTTGAGACTATTTGGGCAGCGCTTCGCAAGGTTTATCACGGTTCAGGTGTCCGACGTCAAACAAGTCGATCAAACGCTAGAAACGATCCGCCAATTGCTTATCGAGCGGCACCGGACAGAAGATTTTCAGATTCGCAGCATGGCGGCCATCCTCCAAATGGCGACGGAGACGCAGGACACCTTGACCCTGCTGCTGGGATCGATCGCGCTGATCTCGCTGTTGGTCGGTGGCATTGGCGTTATGAACATCATGTTGGTGAGCGTGACAGAACGTACACGCGAGATAGGCATCCGCATGGCCACTGGCGCGCGTACGAGCAACATCCTGTTGCAGTTCAATACCGAGGCCTTGGTGGTCTGTGCATTTGGTGGCGTAGCGGGCGTGCTTTTGGGGCTTGGCGCAGCTTCGCTGTTTGACGCTCTGGGTCAACCTGTGTTGTTTTCACTAAGGCCGGTTGTTATGGCTTTTCTCTGCGCGTTTGGAACCGGTTTGATCTTCGGTTACCTGCCGGCTCGCAAGGCAGCACGGCTTGATCCGGTAGCGGCACTGGCGGCGGATTGATGCCAATGCAGCGTCTCGTCATTGCCGTCTTTGCCGCTGCGCTGAGTGGGTGCAGCTTGGTGCCGGATTACCAAGCTCCAAAAACAGAGACGTTTCCGAAGTTTCAGTATTCGGCAGCTGGTGTGGCGGCTGCATGGCCAGATCCCAATTGGTGGCATGGGTTCGGCAGCGGCGAGCTGACGGCACTGATCGAGCAGGCGCGCAAGACCAGTCCCGACCTGGCAGCAGCGCTGGCACGGATCGAGCAAGGTCAGGCTCAGTTGGGTTTGGCGTCGGCATCGCTGTTTCCAACTCTCGGCGCTTCCGGGTCAACAGCGCGCTCGACATCGAATCCGGGCGGGTTCGGGGTAATCGTAAGCACCAGCTATCAAGGTAACCTGCAGGCCGCCTATCAGGTCGATTTGTTCGGTCGATATCGCGCCGAATCAGCAGCCGGCGCGGCACGCCTGGAAGCGACGCAGTTCGACTATGAGACGATTGCATTGACGCTGAACGCCGATGTCGCAACGACCTATTTCCGGGTTCTGGCGCTGCGCGATCGCCTCCGCCTTACGAATGAGCAGCTGCGCAACGCAGAAAGTATCCTCGATCTGCTCGAGCAGCGGGCGCGCGTGGGCATAACTTCCGACCTGGAACTGGCGCAGCAACGCAACGCCATCGCTGCGCAACGTGCATCGCTTCAAAGCTTGATGCAAGGCGAACGCGAGGCGGTTAATGCGCTTGCTGTGTTGGTCGGGCTTGTGCCAACCGGATTTGCCGCGCAGACGCCATCGCTGGACAACTTGCAGGTTCCTGCGATTGTTTCGGGTCTGCCGTCGGAGCTTCTGCAGCGGCGACCGGATATCCGGCGGGCCGAAGCCGATCTGCGGGCGGCGAATTTCGATGTCGGCAGCGCCCGTGCCGCCCGATTCCCGAGCATTCAATTGACAGGTTCGGGCGACACCTCAAGTAATGTGCTCTCTAACCTTTTGACGCCGCAAAGTTACCTGACGACCTTGGCAGCCGGATTGACGGTACCGATCTTCGAAGGCGGCCGGCTACAAGCGCAGCAGGAGGCCGCACAGGCGCGCTTTCGCGTATTGGCAGCCAACTACAGCAAAGCGGTGCTCTCGGCTTTCCGCGATACGGAGAATGCGCTTAGCGCAGTCGGTCTCTATGGCCGGCAATACCAGCTTGCACGTCAGGCGCTCGATGAGGCCAATCGCGCCTACCAGCTCGCCGAGGCGAGATATCGCGCCGGCGCGGTCGATTTCATCTCGGTGCTGGATGCGCAGCGCTCGGTATTCCAGGCGACCGATGCCGTGGCGCAGGCCAATCTGGCGCGGTTGTCCGCGCTGGTGGATCTCTACGAGGCGCTGGGCGGCGGCTGGGACGGAACGACGCTGAAGCAGGTCAGCGACCGCTAGGGGTGGGATGCTCGACGGCGTCCATGAAGGCGCGCACCGGCGTCAGGCGCAGATTGTCTTGCAGACAGACGGCGTATTCCGACACTTCGATGCCTGAATCGGCGATGGCGATGGGATGGAAGCGGGGGTCGGTGCCGAATTCGCTTTCCAGCACCACGCCGATGCCGAAGCCGGCGGCGACGGCTTCGCGCACGCCTTCGCGGGTCTGCACGTCGGAGAGCGTGCCTGGCGTTGCGCCGCTGCGAGCCAGGGCGTTCTCGAACACCTCGCGGGTGATCGAGCCGCGCTCGCGCACCACCAAATCGCGCCCGTCCAGTTCGCGCAACTGCATGCGCTTCTTCTTCGCCCATGGATGCTCGACCGGCACGAACAGGATCAAATGATCGCGCTTGATCTCGACCGAATGCAGGCGGGGGTCTGAGACCAGCTTGGCCATGACGCCAATATCGGCGTTGAAATCGAGCACTTGTTGCAGGACGTCGGCGGAATTGCCGATGCGCAGCGAGAAGCGGATGCCCTGGTGCTGGCGGCGCAGGGCGGCGAGCGCCGGCATGACGTGGTAGGCGCTGTCGGCGGCGATGCGCAAGTGGCCGCGGATCAGGACCTTGGCGCCGGAGAGCAGGGAGCTCGCTTCGGCCTCGGCGGCGAACATTCGCATGGTGATGGCGTAAAGCGCCTGGCCCATCTCGGTCAGGTCGACCGAGCGGGCCCGGCGCTCGAACAGGCGGACCTTGTATTCCTCCTCCAACTGCCTGACCTGGCTGGAGATTGTCGGCTGGCTGACCATGGCGGAATGGGCGGCGGCGGAGAAACCGCCCTCCTGAGCCACGAGATGAAAAGCGCGCAGTTGCGATGGTGTCATATAGATGTAACCTATATCACATATTGGTATTATGTATTTGAATTATGCTGAAGATGGGAGGAATTTGAAAGCCTGTCATCCACGCGATGGGAAGGATTTACCCCCGTGTCCAAGACTCCGGCCGCCTCCGAAACCGGCGATCCCCTGCTGCTCACCCCCGGCCCGCTGACCACCTCACGCGCGGTCAAACAGGTGATGGTGCATGACTGGGGTTCGCGCGATGCCACCTTCCTTCGCATCAACCGCGAAGTGCTGGAACAGATTACGCTGCTGGCCGGCGGAGCAGGAACGCATGTGACGGTGCCGATGCAGGGCAGCGGCACTTTCGCCGTCGAAGCGATGCTGACCACCTTCATTCCGCGCAATGGCAAGATCGTGCTGCTGGTCAACGGCGCCTATGGCCAGCGCGCCAAGAAGATTTGCGACATCGCCGGCCGCGCCGCGGTGGTGATGGAGACGGCGGAAGATACGCCGCCGGATCTGGCCGCGCTCGAGAAGAAGCTGGCCGACGACAAGTCGATCACCCATGTCTTCGCCGTCCATTGCGAGACCACGTCGGGAATTCTCAATCCGATTGCCCAGATCGCCGACATTGTCGCCCGGCACGGCCGCCGACTGCTGCTCGACTCGATGAGCGCGTTTGGGGCCCTGCCGGTCGATGCGCGGTCGGTGCGCTTCGATGCGCTGGCAGCCTCGTCCAACAAGTGCCTCGAAGGCGTGCCCGGCATGGGCTTCGTCGTCTGCCGCAAGGAAGCGCTGGCGGAGTGCAAGGGCAATGCGACGACCCTGACGCTCGACCTGCAAGACCAGCAGGCCAACTTCGAAAAGACCGGCCAGTGGCGCTTCACGCCGCCGATCCATGTCATCGTCTCGCTGCACAAGGCGATCGAGGAGCATACGGCGGAAGGCGGCGTCGCCGGCCGCGGCGGGCGTTATGCCAGCAATTGCCACATCCTGATCGACGGCATGCGGGCGCTGGGCTTCCGCACCTTGCTGCCGGACACGCTGCAGGCGCCGATCATCGTCACTTTCCACATGCCATCCGATCCGAAATTCGTCTTCCAGGATTTCTATGACCGGCTGAAGGATCGCGGCTACGTCATCTATCCAGGCAAGCTGACCGTGGCCGATTCTTTCCGCATCGGCTGCATCGGCCGGCTCAACGCCGACCACATGCGCGGCGCGGTGCAGACCGTGCGCGAGATTCTGGCCGAGATGGGCGTCAGTCAGACGGCGCCGGCGCAGGCCGCTTAAGGAGTAAGAATATGGACAGCAACCTCACGACCGGCATCGACATTGCCGTCAACGGCCGCCGCTATCGCACGCGCGCCGAGCCGGTGGTGGTGGTGTGTATTGACGGCAGCGAGCCGGGCTATATCGAGGCAGCGGTAAAAACCGGCAAGGCGCCGTTTCTGAAGAAGGTGCTGGAGCAGGGGGCCAATCTGCTGGCCGACAGCGTGGTGCCGACCTTCACCAATCCGAACAATCTGTCCATCGTCACCGGCCAGCCGCCCAAGGTGCACGGCATTTGCGGCAACTACTTCTACGACCGCGACAGCGGCACCGAAGTGATGATGAACGATCCCAGGTTCCTGCGTGTGGGCACCATCTTCGAGGCGTTCCAGAAGCAGGGGGCCACGGTTGCCGTCGTCACCGCCAAGGACAAGCTGCGCGGCTTGCTGGGCAAGGGGCTGAAACTGGCGCCGGGTCAGGCCTGCAGTTTCTCGTCGGAGAAGTCGGATAAGGCCAGCAATGCGGAGAACGGCATCGACCGTGTCAACGAACTGGTGGGCATGGGCGTGCCGGACGTCTATAGCGCCGGCTTGAGCGAGTTTGTCTTTGCCGCCGGCGTGAAGCTGATGCGGCGCGACCGGCCAGACCTGATGTACCTGTCGACCACCGACTACATCCAGCACAAGCACGCGCCCGGCACGCCGGTCGCCAACGATTTCTACATCATGATGGACAAGTACCTGGCGCAGCTCGACGCCATGGGCTGCGTCATCGTGCTAACCGCCGATCATGGCATGAACTCCAAGCACGACGCGTCGGGCCAGCCGGACGTGATCTATCTGCAGGATGTGATGGACAAGATGCTGGGGGCGGGCAAGGCGCGCGTCATCCTGCCGATCACCGATCCTTACGTCGTGCATCACGGCGCGCTGGGTTCCTTCGCCACCGCCTATCTGCCGGAAGGCGCCGATCGCGCTGATGTGTTGAAGAAGCTTGCCGCAATGCCGGGCATCGAGCTGGCCCTGAGCCGCGAAGATGGCTGCGCCAGGTTCGAGCTGCCCGAAGACAGGGTCGGCGACATCATTCTGGTCTCGACGCAGCACAAGGTGCTCGGTACGTCAGCCGCCAAGCATGATCTCTCGGGCCTGACCGAGCCGCTGCGCTCGCATGGCGGGGTGTCGGAGCAGAAGGTGCCGCTGCTGTGCAATCGTCCCCTGAGTCAGGCGGCCAAGAGCCGCTGGCGCAATTTCGACGCCTTCGATCTGGCGTTCAACTACGTCCGCTAGGAGTTATCAGATGACCGCCCAGTTGCGCGCCGTCGCCAATGTTGCGCCCCGTCACGAGAGCATGCGCATTTCCGGCAAGAAGGTGGATGCCGACGACGTCATCGAAGTCTTTAACCCCTACGACAATTCGGTAGTGGGTACGGTGCCGAAGGGTACCAAGGCGCATGCCGCCAAGGCGTTCGAAATCGCGTCCAAGTATAAGCCGACGCTGACCCGCTACGACCGGCAGAAGATCCTGATGCGGACGGGCGAAATCCTGGCGTCGCGGCGTGACGAGATTGCCCGCCTGATCACCGCCGAGTCTGGCCTGTCGATGAAAGACTCGACCTATGAGGTCGGCCGCGCCTACGACGTCTTCACGCTTTCGGGCCAGATGGCGATCCGCGACGACAGCGAGATTTTCTCCTGCGACATTACCCCGCACGGCAAGCAGCGGCGCATCTACACCATGCGCCAGCCGCTTTTGGGCGTAATATCGGCCATCACGCCGTTCAACCATCCGCTCAACATGGTGGCGCACAAGATCGCTCCCGCCATCGCCACCAACAACCGCATGGTGCTGAAACCGACCGAGCTGACGCCGCTGACGGCGCTGATGCTGGCCGACGTACTCTATGAAGCGGGCCTGCCGCCGGAAATGCTGTCGGTGGTCACCGGTTTGCCGGGCGATTTCGGCGACGAGATGATCGTCAACGAACATATCGATCTCATCACCTTCACCGGCTCCGTGCCGGTCGGCAAATACATCGCCGGCAAGGCCGGCTACCGACGCGTCGTGCTGGAGCTGGGCGGTAACGATCCGCTGATCGTCATGGAAGACGCCGATCTCGACAAGGCAGCGGAACTGGCCGTGGCTGGCGCCACCAAGAATTCGGGCCAGCGCTGCACGGCGGTGAAGCGCATTCTGGTGGTCGAGGCGATCGCCGACGAATTCGCCAAGCTGGTGACGGCCAAGGCCAAGAAGCTGAAATGCGGCAATCCGATGGATCCGGAGACCGACGTCGGCACCGTCATCAACGAGAAGTCGGCAACGATGTTCCAGCGTCGCGTCGATGATGCGGTGTCCAAGGGCGCAGTGCTGCTGCACGGCAACGATCGCCAGGGCGCGCTGTTTCCGCCGACCGTGGTCGACAAAGTGCCTTACGACTGCGAGCTGGTCCGCGAGGAGACGTTTGGCCCGGCAATCCCGATGATCCGCTGCAAGAACATCGACGACGTGATCCGCATTTCGAACTCGACCGCCTTCGGCCTGTCGTCGGGCGTCTGCACCAACCGCCTCGACTACATCACCCGCTTCGTCAACGATCTCGATGTCGGCACGGTCAATATCTGGGAAGTGCCGGGCTATCGCATCGAAATGTCGCCGTTCGGCGGTATCAAGGATTCCGGCCTCGGCTACAAGGAAGGCGTGATCGAGGCGATGAAGAGCTTCACCAACGTGAAGACCTATTCGCTGCCCTGGCCGGGCGGACTCTAAGTCCTCCGGCGGATCATGGCCGGTTCCCTGCCGACGCAGGCGCGCGTCGTCATCGTGGGCGGCGGCGTCGTGGGGTGCTCGGTTGCCTACCATCTAACCAAGCTGGGCTGGAACGACGTCCTGGTACTGGAGCAGGGACGCCTGACCAGCGGCACGACCTGGCATGCGGCGGGCCTCGTCGGCCAGCTGCGCGCCAACCGCACCATGACGAAGCTCAGCCAGTATGGGACCGATCTCTACAGCCGGCTGGAAGCGGAAACCGGACTGGCGACGGGATGGAAGCGCTGCGGCAGTCTTTCCATTGCGCGCACGACCGAGCGGATCACGCTGCTGAAGCGATCCGTGGCGCAGGCTGCCAGCTTTGGCGTCGACGCGCATTTCATTTCGCCGAAAGAAGCGGGCGATTTGTGGCCGCTCATGCGCATCGACGATTTGCAGGGTGCGGTATGGCTGCCGGGCGACGGCAAAGCCAATCCCACCGACCTCACGCAATCTCTGGCCAAGGGCGCGCGCAACGGTGGCGCCAGGTTCGTCGAGGGCGTCCGGGTGACGGGCTTCGAGCGACGCAACGGTTCCGTGGTTGGGGTGAAGACGTCTACCGGTAACATCGCCTGTGAGATTGTCGTCAACTGTGCCGGGCAGTGGGCGCGACAGCTGGGACAGCTGGCCGGCGTCAACGTGCCGCTGCATTCGGCCGAACACTTCTACATCGTCACCAAACCCATCGAAGGTGTGGCTCCCGGACTGCCAGTGCTGCGCGACCCCGACGGCTATATCTATTTCAAGGAGGAGGTCGGCGGGGTGGTGATGGGCGGCTTCGAGCCTGCGGCCAAACCCTGGGGCATGGACGGCATCCCCGACGATTTCGAATTCCAGCTTCTGCCGGAGGATTGGGACCAGTTCGAGATTCTCATGCAAAGCGCGCTGCACCGCATGCCGATCCTCGAAACGGCCGAAGTGCGCCAGCTTCTGAACGGTCCGGAAAGCTTCACGACAGACGGCAATTTCATTCTCGGCGAAGCGCCGGAATGCGCCGGCTTCTTCGCCTGCGCCGGTTTCAATTCGGCCGGCATCGCCAATGCCGGCGGCGCTGGCAAGGTGATGGCCGAATGGATTGCGGGTGGCGAGCCGCCGATGGATTTGTGGGACGTCGATATCCGCCGCTTCGCGGGCTTCCATGCCAATGCCGCGCATCTGCGAGATCGGACGGTCGAGACCCTGGGCCTGCATTACGCCATGCGCTGGCCGCGGCACGAGCTGGAATCGGTGCGCGGCCTGCGCCGCTCGCCGCTTTACGATCGGCTGAGAGCCAATGGCGCGCGGTTTGGCGCCAAGATGGGCTGGGAACGAGCAATCTATTTCGCGCCCGGTTCATCCGGAACACTACCTTACCGCTTCACGCGGCCAGCCTGGCTCGATCACGCAATCGTCGAACAGAAGGCGGTGCGTGAAACGGTCGGGCTGTTCGACCAGACGTCGTTCGGCAAATTGCTGGCGCAGGGCAGGGACGCGCTTGCGGTGCTCCAGCGTCTTTGCGCGCGCGATCTCGACGTGCCGGTCGGCGCCATGGTCTATACGGCTCTGCTCAACCGGCGTGGCGGGTTCGAGAGCGATCTGACGGTCCTCCGGTGTGCGGCCAACGAGTTCCTGATCGTAACGGGCACGGCGCAGGCGGCGCGCGATCTGTCGTGGATTTCCCGCCATATCGGCGAAGCCAATGTGACGGTGAGCGACGTGACCTCGGCCTATTCGGTGCTGTCGGCCATGGGGCCGAACAGCCAGGCCTTGATCGAACGCGTTTCGCCGGGTTTCGAGAAGATTTCTCTCGCCTACGGCCAGACCGTCGAAGCCGATCTAGGTTACGCGCGTGGTCGAATTGCGCGCATGAGCTATGCCGGTGGACCGGGCTACGAGCTCTATCTGCCGACCGAGTTCGCCGCTGGCGTCTATGACACGCTAAAGGAGGCCGGTGCCGATCTTGGCCTGCGCGATGCCGGCTATTACGCGCTGGATGCCTTGCGCATCGAAGCCGGCCGCCGTGCCTTCGCGGCTGAACTCGGGCCGGATGAGACGCCGCTGGAAGCGGGTCTGATGTTCGCGGTCGACCTGAACAAGAGTGTCGATTTCATCGGTCGTACGGCGCTGGCGGAACAGAGAGCCAAAGGCGTGCGCAAGCGGCTGGTGATTCTGGCTCTCGACGACGCGCAAGCCTATGCCTGGGGCGGCGAGCCGATCCTGCGGGACGGCAGGCCTGTGGGCGAGCTGACCTCGGCTGGCTGGAGCACGGTGTTGGGTCGCATCATCGGCATGGGATTTGTGCGCGGCGAGGCACCGATCGATCTTGCCTGGATAAAAACAGGCAACTATGCAGTCGATATTGCCGGCGATATCGTAAAGGCGAGTCTGTTGGTCAAGCCGCCGGTCGTCTGAAATCTGCGTCTGTCAGTCGGCATCGCCCGCGGCGATGGCCTGCAGGCGTCTGCGGTCGAGAATATGGACCTGGTCGGGGGTTGGTAGACCGATCATCTTGCCCGCCCGCAGCTTGCTGAAAGTGCGCGACACGGTCTCGACGGTAAGGCCCAGGAAGTCGGCAATGTCGGCGCGCGTCATCGACAGCGACAGCTGATCGTGCGGCCGACCGACCCGCTCCAGCCGTTTCGACAGGGTCAGCAGGAATGACGTGACTTTCTCCATCGGCGTCTTGCGGCCCAGCAGCAGCATCTGGTCCTGCGCCGCGGCGAGCTCGTCGTTGGCGATGGCCAGCACGCGGTGCTCCATGGCCGGGAACTGCTTGAAAAGCTTCTGCAGGTCGGTGAGCTTGAACCGGCACAGCGATGCACCAGACACGGCTTCGGCGGAATAGGCGTAATGGCCGCGCGAGGCCAGCCCGAGAAAGTCGCCGGGTATTGCAAACCCGGTGATCTGGCGGCGGCCGTCGGGCAGCAGCTTGTAAAGGCGGATGGTGCCCTCGACCAGGTTATAGGCGAAGTCGGCCTTGTCCTCTTCTTCGAACAGGCCCTGACCCGGGGTCAGATCGCGATGACCGACCAGCGGCTCGAGATAACGCAGTTCTTCGGGCTCAAAACCGCCGCAGATGGTCAGATGGCGAATATGGCAATTGACGCAGCCATGACCGCGATGCGTGACATCGCTGCCGCAGAGAGGGGACTGCGGGCCGGGGCAATGGACTGATGGCTCGAATCGGCCTGACGTCATAGCTGACCCTGTCTAAGGTTCTCGCGCACAAATGGTGAACCCGTTGCGACTTCGTCGCAACAGTGCTGTTCGCAGTCGCAGAAAGATATAGTGCCGTTGATTCCGATCAACGCCGCGACCGAATGCCGCCCGTATTTTGTGGATGTGATTACAAAACCCCTTCTTACCCGGCCTTTGACGGCGGAAATGGCCGCCCAAGCCTACCCCCTGGTCCGCGAATTGAGCGGCGCCGGCACCTTGGCTGATTGGCTGCGGTTTGCCGACCAGCATTTGAGCCGCAACGACCAGGGCGGCATCATTGTTTGCGAACGGGGCGCCTATATTCGCGGGTTGTTCGGCTGGGAGATCGGCAAGGGCGTGGCTGACCAACGCCTGTTGGTAATCCGCCATTTCACCGTGCCGGGCGTATTGCCCTCGCGCGATGTGATCGATGCGTTGCTTGATGCTATCGATACGCTTGCCGCAAGGCTGAACTGTTTGGAAATCAGAGTTGAGATGCCGATCTCCGGCCAGGTCCATCCCGCTTTCGCCGAGCGCGGCCTGGTGCCCGATTCGGTGGGCCTGCATCGGCGGCTGGACAGGGATGGTCGCAGCCGGGGCAGAAGCGATGCATGACCATCTACATCACATGTCCGGCATCGACCCCGGCTGGCTGGCGCAGTACGGCGTCATTGGCGCGCTTTTCCTGCTCGGCCTGGTGGGCAGCCTGACGCATTGCGTCGGCATGTGCGGTCCCTTCGTGCTGGGGCAGGTCGCCAACCGGCTGGATCGCGGCGGCGCGGCCGGTCTCAGCGAATTGGGTCGCCTGCGAGCGGCGGCCTTGCTGCCTTACCATTTCGGCAGGATCACGACCTACGCCGCGCTGGGCGCGGCTGCTGCCGGACTGTCGCAAGCTATCGTGGCATTGACCGGATTCCGCGAGTTTCTGTCGGTAATGCTGGCGATTGGCGCGCTGCTGATGCTGGCGGCGGCGCTTGGGCATCTCGGTTTTGCCGGAACGCCGACCTGGTCGAACGGATTGTTACGCTGGATGCGGCCACTGTTCGCCGACCCGTCCGGGCTGCGCGGCTATGCGCTAGGCCTGATTCTGGGGTTGCTGCCTTGCGGCATGGTTTATGGCGCTTTGACTTTGGCGGCGGCGACTGGCGAGGCGGCCTATGGCGCGTTAGCGATGGCAGCGTTTGGACTGGGCACGGCGCCGATGCTGATGCTGGCCGGTTTCTCCGGCGCCTTGCTGGCGCGCAAGTGGCGAGCGCAGCTGCGCTTCGTTGCCGGCCCGCTACTGCTGCTCAATGCGGCGACGCTCGGCTATCTCGCCGTAGCGTCGTTTCCCTGATTTGTTGCGACGACGTCGCGGTAGCAATGCCAGGTGGCATGCGCGACCAAAGGCAGCACGAGCGCCAATCCTACGAAGAAGGTAACAAAGCCGAAAGCGGTGAAGCCGGCGATCAATGCGGCCCATAGCGCCATGGGACGGAAGTTCTCCGTCACGGCGACGAAGCTGGTGGCGATGGCGGCGAAAACATTGGTATCGCGGTCGATCAGCATCGGGATCGAGACGGCGGCAATGGCGAAGGCCAGAGCGGCGAGCACGAAGCCGATGACGCTGCCCACGATCAGAAACGGCAGGGAAATCGGCGAGAACAGTAAATTGTCGAGCAACTGCGGCAGGGTTGGCGCATGGGCCGAAAAGAAGAGGGCGTAGAGCAGCGTGGCAATACGGATCCACGCCAGATGCAGCAGAGCCAGCACCAGGCCCAGCAGCGCCAGTTGGCCGGGATTGAGACGCCACGCCAGCAAGGCGTGATTCAGGCTGACGGGCAAACCAGCGGCTAGGCGTCGGCTGGTGTCATAAAGGCCCACAGCCAGCAGTGGCGCAATGAAGGAGAAGCCGGCCGTCAGCGGCAGCAGCAGGTAG
Organism: uncultured Hyphomicrobiales bacterium; assembly: GCA_964388115.1. Classification (GTDB taxonomy): domain Bacteria; phylum Pseudomonadota; class Alphaproteobacteria; order Reyranellales; family JAQSWP01; genus JAQSWP01. The sequence goes on from CAYLYK010000005.1 coordinate 26,584, forward strand.
AACGCGTCGCCCAGCCATAGGACCAGCGCCAGCAGCAGGCTGATGCCGGCCAGCACCGCGCCATAGGCAAAGCTGACGCGCGGCGCACGCGTCAGATCGTTCCAGCCTGCCGCCAGCCAGGTCCAGGGACGGTCGAGATCGACCTTCCGCACGCTGGGCTGCACTGGGCCGAAAACCGGCACCGTATCGCTCATGGGCTCCCTCCAGAGATAACTGCGGCAGTATGTCCGCCTGTAGCGGTCCAGGCCTTGATTGCGATCAAGGCCTTGTTTGGCGGGCCGGTGTTAAGTGCCCCGGCAATCGTCGCTAGGGGGAATCACCATGAGCATAGCGCTGCCGGCAAACGCCATGACCGGGCCGCAGGAGCGTGCCGGTTACAATGAGGCGATCGTCCGCGCTTTCGTCGGCGTCACCATGTTCTGGGGGGTGGTGGGGTTCCTGGCCGGCGTGTTCGTCGCGCTGCAGCTGGCATTCCCGGTGCTGAATTTCGATATCGAGTATCTCAGCTTCGGCCGCGTCCGCCCGCTGCACACCTCGGCGGCGATCTTCGCCTTCGGCGGCAACGCGCTGATCGGAACATCCTTCTATGTCGTCCAGCGCACCTGCCGGGCGCCGCTGTTCGGCGACCCGCTGCTGCCGTGGTTCGTGTTCTGGGGCTACCAGTTCTTCATCGTCATCGCCGCGCTGGGCTACGTGCTGGGCTATACGCAGGGCAAGGAATACGCCGAGCCGGAATGGTATGCCGATATCTGGCTGACCATCGTTTGGGTCGCCTATCTGCTGGTGTTCCTCGGCACGATCATGCGGCGGGAAGAGCCGCATATCTACGTCGCCAACTGGTTCTATCTGGCCTTCATCGTCACGGTGGCGATGCTGCACATCGTCAACAACCTGTCGCTGCCGGTGTCGTTCGTCGGCGCCAAGAGCTATTCGCTGAGCGGCGGCGTGCAGGATGCGATGATCCAGTGGTGGTACGGCCACAACGCCGTCGGCTTCTTCCTCACCGCCGGCTTCCTCGGCATCATGTACTACTTCATCCCCAAGCAGGCGCAGCGGCCGATCTATTCCTACCGCCTGTCGATCGTGCATTTCTGGGCGCTGATCTTCCTCTATATCTGGGCGGGCCCGCATCATCTGCACTACACCGCGCTGCCCGACTGGGCGCAGACGCTGGGCATGGTGTTCTCGGTGATGCTGTGGATGCCGTCCTGGGGCGGCATGGTCAACGGCCTCATGACGCTGTCGGGCGCCTGGGACAAGCTGCGGACCGATCCCGCCCTGCGCTTCTCGGTCGCCGCCGTCGGCTTCTACGGCATGTCGACCTTCGAAGGGCCGGTGATGTCGATCAAGCAGGTCAATGCGCTCAGCCACTACACCGACTGGACCGTGGGCCATGTGCATTCGGGCACGTTGGGCTGGGTCGCCTTCATCGTTTTCGGCGCCATCTACTATCTGGTACCGGTGCTGTGGAAGCGGCAGGCGATCTATTCGGTGCGCGCCATCTCCTGGCATTTCTGGATCGCGACGCTCGGCATCGTGCTCTACATCACCTCGATGTGGGTCTCGGGCATCATGCAGGGGCTGATGTGGCGGGCCTACGACGCGCTGGGCTTCCTCGAGTATTCCTTCATCGAGACCGTGTCAGCGATGCATCCGTTCTACGTCATCCGCGCCCTCGGCGGTCTGTGCTTCCTGGTCGGTGCGCTGATCATGGTGTGGAACCTCATCATGACCGTGCGCAGCGGCGTGCCGATCTCGGCGCGCGAGGCCGCGACCGTGGCCGCGGCATAGCAGGAGCAGTCCCATGCGTCTTTCCCACGCCCTCATCGAACGCAACGTCATCCTGCTGATGGTGCTGACGCTGATCACCGTGTCTATCGGCGGCCTGGTGCAGATCGTGCCGCTCTTTACTATCGAAACCACGATCGAGCGGGTTGATGGGGTGCGCCCCTACACGCCGCTCGAACTGGCCGGCCGCAACATCTACATTCGCGAAGGCTGCTATGTCTGCCACAGCCAGCAGGTGCGGGCGCTGCGCGACGAAGTCGAGCGCTATGGGCATTACAGCCTGGCGGCCGAGAGCATGTACGACCATCCGTTTCAGTGGGGCTCCAAGCGCAACGGGCCCGACCTGGCGCGGGTCGGCAACAAGTACTCCAACGAGTGGCATATCGCGCATCTGGCCGATCCGCGCTCGCTGGTGCCGGATTCAATCATGCCGAGCTACGGCTTCCTGAACCGGCCGCTGTCCTATGCCGACATGGCAGCGCATCTGAAGACGCTGCGTGGTGTGGGCGTGCCCTACACCGACGACATGATCGCCAGTGCCGTGGCGGACGTCGAATCGCAGGCCAATCCCGATGGCGACACGGCGCCATTGCTGAAGCGCTACGGCAATGCCCAGGTCGCGCCGGCGACGGGCGCTGGCGGCAAGCCGACCGAAATGGACGCGCTGGTCGCCTATCTGCAGGTGCTGGGCACCATGGTCCGGTTCGAGAAAATCGACATCAAGTCTTTGAAGCAGTGAGGGCGACATGGATCTGCACGAATTCTACGGCACCGTCGCCAGCCTCTGGGTGGTTTGGTTCTGCCTGCTGTTCGCCGGCATCGTCGCCTGGGCCTATCGGCCCAAGCGCCGGGCCGAACTGCAAAGCCGGGCGATGATCCCGCTGCGCGACGACGACAGATAAGGGGCGCGTCATGCCGACCAAGATCGAAAAAGACTCCGTATCGGGCCGCGAAACCACCGGCCACGAATGGGATGGCATCAAGGAGCTGAACAACCCGCTGCCGAAATGGTGGGTCTATATCTTCTATGCCACCATCGTTTTCGCTGCGATCTACACGGTGCTCTATCCCGCCTGGCCAAGCCTGACGGGCTACACTGAGGGCGTACTGGGCTTCTCGCAGCGCACAGAGACGACGGAGCGGGTGCGGGCCGGGGCCGAGTTGCGCGCGCCGATGATGGAGAAGATCAAGACGGCGTCGCTGGATCAGATCCGCAAGGATCCCGAGATGCTAAACTTCTCGCTCAATGGCGGGCGCGTGATCTTCGCCGACAATTGCGCCACCTGCCACGGCTCGGGCGGCGCCGGGCGTCCGGCATTTCCGGTGCTGGCCGACGACGACTGGCTGTGGGGCGGCCGCATTTCCGACATCCATCAGACGATCGCCTATGGCGTGCGCAACGCCAACGACAACTCGCGGCAGTCCTTGATGCCCCGTTTCGGCGCCGACGAAGTGCTGACGCCGGCGCAGATCAATGACGTGGCCGAATACGTCCTGTCGCTGAACAACCGCGCCACCGACAAGGCGGCGGCGGCGCGCGGCGAGAAGGTCTATGCCGAGAACTGCGTCGCCTGCCATCTCGAAGGCGGCAAGGGCAATGCGGAGCTTGGCGCCAAGAACCTGACCAACGGTATCTGGCTCTATGGCGGCGACAAGGCCTCGATCGTGAAGATGATCTGGTTCAGCCGCAGCGGCTCAATGCCGGCCTGGTCGGAGCGCTTCGACGCGGCGACGGTGAAGATGCTGGCTGTCTATGTCCACGCCTTGGGTGGCGGGCAGTAGAAGGCGATCATGCCCGATGATGGCGTACGACCCGACGAAGCCCTCTCGACTCGCGCCCAGAAGCAGTCGCAGTCGCTTTTTGCCGCGCGCATAAAGGTCTATCCGCGGCGGGTCAGCGGTCTTTATCGCCGGATCAAATGGGCGCTGCTGGCCGCCTGTCTCGCGGTCTACTACCTGGTGCCGTTCATCCGTTGGGATCGTGGCCCCGGCGCGCCCGATCAGGCCGTGCTGATCGATTTGCAGGGTCCGCGAGGCTACTTCTTCTGGATCGAAATCTGGCCGCAGGAAGTCTATTACGTCACCGGACTGCTGATCCTGGCGGCGTTCGGCCTGTTCCTGGCGACCGCGCTCCTGGGCCGCGTCTGGTGCGGCTATGCCTGTCCGCAGACGGTATGGACCGATCTGTTTATGGCGGTCGAACGCTGGATCGAGGGCGACCGGAACGCGCGCATCAAGCTCGACAAGCAACCTCTGTCGCTGGCCAAGGCAACGCGCAAGACGGCAAAGCACGTCGTATGGCTGGTCATCGCCGCTCTCACCGGCGGCGCCTGGGTGCTCTATTTCGGCAATGCCCCGGACGTGCTGCGCAACGTCTTCACAGGCGAGGCCGGCGTCACGACGTATTTCTTCATCGGCCTGTTCACCGCCACGACATACACCCTGGCCGGCTGGGCGCGGGAGCAGGTCTGCACTTATATGTGCCCATGGCCGCGCTTCCAGGCGGCGATGCTCGACGAGCACAGCCTGGTCGTGACCTATCGCGCCTGGCGTGGCGAGAAGCGCGGCAAGCACAAAAAGGGCGACAGCTGGGAAGGGCGCGGCGACTGCATCGATTGCAGTGCTTGCGTCGCGGTCTGTCCCACCGGCATCGACATTCGCGATGGCCAGCAGCTCGAATGTATCGGTTGCGGCTTGTGCATCGACGCCTGCAACGAGGTGATGGACAAGGTCGAACGGCCGCGTGGACTGATCGCCTTCGACACGCTTGCCAACATGGCTGCCGCTGCGAACGGCGGTCGCGTGCGCGTGCGTCCCATCCGGCCGCGCACCATCATCTATGGCGCGCTTCTGGCGCTGGTTGGTGCGGTGATGCTGAGCGCAATGCTGACCCGCACGACGCTCGACCTGCATGTCCTGCCCGACCGCGCGCCGCTTTTCGTCACCCTGTCGGGCGGCATCATCCAGAACGGCTACACGATCAAGCTGCAAAACCGCGAGCGCACGCCTTTGACCCTGGCGCTGTCGGTCGAAGACCTGCCCGGCGCGCAGATCGAGATCGTCGGCCATACGCGGGGGGACCTGATGCTGGACGTGGGCCCGGACACCGTCGCAAGCTTCCGTGTGCTGTTGCGGGCGCCGCGAACCTCACTCAAGGGCGAGAGCACCTCGATCGACCTGAGAGTGACGGATCGGAACTCGTCGGTCAGCACTGGCACGACGTTCCGCGGACCCCGATAGGGAGGCAGAGATGATGCAAGTTCAATCCAATCGCTATCGCTGGATTCCCTGGGTATTCGTTGCTGCAATGAGCGTTGTGGTCGCGGTCAATGGCGGGTTGATCTATTTCGCCACCCGCGAGCCCGTCGGCATCGTGGTGAAGAACCCCTATCAGGACGGTCTGCGCTACAACGAAACGTTGAAAGAGCGCCGGCAGCAGGCCGCTTTGGGCTGGCAGATCGCCGCTGGAGTGTTTGGTGAGGCGGGTGCGTCGCCGGTCGAAGTCAAAGTAGAGGCGAAGGATGCCAGCGGACAGCCCTTGCCTTATCTGCAAGGTACGATTCTGTTCGAGCGTCCTGTGGAGAAACTTCCACCAATCCGGGGCGAACTCGCGGCGCTGGGCGGCGGAAACTATATCGGTACCGCCGTCCTGCCGCGAGCGGGGCAATGGGCTCTCACCATCGAGTTCACCGACGGCACGCGGCGTCACAGTTCCAGCACCAGGGTGACGGTCAAGTGAACCACGTCGCTCCCCACCTGGCTTTTGCGCCGACCGCGAGCGGGCTATGCCTGCATTGCGGGGCCGCGACGCCGTCGGGAGCCGATGCCTATTGCTGCGCCGGTTGCGAGGCGGCGCATGCGCTGATCGAAGATCTGGGGCTCGACCTTTATTACCGCCGGCGCACGCTGGATCCCTCGTTGCGCGCGCCGCGACCGGAAGATCAGACGCGGCCGGATTACGACGCCTTCGTGCGGGAAACCAGCGGCGGGGAATGCCGGCTCGATCTGGCGATCGACGGGCTGCATTGCGCAGCTTGCGTCTGGCTGATCGAGTCCGTGCTGGCCAAGCAGCCGGACGTGACGGCGGCGCGCGTCAATATGACGACGCGGCGTCTGACCTTGGGATGGCGCGGGGCGGCGCGGCATGGCGGCGAGCTTGCCGATCTTGTCAGCAGGCTCGGCTATCGCGTGGTGCCGTTCGATTCGGCGGCCTTGAAGGCCGGGCGCAGCCAGGCCGACAGGCAATTGCTGCGCGCCATGGCGGTGGCGGGGTTTGCCGCTGCCAACGTCATGCTGCTGTCGGTGGCCATCTGGGCGGGGCACGCGCAAGGCATGGGGCCGGCGACACGCGAGCTGATGCACTGGGTATCGGCGTTGATCGCCCTGCCGGCCATTCTCTTCGCCGGCCGACCGTTCTTTGCTTCGGCGCTGTCGGCGCTGCGGGCGCGCCGAACCAACATGGACGTGCCGATCAGCATCGGCGTGTTGCTGGCCTCGGGCATGAGCCTGATCGAAACCATCAATGGCGGCCAGCACGCCTATTTCGATTCCGCCGTGACGCTGCTGTTCTTTCTGCTGGTCGGCCGTTATCTCGACGAGCGGGCGCGGGGCAGGGCGCGCGGCGCGGTCGAGCATCTGCTGACCTTGCAGTCGAGCAGCGTCAACGTCGTCCAGCCCGATGGCAGCCTGAAGGCCATGACGCCCTCGCAGGTGTCGATCGGGATGTGCGTGGCTGTGGCGGCGGGCGAGCGCATCGGCGTCGACGGGGTGGTGCGCGAGGGGCGTTCCGACGTCGACACCTCGCTGGTGACCGGCGAGACGGTGCCTGTGGCTTTGGGTCCGGGCAGCGCTGTCTTCGGCGGCACGGTCAATATTTCGGCGCCCCTCGTTGTCGAGATAACGGCGACGGGCGAGGCGACTTTGCTGGCGCAGATCGTGCGCCTGATGGAAGCGGCCGAGCATGGCCGCAGCCGCTATGTGGCGCTCGCCGATCGCGTTGCACGCCATTACGCGCCAGTCGTGCACACAGCTGCGGTGCTGACCTTTGCCTTCTGGACGTTGATCGGCGGCATGGCGTGGCAGCCGGCGCTGCTGATCGCCGTGTCGGTGCTGATCATCACCTGTCCCTGCGCCCTGGCGCTGGCGGTGCCGGTGACGCAGGTGGTCGCCAACACGCGACTGATGCGCCGGGGCATTCTGGTGAAATCGCCGACGGCGCTGGAGCGATTGCAGGCCGTCGACACCGTCGTGTTCGACAAGACAGGGACATTGACTGTCGGGCGGCCCGAGCTGGTAGCGGATGGGACGCGAGGCAGTGCCGTTCTCCAGGAGGCCGCAGCTTTGGCATCTGTGAGCCGGCATCCTTTGGCGCAAGCTCTGGTGCGTGCGGCCGGTCCGGTCGTGGCGGCGTCGGGCGTGCGCGAACTGCCCGGTCAGGGGCTGCTGCTCGTGACGGCGGCAGGCGAGACCAAACTGGGCAGCCGCGCCTTCGCGGGCGTTACCGAGACCTCGCAGCATGCCGATCTCGAATTATGGTACGCGCCGGCGGGCCGTGAGCCGGTGTGCTTCCGCTTCCGCGATCGGCTGCGGGAAGATGCGGCGCAGACGGTGGCGACGCTGCGCAAGCGCGGTTATGCAGTGCTGCTTCTGTCGGGTGATCGCCGCGAGACAGTGGCGAAGGTCGCGGCCGAAGTCGGCATTGAAAACTGGCGTGCGGGCGTCACCCCACAGCAAAAGCTCGAGGAACTGGCAAAGCTGGCGGCGGAAGGCCGCCGTTGCCTGATGGTGGGAGATGGTCTGAACGATGGCCCGGCGCTGGCCGCGGCAAGCGTATCCGCATCTCCGTCCAGTGCAGTCGATCTGGCCAAGAATGCCGCCGACGTCGTGTTTCAGGGCGATCAACTTGCACCCGTGGCGGAGATCCTCGCTATCGCCAAACGGGCCAATGCGGTGATGAAGCAGAATCTGGCGATTGCGCTGTTCTACAATCTTGCCGCCGTACCGCTGGCTGTTGTCGGGCTGGTAACGCCGCTGGTGGCGGCCGTGGCGATGTCCTCATCGTCGCTGATCGTCATCGCCAATTCATTGCGCCTGCAGCTTGCCGGCAAGCGATAGGAGAAGCGCCGTGGAAGGACTGCTCTACCTCATCCCCGCCGCGCTGCTGCTGGGCACGCTCGGTCTGGCGGCCTTTCTGTGGTCGATGCGCTCGGGCCAATTCGAGGATCTCGACGGCGCGGCAAGCCGGATTCTTTTCGACGACGACGACAAACGCTGAGTAAGGAGAACACAATGGACAAGTTATCGATGTGGTTGACCGGCCTTGTCATGGTGATACTGGCGATTATGGGACTCAAACTGGCAGCGGACGCCAAGGACATCGGCATGACAATCTTCGGCAGCGGCCTGTTCGTGTTCGGCGTGCTGTTCGTATTCGGGCTGCTGAAGAGCTTCGCCGACCGTTTCTACGAAACCCAGCAACACTAAGCCTGGGCGGCGAGAACGACCTCAGAGTCGATAGACGCGGCGAGCGGTGCCACTGAACAATTCGGTCTTCTCCGCCTGCGACGCGCCGGCCGCCAGTCGCTTGAAGGCGTTCCACAGTATGGCGTAGCCCGATGTGATCTTGTCCACCGGGAAGTTGCTTTCGAACATGCAGCGCTCGGCGCCGAACAGTTCGATGCTGGTCTGGATCCACGGTTTCGAGGCTTCGGCGATCTGCTGCGAGGTGGGCGGCATCGCGGCCTTGTGCTGGTCGAACACGCCGATCCGCATGCCCAGGCCGCCCAGCTTGACCGTCACGTTGGCGCACCGTGCGAGTTCGGCCATGTTGCGCTTCCAATTGGCGAAGGTTTCCTCGGTCCTGCCGGCATAGGGGCCGATGCCCAGCGGTCCGCCGACGTGGTTCAAGATGATCGACGTGTCGGGGAAGGCACGCGCCAGGTCAATGACCTCGGGCAGCTGTGGATGGAACTGCCAAGCCTCGAACGACAGGCCAAGCGGCGCCAGCTGCGCGAAGCCCTCGCGAAACGACTGCAGGCCATAAAGGCCTTGCGGCGGGTTGGTGTGGCTGTTGCGGACCTCGTCGCTGGCATCCCACCCTCCTGCATGGCGGATGCCGCGAAACCGGCCGTTGCCGGCATGAATATGCGATTCCAGCGCCACGCGCGCCATGGCGCCACGGGTCAAATCTGCAAAGCTGACGATGCCGGCGCAGGCGAGGGTGGGTCCGTAGAAACCGCTTGCCGCCATCGCCGCAACGCCATTGGCGAACTCGGTTTCGCCGATCGGCTTCAGTTCGGTCGGGCCATCCTTGCGATAGAACGCCATGCAGTCGACGAACACCGTAGCCTGGACGTTATGGCCGCTGCCGGTATCGGCCAGCAATTCGTCGAGCAGGTAGCGATGATCGGAGCGGTCCCACAAATGATGGTGCGGATCTACGATCGGCAAGGCCGGGTCGATGATTTCTTCCGCTGCCTGCTTCTTCAACCAGTTCTCGACCGGCGGCACGACGCTGCCCAGCGGCTTGGAGGGTTCCCGTGCCATGCGCGTCTCTCCCGATTTTGATTTCTAGACGAATTCCTTGAACGGATGCACCTGGCGCCAGTGTCGCGCGATGTCGACGCGTTTGCAGACCCACACGTCCTTGTGCGACTGCACGTAGTTGATGAAGCGCTCGAGCGCGGCGAAACGGCCCGGCCTGCCGGCCAGCCGGCAATGCAGGCCGATCGACATCATGCGCGGCTGGCGCTGGCCTTCCTGGCGCAGCACGTCGAACGCATCCTTCAGATAGTTGAACCAGCCATCGCCCGAGCTGAAACCCGGCGGCACGGAAAATTTCATGTCGTTGTTGTCGAGCGTGTAGGGGATGATCAGGTGCCCCTTGCCGGCGATCTCGACCCAGTAGGGCAGATCGTCGTTATAGGCGTCGCTGTCGTAGAGGAAGCCGCCTTCCTCCGCCACCAGCCTGCGGGTCTGCGGCGAGATGCGGCCGGTGTACCAGCCTAGGGGGCGCTGGCCAGTCAGGCGTTCGATGGCGGCGATGGCCTTGCGCAAATGCTCGCGCTCTATTTCCTCCGGCACATCGCGATAGTTGATCCAGCGATAGCCATGGCTGGCGATCTCATGCCCCGCGCTAGTCATCGCCTTGGCAACGGCAGGATTGCGCTCAAGCGCCAGGCCGACGCCATAACAGGTGAAGTTGATCTTGCGCTCGGCGAAGAGGCGTAGGATGCGCCAGACGCCGACTCGGCTGCCGTATTCGTATTGCGATTCGGTGGACAGATCGCGCGCGCCCATGACCGGCTGGCCGCCTGGTACTTCGGTCAGATAGACCTCGGAGCCTGCATCGCCATTCAGCACCGTGTTCTCGCCGCCTTCCTCGTAATTGAGGACGAACTGCACGGCGAGTTTGGCGTTGCCCGGCCATTGCGGATCGGGCGGATTGTCGGCATAGCCGATCAGGTCGCGGAAAACTTCGTAAGCCATGGCGAACAGCCTGCATCGTCGCCAGCCCGGATGCAATTGCCGCGCGCGCGGACTGCGCGATAGGATGGACCCGAACAGGAGGCGGCATGAAGAATTCGGGCGACGTGGCTTCGGCGGTGAGCGAAAGCCGGCTGTGGCAGCGGCATGTCGAGATGGCCAAAATCGGCGCTACACCCAAGGGCGGCGTCAACCGCCTGGCGCTGACGACTGAGGACAATCGCGCCCGGCAGCTGCTGTGCGCCTGGGCCAAGCAGCGCAATTACAAGGTGTTCGTCGACGGCATCGGCAATCTCTTCGTGCGACGGCCGGGGACCGACAAGAACGCCGCGCCGGTGATGTCCGGCTCGCACATGGATACGCAGCCAACCGGCGGCCGGTTCGACGGCATGTACGGGGTGCTGGCCGCGTTCGAGGCGCTGGAAGCGCTGGACGATGCCGGCGTCGAGACCAAACGGCCGATCGAGGCGGTGGCCTGGACCAACGAAGAGGGCTCGCGCTTCCAGCCTGGCACCATGGGTTCGGCGGTGTTCGCCGGCATGAAGTCGCTGGAAGCCTGTCTGGGCGTGATCGATTCCACCGGTGTGAGCTTTGGCGAGGCGCTGAAGGGATCCTTGGCGGCAACGCCAGAGGCGGTGCAGCGGCCCTTCAACATCGCGGTTTCCGGCTATATCGAGGCGCATATCGAGCAGGGGCCGCGGCTGGAAATAGCCGGCAAACCGATCGGCGTCGTCACCGGCATTCAGGGCTCGCGCTGGTTCACCATCGAAGTGACCGGCGACGAGGCGCATGCCGGCACCACGCCACTGGCCGTGCGCAAGGATGCCTTCCGCGCCGCCGTCGCCATGGTGCAGGCGCTGCAGGAACTGATGGAAGACCCCACCGACACGGTGCGCTTTACCATCGGCCGCTTCGAGGTCATGCCGGGCTCGCCCAACACGGTGCCGGGCAAGGTTCTGTTCACCATCGATTTCCGCCACCCTGAGGATGCGGTGATCGCGCGGCTGGGCGATCAGGTCGAGCCGATCTGCAAGGCGCTGGCCGGTCCCTGCGGCGTGACGGTGACGGAAACCTCGCGCCATCCGTCCACCTGGTTCGACAAGGAGATCGTGGATATGGTGGCGCGTGCCACCGATGCGTTGGAGCTGCCGAAGATGGAGCTGTTCTCCGGCGCGGGACATGATGCGCGCTGCATGCAGCCGCTGTGTCCCACCGGCATGATCTTCGTGCCCTGCGCCGGTGGCGTCAGCCATAACGAGGCGGAAGATGCGTCGCCGTCCGATCTGGCGGCGGGCGCGCGGGTATTGGCATCTGTTCTGAGAGAGTTGGCCGACAAATGAGCGACCAGGTGTTGGCCGACAGGCTCGTCAAGCTGCTCTCCGATCTGATCGCCATTCCCAGCCCGTACCCGCCGTCCGACAGCGTGGCGATCTGCGCCTATGCCGCCGATGTTCTGCGCAAGGCCGGTTACCAGGTCGAGATCGCCAGCCGCACCAAAGGCATCGACAACGTCGTGGCGCGCATGGGCCAAGCCAAACCCGTCATCGCCTTCAACGCTCATGTCGATACGGTTGGCGTCGGCGAGCGCGCCAACTGGATCAGCGATCCGTTCACGCCGGTGATCAAGGACGGGCAGGTGTTCGGCCTCGGCGCCGGCAATTGCAAGGGCAGCATGGCGGTGCAGCTTTGGCTGGCCGAGGAGATCGCCAGGCGGGGCGGGCCGACCAAGGGTGAGGTGATCTTCACTTTCGTGGGCGACGAGGAAACGCTAGGGCCAGACGGCATGGCGTTCCTGCGCGAGTCGGGCAGGGTGCGTCCCAACGCGCTGATCCTGGGCGCGCAGACGGAGAACCAACTGATCGTCGCCGAGCGCGGCGTGATGTGGGCCAGGATCACGACGACGGGCAAAGCCGCCCATGCCGGGGCGCCGCATAATGGCGACAACGCGATCATGCGCATGGTCCGCATCGTCACCCATCTCGATCACGCGCTGATGCCGCTGCTGGCCAAGCGTCAGCAGGGGCCGCTGCGCTCGACCATCAATATCGGCATGTTCCATGGCGGGCATAACACCAACGTCGTGCCCAGCCTGTGCACGGTCGAGATCGATCGTCGCCTGCTGCCGGGCGAGACGGTGCAGCAGGCTTATGCCGAACTGGAAAGGCTGGTGGCCGAAGCGGGCGAGCCCAGGGGCAGCTACCGGGTCGAGTTCCTAACGGGCACCAACGGCTTCAACGCGCCGGAAGGCGGGCAGGCGGTGTCGGCTTTCCAGCAGGAAATTCAGAACCAGACTGGCAAGGCGGCGCGGTTCCTGACGGCGACCGGCGTCAGCGACGGTCGCTACTATGCCGATGACGGCATCGAGATAATCAATTTCGGTCCCGGCTCGGGCGCGCAGGGACATGCCGCGAACGAGTCGGTACCTATTTCTGAGATGCTTGATGCGGCGAAGATTCAGCTCGCCGTCGTACGAAAGTTGCTGGGCGTGAACTAGTTGCAGCCGCTCCAGCCGTCGCAGACGATCAGTTCTGCCAGCCAGTTGCAGAATTTGTCGGCCATACCGTTGTGGCTGCCGTCGTACCAGGCGGCGCTGGCGCCAGCGGCAGAAAATGTGACGAAGCCTGCCGTTAGGACCGCAAGTGCAAGTTTTCCCATACGCATGTCGTGCTCCCGAGGTTTTGATCGGTCGCCGAACTCGTGATCGGCATTGAAAGTGTGGTCCTCAATCGGGAAGGTCGCGTGACAGGGATTGCGCGACGGCCCCCCGTTCCTGCAGGTGACCTATGTCTTTTTCTCAAGCGAACGTTCGAAAAATTCAATTGAGGCATTTCGGTCAGCCCGTCACAGTTTAACCGTAGATTTCTATACGAGGCTCAATTGTCCCCCAGACGTTCGACCGATAGAGCTGATCTTGGTCGCTGGCAAAGCCTGTCCATCATGGCGGGGGCTGCCATCATGCTCAGCCTCAGCATGGGGATGCGCCAGAGCTTCGGCCTGTTCCAGCCACATATCATTCGCGACATCGGCATCACGGCGGGCGATTTCTCGCTGGCGCTGGCGATCCAGAACATCGTCTGGGGCATCTCGCAGCCTTTCGTCGGCATGCTGGCCGATCGTTACGGGTTTCGCCGGGTCACCATGGCAGGCGGGGCGCTCTATATCGCCAGCCTGACGTTGATGATTTACACGACATCGCCGCTGGAGCTGATCCTGGGCGCCGGCATCGGCGTTGGGCTGGCCTTGTCCTGCACGGCATCCAGCCTGGCAATGGCCGTTACCTCGCGCACGGCTTCGCCGCTCAAGCGCAGCGTCGCCATGGGAACGGTCTCGGCGGTGGGCTCGCTGGGACTGACTTTCGCCTCACCGCTGGCGCAGGGGCTGATCCAGACCAGCGGCTGGCAGGTCGCTTTGATGGCGTTCATTGGGCTGGCGGCGGCGATTTTGCCGGCAGCCTTCATTGCCGGTGGTGCCGATCGCATCAAGCCCGACGATGCCGGCCCGCCGCAATCGGTCGGCAACGCCATCAGCGAGGCGTTGCATCATCCTGGCTACGTGGTGATGGCGATCGCCTTTTTCGTCTGCGGCCTGCAGCTTGTCTTCCTGACCACGCATCTGCCGACCTACCTGGCGCTGTGCGGCATGGATCCGACTTTGGGCGCCAGTGCGCTGGCGCTGATCGGCCTGTTCAACGTCTTCGGCTCCTATCTGTTTGGCTGGCTGGGCGGGCGCTATTCCAAACGCGTACTGCTGGGCGGCATCTACGTGCTGCGTTCGCTCTTCATCACCGCCTATTTCCTGATGCCGCCAACCACGACCTCGACGCTGATCTTTGCCGCCGCCATGGGCACGCTTTGGCTGGGGGTGGTGCCGCTGGTCAGCGGCCTGGTCGTACATCTGTTCGGCCTGCGCTACATGGCGACGATCTCGGGTATCGCCTTTTTCAGTCACCAGTTGGGCTCGTTCATGGGGGCTTGGGGCGGCGGGCTGATCTACGACGCGCTGGGCTCCTACGACATGGCGTGGAAACTGGCGGTGCTGATCGGGCTGATCGCCGGATCGGCCCAGATGCTGATGAATGTTACGCCGACGGCCCGGCTGCGACAGGCTGCGGCCGAATAGAAAACTGGCTAAAATTCCATAAAAATTAGGCGGTTATGGGCTGTTGACCGTCCATCGGCTGGTTTGTCGCATCAGTTAATATTGAGAACAAGTTGCATTAGCGTTAGGCTTTACCGTATGCCGTGACAGGCAAAGGTGGAGCGAGCGATGAAGCACAAAGCGAAAATCTGGGTGGGTGTCGGGGCCTGCCTGCTGACCGGCGCTGCGGGCGCGCAACTGGCGGACCATAATTTCACGCCGGCAAAATTGCTGTTCTCGCCCGCCTATGCCGCGGGCGAAGGCGGCGAGAAGGGCGAGGGTGGAGAAGGCGGCGAGGGCGGCGGCATTCCCGAAACCTACAAGCTCAATTCGACCGATCCCAACGCTTTCAACTTCGACGCCAAGCCGCAAATCGCCGCCTATTCGACTTTGGTTTACGAAAGCTACAAGGCCAGCCACGCGGCGGCCGTCAATCTTCAGAAATCGATCGATGCGTTTCTCGCCAATCCGACGGCCGTTACGCTGGCGCGCGCGCGCTTCGCCTGGATGAACGCGCGCATTCCCTATCTGCAGACCGAGACCTTCCGCTTCTACGACGGCCCGATCGATTTCGCCGACGCGGCCAAAAAGGAAGAGGGGCCGGAAGGACACATCAACGCCTGGCCGCTCAACGAAGCCTTCATCGATTACGTTAAAGGCAAGCCCAACAGTGGGCTGATCAACGATCCCAAGGTCAAGCTGACCGCCGCCACCATCCTGGAAAAAGACCAGGTCAGCGACGAAGCCGACGTCACCACCGGCTGGCACGCGATCGAATTCCTGCTCTGGGGCCAGGACATGAGCGCAATCGGCCCCGGCGACCGCAAGGCAAGCGATTATACGCCCGGCAAGGGCAACAACGATCGCCGTCGTCTGTATCTGAAAACGGTGACCGGCATGCTGGTCGACGATCTGGCCAGCCTGGTGAAAGCCTGGGAGCCGGGCAAGAGCGACAACTACGCCGCCAAGTTCGCCGCGCTCGACCAGCGCGAAGCCCTGGGCCGCATCATCACCGGCATGGCAATGCTGGCTGGGCACGAGCTGATGAGCGAGCGGCTGGCGGTGGCGCTGGACAGCGGTGATCAGGAAGACGAACACTCCTGCTTCTCCGATACCACGCGCAACGATTTCATCTACGACGTGCGCGGCATCCGCAATGTCTGGTTCGGCGATGTCGGCAGCTACAACGGCGCGGGCATCGACGAGTTGCTGGGCAAGATCGATCCGGCACTGAATGCCAGGGTCATCGGCCTGCTCAACCGCGCCGAAGCAGCGGTGGCGGCGCTGCCGCAGCCTTTCGATCAGGTGCTGGCCTCGCACAAGGGCAGTCCCGAGCGCAAGACGGCTGAAGAGGCGGTCGCTGCGTTCAAGGATCTGGCGGCGGCGCTGAAGGATGCCGGCGGCAAGCTCGGCGTGCTGATCTCGGTGTCCGACAAATAAGAGCGATGAAGACGATCGGCGTAAAGGCGGCGGGGATATTCCTCGCCGCCATTTTCTTTTTAGCCTCTGCCTCGGCGCAGAGCGGGCCTGAGCGAATTGGTGCGCTATCGGGCGGCGCCACAACCGTCTTTGCCACAAACCAGAACGCCTTCACCCTGCAGGCGGCCAATCTGCCGGTCGAGCATCAGCGCGCGTTCTTCTTCGGCAACCGGCTGTTCAACACGAACTGGGTGATCGCACCGTCCTCTACCAAGACCTTCGACGGGCTGGGGCCGACTTTTAATCGCGTTTCCTGCTCCGGCTGCCACCTGCGCGATGGGCGCGGCCAGCCGCCCTCGAAACCCGGCGAAGAAATGCTGTCGATGCTCGTGCGCCTGAGCGTACCGGGCAAAACCGGGCAGGGTGCGCCGATGCCGCATCCGGCTTATGGCGATCAACTGAACGATCGCGCCATTCAGGGTGTAAAACCGGAAGGGCGTGCGGTCGTATCGTGGAGCGAGGTTGCCGGCAGATATGGCGATGGCGAAACCTATTCGCTGCGCAAACCGGCGTTCCAACTCGTCGATCTCGCCTATGGACCGCTTGGCAAGGAGACGATGATCTCAGCGCGCGTGGCGCCGTCGGTGATCGGCATGGGATTGCTGGAAGCGATTCCCGAGTCGACGGTGCTGGCGCTGGCCGATCCGCAGGATCGCGATGGTGACGGCATCGCCGGCATCCCCAACCTGGTGTGGGACGTGTCGGCAGGCAAAAAGGCGCTGGGCCGGTTCGGCTGGAAGGCGGGCGCGCCCAGCGTGCGCCAGCAAATCGCAATGGCGGCGATCGGCGATATCGGGCTGACGACGTCGATATTCCGGCGGCAGAACTGTCCCGCGGCGCAAACCGCCTGCAGCAAAGCCGAGACCGGCGGCGATCCGGAAATCAGCGACGAATTTCTCGACAAGCTCGAGCTTTACAATCAGACGCTGGCGGTGCCGGCGCGGCGCGACATCGACGATCCGCAGGTGATGCGGGGTGAGACGCTGTTCTCGCAAATCGGCTGTGCGGCCTGCCATCGCATGACGCTACAGACCGGTACGCACGCGACGCGGCCAGAGGTTTCGGATCAGACCATCCACCCCTTCACCGATCTGCTGCTGCACGACATGGGCGAGGGGCTGGCGGATCACAGGCCGGAATTCGATGCCTCAGGCATGCAATGGCGCACGCCGCCGCTGTGGGGACTGGGCCTGATCCGCGTCACTAACAAGCACGAGTTCCTGCTGCATGATGGCCGCGCCCGCGGCTTCGCCGAGGCAATCCTGTGGCACGGCGGCGAGGCGGAGAAAGCGAAAGAGAAGTTTCGCACTCTGCCGAAGGCGGATCGCGACGCGCTGCTGGCGTTCCTGCGCTCGCTCTAGCTCACCAGCTCGTTGCCGCGCACGGCCCAGCCGGTCATGCGCCGTTCGAACCAGGCGCACAGCCCATACATGGCGATGCCCATGGCGGCGATGATGATGAGGCCGGCGAAGACCAGGTCGGTGCGATAGTCCGACGCGCCACGGATCATCACGTAGCCGATGCCATTATTGCCGCCGACGGTCTCGGCGATCACCGAGCCGATGAAGGCCAGCGTGATGGCGACCTTCAGGCTGGCGAAGAGATAGGGCATGGCGCGCGGTACGCCGATCTTCCACAGGATCTGCAGCTTCGAGGCACCCAGCGAGCGCAACACGTCGCGCATCTCGGGTTCGATGGTGGCGATGCCGGTGGCGACATTGACGGCGATGGGGAAGAAGGAGATCACCCAGGCCGTGATCACGCCGGGCCAGAATCCGATGCCGAACCAGATAATTAGGATCGGCACCACCGCCACTTTGGGAATGGCGTTGAAGCCAACCAGCAGTGGATAGAGGCCGGAATAAACCAGCGCCGACGCGCCGATTGCCAGGCCGATCAGCAGACCAGTGGCGATGGCGACGGCAAAGCCGATTACCGTGGTCATCAGGGTGAACAGCGCGTATTCCGTCAGCAAGCCGAGATTTTTGAACATAACCGTAAAGACTGCGCTCGGTTGCGGCAGCAGCGTGCGATTGACGTCGCCAAAATACACGCCGGCTTCCCACACCAACAGGATGCCCGCCGTCACCAGCCACGGCATCAGGCGCAAGAGCATGCGCTGGGACATCATTGCCCATGCTCCTTCTGGATCTGCTCGCGCAAGCTATGGACGATATCGACGAAATGCGGCTCGAACGTCGTATCGAGCGAGCGCGGACGGGGCAGGTCGATCGCGTGCTTGTAGAGGATGCGGCCCGGTCGCTTGCTCATCACATAGACGGTGTCGGCCAGATACACCGCCTCGCGTAGGTCGTGCGTCACCAGGACGGCGGTGAATTTCCGCTCCAGCCAGAGTTGCTGCATGATGCTCCACAGCTCCTCGCGCGTGAACGCATCCAGCGCGCCGAACGGCTCGTCCAGCATCATGATCTCGGGCTCGTGGATCAGCGCCCGGCACAGGCTGGAACGCTGCTGCATACCGCCTGAGAGCTGCCAGGGATAGCGATCGCCGAACCCGCCCAGGCCGACCGAGGCCAGAAGCTTCTCGGCCTTGGCGACATACTTCGCCTTGTCGGTTCGGAAGCGGCTTTTGTACGGTTCGACGATCTCCAGTGGCAGCATGATGTTCTGCAAGGTCGTGCGCCACGGCATCAGGGTCGAATTCTGGAACGCCATGCCGACGCCCTTGATCGGCGCCACGACTTTCTGGCCGCGCACCCAGACTTCGCCTTCGGTCGGCGGCATCAGCCCGGTCACGAGCTTCATCAATGTCGACTTGCCGCAGCCGCTGGGCCCGACCACGGCGATGAATTCGCCTTTGCGGATGGTGATATTGGCTTCCGCCAGCGCGAGGACCGGGTTGTCCTGCGTGATGTAGGCCAGGCTGCAGTTGCGCAGCTCGACGAAGTTGGCGTCCGTGCTCAAATCATGCTCGCTCAAAAAAACGGGCGACTGATCCAGTCGCCCGTTGGTTTCATCGAAATCGGCGGACTTACTTGGTCACCATCAGATCCGCCTTGGCCGGCAGGAACTCGGCGGTGAACACGTCGTCGGCCTTGGGCGTGGCTTTCAGCCCCAGCGCCTGCGAAAGCTGCGCCAGCGAACGATCGAGGCGGGCCTTGTCGACATTGCCCATGCCATTGGCCTTCACGTACGGCGTCACGACATTGTTGGCCAGCGACATCTTCAGCCGCTCCATCTCGACGGTTTCGTCGATCAGCGCGTCGCGCTTCTTGGCGGCGGCGATGCCGACCTTGGGATCGGCGATCACTTCTTTCCACGCTTTCACCGTCGCCTTGATGAACCCTTTGATGGCGGCCGGGTTCTTCAGCATTTCCGGCGAGGCGATGACGGCATTGCCGTAGAAATCGAGACCGAAATCGGAATACCGCATGACCACGATGTCGCTCTCTGCGGCGCCCTTGGCCTTCAGGTCGAGGACCGAGGAGAAGAAATGGCCGGAGATGAAATCGACGTCGCCCTTGATCAGGCTGATCTCGCGCAGCTGCGGCGTGAGATTGACCTTGGTCACCTTCTCGTTGTCGACGCCGTTGATCTTGGCGAAGGCGGGGAAGAGCTTGAACGAGGCGTCAAACACCGGCGCGCCGAGTTTCTTGCCTTCCAGGTCCTTGGGCTTGGCGATGCCGCTCTTCTTCAGCGCGTAGACGCCGAAGGGCGGGAAGTCATAGGCCATCATCACAGCCTTGATCGCCTTGTCGGGGTTGGCGACGTTGTATTCGACCAGGGCGTTGATGTCGGCGAAGCCCATGTCGTAGGCGCCGGTGGCGACGCGCTGCACCGCGCCCGCCGAGCCCTGGCCCGAATCCATGGTCACTTCCAGGCCCTCGGCCTTGTAGTAGCCCTTCTCGAGCGCCACCAGGAAGGGCGAGGTCGGGCCCTGGAACACCCAGTCGAGGGTGAACTTGATCTTGGTCTGCGCCATTGCCGCCGAGGCGAAGCCCAGCGAAACGCCTGCCGCCACGACCATACCGCCGAGCAGCGAGCGAAGTTTGATATGCATGTTCCTGCCATCCCCTAGATTCGGCCGTTGTCCGGCTTCCATGCCCGCCGGGCAAAACTGCCTTGTGATTGCGCGTCACCGGCCGTCGCCTGGCTTATGGGCGGCGGCGGTTACGCTCGTTATGCTACAAGCAATAAATCTGCCAAGCCAAGCGACAGGCTATTACGCAAGCAGCTTCGTTTGCCCGCCAAAACGAGAGGCAGCTTGCTTAAATTATCAACATCTGTTGATAAGTCTGGCGCCGACCGAGACCTTACGGAAAAGACGATGGGACGATTGACGACGCATGTGCTCGACACCGCCAACGGCAAGCCGGCCGCCGGCATGGTGATCGACCTTCTCGACGCCGCCGGCCAGCGCCTGGTGCGGGCCACGACCAATGGCGATGGGCGGCTCGACAAGCCGCTGCTGGAAGGCGACGCCTACAAGGCTGGCGCCTACCGGCTGCAATTCCATGTGGCGCAGTATTTTCGGGTGCAGGGCGCGCAGCTTGCCAGCCCGCCCTTCCTCGACGTGGTGACGGTGGATTTCGGCATCGCCGATCGCGGCGCGCATTACCACGTTCCGCTCCTCGTTTCGCCGTATTCCTATTCCACTTATCGCGGCTCCTGAACGCCATCCCCTTCAAAGCCAACCAACCAGAAAAGACCATGACCCTCGACATTGCGGCTTCGCGCCATCCCGCCCCGATTCGCGACCTCGTCGCCCGTATTCCGACCTCCAAGATCGGCGACGTGGCGGCGCTGGGGCGCGACAATCCCGATGTCATTCCGCTCTGGTTCGGCGAAGGGGACCTGACGACGCCGGAGTTCATCTCCGAGGCGGCGATGAAGGCGCTGAAGGAAGGCCAGACCTTCTACACGTGGCAGCGCGGCATCCCCGAACTGCGCCAGGCCATCGCCGACTACACGACGCGGCTGTACGGCAATCAATGCAAGGCAGACCGCATCACTGTCACCAGCTCCGGCATGCAGGCGATCCTGCTGTCCTGCCAGGCGATCATCGATCCGGGCGACAATGCCGTGGTGGTGAGCCCGGTATGGCCAAACATCGTTTCGGCCGTCGAGGTCATGGGAGGCGAGGTGCGGCAGGTGCCGCTGGGGTTCAAGAACGAGAAATGGACTCTCGATCTCGACAAACTGTTCGCCGCCTGCGATGAGCGCACCAAGGTGTTGTTCGTCAACTCGCCCAGCAACCCGACTGGTTGGATGATGAACTCGGAACAGCAAGCGGCGGTATTGGATTTCTGCCGCAAGCGGCGCATCTGGCTGATGGCCGATGAGGTCTATGCGCGGCTGGTCTATGACGGGGAAGTGGCGCCGTCGTTCCTGCAACACGCGCGGCCCGACGATCCACTGCTGGTGATGCAGAGCTTTTCCAAGCCCTGGGCGATGACCGGCTGGCGGCTGGGGTGGCTGACTTCGCCTAACGAGTTCGGCGAGATGTTGGCCAAGGTGATCCAGTTCAATATCTCGGGCTCGCCGACCTTCCTGCAATATGGCGCGCTGGCGGCGATCAAGGAGGGCGAGCCCTTCATCAAACACATGGTCGAGCGCTGCCGTGCCGGCCGCGAGCAGGTGATCCAGCGCCTGGCGGCGCATCCCAAGGTGAAGGTGCAGCGGCCGGAGGCGGCGTTCTATGCTTTCTTCTCCGTCGACGGCATGAAGGACAGTCTGGCTTTCGCCAGCAAGCTGGTGCTGGAGGGCAAGGTCGGCCTGGCGCCGGGCGTAGCGTTCGGCGAAGGCGGCGAGGGTTATTTGCGCCTTTGCTTTGCCTCGGCGCCCGAACGGTTGAGCCGTGCGATGGATCGCATCGAAGGCCAGCTCGACAAACTCTGATGGGAACGGCGTGAACGCGATCGAGGTCAGCGGGCTGCGGAAAGTCTTCGGTGAAGTCGTCGCCGTGGATGGGCTCGACTTCGCCGTGCCGCAGGGCAAGGTTGTCGGTCTGCTGGGCGGTAATGGGGCGGGCAAAACCACGACTTTGTCGATGCTGCTGGGCTTGCTGCTGCCGACCTCGGGCAGTTTGAAGGTGCTGGGCGAGGACATGCTGAAGCACCGCTATCGCGTACTCGGGCGCATGAACTTCTCCTCGCCCTATGTCGATCTGCCGCATCGCCTGACGGTGAAGCAGAATTTGCAGATCTATGCCCGACTCTATGGCGTGAAAGACATCAATGTGCGGGTGTCCGAGCTGGCCAAGGAATTGGATATCGTCGCCTTCCTCAACCGGCCTTACGGTCAGTTGTCGGCCGGGCAGAAGACGCGCGTCACCATCGCCAAGGCGCTGATCAACCAGCCCGACGTACTGCTGCTCGACGAGCCGACCGCCTCGCTCGATCCAGATACGGCCGACTGGGTGCGCAGCCTGCTGAAGGCCTATCAGGGGCGCACCGGCGCTTCCATCCTGCTGGCCTCGCACAACATGACCGAGGTCGAGCGGCTGTGCGATGACGTGCTGGTGATGCGCGCCGGCAAGATCGTCGAGCGCGGCGCGCCGCAGGAACTGATCGACCGTTTCGGCCGTACCACGATGGAAGAGGTGTTCCTCGACATCGCCCGCAACCGCCGCCAGGCGGCGCAGTAGAAGATTTCTAAAAGAGAACTAAAATGTGCCTGGTGGGGGAGGCGCGGCCTCAATGGCTATATATGAAGCAGAACCTATTCTTTCTCGGCATGAAAAGAAGCTTTTGATTCTGTTGTCGAGATTGATTCTTGAATTTCTTGAACGGAATTCACTTACAAACATGCCAACAAACGAGGCTTTACTCACCGATGATGAGGCCAAGGAATTGGCTGAACTGCTCGACCAGTTAGTAAATTCTAAAGAGTTCGCGGAGAAGGCATACTTCGTGGAAGCTGCCACACATAAGGATCTTCTTCACGATAAAGCTGCCCGTGAAATCTATTTAGCAGGGAGAAAGCGGCGAGGACGTTCGCGAGCGATGGCATCGACGCACTGGAATCGTTTCGTAGATCGTTTACAGCCGGGCCGAGCGATTGTTCCAGGGTCACATGCTAGCCTTATGTCTTTTGATCATTTTCTCGACATGGAGAAGAAGCTTTTCCAGTCCATTCGGCTCGACATACGAATCGTTAACCATGTTCTCAAGCAGATCAGAAAGACGCGAAACAGCGTGGAAAGCGCTCGTTCGGGTAAGTCTCCGTTTGAGAACGGGTTCATTCGGCGCGCTATAAGAAACATGATTAAAAATGATAAGTCCAAAAAGAATATTACCCCCTCTGAGCATCGTGTTGGGATCGACCGTATTTCCGCGGTGCTAACTTTAATTGCGAACTCGTCGGTACTCTTTTCTACGAGAGATTGGGGGGGTGCTGGAACTATTTCGACAATGTCGGGATCTCTGTCATTAGCTATGTGGAAGAAGTGACCTATGTTAATTAGCGGCTCATGCCACTGCGGCGCCGTGAAGTTCTCGGTCGAGGCCTATGCGCCGGTGCCGTTCCTGCGTTGCTATTGCTCGATCTGCCGCAAGACGGCGGGCGGCGGCGGCTACGCCATCAATCTCGGCGCCAAATTCGATACGATGAAGGTGACGGGTGAGAAGAACATCACCAAGTTCCACGCCCGCATCGACGGCCATAAGGGCCATGCCGAGCGCCGCTTCTGCAAGAAATGCGGCTCGGCGCTTTGGGTGTGGGACAAGCAATGGCCTGACCTGGTGCATCCTTTCGCCAGCGCCATCGATAGCGACCTGCCCGTGCCGCCGTCGCAAGTGCATATGATGCTGGGCTCGAAAGCCAACTGGGTGCGGGTTGATGCCAGGCGCGGTGAGCAGCAGTTCGACGAATATCCCGAGCAATCGCTGGAAGATTGGCATCGCGCGCATGGGCTGCTGAACCGCGGCACGAAGAAGCCGGCCAGGAAGAAAGCAGTGCGCAAGAAATGAGTCCGGTCGACACCAGCAGAGGCGGCGTCGGCGCCGTTGCCACCTGGCAGCGCATCTACGCCATGATCCTGCGTCACCTCTACATTCTGCGCGGCTCGTGGCCGCGTCTGCTCGATCTCGCCTATTGGCCGACGGTGCAGATGATCATGTGGGGCTTCATGTCCCAGTTCCTCTCGAGCCAGACCTCCTATATCGCGCAGGCCTTCGGCGTGCTGCTGTCGGCGGTGCTGCTGTGGGACGTGCTGTTTCGCGGCCAGTTGGCCGTGTCGATCTCCTTCTTCGAGGAGATGTGGTCGCGCAATCTCGGCCATCTTTTCGTTACGCCGCTGCGGCCGGGCGAATTCGCCAGCGCACTATTGTCCATTAGCCTGCTGCGCACCTTGCTCGGGATCGTGCCGGCGTCGCTGCTGGCCGTGGCGTTCTTCGGTTTCTCTATCTATTCGCTGGGTCTGTCGCTGGCCGCTTTCTTCTTCAGCCTGCTGATGTTCGGCTGGGCGATCGGGCTAGGCGTCACCGGGCTGGTGCTGCGCCATGGGCTGGGAGCGGAAAATATCGCCTGGGGCATGGTGTTCGCGCTGCTGCCCGTCAGCGCCGTCTATTACCCCGTGTCGGTGCTGCCGGTGTGGCTGCAATACGTCGCCTACGCCATGCCGCCGGCCTATTCGTTCGAGGGCATGCGCTCCATTCTGATCAACGGCGTGGTGCGCTACGACCTGATGGCGGCGGCATTCGCGCTGAACATCGTCTATCTCGGCCTGGGCTTCGGCCTGTTCTTCTATTATTTCCGCATGGCTCGCCGCCGCGGCTCGCTGCTGCAGCAGGGAGAATAGTCGCCGCTACTTGCGATGGATGTTGTCGATCCAGCGCACTTCGCCGGGGTTCTCCGCTGGCTGGATGTCGAGATTGACCACCACCGGCTCCTGGCCCGAACGCACCAGTACGCATTCCAGCGTCTCGTCGGCCGAGGCGTTGATTTCCTGATGCGGCACGAAGGGCGGCACGAAGATGAAATCGCCCGGTCCGGCTTCAGCGACGAATTCCAGATTGTCGCCCCAGCGCATGCGGGCGCGGCCCTTCACGACATAGATCACGCTTTCCAGCTCGCCGTGATGATGCGCGCCGGTCTTGGCATCGGGATGGATATGGACCGTGCCGGCCCACAGCTTCTCGGCGCCGGCGGTGGCGTGGGTAATGGCCGCGGCGCGGTTCATGCCCGGCGTCTGGGCGGTGTTGATGTCGAGCTCGTTGGAATGGACGATGCGGATGCCATGGTATTTCCAGTGGCTCTCGTCGTGATGGTCGTGCGGCATTCCAATCCCTAACGTATTTGCCCTTGTCGCCGACTATCCTATGCTGCGGCAAAAGGGGATGGAAACCAAATGATAAGAACCAAATCGGCGCGGCGTGGGGCTTTCGTGGCGCCGCATCATCTGGCGGCACAGACCGGCCTGGCCGTCTTGCGCGAGGGCGGCAATGCCATCGAGGCGATGGTGGCGGCGGCTGCGACGGTGGCCGTGGTGTATCCTTACGCCAACGGCATCGGCGGCGATGCGTTCTGGCTGATCGGCGAGGCGGGCAAGGACCCGGTCTGCATCGATGCGGCGGGCGCTGCGGCGCATTTGGCGACGCCTGAATTCTATCGCCAGCATCAGCTCGATGAAATTCCCCAGCGCGGACCGCTGGTCGCCAACACCGTCGCCGGCACGATTTCGGGCTGGCAATTGGCGCTGGAACTGTCGGCGAAATGGGGTGGTAAGTTTCCGCTGTCGCGCCTGCTGGAAGATGCCATCCATTATGCCGGCCAAGGGTTTCCAGTATCGGAAAACCTTGCTGGTTCAACGAAGCTCTTCGCCGATTTGCTGCGCAACGTGCCGGGTTTCGCCGAAACGTTTCTCGACAAGCAGGGTCAGCCGATCCCAGCGCGCACGATGTTCGCGCAGAAGGCCTTGGCCGCGACCTTCGAGCGGCTGGCGAAGGCCGGGCTCGACGACTACTACCGCGGCGACATTGCGCGCGCCCATGCCAGCGGCATGGAAAAGATCGGCTCGCCGCTGCGGCTGGAGGATTTCCAAAGCCATCGCGCGCAATGGGTAAAACCGCTCGAGATGCAGCATTCGGCAGGCCGGTTGTTCAACATGACCGCGCCGACGCAAGGCGTAACGTCGCTGATGGTGCTGGGCATCTTCGACCGGCTGGGCTGCAAGCAAGCCGAAGGCTTCGAGTATCTGCATCTGCTGGTCGAGGCGATCAAGGAAGCCTTCATCGAGCGCGACCTGCATGTCGCGGATCCGGCGATGATGAAGATCGATGCGCAATCGATGCTCGATCCCAAGAATCTCGATCGGCTGGCCGCCAAGGTCGACCGCAAGACGGCTGCGCCATGGCCGCCACGCAAGCCGGGCGAAGGCGACACGATCTGGATGGGCTGCATCGACGGCGAGGGCCGCACCGTCAGCTTCATTCAGAGCGTCTATTTCCAATATGGCTCGGGCGCGGTTATTCCCGAGACCGGCGTGCTGTGGCAGAACCGCGGTGCGGGCTTTACCTTGAAGGAAGGTCACGTGCGTCAGGTGCGGCCGGGCATGAAGCCTTATCACACGCTGAATCCGGCCTATGCGCGACTGAAGGACGGACGCACGATCGCCTACGGTACGATGGGCGGCGAGGGCCAGCCGCAGACCCAGGCCGCCATGTTCACGCGTTATGTCGATTTCGGTCAGTCGCTGCAAAGCGCGGTCAGCGGCCCGCGTTGGTTTCTCGGTAAGACGACCGGCGGGCAGACGGATTCGCTCAAGATCGAGAACCGCTTCGATCCGGCGGCGATCGAGGCCATGCGCAAAGCCGGCCACGACGTCGAGATGGTCGGCCCTTACGAGAACATGATGGGCCATGCCGGGATGCTGGTGCTGCATCCGTCCGGCGTCATCGAGGCGGCCGGCGATCCGCGTTCGGATGGCGGGGCGGTCGGATTCTAGTTCATGCGTAAGTTGCTGCTGGTCTTTCTGATTACGCTCGCCGCCTGTCAGGAAGCGCCGCGCGACACTCATGAGAACCTGAACGCGACTCTGTGGATGCAGAGCGCCGCCGAATACCGGGTCGATACCGCCAGCAAGTATCGCCAGGCCAAAGCCACGCTGGATCGGGCGATCGCGGATCGGCGCTGGACGGCGGCGACGGAGCAAACGGGCGATGTCACGCAGCTGCGCTCTCTGGCCGTCATTATGGACCTCGACGAGACGGTGCTCGACAACAGCGCCTTCCAGGGCGAGCTGACCAAGCGGCGGACCATCTTCAACGCGGAACTGTGGGACGAATGGGTAGCGAAGGCGCAGGCGACGGCGGTGCCGGGCGCGGTCGACTTCATCGCCTATGCCGAAAGCCGCGGCGTGACGGTGTTCTACGTCACCAACCGCACTGTAGCGGGCGAGGCGGCGACGCGGCGAAACCTGGAACGGCTTGGCGTCCGGCTGCCGGCCGACATCGACACGGTGCTTACCGTGCGCGAAAAGCCGGAATGGTCGAACGAGAAGAGCAACCGTCGCGCCTTGATCGCCGCCACGCATCGCATCCTGATGCTGATTGGCGACGACATGGGTGATTTCCTCAGCGCTGCGCGTGAGACGCCCGAGAATCGCGTCAAGGCGGCCGAACAATATGCCGCCTACTGGGGCGAACGCTGGGTGCTGTTGCCCAATCCGACTTACGGTTCCTGGGAGGCTGCGCTCTACGGCCGCCAATTCTCGCTGAAGGACGAGGAAATCCTGCGGCGCAAATGGGAAAGCCTGCGCGGCTTCTAGGCCGCGATCTTGACGCCGTTCATCGCCTGCATCTCGTCAGACGAGGGCGGCTGCCAGATGGATTCGATGAAATCGAACATGAAGCGCGTGACCGTCAGGCGATAGGTTTCGCCCTTCTGCTCGTTGCGGTCCATGACGCGCTGCCAGCGTTTGGCCGGATCGACGTCGAGGAAATGCAGTTTGATAGTCATTCCGTTTTTAACGGCGAATGCGGTCCATTTGCGACGCTGGTCGATGCGCAGCAGGCTGAGATCGAGCACGGATGACACGCCGAGCTTCGCCAATTGCTGAACATTGGTCCCCATCAGCGTCTCGCAGCGTTCGATGCGTTCGGCGATCCACGGGAAATCGGGCTTCTCGCGGTCGGGCGCGAACAGGGTGGTCATCCACTCGTCGATGGCGAAATGGACGGCACCCTGCTCGCGGCACAGCTTAAGCGAATAGGTTGTCTTGCCGGCGCCGGTCGAGCCGCAAATCAGGTGCAAAGTGGCGGACATGGCTATGAAATATCCCCGGGTTGGGCGGCGGTGATGCGCGACAAAAGCTTGTTGAGCGATGAAATTTCAGCCTCGGTCCAGCGGTCCTTGAAGACTTCGGCCGACAGCTCTTCCAACGTCGCACGGGCGTCGCCGACCAGACGCTGGCCGGCCGACGTCAGCACGACATAGGCCAGGCGCGCATCGCGCTTGTCGGCTTCGCGGCCGACCAGGCGCAGCTTCTCCAGCGGCGCGGCCATGCGGGTGACCGTAGATGGGCTGACGCTCAGACGCCGCGCCAGATCGATGCGGCTGAGGCGCTGGCCGGGTGCGCGCTCCAGATGCATCAGCAGCAGCACTTCGTTCAGGGCGAGGCCATGCACCGAGCCCAGCGCGCCGGCGAAACGCTCGGCCAGCCGGGCATGGATGCGCAGCAGGTTCATGACGGCGGAAAAGGATGTGTTCGACATCCCGACTATATAGGCCGCATTACTTCCGAATGCAAGTATATTGCAATCGATTAAATCGGACCGGTTATTCGGCCGCGCCTTCTCGTAGTGAGGGCAGGACGTAGTCCTTGTAATCCTCGCGCAGTTCGCGCTTGAGGATCTTGCCAGTACCGCTGATGGGCATGGAACTGCGAATGACCACATCGTCGGGCATCCACCAGGAAGCGATCTTGCCCTTGAGATAGGTCAGCATTTCGTTGCGCGTCACGGCATGGCCCTCGCGCGGCACGATCACTAGCAATGGCCGCTCCTGCCATTTGGGATGTGGTACGGCAATGACGGCGGCGTAGAGCACGGCGGGATGGCCGGCGGCGATGCCTTCGACCTGCACCGTCGAAATCCATTCACCGCCCGATTTGATGACGTCCTTGGAGCGATCGCGCAGCACGACATAGCCGTCCGGCCGCAGCGAGGCGACGTCGCCGGTATGCATCCAGCCTTCGGCGTCCATCGGGTTGTTCTCGCCCTTGAAATAGCCGCCGGCGATGATCGGGCCCCTGGCCATCAGATGGCCGGTGGCGACGCCATCGCGCGGCAACGGCTTGCCGTCGTCATCAACGATGCGCAGCTCGCAGAGGAAATTGGTGCGCCCGCCCAGCGCCATCAGATCGAACAGCTCGTCCTGCGGCAGATGGTCGGTGCCAGGCTTGGGCGTGCCCTTGGTGGCGGAGAGCGCTTCGGTCATGCCCCAGCAATTGATCAGCCGCACGCCGTATTTGTTCAGCATCTTGTCCATCAGCGCCCGGGGTGGGGCGGAGCCCGACGACACCGAAGCGCGCAGCTTGCTGAACTTCTTGCCGGTGCGGTCGAGATAATCGGTGAGGATCAGCCACATGGTCGGCACACCGGCCGTGACCGTCACGCCTTCGCCTTCTAGTAACTCGTAAAGCTTCTCCGCTGCATAGTCGCGGCCGGGCAGCACCAGCTTGTTGCCGGCCAGGGGCGAGCTGTACGGCGTATTCCAGGCATTGCCGTGGAACATCGGCGCCATCGGCATCACGGTTTCCTGGGTGCCAGGCATATAACCGCCGAACGTGTCGGCAGAGACGGCCAGCAGGACTTGCAGCACGGCAGCACGATGGCTGTAGAGCACGCCCTTGGGATTGCCGGTGGTGCCCGACGTGTAGCAAAGCGTCGAGGCCGATTTTTCGTCGAACTCAGGCCATTCGAATTCGTCGCTCTGCGCGGCGATCAGCTCCTCGCTGCACATGAGGTTGGGCAGGGACGAGGCCGGCATGCGCTCGCGCGGGCACAGCATGATGTAGCCTTCGATGGTCTTGAGAAGCGGCGCCAGCTTCTCCGCCAAAGGTAGAGTTTCGGCATCGATGCAGAGGAAGCGGTCCTCGGCGTGGTTGATGATGTAGGTGAGTTGCTCGGGGAAGAGCCGCGGATTGACGGTGTGCAGGACCGCCTGGATGCCGGGCAGGGCATAGAACAGCTCGAAATGATTGTGCGTGTTCCAGGCCAGCGAGGCGACCCGGTCGCCGGGCTTGATGCCCCGCTTCAGGAACGCCTTGGCCAGCCTCTTCATGCGCGAGCGCGCCTGCGCGTAGGTGTAGCGATGCAGATCGCCTTCGATGGTGCGGGCGACGATCTCGGTATCGGGGAAGCAGCGCGCAGCGTGTTCGATGATGCCCGACAGGAGCAGCGGGCGGTCCTGCATGATCCCCTGAAGCATGACTTCACTCCCTGAATCTGCCGAGCGCGGGGGCGCTTTTTGCTAAGGTTGGGCAAAGAATGGTCAAGGCGGACAGTCGTGGCAAGCTTTAGCCAAAGAAACCGATTTCGCTAGTCGATGGGAGGCAGCATGCGGGAGCAGGGCAGACTTGCGGGCAAGGTAGCTATCGTCACCGGAGCGGCTTCGGGCATCGGGCTGGCTACAGCTCAGGCGATGACGGGCGAGGGCGCCACCGTCATGCTGACAGACATCGATGCGGCCGCGGTCGAAATGGCGGCGCATCCGATCGGCGGCCGCTTCTGCGAGCAGGACGTGACTGACGAGGCTGGATGGCAGTCCCTGATCGAGCGGGTCGAAAGTGAGTTCGGACGGCTGGACGTTCTGGTCAATAACGCCGGCACCGGCCGGTCGGGCAATCCGGAGACCACGACACTGAAGGCCTGGAAGCTGGTGCTTGGCGTCAATCTCGATTCTGTATTCCTGGGCTGCAAGTACGCGATCCCTGCCATGGCGCGATCCGGTGGCGGCGCCATCGTCAACATCGCCTCGGGAGCCTCCGTAATGGCCTCGCCCGAGATGGTCGCTTACGGCGCCTCAAAGGCCGCCGTGGCGCAGTTCACGCAATCGGTCGCCATCCATTGCGGGCGGATGGGCTACGGCATTCGCTGCAACGCCATCGCGCCAGGTCCGACCATGACCGCGCTCATGCAGCGCAGCATCGAGACGGCCGCCGATCCGCAGACGGCACGGGCCGACTGGTTGAAGACCGTCGCCCTCGGTCGTTTCGCACGGCCCGAGGAGATTGCCCGCATGGCCGTGTTCCTGGCCAGCGACGAGGCCGCCTACGCCACCGGCGGACTGTTCACCGTCGATGGCGGATATTCGCTGGGCGTGGTCTAGCTGATCGCCGGCTTGTCGGCGCCGATGAATTTCACCCGCAACTCGCGCTTCAGCACCTTGCCGGTGGCGTTGCGCGGCAGGGCGTCGATGAAGGCGACTTTCTGCGGCACCTTGAACTTCGCCAGATTCTTCACGCAGTGGCCGATGATCTCTTCTTCGGAAAGCTGCGTGCCGGGTTTTCTGGTGGCGACTACCATGCCGACCTCACCCCAGCGCTCGTTTGGCACGCCGATCACGGCCACTTCGCCGATCTGCGGTAGCTGGTAGATGACGCTTTCGACCTCGGCCGGATAGACGTTCTCGCCGCCCGAGATGTACATGTCCTTGGTGCGGTCGACGATGTAGTAGAATCCGTCCTCATCGACCTTGGCGGCGTCGCCGGTGTGCAGCCAGCCATCGGTGATGGTCTTGGCCGTGGCTTCCGGTTTGTTCCAGTAACCCGGCGTGATGTTGGGCCCGCGCACCCACAACTCGCCCATCTCGCCGGTCGGCACGTCCTTGCCGTTCTCGTCGACGATGCGAACTTCGTTGTGCAGCACCGGCAAGCCGGTGGAGCCGACCTTGCGAATGGCGTCCTTGGCGTCGAGCACCAGCACCGAGGGGCTGGTTTCGGTCATGCCGAAACCCTGCTGCAGGGCGATGCCGCGCGCGGCCCAGCCTTTCAGGATCGGCAGGGCGCAGGGCGCGCCGCCGACGCCGGCGATCACCAGGCGCGAGAGATCGACCGACTGGAATTTCGGGTGCTGCATCATGAAGAGGTAGTTGGCCGGCACGCCGAAGAAATGCGTCAGACCGACTTTGGGATCGTCGATCAGCTCAAGGCACTTTCCGGGATCGAAAGTGCGCATGATCATCACGGTGCCGCCGGCATGGAAGATCGGGTTGGCGTAGCAGTTCAGCCCGCCGGTATGGAACAGCGGCAGGATCGCCAGGTGCTTGGAGTTCTGGTTGACCAGCGCTGGATTGCCGAGATTGACGCAGTTGTAGAAATTCATCCCATAGGTGGTGATCGAGCCCTTGGGATGGCCGGTGGTGCCGGACGTGTACATGATCATCGAATAATCGTCGTGTGTCAGGACCTCGGGCACGATCTCGGTCTTCTGCCCGGCCAATGCCTGCTCATAGTCGCTGTCCGGTCGGTCGGCATCGATGCAGAGCAGGGTCGCGATCTTGCAGCGCTTTTTCAGCTCGTCAGCCTGGGCCTGGAACGAGACGTCGTGGATCAGCACCTTGGGCGCGGCATCGCCGATGATGTATTCCAGTTCCGGCACCGCCAACCGCCAGTTAAGCGGCAGCATGATGCCGCCGATCTTGCCGCAAGCGAATTGCAGGTCGAAGAATTCGGGGCCGTTGGGGGAGAGGATGGCGATGCGGTCGCCACGCGCCACGCCAACCGAGCGCAGCCAGTTGGCCAGGCGTATGGCGCGCTCGTTGGCCTGGCGGTAAGTGATTTCCCGGCCTGAGTGCAGGTCGATCATCATCGGCTTGTCGGCGGCGCGGCGAGTATGATGCGCCAGCCAGTCGAAATAACGCACGGCCACTTTGGAACTCCTCCCGGTGCAGTTCAGGCTTTTGCCGCACTCTACGGCATGGGAACCGGCTGGCAAGCCGGGGGCAGGGCAGCCGTTCCGCACGTAGAAATCGACGGGATGCCATGCCGCCCGTGCAGGTGGTGCGCTGCGGCAACCGCATGTTAGAATTGCCAATCAGATCGCGGCCGGCGGGCATTTGCCGGCCGTTTGCTTGGGTCAGCAGGAGAATTCACTTATGAAGTTCGGTATCGGCCAGTCAGTCCGACGCAAGGAAGACGATCGTTTGGTAACCGGCCACGGTCAGTACACCGACGACATCAATCTGCCGAACCAGCTTTACCTCTACGTGCTGCGCTCGCCGCACGCCCATGCCAGCTTCGGGCGAATCGATACTTCGGCTGCCAAGGCAGCGCCGGGCGTGAAGGCGGTTTACACCTTCGCCGATCTCGACGCCGACAAGGTGGGGCTGCTGCCCTGCATGATCCCGATCCAGAACCGCGACAAATCCGCCATGGTCAAGACCGAGCGCCCGGCGCTGGCCAAGGGCATCGTGCGCCATGTCGGCGATCCGGTGGCGGCGATCGTTGCCGAGACCTATGCCCAGGCGCGCGATGCGGCCGAGCTTGTCGAGATCGATTACGACATCCTGCCGGCCATTGCCGATACCGCGAGTGCGACCGCCAAGGACGCAGCGCAAGTATGGCCGGAGGTGAAGAACAACCTGGCCTTCGACTGGTCGTTCGGCGACGAAGCCAAGATTAACGAGGCCTTCGCGAAAGCCGCGCATGTCACCAAACTCGATCTGCTGCAGAACCGCATCGTGGTCAACGCCATGGAACCGCGCGCGGCGATCGGCGATTTCACTGCCGACGACCACCTGACCTTCTATTCCTCGACGCAAGGCGGCTTCAACCACAAGGCCATTCTGGCGGCGATGATCTTCAACATCCCGCAGGAGAAAGTCCGCATCGTCACGCCCGATGTCGGCGGCGGTTTCGGCATGAAGAGCTTCCTGTTCCCCGAACAGGTGCTGGTCTGCTACGCCTCGCGCAAACTCCGCAAGCCGGTGAAATGGACCGGCGATCGCAGCGAGTCCTTCCTTTCCGATACGATGGGGCGGGATAACGTCACCACCGCAGAGCTGGCGCTAGACAAGGACAATCGCTTCCTGGCGCTGCGCGTCAAGACAATCGCCAATATGGGCGCTTATCTTTCGAACTTCGCGCCTATCATCCCGACCATGGCGCCGCTGGGCGTGCTGGGTGGAGTCTACGACTTTCCGCTCAAGAGCCTCACCGTCGAGGGCGTTTATACGCATACCGTGCCGGTCGACGCCTATCGCGGCGCCGGGCGTCCGGAAGTCTGCTACATCATCGAGCGTCTTGTGGAACGCGCGGCGCGCGAACTGAAGGTCAACGCTGCGGAACTGCGGCGTAAGAACTTCATTCGTCCCGACCAGTTCCCCTACGACAACGGTGTCGGCCAAAAGTACGATTCCGGCGAGTTTGCCCGCTGCATGGATGATTCGATGCAGATGGCTGATTGGGCGGGCTTCGAGAACCGCCGCAAGGAAGCCGCAGCGCGTGGCAAGCTGCGCGGCATCGGCATGTCCTATTACGTCGAGATCACGCCCGGCAATCCACAGGAAATCGCCAAGATCGATTTCGAGGCCGATGATACCGTCTCGGTCTGGGTCGGGACGCAATCGAACGGGCAGGGCCACGATACGACGTTCGCGCAGATCGTGGCCGAGCGATTGGGGCTGCCGTTCGACAAGATCAACATTCTTTACGGTGATACCGACAAGCTGAAGCAGGGCGGCGGCACCGGCGGCTCGCGCTCGCTCTATATGGCGGGCAATGCGATCGCCTTGGCCTCGGATGCGCTGATCAAGCGCGGCAAGGAAATCGCTTCGCACAGTCTTGAAGCGGCGGCAGCCGATATCGAGTTCAGCGACGGCGGCTTCCGCATCGCCGGCACCGATCGCAAGATCATGCTGCTGGATCTGGCGCGCGCCATTCGCGACGGCAGCCTGAAGCTACCGCCGGAACTTGCCGAAAAGGGCCTGAACGAGGAAAGCGTGTTCACGCGCGCCGCCCCGACCTTCCCCAATGGCTGCCATATCTGCGAAGTCGAGATCGATCCGGACACGGGCGTTTGCCAAGTGGCGCGGTACTCGGTTTGCGACGATTTCGGCAAGGTGGTCAATCCGATGATCGTCAACGGCCAGGTCCATGGCGGCATCGTCCAGGGTCTGGGCCAGGCGCTGCTGGAGAACGCGGTGTACGATCCAGAAAGCGGCCAGCTTCTGGCCGGCTCGTTCATGGACTATGCCATGCCGCGAGCCGACGATATGCCCTCGTTCAACCTGAAGATGAACGAAATTCCCTGCCGCACCAACGCGCTGGGTGTGAAGGGGTGCGGCGAGGCCGGCACGGTAGGCGCGCTGGCGGCGGTGATGAACGCGATTGTCGACGCGCTGGCGCCGCTGGGTATCACGCATATGGATATGCCCGCCACGCCGCTGAAGATCTGGCAGGCCGTGCAGGCATCGGGGCGCCGGCAGGCGGCGGAATAGTGGCATCAGGCGGTCGCCGTTCCGGTGGCCGCCGCCTTGCCGCCGGCTTTGCGCCCAGATCGCGACGCAATCCTTTGTCATCAAAGGCCGGCCTCGCTAAACTTGTCCTTTGGGCGCCATTCGCCCTTTCCGGCTGATTGATGATCCTTCGCTCGCGTCTCCTCAACCTGCTGGCCGCTCTGGCCACGGTGACGATATTTGCCGGTTCTGCTGTGGCGCAGCAGGGGATTCCCGCCGCCAAGGGGCCGGCGCTGATCGACGTGGCGCGCGAGAGCGGCAACAGGCTGCGGGTCGAGGTGCAGCTTCTAGGGGGGCTCGCGCTCGAGGACGTATCCGCCTCGTTGAATGGCGCTGCTCTCACCCGGCAGTCATTGGAGCCGTTTCCCTACGGTGACGCCCTGAGTTCGGTGCTGTTTTTGATCGATACCAGCGATCCCGCGCGCCAAGGCGTGATCGATCGCAACCTGCAGCAGATTGGCGATATGCTGAAGACGGCCAGATCGCATCAGCGGTTCGGATTGGCGGTGTTTGACAGCGATTTGACGGTCCTGGTGCCACCGGGATCGGAGGCCTCCAAGGTCTCGGAGGCCTTGAAAAACATCAAGGCGGTTGGCAAGACGACTGAACTGTACCGCAGCGTGATGTCTGCCATCACCCGGGTCGGGGTCGTGCCGGCAGCGCGCAAGGCGGTGTTCGTTTTCTCCGATGGGTTGGCCGAGGACACCGCCTATAAATCCGAGGACGTCATTGCGGCCGGCCGTGCGGCGGAAGTGGCAATCTATGGCTTCGGCTTCGCTCGCACCCCGGCGCAGAGCGTCGCACTGCAGAGTGTCAGGCGACTGGCAGAGGATACCGGCGGACGCTATTTCGTCGCCGACGCGCAAAACAATCTGCCGCCGGCAGCCCTGACCGAACCCTTCGTCGCGCTCGATGCCGGTGGCGTCGCCCGTTTCGCGCTGACCCCGGAAGGCGATCAGGCGGGGGGCGCTTTGTTGGTCAGGCTGGGAACGACGGCGGGCCCGATCGAGTTGCAGGTGAACGTGCCGTCGCTGCCGCGGCCGCCGGAAGTGGGCTGGCGCGTGTGGATTCGCGAGCGCGACAACCAGGCGCTAGCGCTGCTGGGCGGAGTCTTTGTGCTGGGCCTGCTCGTGCTGCTGGTCTCGTCGGTCCGTCGCCGCCGTGCGGCCTATCTCAAGCGCGTGGCGGAAGGGCATTTCGACGAACCCGAAGCCTGGCTCGAGTTTCTCGACGGCGATGGCAGGCATGTCGGCGTCACGGGGACCGCATTCCGTATCGGGCGTAATCGGGATAACGATCTGGTGCTGGCCAACGATTCGGTGTCGGGCCAGCATGCGGTGATCCACAAGGCCCGTGACGGCAGTTTTTCCATCACCGACCTGAAATCGATCAACGGCGTGCTGGTGAACCTGTCCCAGGTCACGAGCGGCAACCTCAACAATGGCGATCTGATCGAACTGGGCGAAGTGCGCTTCCGCTTCCGCGCGTCACCCCGGGCCATGCCGGATGAGGCCCATCCCGCAAACTCGCCATTGGCGCCGGTCGAGATCGCCCCCGAGCCAGATCCGGTGACGCAGATTCAACGTGCGGGGATGATGGCGCCGGACGAACCGAATGCCGATCGAGACGAACCCATCACCGTCTCGCCCTCGATCGTGCCGGAGCGTCGCTGACATGCCCGCCATCAAAACCTATCTGATCGGCCGCAATCCCGAATGCGACATCGTGCTGGCCGATGCCACGATCTCTCGTCGCCATGCCGAACTGGTCGAGGCGACGGATGGCCGGTTTTATCTGACCGACCGCGAAAGCGCAGCCGGCACCTGGACCCATAATGGTGGCGACTGGGTCAAGCTGCGGCAGGCCTTCGTCACCGCCGATGAGCCGCTGATGCTGGGGCGTTACTCGACAACGGTGAACGGGCTGCTGAAACTTCTGGCGCAGCAGAAGGCGGGCGTTGGGGCCGCAACCAAGCTGGTCGAACCGGATCCGCCGGCAGGCGGCGTGATGCGCAATCCGCAGACCGGCGAAATCGTGCGCAAGGAATAGGGCAAGTGAACCTGTCGCGCCGCACCATTGCCGCTCTCGTCAGCCTCGCTCTTGGCTGCGTGTTCATCGCCGTCCTGCACTATTCGCTGAGCGATACGTTCGCGGAGATATTGCTCGACAAGAATACCGAGCTTGGCACCTATCCATTCACCATCCAGAACCTGCAATGGGTGGTGTTCTTCATCGGCATGGGCGAGATCATTGTCCGCTTCATGACCGGAAACGAGGAACTGAGCGAGCTGGAGCGAAGCTATCTGCCGACCGACGAACGCGTGGTGTTGCGGGCGGCCGATCTGGGCGGGCTCTATTCCAAGGTTAAAGCCAATCCCCAGGCGCAGGACCGTTTCCTGCCGCGGCTGATCCAGCGCGCGATATTGCAGTTCCAGTCCAGCCGCTCGATTGATCAGGCCAATACGCTGCTCAATTCCAGCCTCGACCTGTACCTGCACGAAATCGACCTGCGCTACAACATGCTGCGCTATATCGCCTGGATGCTGCCGTCGCTGGGCTTCATCGGCACCGTTATCGGGATCGCGCTGGCGCTGGCCTATGCCGGCGTCACCGATCCGCAGGACCCGGCGCTGCTGGGCAATTTGACCAGGAAGCTGGCGGTGGCCTTCAACACCACCATCGTCGCGCTCTTGCAGGCAATGATCCTGGTTTTTACCATGCACATCGTGCAGGCCCGCGAAGAACGCGCCCTCAACAGGGCCGGGGTGTATTGCGTCGACAACCTCATCAACCGTCTTTACGAGAAATAGACTCGGGAGTTTGCCATGGCAATCAAGCGCGGACCTGACGGCAAGATCGTCGAAGTGCCGACCGAACCAGCTTCGGACGCGACGCGCCGGCTGGATCGGCGGCCCGCCGGCGGTCGCGAGAACGAGCCGCGCTTGGGCGATCCCTCGGTACTTGGCCGCGGCAGGGTGCTGACGGCCAATCCCGATGCCGATACCGCGTCGGTTGGCGACCGCGATATGTCGCCGCGCCAGGTAACGACGGGATCGGCCGATGCCGAACGCACCAGGCTGATCGGGCCGGCGCGCCGTAGCAAGGGTGGCAGCGAGGGTGCATCGAGCGACATGGCGGAGGATCCGGTGGTCGGCTGGCTGGTCGTGGTCGATGGGCCGGGCCGCGGCCAGGCGCGCGCCGTGGGCTATGGCATGAATAGCATCGGGCGCGGGCCTACCGAACGCATCAGCCTCGAGTTCGGCGACGAGCAGATGTCGCGCACCGGCCACGCCGTACTGACCTACGATCCGCGCAGCCGCAAATTCTATTTGCAGCATGGCGGCGGCAGGAACCTCACGTACCTTGGCGATCAGGCGGTGCTGACACCGACCGAAATCGCTTCCAACACGGAAATTCTCATCGGCCGCACCAAGCTGCGCTTTATCGCGCTCTGCGGGCCGGAGTTCGACTGGCAGGATTCATGACGAAGACCTGGCAGGCAGCCAGTCGCAAAAGCCAAGGCGGCAGGCCGTATCAGGAAGACGAATGCGCGGTGCTGCGGGTGGCAGGCGAGCAGGGCAAGGAAGTCCTGCTGGCGGTACTCGCCGACGGCATGGGTGGACACGCCGGCGGCGCGGTGGCCAGTGACGTGGCGACACGCAGCTTCGCCGATGCCTATCGCGCCAGCAATGCCGATACGGCCGAGCGTTTGCAGAGCGCTCTGGCGGCGGCCAACGAATCCATTGCCGCGCGCAGCGACAAGGAGCCGTCCCTCTCGGGCATGGGCTGCACCCTGGTTGGGCTGCTGGCCGGCGACAAGAGGCTGGACTGGATCAGCGTCGGCGATTCGCCCCTGTGGCTGTTCTCCGGTGGCGCGCTGCGGCGTCTGAACGAGGATCATTCCATGACGCCGCTCTTGCAGGCGCGCGTCGAGCGCGGCGAGATGACGGCCAATGCGGCCGCCGCCCATCCCTCGCGCAATGCCTTGCGCTCGGCGGTTTCGGGTGAGGACATTCCGTTGGTCGACCTGGCCTTCATGTCCTTTTCGCCCAAGCCGGGCGATATCGTGTTGCTGGCCAGCGATGGGTTGTGCAGCCTCGAAGACGACGAGATTGCCGCCATCGTCCGCAACAGCAACGGCCATGATGCGGATTATCTGGCTGACGCGTTGATCGCTGCGGTCGACGCGCTGCAACGGCCGGACCAGGACAACACCACGGTGGTGGTGTTGCGCGCCGGCGCGGAGCCTTGAACGCGTCATGAACTGGGAAATCGCAAGCGCGCAAAGCCTCGGCGGACGCGGCAACCAGGAAGATGCTTTTGCGGTTCTCGGTCGGGGCGATGGTAAACCGCGCCTGCTGGCGGTAGCCGATGGCGCCGGCGGTCATGCCGATGGCGAGAAAGCTTCACGCGCGGCGATCGACCGGCTGACCAAGGCCTTCGCCGAGGCGCCGTGCGATGTGTCGGCGGCAAGGCATTGGATGACGCGCAGCTTCGCCGAGGCCGACCGCGATATCGCGGCCCTGGGCGAAGGCCAGATGGCGCCGCGAACCACCCTGGTCCTCGTCTGGGCCGGCGACAAACAGGCCTTGGCCGGACATATCGGCGATAGTCGCCTCTATCATTTCAGGGACGGCAAACTGGCTTTCCGCAGCCGCGACCATTCCGTGGTGCAGCTTCTGCTCGATATGGGACGGCTCAAGGAAAGCGAAGTGCGCGACCATCCCGACCGCAGCCGGCTGACCAAGGCGCTGGGCGGCGGCGATGGTGCCGAGCCTGAAATGACGGAGCTGGTGCTGGCGAAAGGCGATGGCCTTGCCCTGTGCAGCGATGGCGTGTGGGAACATGTCGAGGCCGGTGAATTAGGGATTGCCTTGCGCGCGCCGGCGCTGGATCGTGCGGCGGACGAGCTGGTCAGGTTGGCGGTGGAGCGGGGCGGCAAGGGGGCCGACAACGCCACGCTTGTCCTGGCGCGGCTGCGATAGGGGAGCGGATGAACGGGGGAACTGCCGGCCGGCTCATGTTGTGCGCGACGGCGCTTGCCATGGCGCTGGGCGCAGCGCCGGCTGCGGCGCAGGTCGATATCGACGTGCTCGACGAGAGTGTGGTGCGCATCTACATCCCGCAGCAGAACGGCTATACGACAGGCACCGGCTTCGTCGTCAACGATCGCGGTATCGTCGCCACCAATTTCCACGTCGTGCGCCGCGCACCCGGCAAGATCCTGGTCATTCCCAAGGCCGGGCTGAAGGATCCGCTGGAAGCGCGCATCGTCGTCACCGACGAGGACCGCGATTTGGCAGTACTCGAAGTCCAGGGCCTGCGCCGCCAGCCGCTGACCTTGAGCAGCGTCGAGCCCAAGCTCGGCGCCAGCGTTTTCGCGCTCGGCTATCCAGGCATCGGCGATCGGCTGCGGGCGGCCGAAAGCGCCACGCTCACCACCGGTTCGATCGGCCGCGTCTTTACAGCGCCCTGGTACAGGGGCAGCCCCGACATGCGTATCGTCCAGCATGAGGCGCCGATCAACCCCGGCAACAGCGGCGGCCCCTTGTTCAACGCTTGTGGCCAGGTAATTGGCGTCAATACCCAGTCTTCTCCCAGCCAGGTATCGCGCGATCGCAGCGGCGAGATCCAGGTGATGGCCGGCGCCGGCATCTATTTCGCTTCGCACGTCAGCGAGTTGATGGCGCTGTTGAAGCGCCGCAACATCGTGTTCAACGAGATAGCGACGCCCTGCATCATCACGCCACCAGCCGCCCCGGATTCGGGCGCGGTCAAAGGCCTGTATATCTGGGCCGTGGTGTTGACCCTGTTGGCGTCGGCAGCGGTGGTGCTGGCCTTGCGCCGGCCGCGCCAGCGCGTGCTGCAGGCGGTCGAGGCTGCCAGCCGGCGGGTGCGCACCATCCGCGACGAGCGCCGCAGCGCCAAGGTGCAGCAGCGCCAGGCGGTGCTGCGGCCACGGACGGAACCTCGGCCGGACGAAGTCGGCGCTGTTCCCTCCTATGGCGGCAGCGCCTTGCGTAACTGGTCGCTAACTGGACAGGATGAGGAGGGAAGCTCCTACGAAATCCAGCTTTCCGAAGCGCAGCTCGCCAAGCACAAATACGGCCTGACCATCGGTCGCCACAAGGAGCTGTGCGAGATCGTTGTCGAGCATGCCAGCCTTTCGCGCCGCCATGCCCGCTTCCTGCTGCTCAATGGCAGGCTGGCGATGGAAGATCTCAGCTCGGCCAATGGCTCGATGGTCGATGGCAAAGTACTGAAGCCGTTCCAGCCGGAGCCGCTGAGCGACGGCTCCGCCGTGCTGCTGGCCGATATCCGTCTGCAAGTCGCTTCGTCAGGAAAATAGAATTGGCCCATTCCCACGATCACGATCACGCCAACGCCCCATCCCCGGCCGATCCCGTTCTGGTCGAGGTTACGCGCGGCGACATGGTGGAAAGCCGCCATCGCGGTGCGGCCGCCATCGTCGACAGCGAGGGCCGCGTCATCTCGGCCTGGGGTGATATCGAAGCGCCGGTCTATTCCCGCTCGGCATTAAAGCCGATTCAGGCCATCCCGCTGATCGAAAGCGGCGCTGCCGAGCATTTCGGGCTGGGTGATGCCGAAATCGCCTTGTCCTGCGCCTCCCATGGCGGCGAGCCGCGCCACACCGAAACCGTGGCTGCCTGGCTGAAGAAGATCGGTCTGTCCGTCGCCGATCTGGAATGCGGCGTGCAGACGCCGTCTTACGGGCCGGCAGCGGAGGCTCTGTTGCTGAAAGGCGAGAAGCCGACGGCGCTGAACAACAATTGCTCGGGCAAGCACACGGGCTTTCTCACCGTCGCCGTGCACAAGGGCGAGAAGACCAAGGGCTACATCAAGCTGGAACATCCGGTGCAGCAGCGCATTCTGGGCGTGCTTGAGCAGCTCACCGAC
This sequence comes from uncultured Hyphomicrobiales bacterium, assembly GCA_964388115.1. GTDB lineage: Bacteria > Pseudomonadota > Alphaproteobacteria > Reyranellales > JAQSWP01 > JAQSWP01. The sequence goes on from CAYLYK010000005.1 coordinate 68,809, forward strand.
ATGAATTTGGGCCCGGCGCCCAAAGGCATCGACGGTTGCGGGATTCCGGTGATCGGCGTGCCGCTGGGCAGGCTGGCGCTGGCCTTCGCGCGCATGGCCAAGCCCGCAACATTGCCCAAGCCGCGTATCGCCGCCATCGCCCGCATCCGCGAGGCGATGGCGGCCGAGCCGTTCATGGTGGCGGGCACCGGCCGCTTCTGCACCCGCGTCATGCAAACCCTGGGCGAGCGGGCGGTAGTGAAGACCGGCGCCGAAGGCGTCTACATCGCCATATTGCGCGACAAGGGCTGGGGCATCGCGCTGAAGATCGACGATGGCGGCACGCGCGCCTCGGAAGTTGCGCTGGCGGCATTGCTGCAGCGCTGCGGCGTGTTCGATCCGGCGCTTGAGTCGGCGTTGCACGTGCCGATCCTCAACCGCGCCGGGCTAGAAGTCGGCCAGGTCCGCGCCGCCGCCGTTTTACGCGACTGACGAATATGCCCAAGCCGTTGCCGCAATCGCGCCAGGCGACGCTTACCGTCGAAAGCCTGGGCGGCCGCGGCGATGGCATCGCCACGTTCGACGGCAAGCCGGTCTACATTCCTTTCACGCTGCCGGGCGAAGCCGTGCAGGTGGAAATCATCCAGGCGCGGGGCGAGGGCATGTCGGCGGTCGTGCGTCACATCGAGCGCGCCAGCCCGTTGCGCGCTCAGCCGCCTTGTCCGCATTTCGGCGTTTGCGGCGGCTGCACGGTCCAGCATTTCGATTATCGCGCCTATCTTGCCTGGAAACGCGATCTGGTAGGCCAGGCCCTGCAGCGTCGTGGCTTTGCCGGCGTTGCGCTGGGCGAGATCGTGACGACCCCACCCGCCAGACGTCGTCGGGCGACGCTTACTGCCATGCGCACTCGCAAGGCGGCGATCATCGGCTTCCACGAGCGCGCCAGCCATCGGCTGGTCGATCTGGCGGTATGCCGGGTGCTGCTGCCCCAGCTCGAAGCTTTGATCGCGCCGCTGCGCCAGTTGCTGACGCAGATCCTGGCCGTCGGTCAAAGCGCGCAAATAATCCTCAACGACACTGATAGCGGCATCGATTGCCAGATCGCTGCCGACCACGCGCCGGATATGGCGGCGCGCGAGACCATGGCGGCTTTCGCGCAAGCGCATGAGCTGGCGCGCATCGCCTGGCGGCGGGGTGCGGAATCGGAGCCCGTCGCGCAGCGTCGGCAACCGGTGCTGCAACTCGGTGCGGCAGCCGTGAGCGTGCCGCCCGGCGGGTTCTTGCAGGCCAGTCGTGAGGGTGAAAATGCGATGCGGCAGGCAGTGCGGCAATGGATTGGCGACGCCGAGTCGGTCGTCGATCTGTTCGGCGGCGTCGGGACGCTGTCTCTGGAATTGCTGCCGGACGCGCGCGTGCATGTCGTCGAGGGCGATGCGCAGGCCTGCGCCGCGGTGGCGCAGGCGGCGCGTCTGCCCGCTTTGCGCGGCAAGCTTGGCGTTGATCAGCGCGATCTGATGGCTGAGCCGATGACGACGGAAACCTTGGACACCTATAAGGTTGCGATTATCGATCCACCACGGGCTGGTGCAGCAGCGCAGGCGCGCGAGTTGGCATCCAGCCGCATTCCCATCATCGTCGCCGTGTCATGCGATCCCGGCACTTTCGCGCGCGACGCCCGCATTCTGGTCGATGGCGGTTATGCGCTCGAACAGGTCGTGCCCATCGACCAGTTCCTCTGGTCCTCGCATGTCGAGCTGGTTGCGCTGTTTCGGCGAAACCGGCTATGAAATTCGCAAACAGGGAAGGAAACAAAAATGGCCAATAGAATGTTCGATCTCACCGGCAAAGTCGCCGTCGTCACCGGTGGCAGCCGGGGCATCGGCCGCTCGATCTGCGAGAACCTTGCCCGCGCCGGGGCCAAGGTCGTGGTCTCCAGCCGCAAGCTGCCGGTATGCGAAGAAGTCGTCGCCGCCATCAAGAAGGAAGGCGGCGAGGCCATGGCCGTGCAGGCCAGCATTTCCGACAAGGCGCAGCTCGAGCGCCTGGTCGCGGAGACGCGCAAGGCCTACGGCAAGATCGACATTCTGGTCTGCAATGCCGCGGCCAATCCCTATTACGGGCCGCTGAAGGACATGCCGGACGAGGCGTTCCTGAAGATCATGCAGAACAACGTGCTAAGCAATCTGTGGCTCTGCAACATGGTTTGCCCCGAGATGGCCGAGCGCAAGGACGGGTCGGTCATCATCGTCTCGTCGATCGGCGGTCTGATCGGCTCCAAGGTGCTGGCGGCCTACGGCATGTCGAAGGCGGCCGATTTCTCGCTGTGCAAGTCGCTGGCGATGGAATGGGGCAAGAGCAACGTGCGCGTCAATGTCATCGCGCCGGGCCTGATCAAGACCGATTTCGCCAAGGCGTTGTGGAGCAACCCGGTGATCCTGAAGCAAATGGAGACCGGCTCGCCGCTGGGGCGCATCGGCGAGCCCGACGATATCGGTGGCGTCGCCGTGTTCCTGGCGTCGAAGGCGGCCGCGTTCGTGACCGGCCAGACCATCATCGCCGATGGCGGCGTGACGTCCTCCGGCGGCGAATCGTAAGCGCAATATGCAAGGCAGGCGTATCGTCCTGGCGCGGCGGCCCGAGGGCTTGCCGCGGCGCGAGGACTTTCGGCTGGAAACGCTCGACATCGCGTCGCCGGGCGACGGGCAGGTGCTGGTGCATAATATTTATTGCACCGCCGATCCCGGCAGTCGCGGTCGCTTGAGTGGCGAGAAGAGTTATGCCCGTCCGCTGGAGTTGGGCGAGACGATCGAGGGTTCATCGGTCGGCCAGGTAATCGCCTGCAAAAATGCGAAATTCGCCGTCGGCGATTTCGTGGCTGGCGCTTTTGGCTGGCAGGAATATGGCCTGTCGGACGGTCGTGGGCTGCGCAGGATAACGACCGATGCGAAGATTCCCCTTACGGTGCATGTTGGCGTGCTGGGCATTCCGGGACTGACGGCGTATTTCGGCCTCAAGGATCTCGGCAAGCCGCAACCGGGCGAGACAGTGCTGATTTCCTCGGCCGCGGGTGCGGTCGGCGCCACGGCAGGTCAAATCGCGCGCATGCTGGGCTGTCGCGTCGTCGGCATCGCCGGTGGTCCGGAAAAGTGTCGCTGGTTGCGCGAGGAGATGGGGTTCGATGCGACCATCGATTACAAGCAGGGCAATCTGGCGCAAGCCATTGCCGCTACCTGTCCCAATGGCGTGAACATATTCTTCGACAATGTCGGCGGCGAAACGCTCGAAGCGGCGGTCGCCAACATGGCTATGCGCGGTCGCATCGTCATTTCCGGCCAGGTCAGCGAATACAACAAGCGGGCAGCGGAACGCACGGGCCTGCGCAATGTCGTGGCTTTCATCGGCCAGCGCCTGCGCATGGAAGGGCTGGTGGTGTTCGACTATTCCAAACAGTTCTCCTCCGCCATCGAGGAAATGTCAGGCTGGATTCGCGACGGGCGCCTCAAGTTTCGCGAAGAGATCACGCAAGGCATCGAGAGCCTGCCGGATCTCTTTATCGGCTTGCTGAGCGGCAGGAATTTCGGTCGGCCGCTGGCGCAGATACGGAAGCTGCCATGAGACCCGATGCGGCGCTGCTCGACGAGGTGCGACGGCGTTCGTCGGAGATCGAGCAGGCGCGGCATCTCCCCCGTGACCTAGCGGACAAAATGGCGAAGGCCGGCTTGTTCCGGCTTGCCGTACCGAAATCTCTGGGGGGCCTCGAAGCGGAACCGGCAGCTTTGCTTGAGGCCATCGAGGAGGTTTCAATCGCCGATGGCGCGACCGGCTGGTGCCTGATGATCGGCGCCACGTCGGGTCTGACCGCCGCCTATCTCGATCCGGCGACGGCGAAGGAAATCTATGGCGATCCCTTGACGGTGACTGGCGGCGTGTTCGGCCCGCGCGGTAAGGCGGAGATCGCTGGCGACACGTACAAGGTGAGCGGACGCTGGCAATGGGCGTCAGGCTCCAGCCACTGCCGCTGGCTGATGGGCGGCTGCGTCATCACCGAGAACGGCAAGCCGCGACTGCAGGAAGACGGCGTGCCGGAAACACGCATGATGCTGTTCCCAGCTTCCGATGCCACGATTCACGACACCTGGCACTCGAGCGGCTTGTGCGGTACCGGCTCCAACGACATGGAGCTATCCGACGTGATCGTGCCGCGGCGGCGCTCGCTGTCGATCGTCAGCGACAAGCCGGTGGAGCAGGGCGCGCTCTACGTCTTCCCGATCTTCGGGCTATTGGCGCTCGGCATCGCTGCCGTCGGTCTGGGCCTGGCGCGACGATCCATCGACGAGTTGGCCGAGCTGGCCGGCGCGAAGATCCCGACCGGCGCGCGACGGCCTTTGGCCGAACGGGCTGCGACCCAGGCCGATTTTGCCCGCGCCGAGGCTCTGCTGGGCAGCGCCCGCAGCTTCTATTTCGAAGCGGTCGCTATCGCCTGGGAGAAGGCGCAGGCGGACGGCGTCATCGACGTCGATACGCGCGCGCGCCTGCGATTGGCGGCGACACATGCCACCGAAACTTCGGCCGAGGTCGTCGATTTGATGTACGGGCTGGGCGGCGGCACGTCGGTCTATCGAACCAGCGCCTTGCAACGCTGTTTCCGCGACGTGCATGTGGTGACGCAGCACATGATGGTGGCGCCGCCGACCTGGGAGCTGGTTGGCCGCACACTGCTTGGCGTCAAAGGCGATCTGTCGCTGCTCTAGTCTATCGACGGGCGGCGAGTGCGGCATCCTCGATGCGGATGCGATGCCAGAGCAGCGCCAGATTGAGGATCGAGAAGACCAGCGCGATCTGCCAGGCGCCAAAGGCCAGCGGCAGCAGTGCGATCTCGCCGATCACCACCACATAATTGGGATGCCGCAGGAAACGGTAGGGCCCGCGCCGCACCAGAGGAGCGCCGGGCACGGTGACGATGCGCGTCGTCCAATAGCGGCCAAGCGTCAAAACGATCCAGACGCGCAGCAATTGCAGGACAACGAAGATCGCCAGCAGCGGCAGCGAGACTGGGGCGCTGGACGGGACCAGCAGGAACATGGCGACCAGCCACCCGCCATGCAGCAGCACGAAGAGCGGATAGTGCCGCGCCCCGATCTCGCGACCACCTTCCCGCAGAAGCCGCCTTGTATTGCGCTGCGCGACAACCAGTTCGCCCAGCCGTTGCGCCGCCACCAGCAGCACCACGATCTGCGGCAGGCCGAAATCGATCATGCCGCTTCGAGCACGCCGAAGGCGGCCGTGAAGCCCGGTCCCAGCGCCGTCAGCAGATTGCGCCCGCGCAAGCCCCGCTTGAGGGCGCGTTGCAGGACGAACAGAACGGTCGCCGCCGACATGTTGCCGTAGTCACGCAAAGTCTCGCGCGCATCGGTCATGGTGCCGCTTTGCAGGCCGAACACTTCCTCCAGCGCCTCGATTACCTTGGCGCCGCCTGGGTGGCAGACGAAACCGTCGATCTGTGCCATCGACAGACCATTACGCGACAGAAAAGCGTCGGTAGCGGCGTTGAAGCGCTCGCGCACCAGGCTGGGAATGTCACGCGAGAACTGTACGGCGAGACCCTCGTCGGTGACGTCCCAGCCCATGATGTCGAGCGTGCCGGGCCAGCGATGCTCGCCGGCCGCCGTCAGCCGATTGCCCGGCTGTTCGTCGTTGCGCAGCAGCACGCCAGCGGCACCATCGCCGAACAGTGCCGTGGCGACGATGTTGGCCTTGCGCCGGTCGTTCTTGCGGAAGGTGAGGGCGCAGAGTTCGACCACCAGGACAAGGGTCGTGGTGCCCGGTTTTGCTGCGGTAAGCGCCGCGCCGCGATTGATGCCCAGCACGCCGCCGGCGCAGCCCAGACCGAAGATGGGCAGGCGCTGGCAGTCGTCGCGGAATTTCAGGCGCTCCATCAGCAGCGCGTCGAGGCTGGGGGTGGCGATGCCGGTCGAGGAAACGGTGACGACGTTGTCGATCTCGTCCAGCCCGATGCCGGCCTGTTCGGCGCAATCGCGCGCCAATTGCGTCAGCAGGTCGAGCGCATTTTCGATGTAAAGCTTGTTGCGATCGGCCCAGGCGTGATCGTTCTCGTACCAGTCGAGCGGCACGCAGGAATAGCGCCGCTCGATGCCTGAATTGGCGAACACCGGCAGCAGGCGTTCGATGTCGTTGCCATGGCGCGCGAACAGAGATTTGGCGCGCTGCATGACCGCAGGCTGGTCCAGCGCATAGGGCGGGACGGCAGTGGCGACACTGAGGACGCGAACCGACATGGATTGGGCTTTCGTTACAGGGCGTATCGTATAACGTTTGGGAGGAAAAAAGCGCTCACGTCATTGGGAGGGGCAATGTTCGAGGGGTTCCAAACGCGGCAGATAGACACCGGCGAAGCCATGATAAACCTGCGGATTGGCGGTAAAGGTCGGCCTTTGCTGTTACTGCATGGTTACCCGGAAACCCATGTCATGTGGCACAAGGTCGCCCCGCGCCTGGCCGAGCATTTCACCTGCGTGGTGCCGGATTTACGAGGTTATGGCGACAGTTCCAAGCCCAAAAGCGACAAGGAGCACTACGTTTACAGCAAACGGGCCAATGCCAATGATCAGGTGAAGGTCATGCGGGCGCTGGGCTTCGAGAAGTTCATGGTCGCTGGCCACGATCGCGGCGGGCGAGTGACACACCGCATGCTGCTGGATCATCCCGACCGCATTGAGCGCGCTTCCATTCTCGACATCATGCCGACGCCGGTCGTTTTCGGCACCGTCAACCAGCGCATCGCCACGGCCTATTACCACTGGTTCTTCCTGATCCAGCCGGCCCCTTATCCTGAGACCTTGATCGGTCACGACCCCGAGTATTACTTGCGTCACACGCTGACGTCGTTGTCCGCACCTGGCACGTTTCCGGAGGAAATTTTCCAGGAGTATCTGCGCACTTTCCGCCTGCCCGAGACGATCCACGCGACCTGCGAAGACTATCGCGCCGGCGCCTCGATAGATCTGGAGCATCACAAAGCGGACAAGGGTAGGAAGATTGCCTGCCCAGTGCAGATCCTGTGGGGCGAACGCGGGCTGGTGGGTCGCGCCTACGATACGATGAAAGTCTGGGGCGACTACGCCGAGAATGCGGTCGGACAGCAAATGCCGAGCGGCCACTTCATTCCGGAAGAAGCGCCGGACGAGACGGTCAAGGCGCTGCTTGCCTTCTTCAAAGCCTAGGATGCGGCAGGAATCTCGCGCTTGCGCCAGAGCTGCATCAATCGGACGTCGGCCGAGCTTGAGGCGCTGCGCCACAAATTGACCAGCACCGGTGCCAGGCCGGGGCGGAAGGTGCGCTCGTAAGCCTCGCGCGAGGCGGGCGAGAGCTGCGCCAGCAGCCGACGATGGGCGATGCCGAGCTGATGATAGGGCATGGCCGGAAACAGATGATGCAGCGCGTGATAGCGCAGGCCGAGCGGAAACATCAGCTCGGTCAGCACCGGATTGCCCAGCACGGTGATCGAATCCTCGAACTGCGCCACATGGCTCATCGGCGCGCCATTGCTGGTGAAAGTGTGTCCCGCCAGATTGCGCAGCCAGTTCAGCAGAATGGCAACGCAGGACAGAACATAAACCTTCAGCAGCATGATCCAGGGAATGACGTCCGCGATCAGCAGCGCCAGCAGCGTTGCGTGAATGGCAAAGACCGCGAACTCGGCGACCCGCCAGACGCGATCGGGTGGAGGCGTGTCAGGCAGGCGGCGGTAATGTGGATTGCTGATATAGGACGAGGCGTTGAGATCGACCCAGCGCCGCAGCCTGGGCGACAGATAGGTCAGCGGCGTGATCAGCACGAAGCGGATTACCGCCAATATCGGGATCAGCGGCACCTGCGCAAAGTACAGAACGATCTCACGCGGTCGCGAATGCGCCAGCGGCATGTATTCGCCGTCCTGCGGCGTGCCGTAATGCTTGCGGCTGTGGTGGTCGTTGTGGTTGTCGTAGAAATAGGACGGCGTCATCAGTGGGATGCCGATGGCGATGTTCCAGGCTGCCACGAAGCCCGGCAGGGTGCCGCGGCGCAGATGCACGATCTCGTGGATGAACGTGCCGACGCGGAACAAGGCGAAGGCAGCAACCACGAAGCCTGCAATGGCCCAGAGCGAGAAGGCTGGACTCAGCAAATAAAGCGCCGCAGCGCCATAGCCGACGATCGTCGTCGCGATGAAATCGGGCCAGAACCAGCGCGGATCGGGCTTGAACAGGTCATGCACCAGCGCTCGTGCTTCGGGCAGTGCGAAGCCCGCCATCTGGTCTTCCGGTACCGTCGCGGTAGTGCTCATAACAACGCCAATCTAGGCACGTGGCGTGGCCGCATCAAGGCGGCGGATTGCCGCGATCAGCCGCTTAGAAATTGCAGATTTCCAGCGTTTTCCAAGAGGATCGGTCGCGTTCTTGAAGCGCGAAAGCTTTCGCCGTCCAGCACGCAGCCGCCGTCGAACGCAAGCTCCACGCGGTCGACGTTCACGCTGTCGTAGCCATTGGCCGGCGTCAGAAGGGGGTGTGGGCGACTGCGCAAAGCGAGCCACACGGCGCGCAGGATCGAGTGGGAACCCTCGAACACCATGGTCAGGCGAATGCCACCTTTGCCTTGGCCCCAGAACGGCTTCAGGCCCATCGATAGATTGTTCATTGTCGAGGCTAGCAGCACGACGACTGCTTTCTCGCCATAGGCCTGCCCGTCAACCGTTATCCGCATCGGGGTAGGAGAGAAGGGATCGCGGCCGGTGGCCACTTTGAACAGAATGGCGAATATTCTCAGGCCGGGGCCGAAGCCATCGCGCACGCCAAGGCGATCGACACTGCCGCGATTCGACATCGTCGCCTCATAGATGCCAGCGGCGCCAAAGAAGAGTCCATAAGCGGGCGAAATGGCATCGCCGCCGCTCAGTCTAATGACAGGCCGGCTCGTCAGGCGCGTTTGAAGCGTCTTGCCATCAAAGTGCTTTAGAATCGTTTCGAGCACGGCGACCGGACGACTGCCTTCGTTGAGGTCATGGGCGATCATGTTGGTGGTGCCGCCCGGAAGAATCGCCAGGGTGGGCACCTGCACGAATGGAGAGGCGGGCGAGAGGATCACGTTCAACACTTGTTGCACCGTCCCGTCGCCACCGCAGACCGCCAGAATGTTGACGCCCTCGCTTGCCAATGATGCCAAGGAAGCTTCCGTGGCGGCGGGCGTTGCGGGTCGCTGCACCGGGATGTCGACACGAGAGGCTATCAGCGCGTCAAGCGCCGCTGTGCCGCTGCGATTGCGGCCGCTTTGCGTGTTGATCAACACGCCAAGCTTGGGAGCATCGGGAAACGCGTCGCCGAGGAAGGAATCGTTCATGTTATCCGGATTGCAGGGTCTTAACGCCGGCGTCGCGTTCGAAAAGATAGAGCAGGGTTCTTAAAGCCTCGCCCCGCTTGCTGGCAAGCTTTGCGTCACGCTCCATGATGAGGCGGGCATCGTCGCGGGCAATCTGCAGCAGATCACCATGCACCGCCAGGTCGGCCAGGCGCATCTCGGGCAACCCGCTCTGGCGTGTGCCCAGCAATTCGCCGGCACCGCGCAGGCGCAGGTCTTCCTCGGCGATGCGGAACCCGTCTTCGGTCTCGCGCATGATCCTGAGCCGGGCCTTGGCGGTTTCGCCGAGAGGGTTCTGATAGAGCAGCAGGCAGGTCGAGGCGGCATCACCACGGCCGACGCGACCGCGCAATTGATGAAGTTGGGACAGGCCGAAGCGCTCGGCATGTTCGATCACCATCACCGTGGCCTGCGGAACATCGACGCCGACTTCGATCACTGTCGTGGCCACCAGAATATCCAGCTCGCCGGCAGCGAAAGCCTCCATTACCTTGTCGCGCTCGGCCCCCTTCATGCGGCCATGCACCATGCCGACGCGCTCGCCATAGCGGCCACGCAGCACGGCGTGCCGCTCCTCGGCGGCGGCCATGTCGGAGACTTCCGATTCCTCTATAAGCGGACAAACCCAATAGACCCGCGCGCCGTTCTTTACGCGCCGGCCAACAGCGTCGATCACCTCGTCGAGACGTTCGAGTTGTACGGTACGGGTGTCGATCGGTTTACGCCCGACCGGTTTCTCGGTCAGCCGCGAGGCGTCCATGTCGCCATAAGCCGCCAGCATCAGGGTGCGGGGGATGGGCGTGGCCGTCATCACCAGCATGTGTACGCCTTTGCCCTTATTGGCCAAGGTCAGGCGCTGATGCACGCCAAAGCGGTGCTGCTCATCGATCACCACGAGGCCGAGATCGTTGAACTCCACATCGTCCTGCACCAGCGCGTGGGTGCCGACCACCATGTCGATCAAACCGTCGGCCAGGCCTTCGAGAATGCGGGCGCGGGACTTGCCCTTGTCGCGGCCGGTCAGCAGCACGATCCTGCAGCCGGCTGTTTCGGCCAGTGGTTGCAACGTGGCGAAATGCTGGCGCGCCAGGATCTCGGTCGGCGCCATCAACACCGATTGCGTCTTAGCCTCGGCGGCGACCAGCATGGCGAACAGCGCCACCACCGTCTTGCCGCTGCCGACATCGCCTTGCAGCAACCGCAACATGCGCGTGTCGGCATCCATATCGGCAGCGATCTCGGCAATCGCCTGAATTTGGCTGCCGGTCAGCGTGTAGGGCAGGGCGGCCTTCACTTTCGCCTGCAATTTGCCATCGCCCTTCAGCCGGCGGCCGGGCAGCGCGCGGTTCTGGCTTCGCACCATGGCGATGGCGAGCTGATGCGCCAGAAGCTCGTCATAGGCCAGACGCCGCCGCGGTACCGACATTGCCGACAGCTCTGCCTCGCTGGTGGGATTGTGCGCGGCGATCAGCGCCGGTTTCCAGGCCGGCCAGTTTTCGCGTTTCACCAGGGAAGGATCGGCCCATTCGGGTAGGTCCGGCGCGTTATCGACGGCATGGTGGATGGCGCGCATGAATGTTTTTGGTGCCAGGCCCGCCGTCAGCCCGTAAACCGGCTCCACCCGCATCACGCTCTCGCGCTCGCCGAGCGGCACGACGTGATCCGGGTGGGTCATTTGCAGCGTATTCTGGAACAACTCGAGGCGTCCGGAGACCACGCGCCTTTCGCCGACGGGCAGGAGTTTTCCCAGGTAATCGCCCCGGGCATGGAAGAACACCAAGGTCAGCGAGCCGGTCGCATCATGGCAAAACACGCGATAGGGCTGGCGCGGGTTGCGCGGCACCTGATGCTCGTCGACCGTGACCTCGAGCGTGGCTATGCGTCCGGCTTCTGCTTGCACAAGGGTTGGCGCATAGCGGCGGTCGATCAAGGCGTAGGGCAGATGCCACAGCAGGTTGACGACATGCGGACCGGCCACTTTTTCCACAAGTTTCGCCAGCTTCGGCCCGATGCCGGGCAGGCTGGTGATGGCAGCAAAGAGGGGAAAAAGGATTTGCGGGCGCATTGTCGAAAATCGCAGGCACTCGGCGGCTGACAGAGGCGTTTCAAGGGCTTATATCCTACGCCGCTTTACCGCCAAAAGGCTCGATCCAATGTCCGCCAACGATGCCGCCACCGACCTGGAGAACCGCCGCAAGCGGCTGCTCTACCAGAGCATCTATCGCGGCAACAAGGAGAACGACATCATCCTGGGCCGCTTCGCCCGGGCCCGGTTGGGCACGTTCACGGCCGAAGAGCTGGACCAGTATGAGAAGCTGCTGGCCAATGGCGACAACGATATTTTCGATTGGCTGAGCGGGCGAGCCGAGGTGCCGGCGGAAGAAGACTCGCCGGTGCTGCAACAATTGCTGCGCTTCCGCGTCGATCTGGCCTGAGCCATGGCCGATTTCGCCGCCCTCTTTGCCCGTCCCGCGACGTGGCAGCTTGCCGGCGTGCCGGAAGGCGCCGATGCGCTTGTGCTGGCCGATCTGGCGCGGCAATCGGGCGGACGCGACATCTTGCATGTGGCGCGCGACGGCAACCGGCTGCAGCGGTTGATCGAGGCGTTGCAGTTCTTTGCGCCGGGACGCGAGGTCATCGGCATGCCGGCCTGGGACTGCCTGCCCTACGACCGGCTGTCGCCGCATGCCGATATCGTCAGCCAGCGGCTGGATGCGCTGTCGCGGCTATCGCGACCGAAGGCGTCCGCCAGCCCGGCGCGCATCGTTATCGTCTCGGTCGGCGCGCTGTTGCAGCGGGTACCATCGCGCAGCGTCTATGCCCAGGCAGGCTACCGGCTGAAGCCTGGCGACAAGATCGAGCTCAGCGAGTTCACGAGCTACCTCTCCGACAATGGCTACGGCCGCAGCGACACGGTGATGGAGCCTGGCGAGTTCGCCATTCGCGGCGGCATCATCGACGTCTTTCCGCCGGGCAGGGCGGAGCCGGTGCGACTGGACCTGTTCGGCGATACGCTGGAAAGTGTGCGCAGCTTCGACGCCATGAGCCAGCGCACGACCACGCCGCTGGATGAAGTAACGCTCAATCCGGTCAGCGAAGTGCTGCTGACCCAGGACGCCATTGCACGTTTCCGGCTGAAATATCGCGAAATCTTCGGCGCAACCAGCGACGATCCGCTTTACGAATCGGTCAGCGCCGGCCGTCGCCATCCCGGCTTCGAGCACTGGCTGCCGCTGTTCTACGACAAGCTGGAGACGCTGTTCGATTATCTGCCGGATGCCATGGTGACGATGGATCACCAGACGGCCGAAGCGCGCGATGCGCGGCTGGAACTGATCGCCGATTACTACGACACGCGCGCCACCATGATGCAGCGCGCCATTAAGGCGCGCGAGACGCCGGACTATCGGCCACTGCCACCCAAGCAACTCTATCTCGACGTGGCCGAGTGGGAAAAAGCGCTGCAGGGCCGCATGGCGGTGCAGTTCTGGCCGTACGCTGTCGAAGGCGTCGAAGGCAAGACGATCGATCTGGGCGGCCGCCGCCATGAAGGCTTCGCCACCGCTCGAGCGCAACGCGACGTCAATCTGTTCGATGCCGTGGCCGAGGCTGTTCATCGCGCTCAGTCGCTGGGCCGGCGCACCGTAATCGCGGGCTATACGCAAGGGTCGGCCGACCGCCTGCAACACCTGTTCTCCGAGCACGGGCTGCAGGGATTGGTGCCGGTTGCCGACTGGCCCGCGGCCCAGAAATTGCCGGCCAATGCGGTTGGGCTTGTGGTGCTGCCGGTCGACAACGGCTTCGTCCTGGACAAGCTCGAGCTGATCTCCGAGCAGGACATTCTGGGCGACCGCCTGATCCGTCCCGCCGCCAAGCGTCGGCCGTCGGAACGCTTTATCGCCGAAGCCTCGACATTGGCCGAAGGCGACCTTGTCGTGCATCGCGAGCATGGAATTGGCCGGTTCGTCGGGCTGGTGACGCTGGAAATCCAGATGGCGCGGCACGATTGCGTCAGCCTGGTCTATGACGGCGGCGACAAGTTGTTCGTGCCGGTCGAAAACCTCGACGTCCTGAGCCGCTACGGCTCGGACGAGGCCGGCGCGCAGCTCGACAAGCTGGGCGGCGCTGCGTGGCAGGGGCGGGCGGCGCGGCTGAAGCAGCGCATCGCCGACATGGCGGACAAGCTGATCCAGATTGCCGCCGAACGCGCCGTGCGCCATGGCGAGGCGATGGCGCCACAGACTGGCCTCTATGACGAGTTCTGCGCCCGCTTTCCCTACGCCGAGACCGATGATCAGCTGAACGCCATCGCCGACGTGATGGGCGATCTGTCGTCGGGCAAGCCGATGGACCGGCTGGTGTGCGGCGATGTCGGCTTCGGCAAGACCGAAGTTGCCCTGCGTGCCGCCTTCGTGGCGGCGCTGAGCGGGTTTCAGGTTGCCGTGGTCGTGCCCACGACATTGCTCGCGCGACAGCACTACAGGAATTTCACTGCCCGCTTCGAGGGCTTCCCGGTGCGCGTGGCGCAGCTCTCGCGCCTGGTGTCGGCCAAAGATGCCGTGCAGGTGAAGAAGGATCTGGCTGAGGGCAAGGTCGACATCGTGGTCGGCACGCATGCGCTGCTGGCCAAGAGCATCGAATTCCAGCGCCTGGGTCTGCTGATCGTGGACGAGGAGCAGCATTTCGGCGTCGCACACAAGGAGCGGCTGAAGGAAATGCGCGCCGACGTGCATGTGCTGACGCTGACCGCGACGCCGATTCCGCGCACCTTGCAGCTGGCACTGACCGGCGTGCGCGACATGAGTCTTATCGCCACGCCGCCGGTCGATCGTCTGGCGGTCCGCACCTTCGTGACGCCCTACGACCCGGTGACGGTGCGCGAGGCGTTGCTGCGCGAGCAGTATCGCGGCGGGCAGAGTTTCTACGTCTGTCCGCGCATTGAGGATCTAGACCTGGTCGCCGGCCAACTGCGCGAACTGGTGCCGGAAGCGAAATTCGCCATCGCCCATGGCCGCCTGCCGCCGACGCAGCTTGAGAAGACCATGCAGGCCTTCATCGAAGGCAGCTACGACGTGCTGCTCTCGACCAACATCGTTGAAAGCGGCCTCGACATCGCTTCCGCCAACACGATGATCATCCATCGCGCCGACATGTTCGGCCTGGCGCAGCTTTACCAGCTGCGCGGCCGCATCGGCCGTTCCAAGACGCGCGCCTATGCGTACCTGACTGTGCCGCCCAATCGCGTACTCTCGACCACGGCCGAGAAACGGCTGGAGGTGATGCAGACGCTCGACACGCTGGGTGCGGGCTTCATGCTGGCCAGCCACGATCTCGACATTCGAGGCGCCGGCAATCTTCTGGGCGAGGAGCAGTCCGGCCATATCCGCGAGGTCGGCATCGAGCTTTATCAGCAATTGCTGGAAGAGGCGGTGGCGGCGGTGAAGCAGGGCGGAACCAAGACCGAAACCGCCGACGACTGGTCGCCGCAGCTCAATCTCGGCATGGAAGTGCTGATCCCGGAGACCTACGTCGCCGATCTCGGAGTGCGGCTGGCGCTCTATCGCCGCATCTCGGGCTTGCGCGAGGCCGCGGAGATCGATGCGTTCGTTGCCGAGTTGATCGACCGGTTCGGCACTCTGCCGCCGGAGGTGCAGAACCTGGTCAGCACCGTGGCGCTGAAGCTGCAATGCCGCGCGGCAAACGTGGAGAAGGTCGATGTCGGACCCAAGGGCGCGGTGATCAGCTTCCGCCGCAACGAGTTCAAGAATCCGTTTGCGCTGATGGCGCTTGCCGCCAAGCCGGATGCCCCGTTCCGACTACGCCCCGATCAGAAAATCGTGGTGCCGGTGAGCTGGCGCGACGAGCAGCAGAGCCTGACTGTTATCGACGGCATCGTTAAATTGCTGGCCGAGATGGCCAAGGCGCCGCCCGCACCACCGCCCAGCGCAGCACCGCCGTCGAAACCGGCCGCCAAGCCCAGCTTCGCCAAGCCGCCGATGCCGAAGTTCCGGCCTTATCGGAAGTAGAGGTTACTCGGCAGCGACAGCGCGGTCGGTGTCGATGGCTGCCCGATATTCGCGCTTCATGCGCTCGACCAGTTCGGCGACGGAAGGCACGTCGTCGATCGAGCCGACGCCGTGGCCGGCTGACCAGATATCCTTCCAGGCCTTGACCTTCTTTTCGTTCTCGTCGGGCCGCGTGCCGAGGTCCATATCGATATGGCCCTTGGGCTTCAGGTTATTGGGGTCGAGGCCGGCGCCGAGGATCGACTTGGTCAAGTAGTTGGCCGGCACGCCCGAGAAGGCAGGCGTGTAGGTGATATCCTTGGCGCCGCTGTCGATCAGCATCTGCTTGTACTCAGGGACTGCGTTGGCTTCCCTGGTAGCAATGAAGCGGCTGCCGACATAGGCGAGATCGGCGCCCAGCACCTGCGCCGCGCGCACCGCCGCGCCGTCGGAGATCGCGCCGCCGACCAGAAGCGTGCCTTTCCAGAATTTGCGCACCTGCGGCACCAACGCGAAGGGCGACATGGTGCCGGCATGGCCGCCGGCCCCGGCGCACACCAGGATCACGCCATCGACTCCGGCCTCGATCGCCTTCTCGGTATGGCGAATATTGGTCGTGTCGTGGAACACGATGCCGCCATAGGCATGGACTTCCTTGACGATGTCAGTGGGGTTGCCGACCGAGGTGATGACGATCGGCGCCTTGTGCTTGACGCACAGCGGCACGTCCTGCTCCAGCCGCGAGTTCGATTTATGAATGATCTGGTTGACGGCGTAGGGCGCGACCTTCGCTCCGGGATTGGCCTTGGCATAGGAGGCGGTTTCTTCAGCGATCCGCGCCAGCCATTCGTCCAGCATCGACACTGGACGCGCGTTGAGGGAAGGGAAGGAGCCAACCACACCGGCCTTGCATTGCGCGATCACCAGATCGGGCGTCGAGACGATGAACATTGGCGAGCCGACGACGGGGATCGACAGGCGGTTCTGCAGGACGGCGGGCAACGGCATTGTACTCTCCCAACGAAAAACGCCGCCAAGTCTTGGCGGCGTCCACCATCAAGTCAAGGAACAGCAGATCAGACTGGCGTCGCCTGCTGCGCTTCTTCCTTCTCGTCCTGGTCGGCGAGTTGGAACACCTGCAGGAAGGCTTCCGGCGGCTGGGCGCCGGAGACCGCGTATTTTCGGTTGACGATGAAGCAGGGCACGCCGTTGATGCCCAGCCGCCGCGCATAGACGTCGGCGGCCATGACCTCGTCACGATCTTCGACGCTGCTGAGATAGTTCAGCGCCGCTTCGCGCTCGAGCCCGACCTCGGCTGCGATATCAGCCAGCGTTTCGAGATCGCCCACGTCGCGGCCGTTCATGAAATAGCCGTTGAACAGCGCCTCGACGACGGCGTCCTGCTGGCCGAGCTTGGCGGCGTACTTCACCAGCCGGTGCGAAGCCAGCGTGTTGGGCGTGCGGGCGATGCGGTCGAAACGAAAATCGATGCCTTCGCCCTGGCCGGTCTCCGCGATGGCGCCATAGATCTTCTGCATGCGTTCGGTGTTGCCGAACTTGGCGGTGAGATACGCTTCGCGCGACATGCCTTCGGCCGGCATGTCGGGATTGAGCTGGAACGGGCGCCACGCCACCATGATGTCGTTGCGGCCGGACAAGGCCATGGCTTTCTCGAATCGGCGCTTGCCGATGAAGCACCACGGGCAGATCGTGTCGGAAACTATGTCTACGTACATGCCGTAATTATAGGCCAATTCGGCTGGCGATAAAACTGCCGTCAGTGGCCTGAGTTACGACGTTTCTCGCTGCGACCCAGCGTAAAGGCGGCGATCATGCACAGCGCCAGCATGGCGCAAAGCAGCCATGCGCCCGATCCCCAGCTTCCCGTCGTCGTCACCAAGAGCGCCAGCGCCGGGGGTCCCAGCGTGCTGCCGATGTTCGAGCCCTGCATCATCAGTCCGCTGGTGGTCGCGACCAGTGATGGCTGCGGCGCATTGTGCGGCACCGAGGCGAAGAGCGCGCCCGGCGCCAGGCCGCCGGCCGCGGAGAAGAGCAGGCAGGCGATATAGCGCCATGTGTTGCCCGCGCTTTCATCGAAGATGACAAGCGAGCACAACGCCATGCTGGCAGCCGCGATCGCGATCAGCAGCCAGCGTTGCGCGCCACGCGCCTGCAACGGACCGGCGGCGAGGTTGCCGATGACGTTGGCGGCAACGACGGCGGCGGTCAGCAGCCCGGCTGTAGCGGCTTCGATGCCGCGCTGCTCGACGAGATAGGTCGGCAGGAAACCCGTCAGCGCCAAATAGGCGAAGGCGTAGGTACCGAAGCTTGCGGCCAGCAGCAGCGGGCCCGGACTGGAAAACGTCTCGCGCACGGAATGCCAGACCGGTCGCATCGGCGGTCGCGCATGGCCGAGATTGCGCTCGCCGCGCCACAGCAGCGCCAGCAGGCAGAGCAGCGCCAGCGCGGCGTTGGCGATCCACAGGCCGCGCCAGCCGACGGCGTGCAACAGAGATGGCGCGAGCAGCATCATCACGGCCGTGCCGGCCGGCATGTAGCAGCCCCACAATCCCATGGTCAGTTTCTGATCGGCGACGGTTGTCGCGCGCAGGATCAGCGGCGGGGCGGAAACCACGACGGCGAACAGGCCGGTGCCTTCGACAAAGCGGCCCAGCAGGATCATCGCCACCGACGGTGCGAAGCTTCCGGCGACATCGGCCACGGCCAGCATCGCCAGACCACCCAGCATCGCGCGGCGCGCGCCGATGCGGTCGGCCAGCAGGCCGGCGATCATCCCCATCGTCATGCCGATCAGGTTGATGGTTGAGAGCACCCAGCCGGCGGCGGTGAGGCCGAAATCGAGTTCGGCGCGCAGCAACGGCAGAGCCGGCGGCACCTTGCCGATGTGGAAGGCGGCCACGATGCCGGCCAGCGTCAGCAGCCAGACATCCGGCCACAGCGTTCGCGATGCGGTGGGAGAGCGGTTCATCGAGGGCCGGAACCTTGAGGGCAAACGCTGTTTTGTGCAACGGTGCGGCAACGGAAAAACGTGAGGAAAACGCGCATGTTCGATCTGAAAGGCCGCGTCGCGCTGGTGACGGGCGCCTCAACCGGCCTCGGCCATCATTTCGCGCAAGTGCTGGCGAAGCATGGCGCGACCGTTGCCGTCACCGCCCGGCGCACCGACAAGTTGCAGGATCTGGTGCAATCGATCGAAGCGACAGGCGGCAAGGCGTTTGCCGTCGGCATGGATGTGACGGACGGCAATTCGATTCGCGAAGGGTTTGCAGCGGCAGAGAAGGCGCTGGGCACACCCGACGTCGTGGTCAACAACGCCGGCATGTCCAAGGTCAGCCCACCGCTGGATACGACCGAAGAGGACTGGGACGAAGTGGTCGACACCAATCTGCGCGGCGCCTGGCTGGTGGCGCAGACGGCGGCGAAGACCCTGGTTGCGGCCAAGAAGCCCGGTCGCATCATCAATATCGCCTCGATCACCGGCATGCGGGCCATCGGCCATATCGCGGCCTATTCGGCGGCCAAGGCGGGCCTGATCCATCTGACGACGGTGCTGGCGATGGAATGGGCGCGCTATGGCATCCAGGTCAACGCCATCTCGCCGGGCTATATCGAGACGGATCTCAATCGCAGCTTCTGGTCCACTTCGGGCGGCAAGCGGCTGATCGAACGCGTGCCGCAGAAGCAGATCGGCGTGCCGTCCGATCTCGATGGCGCTCTATTGCTACTTGCCTCCGACGCCTCGCGATACATGACCGGCAGTAACATCGTGGTCGATGGCGGACATTCGTCGAATTCGATGTAGCGCTACCAGCCGTTCACGCGATCCCAGACATCAACCACCGTTCTGCCGCCGTCGAGATCGCTGTCGATGACGTGATAACGATCGTAGGCGGCGGCGGTAATGCAGGCGTGGTTGGGCAGCACCCGCAGCTTGCTGCCGATCGTCAGGCGATCGAACGGCAGCGGTTTCTTGCCACCGACGAAGCCGTGCTCCTGGTTCACGTCGCTGACGCTCAAGCCATCATGGCCTATGACGGTGCCGAAGCCGGCGTCGGGCATGAACTCGGTGGCGCTGATATCTTTCGACAGCGCCAGCGCCCCCGCGTCGATCAACAACTGGTTGCGCTGCTCGTATTGGCCGATCACCGAGGCCAGCACCGACAGCGCCAGATCGTTCGGCCCGCACGAGCCCAGCGCCAGCTGGTCGAGATCGTTGAACATATAGACGCCCGGCCGCATCTCCGTAACGCCCTCGAGCGAGCGCGCATGGACGGCAGTCGGCGTCGAGCCGACGCTGACCACGGGGCAGGGGATGCCGGCGTGCTGCAATCTCGCAGCGGCATCAACGGCAGCCAGCCGTTCGGCTTCGGCAACGGCCGCGACTTCCTGCGTCGAATGGCAGTGATAGGAATGTCCGGCATGCGTCATCACGCCGAGCAACGTCGCATTCGATGCCTTGTGCAGCACATGCCCGATCTCCAGCAGCAGCGGCGAAGCCGGATCCAGGCCGGCGCGATGGGCGCCGCTGTCGATTTCGATCAGCACGGAGAACTCGCTGCCATGACTTGCGATAGCGCGGGCGGCGTCGATCGAATCGGTAACGATTTTCAGATCGACGCCCCTGGCTCGCAGTGTTGCCACCTGATCGAGTCGCGAGGGCACGATGCCGACGGCGTAGAGAATGTCCTTGAAACCGTGGTCGGCGAAGTAGCGCGCTTCGGCAAGGGTCGAAACGGTGATGCCGCCAGCTTCGCCTTGCGTCGCCAGTTTTGCCACCGCCGCCGACTTCGCCGTCTTCAGATGTGGCCGCAGCGCCACGCCGCGCTTTTTCATGCGCGCGCTCATGGCGGCGAGGTTGCGCTTCAGCACCGCGCGATCGAGCAATAGGCATGGCGTATTCAGTTGTTCTACGGCTGGCGATCGCTCTGACATGGCAGCTCCGGCTGAAGGCTTTAGTGAAGCTAGGCAATCGAGCCGCGTGGAGCAAAGGATCATTAGGTCATTTCAGCCGGGCAATACGGTCGCGCACGACGGAAATATCGCAGCCGTAGCCGATCCATTGTCCGGTCTCGACCTTGGCGCCGCTGGTGATGATGCCGGCCACCCAAAACGTGCCGTCCTGTTCCACCACAGCGGACCGCCGCTGTTGCCGTGCGTGGTTTCGCAGTTATGCGCGATGGCCAGTGGCTTGCCCGGTGCAGGCGCGATGATCACGGTGCCGTCCAGGTCGCCAATCAGCAGATGACGACGGTCCATGCCGTAGCCGGCGGTCTTTAGCGCCATACCCGGCCGTAGTGGCCGCAGCGCCGGCTTGAGCGTACCAAAGCGCTGGCCCAAGGGCTGTTCGAGGGTGAGGAGCAGCCAGTCGTTGACGATGTCGACTTTGCGGGCGCGAGAGCTCTGCTCGAGGGTGGGAGCGTGTTCGACTTTCAGGATTTTGAGATAGCCCGCGTATTCGCCGCGCTGGCAGCCACCCATGAAATGCGTGATGCCGCCTGAAGCAGGGCCTGTGTCCGGGGATTGAACAGGCAGTGGCCGGCGCCGAGAACATGCCGTTCGCCCACAGCACGCCGGTGCAAGCGAAGCCTAGATTGGTCCGCACCTTGCCGATGGCCCGCCATGTCATGGCTTTCATGTCAACGGGCAGGCGGTCGTCGTATTGGCTAATGCCGGGCGGCCGGAGAGGCGCGGCTGGCGAGGAATGTTGATTTTGGGCGCCAACACCTGCGCCAAAAACGCACAGAGGAGCGGTGGGTGCGGCAAGGAGAACAAAACTAGGCAGTCCGCAGCCCATATATTCAACTAGCAATGGTATAATTGCAGCGATAATGCGGATCGCGACGGGACTTCAGATTATACCCCCGTACAGTCGGTGCTGTTGCATATGCAATTCAGACGCAGTGCACGCATAGATGTAGTACTGACGTATATAATAAATTCAATAGGATCCAATTGGCGGTTAGCGAATTTTTACCGTGCCGGACAACAGCGAAGTGATCTGCGGCCTTGGCAAGCCACTGATCGTGTCGAATTTGCAACACACACCAGATTTTGTGGATTTTGGTCGCTTATACTTGCTTTCGCTTTCTCAACTCCGGCATTGTACGCGCTGGATAATTTTGTTTTGACCTTTCCGGGGGAAATCCATGTCAAGCGTCTCTCAAACCAAGGCCGCACCGCGTATCAATGCTCGGGCCCGCTATCTTCTGCTGGGCACGACGTCGGCCTTGGCCCTGCTCTATGGGCAGACGGCAATGGCGCAGGGGTCGGGCTATAGCCCTTGGATCGGCGTCAACGCTGAAGGCGGCACGCGCGGTGTCGGCGGCGGCGCCGATATCTGGGTCCCGTTCGGCGGCAGCGCCAACTCGGTCGTCTACGGTTTCGCCAACGGCATCGCCTCGACGCGTACCTCCAACGTCGACGCGGGTTTCGGCTATCGCTTCCTCACCAGCCCGGCCTGGATGCTGGGCATCAACGCCTCATTCGGCATGGGCTGGTCGGACGACAACAACAGCGCCTGGCGCGGCGCGGTGGGCGTCGAAGCCAAGAGCCTGAAC
Organism: uncultured Hyphomicrobiales bacterium; assembly: GCA_964388115.1. GTDB lineage: Bacteria > Pseudomonadota > Alphaproteobacteria > Reyranellales > JAQSWP01 > JAQSWP01. The sequence continues at coordinate 90,782 of CAYLYK010000005.1, forward strand.
TGGGATTTCCTGCTCACCGGCTACGTCGCCCAGAACAAGGACCAGAAGCGCAAGGGCGGCCAGGGCCGCGATAGCTCGCAGGACGGCACGATCGTCTTCCCGACGCCTAACACCATTGGCATGTTGATCGGCCTTGGCGGCGAGCGCTGGGAGCGGGGCGCGCCTGGCTTCGAAGCCGAAGTGGGCCGCTATATTGGCTTGAACGCCAACCGTACTAGCGAGCTGCGGTTCTATGCCGGCGGCTATGGCTATTTCCCGTCGAAGAAGATCGACGACGATTTTGCTGGCACCAACATCGAACATGACGGCAAGAACTACAGCTCGGTCTGGGGCGGCAAGGGCGGCGTCGAGGTTCGCTTCAACGACCTCTCGACCTCCATGCCCGGCATGTCGATCAGCCTGAAGGGCGAAGGCCGCTACGACAAGCAGGAGAATTTTGACGCCTTCGCGTCCGCGCGCGTCGCATTTGCGCTGGGCAGCCGCAAGGGCAGCTCGGCGATGGATGCCTCACGCCGCATGGCCGATCCGGTGCACCGTGATCGCTTCTTCTTCGCCGAGCGGTCGATCGGCGCGTCGATCGAGGTCGAGAATGTGTTCGCCACGCTCGATGCCAGCCAGAGCATCATCCAGTCGGTGCAGTTCGCCTCGACCACGGGTGCCGGCACCGCGGGCACCAATGCGGCCCCGACCACCATCGAGCAGGCGATCGCCAACGCCGGTGGCCAGGCGGCGATCATTGCTGTGCGCAATGACGGCGCCGGTGCGGGCCTTACGACCGATGGCAATGGTATCGTGCTGTCGAACAGCCAGGTGCTGCTGGGCGGTGGCGCCCTCGTCAACCTGACCGGCGCGACCTCGGGCAATACCAATAACTTCACCGCACCCACGGGCACCGGCGGCGCCGGCGGAACCATCACGGGCACGGCAGGCGTGATGAGCGCGCCGGTGATCACGGCCGGCAGCAACACCCAGATCAAGGGGCTGACGGTCGATGGCGGCGGCGGCGGCTTTGGCGGCATCAATTACGCTGGCGTCACCAATATTCTGGTCCAGGACGTCACCGTTCAGAACATGAATGCGACGGGTACGTCGGTTGGCGGCGCGGGTGCCGCTGGCCTCAATGGCGATCCAGGCACGGCCGAAGCGTTTGCTTACGGTATCAACATCGACGGCGCGACCGGCGTGACCCTGACGAACGTGATCGTCAACGGCATCACTGCGACGGCTACGGCCACGGGCGGCGCCGGCGGCACGGCGGTCAACGGGACAAATGGTGTGGCCGGCGTGGCGAACGTCGCGGCGGGTCCGACGGCAGGCGGGACCGGCACTGCCGGTACTGGTGGTGTCGGCGTGACACCGCCGGTTGACGCGGGCGACGGTGGCGCCGGCAGTGCTGGCGCCAGCACCTCGAATGCCACGGCGGGCGGTGCTGGGACGACTGGCAGCACGCAAAATGGCGGCGGCGCCCTGGCCAACGCTTCGGCGACCGGTATCGGTATCGCCAATGCCACCACAGTGGTCATGACCAACATTACGGTCTCGAACGTGACGGCGACGGCCACGGCGACCGGCGGGGCTGGCACGACCGGCGGCAATGGCGGCGACGGCGCTGCTGGCGGCGCATTTGTCGGCGGCAACGGCGGCAATGGTGGTACTGGCGGCGCTGGCGGCAATGGCGCGGCTGGCGGTGGCCCGCTTGCGGGTGTTGCCGGTGGCGCTGGCGGCGCCGGTTCGGACGGCGGCGATGGCGGCGCAGGCGGCGCGGGTGAATCCGGTGCGGCTGGCGCTGGCGGCGCTGGCGGCGCGGGCGGTGCGGGTGGCACTGGTGGTGCCGCTCTGGCCAATGCTATCGCCAACGGCATTTCGTTCACCACGGTCACTGGCATTACGGCGACCAACATCTCCGTCGCGACCATCTCGAGCACGGCGACCGCCACGGGCGGCGCCGGCGGCACGGGCGGCAACGGCGGCAACGGTGCGGTAGGCGGCAATGGCACTGGCGGCAACGGTGGCAACGGCGGGAACGGCGGTGTCTCCGGTAGCGGCGGCGCTGGTGGCGCTGGCGGCGACGACGATCCGGTCGGTGCGTCCGGTGGCGCCGGTGGTGCAGGCGGCTCGGGCGGCTCGGGCGGCGTTGGTGGCGTAGGCGGCACGGCCACGGGCGGTGCTGGCGGTGCGGGTGGCGCCGGCGGTGCTGGCGGCACTGGCGGTGCAGGCCAGGCGAACGCGATCGGCAATGCCGTCAACCTCGACGGCGTGACCACGGCGGCCTTCGTCAATCTCGACACCGCAGCGGTGACGACGGTTGCGACGGCGACCGGCGGCGCTGGCGGGGCGGCCGGCAATGGCGGCAATGGTGCGGCTGGCGGCAGCGCGACCGGTGGCAACGGTGGTATCGGCGGCAACGGCACGGCCGGCGGTGCCGGCGGTGCGGGCGGTGCCAGCGGCAACGGCAGCGTCGATGACGGCTCGGGCGGCGCAGGCGGCTCGGGCGGTACCGGTGGCTCGGCCGGTGCGGGTGGCGCGGGTGGTAGCGGCGGCACGGGCGGCGTCGGTGGCGCCGGCGGTGCCGGTGGCGTCGGCGGTTCCAGCGGCGCTGCGTTGGCCAATGCCTTCTCGCGCAGCGTTCAGAACGACGGCTCGACGGGTGTCACTATCGACGCCACGTCGAACCTGGCCGGCAACTTGAACGCTACGGCAACCAGCAACAACGCCAACGCCGGTGTCGGCGGTAACGGTGGTGCGGGAGCAGCTGGCGGCAATACTACTGGCGGCGCGGGTGGTGCCGCAGGCGCTTCGGCGGTCGGCGGCGCAGGCGCCAATGGTGGCGCGGGCGGCGATGGCTCGGGCGGCGCTGGCGGCTCGGGTGGTCTCGGCGGTTCGGGTGCCAATGGCGGCAACGGTGGCGCTGGTGGTACGGCCGGTAATGGTGGAGCGGGCGGTGCAGCCGGTAACGGCGGCAGCGTCGGCAGCTCGACGGCCAATGCCTTCTCGTACCACATCAACAATCCGCTCGGCGTCACGTTCGGCGGCACCTTCGGCGCCGAGGCGGCGACGGCGACCGCAAACAACACTGGTGCGGCAGGCGGGGCCGGCACGGCCAACGCCGGTGGCGCGGCTGGCGGCACGGCTTCGGGCAATGCTGGCGGTGCGTTGGCTAGCCTGGGCTCGGCTGGCGGTACGGCAGGCGCCGGCGGTACGGGTACCCCGGCAGGCGCAGGCGGTTCTGCCGGTGCGGCTGGCGGAAACGGCGTCAACGGCGGTGCGGGTGCTGTTGGCACCAGCGGCGCTGCTGGCGGCGCGGGCGCGGCCGGTGCGGCTGGTGCGGCTGGCGTTGCCAACGCCAACGACGATGCTCAGGACGTCTCGCCCTAAAGCAGGACTCTCTGCTCAATATCGAAACCCCGGCGGGCAACCGCCGGGGTTTTTTCTTGGCCGGTCGCGGACATGGTTTCAACCGGCAAGGGAAGCCGGACCTGCCGGCTGCGCCATGCGCGCGTCGGCGTCGGAGACGTCCGTCTGCGCCCTTACTTTGCCGATCGAACGATCTCGACGATCTCGACCCGCCGGTTGAGGGCGCGGCCTTCTTCAGTGCGATTGGTGGCGACGGGCGCGGTCATGCCGGCGCCCGCGGACATCAGGCGGTTGGCGGCAATGCCATGCTGGCCGCTCAGCGCGGCGACGACCGCCTGGGCGCGGCGCTGCGAGAGCGACTGATTGTAGTAGATGGCGCCCATCCCGTCGGTATGGCCGACGATCAGCACGCTGAGTTGCGTATTGCGCTTCAGCAGCTCGGCCACCTGTGCAATTTGCGGCGCCGATTCGGATTTCAGATCGGCCTTGTCGAAATCGAAATAGATGCCGTAGATCGCAATGCGTCCGTCGCGCCCCAGCGCTTGCTCGATTTCGCTCGCCTGCACGAGCTTTATGCGGTCGGTCTCCATCGCCTTCCCCTTGACCACCGTGACGGCGACAAACGGGGTAAGGGGGCGATTGCCGCTGGCTTTGGTTTCCAGACCCATGATAGCGACGGTCAGCTTGCCGTCGGGCGCATCCCGCTCGGCCAGCAGGTAGACAATCGAATCCCAGGCGCTCGGCATCTGGATTTTGCCGCGTGCGGCTTCCCAGAATGTCGGGACCATACGCCCTGGCGAGCATTCGGCCTCGCCGCGGCAGAAAAACCGGACGTCGAAACCGTTCTTTTTCAGCGCCGCTTCGTAGTTGCGCATGATCTCGAGCGCCGAGCGCTCGATCGGGCCTTCATAACGGATGGCGGTGTGCTCGCCCGAGACCGTGATCTGCCATCCAGCCGGGTTGTCGCGATCCTCGCGTTTCAGCGGTTGCGCCGGCATGCGGATCTCGTCGTAGGCGCGAGCCTCGTAAAACGTGATGCGCGAGCCGTCGTAGCGTCCGACAGCCTTGTGATCCGATGCTCCCTTCACATCCCCCATCTGCCCTTGCGCGGAGTACATGCTGCCGAGAACCACGGCGAGGGTCAGGACAAGAATCGGAAATCGCGGCATCGATGTCCTCCTTGGGGCAGTACGGGATAGTCTGGTGAAATATAGCCGGCCGCAGCCGTTTTTAGCGACGCGTGGCGGATGGGGTGGGATTCGAACCCACGGTACCCTTGCGGGCACGCCGGTTTTCAAGACCGGTGCCTTAAACCGCTCGGCCACCCATCCGGGACGACATGCGGAAGGGCGCATTGTTAGCGTCGGGACTTGACCGACACAAGCCGCCGCAAAATCGACATGACGAGGGGGCAGTTTTCCCGCCTGTCCGCCGGTGAACGACAGCCCTCGTCGGACGTTTCATTTCGTCGAAAGTCTCAAACAGGGGCCCAAACTCCGATGCACGGCTTCGTTAAATCGATCGCAATACTGGGGCTGCTGGGGCTTGTTGCCGGCTGCGGCGCAATGCCGGGTTCGAGGTCGGAGGAGAAGGGCGTCTACACCGTGCAGACGGCCTTCAACCCTGGCGATTTCGCCTGGTCGATGAACCAGGGCACAGCGTCGATCGAAGGCAAGGCGCTGCTGAAGGGCAGAGATGGACGGGTGCGCACCTGCGCCGGCCAGCTTGTCGCACTCACCGCCGACAACGCCTACACCCGCGAAGCTTCCGACGCTGCCAAGACGCAGCGTTACAGCCGTATCGAGCGCGATCCGCGCTACAATCAGTATCGCCGCACCACTACATGCGATGCGCAGGGCAATTTCACGTTCCGCCATCTGCCGCACGGCAATTGGGGCATGGGAACGCGCGTCGAGTGGGAGGAAACGGGCCCCGAAGGCAAGGTTGTGCGCGGCGGACCGCTCGGCAAACGTTTCCGCCTGCAGGCCGGCGAGAAGGCCACCATCGTCATGAACGAAAGCGATCTGTAAACGCCGATCAGAGCTTCTTCAGCGGCCCGCCGAAATCGCAATAACCGCGCAGCTTGATTTCGGGGCTGGCCCCGACATTGCCCGTGACGTTCATGTCACCGGTACCGATATTGACCTTGCCGCCGAATTTGCCGTCGGCGCCAACCGGCAGATCGAACGGCCGCACCACGCGATCCTTCTGCTGCCACCAGCCGACCGCGCGACCATTGTCGACGACGAATTCGATATGCATGCCGTAGATCGAGCAATTGTTGCTGGCACCGGAGCCATAGCCGTCCCAGACGTATTTCTCCGGCGCCGCCTGCGCCGTCGTCGACAGCAGAACGGTCAATGCAGCAGCGAGCATCCAGCGCATCAATTGCCTCCCATTGCTTTGGTCATCAATGATGCGCTTGCGTTTGGCAAATCTCAAGGCGCGGCAGTAAAACGGGAGAAGGCCGGAAATTCATTTATGGCGGCAAGACTTGGCGATCCGTTAGAATCGTCTGATGTTCGAACTCGGCAAGATTCTGTGGATGATATTCGCGCCGGCAAATCTGCTGGTGCTGGGTCTTTGCCTCGCGTGGCTGCTGCTGCGCCGGCGCGACCGCAGAGCTTCGGGCTGGCCGCGATTTCTGGTCGGGTCGATAGCGCTGGTTGCGCTGCTGATCGCGGCAACGCCCTTGGGCCATTTGCCGATGATAGTACTTGAGAATCGTTTCTCGCGTCCTGCCGTAATGCCGGCCAAGGTCGATGGCATCATAGTGCTAGGCGGGGGGCTGATGCCGTTGCTCAGCCTGTCGCGCGACGAGCCGGTAATGCTGGCCAGCGGCAATGTCCGGCTGGCGGCCTTCATAGATCTGGCGCGGCGCTATCCCGAAGCGCGGCTGGTTTTTACCGGCGGTTCCGGCGATCTCTTCGCGCCATCCTACAGCGAGGCGTCGATCGCGCGTGTGGCGCTGGAGCGCATGGGGCTGGACGTCGAACGCGCCCGCTTCGAGGACAAATCCCGCAACACGCAGGAGAACGCGGCTTTCAGCAAGGAAATGATGCGGCCGATTAAAGGCGAGACCTGGCTGTTGGTCACCTCCGCCAGCCACATGCCACGCGCCGTCGGCGCTTTCCGCGCGCTCGACTGGGACGTGGTGGCCTACCCGGTTGGCTATGTCACCAGCGGCGATCCGCTGGTCGGCTGGGGTTTCGATTTCCTGGCCGGGCTTGCAGCGCTGCAAACAGGCGTGCGCGAATGGATCGGCATGCTGGGATACTATGCCAATGGCCGCACCAACGAGATATTTCCCGCACCATGAGACACGTCTTCCAGTTCCTTCTGGCCGCCATTCTCGCCGTCGCCTTGACGTCGAGCGCATCGGCCAATGCCAGCTTCGAGCAGTGGCTGCGCCAAATGCGCAACGAGGCGACTGCGCAGGGCGTCTCGGGCGCCACCTTCGATGCCGCCTTCGCTGGCGTGCAGCCGGTGCCGCGCGTCATCGAGCTGTTCGATCGCCAGCCGGAGGTCAAGCTGACCTTCGAGGAATATCTTGCCCGCGTCGTGCCTCAGGCGCGCATCGAGCGTGGCCGCCAGCTGATGCGCGAGAACAAGGCGCTGCTCGATCAGATATCGGCGAGCTATGGCGTTCCGTCGCGGCTGATCGTGGCGCTCTGGGGCGTGGAGAGCGATTTTGGTCGCCGCCAGGGCGACTATCAGGTGGTTGCAGCGCTGGCGACGCTGTCGTGGTCGGGCAAGCGCGCCGCCTTCTTCAAGCAGGAGCTGATCGCGGCGCTGAAGATTATCGATCAGGGCCATGCCACGGCGCAGACTTTGCTGGGATCCTGGGCCGGCGCGCTGGGGCAATGCCAGTTCATGCCGTCGAATTTCCTGCGGCTGACGGTCGATCATGACGGCGACGGCAGGCGCGATATCTGGAACAGCCGAGCCGACGTCTTCGCCTCGATCGCCAACTATATGAACAAGGTCAATTGGCGCACGGGTCAGAGCTGGGGCAGGGAAGTAAGGCTGCCGGCGAAGTTCAGTCTCAAGGGCAACAATGGCGCCCGACGCAGCCTGTCGGAATGGCAGAAGCTGGGGGTGCGGCGCGAGGATGGAGGCGACCTGCCCAGCACTGCCTTGAGCGGGCAATTGCTCATTCCCCAAGGCAGCGAGCGGGCCTTTCTGGTTTACGACAACCATCGCGCCATACTGGCCTGGAACCGCTCGACCTATTTCGCGCTGGCGGTGGGCCAATTGATGGACGCGCTTGAGGATTGATTTTCAACAAGATATGTGGTTTTACTAACGCAGCAACACAACATTTCGTTGGCCCCCATGCGCAACGCTTCCCGCATCCTCTGTATCGCAGCAGGCAGCGCTGCTCTGGCGTTGGCGCTCTCGGCCTGCGGCACCGGCCCGCAGGGCAAGCCAACCGCGCGAAGCCCCGATGACGGGCGCGGCGCTTACAAGGTCGGCAAGGCCTACGAAATCGATGGCAAGACCTATTACCCAGCCGAGAACTGGAGCTACGACGAAACCGGCATCGCCTCGTGGTACGGCCCCGGCTTTCACGGCAAGCCGACGGCCAGCGGCGAGCTCTACGACCAGAACGCCACCAGCGCCGCGCACCCGACTCTGCCGATGCCATCCATCGTTCGCGTTACCAATCTCGACAACGGCAAGGAAGTCATCGCCCGGGTCAATGATCGCGGTCCTTTCGCGCATGGCCGGCTGATCGATCTCTCCAAGGGCGCGGCGCGCCAGATCGGCCTGGATATTTCCGGCACCGCCAAGGTGCGCGTGCAGCTGCTGACGCGCGAGAGCGAGATCATCAAGCAGGTGGCACTGCAGGGCGGCGGGCGCGATGCGCAGATGGCCGCGATCGCCAACCTGGACAACAGCACGCAAAGCTCATCGCCGCCGATCGCGGTCGCCGCAGCGCCCATCACCGATCGTTCGGTAACGGTGCAACAGGTGCCCGCCCCGCAGGGCCCAACCATCGCCGAGCAGATCGCCGCACGCGAGGCGGCCGAACGCGCCGCTGCCGCACGCCGGCCTGCGGCGGTCGTGACCCAGCAGGTTTTGACGCCACCGCCCGCAGGCCAGCCGGCGCCAGCCGCTTATCCGCCGGCCTATCCGGCTTTCGGCACGACGTTGGGCAATGCCATTTACGTGCAGGCCGGTGCGTTCTCGCAGCCGGAGAATGCCGAACGGCTGCGGGCGCAACTGGCGAGCCTGGGCCAGGCGCATGTCATGCAGACTTCCGTCAGCGGCCGCGATTTCTATCGCGTCCGTATCGGGCCGATGGCCAGCATCGATGCCGCCGATCAGATCCGCGCTCGCGTCGTCGCCGCCGGTCATGGCGAGGCGCGTGTCGTCACCGAATAGTCGAGCGAAGGACGTAAACGAAGATGAAGTTGTTGCAGATGCTGCGTGGCGTTTCCCTGTTGGCCGTTCTCGCGGCGTTTGCCGTCCCGAGCGTTGTTGTCCCGGTCCAGGCGCAACAGCAGCAGCGCACCAAGCCAGCCGCCAAACCGCAGCCCAAGCCCGCGCCGCAGGCCCAAAAGAAAGAAGCGCCGGCCGAGCCGATGACCCCGTCGCAGATCGGCATCGAGACCTTCGCCAAGCAGGCCTACCTTGTCGACGTAACCACAGGGACGGTGCTGCTGGCCAAGGACTCCGACCAGCAGATGCTACCGTCTTCCATGGCGAAGATGATGACCATCTACCTGCTATGGGAGGAGATGAAGGCCGGGCGCGTGCGTCTCGACACCGAGTTCCGCGCCTCCGAGCGTGCCTGGCGGCTGCAGGGCTCGAAGATGTTTGTGGCCATCGACAGCATGGTTGCCGTGAAGGACCTGATCCCCGGCATCATCGTTCATTCCGGCAACGACGCCACGGTGGTGGTGGCTGAAGGAATCGCCGGCAGCGAGGACGCCTTCGCCGAGCGCATGACCAAGCGGGGCAAGGAAATCGGCATGACCGGCTCGGTGTTCAAGAACGCCAGCGGCTGGCCAGCGGAAGGGCAGCACACGACGGCGCACGATCTGGCAATCCTGGCCAAACGCACGATCGAGGACTTTCCCGACTACTACAAACGCTACTACTCGGAAGGCTCGTTCAAGTATCTGAACTACGACACACAGTACAATCGCAACCCGTTGCTGGGCCGCGTATCAGGGGCCGACGGATTGAAGACTGGCCATACGGAGGAAGCGGGCTACGGCCTGACGGGTTCGGTGCAGCGCGGCGACCGGCGCATTGTGCTGGTGGTCAACGGCCTGAATTCCATGCGCCAGCGCCAGCAGGAAGCCGAGCGGCTGGTCGAATGGGCATTCCGCGAGTTCAACAATCTCACGGCATTCAAGGCTGGAGAGATCGTCGGCGCGGCCCAGGTCTGGATGGGGCAGGCGCCGACCGTACCGCTGACGGTCGAGAAGAACGTCGTGCTGACCTTGCCGCGCACGGCGAAAGCCACGATGAAAGCGAGCGTCGTATATGACGGACCGGTCAAGGCGCCGATCGCCAAAGGACAGCGGATCGGCAAGGTCGTGGTGGTGCCGGCGGAGAATGCCGGAGTCATCGAGGTACCGCTAGTTGCTGCCGCAGACGTTGAAAAGCTGGGCTTTATGGGCCGTATCGTGGCGGCAATGAAGTATTATCTGCTAGGCTGATCCAGCAGCGGAGAGCCGATTTTCCGCTGCCAGAAAGCGGAAAACAATCGACATGGCTGGCGGCAAGTTCATCACAATCGAAGGCGGCGAGGGCGCGGGCAAATCCACGCAGATCAAGGCGCTGGCCGATTGGTTGCGCGAACGCGGCATCGTGGTCACCACCACGCGCGAGCCCGGCGGTTCACCCGGCGCCGAAGCCATTCGCAAGCTCCTGGTCGAAGGCAGCGCCGACAAATGGGACGGCACCACCGAGGCTTTGCTGCACTTCGCCGCCCGTCGCGATCACCTGCGGCACACCGTGTGGCCGGCGCTGGACCGTGGCGAATGGGTGATATCCGACCGTTTCGCCGATTCCACTAAGGCCTATCAAGGCTACGGCCATGGACTTGAACTTGAGACTATCGATCGCCTCTATGCCATAGCGGTCGGCAAGTTCGTGCCGAATCTGACCATCATCCTCGATTTGCCGGTGGAGCAGGGGTTGGCGCGAGCGGCAAGCCGCGCCGGTACGGAGACGCGCTACGAAAGCATGAACATCGACTTCCACCGTCGCCTGCGCAATGGCTTCCTCGACATTGCGCGCAACGAGCCTCGCCGCTGCATGGTAATCGACGCCGCCGGCACGATCGAGGCCGTGCAGATCGCCGTACGCATGGCCGTCATCCAGCGGGTGAAGGCGCCGTCATGAGCGAGGGCGATCTCGATATTCCAAGTCCGCGCGAGCGCACGACATTTGTCGGACACCGCGAAGCGGAGCAGACGTTGTTGTCGGCCTTCCAGTCCGGACGGCTGCCGCATGCCTGGCTGATTTCAGGTCCGCGCGGCATCGGCAAGGCGACGCTCGCCTATCGCTTCGCCCGTTTCCTGCTCAATGGCGGCGGCGAAGGCGGCTTGTTCGGCGGTCCCGGCGATCTGTCAGTGCCGGCCGACAGCCCTGTGACGCGCCGCATCGCTTCGCAGGCGCATCCCGATCTGCGCACGGTCGAGCGTACCGCCAACGAACGCACGGGCAAGCTGCGCAACGAGATCGTGGTCGACGACGTCCGTGATCTCTCACACTTCCTCCGGCTGACTCCGTCAGATGGCGGCTGGCGAATCGCCATCGTCGATGCCGCCGACGAGATGAACCGCAACGCCGCCAACGCGCTGCTGAAGATCCTGGAGGAGCCGCCGGACAACTCGGTGCTGCTGGTGGTCAGCCACGCGCCGGGAAGGTTGCTGCCCACCATTCGCTCGCGCTGTCGCAAGCTGATGCTGAAGCCGCTGGCGGAGGAGCAAACCAACGCGTTGCTCGCCGAGCTGCTGCCGAACCTGTCGGCGGAAGAGCGTCAGGCGCTAGCCAGCCTGGCCGATGGCAGCCCCGGTCGCGCCGTCGAGCTGGCGGCCGCGGGCAGCCTCGACCTCTATCGTTCCGTCGCCGAATTGCTGGGCACGCTGCCGGCGCTCGATCTGAGCCGGCTGCATGCGCTGGCCGACCGGGCGGCGCGGGCAGGGGCGGAGGGCGATTTCCGCACCATCGGCTTCCTGCTCGGCTGGTGGATCGAGGGGCTGGTGCATGAGGGCGCGCGAGGGCGATCGGCGGCCTCGGTTCTGGCCGGAGATGCCGCGATCCGCAGCCGTCTGGCGCAGGCGGCCAGCCTTGATCGCTGGGTGGATGTATGGGAAAAGAACGCCCAACTTTTCGCTCGCGCCGACGCCGTTAATCTGGACCGCAAGCAGGTTGTCCTCGGCAGCTTCCTTGCGCTCGAGGCAGCCGCCCGACCCTGATCGCCGCTTCGGACCGGAGCGGAGGAACCGGAAGGACCATGTCGGGCGACAAGCGTTTCTACATCACGACGGCGATTTCCTACGTCAACGGACCGCCGCATCTGGGCCATGCCTACGAGTCGATCTCCTGCGACGTGATCGCCCGTTTCATGCGGCTGGACGGCTACGACGTGATGTTTCTCACCGGCACCGACGAGCACGGCCAGAAGGTCGAGACGACGGCGCGCGCCAACGGCAAGCAGCCGCAGGAATTCTGCGACCAGATCGCGGCGCTGTTCAAGGACATGACGCGCCTGCTCAACATCTCCAACGACGATTTCATTCGCACCACCGAGCCGCGCCATATCCGCTCCTCTCAAGCGTTGTGGAAGAAGCTCGAGGCCAGCGGCGACATCTATCTCGGCAAATACGCCGGCTGGTATTCGGTGCGCGACGAAGCGTTCTTCGCCGAGGACGAACTCACCAAGGGCGAGGGCGGCAAGCTCTTCGCGCCATCGGGCGCCGAGGTGGAGTGGGTCGAGGAGCCGTCCTATTTCTTCAGGCTGTCGGCCTATGGCGACAAGCTGCTGAAGCATTACGACGAGAACCCCGATTTCATCCTGCCGCACTACCGGCGCAACGAGGTTGCCAACTTCATCAAGCAGGGCCTGACCGACCTGTCGGTCTCGCGCACCTCCTTCAAGTGGGGCATTCCCGTGCCGGGCGACGAGAAGCACATCATGTATGTGTGGCTCGACGCGCTGACGAACTACATCACCGCGGCGGGCTATCCCGACGTGGAGAGCGCCAGCTTCAAGAAGTTCTGGCCGGCCGACATCCATGTCATCGGCAAGGACATCATCCGCTTCCACACCATCTACTGGCCGGCCTTCCTGATGTCGGCCGGCATCGAGCTGCCGCGCCGCGTCTTCGGCCATGGCTTCCTCAATATCGAGGGCCAGAAAATGTCGAAGTCGCTGGGCAACGTGATTACGCCCAAGTCGATGGTCGATGAATTCGGCTTGGATCAGGTGCGCTATTTCCTTATGCGCGAAGTGCCCTACGGCAACGACGGCTCGTTCTCCAAGGAGTCGATGGTCAACCGCATCAATTCGGACCTGGCCAACGATTTCGGCAATCTCGCCCAGCGCGTGCTGTCATTCATCGCCAAGAACCTGGGGGGCACCTTGCCAGTGCCAGGGGCGCTGACGGCCGAGGATAAGGCGCTGATCGATGCCGCCAAGGCGGCGCTGCCCGACATGCGGGAGGCGATGAAGAACCAGCAGATCCACCGCATGCTGGAAGCGGTATGGAAGGTGGTGGGCGACGCCAACCGCTATGTCGATGCGCAGGCGCCCTGGGCCTTGCGCAAGACCGATCCTGTGCGCATGGGCACGGTACTCTATGTCGCGGCCGACGTGATCCGCATCCTGGCGATCTACGCCCAGTCGATCACGCCCGGCGCGGCCGAAAAGCTGTTGGCGCAATTGGCGGTGCCGGAAGGCAGGCGCAAGTTCGCCGACATCGAGACGCCGATCGTGGGCGGCACGGCGTTGCCGGCTCCGTCGGGCGTCTTCCCGCGCTATGTCGAGGCGGAGGGCGGTGCCTGATGCTGGTCGACAGCCACTGCCATCTCGACTTCCCGGAATTCGCGCCCGAGCTCGATGCCGTGGTCGAGCGCGCCCGGGCGGCCGGGGTAGGGACGATGCTGACTATCGGCACCAGCCTGGAGCGGTTTGCCGGCGTGCGGGCGGTGGCGGAGCGGTTTCCCGACGTCTGGTGCAGCGTCGGCGTCCATCCGCACGAGGCCAAAGATGAGGGTCAGAAGGCGCCGGACCGGCTGATCGAGCTGGCCAATCACCCCAAGGTGGTCGGCATCGGCGAGACCGGGCTGGATTACTACTACGAGCATTCGCCCCGCGAGGAGCAGCGGGAAAGCTTCCGCGCCCATATCGCGGCCTCCCGGGCAACCGGCCTGCCGCTGATCGTCCATACCCGCGACGCCGACGCAGAGACGGCCCAGGTGCTGCGGGAAGAGCAGGGTAATGGCGCCTTCCCCGGCCTCATTCATTGCTTTAGTTCTGGTCGATTAGTCTCTGAAACAGCTTTGGAATTGGGAATGTATATCTCCCTTTCGGGGATCGTAACCTTTAAGGCTGCTGAAGAATTGCGTCAGATCGTGCGCGATATTCCGCTCGACCGCATCCTGGTCGAAACGGATGCGCCCTACCTCGCACCGATCCCCAAGCGCGGCAAGCGGAACGAGCCGGCTTTCGTGGCTCATACCGCCGCCAAAGTGGCTGAAATCAAGGGTATCGGCATGGCCGAGCTGATGGCAGTCACGACTGATAATTTCTTAAGGCTTTTCAACAAAGTATCGGCTCCTGCCGATATGATGGTTTAAGTTCGATGCGGGTTACGATCCTGGGCTGCGGAACCTCCGGCGGCGTGCCCCGGGTTGGCGGCAAGGACGGCAGCGGCGATTGGGGCGCCTGCGACCCCACCAATCCGAAGAATCGACGGCGTCGCTGCTCGATCCTGGTCGAGAGCGGCCCGACGCGGGTCCTGGTCGATACTTCGCCCGACTGCCGCGAGCAGCTGATCGACGCCAAGGTGAACCGGCTGGATGCTGTGATCTGGACCCATGAGCATGCCGATCAGGTCCATGGCGTTGACGATCCCCGCGCGCTGGCCCTGCGCCAGGGCCCGATCGACGGCTGGGCGGACGAGCGCACCTGGCCGATCCTGCTCCACCGGTTCGGTTACTGTTTCAGCAGCGAGGAGGCTGGCTGGTACAATCCGATCTACCGGCCGAAAACCATCAAGGGCCCGTTCCGGATCGGGGGAATCGATATAACGCCCTTTACGCAGGATCACGGCACGATCCCCAGCATGGGCCTCCGTTTCGGGCCTATCGCCTACGTCAACGACGTGGTGCGACTGGAGGAGGCGGCCTTCACCACCCTGACTGGCACCGACACCATGATCGTCGATGCCATGCGCTATACCCCGCACCCTACTCACGCCCATGTCGAGCTGGCGCTGAAATGGATCGAGCGCGTGGGCCCGCGCCGGGCCGTGCTAACCAATCTGCACGTCGATCTCGACTATGCCCGGCTGAAGGCGGAATTGCCGCCGGGGGTCGAGCCGGCCTACGATGGCATGGTCATCGACGCCTAGGATTTTGGAGCCGGAACAATGCGCTGGACTGCCGTTTTGCCGTTGTTCCTGGCGCTGCTGGCTGGGCCTGCCTCGGCCCAGGATGTGCTGATCCTGCCGGTCGGCAAATACGCCGATTTCGCCACTTCGACCGACGAAAAGTCGCTGATGGATCAGGAAGATCCGGTGATGCGCAAATGGGTCGACAACAACATCGAGAACATCGTGAAAGTGGTCTCTGTCGATCGCGCCGGATCGAAGGCGATCATCAATTTCGCGTCCGCGCGCATGACCCTGGCGATCCCGCTGGGCTGGTACGCCATGGACGATGGCGAGCGCGGCGCAGCCTTCACCGCCGATGAGGACATCCGCATCATCGCCCGCCAGCTCGACCTGGAATTTGAAGGGGTCAAGACCATTCAGGAATATGCCGCCGTGAAGCGGTCGGTCCAGCAGCAACGTGCGCCGCGGGCCAGGATCAGCGAGCGACGGCTGGCCAGCGGGCAGGTGGTCAATGTCTACGAGGCTGTGCCGGCGCGCGCCAACGACCGCGGTCCGCGCACCATCTACGAGGTGCTGACGGCGCATCCGACCGATAACAAGCGCGGCCACCAGATCCTGTTCGGCGTGCCGGACGGCCAGGGCGAGAAATACCTGCCGTTGCTAGGTCTTGTAATGCAAGATGCTAGGATTGAGTGGCAGTAGACTGATATGTCCGTCTATATTATATTTTCCATAATATATATTATACGATAATAAGAGACAGAACGTCAGGGCTTTCAATGACCAATTCCCCGCCGCCTGATCGCAGCAAACCCGGCATCGACCGGCTGCGCGAAGTCATGGCGCGACTGCGCGACAGACAGAATGGCTGCCCCTGGGATCTGGAGCAGAATTTCCAGACCATCGCGCCGTACACCATCGAAGAAGCCTATGAGGTGGCCGACGCCATCGCCCGGGCCGATATGGGCGCCCTGAAGGAAGAACTGGGCGACCTGTTGCTGCAGGTCGTGTACCACGCCCAGATGGCGAGCGAGATGGACGGCCAGGACGGCGCCTTCGATTTCGAGGCCGTGGCCCAAGCCATTGCCGACAAGATGATCTCCCGCCATCCGCACGTCTTCGGTGACCAGAAGATCGACACCGCCACGGCCCAGACCAGCAACTGGGAGCAGTTCAAGGCCGCCGAACGGGCTGCCAAGGGCTCCGGCAGCATTCTGGACGGGGTGGCGCTCGCCCTGCCCGCGCTGATGCGGGCGGAAAAGCTGCAGAAGCGGGCCGCCCGGGTCGGCTTCGAATGGAAGGAAGCGCGCGAGATTTTCGCCAAGATCGAGGAAGAACTGGCCGAGCTGCGCGACGAGGTTGACGGCGAACGTGCTGCCGCCCGCCTGACCGATGAGATCGGCGACGTGCTGTTCGTGGTCGCCAATCTGGCGCGGCAACTGAAGATCGACCCTGAGGTCGCCCTCCGCCACGCCAACGCCAAGTTCGAGCGCCGTTTCGGCCATGTCGAGAAGCGGCTGGCCGAGATGGGCAAGCCGATCCAGCAGGCTTCGCTCGATGAGATGGAAGAGCTGTGGCTCGAGGCCAAGCGGCTGGAGCGGGCCAAGGGAGCGACGCCATGAGCATGCCGGGCCAGGCGGCAGGCCCACCGCAACCCGCTTCGCGCGTGGTGCGCACTGCCTTGGGTCCGATGATCGTGCCGACCTACGATACGGTGGTCAGTCGCTGTCTGTTGCTCTACGGCGAATGGGCTTTCGCCGAGATGGCGCTGCTTGGACCGCTACTGCACGAGGGCGACGTGGTGGTCGATTGCGGCGCGCATATTGGCGTCCATTCCCTCTTCTTCGCCCGCCGCGTCGGCGCCAAAGGGCTGGTGTTCAGCTTCGAGCCGCAGCGCCTGCTGTACCAGCACTTGTGCGGCAATGCGTCGTTGAATGGGTTATCCAACATCTTCGCCTTCTGGGCGGCGCTGGGCGAAGCGAGCGGCACGCTGCGCCCACCCGAGATCGATCCTGCCAAGCCCGAAAATCTCGGTGGCCGCGCAATGGACACGAGCGCTCCCGGCTCGATGCAGGTGCCGGTCATGACGCTCGATGGCTTGAAGCTGCCGCGCTGCCGGCTGATCAAGATCGATGCCGAGGGCATGGAGCGCGCCGTGATCCAGGGTGGAGCGGAAACCATCCGTCGCCATCGCCCCCTGCTCTATGTCGAGAACAACAAGCAGGATCGTTCGGCAGCGCTAGTCGGCGCCATCGGCAACCTAGGCTATCGCCTGTACTGGCATTTCTCGCCCTATTTCCGGCCAGGCAATTTCAACAAGCGGGCGGAAAACGCCTTTCCCAACACCGCCGATCCGAACATGCTGTGCCTGCCGGTCGAGGTCGAATCCGCCCTGCCCGGCCTCGATCCGGTTCAGGGACCGCAGGACGATTGGACGAAGGCAAGACAACGATTGATCGAACGCGTGAACGCGAAGAAGAAAGCTTGAGGGAGGATTCATGAGCGGCAAGAAAATCGTATTCATCACCGGCGCCACGGCGGGCTTCGGCGAAGCCATGGCCAGGCGCTTTGCCGCCGCCGGCCATACGTTGGTGCTGACCGGCCGCCGTGGCGATCGCCTGGCCAAGTTGAAGAGCGAATTGAAAGTCCCCGTCCACACGATCGAACTCGACGTGCGCGATCGCAAGGCGGTGGAGAAGGCTGTCGCCTCCCTGCCCGATCAGTTCAAGGCCGTCGATATCCTGATCAACAACGCCGGTTTAGCGCTGGGGCTGGAGCCCGCGCACAAGGTGGCGATGGAAGATTGGGAAGGCATGATCGACACCAACATCAAGGGTCTGCTCTACGTCACCCGCGCCATCCTGCCGGGCATGGTCGAACGCGACCGCGGCCATGTCGTCAATCTCGGCTCGGTGGCCGGCACCTATCCCTATCCCGGCGGCAACGTCTATGGCGGCACCAAGGCCTTCGTGCACCAGTTCTCCCTCAATTTGCGCGCCGATCTGGTCGGCAGCCGCGTGCGCGTGACGTCGGTGGAGCCTGGCATGGCGGAAACCGAATTTTCCGTCGTGCGCTTCAAGGGCGACGCGTCCAAGGCCAAGGACGTCTACAAGGGCCTGCAGCCGATGACGCCCGACAATATCGCCCAGACTATCGAATTCATCACCACCACCCTGCCCGATCACGTCAACATCAACACCATCGAGATGATGCCGGTGATGCAGGCGTTCGGGCCCTTCGCGGTCAAGCGCGAGGGATAGCGGTATCCGCAACGAATGCCGTCGTGCGCCCAACGCACGCGGCGATTCGCGTCGTCGGCAACAGGGTCTTTCTTTTGCAGGGAAGGCTTGCGGTTGCGTCATTGAACGCACTTGCCGGCTCAACCATACTCGCCGCCGAAAAGGCAAACGGAGGTCGCGCATGTATCCCAACACGTTGCTGTTCATCGACGGCGCCTGGATCACGGGCGAAGGCAAGAAGACGTTGGACGTCGCCAACCCCGCCACCGGCGAAACCATCGGCACGGTGGCGCATGCCTCCAAGGCCGATCTCGATCGCGCGCTGAAGGCGGTCGAAAAAGGTTTCCAGACGTGGAAGAAGGTTTCCGCCTTCGAGCGGTCCAAGGTGCTGCGCAAGGCGGCCGACATCATTCGCACGCGCGCCGACGAGATTGCGCAGATGATGACCATGGAACAGGGCAAGCCTGTCATGGAAGCCAAGATGGAAGCCATGGCCGCCGGCGACATCATGGACTGGTTCGCCGAAGAAGCCCGGCGCACCTATGGCCGCGTCATTCCGGCCCGCGCCAACGGCGTCTATCAGTTGGTGGTGAAAGAGCCGGTTGGCCCGGTTGCCGCCTTCACGCCGTGGAATTTCCCGATCAATCAGGCGGTGCGCAAAATCTCTGCGGCGCTGGCGGCGGGCTGCTCGATCATTCTGAAGGGCCCGGAAGAGACGCCGGCAAGCTGCGCCGCGCTGGTGAAGTGCTACGAGGAAGCCGGCGTGCCGCCCGGCGCCGTCAATCTGGTTTTCGGCATTCCGGCGGAGATTTCCGAATATCTCATTCCGCACCCGACCATCCGTAAGGTGACCTTCACCGGCTCGACCGCCGTGGGCAAGCATCTGGCCATGCTGGCCGGCAAGCACATGAAGCGCATTACCATGGAGCTGGGCGGTCACGCGCCTGCCATCGTGTTCGAGGATGCCGACGTCGACAAGGCAGTGAAGCTTCTGAGCGGCGCCAAGTTCCGCAACGCTGGTCAGGTCTGCGTCTCGCCCACCCGCTTCCTGGTGCATGATTCGATCTACGACCGGTTCGTCGATGGCTTCGTGGCGGCCGCCAAGGCGGTCAAGGTCGGCAGCGGTCTGGAGAAGGACACGTTCATGGGCCCGCTGGCCAATCCGCGTCGCGTCGATGCCATGCAGAGCTTCGTTTCCGACGCGGTGTCGAAGGGCGCTACCTTGCGCACCGGCGGCAAGCGCATCGGCAACAAGGGCAATTTCTTCGAGCCGACAGTGCTGACCGACGTGCCGATGGAAGCGAAAATCATGCAGGAGGAGCCGTTCGGCCCGATCGCGCCCATCGCCCGCTTCAGCGAATTCGACGAGGTGGTCGAGGAAGCCAACCGCCTGCCCTATGGCTTGGCAGCTTATGCCTATACCAAGTCGGCCAAGACAGCCGGCGCCATCGGGGCCGCGTTCGAAAGCGGCATGGTGTCGATCAACCATCACGGACTGGCGCTGCCGGAAGTGCCGTTCGGCGGCGTGAAGGATTCGGGCTTCGGCTCGGAAGGCGGTTCGGAGGCGATCGAGGCCTATCTGAACACCAAGTTCATCACCCAGGCGCCGCTTTAGGGCTACAGGGGCCGGCTCTCTCAAGAGGGCCGGCCCGTTCGCCTCAACACGAAGTCGCACGTCGCCGTCGCGGACGTTGCGCCATCAATGAAATCCACCACCAGCGCCTCCTTGACGCCGAATACCGCATCGGATTGCAGATAGGGATCGCCGCGCACGAAGATATGCGTGGTCAGCGTCTCGAAGCCGGGCGCCGAAATCATGAAATGCAGATGCGCCGGCCGGTAAGGGTGGCGACCCAGCGCCAGCAGCATCTGTCCCACCGGCCCATCAGTCGGCACTGGGTAACTTACTGGCTTGACGGTGCGGAAGCGATAGACGCCGTCCGATCCCGTGCGAAATCGGCCACGCAGATTGAACTCTGGCGCCTGCGCATCCTGGACATCGTAAAGCCCATTGGGCGCGGTCTGCCACACATCGAGGATGGCGTCTTTGATCGGCTTGCCATCGGCATCCAGCACCCGGCCGGAGACCAGGGTCTTGATGCCGCCTTGCGTGTTTGCCGCGATATCGGCATCCATCGGCAGCTCGGGTGCGCCAGTCACATAGAATGGCCCGAGCACCGTCGACGGCGTTTCCCTGCCCTCGCGCCGATTGCTCAACGCATCGACCAGCATCGACAGGCCCAGCGTATCGGACAGGAGAATGAATTCCTGGCGCTTGTCGTCACACATCTGACCGGTGCGGGTGAGGAATTCGATCGCGGCCGACCATTCCGCCTCGTTCAATTTCACGTCACGCGCGAAATCGTGCAGATGGCGCACCAGCGCTGTCATGATCTCCCGCAGCCGGGGATCGGCCGCGCCCTGCATTCTGTCGATCACGGCCCTGGTCAATTCGTCGTCACGGAATTGTGCCATGGCTGGTGCGTCCCTACTTGTCCGCCGTCATGTCGAGCAGCGGCAACTGTTCGGCCAGGAACAGCCGGTGCAGCTCATGCCACGTCGCGGGATCGGTGGCGGACAGGACGCCACCCTGATGCACGGTGGCGCGATAGTCGTCGCCGTTGAAATGCGCCGCGCGACCGCCTGCCTCTTCCACCATCAGCGCGCCGGCGGCGTGATCCCACGGCTTTACGAAGCGGTAGAGATTGAAATGGCTGTTGCCGGCCAGCATTTCGATGTACTCCAGTCCGGCGCAGAACAGGCTGCTCATGCCCTTTACGAGCTTCAGCCGTTCGGGATTGGCCTTCTCGAGGAACTGGCGCTTGAACTTGTAGCCGACATACCCGGCCATGTCGCTCAGCGGCAGGTTGGCGGGAAATCGAATCTTCTCGTCGTTTAGCCACGCACCGCCGCCCAAGGTGGCGCCGGCCGAGCGCTTGCCCAAAGGATCGTAGATCCAGCCGCCGATGGTGCGGCCTTTTTCGGTCAGCGCGACGATGACGGCGAAGCGTGGGCGACCGCCGGCGAAGTTCGAAGTGCCGTCGAGCGGATCGACGATCCAGGCGCGGTTCTCGCTGGCGATGGATTTGATCAGATGGGGATCGGCCGACACCGCTTCCTCGCCCACCACCACGACGCCGGGCAGGATGCGGTTGAGGCCTTCGGTCAGCCGCTTCTCAGCCGCGATATCGGCCACGGTGACCAGGTCGCCGGGCTTCTTCTCGCGGACCTCGGATTTTTCCAGTTTGCCAAAGCGCGGCAGCAATTCCGCTTCGGCCGTCTGCCGCATCAGCGCCAGAACGTCGGCGCTGATGCTGGAGGGCAAATTGGCGACAGGGGGAAGCGCGCTCAGACCAGCACGCCCATGATGTCGGATTCGGTCAGGATCACCAGATCCTCGCCGCCGACCTTGACCTCGGTGCCCGACCACTTGCCGTAGATCACCTTGTTGCCGACCTTGACGTCGATCGGGATCAGCTTGCCGTCGGCGCCGCGCTTGCCCGGACCGGCCGCGACCACCTTGCCCTGCTGCGGCTTTTCCTGGGCGGTTTCGGGGATGATGATGCCGCCTTTGGTCTTCACTTCAGCCTTCTCCGGCTTGACCAGAATGCGATCGTGCAGCGGACGGAAACCCATGTCGTGCTCTCCTGAAATGGCGGGGCGACGCCGAGAAGCGCCGCCGGGCCCCGGTTATAGGGACTGGCCGGCTCGCTCGTCAATCGAGGCGGCAAACCCCCGGAAATCTGCGGAAATCAGGGCAGTGTGGTCGCCTGGCGGCGGGCGTCGAGCCGGGCTCGTGCGGTGGAATCGAGCATCACGCGCAGATGCGTGGTGCCCTCCCCATCCTGGCGCTCCAATACTCTGCCGTGGCGATACAGCCAGGCCAAGAGCGCCCCGTCGCTTTGCGGCACGTCGAGCTCGACCGGCATTTCGTCGCTCGACAAGGCCTTGTCGATCGCCTGCAGCAGATCGTCGATCCCTTCTCCGGTCAGGGCCGAGATCGGCACCCGCGCACCTGCGGCGCTGGGGCTGCTGCCCAGCAGGCGCTGGCGGGCAACGTCGTCTATCAGATCGATCTTGTTCAGCGCCTCGATCAGCTCGCCGCCGATGACGCGATCCTGCAAGCCGATATCCGACAGCACCTGCTCGACGTCCTGGCGCTGTGCCTCGCTGTCGGGATGGGCGACGTCGCGGACATGCACGATGACGTCGGCCTCGATCACCTCTTCCAACGTGGCGCGGAAGGCCGCGACCAGGTCGGTCGGCAGATCGGCGATAAAGCCAACCGTATCTGACAGCACGATGTTGCGGCCCGACGGCAGGCGTACGCCGCGCATGGTCGGATCGAGGGTGGCGAACAGCAGATCCTTGGCGAAGACTTCGGACGTGGTCAGGCGGTTGAACAGGGTCGATTTGCCGGCATTGGTGTAGCCGACCAGGGCCACCACCGGCAGGTCGGCGCGTTTACGGCCCTTACGCTGGAGATCGCGGGTCCGTCGGACCTCCTCCAGCTCGCGCTTCAGCCGTCCGACCCGGTCGCCGATCAGGCGGCGGTCGATTTCGAGCTGGGATTCGCCTGGGCCACCCAGGAAGCCGAAGCCGCCGCGCTGGCGTTCCAAGTGGGTCCATGACCGCACCAGGCGTGAGCGCTGGTAACTGAGGCTCGCCAGTTCGACCTGCAGTCGGCCTTCATGGGTGCGGGCGCGGGCGCCGAAGATCTCCAGGATCAGGCCGGTGCGGTCGATGACCTTTACGTTCAGGCCACGCTCAAGGTTGCGCTGCTGCACCGGGCTCAGCTTGCAGTCGAAGATAGCCACGGTGATGCCGAGATCCTCGAACGCGCCCTTCAGGCGCTCGACCGCGCCCGAGCCGATGAAAGTGTTCGGCCGCACGCGGTTGACTGGAAGGATTTCGCTCAGGCTGACGTCAAGCGAGATCGCCGCCGCAAGCCCGATCGCCTCTTCGAGGCTGGCCTGCTCGTTGCGCTGGTCAAAGCGATTGCCGGGGATGCGCGGACGGATGACGGCGGCCCTGGTCGGGGCCGCGCGCGTCGATCCGTCGTCGCCGTTGGTCGTAATGCTCAATTCTATTCGTCTGGCTTGTCGCCGTCGAACAGCTGCACCGGCGTAACCGGCATGATGGTCGAGATCGCATGCTTGTAGACAAGTTGCGAATGCCCGTCGCGGCGCAGCAGGACGGAGAAATTGTCGAACCAGGTGACAATGCCCTGGAGCTTGACGCCGTTGACCAAAAAGATCGTCACCGGGGTCTTGTTCTTGCGCAGGTAGTTGAGGAACACGTCCTGCACGTTTTGCGACTTGTCGCTCATGTTCTTGGTCCCCTTGTTCTAGGGCTTACGCCCATTTGGCCATCTGGCGTGCCCAGGAACAGGGGCCGCCATCCACATTGCACTGCAACATAATATAGAACCCTAGTTACGTTTAACCAGAGCTTTCAGTTCAATCAGATTGTGGACATGTAAAATTGGCGGAAATGCGGGAAATTCACCGGGTTGCGGCGGGGTCGCCCGCACCAGGACCGGGACGCAGCCGGCATGATGGGCGCATTCGAGGTCGATATCGGCATCGCCCGCGAACCACACGTCAGGCCCTGCCGGCACCCCCGCCCCCTCCAATGAGAGGTGCACCGGGTCGGGCGCCGGTTTGTCGCGGGGGGCGTCGGTTGCGCCAATCACCCGATAGAAGCGGCTGGACCAGCCCAGGTGGTCGGCTTCCCGACGCAAATAGCCGGCCGTCTTGTTGCTGACGACAGTCAGGAGCACGTCACTGGCGCGCAGATGGTCGAGCAACTCCTGCGCACCCGGCAGAACGCGCAGTTCGCGCAAATGCACCTCCTCGAAAGCACGGTAGAAGATCGTACGCGCCTCTTCCCAGCGATCGCCGAACATCACGGGAAAAACGTCACGCACGGACTGCCGCACCCTGATGTGCGCCTCTTCCAGCGTCCATTTCTCGACACCCATGGCTTCCTGCACGACATTGAGTGCGGCATGGATGGTGGGAAACGTGTCGACCAGCGTGTTGTCCCAGTCGAACACGATCGCCCGGGGCCGCTTCAACTCCATCACTCGGCCTCGGCGGCGACCTGATCGAGCCAGTCGGTGTAGTACTCGCGCAACTTGGTGGCGAAACGACCCGGTTTGCCGTCGCCGATCTTCTCGCCGTCGATGCTGACGATCGGCAGCACGAAGGAAGTAGTGCTGGTTAGGAACGCCTCAGCGGCATCCATCGCCTCTTCGACTGTGAATGGCCGCTCGACGATCTTCATCTGCGCGTCCTTGGCCATCCGGATCACCGCCAGCCGCGTGATGCCATTGAGGATGGCGTTGGAGGCCTCGCGCGTTACGATCTCGCCCTCTTTGGTCACGATCCAGGCGTTGGTCGAACTGCCTTCGGTGACGAAGCCATCCTCGTCCACCTGCCAGGCCTCGTAGGCGCCCATTTCCTTGGCTTGCTGCTTGGCCAGCACGTTGGGCAGCAAGGCCACGGCCTTGATGTCCCGGCGCTGCCAGCGAATGTCGGGCACTGTGATGACATCGACGCCCGACTTTGCTTTTGGGTGGACCAGCGACTGGTGGCGGGCCGTGATGACAAGCGCCGGGCGGGCAGCGATCGGAAACGCATGCTCGCGGCGCGATACGCCGCGGGTGATCTGCAGATAGACGATGCCGTTTTGCACATGGTTGCGGGCGATGACCTCGTTCATCAGAACCGGCAATACCGAAGGCGTCACCGGCCATTGGATCTGCAATTCGCGCAACGAACGATCAAGGCGGACCAGATGGCCTTCCTCGTCAACCAGCCGGCCGCGATAAACGGCAATTACCTCGTAGACGCCGTCGGCAAACTGGTAGCCGCGGTCTTCGATATGCACCGAGGCGGCGCGATGCGGCAGATAGCGGCCATTGACATAGGCGATGCGCGACACCGCTTGCTCCTAGAAATACTCGAGGCGGACGGCGAACAGGCGCTCGACCTTCTTGACCGCGCCCGGCAGTGCGAAGATCACCACGCGGTCGCCCAGCTTGATCACCGTGTCGCCGCGCGGCATGACGATATCGGAGTCGCGCACCAGTGCACCGATGATCGAGCCTTCCGGCAGGTCGATCTCACGCAACGGCTTGCCGATCAGCCCCGACGTCTGCAACGCCTCGCCTTCGATGATCTCGCCGCAATCGTTGCGCAACGAGTGCACGCCGCGGATGCGCCCGCGCCGCACATGCTCGAGAATGGTGGAAACCGTGGTGGCGCGCGGGCTAATCACCGTGTCGATGCCGAGATTGGGAACCAGCGGCTCGTAAACCGGTTTGTTGACCAGCGTCACGGCGCGGCCGGCGCCGATGCGCTTGGCCAACAGCGACGCCAGGATATTGGTCTCGTCGTCGTTGGTGACGGCAACTACGGCTTCTGCCAGCTTCACGCCGGCCTCCTCCAGGATTTCCGTATCCAACCCGTCGCCCTGGATGACCACGGTTCGCTTCAGCGTCCCGGCCACGACCTTGGCGCGTTCAGAATCGTATTCGATCAGCTTGATGTTGGCGCCGGAAAGATCTGTCTCCAGTTCGCGCACCAGCGACAAGCCGATATTGCCGCCGCCGACCACGACGATGCGGCGCGCCTCCTGCTCCTCGTGGCCGAAGGCGGCCAGCGCGCGCGTGACCTTGGCGGTCGGGGCCACGAAATAGATGTCGTCGCCTGCGATCAGGTGATCGTCGGCGCTGGGCACGAAGCCCTTGCCGTTGCGGACCACCAGGGTGATGACGATGTTGAGTTCGGGAAACAGCGAGGTGAGCTGGCGTAGCGGCGTATCGACCACCGGGCAGTCCTGATTGCAGCGCACGCCGACCGCCTGCGCCTGGCCTTCGGCCAGCGGAATGACGTCGAAGGCGCCGGGCACGCGCAGGCCGCGGCGGATCGCCTGCGCCACTTCAATCTCGGGCGAGATCACCACGTCGATGCCGAGATTGTTGCTGGTGAAGATGTCGGCGTAGATCGGGTCGAGATAGGTCTGGTTGCGGATGCGCGCAATCTTCTTGGGCACGTTGAACAGGGCGCCCGCCACCTGGCAGGCCACCATGTTGACCTCGTCGGCGTAGGTGACGGCGATCAGCATGTCGGCATCGCCCGTCCCCGCCCGTTCGAGGACGTCCGGATAAGAGGCGAAGCCGGTGATCGCCTGCACGTCGAGCGAATCGGAGATCTTGCGAATCAGTTCTTCGGACTTGTCGATGACGATGACGTCATTGCGCTCGCGCGCCAGCGCCTTGGCGATGTTGAAGCCGACCTGGCCGGCGCCGCAAATGACGACCTTCATGGGGATTCTCTCGTGCCGACGCTATTCCGTGCCGGCGACATTGCCGGGGCCGCGATCGTCGCCATGGACGCCAAGCGATTTCAGCTTGCGATGCAGGGCGGAGCGCTCCATGCCGACGAAGCTGGCGGTGCGGGAAATATTGCCGCCGAAGCGGGTGACCTGAGCGATAAGATATTCGCGCTCGAACACCTCGCGCGCATCGCGCAGAGGCAGGCGCATGATCTCGCCGCCGCGCTCCCAGCGCAGCACCGATGGCGTTGAGGCCGCGACGTCGCTGGGCAGCATGTCGGCGCGGATCGGCTGGCTCGGATCGCCCGGCGCCATGATCAGCAGCCGTTCGATGACGTTGCGCAGCTGGCGCACGTTGCCCGGCCAGTCATAGCCCTGCAGCGCCGTGATGGCGTCGTCGCCCAGTGTGCGGGCCGGCAGGCCGGAGCTGTCGGCGACCTGACGCATCAATTCGACGATCAAAGCGGGCACGTCTTCCCGGCGCTCGCGCAAGGGCGGCACGCGGATTGGCACCACGTTGAGACGGTAGTAGAGGTCTTCTCGAAAGCGCCCGGCGGCGATTTCGGCCGGCAGGTCCCGGTTGGTCGAGGCCACGACACGAACGTCGACCTCGACGCGGGTCTTGCCGCCGACGCGAAAGAAAGTTTGCTCCTGCAGGCCGCGGACGATCTTGCCCTGGGTTTCAAGCGGCATATCGGCGACCTCGTCCAGCAGCAAGGTGCCGCCATGGGCCTGCTCGAACAGGCCGGTGATGCGTCCGCCTTCCGGCGCGCTGGCATCCCCTTCCTCGACGCCGAACAGCTCGATCTCCAGCCGCTCCGGCGCCATGGTGGCGCAGTTCAACACCACGAATGGACCGTTCGCGCGCTTGGAATGGGTGTGCAGCATGCGCGCCACCACTTCCTTGCCGGCCCCTGCCGGACCCGTGATCAGCACGCGGCTGCCGGTCGGCGCCACGCGCTCCACGCCCAGGCGCAGATGGGAAATAACGGAGGAATTGCCCGTCAGGCTGGTGGCGCCGCCGATACGGGCCTTGAGCTGGGCGTTCTCCCGCCGCAGCCGCGTCGCCTCAATGGCCCGCTGCACGACCAGGATGAGACGGTCGGCCTTGAACGGCTTCTCGATGAAGTCGTAGGCGCCGGCCTTGATCGCCGCAACCGCGGTGTCGATCGTCCCGTGACCAGAGATCATGATCACGGGCGTCGGCGGGTGATCGCTCTTCAACATCTCGAGCAGTTGCAGCCCGTCGAGATCGCTGCCTTGCAGCCAGACGTCGAGAATTACCAGGGTTGGACGGCGATGGCGAATGGCCTCGATCGCCTCGCCGCTGGAATTGGCGGCGCGGCAGGTATAGCCCTCGTCCTGCAGGATTCCGCCGACCAACATGCAGATATCGGCTTCGTCGTCGACGATCAGAATGTCATGCGCCATGTTTAAGCGATCTTCATCGACGAGGACCCGCCGTTGTTGGCTGTCCGCAATGCCTCTGCCTGCGTTCGACGAAACACCAGCGACACGCGCGCGCCGCCGCCTTCGCGATCTTCCAGTACCAGATAACCGCCGTGGTCTTCCATGATCTTTTTGACGATCGCCAGCCCCAGCCCGGTACCCTTGGCCCGGGTGGTCACGTAAGGTTCCGTCAGGCGAGCGCGATGCTCGGCCGGCAGGCCGCAGCCGTTATCCTCAATGGCGATGGTCACCATGTCGCCCTGCTCCGCCAGCGTCATGAAAATCGTGCCCGGTGGCAGGGTTTGACCGGCCGCCGCTTCACGGCCATCGATGGCTTCGGCGGCGTTTTTCAGGAGGTTGGTCAAAGCCTGGCCGATCTGGCGGCGGTCGATCGGCAGGCTCAGCCCGTGCTCGGGCAACTGGGTCGCGTAGTCGATCTGGGGCTGGGCATTGCGCTGCAGGAAGACCGATTGCAGGCAGATCTCCTTCAAGTCCTCGTTCTGCAAAACTGGTCGCGGCATGCGGGCGAAAGACGAGAATTCGTCGACCATGCGGCCAATGTCCCCGACCTGGCGGATGATGGTGTCGGTGCAGACGGCGAATGTCTCAGGATCTTCCAGGATCTGTTTGCTGTATTTGCGCTTAAGCCGCTCGGCGGACAGCTGGATTGGCGTCAGTGGATTCTTGATCTCGTGCGCGATACGCCGGGCGACATCGGCCCAGGCCGCCTTGCGCTGAGCCGACAGCAATTCAGTGATGTCGTCGAAGGTGACCACGAAGCCGTCAATCCGCTCATCCCCTTCGCCGCCGGCGAATTTCTCGACCGCGACGCGAGCCAGCAACGTCATTGTCTCGCCACGGCGACGGAACTCGATCTCTTCCTGCACCACTCGGGTTGGCCGCATACGGCCCAACTCCAGCATGCCGCTCAGTTCCGGCAGGCGGTCGACCAGTAGGCTGCCGACCAGCGCCTGCTGCTGAACGTCCAGCAGATCAAGCGCGGCGCGATTTGCCAGCTCCACCCTGCCCTCGCGATCGAGACTGACGACGGCGGCGCTGACGCTCGACAGCACCGCCTCGATTAGCCGCCGGCGACCGTCGATCTGGGCGTTGGCGTCGATCAATTCGCGCCGCTGATCGCCCAACTGGTCCGTCATGCGGTTGAAGGCGCGGCTTAGCATGCCGATTTCGTTGTCCGAAGCCGGTTCCTGCACGCGCACCTCAAGGTCGCCGCCGCGCACGCGCTCTGCCGCTCCGACAAGCTCGGTAATCGGGCGCGACAGCCGCTCGGCATAGACCAGACCGATCCAGATCGCGACCAGCAGCAGCACCAGCACGATGACCAGAAAAATCCCGGCAACTCGGATCTGGGCTTCGGTCTGCTGGCTTGCCAGTTGGTTGTAGTTGTTCCTCATCTCTTCGATGCCGTTTACCTGAGCCAGCACGCGCGGGTTGATGGGTTCGCTCAGGTAAAGAAATACCGGATCAGCAGGCGGCGGAAAGAGCATCACCAGCGCGCTGATTCGGTCCTGACGATCGATGTCGGTAACTAGCGATGCCGCGCCATTCATCGCTTCGCTTATCTTGGCGAGTTTGGGAGGAACGTATGTGCGATCGATATTGACCGAACGCCCACGCGCAATGGGCGAGCCAAACCTGTCGATGATCGCCACTTCCGAAAGATTGGACTGGGTGGCGATGAGATTGAGCAAATGCGTCATCCGCTCTTCGTAGAGCAGGATTTGCGGCCCCTGGTTACGCAGCTCAAACACCAAGGGCACTAGGTTGTATTCGAAATTGCGTTGCCGTTCGGCTTTGTAGGCCAGCGCCAGAGTCGCGGCGCCATCGATGGTCAGCCGGACCCGATCGTTGAACCATTCCTGTACGCTGGCATTGAGCGAGTAGCCCGCGAAGGTCGAAACCAGCATGGTCGGACCGACGGCCATGGCGACGAAAAGCAGCACCAAACGAACATGCAGACGCGAGCCGGCAACGCCGCGACGGCGCGCAGCCAAGGTCGCCGCGATGCGCGCGGCGATCAGCCCGGCCAGGATCAGCACAATCGCCAAGTCAACCCACAGCAGAACCGGCAGCAGCTTCGTCCTGTCAAAGGATTGCGGCAGCAAGTCCGTCAGCGCAGCGTAGGTGGCTCCCCCCGCCAGCACGGCGATGACACCGAACACGGCGGCGCCAATCGGCCCGAAGCCGATTTGCAAGGTTCTACGCAGAAAAAGATACGCCGGGGTGTCCGGCGCGACCGTCGTCATGCGGCGTTGGCTCCCATCCGCGCTATCGGCCGGATTTCGGCTGGAATGGCAACGCGGTAGCGCAGTCTATCGAATTCCGCGCACGACCTGAATATCGAGTTCGCGGATCTTTTTGCGCAGAGTATTGCGGTTAAGCCCCAGCAATTCGGCCGCTTTTACCTGATTGCCGCGGGTCGCCGCCAGCGTAATGCTCAGCAATGGCCGCTCGATTTCATGCAGAACCCGATCATAGAGCCCATTGGGGGGCAGCCTGTCCTGATGGGCGGC
Organism: uncultured Hyphomicrobiales bacterium; assembly: GCA_964388115.1. Lineage (GTDB taxonomy): Bacteria > Pseudomonadota > Alphaproteobacteria > Reyranellales > JAQSWP01 > JAQSWP01. Next base: position 121,283 of record CAYLYK010000005.1, read on the forward strand.
GAAATAGTCGCGGATATGGCGGTCGACGGACTCGGCTAGGGATTCGCGCTCGGGCGCGCTAGCCGGCGCTTCCTTAGGGGCAGCCTCGGCCAACTCGGAATCGATGACGTCGGGCCCGATCGTTTCCTGCGAATAGAGCGCCGCCAGGCGACGGACCAGATTCTCGAGCTCGCGCACGTTGCCGGGCCAGCGATGCTGCTTCAGACGTTCGATGGCTTCGGGGTCCAGCACCTTGTGCGGCAGCCCCTCTTCCGCCGCCTCGGCCAGGAAATGATTGGCCAGTTCGGGAATGTCTTCGGGCCGCTCGCGCAGCGGCGGCAGACGGATCGGCACGACGTTGAGGCGGTAGAACAGATCCTCGCGGAACATGCCGCTCTGGATCAGCCGCCGCAGCTCGCGATGGGTAGCGGCGACGATACGCACGTCGGCACGGATCGGCGTGCGGCCGCCGACGGTAGTGTATTCGCCTTCCTGCAACACGCGCAGCAGGCGCGTCTGCGCCTCCAGCGGCATGTCGCCGATCTCGTCTAGAAACAGCGTGCCGCCGGCAGCCTGCTCGAAGCGGCCGGCCGAACGTTGCGTGGCGCCGGTGAAAGCGCCGCGCTCGTGGCCGAACAATTCGCTCTCGATCAGCTCACGTGGAATGGCGGCCATATTGATGGCAACGAAAGGCCCGTTGCGGCGCTTGCCGTAATCGTGCAGCGCCCGAGCCACCAGCTCCTTGCCAGTGCCCGATTCGCCCGCAATCATGACGCTGAGGTCGGTACTCATCAGGCGCGCCAGCGTGCGATAAATCTCCTGCATCGCCGGCGAACGACCAATCAGGGGCAGACGCTCTTCGCGCTCGGCGCCGCCGTTGGCCTCGCTGGCGACGGTCCGTGGCGTTTGCGCGGCCAGGGCACGGTTTACGATATTGACCAGCGCATTGAGATCGAATGGCTTGGGCAGGTACTCGAAAGCGCCGCGCTCCGTCGCCTTTACCGCCGTCAGCAACGTCGTCTGTGCGCTCATCACGATGATGCGCAGATCGGGCCGCAGCTTTCGAATGCGAGGCACCAGGTCGAGGCCGTTTTCGTCGGGCATGACAACGTCGGTGATAACCAGATCGCCGTCGCCATCCTGCACCCAGCGCCACAATGTGGCGGCATTGCCGGTGGTGCGCACGTCGTGGCCCAGCCGGCCCAAAGCCTGGCTTAGAACGGTGCGAATGGCGCGGTCGTCGTCGGCGACCAATATCTTGGCGGTGTTGCTCATGCCTGCTCGCTCGTGCCGTTCGGCGGAAGTCGCATGCGCCGCCCGGAATCGGAATAAACCGGCAGCATCACGGTAAAGACCGTGCGCCGCGGCTCGCTGTCGAATTCGATGACGCCGCCATGATCGTTGACGACCTTGGCCACCAGAGCCAGTCCCAGACCACGTCCGTTTGGCTTGCTGGTAATGAAGGCGTCGAACATATGCGGCCGCAATTCCTCGGAAATGCCGGGCCCGTTGTCCATCACCTGCACCGATAGCGGCAGATGCACCCTCTGGCGGGTGCCAGGCAGCGCCAGACGCACTCCTTGGCGATAGGCCGTCGCCAGCACGATCTCGGCGCCGGGGTCCGGATTGGCTTCGCAGGCGTTCTTGACCAGGTTCAGGAACACCTGAATGAGCTGGTCGCGATTGCCGAACACGGCCGGCAGCGAAGGATCGTAGGTCTCGACGAAGCGAACATGCCGGCCGAAGCCGTTTTGCGCGACTTTGCGGACATGGCCCAGTACCTGGTGGATGTTGACCGGCTCACGTTCGATCGGCCGACCGTCGGCGAACTCTTCCATGCGGTCGAGCAACGCGCAGATGCGGTCGGTCTCCTCGCAGATAAGCTGCGTCAATTCGCGATCGGCGTCAGGCACGTATTGTTCGAGCAGCTGCGCTGCGCCGCGGATGCCGGAAAGCGGGTTCTTCACCTCATGCGCAAGCATGGCAGCCATCGCCGTTACCGAGCGGGCGGCGCCGCGATGGAAGAGCTGCTGATCGATCTTGCGGGCGATCGAGGACTCGCGCAGCACAATGGCGATATCGCCGTCGCTTTCGGGTATCGGGCACAGATGCAGCGAGGCGAAGCGACTGCCGATCCGCGGCGACGCCAAGGTGACGCCGTTCTCCGCCACGGTGGCGCCGGTTTGATTGACCTGATCGAGCAGCGCGAAAAGCGGAGAATCGGCGGGGACGAACTCCCTGAGATCGTGGCCGATCATCAGCGTCAGGCCGGTGCCGAAGAACTGTTCCGCCGCGGGATTGGCATAGTCGATGATGGCATCGCGGTCGACGACCACGACCGCGTCGGCCAGAGCGGCCAGGATGGATATGGCCTGCGGCCCCTTCGTGGTGGATGGAAGGAAGGCGGCGCGCGGCATGCCTAGGCAGCCTGCTTTTCTATGACCGGCAGGAAGAAGCGCGCAAGGTGCTCGCGCACGGCCTGCGGGTCGGACAGGCGATTGACGGTGGCGCGGAACTCGGCAGCGTTCTCGAGACCCTTCGAGTACCAGCCCAGGTGCTTGCGGGCCATGCGGATGCCGGTCTCAACGCCATAGTGCGAGAGCATGTCTTCGAAATGCGCGGTTACGATGGCGTATTGCCGCTGCAGCGAAGGATCGGGCAGCCGTTCGCCGGTGCGCAGGAAGCGCGCCACCTGATGCGGGAACCACGGGCGGCCATAGGCGCCACGCCCGATCATCACGCCGTCGGCGCCGGATTGACGCAGGGCTTCAGCGGCATCATCGACGGTAACGATGTCGCCATTGACGATCACCGGCAGTCTTACCGCTTCCTTGACCTCGCGCACGAATGCCCAGTCGGCGCGGCCTTCGTAGAACTGGCAACGGGTGCGGCCATGGATGGTAATCATCTTGATGCCGGCCTGCTCGGCGACGCGAGCCAAGCTTGGAGCATTGCGGCTCTTGTCATCCCAGCCGGTGCGCATCTTCAAAGTCACCGGAATTTTTACAGCGTTGACCGTGGCTTCGAGAATGCGTGCGGCATGGATTTCGTCACGCATCAGCGCCGAGCCGGCATGACCGTTAACGACCTTCTTCACGGGACAGCCGAAATTGATGTCGATGATGGCCGCGCCGCGGTCTTCATTCAGTCGCGCGGCTTCTGCCATCACCGATGGCTCGCAACCGGCCAGCTGCACTGACATGGGAAATTCTTCAGCACAATTGCTCGCCATCTTCATGGTCCGCTTGGTGGCGCGGATCATCGCCTCGCTGGCGATCATCTCCGACACGACGAGGCCGGCGCCCGACTGCTTTACAAGGCGACGGAACGGCATATCGGTGACGCCCGACATCGGCGCCAAAATTACTGGCTCATCGATGGCGACTGGACCAATGGCTATGCTGTTTTCTTGTGCAGTTTTCATGTTGCTCAAATCTTGTTCATTTATGGCCGATTTTAGAGAGACTGCAAAGTAAAATGTTGCAGTGCATTCAAACCGCAAGTGAGCGGCACTTTAGCCGCAGATTCTCAAGGCTTTTCTACCTTGGCGTGGTAAATCCCTGCGACCGTTTTCGCCATGGTTCCCAATGCCCCGATGCGTCGCCTTGATCGTTGCCGCCGGCTCCGGCAGTCGGGCGGGTAGCGTCAAACCAAAGCAATACACAAAGGTTGCCGGCAAACCAATGCTGCGCTGGGCGTTGGAACGCAGCCTTGCAACCGGTCAGTTCGAGCATGTCGTCTGCGTCATTGGCGAGGGGCAGCGGGAGATCTACGAGGGCGCGATTAGCGGGCTTAGTCTCCTTGCCCCCGTCCAAGGCGGCGTCACTCGCCGCGCCAGCGTGCTGAACGGACTGGAAGCCCTGGCGCCTCTGCAGCCGGACATCGTCTCCATCCAGGATGCGGCGCGACCGCTGGTCGATGCCGAGGAGGTGCGACTGCTAATCGAGCGCGTACGTGGCGGCTTCGACGGCGCCATCCTTGCTTTGCCAGTGGTCGACACGCTCAAGCGCGGCAAAGAGGCTATCAGCGAAACGGTTCCTCGCGACGGCTTATGGCAGGCGCAGACGCCACAGGTGTTCGCCTATCCGAAAATCCTGGCGGCCCATCGCAAAGCCGCAGCCCTGCCTGAAGCGCCACGCGAAGCGCTAACCGATGATGCCGCGGTGGGCGAGCTCGCTGGAATGAAGATTGCTTTGATCGCCGGCCGGCCGGAGAATTTCAAGGTGACGACATCGGCCGACATCGATCGCCTGGACAAGATGCTGCGCGTCAGCGAGCGGGAAGAGACGCGCATCGGCACCGGCTTCGACGTGCATGCCTTCGGCCGCGGCGATCACGTCATGCTGGGAGGGATCAGGATCGAATACGAACAGGGGCTGATGGGGCATTCGGACGCCGATGTTGCACTGCATGCGCTGACCGATGCCATTCTGGGGGCAATCGGCGCCGGCGATATCGGCCAGCACTTCCCGCCTTCCGATCCGCAATGGCGCGGCGTAGCCTCGGCGCGTTTCCTGCAGCATGCCAGGGCGCTGCTCACGGAACGCGGCGGAAAACTGGTCAATGCCGATCTCACCGTGATTTGCGAGCGGCCCAAGGTCGGTCCGCATCGCGAAGCCATGGCGGCCTCTATCGCCCGGATCCTGGGCGTGTCGCCCACCCGCATCAGCGTCAAAGCGACGACTACAGAGAAGCTAGGTTTCACCGGCCGCGGCGAAGGTATTGCCGTTCAGGCCATGGTTTCTGTTACCCTGCCGGTGGGGGACTAGACATGGACCACTATTCGGACGACGCGCCAGGCGTCCAGGAAACGCTGCGCGAACTGATTGGCGAGTTGCTGGCGGCGTGCCGGCAGCGCGAACTGAAACTCACCACGGCCGAATCCTGCACCGGCGGATTGGTAGCAGCAGCATTGACCGCAGTGGCCGGCTCTTCCGCCGTTTACGACCGTGGTTTCGTCACCTACTCCAACGAAGCCAAGACGGAGATCCTGGGCGTCTCCAAAGCTTTGATCGAAAAGCATGGCGCCGTCAGCGAGCCGGTCGCGCGGGCCATGGCTGAGGGCGCTATCGCCCATTCGCGCGCCGATCTCGCCGTATCGATCACCGGAATCGCCGGCCCCGACGGTGGTACGGCAGAAAAGCCCGTTGGATTGGTGCATTTCGCAACCGCGCGGCGCGGCGGGCAGACTATTGCGGAGAAGCGAATCTTCGCCGGCGATCGCGACGCCATCCGCCTGGCGGCCGTTGCCGCCGCACTCCGCCTGATCGTCGGCCGGCTTGCCTGATCAGCCGCCGGCGACGCGGCTTTGATCGACGATCACTGCGCGATCGTTGCCCTTGTTGCGAAGAATCTCCGCAGCCTGCTTATTGAGCGCATAAGTCGCGGACCATTCGCCATCACAGATGAATTGGCCCTTTTCGCCATAGGCCTTGTGCGAATAGAAGCCATTGCCCAAGCGCACCATGATGATGCGGGTGATATCGTTTGCGTAGGCGGTGATGGTGCACTCATCCATCGCCCTCCCTTGGCGTGGGCCGGCGTTCTGCGCGCCAGCCGTCGAGACGACGCCCGCAACCATCGCAGCCGCAATGGAAATTGGATATTTCACAGGACTTCCCCCCAGCAGTTTCCTGCGTTTGTTCAACTATACCGCCGGCGCCACTCATCTCACAACTCAGGATGGTCGAAGCGATCTAGGCCTTTTGCATAGGGGGTACGGGCTTTTGGCCGTACAATTCGTGCGCTCTTTGCTCGAAAGAATGCACCATACGCTTCACGGCCTCGTTAAACAGCATCTCAACGGCCTTTTGCAGCAGCCGCGAGCGGAATTCGAAATCGACATAGAAGTCGATTTCGCAGCCGGCCGAATGCGCCCGGAAAATCCAGTGATTGGCGAGGTATTTGAACGGTCCGTCGGCATAGGCAACGTCAAGCCGTGGCCCTTCCGGATTGTCTGGTTGCAAAGTGACTTTCGACGTGAAGCGCTCGCGGAACATGCGAAAGCCGACCATGAGATCGGCGACGATCAGATTTTCGCGTCTCTCGCGGATGCGCGCGCCGACGCACCACGGGAGGAATTCCGGATAGCGTTCGACGTCAGCCACCAGATCGTAGAGTTGCTGCGGCGAATAAGGCAGAACGCGCCGCTCGGCGTGCGTTGGCATCGGCGCAACGAACTGGCTTAACGGGCGGCAGCGGCGAGCTTCGCCTGACGGGCCGCACGCAAGCGCTCGAAATCATCGCCGGCATGATAGCTCGAGCGCGTCATTGGAGAAGCCGAAACCATCAGGAAGCCCTTGGCGCGGGCTATCGAAGCGTAAGCATCGAACTCCGCAGGGGTAACGAAGCGGTCGACCGGCGCGTGCTTCGGCGTCGGCTGGAGATACTGGCCGATGGTGAGGAAATCGACGTCGGCCGCGCGCAAATCGTCCATCACCTGGTGCACTTCCTCGCGCGTCTCGCCCAGGCCGACCATGATGCCGGATTTGGTGAACAGCGCGGGATCGACTTCCTTGACGTTCTGCAGCAGACGCAGCGACGTGAAGTAACGCGCACCCGGCCGAATGGTGGGATAAAGCCGCGGCACGGTCTCGAGATTGTGGTTGAAGACGTCGGGCCCTGCCCTGGCAACGGTCTCGACCGCGCCCGGCTTGCGCAGAAAATCGGGCGTCAGAATTTCGACCGTCGTGCCCGGCGCACGCAGGCGCATGGCGGCGATAACGGCGGCGAAGTGGGCGGCGCCCCCGTCCGGCAGATCGTCGCGATCGACCGAGGTGATGACGACGTGGTGCAGACCGAGCTTGCCGACGGCTTCGGCGACGTTCATCGGCTCATGCGGATTGAGCGCGCCCGGCAGACCGGTCTTCACATTGCAGAAGGCGCAGGCCCGCGTGCAGGTATCGCCCATGATCATGAAAGTGGCGTGCTTCTGCTTCCAGCACTCGCCGATATTGGGGCAGGCCGCCTCTTCGCAGACAGTGTTCAGCCCGAATTCCCGCACCAGCCGTTTGGTCTCGGCGTATTCCGGCGAATTGGGCGCCTTGACGCGAATCCACTCCGGCTTGCGCGCAACGGGATTGTCGGGCCGATGGGCCTTTTCCGGGTGACGCTCGGCGCGGGAAAGCGCCGGCTTTTCGATGGCGGTCATGGACCTAGAAGTGGAGCGCGCGACCGTAAGCGTCAAGCACCGATTCGTGCATCATTTCCGACAGGGTCGGATGCGGGAAAACCGACTGCATCAGCTCGGCCTCGGTGGTCTCGAGCGTGCGGGCGATCGAATAACCCTGAATAAGCTCGGTAACTTCGGCCCCGATCATGTGGGCGCCCAGCAATTCTCCGGTCTTGGCGTCGAACACCGTCTTGACGAAGCCTTCCGGCTCGCCCAGCGCTATGGCTTTGCCATTGCCGATGAAGGGGAATTTGCCGATTTTGACCTGATACCCCTTCTCTTTGGCTGCAGCTTCGGTCAGCCCGACGCTGGCAACCTGCGGCGTGCAGTAGGTGCAGCCGGGGATCTTGCTGGTGTCCATGGCATGAACGTTCGGCAGACCGGCGATTTTCTCGACGCAGATTACGCCCTCATGCATGGCCTTGTGGGCGAGCCAGGGCGGGCCCGCCAGATCGCCGATGGCATAGATGCCGGGCTCGTCGGTGCGGCCGTATTTGTCGATCACGACATGCGTCTTCTCGACTTTGACCTTGGTCTTCTCCAGCCCGATATTTTCGACATTGCCCACAATGCCCACGGCCATGATCACGCGGTCGACCGTAATTTCTTCGGTCTTGCCGTCCGGCGCTTTCAAGGTCGCCGTCACGCTGTTGGCGCCTTTCTTCAGCGCCGTGACGCCAGTGGCGGTGCGAATCTTCATGCCCTGTTTCTCGAACGCCTTGCGCGCGAAAGCCGAAACCTCGGCATCCTCGACCGGGAGCACTCGGTCCATCACTTCGACGACGGTCACCTCCGCGCCCATGGTGCGATAGAAGCTGGCGAACTCGATGCCGATGGCGCCCGAGCCGATCACCAGCAGCGACTTGGGCATGGTCTCCGGCACCATGGCCTCGCGATAGGTCCAGATCAGCTTGCCGTCCGGCTCCATGCCGGGCAGCGAGCGCGCCCGCGCGCCGGTCGCCAGGATGATGTGCTTGGCCGACAGCGTCGCCAGCGGCTTGCCGTCCTTGCCCGTGACCGCCAACTGTCCCTTGCCGGCCAAGGCCGCCGTGCCGTCGAACACAGTGATCTTGTGCTTCTTCATCAGGAACTTGACGCCGTTGGTAAGCTGGTTCGATACCTTGCGCGAGCGCTCGATGACCTTCTTGAAGTCGAACGAAACGCCTTCGACCTTCAGGCCGAAGGCATCGGCGTGCCTGATCAGGCCGTACACTTCGGCCGAGCGCAGCAGCGCCTTGGTCGGAATGCAGCCCCAGTTCAGACAGATGCCGCCCAAATTCTCGCGCTCGACTACAGCGGTCTTCATGCCAAGCTGCGCCGCACGAATGGCGGCGACATAGCCGCCTGGCCCGCCGCCGACCACGATCAGATCGAAATTCGTCTCGCTCATGCCTGATGCTTTCTAGATGTGCTGCAGATCGGCGACGGTGCGCTCATTGACGACGTTGCCGGTGTTGAGGGTGGTGTCGGGCTCGACCAGCATGATCTCGGTTTCGCCTTCGGCAACCGGCAGGTGCTCGACGCCATGCGGCACGATGATGAATTCGCCCGGATTGACGACCTGCTCCCCGTCGCGAAATTTCATGCGCAGGCGGCCCTTCACGACGAAAAACATCTCATCTTCGGTGTCGTGATGGTGCCAGACAAACTCGCCGCTGAGTTTCACCAGCTTGATGGCGCAACCGTTGACCTGTCCCACCAGCTTGGGCGACCAATGATCGGAGAAGCGGGCGAATTTGTCGGCGAGATTGACGGTCTGCATGGCGTGCCTCCTAGAGGAGCATGGTCGCCGGGCGCTCGATGTAGTCCTTGAAGCTGCGCAGCCACTCGGCGCCACGCGCACCATCGACCACACGGTGGTCGACGGCCAGGGTCACGCTCATCATGTTGGCGACCACGCTCTGGCCCTTGACCACGATGACGCGCTCTTCGCCGGCGCCGACCGCCAGGATGCAGGATTGCGGCGGGTTGATGATGGCGGCGAATTCCTTGATGCCGTACATGCCAAGATTGGACACGGTCATCGAGCCGCCCTGGAATTCGTCCAGCTTCAGCTTGCCCTCGCGGGCGCGTTTGGCCAGATCGCGCATCTCGGCCGAGATTTGGGCGAGCCCCTTCATATCGGCGTCTTTCACGATCGGCGTGATCAGACCGCGATCGGTCGCGACGGCAACCGACACGTCGATGCCCCCATGCATGACCATGCCGTCGTCGGACCACGACGCGTTGACATCGGGATAGTCGCGCAAGGTCACGCCTGCGGCCTTGATGATCAAGTCGTTGACCGAAACGCGGATCTTCTCCGACTTGCCGTTCAACTGGCGGCGCGCCTCCAGCAGCGCGTCGATGCGGCAATCCACCGTCAGATAGAAATGCGGAATATTTTGCTTGGACTCCGTCATGCGCTTTGCGATGACCTTGCGCACGCTGGTATGCGGCACCAGCGTGTCCTCGCGCGAGCGCGCGATCTGCGGTGCTGCAGGACGCTGAGCCGCCGGCGCCGGCGCGGCCTTGGCCTGGCCACCCTTGGCTGCCGCATCGACATCGTCCTTGACGATACGGCCGTTGGGGCCCGAGCCCTTAATGCGCGACAGATCCAAGCCGGCCTGCTCGGCCATGCGCCTGGCCAGCGGACTGGCGAAGATACGGCCGCCGTCAGCGGCCTGTGCAGGCGCGGAAACTGGCGCTGCAGGCTTCGGCGGGGGCGGCGCCGGAGCTTTCGCTTCCTGTTTCGGCGCTTCCGCCTTGGGAGCCGGCTTCTCTGCCGGCTTGGCCGCAGGCGCCGCGGCCGTGTCCTTGATGGCAGCGGCGTTTTCGCCCTCTTCCAGCAGCACGGCGATCGGCGTGTTGACGGCGACGTTCTCGGTGCCCTCGGCGATCAGGATCTTGCCGATAGTGCCCTCGTCCACCGCCTCGACTTCCATCGTCGCCTTGTCGGTCTCGATCTCGCACAGCACCTGGCCGGCCTTCACGACATCGCCTTCCTTGACGTGCCACTTGGCCAGCTTGCCTTCGGTCATGGTCGGCGAGAGCGCCGGCATCAGGATGGAAATGGTCATGATCGTGCCCGCTTCAGCGATTGAGCGCGGCTTTGGCCGCCGCTTCGATGTCGGCCACCTGGGGCAGCGCCATCTTCTCGAGATTGGCCGCGTAAGGCAGCGGCACGTCCTTGCCCGAAACGCGGATCACCGGCGCGTCGAGCCAATCGAAAGCCTGTTCCATCATCTGCGCCGCAAGTTCGGCTCCGATGCCGGAGAAGGCCCAGCCCTCCTCGCAACTCACCAGCCGATTGGTCTTCTTTACTGACGTGACAATGGTCTCAATGTCGAGCGGGCGAATAGTGCGCAGGTTGATGACTTCGGCGTCGATGCCGGCTTCGGCCAACGCCTCGGCTGCCTGGAGCGCCTTGCCGACCATGATCGAGAAGGCGACGATGGTGACGTCCTTGCCCGGCCGCTCGATCTTGGCCTTGCCGATCGGCAGGATGAAATCGGGATCCTGTGGCACGTCGAAAGACTGGCCGTACATCAACTCGTTCTCGAGGAAGATGACCGGGTTGGGATCGCGGATGGCAGCCTTCAACAGGCCCTTGGCATCGGCCGCCGACCACGGCGCCAGAACCTTAAGCCCCGGGCAATGCGCATACCACGAAGCATAGCACTGCGAGTGCTGCGCGCCGACGCGGCTCGCCGCGCCATTGGGACCACGAAAGACGATCGGGCAGCCCATCTGGCCGCCCGACATGTAAAGCGTCTTGGCCGCGGAATTGATGATCTGGTCGATCGCCTGCATGGCGAAGTTGAAGGTCATGAATTCGACGATCGGCCTTAATCCACCGAACGCCGCACCGACGCCCAGGCCGGCGAAGCCGTGCTCGGTGATCGGCGTATCGATGACTCTGCGAGCACCGAACTCCTCGAGCAATCCCTGGCTGACCTTGTAGGCGCCCTGGTATTGCGCGACCTCCTCGCCCATCAGGAAGACCTTGTCATCCTTGCGCATCTCCTCGGCCATGGCGTCGCGCAAGGCTTCGCGGACGGTGAGTTTCACGGTCGGGCCGTCGAAGTTCTTTTCCGGCGCGGCCTTGACCACGGGTGGCGGCGGCGCGCCGGTCGCGGCCTTCTTCGCCGCGTCGTCTTGCTGGGGATTGGGCGCTGCCGCTGCCGCGGGCTTGGGTTTCTCGGCAGCTTGGCTTTTCGTCCCAGGAGCCTCGCCCTCCTCCAGCAAACTCATGATCGGCGTGTTGACGGCGACGCTCTCCGTGCCCTCGGCGATCAGCAATTCGCCGACAGTGCCCTCATCGACGGCTTCGACTTCCATCGTCGCCTTGTCGGTCTCGATCTCGCAAATCACCTGGCCGGCCTTGACCTTGTCGCCCGGCTTGACGTGCCACTTGGCAAGCTTGCCTTCGGTCATGGTCGGCGACAGCGCCGGCATTAGCACCTGAATGGGCATTACTCTCCCCGTCTTTCTTTCTTGCGCGCAAGCCCGCTCAGGCTTCGACCAGAATGTCGGTGTAAAGCTCGCCCGGATCGGGCTCCGGGCTGTGCTGCGCGAACTCCGCGGCTTCGGCCACGATGGTCTTCACGTCCTTGTCGATCTCCTTAAGCGTCGCCTCGTCGATATGCTTTCCGTCGAGCAGCAATTTGCGCGCCTGGTCGATCGGATCGTGTTCCGAGCGCATGCGCTCGACCTCGTCCTTGGTCCGGTACTTGCCCGGATCGGACATCGAGTGGCCGCGATAGCGATAGGTCTTCATCTCGAGAACGTAGGGGCCCTTGCCGGCGCGCACATGCGCCACGGCGCGATCCCCGGCTTCGCGCACCGCCAGCACGTCCATGCCATCGACCTGCTCGCCTGGAATGCCGAATGACTCGCCGTGCTTGTAGAGCTCGATCGTCGCCGAGGCGCGCTCGATGGAGGTGCCCATGGCGTATTTGTTGTTCTCGATGATGTAGATCACCGGCAGCTTCCAAAGTGCTGCCATGTTCATCGCTTCGTAGACCTGGCCCTGGTTGGCGCTGCCGTCGCCGAAATAGGCCAAAGTGAGTTCATTGCTGCCGTTGTATTTCTGCGCAAAGGCCAGGCCCGTGCCTAGCGGCACTTGGGCGCCCACTATGCCGTGGCCGCCGAAGAATTTCTTCTCGCGGCTAAACATGTGCATGGAGCCGCCCTTGCCCTTGGAATAGCCGCCGCGCCTTCCGGTGAGTTCGGCCATGACGCCCTTGGCGTCCATACCGCAAGCCAGCATGTGGCCATGATCGCGATAGGAAGTGATCACCGCATCGCCTTGGGCGATCGCTGCCTGCATGCCAACAACGACGGCTTCCTGGCCGATATAGAGATGACAAAAACCGCCGATCAGCCCCATACCGTACATCTGCCCCGCCCGTTCTTCGAAGCGGCGGATCAACAGCATGTCGCGATAATACTTCCTGAGTTCGGCGCCATCGATCTTGGTACGGTTGCCACTCACGGGATCGCGCGCTTCCGTTTTCTCCGCCTTGGCGGCTGATTTGGCCATCGGGCTTATCTCCGCTCGTTCTGTAGGGACAAGAACTGCCTTTTATATCGCCAAGCTTGGGCAAAACCCTTTGTCTTGCAACGCAAAACTTCGATTTTGCATGACAGACGCATTGCTTTTTATAGCCGCTTGTTTACAAATGCCAAAAATGACCCGTTAACGGGCAATAACTTTCAAGGGAGGGTTTCAGTTCATGCGCAAGCTTCTCGTGTTCGCTGCTGCGGCAGCAATGGCGTTCGGCGCCGGCATCGCCTCGGCGGCCGACCCGATCGTGATCAAGTTCAGCCATGTCGTGGCCGACAATACGCCCAAGGGCGTTGGCGCCAATCTCTTCAAGAAGATGGTTGAGGAGAAATTGGCCGGCAAGGTCAAGGTCGAGGTTTATCCGAATTCGCAGCTGTTCGGCGACGCCAAGGAAATGGAAGCGCTGCTGCTGGGTGACGTGCAGATCATCGCGCCCTCGCTGTCTAAATTCGAAAAGTTCACCAAGAAACTGCAAGTGTTCGATCTGCCTTTCCTGTTCGACGACGTGGCGGCGATCGATCGATTTCAGGCCGGTCCGATGGGTCAGGCGATGCTGAAGTCGATGGCAGACAAGGGCTATACCGGTCTTGGCTTCTGGCACAATGGCATGAAGCAGATGTCGGCAAACAAGGAGCTGCGCGTACCGGGTGACGCGGCAGGGCTCAAGTTCCGCATTCAGGCATCGACTGTATTGGAAGAGCAGTTCAAGGCGCTGAAGGCCAACCCGCAGAAGATGGCTTTCGCCGAAGTCTACCAGGCGTTGCAAACTGGCGTGGTCGATGGTCAGGAGAATACTTGGTCGAATATCTATACGCAGAAATTCTTCGAAGTTCAGAAGGCTTTCACCGAGACCAACCATGGCGTCGTCGATTACATGGTCGTGACCAATACCAAGTTCTGGACCGGCTTGCCGGCGGATATCCGCACCGAGCTGGAAAAGATCATGAATGAGGTTACCAAGTCGGTGAACAAGACTGCCGACGAAGAAAACGCCGAGGCGCGCAAGAAGATCGTAGACAGCGGTCGCACCAAGATCCTCACGCTAACCGCCCAGGAAAAAGCCGCCTGGCGCGACGCGATGAAGCCGATGTGGGCCAAGTTCGAAAGCGATATCGGCAAGGAGACTGTCGACGCCGCGCTGGCTTCCAACGGGAAGAAGACAAATTGATCTGACTTTCCAGACTTGCTGGCAGTGAGATGCTGACCAGAATCGCGGGACGGCTGGAGGAGGGCATCATCGCCCTCCTCCTCGCCCTTATGACGCTCATGACCTTCAGTCAAGTCGTGATGCGCTATATATTCAACGACGGCCTGAGTTGGGCCCTCGAAGCCACCATGTACATGTTCGGTTGGCTTATTTTCATTGGCATTTCCTATGGCGTGCGTATCGGCAGTCATATCGGCGTCGATGCCCTTGTGCGCATCCTGCCGCCGGCCGGCCAGCGGATAGCTGGCCTGATCGCCATAGCGTTGGCCCTGCTTTATGCCGGCATCGTCTTTTACGGCGGCTACCAGTACGTCGGGACCATGCATACGCTGGGCGTCGAGGCGGAAGACCTGCCAGTCCAGCGATGGCTGCTGCTCATCATCATTCCCATCGGTATGGCGCTGATGGTGCTGCGTCTGCTGCAGGCCGGCTGGGCAATCATACGTGGCGACGAAGCGGGACTGAAGCTGGCCGATGAAGCCAAAGAAATGATCGACCAGTTCAATGAAACTGAAGGCGAAGGATCATCCAGGCCATGATCACGACCTTCCTGTTCGTTTCGCTATTCGTCTTCATGTTCCTCGGCATGCCGATCGCCATTTCGCTTGGCCTCGCCAGCGTGCTGACAATCCTCTTCTTCGCCAACGACACAATGGCGTCGATGGCGCTGAAATTATTCGACACGGCGCATCACTATACGCTGCTGTCGATCCCGTTCTTCATCCTCTCCGGCATGCTGCTCACCACAGGCGGCGTGGCGCGCCGCCTTATCCGCTTCGCCAATACCTGCGTAGGCCATCTGCCGGGCGGTCTGGCGATCGCCAGCGTCATGGCCTGCATGCTGTTTGCCGCCATTTCCGGCTCGTCGCCGGCAACGGTGGTGGCGATCGGATCGATCGTGATCGGTGGCATGGTGCAGCACGGCTACAGCAAGGGCTTCGCCGCCGGCGTCATTGCCAATGCCGGCACGCTGGGCATTCTCATTCCGCCGTCTATCGTAATGGTGGTCTACGCTGCGGCGACCAATGTTTCAGTAGGTCGCCTGTTCCTGGCCGGCATCATTCCGGGCGCCATTCTTGGCATCATGTTGATGGGGGCGGTCTACCTCGCCGCGCGCAAGGCGGCCATCCCGCTGCAACCGCGATCGTCATGGCGGGAAATTGTCGTTGCCGGCTCAGACGCAATCTGGGGACTGCTGCTTATTTTCGTCATCATGGGTGGCATCTACAGCGGCGCTTTCACGCCGACTGAGGCGGCGGCCGTGGCGGTCATCTACGCGCTGATCGTCGCCGTCTTCATCTATCGCGATCTGCGACCGCTCGAGGTGCCCAAGGTTCTCGTCGAGGCGGGCAAGGTTACGGTGATGCTGATGTTCATCATCGCCAATGCCTTCCTGTTCGCGCATGTGCTGACGACGCTCCGCATTCCGCAGGAAATATCGGAACTGATCCTGGCCAACGACCTGCAGCCCTGGATGTTCCTGATCGTGGTCAACATCCTGCTGTTGATCGCGGGCAATTTCATGGAGCCATCGGCGATCATGCTGATCCTGGCGCCGATTCTGTTCCCGATCGCGGTGCGGCTTGGCATCGACCCGATCCATCTCGGCATCATCTTCGTGGTCAACATGGAAATCGGCATGATTACGCCGCCGGTCGGCCTGAACCTGTTCGTCACCTCCGGCATCACCGGCGAGAGCCTGCCCTGGGTGGTGCGTCACGCGATCCCGTGGACCGGCATCCTGCTGATCTTCCTGATCTTCGTCACCTACGTGCCCGTAGTGTCGACCTTCCTGCCTGATTTCTTCTTCGGGCCCGAACAGGTACGGCCGAAGTAGATCTCAACGGCTCGGAACGGGAATGACGATCTCGCCCGGCCGGGCGACGTTGAGCATGGTCCGCGCCCGCTCGTCCAGCAGGTCAGGGTCAAGGCTGGCGCTGCGCAGCAAAGCCACTCGCCGCTCCCATGCCTGACGCGTTGCGTCGGTTTCCGCCAACGCCTCTTCGGCGCGAACGATCTCCTGCTTAAGATGGATATAAGCGAAGACGCCGCGATCGCCGTGCATGACGTGATAGGCAAGATAGCCGAAAACCACCGCGAAAAAGATCGGCAACAGCATATGCCGCTGTCTTTTCCGGATTTCGACCATGATCCCCATGGCGCACAGGGAATCACAACCCGCAGTCGGACGTCAAGAGAAACCGTCTTAGCAATGCAGCCTATGTTGCTCGCCCGCAACGGTTTTTCGACTTATCCACCGTTGACGCGTAGCACAGAGCGGCCAGCGTAGCGAGCGGCGCCGCCCAGTTGCTCCTCAATCCGAAGCAGCTGGTTGTACTTGGCCAATCGATCCGAGCGGGATAGCGAGCCGGTTTTGATCTGGCCGCAATTGGTGGCAACGGCCAGGTCGGCGATTGTCGAATCCTCGGTTTCCCCCGAACGATGCGACATCACGGCGGTATAGGCGGCGCGCTGCGCCATGGCGACGGCTTCCATCGTTTCGCTCAAGGACCCGATCTGGTTGACCTTGACCAGGATAGAGTTGGCGGTGCCCGAGGCGATGCCGCGCGCCAGTCGCTTTGGGTTGGTGACGAAGAGGTCGTCGCCGACCAGTTGCACGCGCTTGCCGAGCGATTCCGTCAGCGCCCTCCAGCCATCCCAGTCGTCTTCCGCCATGCCGTCTTCGATCGACACGATCGGGAAGCGCTGGCAGAGATTGGCCAGATAATCGACCATACCGTCGCTGTCGAGCGTCTCCCCCTCGCCTTCTAGATGATAGCGGCCCTGCTTGTAGAACTCGGTCGACGCGGCATCGAGCGCCAGTACCACGTCGTCCCCCGGCTTGTAGCCAGCCAGTTCGATGGCCTGCATGATGAAGCCCAAGGCTTCGTCGGCCGATGCGAGGTTCGGGGCGAAGCCGCCCTCGTCGCCAACATTGGTGCCATGACCCGCGTCGTGCAGCTTCTTCTTTAAGGCATGAAACACTTCGGCGCCCATGCGCAGGCCTTCGGCGAAGCTTGGCGCGCCGACCGGCATGATCATGAATTCCTGGATATCGATCGGATTGTCGGCATGGGCGCCGCCGTTGATGATGTTCATCAACGGCACCGGCAAAGTCGCCGCCTGGCTGCCGCCAACGTAGCGATAGAGCGGCAGGCCAGCGTCGGTCGCCGCGGCCTTGGCAACAGCCAGGGAAATGCCGAGGATCGCATTGGCGCCCAGCCGGCCTTTGTTGGCCGTGCCGTCAAGATCGATCATCAATTTGTCTATGTGCAACTGATCGCGCGCATCCTGTCCCGACAGGGCATCAAACAGCTCGCCGTTGACAGCAGCCACCGCCTTTTGGACGCCCTTGCCGCCATAACGGGACTTGTCGCCATCACGCAGCTCGACTGCCTCATGCGCACCGGTCGATGCGCCCGACGGCACCGCCGCGCGGCCGACAATGCCGTTTTCCAGCGTCACGTCGACTTCGACCGTGGGATTGCCGCGGCTGTCGAGAATTTCACGGGCGACGATATCGACGATGGCGCTCATTGGGTTCAGGACTCCTCGAATTGCGCGAGTTTCTTAGCTCCGCGCCCAAGGACTGGCAAGGGCGTCGGCCTAACCAGCGAAGGAAGGCTTGGTACCTTCGATCACCATAGTTTCGAAGCGATTGGCCTGCTCAGAGATGACATCACCGTGATGCTCCACACCCTGCAGCATTGGATGACGGCTTTGGCCTATTTGTTGAACTTCAATGGCCACGAAGCCGGCGCCCTTCATCAAGTCAACCAAGGTCGGTTGGTCATATATGAACTGATGCCCCCACCAGCGCATTAGGCGGTTCAGCACAAAACTTGGGCGATTGTTGACATGTTCGCCAAAGGTCTTGTTGTTCCAATCGACATAAGCTTGCGCTGTATCATCCAGCGGCTCGACCACCAGGCGCGCCATCCGTACAAGATCCGGAGTGGCGATGCGGACCACGCCCCCGGTCCGCAATACACGATGAATTTCGCGCATCAGATTCTGACCGTGTCGATAGTCTATGTGTTCGATCATATGCTCGGCGAATACATAGGAGAGGCTGGAATCGGGAAAGGGTAACTTGCGCGTTGCATCGATCGGGATTATTGCCTCATTGACCGGATCGAGATCGCTAACCAGCCACCCCTCGCGCAGTTGCGAACCGGCGCCCAGTATCAAGGCCGGCGTATCCGTAGATTGCAGGTAGCGGCTGATCTTGGCTGGACGAGCCATACGCTTCCGGAGTGCTGAGATCGGTTTGATGATCCGATCGCGCAACCGATTGCGAACAGCGCGAAGCAATCGGCCCAGCGTCATGCGTAGTTCATATCCTTACCGGCTTCGATTTGGCCAGCCGGTCGAACGCAACCAATGTTTCCAGAAGCTCAGACAACTGACTCAGCGGCACCATGTTGGGCCCATCGGACGGCGCCTTGTCCGGGTCCTGATGGGTTTCCAAGAAGACGGCCGCGACGCCGACGGCGATGGCCGCGCGCGCCAGCACGGGCACAAACTCACGTTGGCCGCCCGAGGTCGTGCCCTGCCCCCCTGGTTGTTGAACCGAATGCGTGGCGTCGAACACGACCGGATAACCGCTTTGCGCCATGATCGGCAGGCTGCGCATGTCCGATACCAACGTGTTGTAGCCGAAAGAAGCGCCACGTTCGGTCTGGAGTACGTTGTGATTGCCCGTAGAAGCGATCTTGGCGACCACATTCTTCATATCCCACGGCGCCAGAAACTGGCCCTTCTTGACGTTGACCGCCTTGCCGGTTTCGCCCGCCGCAAGGAGTAGATCGGTCTGCCGGCACAGGAACGCAGGGATCTGCAACACGTCGACGGCTTGCGCCGCACGCGCGCATTGATCGGGCTCGTGCACGTCGGTAAGCGTGGGCAAGCCCGTTCGCTCGCGCACTTCGGCCAGGACTTCGAGGCCAAGGTCAAGGCCGAGGCCGCGCGCAGTGCTGACAGAGGTCCGATTGGCCTTGTCGAAGCTCGACTTGTAGATCAGCCCGATGCCAAGCTTGCCGGCGATTTCCTTCAATGCCGACGCCATTTCCAGCGCATGCGCCTTGCTCTCGATCTGGCAGGGGCCGGCGATCAGCGCAAACGGACGATTGTTGCCGATATCGATCTTGCCGACCGTGACAGTGCGCGCTTGCACCATGTCTACCTCTATACCAACCGGCTCTGGTCTTTGGCGGCCTTGACGAAAGACGTGAAGAGCGGATGCGGGTCAAACGGTTTGGACTTCAGTTCGGGATGGTATTGTACGCCCACAAACCAGGGATGGCCTGGAATTTCCACGATCTCAGGCAGCACGCCATCGGGCGACATGCCCGAGAACAGCATGCCGGCCTTCTCGAGATCGTCCTTGAAGTTGATATTCACTTCATAGCGGTGGCGATGACGCTCGCTGATAGTCGAGCTGCCGTAAATCTCATGCACCTTCGTGCCAGGCTTCAGTGCTGCCTCATAGGCGCCCAGACGCATCGTGCCGCCAAGATTGCCCGATAGATTGCGTCGCTCCAAGGTATTGCCGCGCAGCCATTCGGTCATCAGGCCGACCACGGGCACCTGACAGGGGCCGAACTCGCTGGACGACGCACCCTTCAGGCCCAGCAAATTGCGCGCCGCTTCGATCACCGCCATCTGCATGCCGAAGCAGATGCCGAAATACGGCACCTTGCGCTCGCGCGCAAAGCGCGCCGCTTCGATCTTGCCTTCGGCACCACGCTCGCCAAATCCGCCGGGCACCAGAATGGCATGCACGTGCTCGAGATGGACGACAGCGTCCTCGCGCTCGAAGATTTCCGAATCGATCCATTCGATGTTGACGCGCACATTGTTGGCAATGCCGCCGTGAACCAGCGCCTCGCCCAGCGACTTATAGGCGTCGCGCAGAATCGTGTATTTGCCGACGATGGCGACACTGACCTCTCCTTCCGGCTCGCGTACCCGGGCGACGATGTTTTCCCATGTGTCGAGCGCCGGTTCTTCGTCATAAGGCAGGCCGAAATGCTTGCACACCTGGCGATCGAACCCTTCCCGGTGGTAGGCGCCGGGCACGGCATAGATCGTGTCGACGTCCAACGCCTGAATGACGTTGTCAGGTGCGACGTTGCAGAACAGCGCGATCTTGCGCCGCTCGTTCGCCGGGATCTCGCGATCGGAGCGGCACAGCAGCAGATCGGGCTGGATCCCGACGCTGAGCAGTTCCTTGACGGAATGCTGGGTCGGCTTGGTCTTCAACTCCCCCGCCGTCGGCACGTAAGGGAGCAGGGTCAGATGGACGAACATGGCGCGCTGCCGGCCGAGTTCGTTGCCGAGCTGGCGGATGGCTTCCAGGAACGGCAGGCCTTCGATGTCGCCCACCGTGCCGCCGATCTCGCACAACACGAAATCCTCGTCCTTCACGTCGGCCAGCACGAACTCCTTGATGGCGTCGGTGACGTGCGGAATCACCTGCACGGTGGCGCCCAAATAGTCGCCGCGGCGTTCGCGCTGGATGACGTTGGAATAGATGCGCCCGGTGGTGACGTTGTCGCTCTGGCGCGCATTAACGCCGGTGAAACGCTCGTAATGTCCCAGATCGAGGTCGGTTTCCGCCCCATCGTCGGTGACGAAGACCTCTCCATGCTGGTACGGGCTCATCGTGCCCGGGTCGACGTTGAGATAGGGGTCGAGCTTGCGCAGGCGGACTTTGTAGCCACGCGCCTGCAACAGGGCGCCGAGCGCCGCCGAAGAGAGACCTTTGCCGAGGGACGAAACCACGCCGCCGGTGATGAAGATGAACCGCGCCATGGGAGGACTATCTAACCGAAAGCGCTGTGCATAAGAAACCCCGATGTTCCGCAGACATGCCATGCGCTGGCACGGCGGCCCTGGGAAGGGTCGCCGGGCTTATGGCACGAGGAAGCATCAGCGGGTGGGAGCGCTGGGAGCCGCCGGAGCGGGTGCGGGCGCTGTCGGAGTAGCGCCTGGTGCAGCACCCGGAGTACCAGTCGCAGGCGCCGGCTGAGAGCTGGCAGGCGGCGTGGTTGCGGGCGTCTGACGATCGAAGATCGACCCCCCGCCGCTGGTACGGCCAGCCAAGACCGCCAGCGCCAAGCTGGTGAGGAAAAACGCCGTCGCCAGAATTCCAGTGGCGCGGGTCAACAAATTGGCTGTGCCGCGGGTGGTCAGCAGGCTCGATTCGCTGCGAGCCATGCCCAAACCGCCGCCTTCGCTGCGCTGGAGCAGAATGACCCCGATCATTGCAATGGCCAGGATGACATGGATGATGAGCAGGACGTTCTGCATGTCGCCTCTTTGGCGTCGCGGACCCAGGGCCCGCAATCGCCGGAAAATCATGCCACAAGCCGTTGTGGCCGCCGCGTATTTAGTCCTTTTGGACTGCTTTGGCTAGTACCGCCGGCAAATCAGTTCGCAGCCGCCGCGATGGCCCAGAAATCGGCCGCTTTCAGGCTCGCTCCGCCCACCAGGGCACCATCCACGTCCTCCAGACCCAGCAGACTGGCCGCATTTTCCGGCTTAACCGAACCACCATAGAGAATGCGGGTATCGCCGGCATTATCCGTGCGCTGCGCCAGCGTCTTGCGGATATGCGCATGGGCGGCTGCCACGTCCTGTACAGATGGAGTTCGCCCGGTGCCGATGGCCCAGACCGGTTCATAAGCAACCACGACACTGGCGGCACGGGAGCCTTCGGGCACGCTGCCCAGGACCTGGGTCTCCAGTACCGCGAGCGTTTTCGCCGTATCGCGCTGTTCCAGCGTTTCGCCGATACATATGATGGCCAGCAGCCCTGCCCGCTTGGCCGCCAGCGCTTTGGCGCGCACAACGGCATCGGTTTCACCGTGCAGCGTCCGGCGCTCGGAATGCCCCACAATGACCGCGCTCGCGCCCGCATCCTTCAGCATTTCGGCGCTCACATCGCCGGTATAGGCGCCCTTAGGGTCGGCATGGCAATCCTGCCCGCCGATCTGGAGCACGCTGCCACGCGCGGCGGTGGCTATGGTCGTCAGCAAGGTAGCCGGCGGGCAAATCAGCAAGTCGAAGGACCGGCTGCCCCGGTTGAGCAAGGCCATCAGCTCGGCCGTCAAAGCCCTGCCCTCGGCCACCAACCCGTTCATCTTCCAGTTGCCCGCGATCAGCGCACGGCGTGTGCTCGCCATATCATGCTCCTTGAAATCGTCGGTTCTCCCTAGCATTCCGCCCCTGCCGCCGCCAGCATTCCGCCCGAATTTTCCGTCAGGAATCGCAGGTTGCCGCCGGGTTTGCGCCGGTGGTAGTTAGAGCGGCGCGGAAGCACGGTTTCCGGCGATTTTTTGGCGGAGAAGCGTCCATGTTGCAGGCGATGCGCAGTTCATCGAAATCGGTGATTGCCGTCCTTATGTTCGTCGTGCTGATCGTCACTTTCGCGGTCTGGGGCATTGGCGACATTTTCCGCAATGCGCCGGTCGACCCGGTCGCTGCCACCGTGGCCGACGTAAAGATCCATGCCCGCCAGGTGCGTGACGTGTTCAACCAGGAAATAGAGCGCCGCCAGCGCATGGGCCAGCCTGTGACCTTCGAGCAGGGCGTGAAGGCGGGCCTGCCCAACCTCGTCCTGGAATCGCTGATCGGCGAGGCACTGCGCACCAAGCTGGCGAACGATACGGGCGTCATGGTGAGCGACGAGTATCTGCTGTCGACCATCACCAACGAGCCGACTTTCCGCAACGAACTTGGCAAGTTCGATCGTCGGATTTATGCCGCCTACCTGCAACAGCAGCGCAAGACCGAGGCAATGCATCTCGTCGAACTGCGCCGCGAGTTCGGCACCAGCCAGTTCTTCACGACTTTGGAGGCGGCGGTTGCGGTCCCCGATGACTACCGCAATGACATCTATCGCTTCCGCTTCGAACGCCGCCTGGCCCAGATCGCGCTGCTTCCCTTTGGCGTCATTCGGGAGACGCCGAAGCCGACCGACGATGCGCTTGCCACCTTTTACGAGGCCAACAAGAGCCGTTTCGCACAGCCTGAGTACCGCAAGCTGAGCTATGTGTACGTCAAGGCCGACGACGTGCTGGCAGAAATCAAGGTCAGCGAGCAGAAGATCAAGGAAGAGTACGAGATCCGCCGCAACGATTACACCACGCCCGAGGTTCGCGCCGTCGACCAGGTGCTGCTCGACAGTGAGGAAAAGGCGCGGCAGCTCGTGGAGTTGCTGGGCAAAGGCACGAGCTGGGCGGATGCGGCCAAGCAGGTCTTGGGCCGCGATGGCGGCATCATCGGCCTGGGCGACCTGACGAAAGCTGACCTGCCGGCGGGCCTGGCCGATCCGACCTTCGAATTGCCGCTCAATGGCACCACGCAGCCGATCCGCTCGCCGCTGGGCTGGCACGTCATGAAGGTGACCAAGATCACGCCGCCGGTGGTGAAGCCGCTCGCAGAGGTTCGCGATCAGATCGTCGACACCATCAAGCGCACCCAGGCGCCGGAGCTGCTGGTGACGCGAGCCAACGATCTCGAGCGTCAGCTCAATCGTGGTACGCCGCTTGCAGATGCCGCCCGCAGCATAGGCGCCACCCTCAAGGTCGTGGAAGCCGTCGATGCCAATGGCGGCGGCCGCGATGGGCTGCCGGCCACCGACATAGCCAATGTCCGCGAGCTGACTCGCCGCGCCTTCAACCTGCGCAAGGGCGACGAGAGTGCGCTGGCTGAACTGGCCAATGGCGATTTCTTCGTGGTGCAGGTGAACGACGTGATGCCGGCCCGCGTCCCCGACCTGGCCGAAATCAAGGATCGGGTCAGCGACGCCTGGCAGCAGGCCGAGATCGTCAAGCTGGCCGAGGCCAAGGCGAAGACCATCGCCGACAAGGTCAATGCCGGCGGCGACTTCGCGGCGCTGCTCAAAGCCGAGGGTCTGGAAGCGGCCCCGACGCAGCCGCTGACCCGCGGCATCAACAAGCCGGAAGAAAACCAGCCGCGTGCGCTGGTCCAGGCCTTGTTCGCCACCACGCCCGGCAAAGTGGTGTACGCCGCTACCGAGACCGGGATCGCGATCGGGCGGCTGCAGGATGTGCAGGCTGCCGACCCGACCAAGGACAACGCCGGTCTCGAAGCCACCCGCAACCAGATGACCGCGTCACTGCGTGAATCGGTGCAGTTCGCCCTCGATGCCGCCTTGCGCCAGCGCTATCCGGTGGTGATTGACAATGCCGTAATGGCGCAGGCCTTTGCCGTCGAGCGCTGACCGTGCAGACTTCGCCGAGCTTCGAGACCTTCGCCGCCGCCTACGACGCGGGCAAGCCGTCCGTCGTCTGGACGCGGCTGGTCACAGATCTGGAGACGCCGGTTTCTGCCATGCTGAAGCTGGCCGAGGGCCTGCCCCATTCCTTCCTGCTCGAATCGGTCGAAGGCGGCGCCATTCGCGGCCGCTATTCGCTGATCGGTTTCAAGCCGGACGTGATCTGGCGCTGTGACCGCGGTAAGGCGGAGATCAATCGCCAGGCGCGACAGAACCAGAACAGCTTCGAGCCCGTCGCCGGCAAAGCGATGGATTCGCTGCGGGCGCTGATCCGCGAATGCCGTATCGACATGCCGGCCGAACTGCCGCCTATGGCATCGGGCCTGTTTGGCTATATGGGCTACGACATGGTGCGCCTGATGGAGCGCATCCCCGACGACAATCCCGATCCGCTCGGCATCCCCGACAGCATATTCATGCGGCCAACGGTGATGGTGGTGTTCGACCGTCTGGAAGATGCGGCACTCATCATCACGCCGGTATGGCCGACTGCGGGGATGGATGCGCGCACGGCGTACGCGCAGGCCCTGGAGCGGCTCTCCAATGTTCTGGCCGACTTCCGCCGTTCGCTGCCCTATCGCCGCGAAAGCAGTGGGACGGTAGGCACGGTGGCGGATGCCAAGTCCAATGTAACCAAGCAGCAATTCATGGACATGGTAGTGAAGGCCAAGGAATATATCGCCGCCGGCGATGCCTTCCAGATCGTGCCGTCGCAGCGTTACGCCGTTCCGTTCAACCTACCTCCCTTTGCGCTCTATCGCACCCTGCGCCGCATCAACCCCTCGCCCTTCCTGATCTATTTCAATTTTGGCAACTTCTCGATCGTCGGCTCCAGCCCGGAGATCCTGGTACGCCTGCGTGACGACTGGGTAACGGTGCGACCGTTAGCAGGCACGCGACCGCGCGGCGCGACGCCGGTCGAAGACAAGAAGATGGCTGATGAATTGCTGGCCGATCCCAAGGAGCGCGCTGAGCATCTGATGCTGCTCGACCTCGCGCGCAACGATGTCGGTCGCGTCGCCAAGATTGGCTCCGTGCGCGTGACCGAGCAATACGTGATCGAGCGCTACAGCCATGTCATGCATATCAGCTCCAACGTCGACGGCATCATCGATCCCAAGTTCGAAGCTCTGGACGCGCTGATCGCGGGGTTCCCTGCCGGCACGCTGTCGGGCGCGCCCAAGGTGCGGGCGATGGAGATCATCGACGAGCTGGAGCCGGAACGGCGCGGCATCTACGGCGGCTGCGCCGGCTATTTCGCCGCCAACGGCAGCATGGATACCTGCATCCTGCTGCGCACGGCGCTGATCAAGGACGGCGTCATGTACGTGCAGTCAGGCGTCGGCGTTGTGGCCGATTCCGATCCCGAGGCCGAGTATCAGGAGAGCGTCAACAAGGCCAAGGCCCTGATGCGCGCCGCCGAAGAAGCCTTCAAGCAGGCGATGGCAGAATAACCGTCAGAGCGCGATCTTGTCCGCCGGTACCAGTTCGGCGAACCGGCCGCCCCAGATCGAATGATGGTGGGCGATGATCTGCGGCGCCGTCAGAATCTCGGTGTCGTAAGTGGTATGACCGTCTTCGATGGCGGTTAATCGATAGCCCAATGACACGGCGCCGCGAATGGTGGATTCGACGCAGAACTGGGTCTGCATGCCGCCAATCACCAGTTGGTCGATCCCCGCCGCCTGCAGCCGGGCGTGAAAATCGGTTTCATGGAAGGCGCTGGAGCGGCGCTTGTCGATGATGGGCTCGCCTTGTTTCGGCGCGACGATCGGATGATGGAACCAGCCCGGTGCATTGCGCTCGAAACCGCCCGCGGCCTCGTGCCTGACATGGAAGATCGGCATGGCCTTGGCGCGTGCCCGCTGCAGCACGGCACCCAGGCGTTCGACGATCTCCTGGCCGCGATACAGCTTCTGCGGCATTGCGAACATGGCTTGCTGCACGTCGACGATTACCAGCGCAGTTACCATGGCAATCCCCGCAAATCGATCATACCGCCGCGCGGTGCACGTTTGGCGACATCGCGAACCATCACCGGCGACAGGCTCCAGTTCAGGCTTTTGCCGCCCTGCTGGTGGATCATATGTCCGCCGAAGACCTGCCAGCCCTGCTGCTCGTAGAAGGGAATGTTCTTGGATTCGCATACCAGCAAGGCGAAGTCGACATTCTTCCGGTGCGCCTCTTCATGGGCAAGTGCCAGCAGTTGCCGGGCATAGCCGTGCTTCTGGTGTGCAGGGTGCGTCATCACGCCGCCAATCCCCGCAATGCTCGCCGGCTTGCCGCTGCGCAAGCCATCGCGGAAGAACAGCCCGACATGGCTGACGGCCTTGCCATTCTTCAAGAGCACGAAGCGGCGCTCCGCATCGGCCCATTGCAGACCTGCCCAAACAGCAGTGATGGGGTTCTCGGGTGGATAGACGAGCGGATGAATGTGGGCGACCTTTTCCCATCCTTCCTCCGGCAGAACTTCTATCTCGATTTGGTCCGCGCTCGCAGGCTTTGTCACGTTGGTTTTCCGTCTAATGAACGGTTGTTTACCGCCCGCCGCTTGGCTAGGCTCGGCGCGCATCATAGTTGGGAGAAATGCCATGAGCGAGTGGCAGAAGAAATACCAGCACCTGCTGTTCGACCGGCCGCATCCGCGCGTGCTGCGGGTGACGATGAACCGGCCGGAGCGGCTGAATGCAACGAACGCGGTGCTGCACCGGGAGCTGGTCGACGTGTGGCGCGACATCGACGGCGACACCTCCGTCAATGCCGTCATTCTGACCGGCGCCGGCAAGGCTTTCTCGGCCGGCGGCGATTTCGAGATGGTCGAGAAGATTGTCGACGACTTCGACACCCGCGCTCGCATCTGGAAGGAAGCGCGCGACATCGTCTACAACGTCATCAATTGCTCGAAGCCGATCGTCAGCGCCATGCGCGGCCCTGCCGTCGGCGCCGGTCTGGTGGCTGGCATTCTCGCTGACATCTCGATCGTATCAAAGAAGGCTCGCATCATCGACGGCCATACGCGGCTGGGCGTGGCGGCGGGCGATCATTCGGTCATCGTCTGGCCCCTGCTCTGCGGCATGGCCAAGGCAAAGTACTATCTGTTGCTGTGCGATGCGGTCACCGGCGAGGAAGCCGAGCGCATCGGCCTGGTGGCGCTGGCAGTTGAAGACGAAGAACTCGATGCCAAGGCGGTCGAAATCGCAACGCGGCTGGCCGAAGGCGCGCAAAGCGCCATTCGCTGGACCAAATATGCCCTCAACAACTGGTATCGCTCGGCTGGCCCCGCATTCGATGCCTCGCTGGCGCTGGAGTTCATGGGCTTCACCGGGCCGGAAGTAAAGGAAGGCCTGGCGTCACACAAGGAAAAGCGGACGCCAAAATTCCCCGAAACCTCTTCTCTTTAATCTTCTACTGACTGGAGCAACGCATCATGCGTGGACTTGAAGGAAAAACCGTTATCGTCACCGGCGGCGGCGGCTCGATCGGCCGGGCGATTTGCGAGCGCTTCGGCGAATATGGCTGCAGGGTCGGCGTATTCGACATCAATGCCGAGCGGGCGTTGGAAACCGTCAAGGCGGTCGAGAAGGCCGGCGGCAAGGGCTATCCGGTCGAGGCTGACATCACCGATCATGCGGCGGTAAAGAAGGCCGTCGCCGGTTTCGAGAAGGCGGCCGGTCCGACGGACATCCTTGTCAACAACGCCGGGTGGGACAAGCTGATCAACTTCGTGCAGACCGATCCCGAATTCTGGAACAAGATCATCGCCATCAACCTGCACGGTCCGCTGAACCTGCATCACGCCGTGTTGCCGGGCATGATCGAGCGCGGCCATGGCCGCATCGTCAACATCGCCTCCGACGCCGGTCGGGTCGGCTCGTCCGGCGAAGCGGTCTATTCGGCGTGCAAGGGCGGGCTGATCGCCTTCACCAAGACGGTAGCGCGTGAAGTCGCGCGCAAGGGCGTGACGCTCAACACGGTCTGCCCCGGCCCGACCGATACCAATCTGCTGGCTGAGATCGCGGGCGACGGCGCCATGGGTGACAAGATCCGCAACGCGCTGATCAACGCCGTGCCGATGAAGCGCGTCGGCAAACCCGAGGATATTCCCGGTGCGGTGCTGTTCCTGTCCAGCGACGATGCCTCGTTCATCACCGGCCAGACGATCTCCGTCTCGGGCGGCCTGACCATGGCCGGCTAAGCCAGCAGCGCGGCGGCGCCTTTGTAAACGACATAGGCGCCGACCGCGATCACGACGACGGCGAAAATCCGGCCCAGCAGGTTCTTGTGTCCCGCCAGACGGCGGGCGGCGAAGATACCCAGCGCGCCGCCCAGAGCACCGCCCAGCACGAACAGCCCGGCGACCTTCCAGTCCACCAGATCGGCCAGAGCATAGCTAACGGCCGTCGTCGAGCCAAAGGCCGTGACGGACACCAGCGACGAGCCGATGGCATTGAGCAGTGGCATGGCGGTGGCACCCACCAGTCCCGGCACGACCAGGAAGCCGCCGCCAATGCCGAAGAAGCCGGACAGAAGACCAACGACGAATCCGTAAGCGATCAGTGACGGCAGCAGGGTTTTGGCGCTGTCCCAGCTCAGCCGCACTTCGGGGTTCTCTCCGCCTTTGCGACCGCGCAACATCAACCCGCCGACCACGAGCATGAGCAGGCCGAACAGGGCCAATAGCTTCTGACCGTCCATGGCCTTGCCGAGCGCGGCGCCCAGAGCCGCGCCCAACACTCCTGCTCCGGCGAATACCAGAGCGCAGCGCCATTTCACCGTATCGGCGCGCGCATGGCCGGCGAGGTTGAGCGCAGCCGATGCGGCGACGGCAACGCTGCTGGTGCCGATCGCATGATGCGGCGACGCCATGCCGACCACGTAGACGAGCAGCGGCACGGCGAGAATCGACCCGCCGCCGCCGATCAGCCCAAGGCTGAAACCAACCAGGCTGCCCGAAGCGACCGAGAGAATGTCTTGCAGGGCAAACATCGCGTTCGAGAGAATGTCTTGCAGGGCAAACATCGCGTTGCCATTCGTCTAGGCCGATTGAGCGCGGCGGTTCCAGGGCATCAGGGCCAGCATCCGCGCCATGCCGCAGAAACCAGAGATGCCCGCGAACATCAGACCGGCGCCGACGAAAGCAGAGAGAGCATAAAACGCTGGCGCTACAAAAAAGCCCAGCACTGCGCCCAACACCACCAGCCCGCCGGCCGTGATCTGCACCTGGCGCATCAGGTCGATCGGCTGCTTGCGATCGAGCTTCACGGGCAGACCAGCCTTTTTCCAGGCGTCTAGTCCACCTTCCAGCACATAGGCGTCACAGGCGGCCGCAGCGGAAAGCTTCGCGGCATTGCCTTGGGTGCGAGCACCGGAGCGGCAATGGAAAATCGCGATCTTGCCTTCGATATCGGAGAAGTCTGCCGCGTCGATGGAACTCAGCGGCTTGTGGCTGGCGCCAGGTATTTTCTCCCGCGCATGTTCGTCTGCTTCGCGGATGTCGATGAGCACCGCACCTTGCTTGAGCAGCGCGGCGGCTTTCTCGGGGGAAATTGATTGCAGGATGGTCACGGTATGGCTCCTGGGTTAAGGGCAATAGAGGTTTTTCAGCAGAGTGAGGATGCGGCGGACCTTTGCATCGCCAATGCGATAAAACACGTTAGTGCCCTCGCGCCTGGTGGCGACAAGCCCCTCTTCCCGCATTTTGGCCAGATGCTGCGACAGCGCCGACTGGCTCAGCGCGACGGCGGCCGCCAGACCGCCGACCGCGATCTCCTTCTCCATCGCCAGATGGCACAGAATCAGGAGCCGGTTCTCGTTGGCCAGCAAACGCAGCATTTCGGCGGCTTCGCCGGCGCTGTCCTGCAATCTGCTAATATCTGTCGCGGCCTGCATGGGTGGCATTCCTGTATATTCGTTATTGCTAAATTAGTTTCTGCTAATATATATGTCAAGTACGGCACTGGCTGGGAGCGAAATCATGTCCGCGACGATCAAGGCATTCTTCGACCAACCGACCAATACGGTCACCTACCTGGTAAGCGATCCGGCCACGAAGCGGGCCGCGATAATCGACTCGGTGATGGATTTCGACCAGAAATCAGGCAAGGCATCCTACCAATCAGCCCAGAAGGTGCTGGACGCCGCCAAGGCGGATGGGCTGACCGTCGAATGGGTGCTCGAAACCCACGCCCATGCCGATCACCTTTCGGCCGCGCCCTTCATCAAGGCGCAGACCGGCGCGAAAATCGGCATCGGAGAGAATATCCGCCTGGTGCAAGACGTGTTCGGCAAGTTCTTCAATGCCCACGACGTCTCGCGCACCGGCGTCGAATTCGACCGTCTCTTCGCCGATGGCGAGAAATTCAAGCTGGGATCGCTCGAAATCGAGGCGATCCATACGCCGGGCCATACGCCGGCCTGCATCTCCTATCGCATCGAGGATGCCGTGTTCGTCGGCGATACGCTGTTCATGCCCGATTACGGCACGGCGCGGTGCGACTTTCCCGGCGGCGATGCCCGCACGCTCTATCGCTCGATCAGGAAGCTCCTGTCCCTGCCGCCGGAAACACGGCTATTCATGTGCCACGACTATCACACGGCAACGCGCAAGACCTATGCCTGGGAAACCACAGTAGCCGCTGAACGCGCCAACAACATCCATGTGCGGGACGGCGTAACCGAAGAAGAGTTCGTTGCCATGCGCACCAAGCGCGACGCGACGCTGGCGGCGCCGACGCTGCTGCTGCCTTCAATCCAGGTCAATATCCGGGCCGGCAAGCTGCCGCCGCCGGACGACAACGGCGTTTCCTACCTGAAGCTGCCGGTGACGATGGCGGAGAAACCAGCCTAGCGGACAGGTTTGCACTGCATGGTCGCGCGGGCTGCGTCGATGGTTTCGCGTTCGGCGGGATCGAGCAGCAGCGAGCGGAACAGCGCAATGCCGCGCGTGCTTGGCGAGGCCACAAATCTCGCGTCGCCGGGCGGGCTCGTCGTGTCCGTGATCACCAGCGCCAGCGGCCTGCCCCGCTGCTCGCCGTCATTAATCGTGAGAAAATTGTCGCTGCGCGCATCGTAAAGCGCCAGCGACCAGTAGCCGGTAGGAAAGCCGTCGGCCGACAGCAGCACCGGCCCTCGTGTCAGATCGTAGACGCAAATGACGTACAAAAGATCGGGGCTAGGCATAACCACGGTCCGCGCCGTGTGATCGGGCAGACCCGGTCGCAGCGCCGCGTTCGCTCTGCCGCCAGCGAGATCCTGCAGCGTATCCATGGTCTTCCACATGACGAGTCGCGGCAGCGCCCACATGGTAGCCAGATGCGCCAGGATTGCGATCGCCAGCGTCAAACCCAGGAATTTTATCGCCGTCCTCATCGGCAGACCTCGCGCCGAATGGTGGGGGCGATCAGAGCGGATGGGTTCTGCGCCAGCTCCGGCGATGGATTGTAAAGGCGCAGATTGAGAACGAACGGCCCGGCAGATGGCGCGGCGATATAGGGATCCGGCTGCGGCTCGGCCGATATCCTGATGCGAAAGCGCCCATTGCCGTCGACAAGTGCGGAGCGGGCGTTGACGCTGAACTTGCGCTCGGGATTTTCGATCAGGAAGTAATCGGCGCCATAAGCGGTCAGGCTCCACCAACGCGCCGAGGGCGCCTGTCCCTCGATCACATACCGGCAGGCGCCGTCGAGCTTGCGGCCGTCATCGTCGCTGTCCGCCACGAAATAGATCGTCTCGCTGCGATCAAGCGCCAGCAGGCCGATCAGCGCCACGCGGGCGCGGGTGTAGAGACCGGCATCGCGGCTGCCGGCCGACAGATCGGCGCGCCATGCCCCCACCCGGACCATGTCGCCCAAGATCGGCGTTCGCGCGGCCCAGACCGCCGAGGCAATGCCCAGCGCCAGTCCCGCGACGACGGCGAGCGTCGCAAAAGCTAGGCGGCGCATGGCGGGCGGCTGTTACAGCCCCAGCATCACCTTGGCTAGGATGTTGCGCTGGACCTCGCTGGAGCCGCCATAGATCGTCATCTTGCGGGCGTTGAAATATTTCGGCGCCAGCACGTCGGCATTCTCCGGCCCGATCGGCTCGACATTGGAGTTGGCGGGCTTCAGATCGGAGAACGGATTGGCGTAATAGTCGACCGCCTCCACCGCCATCTCGGTGATGCGCTGCATGACTTCAGTGCCGCGCAGCTTGATGACGGAGGATTGCGGGCCGGGCGCCTCTCCGCTCTTCAGGGTCTGATAGAAGCGCAGCTCGTTCATCTCGACGGCGCTCATCTCGATTTCGAGCTGCGCCATCTTCTCGCGCCATGCCTCGTCCTGCATCAGCGACTCGCCGCTGCCGTCGGGCTGGCTGGCGGCGAGCTTAAGCAGGCCTTCGAAAGCCGCCTTCAGCCGCGGCGCATAGGCTTGGCCGCCGCGCTCGAACTCGAGCAGGTACTTGGCGCAGGTCCAGCCGCGGTTCTCCTGCCCGACCAGATTTTCGACCGGCACCTTCACGTCGGTGAAGAACACCTGGTTGACCTCGTGGCGTGCATTCACTCGCGTGTTGTCGGCGGT
The DNA here is from genome assembly GCA_964388115.1 of uncultured Hyphomicrobiales bacterium. Lineage (GTDB taxonomy): Bacteria > Pseudomonadota > Alphaproteobacteria > Reyranellales > JAQSWP01 > JAQSWP01. Next base: position 154,049 of record CAYLYK010000005.1, read on the forward strand.
GATGATCGGCTCGACCCGAATGCCGGGACTCTTCATGTCGATCAGCAGGAACGAGATGCCGTCCTGCGACTTGCCGTCGGTGCTGGTGCGCACCAGGCAAAAAATCCAATCGGCGTACTGCGCCAAGGTGGTCCAGATCTTCTGGCCGTTGACGATGTAATGATCGCCCTGCCGCACCGCCTTCGTCTTCAGTGAGGCCAGGTCGGAGCCCGACCCCGGCTCGGAATATCCCTGGCACCAGATCTCTTCGCTCGACAGGATCTTGGGCAGGAAGCGCTGTTTCTGCTCGTCGGTGCCGAACGCCATGATAACCGGCGCCACCATCTTCAGGCCGAAGGGCGAGATATAGGGCGAGTTGGCGCGCGCCAGTTCCATCTCGAAAATGTATTTCTGCGTCGAGGTGAAACCTGGGCCGCCATATTCCTTGGGCCAGTTGGGCGCGATCCAGCCGCGCTTGTAGAGCCGCTTCTGCCAATCGACCATCTGCTCCTTGGAAATATGGCCGTTGCGGCTGGTCTTCACCGCCTGCGCCGTCTCGCGCGGATAGTTCTTCTCGATGAAGTCGCGCACTTCGTCGCGGAATTTCAGATCTTCGGCGGTGAAATTGAGGTCCATGGTCGTTCCCTGCCCGATGTTTGTTCGCAAGGGTAAGAGCCGGCAGCGCCGTTCGCAACGGAACTTTAGCGGCGGACTATGCCGCCGTGCGGAACAGCCGCTATAAATGGGGCATGCGTCGGCCCTTGAACAAAGCGCTCTGGTCAATCGGCATCGCCGTGCTGGGTGGCCTTTTGGTCCTGCTCGCCGATGCCTTTCATGTCCAGATCGGCAATACAACGGCTGCTGCGCTCGCCATTGTCGGCATGACTGTCGCCGCCATTTGCCTGGGTACGTTTTTCTGGGCTCTCTCCTCGGCCATTGGCTATTCCCGCCTGACCTCGGGCAAAACCATGATCGCTCGCTGGCATGTGACACCGGGCGACTGGGAGCGCTTCCGCGCTTTCGATAAGATCCGCGCCGCCGAGCAGCACTGGCTGCGCAACGATGTGCGCATCCGCAAGCAGACGCCGCTACAGGGCGTGGACATCATCGTCGGCCGCCACAGCATCATCGTCGATGGCTCCTATCACGGCATCTCTGGAAGAACCCATGCCGGCCGGCAGATCAACTGGCTCAACGCGCCGGTCGATCCCGAATGCATCGAATTCCCCAAATCCTACCCGCGCAGCAAGGGCGGCTCAGTCGAGCTTACCCTGCGCGTCCCAGTCCCGGCCGCCGCGCGCGCCGAAGGCTTGAAGGTGTTCGAGTTCTACCGGCCGAAGGAAAAAAAATAGCTACTCCGCCATCGGCAGCGTCTTACGCAGCTCGTTCTTGCTGATCTTCTCCAGGGTCGAGCGTGGGAAATCGTCGACCAGGAATACCTGTCGCGGCACTTTAAAGTTGGCGAGATTCTTGCGGCATGCATCCATCACGGCTGCGGGCAATTCGTTGTTGCCTTGAACCTTGATGCCCGGTCCCGGGCGCACAAACGCCACCGGCACCTCGTCCAGCATGCGATGCTTCTGCGCCACCACCGCGCATTCGTAGACACCCGGCACCAGCGCGATCACCGCCTCGATCTCCGACGCCGCGACGTTCTCGCCGCCGACCTTCAGCATGTCCTTGTCGCGATCGGAGAAGGTGAGGCTGCCGTCGAGTTCCAGTCGCACGCGATCGCCCGTCAGGAACCAGCCCTGTTCGTCGAAACTGTCGGCCGTCGCCTGCGGGTTATTGAGATACTCGGCAAAGATCGAAATGCCCGGCACGCCCAGGAAGCGCAGATGGCCGATCTCGCCCGGCTCGACGGGTGTGATGCCGTCATCGCGCAAGATTTTGACACCGTACTCCGGCGCCGGCCGGCCCGTGGTCATGTCGCGATTGGGCGCCACCAGGTCGGTGATCAGGCCCTGGCTGACCGTCTCGGTCATGCCCCACCAGCTCACGATATCGACGCCGAAATGGTTCTTGATCGCGTCCGAGACAATGGCGAAGCCCCAGGTGCGGAAATGGTGCTTGGGCACTTCCTGATCCATTATCGCCTTGGCGAAGAACGGCAAGGTCGACATCCAGGTAGCCTTGTTGCGCATCGCCACGTCCCAGAAGCGCGAGGCCGAGAAACGCGGCTGCAACACGACCGTGCCGCCGATCCACATGGTCGGCAGGATCGAATAGGTGCGCGCATTGGTATGGAAGGCGGGCATCATGGTCATGTGCACTTCGTCCGAACGCAGGCCTTGATGCACCGCCGAGGTACGCGCGCCCCACAGCGCATTGCCTTGCGTCCACAGCACGCCCTTGGGCCGCGACGTGGTGCCGGACGTGTACTGCACCGAGCCCGGCCGCCAGGGATCGACATCGAGTTTCGGCAGATCCGCCGGGTCGCCGTCGAGCTGAGAAAACGACAGAGCCTTTTCCGGTTTCAGCGAGGCATCGGCCGGTGCACCGTCGACGGTGTTGTCGGTCACCGCCAGCCATTTGATGTTCTTTGCATGGCGGGCGACCAATTCGGCCAGTTCGGGCTGCGTGATGGCGGCGACTGCGCCGCAATGGTCAGCGAAATATTCCAGTTCCGGGCCGGCCGAACGCGTGTTGGTGGTGACCACGATGGCGCCTATGCGGGCGCAAGCGAACCAGAGGAATTCCAGCTCGGGGCAATTGTCCAGATGCACAAGGACGAAATCGCCCGGCCTGATGCCGCGCTTGTGCAGACCGGCGGCAACGCGCAGCACTTTCTGGCGGAACTGGCCATAGGTCCAGACCCTGCGGTCGGCGGTGAATGGCTCCCAAACGAGGAACGGATGGTCGCGGCGGGTTTCCGCGCGCCAGTCCAAAAGCCAATTGACGTCGCGACCGGCAAAAGGATTGACGACGCTGCGGTCGAGGCTGCGCGGCTTGGCCATTGTCTTTTCGTCCCTGTAAACGCTCGTTTATGAACGGAGACTAGCCAGCAGTTCCAAGGTCGGCAAGTCAGCCGCCGCTGCGCTGACGCACGATGGTGGTGAGCGGTACCAGGACGAACCCCTTGTCGCGCAAACTGGGCAGCCACTGTGCGAGTGCATCCAGTGTGTTGTCGTGCGGATGGCCGATGGCGATGGCATAGCCATTGCGCCTGGCCATCTTCTCCACCTCGCCCAACTGGTGCCAGACATTGTCCGACGACAGCACGTCGTCGAGAAAGATGTTGCGCGAGGCGTTGGGCACGCCGGCGGCGGTTGCCAATTCGGCGCCGACCGACTGGGCGGAGGTGCGGGAATCGAGGAACAGCAGGCCGCGCCTTCTCATCTCGTCGATGACGATTTCCATGCCCGGCCGCGAAGCGGTGAACTTGCTGCCCATGTGGTTGTTGACGCCGACATAGGCGCCGAAATGGGAAAGATTGGCAGCGATGCGCCGGCGCAACTCGCGCTCGTCGAGATCGGTCTTCAGCGCATCTGGCCCTGGATCGGCGCTGCCGCTGGGCTCCATCGGCAGATGCACCATCAGCTCATGGCCTTTGAAACGAGCCAACGCCGTCTGGCTTTCCAGATCCTTGCCATAGGGCAGATAGCTCAGAGTAAGCGGCCCCGGCAACTCGACCGCCCGCATTGAGCGCGGCCGGTCGATGCCCATGTCGTCGATGACGATCGCGATCATGGCCTGGCCGCTGGCGAGCCGTGGCGCGGCGACGGCATATCGCAGCCATGCCGGTTGGGTCGCGTCTTGCGGTGGCGCGGGCGGTCGCGGCAAGGCGGCCTGCTGCTGTGGCTGTGGCTGTGGCTGTGGCTGTTGTGGTGGCGTGACGGGCTTGACTGGCGAAGGCGCGCTTATTTGCGTCGGTTTCCTGGCGCTATCGACCCTTTGCGCCACCACGAAGGCCAGCGTTGCGGCAATGGCGGCAACCGCCCCCATCGTCCCGATCAGCGCCACACGCTGCATGCGCGGCGTCAGGCGCGCCATTGTCCGCTGCCAGAACTGCTTCAGCACATTGGTCTTCCGCGCCTTGCGCCGGATGGTTTTGCGTCGAGTGGCCATGAAGCGGCGATCATATCACGAACCGCTCCAGCAGTTGCGTGCGAACCGCAACAAATGTACCGAGCTTCGGCCTAGGCTAAGGCGCGGCAGGTTGCTCTTCCTGTCAGCGCTTTTGGTGAGGTGGCATGATGCGGATTGGTTTCGGCGTAATGGCGTTGGTTCTGTCGGCGACATTGCCAACTTCGATCCAGCAGGCGTGGGCGCAGGACAAGCCGCTGGTTTCCGGCGTCAATGGCTGGGTCGATGTTCATGGCGGCTGGACGCGGCTGGCCGGCAAGGGACTCGATGGCTGGTACAACACCAATATCAACCAACCCGCCCCGCCGCCGCCCGATCCTTGCGATGGCGGCCTTTGCTACGTCATCAACGACAAGGCGGAAACCAGCTCCGGCTTTTCCTATGGCGGCGAAATTCGCTTCGCCATGCCGATCGGCGCCTATTTCGGCGTGCAGGCCGATGCCGGGCTGGATCGCGTCGCGGGCATTTCGGTGTCTACAGGCAGGGCGCATCTCTTCATGGGACGGCCGGAACTGGGGACGATAGGTCCGGCCGTTCAGGTCACTTCGGTCGACAAGGCGCGGGCCTATCGGGTCGGCGTCGAGATGCAGTATTGGGGTGACGCGTTCTCGGTCTATGGCTTCGCTGGCCACCAGAATGGAAATTCCTCGCGCGAGTACGCCGTCAGGAGCGGCAGCTTCGTTTGTGGCGAAGCCCGCTGGTATGTCACCCCCAATGCCGTTCTCGGCATCGGCGGCGGCTCGGGTCCGTCGAAGGATTTCGGTCAGGCCAATGCCGAGATTCAACTTGAGGGAAGCCTGCGGCCGGTGTCGCTGTTCGCGCGCGGCGAGATCGGCGAGACGGCCTATCGCCGGATTACCGCCGGCGTGCGTCTGCACTGGGGCAGCGGCAGCACGCTGATCGCGCGTCACCGCCAGGACATGCCGATCCCCTACGCCGCTTGCGGCAGCGAGCAGTTCGACCACAAGGATATCGGGCTCTACTACAACAACGCCGGCTAGAGCGGCAGGTTCATCAGCAGCAGGCCGGCGACGATGACAGCGGCGGCCACGATGCGCCGCCATCCCATCGTCTCGCCCAGCAGGAACGTCCCCATCAGGGCGGCGAACAGCACTGAAGTCTCGCGCAAGGCGGCGACATGGGCCATGGCGCCAAGGCTCAGCGCCCAGATGGCGATGCCGTAGCCGATGGCGGCAATAACGCCGCCTATCGCGCTGCGCCAGCCATAAGTCAAAACGTGGTGCAGCGCCGGCTGCGTGCCGCGGCGCCAGAAGCCGATCAGCAGCACCCATGGCCCCTCAAGGATGTTGAGCCAGGCGATATAGCCCAGCGCGCTGCCGGAAGCGCGCGCGCCCAGCCCGTCGACGATGGTGTAGCCCGCGATGGTCAGGCCGGTGAGAACGGCGAAGGTGGTGCCCCAGCCCTGCTTGAATGCCTGTGTCCAGCCGCCGGCAAAGGACAGGCCGATGATGCCGCAGGAGATCAGCACAACGCCGATGGCTTCGCTCAGGCGCAGGCTTTCGCCCAGCAGCGAGCCAGACAGCATCGCCACCAGCAGCGGCCCCAGCCCGCGCGCGATGGGATAGACGTGTCCCAGATCGCCATGCGCGTAGGCGCGAAGCAAGAAGTAGTAATAGAAATTGTGGATCACCACCGAGGCGACCATGTACGGCCATGCCTTCAGGTCGGGAAGCGGCACGAAACACGCCATGGCGACGCCGAAAACGGCACCCGCCATCATCACCACGCCCATCGACAGCAGCCGGTCGCGGTCCGATTTGACCACCGCATTCCATGAGGCGTGCATCAGGGCAGCGAGCAGGACCAGGCCAATGATTTCAGGATCGAGACGCACGGGTCCAACGGGGCCGGAGGGTGAGAGCGGCGCACTTTAAGCCCTGCATCCGTCACTGTCATATGAATGAAATGCAGAGCTGCGTGTCATTAACAGGCTTGGATAGCGAAGAAATTTGCCTTGTGGGCGCGAAATAGAGAAACTCGACGCGATCTGCCATGGCTGCCCCCCCCCCACCGGACAACAACGCCCGCACTCGCGTCGTCGATAACGGCGCGCCTTTGGCGCTGGCGACCGGCACTCTTTTGGGCCGCTATCGCATCGACGGCGTGCTCGGCCAGGGTGGCTTCGGCATCACCTATCGCGCTACCGACACCGCGCTCAATCGCGCCGTCGCCATCAAGGAATACCTGCCCTCCGACGTCGCCATCCGCATCGACGGCAGCACCGTCATCCCCCGCTCGCGCACCGATGCAGACGATTATGAATGGGGTCTGAAGCGCTTCCTCGACGAGGCCAAGACGCTCGCCCAGCACGAGGCAGTGCCGAATGTGGTGCGGGTCTACGATTTCGTCGAAGCCAACGGCACGGCCTACATGGTGATGGCTCTAGTCGAAGGCGACAATCTTTCGGCCATTCTGCGCCAGCGCGGGACGCTCAGCGAACAGGAGTTACGCGATATTGTGTTGCCCCTGCTCGACGGCCTGGAGCAGTTGCACGAGACCGGTCTGATCCATCGCGATATCAAGCCGGCCAACATTATCCTGCGCGCCGGCCGCGCACCGACCCTGATCGATTTCGGCGCCGCGCGCGAAGGCCTGGGCCGCAAATCGCGGTCCGTAACCTCGATCCTGACGCCGGGCTACGCGCCCTTCGAGCAATACGGCAGCGCTGGCGACCAGGGGCCGTGGACAGATATCTATGCGCTGGCCGCCACGCTTTATCACGGCGTCGCCGGCAAGCCGCCGCCCGACTCGGTCGATCGCATCCGCCGCGATCCGATGGTGCCGGCGGTGCAAGCCGGGGCCGGTCGGTACAGTGATGAATTCCTCGCCGCCATCGACACCGGCCTGAAGGTCGACGAGCGCGAGCGGCCGCAGAACGCCGCGCAATGGCGCGTCTTGTTCGGCGGCGTTCCCGTTCCAACCATCGCGCCACCGTCGACTCAGCCGGTCAGCGTTGCACCGACGGCGCCGCCCCCCGTATCACAACCTGCGCCGTTGCAGCGCCCCACCATGGAGCCGCCGCGGCCGCCATCGATCCTGTCCGCCCCGCCGGTTTCCAGCACCGGCGCGCGCGGCAAGATCATGATGGCCGCCGGTGTTGCCGTGGTGCTGATCGGTGGCGGGGTGGCCGCGGCTTTGAGTCTGGGCGGCTCTTCCTCCACGCCGGCTGTGCCGCAAGCGCCCAAAGTGGATAACGCCAGCGTCCAGCTTGCGGCCGCCGAGAAAGAGCGCGTCGAAGCCGAGAAGAGGCGCACTGCCGAGCTTGAGAAGCGCCTGGCGGAGGAAGAAGCCCGCCGCAAGGCCGCCGAAGAAGCGCAGGCCAAAGTGCTGGCCGAGGCGGAGAAGCGTCGCCAGGCCGAGGAGGAAGCTCGACGCAAAGCAGCAGAAGAAGCGAAGCTAAAGGCCGAAGCCGAAGCGCGCGAAAAGGCGGAAGCCGAGAACCGCCGGCGCATCGAAGAGGAAGCGCGCAAGAAGGTTGAAGCCGAGTTCAAGGCCAAGGCGGAGGAGGATGCCAGAAAGCGGAAGGTCGAAGAGGAAGCCAAGAGCAAAGTCGAGGAAGCGCGCCTGAAGGCGGAAGAAGCCAAGCGCAAGGTCGAGGAAGCCCGCCAGAAAGTCGAAGACGCGCGCGCCAAAGTCGAGCAGAAGACCGGAGCTACTCCCCAGGTCGCCGCCGCACCGCCGCCCGTCGATCCTGCCGCCTTCGAAGCGCAACATGGCGCTACTTTGCGACAACGCGTGGAGCAAGCACTTCGCGCTCGTGGCGACTATACAGATTCGCAGACCGCCTCAACCGTCCATTTTTTAAGCTTGAATTCAATCAACGTCGTCCAGACCACCGCGTCCGAAGTCGTGGTGCAGGCGTCTTACCAGACGCGAGAGCGGAGCGGCTTCCAACGTACCCAATTCGATCGCGCCCAGCTCAGGTTCAAAAACCAGCCGCCTTCGTTTCCGCTGATCGCCATTGGCGGACCGGTGGCGCCCTCGTCCACATCTGCTGCGCCGACGGCGCAAAGCCAGGTTGCCGCCGCTCCGGCCCAAGGCCCTGCCGATCCGGCCGCCTACGTCGCCCAACACTGGCCAGTCATGAAGCCGAAAATCGAAGCAGCTCTCAAGCAGCGTGGCACTATTGCTGACGGGGCCTCGGGCGCACCGATGAAATTCGATCAAGTTTTCAGTTATCGCGTGGTTCAAGTTACGGCGACGCAAATGGTACTCGCCGTGAATTACCGAAACATTCGAGCGGTTCCTGGCTTTGGTAACATGGCCGGCAATTGGACGGATCTCACTGAAACCGCAACTTTCCAGAACCAGGCGCCGGATTTTCCGCTGGTCAGCCTCAAATAGCGCAGTTGCCGTTTGCGCCGTTTTGACGACAATGGCGGCTTGCGTTCATTGGGATACCGTCATGCTGCTGCTGATCGACAATTACGACAGTTTCACCTTCAACCTCTACCACTTCCTGGGCGACCTGGGCGTGGTGGCCGAGGTCAGGCGCAACGATGCGCTGACGGTACAGGATGCCATGGCGATGCGGCCCAAGGCCATCGTTCTATCGCCCGGCCCCTGCGATCCCGACCGCGCCGGCATCTGCCTCGGCCTGATCGGAGCGGCAGCGCAGGCGCGCACGCCGGTGCTGGGCGTGTGCCTGGGCGAGCAGGCGATGGGCCAGGCGTTGGGCGGCAAGGTGGTGCGCGCGCCCGTTCCCATGCACGGCAAGCTGTCGCACATTACCCATGACGGCTCTGGCATCTTCAAGGACGTGCCCTCGCCGATCGAGGTCACGCGCTATCACTCGCTAATCGTCGATCGCGCCTCCCTGCCCTCGACCCTGCGCATCACCGCCGAAAGCGAGGACGGGCTGATCATGGGGCTGGAGCACAAGGAGCTGCCGCTTTATGGCGTGCAGTTCCATCCCGAAAGCATCGCTTCGCAGCACGGCCACGATATCCTGGCCAATTTCCTGCGGCTGGCCGGCTACGACGTTACGCCTAAGCGGCAGGAAGCGGCGTAAATCGCCTGAGGAATAGCGCCATGTCCGAGACGACCATCGACACCCCGCTTTCCCTCCTCGACGAAGTAAAGCTCCAGGCCAAAGTTCTGGTGCCGCTGATCCGTTCCTTGCGCGAGAAGCTTGGCAAGGAAGAAGCCAATCGCCTGGTCGAGACCGCCCTGCGCGACTGGTCCCGCGCCCTCCACAAGCGGATCGGCGAGGAAAAAGGCGGCGGCGCACGCCAGCAATGGGATGCTATCTGGGCCGATCTGCGCCCGCGCATCGGCAACGCCATCGACCGCGATTTTCTCAAGGACGACGGCGTGGTGCGCGAATACAACGTCACGCGCTGCTCCTATGCCGAATTCTTCAAGGCGCTGGGCGAGCCTGAACTGGGCCGCTTCCTGCTGTGCGATCTCGATCACGACGTCGCCGAAGTCGGCGCGCCCGACGTGGAATTCAAGCGCACCCAGACCATCATGCAGGGCGCACCCTATTGCGATTTCCGCTATCGTTTCCGGCAAAGCTGAGGCTTACGGCTTCAGGAACTGCACCAGCTTGGGTATCACCTGATTCGGCGCTTCCTCCATCAGCCAGTGGCCGGAGCCTTTGACGATGACGCCCTCTACATTGACGGCGACCAATTTGCCCTGATCGATCAGGAACTGACCGCCGGCCTTCTCGCCCGACAGAACCAGCATCGGCATCGCAAGTTTGGTCTTGCCGTAGCCGGCAAAGTCCTTGGCATCCTGCTCGAAGGCGATGAAATTCTCGAAACCCGCCCGCATGCCGCCCTTGCGCGCATAGGCCTTGGCGTAAAGGCGGCGATCCTCCTCGGGCACCGATTTCGTATGGTCGGCGGCGAAATCGTTCCAGAAATGCTCGAAATAAATCCGTTCGCGGCCCTTCACCAGCCGCTCTGGCGTATCGCCGTAAAAATGGAAATGCCACAGGTCGCGCAACAGCCAGACATTCTGCCACTCGCCGATTCCGGGGAGGAACGCATCCATCAGCACGATGCGATCGACCCCGTCGCGATATTGCGCGGCATAGGCATAGGCGACCATGAGGCCGATATCATGGCCGACGACACTGATGCGCTTGTGCCCCAGTTTCTGCATAAGCGCATGAACGTCCTGCGCCATCTGCGTCTTGGTGAAATGGCCCTGCGGGATCGACGACTTGCCAATGCCGCGAAGGTCGGGCGCGATAACCGTGTTGGTCTTGCTCAGTTCGGCCATCAACGGCAGCCACATATGACTTGTCTGCGTATAACCATGCAGCAGGACGACTACCGGCCCCTTGCCAGCGACCAGGTAGTGGATTCTCTGCCCGTTGGCTTCGACGAACTTGCTCTCCGGCTCCTGCGCCATGGCCGGGACAGCCATGAGCAGCGAGACGAGGGTAATCAAAATTCGCAATGACGGCATGACGCCACTCCTCACACGAATGCGCCGATCCATAGGGCGGCAACGATGGAGAACAACAATGCCCAGCCGAAATGGAAGCGGCGCACCGCCGCCATGTTGGCCAGGCCCGAAACCAGAAACACCGCGCCCAGGATCACGGCCGTCGATTTGGTCATCGCGCCGGCAAGCGCGGCCCAGAGAATATAAATGCCCAGCACCGCCCAGATTGCCGACGGCAAATGCCAGACGTAACGGACCAGGCGGCGATTGACTTCCGGCTTGAGAATTCCGGGCAACGGATCACCGGCTAGCAAGGGACCGATGACGAATTTCTCGCCCAGCCAGGAATGCCCGGCCACCGTGGCGAAGGCCAAAAGCCCGGCAAGTATGTAAAGCGGCTGCATGATCGGTTCTCCCTGCATCATGCTGCGCGCGGTTCCGGCGCTTGTCCATTGCGGCAAAGCAGCCGGTCGCGTCCGCCACCGGGCACCCTTGCGAAGTTTGCACGCCACAACATGGATGCCGGCTTCATGCTGCCTGCCTCGAACGACAAGAGAGAAGCCATGAAAATCAGGTTCCAGACCGTCGACGTGTTCACCGATCGCCGCTTCGGCGGCAACCCGCTGGCCGTCATCCCCGACGCGCGGGGCCTGACCTCCGAGCAGATGCAGGCCATCGCAGCGGAGTTCAATCTGGCGGAAACCACTTTCGTCTTGCCGCCGAAGGATGCCGCACATTCGGCGCAGGTGCGCATCTTCACGCCCAAGGCCGAAATGCCTTTCGCCGGCCATCCCAATGTCGGCACCGCTTATGTTCTGGCGCATGCCGGCAGCATTCTCGGCAAACCGATCACCGGCGACCGCCTGGCGTTCGAGGAGATCGCCGGGCTGGTGGCTATGGATCTGCTGAAGCGAGAAAATGAAATCTATGGCGCCCGCCTGAAAGCGCCGCAGCCGCTCAACCTCGGCGATTTCGTTTCGGTGGAGCAGGTAGCGGAAGCCTGCGGCCTGTCTCCTGCCGACATTGAAGCCAGGAACCATGCCCCGCGCCTGGCGGGCTGCGGCAACTGGTTCGTCTTCACTGAACTTAAAAGCCGCGAGGCCTTGAAGCGGGCGATGTACGTCACCGACGCGTTCGCGCGCAATTTCCCGATGGCGAAGACCGTCGGCATCCATCTTTATGTCCGCACTGGCGGCGATGGCGTTGATGTGCAGACCCGCATGTTCGCCCCGCTCTATGGCGTGCCGGAAGACCCCGCCACCGGCTCCGCCAATGTGGCGCTGGTCGGCCTGATCGCCGCCACCGATCGCAAGGACCGCGTGGCCCTGCGGATCGCGCAAGGAGTCGATATGGGACGGCCATCCCTGCTGGAAGCCGAAGCCATCAGCGTCGGCGGCGCTTACGATTGCTACATCGGCGGCGCCTGCGTGCCGATGATGCGAGGCGAAATCCAGCTCGATTAAAGAGTAACAGCCCTTGCAGGGCGGGCGTTGGAATGATACTTAAGTGAATGCTTAACAATTTAACCGCTCTCGATCTGGTTTACCAGGCGCTGGCCGACCCTGCGCGACGAGCCATGATCGACCGGCTCAGCCGCGGACCGATGTCAGTCAGCGATCTGGCAAAACCGTTCGAGATGAGCCTGCCGGCCGTGATGCAGCACCTGCAGGTGCTTGAAATTTCCGGCCTGGTGCGTTCGCAGAAGAAGGGCCGCGTGCGCACGTGCCGTATCGAGACCAAGGCGCTGCGGATCGCGGAGGATTGGATCACGCGACGACGCTCGCAATGGGAAAGCAAATTCGATCGTCTGGGCGCGTTTCTCGCCGCACAGGACGAAGAGGACAAACGCAAATGAAGCAGACCACGATGACCGGCAACGTCACCCATGCCAGCTTCACCATAGAGCGTGACTTTCCGCAGCCGCCAGCGCGCGTCTTCGCAGCCTGGTCCGATCCGGCTGCTCGGCAGCGCTGGTTTGTGGAAGATCCCAACTTTGCCGTATCGGAATACGAGCAGGATTTCCGCACCGGCGGCCGCGAGAAAGGCCGATTCAGCCAGGACGGCAAGCTCTTCTACTACAACGACACGATCATCTGGCAGATCGTGCCCGACCGCCGCATCGTGGTCTCCTATACCATGGGCACCGACGCCGGCATCTTCTCCGCCTCGCTGGTCACGGTTGAGATCATGCCCAGGGGAGAGGGCACGAAGGTGCTCTTCACCGAACAGGGTGCCTTCTTTGACAACGCCGACGGGCCCGAGATGCGCAAGCAGGGCTGGACAGAGTTGATCGGAAAGATGGCCCAGGAAGCGGCGCGATAGCCTCCAAAATCCACATCCAGCAACCATTTGCATTCCCCGCTCGGTTGACGCATAGGAAAGCCCTGTAATCGATTGGGGCGTATTTCCGTGACGGGCGACATCGACGATTTTCGCGTGCTGCTGGCCAAGGTCGGCAACGGGCTGGCGCTCAGCCAGGCCGAGGCGGAGCGCGCCTTCGAGATCATGATGGGCGGCAATGCGACGCCGGCTCAGATGGGCGCTTTCCTGATGGCGCTGAAAGTGCGCGGCGAGAGCGTCGACGAGATCACCGGCGCCGCCCGCGTCATGCGTGCCAAGGTGCTGAAAGTCGATGCGCCGGCAAACGCCATTGACATCGTCGGCACCGGCGGCGATGCGCACGGCACGTACAACGTCTCTTCCTGCTCCGCTCTGGTCGTCGCCGGCGCCGGCGTGCCGGTGGCCAAGCATGGCAACCGCGCCTTCACCTCCAAGTCCGGCGCGGCCGACGTGTTGGCGGCGCTGGGCGTCAACATCGACGTCTCGGTCGAGGCGCTGGAAAAAGCGGTGCGCGAAGCCGGCGTCTGTTTCCTGATGGCGCCCAAGCACCACTCCGCCATGCGCAATGTTGCCGGGCCTCGTGTGGAGCTGGCGCCTACTCGCACCATCTTCAATATTCTCGGCCCCCTCTCCAACCCGGCGCTGGTCCGGCGGCAACTGGTCGGCGTGTTCGATCGGAAGCTGGTGCGGCCATTGGCCGAGGTGCTGGGTCGACTGGGCCTCGAGCGCGCCATGGTGGTGCATGGCGCCGACGGCATGGACGAGATCACCACGACGGGCGCCACGCATGTGGCGGAATTCCGCGACGGCCAGATCCGCGAGTACGAGATAACGCCCGAACAGGCCGGCATCGCGCGCACCACAATCGACAAGCTCAAGGGCGGCGATCCCTCCCATAACGCGCAGGCGATCCGCGACGTGCTGGCCGGCAAGCCCGGCCCGTTCCGCGATATCGTGCTGATGAATGCCGGGGCTGCCTTGATGGTCGCCGGCCGGGCGGAGAATATCGGCGACGGCGTCGGGCTGGCCGCGCTGGCGATCGATACCGGGGCTGCGAAACGGGTGCTTGAGAAGCTGATCGCGCTGACCAAAGATGCAGCTCCATGAGCGACGTTCTCACCAAGATCAACGACGACAAGCGCCGGCACATCGCCACGCGCAAGCAGGCCGTGTCTCTGGCCGAGCTGCAGAAGCGCATCGAAAAGACCACGCCGCCGCGCGGCTTCGCCAAAGCCCTGCGGGCGCAAATCGCCGCCGGCCGCTATGGGCTGATCGCCGAGATCAAGAAAGCTTCGCCCAGCAAAGGCCTGATCCGTGCCGACTTCGATCCGGTGAAGCTGGCGCGGGATTACGAGCGTGGCGGCGCCACCTGCCTGTCGGTGCTGACCGACGTTCCCTATTTCCAGGGCGCCGACGAATACCTGGTCGCCGCGCGCGAAGCCGTCTCCCTGCCCGTGCTGCGCAAGGACTTCATGCTCGATCCCTACCAGGTGTTCGAGGCCCGGGCCTTGGGCGCCGATTGCATCCTGCTGATCATGGCCGCGCTCGATGACCAGACGGCGACCGATCTCGCCAATCTCGCCCACAAGCTCGGCATGGACGTGCTGGTAGAAGTGCACGACCGGCCCGAGCTCGAGCGCGCATTGTCGATCCCGGGCGATCTGGTTGGCATCAATAATCGCAATCTGAAGACGCTGAAGGTCGATCTGCAGACCACGGTCGATCTGGCGCCATCGGTGCCGCAGGACCGGCTGCTGGTGGCGGAAAGCGGTCTCGACAGCCGGGCCGATCTCGCGCGCATGGCGGGCGTCGGCGCCCGCTGTTTCCTCATCGGCGAGAGCTTCATGCGCCAGCCCGACGTCGCGGCGGCGGTGCGCAACTTGATGCAGATGCCCGAGCCGAAACAGGCGGCGGCCAATGGCTAAGAGCAAGCCCGGCCTGACCCATGTCGACGCCAAGGGCAATGCCCGCATGGTCGATGTCGGCGACAAGGCCGAAACCAAACGGGTCGCGATCGCCAGCGGCCGGGTCGTCATGGCGCCGGCAACCTTGAAGCTGATCGCGGGCAACAAGGCCAAGAAGGGCGACGTTCTGGGCGTGGCGCAACTGGCCGGCATCATGGCCGCCAAACAGACCGGCCAGCTCATTCCGCTCTGCCATCCGCTGGGGCTGGATTCGGTCGAGGTCGAGCTGGCGCTTAACGCCAAGGAGAGCTGCGTGGAGATCACCGCCACCTGCAAGGTGACAGGCAAGACCGGCATCGAGATGGAGGCACTGACCGCGGTCAGCGTGGCGGCGTTGACTGTCTATGACATGGTCAAGGCGGTGGACAAGGACATGACCATCGGCGAGATCAAACTGATGCATAAATCTGGCGGTAAATCAGGAACTTATATTCGCAAGCGATGATATCGGTTGAGGAAGCGCTCGAGCGCATCGCCGGCAATTTTGCCCCGCTCCCGGCAGAAAGAATCAGGCTCGAACTGGCGGCCGGTCGCGTTCTGGCCGAGCCAGCCGTCGCCAAAGTCACCCAGCCCCCTGTCGATCTTTCCGCCATGGATGGCTACGCCATCCGCCTTGCCGATGTACCTGCCGTGCCCACCACTTTGCGCGTGGTCGGTGAGGCACCGGCCGGCGGGGCCTATGGCAAAACGCTCCAGCAGGGCGAAGCGGTTCGCATCTTCACCGGTGGCCCAGTCCCCGCTGGCGCCGACACCGTCGTCATTCAGGAAAACACCAGAGCCGACAATGGGATGGTGACCGTTCTTGAACTGCCACAGCAGGCCCGGCACATCCGCCGCGCCGGGCTGGACTTCAAGGCCGGCGCCTCGTCCCTGCCCGCGGGCACCGGGCTCTCGTCGAGGCATCTCGGCCTGCTGGCGGCGATGAACCTGCCGGAGGTCATGGTTCATCGCCGGCCCCGTATCGGCCTGCTGGCCACCGGCAACGAGCTGGTGCTGCTCGGCCAGACGCCAGGGCCGAACCAGATCGTGGCCTCGTCCGGCTACAGCCTCGCTGCCATGGTCGCGGCCTGGGGCGGCGAGCCGGTGTCGTTCGGCATCGTGCGCGACGAGACAAAGGCGATCGTGGCGGCGCTCGAGGCGGCCAAGGGCTGCGATCTGCTGGTAACCCTGGGCGGCGCCTCCGTGGGCGATCATGACCTGGTCCAGGCGGCGCTCAAGGCCGCTGGCGGCAGTCTGGATTTCTGGAAGATCGCCATGCGACCGGGCAAGCCGGTGATGTTCGGCACGGTTGGCGGGCTGCCCCTTCTTGGCCTGCCGGGCAACCCGGTGTCGGCGCTGGTATGCGCGCTGCTGTTCCTGCGTGCCTGCGTGCTGAGAATGACCGGGCGCACTGACGTCGCCCTGCCGCTGACCATGGCCAAGGCCGGCGCTGCCTTGGCGGCCAACGACCAGCGGCAGGACTACGTGCGCGCCCACCTGGAGCGCGACGACGCCGGTCAGCTCGTCGCCGTAGCCTTCAAGACCCAGGACAGCTCGATGATGTCATTGCTGGCGCAATCGGGCGCGCTGATCGTCCGCCGCCCGCACGCGCCGCCGGTTCAAGCTGGCGAGGCTGTGGAAATCTTGCGTCTCGATGAGCCCACACTGGGCATCTGATCTGTCGCCATTTCCCGCGGCGCGCGAATCTCTTCATCGATTCAACGCGATGGCATCGGTCACAAAATAACCATTTGACGCGCCGCCCGAACCAAACTAGAACATGTGGCCAAGTTGCCTGTTTGTTCCACATGTTGTTGTGGATAAATTTGGAGGGGCTAAGGTGCTGACCCGGAAACAATATGAGCTGTTGATGTTCATCAACCGGCGGCTCAACGAGTCGGGCGTCTCGCCCTCCTTCGACGAAATGAAGGAAGCGCTGGATTTGAAATCGAAATCCGGCATCCACCGGTTGATAACCTCGCTCGAGGAACGCGGCTTCCTGCGCCGGCTGGCGCATAAGGCGCGCGCGCTACAGGTCCTTAAGCTGCCCGACGCAGTCGCGATCTACCCCCACGCCGTCAGCACGCTGGAAAACCGTCGCACGCCGGGCATGCGCGATAGTGACGGCAACAGCGGCTTCACGCCGCAAATCATTGCCGGCGGGCTCAAGCCGGGCTTTGCCGGCGCGACCACGGCACAGGAAGCCTCGGCCATCACCCTGCCGCTCTACGGCCGCATCGCTGCCGGCACGCCGATTGAGGCACTGCGCGACAATTCTACTACCATCGACGTGCCCTTCAGCCTTCTTGGCAAGGGAACGCACTATGCACTTGAGGTTGCTGGCGATTCGATGATCGAAGCCGGCATCATGGATGGCGACATCGCGCTGATCCGCAATGGCGAGACGGCCGAGACCGGCGAGATCGTCGTGGCGTTGGTTGACGAGCAGGAAGCCACGCTCAAGCGCCTGCGCAAGAAGGGTGCGTCGATAGCGCTGGAGCCGGCCAATCCCGCCTACGAGACCCGAATCTTCGGGCCCGACCGGGTGAAGATCCAGGGCAAGCTGGTCGGCCTGTTCCGCCGCTACTAGAACTCCCCATCAGGCTCGTTGCACCGATTAGCAGATGTGGCGTCTTATGGTATGGGGATAACGGTATTTCCATCGCCACCCAGTTTGCGTCAAAGCGCCGATGGCCAAGACAAATTTCGGGGCTCGTTTGCGGGCCTTCTACCGCGCCTGGCCATGGCCTGGCGCGGTCTTCCTCTTTATCGCTTTTCTCGTCACGCTCCTCTGGTTCCTGACCGAAATCCTCGAAGACGCCCGGCCCTATCAGGCCGCCTGGTTCGAACCCCTGGCGGCCATCATCGGCGGTGTCGGCGCCTTCCTTGTGGCAGCCGTGCTGATCTTCAGGCGCGTCGAAGCTGCACAATCTGAAGCCCAGGTCTATCGCCTGGCCCGCGGCCTGGCGACCGGCTACTACTTCAACTTCGTCCGTCCCCTGATTGGCGCACTGCGCGATCCCGACCATCCGATTCACAAACAGGCTGCCTCTCTGGGGGCAACGAAGATTGCCGGGCTGGTCGTCGGCATTCCCCAGTCACTTTCCGAGTTCGAGCCTGCCAGTCATTCCGCGGCCATGGACGGACTGGCTTCCGGCCCGGGCGAAGTCTTCACCTTGACCAGCATGGTCGTGGACATCGCCGATCGGCCGCGCCCGATCGGTGTGAAGCTCGCCATCAGCGCGAAGACCGGGGCCGGGCTTCTCATCGATATTCCCACCACGCTTATCGTCGTGCCCGACTTCGCCAAATTCATCGCCGAGACCGAAGGCGCGAGTGCGGGCGACGACCGCATAGCTGAAGCGCGGGAAGAGATCGTTGCCGCCTCGGAAGTCGAGGAATTTCGCGAGGTCCTGGAAGAGTTCGAAAACGTCATCGCGCGCGTCGGCGCGCAGGAAAGCCGGGAGCGCTCTCCTGCCACTGTGCTGCACATCGTGCCGATGAAGAGGCTGCGGCGGCGGCTTGCCGAGTTGGCCGACGCCTAGCTCCCCGCGTTTCGCATCTCATTTGGGCAGCGCCGCGTTCAGCAGCCAGCGATGGCCGAACGGATCGGCGACGACGGCGAACCGTGCGCCCCAGAATTCGTCCTTCGGCTCGGTGACGCCCTGGGCACCTTCTCTCACGGCTCTCTTGAAGGTCGCGTCGACTTCCGCCGGCGAGTCGAGATTGAGCGCCAGGGCAATTGGCGGGATCTGCCCTTCCTTTGGCGCCGAGCCGCCATCGTATTCGACGAACTCGTCGCTCATGAACACCGGACCGCCATTGATTGCAATGGCGGCGTGCATCAGCCGCTTGCCATCCTCAGCCGGCAGGCGCATCTGTTCGACCGCGCCAAACACCGTCTTGTACCACTCGATGGCGCTGGCCGCGCCTCGAATGGTCAAGTAGGGAATGACCGGCGGCGGGGTGCACTCAGCTGTCGTTGCGTTCTGATCGGCTGCGGACATGGCGGATACCTCGATATGTATTTAACTAATGAGTTAAATATTATCAAATATCGACGCAGTCAACTCCCGTCATCCGAGCTATTGCGATCGTTCCGCGCGAAAACGGCTCCATGGCCGGGCTCCCTGGCTTGCGCGCACGGTTTCAATTCGCAGCCCACCCGGTTCCAGCCAGATCGCATGCGTCCCCGCCTCCCGCAGAGTGAAGAAATCGACCAGCCGCTCGCTGCGACGACAGGCGCGCGCGGCGGGCTCGAGGCTGATCAGCAAACCTGGCTGCCGACAATCCTCAGCGAAGGCTTGCGACGTCATGGCGATGATCACCTGCTGCCCATCTCGCCGCAACACGCATCCCAGCGAGTCGCAGCGCAAGGCGCCGTCCGCACTGGATTGGCCTGAGGCTGGCCATGGCAGCAATGCGACCTCGCCAGCCCGCCTAGTCCAGGTCTCGCGCAGGAATTTGTCGGCCTTGGGCTGTGACATCATCAGGCCGCCCGAGGCATCGCGGATCGCCACCACTTCGGCATCGTCGGACACCAATATGTCGGGCGGCCGCGACCAGACAAAGGACAGCAGGGCAAGCGCCATTGGCGCCAGGCCCAGCAGGCGCCATTTGCGTCGCCACAGGCACAGCCACAGCCCCCCGATGGTGAGCAGCGGCAAGGCATAGGCAGGCATTGCCGGCAACACCGGCGACGAGCCTGGCCATGACGCGACAGTCTCCGCCACCCAGATGATTGCCGAGAGACCCCAGCGCATCGGTTCCAGCGCCAGCTGCTCAAGACCGAACGGCATCAGCAGCATGGCAAGCATGCCCCAGGGCATGACCCAGAAGCCGGTGACCGGCACTGCCGCCATGTTGGCCAGGGTGCCGTAGAGCGCAATGCGGTTGAAATGGTAGAGGCCGAAGAAGCCGCTGGCCGTGCCGGCAATCAGCGTCGTGAGAATGACGCTCAGCAGATAGACGCCGATGCGATTGAGCGGTGACGGCTCGATGGTGGGATGCGCTGCCCGCCAGCGCGCCAGGGCTGGCTGCAACCATTCCCATGCCGCGATCAGCGCGATGACCGCGGCAAAGGACATTTGGAAGCTGGCGCTAAGCAGGCTCTCCGGCGCGATCAGCAATATCACCATGGCGGCCAGCGCCACGGTGCGCATAGACAGGGGATTGCGGTCGAACATGATGGCGAGCAGCGCAACCGCCGCCATGATGAAGGCACGTTGCGCCGGGATCGGACTGCCCGCCAGCAGCAGGTAGAAGAACGCGCCCAGCAGAGCCAGGCCCGCGGCCCACTTCTTGATCGGATAGCGCAGTGCTACGGGCTCGAACAATGCCAACAGCAGCCGGAACCCGCCCAGCAGCAACGCCACGACGAGCACCAGATGCAGGCCCGAAATCGAAAGCAGATGCGCCAGGCCCGAATCGCGCATGGCCTGCAGCGTGTCGTTGGGAATGCCGCTCTGCTCGCCGGTCAACAGCGCCGCCGCCATGGCGCCTTCGGCCGAACCGTCGGCAACCAGCTTGACAGTCGATCGCTGACGCACGGTCTGAATCGCCTCGCGCCAGCCGCCGCTCTGGCCGGACGCGATCTTGGTTACTGGCGAGACGGAATATCCTACCGCGCCCAGGCCCCGGAACCAGGCATCGCGCTGGAAATCGTAGGCGCCCGGCGCCGCCGGCGGCGATGGCGGCGTCAGTACGGCGCGCACGGAAACACGGTCGCCAATATCTATCGTGCCGCCGGGACGGCGAACGCTGATCCGCGCGGCGGCCGGCGGCTGGCCGGACAGTCGCTCAATGTTGAGTTCCTTCACGCGAAGCCTGAAGCCCTCCGGCAGCGGCTCGATTTCCTCCACTGTGCCGGTGACCAGCGTCGGTCCGATTTCGCGCGCCAGCACCGGGGCGGCCACCGCATCGCTGCGCATTTTCGCTGTGGAGAAGCCGCCGGCGGCGATGCTCAGCGCGACGAACAGGAACCGTAGTGCCGGCCACCGCCACAGCACCACGGTTAGAAACGCGGCTATGGCCAGGCCGGCGAAGCCAATCCACAATGGCGGTTCGCTCGGCAGCAAGAAGTAACCGCCGACACCAATGCCGAAACCCACCGGCAACCACAACGCCCAGCGCTCCCGCTCCTCGGCCAGTTGCGCTACCAGCCATGTCGCGAAATGACGCGGCCAATTGCCGATATCGGGCAGCGCCGCGGTAAGTTTTCCGGCGGCCGGCACGGGCTTTGACAGGGACGGATCGCTCACTATGCTACGCCTCTTCGCGCTCGCGCCGTCTGGTATTTCTCTCAGGATCGCTCATGAAAGTCGTCACCCGTTTTGCCCCTTCGCCGACGGGGTTCCTCCATATTGGCGGCGCCCGCACCGCTTTGTTCAACTGGCTGTTCTCGCGCCATCATGGCGGGCGCTATCTGCTGCGTATCGAGGATACCGACAGGGCGCGCTCGACCAAAGAGGCGATCGACGCCATTCTTGATGGATTATCGTGGCTGGGCCTGCAATGGGACGGCGAGCCGACCATGCAGTTCGCCCGCGCTGCCCGTCACGCCGAGGTGGCGCGCGAGATGCTGGCCAAGGGCCAGGCCTATTACTGCTATTCGACGCCGGAAGAACTGGAGGCGATGCGCCAGAAGGCTCGCGCCGAGGGCAAGCCGATCCGCTATGACGGCACCTGGCGCGACCGCGATCCCAAGGAGGCGCCTGCCGGCATCAAGCCGGTGATCCGCCTGCGTGCGCCGCTCGATGGCGAGACCGTGGTCGAGGATCTGGTGCAAGGCACGGTGACGGTGCAGAACGCGCAGCTCGACGACATGGTGCTGCTGCGCGGCGACGGCACGCCAACTTACATGCTGGCCGTCGTGGTCGACGATCACGACATGGGCATCACCCATGTCATCCGTGGCGACGACCATCTCAACAACACATTTCGCCAGATCCAGGTCTATCGCGCCATGGGCTGGGACATCCCCCGCTTCGCCCATATTCCGCTGATCCATGGCCCCGACGGCGCCAAGCTCTCAAAGCGGCATGGCGCGCTGGGGGTCGACGCCTATCGCGACATGGGATTCCTGCCCGAAGCGCTGCGCAACTACTTGCTGCGGCTGGGCTGGGGCCATGGCGACGACGAGATCATCCCGACGGAAAAGGCTATCGAATGGTTCGATCTGGTCAATGTCGGACGTGCCGCTTCGCGCTTCGACATGGACAAGCTGACCAATCTCAACGCGCATTACCTGCGCCAGATGCCCGATGCGGAACTGCTGCCTGTGGTTCGCCCATTCCTGGAAAAGACCATTGGCGGGAAACTCGAGCGCGACCTGGAGCAGCGTGTGCTGCAAGGGTTAAATGGCGTCAAACAGAGGTCCCGCACACTGGTCGAACTGGCGGACAATCTCAAATTCTATGCCGTGCGCGGAACGATAGCGCTCGACGCCAAGGCTGGTGCGCTTCTCACGCCGGACAACAAGACCTTGCTGGGCGCGATCGTTCCGATCCTGGAGAGCGCCTCCGACTGGTCGGAACCGGCG
Source organism: uncultured Hyphomicrobiales bacterium (assembly GCA_964388115.1). Classification (GTDB taxonomy): domain Bacteria; phylum Pseudomonadota; class Alphaproteobacteria; order Reyranellales; family JAQSWP01; genus JAQSWP01. The sequence goes on from CAYLYK010000005.1 coordinate 176,357, forward strand.
CTTGAGAACGCTGTGAAGGCTTTTGCCGAAAGCCGCGGCGTGAAGCTGGGTTCGGTGGCGCAACCGTTGCGCGCGGCTCTGACGGGCGGAACCGTTTCACCGGGGATTTTCGAAGTGCTGGCCGTCCTGGGACGGGCCGATTCTCTTAGCCGAATCAAGGCATCGGCGTAGGGCAGCGACGTTTCTGCTGCAATTGCGAATGCGCAATAAACCCACTAAGGTACCGATCAAAATCGCATCAAACCTGCGCCAAACTGGCGGGACAACGCCACTGTCGGGCTGCCGGAAATAAGTCAGGAAGGAAGACCATGGCCACAAGCAACAAGACCGCCCCCGCAGCCAAGCCCGTCGCCAAACCCGCCGCCGCCAAGAAGCCGATGAAACTTTCCGACCCCAATTCCGGCAAGAGCTGGGATCTGCCGGTGATTTCCGGCTCGGTCGGCCCGGATGTGATCGACGTTCGCAAGCTCTACGCCGATACCGGCGCGTTCACCTACGATCCAGGCTTCACCTCGACGGCTTCGTGCCAGTCGAAGATCACTTTCATCGATGGCGACGAAGGCGTTCTGCTGCACCGCGGCTACGACATCGCGGAACTGGCGGAAAAGTCCGACTTCATGGAAGTCGCCTATTTGCTGCTGAAGGGCGAACTGCCGAACGAGGCGGAGAAAACCAAGTTCGAATACGACATCTCGCGGCACACGATGCTGCATGAGCAGATTTCGCAATTCTATCGCGGCTTCCGTCGCGACGCCCATCCGATGGCCGTCATGTGCGGCGTGGTCGGCGCGCTGTCGGCCTTCTATCACGACTCGCTGGACATCAACGATCCGCACCAGCGCATGGTCGCCTCCTACCGGCTGATCGCCAAAATGCCGACCATCGCGGCCATGGCCTACAAATACTCGCTGGGCCAGCCCTTCATCTACCCGCGCAACGATCTCAAATACGCCGACAATTTCCTGCACATGATGTTCGCCGTGCCGGCCGAGCCGTACCAGATCAGCCCGGTGCTGGCGCGCGCCATGGATCGCATCCTTATCCTGCACGCCGATCACGAACAGAACGCCTCGACCTCGACCGTGCGCCTGGCTGGCTCCTCGGGGGCCAACCCGTTTGCCTGCATCGCCGCTGGCATCGCCTCGCTCTGGGGCCCTGCCCATGGCGGCGCCAACGAGGCGGTGCTGAACATGCTGATGCAGATCGGCGACAAGAAGAACATCGCCGAGTTCATCAAGAAGTCGAAGGATCCCAACGACAATTTCCGCCTGATGGGCTTCGGCCATCGCGTCTACAAAAACTACGACCCGCGCGCCAAGGTCATGCAGAAGACATGCAACGAGGTGCTGGGCG
>CAYLYK010000006.1:0-114852 GCA_964388115.1 uncultured Hyphomicrobiales bacterium
AGCCGATGGTGCTGGCCGGCTGCCTCGACATCGATTCCTCGCGCAAGGCCGCCCGGTTCGTGCGCTTCTGCGATGCCTTCAACATTCCCATCATCACCTTCGTCGACGTGCCGGGCTTCCTGCCGGGCACGGCCCAGGAATATGGCGGCATCATCAAGCATGGCGCCAAGCTGCTTTACGCCTATGCCGAGGCGACGGTGCCGAAAGTCACCGTCATCACGCGCAAGGCCTATGGCGGCGCCTACGACGTGATGAGCTCCAAGCATCTGCGCGGCGACGTCAACTATGCCTGGCCGGGCGCCGAGATCGCGGTCATGGGTGCCAAGGGCGCGGTGGAAATCATCTTCCGCTCCGACATCGGCGACGCCGAGAAGATCGCCAAGCGTACCGAGGAATATCGCGAGAAATTCGCCAATCCCTTCATTGCTGCCAATCGCGGCTTCATCGACGACGTGATCAAGCCGCACGGCACCCGCCGACGCATTTGCCAGTCGCTGGCAATGCTGCGCAACAAGAAGCAAGAAAACCCGTGGCGCAAGCACGGCAACATCCCGCTGTAACGGTTCACCCATGTTCAAGAAAATCCTGATTGCCAACCGCGGCGAGATCGCCTGCCGCGTCATCCGCACCGCCAAGCGCATGGGCATCAAGACCGTGGCGGTCTATTCCGAAGCCGATGCCGACGCATTACATGTGCGCGAGGCTGACGAGGCGGTGCTGATCGGCCCGGCGCCCTCGGCTCAGTCCTATTTGCAGATCCCGAAGATCCTTGAGGCCATAAAGCAGACCGGCGCCGAGGCGGTGCATCCCGGCTACGGCTTCCTCTCGGAGAACCAGGCCTTCGCCAAGGCGCTGAAGGCAGCGGGCGTGGCCTTCATCGGGCCCGAGCCCCATGCCATTCACGCGATGGGCGACAAGATCGAATCCAAAAAGCTGGCGCAGGCCGCCGGCGTCAGCACCGTGCCGGGCCATCTCGAAGCCATTCCCAATGGCAAGGAGGCGGTGAAGATCGCCCAGAAGATCGGCTATCCGGTGATGGTCAAAGCCTCCGCCGGCGGTGGCGGCAAGGGCATGCGCATCGCCTGGAACGACAAGGAAGCCGAAGAAGGCTTCGCTTCCGCCACCAGCGAAGCGCGCTCCAGCTTCGGCGACGATCGCGTCTTCATCGAGAAATACATCGAAGAGCCGCGCCATATCGAGATCCAGGTGCTGGCGGACGGGCAGGGCACGACTCTCTATCTGGCCGAGCGTGAATGCTCGATCCAGCGTCGCCATCAGAAGGTGATTGAAGAGGCACCGAGCCCCTTCCTTGACGAGAAGACGCGCAAGGCGATGGGCGAGCAGGCCGTCGCCCTGGCCGATGCCGTGCAATACAAGAGCGCCGGCACCGTCGAGTTCATCGTCGACAAGAACCGCAATTTCTATTTCCTCGAGATGAACACCCGCCTGCAGGTCGAGCATCCGGTGACGGAGATGATCACCGGGCTGGATCTGGTCGAGCAGATGATCCGCATCGCCTATGGCGAGAAGCTGAAGATCAAGCAGTCGGACGTGAAGATCAACGGCTGGTCGATGGAAGCGCGCGTCTATGCGGAAGACCCGTTCCGGAACTTCCTGCCGTCCACGGGTCGCTTGGTCCAATACCGCCAGCCGCCGGCGCATCGCGACCATGTCCGTGTCGACACCGGAGTCTACGAAGGCGGCGAGATCAGCATGTTCTACGATCCCATGATCGCCAAGCTGGTCACGTGGGGCAAAAACCGTAACGAAGCCATCGTCGCCATGCGCCATGCGCTGGACGAGTTCTATGTCCGCGGCGTGTCGCATAATATTCCGTTCCTGGCGGCGCTGATGGCCCATCCGCGCTTCGTCGAGGGCCGCCTGACCACGAATTTCATCGCCGAGGAATACAAGAACGGCTTCACCACGGCCGACCTGCCGCCGTCGGAGCCCGAAATGTTGGCCGCGCTGGCGGCGGCGATCCATCGCGCCTATGCCGAGCGCGACTCTCAGATCAGCGGCCAGATTCAGCCGCACCGCAAATCGCTGGGCGAGGACTGGACCGTGCTGCTCGACCGCAAGCCCTACGAGGCTGCGGTGACAGCCGGCAGGGACAGTGTGACGGTCGAGATCGGCAGGAAGAAATTCGAGATCGAAACCCTGTGGCAGTTGGGCGACCCGCTGTTCCGTGGTTCCGTCAACGGTCGCGACGTCTGCGTGCAGATCGACCGCACCGGCGTCGGCTACCGTCTTTATCACAACGCCGGCCAAGCCAACGTGCTGGTGCTGCAGCCGCAGCAGGCGCGGCTGGCCGCCCTGATGCCGGTGAAGCTGCCGCCCGATACGTCCAAGTTCCTGCTGTCGCCGATGCCGGGCCTGCTGGTCTCGGTGGCGGTCAAGGAAGGCCAGGAAGTGAAGGCGGGCGAGGCGCTGGCCGTGGTCGAGGCGATGAAGATGGAGAACGTGCTGAAGGCCGGCCGCGACGGCACCATCGGCACCATCCACGCCAAGGCGGGCGAGAGCCTGCGCGTCGACCAGAAGATCCTCGAATTCGCCTGAGCGTATTGCCGTGCCCGACGTCGCGCTGCGCCTGACCATCGCCGGAAGGGTGCAGGGCGTCGGCTATCGCGATTGGGCGATGCGCGAAGCGCGCGGGCTTGGCCTCAAGGGGTGGGTGCGCAACCGCCGCGACGGGTCGGTCGAAGCGCTGGCCGTTGGCCCTGACGAGGCGGTGCAGCTTTTCGTCCAGTCCTGCCATCGCGGTCCCTCGACGGCGAGAGTCGACAGCGTGACGGTGGAGCCGGCGCAGGGGATCGTTGGCGAGAGCGAATTCAGCCAGAAGCCGACGGTCTAACCGAACACTTCCGCGAATGTCTCGCGCAGGATCATGTCGACTTCCGCCATCGAGACGATGATCCCCAGCTTCGCCAGCGACGTCACGCCATGCTGGCTGATGCCGCAGGGAACGATGCCGCCGTAGTGCCCCAGATCGGGATCAACATTCAGCGACACCCCGTGGAAGCTGACCCAGTGCTTCACCCGTACGCCCAGGGCGGCGATCTTCTCCTCGCGCAGCCCATCGACGACCCAGACGCCGACCCGGCCATCCCGCCTTTCGCCTTTGACGTTGAAGCGGGCGAGGGTGCGGATCAGCCATTCCTCGAGATTGTGGACGTAGGAGCGGATATCCGAGCCGCGCCGGCGCAGATCGAGCATGACGTAGCCGATGCGCTGGCCCGGCCCGTGATAGGTGAATTGCCCGCCACGGCCCGTCCGGAACACGGGGAGGCGGGTCGGATCGACCAGGTCGGTCGGCTTGGCGCTGGTGCCCGCGGTGTAGAGAGGCGGATGCTCCAGAAGCCAAACCTGTTCGGGAGCACTGCCGGCCCGGATCGCAGCCACCCGCTGTTCCATGGCCAAAACGGCTTCGTCATAGGGCACCAGCCCGTCCGAGACCCGCCATTCGGGGGTGTGGGCCGGGGCTGCCTGGAGGGAAGCGGCGTGGGTCATGGGGTGGTATTTGGCCCCAAAACCACCCCTCGGCAAGCGGCGAAAATTAAAGATATGGGAAAGACTTAGCCCGGTGGGGGCGAAGCTTGCGCCGGTGCCGCCGATTTGCTATCTCCGGCCAACCTCAAGGGAAATCCGCCGGTTGCGGTCCCGCTCTTCCCAGGAAGACGGGTCGGTTATCGGCGTTATGGGCGGTCGTGGCGGAATTGGTAGACGCGCAACGTTGAGGTCGTTGTGGGGTGACCCGTGGAAGTTCGAGTCTTCTCGACCGCACCATAAATTTTCCCGTTTGAACTGAAACGCGTCGCGCGCCATCGCCGCGGCCGGGAATGGCGAGGCTGTCATGGCTGATGATCTCACCGACAGCGCGCTGCGCTATCACCGCCTGCCCAAACCGGGAAAGCTGGAGATCGTTGCCACCAAGCCGATGGCGACCCAGCGCGACCTGGCGCTGGCCTATTCCCCCGGCGTCGCCGCCGCCAGTCTCGCCATCGCCGCCGATCCTGCCGAAGCCGCCACGTTGACGACGCGCGCCAATCTGGTCGGCGTGGTCACCAATGGCACCGCCGTGCTGGGCCTGGGCTCGATCGGCCCGCTGGCCGCCAAGCCGGTGATGGAAGGCAAGGCGGTGCTGTTCAAGAAATTCGCCGGCATTGACGTCTTCGACATCGAGCTGGCCGAGAACGATCCCGACCGTCTGGTCGAGATAATCGCCGCGCTGGAACCCACCTTCGGCGGCATCAACCTCGAAGACATCAAGGCGCCCGAGTGTTTCATTGTCGAGAAGGCGCTGCGGGCGCGGCTCAAAATCCCGGTGTTCCACGACGACCAGCATGGCACGGCGATTATCGTCGGCGCCGCCGTTCTCAATGGCCTGAAGGTTGTTGGCAAGAAAATCGCAGACGCCAAGCTGGTATGCTCGGGCGCGGGCGCTGCGGCTCTGTCCTGCCTCGACCTGCTGATCAAGCTCGGCCTGAAGCGTGAGAACGTGATGGTCAGCGACATCGCCGGCGTCGTCTATGAAGGCCGCACCGAGCAAATGGACCCGTGGAAGGCGCTCTATGCACGTCCGACCCAGGCGCGCACCCTGGGCGAGATCATCGATGGTGCGGACATTTTTCTGGGCCTGTCGGCAGGCAACGTGCTGAAGCGGGACATGGTCGCCCGCATGGCGGCCAATCCGTTGGTGCTGGCGCTGGCCAACCCGACGCCGGAGATCCTGCCCGAGGAAGTGCTAGCGGTGCGGCAGGATGCGATCATCGCTACCGGCCGCTCGGACTATCCCAACCAGGTCAACAATGTCCTGTGCTTTCCTTTCATCTTCCGCGGCGCGCTCGATGTCGGCGCCACGGTCATCAACGATGAGATGAAAATAGCCTGCGTCGAGGCGCTGGCGACTTTGGCGCAGGCGGAATCCTCCGATGTCGCGGCGCTGGCTTACGGCACAGGCCCGACGACGTTTGGCCGCGAGTACATCATCCCGCGGCCCTTCGATCCGCGCCTGCTTGTGCAATTGGCGCCTGCCGTGGCGAAGGCGGCCATGGACACTGGCGTGGCGACGCGTCCCATCGCCGATTTTCCCGCCTACCGCCAGCGCCTGAGCGAATTCGTCTTCCGTTCCGGCCTGGCGATGAAGCCGGTGTTCGAACGCGCGCGTAAATCGCCCAAGCGGGTGATCTACGCCGAGGGCGAGGACGAGCGGGTATTGCGCGCGGCGCAGGTGCTGATCGAAGAGGGAATCGCACGTCCGATGCTGATCGGCCGGCCCGAGATCATCGCCAAGCGCATAGGCCAGCTCGGCTTGCGCCTGGTGCCGGGCAAGGACGTGGAAATCATCAATCCGGCCAGCGACCCGCGCTATCCCGACTACGTCGCGCTCTATCACAAGCTGATGGAGCGCAAGGGCGTCTCGCCCGATCTGGCGCGCACTTTGGTGCGTACCAACAGCACCACGATCGCTGCCCTCGCCGTCTACAAGGGCGACGCCGACGCCATGATCTGCGGCACGATCGGCCGCTTCCCGGTGCATCTGCAGGTGGTCGACGACATCGTGGGCCGCCGCGCCGGGGTACGGAACCTTTATGCCCTGTCGCTGCTTGTCGTTCCCGGTGGCACGCTGTTCATGTGCGACACCTATGTGAACGAGAACCCAAGTGCGGCGGATATATGCGAGATGACGCTGCTGGCGGCGGAAGAGATACGCCGCTTCGGTGTCGAGCCGAAAGTGGCGCTGCTGTCGCATTCCAGCTTCGGCAGCAGCCGCGGCGATTCCGCCAGCAAGATGCGGGAAGCGTTACAACTTCTTGCCCGAGAAGCGCCGGCTTTGGAAGTTGAAGGCGAGATGCATGCCGATGCCGCCCTGTCGCCTGAAATCCGTACGCGGCTGTTTCCCAATTCCAAGCTGAAGGGCGCGGCCAATCTGCTGATCATGCCGACCCTGGATGCCGCCAACATCGCCTTCAATCTCCTGAAGGAGGCGGGCAACGGCCTGGCCGTCGGGCCGATCCTGCTGGGCGCCGGGAAGGCCTGCCACATCGTGACGCCGTCTGTTACCGCCCGCGGCATCGTCAACATGAGTGCGGTCGCGGTGGTCGACGCCGGCACCGACAAGTCCGACGCATGAGCGAGCGCCACGTCGATAGCGAGGCGGCGGAAGCCCCCGTCAACCTCAATCCGGTGACGCCTGAACTGGTCGAAGCCGTCGTCGCCGCTTTGCATGGCGAACGGCCTACCGAAGTCCGGCGGCTGGTCGATGGCCTGTCGCCGTCGGACATGGCCTGGGTGCTGGAGCAGGTCTCCGAAGAAGAGCGCGATCAGCTCCTGGGGTTGCTGCAAAGCGACCTCGATCCCGAAGTGCTGGTCGAACTCGACGACGAAGTGCGTGATTCGGTCATCGAGCAGCTCAGTCCGGAGAATCTGGCCGCCGCGGCGGCGGAGATGGATTCCGACGATGCCGTCGAGTTGATCGCCGAACTCGACGACGAGGAGCGCGAGCAGGTTCTGGCGGCGATGCCGGCCGAAGATCGCGCCGAGATCGAGCAGGCGCTCGCCTACGACGAGGACACCGCTGGCCGCCTGATGCAGCGCGAGCTGGTGGCGGTGCCGCAGACCTGGTCGGTCGGCGAGGTGATCGACTATCTGCGCGAATCGGAAGACCTGCCGGAAGATTTCTACGACATCATCGTGGTCGACGAAACGCGCAAGCCGGTCGGCACGGTGGCCCTGGGCACGCTGGTGCGGACCAAGCGGCATGTCCGTATCGCTGATATCATGGAGCATGACCCCTATATCCTGCCGGTCACCACGCCGCAGGAAGAGGTGGCGCATCTGTTCCGCGACCAGAACCTGGTTTCCGCGCCCGTGGTCGATGCCGACGGCAGGCTGGTCGGCGTCATCACCGTCGACGACGTTCTGGACGTCATCGACGAGGAGGCCGAGAAGGACATGCTTGGCCTGGCCGGCGCCGGCGAAGCGGACATCTACTCCGACGTCAAGCGCACCGTGCGTGCGCGGCTGCCTTGGCTGGCGGTCAATCTTCTCACGGCATTGCTGGCATCCTCCGTGATCGCCCTGTTCCAGGACGAGATCAAGCTGGTAGTGGCCCTGGCCGTGCTGGCGCCGATCGTGGCCTCGATGGGCGGCAATGCCGGTACTCAGACCCTGGCGGTCGCAGTGCGCGCCCTGGCGACCCAGGAACTGACCGCCCGCAATGCGCTGCGCTTCATCGGCAAGGAAGTCGTCGTCGGCAGCCTTAATGGTGTGGCGCTGGCACTGGTTGTCGGCCTCGTCGCCTGGGCCTGGTTCGGCGAATGGCGCATCGGCGCCATCATAGGCGCGGCCATCGTCGCCAATCTGATGGCGGCCTGTTTCTCCGGCACGGTCATTCCGCTTAGCCTTAACCGCATGAAAATCGATCCGGCCGTGGCCTCCGGCGTCTTTTTGACGACGGTGACCGACGTGCTGGGATTCTTCGCCTTCCTCGGCCTGGCGGCGGTCTTCCTGATCTAGTGGGCGAAGCTCAGGCCGCGCTGCGGGCGGCTCTGCCAGCGCAGCGATTGCGCGGCTTCCAGACCCAGTTCGGCAAGTTCCGCTGGCAGATCCTTGCGCGTGGCAAAGCCAAGCCGGCGCGTCAGGGGCAATTCGTCGATCGCCAGCAGCGCCATGCCGGGCTGCGCCAGCGATTCGGGCAGGAAACAGGCGCCGTGATCTGCAACCACCAGCGCGGCGATGCGATCCTCGCTCGGGCTGCGCAGCAGCACGCGCGGGCGCACGCCGTGTTCGTTGAAGGCCGCCCGCGCCTGTTCGGTGACTTCGCAGCGCGCCCGCACCAGAAACGGCATGCCGGCCAAGTCGCGCACGCTGCAGCGCTCGCGCACCGCCAGCAGATTGTTGGCGCTCACTGCCAGCCGATAGGCCTCGCGATGCAGCGGCTGGTAGGGAAGATCGTCGGGTAGCTCGTCGACGCGGGTGATGGCCATGTCGAGCCGACCCTGCTGCAAGCCCGCCAGCAGCGTGCCCGGCGATCCCTCGTGCAACTCGATCTCCAGTCCCTGATCGGCCTGCCGCAGTCGGTCGGGAAACCCTACCGCAACGCCACACGGCAGGCTGGGCAGCAGGCCAATTCGCAGGCGCCGCTGCGGCTTGGCGACGCTGAGGCTGGCCTGGGCTTGCCGCCACTCGGCCAGCATGGCTTGGGCGTGCGGCACCAGTTTCTGCCCGGCAGGCGTCAGGCTGACACGTTTGCGATCGCGCTCGAAAAGCTGCGGGCCCAGCTGTTCTTCCAGCCGCGCGATTGCGGTCGAAAGGGTGGGCTGGGTCACGTTCAGGCGCGCGGCCGCCTTGGTGAAGCTGGCGGCCTCGGCCAAGGCGAGGAAATAGCGCAAACCGGTTAGATTCATGAATATAGTTAAAAACTATCGAAATAATAAAAACAATAGATTTTACTAATCTATGGATTTTCTCGATTTTGGGTTGGCAGGAGGAACCCATGGCCGGAATGACCGCGAGCGATCCGCTTTTCGCCGACAAGGTGCGCGATAGCTTCGCTCGGCAGAACGCGATGGGCTTCATTGGCGCGCAGCTGACAAGGGTGGAGCCGGGCCACGTCGAGATCGAACTGCCCTATCGCGAGGAGCTGACGCAGCAGCACAAGTTCTTCCATGGCGGCATCACCACGATGATCGCCGACTCCGCGGCCGGATATGCGGCCTACTCGATGTTTCCGCCCGCCTCTTCGGTGCTGACGGTGGAATTCAAGATGAGCCTGCTGGCGCCTGCCGCGGGCGAAAAACTGATCGCCAGCGCCAAGGTGGTCAAACCCGGCCGCACGCTGACTTTGTGCGACGTCGAGGTCCATGCCGTGAAGGACGGCAAAACGACCTTGGTGCTGAAAGGTCTGGAAACGCTGATCTGCCTGCATAACAAAGCCGACAGGTGAAACCATGCAAACGCTGAGAATGGTGGTGCAGGCCTGGCATTGCGATCACATCGGTCATCTCAATGCCGGGCTTTACATGCAATGGCTGGGCGATGGTGCTTTCTCGCTGTTCTCTGAGTATGGCTTGGACGGCGAAACCACGCGCAAGCTTGGCATCAACATGGCGGCCGTGCGCGCCGAAATCGATTTCAAGCGCGAGCTGAAGCCGGGCGACACGGTGGTCATGGATACCGACCTGCAGGAGCTCAATGCCAAGACTGCCGTATTCCGCCACCGCCTGAGCCGGCTGGGCGATAATGTGCTGGCGATGGACGCCAAGCTGATCACGGTCTGCCTCGACCTCAACACCCGCAAGGCGCGGGCTTTTCCTGAAGAAATCGCCGCACGCCTGGCTCCATTGCTGCCGCCGCCGACGGGTGGCACGATGGCGACGGCCCAACCCCATAGATGACGAGAAATCGATGATCCCCAACAGCATGAGCAATTTCGATTTCGGCCTTGGCGAAACGGCCGATGCCATCCGCGACCAGGTGGCGAACTTCACCGCCGACGAGATCGCCCCGCGCGCCGCCGATATCGATCGCGACAACGATTTCCCGGCCGATCTGTGGCGCAAGATGGGGGATCTCGGAATCCTCGGCATCACTGTCGAAGAAGAGTATGGCGGCGCGGGTCTCGGCTATCTCGAACACGTTGTGGCGCTGGAAGAGGTCAGTCGCGGTTCGGCTTCCGTGGGCCTGAGCTATGCGGCCCATTCCAATCTCTGCGTGAACCAGCTCCGCCGGAATGGCAATGAGGAGCAGAAGAGGAAGTACCTGCCCAAGCTGATCTCCGGCGATCACGTCGGCGCGCTGGCGATGAGCGAGCCGGGTGCAGGATCGGACGTGGTGAGCATGAAGCTGCGTGCCGACAAGAAGGGCGACCGCTACATACTCAATGGCAGCAAGATGTGGATCACCAACGGTCCCGACGCCGACACGCTGGTGGTCTATGCCAAGACCGACATCAATGCCGGCCCGCGCGGCATCACCGCTTTCATCATCGAGAAGGGCTTCAAGGGTTTCTCGGTGGCGCAGAAGCTCGACAAGCTCGGCATGCGCGGCTCCAACACCGGCGAGCTGGTGTTCCAGGATTGCGAAGTGCCGGCCGAGAACGTGCTGAACGACGTCGGCAAGGGCGTCAACGTCCTGATGAGCGGGCTTGATTACGAGCGCGCCGTTTTGGCCGCCGGCCCGCTTGGCATCATGCAGGCCTGCATGGATGTGGTGCTGCCCTATATTCACGAGCGCAAGCAGTTCGGCCAGTCGATCGGCGAATTCCAGCTCGTGCAGGGCAAGATCGCCGACATGTACACGACCATGAACGCTTGCAAGGCCTATGTGTACTCGGTCGCCAGGGCCTGCGATGCCGGCAAGACCACGCGCTATGACGCGGCCGGCGCCATCCTCTATGCCGCCGAGAAGGCGACGTTGGTGGCGCTCGATGCCATCCAGTTGCTGGGCGGCAACGGCTACATCAACGACTACCCGACCGGCCGTCTGTTGCGCGACGCAAAGCTCTATGAGATCGGCGCCGGCACCTCGGAAATCCGCCGCATGCTGATCGGCCGCGAGCTGTTCCAGCAGACGGCTTGAGAACGCTCACAAGGTTTTGTTGAACGACTGACAACCTCGGGGGTTTAAACTCCTCTCTGCGGACAAGCGCGTCCGCGGGGAGGAAATATGCCTGAAATCAATTATCTGGCCGTGCTGGTAGCGGGGGTCGCCACCTGGATCATTGGCGCGCTGTGGTATTCGCCGGTTCTCTTCGCCAAGCCGTGGATGGCCGGCCATGGCTACACGCCGGAAAAAATGGAAAGCATGAAGGCCGGCATGATGCGTGCCTTCATCGGCTCGTTCATCTGCTACTTGGTGACGGCCGCGGTGCTGGCTGTCCTCATCGCGATGACCAACAGCGTCGGCATCGCGCCCGGCATCAAGCTCGGCGTGTTGTGCTGGCTGGGTTTCTCAGCGGCGCTTTTCCTGGCGCAGAATCTCTACTCCGACAAACCGCTCAAGGTTTTCCTGATCGACACGGGCTATCACCTGGTGTTCCTGATCGTGATGGGGGCCATCCTCGGCGCCTGGCGTTAGGCTGGCGGCGCCTCACCGTTGGACATCACCAGCCGGTAGTGCTCGACGGTGGGGAACGGGTCATAGAAATGATGCAGCAGCGCCCGCCAGCGCTGGTATTCGGCTGAGCCGCGGAAACCCACCGTGTGGTCTTCCAGCGTCTGCCACCACACCAGCAGCACGAAGCGCTGCCCGTTCTCCAGGCATTCCTGGAGCTGGTGCGCGATGTAGCCCTTCATGCCGGCGATAATGCCGCTCGCCTCGCGAAAAGCGGCCTGGAAAGCCTCGCGCTGGCCCGGTTTTACGTCGAGGGTGGCGACTTCGAGGATCATGGCGGCTTTCCTTCTGGCACATGGCGGGACCCTTGCCGTCCCGGCCATCGGGTCTATCATACCGGCCGCCGCAAAGCGGGAGGAAAAACATGAGCCAGGCGCGCATGAGCGTGGCGAAAACCGGCAAGAGCGGGGCTGCCCGTTTCTCCGAAGCCGAATGGAAAGTCCGACTGGACCTGGCCGCCTGCTACCGGCTGGTGCATCGCTTCGGCATGACCGACCTGATCTACAACCACATCACGGCCAAGATCCCGGGCAGCGATCACCATTACCTGATCAATCCCTATGGCCACTACTATTCGGAGATCACCGCCTCGAGCCTGGTGCGCATCGACCTCGACGGCAACATCCTCGATGAGGACACGCCTTACGAGATCAATCCGGCCGGCTACGTGATCCATAGTGCCATCCATGGCGGACGGCCCGACCTGCAATGCGTGATCCATACCCACAGCCGCGCCGGTGTCGTCGTATCGGCTTTGGAAGAGGGGCTGATCCCCATCGCCCAGGGCGGCTTCCAGTTCTATAACCGGATCGCCTACCACAATTACGAAGGCTTCGCCGTCGACGAGAACGAACGCAAGAGCCTGGTCAGGGATCTGGGCACGCGCAACACGATGATTCTGCGCAACCACGGCCTGTTGACCTGCGGCCGCAGCGTCTCTGAAGCTTTCCGCCTTATGTACTATCTTGAGCAGGCCTGCCGTCTGCAGGTCGAGATGATGGCGACCGGCGGCCGCCTGAAATTGCCGCCGCCCGAGGTCATGGAGCACACCGCCCAGCAATGGGAAGGCGGCGCCGCCAATATCGGCACCGTCGAGAGTCGCGAATGGCCGGCGCTGTTGCGCCTGCTCGACAAGGACGATCCGTCCTGGCGCAACTGAGCCAGAGATATTTCTGTAAGGAGTAGAGAAGATGAGCAGCGATCCGATCGTAATCGTGGGCGCCGCCCGCACGCCGATGGGAGGCTTCCAGGGCAGCCTGAAGGACATGCTGGCGCCCCAGCTTGGCACCATCGCCATCAAGGCGGCGCTGGAGCGCGCCGGCGTGAAGGCCGATCAGGTGGACGAGGTGATCATGGGCTGCGTACTGCCGGCCGGGCAGGGCCAGGCGCCGGCGCGGCAGGCCTCGCTGGGCGCGGGCATTCCCGATACGGTTGGAGCGACCACCATCAATAAGATGTGCGGCTCGGGCATGAAGGCCGCCATGCTGGCGCACGACCTGATCGCGGCGGGCACCAACAAGATCATGGTGGCCGGCGGCATGGAGAGCATGACCAACGCGCCCTACCTGCTGGAGAAGGCGCGCGGCGGCTATCGGCTGGGCCATGGCCGCGTGGTCGATCATATGTTCCTCGACGGTCTGGAAGACGCCTACGACAAGGGCCGCCTGATGGGCACCTTCGCCGAGGACGCGGCGCAGAAATTCCAGTTCACCCGCAAGCAGCAAGACGATTTCGCCATCGCCTCGCTGACCCGGGCGCAGAACGCCATCAAGGACGGGACCTTCGACAAGGAAACCACGCCGGTCGCGCTCAAGGGCGAACAGGTGACGCAGGACGAGCAGCCGATGAAGGCGCGTCTCGACAAGATCCCGACCTTGAAGCCCGCTTTCCGGGCCGACGGCACGGTGACGCCGGCCAATTCCAGCTCGATCTCCGATGGCGGCGCGGCGCTGATCATGATGCGCCGGTCGGAAGCCGAGAAGCGCGGCCTGAAACCGCTGGCCGTCATCCACGGCCATACGACCTTTGCCGGCAAGCCGTCGGATTTCCCGACTGCGCCGATCGGCTCCATCCAGAAGCTTTACGAGAAGACGGGCTGGAGCAAGAAGGACGTCGATCTGTGGGAGATCAACGAGGCCTTTGCCGTCGTTACGATGGCGGCAATGCGCGAGCTCGATTTGCCGCACGACAAGGTCAACGTGCATGGCGGCGCCTGCGCCCTGGGCCATCCTATCGGCGCTTCCGGTGCGCGCATTCTGGTGACATTGATGAACGCGCTCGAGAAGTACGGGCTGAAGCGTGGCGTCGCCTCGCTCTGCATCGGCGGCGGCGAAGCCACTGCCATGGCCATCGAACGTGTGCACTGAAACATGCGACGGCTGATTTCCTCCGGTTCGGATTTCGAAAAGGTCGCGGGCTACTCGCGGGCGGTTGTCGACGGCGACATGATCTTCGTCGCCGGCACCACCGGCTTTGACTATGACCGCATGACCATCGTCGATGACCCCATCGAGCAGACGCATCAATGCTTTCGCAACATCGCCAAGGCCCTGGCAGAGGCTGGATCGAGTCTCGATGATGCAGTGCGCGCGACTTACTACCTGAGCGATGCCGCCTTGTTCGAGAAAGTCGCCCCGATATTTGGCCAGTATTTCGCCAAGGCGCGGCCGGCGGCGACGGCGCTGGTTTGCCAGCTGGTCGATCCGCGCATGAAAATCGAGATCGAAGTTACCGCCCGCAAAAGACAGGGATAGAAATGCCGACAGTCATGATTACCGGCGCCAGTCGTGGCATCGGCCTCGAATTCGTCCGCCAATACGCCGCCGCGGGATGGAAGGTGCTGGCCTGCTGCCGCAAGCCCGGCACCGCGACTGACCTCAACAAGATTACCGGCGATGTGTCGCTGTTCGCGCTCGACGTAGACGACGATGCCAACATCGCCAGCCTGGCCAAACAGCTCAAGTCGGTGCCGATCGACGTGCTGATCAACAATGCCGGGATTTCCAAGCTTGAGGCCAGCACGCTGGGCCAAATCTCGAGCGAGGTGTGGTTGCAGGTGTTCCGCACCAACACAATCGCGCCGCTGAAGATGGCGGAGGCTTTCCTGCCCAATATGGAAGCGGGCAAGGAGAAGAAGCTGATCGCCATTTCCAGCCGGCTGGGCAGCATCGAGCTCAACGAAGGAGGCCGCTATTCCTATCGTTCCAGCAAAGCAGCGCTGAACTCGGCCTGGAAGAGCCTGGCCGGGGATACGGCGGGGAAGGGCATGATTTGCGTCGTGTTCCATCCCGGCTGGGTGCAGACCGACATGGGCGGCAAGGCAGCGCCAGTGACGCCGCCGCAAAGCGTCGCCGGGATGATGAAGGTGATCGGCAGTCTGACGAAGAAGGACAACGGCACCTTCCGCAATTTCGACGGCGATACGCTGCCCTGGTAAACGAAGATGATCCTCAGCGAAGAACAGACGATGATCCGCGACATGGCGCGCCAGTTCGCGCAGGATCGGCTGGCGCCGGCCAATGGATTCGAGGCCGAGGGCGCATTTCCGTCGGAAATCATCGCCGAAATGGGGCAGCTAGGGTTGTTGGGCATGACGGTGCCGACCGAATGGGGCGGCGCTGGCGTCGATATGGTTTCCTACGTGCTGGCGCTCGAGGAGATCGCGGCCGGCTGCGGCGCCATGTCGACCCTGATGAGCGTCAACAATTCGCCGGTAGCGGCGGCGGTCAATGCGTACGGCACGCCGGCCCAGAAGAAGAAGTTCCTGGTGCCGCTGGCGCAGGGCAAGGTCATCGGCGCCTTTTGCCTGACCGAGCCGCAGGCCGGCTCCGACGCTTCCGCCCTGAAGACGCGCGCGGTGCGTGACGGCGATCATTTCGTCTTGAACGGCACCAAGCAATTCATCACCTCGGGCAGGATCGCGGGCTTCGCACTGGTCTTCGCCGTTACCGATGCGGCGGCGGGCAAGAAGGGCATTTCCTGTTTCATCGTACCGACCGATACGCCGGGCTATGTCGTGGCCTCGACCGAACGCAAGCTGGGCCAGCGCGCCTCCGATACCTGCCAGATCGTGTTCGAGAATTGCCGCGTGCCGGCCGATTACATGCTGGGCGGCGAGGGCGAAGGCTATCGCATCGCGCTGGCCAATCTGGAAACTGGCCGCATCGGCATCGCCGCGCAGTCAATCGGGATGGCGCGGGCGGCCTTCGAGGCGGCGCGGGCCTATGCCGGCGAGCGCCAGGCTTTCGGCACTGCCATCGTCAACCATCAGGCTGTGGCCTTTCGTCTGGCCGACATGGCGACCAAGATCGCCGTGGCGCGGCAGATGGCGCTGCATGCGGCGGAGTTGAAACAGGCGGGGCGGCCGTGCCTGACTGAAGCGGCCATGGCCAAGGTCTTCGCCTCCGAGATGGCGGAAGAGGTTTGCAGCGCCGCCATCCAGATCCATGGCGGTTACGGCTATGTCGAAGGTTATCCGGTGGAGCGCATCTATCGCGACGTGCGGGTGTGCCAGATCTACGAGGGCACCAGCGATGTGCAGCGCCTGATCATTGCGCGCGGTTTGCCGGCGATCTGACGACCAGACGATTACTCGGCCGTCAGGCGGCGGAAGATTGCCAGATCGACGTTCGAGCCGGTATGGACCAGGGCCACCCGCTTGCCGGCCATACGTTCCCGCTCCTTGATCAATGCCGCCAATGGCGCCGCCGCGGCAGGCTCGGCGAGGTTATGCGTATCGGTGTAGTAATGACGCATGGCCATGGCGATCTCGTCTTCCTCCACCTCGACAATGCGCGCCGCGCCACCGCAGATGATCTCGACCGCCTGCGGGTCGGGGACGCGGACCGCCAGGCCGTCGGCAACCGTATCGGCGCTGTTGGTGGCGATCGGATTGCCGGCGGCGAATGAGTGGGCATAGCAGGGGGCCCGCGCCGCTACGACGCCGATGACTTCAGTGCGTGGGGACATTAGATCGCGCGCGGCGATGGTGGCGCAGATGCCGCTGCCCAGCCCGATCGGCACATAGACAGCGTCGAGTTCTGCATGGGCGTCGAACATTTCCAGCCCATAGCTGGCGACGCCATCCACCAGATCGCGATGGAACGATGGCACACGGGAAAGACCGTCGCGTCGCGCGATTTCCTGCGCCTGCTCGGTGGCGGCCTGAAAATCATGGCCATGGACGACCAGTTCGGCTCCCAGGGCTGCCATGGCGGCATTCTTTTCCGTCGAGTTGCCCTCAGGAACGACAATCACGGCCCGCAGGCCATTGCGCGAGGCGGCAAAGGCCATGCTCTGGCCGTGATTGCCGCGCGTTGCCGAAACGATGCCCAGTATATCAGGTCGATCCGCTTTCAGCCGCGCCAGATAGTTCAACCCGCCGCGCACCTTGAAAGCGCCCAGCGGAGTGTGATTCTCGTGCTTGACCCAGGTTTCGACGCCGGTGCGCTTGCACAACAACGGCCAGCGATGCAGCGGTGTCGGCGGCATCACGCGATGGATATCTCGCGCGATGCCGCGCAGGTATTCCAGCCGGGGCACGCTAGCGCAGGCGCCCTAATCTTGGGGAGGCGGAGCGCCCCCCGACTTGCCGCGAAGCTGATCGCGCAACTGGTCGCGCCGATCCTGGCCCGGTGTGACGTTGCCGCTGCCGAGATCGACGATCGGCTGCAGCAGGGCGATCTGGCGTTCGTTCAAGGAGTTAGTAATGGTTTGGCCCTGATTGTTGGGCCGGATAACCAGCACCTGCCCGGGGCGGATAAGGGCGGTTTCCTGCCGCGCCAGCGTCGTGAACACGATGCCGCCTTCAAGCACGCGAACGGTTACGCTGAGGTCGAGGTCGATGATCAACTCGAAAATCGTGCCGCGCACGCCGATCGAGCCAGCCGGCGTCTTGATCTCGTAGGCCTGGCTGGGGAGGCTGCCGCTGACGAAGCGGAAAACGCCACGCACGGCGGTCATCGTCACCGTACCGGTGCTCTTGCCTGGATCGTAAACGAAACGATCCAGCGTCACCCGCGAGTTGGGGCCGACCGTCAGCACCGTCTCGTCGAGGAACAGCAGCTGGCCCTTGCCGCGATCGCCGGTCTCGACGACCTCGTCCTTGTACACCTTGTCGCCCTGGCCGATGACGCGCCGGTTCTGCGACACGGTGCCTTCCATCTTGTCGACGACGGTGGCGGCGACGCCGATATTCGGCGTCGTCTGGGCCAAGGCGGGCAGAGGCAAAAGGCCGAGAACGATCGAGGCGACGGCGAAAGACTTACGCATGGCAAGCTCTCCATCTGATGAGCATGCTCGAGGTGGGGCGGAGCTGCAGGAACTTCCAGTCCCGTCGGAGCATACTGTGAACGGCTTCACAATGAAAACGGGCGGCACAAGGCCGCCCGCTGTCGGAGTCTTGGGCTCGCGCCGGTCTAGTCACTATCCGGATAGCACTCGTAGCAGGGCTCGTAGCCGCCATCGGAATATCCGCTGGCCTTGCCGCGCAAGATGCTGCGCAGCTTGCGGACGCGGTCCTGCTCAAAGAATTCCGGGACCGTGGCTCCGGTCTTGGACGGATCGAGCAGCGGCGCCAAAAGCGCGATCTGCCAGGCAGCGGCCTTGCTGTAGATCTCCGGCTGGCCACCGGGACGAATCACCAGCACCTGACCCGGTCGGTTGACGTTGAAGTTGCCGAACAACGTGGCCGCGACGAAGCTGCCTTCGCCGTTCCAGAAGAACGCTGTGCCGTCGGGCAGCAGGCCGATCAGAATGATCGTTCCGCGAACGCCGATCGTCGCCGCCGGCGTCTTGATTTCGTAGGCCTGGCTGGGCAGGCTGCCGGAAATGAATCGGAACACGCCCTTGGTGGCGTTCAGCGACACCGTGGAACTGCCCTGCGGGTTATAGACGAACTGGTCGAGCTTGACCTCCGAGTCTGGACCAATGGTCAGGCTGGTCTCGTCGCGGAACAGCAGCTGGCCCTTGCTCTCGCTGCCGGTGCGGATCAACTCGTTCTGGAACACTCGGTCGCCGGTCTTCTTCGTCGTCGTCTGCGGTCCCACCGTGCCTTCGACCTTGTTTACGACCGTAGCCGCAACGCCGATATCGGCAGTCTGCGTCTGGGCCGACAATCCCGTGGCCAGCGCCGATACGGCGACAGCGAGGGTGGTGGCGATGATGATCTTGCGCATTAGAAATCCACGTAGAAGTTCAGACTGATACGGTGATTCGTATAGTCGCGTCCGCTGTTGCCGCCGGTGTTGTTGTAGTTGGAAAAGTTCCGGTCATACATGTAGCCGAGGACGGCGGTGTAGTTGTCGTACATGCCGATCAAGCGCAGGGCGGGGGCCAGGCGAATGTCCGTGCGCTCCTTGGTGCGGCCCGGTTCGTTCCCGTCGTAGTCGCGAAACTGCGCCGTCACTTCGGGATTCAAATAGACATTGCCGACGCCGCCGGAGAAGGAGAACAGGCTCACCGCATAGGACAAGGTCACGCCCGCCTGCATGAAGGAGAATCGTGCTTTATCGGCGTCGTTCCAGATAAAGGACGGCCTGACTTCAATGCCGTCGGTCTTGCCGAATACATTGTCCCAGCCAATGCGGGCGGAAAGGCCGAACACGACGGCATCCCGGCCTTTTTCGGCGTTGAAAGCCCCGCTCGAGTTGTTTTTGCTGAAATCGGCATAGGAAACGGCAGCGGTCACGCTGCGCAGCGGGTCCGTGCCCTTGGTCTCGACAGTGGCGCCGACGCCGGCCGAATAGAACAGAAAGTCGTAATCGGCAAAGCCCGTTTCCGCAGAAACGAACGTGTGCATGCGCCAGCCATTCTCGAACAGCCAAACCGGACCGGTGCTGGCGTTGCCGTAGAGAAAGTCGGAGCTGCCGGTGCGCGCGTGCGCATCGCCGTAAAGCTGAACGGAGGAGCGCCACAACTGGCTACCGAAACGGCGGTCATCGTCGACACGGAACGTGACGATGCCCGAGAAATCGCTGCGGCCGTTGCCATCGTTGAGATTCGTATTGCTCTCCCACTGGCCGCCGAAGCCGACTTGGAAGCGGGTCTGGGCGGGCTCAAGCAGCGCCTTGATGCGCTCGTACTCGCCGCGCGCCTGGGAATTGCTGGGGTCGTTCAGCACCATGCGCTCGTAGGCCGACAGCGCCTTGCGCAGCTCGCCCCGACGCTCGGCTTCCTTGGCGTAGCGAAGATTCGCAGCCGCATCGGTTGGATTGGAGATCACCTGTCGGAACAATTCCTGCAGGTCGGCGGTCTGTTGTGCAGCAGCCGGCGTCCATGCGGCAGCCGTCAGCGCGGCTGCAAAAGCCAGACCCAGGCCAAATTTAGCCCCGGATCCGACCCACGCCGTTGCCTGCGGCGAATTAGCGAACTGAAACAAAGCCCTTACCCCCTGACCGGAAGCCTCTCCTGCCAGCAGAATAGGCGCTGGCTGTCCGTGGAAGCCGGTTGCATTTACGGACTGAGCAGGCAGAAAACATACATTTAAACCAAAGATTTATCAATAACTACACGGATTTCACCGCCAAGGATGTGAAGCAGGTCACAAGCTCGACTTGTGTCTCGTGAAATCCTCACTTCGCATGTTCCACAGGCGTATGGCTTGTCGCTGCCAGCCAAAAGGAACACACTTTTTTCCTAAGCGTTCGTCCAGAGCGGGGCCGAATCGGACCCGCGCCGTTGGGATCGAGTTCCCGGCGTTCGCACAAAGAGGTCCGTAACGGGCCAGATGACGCCGCTATTCGACGCGTCTGCCATCAAGGGATCCAGCGAGCGTATTGCGACGCGGTGCCGGGCGTCTCCCGTCTGGGAGAGGAGGTGGCATATGCTTGTTTCCGACGTTCTTGGCGGCAAGGAAATCGATGTCATCGGCGTGACGCCGGACATGACGGTTGAAGATGCCGCCCGCACCATGGCCAGACACGGCATCGGCGCCGTTCTGGTGCTGGCGGGCGACCGTGTATTGGGCATCGTTTCGGAGCGCGATATTGCCCGCGGTGTCGCCAATCGCGGCGGCGCGGTTTTGGCCGATCGCTGCGGCGACATCATGACCCGCGCCGTGGTGGTGTGCGAGCCGGATAATACGGTGGAATCGGTGATGTCGGTGATGACCGAACGGCGTATTCGGCATTTGCCGGTGGTTCAGCGCGGCCGGCTGATCGGCGTGGTGTCCATCGGCGACATCGTGAAGGCGATGATCGACGAGGTGAAGCACGAGGCCGAGGATTTGCGCCGCTACATCGTGGCGGGCGAATAGTCAGTCAGAATTGTTCTGCGGAACTGCATGGGGCCGTTGCGCCGACAGGCGAGACGGCCCTTTCTTTTTGTCCTTGCCCGGTCGCGGCGCGAGCGGCAATTTGCCTGTGGGAAGCGCCTTTTCCTTCCGGCCTTAAAGCCGGAAAAAAGCCAATCAGACGTATGGGTTGTTTTATGCCGGTTTTGAAATCCGCGGTCGATACCCGTTCGGCCAGTTTCCAGGCCAATGCCAAGGCCATGCGCGAGCAGGTCGACGATCTGAAAGCCAAGGTCGCCAAGATCAAGGAAGGCGGCGGCGCCAAGGCCAAGGAGCGCCATGTCGCGCGCGGCAAGCTCCTGCCGCGCGACCGCGTCCGCACCTTGCTCGATCCGGGCTCGCCCTTCCTCGAGCTGTCGCAGCTTGCCGCCTACAACATGTATGACAACGAAGTGCCGTCGGCCGGCGTGATCACCGGCATTGGCCGCGTCTCGGGCCAGGAATGCGTGATCGTCTGCAATGACGCCACGGTCAAGGGCGGCACCTATTATCCGATTACTGTGACCAAGCATTTGCGGGCGCAGCAGATCGCGATCGAGAACAGACTGCCTTGCATCTACCTTGTCGATTCCGGCGGCGCCAATCTGCCGAACCAGACTGGCGTGTTCCCCGACGTCACCCATTTCGGCCGTATCTTCTACAATCAGGCCAATATGTCGGCGCAGGGCATTCCGCAGCTCGCCGTCGTGATGGGCTCGTGCACCGCGGGGGGCGCCTATATGCCCGCCATGTCGGACGAAGCCATTATCGTGCGCAAGCAGGGCACCATCTTCCTGGGCGGCCCGCCGCTCGTTAAGGCCGCGATCGGCGAAGTGGTCAGCGCCGAGGATCTGGGCGGGGCCGATGTGCATTCGCGCACCTCGGGCGTCACCGATTACTACGCGATGAACGATTCGCATGCGCTGGGCATGGCGCGGCGGGTCATCGCCAACATCAATCGCGTCAAGCGTCCCTCGGTTTCTGTCGAGCCGCCGCGTGAGCCGCTCTACGGCGCCGAAGAGATGTATGGCGTGGTGCCGTCCGACGCCCGCCAGCCCTACGACGTGCGCGAGATCATCGCGCGGCTGGTCGACGGCAGCGAGTTCGACGAGTTCAAGCAGCTTTACGGCACCACCGTGGTCTGCGGCTTCGCCCGCATCTGGGGCTACCCGGTGGGCATCGTCGGCAACAACGGCATCCTGTTCTCGGAGTCGGCGCTTAAGGCCACGCATTTCATCGAACTGTGCGGCCAGCGCGGCATTCCGCTGATCTTCCTGCAGAACATCGTCGGCTTCATGGTCGGCAAGAAATACGAGTCGGGTGGCATCGCCAAGGACGGCGCCAAGATGGTGACGGCCGTCGCCACCGTGAACGTGCCGAAATTCACCGTCATCATCGGCGGCTCCTATGGGGCGGGCAATTACGGCATGTGCGGCCGCGCCTACAGCCCGCGCTTCCTGTGGATGTGGCCGTCGGGTCGCATCTGCGTCATGGGCGGCGAGCAGGCGGCATCGGTGCTGGCCACGGTCAAGCGCGACGGCATGGAGCGCAGCGGCGAGAGCTGGAGCGCCGAGGAAGAGGCCGCATTCAAGAAGCCGATCCGCGATCAGCTCGAGGCCGAGGCGCATCCATATTTCGCGTCGGCCCGTATCTGGGACGACGGCGTCATCGATCCCGCCGATACGCGCATGACCCTGGGTCTGGCGCTGTCCGCCACCATGAACCGACCGATCGAGCCGACCAAGTTCGGCGTGTTCCGGATGTAATGATGGAAGACCCGGTTCTCTATTCGGTCGATGGCGGTATCGCGACGGTCCGTCTCAATCGGCCGTCGGCGCATAACGCGCTCGATCGCGCCACGGGCGAGGCTTTGATCGATTGCGTGAAGCTCGCGGCCGAGGATGACAGCGCGCGCGTGGTGGTATTGGCGGCGGACGGGCCGACATTCTCCGCCGGCGGCGATTTCAATTGGGTGCTGAGCTGGCCCAAGCTCAGCCAGCAGGAGCAGCACGCCGGCGCCAAGCTGCTGTCGGATGCCGTGCAGGCGATTTACGACCTGCCCAAGCCCAGCATCGCGCGCGTGCAGGGCGCCACGGTCGGCGGCGGCGTGGGCATGATGCTGGCGTGCGATTATGCGGTGGCGGCCGACAACACGCGCTTTGGCCTGACATCCGTGCGCAACGGCTTGCTGGCCGGCATCGCCATTCCCGAACTGATCCAGGCTCTGGGCGCGCGCAAGGCGCGGCAGTTGCTGCTGCATGGCGGCGTCATGCCGGCGGAGCAGGCGCTGGAGCTTGGCCTGGTCGATCGCGTCGTGCCTGCTTCGCAACTGGACGAAGAGGTTCAGGGCCTCGCCTACGAACTGAAGCAGGGCGCGCCGTCGGTGCAGGCCCTGATCAAGCGGCTGGTGACGGAAATGTCCGTCGCCGCCCGCGACGAGAAGATTGCTGCCCGCATTGCCGACGAGGTCGCCGCGCAATGCACCACGCCCGATGCCGGGGAGGGCATGAGCGCCTTCCTGCAGAAGCGCAAAGCGGCGTGGACGAAGTGAGATAGGGAAACGCCAATGTTCAGCAAGATCCTGATCGCCAATCGCGGCGAAATCGCCTGCCGGGTCATCAAGACCGCACGCCGCCTGGGCATCAAGACGGTCGCCGTCTATTCCGACGCCGACCGCAACGCCATGCATGTCGCGATGGCCGACGAGGCCTATCACATCGGCCCGGCCTCGGCGCGCGAGAGCTACCTGGTCGCCGACAAGATCGTCGAGGTGGCGCGCAAGTCCGGCGCGCAGGCGGTGCATCCGGGTTACGGCTTCCTGTCCGAGAATGCCGGCTTCGCCGAAGCCTGCGCCCAGGCCGGCATCGTCTTCATCGGCCCGCCGCCCTCGGCCATCCGCGCCATGGGCTCCAAGAGCGAAGCCAAGAAGATCATGGAGAAGGCCAAGGTACCGCTGGTGCCGGGCTATCACGGCGACGACCAGGGCGAGGCGCTGCTGATCAAGGAGGCCGCCCGCATCGGCTATCCGGTGCTGATCAAGGCGGCGGCCGGCGGCGGCGGCAAGGGCATGCGCGTGGTCGAGAGCGAGGCGAAGTTCGCCGAGCAGCTGGCAGGCGCCAAGCGCGAGGCCAAGGGCGCGTTCAGCGACGATCACGTGCTGATCGAGAAATACCTGACGCGCCCGCGCCATATCGAAATCCAGGTGTTCGCCGACACCAAAGGCAATTGCGTCTATCTGTTCGAGCGCGACTGTTCGATCCAGCGTCGCCATCAGAAGGTGGTCGAGGAAGCGCCGGCGCCGGGCATGCCGCAGGACCGCCGTCGGGCCATGGGCGAGGCCGCCGTCGCTGCCGCCAAGGCGATCGGCTATGTCGGGGCCGGCACGGTCGAGTTCATCGCCAACCAGGACGGCACGTTCTATTTCATGGAGATGAACACCCGTCTGCAGGTCGAGCATCCGGTGACGGAAATGATCACCGGGCAGGATCTGGTCGAGTGGCAGCTCAAGGTCGCCTCGGGCGAGCGTCTGCCGCTGCTGCAGGACGATCTGGCGATCAACGGCCATGCCATCGAAGTGCGGCTCTACGCCGAAGACCCGGTGCGCAACTTCCTGCCCTCGATCGGCCCGCTGCGCCATCTGCGCTTGCCGGCCGAGAATGCGCATGTGCGCGTCGATACCGGCGTGCGCCAGGGCGATGAAGTGTCGATGAACTACGATCCGATGATCGCGAAAATCATCGTCTGGGATCGCGATCGGCTTTCCGCCATCCGCCGCCTGGCCGGCGCCATGGCCGATACGCAGGTGGTCGGCGTTTCCACCAACACTGCCTTGCTGGCGGCCATTGCCGCGCATCCAGCCTTTGCCGCCGGCGATCTCGATACCGGTTTCATCGAACGCCACAAGGCGGAGATCATCGTCAAGCCGGGTGCGCCTTCCGATCAGGTGCTGGCCCTGGCCGCGCTGGCGCAGCTCAGTCGCTTCGGCGCCAGATCGTGCGAACTGCAGAAGCAGTCGCTCGATCCGTGGTCGCCCTGGGGCATTGCGTCGGGTTGGCGCGTGAACGGTACCAGCCAGGACACGCTCGGCTTCAAATCCGGCGACAGCGACATGAAGGTTGGCGTGACCTACAAGCGCGACGGCTCATATGAACTGGCGCTGCCGGGCGGGTCGGTGAGCGCGACGGGCGAGTTGGACGATGACGGGCTGCTGTCGGCAACCATCGACGGCGTGCGCCAAAGCGCCAATATCGTGCGGCTCATCGCCAACGATGGCAGCGAAGACCTGGTGGTCATGGCGCCGGGCATCAACCATCGTCTGAAGGCGCTCGATCCGCGCAACGTCTCTGCGGTCGAAGAGGCGCCGCACGGCACCTTGCAGGCGCCGATGCCGGGCAAGGTGATCGATGTAAAGGTCAAGGACGGTGAGAAGGTGCGCCGCGGTCAGGCCGTCGTCGTGCTGGAAGCGATGAAGATGGAGCACACCATCTCGGCGCCCTCCGACGGCACAATCAAGAAGGTGAAGTTCGCCGCCGGCGAACTGGTCGACGAAGGCGTCGAACTGGTCGAGTTCGAGCCCGCGGCATAAGGAGGCGGTCATGGCCCTGCCCAAGCGAGTGCGTCTGGTCGAGGTCGGCCCGCGCGACGGGCTGCAGAATGAGGCCAAGCCGGTTCCCGTCGAGGTCAAGGTAGAGCTGATCAACCGGCTGACCGATGCCGGTCATGTCACCGTCGAGGCCGGCTCCTTCGTCTCGCCCAAATGGGTGCCGCAAATGGCCAGCACCGACGAGGTGATGGCCAGGATCAGGCGCAAGCCGGGCGTGTCCTATCCCGTGCTGGTACCCAACAAGCAGGGCTTCAACGCGGCGCTGGAAGCGAAGGTCGAGGAGATTGCGGTCTTCGCAGCGGCCTCTGAAAGTTTCTCGCGCAAGAACATCAATTGCTCCATCGCCGAAAGCCTGGAGCGGTTTGCGCCAGTGATGGAAGCGGCGCGGCATCACAACATCAAGGTGCGCGGCTACGTTTCGACAGTGGTCGGCTGCCCCTATGAGGGCGATATCGCGCCGCAGGCCGTGGCCGACGTGGCGGCGAAGCTGCTGGCGATGGGCTGCTACGAGATTTCCCTGGGCGAGACGATCGGCGTCGCCACGCCCGGCAAATGCGTCGCCATGGTCGAGGCGGTGGCGGCTGTTGTGCCGCGCGAGAAGATCGCGGTGCATTTCCACGACACGTACGGGCAAGCGCTGGCCAATATTCTGGCCTGCATGGAGCGCGGCATCACCGTGATGGATAGCGCCGTCGCCGGTCTGGGCGGCTGTCCCTATGCCAAGGGTGCATCGGGCAATGTCGGCACGGAAGACGTGCTCTACATGCTGAACGGGCTGGGCATCGAACACGGCGTCGATATCGAGAAGATCGCCGAGACGGGCCGCTTCATCACCGCCGCGCTGGGCCGCCAGCCGGCGTCGAAGGTAGCGCAAGCCATGGCGGCCAAGCTCGCCGCCTGATCAGTCCGCGATCTGCACCCTGATCTGCACCGCGCTGCTGCGGCCGGTGGCGTCGACCACGGCGATGCGCGCGAACCCGTCGCCGTCGGGTTTCCACGAGGCGTTGGTCGCCTGGATCGGCATCGGCTCGCCGTTAATGACCCAGCGCAGCGGACCCTGGCCACCTTCGGCCTTCAACGGCAAGGCGCTTGCATTGGCATCCTGACGGCGCAGTTCCACCACCGCGCCCTCGGGTGGATAGAGAATGCGGGGCGCGGCTGACTGGTTGCGCGCGCGCGGGCCGATAGTGATTGGCGGCGCACTGGGATCGAACATCTGCAAATACGGCGGCAGGGCGGCGGTGCTGCTGACCGTCAGCACATCGACCGGCTTGCGCGGTGGCGAAACGTCTTCCGGCGGCAGCAGGTCGAAGGCGCGCAGCATGATAGGGGCCGCCGTGTTGCGGCCGAACTGGCCGGGGCGGGGCGTGCTGTCGGCATGGCCGACCCAGACGCCGACCGTGTAGCGCGGGCTGTAACCCACCGCCCAGGCATCGCGGAAGCCGAATGAGGTGCCGGTCTTGAAGGCGATGCGACGGCGGCTGCCTGGCGTCGCGGTTTGGGCGTAACTGTCCGGCGGCGCTGAGCCCACCAGAATATCGCCCACGTACCAGGCGGCGCGCTCGCCGACGAAGCGGCGCGGCTTGTCGTCCGCCGGCCGGTCGCCATGGCGCAGCGACAAGCCGCGCATGTTTCCGCCATCGGCCAGCCCGGCATAGAGCATGGTCATGTCGAGCAGCGAGATGCCCGCACCGCCCAATACTATGGCCAGCGAGCCCGAACCGGTTGCATCCTTGGGATAGAGCAAGGTCGCGCCGGCCTGTTGCAGCCCGGCGGCGAAGCGCTCGGCGCCGATGCGATTGACCACGGCGACGGCCGGAATGTTCAGCGACTGCTGCAGGGCGGAGCGGGCGGTGATGGTGCCCTGGAAGTCGCGGTCGAAATTGCGCGGCGCGTAATCGCCGAAACGGTAGGGCGAATCATCGATTAGCGACTCCGGATGCAGGATGCCGTCGTCGAAGGCCAGCGCATAGGCGAAAGGCTTCAGCGCCGAGCCGGGCGAGCGCCTGGCGCGCACCAGGTCGTTCTGCCCCGCCTTGCCGAAGAAATCGGCGCTGCCGACATAGGCCACGACCTTGCGGTCGCGATTGTCGACCACCACCATCGCCACGTCCGCGCCGTCGGCGAAATGGCGCGAGCTGTCATAGGCAAGCCGCTCCAGCCCACGCTGCACGCCGCCCAACACATGGGAGCGCACTGTTGCGCCGGCGGGCACATCGCCGGCCAGCGCCAGTGCAAGATGGGGCGCCAGGAAGGGCAGCGGCTTGCGTTCGATCGGTACCGGCCGGTCGATGGCTTCCAGCCGTTGCGCCTTGGTCAGTGCGCCACGCTCGGTCAGCACGTCGATCACCCAGTTGCGCTCGCGCCTGGCCGTATCGGCGCGCAGATCGGGGCGGCGGCGTTCCGGCGATTGCGGCAGGGCGACCAACAAAGCGGCTTCCGCCGGCGTCAGAGTGCGCGGCTCCTTGCCGAGATAGGCCAGCGACGCTGCCCGCACGCCTTCCAGATTGCCGCCATAAGGCGCCAAAGTCAGGTAGAGCGTCAGGATCTCGTCCTTGCTGTAGCGCAGCTCCAGCTGCACCGCGCGCGCCATCTCGAACAGCTTGCCGCCCAAATCGCGCGAATGCGGCTCCAGCAGGCGGGCGGTTTGCATCGTAAGGGTCGACGCGCCCGACACGATCTCGCCATGGGCCACGTATTGCCCGGCGGCGCGCACCACCGCAATCGGATCGACGCCAGGGTGCCAGCGGAAGCGACGATCCTCGTAAGCCACCAGCAGCTTCAGGAACAGCGGATCGACGTCCTGCGGCGTCGCCAGCAGCCGCCAGCGCTCGTCGCGCGAGGTGAAGGCACGCAGCACCTTGCCGTCGGCGTCGAGCACCAGCGTCGATCTGTCGTTGAATCGCGACAGGTCCGGCGGATACAGCCGATCCAGCACCGCGCCGGCGACGACAAGCGCCGCGCAGCACAGTGTTGCGATCAATAGAAGGCGGCGGCGCATGGCCTGGCCTCTGGTTTCCTTCCTATTGCCGCGGCAGTACGGTCACGGTGCCGCCGGCGGTGCGGCCGATGACGCCGGGCCGGTACATGTCTTCGATCTGCGCCGGCGGCAGCACGTAGGTGCCGGGCGTGACGGCGCGCACGATATAGGCCAGGGCGAAGTCGGCCTTGTCCTCTTCCTCGTAATAGTAGTTGCCGCGATAGGTGCCGAAATAGGTCGGCTTGCCGAAGGTGAAGCTCGCGAAGAAGCGATCGTCGCGGGCTTCGCGCGTGCGCGTGAAGCTGATCTTGGGCAGCCACGAATAGGCCTGCTCGCCATCCTGCACGTAGGGAACGATCGCTTCGATCTCCCAGCCGGCCGGCAGCAGGTCGAGCAGCGCCACCTCGTGATAGTCCTTGTCCAGCGAGCGTCCCGTCAGCACCACCATCAGGCGGTCGTTCTGCGTCACCTTGGTCAGGTCGGCGGTCGTTCCGTCGAGCTTGCGGAAGACCCGATCGACCCGCATGCCGCGCTGCACGGCCGGCTGCATCGCCTTGGGAATGCCGCGCACTGAGAGCGTGCCCCAAATCTCACGCTCCGTGGTGTTCTTGATCACCAGCGGGTCTTTGGCGAGCGTGTTCGGCTCGGGATAGAACATCGCCGGCTCGCGCTTGGGCGCCACAGGCTTGCCATTGACCTGCAAGGTCAGCGGCGTTGCCGACTGGGTCATGGCGTGCGCCGCCAGCAGCATCCAGGCCTTCTCCTGCGTCGAGGTGTTCTCGATGCTGGCCTTGTCGAAACGGCGCAGGCGCGTGGTCAGGTCGGCCAGCATGTCGCTCTGGCCAGCCAAAGCGGAGACTGCCGTCAGGCCTGCGGTGTCGCGCAAGGCCGAGCCGTAATAGTCGCCACGGATGATGGTGCCGACCGCTTGCTTGGATTGCTCGAAAGCGGTGACGGCGCGGGCCTTCTCGCCGACCAGTGCCAGGGCCGCTGCCAAATGGCCGCGACCCAGGCCGTTGCGGATGTTGCGGAACTCCGTGTCCTGGAAGTAGCGCAACTGGCCGACATCGGCCTGTCCGGCTCGCGCGAGAATGTAGAAACCGTAGGCGCGGGCTTCCGGTCCCAGCTCGCTCAACGCGCCGCGCGCCCAGGCAAGCCCGCGGGCGATCGAGCCGTCGGGCACGACGAAGTCCTTGGCCTTGGCCTGGATCAGGAAATCCAGCGCGAACATCTGGATCCACGGATCGGCGCTATACGCGCCTGCGCCCCACATGCCGAAGCTGCCATCGGGACGCTGCATGTCGAGAATGCGCGACACCGCTTCCTGGATGCGCTCGGGCAGGGCCTTGTCCTGCTTCACGCCGCTCAGCGCCGCCAGCTCGCCAAAATACAGCAGCGGCAGGGCGCGGCTGGTGGTCTGCTCGAGACAGCCGAACGGATATTTGTCGAGTGCGGTCAACAGGCCCGGTACGTCGAACCCGCGCACGCTGGCCATGCTCACCGACACGGTGGCACTGCCTGGCACGAACGTGTCCAGCGTTGCACCATCGACGGTGAAGTTCGCCCCGGGCTTGACGGCGGAGACCAGCTCCACGGTCTGCGGCGCCTGCGCCGGACGCACCTGGATCTGCCAGTCGCGCGTGACGGAAAAGCCGTTGGGGCCGGTGATGGTGAGGTCGACCTTGCCGATGCCGATCTCGTTGCCCTTGATCGGCCAACCGAACAGCTGTCGCTTGCCGGCCGGCATGTCGATGCTCTGGTCGATCTTCTGCGGCAGGGTGACCGCACCATTCGATGTCAGCGTCACCTTGTAGGCGCCCGGAGCAGCTTCGACGTTGTGCAGCAGCAGCGAGATACGGCTCTCGTCGCCTGGCGCCAGGAAGCGGGGCAGGGTGATGTCGCTGACCAGCGCATCGCGCACCGTCATGGGCTTGCTGGCTTGGCCCACTCTGTTGCGATCGAACGCCACCGCCATCAGGCGCAATTCGCCGGTGAAATCGGGGATGTCGAGCGGGATCAACGCCTGGCCTTGCGCATCGACTTTCACGATGCCCGAGAACAGCGCCACCGTGCGCGTCGGCACCACTTCCAGCCCACGACCGGCGGCGCTGTCGCCGCCGGTGCGGATCTGGCCCACTACGTCAGCCGTGCCATCCAGCAGGCGGCCGTAATCGTCGCGGATGGCGACAGTCAGGCGGCGCTTGCCGAAATAGTATTTGCTGGGTTCGGGCGAGGCGAATTTGGTGAGCTGCAGGATGCCTTCGTCGACCGCAGCCAGCGTCACGAACGCTTCGCTGCCGGCCTGCGCTACTTTCACGGGCACCTCGATCTTGCGCCGCGGCGTGATCTTTTCCGGGCTGCCGATCTCAACGGCCAGCACGCGGTTGGAAACGTCGAGCCCCAGCCAGACCAGGCCGATGGCCCGCACCGGCGCGCGATCATTCTTCTGTGCCAGCGGTCGGAAAGCGCTGACCAGCGCATAGGCGCCGCTGCCCCAGTCGGACGAGACCGGAATGTCGACGGTCGTGCCTTCGGCCGCGACCTGCACCAGCTTGCGCTCGAAGATGCGGTCGCCCGCGATCACCACCGTCGCTTCGCCGGCGAACGGCGCTTCGATGCGCACCCGCGCGGTCTCGCCTTGCTTGTAGCTCTGCTTGTCGGCCGTGACCTTGACCATGTCCGGCGTCTCTGAGACCTGAGAAGAGGCCCAGCCAGAGTAATAGCTGATGCTGGTGGCCGAACTGGTCACCGGATCGGTCACCGTAAGGCGGAAGCGGCCCCAGGACTGGGTCTGACTGATTACCGCCAGCTTGTCGGCCTCGACGTCGATCGTGCCGCTGGTGACCGGCACATCGCGGTTATAGATCTCCCAGCGCCAGGTGTTGCCGGTGCGATACCATTGGTAATTGTAGACTTCGCGTACCAGTTCCCATTTCACGCCCGGACGGGCGATGCGCTTGCCGGTATTGTCGACCAATGCGATCTCGAACTGGGCCGGCGTGCTCTCCTGCACGTAGCCGTCGAAGCGCGGGCGCATGCCGACGTAGCTGTCGCGCGGCCGCACCGGCAGTGAGATCTCGTCCTTGGTGGCGCGACCGCCGGGCTCGAAGATCGAGACCGAGATATTGGCCTTCAGCGGCAGAGTGCCGGCCTGGATTTTTTCAATCTTGCCGGTCGCCGTCGTCTTGCCCTGCGCATCGGTCTTGCCGATGGTCAGGGGCACGATGGTTTCCTTGACCTTCTCGCCGGTGAGCCCGAAGCGGAAGCCGGGCAGGGAGGCGAAGGCCAGCGGATCGGCGACGATCTTCATCTCCGCTTCGCCGTCCAGCTCGGCCGCCGGCGCGCCGTAGAGGAAACGGCCGTCGACGCCGACCGACACCGGATCGTCGATCTTCAGCGGTTTGTCCTTGTCGGCCGTCAGCGCCAGCTTCAGCCGTTGCGGCACGAAATCCTCGACGCTGAATTCGGCCGTGCCGATCGGCGCGGCCTTGGGATCGACATAGGCGCTGACGCTCCAGCGCCCACGCTTGGCGGACGGGCTGAGTTCGACCGGGAAGTACACGCTGCCGGCATTCGAATTGGCGAGCGTCGTGCGGCGATATTCGACGCCGTCGGAGCGCTTGACGATCAGCGTCAGCGGCGCATCCAGCGCCATGGCGGTGCGATCGCGCAACATGGCGGTGACATGCACGGTCTCGCCCGGCCGGTAGATGCCGCGATCGAGATAGACGAAAGCGTCGGTGGCGCCGGGGGCAGCGCGGCCTTCGACGCCGCGATCCGACAAATCGAAGCCGGCCCGCGTCAGGTTGAGATAGTTGAAATCGCTGTTGTTGGCGCCATAGGCCATGACGGCAACGGGGGTGTTGCCGCCCGTGCCGCGCAAAAGGCCAGGCGCGAACTGGGCATAGCCCTGCGCATCGGTGGTGATCCGCCCCAGCTCTTCGTTATTGCGCGCGATCAACGTCAAGGCAGTACCGGCGAGCGGTTTTGCCGAGGCCAGCGAGCGGGCGAAGACATGCAGCCCGTCTGTGCCGGTCAGCACTGTCAGGCCGATATCGGAATCGACCACCCATTGCGAAGCGGTCTCGTAGCGATAGTTGAAATTATTATCTTCGTTGTTGTCGTCAATCTTGCCGTCGGCGGCGTTCCAGGCGACGACCAGATAGGCGCCAGGCTTCCACGGCTTGACGGCTTCGCGGATCGGGAAAGCGGTGGTGACGGTCTCGTTCTGCGTGCCCTTGACCGGCATGGTGCCTTCCCATACCAGCGCGCCGGTATCCTGCAGCACTTCCTGCACGCGCCATGGCCGCATGCGCTTCTCGTCGAACTCCTCCGGCGCCAGCCGGGCCATGATACGGTCGGGCACGCGCAGCACTTTGATGCGCACCAGATCGACGTTGACCGTGGTGACCGGCACGCCGGCCGTCGTTTCGCGCGGCAGGATCAGGCCGGAGCCGGTGAAAGCGACCAAAGGCGGGCGCTCGCCCAGCGAGACCTTGACCGTCTCGGCCGCCGCCAACGTCTTGCCATCGGCCGCGGGCAATCCGGCCAGCAACTCGACTTCATAGTCGCGGCCGAAGCCCAGGCCGCCCAGGCACAGGCGATCGCCGGCGACGCGGATGGCGGGCTTGGTCGCGGGCGTCAGTTTGACGTAGTCGTCGTAGCGCACGTTGCCGGTCTCGTTCAGCTTGTCGGAGAAGCTGAAGCAGGCCTCGATCAAGTCGCGCGTGCCGTCGATCGTCAGCCGGCGGAAAATGAAATTGGGCGCCGGGGCCGGCGTCGTGGTGGCCGCAGGGGTGCCGCTAGCGGCCGGTGTTGGCGCCGAGGCTGATGTCGACGGCTGCGGCGCCGGTGCCGGCGTCGTGGCTGGCGCAGTCGCGGTTTGCGGCGCTTTGTCGAGCGGCGTCTTGGGACGCAAATTGAAATAGGCGACGGTGCCGATTGCCACCACAGCGGCGATCAGCAGGGAAACGACGGTCGTGCGCTTCATGGAAGGCTCCAGCGGACGTCAAAGGCTTGTTTGTTGCAGCGCATTCTAGCGCGTTGACCTTCGACGTGTGATGCCTATTCAGCGGCTTGGTTTGGGGAAAATCTGTGGCGGATGCCGTGTGGATGCTTGCAATTTTTCAATTCGCTGCCGCTGTGGGAAACCTGCCACAGGTCGGTTGCGGAAAGCCGCCCGCCGGTCGTAAACATGGGCATGGCTTTGCACCTGATCAAACTTGCGGTTGGCGCTTCCTCCATGGAGGAGATCGAGAAATTCCAGGAGAAGCGGCGCAAGGAGCGCAAGCAGAAGCCGGCCTCGCCGCACCGGGTTTTCACCCGCTCGACGCCCAAGCGGCAGGAAGAGCTGCTGGATGGCGGCTCGCTCTATTGGGTGATCAAGGGGTTTATCCGGGCGCGGCAGAAACTGGTGGGTTTCGACGAGACGACGGACGAACAGGGCCGCAAATATTGCGTCTTCCTGGTCGAACGAAAATTGATCCCGACGGCCGCCCGCGCCATGCAGCCCTTCCAGGGCTGGCGCTATCTGGACCAGGCCCGCACCCCGTCCGACGCCAAGGCCGGCGATTCGGCCGATGTACCACCGGAAATGGCCGCCGAGCTGCGCCGGCTTGGCCTGATCTGATCGCGCCGTGGCGTCGGCGCAGCCGGCCGCCTAAGGTTGCGGGCAAAAGGGGGCAGGGTGCAGCGGGGAATCGGGCTTTCGGGCATAGCCGGCTTTATCATCCTGTCGCTGTTGATCGGCTGGATTTCCGGCCGGCTGAGCCAGCGCCTGTTCGACGACGAGGTGCTCACCCTTGCCGCCATCGATGGCCGCTCCTATGGCGAGCTGATCCGCCTTTATCTGGGTGGCGGCGATGTCCATCCGCCGTTGCCGTTCCTGTGGTTCCGCCTGCTGCAGGATCTGCAATTGCCGATCTGGCTACAGCGGGGGCTGTCGCTGGCGCTGGCCGCCGGCGGCTTCGCGCTGGTGCTCGATCTGGTGTGGCGGCGGTTGCCCCATAGCGCCATCTGCCGGGCCCTGGCTATCGTTCTGTTCCTGGGCGCGCCGCTGCTTTACGGCATGGGGTCCAGCCTGCGCTGGTATCCGCTGCTGGTGCTGCCGGTCGCCCTGGCCTTGTGGAGCGCCCTGAATGTCGGTCGACCGACATTGCTGGCGGCGATCGGCTTTGGCGTGGCGGCCAATATCAGCTTCCTGGCGATCATTCCCGCTTTTGCCTTTGTGGTCTGGCGCTATCTGCTGACGCGCCGCTTCGATGCCCGCCAGGACGGCCGTTTTCTGGTCGTCGCTGTCTTGCTCGCATTGCCCGGTCTGCTCGCCTTCGTCCTGTCAGCCCGCAATGTTGCAGGACAGATCGATGCCAATATCCTGACGGCCCTTGGCATGACGACGCTCGGGGTGATTGGCGGTTATGGCTTGGGCCTGACGCAGGCGCTGATCGCCATTCCGTTTGCGCTGCTATGTGCGATCGGTAGCGTAGGCGCAGTTCTGGCGCTTCGCCGCCGGCCGGTCGGCGATCTTTTGGCTATATCGCTGCTGATTGCGCTGGCATGTCTGGTCCTGACCGCGATCGGTTTCGCCAAGCCGCGGTCGTTTCTCTTTGCCGTGCCGTTCCTGCTGGCGATCGTGACGCTTGGCGGCGCCAGCCTGTCATGGCGGCGAGGTTTCGCGCTGGCGACCCTGGTTGCCTCGCTCAGCGTGACGGTGCCGGCTTTATGGCTGTTCAATGCCAGCGACCGGCCGTTCAAGCGCAATCTGCATATTCCCGACGCCGAAGTGCTGGCCGCGATCCGCCAGCACGCGCCCAAGGAGACGAGCCTGATCGTCTCGTCCGAGCCAGCTCTGGGATGGCAATTGCGCAAAGAAGGCTACTGCGTGATAGCAGCTTCGCTGTCGACCACATGTCCGCAGCGGACGGCGCCGATCATCGTCACGGTCGACGACGGCACTTTCACGCAGCGCGGCAACTTCGCGACCAATGTCGGCGGTATCACCGCCGATTACAAACTCGTCCACCAGATGACTTTCGGCGATGACGAAGATGGGCCAACCAAGACTTTTCTGAGTGGCCGGCTGGTACCGAAATGGCTGGTCAGTATCGCGGTCTACAGCCGCTAGCTAGCCAGCGGCTTTCTTGGCCCGCTTCTCCATATCCA
This sequence comes from uncultured Hyphomicrobiales bacterium, assembly GCA_964388115.1. Classification (GTDB taxonomy): domain Bacteria; phylum Pseudomonadota; class Alphaproteobacteria; order Reyranellales; family JAQSWP01; genus JAQSWP01. Next base: position 35,128 of record CAYLYK010000006.1, read on the forward strand.
TACGCTTCAATTCGCGGCGCATGATCTTGCCGGTCGTGGTCAGCGGAAACTCCGTCACGAATTCGACCTCGCGCGGATATTCATGCGCGGCAAGCTGGGTCTTGATGAACTCCTGAATTTCCTTCTTCAGCTCGTCCGACGGCTGCACGTCCGGCTTGAGCTGAATGAATGCCTTGACGATCTCTGTCCGCACCGGATCGGGAATGCCAACAGCGGCGGCGAGGCCGACAGCCGGATGCTTCAAAAGGCTCTCTTCGATCTCGCCCGGGCCGATGCGATAGCCGCCCGAGGTGATGACATCGTCGTCACGGCTCTTGAACCAGACATAGCCGTCCGGGTCCATCGAGCCGACATCGCCCGTCAGTAGCCAATCGCCGGCGAACTTCTTCTTCGTCGCCTCGGGGTTGCGCCAATATTCCTTCATCATCACCGGATCGGGCCGCCTGGCTGCGATATTGCCCTCAACGCCCGGCGGCAGCACGTTGCCGTCATTGTCGACGATGGCCACCACGCGCCCGACGCTGGCGCGGCCGGCGGAACCCGGGCGAGCCGGATAAAGGCCGGGGGAGTTGGTGGTCATCAGATTGCATTCGGTCTGGCCATAGCCTTCGGACAGCGTCACGCCGAAGGTCTCGCGGCCCCAGGCCATGAGTTCCGCGCCCATGGCTTCGCCGCCGGTGGCGACGGCGCGAATGTCGTATTTCCATTTCTCGCGCGGCTTCTGCACCTGGCGCATCATCTTGAGCGCCGTCGGCGGAATGAAGGTGACGCCGACATTGTGGCGGGCGATCAGGTCGAACGCCTTTTCGGCATCGAATTTCGGCGCACGCTGCGCCAGCACCGGCTTGCCGAGATACCAGGCCGGGAAAAGGACGTCGTACAAACCGGCGATCCACGCCCAATCCGCCGGCGTCCAGTAAAGCTCATCGCCTTTGGGGTAGCGGTCGAGCCATTGCTGGACGGCCGGGATATGGCCGATCAGCGCGCGGTGGACGTGCAGGGCGCCTTTGGGCTGGCCGGTCGTGCCCGAGGTGTAGATCAGGAAAGCGGGATCTTCGGCAGCGGTATCGACCACGGGACTGCTGTCGGAAGCCTCCGCCATCAAGGTTCCGTAGTCCTTGAACCAGGCGCCGTGCCTGCCGGCGCCGATGACGATGATGGTCTTCAGCTCCGGCAGCTTGTCGCGCACCTGTTCCAACTTGGGCATGTGCACGGCATCGAGGATCACCGCCTTGGCGCCGGCATTGCCGAGGCGGAATTCGATGGCATCCGCGCCGAACAGGGCAAAGAGCGGCACGCCAACCGCGCCCATGCGATAGGCCGCAACATGCGAGATAGCCACTTCCGGGCTCTGCGCCATCAGCACGCCGACGCGGTCGCCGCGCTGCACGCCGTGGGCTTTCAGCACGTTGGCGAGTTTCGAACTCAGCTTGCGGATATCGCCGAATGTGAAGCGCAATACGTTGCCGCGATCGTCGTCGAAGATCATCGCCAGCTTGCCGGCGTCGTGGCGGTCGCAAACCTGCTGGGCGATGTTGTAGCGCTCGGGAATTTCCCAACGGAACTTGTTGTAGACTTCCTCGTAGGTGCTGCCGCTCGGCATCATGGTTTTACGCGTCCTGTCCCGATTTTCCTTGGTCCCGCGCCGGTTCTGCAGCGTGAACGGTGGATCACTCTAGCCCGAGCAAGCTGGCAAGAGGAAGGGCAGGCGGGTAGACTAAGCCATGGCTCCAGATGACGGCATTGCGCGGCCGGTCCGCGACATCGTTCCCTCCGTTTGCCCGCATGATTGCACCAGCACCTGCGCGCTGGAGGTTGAACGGCTCGACGATCGCACCATCGGCCGCATCCGCGGCTCTCAGCGCAACACCTACACCGCCGGCGTGATCTGCGAGAAAGTCGCCCGCTACAGCCAGCGTATCCACCATCCCGACCGGCTGCTGCAGCCGCTGCGCCGGGTGGGACCGAAGGGCTCGAAGCAATTCGCACCGATCTCCTGGAAGGACGCGCTCGACATCGTGGCCGAGCAATTCCAGGCCAAGACCAAGCAATACGGCAGCGAAACGGTCTGGCCCTATTTCTATGCCGGCACGATGGGGCTGGTGCAGCGCGACGGCATCCAGCGCCTGCGCCACGCGATGCGCTATTCGCGCTGGTATTCGACCATCTGCGTCGCGTTGTCGGATATCGGCTGGAACGCCGGCGTTGGATCCAAGCGCGGTGTCGATTTCCGCGAGGTCGACGAGCATTCCGATCTGGTGGTGATCTGGGGCGGCAATCCGGTCAACACCCAGGTCAACGTCATGGCGCATGCCATGAAGGCCAAGAAGCGCGGCGCCAAGCTGGTCGTGGTCGATCCCTATCGCACCGGCACGGCCGAGCAGGCCGATATCCACCTGGCGGTGCGGCCGGGCACCGATGCGGCGCTGGCCTGTGGCGTCATGCACGTGCTCTTCAAGGAAGGCTACGCCGACTGGGACTACATGCGCCGCTACACCGACGCTCCCGACGAGCTGGCAGCGCATGTGCAAAGCCGCGATCCCGCCTGGGCGTCATCGATTACCGGGCTGAGCGTCGAAGAGATTGTCGCGTTTGCGCGCCTCTATGGCAGTACCAAGAAAAGCTTCATCCGCTGCCATCATGGGTTTTCCCGTTCGCGTAACGGCGCGGTCAACATGCACGCCGTCACCTGCCTGCCCTCCGTCACCGGCGCGTGGCGCCACAAGGGCGGCGGAGCGCTCTATGGCCATACCGGCATCTATCCGCTGGACCGCACGCTCATTGAGGGGCTCGATCTGGAGGACAAGAGTCTGCGCGTGCTCGACCAGTCACGCTTGGGCCCAATCCTGACCGGCGATCCTAAGGATCTGCAGGACGGCCCGCCGGTCACGGCACTGCTGGTCCAGAACACCAACCCGGCCATGGTCTGCCCCGAACTCGATCTCGTGTTGCGTGGCCTGGCGCGGGAGGATCTGTTCACCTGCGTGCATGAGCAGTTCATGACCGAAACGGCGGCCTTCGCCGACATCGTGCTGCCAGCGACCATGTTCCTCGAGCACGACGATTTCTACACCGCTTCGGGCCACACCTATTTCCAGGCGACGAAGAAGGTCATCGAAGCTCCAGGCGAATGCCGCGAGAACCATTACGTCATTTGCGAGCTGGCCAAGCGTCTCGGCGCGAAACATTGCGGCTTCGAGATGACAGCTTGGGAAATCATGGACGAGACGTTGAAGAGGTCCGGCATGTGGGATGCGCAGACCAATGTCGATCGTGGCGGCCAGGATTGCGTCGCCGATTTCGAGACGCTGCATTTCATCAACGGCTTTCCCAACTCGATCGGGAAGTTCCGCTTCAAGCCGGATTGGGTGCGCTATGGCGGCCGCGGCGCGGAAATGCCCGAACTGCCGGACCATTTCGACGTCATCGACAATCCGACGGCGGAGAAGCCGTTCCGTCTCGTGGCAGCGCCCGCGCGCACTTTCCTCAATTCCACCTTCACCGAGACGCCAGGTTCGCTGCAGCGCGAGAAGCGGCCGACGGCCTTGCTCAACAAGCTCGACTGCGAGCGATTGGGCATTGCCGCTGGCGACCTCGTGCAACTTGGAAACGAGAAAGGCGCGGTCCTGGTGCATGCCCAGCCTAAGGACGGACAACAGCCTGGCGTCGTGGTGGTCGAAGGCATCTGGCCCAACCGCAATTTCGAAAATGGTGTTGGCATCAATCTTCTGACCAGCGCCGAGCCCGGCTATCCCAATGGCGGCGCGGTGTTCCACGACACCGCCGTCTGGCTGCGCAAGGCCTGAGCTCGCATGAGACTGGGAAACACGTTGCGGCGCGCGGCAGTCCGGATACCAGGGCGCGCGCATGTCGTGGTGCTGGGCAACGAGAAGGGCGGCTCCGGCAAGTCCACCACCGCCATGCATCTCGCCGTGGCGCTGCTCTACGATGGCGGCCGTGTGGGCACCATGGATGTCGACAGCCGGCAGGGCACGTTCACGCGCTATATCGAAAACCGGCGCGATTTCATCAAGGCGAATCGTCTCGACTTGCCGTCGCCGGAGCATCGCACGGTGCTGCTTAGCGACCTTGCCAATCGCAACGAGGCGGAAGCTGCCGAGCGCGAGCGCTTCGGCAAGGCGTTTGTCGAGCTTTCGTCGAGCTGCGATTTCCTCATCATCGATACGCCAGGCTCGCACACCCATCTGTCGCGTCTGGCGCATGTCGAGGCCGATACGCTGCTGACGCCGCTCAACGACAGTTTCATCGATCTCGATCTGCTGGCCCGCGTCGAGCCCGATACGTTTCGCATTCAGCGGCCCAGCATCTACAGCGAATCGGTGTGGCAGCAGCGACAGCAGCGCGCTGCCGCGGGGCACCGACCGGTCGACTGGATCGTCATGCGCAATCGCCTGGCCAGTCTCGATGCCCGCAACAAGCGCGACATGGAAAAGGTGCTCGCTGCTTTGGCGCAGCGACTGGGTTTTCGCGTCGCGCCGGGCCTCAGCGAGCGCGTGATCTATCGCGAGTTGTTCCTGAAGGGCCTGACCTTGCTCGACCTGCGCAAGAGCTCAGGCCTGCCGATGACCATGTCGCATGTCGCGGCGCGGCAGGAAGTCCGTACTTTGCTGGAAGAGCTTAATTTGCCGCCGCTTGCCGCCGCGGCAGGATGAGCCAGATATAGGTCGTGACCTGCAGGAACAGGGCAACCGAGAACGCCGCCGAGTAGGCGATGGCGGGGTAGGCGCCGGTGGCGTCGCGCTCCCAGAGCGAGATGATTTCGCCCATGCCGTATTGCAGCAGGAAGGCGGTGGCGAACATCAGCATATTGGCCGAGGTCGTGACGCGGCCGCTGAGATGCAGCGGGAACATGTGCGTCAGGATGGGGAAGCACAGCACGCCGGTGACGCCGAAAAAGCCGAACAGCATCCACGCCGCCAGCACGCTGGGCGTCCAGTTCAAGATCAGCGGCACTTGCAGCAGCATCAGGATCGCGTAGCCCCAACACAAGGTCGTCATCGGCTTCACGCCGCGCTTGGTCAGCGCGCCGGAGATGACACCCGACAACAGGAAGCCGCAGGTCATCGATGCCGCGATCGCCAGCAGATACTCCGACGTCGTGGTGCGATCGAGGCCGGCGACATGCCGCAACCAGGGACCGGACCACAAGGTCTGGATCGACATGAAGGAGGCCTGGGACATGACGACGGCCGGCGCCAGACGCCAGAAGGCCTTGCTCTGGAACACGCTGGCAACCCCGCCCAGGGCCTCGCGCAGGCTGGACCGGGCGTGGGTTTCCGGCTTCTCCGGCACCGCGGTGATGAGGAAGAGCGCCACGGTAACGGTGATGCCGCTCAGCACCATGAACACGCCGCGCCAGTCAGTGTAATGCAGCGCCAATTCGACGGGCGCCGTCGCCATCATCGCGCCCAGGCCGCCGAACGCCAGATGGAAGCCGTTGATCAGCGCCCAGCGCTCGGGCGGGAACCAGATGGAGATCGCCTTGAAAGCAGCCATCAGACCGCCGGCCACGCCCATGCCGATCAACGCGCGACCCAGAAACAGCATTGGCAGGGAATCGGCGAAAGAGAACAGCAGCGCGCCGCTGGCGGCGACCGTGAGCAAGGTGGCATGGACGCGCCGCGGACCGTAGCGGTCGAGCAGCAGGCCCAGCGGGAGCTGGAAGGCGGCGAAGCTGATGTAGTAGGCGCTGGTGAGCAGCCCCAGATCGGCAGCGCTGAGCGACAGATCGCGGGTGATGTCGACCGAGATGACGGCATTTACCGTCCGATAGAGGTAGGACAGGAAATAGCCGAGGGCGAAGGGCAGATAGACCCGGAAGAAGAGCAGCGACAGGCTGCTGCGGGCGCCCTGCGCCAGGCCGTGGTTGGTCATTTCCTCTCCACAGAGCGGGTTTGTCCGCCGCTAACTTATTGAGCCGGAAGCCTTTACCTTATGCTCCGGCCACCCAACATCATGTGCTAAGTGCCAGCAAACGGGGCCGCAAGGCAATGAGCGAAAAGAAGAACGCTTCCCTGCAAAAAGCGGGCAGCAGCGCCGTCGACGCCTTTCTCGGCAAAGTCGCCGGGCTGACGCGCGTTGATGCAGCGGGTGGCCGCGGCCGGCTGTTCTTCGCCATGGATGCGACAGCCAGCCGCCAGCCGACCTGGGCGCAGGCGCGCGACATCCAATCGGAGATGTTTTCCGCGGCCCCTGGCGAGTTGGAAGTCCAGCTCGGCTTCTATCGCGGCCGGGATGAATTCAAGGTCAGCAAATGGCTGACGCAGACTGCAGCACTGCAACGCGCCATGGGCGCGGTCGATTGCCTGGGCGGCTACACTCAGATCGCCCGCGTGCTGCGCTATGCCGCCGAGCAGCACCGCCAGCAACCGATCCACGCCGTCGTCTTCATTGGCGACGCCATGGAAGAGCCGGTCGACGAGCTGTGCCATCTCGCCGGCGAACTGGGCCTGCTCGGCCTGCCGCTTTTCATCTTCCATGAAGGCGGCAATGCCAATGCCATCATGGGCTTCGAACAGATGGCGCGGCTGAGCGGCGGCGCCTGCTGTCCGTTCGATCTATCGAGCCCGGACCAGCTGCGCCGCCTGCTGGGCGCGGTTGCCGCTTTCGCCCGGGGCGGGCGCAAGGCGCTGGCGAATTACGCCGACAGCAAAGGCGGCAGCGCGCGGCTGCTGCTGGCCAGTATGAAATAGCATGAGTTACCTGCTGCTTGCGGCGCTGGCCGCCTTTCTCATCTACCTCGGCCTGCGCTGGTTTGTCAGTGCCGATCCGGCCCGTGTCGCCTTCGTGGTTACGGCTCTGGCCATGACCATTGCCGGCGCGGTGGCGCTCTTGCTGATCTTCACCGGTCGCATCGGCTCGCTCTACCTGCTTGGGGCGCTGGTCTTGCCTGCCGCCATGGCGTGGTACCGGCGACGCAAGGCTACGGCGGGTGGCTTCTCCGATCCTGGACGAAAATCGAGTGAAACATCCCAGGTCGAGACCGCCTGGCTGCGCATGGAGCTCGACCTGGAGAACGGGCGGATAGATGGGCAGATACGCCAAGGCGTTTTTGCCGGCCGGCGTCTGTCGGAGCTTGGCGACCAGCAATTGCTCGATCTCTATCGCATCAGTGGCAGCGATGCCGATACAAGGCGACTGCTCGAGGCTTATTTCGACCGCCGGCTGGGACCGGCATGGCGCGGGCGGCAGGAAACGGCCGCTCCGCCATCCGCCGGCATGTCCCGGGAGGAAGCGCTGGAAATACTCGGCCTGGCGGGCGGAGCAACCAACGACGAAATAAAGGCGGCGCATCGGCGACTAATGGCGCAGCTCCATCCCGATAAAGGCGGCTCGACTTATCTGGCGGCGAAGATCAACCAGGCGCGGGATCTCCTGCTTGGCGACTAGGATGGCGCTGGGCGGGCTTCGCCTTGTTCGCCAGCGGCTTATATGGCATTTACTGCGCCACAACATTGGTCGTGGGAACGCTTCCGTCCTCAGCCCTTCAGGCGACGTCAGAAATCTCCCCCCGCAGGAATTGGAATGAGAAAACCCGTTCGTAAGGCCGTCTTTCCCGTTGCCGGTCTTGGCACCCGCACCTTGCCCGCCACCAAGGCGATCCCCAAGGAAATGCTGACCATCGTCGACAAGCCGCTGATCCAGTACGCGGTCGAGGAATGCCTGGCGGCGGGGATCGAGCAATTCGTCTTCGTTACCGGTCGCAACAAGGAGGCGATCGAAAACCATTTCGACCATGCCTACGAGCTGGAAGCGACGCTGGTTGAACGCAAGAAGACTGTGGAGTTACAGCAGACCCTGGCTAGCCTGATCCCCGCGGGAAACGCGATCTTCACGCGCCAGGAACAGCCGCTGGGGCTGGGTCACGCCGTATGGTGCGCGCGGCACTGGATCGGCGACGAGCCGTTCGCTGTGCTGCTGCCCGATGAGCTGACATTATCGTCGCCGAGCTGCACCGCCGAGCTGGTTGCGACCTATGGCCAGACCGGTGGCAACGTGATCTCCGTGCTCGACGTGCCCAAGGCGCACACCAGCCGCTACGGCATCGTCGCCACCGGCAAGGATGACGGCAAGCTCGCCGAAGTCACCGGCATGGTCGAGAAACCCAAGCCTGAAGCGGCGCCATCGACGCTGGCGATCATCGGCCGCTACGTGCTGCTGCCGGACGTGTTCCGTCACCTCGACCGGCAGGAGCGCGGCGCCGGAAACGAGATCCAGCTGACCGACGCGATGGCCAAGATGGTCGGCAACACGCCGTTCCATGCCTTGCGCTATGCCGGCCGGCGCTACGATTGCGGCAATCGGTTGGGCTTTCTGGAAGCCAACCTGGCCATCGGCCTGTCGCATGCCGAGATCGGCAGCGAGGTGCGCGCCATGGCCGCCGCCCTGCTAAAAGAGTGACGCCGGCAACCTTGATCCTGGAGTAGGCGATGCGCATTGCCATGATCGGTACGGGTTATGTCGGTCTCGTGTCCGGCGCCTGCTTTTCCCAGTTTGGCTTCGACGTTATCTGCGTCGACAAGGATGCCGGTAAGATCGCCGCCCTCGAACGGGGCGAGATTCCGATCTTCGAACCGGGCCTCGACAAGCTCGTGGCGGATAATGTAGCCAAGGGCCGGCTGCATTTTTCCACCGATCTCGCGCAGTCGGTAAAGGGCGCCGACGCAGTGTTCATCGCGGTCGGCACTCCGACGCGACGCGGCGGTGGCCATGCCGATCTCAGCTACGTTTATGCAGCCGCGGCGGAAATCGCCCAGGCGGTAAGCGGCGATGCGGTCATCGTCACCAAATCGACCGTTCCCGTTGGCACCGGACGGGAGGTCGCGAAAATCCTGCGCAGCCATCGTCCGGACGTCAAATTCGACGTGGTCTCCAACCCGGAATTCCTGCGCGAAGGCTCGGCGATCGAGGATTTCATGCGGCCCGATCGCGTCGTGATCGGGGCCGAGACCGAACGCGCCCGCGACGTGATGAAGCAGATCTACCGGCCGCTGTTCCTGATTGAAACGCCGATCGTCTTCACCGGTCTGGAAACGGCCGAGATCATCAAATATGCCGGCAACACGTTTCTTGCCACCAAGATCACCTTTATCAACGAGATTGCCAATCTTTGCGAGAAGGTCGGCGCCGATGTGCATGATGTGGCGCGCGGCATCGGGCTGGACGGCCGCATCGGGCGGAAGTTCCTGCATGCCGGTCCCGGGTTCGGTGGTTCCTGCTTTCCCAAGGACTGCATGGCGCTGGTTCACACCGCGCGCCAGCACGAAGCGCCGCAATCGATCGTGGAAACCGTGCTGGCCGTCAACGCCGCCCGCAAGAAAGAGATGGCGCAGCGCGTCATAGAAGCCTGCGGCGGCTCGGTGCAGGGCAAGACTATCGCCGTTCTCGGCCTGACCTTCAAACCCAATACCGATGACATGCGCGATGCGCCGTCACTCGATATCGTGCCGGCCTTGCAGGCCGCCGGCGCCAGGATCAGGGCTTACGATCCCGAAGGCATGGGCGAGGCGCGCAAGATGCTGCCTGACGTAGAATTCTGCGCTGGGTCCTACGAGGCGATGCAGGGCGCCGATGCGCTGGTGGTCATCACAGAATGGACAGAATTCCGTGCGCTTGATCTCGGCCGCATCAAGTCCCTCCTGCGTCAGCCGGTCGTGGTGGATTTGCGCAACGTCTATAACCCCGAGGAAATGCGCGCCGCCGGCTTCAGCTATCGCAGCATAGGCCGGCCTGCCGTCTGACCTCGCAGAGATGGAAGCAATGTCACAGAAATTCTCCCACAAGTTCGAAGCCACGATCCTGCGCGAATACGACATCCGCGGCATTTTCGAGAACACCTTGCATGTCGCCGACGCTCGCGCCGTTGGGCGCGCCTTCGGCACCATCGTTCGCCGCAACGGCGGCAAGACGATCGCCATCGGTCGCGATGGCCGGTTGAGCTCACCGATCCTGGGGCCGGCGCTGATCGAGGGCGTTACCGAAGCCGGAGTAGACGTGATCGATATCGGCGTCTGCGCCACGCCGATGCTCTATTACGCGGTGTATCACCTGCAGACCGACGGCGGCATCATGCTGACCGGCTCGCACAATCCGTCCGATTACAACGGCTTCAAGATGATGCTGGGCAAGAAGTCGTTCTTCGGCCAGGACATCCAGAAGCTGGGCGCGATGGCGGGCGCGGGCGATGTCGAAAGCGGCAAGGGCAGCGTGCGCCAGCAATCGATACTCGATGCCTATGTCGACCGCGTGGTGCAGGGCTACGACGGGGTGCGGGCGCAGACCGTGGTGTGGGACATCGGCAACGGCGCGGTCGGGGTCAATATCGCCAAGGTGATCGCCAAGCTTCCCGGCAAGCACATCCTGCTCAACGAGGCAGTCGACGGCCGTTTCCCGGCGCATCATCCCGATCCAACGGTGGCCAAGAACCTCGAGCAGCTGCAGCAGGAGGTCGTCAAGCGCGGCTTCGATCTGGGCATCGCTTTCGATGGCGACGGCGATCGCATCGGCGTGGTCGACAACAAGGGCCGCATCCTGTGGGGCGACCAGTTCCTGGTCTTCCTGGCGCAGGACGTCCTGAAGAAATATCCCGGCGCCACCATCATCGCCGATGTGAAGGCCAGCCAAGTACTGTTCGACGAGGTGGCACGGGCAGGGGGCACGCCGGAAATGTGGAAGACCGGCCACTCGCTGATCAAGACGCGCATGGCGGAGACCGGCGCGCCGCTGGCGGGCGAGATGAGCGGCCACATCTTCTATTCCGACGGCTGGTACGGCTTCGACGACGCGCTTTACGCCGGCATCCGTCTGCTTGGCGTGCTGGGGCGCTCGCCGAAGACTCTGGCGGAAATGCGCGACGGTTTGCCCAACGTGGTCAACACTCCGGAAATGCGCTTCGACTGCGATGACACGAAGAAATTCGCGGTTGTGGACAAGGTTCGCGATCTTCTCAAGAAGCAAAATGCCGATGTCAGCACGGTCGACGGCGTGCGGGTCAACACCGAGGACGGCTGGTGGCTGCTGCGCGCTTCCAATACCCAAGCGGTTCTGGTAGCTCGTTGCGAGGCGCGCGACCAGGCCGGGCTGGAACGTCTGCGCCAGCAGTTGAAGGGCGCGTTGCAGGCCGCCGGCGTCGATCTCCCGGACAACCCTTCCGCTGGCCACTGACCCGATGCGCTTCTTCTTTTTCGGCACCTTGCTGGATGAGGAAGTGCTGACCCTGGTCGTCGGCCGGAAGGTGCCGGCTGCCGACAAGCGTCCGGCCAGCCTGCCCGGGTTCCGCCGCGTCAGGGCACGGGGCGTGACCTATCCCATCATCGTCAGCCGTGAAAATTCGAGCGTTGCGGGCCTGCTGGTTTCAGGCCTTGCGGACGCAGAGGCGAAGCGGCTGATTGAATACGAAGGCGCCAATTACGATCTGGTGACGCTGTCCGTCACCGCTGGCAGTCGTCGGCACCAGGCGCGGGTGTTCGTTCCAGTTGGCCAAGGTGGCCTGACGCCGTTGGACGAAGATTGGACTTTCGAGGAGTGGACCCGCCTGCATCGCGACGGTTTCGTCGCCCGCCTGCGGCAGTGGAAGACGGCGGATCGGGCTGTCTAGTTGGCGGCCATGTCGACGTCGTCGGGTTCGACGCGCACGACCGAACAATCGAGAATATTGCTCTGCGCCAGGCGACGGCAGCCAATGGCGGCCTGATCTTCGCCCAGGCCGAGGATGCGCGCGCGATAGAGCGTGCGGCCGTTGCGCTCGATCGGCGCGATCGATCCGTTGCCGCCCAGGTCGGGCAGGCTGAAGCGGGCCAGGGTTACGGCGCGGCGCGCGGCTTCGGCATCGGAATAGGCGCCGATCTGCATGGCGACCTGTGTCGGCTCGCCGCCTTGCGGCGTCTGCTTCGCACTGTTGCTGGCAACCGCGAAGGGATTGGGGGGCAGCTTGTTGCTGGCCATGCCCTGCTTGGCGGGCGTCAGTTCGTTGAAGCTGGGCGGCAGCATCGGAGCCGGGGCTGAGGTGGCGACGCGGGCGAGCGGCGTCAAGTTGCTGCCGGCGTTCGCCGGGCGGGCGCCGACGGTGACGACATTGCCATTGCCGGCAACCAGCGTGCCGCCGGTCATGCTGAAGCCCTTGTCCATCAGCTCGGCCATATGGTTGTCGCGTGACTGGGCCGAGTCGCCGCCCATCACGACGCCGACCAGACGCCGCCCGTCGCGCTTGGCGACCAGGATCAGGTTGAATCCCGAAGCGTTGGTGTAGCCGGTCTTCAGGCCTTCGGCGCCGCCGTACCAGCCCAGCATGCGGTTGTGGTTGGTATGCACCCGGCCGGCGTAGGAGAATTCCTGCGTCGCGAACAGCGGGTAGTAGGTCGGAAAATCGCGGAGTACGGCCATGGCCATCACCGCCATGTCGTGGGCGCTGGTGATTTGCTGGTCGTTGGGCAAGCCCGAGGCGTTACGGAAGGTCGTCGCGCTCATGCCCAGCTGCCGGGCGCGCTGCGTCATGCGCTGGGCAAACACGTCCTCATCGCCGGCGATTGCTTCGGCCAGCACGACGGCAGCGTCATTGGCCGATTTGGTGATCAGGCCGAGGACCAGGTCGCGCACGGGAACCGTGTCGCCTTCCTTGAGATCGAGCTTGGTCGGCGATTGCACGGAGGCCCAGCCGGAGACTGGCAAGCGTTGATCCATGCGCAAGCGGCCTTGCTCGATGGCTTCGAACGTCATGTAAAGCGTCATCACCTTGGTCAGCGAGGCGGGATGACGGATCTCGTAGGCACTGGCGTCGTGCAGCACCTGACCGGTTTGAGCGTCGAGAATCATAGACGCGTAGCGTTCTGACTTGCGGGGAACGGTGGAAGAGGGCGCGCGCGCTGCTTCCTGGATCTTCTTTGTACGCGGGGCGACTTTGGCGACGGGTTTGCTGGCTGCCTGCTTGACCTTCGATTTCGATGTGGTCTGGGCGTGCGCCACCGGCGCGGCCGGCGCCGTCAAAGTCACGGCTAGGAGCGCCGCGACCACGACGCCAAACGAGCGCCGTCCCAGAAGACCGAACATCGACCGAAGCATTCCCCCGCAGCCGCTCCCTGGCTTGAAGCCGAATCATCGGCCAGAATCTTAAGGTTATCGTCGTTTCTTAATTTTATTGATAATCTTTAGCGGCGCAACCCCAAAAGCCGCTTGTCGAACGTTATTTTGCCAAGCCTGCCATGGCCGCGCCAGAATTGCGAGCCAAAGGGCTGCTTGAAACAAGGGATAGCACAAATGCGTCGGATCGCTGCGGTAATCGCGGGTTGGAGTGTCGCCGTAGGGCTGGGGACTGTCGCATGGGCGCAGGGCGTCGACAGCCCGATAACGCGCAGCTTCTATTGGTTTCGCTTTGTGGCTGGGAAGGAGATCCGCGAGGCCTGCGGCAAAGGAGGCCCGGACCATTATCGGCTTGTCTATAACGCGATCTATCGCGAACAAGTGCGCGCCTATGATCTGGTAGCGCAACCTGGTGGCGGCGCCGCCTTGACGACACGGGTGTTTGGCGAGGCTGGCGTCATCAACAACATCGTCATCAATGACGTCGTAGACGTGCTGGGCCCGTGGCGCGGCGTGAAGACCGAGCGGGTTTTGTCGACATCGGAATTTTCCAGCCTCGTTGCCGCGATGGAAGCAAGCGGCGCGCTGCGTTTTCCCGACAAGCGCTTCGAGGTTCCGTCGAACGATTTCTATTGGGCGGTCTCGGCGTGCCGCGCCGGCAAGTTTACGGCCACGGCCTTCCATCATCCGACGGACGGTTTCCGCTCCGTCAGCTTCGACAGGCCGCTCTTTGCCCTCGACAATTCCGGGGTGACCGTCAACCAGCCTCGCAAGCTCGAGCCTTCGGCTTTCCGCGGCGATCAGAACCAGGTCTGGCGACTACGGATTACCTCTCAAGGCATTGAATATTAATTAAGATTACGGGAATGTTGCGATGCAACATTTTCTCTTGAATTGGTTGAAGAGTGCTCTATATTTTGATCATGCTGCAATGCAGCACAGATTTTCAGGGCCGCGTCTGAGTTGGGCCCTCATACTCTAGAGGAGCATGCCATGTACGAGAGCAATTTTACGATGACCCCTGTGGTCGAAAACGCGATGGAGACCGGCAAGCAGCAGGTCGAGCAGTTCGTCAAAACCGGCACGCAGGCCGCAACCAAGAGCTATGAGGGCTTGGTTTCCTTCACCAAGGAGAACGTCGATAAAGCCATGAAAATGGCCGACACGACCTTCAAGGGCTTCGACGAAGTGGCCGAACTGGGCAAGGAAAACATTGATGCCATCGTGAATTCCGGCACCACCTTGGCCAAGGGCGCCGAGAGCATGGCCAAGAGCTGGTTCGCCTTCGGCCAGAAGTCCTTGGAAGGTTCGCTGGGCGCCGCCAAGGAGGCGATGGCTTGCAAGAACTTCAAGGATTTCGTCGAACTGCAGACCAAGTTCGCTCGCGACCAGTTCGACTCACTGTTCGGCGAAGCCACCAAGCAGTCCGAACTCGGCGTCAAGGCGGCGCAGGAAGCTTTTGGCCCGATCTCCGAGCGTATCAACGTGGCGGTCGAGAAGGTTCTGAAGCAGAGCGCCTAAGATAATAGCCCGAAAATCCCAGTGGTTTCCCACCGCTGGAAAGGCCTGACGAGCCGTTCGTCAGGCCTTTTTCTTTGCCCGCATTGAAGTTTGGCCTGCGCGGGAGCATCTTTATCGCATGAGCGAAGGCGACCGTAAGAACAAGACCGACGGCCAGGTCGGGGTGGTGACCAAAACCCGCCCCAAAACCAAGAAGCCGTCAATGTACAAAGTCCTGATGCTGAACGACGACTACACGCCCATGGAGTTCGTCGTCCACGTCCTGCAAGTCTATTTCAGCAAGAACAGGGAAGAGGCGACCCAGATCATGCTGCACGTGCATCAGCGCGGCGTCGGCGTCTGCGGCGTCTTTACCTACGAAGTCGCTGAAACCAAAGTGGCGCAGGTGATGGAACACGCCCGCCGGCACCAGCACCCGCTGCAATGTACGTTGGAGAAAGAGTAGTAACCCAGTTGCCCAAGGAGAGCGCCGATGCTGTCGCGTAACCTGGAACAGTCTCTGCACCGCGCCATCGCATTGGCGGGCGAACATCGGCACGAATATTCGACCCTCGAGCATCTGCTGCTCGCCCTGACCGAGGACAGCGACGCGGTTGCCGTGATGAAGGCCTGCGGCGTCGACATTGAACGGCTGCGCCGCGATCTCGAGAATTACATCGAAAACGAATTGACCGGCCTGATCACGGGCAGCGTGCGCGATCCGCAGCCGACCGCCGGCTTCCAGCGCGTCATCCAGCGCGCCGCGCTCAGCGTGCAGAATTCCGGCCGCGAGGAAGTCACTGGCGCCAACATCCTGGTCGCCATGTTCTCCGAGCGCGAAAACCATGCCGTCTATTTCCTGCAGCAGCAGGACATGACGCGACTGGACGCCACCAATTACATCAGCCACGGCATTGCCAAAGTGCCGGGCCGCAGCAAGGGTCGACCGGCGAGCGGCACCGACGAGGAAGGTCAGGCGGAGAACATCGTGAAACAAGGCGACGATGCGTTGTCTGCCTATTGCGTCGACCTCAACAAGAAGGCCCAGGAAGGCCGCATCGATCCGCTGATCGGGCGCGATCTGGAAGTGGAGCGCACCATCCAGGTGCTGTGCCGCCGCACCAAGAACAACCCGCTTTACGTCGGCGATCCCGGCGTGGGCAAGACGGCAATCGCCGAGGGGCTGGCGCGCAAGATCGTCAACGACGAGGTGCCGGAAGTCCTGAAGAACGCGGTGATCTACTCGCTCGACATGGGATCGCTGCTGGCGGGTACGCGCTATCGCGGCGACTTCGAAGAGCGTTTGAAGGCGGTGCTGGCTGAACTGAAGGCGCGGCCCGGCTCGGTGCTGTTCATCGACGAGATCCACACCGTGATCGGCGCCGGCGCCACCTCGGGCGGCTCGATGGATGCGTCCAACCTCCTGAAGCCGGTGTTGGCCTCGGGCGAGCTGCGCTGCATCGGCTCGACGACCTACAAGGAATTCCGCAACTACTTCGAGAAGGATCGCGCGCTGGTGCGCCGGTTCCAGAAGATCGACGTGCCCGAGCCGACGATCGAGGATTCGGTGAAGATCCTGATGGGGCTGAAGCCCTATTACGAGGAGCATCATAACGTGCGCTACACGGCCGACGCCATCAAGGCGGCGGTCGATCTGGCGGCCAAGTACATCAACGACCGCAAGCTGCCGGACAAGGCGATCGACGTGATCGACGAGGTCGGTGCCGCGCAGATGCTGGTGCCCGAACACAAGCGGCGCAAGACCATCAACGTGCGCGACATCGAGGCCATCGTCGCCAAGATCGCCCGCATTCCCCCCAAGAGCGTGTCCAAGGACGATACCGAAGTGCTGCGCAATCTGGAGCGCGACCTGAAACTGATGGTGTTCGGCCAGGATGCGGCGATTTCGGCCCTGTCGTCGGCGATCAAGCTGTCGCGCGCCGGCTTGCGGCAGGGCGACAAGCCGATCGGCTCCTATTTGCTGGCCGGCCCGACCGGCGTCGGCAAGACGGAAGTTACCCGCCAGCTCGCCAAGCTGATGGGCGTCGAGCTGATCCGCTTCGACATGTCGGAATACATGGAGCGCCACACCGTCTCGCGCCTGATCGGCGCGCCGCCGGGCTATGTCGGCTTCGACCAGGGCGGATTGCTGACCGACCAGATCAACCAGCATCCGCATTGCGTACTGCTGCTGGACGAGATCGAGAAGGCGCATCCGGACCTGTTCAACATCCTGTTGCAGGTCATGGATTACGGCAAGTTGACCGACCATAACGGCCGCCAGGTCGATTTCCGCAACGTCGTGCTGTGCATGACGACCAATGCCGGCGCGGCCGATCTCGCCAAGGCGCCGATCGGCTTCGAGCGCGAGATGCGCACCGACGACGACATGGAAGCCATCAACCGCATGTTCACGCCGGAATTCCGCAACCGGCTGGATGCGGTGATCCGCTTCGGCAACCTGACGCCCGATGTCATGCACCGCGTCGTCGACAAGTTCGTGGCCGAGCTGGAAGTGCAGCTGGCCGACCGGCAGGTCATCATCGACGTGTCGGAAAGCGCCCGCGCCTGGCTGGCGGTCAAGGGCTACGATCGCCTCTATGGCGCGCGGCCGCTGGCCCGGATCATTCAGGAGCACATCAAGAAGCCGCTGGCGGAAGAGTTGCTGTTCGGCAAGCTCGCCAAGGGCGGCGTGGTGGTAGTCAAGGCCGACAAGGATGCGGACAAGTTGAGCTTCGACTTCCCCGAGCCCGAACCACCGAAGCTGGAGCAGAAGAAAGCTCCGGCGCTGTTGCCGGGCTAGGATAGACCGTTGGACGAGGGCCTCGTTCCAATCGCCCGTTTCATCGATTGGAGCGAGGCCCACATCGCCTGCGGCTTCCTGAAGACCAACGGCATCGGCGCCGTCCTGCATGACACCAACCTCATCTCCATCGACTGGCCACTGGCCACTGCCTTGGGCGGCATCAAGCTGATGGTGCCGAAAACCGAATCGGGCGCGGCATTAGGCCTACTTCGGGAAGTCGGCGCCGGCGAGTTCGTCAATTCGGTCGAGATGCTGGAAAAGCCGGAGGCCGGCGAGGATTTCGCCATCGAACGCTGCCCGCAATGCAGCGGCGAGGATATTTTCCGGCCGCGCTCGTTCGTGGCCGCCCTCATCGGCTGGGCCATTGCCGCGCCAACCCCGCTTGCCACGCAGCAGCGGCATTGCCGTCGCTGCGGCCATGAGTGGAAAGCGCTGTCGGAAGGCGCCGCCTAGATTTCGTTCGCTTTTCTGAACGGCGACAGCGTCGCCAGATCGGCGATCTGGGCTTCGATGGCAGGCCGCTCGCGCTGCAGATAATCGTCTACCGCCCTGCGGAAGCCGGGATCGGCGATCCAGTGCGCCGAATAGGTCGGCACCGGCAGATAGCCGCGCTGGATCTTGTGCTCGCCCTGCGCGCCGGCCTCGACCCGCTTCAGCCCATGGGCAATGGCGTAGTCGATGGCCTGGTAGTAGCAGGCCTCGAAATGCAGGAAGCGGTAATCCTCGACGCAGCCCCAGTTGCGGCCGAAGAGCGTGTCACGTCCTTTCAGATTGAGGGCGCCAGCGACCAGCTCGCCGTCGGTTTTTTCCGCCATGACCAGCACGATCCTGTCGGCCATAGTGCGGCCGATCTGGTCGAAAAAGGCGCGGGTCAGGTAGGGCTGGCCCCATTTGCGCGAGCCGGTATCCATGTAGAAGGCGAAGAAGGCATCCCAATGCCGCTTCTCGATCTGATCGCCGCTGAGCGGGCGAACGACCAGGCCGGAGTCGCGCACGGCTTCACGCTCCTTCCGGATAGCCTTGCGCTTGCGCGAATTCAGCGCCGCCAGGAAATCGTCGAACGAGCCGTAATCTTCGTTATGCCAGTGATATTGCTGGCCCAGCCGGCGCAGGAAACCGTGCCGCGCCAGGCGCTGCCATTCCTCTTCGCGGCAGAACGTGACGTGACAGGAGGAAAACTTGTTACCGCGCGTGATTTCGACCAGCGCTTCGCACAGGGCGTCGGCGACCGCTCCGGCTGTCTCGCCAGGCCGGACCAGCAGGCGAGGGCCCGGCGCCGGGGTGAAGGGGACGGCCACCTGTAGCTTGGGATAGTAGCTGCCGCCGGCGCGCTCGTAGGCATCGGCCCAGCTATGGTCGAAGACGTATTCGCCGTAGGAGTTGGATTTGACGTAGAGCGGCGCGCAACCCAGCAGCCGGCCGTCCGTCGTTTCCGCCAGCAGATATTGCGGCAGCCAGCCGCTGCGCCTTCCGACCGATTTGCTGCGTTCCAGCGCGATCAGGAAGGCGTGCGAAACGAAAGGGTTGTCGTCGCCACCGTCCGGCATGGCGCAGGCATCCCAATCGGCCGGCGCTACCGCTTCCAGCGAATCGGCTATTCGGACGGCAAGTTCGAGCGTTCCGTCGGGCATGGTCACAGTCTATTCGACGGAGACCTTCAGGGGGATCATTTTGGCGTGGCGTGCCGCAGCTTGATCACGGCCAGGACCAGGGTCAGGCCCAGCGTTATGGCGTTGAACAGGATGATCGGCGGCTCTTCCAGCATGATGCCATAGACCACCCACAGGGCGACGCCACAGGAAAAGAAGCACAGCATGATCCAGGACAGATCTTCGGTCGATCCCGTGCGCCAGGCTTTCAGGACCTGCGGCAGAAAGGCCAGCGTGGTGAGAAAGCCGGCGACATAGCCCAGCGCAGTGGCGTCGCTCATATTTGGTCCATTAGGAAAATGCCGTCGATTTCGACGGAGGTTTGCATCGGTAGCACCGGCTTGCCCACGACACTGCGGCAGTGCCAGCCCTTGTCGCCGAGTGCGGCTGTTACCAGAGACGAAGCCGCATCGGCGATCGGCTCCATCTCGGCAAAGCCGTCATTGCAATTGAGGAAAATGCCTAGCCGCACACAGCGCGCCTTGTGCAGCGACGGAGCGCCGAATTTCGCCACGGTTGCCGCCGCGGCTTGTGCAAGCACATTCAATGTGACCAGCCGGGCGCTTGCGATTGCGTCGTCTAGCGCCATGTCGGCGCCGATCCGCCCGACATGCTCCAGCCGCCCGTCACGGAACGGCCCCTGGCCCGCGATATGGACCAACGTTCCGGCACCGGTTTGGGTTTGGACGAACGGCACGTAGCTTGCCACCGCCGGCATCGCGGGCGGCAGCTCGTGCCCCGCCGCGCGAAGCCGGTCGACGATGGTTTGATGCGTCGTCATGGCGAAATCGCCGGTCAGGCGACCTCGAACACCGCGTCAACCTCGACCGCCACGTTGAAGGGCAGGGCGTTGGTGCCGACGGCGAAGCGGGCATGGCGGCCGGCATCGCCGAAGACCGCGACGAACAGGTCGGATGCGCCGTTGATTACCTTGGGCTGATCGCCGAAGCCCGATTCGCAATTCACAAAGCCGCCGACCTTGACGCAGCGGCGGACGCGATCGAGATCGCCGCCGAGGGCAAGCTTGAGCTGGGCGATGATGTTGAGGGCGCAGAGGCGAGCGGCCTGCTGGCCCTGCTCGATTGTAAGTTCGACGCCCACCTTACCGAGATATTTGAGTTCCCCCTGCAGCACCGGGACCTGACCCGACACGAAGGCGAGATTGCCGGCAATCACTACGGGTACGTAGTTGGCGGCCGGCACACTGGCCGCTGGCAGGGCAATTTTTAGCTCGGTAAGGCGAGCGTCGATACGACCGGTCATAAGTCTGTGCCTCCCACAGTACGAGACGATGTGGGAGGCACAGTCTGACAGGTTTTACGCGGGAGCAAGAATTAACTTGCCCCCAGCGGATTACATCTTCTTCTTCTTAGCGGCCTTCTTGGTGGCTTTCTTCTTAGCCGCCTTTTTCTTAGCTGCCATGATCTCTCTCCTCTCAAGTGACGTTGTAGGACCGGTCCGCTCCGATCCCGGGTTTGGGAACAAAGGTAATCACCTCTACGCTTACTAACTGCATCCGCTGGTGCTGCCGCAGGTGTTGCATTTCATGCAGGTCCCGTTGCGCACCAGGGTGAAGTTGCCGCATTCGCCACAGGCGTCGCCCTCGAAACCCTTTATCCGGGCTTCGCGAACCCGCACGAGGCGGTCGTCGACATCCTGTGCCAAGGCGGCACTGACGGCGACTGTCCCGGCGGATGCCAGGGCAGCGGTGTTGCCGTCCGTCAGAACTTGGGCGCCGGCTGCTGCATACGAGGCCGTAGCCGTCGCTGCGCGCGCGTTGCGCCCGGTGAGTACGTAAAGGTTGCTGCGCATGTAGCCGGTGCTGGCCAGGCGGCGCATGTGATCAATCTCGGTATCGGCAACCGGGGAGGTTGCCTCCGTTGCGGCCGCGGGCGAGAGATCGCCCTGCGAGTCGCCGCGTCCCACACTGTCGGTCCGCAAATCGTTCGGCTCGACATGCGCGAGATCGTTGCGACCAAGATATGATACAGCAAGTTCGCGGAAAATATAATCGAGAACTGACGTCGCCATCTTGATCGCGTCGTTTCCTTCGACCATGCCGCTCGGTTCGAAGCGCGTGAAGGTGTAGGCCTCGACGAATTCCTCGAGCGGCACGCCGTATTGCAGACCGATCGAGATGGCGATCGCGAAGTTGTTCATCAGGCTGCGGAAGGCGGCGCCTTCCTTGTGCATGTCGATGAAGATCTCGCCGGCGCGGCCGTCTTCGTACTCGCCGGTGCGCAGATAGACCTTGTGACCGCCGACGATGGCCTTCTGCGTATAGCCTTTGCGGCGCTGCGGCAGGCGTTCGCGCCGGCTGCGCACCTCGCGCTCGACGATCCGCTCGACGATACGTTCGGCAATCACTGTGGTCTGCGCCGCAACGGAGCGCTGCTCGTCCATCGACTCGACGTCATCGGGAATGGCGATGGCGGAAAGCGGCTGCGACAGCTTGGAACCGTCGCGATACAAGGCATTGGCCTTCAAAGCCAGGCGCCACGACAACATGTAGGCTTCGCCGCAATCGTCGACGCTTGCCGAATTGGGCATGTTGATGGTCTTGGAGATGGCGCCGGAGATGAACGGCTGAGCCGCCGCCATCATGCGGATATGGGCTTCGCTCGACAGCGAGCGGGTGCCGGTGCGGCCGCAGGGGGTGGCGCAATCGAATACCGGCAGGTGGGCGGCTTTCAGATGCGGCGCGCCTTCGACGGTCATCGCGCCACAGGCATGGATGTTGGCGGCTTCGATCTCTTCCCTGGTGAAGCCGATGGCCGCCAGCAGGTCGAAACCGGGCCTGGACAGCTCCGCGTCGGCGATTTTCAGCACGTCGCGGCAGAAATCCTCGCCCAGTGTCCAGCGATTGAAGACGAAGCGGATGTCGAAGGCGTCCCCCAGGGCGGCCTCGATCTTCAGCAGCTGGACGCTGGTGAAGCCCTTGGCCCGCAAGCTGGCGTGATTGACGTGTGGTGCATCGACCAGAGTGCCGCGACCGACCGCGTAAGCGGAAATCTCGGCGATTTCTTCCGGCGCATAGCCCAGGGTTTGCAGGGCCAGGGGTACGGTGCCGTTGATGATCTTGAAATAGCCGCCGCCGGCCAGCTTCTTGAACTTCACCAGGGCGAAATCGGGCTCGATGCCGGTGGTATCGCAGTCCATCACCAGCCCGATCGTGCCGGTGGGCGCGATGACAGTGGCTTGTGCGTTGCGGTAGCCGTATTTCTCGCCCAGCTCGAGGGCGTATTCCCAGGCGCGAGCGGCCGCTTCGGCCAGTTCGCGGTCGGGACAGGTGGCGGCGTCGAAGGCGACCGGCGCGATCGACAGGCCTTCATAGCCGCGCCGAGCGCCCTGCGCGGCGCGGCGGTGATTGCGCATCACCCGCAGCATGCCCTCGCGATTGGCGGCGAATTCGGGGAAGGGGCCCAGCTCGCGCGCCATTTCCCCCGACGTCGCGTAGGCGATGCCGGTCATGACGGCGGTGATCGCAGCGCAGAGCGAGCGGCCAGCTTCCGAGTCGTAGGCCAGCCCGTTGGCCATCAGCAGCGCGCCGATATTGGCGTAGCCCAGGCCCAGGGTGCGGAACTGGTAGGAGCGCAGCGCGATCTCTTTCGAGGGGTACTGCGCCATCAGCACGGAGATTTCCAGCACGATGGTCCACAGCCGCACCGCATGTTCGAAGCCAGCGACATCGAAGCCGCCATCGTCCTGGCGGAACTGCATCAGGTTGAGCGACGCCAGATTGCAGGCCGTGTCGTCGAGGAACATGTACTCCGAGCACGGGTTCGAGGCGTTGATGCGCCCCGACGCCGGGCAGGTGTGCCACTCATTTATGGTGGTGTCGTACTGGATGCCGGGATCGGCCGAAGCCCAGGCGGCATGGCTGATCTGGTTCCACAATTCGCCGGCCGATATGGTCTTGGCGACCTTACCATCAGTGCGCCGTTTCAGCTGCCAAGGCTGATTTTCGGCAACCGCCTTCAGGAATGCGTCGGTCACCCGCACGGTGTTGTTGGCGTTCTGGCCGGAGACCGTCAGGTAGGCTTCCGAGTCCCAGTCCGTGTCGTAGGTGCGGAAATCGATCGAGCGGAAACCCTGCTTGGCGAACTGGATGGCGCGCTGGATGTAGTTCTCGGAGATCTGCGCCTTGCGGGCGGCAACGATCTCGCGCCGCAGCGCCATGTTGTGCGCGGGCTCGAAAGCCTTCTCGCCGGCGGCTTCGGCCGCCGTACAGGCGCGCATGATGGCGTTGAGGTGCTGGCTGGCCAGATGCGAGCCGGTCACCATGGCGGCGACCTTCTGCTCTTCATAGACCTTCCAGTTGATGAATTCCTCGATGTCGGGATGGTCGACGTCGACCACCACCATCTTGGCGGCGCGGCGGGTGGTGCCGCCCGACTTGATGGCGCCGGCGGCCCGGTCGCCGATCTTCAGGAAGCTCATCAGGCCCGAAGACTTGCCGCCGCCGGAAAGTTTCTCGTTAGAGCCGCGCAGCGCGGAGAAATTGCTGCCGGTGCCTGAACCGTACTTGAAGAGACGCGCCTCGCGGACCCAAAGATCCATGATGCCGCCTTCGTTCACCAGATCGTCGGCAACGGACTGGATGAAGCAGGCATGCGGCTGCGGGTTCTCGTAGGCCGAATTCGACTTGGTCAGCTCGCCGGTGCGGAAGTCGACGAAATAGTGGCCCTGTCCCGGCCCGTCGATGCCATAGGCCCAGTGCAGGCCGGTGTTGAACCATTGCGGCGAATTGGGTGCGCAGATCTGCGCCGCCAGCATGTAGCAATGCTCGTCGTAGAAGGCGCGCGCATCGGCTTCGCTGTCGAAATAGCCGGCCTTCCAGCCCCAGTAGGTCCAGGTCCCGGCCAGGCGATTGAACACCTGCTTGGCCGAGGTCTCGCCGACGATCCGCTCTTCTTCAGGGAGTGCGGCGAGCGCTTCCTCGTCCGCTGCCCGGCGCCACAGGAAAGAAGGAACGTCCTTCTCCTCGATTGCCTTCAGTCGAGCGGGGATGCCAGCCTTGCGGAAATACTTCTGTGCCAGGATATCGCTGGCGACCTGCGACCAGGCTTCCGGCACTTCCAGCGATTCGCAATTGAACACCACCGAGCCATCCGGATTCCGGATCTCGCTTGAGGTCAGTCGGAAGGCAATATCGGCGTAGGGCGAGGCGCCCTCTCGCGTATATCGCCGGTCGATCCGCATTCACTTCCCCCGAGCTGTGGTGTGGGCTGCGCTATTTCCAATCAACATCAAGTAGGAATTTTTCAGCGCACACATCTAGCTATAAGGCGATACTAAATCACAAAATCTTGTGCGCGCAACAATATTTTGAGTTATGGGGTGTGGAAGATACTAGATTGTGTCCCGGTCGACACGGTAGAGGAACGGCATCGCGCACTCTTCAACTCCTTCGAACGAGTGCGCGAGAGCGATGGAGAGAGTGATGCGACGGCGTGATCGATTGTGTCGAAGGAAGAGCGGGGCTATACCGCAGGCGACACCGCAACAGCGCGTTCAACACGAGTACGACGCATGACCATCGGCACACGTATCTTCACCTGGCTGCGCGGCCAACATGTCGGCGCCGACCAGTTCGGCAATCAGTATTACCAGGATCGCAAGCCGGTGAAGGGCCAGCGTCGCAAGCGTTGGGTCATGTACAACGGCGAGGTCGAAGCCTCGCGCGTACCGCCCGACTGGCATGGCTGGCTGCATCACACGGTGGACACGCCGCCGCCGGCGGAGGGCCTGCCGCGCCGCGACTGGCAGAAGGACCATGTGCCGAATCTGACAGGAACGGCCGAGGCTTATCGTCCGCCGGGCCACGTGCTTTCCGGCGGTCGTCGCGACAAGGCAACGGGCGATTACGAGCCCTGGAAGCCCAACTGATCGCGTTTTATTCGATCGTTACCGAATAGGTCTTGTCGTACAGCGTGGCGCTGTTGTCGCCGCGTGCGATCTTCAGGCGCGCCGAATATTTGCCCGGCGGAAGCGGCGCCGGCAGGTTGAGTTTTCCGGTTCGGAAGGCATAAGGCAGATCGCTCTCCCAGGTGAGTTCGGCAGGCGCGCGCCAGCTGCCGTCGGGCAGGCCCCATTGCAAGGAGACGCTGTCGTTGCGCGCCAGTCCGTACAGCTCCATCCAAAGAAAGAGTGCCGGCGGCGATCGCGATGGTGCGAGTTCGGCAGCGCGTCCATAGACCGCCTCCGCCCGGGTGAGCTCGCGCGTGGCGAAGCCCAATCGGGCGACCGCCGGCGCATAGGCCAGCCGCGCCATCGCCGATTTTGTCCACAGGCTTTGCGCCGATGCGCCGCATTCGCCGCTGTCGCTGGCATCGAACGGATCGACGACGAGCTCGCGATTGCGCCGCAGCTCGAAATGCAGATGCGGGAAATTCGTATCGCCTGACAGGCCGACCAATCCCAGCTTCGTGCCGGCCGCTACCGTCTGTCCTTGCTGTACCGCGATGCTGCCTTTGCGCAGGTGCCAGTAATAGGTCTCCCAGCCGCCGTCGTGAGCGATGACCACCTGATTGCCGCCGGCGCGGCCCTGAACCTTGTCGCGGCCCAGCACGACCACGTCGATGTCGTCCATGCCATCGCGAATCGCGACGACTTTTCCCGGCGCCGCGGCCAGCACCGGAATGCCGGCATCGAAATCCTCTCTGGCGAACACCCTGAAATCGGTGCCGCGATGGGTATCGTAGGACAGCCGGCCGCAGCGGAAATCGCCGACTTCCGGTCCCTGTCGTCGATCGACGTGGAATTGCACGGCGCAGCGGTCGGGCAGGGCGCAGTCGATCGGCAGGTCCAGCGCAAAGGGTGGCGCTTGCGCGGCGGACTGAGGCGGTATTCCGCCAAGCAGCAGGGCGGAGATGGCGAGAACGAGCGGGTCGCTGCGCTTCATGAGCTCAGCTTGGGGGCATCAGTGCGCGAATTCAACCCGGGGGCCAGCGCTTGCGCCCGGATACGCCGATGATTACCCTGCGCCCGCAACCAGTGGAGGCCCTATGAACCGCAGTGTCGTGGAAACGCTTATCGGCGCGATCGTGCTGGTCGTGGCGGCGCTGTTTCTCGGCTATGCCTTCCGCGCCGTCGACGCCTCGACCTCGACCGGCTACGAGGTCATTGCCCGCTTCGATCGGGTCGACGGGCTGAAGAAGGGCGCCGACGTCACCATTGGCGGCATCAAGATCGGCACCGTTACCGACCAGAAGCTCGACCCCAAGACCTTCCAGGCCATCGTCCGCCTGAGCATCGCCAATGATATCCAGCTGCCTCTCGATACCTCGGCCAAGCTGGTCAGCGAATCGCTGCTCGGCGGGCTGTCGCTGACCCTGGAACCCGGCGGCAACGAAAAGAACATCCCGCCCGGCGGCGAAATCGCCCGCACCCAGGGCGCCGTCAATCTGATGGATCTGATCGGCCAGGCGATATTCTCGCCCAAGCCCAGCGAGCCCGCGCCGCAGCCGGGCCTCCCGCCCGCACCGCCCAAGCAATAGGGCCGCCTTGGTCGTAAGCCGGCCGGCGTGCTAAGTCAGGCCATGGTCAAGACCGACAAATTCGCCCCGCCCCAGTGGCAGGGCCCGGACGGCAAGCCCGTTTCCTGCCTCGAAAAGATCAAGGTTCTGAACCAGAATCTCGACGAGATCAGGCAGTTGTGCGCCGATGCGGTCGAGGACGCCGTCCTGATGGGATGCGATCCGGAACAAGTCCGCACTGTGCTGCGTCATCTCGTCGAATCGCTGGAGCAGCCTGTCGCTGGCCAGCCCAAAAAGTAGGTTCTCATGCTCGTTCGTCTTTTCGCCGGCGTTATTCTGTTGTCGGCAATCGCCTCTTCGGCCTTGGCGCAGGGCTCGACGGCGGCCGCACCGCCAGCCGCGCCGAAGCCGCCTGTCGTTATCACGGGCGCCGTGCTGCAGGGGCTCGACAAGCTGGTGGCGCGGGTGCACGAGATCGAGGCGCCCCTGAACAAGGAAACCCGCCTTGGCACGTTGAAGATCCTGGTGCGCCAATGCGTCGTCAGCCCGCCGGAAGCGCCGCCGGAAGCTTCGGCGTTTCTCGAAATCAGCGAGCAGCGCCCGGGCGAAGAAGTGCGCAAGGTCTTTGCCGGCTGGATGTTCGCCTCTTCGCCGGCACTGTCAGCGCTGGAACACCCTATCTATGATGTATGGGTGGTCGGCTGCAAAACCGCGGACTCCGCCGCGCCCGCCAAATCGCGCTGAAAACTGGCATCGACTTTCAATGCTTTTGCCAGCCGGAGGCGATACTCGGCCCGGCTGATCTCGACCACGCCGAACTGGCGCAGATGCGCGGTCATGAACTGGCAGTCGAGCAGCACGTACCCCCCAAGCTTCAGCCGAGCCACCAGATGCACCAGCGCCACCTTGCTGGCGTCCGTCTCGCGGCTGAACATGCTTTCGCCGAAGAACGCCCCACCCAGCGATACCCCGTACAGCCCGCCGACCAATCGCCCGTCGCGCCAGGCTTCGACGCTATGCGCCTGGCCGCGATGGAAGAGGGCGGTATAGAGCTGCAGGATCGGCTCGTTGATCCAGCTTTCCGTGCGGCCTTCCGCCGGTTCGGCGCAGGCGCGCATGACGTCGGCAAAAGCCGTGTCGCAGCGGATGTCGAAGCGGTTGCTGCGCACGGTGCGCGCAAGGCGGCGGGAAAGGTGGAAGCCGTCGAGCGGCAGGATTGCGCGCTCTTCCGGGTCGATCCAATACAGGGCCGGATCGTCGCGGCGCTCGGCCATGGGGAACAGGCCGACCGCGTAGGCTTGCAGCAGCAGGTCGGGACTTAGGCCCGCCATGACGAAAGTCTCATCGCCAGCGCCTCACTTCTTCAGGCCGACGAAACGCTCCAGCCAGTTGATGTCGTAATTGCCGTTGATGAAATCGGGATGCGCGATCAGTTTCTGGTGCAGCGGGATCGTGGTGTCGATGCCGCCGATGACGTATTCCTCAAGGCTGCGGCGCAGGCGCATCAGGCATTCGTTGCGGCTGGTGCCGGAGACGATCAGCTTGGCGACCATGCTGTCGTAATAGGGGGGCATGGTGTAGCCGCTGTAGAGCGCGCTATCGACCCGTACGCCCAGGCCGCCGGGCGTGTGGTAGTCGGTGATCTTGCCGGGGCAGGGCACGAAGGTTTCGGGGTTCTCCGCATTGATGCGGCATTCGATGGCATGGCCGCGCAATACGATGTCGTCTTGCACCATGCCCAGAGGCGCGCCGGTGGCGACGCGGATCTGCTCGCGTACCAGGTCGAGACGGGTGATGGCCTCGGTTACCGGATGCTCGACCTGCAGGCGGGTGTTCATCTCGATGAAATAGAATTCGCCGTCCTGGAACAGGAATTCGACCGTGCCGACGCCGCGATAGCCCAGCGTGCGCATGGCGTCGGTCACCTGCTTGCCGATCTTGCGTCTTTGCGATTCGTTGAGCGCCGGCGAGGGCGCCTCTTCCAGCACCTTCTGGTGCCGCCGCTGCAGCGAGCAGTCGCGCTCGCCCAGGTGCACGACGTTGCCGTGATTGTCGGCCAGCACCTGGATTTCGATGTGGCGCGGATGGCCGAGATATTTCTCCAGATAGAGCGAATCATTGCCGAAGGCGGAACGGGCTTCCGATTGCGCCAGGTTAAAAGCTTCTTCGGCGTGGTCGATGCTCTCGATCACCTTCATGCCGCGACCGCCGCCGCCGGCAACGGCTTTGACCAAAACCGGAAAGCCGATCTTGGCGCCCAGTTTCTTGACCTCGTCGACGCTGGACACGGAGCCGGATGAACCCGGCACCAGTGGCAGGCCGAGCTTCTCCGCCGTCTGCTTGGCGACGATCTTGTCGCCCATCATGCGGATATGTTCGGGCGTCGGGCCGATGAAGGTCAGGCCGTGGTCCTCGACCATCTCCGCGAACTTGGCGTTCTCCGACAGGAAGCCGTAGCCGGGATGGATCGCGTTGGCGCCGGTGATGGTGGCGGCCGAGAGGATCGCCGCCATGTTGAGATAGCTTTGCGACGCCGGCGGCGGGCCGATGCAGACCGATTCGTCGGCCAGCCGCACATGCATGGCGTTGGCGTCGGCGGTCGAATGCACCGCCACCGTCTGAATGCCCATCTCGTGACAGGCGCGGTGGATGCGCAGCGCGATCTCGCCGCGATTGGCGATCAGAACCTTGTCGAACATGCTACTCGACGATCATCAGCGGTTCGCCGAATTCCACGGGCTGGCCATCGGTGACGTTGATCTTCACGACCTTGCCGGCCTTGGGCGAGCGGATCGGGTTGAAGGTCTTCATGGCTTCGATGATCAGCAAGGTCTGGCCCGCGGCGACGCTGTCGCCCAGCTTGATGAAGGGGGCGGCGCCGGGCTGCGAGGAAAGATAAGCGGTGCCGACCATCGGAGAGAGCACGGCGCCGGGATGCTTTGCGTCGTCGGCTGCCGGCGCGGACGCCGGAGCGGCTACCGCTGCTCCTGGCGCAGGGGCGGCGGCATAAGTCATGGGCGCCGCCACGCCATTGCGCGCCAGGCGCACGCGCTGGCCGCCGCTTTCGTATTCGATCTCGGCCAGGCCGGTGTCTTCCAGCAGCGCCGCCAGTTTCCGTACTGCATCTTCGTCGATTTCAAACTTTGCCATCGGCTATTTGCCCGTTTTGTTCAGCAGTTTCTTCATTGCCGCCAGGGCCAGAAGGTAGCCCTGGCTGCCCAGCCCGCAGATAACGCCCTGCGCGATCAGGCTGACATAGGAATGGTGGCGGAAGGATTCCCGCCGGAAGATGTTGGACAGATGCACCTCGATCACCGGTTTCTCGGCGATCTGCAGCGCATCGAATATGGCCACCGACGTATGGGTATAGGCGCCGGCGTTGATGATGATGCCCGAATTGCCCGTGCGCGCGGCATGGATGAACTCGACCAGCTCGCCTTCCTTGTTGCTCTGGCGGAACTCGACATCGAGGCCAAGGGCGGTGGCTTCCGCGCGGCAGGCGCGAATGACGTCGCCCAGCGTCTCCCGGCCATAGATTTCCGGCTGCCGTACGCCCAGCATGTTCAGGTTCGGGCCGTTCACGATCAGCACCGGCCGAACCACTTTGCCGCTCTTCTTAGCCACGGCGTTTCCTTTAATCCCGTCTCAGGCAGGCGCCGTTATACCATGGTGCCGATAGCAGGCAACCTTTTGACGGAACAGCCGTTTTTGCCGATTCCCCGCTAAGCGCCGTTAAGCAATCTCTTCAACAGAGAATCAAGGGCCGCCTTTTCCTCGGCGGTCAGGGATTCGAGAAGCCGACGCTCGTATTCCAGCGCCATCGGCACGATCTCATTATGAATGGCGCGGCCACGCTTGGAGAGACGCAACGCCGATCGCCGGCGATCGCGATTGTCGACGGTGCGCTCGACCAGGCCCCGCCGTAGCATCGCCTGCACGGCGCGGCTGACGGCCACCTTATCCATGACGGTGCGGTCGCAGACCTCGTTGGCCGAAATCGGCTCGTAGCGGCCCAGCACGGCCATCACCCGCCATTGCGGCACCGAAAGGTCGAAGCGGCTGGCGTAGATTTTGGACAAACCGCCGCTAACTGTTTGAGTTACAACGGAAAGCCGATAGGGAAGGAAGTTTTCCAACGCAAAGGCCGAGACGGCGTTATCCACCGGAGAAGAGGCGTTGGATTGATTTTTGCTCATAACATTGGTTACATATGAAACTAATTTCAGGTCTTGGGCGATACTGTTTCAGTATAGAGCGCTAGGCTGATCAACAACACCCCCGGAGGGCTCCATGGCAAGCGTCACGCCTCCTATTGCATCCCCGTTCGGCGTCGAAAATCCGATGGGCACCGATGGCTTCGAGTTCATCGAATACACCGCTCCCGACCCGCAAGCCCTGGGGCGGCTGTTCGAATCGATGGGCTTCGTTGCCGTCGCCAAACACCGCTCCAAGCGCGTCACGCTCTATCGCCAGGGCGGCGTCAATTTCATCGTCAATGCCGAGCCGGAGAGTTTCGCCCAAAGCTTTGCCCGCATTCACGGCCCCAGCGTCTGCGCCATCGCCTTCCGGGTGCGCGACGCCGCCAAGGCCTACAAGCGCGCCGTCGAACTGGGCGCCTGGGGTGTGCAGGGCAAGGTCGGGCCGATGGAGCTCAACATTCCGGCCATCAAGGGCATTGGCGACAGCTTGATCTATCTGGTCGACCGTTACGGCGACAAAGGCACGATCTACGACGTCGATTTCGAGCCGATCGACGGGGTAGACCAGAATCCCAAGGGCGTCGGCTTCACCTATGTCGATCACCTCACGCACAACGTTCATCGCGGGCGCATGGCGGAGTGGGCCGAGTTCTACGAGCGGCTGTTCAATTTCCGCGAGATCAAGTATTTCGATATCGAGGGCAAGCTCACCGGCCTGAAGTCGAAGGCCATGACCAGCCCCTGCGGCAAGATCCGCATCCCGATCAACGAAAGCTCCGACGACAAATCGCAGATCGCCGAATACCTCTCGGCCTATCACGGCGAAGGCATCCAGCACATCGCGTTGGGCTCTAATGACATCTATGGCACGGTCGAAGCTCTGGCGGCGCGGCAAGTGCCGTTCCAGACGGTGCCCGACACCTATTACGAACAGATCGACGCGCGGCTGCCGGGTCATGGCGAGGACGTGAAACGCCTGCAGAAGAACCGCATCCTGATCGATGGCGCGCCGACCGAGGGTGGCGGGTTGCTGCTGCAGATCTTCACCAACACGGTGATCGGTCCGATTTTCTTTGAGATCATCCAGCGCAAGGGCGACGAAGGCTTCGGCGAGGGCAATTTCCGGGCGCTGTTCGAATCGATCGAGCTCGACCAGATCCGCCGCGGCGTGTTGAAGGCCTAAGGAGGGAACCATGAAAAACTGGATCACATTCCCGCAGGTGCAAGGCATGGCATCGCGCCAGGCCCATACGAAGCTGCCGGAAGGCACCTACGAGCGCGAACTGGGCAAGGAGGGCTTCTTCGGCCCCGCGACGCAGATGCACCATCGCCATCCGCCGACCGGCTGGGTCGACTGGCAGGGGCCGCTGAAGCCGCGCGCTTTCGATCTGGTGAAGGTGAACGAAGCGCAATCTTCTCCGTGGAAAGCCGCTTCCATTCTGTCCAATGCCCATACCAAGGTCCGCTTCTGGCGGCCAGACGGGGCGATGGACCACTTGGTGCGCAATGGCGATGGCGACGAATTGCTGTTCGTGCACGAAGGGCAGGGCGAGCTGTTCTGCGACTATGGCCGGCTGGAAATCCGTGACGGCGATTACGTAATGATCCCGCGCGGCACCATGTGGCGCATCACGCCAGCGGCGCCGATGTCGATCATGATGATCGAGGCGACCAACGACAGCTATCGGCTGCCGGAGAAAGGCCTGGTCGGCCGCCATGCTATCTTCGATCCGGCGATGCTGGACTTGCCGCAGATCGACGACAAGTTCCGCGCCCAGCAGGACGAGAAGACCTGGAAGCTGCTGATCAAGCGGCGTGACGAGATCTCCACCGTGACCTACCCCTTCAATCCGCTCGACGCGGTGGGCTGGCATGGCGATCTGACGGTGGTACGCATCAACTGGCGCGACATTCGACCGCTGAACAGCCATCGCTATCACCTGCCGCCTTCAGCGCACACCACCTTTCTGGCCAATCGTTTCGTCGTCTGCACCTTCGTGCCGCGGCCGGCGGAGAGCGATCCGGATGCGCTCAAGCTGCCGTTCTTCCACAACAACGACGATTTCGACGAGGTGATCTTCTATCACCGCGGCAATTTCTTCAGCCGCGACAACATCCATCCCGGCATGATGACCATCCATCCCTGTGGCTTCACCCATGGCCCGCATCCCAAGGCGCTGGCCATGGCGATGCAGTCCAAGGGCGGACATATGCTGGATGAGGTGGCGGTGATGATCGATACGCGCGATGCGCTCGACATAGGCGCGGCCGCCAGCACGGTTGAATTCACTGGCTACGTCGATTCCTGGCAGCCGAAGAAGGAAGCGGCGGAATGAAGCTCGCGTCGCTGAAGGCCGGCGGCCGCGATGGCACGCTGGTGGTGGTCGATCGCGAGCTGAAACGGGCGATTGCCGTGCCGCATATCGCCCGCACCCTGCAAAGCACGATCGAGCATTGGGACGTGCTGGCGCCCGAGTTGCAGGCGGTTTCCGACCGCCTCAATGCCGGCAGGCTGGCCGACGAGATCGTCTTCGATCCGGCCAAAACTGCAGCGCCCCTGCCACGCGCGTATCAGTGGGTCGATGGATCGGCCTATGTCGTGCATGTCGAACTTGTGCGCAAGGCGC
The DNA here is from genome assembly GCA_964388115.1 of uncultured Hyphomicrobiales bacterium. Lineage (GTDB taxonomy): Bacteria > Pseudomonadota > Alphaproteobacteria > Reyranellales > JAQSWP01 > JAQSWP01. Next base: position 68,482 of record CAYLYK010000006.1, read on the forward strand.
GCGGCGTCGAACTGCCGGCCAATTTCTGGACCGATCCGCTGATGTACCAGGGCGGCTCCGACAAGTTTATTGGCCCGACCGACGACATCGAGGCGACCAGCGAGGATTGGGGCATCGATTTCGAGGCTGAGGTCTGCGTGATTACCGACGACGTTCCAATGGGCACGACGCCGGCGCAGGCTAAGAAGCACATCAAGCTGGTGCTGCTGGCCAACGACGTATCCGCGCGCCTGCTCATTCCCAACGAGCTGAACAAGGGATTCGGCTTCCTGCACGGCAAGCCCGCGACGGCGTTCTCGCCCGTTGCCGTGACTCCGGACGAGTTCGGCGGTGCCTGGGATGGCACGCGGGTGCAGCTGCCGCTGGTCTCGACCTATAACGGCAAGCTGTTTGGCAAGCCGGAAGCGGGTGTCGACATGACGTTCGATTTCCCGACCTTGATCGCGCATGCAGCCACGACGCGTCATCTGGGGGCTGGGACCATCGTCGGGTCGGGAACTGTGGCCAACAAGGATCGCAGCGTCGGCTCGTCCTGCCTGGCCGAGCGGCGCATGATCGAGACCATCGAGCAGGGCAAGCCCGTGACGCCGTTCATGAAGTTCGGCGATCGCATCCGTATCGAAATGCTGGATCGCGCCGGAAAATCGGTGCTGGGCGCCATTGATCAGAAAGTCGTCAAATACACGCCGCCGAAGTAAGGTGCGCGGTCCTCAAGGGGAGGGATTGGTGAAACTTCACGGCTATTTCCGCTCGTCGGCGGCATTTCGCGTCCGCATCGCGCTCAATCTCAAAGGCATCGCCTACGAGGATATTTTCCACCACCTGCGCAAGGGCGAGCATCTGAAACCGGAATATGCCGCGATCAATCCGCAAAAGCTGTTGCCGGCGCTACAGCTCGACGATGACAGCATCCTGACTCAGTCGCTGGCGATTATGGAGTATCTCGAGGAAACGCAGCCCAACCCACCACTACTGCCACGCGATCCTATCGGCCGTGCGCGCGTGCGGGCGCTGGCCATGATCCCGGCCTGCGAGATTCATCCGCTGCAGAATTTGCGCGTGTTGAAGCATGTGCGCGAGACCTACGGCCAGGACGAGGCGGGCAGCTTCGCCTGGGCGCGGCACTGGAACGAGGTCGGCTTGCAGGCTTACGAGGATATGCTGACCAGGACTGCCGGCACCGGCCGATATTCCCATGGCGATATGCCCACGCTTGCCGATACCTGTCTGGTGCCACAGGTGATCGGTGCCAAGCGATTCGGCGTCGATCTGGCGCGTTACCCGACCGTGATGAAGGTTTTTGACGCTTGCATGAAGCTCGATGCCTTCGATCGCTCCCAGCCATCAAAACAGCCTGACTTCGAGGTCTGATTTCCTGCGCAATCCATATTGCGATTGTGCTGGGTGCTATGCCGGGTGAACATCGATGCTTCCTTTTGAGAGGCGGTCGATGACAGGTCGGAAGATTTCTTTGATTGCGGCTGCGGTCGTCGTTGCCCTTGGCGCAGTGGCGGCCGGCGGCTATTTCGCCGTCCAGTCCCGGATCCAGGCTCAGATCGAGGACGGGTTGCGGCAACTCGCCGCCAACCCGCCGCCGCCTTATCGCGCGGTCGGCTACGACAAGGTCGACTTCACGCTGCATGACCGGCGTCTGGTCATCACCGGCCTGAAAGCGGAACCGGGGGACAGCGGCGATCGCATCAGCCTGGCGCGGCTGGAACTGGAGCAATTCGATCCGGACGTCTGGCAACAGGCGGTGGGGCCCAGACCGGCAGAGGCAAAGCTCGATTCGACGTTTCGCCGCCTGTTCGACAAGGCCGTTGTCAGCGATCTTTCGAGCGTGCAGGGCGGCCAGCCCGGCAAGGCCGATCGAGCGACCATAACCGGTGTCGATATCCGTCCCATCCCGGCGCAGGCTGTCGCCACTTTCCGCGCGCTCTCGCCGACCGAGCGGATGAAGGAGATTCTGTCCTATGTGCGCGTCGATTCCGTCGCCGTGGAAGGTGTGCGCACCGTATCGGCCGGGCGTGAACTGACGTTCAGCCGCGGCGAGATACAGGGGCTGCGCGATGATCGTTTCAAGTCGATGGTATTCGAGAAACTGGCGCACGATCAGCCCGATGGCAAATTCAGCCTGGGCCGTTTCGAGCTGCGCGATGGGATCAGTAGCATGTGGTTCAGTCCGGTCGAAACCAAGACGGCCGGCGAGAAGCTATCCTACTTCGATTTTTCGGCGCTCAAGCTTGCCGATCTTCGCAAGGGCGATTCACTGCTCAAGGAAAGCGAGTTTTCCATTCAGACGGCGGAAATCGGTTCGATCAATCGCCAGAAGTTCGAAAGTCTGCTTATCCGTGGCATACGGGTTGTCGATATCAGTGCGGCGACCCCTATTTCAGTCAGCGTTGCCAGCGTGGAACTGCGCGACCTGGATTGGGGGCAAATACTGCCTGTGGCAGCGCGGATTCTGGCTGACGACACGACGGACGGGCCCCAAAGCTGGGGGCAAATCGGCAAGCTGCGCTATTCGCTCGGCAAGCTGTCGCTCGACGGCATGGATTTCGGTCCGGGTGTGACTGTCGCCAATGCCTCGATGCGCTTCCAGAACGACAATGGAACCGGCGATGTCGACTTTACCCTGACGGATTTGCTGATCAACGCGGCCGATCTGCGGGACCGCAACATGGCTGCCGGGTTGGTTGGGTTTGGCTACGGCACACTTAATCTGTCGATGCGCACGCGTGTGACGGGCGAGCGCGAAGGGGGAAAAGCTGCGCTGGAAACCTTCGAGGTCTTCGGCCCGGACGTCGGCAAGCTCTCCGCCAGCTATGTCGTCAGCAATTACCGGGAAGCGGCTGCGGGCGGCGATCCGATGGCACAGCTCCTGGCGGCCAATGTCGATCGCGTCGAGATCGCCTGGCTGGACGCTGGACTGACCCCGCGCGCGCTTGCCGCTGCAGCGCGGCAGCAGCGTGCCACCATTGTCCAACTCAAGGCGGGGCTCGCCGCCCAATTGCGACAGATGATGGCGCCTTATCGCAATTCGCCGCGCGTGATCGAGGTGGGAGAAGCGGCCTTGCGCTACCTCGACAAGCCTGGCGCGCTGGCCATCAGCGCCAAACCCGCCCGTCCGGTGCCGGTGATTGAAGTCGTAGCGCTGTTGGATGCGCCACCTGACCGGCAGCCCGATCTGCCGGCCCTGTTTGATCTGTTGGAGATCACCGCCACCGCGCGGTGAGCAGCTATTTCTTCCGCGCCTGCGCCACCATCTCGCGCAACTGTTCGATCGGCAAGGCGCCGGGGGCGAACTGATCGCCGATAACGAAGGCTGGCGTGCCGTCGACACCCAGCGAGGCGGCAAGTTTCAGATTGCGGTCGATGGCGCCCTGGATATCCGGCGAGTCCATGTCCTTTTCGAGCTTGGCCACATCGAGCTTCAGTTCCTTGGCCAGCGCCAGCACCCGGTCCTTCGTGAGCTTGCCGCGCGCTTCCATCAGCGCGTTGTGCAGTTCGACATACTTGCCTTGCTTGTTCGCCGCCAGCGCGCCGGCGGCCGCAATGCGCGATTCGGGCGCCAGGATCGGCAGTTCCTTGTAGACGATGCGCAAATTCTTGTCCTCGCGGATCAGGGTCAGCATGGGCTCGTGCACTTGCTTGCAATAGCCGCAGTGATAGTCGAAGAACTCGACCAGCGTGACGTCACCTTTGGCATTGCCGCCAACCGGTGTCGCCCCGTCTTCGAACAGTTCCTTCTTGTGGGCCTCTATCGCCTTGCTCGAAGCCTCATTGGCGGCCATCTCCTGTCGCCGACGCAACTCGTTCATCGCTTCGACCAGAACTTCGGGATTCTGGATCAGGTATTCGCGCACGATCTTCTCGATCGCCACGCGGTCGGGCGCTGAGGAAGTTTGCGCCAGGGCAGGGAAGGCAACCAGGCAGGCGAACAGACCGGCAATCAGGCGAGTGAACATTCGATCTCCGTGGGGTTGCGGTCAGTGTAATCGGCAGGCCTGTCTGAAGCAAAGCGGCGCCCAATCACGTTGCCGCGAGACTGTTCTAGTTCTTCTTCGGTCTTTCGGCGAGAAACTTGATGTCCTGCGCCCTTTGATAGGCCGGCGTGCCGAACTTCAAGCCGCGTTCGGCAGCGGTGGCGTGGCGCAGCGCATCGACGCGGTCGCCGCGGGCATAAGCCAGTTCCGCCAGCGCCAGCGAACGCATGCCGATATTGCCGGTGCGGTCATAGATCATCGACATCTGCCGCCAGTAACCGCCGTCGCGCTCGTTCTGCTCGACGCTTTCGAGCAATTTTTGCGCCCGAATCAATTGCGCCTGATCCGGATTCTGCAGCAGCGCCTGAGCCAGTTCGATCTTGATCAGTCCGGAGCGGGGCAAAAGCGCGACGGCGCGCTCGTAAGACGGAATCGATTCGGCCACACGCTGGTTCTCGAACAGAATCTGTCCGCGCAATTCGTGAAAATAGGGGTCGTTCGGCATCTGCCGGATCAGGCCGTCTATCAAACCTATCGCTTCCGGCAGGTTGCCGGAGCGGTAATGGGCGATCGAACGGGCATAGCGCCCGGGAACGCTGTTGTCGCTGGGCGGATATTTTCGCAGCGCCTGAGCCGGGTCGATGAAACCGTAGAGCTTGGCGACGATGCGCTCATGCATCATCTCAAGCTGCGGTGATACGGGGACTTTGGTGAAGCGGGACGTTTCGACATGCTGGCGCAGGAAAGCCACCCGCTCCTGAGTGAGCGGATGCGTGCGCAAATAGGGATCCGGCCGCAGCCCTGCCACCATCTCCTGCTGCAGCAGCATCGAGCTGAAATCGAGCAAGCCCTGCGAAGACTGGCCGATGCGATCGAGCAACGTCACCGCAGCCTGGTCCGCCGACTGCTCCTGGCTGCGCGTGTACGCAAAGAGACTGCGCTGGGCGACACCGACTGGCGGGCCGCCGGTGCGGTTCGTGCCGGTTTGCGCCCCCCCGGCGGCCGAACCGGCAATCGCCGCGGCGGTCAGCAGCATCTCGAGAATGTTCTCGATGGTCGCGTTCTCAAGCTGCTCCTGCAGCCGCGCCAGATGGCCGCCCGCGATATGGCCGGTCTCGTGGGCGATGACACCCTGCACCTGGCCGGCGCTGGTCGCCTTCATGATCAGTCCGGTGAACAGGAACAGCCGCTGGCCGCCGGCGACGAAGGCGTTGAGCGAAGGATCGTTCACGATGTGGACGCTGACCGCGTCGTTCTCCAGTCCGGCCGCTTCCAACAGCGGCTTGGCATAGGTGCGAATGGCATTTTCGATTTCGGCATCGCGGATTAATGATAACCTGCCTTGCTGCGCCGAAGCCGCTTGCCACAGCGCCGCTGTCGGCGTCATCAGCGCCGCCAAGGCCAGAATTGCAACGATGCGCCGGAAGAAAATCATGTCGATGTGCCTCACCGTCAAACCTAGTGCTGCCCCCCTCGATCGTCAAACTCACCTGATCCATAAATCCGGCTCTTTTGTGACGTCGGTTCTGGCTTGCCTGGCGCTGCTGGCCTGCAGCGATTCCAATCCACCCGAAGGCAAGCTGGGCCGCGTCGAGGGCTTCTACGGCGGCGTGGTAGCCGATTCCCCGCGTGCGGCCGAGATCGGCCGCGATGTTCTGGCGGAAGGCGGCAATGCCGTGGATGCGGCCGTCGCCACATACTTCGCCATGGCCGTGACCTTGCCGTCGAGCGCCAGCGTCGGCGGCGGCGGCGTTTGCCTGGTGCACAATTCCAAGGCGCGCAAGACCGAGTCGTTGAGCTTCGTAACCAAAGTTTCGGGCAGTGGCCCCGGCGCCAGCCCTGGCGTCCCGGTGGGCGTGCCGGGCAACGTGCGCGGCATGGCGGCGCTGCATGCGCGCTACGGTGCGGCACGCTGGGAGGAGCTGGTGGCGCCCGGGGAACGTTTGGCCCGCATCGGCGCCATTGCACCGCGTGCGCTGATTGCGGATCTGCAGGTGGCGGCGAGCGCGATTCAGCAGGACCCGGCAACCAGGCGGGTATTCTCCACTGTCGACGGCAGGCTGTTGCGAGAAGGCGATCCGTGGGTCCAGGAAGATCTTGCTGGCACGCTGGGCAGCATCAGATTGCGCGGCGCTGGCGAGCTTTACGTCGGCAGTCTGGCTCGGCAGTACGTCCAAGGGGTGCGTGGCGCCGGCGGGCAATTGAGCCTGGAGGACATGCGCGACCAGTTACCGACATGGTCGCAGCCGGTGACGTTGAAATGGGGCAATCATCAGGCGTATTTCGCCGCACCGCCGGCCGGTGGTGGCGTGTTGAGCGCCCAGATGTGGAGCTTGCTTGAAAGCCGCGGCACCTACGAAGGTTCCAATGCGGAGAACTATCCGCATGTGATCGCCGAAATGTCCAAGCGTGCCTATGCCGAGCGCAGCAACTGGCTTGATGCGCGCGACAGCTTCGTCGGCGATCCGGCTTCCACATTGTCCCAGACACAGATCGACACGCTGCTGGCTTCCTATCGCGCCGAACAAACGACGCCTGTCAGCACCCTGCCGCGCTCGGCGCAGCAACGTCCCAATGACGCACCGGCCGCCACGCTCGTGGCCGTCGATCGCTTCGCCAACGCCGTGGCTTGTTCCTTCACGACCAACGGCTTCTTTGGCGGGGCGCGCATCGCCGGCGCCACCGGCGTGCTGATCGCGCCGGCGCCTGGCATCAATGGCCGGGGCGCGGCGGCGCTCGGTCCGATGCTGGTCGCCAACGTCAATACCGGCGATTTCTTTTTTGCCGGGGCCGCGTCAGGCGGTACGTCGGGCCCCGCCGTGCTGACGCAAGTCGCCGCCAATGCGCTGCTGCTGAAGCGCCCGCTCGTCGAGGCCATGCGCATGCCGCGCGTCCTGCATCCGGGTCTGCCCGATCGCGTATTCGCCGAACCGGGCGCGGCAGCGGCGCTGCGGGCGCGGGGGCATGTGGTCGAAGAGTTGCCGTCGCTGGGGCAGGCGAGCGCGATCTATTGTTCGAAGGGGCTGCACGAAGAGCGAAGCTCCTGCAGCGTTGCGGCGGATGGACGGGGCCACGGACTGGCGCTAAGCGCGCCCGCCGCCCGGTAGGATCCGCGCCATGACGCTCAAAGTGTCGCAACGGGCGGCGAGCGTGTCGCCGTTCATCGTCATGGACGTCATGCGGGCGGCCTATGAACGCGAGGTTCAGGGACAGAACATCGTCCATCTCGAAGTCGGGCAGCCCAGCACCAGCGCGCCGACAGGCGTCATCGAGGCGGCCAAGAGCGCGCTCGATCGCGATCGCATCGGTTATGTCGACGCGCTGGGCATTCCAACCCTGCGGGAGCGCATAGCACGCCACTATGCCGATACCTATGGATTGAGCTTGCCCGCCGAGCGCATCGTGGTGACGCAAGGCTCCTCTGGCGCCTTCCTGCTTTCCTTCCTGTCCTCGTTCGAGCCCGGCGATCGCGTGGCGCTGGCGGCACCGGGTTATCCTGCCTACCGCAACATTCTTTCAGCGCTGGGTTTTGAGCCCGTCGATCTGTTGGCGGATGTCGAGCATAAGTTCCAGCCCACCGTCGAGCTGTTGCGCAATGCCGGAAAGATCGCGGGACTGATCCTTGCCAGCCCGTCCAATCCGACCGGCACCACCGTTTCGGAAACGGAGATGCGGGCACTGGCGCATTACTGCGGCGTGCATGGCATTCGCCTGATCTCCGACGAGATCTATCACGGCATCGTGTTCGGGGGCGCGACGGTGACCGCTGCCGCCCATTCCGACAGCGCCATCGTCATCAACAGCTTTTCGAAGTATTTCTCGATGACGGGCTGGCGCCTGGGATGGATGGTGGTGCCGCCAGACATGCTGCGTGCCATCGAATGTCTGGCGCAGAATCTGTTCATCTCGGCGCCGGCGCTGTCGCAGCTTGCCGCCGTCGCCGCCTTCGATTGCAAGGAAGAGCTCGACGGCCATGTGCGCCGGTATCGCGAAAACCGCGATCTGCTGTTGGCGGGCTTGCCCAAATCGGGGCTCGATCGGCTCACCGTGCCCGATGGCGCGTTCTATCTTTATGCCGACGTGTCGCATCTGACCAACGACAGCCGCGAGTTTTGCCGGCGCATGCTGGTGGAAGCTGGCGTGGCGACGACGCCGGGGCTGGACTTCGACCGCCAGCGGGGCCACGGAACGCTGCGTATCTCCTTCGCCGGCTCGACGGCGGAGATGGCCGAAGCCGCCAGGCGATTGGCGGCCTGGAAGCGTTAAAGCGTCAATGCAGCGTGCGCTTGACCTTCGGCGGCTCGGCCTGCTTTTTGGCCTCGTCGGTCGGGCGCGGGCCGGCCTGGTGATGGATCATCCGCCACGTGCCGTCCTCGCGCACGAAGACATTGGTGGCCACTAACGCGCTGCCTGCAACTTTCTCGGTGCAGATGACGATCGCGGTATCGCCGTTGACCAATACGCGCTCGTCGGCGCACGTGACTGTACTCTGGTCGGCATTGCCCAAGATGCCGCGCCAGCTCGCCATCACATGCTCGCGCTGGAAGATGGGCGCCCATCCAGGGTGAATGCAGGCCACCGGCGAGTTCCTGGCCCACAGCGCATCCATGGCTGCGAAGTCGCGGTCGGCGAAGGCCTTGTAGAAGGCGCGATTGGCGGCGGCGACCGGTTGTCTTTCGTCCTGGCTCATTCGGAGGGGCTCATTTGCCCTTGAATACAGGCGCCCGCTTGTCGAGAAAAGCGTTAACCGCCTCCTGATGATCTTCGGTCTTGTGGGACAGCGCCTGCATGGAGGCCGACATGTCGAGCAGCGTGTGCAAAGTCGTCCGCTCGCCCTCGCGCAGCAGGCGCTTGGCCATGCGCAGCGCATGCGGCGGATTGGCGGCAATGCGCTTGGCCAGCGCCATGGCGGCGTCCATCAGCTTGTCGTCCTCGACGACTTTCGACACCAGCCCGCAGTCCAGGGCTTCGTCAGCGTCGATCATGTCGCCCGTGAAAGCCATCTCGCGCGCCTTGGACGAGCCCACCGCGCGCGGCAGGAACCAGGCGCCGCCATCGCCGGGAATGATGCCGAGCTTGACGAAGCTCTCGGCGAATTTGGCGCTCTTTCCGGCAATGCGAATGTCGCACATGCAGGTCAGATCGCAGCCGGCGCCAACTGCCGGCCCGTTCACCGCAGCGATGATTGGCACTTCCAACTCGTACATGGCGAGCGGGATGCGCTGGATGCCCTGCAGATAGCCGTTGCGAATGCCGTACGGCGAGCCGGCAAACATGCCGCCGCCATCTCGCATCTTCTTGACGTTGCCGCCCGAGCTGAAAGCGGTGCCGGCGCCGGTAAGGATGGCGCAGCGCACGTCGGCATCGGCATTGACGCGCTGAATGGCCGATACCAGGTCGGAGATCATGTCGTCGTCGGAAATGGCGTTGCGGATTTCGGGGCGGTTGAGCGTCACCGTGACGATGTGCCCGTCCTTCTTGTAAACGACGTTCTCGGTCATGCGACGCTCCCTGGATCCCTGATTTTCTGCGGCGGCGAGATTATGTGACGCCACGCTGCCAAGTAAAGCGCGACCACTTCGCGACGGTGCAGTTTCGATATGCGGCTGCCGAGGATTGGCGCGCATTCCGCTTCGGCGATCTGACGTGATAGGGTCCGCCGACGCAAGAGGTGAATGAATGTCAGTTCAGTCCGCAATCCTGTCCTTTCCGCCGCTGGTCCTGCCACCCGAGGCCGAAGCCCTGCGCCGCGAAGTGCGCGCCTTCCTGCTCGACGCCATTCCGAAGGACAAGGCGCCGGAACGCTTTAAGAGCTGGGGCACGTTCTCGCCCGATTTCAGCAAGCAACTCGGGTCCCGCGGCTGGATCGGGCTGACCTGGCCCAAGGAATATGGCGGTGGCGGCCGCACGCAACTCGAACGCTACGTGCTGACCGAGGAATTGCTGGCTAACGGCGCACCCGCCGGTGCGCACTGGGTCGCCGACCGGCAGAGCGGGCCGCTCGTGTTGCGTTTCGGCACCGAGGCGCAAAAGAGGAAATTCCTGCCGCCGATCACGCGCGGCGAGAGCTATTTCTGCATTGGCATGAGCGAACCCGACTCGGGCTCTGATCTGGCCTCGGTGCGCACGCGCGCCGAACCGGTCGCTGGCGGCTTCAAGATCAACGGCACCAAGCTGTGGACGTCGGGCGCGCATCACTGCCACTTCATGATTGCGCTCTGTCGCACCAGCGCCAGGAGCGAGGAACGCCACGCCGGCTTGAGTCAGCTCATCGTCGATCTCAAGTCGCCGGGCATCACGATCCGTCCCGTGATCAATCTTTCCGGCCGGCACGATTTCAACGAGGTCAATTTCGTGGACGTGTTCGTGCCGCAGGAAAACCTGCTGGGCAACGAAGGCGACGGCTGGAAACAGGTGACCAGCGAATTGGCGTTCGAGCGCAGCGGGCCGGAGCGTTTCCTGACGAACTTCCATGTCCTGCGCGAACTGGTGCGGCTGATCGGCCGCCAGGCATCGCCGCGCGCGACCGAGACTATCGGCCGGCTGGTGGCCAGGCTGTGGAATCTGCGTCAGATGTCGTTGTCGGTCGCGGGCATGCTGCAGCAGGGCCAGATGCCGATCACCGAAGCATCGGTGGTGAAGGATCTCGGCACTGCCTTCCAGCAGGATCTGCCGGAAGTGGCGCGTCTTCTCGCGCAAAGCGAAGCGACTTCACCCGATCAGCTCGACGATTTCATCGACGTTGCCCGCCAGGCGACGCTGCTGTCGCCGGCGTACACGATCCAGGGCGGCACGACCCAAATCCTGCGCGGCATCATTGCCCGCGGCCTTGGCTTGCGTTGAAGGAACAGGCGATGTCGCTCGATCTCGAAACACGCTCGATGATGCTGGAAAGCGCCGACCGGCTGCTGACCGATCTGTCCACGCCCGATCTGATAAACCGCGCCGAGAAGGGCGAATTCCCCGCCGGCTTGTGGCAGTCGATCGAGGAAGCAGGCCTGACCCTGGTTGGCGTGACCGAGGCGGAGGGCGGCGTTGGTGGTTCGCCGGCCGATTTGGCCGCCGTGCTGCGGTTGCTCGGCTCGCACGCCGCACCGGTTCCTGCCGCGGAGACCGCGTTGGCCCGCTATCTCGGCGCGCTTGCCGGGATCGCATTGCCGGATGGGCCGCTGACGGTGGCGATATCGGAGACACCGCTGCAGCTTTCGGCCGACGGCAGGAAGGCAAGCGGCGACATCCGGGCCGTGCCATGGGGCAGTCAGTCTGCCGGCATCGTCGCCTTGGGGCGCAATGGCGCTGGCATGGCGGTCGTTGTTCTTCTGAACAAGGTCGAAAGCGGGGAGGGAAGCAACACCGCGGCAGGCGAGCCGCGCACTCGACTCAGGCTCAACGACGGGGCTGTGTTGGCATCCGGAGCGCTTGCGCTTTCGCCGTCCGATGTTTTCGCTCTTGCAGCTTTCATGCGCATCCAGCAAATGGCCGGCGCTGCCCAGCGTGTGCTGGAAATTTCGTTGACCTATGCGCGCGAGCGCAAGCAGTTCGGCCGCGCTATTGGCAATTTCCAGGCCGTGCAGCAGTTATTGGCTGAGTTGGCGGGGCAGGTCGCATCTTTGCAATCGGCCGCTGAATCGGCAGCCGATGCGGCAGCGACGGGCGATTTCGGGTTGCCGATCGCGGCCGCCAAGGTACGCGCTGGCGAAAGTGCAGGTCGCATTGCCGCCATGGCCCACCAGGTTATGGGAGCGATGGGTTTCACCTACGAACATCGGCTGCATCACTTCACCCGACGTCTGTGGGTCTGGCGTGACGATTACGGAAGCGACACGGCGTGGGCCATGCAGATCGGAAAGGCGTTCACCAGCGCCGGACCCGAGGCCGTCTGGCCGCGGTTGAGTGGATACGACGGAACTTGACCGGCTCACTTATATTACTATCTATTCATGTAATATTATCCATGTCCCGTTAGATTCTGGTGACTAAGTCAATGATTTCGTAAATGATCGGCCACATTACGTTGTGGCGTACCTGCAACAATCGTCGATATATGGCGGTGTGGACGGCTTGTTGTTTGACTTTGGAACATCGAGTTGGTAGTTGAGAGGGATTGGCAGCTATCCTACTGATAGACTGTGCTTTTGCGACCGAGCTTGGGGGAAGAAATGCGGCCTACGGGAAATGGGACAGAGCGCTTCAACTCTGTCCACCGGAAGACCAACCACCGCCCTATCGTCCGACTGACTGTGGTCTCGACGGCGGCGTTGATGGTGGCTTTGGGCAGTTCCTCTGCCATTGCACAGACGGCTGTTCCTGGCTCGGCGGATCCGGGCCGCACGGAACAACGTTTTCAGCCGGCGCCGCAAACGCGTACCACCACTGATCAAGTCGTACCGCTGGTTGAGCCCGAGCGCGCTGTTCCCGGCGACGCGGCCCGCATTCGCTTCGTTCTGTCGTCGGTAGCGGTCGATGGGTCGACTGTCTACGACAATGCTGCGCTGCAATCGGTGTATGGTGAATTTGTCGGCAAGGAAATCAGCCTCGCCGAGGCTCAGACGATTGCCGACCGGATCACCGTGAAATACCGCAACGACGGCTACATCCTGTCGCGTGCGGTCATTCCGGCGCAGCGCATTAGTGGCGGCGCCCTGCGAGTGCAGGTGGTCGAAGGCTATATCAAGGATTATCGCATCGACATCCCCTCGGGCGCCGGTTGGGAAACCACGGGCCCGATCAGCGGCATCAAGAGCAAGCTCGCGGCTTACGCCCAGAAGATAGTCGGCGCCAAGCCGGTCACCAACAAGGTGATGGAGCGCTACCTGTTGCTGGCCAACGATTTGCCCGGCGTTACGGCCCAGGCCGTTCTGGCACCGGCGCAAGGCAACGAGCCTGGCGCTGCGACGCTGATCGTGACGGCCAAGCGTAAGCCGGTCGATTTGTTTGCCTCGGTCGACAATTACGGCTCGCGCTTCTCAGGTCCCTACCAGGGGCAGGTGGGCATTATCGCGAATTCGTTGCTCGGCCTCTCCGAGCGCATCAGCGTACGCGCCATCAACACCGTTGCCGACTGGGATGAGTTGAGCTACCTCGAGGCCAACTACGACCAGGACATCGGCAACGAAGGCACGAAGTTCGGCTTCGGCGTATCGTATTCGAACACCAGGCCCGGCTATACACTGGACAATCCCAATTTCTTCGTCGAAGGCAAAGCCTATACGGCGACGTTGCGCGCCACGCACCCGCTGATCAGGTCGCGCACGATGAACTGGTATGTGCGCGGATCGGGCGTGTTTCGCGACGTTGAGAGCGACACGATTTTCAAGGGCTTGCCTAACACCGACGTCAACGATCATCTGTGGGTTGCCCGCCTGGGTACGACGTTCGACCTGGTCGACCGTTTTGCCGGCGTTACACTGATCGACATCGAGCTGAGCAAGGGCTTGCCGATCTTCAACTATACGAGGAAGAACGACGCCAGCTCCCGGCCGGAGGCCTCGGCGAATTTCTTCAAGGCGACGGGCCAGATTTCCCGTCTGCAGAGCCTGTTCATTCCCGGCCTCAATCTTTACGTGGCGGCGCAGGGTCAGATTTCGGCCAACAAGCTGTTGTCGTCGGAAGAGTTCGGCGTCGGCGGATCGCAATGGGGCCGCGGCTACGATCCTGGTGAAATCACCGGCGATCACGGCGTCGCGGCGAAGGCCGAGCTGCAGTATGGCGGCGCGATCAACTTCCTCTTCCTGCGCGGCTATCAGTTCTTCGCGTTCTTCGACTATGGCAAGATTTGGAACGACGATCTGGCCGACAAGACCGCGGGAACCGACAAGGAAAGCCTGATGTCGGCCGGCGGCGGCGTGCGGCTGAATTTCCTCGATAAGGTTTCGGGCGAATTTTTCCTGGCCAAGCCGCTGACGCGTGAGATCGCCAATCGCGGCTCGCATGGCGACGAGTGGCGCGGCTTCTTCAGCTTGACGGCGCGGTTCTAGAAGAAAGTTTCAGGGCGGTTCGACAGGTTACCGCCGTTCGCTGAAAAGGGCCCGCAAGGGCCCTTTTCTTTTTCCGGAAATGAGTTCGCGCCGCCGTCAGCTGCCGCTGGTAAGCCGGGTCCACCAGCCGCGCCGGGGCGGGCCCGAGGGCTCGGACGGCTCTGCCGGCACGACTGCTTCGGCCGCAGGCTCGGGCGCTGCGTTTTGAGATGCCTCTGGATGCAATGTCGGCTCTGGCTGCGGCGCTGGCTCATCATAGCGGTGGGCAGTTTCGGTTGCCTCGTGGCCGGCTTGATGATCGGAGCTGTCGCCGCTGGGGCGTTCATCGAAAGAGACGCCCGTGGCGTTTTCCCCGGCATCGGCTTCGCGGCCGGATTCGCCCTGGGGGACAGCTTCGCCATTGCCACGCTCGCCGTGGCGGCGACGTCTACCGCCGCGACGCCCACGGCGCCGCCTGCGCTGGCCGTCTTCGCCGACAATATCGCCGTCGTCACGCGCGGCGCTTTCGCCGTGCATCGATGGCGCAGTTTCTTCGTCGCCGTCGTCGTCGCCGCCATCGCCAGCTGCCACAGCGGATTCGCCGGGTTCGCCATCGCTGGCCGCGCGGTCGGTTTCCGACGCGTCGCCGTTTGCGGAATCCGCTCCGGCCTCGGAACCAGGCCGACGGCGCCGCCGGCGGCGTCGACGACGACCCCCATTCTCGTCCGTGGCTTCGCTGGCCTGGACGGAGTCGCCCGTTTCGTCCGCGGCTTCCGTTTCGTCGATCAAATCCTCTTCGCTCGCTTCCGGCTCGTCATAGGCCGCACTCGCCAGCGCCGGCAGGTGGGCCATGGCGTCGGCGGGTCGGGTGCGGCTGCGCTCCAGATTGAAATTCGGCGGGATCAGACGATCGTCCCCATCGACCAGGACCCGGAAGCCGTAGCGCATTTCGATCTCGGCCAGACCGGCGCGCTTCTGATTGAGCAGATAAAGGGCAACATGGGTCGGTACCGTGACGCGAATCTCGGCGGCACGGCGGCGGATGCCTTCTTCTTCGATGGCGCGAAGCACATGCAGCGCCGTCGATTCGGTCGATCGAATGCGGCCCGAACCTTCGCAATGCGGGCAAACCTCGGTCGATGTTTCCAGCAGGCTGGGGCGCAGGCGCTGGCGCGACAGTTCGAGCAGGCCGAACGCGCTGATGCGCCCGATCTGGATGCGCGCTCGGTCCGAGCGCATGGCTTCCTTCAGCCGGCGTTCGACCTGGACCTGATGGCGCTGGTCCTCCATGTCGATGAAGTCGATGACGATCAGCCCGGCGAGATCGCGCAGTCGCAGCTGGCGGGCGATTTCTTCCGCCGCCTCGACATTGGTACGCAACGCCGTTTCCTCGATGTTCCGCTCCTTGGTGGCGCGGCCGGAATTGACGTCGATGGCGACCAGCGCTTCGGTCGGATTAATGACGATATAGGCGCCGCTCTTCAGCTGCACCACGGGCGAGTGCATGGCATCGAGCTGCGTCTCGACCTGATAGCGATGGAAGAGGGGGATCGGCTCGCGATAGAGCTGAACCTTCTTGGCGCTGGCGGGCATCAGCTGCCGCATGAAGTCCCGAGCGTTGTTGTAGGCGTCCTCGCCTTCGATCAGCAGCTCCTCGATGTCCTTGCCATAGAGGTCGCGGATCGATCTTTTGATGAGGTTACCCTCTTCGTAGATAAGAGCCGGCGCGGTGGATTTCAGCGTGATCTCGCGGATATTGTCCCACAGCCTGATCAGGTAATCGTAGTCGCGCTTAATCTCCGGATTGCTGCGCTCCAGCCCGGCAGTACGCAAAATCACGCCCATGCCGTGCGGCACTTCGAGTTCCGACAGCATGTCGCGCATACGCTTGCGGTCGGCGGCATTGGTGATCTTGCGCGAAATGCCGCCGCCACGGCCGGCATTGGGCATGAGCACGCAGTAGCGGCCCGCCAGCGACAGGTAGGTGGTTAGCGCCGCGCCCTTGTTGCCGCGTTCTTCCTTGACCACCTGGACCAGGAGTATCTGTCGACGTTTGATGACTTCCTGGATCTTGTAGTTGCGCAGGCTCTGCGTCCGACGCGGCCTTTCTTCCTCTCCCAGATCTTCGCCGCCGACGGTCTCGACCGTGCTGACGGGTTCAACGCTGCCGACGTCGCTTGGAATGGCCTCGCCCGTATCGCCAGTGGGCCCATCGACGGAAGGCGCATCCTGACCATCGGCTGGCGCCGGTGAAGTCTCGCCGTATTCACCGGCCTCCGAGATCTGAGAAGCAGAATCGGCGTCGGCCGGTTGGGTATCGTTGGCGCCATCTTCCAGCGACTCGGCATAGGTTGCCGGCCATTCCTGGCGCTCGGCAGCATAGCTGCGCGTTTCATTGGCCTGGCTATCGGCAGCATCGGCATCTTCTTCGCCGTCCTCGCGATCGGGCTCGGCTGCAGCCGTGGCCCGATCTTCGCCGCCTTCGGTCCAGACCGGTTCGGCATCGCGGAAATCGCCATTGGGATTGAGGGTTTCACGTTCTTCGAAATCCTCGTCGCCGTCGCTTGCTTCGACCTGATCGCTTTCGCTGTCGCGCGAGATATCCTCAGAAGCAGGAGTGTCGCCGGCGTCGTTCTGGCGATAATTCCCGGCCTGCGCCGCCTCATGGTCCCAGTTGTCGACAATGGGCTGATCGTCCAGTGACGTCTGCTCGGGCGAAACCACCGCATCGATCGCGTCGGCCTCGCCTGGAGCGGCCGGCTGGTCGGCGCTGCTGGGCCCGCCACGCCGGTTTCGATCGCCACCGCGACCCCGGCCGCGATCGTGACGACCGCGACGGCGCTGCGGACGCTCCTGGCCTTCGTTCTCTTCGGCCTGGCGGGCGCGGCGTTCCTGCTCGGCAAGGATCGCTTCGCGGTCGGCGACCGGGATCTGATAGTAGTCAGGATGGATTTCGCTGAAGGCCAGGAAACCGTGGCGATTGCCGCCATATTCGACGAACGCCGCCTGCAGCGACGGTTCGATGCGAATGACCTTCGCCAGGTAGATATTGCCCTTGAGCTGTTTCTTGGTCGAAGTCTCGAAGTCGAATTCTTCGAGTTTGGTGCCGTTCACCACCACGACCCGGGTTTCTTCCGGGTGGGTGGCGTCCACCAGCATGCGTTTGACCATGCGGCCGAACTCCCGAACCTTGCCCGCATGCCCCGCGCGAACAAACGGGGAGAGCACGGCTCGTTTATGCGGAGCGGAAGGCGCCGTCGTCTCTACCCGTCGAACGACCTACTGGTCAGGACGGGGACGGTCCGGCGCCCGGAGCGCGTAAAGCGCTGAAAATCCACTCCGGGTTTCCATAGAACAGCCCCCACCTCAGCGCCACCGGCCGATCCTGCACGGGCGTATCGATTGTGATACGCACCGCTCCCGGAAAACCGCCGGGAGGACCGCCCGAGCCGCCATCGCCGGATTGGCGCATTGCCAAACGGCGATCAGGGACTGCCCGTTCGCGGATTGCACCTTAATGCGGTCGAAACAAAACGACAATGAGGGAAAGCGCTTTGCAAGCTTATAGCCGGTCTTTCGAGCAGTTCTCTGAGAAGCCAGTGGTAAATTCCTCCAATATCCTATATGGTTAGGCCGATTTCTTAATCAGGGGCCTGGGAATTCCAAGGTGATTTTAAGCTCGATCCGCCGTCTGCTTCTGGCAGCGGTCATGCTCGCGCTGTGTGGGACGGCGGTTTTGGCTGCCCCGCCCGAAGTGCTGGGCGTGCGTGCTGGCCGGCAGATCGAGAACGTTACGCGCTTCGTCCTCGATGTCAGCCGGAAGGTGGAATACCACGTCTTTACGCTGCCCGATCCATACCGCGTCGTCATCGATTTCCCGGATATGGAATGGAAAATTAACAAGGAAGCCCTTGATCGGCTGGTGCGGGACAACCCGACCATCAAAGGGTTCCGGTTCGGTCAGTTTGGCCAGTCGGGCGGCCGCATCGTGATGGAAATGTCCGAACCTGTTTCGGTGAAAAACAGTTTCGTACTCAGCCCCATGGGCCCGCACCCGTTTCGCTTCGTGGTCGATTTGGCCAAGACCGATCATCTGAGCTTCATGCGCGAATCGGAGGCCAGCAAGCAGGCTGCCGCCAAGCCCGATCCGGTCCTTAACAAAGTGCCGCCGCCGCCGACAACGCCACCGCAGGCGCGCAAGGACACGCGCAAGATCATCGTCATCGATCCGGGCCATGGCGGCGTCGATCCGGGCGCCATCAGCGTCAATGGCTATCATGAGAAGAATCTCACGCTGGCGATTTCGCAGGAGTTGCAGCGCCAGCTCAATGCAACGGGGCGCTACAAGGCAGTGCTGACCCGCAACGACGACGATTTCATGGCGCTGCGCGAGCGGGTGACGTTCGCACGCGCCGCCGGGGCGGATCTGTTCATTTCCATTCATGCCGATTCCCATGGCGAGTGGGAGACCCGCGGCGCTTCGGTCTATACGCTGTCGACGGAAGCCTCGGACAAGGAAGCGGCTGCCCTGGCCGCCAAGGAAAACAAGGCCGACATTATCGGCGGGCTCGATCTAAGCCGTCAGGATCGCGACGTTGCCAGCATCCTCATCGATCTTGCCCAGCGCGAGACCATGAATCGATCCAAGATCTATGCCGGCATGCTGGTGGATGAATTCGATCGCGCCAACGTAGCCTTGCTGCCGCACCGGCCGCACCGCTCGGCCGGGTTTGCCGTTCTGACGGCGCCTGATGTGCCGGCGGTCCTGCTGGAAGTGGGCTATCTTTCCAACAAGACCGATGAACGAGCGCTGATGCAGCAGAGCCATCGCCAGAAGCTGGCCAGGGCTATCATCAAGGCTGCCGACGCGTTCTTCGCGTCGCCCCAGCCGGCTGTGGCTAAAGCGCCGGGCGCGGCCTCGAACTGAGGCAAATGCTTGTTCCGGCGGCGTTTTTGCGCCCCATCGTCGCCGCAATTTTCCAGTAGCAGAGCGGACATTGGGCTGCGATATAGATTGCCGAGCGGCGGGTTGAACTCTTTCCGCCGGCAAATGTTGTTGCGGATGCAGCCAGGTCCAGGAAAGGCGCCAACGCCGTGCGCGTATTGAAGTATCTCGCCATTCTCGTCGTGATCGGAATCGCGCTGGCAGGCGGCGCCGGCATCTACCTCTATATGCATTATTCCGCCGACCTGCCCGACCACGAGCAGCTCCAGGCCTACGAACCGCCCGTTACCACCCGGCTGTACGCCGCCGACGGTCGCCTGCTGGCGGAGTACGCCAAGGAAAAGCGCGTCTACGTCCCGATCAGCGCCATGCCCAAGCGCGTGATCAACGCTTTCGTCGCTTCAGAAGACCAGCGCTTCTTCACCCATCCCGGCGTCGACGTTTTCGGCGTCATTCGCGCCGCGATCGCCAATCTGTCCAACATGGGCCAGAACCGGCGACCCGAAGGCGCGTCGTCGATCACCCAGCAGGTGGCCAAGAACTTCCTGCTGACGAACGAGGCGACGCTGTCGCGCAAGGTCCGCGAAGCCATTCTTGCGCTGCGCATCGAGAAGACCTTCTCGAAGGAACGCATCCTTGAACTCTATATGAACGAGATTTTCCTGGGCTCGGGGAATTACGGTGTGGCGGCGGCCTCGCTGAACTATTTCGGCAAATCGCTCGATGAGCTGACCATCGGCGAGGCGGCCTATCTTGCCGCCCTGCCGAAGGCGCCGAGCAACTACAACATCCTGCGGGCTCCGGCGGAAGCCAAGGCGCGCCGCGACTACGTCGTGGGCCGCATGCTGGAAGACGGCTACATCAGCGCGCAGGAAGCGGCCGCCGCGCGCAGCGAACCTCTGCAACTGCGTCGCCGGCCGGAATCCGAAACGGTTAACGCGGACTTCTTCGCCGAGGAAGTTCGGCGGCAGATTCTTGCGCGCTATGGCGAATCCACCCTGTACGAGGGCGGGCTTGCCGTTCGCACCACGCTGGATTCCGATATCCAGCCGGTCGTCGAGAAGGCGCTGCGCGACGGGTTGGCGTCCTATGATCGCCGTCACGGCTGGCGCGGCCCTATTGCCAAGCTGGCTGCGATCGACAATTGGAAAGTCGAACTGGCCAAGCAGGTCGAAGCCCGCCCGCCGCTGGGGCAGCCCGGCTGGCAGGTGGCTGTCGTGTTGAAAGTCGAGAACGATCGGGTGGTCATCGGCACGGCGGACGGCAAGGAAGGCAGCATTCCTTTCGCCGAAATGTCCTGGGCGCGGCCCACTTTGGAAGAGCAGCGCGTCGGCAACCCGCCGCGCAAGCCGGCCGATGTCGTTGCCGTAGGCGATATTCTTGCCGTCGAGACCGTCACGACCGATGCCAAGAAGCAGGCCTATCCTGCCGGTACCTATGCCTTGCGCCAGATCCCCAATGTCGAAGGCGGGGCGGTGGTGATGGACCCGCATACCGGCCGCGTGCTGGCGATGGCGGGCGGCTGGAGTTTCCAGCGCAGCCAGTACAATCGCGTCACTCAGGCGTTGCGGCAGCCCGGCTCGTCCTTCAAGCCTTTCGTCTATCTCACGGCGCTGGAAGAGGGCGGTTTGACGCCGGCCAGCCTGGTTCTGGACGCGCCGTTCGTGTTCGATCCGGGCCCCGGCCAGCCGCTGTGGAAGCCGGAGAACTATTCCCGCGATTTCCTCGGGCCAGTGACCTTGCGCGGCGGCATTGAGAAGTCGCGCAATCTGATGACGGTGCGCATCGCGCAATATGTCGGCATGGACAAGATTGCGCAGACGGCCAAGACTTTCGGCGTCGTCGACAACATGCTCGAAGTGCTACCGATGGCGCTGGGCGCCGGCGAAACGACGCTCCTGCGCATGGCCAATGCCTACGGCATGCTGGTCAATGGCGGCAAACGCGTGACACCGACCTTGATCGATCGCGTCCAGGATCGCAGCGGCAAGACCATATATCGCCACGACGAGCGAGCCTGCGATACCTGCCGTGCCGACGGCTGGAACGGCCAGGCAGCGCCGGTCGTGCTCGATACGCGCGAGCAAATCTATAACCCGCAATCGGTCTATCAGATCGTCCACATCATGCAGGGCGTCACGGTCCGCGGCACGGCGGCGGAGCTTGCATCCTTGAACAAGCCTCTGGCCGGCAAGACCGGTACTTCCAACGACGCCAAGGACCTGTGGTTCATCGGCTTCTCGCCCGATCTGGTGATCGGCGTCTATGTCGGTTTCGACGAGCCGCGCACGTTGGGGCGTGGCGAAACGGGCGGCAGCGTCGCGGTCCCAATCTTCAAGAATATCGCCTCGATCATCCTGAAGGATCGTCCCAATACGCCTTTCCGCGTCCCCCCCGACCTGAAGATGGTGCGGATCAATCCCGCCACCGGCGAGCTGGCCGGTCCAGGTGGCGCCGCCATTCTCGAGGCGTTCAAGCCCGGGACGGAGCCGACCGGCGATCGCATCGTGCTGGACGGCACGGGCAATTTCTCGGTGCTAGGCGTCGATCCGGCCTCCGCTAACGGTTCCGGCCGTCCCACCCTTTCCGGCACCGGCGAAACGTACTAAAACCTCGCCGTCCGAAATTCTCTTAACGGAGCGCTGTCGTCATGCGGGCGGAAACCCAAACCGTCATCGATGAGATCAAGCAGTCTGTCGGGCTGCTGAGGAGGCATCTTTGACTACGATCGCGCTCTCGAGCGGCTGGCGGAGCTGAACGCCCGCGCCGAAGATCCCAATCTGTGGAACAACCCTAGCGAAGCGCAGGCGATGATGCGCGAGCGCCAGCAGCTCGATTCGGCACTGGCCAATGTACGATTGCTTGAGGCGGGGATCACCGAAAATTCCGAACTGATTGCAATGGCCGAAGCCGAAGGCGATGCCGCGATGGTGGCGGACGCCGAGAAGGCTCTGCGCGAGTTGCGCGACATGGCGGCCAAGCTCGAGCTCGAGACGCTGCTGTCCGGCGAGGTCGACGCCAACGATTGCTATGTCGAAGTCCATGCCGGCGCCGGCGGCACCGAATCGCAGGACTGGGCCGAAATGCTGGCGCGTATGTACGTGCGCTGGGCCGAGCAGCACGGCTACAAGGTCAAATGGCTGGAAGAGAGCCCCGGCGAAGAAGCGGGCATCAAGTCGGTGACGCTGGAGGTCACCGGCCGCAACGCCTATGGCTGGCTGAAGACTGAGAGCGGCGTGCATCGGCTGGTGCGCATTTCGCCCTTCGACAGCCAGGCCCGCCGGCACACGTCCTTCGCCTCGGTTTGGGTTTATCCGGTGATCGACGACACAATCCAGATCGAGATCCTCGACAAGGATTTGCGGGTCGATACCTATCGCGCGTCCGGCGCCGGCGGCCAGCACGTCAACAAGACCGATTCCGCCATTCGCATCACCCATATCCCGACCGGCATCGTCGTTCAGTGCCAGTCCGACCGCTCGCAGCATCGCAATCGCGCCACCGCCATGGGCATGCTGCGCGCGCGCATGTACGAGGCGGAACTGCGCAAGCGGGAAGAGGCGGCGCAGGCCGAAGCCGATTCCAAAACCGATATCGGTTGGGGCCACCAGATCCGCTCCTACGTGCTGCAGCCTTACCAGATGGTGAAAGACCTGCGCACCGGCGTCGAACGCTCCGACGCGCAACGCGTGCTTGATGGCGATCTCGACGAATACATGGCAGCCGCGCTGGCCGCTCGCGTCGATGCCAAGCACAAGGACGCTGAATAGAAATTCTCAAAAGGGGGAAACGATGCAGTATGTGCGCCTCGGCAATACCGGCCTGAAAGTTTCCCGCCTGTGCTTCGGCACCATGACCTATGGCGCCAAGTCCTGGCGCGAATGGGTGCTGGAGGAGGGCGAAAGCAAGCCGTTCTATCGCCGCGCTTGGGAAGCGGGCATCAATTTCTACGACACCGCCAACATGTACTCGATTGGCGTCAGCGAGGAGATCACCGGCCGCGCCTTGCGCGACCTGGCGCCCCGGCGCGAGGAGTACGTCGTCGCCACCAAGGTTTTCAACCCCATGGACAAGGGACCCAACGACAAGGGCCTGTCGCGCAAGCACATCATGGACCAGGTCGATGCCTCGCTGCGCCGACTGGGTACGGGCTACATCGATCTCTACATCATCCATCGCTGGGATAACGAAACTCCGATCGAAGAGACGATGGAAGCCCTGCACGATTGCGTCAGGGCAGGCAAGGTCCGTTATCTCGGCGCCTCCAGCATGTATGCCTGGCAATTCGCCAAGGCGCAGACAGTGGCCGAGCGCCATGGCTGGACCAAGTTCGTCTCCATGCAGAACCACTACAATCTGGTCTATCGCGAGGAAGAGCGGGAGATGATCCCGTTGTGCCGCGATCAGGGCGTCGGCATCACGCCGTGGAGCCCGCTGGCCCGCGGCTTCCTGGTCGGCAATCGCGCCAAGGGCGACCAGGCGGCTGGCGCCAACACCGCCACGACGCGGGCTCGTACCGACGAGATGGCGCATCGCATGTATTACGCCGAGAGCGACTTCACCATCGTCGATCGCGTGCTGGAATTGGCCAAGAAACACAATGTCGGTCCCGCGCGCGTGGCGCTGGGCTGGATGCTGCACAAGCCGTTCGTCACCGCCCCAATCATCGCCGCCAGCAAGATGCCGCAGTTCGACGACCTATTGGGTGCGCTCGACTTCAAGCTGACCAGTGAAGAAATCGCGTACCTGGAAGAGCCTTACGTGCCCCATCGCGTGTTGGGACATCGCTAGGATCAGTCCAGCGCCTTCAGCGCCGCCAGCACTTCCTCGACATGGCCGGGCACTTTGACCTTGCGCCAGACCTGACGCACCACGCCCTTGCCGTCGATCAGGAAAGTGGCGCGGTCGATGCCCATGTATTTGCGGCCATACAGGCTCTTTTCCATCCAGGTACCGTACTTCTCGCAGATCTTGCCGTCCTCGTCCGACAGCAGCGGGAAGTTCAGGTTGTACTTGTCCCTGAACTTGTCGTGCCGGGCGACGCTGTCCTTGGACACGCCCAGCACCACGGCCTTGGCCTTGCCGAAATTCGGCTTGGCGTCGCGAAAGGCGCAGGCTTCCTTGGTGCAGCCCGGCGTGTCGTCCTTGGGATAGAAATAGAGAATGACGTTCTTGCCCTTGAAGTCCGACAGCTTGACCTTGCCGCCGCCATCGGTGGTGGCGGAAAAGTCGGGCGCCTTCTTGCCTGCCTCAACGCTCATTGCCTTCCCCTTCGTTCAATGGGCCCAGCCGTGAGGCGGGCTCGTCGATGATCTTGCTGTAAAGAGCGTACACACGCGCCGCCGTTTCAGCCATTTTGGACTTGAGCGCGGCAAAGTCTGATACGCCGGCTGCAGCCGCCAGGATCTGTTTCAGTCCTTCGGGCGTACTGGCTTCGTCGATATCGGCCTCATCGCCGCCCATGGTCAGGCGCAGCAGCGACTGCAACGATTGCCACAGGCGGAAGGCGGCCGCGAGTTCGGCCGCGATCTCCTCGTCCAGCAGGCCCGCCTGGGCCAGCTGCGCAAAAATCTGTGGCGCGCGGCGCGCCAGCACCTGTTTGTGCTCCGGTGCATGGCGTAGCAATAGGTATTGAGCCAGGAAATCGAGATCGAACAGCCCGCCGCGCAGATACTTCAAATCCCAGGCGTTCCTGGCGCGATTGTGCCGCTCGATGCGGGCACGCATGGAGGCGACATCCAGCAGCAGCTTGTCGACGTCGCGCGGCCGCATCAGCACCGCACGGATGGCCTGGTCGAGCCGGTCACATAGCGCCTTGGGCCCCAGGATGACGCGCGCCCGCACCAGCGCCATATGCTCCCAGGTCCAGGCCGAATCGCGATGGTAGGTGTCGAAGGCTTCGACGCTGCAGGCCAGCGGCCCGGCATTGCCGGAGGGGCGCAGGCGCATGTCGACTTCGTAGAGCTGGCCTTCGTTGGTCAGCACCGTGATGGCGTTGATGATGCGCTGCGACAGGCGGGTGTAATAGAGCGTCGCCGGCAATGGCTTGTCGCCGTCGGATTCATCGCTCTGCGGCGGCAAGTCGTAGACGAACATCAGATCGAGATCCGACGTCACCGTCATCTCGCGGCTGCCCAACTTGCCCATGGCGACCACGGCAAGCCTGGTGCCGCCAAAACCGCCATGCTGGCGGGCGAACTCCGCCTCCACTCGGGGGCAGAGCGCAGACAGGACCGCTTGCGCCACATCTGCCAGCGCCTGGCCGGCGCGTTCGGCATCGATGCGGGCGGTCAGAAGCTGCACGCCGACCTGGAAACGCCGATCGGCCGTCCAGCGGCGGGCGAAATCGAGCACGTCCTGATAGTCGACGGCGCGCGCCAGATGCGCCTCGGCATCTGCGCTCAGCTCGTCCTGGCTGGGCAGAGTGCCGAGAAAGCCGGGATCGAGCACCGCATCGAGCAGCGCCGGCTGTTGTGCCAGCCGCTCGGCGACTTTCGGCGCCGATCCCATGATCGTGGCCACCAGTCGCAGCAGGCCGGGGTTGGAATAGAACAGCGAGAAAAGCTGCACGCCGGCGGGCAGTCGTGCCAGAAACTGGTCGAAGCGCATCAACGCGCCATCGGGATGCGCCGTTGCCCCCAGTTCCTTGAGCAAGGTGGGGATCAGTTCGGTCAGCAATTCGCGCGATCGGGCGGTGATGGTGGCGCGATAGCGGCCATGATGCCATTGCCGCACCACGCCGGCGACGACGGACGGATTGGCGAAGCCCAGAGCCGCGATCGTCTTCAGCGTTTCGGGATCATCCTCCGCCCCGGTGAACACCAGATTGCCCGGTCCCGACAGCGTCGGTGCGTCCTCGAACAGATGCGCGTAGTGGCGTTCCACCGTGCGTAGTTGGCCCAGCAGTTCGTCGGCGAACGTATTGGCATCGGGATAGCCGAGGAAGATCGCCAGATGGCGCATGCCCGCATCGGTCGCGGGCAGGGAATGCGTTTGCTCATCGGCGATCATCTGCAGCCGATGCTCGACCTTGCGCAGATAGCGGTAGGCGGCCGTCATTTCTTCCGCGACTTTGGGCTCGACCATGCCAGCCTCTGCTAACGCCGCCAGCATCGGCACGGTTTGCGAGCCGCGCAATTCCGGCGAACGCCCGCCATAGATCAACTGCTGCGTCTGGGCGAAGAACTCGATTTCGCGAATGCCGCCGCGTCCAAGCTTGATGTTGTGGCCATGCAAGGCGATGGCGCCGCCGCCGCGATGGGCGTTGATCTGCCGCTTGATCGAATGGATGTCCTGGATTGCGGCGAAGTCGAGCGATTTGCGCCAGACATAGGGGCGCAGATATTTCAGGAACTCGTTGCCTGCCGCGCGATCGCCCGCCACCGGCCGCGCCTTGATCATGGCGGCGCGTTCCCAGTTCTGCCCGACGCTTTCGTAATAGGTTTCGGCGGCCGTAATGGAAATTGCCAGCGGCGTCGAGCCCGGGTCGGGTCGCAGCCTGAGATCGGTGCGGAAGACATAACCGTCGGCGGTGCGGTCGGCCATGATGCGGACCAGGCTGCGCGTGAGGCGTACGAAGAACGTGCCGGGCGCGTCGAGGCCGCAGGCTTCGGCTTTCTCAGCGTCGTAGAGGACGATCAGATCGATATCGCTGGAATAGTTCAGCTCGCGCGCGCCGAGTTTGCCCATGCCCAGGACGACGTAGCCGGCCGCGTTGGGATCGCCGTTGAGCTTTACCTGTCCGTTGCTTTCGCCGGCCAGCAGCAGAAAACGCGTCGCCGCCTCCAGGGACGCCTCAGCGAAATCGGACAGCGCGCCGGTGACCTGCTCGACCGTCCACAAGCCCGCGATATCGGCCAGCGCCACCAGCAGCGCCACGCGCTGCCGCATCTGCCGCAGCCGCGCCATAATTGTCGCTTCATCTGGCGCCGAGGCTGTAGCAGCCGTTTCTGCCAGCGCTTCTTTCAGCGATTCTTCCGGGCCGACCTCCACCGTACGGCAAAAGGACGCAGGATTGGCCAAAGCGAGTTGGCCGAGGAAAGAGCTGTTGCCGAAGAGCGAACGCAGGATTTGGCGACCGGTATCGGAGGTTGCCGGATCGATATCGGGAGACAGCCCGGCGCGGGCGGCGCGCTCGGCCCAGTGCTCCAGGCCGATTCGGGCCTGGTCGGGGTCCGCCGGCGGGGGCAAACGAGGGGCTAGCGAGGCATAGTCCATGGGCGTCAAAATCATTGTCCGGGCGCAGCCATCCTGATATTCGGCTGGCCGGGCGAGGGTGGCAGGCTGCGGCAATGTCGTTGTCCGGTCAACGGGTTAGGAAAGGCCGGAAGCTTTTGATTCGAAGGACGACCAGATGGCTGCTGCGGATCGCTGCCGGCATTGTTGCCGGACTGGCGGTTTTGCTAGCGCTCGGCTTCTGGCGCCTGTCGCAAGGTCCGGTGCCGCTCGATTTCGCGCTGCCTTATATCCAGGACAACATGATTCCGGGGGACGGGTCGGTGAGGTTCGCCGCCCGCGAGGTAACGCTGAACTGGGCCGGCTGGGACCGCACGTTAGAGATCAGGGTCGGCGCCCTGCAGGCAATAGCGCCCAACGGCGATGTTCTGGCAAGCGTGCCGCAGGCAGCGGTCAATCTGTCGCTCCTTGCACTGCTGTCCGGCGAGATTGCCCCGACCGTCATCCAGCTTGAGAAGCTGCGCCTCAATATCGTGCTGGCCGAAGACGGCAGGCTGGACCTGGGCCAGCAGCAAAGCGAGCAGGAAGCCGATGGTCGCTTCCTGTCGCTGCTGATCGATCAGCTGCTGGCGCGTGATGGCGGCATCGCCGCCATTCGCCGCCTCGAGCGCGTGGTTGTGACCGGCGCGGAAATTGTGTTCGAGGATCGGCAGAAATCCCTCAGCTGGAGAGCGCCCAATGCCGAAGTGGTATTGGCGCGCGACGATGAAGGCGTGCTGGGCGAAGCGGCGATCGAAATCGACGCCGAAGGCCAGCGGTCGACGCTCAATGTCCGGGCGCTGTTCTCGCGCGATGACCGCAGCTTCTCCGTGTCTGCGAATTTCGATGGTGTGCGGCCTTCCGTTTTTGCCGCCCTCGATCCGGTGCTGAAGCCGCTGGCCCAGGTCGATCTCGCATTCGGCGGCACGATCGACGCGAAAGTCGCGGCGCGGGGCAATATCGAGAACATCACCGTCAACGTGGCCAGCGGCCCAGGCACGATCGGTACGCTCGACCTCTTTCCTGAAGCGCGCACGGTACGTCGTTCGACCATGCGCGGCGAATTCAACATTGAGCGCGGCACGTTGCGCGTCGATTCGCTGGCGATCGATTTCGGCGAGACGCTGCTGGAAATGAAGGCCGAAGGCGCCATCTCCGGCGGCAATGTCAGCCTGGCAGCGACGATGAAAGCCGACCGGCTTGCCACCCAGGATCTGGCCAAGTTCTGGCCGGCGACGAAATCGCCTGGCGGGCGCGACTGGACTTTGGCGAATGTCGAGGGTGGTCAGGCGAAAAACCTCTCTTTGAAGTTCGACCTTACCGGCGATCTGAACCGGCCCGAGACGCTGACCATCGGCGGCGTTTCGGGCGGTATGGAATACGCAGACATCACGGTCCATTACCTGCGGCCAATGCCGCCGATCACCGGCATCGGCGGCAAAATGAGCCTGACCGACGCCGCGATTCGCTTCGATATAAAATCGGGAGCCTTGGGTGACATCGTTCTGAACAATGCGGTGGTCACGCTCTCCAATCTCGATCAGCCCAGCAACCATCGCGCTCACATAGACGGGACCGCAACCGGCCCGCTCGCCGCGAAGCTTAAGCTGCTCGAACATCCCAAAGTCGGTCTGCCGCGCGATTTTGCCATTCGGCCGGAACGCGTATCGGGCCAGACCTCGACGCGTATCGTCATGGAATTGCCGTTGCTCGATGCGCTGACGATGGCACAGGTGGAATATGCCGCATCGGCGACGACCGCCGCCGTATCGATCAAGGAAGTGGCGGCCGGTATCGATTTGACTGACGCAACGCTCACGCTGCAGCTAAACGGGCGCGAGATGGACATTCGCGGCAAGGGCAGGATCGCGGGCCAGGTCGCCGATCTCGTATGGCGCGAGAATTTCGGCCGCGCCGCCTTCCGTCGCCGCTACGAACTGAAAACCACCGTGGATGCGATCGAACTGGCTCGATTGTCCGGCACGGAGCTTCCCCAGATAAAGGGTCCGGTCGGCGTTCAGGCGGTGATCACTGAGACGGCAGCGGGCTCCGGCTCCGTAACGGCCGCGCTCGATCTCAAGCAATCGGCGATCGCGGTTCCCGAGATCGGCTGGCGCAAGGAGCCGGGCAGGGATGCGGGCGGACGCGTGGCGTTCGATCTGCGCGGCGGCAAGCCCGCCGATCGCATCGAAGTCGATCTGGCGTCTGCCGACCTGCAGACTCAGGCTGTGGTCTTTCTCGCGGGCGATGGCGGCGTGCAGCGCACGGAATTCGACCGTCTGGCTTTCGGCCGCAATAATTTCCGCGGCAGCGTGGCGCGTACCAGCGACGGCTACGCCGTCACCATAGCGGGCGATACGCTGGATCTGGCTCCTTTCCTGGCCGATGAACCCGCCGCAACTGCGGGCGAGTCGGCGCCTCCCGGGGACGCGCCCGCGACGCCGCTAAAGGGTCCGATCTACGACGTCACGATCGATCTGCGTCAGGTTCTTACGCGGCGAGGCAAACTCGATGGGGCGGCCGGACGTTTGCGTCTCCAGGGCGGCCGCGCACTTTCGGCCGACATCGTCGGCCGCGTCGGGCAGACGACCATGGTGCGGACGCAGATCGTGCCCAGTGAAAAGGGCCGGCGGTTGAGCATCGAAACAGCAGATTTCGGTGCGGTCCTGAAGTCGCTCGGATGGCTGGAGGGCATGTTCGGCGGCGACTTGCGGCTCAGCGGCGAGTTCGACGACACGCGCGCGGGCTCTCCCTTGCGTGGCTCGCTGCGCATTGGCGAATACAGGCTGGTGAAGACGCCGGTGGTTGGCGACGTGCTCTCTGTCGCGCCCCTCACCGAAGCCTTGTCGGCGTTCAGCGGCTCGGGCCTGTCCTTTGATCGGCTGCAAGCGCCTTTCACCTGGCACAGGGGCGTACTGACCTTGAACAGCGCTCGTACCGCGGGCACTTCCCTTGGCCTGACCGCAAACGGCAGGATCAACACCAACAATGATACCGTGCAGATCGAAGGCGTGATCGTGCCCGCCTACGTGCTCAACAGTCTGATCGGCAACATTCCGCTGATCGGTCCACTGATCACCGGCGGCGCCGGCGGCGGCATCTTCGCCATCAATTACGCCGTCGAAGGGCCAGTGGCCAAGCCGACGGTCTCGACCAACCCGCTTTCCGCCCTGGCGCCGGGTTTTCTGCGCAATCTCTTCGGCGCAGGATCGGGCGACGACGCGACGGCCGAAACACCGGAGGCCCCTGCCGCTACTCCGCCGGCCCAGCCCTCAAGCCCGATGCGCCTGACGCCGACGCCACCTCCGGATCAGCCGCGCCAGTAACGCCGTCAGACGGCACGCACCAGCACGTGCTTCTTGCGGCCGGCGGAAAGCTTGATGCGGCCTTCGCTATCGGCATGTTCGAGCGTCACGGGCATTGTCTCTTCGGCGATCGACCTGTCGTTCAACCGCGCGCCGCCGCCCTTGATCAGCCGTCGCGCTTCTGCGTTGCTGGTCGCAAGCCCGGCCTGGCGCAGCAGTTCGTAGGCGGGTACGCCCTTGGCTAACAGGTCTTTCGCAACATCGACGGTTGGCAGATTGTCGGCTAGCGCGCCTTCCTCGAACGTTTTGCGCGCGGTCTCCGCCGCCTGACTGGCCGCAGCCTCGCCGTGGCACAGCTTGGTTGCCTCAAACGCCAGGATCTTCTTGGCGTCGTTGATTTCCGCTCCGGCAAGCTTCTCCAGCCGCGCGATCTCGTTCATCGGCAGATCGGTGAAAAGGCGCATGAACCGGCCGACATCGGCATCCTCGGTGTTGCGCCAGAACTGCCAGTAGTCGTAGGGGCTAAGGCGATCGGGATTGAGCCAAACCGCGCCGGCCGCCGTTTTGCCCATCTTCGCGCCGGAGGCGGTGGTGATCAGCGGAACGGTGAGCCCAAAGAGCTCGCGCTCTTCCATGCGCCGGCCCAGCTCGGCGCCCATGACGATATTGCCCCACTGGTCCGAGCCGCCGAACTGCGCATTGCAGCCATAGCGGCGCGCCAATTCGACGAAATCGTAGGATTGCAGGATCATGTAGTTGAATTCGAGAAACGACAGCGGCTGATCGCGTTCCAGCCGCAGCCGCACCGAATCCATGGTCAGCATGCGGTTGACCGAGAAATGCCGCCCGACGTCGCGCAGCAGGGGGATATACATCAGCCCGTCCAGCCACTCGGCATTGTTGGCCATGATGGCCGGCTTGTTGCCGCCGTCAAAGCTGATGAAATTGGCGAAGCTGCGCCGGATAGCCAGCATGTTGGCGTCGATCTGCTCGGTCGAGAGCAGCTTGCGCGTCTCGTCGCGGCCGGAAGGGTCGCCGACTTTGGTGGTGCCGCCGCCCATCAGTGCGATAGGCTTGTTGCCGGTCTTCTGCAGCCAGCGCAGCACCATGATGGTGACCAGGTGCCCGATATGGAGCGAATCGGCGGTGCAGTCGTAACCGACATAGGCAATCAGCTCGCCCGCGGCGGCCTTGCGGTCGAGGGCGTCGGAGTCGGTGCATTGATGAACGAAGCCGCGCTCGTGCAGAACGCGCATGAAGTCGGATTTGAACTGCGCCATGATTGCCTCTGGATACGGCCGCCTGTCGGCGGGCCGGCCATGTA
Source organism: uncultured Hyphomicrobiales bacterium (assembly GCA_964388115.1). Lineage (GTDB taxonomy): Bacteria > Pseudomonadota > Alphaproteobacteria > Reyranellales > JAQSWP01 > JAQSWP01. The sequence continues at coordinate 100,212 of CAYLYK010000006.1, forward strand.
ACACAGGGTCGATAAGGCGGCAAATTGGACGAGGATGCGAGGGCATTGACGGCGATCGGGCTGATGAGCGGAACTTCGCTCGACGGCGTCGATGCGGCCGTGTTGCAGACTGACGGGGAAACTGTCGAGGCATTCGGGCCGGCCCTGACCGTACCTTATCCTCCCGAGTTTCGTGATCGCTTGCGCGGCGCCTTTGGCGCTATCCGAAACAGTGCAACCCGGGCACTGGAAGCCGACCTGACGGATTTTCACGCTTCCGTAGTTAATAGATTACTTGAAGAAAGAATGATATCTATAAGAAAAATAGATATAATTGGATTTCATGGCCAGACGATATTCCATCGTCCCGCGGACCGGATAACGGTTCAGCTCGGTGATGGTGCTGCTTTGGCCCGAAAGACCGGTACGTCTGTGGCGTGGGATTTTCGCTCAGCCGATGTTGCGGCCGGTGGCCAGGGAGCTCCATTGGTGCCCTTGTTTCATGCCGCCCTGAGCCGAAATCTGGAGCTTCCGTTGGCGGTGCTCAATATTGGCGGGGTCGCCAATGTGACTTGGATTGGTGGACCGGACGAGATTCTGGCGTTCGATACCGGCCCGGGCAATGCCCCCCTGGATGACTGGATTTTGCGCCACAAAGGACAGCCATTTGATCGTGACGGAGCCCTCGCAAAGACGGGGAAGCCCGATTTTTCACGGGTTACCGAAGTGATCAATAGAACTTTTTTTGCGAAAAATCCGCCAAAATCGTTAGATCGCAAGGACTTTCAGGAAGATCTTGCCATAGGACTTTCGGAAAGCGACGGAGCGGCAACACTGGCCGAGATAACAGTACAGTCCATCGCAGCGTCTCGCCGCCATTTCCCGCGCCAACCGGGCTTATGGATCGTCTGTGGAGGTGGCCGGCATAATAAATACATGATCGATCGACTAAAAACCGTCCTTGAACCGGCGAAACTCGTCGATTCGCACGATCTGGGCTGGAATGGCGACGCTCTGGAAGCGCAGGCCTTTGCCTTTTTGGCCGTGCGAGTGCTGCGCGGACTGCCGCTCAGCCTGCCAACGACGACGGGAGTGCCTTATCCGATGCCTGGCGGACGGATCGCCCGGCCCTGATCAGCGCGACGCTTGCTTGCGCTTTTCGAGCGGCGCCTTGGCAAGGTAGCGATCGACCTCAGAGCCCATCTTTTCCAGACAATTGTGGAAGAAATGGTTGGCGCCCTTCACCAGCTTGAAATCGATGGTGATGTCGCGCTGGTGCGACAGCTTGGTGACCAGCTTCGAGACTTCGGCATGCGGCACCACCTCGTCCTTGTCGCCATGAACGATCAGGCCGGAGGACGGGCAGGGTGCCAGGAACCCGAAATCGTACATGTTGGCGGGCGGCGCGATCGAGACGAACCCGTCGATTTCCGGCCGCCGCATCAGCAATTGCATGCCGATCCAGGCGCCGAACGAGAAACCGGCCACCCAGCAGGCGCTGGCGTCGGGATTGGAACTCTGCAGCCAATCCAGAGCTGCAGCGGCATCGCTCAGTTCCCCCTGGCCGTGGTCGAACACCCCCTGGGACCGGCCGACGCCGCGGAAATTGAAGCGCAAAACCGAAAAACCGCGGCTGGCAAAGACATGAAACAGGGTGAAGACCACCTTGTTGTGCATGGAGCCCCCGCCTTGCGGATGCGGGTGGAGCATCAACGCAATGGGGGCGTTCGGTATCTTGCTGTGATGGTACCGCCCTTCAAGGCGGCCATCCGGCCCGTTGAAGATGATGTCAGGCATCGCTGACCATTTGCCCCGCTGGCTTCCGGTGGATGATATCGTACCGAAGCGCTTAACCGAGAAGAAAAGTCGGAATATCGACCTAGTGCGGCCTGTATATCTCGCCCGAAAGGTTGACTAACCTACTCGGGTAAAATATATAACCGCTCAAGAGCGCTGGTCTAACCATGCTGCAGAGCACGGTGGCGACCGAAACGGGAATATCGGTGGTAGTTCCATGATTTTCAAGAACATTCTCGAAGAGATTGACGCCATCATCGAGCGCGACCCCGCAGCCCGTTCGCGCTGGGAAGTGGTATTTAGTTACCCATCTTTCCATGCCATGCGGTTCCATCGCGTGGCGCACTGGTTGTGGCAGCGCGACTGGCGGTGGCTGGGTCGGTTTGTCTCCCAATGGGGCCGGTTTCTCACCGGTATCGAGATTCATCCCGGCGCGAAAATCGGCCAGCGGTTTTTTGCCGACCACGGCATGGGTGTGGTGATCGGCGAAACGGCGGAGATCGGCGACAACGTCACGCTCTATCACGACGTTACGCTGGGCGGCACGTCGCCGGCGGTCAATTCGCGCGCGCAGTCGGGCACCAAGCGCCATCCGACCCTCGAGGACGACGTCATCGTCGGATCGGGCGCGCAGATTCTGGGGCCCATCACGGTGCGCCGTGGCTCGCGCGTCGGCGCCAATGCCGTTGTGGTGCAGGACGTCCCGGTGAGCGTCACGGTGGTGGGCATTCCCGCCCGTATCGTCGGCGAGGAGATCGCGGCCAATGCCAGCTTCGTCGCCTACGGCACTCCCTGCCAGGACATGCCTGATCCGGTGCAGTGCCAGATCGACATTCTGCTGAAGGCCGTTGGCTCGCTGCAGCATCAGGTGGCGACGCTGGAAGGCAAATTGGCGGAGCGGGAAGAGCGCCCCGCCGCTTCGGTCGCCTTGCATCCAAAACTCGTCAGCGATCGCAATTGAACCCGCGATCAGGTTAGGAGCGAAACGTGAAACTCAGCACCAAAGGTCGTTACGCCGTCATGGCGATGGTCGACCTGGCGCGACACAGCGGCGGCAAGCCGGTGGCGCTGGGCGAGATCGCGGCGCGGCAGGAAATCTCCCTATCCTACCTCGAGCAGTTGTTCGGCCGGCTGCGGCGCGGCGGACTGGTCAAGAGCGTGCGCGGTCCGGGCGGCGGCTATCTGCTAGCCCGTGGCAGCGACGATACGCGCATCTCCGACATCATCCTGGCCGTCGACGAACCGATCAAGGCGACGCGCTGCAAGACCGAATCGTCGGTTGGCTGTCATGCCAACCGGTCGCGCTGTCTGACGCACGATCTTTGGGCGGAGCTCGGCAATCAGATCCATCTGTTCCTGAGTGCGGTTACGCTCGCCGATGTTTGCGAAAAGCGGGTGCTGGGCACGGCGCGGCTGATGCAAAGCGGCGAGGGCGGCAAGTCGGCGCAAGCCGATGACATGGTTGCGGCCGAATAGCGGCGCAGAATCGAACATCGAAAATGACGTCGACAGTGAGCTATCTCGATCACAACGCCACGACGCCGGTGCTTCCCCCGGTCGTCGAGGCGATGGTCGACGCCTTGCGGTCGACTGGCAATCCATCCTCCGTGCACCGCTTCGGTCGCAACGCCCGGCGTCTGGTCGAGATCGCCCGCGCTCAGGTTGCGGCCGCAATCAATGCCGAAGCGGGCACCGTGGTTTTCACCGGCAGCGGCACCGAAGCCAACAACCTCGCACTGCGCGGTTGGGACCGCGCGCCGATTCTGGTTTCAGCCATCGAGCACGATTCCGTCTTGAAAGCTGTCGATACGCCACTGCTGGCGCCGGTCGATGGCGATGGCGTGATCGATCTCGAGGCGCTGCGAAAACTGGTGCGGGAACATCGTCCAGCGATTGTTTCCGTGATGCTGGCCAACAACGAAACCGGCGTGCTGCAGCCAATTGCCGACGTGGCGAAGATCGCGCGTGAGGCGGGGGCGCTGGCGCATTGCGACGCGGTGCAGGCTTTCGGCAAGGTCCCGGTGGATTTCAAGGCGCTGGGTGTCGATCTGCTGAGCGTGTCGGCGCACAAGGTCGGCGGACCGCAGGGCGTCGGCGCACTGGCGGTTCGCGACGGTATCGAATTGAAGCCACTGCTGCGCGGTGGCGGGCAGGAAAAGCGCCGTCGCGCCGGCACCGAGAATGTCGCGGGCATCGTGGGTTTTGGCATTGCCGCGGACCATGCGAAGGCCCATCTAACGGAAAGCGGCAAGCTTGCCGATTTGCGCGATGCGGCGCAGTCCCGCTTGAAGGCTCTGGCGCCTGGCGCGCGCGTTTTCGGCGATGCCGTCGTCCGGCTTCCCAATACCCTCTGCATCGAGATGCCAGGCGTTGCTGCGGAAACGCAGGTCATGGCCCTGGACTTGGCCGGTGTGGCGGTCAGCGCCGGCTCGGCCTGCTCGTCGGGCAAGGTTGCGACATCGCCGGTGTTGCGCGCCATGCAGGTCGAGGAAGCGGTTGCCAGCTGCGCCATCCGCATCAGCTTCGGGCGCGGCAACTCGATGGCCGATGTCGACAGGCTGGTGCAGGCCTGGGGCGCTCTGCTGGCGCGTCATGGTTCGCGTTTGGTTCGGCCGGAAACGGCCGCGTGAGTTTGGAGAGGATGAAGTCGTGAACACGATGCTTCGCAACAGCCAGCCGATCTACCTGGACTACCAGGCGACGACGCCGCTCGATCCGCGCGTGCTGGAAGCCATGATGCCGTACTTCACCAACAAGTTCGGCAATCCGCACTCGCGCAGCCATTCCTACGGCTGGGAATCGGAAGAGGGCGTCGAGAAGGCGCGCGCGCAGGTTGGTGCGATCATCGGCGCCGACGAGAAGGAAATCATCTTCACTTCCGGCGCCACGGAATCGAACAATCTGGCGATCAAGGGCGTGGCCGAGTTTTACAAGGACAAGCGCGACCATATCGTGACGGCCGTCACCGAGCACAAATGCGTGCTCGATACCTGCCGCCATCTCGAGCAGAAGGGCTTCAAGGTCACTTACCTGCCGGTGCAGCAGAACGGGTTGATCGATCTAGAGCAGCTGCGCGAGGCGGTGACTGACAAGACCTCGATCGTTTCGATCATGGCGGTGAACAACGAGATCGGCGTCGTTCAGCCCTTGAAGGAAATCGGCGAGATCTGCCGCGCCAAGGGCGCGTTCTTCCATACAGATGCGGCGCAGGCGGTGGGCAAGATCGAGATCGACGTCAACGCGATGAACATCGATCTGCTTAGCATCTCGGGCCACAAGATCTACGGGCCCAAGGGCATTGGCGCGCTCTACGTGCGTCGCCGGCCGCGCGTGCGCCTTGTGGCGCAGATCAATGGCGGCGGGCAGGAGCGCGGCATGCGGTCCGGCACGCTGGCGCCGGCGCTGTGCGTCGGACTGGGCGAGGCCTGCGCCATCGCGCAGAAGGAAATGCCGACGGAGGCCGTTCGCCTGCGCCAGCTGCGCGATCGCTTCCTGACGGCGATCAAGGCCCGGCTGCCGGAAGTATTTTTGAACGGCGACCTCGACAGCCGCATCCCGGGCAACCTCAACATCAGCTTCGCTTATGTCGAAGGCGAATCGCTGATGATGGGCATCAAGCGTCTTGCCGTGTCGTCGGGTTCTGCCTGCACGTCGGCTTCGCTTGAGCCTTCGTACGTTCTGCGCGCGCTCGGCGTGGAAGAAGAGATGGCGCATACCTCGCTGCGCATCGGCTTCGGGCGGTTCACCACCGAGGAAGAAGTCGATATCGCCGTCGAGGAAATCGTGCGGCACGTGACGAAGTTGCGGGATATGTCGCCGCTATGGGAAATGGCGCAGGCAGGGGTCGACATCAAGTCGATCAACTGGGCAGCGCATTAGAGGATGTAGGAGAGAGTTATGGCTTACAACGACAAGGTCATCGACCATTACGAGCATCCGCGCAATGTTGGCACGCTCGACAAGGACGCTGCCGACGTCGGCACTGGCCTGGTTGGCGCGCCGGCCTGCGGCGACGTGATGAAGCTGCAGATCAAGGTCGGCGTCGACGGGCTGATCGAGGACGCCAAGTTCAAGACTTTCGGCTGCGGCTCGGCCATCGCGTCGAGCTCGCTGGTGACCGAATGGGTCAAGGGCAAGACGCTCGACGAGGCCGAGAAGATCCGCAACACCGAGATCGCCAAGCATCTGGCTTTGCCGCCGGTGAAGATTCATTGCTCCGTGCTGGCCGAGGACGCGATCAAGGCGGCGATCGCCGATTATCGCGCCAAGTCCGGCAAGGACGTGAAGGCGGCGAGCTAGAAGACCCGAAGTTCGAGTAGTCAGGACAGATTAACGATGAACGTCTCCACCAATCCCGCGCCGCGTCGACCGCGGCCGCAATTGATGAGCATTACCGAAGCGGCGGCCGAGCGCGTACGCGATCTGATCGCCAAGCGCGGCAAGCCGACTTTGGGCGTGCGCATCGGCGTGCGAACCAAGGGTTGCTCTGGCCTGTCCTACACGCTGGAATACGCCGACGAGAAGGCGCCGGCCGATGAGGTCGTCGAAGCGCATGGCGTCAAGTTGCTGGTCGATCCGAAGGCGTCGCTGTTCCTGATCGGCACTGAGATGGATTACGAGGTGGAGAAGCTGAAATCCGGTTTCGTCTTCCGCAATCCCAACGAAAAAGGCCGCTGCGGCTGCGGCGAATCGTTCCACGTCTGACCGTCCGGCGACAGCAAACCTCGGCGCGAGATCGCAAAGGCTCTCAAGAGGCCGAAGGAGCCATGAGCGAAACCATCAATCCGGCCAGCCCAATCGTAGCGGAGCAACTGACGCCTTGCTGGTCGTGCAAGGGGCCGGTCGATCCGCGCGCATTGTTCTGCCATACCTGCAGCGCCGTGCAGCCGCCTCGTACCATCGATCATTTCACGCGGCTCGGACTGGGGCAGCGGTTCGACATAGATCTCAAGGAAATCGAGCGCAACTATTTCGGTTTCCAACGCATCGTCCACCCCGACCGTTTCGCCAGCAAATCGGCGCGCGAGAAAGCCCTGTCGCAATCGCAAGCCGTTGCCATCAACGACGCCTATGAAACGCTGCGTCATCCGGTGGCGCGTGCGTTGCATTTGCTGGAAGTCAAAGGCGCTGCACTGCCGAGGGGCGACCATACGGTCAAGGATCCGATGCTGCTGATGGCGGCGCTCGAGGACCGCGAACGGCTCGATGACGCCAAGACGGCCGCCGACGTAGACGGGATCATTGCGAAGGCGCAGCTTGCCTATGACAAGACGCTGGCCGCGTTGAGCGCGCACTTCGCCGCTGACGAATTGAAACAGGCGCAGGCCACGGTGCTGCGGCTGCGTTACATGGAAAAACTGCTTGAAGAGGCGCGCGCTCGCCGCGCCAAGCTGGATCAGCCGTGATGCTTCTGGAAATTTACGAGCCGGGCGAAACGCCGCTGCCGCATGCTGATGAGCGCGGCACAGCCATCGGCATTGATCTCGGTACAACCAATTCCGTCGTTGCCGTCTCGCGCGGTGGGACCACCGAAGCGTTGCGTGATCCCGCGGGTCGGGCGCTGATTCCCTCGGTGGTGCTCTATCCTTCCGTTGGTGCGCCTGTCGTCGGCGGTGAGGCAATGGCGCAGCTCGCCCAGAACCCCGGCGCCATTGTATCGTCCGTGAAGCGGTTGATGGGCCGCGGCATCGACGATCTCAAGAGCTTGGCCGGAACCCTGCCGTTCACCGTCGTCCCTGGCAGCGGTGAAGGCAGCATGGTCAGGCTGCGGGTTGCTGGCCGCGATCTGTCCCCCGTCGAGGTTTCGGCTGAAATTTTGCGTGCCTGCAAGGCCCGCGCCGAAGCGACGCTCGGCCAGGATGTGACTCGCGCGGTAATTACCGTGCCGGCCTATTTCGACGATGCTGCCCGCACCGCCACCCGCGATGCCGCGCGCATTGCCGGTCTCGAAGTCCTGCGTCTGGTCAATGAGCCGACGGCGGCGGCCCTGGCTTACGGGCTCGATCATGCGGTGGAAGGTCTTTATGCCGTCTATGACCTTGGAGGAGGCACCTTCGACTTTTCGCTGCTGAAACTGGAGAAGGGGGTTTTTCAGGTTCTGGCGACGGGAGGCGACACGGCCTTGGGCGGCGACGATTTCGACCGTCTGCTGGCGGAGCATGTTCTGTCCGAACGGCGCGCCAAGAGGTTGAATGCCGATCTGGATTCCAACGACGCCAAGCTGATCCTGGCCGACGCGCGCCGCATCAAGGAAGGCTTGAGCGACAATGCCGGCGTCGATTGGCGCGTCATGCTCAATGGCGTCGTATCGTCTCACAAGCTCAGTGTGGACGCCTTCGAGGCGATGATTGCGCCGTTGATCGGGCGCACTATTGAAATATCGCGCGGCGTGCTGTCCGAAGCAGGCGTGGATGCGGAAGAGGTCAAGGGCGTCGTGCTGGTCGGCGGCTCGACGCGCGTGCCCGCCGTTCGCAAGGCCGTCGGCGAGTTCTTCGACAAACATCCGCTCACCGATATCGACCCCGATGAGGTCGTGGCGCTGGGCGCGGCCTTGCAGGCGGAGGCGCTGACCGTCGGCTCCGATACTTTGCTGCTCGATGTCACGCCGCTGTCGTTGGGGATCGAAACCATGGGCGGCCTGGTCGAAAAGATTATCCCCCGTAATACACCCATCCCCGTGGCGCTGGCGCAGGAATTTACCACCTATCAGGACGGCCAGACGGCGATGGCGATCCATGTCGTCCAGGGCGAGCGCGAATTGGTTGCTGACAATCGCAGCCTGGCGCGGTTCGAGCTGCATGGCATTCCGCCGATGGTGGCGGGGGCGGCGCGGATCAAGGTGACGTTTACCGTCGATGCCGACGGGTTGCTGGCGGTGGCAGCCAGCGAGAAGACCACGGGCATCAGTCAGCGTGTCGAGGTGCGCCCGTCCTACGGGCTCGACGAAGACACCATGGCGCGCATGCTGCGCGACAGCCTCGATCACGCGGCCGAAGATATGGAGCAACGCCTCCTGGTCGAAGCCCGGGTCGAGGCGCGCAGGGCCGTGGCGGCGCTGGACGCCGCTCTTGCAGCCGATGCCGACCTGCTTAATTCTGCCGAACGCAGCGAAATCGACGCAGCCAGAGCGATGGTCGAGAAAGCGGTCGACGGGGCCGACCGCGATGCTATAAACGCCGCCGTCGAGACGCTGGATCGACAGACGCAGGAGTTCGCCGAGCGGCGGATGGACCGCGGCATCAACAGGGCCCTGACGGGCATGAATCTGGAAAAGCTCGCGGCCAAACTCGGCTGAGGGCAGGGGCGTAGCCCTCGCGAGAGCGGAGTGAACGAAATGCCGAAGATGGTTTTTGTCCAGAAGGACGGTGGACGCAAGGAAGTCGATGCCCCGATCGGGCTGTCGGTGCTGGAGATCGCGCATCGCAACGGCGTCGATCTGGAGGGCGCTTGCGAAGGTTCGCTGGCCTGCTCGACCTGTCACGTCATCGTCGACCCCGAGTGGTCAGATCTGCTGCCGGCGGCGACCGAGGACGAGGAAGACATGCTAGATCTGGCGTTCGGCCTGACCCATACCTCCCGCCTGGGCTGTCAGATCATCATTACCGAGGAACTCGATGGCCTCACCGTGCAGCTACCCGCCGCCACCCGCAACATGATGGTGGATAAGTAGAAGGGTAGCGCGATGCCCCTGCGCTGGACCGATGTCAGGGAAATCGCCATCGCCCTCGAGGAGCGCTATCCCGAGGCGGACAACGTCAACCTGCGCTTCACCGACCTTCATAAATGGATAACCGGACTGCCCGATTTCGGGGATGATCCAGCCCGATCCAACGAAAAGCTGCTGGAAGCGATCCAGATGGCCTGGATCGACGAGCGGGATTGATCGGCGCGTTTTCCTGTGGAAATAGGCCTAAGGGCCCATATTTTCGCCACGATCCGCGATGATTTTTCACGTCTGCCCATGGGAGGTTGGGTTTCCATGATCAATTCGCTAACGGCTCGTAGCCGCAGCCTGGCGCTGGCGGCATGCGGCGTGATGGCCTTTTCACTGTCCGCCTGCGAGGCGACCAATACCGGCAAGACCTATTCGCAAAAGCAGCTGGGCAACACGGCGTCGGTCGAGACCGGCACTATCGTCAGTTCGCGCGAGGTCAATGTCGCGGGCTCCAACACCGGCGTTGGCACGGTGGTTGGCGCTGGCGCTGGCGCAGTGGCTGGCTCGGCGCTTGGGCACAAGACACGAACGAACATCCTTGGCGCCATCGGTGGTGCGGTGCTGGGTGGCGTGATCGGCCATGGTGTTGAGGACATCGCCACGCGTGGCAAGGCGACCGAATTCGTGGTGCAGCGCGCCGACGGCTCGACCTTTGCCGTGGTGCAAACCAATGAAGACAATCTGCAGCCGGGCGAGCGGGTGCTTGTCGTCTCAGGCGATAAGACGCGTCTGACGCGGGACAATGGCAATTACAACCCGCCGCCGCAGCGTGCTGCGTCAGGCGGCGGTTATGGTGGCGGCAGCGGCAATCCTTATCCCCCGTCCTCCGGCGGCGCGGTGACTACTGCACCGCCAAGCGGTGGTGCAGCGGGCCGCTGAGCTTTCCCAATTCCGGTCTGCGAAGGGCGGTGCCGCAAGCATCGCCCTTTTGCTTTTGTTTCTTGCGCCGCTGCCGCTTCCGTCGATGATCGAGCGAACGATCATCCAGGGGAGGAAGCAATGGCAGGCAAGCTCGACGGCAAGGTGGCGATCGTAACCGGGTCTGGTCGTGGCATTGGCGCCGCCATCGCGCGCAAGCTCGCTAAGGAGGGAGCCGCCATCGTGGTCAACGATCTCGATGAGGCGCCTGCTGCCGAGACGCTGAATGCCTTGCGAGCCGACGGCGGGAAGGCGATCGCGGTCAATGGCGACGTCGCTGCAGCCGATTTCGGCGAACGCCTGGTTTCGACCACGCTGCGCGAACTGGGCCGCATCGACATTGTGGTCAACAACGCCGGCTACATCTGGAATACGGCCATCCAGAACCACAGCGACGAGCAGTGGTATGCGATGATGGACGTGCATGCCACGGCGCCGTTTCGCATCCTTCGCGCGCTGACGCCCTATCTGCGCGAGGCCTCGCGCAAGGAGATTGCCGAGGGCAAGCCCGCCATCCGCAAGATGGTGCTGATTTCATCCGCGTCGGCGGTGTACGGCGCAGCGACTCAGTTCGCCTATGCGACGGCCAAGGCGGCGCTGTTCGGCATGACGCGCTCGCTGTGCAAGGAGTGGGGCCGGTACAACGTCACGGTCAATTGCGTCGCCTTCGGTTATATCGATACCCGCCTGACGCAGCGCCTCGACCATGGTCCGGCAACCATCGACGTGCATGGCCAGAAGCACAAGGTCGGCCTGCCCCCGGAGTATTCCAAAGCCGTGTTGGATGCCACGCCGATGGGCCGGTTCGGCCGGCCCGAGGATGCGGCCGATGGCGTCTATCTCTTTTGCGCCCCGGAATCGGACTTCGTCTCCGGCCAGATCATCGTGGTGGGCGGCGGGTTGCAGCTTTAGCCGCGCCGCTTGCCAGCGGGCCCCGCCGGCCTATATTGCCGGCCATGAACAGCCTGGGCATCGCCAAAGAACCGAAAAACACCCGCGTCGTGGTGGCGATGTCGGGCGGCGTCGATTCGTCTGTGACGGCGGCCTGGCTGGTGGAGCAGGGTTACGACGTTATCGGAATCACCTTGCAGCTCTACGATCATGGCGCCGCAGTGGGTCGCAAGGGCGCCTGTTGCGCCGGCCAGGACATCTACGATGCCTCGCGCGTGGCCGAGAAGCTCGGCATGCCGCACTACGTGCTCGACTACGAAAGCCGCTTTCGCGACGAGGTCATGCAAGCCTTCGCCGACTCCTACGTGCGCGGCGAAACGCCCGTGCCGTGCGTGCTGTGCAATCGTACCGTGAAGTTTCGTGACCTGTTGGCCACCGCGCGCGACCTGGGCGCCGAAGCATTGGCGACGGGGCACTATGTGCGCCGCCGTATCGGGCCGGACGGACCGGAACTGCTGCGTGGCGCCGATCCGGCGCGCGACCAAAGCTATTTCCTGTTCGGCACCACGCGCGAGCAGCTTGAGCTGCTGCGTTTTCCCCTGGGCGATCTCGGCAAGGAGGAGACCCGCGCCATGGCGCGGCGCTTCGATCTGGCGGTGGCGTCAAAACCCGATAGCCAGGACATCTGCTTCGTGCCCGACGGCGACTACGCGCGCGTCGTGGAGAAGCTTCGACCGGAAGCCGCCGAGCCAGGGGAGATCGTGCACGTCGATGGCAGCGTGTTGGGCCGGCATCAGGGCATAATCCATTTCACCGTGGGGCAGCGTCGCGGGCTGGGTATTGGGGGCCGTCGCGAAGATCAGGACAGCGAGCCGCTCTTCGTGCTGAAGCTCGATCCGCAGCGCCGCCAGGTCGTGGTCGGCCCGCGCGGATTGCTCGGCCAGTCGCTCGTTGAACTGCGGGAGATCAACTGGCTGCCGGTGAGCCCTCCGTCGCTCACCGGAGAGAAGGTTCTGGTGCGCTTGCGCTCCACGCAGTCTCTGGCGCCGGCCACGCTGTTTGTCGAGGGCGATGCCGGCCGGGTGGTGCTGGATCAGCCGCAGGCCGGCGTGTCGCCTGGACAGGCATGTGTTCTCTACGATTTCGCCCCGGGCGAGCGGGTTTTGGGCGGCGGCTGGATTTGCCGGCGCGACGCCGCGGCCAACGACAGCGCCGCTGCTTGACAGGCGCGGAGCGGGGCCGCTAAACACGGCCGCCTGACGATGGGTGGGCGGGGTAGCTCAGTGGTAGAGCAGGGGAATCATAATCCCTTGGTCGGGGGTTCAAATCCCTCTCCCGCCACCAGTCGATCTCACGGCGCATGTTCGGTTCGAGCGTTGCGATGCTGCTGCGATACGCCGCCTTGGCCGTTTTCGCTCTTGGTCTTGGCGGCTGCGCCGGCCAGGCGCCGGGCCCCGACACTTATCTTTATGCCTACGGCCGCACCACCAGCCCGAAGCCGGATGATTTCGTCCATTGCTACGGCTTTACCTGCCGCATAACCGTGTCAACATCGATCGCGCCGGCCGAGTTGCAGAGGATCGGCACGCTGTTCGCCACGCCGTCGCGTACCGCCGTGGAGGAACGGCAACGACTGGCGCAGGCTGTTGCGCTTTGGGAGCAGATCATCGGCGCCAAGACCGGGACGTCGGCCGATGTCGGCAGCGAAACGGGCGACAGGAGATGGAACGATCTCTTCCAGCAGGACTGCATGGACGAGACGTTCAATACCACGACTTATCTGATGATAATGAACGATGCCGGCTGGATTCGCTTCCATACCATCGTCTATCCCGCATCGCGCGGCATCCAGAACGGCTTCGTCGCCCCGCACCACGCCGCCACCTTGCAGGAGAATGCCACCCAGCGCCGGTTCGTCGTCGATTCCTGGTTTTACGATAACGGCAAGCCGCCGGTAGTGATGCCGGTGGAAATATGGGAGAAGGGCTGGTACCCCTCCACCCATCCGGCGTGGCGCGACGAATAGAGGCGTTGATGAGCAAGCACACCACCGATGTCGTCATTGTCGGAGCGGGCCCGGTGGGGCTGTTCGCCGTTTTCGAATGCGGCATGGTCAAGCTCGCTTGTCATGTCGTCGATGCGCTAGATCAGGTCGGCGGCCAGTGCACGGCGCTTTATCCTGAAAAGCCGATCTACGACATTCCCGGTCATCCGCGCATCGATGCCGCCGATCTGGTGGCGAAGCTCAAGGAGCAGGCGGCGCCTTTCAAGCCGGTCTATCACCTCAACCAGCAGGTCGAGGGGCTGCAGCCGCAAGACGGCGGCTGGCGCGTCACAACATCGACCGGCACGACGATCGACGCCAAAGCGGTGATCATTGCCGCCGGCGTCGGCGCCTTCGGTCCCAATCGTCCGCCGATGCAAAATCTGGAGGCGTTCGAAGGCAGCAGCGTTTTCTATTACGTCACGCGGCGCGAGGATTTCCGCGGCAAGCGCGTGGTGATCGCTGGCGGCGGGGACTCGGCTGTCGACTGGGCGCTGTCGCTGAGCGAGGTTGCCGCCAAGGTGATGGTGGTGCATCGCCGCCCGAAATTCCGCTGCGCGCCAGAAAGCGAATCCAAGCTCAAGCAACTGGCCGACAGCGGCAGGATCGAACTGGTTATTCCCTATCAACTGGCGCGGCTTGAGGGCAGCGAGGGTAAATTATCGTCCGTCATCGTAGCGACCCTGGACGGCAAGGAGAAGCCTCTCGAGGCCGACGTGCTGCTGCCGTTCTTCGGCCTGGCGATGAATCTGGGTCCGATCCTCCAATGGGGTCTCAACCTTGACCGCAATCTGATCACGGTGGATCCGGCGACGGCGGCGACCAATTTACTGGGCGTATTTGCGGTCGGGGACATCGCCCATTATCCCGGCAAGCTGAAACTAATCCTGTGCGGCTTTAGCGAGGCGGCCATGGCAGCGCACGCCATCTATCCGCTGATCCATCCCGATACTGCGCTGCATTTCGAATACTCCACTACCAGCGGCGTGCCGGGCGCCGCCTGACACACCAAATTTTGCGCCTGAAAAGTGGCGGATTCGCCTTGTTTCAGGGGATTGTCAGGGCTTGGTCGCGGGCCTATATTGTTCATCTCACCGGCGTGCGTTTGCGACGTGGATAAATCGTCTCCAAGGCGATTGACACTGCTTCTGTCGCAAGCGTATAAGCCGGCCTCCCGACGGGGCTGCAGTGTTTGCGTGAGCCGGGTTCTTGTATCGGCTTAAGTTCGCGTTGCGTGTCGTCGGGCATGATCTTTGACAAGTAAATCAGCGGAAGGGATGCGTCGGCGGCGATGGTCG
>CAYLYK010000007.1:0-101492 GCA_964388115.1 uncultured Hyphomicrobiales bacterium
GCGTGGTGCGGCGGCTGCCGTCTTCGCGCGGCTCGGCCTCGATGGTGATGGCCTGCGCCGGGCAGATCGCCTCGCACAGCTTGCAGGCGATGCAGCGCTCTTCGCCGTTGGCGTAGCGGCGCAATGCGTGCTCGCCGCGAAAGCGCGGGCTGAGCGGCCCCTTCTCGTACGGATAGTTCACCGTGACCTTCGGTTTGAACATGTACTTGAAGGTCAGCGCGAAGCCGCTGACCAGTTCGCTCAGGAACAGGGCGCGGGCGGTGCGGTCGAAGAATGCCATGTCGTCCTCCCTTCCCTATGCCTTCGGCACCCAGCCGAACGCCACCAGGACGCCGGCCGTGAGCACCACCCAGAACAGGGAGATCGGCAAAAAGACTTTCCAGCCAAGCCGCATGAGCTGGTCGTAGCGATAACGAGGCAATGTGCCCTTGGTCCACGAGAAGACGAAGAGCAGGAACGCGATCTTCAGCGCGAACCAAACCACGCCCGGCACCCAGGTGAAGGGCGCAACTTCAATGGGTGGCAGCCACCCGCCCAGAAACAGCACCGCCCCCATGGCCGAGAGCAGGATCATGTTGGCGTATTCGCCGAGGAAGAACAGGCCGAAAGCCATGGCCGAATATTCGGTGTGGAAACCAGCCACCAGCTCGGCTTCCGACATCGGCAGGTCGAACGGCGTGCGGTTGGTTTCCGCCAGCGACGAGATGAAGAAGATCACGAACATCGGCAGCAGCGGGATGAAGTACCAGTGCCAGATGCCCCCGCCCTGCGCCTTGACGATCTCCGACAGGTTCAGCGAACCGGCGCAGAGCAGCACGGTGATCAGCACGAAGCCGATCGAGACTTCGTAGGACACCATTTGCGCCGCCGAGCGCAGCGCGCCCAGGAAGGCGTATTTCGAATTGGACGCCCAGCCGGCGATGATGATGCCGTAGACGCCCAGCGAGGAGATGGCGAAGAGATAGAGGATGCCGACGTTGATGTCGGAGATCACCCAGCCGTCGTCGAACGGCACCACCGCCCAGGCGATCAACGCCGTGACGAAGGTGATCATCGGCGCCAGGATGAAGAGGAAGCGGTTGGCGGCCGCCGGGATGATGGTTTCCTTCAGCACCAGCTTCAGACCGTCGGCGAAAGGCTGCAGCAGGCCGAACGGGCCGACCACATTGGGGCCGCGGCGCAGCTGGATGGCCGCCCACACCTTGCGGTCGACGTAAGTCATGTAGGCGACGGCCACCAGCAACGGTACGGTCACGGCCAGGCACTGCGCCACGATGATGATGGCGGGCCAGACGTAGCCGGTGAAGAAAGCGCTTTCGAACACGATCCCTGCCCCCGCCTATTCCGCAGCCACGCGCGTGGCGCCGCCCAGGATCTCGGCCGTGCAACGCGCCATGGTGGGCGAGCTGCGGCTGATCGGGTCGGTCATGTAGAAATTCTCGATGGTCGTCTGGAACGGCTTGTCGGAAACCGCTCCCGCTTTGCCGAACGCGCCCCAACTCGCCGGCTTGATGCGGTCGATACCCGCGAACACCGGGTTGGCCTGCACCAGTTTGGAACGCAACTGCGCCAGCGTGTCGAACGGCAGCTTCTGGTTCATCACCTCGGACAAGGCGCGGACGATGGCCCAGTCCTCGCGCGCCTCACCCGGCGGCTGCACGGCGCGGCGCGCCAGCTGCACACGACCCTCGGTATTTACGTAGATCGCATCTTTCTCGGTATAGGCTGCGCCCGGCAGCACGACATCGGCGCGATGGGCGCCGGCGTCGCCGTGATGACCCTGATAGACCACGAAGGCCGTGCCGAGCTTGCTCATGTCGATTTCATCGGCGCCCAGCAGATAGACGACGTCCATCTTGCCGGATTGCGCAGCTGCCAGAATGCCATCGCGATCCAGCCCGCCTTCGCCGGGTACGAACCCGGCTTCGAGCCCGCCGACGCGGCCGGCCGCCTTGTGCAGGACATTGAAGCCGTTCCAGCCCTCGCGCACGACATTGCATGCTTCCGCCGCCTGCCGCGCCAGCGCCAGGATCGCAGCGCCGTCTTCGCGCGCCAGCGCGCCCATGCCGACGATGATCATCGGGTTCTTGGCGTTCTTCAACCTGGCCGCGAAATCGCCGCTGCCTTCGCCCAGGCTCTTCAACGCCGACGCCGTCATGCCAAGCGACGTCACCGGGAAGGTGGAGTTGGCCATCGGACCGATGGCAGCCACCGTCAGCGCACCGGTCAGCCAGCGTCGGCGAATGCGCGAATTGACGATCGGCGCTTCGCGGCGCGGATCGGCGCCAACCAGCAGAATCACGTCCGCCTGGTCGATACCGGCAATGGTGCTGTTGAAGAGATAGCCGGCACGGTTGGACGGATCGATCTTGGCGCCATCCTGGCGGCAATCGATGTTCTTCACGCCCAGGCCGGACAACAATTGCTTCAGCGCGAACTGGCTTTCGGTATCGGCCAGATCGCCAGACAGCGCGGCGACCCGATCCGCCGGCGCCCCACGCAGCTTCCACGCCACGGCCGTCAGCGCTTCGCCCCAGGTCGCGGGCTGCAGCTTGCCGTTGCGGCGAATGTAGGGGCGATCCAGACGCTGGCGCTTCAACCCGTCGCAGGCGAAGCGCGTCTTGTCGGAGATCCACTCTTCGTTGATTTCTTCGTTCAGGCGCGGCAGCACGCGCATGACCTCGGCGCCGCGCGCATCAACGCGGATGTTGGAGCCGACCGCATCCATCACGTCGACGGATTCGGTCTTGCGCAATTCCCACGGACGGGCGGCAAACTCGTAAGGCTTCGACGTCAGCGCGCCGACCGGGCAGAGGTCGATCATGTTGCCCGACATCTCGGAGGTGAGCGCGCGGCTGACGTAGTTCGTCACTTCCATATGCTCGCCGCGGCCCGTCGCACCCAACTCCTCGACCCCAGCCACTTCTGTGGCGAAGCGGATGCAGCGCGTGCAATGGATGCAGCGGTTCATCGAGGTCTTGATCAGCGGCCCGAGATTCTTGTCCGGCACGGCGCGCTTGTTCTCGTCGTAACGGCTCTTGTCGAAGCCGTAGGCCATCGCCTGGTCCTGCAGATCGCACTCGCCGCCCTGATCGCAGATCGGGCAATCGAGCGGATGGTTGATCAGCAGGAATTCCATCACCCCTTTGCGCGCCTTCTGCACGACGGGGGTGTTGGTCTTGATCACCATGCCCTCGGCCACCGGCATGGCGCAGGAGGCGATCGGCTTGGGCGCCTTCTCCTGTTCCACCAGGCACATGCGGCAATTGCCGGCGATCGAAAGGCGCTCGTGATAGCAGAAGCGCGGGATCTCGCGGCCGGCCAACTCGCATGCCTGCAGCACCGTAATGCCCGCGGGCACCTCGATCTCGACGCCGTCGATGGTCATCTTGGGCATGGTCTACTCCGCCGCCTGACGCCGACCGGCGTTTTCCTTGATGCGCCGCTCCATCTCCGGGCGGAAATGGCGAATCAGGCCCTGAATCGGCCAGGCCGCCGCATCGCCCAGGGCGCAGATCGTGTGGCCTTCGACCTGGCGCGTGACGTCTTCCAGCATGTCGATCTCGTCGATGCGGGCATCGCCCTTGACCATGCGTTCCATCACCCGCCACATCCAGCCGGTGCCTTCGCGGCACGGCGTGCATTGGCCGCAGCTTTCATGCATGTAGAACTTGCTCAGCCGCGCGATGGCCTTGATCACGTCGGTCGACTTGTCCATCACGATCACGGCGGCGGTGCCGAGGCCGGAGCGCACTTCGCGCAAACTGTCGAAATCCATCAACACCGTGTCGCAGATCGACTTGGGCAGCAGCGGCACCGAGGCGCCACCGGGAATGACGGCCAGTAGGTTGTCCCAACCGCCGCGCACGCCGCCGGCATGCTTGTCGATCAGCTCGCGCAAGGAAATGCCCATCGACTCTTCGACGTTGCACGGCTGGTTCACGTGGCCGGAGATGCAGAACACCTTGGTGCCGGTGTTGTTGGGACGGCCGATGCCGGCGAACCACGCCGCGCCCTTGCGCAGGATGGTCGGCGCCACGGCGATCGATTCGACGTTGTTAACAGTGGTCGGGCAGCCATAGAGGCCGGCGCCGGCCGGGAATGGCGGCTTCAACCGCGGCATGCCCTTCTTCCCCTCGAGGCTCTCCAGCAGCGCGGTTTCCTCGCCGCAGATATAGGCGCCGGCGCCGCGATGCACATAGACCTCGAAATCCCAGCCCGAACCGCAGGCATTGGGCCCGATCAGGCCCGCTTCGCGCGCTTCCTTTACGGCATCGATCAGGCACTGGGCCTCGTACCAGAACTCGCCGCGGATATAGATGTAGGCCGCATGGGCGCTCATGGCGAAGCCGGCGACGAGGCAGCCCTCGATCAGCGTATGCGGATCGTGCCGCATGATGTCGCGATCCTTGCAGGTGCCCGGCTCGGACTCGTCGGCGTTCACGACTAGGTAATGCGGCTTGTCGCCGACCTGCTTGGGCATGAAGGACCATTTCACGCCGGTCGGGAAGCCCGCGCCGCCGCGTCCGCGCAGGCCAGACTTCTTCATCTCGTCGATGATCCAGTCGCGGCCCTTGTCGAGAATGCCCTTGGTGTTGTCCCAGACGCCGCGCGAGCGCGCGCCGGCGAGCTTCCAGTCGTGGAAGCCATAGAGGTTCTGGAAGATGCGGTCTTCGTCGCGCAACATCGCTTTAGCCCTTCGCCGCTTGCGGCTTCAACGTCGTTGCGCCGCCGATCGGCGCCGAGGTCTGGCGCGCGACCTGCGTGCCCATCTTCGGCTTCTCGCCGCGGCGCAGGGTTTCGATCAGCGCGCGGGTCGAATTGGCATCGAGGTCTTCGTAGAATTCGGCGTTGTTGATCTGCAGCATCGGCGCGTTCACGCAGGCGCCCAGACACTCGACTTCGGTGATCGAAAACAGCCCGTCGGCACTGACCTCGCCGACATCGCAGTGCGCGGCTTCCTTGCAGGCCTTCAACACAGCATCCGAGCCGCGCAGCCAGCACGGCGTCGTGGTGCAGACCTGCAAGTGGTGTTTGCCCACCGGCTTCAGGTTGAACATGGTGTAGAAGCTCGCGACCTCGTAGACGCGGATCGGCGCCATCTCCAGCACCTGCGCCACGTGATCCATCGCTGCGCGCGGCAGCCAGCCGCCAGCCTGATCCTGCGCAACATAGAGCAGCGCGATCACGGCGCTGGCCTGACGGCCGGCCGGATACTGCGCCATCAGCGCCTTTGCCTTCGCCAGATTCTCGGGTGTGAAGGCGAAATTGGCCACCTTCGGCACGTCCTGCGGATCAGCGGTCACCATGGCCATGCGGATTTCCCTTAGCGATCGATCTCGCCGAACACGATGTCCAGCGAACCGATATTGGCCGACAGGTCGGCCAGCATGTGTCCCTTGCTCATCATGTCGAGCGCCTGCAGATGCGGCACGCCCGGCGCGCGGATGTGGCAGCGATAGGGGCGATTGGTGCCGTCGGAAACCAGGTAGACGCCGAACTCGCCCTTGGGCGCTTCGACCGCCGTATAGGTCTCGCCGGCCGGCACGTGATAGCCCTCGGTGTAGAGCTTGAAGTGATGGATCAGCGCCTCCATCGAGGTCTTCATTTCGGCCCGCTTGGGCGGCGCGATCTTGTTGTCGTTCACCTTCACTGGGCCGGCGGGCATTTCCTTCAGCGCCTGGCGCATGATCTTGACGCTCTGCTTCATCTCCTCGATGCGCACCAGATAGCGGCCGTAGCAGTCGCCGGTCTTGGAGATGGGAATGTCGAAATCCATCTTGTCGTAGGCGTCGTAGGGCTGCGACTTGCGCAGATCCCACGCGACGCCGCAGCCGCGCAGCATCGGGCCGGAGAACGACCAGTCCATCGCCTGCTCCGCCGTGACGATGCCGATGTCGACGGTGCGCTGCTTGAAGATGCGGTTCTGGTTCAGAAGCGATTCCAGATCGTTCATGAACGCCGGGAACTGCTCGGTCCACTCCCAGATCTTGTCGGCCATGCCGGCCGGCAGGTCCTGGTGCACGCCGCCGGGACGGAAGTACGCGGCATGCATGCGCGAGCCCGACACGCCCTCATAGAACTCCATCAGCAGCTCGCGCTGCTCGAAGCCCCACAGGGTCGGCGACAGTGCGCCCACGTCCATGGCGAAGGTGGTGACGTTCAGGATGTGATTGAGGATGCGCGTGATCTCGGAGAACAGCACGCGGATATACTGCGCGCGTGGCGGCGCCTGGATGCCCAGCAGCTTCTCGACGGCCAGGGCGAAGGCATGCTCCTGGCACATCGGCGAGACGTAATCGAGCCGGTCGAAATAGGGCACCGCCTGCAGGTAGCTCTTGTACTCGATCAGCTTCTCGGTGCCGCGATGCAGCAGGCCGATATGCGGATCGCAGCGCTCGACGATCTCGCCGTCCATCTCAACCACCAGGCGCAGCACGCCATGGGCAGCCGGATGCTGCGGCCCGAAATTCAGCGTCAGATTCTTGATTTCGACGTCGCCCATGTCCCGCCCCTAGTTCTTCGTCGCCTTCTCGTCCCCAGGCAGGCGGGTCATGCCTTCCCACGGACTCAAGAAGTCGAAGTTGCGGAACTCCTGCGTCAGCTTCACCGGCTCGTAGACGACACGCTTCTGCTCGTCGTCGTAGCGCAGCTCGACATAGCCGGTGAGCGGGAAGTCCTTGCGCAGCGGATGGCCTTCGAAACCGTAATCGCTCAGCAGCCGGCGCAGGTCGGGATGGTCGGCGAACCAGACGCCGTACAAATCCCAAACTTCGCGCTCGAACCAGTTGGCGGCGCTGAAGACGCCGGTCGCGGTCGGCACAGCTTCGTTCTCGCCCACTGCCACGCGCACGCGGACGCGCTGGTTGTGACGCAGGCTCAGCAGGCAATAAACCACCTCGAAGCGCTTCTCGCGCTCGGGGAAATCGACGCCGGCGATGGTGATAAGCTGCTGGAACAGGCAATTGGCATCGTCGCGCAGGAAACCCAGCACGCGCGGCAGATTCTTCGGCTCGACGCTGATGCTGAGTTCGCCGCGAATGATCTGCTGCGCGCCGATCAGGTCGCCCAGCGTGTTGCCGACGTATTCGCCAAGTTCGCGCAATGCTTCGCTCATGGCCCTGCCTTAACGCACGATCGATCCGGTGCGCCGGATCTTTTTCTGCAATTGCAGGATGCCGTAGAGGAGCGCCTCAGCCGTCGGCGGGCAGCCCGGCACGTAGATGTCGACCGGCACGATGCGATCGCAGCCACGCACCACCGAATAGGAGTAATGGTAATAGCCGCCGCCGTTGGCGCACGAGCCCATGGAGATGACGTAGCGCGGCTCGGCCATCTGGTCGTAAACGCGGCGCAAGGCGGGCGCCATCTTGTTGGTCAGCGTGCCGGCCACGATCATGATGTCGGCCGAACGCGGGCTGGGCATCGGCGCCACGCCGAAGCGGTCGAGATCGTAGCGGCTCATCCAGGTGTGGATCATCTCCACGCCGCAGCACGCCAGGCCGAAGGTCAAGCCCCAGAGCGAGCCCGACCGGGCCCAGCTCACCAGCTTGTCGACCTGCGAAACGACGAAGCCCTTGTCGGCGAGCTCGTCGCTCAGCGCGCGACTGAGCGCTTCGTTGCCTGAGGGCGCAGGAACGACGCCTTCCGGCGCCGTGACGCCGGCATGCGTGGTCACTCCCATTCGAGCGCCCCTTTCTTCCATTCGTAGATGAAGCCGACCGTCAGCACGCCCAGGAACAGCATCATCGACCAGAAGCCGAACACGCCGATGTCGCCCAGCGCCACCGCCCAGGGAAACAGGAAGGCGACTTCGAGGTCGAAGATGATGAACAGGATGGCGACGAGGTAAAAGCGCACGTCGAAGCGACCGCGCGCATCGTCGAACGGGTCGAAACCGGATTCAAAGGAGGTCAGCTTTTCGGAGTCGGGGTTCTGACGGGCGACGAGGTAGGAGCCGCCGACCATGGCGATGGTGATCCCTACCGCAATACCCATGAAAATCAGGATCGGCAGGTATTCCTGCAACAGACTCTGCATGGCCCCGTCCCTTTGCAGCACACACGACTAACGCTCGGCGGCAGCAGCCCCCCGACAGCCGCCGCGCGGCATCTTAACCTCTTTTCGCGGCAGCGAAAAACGACCGAACTCGGGACGAAACGCCGCGTTCGACCGCCAGGCAGGAAGCCGATTGCCGCCGTAGAAAGCGGCGCTTTTCGAGGAAAATGGCGGGAGCGACGGGACTCGAACCCGCGACCTCCGGCGTGACAGGCCGGCATTCTAACCAACTGAACTACGCCCCCGCGGGCAGCCCCGAAAGGCCGCGTCGGTTTAAAACACCCGCCCTTGGGTGTCAAGCAAACCCCAGCGCCCAACTTGTTGAAATTTCGGGGTTCGTGCTGGTTTACTGCTAAGGGCCCGAAGTGGACGCCTCCTCGCCCGAAATCGGCCGGCAATGGTGGGCGATGACGGGATCGAACCGCCGACATTCTCGGTGTAAACGAGACGCTCTACCGCTGAGCTAATCGCCCCCAGGTCGGACAGGCCGGACCATAATTGAAGTGTTCCCAAAAGCAAACCGGCCGCAGGGTCGCTGCGGCCGGCTGGGAAATCGGTGGTCGACGCGCTTAGTTGATGGCGTCCTTCAGGGCCTTGCCGGCCTTGAACTTGGGCTGGTTGGAGGCCGGGATCTTGATGGCTTCGCCGGTCTGCGGGTTGCGGCCCTCGCCCGCCTTGCGGCGCGTGACATGGAAAGTGCCGAAACCGACGAGGCGCACTTCCATGCCCTTCTGCAGCACGCTGGTGATCGCATCGAGCATGGCGTCGACGGCGACCGCTGCATCGGTTTTCGACATTTCGGTCTTGTCTGCAACCATGCCGACCAGGTCGGCTTTGTTGATGGTGTTGCTCACGGTTGGCTCCCCTTAGGCACGTCGATCTGGATGAATGCGGTTAACGCTCGGACTCCGCAAAGTGTAAAGCCGCGTAAAAAACTGCGTCAACGGAAAGCGCAGTAAATACGCGGCTTTTTCAGACTTGCGAAGGGTTCAGGAGCGGTCGGAACGGGCGCAAAGTCAACAGGAAATTGCGCCCGTTCCGGGGATGTCAGTGGGTAACTAGGCCGCCGACGCCTTCTGCCTTGTCCGTCGACACGGCGGCAGGCTCTTCTTCCTTCCACTCGATGGCGACCAGCGGCGAGATCAACGCGTGCTTCAGCACCTCGTCGGCCGTCGACACGGGAATGATCTGCATGCCGCGCTTCACGTTGTCGGGAATCTCGGCCAGGTCTTTCTCGTTCTCCTTCGGGATCAGCACCGTCTTGATGCCGCCACGCAAGGCAGCGAGGAGCTTCTCCTTCAGGCCGCCGATCGGCAGCACGCGACCGCGCAGCGAGATCTCGCCGGTCATCGCCACGTCCTTGCGCACGGCGATGCCGGTCAGGATCGAGACGATCGAGGTCAGCATCGCGACGCCGGCCGAGGGGCCGTCCTTGGGCGTGGCGCCCTCGGGCACGTGGATGTGGATGTCGCGCTTGTCGAAGATGGTCGGCTTGATGCCGAACGCCACAGCCCGCGAGCGCACATAGGACGCCGCCGCTTGCACCGATTCCTGCATCACGTCGCCCAGCTTGCCGGTGATGGTCATCTTGCCCTTGCCGGGCACCATGACCGCCTCGATCGACAGCAATTCGCCGCCGACCTCGGTCCAGGCCAGACCGGTGGTCACGCCGATCAGGTCTTCCAGCTCCGCCTCGCCGTAGCGGAAGCGGCGCACGCCGGCATATTTGTCGAGATTACGGCGCGAAATCTTGACCTTGGCGCCGCCATCCTCGCCCTTGAGCAGGATTTCCTTGGTCGCCTTGCGCGCCAGGTTGGCCAGCTCGCGCTCGAGATTGCGGACGCCCGCCTCGCGCGTGTAATAGCGAATGAGATCGCGCAGGGCGTCGTCGGAGATTTCGAACTCGCCCTTCTTCAGCCCGTTGGCCTTGATCTGCTTTTCGATCAGATGCTGCTTGGCGATCTCAACCTTCTCGTCCTCGGTGTAGCCGGCCAGCCGGATGATCTCCATACGGTCCAGCAGCGGCTGCGGCATGCGCAGCGTGTTGGCCGTGGTGATGAACATCACATCGGACAGGTCGTAATCGACTTCGAGATAGTGGTCGTTGAACGTCGTGTTCTGCTCCGGATCCAGCACCTCGAGCAGCGCCGAGGCCGGATCGCCGCGGAAATCGGCGCCCAGCTTGTCGATCTCGTCGAGCAGGATCAGCGGATTGGACGACTTCGCCTTGCGCATCGCCTGGATGATCTTGCCCGGCAGCGAGCCGATATAGGTCCGGCGATGGCCGCGAATCTCAGCCTCATCGCGCAC
This sequence comes from uncultured Hyphomicrobiales bacterium, assembly GCA_964388115.1. Classification (GTDB taxonomy): domain Bacteria; phylum Pseudomonadota; class Alphaproteobacteria; order Reyranellales; family JAQSWP01; genus JAQSWP01. The sequence goes on from CAYLYK010000007.1 coordinate 10,369, forward strand.
GCCGCCCAGCGACATGCGCACGAAGTTGCGCCCCGTCGCCTTGGCGATCGATTTGCCAAGCGAGGTCTTGCCGACGCCCGGCGGGCCGACCAGACACAGGATCGGGCCTTTCAGGTGGTCGGTGCGTTGCTGCACGGCCAGGTACTCGAGGATGCGCTCCTTGACCTTCTCCAGCGAATAATGGTCGTCGTTGAGGACCTTCTCCGCCAGACGAATGTCCTTCTTGATCTTGGTCCGCTTCTTCCACGGAATCGACAGCATCCAGTCGAGGTAGTTGCGCACGACCGTGGCTTCCGCCGACATCGGGCTCATGGTGCGAAGCTTCTTAACTTCGTTCAGAGCCTTCTCGCGCGCTTCCTTGCTGAGGCGGGTCTTCTTGATGCGGGCTTCGAGCTCGGAGGCTTCGTCCTTGCCGTCCTCGCCTTCGCCCAGCTCCTTCTGGATCGCCTTGAGCTGCTCGTTGAGATAGTACTCGCGCTGCGTCTTCTCCATCTGCCGCTTGACGCGGTTGCGGATGCGCTTCTCGACCTGCAGCACGTTGATCTCGCCTTCCATCAAGGCGTAGACGCGCTCGAGCCGCTCGGCGACCGAATCGATCTCGAGCAGCGCCTGCTTGTCGGCGATCTTCAGCGCCAGATGCGAGGCGACGGTGTCGGCCAGCTTGCCCGGCTCGTCGATCTTGTTGATCGACACCAGCACTTCCGGCGGCACTTTCTTGTTGAGCTTCACGTACTGCTCGAACTGCGCCACGACCGAACGGGTCAGCGCTTCAAGCTCGGGCAGCGGGCCCAGCTTGTCTTCGACGATCTCTGCCGCCGCCTGGAAGAATTCCGGCTTGTCGGTGAAGCGCAGCACGCGGGCGCGCTTGCCGCCCTCGACCAGCACCTTGACGGTCTCGTCAGGCAGCTTCAGCAGCTGCAGCACGGTGCCGACCGTGCCGACGGTGTGGATGTCTTCGACCGTGGGATCGTCCATGCCGGCGCTCTTCTGCGCCAGCAGCAGGATCTGCTTGTCTTCCTTCATCACGTCTTCGAGCGCGCGCACGGATTTCTCGCGGCCAACGAAGAGCGGAACGATCATGTGGGGAAAAACGACGATGTCCCGGAGCGGAAGAACCGGGTACAGGGCGCCACGACTCAAATCGGACATAGGCTTCATCCTGGTTACGCTGCGTCGGAGGACCGCAGCCGGCAGAACCCGATCGAACCTGGTTTTGCACCCAAATCCGACCCTGTGGCATTCCGCCCGTTAGGGAAAAGTGGGCATCCTGCGGGCCCGCTTCAAGCGGCGGGCCCGGACGGGGATATTAGGCCGGGGCTGGCACCTCGCCCTGGCGCTCGCTGTAGATGTAAAGCGGCGGGACGCGGCCCTCCACTACCTCCTTGTTTACGACGATCTCCTCGACGCCGTTCAGGCCCGGCAGCTCGAACATGGTATCCAGCAGAATGGCTTCCATGATCGAGCGCAGGCCGCGAGCGCCGGTCTTCCGCTTGATCGCCTTGTGGGCGACGGCGCGCATGGCGTCCTCGGCGAAGGTCAGCGACACGCTCTCCATCTCGAACAGCCGCTGATACTGCTTCATCAGCGCGTTCTTCGGCTTGGTCAGGATGTCGATCAGCGCGTTCTCGTCCAGATCCTCCAGGGTCGCGATCACCGGCAGGCGACCGACGAATTCGGGGATCAGGCCGAACTTCAACAGATCTTCCGGCTCCAGATCGCGCAGGATTTCGCCGGTGCGCCGCTCGTCGGGGCCACGGACCTCGGCGCCAAAGCCGATCGACGTGCCTTGCCGGCGGGCGGCGATGATCTTCTCCAGCCCGGCGAAGGCGCCGCCGCAGATGAAGAGGATGTTGGTGGTGTCGACCTGCAGGAATTCCTGCTGCGGATGCTTCCGCCCGCCCTGCGGCGGCACGGAGGCGACGGTGCCTTCCATGATCTTCAGCAGGGCCTGCTGCACGCCCTCGCCCGACACGTCGCGGGTAATCGAGGGGTTGTCCGACTTGCGGCTGATCTTGTCGACTTCGTCGATGTAGACGATGCCGCGCTGGGCGCGCTCGACATTGTAGTCGGCGGCCTGCAGCAATTTCAGGATGATGTTCTCGACGTCCTCACCGACATAGCCGGCCTCGGTCAGCGTCGTGGCATCGGCCATGGTGAACGGCACGTCGAGCATGCGCGCCAAGGTCTGCGCCAGCAAAGTCTTGCCGCAGCCGGTCGGGCCGACCAGCAGGATGTTCGACTTGGCGAGTTCGACCTCGCCAGACTTGGCGCTGTGCGCCAGCCGCTTGTAGTGATTGTGGACAGCAACGGAGAGAACTTTCTTGGCGTGCTCCTGGCCGATCACGTAGTCGTCGAGAACGACACGGATTTCCTTCGGCGTCGGCACTCCATCGCGCGACTTGACCAGCGTGGTCTTGTTCTCTTCGCGGATGATGTCCATGCACAGTTCGACGCATTCATCGCAGATGAATACGGTCGGACCGGCAATCAGCTTGCGAACCTCATGCTGGCTTTTGCCGCAGAAGCTGCAATACAACGTATTGCGGGAGTCGCTCCCGGACTTGCTCATGGACACTCGTCCTCACAAAACCCGCGCGAAACTGGCGCGATTGATATGTTAGCCCTGCCTTTCCGCAGGGCACAATATCAAAATATTGTGTACAATGGCCCGTGTCGCACCGCCATTGGTGCGATTTAGGCCCCCTGAACGGTCAGCGCACCTTACATATTGGTGCGCCGCGGGCGTTTTGCCGCCCGCCACTGCCTGATTCTTTAACTCAGGCGGCCTTGGGACGGCTGTTCACGACCTCGTCGATGAGGCCGAAATCCTTGGCTTCCAGCGCGCTCATGAACTTGTCGCGCTCGACGGCCTTTTCGATCACGTCCAGCGTCTGGCCCGTGTGCTCGACATACATCTGGTTCAAACGATGGCGCAGGGAAATGATCTCACGCGCCTGAATCTCGATATCAGTAGCCTGACCCTGGGCGCCGCCCGAGGGCTGGTGGATCATGATGCGGCTGTTGGGCAGGGAGAAGCGCTTGCCCTTCTGGCCGGCGGTCAGCAGCAGCGATCCCATCGACGAGGCCTGTCCGACGCACAAGGTCGCCACGTCCGAATGGATGTAGCGCATGGTGTCGTAGATCGACAGGCCCGAGGTCACGACGCCGCCGGGCGAATTGATGTAGAAGGCGATGTCCTTGGACGGGTTTTCCGATTCAAGGAACAGCAGCTGGGCGCAGATCAGGCTGGCGACATGATCGTTCACCGGCCCGGTCAGGAAGATGATGCGCTCCTTAAGCAGGCGCGAGTAGATATCGAACGCGCGCTCGCCGCGGGATGTCTGCTCGACCACCATCGGCACCAGCGTGTTCATGTAGACGTCGTACGGATCGCGCTCGCTCATCTTTCCCGGCCTCTCGCTTTACGCTGCACCCACAATGCCCGGTCCGACGAACGCGTCAGGCCTTGGCAGTCTCTTCCTCGTCCGGCTCCTTCAGCAGCTCGTCGCGGCTGACGGCGCGGTCCGAGACCTTGGCCATTTCGATGATGAAATCGACGGTCTTGTCCTCGAAGATCGGCGCACGAAGCGTGGCCCGGGCGTTGGCGTTGTTCTGGAAGAACTCGAACACCTGCCGCTCCTGGCCCGGATATTTCTGGGCTTCCTGCATGACCGCCCGGTTCATTTCGTCCTGGCTGACCTGAATGTTGTTCTGCCGACCGATTTCCGCAAGGAGCAGACCCAGCTTCACGCGGCGGGTGGCGATGTCCAGGTATTCCTGCTTCAGCTTCTCCTCATCGCCCTCGCCGACCTTTTCGCCCTGCTTGCGGGCCTCTTCAACTCGATCCCAGATGGCTTTGAACTCGGTCTCGATCAGGCTGGGCGGCGCCGCAAAGTCGGCCTTTTCAGCCAGGACGTCGAGCAACTGCCGCTTGGTGCGGGCCCGCGCCACCATGGCGAATTCCTGCTCAAGCCGCTCGCGAACGGCCTTCCTCAACGCTTCCAGCGACTCGAAGCCGTTGGCCTTGGCCAGCTCATCGTCGATCGCGCGATCGACGAACTCGAGCACTTCCTTGATCGTGCAGTCGAACACCGCCGGCTTGCCTGCCAAATCCTTGGCGCCGTAATCCTCTGGGAAATTGACCTTGGCTTCGCGCGTCTCGCCGGCCTTGGCGCCGACCAGCTGGTCCTCGAAGCCCGGGATGAAGGTGTTGGAGCCCAGCTCCAGTTCGAAGTCGTTGGCGGCGCCGTTTTCGAACGGCGTGCCGTCGATCTTGCCGACGAAATCCATCTTCACGACATCGCCCTTGGCAGCCGCCTTGCCTTCGGCGGCGGGCTTTTTCTCGCGCGACTGCTTGGCCATGCGCTCGAGCGTTTCGCTCACCATGTCATCGGTGATTTCGACCTTCATCCGCTCCAGCGCGATGCTTGCATAATCGGGTTGAGCGATCTCCGGCAGCACTTCGAGATCGACCGAGAATTCCAGATCCTGGCCTTCCTCGAACTTGGTGATCTCCACGCGCGGCTGCGCCGCAGGCCGCAGGCCACGTTCATCAATCGTCTTTTGAGAGGATTCGTTGACGCGGCGTTCGACGATCTCGCCCATCAGCGCCTGGCCATACTGCTTTTTCAGCAGCGACTTCGGCACCTTGCCCGGGCGAAAGCCCGGCAAACGCGCCGTCTTGCCCATTTCGTCGAGGCGCTTTTCGACTTCGCCGCTGATGTCGCTGGCGGGAATCTGAATCTTGAACTGGCGCTTCAGACCTTCATTGGCGGTTTCGGTGACCTGCATCTTTGAACCCATATGATCTTGCGGCGCGCCGCCCATGAGGCTCGCTACCGCGGCTAATTCCATCCGCTTTGACTGGGCCGGCTGGTGCGGGCGGAGGGACTTGAACCCCCACGCCTTGCGGCACGAGAACCTAAATCTCGCGTGTCTACCAGTTCCACCACGCCCGCTCCGGCTGCAACGACGCCTCAGCAGCCAAGCGGCACGAAGCCGGCCGCCTTTTGCGGTCGCGCTTTCTATCGCAGGGAAAAAACCAGGTCAAAGAAAAACCCTGCCGGCAAAACCCCTTGGGGGCCGTCGGGCGTCTTGCGCAGCCTAGTGGTCGATACGCTGCCGATAGCGCTTGCAGAACGTGTCCAGCGACAGGATGCGCGGGCCATCGGCGATGGTCTCGTGCGGCCGCTGATACATGATGTTGTAGTGGACGTGCGGGATGCCGAAGGAATCGGCCTTTACTTTCAATACGCTGGCCGTTTCCACCAGGTTTCGTTCATCGCCATCGCGGCGAAAAACCGAGCCCGGTTCGACTGAGGAGGCGACTTCTGAGCGCCGAAACCACATGACGACCCCCAATTTTCGGGCAATCCGGTTGCCCTTAGTCTCACTCTGGGCAGGAAAGCACCATTAAATGCTTCTCCTGCCGGCATTACTTTGGGGAAAGTCTTTGAAAACTTCAAGAAGGTTCTGAAAACAAAATCGAATTCGACTTGTCTACAGGCTGATGTGCGCAAAATCTGTTACGAACAGGTCTTCAGCCATCAGCCCTTTTCCGATCCGAACGGCCACCGCGCCATGGACCCAGGCGGCGGCCGAACCCGCCGCCAGCGGGGCCAAGCCCTGCGCCATCAATCCTACCGCAAAGCCCGCGAGAACATCGCCGGCCCCGGCCGTCGCCAGAGACGGCGGCGCGTTGTCATTGATGACCGATTCGCCGGACGGCGCGGCAATGACCGTATCGGCCCCTTTCAGCAAAATCGTGGCGCCCGATAACCGAGCGGCAGACCTTGCTTTATCTAATTTATTAGAATTGTTCGATAATAAATTGAATATCTTAATAAATTCGCCCTCATGAGGTGTCAATAAACAGGGCCCGGAAATAGCGTCGAAAAGGTCGGCTGGTCGATCGGCGAAGATCGTCAAAGCGTCGGCATCGAGTACCGTGGGTAGTCCTCGCCGCAGCGTTTCAAGCACGTTCTGACGCAAGACAGGGGAAATTCCGCCACCTGGCCCCAGCAACACTCCGCTCAAACGGGGATCCTCCAAGAGAGAACCAAAAGCTCCTTCGCGAACGATGACACCGGGCTCGCCAGTTCGCAGGACCTGTGCCGTGGTCTGGTCCGGCGCAGCGATGCTGACAAGGCCCGCACCGATCCGACGCGCCGCCGCGGCCGCCAGGCGGGCGGCGCCGGTCATCCCGGTGCCCGCCAGGATGAGAACGGCGCCACGCGTGTATTTGTGATCGGAACTGACCGCCGGCCGCCATGCCTGCCGCCACAACGCAGGGCCGTTGCGGAAGACCGTAGGCTGGATACCATCGAGGACGCTGTCGACAATGCCGATGTCCCCGACAACCAGTTCGCCGCAATGAGTCCGGCCGGGCAACAGCAGGTGCCCGGGCTTAGGGCGGAAAAACGTCACGGTGAGTTTGCATAGCGATGCCACCCCCAAGACCTGCCCGCTATTGCCGTCCAGGCCTGACGGCACATCGATAGCGACGCAGTCCATCTTGCGTGCGTTGACGAGTTCGACCAACCGGCGCGCCTCCCCTTCAAGTGGCCGCGAAAGGCCGGCGCCGAACAATCCGTCGACGATCAGCGAATATCGATCAAGCGTGGCGATGGAAGCAGCCGATACGGATACGCCACGATAATGCGACGCTGCCCAGGCGGCGTCGCCTTTCAAGAGAGTTGGGGACACCAGGCTGGCGAGCGTGACCGGCCATCCGGCCCGGCGCAGCTTCTCGGCGACGACATAAGCATCGCCGCCATTGTTGCCAGGACCAGCCAGCACAAGGGTAGCCTGCGGCGGGAAACGATTCACGATGCTCTCGAAAACGATATTTCCCGCAGCGGCCATCAGCGCCGGTCCCGTAGCACCGCCGCGTATCGCGGCCTGGTCGGCGGCAGCCATCTGGCTGGGCGTCAAGAGCGCCAGACTTCTTGCAGCAATGATATTCTGTTGTCGGCGCGTCACGGCGAACCCTGCCCCTGCCTGTACAAATGCGAAATCGCACTCCCAACTGGAACCATCCCACCCTTCTGACGGTTCGGGTAGCGGTGCAGAGTATCGTGGATATATCCCAAGAATGAATAGCAACCTCCCAGCGCAAACGGCCCTGCTGCACATTCTTCCGGTGGCCACCTACATGACCGACCGCGACGGCAGAATTACGTATTTCAACGAAGCGGCAGAACGCCTGTGGGGACAAAAGCCGGAAATTGGCGTGACGCAATGGTGCGGCGCGTGGAAACTCTACTGGCCCGACGGGCGGGAAATGGCCCATGCCGACTGCCCTGTAGCGTTGACGTTGAAGCGCGGCGAACCCGTCAATGGCATAGCTGGGGTGATCGAACGCCGCGATGGCTCGCGCGTGCCATTCATGCCTCTCCCTGCTCTGCTGACCGACGAAACTGGCCGCATCAGCGGCGCCATCAGCGCGCTGGTCGAGATCCCGCAACGGCCCGATTCCGATCTGGAAGCGGCGCGACTGGCCGCCATCGTATCCTCGTCCGATGACGCCATCGTCTCCAAGACGCTTGACGGCGTCATCACTTCGTGGAACGCCGCCGCAAGCCGCATCTTCGGCTACAGTGCCGAGGAGATGATTGGCCAGCACATCACGCGCATCATCCCCCTTGAACTGCGATCGGAAGAGGAAATGATCATTGCCCGGTTGCGTCGAGGTGAGCGCATCGACCATTTCGACACGGTGCGCGTCGGCAAGAGCGGCGGCAGGGTGCAACTATCCATCACCGTGTCGCCGATCCGCGATTCCAGCGGCCGTATCGTGGGCGCATCGAAAGTCGCCCGCGATGTGAGCGACCGAAAACGCTACGAGGAACTGCAACGCACTCTGTTCGACGAGCTCAATCACCGCGTCAAGAACACTTTGGCGACCGTGCAGGCACTTGCGGCGCAGACCTTGCGCGGCAATCGAAACCTCGACGAAGCGCGCGACATTTTCCAGGCCCGTCTAATGGCGCTCAGCACCACGCATGACCATCTGTCGCAGAATTCATGGAAAAGCGCTTCGCTCACCACAGTGGTTGGCGAGATTCTCCGTCCGTTCGGCGGACGGACCGAAATCGATGGGCCGGAGATAGTGCTAACGCCGCGACAGGCCATTACGTGGGGCATGGTGATCCACGAATTGGCCACCAATGCGGCCAAATACGGCGCGCTCTCCCATGCCGGCCAGGTGCATGTTTCCTGGAGCCTGATGTCAATCGACGAACTTGTACTCGAATGGCGGGAAATGGGCGGATCGGCTGTCGCGCCGCCTGCGCGAAAGGGCTTCGGCACGTTGTTCGTGGAACGCGCCAGCGCCAACGATCTGTCGGGCAAAGCGATATTCGAATATCGGCCTGAAGGGCTGCACGTCACCATTCGCGCCGGGCTCGGATGACGTCGATGGAAAGTTCTTCCAAGCATTTCTGTAAAGGCCTGCGCGTGCTTCTGGTCGAAGACGAATCCGTCATCGCCATGCTGACCGAAAGCATGCTGGCTGAGCTGGGCTGCGAGGAGGTCTCCATCGTCGGTTCGATCGCGCAGGCACTAGACGCCATCGAGAACAATCGGCCCGATATCGCCGTGCTCGACGTCAATCTGCGTGGACAAATGGTCCTGCCGGTGGCCGAGAGGCTCGCCGCTGCGGGCATCCCTTTTACCTTCGCCACCGGCTACGGCGCCACTGAAATGCTGTCTGAGTGGCGACACTATCCAATAATCCAAAAGCCATTCGGCATACCCGAACTGGAGCGGGCATTGCGACAGGCGCTGGAAAATGTCGTCTAATGTCCCCTGCCCGACGCCTTCACGTAGTTCTGCGCCGCCGCTCTTAGCAAGGTCGCATCCGAAGCCCCCACCACCATGTCGTAACCGGCCTTGAACAGCCCGGTGGCGTCCATGGTCGGCACCTGGATCGAGGCCAGGTAACATCCCGCCTGCTTGATCGCCTTGGCCGCTCTTTCGACTTGCGCCATCACCGGCTTGAAGTCGGCGGTACCCAGCATGTGCATCGAAGCCGAAAGATCGGACGGGCCGATGAACAGCATGTCGACGCCATCGATGCCACCCATGGCCGCAATCTCGTCGATGGCATCGACGTGTTCGATCTGCGGGATGATCAGCAAATCATTGGCGTGGCTTTCGATATAGGCTTTCGATTCCAGACCATAGTTCGACGCACGGATGACGCCAGGCGCGGCGCCGCGTGTGCCATGCGGCGGATAGCGGCAAGCATCGACGATAGCCTTGGCTTCCTGGGCATTCGCCGTCATCGGGATGATTACGCCATCGACGCCCATGTCGAGCGCGAACTTGAACTCGGCCACGCGCTGATCGGGAACGCGCACGATCACGCCGCAACCGTGCGCCCGCGCCGCCAACAAGAGCGGCAAGGCATTGGAACGATCGACCATGCCATGTTCCCAGTCGAGCACGATGACGTCGAAGCCGCCGATAGCCGCGCATTCGACCGCTGCAGCGCTGCCAAGGCTGGCCCAGCAGCCAAGCAGCTTCTTGCCGGCTTTCAACTCGGCCTTGAGATTGCGGAACAGCATGTTTCCCCCGGGTTGCTTTGATGGTTGTAGCGAGAATACGACGACCGGCTCGATCAGCACCAGCGAAGAGAGCAGTTAGGAACCTGCCGCGCGTGGCGCCGCCGAACGCTCCTGATCTGCCGCCTTCGACGCGCCCTAATACAGAACAAGAAAAAGCCCGCCGGGTTGCGGCGGGCTTTTCCGTTTGTTGGCGAAGGAACGATCAGCTCCACATTGGACCGAGATCGCGGGCATTGTCGCGATGATCGCCGCCACGGGTGGCCGACCAGTAGGCGCCAACGCCGCAGACCAGCAAGGTCGTCGCCGTCAGGCAGGCAACCAGGATGGCGGTTTTGCGGGCGATGTCGGCGGCACGCTTGGCATCGGCAATCGTCTTGTCGATGATCGTGTTGACGCGCGCCTCGGCCTCCGCTTCCGGCATGCCGGTTTCGCGAGCAACCAGCTGGGCCACGTACTTGCGGTCCTCAGCAACGATTTCGCCGCGAGCGATGCCGCGCGCCAGCATGCGATCAACTTCATCGCGTGTTTCAGCGCGCGACGGACCGGCGCCGTCCGGCGCAGCTGCCGGCGGCGTGGCAATGGCGACGGGGCGGAACAGCGCGTCGGTCACCAGATCGAAGGAACCCGACTGCCCGCTGGACGCCGCACCGTTTGCCGCACCCGCAGCGGCACCGGCTGCCACGGTGGCGCCCGCCCGCGCCAGACTGGCCAGCGAACCCGCGGCTAGGGCGGCGCCGATCAGGACAGCCAGGGCCCACATGATCAGGCCGTGCGCGCCGTCGCGGATGTTGGATTCACCTTCGCTTGCGTCATAAAAGCGGTGGCGCATGCGGCCCGTGAGGTAGCCACCGGCCATGAAGCTGGAGGCGGCCACGAACACGACCCATACTGCCGACAATATGACGGCAGCCATGGGCGGCACGGCAGAGCCCCGATAGGGCGAAACGATGCCGAGCCCGATCGCGGAGCCGAACGTGAACAGGATGAAAGAAATCGCTGTAGCAAGGACTGCGCCGGCGATGATTGCCGGCCAGTCGATATAGGATCGATTGTTGCCGGACCCGGCGACAACCACGTTTGTCGTATCGACCATTGTTTCTCTCCCCGCTGGCCTCGCGGGGCGCCTGCCCGCGGTGCTGCAGCGCAAACTGTTGATTTGAAGCTCTAGCGCAGGCCGAAGAAGGACAGGACGGCGATGATCACGACGACCAAGCCGACGAGATAGATAAGACCGTTCATGGGTAGCTCCCCTTGGTTGTTCCAAGGGCTGCAACGGAGGAAGAGGTATCGCAGTTCCGCTTTTTGCAGAAAATCGGCCAAGTCCCGGCTTGGATATGGTCCAAGCCGGAGCGACCGGATCGGCACAAGAGACGCTGCGGTAGGCTTCCTCTATCGCAAGGGGGGTTGCTCGGCGGTTGCGAGAACTCGCCCTTGACTGACGCGCGGCGCCGACTATCCTGATCCGCATGGGGCTCATCGCGATTTCCCCGTGAGGCGGCAGCCGAACAATCGCGTCCACACACCCAATAGAGGGATGGACGCTTATGCCGTCAGTTACTGAAATCACCGTTGCCCAGCTTTCCCGTATCATCGGCTTGCCCGACGCGCCCACTATCGTCGACGTGCGCGTGCCGCAGGACTATGACGCTGATCCGCTGCTATTGCCGGGCAGCGTGCGGAAAGTGTCGACCGAAGCCGCGAAATGGGCGGCCGAATTCAAGAACCGCAATGTGGTGGTCATCTGCCAAAAGGGCCTGAAGCTGAGCCAGGGCGCGGTCGCGATGCTCCGCCACGAAGGCGTCGCCGCCGAGAACCTAGAAGGCGGTTTCGAGGCTTGGCGACGCGCCGATGGCTTGCTGATCGACCCCGCAAAAGTTCCCGCTCGCGACGCAAAGGAGCGGACGGTGTGGGTCACCCGCGCAAGACCGAAGATCGATCGCATCGCGTGCCCCTGGCTGGTGCGGCGCTTTATCGACCCGCAGGCGGTCTTCCTGTTCGTCTCGCCCAGTGAAGTGGCCGCTGTTGCCGATCGATTTGCCGCCACCCCGTTTGATGTCGACGGCGCCTTCTGGAGCCATCGCGGCGATCGCTGCACCTTCGACACCATGCTGGAGGAATTCGGTCTGCGGTCCCCCGCCCTCGATCGGCTGGCAACCATCGTCCGCGGCGCCGACACCGCGCAGCCGGATCTTGCGCCACAGTCAGCGGGTTTGTTGGCGGCATCGCTTGGCTTCTCGCGGATGTATCGCGACGACCTGGAACAGCTCAATGCCAGCATGTCCCTGTACGACGCTTTCTATCGGTGGTGCCGGGACGCGGTGGCGGAAACGCATGACTGGCCCACGCCGGACCGCCGGTAGGAGGCCATCATGACCACAACCGTTGCCGAGCAGAGCATGAGCACGCCTGCGTTCCCCAGCCTGGGCGAAGCGACGCAGGTCTGGCTGAAAATCGGACTGCTGGGATTCGGAGGACCGGCGGGACAGATCGCGCTGATGCATCGTGAACTGGTGGAGCGTCGACGCTGGATTGGTGAGCAGAGATTTCTCCATGCGCTCAATTACTGCATGCTGTTGCCTGGTCCTGAGGCGCAGCAGCTCTCCGTCTATATCGGCTGGCTGCTGCATCGCACTCTGGGCGGGCTGATCGCCGGCATCCTCTTTGTGCTGCCCGGTGCGCTGGTGATGCTGGCACTGTCGATAATGTACGTGCTGTGGCGAGAAGTGCCGATCGTGGATGCCGCCTTCTTCGGCATCAAGGCCGCCGTATTGGCTATCGTGCTGGAAGCGCTGTTCCGCATCGCCCGACGGGCATTGAAGAACAGGGTAATGTACGCGGTGGCGGCGCTTGCCTTCCTGGGCATCTATGTCTTCCAGATCCCCTTCCCGCTGATCGTCCTCGGCGCAGGCCTGATAGGCTTCCTCGGAAGCCGCATCCGGCCGCAGATCTTCGAGGCGCGCGGCAAGCCCGCCGACGCCACGGACACGAGCAGCGCCATCGACGCTCTCTTCGCCCGCGGCGCGCCACAGCACACCCGGCCGTCAGTCGCACAAGCGCTGAGGGTGGTGGCGATCTGGCTGCCGCTGTGGCTGGGGCCGGTTGCCTTGCTGTTCGCGCTGAGCGGCGCAAATAGCGTGTGGACCGGCATTGGGACGTTCTTCAGTGGCATGGCGGTCGTGACGTTCGGCGGCGCCTATGCAGTGCTTGCCTACGTTGCGCAGGCCGCGGTCGAGTCCTATCAATGGCTGGCCCCCGGCGAAATGGCCGACGGGCTTGGCCTGGCCGAAACCACCCCGGGACCACTGATTCTGGTGCTGCAGTTCGTGGGATTCCTCGCCGCTTTCCGCGAGCACGGCGGCCTGGACCCGATTCTCGCTGGCAGCCTGGGGGCGGCGCTGACATTGTGGGTGACGTTCGCGCCCTGCTTTCTCTTTATTTTCCTGGGCGCTCCCTACATGGAGGCGCTACGCGGCAACAAGGCGCTGGCGGCTGCGCTCTCCGCCATCACTGCCGCGGTAGTCGGCGTTATCCTCAATCTCGCCATCTGGTTCGGGCTGCATGTGATCGTCGGCCAGACAGTGAAACTTGACGTTCTGGGCATCGGCCCCGAATTGCCGGTGCTTTCCAGCATCGACTGGCGAGCGGCATTGCTGGCGGCAGCGGCGATCGTCGCGTTGCTTTACCTGAAGCTCGGCATGCTGGTGACGCTTGCTGCAGCGGCTGCTGCAGGGATCGTTCTGAACGCCGTATTCTAGATAAGGCGCTCGATGCAGAGTCTCCGTACCGGCAGTGACCTGCGCGCCGGTGTCGCGCGCATCTCCGCCACGACCCTCCTGATTTGCCTGCTGGGCCTGTGGCTGCACCTGCGGGCCAAGCAGCGCTCGCGCCGGCAGCTCGGCGGGCTCGATTCCCGGCTGCTGCACGACGTTGGTATCGACCCGGCCAGTGCACAGGCGGAGGCATGCCGCGCCATATGGGAATAGCCCCGCAGCTCAGGCTGGAACCGCGCTTCAGCGGCGCCGTTTCGGCAGACCCCTTGCTTGCGGTATGATCTCCCAGCCAACGCCAGGAGTTTTGCCATGAAACCAATATTTGTCCTGGCAGCAGCTTGCCTGCTGCTTGCTGTCCCCGCCTTGGCCGACAAGCCACCTCAGGCCGGCAATCCGGGCAAGGGACCGCAGAAGGAAATGGGGCGTGGGCCCCAAGGCGGGCCACCGGGGAAAAGCGATGGCGGCTCGATGAAGATCATCATCGATGATCGCGACCGCGACCTTATTCGCAGCTATTACGGCGATCAGTTCCGGGCTGGAAATTGCCCGCCAGGCCTTGCCAAGAAGAACAATGGCTGCATGCCCCCGGGCCAGGCCAAGAAATGGGCGATCGGACGTCCGTTGCCGCGTGACCTGACCTACTATGATCTGCCACGCGATCTGGTCGTACGTCTGCGACCGCCCGGGGAGGGGTATAAATACGTTAGGGCGGCTGCGGATGTTTTGCTGATAGCCGTCGCGACAATGGTTGTCATAGACGCCATTGAAGATCTGTCCCGCATCTAGACAAAAAAAGGAGCGCCGGGGGATAGGCGCTCCTACTGAGTGATAGGCGGGAGGGGAAAGCCGCCCTCTGGGGAATGGGAATCAGGCAATCGGGAAGCCTGATCCACAACTAACTGACGCCCGACGCCCGCTTAAGTTCCCGGCGTTGCGAAAAGCTGCGCTCAAAGGCCTGAGCGTCAGATCGTTTTCGCAAGCCACATGCAACCGGAAACCGATATTGTTGACCGGTACGTAGAGCCGAAGCAGCTTCGATAATTCCCGAGATCGCATCGATATTTTTCCAGCCGGACCTTGACAGTATCGACTCCCCGCCCCAATTCCGCCATTGCGTGGGGATCCGGGCCCCTCTGGCAGTCACCCAGGCTGCGATGTCGGATCCTTCCACCTGCTTTAAGCCCTGCCGCCGGCGGGGCTATGGCACTTGGGAGGAATCGTGGAGACATCGATCTGGCTTTGGCTTGGCTTCAACGCCTTCGTCCTTCTCCTGCTCGCCCTTGATCTTGGCCTGCTGCATCGCAAGCAGCGTCAAATCGCCGTGCGCGAGGCGCTGCTGCTTTCGGCCTTCTATTTCCTGCTGGCGATGGTCTTCAATGCCGGCGTCTTCCATTTCCGCGGCGAACAGGCAGGGCTGGATTTCCTGACCGGCTATCTGATCGAGAAAAGCCTGTCGATCGACAATATCTTCGTTTTCGTTCTGGTCTTCACGCATTTCGCCGTGCCGCCGCAATACCAGCATCGCGTGCTGTTCTGGGGCATCCTGGGCGCACTCGCCATGCGCGGCACGTTGATCTACTTTGGTTCCGAGCTGATCGCGCAGTTCCACTGGATCATCTACGTGTTCGGCGCCTTCCTGATCGCCAGCGGCATCAAAATGCTGATCGCCGTCGATGCCGAACCCGACGTCGAGAACAACCGACTGGTGCGCTTCATGCGCGGTCGATTCCGGGTTACGCCCGCCTTCGAGGGCCAGCGCTTTTTCGTCCGCCGCGACGGGCAGTGGTGGATGACGCCGCTG
Source organism: uncultured Hyphomicrobiales bacterium (assembly GCA_964388115.1). Taxonomy (GTDB): domain Bacteria; phylum Pseudomonadota; class Alphaproteobacteria; order Reyranellales; family JAQSWP01; genus JAQSWP01. The sequence goes on from CAYLYK010000007.1 coordinate 25,509, forward strand.
TTCCTCGTGCTGGTGCTGATCGAGTTCACCGACCTGGTGTTCGCCGTGGATTCAATTCCGGCGATCTTCGCGATCACGACCGATCCGTTCATCGTCTATACGTCAAACGTGTTCGCCATCCTCGGCTTGCGCGCGCTCTATTTTGCGCTGGCCGGCATCATCCATCGCTTCCGCTACTTGAAGTATGGATTGTCGCTGGTTCTGGTCGTGATCGGCGCCAAAATGCTGCTAGTGGACCTCTATAAGGTGCCGACCGCGATGGCTCTGGCCATCACTGCGGCGCTGATCGGCGGCTCGATCGTGCTGTCCCTGGTCAGGACGGCGCGCGAAGCGGACGGCAACGCACGACGCGGATGGATTCCCGGCACGCCGCCGCGAACTGAAGCCGAGCGCGTCGATCAGAAATGATCGCCGCGCGCCACCTCTACATCAGACAGCAACACGATGGCAGCATAGTCGCGCAACTCGCTGACGCTTTCGGCCAGCACTTGGCGCGCCACTTCTTCGCCAGCCACAGCCACAATCAATACGTTCTCGAAGATGCCCGCCACATCGGCCGGGGCGCGTGCGCCCTGACGGCCGAAGCCGGACACGTTGGGAATGAGCGAGTGGCCCTTTACGCCACGCCGCGCCAGCCAGGCCAGCACGTCGCGCGCCTTCACGGCCTCGACGACGATCTCGATCTTCTTGCGCTTGTGAAATTCCATGGCGCAGCTCCTCAAAGGGCAAGCCGTTCGGCCAGCGCATAGTACAGCGGAATACCGAACACGACGTTGAATGGAAAGGTGATGCCGAGCGACAGAGTGACGTAGATCGAAGGTCGCGCCTCAGGCAGCGCCAGGCGCATCGCTGCTGGCACTGCAATATAGGAAGCCGACGCGCACAACGTGGCGAACAGCGCCGTACCGCCCGCCCCCAAGCCCACCAGCAGTCCTCCCGCCAGCCCGCAAGCAGCGCTTATCAGGGGCATTACAAGGGCAAAGACTATCAACATTGGGCGCAGCTCTTTGACCGAACGCAACTGGCGCACTGCCACAAGCCCCATGTCGAGCAGGAACAGACACAGCAGACCGTTGAACAGATCCACCATCAGCGGCTTGACCTTGGTCATGGCCACGGTACCGCTCAGCCATCCGATGACGAAACCGCCGATCAGCAACACGACAGAGGCATTGAGAAATACCTCCCGCACAATATGACCGGCCGTCCCGCTGCGTGCGCTGTCCCTGTCGATGCCGCCGAAGCGCGCCAGCAAAAGACCGGTTATGATCGCCGGTGTCTCCATCGCCGCAAGCATTGCAACCAGGTAGGGCTCACTGGCGATGCCGCGATCGGTCAGAAATTGCTGCGCCGTGACGAAAGTGACTACGCTTACGGAGCCATAATGGGCAGCGATGGCAGCCGCGTCGGCCACCGGTGTTTTCGCCAGGCCGCGCAGCAAGCCGTAACCCAAGACCGGCAACAAGAAGGACAGGGCAACCGCCACCAATACGGCCGGCGCGGCGCCGGCGCCCCCGCTTTCCGACATGGCGGTGCCGCCCTTCATGCCGATCGCCAGCATCAGATAGATGGCGATGGCCTTGGCTACTGCCTCCGGCATGGCGAGGTCAGAACGCAAGGCTGCCGCTATGGCCCCCAATGCAAAACAGAGCACCACCGGCGAGACAAGATTTGCCATCGCCAAGGACAGAATTTCCGCCATCGATTTCCCCCGGAAGGACGCACAAACGCCAGCCAGATGGGAGGCTAGGGGAGAATCGGCAAGAGGTGGGAACTAAAACTCGAGCGCAGCCGTCACGTCATGACAGCTCTATTCTCAATATTTCACTATCAGAGGGAAAATGGGGCGAGCGACGGGACTCGAACCCGCGACATCCAAGACCACAACCTGGCGCTCTACCAACTGAGCTACGCCCGCCACAGAGGGCGGTTTGGTAGAACTTTCCGCCCTTGCGGTCAAGACTTTGGCGAAGCGCGATTATTTCCGCAAGATGACCCAAACGGCGTGAATTATTCCCGGCACATAGCCCAAAAGCGTCAGCAGCAAATTGAGCCAGAAATGGCCGGACAGGCCAACCTGCAGGAAAACGCCCAACGGCGGCAGCAAGATGGCGACCAGAATGCGAAGAACGTCATTGTCCCGCTGCACGGGCTCCATGCGGCTCATGCCGTCAAAGCCCGAGAGCGGACAAACCGGCGACACTCAACGCGAAAGAAACAGCCAAGTCGTCCGTCACTGAACTTTGCCATCCGCCCGCTCCTTGCCGATCCTGTTCATGGCAAACGAGAAAACGAAAGATCTGGTTCCCGATCCTATTTCCGGAAATGCCGGGCAAGCCGCTCAAGCGCGCCATCGATCGTGGAATCGTTCTTGCAAAAGCAGAACCGGGCGAAATATTCCGGGCCGCCCTGCTGGTAGAACGCCGAGACCGGCACCGCGGTGACCTTCGCCTCGGTCGTGATGTGCCGGCAGAAATCCTCGTCGTTGCCGTTGAAGCCCAGCGGCCGGAAATCTGTAGTGACGAAATAGGTGCCGTCAGCCTTGAGCACACCGAAGCCGATCTCGGCCAGTCCCTTGGACAGCCGATCGCGTTTGGCCTGCATGTCCGAGGCAAGCGTCGTGAAATAGGAATCGTCCTTGTTCAACCCCACGGCCGCGGCGAATTGCAGGTTGGGCGGTGTGGTGAAGGTGATGAACTGGTGCGTCTTGGCGATCGGTTTCATCAGCGCCGGCGCGGCCGTAATGTAGCCGATCTTCCAGCCGGTGACGGAAAACGTCTTGCCGGCCGAGCCGATGCGGGCGCAACGCTCGCGCATGCCGGGCAAGGTCATCAGCGGCATGTGACGGCCGCCGTCGAACACCAGATGCTCATAGACCTCGTCGCAGACGGCATAGGCATCGTGCTTGATCATCAGGTTAGCGATGAACTGCAATTCCTCGCGCGTGAAGACCTTGGAACATGGGTTCATCGGCGAGTTGAAGAGGATCAGCTTGGTCTTGTCGCTGAACGCCTTGGCCAGAGCTTCGCGGGGCAATTCCCAATGCGGCGGCTCGATCCGCACCAGCTTCGGAATCCCGCCGGCGCGACGCACGATCGGCAGATAGGAATCGTAGAGCGGTTCGATCAGCACTACCTCATCGCCCGGCTCGATCAGGCCGAACAGGCAATCCGCCAGGGCTTCGGTGGCGCCGGACGTGACCATGACTTCGCTTTGCCAGTCGATGTCCAGCCCGTAGAAGCGCTTGTTGTGCCTGGCCACCGCCTGGCGCAGTTCGGGAATGCCCATCATCGGCGGGTACTGGTTGTGCCCGGTCATGACGTATTCGGCCGCCGCCTTGCGCACGTCCTCGGGTCCCGGATCGTCTGGAAAGCCCTGGCCAAGATTGATCGATTGGTGCTCGCGCGCCAGGCCGGACATGACCTCGAAAATGGTCGTGCCGTAGCCCGACAGAATGGCGTTCCCCTGCTTCACCGGCATATCCCCGCTCGCTTTTCGGCGGCAGTCTTTAGCACGGATCGCCGGTCATTTGGCAGGATCGCCTCGAGAGCCGAGAACCGGTCCATTTGATTAAATCATGGGCATATCGCCTACAGTTTATACAATTGTCGGCTTCCAAGGGTTTGAACTTAAAACCATTGCCAGTCGACCCGTCCAAAATCTGCCTATTCCGCAGCCATTTCTCTAAGATTGCTTGGCACGGAACGTGCTTTCACTGGGCGTGCGGCTCGAGCGATCCTTGAGCCGCAGCCGTTCCGTCGTCGCCTTGGCGGCGGGGCCCGCCAACAACCGAGAGCCTGTCAGAAAACGATGAAAAAAATCGAAGCGATCATCAAGCCGTTCAAGCTCGATGAAGTCAAAGAAGCGCTCAACGAGATTGGGCTCAAGGGCATCACGGTGACCGAGGCCAAGGGTTTCGGCCGCCAGAAGGGCCATACCGAACTTTACCGGGGAGCGGAATATGTCGTCGACTTCCTGCCCAAGGTGAAGATCGAACTGGTGCTGGAAGACGAGATGGTGGAAAAGGCGATCGAGGCAATTCGCAACGCGGCCCAAACCGGCCGCATCGGCGACGGGAAGATCTTCGTCTCGAGCATCGAGGAGGCGGTCCGCATCCGTACCGGCGAACGCGGCAACGACGCCGTCTGACGTTACAACACACTTAACTGGGGAATGAAGACTATGGCTGACGCCAAAAAAGTTCTGGGAATGATGAAGGAGCACGACGTCAAGTTCGTCGATTTCCGCTTCACCGATCCGCGCGGCAAGTGGCAGCACACCGCCAAGACCGCCAGCGCAGTGGACGAAAGCACGTTCGCCGACGGCGTGATGTTCGACGGCTCCTCGATCGCCGGCTGGAAGGCGATCAACGAGTCGGACATGATCCTGATGCCCGACGTCGACAGCGCCATGCTGGACCCCTTCACCGCGCAGACCACGCTGGTCATCAACTGCGACGTGGTCGAGCCATCGACCGGCCAGTTCTATTCGCGCTGCCCGCGTTCGACCGCCAAGCGCGCCGAAGCCTATATGAAGAGCACCGGCCTGGGCGACACCGCGGTGTTCGGTCCCGAGCTCGAGTTCTTCGTGTTCGACGACGTGAAGTTCAACGTCTCGATGAACCATAACTTCTTCAAGATCTATTCGTCGGAAGGCCCCTACGCCACCGGCGACGATTTCGAAGGCGGCAACCTGGCGCACCGTCCGGGCGTCAAGGGCGGCTACTTCCCGGTGCCGCCGGTCGATTCGATGAACGACCTGCGCGCCGAGATGTGCTCGGTGCTGACCGAAATGGGCCTGACGATGGAGATCCATCATCACGAAGTCGCGCCCAGCCAGAACGAGCTCGGCTTCCGCTTCGATACGCTGGTGAAGACGGCCGACAACGTGCAAAAGTACAAATACGGCCTGCACAACGTCGCCCATTCCTACGGCAAGTCGCTGACCTTCATGCCGAAGCCGCTCTATGGCGACAACGGCTCGGGCATGCATGTCCACCAGTCGATCTGGAAGGACGGCAAGCCGCTGTTCGCAGGTTCGGGCTATGCCGATCTGTCGGAGACGGCGCTGTACTACATCGGAGGCATCATCAAGCACGCCAAGGCGCTGAACGCCTTCACCAACGCCAGCACCAACTCCTACAAGCGCGTCATCCCGGGCTTCGAAGCGCCGGTGCTGTTGGCCTACTCGGCCCGCAACCGGTCGGCCTCCTGCCGTATTCCCTACGCCGCCTCGCCCAAGGGCAAGCGCGTCGAGGTGCGCTTCCCCGACCCGTCGGCCAATCCGTATCTGGCTTTCGCGGCCATGCTGATGGCCGGCCTCGATGGCATCCAGAACAAGATCCATCCGGGCGACCCGATGGACAAGAACCTCTACGACCTGCCGCCGGAAGAGCTGAAGGAAGTTCCGACCGTCGCCGGCAGCTTGCGCGAGGCGCTGCAGAGCCTGGAAGCCGACCACGCGTTCCTCACCAAGGGCGGCGTGTTCACGGAAGACCAGATCGGCGCCTACATGGAGCTGAAGTGGGAAGAGCAGTATGCGTGGGAGCATCAGCCCGCCCCGATCGAATACAAGATGTACTACTCGGTGTAATCGTCTACCCAGTGCGATGACACGAGGAGAAACCCCGCCGGAAACGGCGGGGTTTTTTTATGCCAGCGCCTGCTCGCAAGCCGCGATATTGGCTTCATGCGCTTCCAGCATCTCGCGCATATCGGCGTAGAGCATCGGATCGTCGATCTTCGACATCGCCTCGCGCAGCTTCTTCACCACCCAGCCCTGGCCGCGATTGAGCAGACCGAGCTTGGCATCGAAGCCCTCCGTGGCGCGCAGCTTGTCGAGAAACTTGCCGGTGGCCGATGTCGGCGTGCCGTGCAGGCGAACGATATGGCGGGTCAGCATGGCGCAGAAGCGCGCTTCGTCCCTCGCAACCGTCTGCAGAAGCGGACGATGCGCGGCGGCGGCCGGCGCGACCATCTCACCGACGCCGCTGGCGCCGGCGCGTTCGGCCTCAAGCAGCTCGTTCAACAGGTCAATGGTCTCGACCTCGCTAAGATAGCCGAGATAGGTCGGATCAACCTCATGCAGCAGACATGGCGGGGAGGCGAAACTGGCGTCCAGGCGCTTTTTGTCGCTCATCGGATTTTCCCTCGAAAGAACCGCCCTACTCTACGACCAGCCGAGGCAATATGAAACGCCGCTACCAACTCGCTTTAGGGCCATTCGCGGCATGCGGTATCGCAGGGTGATCGGACACCTGGCGCCATGCTGGAAACGCTTCCCCATGCAGGGCACCATGGGATCATCGCGTCACCGAATCCGGAAGAGCAGTACAGATGGCACAACCTCTCTCACGACCCCGCTTCGCCATTATCGGCGCTGGCATGTCGGGGATTCTGACCGGCATCAGGCTGCAGGAAAAAGGCCTGCATGACTTCACGATCTATGAAAAGGCCGGCAGCGTCGGCGGCACTTGGCGCGAGAACACCTACCCCGGCGTCGCCTGCGACGTGCCCTCGCATGTCTATTGTTATTCCTTCGAGCTGTCGCCCGAGTGGAGCCGCCGCTTCTCGCCCGGCCCGGAGATCCGCGAGTATTTCGAGCGCGTTGCGGTCAAGCATGGCATCGACCGCCATATCCGCTTCAACAGCAAGATCGAGAAGGTAGAGCACCGCAACGGCCAGTGGGAACTAAGCGGCGCTGATGGCGTGATCGGCACCGCCGACTTCGTGATAGCGGCCACCGGCGTGCTGCACCAGCCGGTCGTCGCCGACATTCCCGGCCTAAAGAGCTTCGCCGGCGCCAGCTTCCATACGGCGCGCTGGGATCATTCGGTGGCGCTGGGAGGAAAGCGCGTCGGCATCATCGGCACCGGCTCGACGGCGACGCAGATCGTTCCCGCCATCATCGATGGCGTGAAGAGCCTGTCGCTGTTCCAGCGCACGGCGCAATGGATTCTGCCCCTGCCGAACCCGACCTACAGCGAAGCCGAAAAGCAGGCGTTCCGCGACAATCCGGAGCTGCTGCGGCAGAATTACGAGCATTGGGCCAAACGTTTTAACGAGACTTTTGCCCGCGCCGTGCTGGGCGACGAAATCGAGTTGGCGCGCATCGAAAAAATGTGCCGCGACAATCTGGAGGAGAACGTCCACGACCCCGTATTGAAGGCCAAGTTGACGCCGAACTATCGCGCCGCCTGCAAGCGGCTGATCATGTCCGACGAATTCTATCCCGCCATGCAGAAGCCCAACGCGCACCTGGTGACCGAAGGGATCGATCGCGTCGAACCAAACGGCGTGCGGACCAAGGACGGCGTCCTGCACGATCTCGACGTGCTGGTGATCGCCACCGGCTTCGACGGCCATGCCTTCTTGCGGCCGATGCAGGTTATCGGGCCGGATGGCAACCGACTGGACGACTACTGGGCGCAATCCAATCGCGCCTATCGCTCCGTGGCGGTGCCGGGCTTTCCGAATTTCTTCATGCTGGTGGGGCCGAACAGCCCGATCGGCAATTTCTCCGTCATCATGATCTCCGAGGCGCAGGTCGAATACGTGCTTCAGCTTGTCGATGCGGCTTTAAGGGCGGGCAAGCCGATTGCGCCCAGCCATGCGGCCACGGACCGCTTCAATCAGGCGCTGCGTGCGGCGATGAAGGGCACGGTATGGCAGACCGGCTGCAAGAGCTGGTACTTCGACAAGAACGGCAACGTGCAGCTCTGGCCCTGGAGCTTCGAGCAATTCGTCGAGGACATGCGAAAGCCGGAACTGGCCGATTTCGAGCTGAGCAAGCCCACGGCTTGAAGCGTCAGCCCAGCGGCCGCTTCGGTCAGCGCATGCGGCGCCAGAGGACAACGACCCCGACGACGAGCGTGGCTACCAGGCCGGCGATCAGCGCGTTCCAGGCAATCTTGCCCCAATCGAAGTAACTGTGCCCGCCGCTGCGGCTGTATTCTTTCGGGTCGTTGCGCGATACGAGATCACCGACCATAACGCGCGCTTCACCAACCAGGCCTTCGAAATCGGAGGGCTGTACGAAAGGTTTGTAGAAATTCACCGTGACCGGATAATTCTTGATCGTCGTATAGCCAATGACGGCCGCAACCGGCATCTCCCTTCCGGCCACGCGATTGAGCATCACCATGCCGGTATAGAAACTGTGCTCTTCGTTCGCTAATTCACCCAGCGTGCGTTGCACACCCACCGACGTGTTGCCGTCTCTGAATACCTGTCGCAACCTGTCGCGGACATCTCCCTCAAGCCGAACGTCGCCCTGTGCGCGACCGACATGCGGACGCAGCGCCTCGAGATAGGCTTTGCGTGTCATGCCGTCGACCGACCGCAACTGCCCTTGCTGCATCTGCGCCAGCACGATGACCCAGCGCTGCAATGTCGCATTGGTGCCAGAACGGGCAGCCTCCAGTGCAGAGCACTCGGCGAGGAAGGCCAGCACCTTGTTGACGCCGGCCTGCAAGGCCTCCATCTGACCGAAAGCCTGGCGGTCGGCGGCATGGGTCCTGGGCTCGAGCGCGCACAGACCCGCCGGCACGGCCATCTCGGCCGCAACGCCAGGAACGATTTCCAGCGTCAACGCTGTCGCTGGAGCCGCTGCGAACCCCGCAGCGAGCGCCAGCAACAGCGCCGCAACGCTTCTCGCGAGATTGCGCCGCATCAACGGATTGGGATCAGGGTTTCCTTGCCTGCGCCACTGACGCCTGCGACCGTCCACAATCCATCAAGCGTGCCGTTCTCGAGGATGCGATAAATCACCAGCCCCACCTTGCCGTCCTGGAACGCATAGGCAGCCGAGAATGCCGGCCCGTTCCGCATGCAAATGCCGTCCTGTACCGAGCCGCCGCCGGTCTGCCAGCGGATGGTGCAGGTGGTGGTGGAAATGACGGTGATGGTGGCCGTGCCGCCATAGGTCGTGCCGTTTATGTTGGTGCCCTGCACCTGATAGCGGCCGCCGAAATTTTGCGCCTGTGCAGCGCCAGTCAGCGCGATCGCGAAGACAGCGCCAAGAACAACGGATTTCAGTCTCATGAAGCTCCCCCAGATGCCGGCGGCTTCGAAACGAGCCTGTCCCGGTGACCAGAGCCTAGGCAAAGTCAGGGTCTGGAAACAAGACGGATTGCGTCTCCAAGCAAGAAAACAGGGGAAATTTCTTATGGAGTACTGCGCAACGTTCTTGCGAAGCCCAAAAGGTTCATTAGAACCCCGCCTTGGCAATATCGGCGAATTTGGTCAAACGCTGGCGGACGGTTTCAGGCGTGCAATCCAATGCCGAAACCGCCGCTTCCGGTATGTCGCCGATATCCACCTTGTCGAAGACGCAGGTCTGCGGATTGAAGGCGAAGAGTTGGGCCTTGGTCATGTCGAAATACCAGCCATGGACGGACAGCGTGCCGGCCTTTACTCGCTCAACCAACCAGTCAAATGTCATCAGATTGGCAACAGTGTTGATGACCGACCCCTGCTCGATCGAGCGGCGGATGTGCTCGACCGGAGCATCCTTGGCCATGTTGCTCAAAACAGCATCCTTGGCGGGCTGCGCGATCTTCACCCAGTTGAACAGAAAGTCGTAATCCGACAGCGGCGAGTCGTCGCCTTCGTACAACGCCCGCAAGCCACCGCACAGAGCGTGCCCAAGAATGACGAGGTGCTCGACCTGCAGGCCGCGCACCGCAAATTCGATGGCCGAGGACGTGCCATGGAACTGATGGTCGCGCTGGCTAGGCGGTACAATGGCGCCGACGTTGCGCACGATGAAGAGATCGCCAGGCTGGGTCTGGGTCAGGATGGCGGGATCGACGCGGGCGTCAGCGCAGCCCACGATCAGCACCCGGGGCGACTGGCCTTCGCGAGCCAGTTTTTCGTATAGCTCGCGATGTCGGGGGTAATACTGCGTGCGAAATGTCGCGAAGCCTTCGAGCAGCCGTTCCAGCGCCATTACGCAACTCCCTCTCACCTGGCCGCACCTTTGACCTTGCGGTGGGAAGTAAGCCTCAAGAAGTCTTTCCGTCAACCCCTTGCCTTGCCGCAAGCAGTCTCGAATGCCAGTATGAATAGGCATTCATAAGTAGCATCCGACTTCCGGGGAGGAAGCCATGCAATACGACATCAAGATCACCGGCGGCACGATCGTCGATGGCGGCGGCACGCCGGCCTATAAAGGCGACGTCGGAATCAAGGACGGCCGCGTCGTGGCGCTGGGCAAGGCGCCTGGTGAGGCGCGGCAGACTATCGACGCCAAAGGCAAGGCAGTATGCCCTGGCTTCGTCGATGTCCATACGCATTACGACGCGCAAGTGGTATGGGACCGCATGATGACGATCTCGCCCTGGCATGGCGTAACCACGGCGGTGCTGGGCAATTGCGGCTTCGGCGTCGCACCGACCCGGCCCGAGCATCGCAAGCTGATCATCCAGACTCTGGAGAAGGTCGAAGGCATGTCGGCCGAAGCGCTGGAAGCGGGGCTGGGCAGCGATTGGCCGTTCGTCACCTTCCCGGAATACCTCGACGCTATCGAAGCGCGCGGCACGGCGATCAACGCGGCCGTTTTCGTCGGCCACACCCCGCTGCGGCTTTACACCATGGGCGAGGACGCCACCGAGCGGCAGGCCAACGCCGACGAGGTGAAGAAGATGCGCGGGCTGGTCGAGGAAGCGATGGAGGCCGGCGCCATCGGTTTCGCGACATCGAAGTCCATCACTCATGTTGGCTTTGCCGGCAAGCCGGTGCCCTCGCGCATGGCGAGCTACGAGGAAATCGATTCGCTGGTGTCGGTACTGGGCGAAAAGAAGCGCGGGCTGATGCAGATCACCATCGGCAAGGAATTTTTTATGCCCGAGATGGAGCGCATCTCGCGCGAACGAGGCGTGCCGGTGACCTGGACGGCGCTGCTTGCCGGTCTGGCCGGACCGGGCAGCCATCGCCGCTATCTCGACGGTACGGCGAAGCAGCGTGCCAATGGCGCGCATGTCATCCCTCAGGTGAGCTGCCGGCCGCTGAACTTCGAGTTCAACTTTGCCGATCCTTTCCCGTTCGAGATCATGAAGATGTTCAACGAGCTTTCGGCCGCCGATGCCAGGGAGCCGGGTGCGCGCCTGAAAGCCTACGGCGATCCTGCCTTCCGCCGCCGCTTCAAGGACGAGTTGCTGCCCAACCTGCGTTTCTGGCAGGAACGCGCGGTCATCGCCACGGCCCCCAGTGCGCCGGAACTGGAGGAGCAGAGTCTGGCAGCGGTGGCGAAGGCCCGTGGCATGGATGCCACCGACCTGGCGTTGGACCTGTCGCTGGCCAGCAATCTCGGCGCCCGCTTCCGTCTGGCCGTGCTGAACTATGACGAAGCCGAAGTCGCCGAGCTGCTGCAAGACGAGAAAGTCGTGGTTGCGCTGTCCGATGCCGGGGCGCATGCCAGCCAGCTTTGCGACGCCTGCTATGCGACATTCCTGCTCAAGCACTGGGTGCGTGAGACCGGCACGCTGAGCCTGGAGCAGGCCGTGCACATGCTGACAGCCAAGCCGGCGGAAATCTTCGGCATCAAGGACCGTGGCTTACTGGCGGAAGGCAAGCCAGCGGACGTGGTGGTGTTCGACCCGGACACAGTAGGCGACGGCAAGCTCCAGCGCGTGTACGACCAGCCGGCCGGCGCCGATCGCCTGATTTCCCAGGCATCCGGCATTGATGCCGTGATCGTCAACGGCACCCTGCTCCGCCGCAATGGCCAGGATGCCTTATTGCCCAATGCGAAGCTGCCGGGCCGGCTGCTGCGGGCCGGCATGGCTGCTTAACAAGGCCAGATGCCAGTTTGCGCCCGAACTGCTGTCCGGCTAGGTTTTGCGCGGCATGTCGATCCTGCTTCTCAAGAACGCGTTGATCTTCGACGGCGACTCGGCAGAGTTGCGCGAGGGCGACGTGCTGATCGAAGGCGAGCGCATCAGGGAGATCGACAAGGGCCTGACTGCGGCGCAGGCGCGCAGCTTCGATCTCAAGGGGCGCGTGCTGATGCCTGGCCTGATCGACGCGCACTTTCACGCGGCGCTTGTCGATGCCAATCTGGCGCGGCTGGGGCACATGCCGCGCTCGCTCAATGCGCTCCATGCGGCGAAGAATTTGGAAGCGGCGCTGGATCGCGGATTTACCGCCATTCGCGATGCCGGCGGTGCAGATCATGGTCTGGCGAAAGCCATCGAAGCTGGTTTGATCCAAGGCCCGCGGCTGTTCTACTCCGGCAAGGTGCTGTCGCCCACCGGGGGCCACGGCGACTCTCGCTCGCCCGAAGCGATTGATTGTCCTTTCTGCCCAGCCGGCGGCAATTTCACCCATATCGCCGACGGCGTCGACGCCGTGCGCAAGGCCGCACGCGAGGAACTGCGCAAGGGCGCTTCCCAAATCAAGATCATGGCCTCCGGCGGTGTCGCCTCGCCTTCCGATCCGATCTGGAACCTGCAGTACTCCGACGAGGAGATTTCCGCTGCTGTCTGGGAGGCGAAATCCTGGCGCACCTACGTGATGGCGCATGCCTACACGCCGGAAGCGATCTCACGCTCGGTGCGCCTGGGCGTTCGATCGATCGAACACGGCAACCTGATCGACGCCGACACGGCAGCGCTGGTGAAACACCATAACGCCTGGGTGGTGCCAACCCTGGTGACCTACGAGGCGCTGGACAAGTTCGGCCGGCAGCAGGGTTTCCCTGAAGTCTCGATGCGCAAACTGGAAGAAGTGCTTGCCGCCGGGACAAGGTCTTTGGAGGTCCTGCGCAAGGCAGGCTGCAAGATTGGTTTTGGCACCGATCTGCTGGGCGAGATGCACCAGCATCAGAGTCGCGAGTTTTCGATCCGGGCCGAGGTTCAGGGCAATCTCGAAACCCTACGTCAGGCGACGTCGCTGAACGCAGCGTTGATCGACCGCAGCGACGATCTGGGCAGGATTGCCCCTGGCGCGTTGGCCGATCTGATTGCCGTCGACGGCGATCCGTTACGCGACATCGCGCTGCTCGAACATCAAGGCCGCAAGATCCCGCTCATCGTTGCGGGCGGCCGTATGCACAAGAACGAATTGTAGGAACCGATATGAGCAAGGCACTGCACGACTTGACCCTCGGAGAGATGGCCGACGGGTTGAAATCCAGGAAGGTTACTTCGCGCGATCTTGCCGACGCATTCCTGGCTCGCATTAGAAAGGCCGACGACAAGCTGCATTCCTACGTCGAGGTTTACGAAGAAGAGGCCGAAACGCTGGCTGCCGCCGCCGACAAGGCGCGCGAGGCGAAACTGCCGCTGTCGCCGCTGCATGGACTGCCGATCGGGTTCAAGGACCTATGCGAGATCGAAGGTCGCCTAACCACCGGCGGCTCGAAAATGTGGGAGAAGCGCGTCAGCACCACGACCTGCGCCACGGTCGAGCGCCTGCTAGGGGCCGGCATGGTGCCGCTGGGCAAGCTGCATATGGTCGAATTCGCCTATGGCACATGGGGCACCAACCCGTTGATGGGCACGCCGTGGAATCCCTGGGATACGCAAATCCACCGCGTGCCGGGCGGCTCATCCAGCGGCTCCGGCGTCGCCGTCGCAGCCGGTTTGGCGCCAGCCGCCATCGGGTCCGATACCGGCGGCAGCGTGCGTATCCCCTCCGCCTTCAACGGATTGGTGGGACTGAAGACGACGTGGGGCCGCATCTCCCTGCACGGCACGCTGCTGCTTTCCAAAACGCTGGACACGATCGGTCCGATGACGCGGTCGGTGCGCGACGCGGCGCTGATCTACGATGCCCTGCGGGGCCCCGATCCTCGCGATCCGGCCACCCAGGGTCATGTCAGCGACGACGTGCTGACGCATCTGGAAGATGGCATCAAGGGCTGGAAGATCGCCGTACTGGATCCGGCGCAACTTCCCGATTTCGTTCATGCCGATGTACGTGCCGGACTGCACCGCGCGGCAGCGGCCTTGCGCGATGCCGGCGCCATCGTCGAAACGCTGCGACTGCCGGACTGGTATTTCACCCTGGGTCCTGAAGTCGGCGGCATCATCTCGACCGAATCCTACGGCTATCATCGCGACTGGATCGAGGACGAGAGCAAGGCGATCGGCGAGTTCGTGCGCAAGCGTATTCTGGGCGCAAAGAGCATGGCTCCGGGCGCCTATGCCGACATGCTGCAGCGACGTCCCGCGCGCATCGCCGAATTTCTCGAAGCGCTGGGGCCTTGCCAGGCGCTGCTGACGCCGGGCACACCGTTCCCGGCTATTCCCGTCGCCGAAGTCGATGAGAGCTATCTGCATTGCGGCTATTTCACCCGACCGGGCAATTATCTCGGCTTATGCAGCCTGAGCCTGCCGTCGGGTCTATCGAATGGTTTGCCGGTTGGCGTGCAGGTGATTGGCCGCCCCTTCGATGAAGCCGGAATTTTGCGCATCGGCCGAGCTTACGAAAAAGCCACCGATTTCGTGTCGTCGCGACCCGATCTGAAAACGCTGGGCCTTTGAGGCTCATGTTTCAGGACCCTCGGCGCTACATCGCCATCCAGGCAACGATCGAATTTATCACCAACGCCGTTTTGAATGCCGGCATCGGCTGGTATTGGACGCAGGACATGGAATCGATTCCGCTATGGGGCTGGTCGAGCGTCGCCATCGACATGGTGCCGACCGGTTTCGGTATAGCCACCTGCCTCGGTCTGATCTTCACCTGGCGATTTCATCGTCGCTTGCGCTTCGGCGCCACATCACCGGCCGATCTTTATCCTGGCCGTGTTCCCGGGCTGGTGCATCGATTGCCGGTCAATCCCTGGATGCGCGCAATTCTCATGGGCCTCACAGGCGCGCTGACGGCGCTGGCAATAATTCTAATCATGATAGCGGCGGGTGCTGAGACCATCGCGAGGGACGACTTCGTAATGCTGAAAGCCGGCTTTGCGGGCCTGGTTGCCGCCATGGCCATGTTTGCAGCAGGCTATCGCGCGCTGGGCGATGGTGTGACACCGCAAAAGCCCATGGGCTTTTGGCCCGGTCACCCGATCAAGCGTTCCTAGGTCAGTGCGTGCGCCTGCAGAAACTTGTCGACGCAATGCAAAGCGTATCGATCCAGCATCGCCTCGTCGCCATTGAGCGCCGCCAGCCTCTTGGGGCCCGAGAAGAGCGCCCTGATTTCAAGATTGCCCCGCAGGCTGCCGATGAAACTCTCCGCCGATAGAACAGGGTTCGGTATGTTGAGTCGGCGGGCATGATGCTGCGCTTCAAGGTACCGGGCGAGATCGGCAACGACCCGATCGGGGCCGGCGCGAAAGACGGTTTCGCCCAAATCGGGGAAACGATACGCCTCCGCCGCCAGCAGACGGAAAAGCCCAATGCTGGTGGGATCAACCATCAATCGAACGAAACGGAACGCGAAGTCCTTCAGTACGGTTGTCGGGCCTGAATCAAGCGGCGCATTAAGATTGACCGTCCCCATCAGCTCGTCGCAAATCTGCTCGACGATGGCCTGGAACAACACCTGCTTGCTGCCGAAATGATTATATAGCGTCTGTTTTGCGACGCCGGCTCGCCGGGCTATTTCTTCCATTGAAGACATGGCGTAGCCCAGCTCGATGAACAGCGCCATCGCGGCAGCCACGATCGCCTGGCGCTTGCTGGGCGTGATTGCTTCGCCGGTGCTTTCCATTACCATTCGTTGCGCTTCCGACTTGCAAGGCGAATTCGCTTGCCCGTCTATACGAAATGACTATCCTGCCCTACAGGATTTAGACCGAACCGTCTAGTCCATTTCACGGAACAAGCAACATGCGTTTGCCTCGAAAATCCATGATGCTCGGCTTGGCCGTCATCGTCCTCGCCGTGATCGCGGCGACTCAATATTCAACGTTGCGTGGGCTCATCGCAGGCAAAACGACTGCACGTTCTGGCGCCCCTGCAGGGTCGTCTGCGCCGGTGTCGGTTGACGTCGCTGCCGTAACCACGGGGCCGGTCTCTACTACTGTGAATGCCGTCGGCAGTCTGCTGGCTGACAAGTCCGTGACCATTCAGCCGGAAATCGCCGGTATCGTTTCCAAGGTTGGATTCTCGGAGGGAAGTCGGGTCAAAGCCGACGACATCCTGATCCAGCTCGACAGCACCATCCTGGCGGCCGAGCTTGACCGGGCCGAAGCCGCTCTTGCGCTGTCGCAACAGAATTACAGCCGTGCGCAGACCCTGGCAGTGCAAGGCAGCGGCACGACGCGAGCGCGCGACGAAGCGGCGGCGGCGCTCAGCACGGCGCGAGCCGAATTGCAGCTCTCGAAGGCGCGGCTGGAAAAGGCCACTATACGCGCCCCCTTCGCGGGCACCGTCGGACTGAGCAACGTCACGCCAGGCCGTTTCGTGGCCGTGGGCGAACGCATCGTCAATCTGGAGAGCATCAACCCAATCAAGGTCGATTTCCGCATCCCCGAGAATTTTCTCTCGCAGCTCAGCATCAACCAGACCATTGCCGTGTCGGTCGACGCCTTCCCCAATGCCGCTTTCCAGGGAACGGTTTACGCCATGGACCCGCTGGTCGACGTCAATGGTCGGGCCGTGAAGCTGCGGGCCCGCATCGCCAACGAAGATGGCGGGCTAAAGCCAGGCCTGTTCGCGCGTGTGACGCTCACGTTGCAGGAGCGTCCCAACGCCATGCTCGTGCCCGAGGCCGCCATCGTCCCGCAAGGCAACGACCAGTTCGTCTATCGCGTCGTCGACAACAAAGCCGCCTACGTGAAAATACGCACCGGCGAACGCCGCCGTTCCCAGGTGGAAGTGCTTGAAGGCCTTGCCGTGGGCGACGTCGTTGTCGTTGCCGGTCAGGTCAAGCTGTTTGACGGCGCCGCGATTAAGATCGAGAAGACGCTGCCGCCCCCTTCCACCAACGCCAGACCCTGATTGGGAGCGGCTCCAGCCATGGGCATTTACGAACTTTGCGTTCGCCGGCCGGTTTTCGCCACCGTGCTCAGCCTGCTGCTGGTTCTTACAGGCATAGTGTCATACGGCCGCCTCACGGTGCGGGAATATCCCAGCATCGATGTCCCTGTGGTCTCGGTGCAGACCACCTATCAGGGCGCCAGCGCCGAAATCGTCGAGTCGCAAGTCAGCCAGGTTCTGGAAGGCTCCATCGCCGGACTCGAGGGCATCGAAATCCTGAGCTCGCGCAGCCGCTCGGAAGTCAGCCGGATCATCGTCCGCTTCCTGCTCAACGTCGATCCCGATGTCGCAGCCAGCGAAGTCCGCGACCGTGTGGCGCGCGTGCGCGCGCGTCTGCCCGCCGAGATCGACGAGCCGGTGATCGCCAAGATCGACGCCGACGCGCAGCCGATCATGTATATCGCTTTCACCAGTTCGACCCTGTCGCAGCTGGAAGTCACCGATATCGCCGACCGCTACGTCAAGGACCAGATCCAGAACGTGCCCGGCGTGGCCGAAGTCACGATCTTCGGCGAACGCCGCTACGCCATGCGCATCTGGGTCGATCGCACGCGGCTGGCGGCCTATTCGCTGACGGTGCAGGACGTCGAGACGGCGTTGCGCCAGCAAAATGTCGAAATCCCTTCCGGCCGCATCGAGAGCACCGACCGCGAGTTCACCGTGCTGTCGCGTACCGGGCTGACCAGCCCGGAGGAGTTCGGCCGCATCGTCCTGATCGACGCTGGTGGCCAATTCATCCGCCTGCGCGACGTGGCGAAGATCGAGCTTGGCCCGCGCGACGAGCGCACCGTTACGCGCTTCAACAGCAAGGCGGCGATTTCCCTGGGCGTGGTCAAGCAAGCCACGGCCAACCCGCTTGACGTCTCGCGCGAGGTGCAGGCCAAGCTGCCGGCGATCATCGAAAGCCTGCCGAAAGGCCTGTCGCTCGATGTCGCCTACGACACTTCGGTGTTCATCGACGAGTCCATCCAATCGGTGTTCCATACCATCGTCGAAGCGGTGCTCCTCGTGGTGCTGGTGATTCTGATCTTCCTGCGATCCTTCCGCGCCACGCTCATTCCGCTGGTGACGATCCCAGTCTCGCTGGTGACCACTTTCGCGATCATGTATGCGGCGGGATTTTCCATCAATACCCTGACCTTGCTGGCCATGGTGCTGGCCATCGGCCTGGTGGTGGACGATGCCATCGTGGTGCTGGAGAACGTCCATCGCTACATCGAGGGCGGCATGCGCCCGTTCGAAGCGGCGCTGAAGGGCACGCGCGAGATCGCTTTCGCCGTGCTCGCCATGACCATTACCCTGGCTGCGGTCTATGCACCCGTCGCCTTTACGACCGGCCGCACGGGGCAGCTTTTCATCGAGTTCGCCATGACATTGGCGGGCGCGGTGATCGTGTCCGGCTTCGTCGCGCTGACACTGACGCCGATGATGTGCTCGCGCCTGCTTCACCACGGCGAAAAGCACGGCCGACTCTACAATATTCTGGAAACCGGCCTGGAGCGCCTCACCAGTGGCTACCGGCGCGCCCTCGCGGCCTCGCTGTCCATACGCGGCATCATCGTCGTGACGCTGCTCGGGGTAATGGCAGGCGGGTATCTTCTCTTCACGCAATTGAAATCGGAACTGTCGCCGATCGAAGACCGCGGCGTGATCCTGCTTGTGGGCGAGGCGCCGGAAGGCTCGACCATCGGCTATACGGCAAGTTTCGCCCGCCAGTTCGAGCCCATCGTGTCGAAGATCCCGGAAGTCGAAAGCTATTTTGCAGTTGCGGGCAATCCGGAGGTGACCGATGCGACTTCGTTTTCGCGTCTGAAGAACTGGAACGATCGCGGCCGTACGCAGCAACAGATCGTGACGTCGATTACGCCGCAATTGTCCCAGATCACCGGCATGCGCGTGTTCGCCAATAATCCGCCTTCGCTTGGCCAGAACTCCCGGTCCAATCCGGTGATGTTCGTCATCGGCAGTTCGCGCAGCTATGAAGAGATGGACAAATACGCCCAACTGCTGCTGAAGAAGGCGCGGGAAAATCCCGGCCTGCTCAACGCGCGAGTAGATCTGCGTATGAACAAGCCGCAGCTGGCCGTGGAAATCGACCGCGACAAGGTCGCCGATCTTGGTCTGTCGGTGGAGATGATCGGCCGCACGCTGGAAACTTTCCTCGGCGGTCGCCAGGTGACGCGTTTCAACAAGGCAGGCGAACAGTACGACGTCGTCGTGCAGGCTGCCGACGCCGATCGCCGTCGTCCGAACGATCTGAGCGACATATATGTGCGCGGCCGCCAGGGCGAGATGATTCAGATCTCCAATTTCGTGCGCGTGATCGAAAACGTGGCGCCGAAGGAGCTGGCGCGTTTCAACCAGCTTCGCGCCGTTACCCTGTCCGCTACCCTGGCGCCGGGCTATTCGCTGGGCCAGGCGCTGGAATATCTCGAAAAGCAGGCCGACCAGGTGCTGCCCAGCGATTTCCGCGTCGATTACGTGGGCGAATCGCGCGAATTCAAGACCTCCAGCGCATCGGTGCTGCTGACTTTCCTGCTGGCGCTGGGCTTTATCTACCTGGTGCTGGCGGCGCAGTTCGAAAGCTTCCGCGATCCGCTCGTTATCATGATCACCGTGCCGCTATCCATGGCCGGCGCTTTTCTCGGCCTGCTCCTGAGCGGCGGCACGCTGAATATCTACAGCCAGATCGGGCTGGTGACACTGATCGGCCTGATCACCAAGCATGGCATTCTCATCGTCGAGTTCGCCCGTCAAGGCATGGAACGTGGCTTAGGTCCACGGGAAGCCGTGATCGAGGCGGCGACGTTGCGGTTACGGCCGATCTTGATGACCACCGGCGCCATGGTGCTGGGCGCGCTGCCTCTGGCGCTGGCCGTCGGTGCCGGCGCCGAAAGCCGGCGTCAGATCGGCTGGGTTATTGTCGGAGGCATGAGCTTCGGCACTATTCTCACGCTCTTCGTTGTGCCGACCGTGTTTACCTTGCTGACGCGCGTGAAGCATGCACTGACGGACGTCCCGCATGCCAAGGCACAGCCGGCCGAATAGAATCAGGCTGGTGGTTTTCCTGCCCTCGATTCGTGCAGCAGCAGATAGATGCCGCTTGCTGCGATAACGCCGGCCCCGACCCACGTCCACACATCGGGAAACGTGGCGAAGACCAGATAGTCGAACGCGATCGCGCCGAGGATCTGCATGTAGTTGAAGGGCGATATGGTGCTGGCGGGCGCCAGTGCCATCGCATGGGCGATGCAGTAATGGCCGATGCCGCCAATAATGCCCAAGCCGCAGAACATCGCCAGGTGCAGCAGAGTCTCCGGCGTCTTCCAGAAGAACGGCACGACACAGCTCATCAGAAGCGTGCTGAGAACCACGCTGTAGACCGCTGTGGTCTCCGGCGTGTCGGCACCAGCGATGCGCCGCATGACGATCTGATACATTGCGTAGGTGCCTGCACTGCCCAGCACGAGGAAAGCGGCCCAGTGGAACAAGGCGCTGCCGGGGCGCATAACGATCAGCATGCCGGCAAACCCGGCCAGCACCGCCAGCCAGCGCGGCAGCCCCACCTTCTCATGCAGAAGCACCACGGACAGCAAGGTGACGATCAGCGGCGCGGTGAAGATTAGGGCCGAGGCGTTGGCGAGGGGAAGGAATTCCAGCGCCATGAACATCATGGCGGTCGAGGCCAGCAGCAGCAGGGAAATGTTGGCCTGCGCCAGCGGACGATTGCACCTGAACAGCGGCACCAGGCCTGTGCGCGGCACGAACAGAATCATCAGGAAGACCAGATGGCTGGCGTTACGGGCCCAGACGATCTGCGTCGGGTGATAGTGCTGGATCAGCACCTTGGCGAAGCCATTCATGGCCGGAAACAGCATTGCCGCCGTACACATCAGCAGAATGCCGCGCAGGACGCGCTTGCCCTCGTCGGAGGATTTCGGCGAAAAGGCGGCTTGACCGGATAAACGCTCGTTCACCTGCTTAGTATAGGCCTGCGGACGTGCGTGTCGATACGCGCCCCCGCCATGGGCTTATGACGGATCCGGTAAGCTAGGCGCGGGCTCGCGTGGCGATATCGGCAATTTCGTCATGCGTACTGGGATCGAAGGGGTTGAGGTCGGGCTTGTCCGTATCGCACTCCCCGGCTCGAGCCTGCCGGCGCGCCAGATTGGCCAGCTTGGTATAGTGCTGGTGAACGGTGTCGATTTCCTCCTCCGTCAGCTCTTCGAGGTCGAGCATGGCGTTGTGGGCGCCCTCGACGCAGCGAATCAGTTCGTCGAGCTTGAGCTGCAAGGCGGTAGTGTCGCGATTCTGCGTCGCCTGGATCAGGAACACCATAAGGAAGGTGATGATGGTCGTCCCGGTGTTGATCACCAGCTGCCACGTATCGGAAAAACCGAACAGCGGACCTGTAACCGCCCAGAATAGGATTACCGCTATCGCGACGCAGAACGTCATCGGCTTGCCGGTGACCCTGGCGACCGAGCGGGTGACACGCGTGAAAAGCCCCTTGCCCGAAATCATTTTCATGCCCGACCTCCCGTGAAACCTGATCGTTACGGCCGACGAGGCCGTCAGTTCCTTTGACGATTATAAGGACCGTGCAAGGACCGCTGCCAGCATGGCCCCACCCACAAACGCCACCAGCAGCCCGCCGGCGATCGTCATGCCGCGCTGCAACCAGCCATGGCCGCCGTCGTCAACAAAGCGCTTTCGCAAGGCTACTGCTGTGAACCCGAGCACAATCAGGGTCAGCGCCATGCCGACGCTGATGGCGAACGCCCCCAGCAACCCGACGAGCAACAGCCCATTGGCCAGCGAAAACAGCAGCAGGATCATGGCGCCGCTGCAGGGCACGGCGCCGGCTACGGTCAGCAATCCCAGCATGGCATCGGGCCGCAGGAACTGGCGCAGCCTGTCGCGCCAGCTTACGGGCAGATCGTGGAGAGAGGGCGGATGGTCATCGCCATGGTGGTGGGGGTCATGGTGATGCCCATGGCCGTTGTCAGGAGAATGATCGTGGCCGCTTCCGCGCAATCCGGCGATAAAGCGCCACAGACCGATCGCGACGATCATTCCATAGGCAACTATCTCTATGAAACGCGACTGATCCACCACCTCGAGCGACGCGAGCCGCAGGATCCCCGCCAGAACCAGCACGATCAGAATGCCAGAGATGGTATGGCCAAGCGCGATCCAGCCGCCAGCGAAGATGGCTGCCGACCAGTGGCGCGCGCGGTCCATGAAATAGGCGGCGACGATCGCCTTTCCATGCCCTGGCCCAAGCGCATGGACCACGCCATAGAGAAATCCTATGCCGACCAGCGCCAAGATGGCGGCAATCCCCTGCCCTTGCCTGATGGCGCGGACCTCTGCCGTGAGGGCGCGATTGGCGTCACTCTGCCAGCGGCTGATCTGCGCCAGAATGTCGTCGATGAAACCGGCGATCGCCGGAACCGTTCCGGTCCATCCCAGGTCCGCCGCCGCATGAGCCGCAGCGCAGGCCAGCAGCACGATCCCGCCTGCGAAAAGCAGAACGCGCGACAGGCGAGGTATCATTTTCCAGCCACGCTGCAAGAGATCAGATCGGGCGTCACGCTGCCCCAGGACTGCGTCTTCACCGGCGGCGCGCGCGCGATGGTGCAAACCAGCCCCGATCCAATCGTCGTCTGCCGCTTGTCGGCAACCATCTCAATGTAATATTCCGGATCGTATGCCGACAGCGTTACGCTACGGGCCGGAGCCGGCAGTTTCAGCGTGAATATGTAAACGACATGATCGCCGTCTATTTCAGCGGTGAAGACCTGCGCCTTGTCGGTCTGCCACGCTGCTGCGTCCAGCGTGAAATGCGCGTAGAAATTCGCCTTCTCCGCATTGGCCAGGGTGCGCTTGGCTATAGCGTCGATCTCTGGTGCTGAAAGCTTGCCGTCGTTATCTCGATCGACACTGTCGATCACCAGACCACTGTAGAGATCGTCGAACCGCCAGCGCAGCTTCAACGCGACGATCGCGCCGTTTTCGATTTGAGGTTCGATCATATAGTCGATGAACACATGCGGATGCGCCGTTGCATGTCGAGCGAATGCGGCGACGGCAATCATCAACAGGCAGGCGATCAGGCGCATCTATTTGCGCTTCTTTGCCACTGCGCGCGTTTCCCCTGTTTTGGGAATGGGCCGCGGCCTGCCGTCGCGATCGATGGCGACGAACACGAAGGTGCCTTCCGTGACCTTGATCGGTTCCGGATCGAGG
Organism: uncultured Hyphomicrobiales bacterium; assembly: GCA_964388115.1. GTDB lineage: Bacteria > Pseudomonadota > Alphaproteobacteria > Reyranellales > JAQSWP01 > JAQSWP01. The sequence continues at coordinate 48,691 of CAYLYK010000007.1, forward strand.
CGCCGCTGCACGATGGTTTCCAGCCTGATCGACACCGACGTATTGCCGATGCGCTCGACATCGCCATAGATGCTGACCACGTCCCCGACCTTGATCGGCTTGTTGAAGGTCATGCCGGCCACGGCGACCGTCGCCACCCGGCCCTGGGCTACCCGGGCGGCGGCGATGCCGCCGGCGATATCCATCTGCGCCATCACCCAGCCACCAAATATGTCGCCATTGCCGTTCATGTCGGCAGGCGACGGTGCCGTGCGGATGACGGGATCGCGGCCAGGGTGGATCTCCGGCGGTTCGGACTTGCGGGCGGCTTTGGCCATGCGGCTTCCCCTCTGCCTTTATCTTGTGATACGACCTGCCAACACCTACCATATAAGCCGAATTTCGGCCAGATATTGGCCGTTTTGTCAGGGATTTCAGGCATCGAATGGCCAAAGCAAAAGATCTGTTCTCCGACGCCGCCAAGGGCAAGAACGCAGCCTATACCGCCCGCGATATCGAGGTTCTGGAGGGGCTGGAGCCGGTGCGCCGGCGGCCCGGCATGTATATCGGCGGCACCGACGAGCGCGCCATGCATCACCTCGTGGCGGAGGTGCTGGACAACGCCATGGACGAAGCCGTGGCCGGCCACGCCGACGTCATCGAAGTGATCCTGGGCAAGGACAACTGGGTCACCATCACCGATAACGGTCGCGGCATCCCGACCGACCCGCATCCGAAGTTCAAGACCAAGTCGGCGCTGGAAGTTATCATGACGACCCTGCACTCGGGCGGAAAGTTCGGCGGCAAGGCCTATTCAACGTCCGGCGGCTTGCACGGCGTCGGCGTGTCGGTCGTCAATGCGCTGTCCGACGAGTTGGTCGTCGAAGTGGCGCGCGACCGGCAGCTGTGGGAGCAGCACTACAGCCGCGGCGAGGCCAAGTCGAAGCTCAAGAACATGGGCGTCGCCCGCAACCGTCGCGGCACCAGCGTGCGGTTCCATCCCGATCCGAAGATCTTCGGCGACAAGGCCGAGTTCTCGCCCGCCCGCCTCCATTCCATGGCCCGCTCCAAGGCCTATCTCTTCCGTGGCGTCGAGATCCGCTGGCAATGCGATCCCTCGCTACTCGGCAAGAAGGACGACACGCCGGAAAAGGAATCCTTCCACTTCGAAGGTGGCCTGAAGGATTATCTGAAAAGCGAGATCGGCGACCGGCCGACCATCACCCCCTCGCCTTTCCATGGCGTCGCCGATACAGATCAGGGCGGCAAGGTCGAATGGGCCGTGTGGTGGCCAAATGACGGCGAAGGCTTCATTCGCTCCTATGCCAACACCGTCTACACGCCCGAAGGCGGCACGCACGAAGCCGGATTGCGCGCGGCGCTGACGCGTGGTCTCAAGCGCTACGGCGAGCTGACGGGTAACCGCAAAGCGGCGCAGATCACCGCCGACGACGTGATGGAAGGCTGCGCCGGCCTGCTGTCCCTGTTCATCCGCGAGCCGCAATTCCAGGGCCAGACAAAGGAAAAGCTGGTCACAGTCGATGCCGCCCGCATGGTGGAAAGCGTCGTCGGCGATCACTTCGACCATTGGCTGGGGGGCGATCCGGAAAGTGCCAGCGCCCTTCTGGACGCAATCATCGAGAAAGTCGAGGAGCGGCTGCGCCGCAAGCAGGACAAGGAGCAGCAGCGCAAAACCGCCACCCGCAAGCTGCGTCTGCCCGGCAAGCTGGCGGACTGCACGTCCAACAGCGCGCTGGGTACCGAGATATTTCTGGTCGAGGGCGATTCGGCCGGCGGCTCGGCCAAGCAGGCGCGCAACCGCAACACCCAGGCCGTCCTGCCCCTGCGCGGCAAGATCCTCAACGTCGCCTCCGCCTCGGCCGAGAAGCTGCGCGAGAACCAGGAGGTCGCCGATCTAATTCTCGCCCTAGGCTGCGGCACCGGCGCCAACTACAACGATGAGAAGCTGCGCTACGAGCGGGTCGTGATCATGACCGATGCCGACGTCGATGGCGCCCATATCGCGTCGCTGCTGATGACGTTCTTCTATCGCGAGATGCCCAAGCTGATCGAAAACGGACATCTGTACCTGGCGCAACCGCCGCTCTACCGGCTGGTCCGCGGCGCCAACTCGGTCTACGCGCGCGACGACAAGCATCGCGAGGAGCTGCTGGCGACGACATTCAAGGGCAGCGGCAAGGTCGAGGTCAGTCGCTTCAAGGGCCTGGGCGAGATGCTGCCCAATCAGCTGCGTGATACAACCATGGACCCGGCCAAGCGCAGCTTGCTGCGGGTCAGTGTGCCGCTGGCCAAGGACGAGACCGAACGCCGAGAGGCGATGCGCACGGCGCGGCTGGTCGAAGACTTGATGGGACGGAAGCCGGAGAAGCGCTTCGCGTTCATTCAGGAGAACGCGCAGTTTGCGCGCGATCTGGACGTCTGAACATCATGAAGTGACGCGGCAATGGCCTTAATTTCGCCGCCAAATCTCGGCTAGGATGGAGAAATGCTAGGTCGAAATCTTGCATGCATTGCGGTTTGCGGCGCCCTGCTCCTTGGGGCTTCGGCAGCTCGGGCCGCGATCATCACGCATGAAGAAGTCCACATCCAATATACTTGGGAGGAGTTCTTCGGTGCCGCCGACGGCAAGGAATTCCAGGTCCAGATTCGCGGCAATCCTTTCGTGATGCCTGACCAGGCCTTCCAGCAGGCCGTCCTGGCAAAACTGCAAAAGCGCTCCGTCGGTCCCCGCACCACCTGGGCCGTGAAATCCGAAACTGGCGTCCAGCCAGACCAATACCGTCTGGTTCTGGTGTTTGGCGCGTCCAATCAGCTGGGCCAGACCCTCTGCGGGCAGTTGGCGACCCTCAACCCGCCCTCGGCCAAGGTCGCCGGCGGAGTCCAGGTAGCGGCAGCCTATTGCCGAGGCGATCAGCCCATGACCGAAGCCTATGCCCGGACGGACGCCGTTGATCCGGAAGACCGGTCCTTCGACAGCCTGTTTTCCGAGCTTATGCCAGTGCTTTTCCCCCGCCGTCCGGGATTGAGGCTTGACCCGCCGATCTTCAGGCGCGACTAGAGCAAATCAGGTTTGAACGGCATCGCCTGCGATGCCGTCTAAACCTGTGAATTTGCTCTAGATATCAAAGATAGAGCGGATTCACAGGACGAGATGAAAGCGTAATCGCTTCCATCTCGTCCTGATCCGCTCTAGATAGGGGCGATGCTCGATCTCTATCCGCTGCTGCGCCCCGTCCTGCCCCTGATCGATGCCGAACAGGGCCATCGCATGGCGTTGTGGGCCTTGCGCAACGGACTCCTGCGGCCGGAAACCACCTCCGATGACCCCGTCCTCACGACCAGCGTTCTGGGCCGCGTGCTGCCCAACCCGATCGGTCTGGCTGCGGGATTCGACAAGAACGCGGTGGTAATCAACGCCACCCAGTCCATGGGCTTCGGTTTCATAGAGATCGGCGGCGTCACGCCACGGCCCCAGGCGGGCAATGCCCGCCCGCGCCTGTTCCGCCTGTCCGAGGACCACGCTGTCATCAACCGCATGGGATTCAACAACGAGGGCATGGAGGTCATTGCCGCCCGCGTCGCCCGGCGCGACAGGGCCGCGGGCATGGTCGGCGTCAACATGGCCAGCAATAGCGACAGTACCGACCCCGCCCGCGATTTCGATCTGCTGGTGGAGAAATTCACCCCGATCGCCGATTACATGACGATCGACATCTCCTGCCCCAACACGCCCAACGGCAAGGTGTTCCAGTCCAAGGGGCCGCTGGAGGGGTTGCTGGAGCGCCTGAAGGCTACTCGCGCCCGCGTGGCGCAGGCAGCAGGGGTTTCGCTGCCCTGCATGCTTATCAAGTCTGCGCCGGACCTGGCGGAACAGGAGAAGCAGGATATCGCCCAGGTGGCGATGGCGTCGGGCATCGACGGCATGATCGTCAGCAACACCACCATCGCCCGCCCCGACTCGCTGCGCAGCCGGCATCGGTCCGAGCGCGGCGGCCTGAGCGGCCGCCCGCTGTTCGACATGTCGACGCGTCTGCTGGCCGACATGTACAGGCTGACCCACGGCAAAGTGACGTTGATCGGCGTGGGAGGCATCGCTTCGGCGGCCGATGCGTACGAGAAGATCCGGCAGGGCGCGTCCGCCGTGCAGCTTTACAGCGCCATGGTGTTCCAGGGCCCGCACATCGTGCACAAGATGAAGCACGATCTGGCCGTGCTGCTGAAACGCGACGGTTTCGCCAGCGTCAGCGCCGCTGTGGGCGCTGCGCATCGCTGAGTTTAGACCGACGCATCCTGCGGCGCTGCCTGTGCTGCGCGATGGCCGCTGACCTCGGCGCCGGCATCGCGCGCCAAGGGCAGGAAGAAGACCATCGACGCGATGCATAGCGCGCCTATGGTGAGGAAGGCTGGGATGAAATCCTGCGGCCCAATCGTTGCGCTCCCCCGTATTGATAAAGTGACGTGCAGCAGCATCGCACCGATGGCGACGCCCATGCTGAGCGAAAGCTGCTGCATCATCGAGGCGAAGCTGGTGGCCTTGCTCATGCGCGGCGACGGCACGTCGGCGTAAGAGAGCGTGTTGATGGCGGTGAACTGCAGCGAGCGGAAGAACCCGCCCGCCAGCAGCGCCAGGAAAATGATGGTGTGCGGCGTGCTCGGCAGGAACAGCGCATAGCCCATCAGGAAGAAGCCGGAGATCACCGCATTGCCGATCAGCACCGGGCGAAAGCCGAAGGCGCGGATGATGGGACCGGCCGTCATCTTCATGGTCATGGCCCCGGCGGCGCTGGCGAAAGTCAGCAGCCCCGATTGCAGCGCCGACAGGCCGAAGCCCAGCTGCAGCATCAAGGGCAACAGGAACGGCAGCGCCCCCAGCCCCATGCGAAACAGCAGCCCGCCCAGAACCGCGGCCCGAAAAGTCGGCAGCCGCAGCAGTTCGAGATCGACGATGGGCGCCTTGGCGCGCAGCGAATGCCAAACGTAAAGGACGCTGCACAGTGCACCGCCTATCAACAATCCGAAGGTTACGTTAAGCGGCAGCACTTCACGGCCGATGGTCTCGAAGCCGAAGATCAATCCTGCCAGCCCCAGCCCGATCAGGACGAAGCCGCGCAGATCGAGCGGCGGCACCGCTTCTTCGCGCACGTTCTCGATCAGCAGAGTGACCAGCACGATGCCGAGAATGCCGATAGGAATGTTGATGAAGAAGATCCAGCGCCAGTCGGCATAAGTCACGATGAAGCCACCCAGTGGCGGGCCGATCACGGGCCCGATCAACGCCGGCACGGTCAGGTAGGACATGGCCTTGACGAGGCCGGCCTTCGGGATCGAGCGCAGCAGTATCAGCCGTCCCACTGGAGTCATCATCGAGCCGCCGATGCCCTGGAGCATGCGGGCAGCGACCAGTTCGGGCAGCGAGTTCGCAAGGCCGCAGGTTATCGACCCCAGCATAAAGACCACGATGGCGGCGCGAAAGATGGTGCGGGCGCCGAAGCGATCGGCCATCCAGCCGCTGATCGGAATGAAGATCGCCAGGCTCAACAGATAGGAGGTGATCGCGAGGTTCAGGTGCAGCGGATTTTCGCCCAGCGACTGCGCAATGCTGGGCAACGCCGTGGCGATCACGGTCGAATCAAGATTCTCCATGAACAGCGCGCAGGCAACGACCAGCGGTATCATCACCGCGCGTGAGGGAGCCCAGCTCATGTCGATGCAACTTCGTTTCCGAGTTTCACTTGTGCCGACAACATAGGGCCTCGGAACCGAAACGCCTCATGCCGATTTCCGGCAAGAGCCATGCAGACGATCAAAGCTTGGCGATGAACTCCGAAAGGGCCTGGCGAGCGGCCGTCAAGGCCTGATCCGTAGCGGCGCGATCCTTGGCCAGCTTCTCCAGCGCATTTTCCTGCTCTTCGAGCTTGGCCAGATAGCGCTTGTAGAGATCGCTGTCGCGCGGCACCGAAGCCAGATTGCCGCGCAGGCGCTCCTGGTCAGCGACGATGGCTTTGCGGTCGCTGTCGAGCTGCGTCAGGCGCTGCTGGTGGCGGGCCACGTCGTTTTGCAGTGTCACGATGCGGCTGAAGGCATCACGGGTCGCTTTGTCGAGCTCGGTATTGCGCGCGAAAGCGGCGATGGTGTCGCTGTTCGCCGAGCTTAAGGTGATGGATTCTTCGATCGGCCGCTCGATGACCAGTTCGACCTTGGTTTGCTGGCCAGCCGGGATCGAAGCGGCGACGCGAAACCTGTTCTCGCTGATCTCGACGGCGCGCGGCTCAGGCTTGATCACGGTCCATCCGGCCGCGCCGAATTGCTCGAACAGGATGTTGCGACTTTCATTGGCCGGCGGCTTGACGGTCCAGGTCGTGGTCTGGGTCAGCGCCGTGGTGTAACGGAATACGCCATTGAGGATCGAGCCGCGCGTGATGCGACGAGCCTGAGCGCTGTCGCGCTCGATGATGGTCTTGGTGTCGAGCGCGTAGCTCAACAGCCGCTTGTCGCCAACCGGCAGGCCCGAAAGCCGTGCATCCCCGACATAGGCCGCCTCGCCTGCCTTGGCGCCGCGTTCGTAGATGGTGAGGATACCCGGCGGCAGCCCGGTGGTGCCGTCATTACGCACTTCGATGGCTGCCAGCGGATGGCGCGCATTGGTTTCGGGCTGATAGAGCGCCAGACGGCGCACCGGCACTTCGCGGTCGACGATCGGCACCGACAAGGTGCGGCCGGCGCCGATATTGATCGGTTGCGGGAACTTGAAAGAGACCTGGGTGAAGGATTCGGCGGAAGCGGCGACATCGACCGCCCCGGCAACTGATGTCGGAACGGAGCTTGCCATGATGCCACCGCCCAATTCCTGCCGACTGCGCGCCTGGGCCGGAGCGGGAGCAGCCGGCGGCGGTGCGGGCGCGTAAGCTTTCCGCTGCTCGGCCGCGGCATCGGCCATGACGCCGCCCTGGTCCGGACGGGGCAGGATGCGGCCGACGACCTCGACCGGCACTTCGGGACGGTTAACGTAATAGGCCTGGTACAACGCCTGCCGGAAGGTCACCGGGCTACCCGAAACGAGCGTCAACTCGACATTGCTCCAGTCGCTGCCGGTCATGTTTTCCAGCACCGCCCAGCCCTGCATGCCGGCCTTGGTGGCGTTGATGTCGGCCGGCAGCGTGACACGGTACGCCGCTTTCCAGACCGGCACTGAAACGACATAGGCGGCCCGCACGAGGCGTTTGCCGTTGCCTCGCAGGCTCACTGTCAGAGTGCGCGAATCGCGGGCCCGGTTCTCTCGCACGGCCGCCAGCGCTTCGCCGATCTGCTTGCGCAGCGTCGGATCGTTGAACTGCAGGTCTTGCGCTTCTTCCAGCACGAATTGCTGCATGACGCCGTCGGCTGTGAGCACCGAGACGCGGTGACGCTGGCGCGTCTCTTGCCCGTTGCTGGCGGTGGTGACTTCCGGCGTGACGGCGACCACACGGCCGCTCAGCATCCGCGGGCCTGAGACGGTAATCTCCGCTCCCTGCAGCGCTTGAACCAAAGTCGCCAATGAACTTAGAGCATCCTCGCCGAACGGCAGACCGCGGAACGCCTCCGTCAGCGGCTCCTTGCCCGGCAGGCTGACGCCGCCAATGCCGCCCTTGTCGTCATAGACGACCAAGCTCTTCAGCACGTCGTCAACCTGATCGAGCCGGACGTTCAGCTTCAGCTCGGCGTTGCCGTCGATCTCGGCCTCATGCTCGAAATAGCCGATGCCGCCGGACGACAGCATGACGCGCTTGAGCGAGAGATCCTGCGCGGCGGCAGGCAGCGCGACCGCGGTGAAGAGCGCGGCAACGGCAAGCGAACGGGAAAGCATTGAAGATCTCCGGATCAGGAACGCGTTTGGAACAACCCAGACAAAGCATCGAAGGCCAATGTGACGCAATCATGACGCGATTTTTTTGCGCGCACGGGCGCAAACGCATCGCCGCTGGTCCACGGCGCCTTGCCCGCCGAACCGTTGAGATAGGCGCGCATTTCGGCGCCGGCCTGCGCTGCCTTTGCCGCATCCATGCCCGTCGCATTGGCCGCGACCAACGCAGCTCCGGCCTCACACAGCAGGCAACCGCGGGTTTTATGGCGGATTTCCGACAGCGAGCCATCGCTGGCGAACCTGCCCGTCAGCGTCACCCGATCGCCGCAGAGCGGGTTGTCTCGCGTGATCTTTGCTTCGGATGGCTCGAGCGTACCGGAATGGCTGGCGTCACGCGCCAAAGCGACGATCGCCTGCTGATAAAGATCCTCGCTCATGCCAGCTTGCGCCGCGCCATGGCAACGCCTTCCAGCAGCGCATCGATATCGGATTCATCGTTATAGGGCGCGATGCTGGCCCGCGCCGTGCCCGGCAGATCTAAATGCTCCATCAGAGGCTGGGCGCAATGGTGGCCACCGCGGATGGCGACGCCGTTCTGGTCGAGGATTTGCGCCAGATCGTGCGGATGGATGCCATCGACCACGAAGGACACGACCGGCACCCTGCCCTGCAACCCGCGTGGGCCGATGATGCGCGTAGCGGCAATGCGCCCGAGCCCATCCATCAGCCGCTGCGTCAGCGCCATCTCATGCGCCTCGACGCCGGCCCAGTCGAGCCCGGCCATGAAATCCACTGCCGCGCCCAGCCCGACGGCCTGCGCGATGGCCGGCGTACCGGCCTCGAAGCGGCGCGGCGGCGGCGCATAGGTAGTGCCCGTGAAGTCGACCCGGCCGATCATCGACCCACCCCCCAAGAAGGGCGGCATGGCCTCGAGGATTTGCGAGCGCGCCCACAACACGCCGATGCCATTGGGCGCATAGGCCTTATGGCCGGAGAATACGTAGAAATCGACACCCAACGCCTGCAGATCCAGCGGCCCCTGCGGAATGCGCTGCGCGCCATCGAGCAAGACGCGCGCGCCTACCCTACCCGCCTCGCCCACGACCGACGGCACGTCAAGCACAGCGCCGGTGACGTTCGAGGCGTGGGCCAGCGCGATCAGCCTGGTGTTAGGCGACGTCAGGCGCGAAAGAGCGCCGACATCGATCCGCCCGTCTTCGGTCGTCGGCAGCACCCGCAGCACGAGACCGCTGCGTTCGGCCAGCAGCTGCCAGGGCACGATGTTGGAATGATGCTCCAGCACCGACAGCACGATCTCGTCGCCGGGCTTCAGCAGGCTGCCATAGCTATAGGCCACGAGATTGATGGCGGCCGTGCAGCCGGAGGTGAATACGATCTCATCCGGCGGCACGTTGAGAAAAGCCGCAACCTTGCTACGCGCGCCTTCATAGGCTTCCGTGGCGCGCTCGGCCAGGGTATGGACCCCGCGCAAGACATTGGCCCGAGCGTGGCTTTCATGGTGCGAGACCGCATCGATGACCGATTGCGGCATCTGCGCCGTGGCGCCGTTGTCGAGATAATGCAGAGGCTTGCCGTTGATCTTCTCGCGGAAGATCGGGAACTGAGCGCGTAGGGCGGCGGCATCGAATCTCATGGCCGCGCCCCGAGATAGTCCCGCAGCGCTTCAGGCGTATCGAGATCGGTCAGCACCGCGGCATCGCCCATCTCGACCTCGCACACCGTCTCGGCATTCTCGCCGATCAGATGCCGTGCGCCCACATCGCCTGCCAGCTTCCGCATTTCAGGTACGAAACGACGGGCCCACAGGATAGGGTTGCCGCGCTTGCCCTTGAACGTCGGCACGCAGATCGCACGCTGCTCGACCGGATTGAAGGCGGCGATCAGCCGATCGATTTGCTGCGCCGTGACGGCCGGCATGTCGGCCAGGCAGACCAGCACGGCGTCGGATTTCTCCGGTAACACGGACAAGCCGGCCTGCAGCGATGTGCTCAGGCCCTCGGCAAAGTGAGGATTGTCGACAAAACGTATGCGCTTGTCCCCGCCGGCGGCTTTGACTACCGCCTCTTTTACCTGCGCGCCGTTATGACCCAGCACCACGACAATATCATCGACTGCCGCGGTGCGCACCGATTGCAGCGTGCGCGCCACCATCGCCTCGCCGCCAACATCCTGCAGCAGCTTGTTGGGCCCGCCCATGCGGCGCGACATGCCGGCGGCCAGCAGCAGCGCGGCGATACGCGGCGCGGCCGGCGGCGCCTCGGTTTCGGCGCGCGGCAAGGGCCGGCTGGGGATTTCCGCCAGCAAGCCGCCCACGCCCATGCGCATGATCTGCTCCGGCCCGATCGGCAGGCCGGCAAGCAGGCGCTGCAACACCTGGTCCAGCCCGTTGAACTTGGGCGAACGAGCGCAGCCCGGCAGGCCGATTACCGGCTTGTCGCCGATATCGGCGAAGAGCAGCAGATTGCCCGGATCGACCGGCATGCCGAAATGCCGGATCGTGCCGCCGGCTCGTTCGATGCCAGCCGGAACGACGTCGCGCCGATCGACGATGGCGGAGGCGCCGGCCACCAGCAGCAACTCGCAGCCGTCCGCCTTCAGCTTCTCCAGCTCGGCCGCGACTTCGACGGCATCGTGCCGGCAGCGGCGTTCGGCGATGAGGGTGCTGCCTAAATCTTCAAGCCGCTTGCGGGTGACGTTGACGGTCTTGTCGAGGACGGAGGGTTTGGTGCCGGACACCATGGTTTGCACCAGCCCGGCTTTCATGGAACGCAGGCTCGCCACCCGCAAGGGCGGCGCGTTGCCCGCGACAGCGAGGCATTTCTCCAGCGCCGCCCGCGGCGTTGCGAAGGGAATGATCTTGATGGTCGCCACCATCTGCTTCTCGGTGACGGTGGCATGCGCCGGGAGCGTGGCAACCGTGATCGATTCGTGCACCAGGTTCAGGGCATCGATGCGCTCGGACGCCAGTTCGACGATACCGGCAATGGAGGCGAAGAGATTGACCCGACCGGTGAAGGCCGCACCTACGGACAGCCCCTGCCCGGCCAACGCCCGGGCAATGCGGGCAGCGGCTTCGTCTTCGCCCACATCATCGGCTTCGAGCCTGGCCGCGATTACCGACGTCACGCCCGCCTCGTGCAGCGTTGCGATATCGTCGGCCGACAGCACGCGCCCCTTGTTCAACGATTTGCCAGGCGCGCGCCAGGAATGCGCCAGGATGGCGCCCTCGGCCTCCGACAATGGCGTGTCGCCGAATTTCATGTGCCCTCGGGCTTGCGCCGTCTGGACTGAGTGATCTCAGCAACGATGGAGATTGCAATCTCGGCCGGCGACAGCGCGCCGATGTTCAGCCCTACCGGCCCATGAATGCGCGCCATCTGCTCGGGAGTGAATCCGGCCTCGGCAAGCCGCGACAGCCGCTTGTCGTGCGTGCGCCGGCTGCCCAGCGCGCCGATATAGAAACAGTCCGATTTCAGTGCCGCGATCAGCGCCGGATCGTCCAGCTTGGGATCGTGCGTCAGGGTCACGACCGCCGTCGCGCGATCGGGCTTCAGCGTTTCCAGCGCCTCGTCCGGCCAGTCTGTCAGCACGGTGACGTTGGGAAAGCGGCTGTCGGAGGCGAAGGCGCGGCGGGGATCGATCACCGTCACGTCGTAGCCGGCCATTGCCGCCATCGGCACCAGCGCTTGTGCGATATGCACCGCGCCGACCACGAACAGCCGCGGCGCAGGAACATAGGCATGCAGGAACAGCTTGCCGACGCCGGTCTCAACCACACCGGAGCGGTCGGTGAGCATCGCCTGGCGTGCTGCTTCAACGACAGTCTCGTCTCCCGCCAACGGCCCTTCTGCCGAGTCTGCAAACACCAGCGCCTGCTGGCCATCTTCCAGTCGAGTTGCCAGAACGACGGCACGGCGCTCGTCGCGCGCCTTGATCAGCCGGTCGAGGAGTGCCGATTGCATCTAGTCCACCGGCTCGACGAAGACCTGAACTTTGCCGCCGCAGGCGAGGCCGACATCCCAGGCCTGCTCGTCGGTGACACCGAAATCGAGCAGGCGCGGCTTGCCGTCCTTCATCGCATCGAGCGCTTCCTTCACGACCGCGCCCTCGATGCAGCCACCGGAGACGGAGCCGACCATCGAGCCGTCCGGTCCCACCGCCATCTGGCTGCCGACCGGCCGCGGCGAGGAGCCCCAGGTAAGGACCACGGTCGCCAGCGCCACCTTGCGGCCGGCGCCGCGCCACTCCTTGACCTTACCGAGAACGTCATCGTCATACGTCTGCAGATTTGGTGTTTGCATGTCAGGCCTCCGCCAAACGCCGCCGCCACTGGGCCATGTCGCTTGGGGCCTGCGGCGTGGATTGCGACAGCGCCTGGGCCAAAGCCTCGAGGCTGTCGAGATTGTGGACCGGGCGAAACTCGTCGACATGCGGCAGCATGGCCCGGTTGCCCTGTGACTTGGGGGCGAAGGCATCGTAGCGCAACAACGGATTGAGCCAGATCAGCCGGCGGCAGGAGCGATGCAGCCGCTCCATTTCTTCCGCCAGGCCCGGTCCGCCCTCGCGGTCCAGACCGTCCGTGATCAGCAGCACGATGGCGCCCTGCCCCAGCACGCGCCGGTTCCAGAAGCGGTTGAACTCGTGCAGGCAGGCGCCGATGCGCGTGCCACCCGACCAGTCGTCGGCTTGCTCGCTGGCTTTGGCCAAAGCGACATCGACGTCGCGATAGCGCAGCGCGCGGGTGATGTTGGTCAGGCGCGTGCCGAACAGGAAGCTGTGAACACGGTCGCGATCGTTGGTCAGCGCATGCATGAAATGCAGGAACATGCGGCTGTATTGGCTCATCGAGCCGGATATGTCGCACAGCACGACCACAGGCGGCGGCCGCAGGCGCCGATGTTTGCGCGCCAGCTCAATCATGCCGGACGAGCGCAGACTGCGGCGCAAAGTGGTGCGCAGATCGATGCGCGCGCCGCGCCGGTCGGACGCGAAGCGGCGGGTCGGCACGTCGGCGATCGGCAGGCGCAGCCGCTTGATGACGCGCAAAGCCGCATCGGCCTCCGACTGCGACATCTGCTCGAAATCCTTCTTCTGCAGCAATTCGCGATCGGAGAAGGTCAGCGTCGCATCGATCTCGACTTCCGGCGGCTCCTGCTGCTCGCCCGGGCCGTGATCGTCGTTCGCCGGGCGCAACGCCTCGGCCAGGCGGCGGCTGATCTCGTCGCGCTTGTCATCGGCCTCGTCGGTCTTCACCGTTGGCAGCATCAGCGACAGCATCTTTTCCAGAAGCTTCGGATTGCGCCAGAAGATGTGAAAGGCCTGATCGAAGAGCTGCCGCTGATCCTGGCGATTGACGAACACCGAATGCAGGGTCCAGTAGAAATCATCGCGCCGCGCCACGCCCGCTGCTTCGACAGCTTTTACCGCCTCGATCACGCGACCGGGCCCGATCGGCAGGCCGGCGCGACGCAGGGTGCGCGCGAAATGGGCGATGTTGTCGACCAGCCTGCCGTCGCCAACCTGCCCCGCCTTGGTGTAGACGTCGCTCATCGGCTCAGCCTCCGGCGGCGGCCAGTTCGCGATTGACGCGGGTCAGCAGCTCGGCGGCGGCGCTGCCCTGCATCTTCTGGATGTCGTCCTGGTATTTCAGCAGCACACCCAGCGTGTTGTTGATCGTGTCGGGATCGAGTTCCAGCACGTTCAGCTCGGTCAGCGCCGTGGTCCAGTCGATGGTTTCCGCCACACCAGGCAGCTTGAATAGGTCCTGCTTGCGCAGATCCTGCACGACGGCGACGATCTGCCGGCTCAGCCGCTCCTTAACGCCCGGAACCTTGGCGGCAAGAATCTTCATCTCGCGCGCGGCATCGGGATAGTCGACCCAGTGGTAGAAGCAGCGCCGCTTCAGCGCGTCGTGGATCTCGCGCGTGCGGTTGGAGGTTATGATGACCAGCGGCGGCGTCTCCGCCTTGATCGTTCCCAGCTCCGGTATCGTCACCTGGAAATCAGACAGCACTTCCAGCAGATAAGCCTCGAACGGCTCATCGGCACGGTCCAGCTCGTCGATCAGCAGCACCGGTGCGCCGCCGGTCGTCGGCTGCAGCGCCTGCAACAGCGGACGGCGGATCAGGAAACGCTCGTTGAAAATCTCGTCGCCCAGATTGCCTCGATCGACCACGCCCTGCGCTTCGGCCAGGCGTATCTCGATCATTTGGCGGGCGTAGTTCCATTCATACACGGCCGAGGCGACGTCGAGGCCTTCGTAGCATTGCAGGCGGATCAGCGGTCGCTCCAGGGTCTGCGACAGCACCTTGGCAATCTCGGTCTTGCCCACTCCCGCCTCGCCTTCGACGAAGAGCGGTCGCCCCAGCTTCAGGGACAGGAACAAGGTCGTCGCCAGGCTGCGGTCGGCAACGTATTTGCCCTCGCCCAGCAGGGTCATGGTCTGGTCGATGGAGGTCGGCAGAGATCTCGTCATTTACATTCCGATGCGCGAAAGCAAACCTGATTTTAACGCAAAAAAGTCTAGGCGGGCCAAGGGTTTCGCATGCGTTTTCCGGCGCTTTGCCTTGCAAGGACGGGCTTGCGGGCGATAATGCGGCCGGGAGCCAACGCCAGAGCAGGGAATGTCATGAAACTCTACGACAGCAAGACCGCGCCAAATCCGCGCCGCGTCCGCATCTTTCTCGCTGAGAAGGGCATCTCGGTGCCTACAGAGCAGGTCGACATCGCCGGCAAGCAAAACCGCGGCGCCGAATACGCCAAGAAAAACCCCATGTTCGGGGTGCCAATCCTGGAGCTGGATGACGGCACCATCATCGCCGAAACGGTCGCGATTTGCCGTTACTTCGAGGAAACGAATCCCAACCCGCCTTTGTTCGGCACCGACGCCAAGGACAAGGCCATCGTCGAGATGTGGCAGCGGCGCATGGAACTGAACGTGATGAGCTGCATCACCAATGCTTTCCGCCACGGCAACGCGTTCTTTGCCGACCGCATCACGCAGGTGCCGGCCTTTGCCGAGCAATGCCTGAAGGAAGCGCCCGGCATGTTCGATTTCCTCGACGGCGTTCTGGCCAAGACGAAATTCATCGCGGGCGACCGCTACACCATCGCCGACATCACCGCCCTGTGCTCGGTCGATTTCGCGCGCGTGCTGCGCCTGAAGGTCGATCCGGACAAGCAGAAGAATCTCGCCCGCTGGCATGCCGAGGTTTCGGCACGACCCAGCGCCCAGGCCTAGACCGGACGCATCGGCTCGACGGCACGGGAAGCGCCCGGCGGAAACTGCAAGAAATCCCAGCAGCCGGTGGTCCGCAACAGGGCTTCAAGCTGCGAGCGCGATTCGCCCTCGATTTCGGCCAATGCCTGGCGCAACCACGCCAGGCATTTCGCTTTATAGGGCTGTACGATGCCGCGCCATTGCAGGCCTTCGATCTCGACCTCGACGCTGCCGCGACCGGCCTGGGCTGCTTCTGCGTAAGCCTGCATGAAGGGCAGATAGGTCGTGGCGGCGAGTTGCAGCAACTCCCGGACGGTTTGCAGATCGTCCCAGCCCGACCATTCGCCCTCGATACCCGAACTATCGTCGAGCAATTGCACCCATTGAAATGTGCGCGGCGCCTCGCTGCGCATGATTTCCGATGCCGTGGGATCGATGGCGCATTGGGAGAGCTGTCCGAACCAGCCGAAATCGGCCAAGGACGGGCGGCTGCCGAAAAGGAACAGCGACCGCTCATGGCCGGTCTCCAGAATGGCGAGCGCGCGATGGTAAAAACTTTGCAGCAACGCTCGATTGCCTTCGCCCAGCGAAGCCAATTGCAGCATGCCCGATTGGCGCAGGCGAAAGGTCTCGGCGACCTGTTCGAACTGCTCCTTCGGCATCGGACTCATCCAGCCCGAGATCTGGCGTCGGGCGCAGAAGGCCTGGTCGCGCGGCAGGGCCCAGCGATAGTCGAACATCGCCAACACCAGGAATTCGTCAGCCATGTCTTCGAGCAGATGCGCCAGAAATCCCAATGCAGGATCGTCCGGAATTACCGATCGGCCGTTGGGATGGCGCCTTTCAAGATCGAACGCCAGCGGCGTCGAATCGGCCCAATAGGCGCCGTCCGGATACTGCAGGACGGGGATCATGCGCTTGCCAGCTTTTGCAAGCTCGGGCCCGGTGATGAAGAAGCCGTGCGGCACTTGCCAGACATGCGGAATGCGGCGATAGCGCAGCAACGCGCGCATTTTCATCGAATAGGGCGATCCGGGCCCACCCAGCAGACGGTAATGTTCCTGCACTCGGCACCTCGCTGTAACGCCAGCAACGAAAAGGGCCGCACATGGCGGCCCTTTTCCAATCGATCCTTCAAGCCGTCAGCGGGCGGCGTCGACCGCGCGCTTGGCCATCACGGTCACCAGGTGGGCGCGATACTCGGCGCTGCCATGGATGTCGGAATTCAGGCCGCTGGCCGGAACCTTGATGTTTTCGATCGCCTTGCCCGAGAAATCCTTGGCCAGAGCCTCTTCCATCGCCTTCACGCGGAAGACGCTGGGGCCGGCTCCCGTGACGGCGACGCGGACGCCATTGCCCGACTTGGCGACGAAGACGCCGACCATGGCGTAGCGTGAAGCCGGGTTGCGGAACTTCATGTACGCAGCCTTGTCCGGCACCGGGAAGCTAACTGACAGGATCAACTCGCCGTCCTTCAAGGCGGTGCTGAACATGCCCTTGAAGAATTCATCGGCGGCGATAGTACGCTCGTTCGTTTTCACGGTGGCGTTCAGCGCGACGAGGGCAGCGGGATAATCCGCCGCCGGATCGTTGTTGGCGATCGAGCCGCCCAGCGTGCCGAGATTGCGCACCTGCGGATCGCCGATCTCGGAAGCAAGCGAAGCCAGCGCCGGAATCGCTTTCTGCACATCGGCCGATGCCGCCACTTCGGCATGTTTGGTCATGGCGCCGATCGTGACCGTCTTGCCCTCGACCTTGATGCCACGCAGCTCGGCGACACCCGACAGATCAATCAAATCCGACGGCTGCGCCAGACGCATCTTCAAGGTCGGGATCAGGGTCTGCCCGCCGGCAACCAGCTTGCCGTCGGAAGCCTTCTTCAAGGCCGCAACCGCATCGGCAACGGACTTGGGACGATGGTACTCGAAATTATACATGGTTCAGGCCTCCCCTATTCCGCGGCCATTTTGGTGTTCGCCCGCTGGAGCGCCTGCCAGATGCGGGCAGGCGTCGCAGGCATGTCGATGCTGCCGACGCCCGCCGGCGCCAGCGCGTCATGGACGGCATTCATCACGGCGGCAGGCGCAGCAATGGCGCCAGCCTCGCCGCACCCTTTGACCCCCAGCGGGTTGTGCGGGCATGGCGTGACCTGATAGCCGACATTGAAGCTCGGCAAATCGTCGGCGCGCGGCATGGTGTAGTCCATGTACGAGCCCGACAGGAGCTGACCGCTCTTCTCGTCGTAGATGCCGTGTTCAAGCAGCGCCTGGCCGATGCCCTGGCCGATGCCGCCATGGACCTGGCCTTCGACGATCATCGGATTGATCAGATTGCCGAAATCGTCCACCGCCGTGAACTTGGCGATGGTGCTGACGCCGGTATCGGGATCGATCTCGATCTCGCAGACATGTACGCCGGCCGGATAGGTGAAATTGCCCGGGTCGTAGAAGGCGTTTTCATCCATGCCCGGCTCGACTTCGTTGAGCGGATAGTTGTGCGGCACATAGGCGGAGAACACCACGCCAGCCAGCGGCACCGACTTGTCGGTGCCGGCGACAGTGAACGTGCCGTTCTTGAACTCGATATCCGCCACCGAGGCTTCCAGCATGTGGGCGGCAATCTTCTTGCCCTTGGCGACGATCTTGTCGCAGGCCTTGACGATCGCCGAGCCGCCGACGGCCAGCGAGCGCGAACCGTAGGTGCCCATGCCGAACGGCACCGTCGCCGTGTCGCCATGGATGATCTCGATCTGGTCCATCGGCACGCCGAGATGGTTCGACACCACCTGCGCAAAGCTCGTCTCGTGACCCTGGCCATGGCTGTGCGAGCCGGTATAGACCTGCACGTTGCCGGTTGGGTTGAACCGCACCTGCGCCGATTCCCACTGTCCAACGCCGGCGCCCAGCGAGCCCACCACCGCCGACGGCGCCAGGCCGCAGGCTTCGATATAGGCCGACATGCCAATGCCGCGCAGCTTGCCCTTGGCCTTCGACTCCGCACGGCGCTTCTCGAAGCCGGCATAGTCGGCCATCTCCAGCGCCTTGGTCATCGCGCCGGCGTAATTGCCCGAGTCGTAGGTCAGAGCCACGGGAGTCTGATACGGATAGGCATCCGAGGCGATAAAGTTGCGCCGACGCAGTTCGGCCTTGTCGATTTTCATCTCGCGTGCCGCCTGCTCGACGATGCGTTCGAGAACGAAAGTCGCCTCAGGACGACCCGCGCCGCGATAGGCGTCGACAGGGGCTGTGTTGGTGAACACCGATCTGACGTTCACATGAATGGCCGGCGTCGTGTACTGGCCCGCCAGCAAGGTGCCGTAGAGATAGGTCGGCACGGCCGTGGCGAAGGTCGAAAGATACGCACCCATATTGGCGATGGTATCGACCTTCAGCGCCAGGAACTTGCCGTCCTTGTCCATCGCCAGCTCGGCGTGTGTGACATGGTCGCGGCCGTGCGCGTCGCTGACGAAGGATTCGCCGCGCTCGGCCGTCCACTTGATCGGGCGATGGATTTTGCCCGTGGCCCAGGTCAACAGCGTCTCTTCGGCATAGATGAAAATCTTCGAGCCGAAGCCGCCGCCGACGTCGGGTGCTATCACCCGCAGCTTGTGCTCGGGAATGCCCAGGATGAAGGCCGACAGCACCAGCCGCGTGACATGCGGATTCTGCGAGGTGGTCCACAGCGTATACTGACCCGTGCCTTTATCGTATTCAGCCGCCGCCGCGCGCGGCTCCATGGCATTGGGTATCAAGCGATTGTTGATCAGATCGATCTTGGTGACGTGAGCTGCCTTGGCGAACGCCGCATCGACCGCCGCCTTGTCGCCCAGTTCCCAGTCATAGCAAAGATTGCCCGGCGCCTCGGCATGAAGCTGCGGCGCGCCCTTCGCGAGCGCCTTGGCCGGATTCACGACCGCGGGAAGCTCCTGATACTCGACCACGATCTTCTCGGCGGCATCTTTCGCCTGCGCCGCAGTCTCGGCGATCACCATGGCGACCTGATCGCCGACGTGGCGCACCGTATCGACAGCCAGCGGCGGATGCGGCGGCGCCTTGTGCGGCTCGCCGTGCTTGTCCTTCACCACCCAGCCGCAGATCAGGCTGCCGACCTTGGCGGCCGAGGTATCGGCGCCGGTGAAGACGGCAACGACGCCGGGCGCACTCTTGGCGGCGCTGGTGTCGATGCGGGTGATCTTGGCGTGCGCATGCGGCGAGCGCAGAAAATATGCGTAGGTCTGCCGGTTGCGCTGCAGATCGTCCGTGTAGTGACCGTTGCCGGTCAGGAAGCGCTGGTCTTCCTTGCGGACGACGCGCTGGCCAATGCCTTTCTCGCTCATGTCACACCCCCTTCGCCTGCATCGCCTTGGCTCCTTCCAGCACCGCTTTCACGATGTTGTGGTACCCGGTGCAGCGGCAGAGATTGCCTTCCAGACCGTGGCGGACGGTGGTTTCGTCGAGCTTGTAGTTGTGGCGCTTCACCAGATCGATGGCGCTCATCACCATGCCCGGGGTGCAGAACCCGCATTGCAGGCCGTGATGCTCGCGGAAAGCTTCCTGCATCGGATGCAAGGTACCGTCCTTGGCCAGGCCTTCGATGGTCGAGACCTCGGCGCCATCGGCGCGGATCGCCAGCATGGTGCAGGATTTGACCGATTTGCCGTCGACATGGACGACGCAGGCGCCGCACTGGCTGGTGTCGCAGCCCACATGCGTGCCCGTCAGGCCCATATGCTCGCGCAAAAATTGGACCAGCAGCGTACGCGGCTCGACGGTTCCCGAAGCCGTCTTGCCATTGACCTTCATGCTAACCGACACGGACATGAGCGTTCCTCCCTCTCTGGTACGCTTGACGCGTCCGCGGAGGATCGCACTGCCGGCGATCTAACCTCGGACAGCGGAAAGTCTTTCCTTTTCAACCGGCCCGGTCAAGCAACAAGCCGGTCAAGGATGGCAGGCACCGAACGGAAACCAGCCTTGCGAGTGGTTAGCGAAGGATCAGCCAGGCGACGACCACCAGAACCGCGACGCCGGCGACGGCGATCCAGCGCGTCGCGGCGCTCTTGGCCGAAGGTGGCGATGCGGTCGGCGCTGGTGCGGACGATGCCGGCACGGCCCCGGCAACGGCGGTCGCTGCCGCGGCTTCCGCCGGCCCGCTGGCGGCCGATCCCGCCAGGCCGCCGACCCTGGCGGCGAAAGCTTCAAAGAATTCATCGGCAAGTTTTTTCGCCGTACCGTCGATCAGGCGCGAGCCGATCTGGGCCAGCTTGCCGCCGACCTGCGCGTCCGCGGTGTACCGGAGTATGGTGCCTGTCCCATCTTCCTCTAAATTGACCACGGCGCCGCCCTTGGCAAAGCCGGCCGCCCCACCCTGCCCCTCGCCCGAAATGCGATAGGATTTGGGCGGATCGAAATCGCTCAGCGTCACCTTGCCGGAAAAACGTGCGCTGACGGGACCGACCTTGGCGCGCACCGTCGCCTTGAATTCGTTCTCCGCCCCGCGCTCCAATGATTCGCAGCCGGGTATGCAGGACTGCAAGACGACAGGATCGTTCAGCGCCGCCCACACCGTCTCGCGCGGCGCGGGAATGCGATATTCGCCGGTCATTTCCATGGTGTTAGCTCCTAACGCGATTTCGGCAAGATTTTACCACTTGCCGGTAAAGGATTCGGGCGGTTGCTCGGCTATCGGCAGCGCCAGCGACAAACGCATGGTCGCCAGGAACGGCAGACACATCAGCAGGCAGAGCACTGCCCAGACCAGCGCCTGCACATTGAGCATGCCCTCCACAATCACCAACGTCGCCGCGCCGCCGATCAATCCCAGGCATAGCAACAATTCAGGCCAGATGGGCCCAAAGCGGGAATAGCCCGGCGGCATCGAAGCGGCCGGTTCGTGGCCCACCAATCCCAGAATACGGCCGAAGGACAGAGCCTCGGCGAGCCTGTGGCGCACAGGCGCCCCGGGCGGCGGCCAGAATGCAGTGCCGATTTTCCAGACGATCAGCACCAGAGCCGGAGCTATGAAATTGCCGATCGGAAAATCGCGATAGCGGCCGTCCAGCGCCAGGACCCAGACATGCCACAAGGCCAGCAGCGCAAACGCTACAAAAAGCATCTGCATGGTCAGGATGCGATGGTTCCACAGCTTTCGCCAGCCATGGCCGAAGGCGGCGATCACGCTGCCGCGCACGCGGCGCACACGTTCTGGCACCGGAGCATCGCCCGACAAGGAATAGGCGATGGCGCGCACGAAATATAGCACGAAGACCAGACCCAAAGCGCCCCAAAGCACCGTACCGATCACGCGCTGCGGATAGAACGCATAGCGATAGAGCAATCCGATGGCTTCCAGCGGCGCAGACGCGATACGCGCGAAGGCGGCATGGAACATCTCGCCGGCGACAGCGATCAGGGGAATGCTGCGTTCCAGGTCTATCGCCAACCCGTAGATGAAAGCCGTCACGGCGGCTTGAGCGAAGAACGCAAAGGCGAAAACGCGCTTGCCGCGCAGATTGGCGCGCCGCGAAACGAGGAACAGGATCAACGCCGCCGCCAGGCCACTGGAAACCAAGAATTTGGTCAACCACAGCGGGTCGTTGCTGACCGGCGCGCCCGCCTGGAACTTCGTCGTACGGTCGGAATAGAGCATGCCCCAGCTCTTGCCGACCGTGCCCTCCATGATGCTCTTCCATGGCTGGTCGAACGCTTCGATGATGTTGTAGTCGAAGCCCTTTTCCTTGGCGAGATCGAGGAACATGGCAACGAAGCGCGTATGCTCGACAAGACCGGGCGCGGCATCGTTGCGCATGCGCCCGTCGGTCGGCCAGCCGGTTTCGCCGATCAGGATCGGCTTGTTGGGAAAGCGCGCCTTCACGATCTCGTAGACGTCGGCGATGTGTTTGCGCGCGCGCTCCACGCCGACCGGATGATCTTCCCAGTAAGGCAGAATATGGACGGTGACGAAATCAACCTCTTCAGCCAAAGCCGGGTTTTCGACCCAGCGCTCCCAAACATCGGCGTAGGACACCGGCTGCTTGACAGCGCTGCGCACGGCGCGGATGTAGTTGATCAGTTCGCGCTGGGTAAGGTCCTTGCGCAACAACACCTCGTTGCCGACGATCACCCGCTCCACCGTTTCGGGATAGCGGTTGGCGGCCTCGATCAGGGCGGAGATTTCCTGCGCGTTGATGACAGCGCGCGTACCCAGCCAGGCGCTGTGCGTGACTTTGAGGTTGTATTTACCGGCCAGCCGGGGGACGACCTCCATGCCCTCGAGCGAGGTGTAGGTGCGCACCGCCCTGACCTTGCCGGACATCGCCTTCAGATCGCCCTCGATCTCCGCCGGGCTGGGATAGACCTGGACCAGCGGGCTCTGGCCGCGATGGAACGGGGCAAAGGAAATGCTGCGGGGCGGCTCGGCGGTCAGCAACTCGACCGTCACCGGCCGGTATGCCCCCCACCAAACGAGAAAATTCAGGGCGGCGGCAACGGCCACCGCGGCAATCAGGAGTAAGGCGCGCATTTCAGGGTTCTAGCAGACCTGGGGCGGAGGGCGGCAGTGCTTTGTTTTCCCCGGCCGATTTGCCATGATCCGCCGCTTTCCCTTTGACCCGTCGGCCCAATGAACGTCCTCCACCCCGTCGCTTCCCTTTCCGGTGGCCTGTGCCTTTGGCTGGACAGGGATGGAAGATTGCTGCGGGCTCTGGCGCTTGTCCTTTCCGCGACGCTGCTGCTGTCGGTCGCGCTGATCAATGGATACCCCCTGCTGTTTCCCGACTCGGGAAGCTACATGGCGCTGTCGATCGTGGCCGAGGAGTTGCCCTACCGCACGCTGGTCTATGCCGCCCTGATGACCGTCCTGGGGTCGCAGTGGACCCTGTGGGGTGTGGTCTTATTTCAGGCGCTGTGCATTGCCTGGCTGCTCGACCAGACGGTCAGCCTCCTGATCCCCAAACGGCGGGCGCTGTGGCTGGTCGGGTTGACCCTTGCGCTGGTTCTGCTGACTGGCCTGCCATGGCATGTCGGCGAGATCATGCCCGATGTGTTCACGGGGGCCCTTGTGCTGGCGGCTGCCCTGCTGGTCGCCTATGGCGATCGCCTGCCGCTGTGGCGGCAACTGATACTGGGCCTGGTGCTCGCCATGGGAACGGCCATCCATGCCTCGCATCTGCCCGTGACGCTGGCCATGGTCTGTGCCGGGTTCCTGACGGTGAGAGTTCTTCGTCGGCCTGTGCGCATGGTCGGGTTGCCGGTGCTGGCGCTGGTCATGGGGGTGCTGGCCATTCCGACCGTGCATTACCTCGAAACCGGCCGTGCCTACATGCACAAGGGCGGCGAGATTTTCCTGTTCGCCCGCCTGCTGGAAGACGGCATCGTTGCCCGCTACCTCAACGAGAATTGCCCCCTGCCCGACACCGTGCTGTGCGCCTTTCGCGATCAGCTCCCCAGCACCCATAACGGCTATCTTTGGGAAGACACCCAGGCTTTCGAAATGGCGGGCGGCTGGGAGCAATCCGGCCCGGAATCGCGGCGTATCATGCTGGCAACGCTGAGTCTGTATCCCATCATGCATCTGACCACGGCATTGCGCAGTTTCGCCCGGCAGCTTGTGATGGTGCGCACCGGCGACTATTTGCGCAGCTCTTTCAACCATAACGCCGTGGTTATGGAGATCATGCTGCCCTGGGAGGCCGGCCAATACCACCGGGCGCTCCAGCAACAGCGAGCGCTGCAGCTCTTCGATTGGCTCAACTGGATCCATGTGCCGGTGGCGCTTGCCGCCTCTATCGGCATCGTTTGGTTCGGCATTCGGCACTGGCGGCGCCAGGATCGCGCCGTGGCTGTTTTCTGCTTCCTGCTGCTGGTCGGCATCATGGCGAACGCACTGGCCTGTGGGACGTTGTCCAATCCGCAGGACCGCTATCAAAATCGTGTGGTATGGATCGCCGTACTGGCCATGGGCGCCCTGGCGGGGCCGCCTGCTTTGGCCGCCTGGCGCGGCCGACCGAGGAGCTAGATGTCGACGACCGATTTTGCCATGGCACCAACAACCAGCCTGCCAATCGCGCCGGCGCCGCGCGTTGCGGTGTTGCTGCCCTGCTACAACGAGGAAATCGCCATCGGCGATTGCGTTCGAGCCTTCCGCGCCGCCCTGCCGCACGCGGCGATTTACGTCTATGACAACAATTCGAAGGATCGAACTTCTGCGATCGCGCGCGAGGCCGGCGCCATCGTCCGCAGCGAACCGCTGCAAGGCAAGGGCAACGTGGTGCGCCGCATGTTCGCCGATGTCGAGGCCGATATCTACGTCATGGCCGATGGCGACAATACCTATGACGCCAGGAGCGCCCAGGCGATGATCGACAGGCTGCGCAACGAGAATCTCGACATGGTGGTCGGCTCCCGCCTGGCTAGCTACGAGAACGCCACCTATCGCCGCGGCCATCGCACCGGCAATTTCCTCATCACCTGGTTCGTCGGTTTCCTGTTTGGTAACCGCTTCAGGGACATGCTGTCGGGCTATCGCGTCTTCTCGCGCCGTTTCGCCAAGACCTTTCCCGCTTTGTCCGCGGGCTTCGACATCGAAACCGAGCTGACGGTGCACACGCTGTCATTGAACATACCAGCGGCCGAGATCGACACGCCTTATGCCGCGCGACCGGCCGGGTCGGTGAGCAAGCTCAACACCTGGCGCGATGGCTTTCGCATCCTGCGCGCCATCGTCAATCTGTTCCGCGACGAGCGGCCGCTGGCTTTCTTCAGCCTCCTTGCTTCGGTACTTGCAGCCGCTTCAGTCGTGCTGGTGATTCCCGTCGTCATCACTTTCCTGCAAACCGGCCTGGTGCCCCGATTGCCGACCGCGGTGCTGGCGGCCAGCTTGATGCTCCTGGCCTTCCTCAGCCTGGTCAGCGGCCTGATTCTGGATACCGTCTCGCAAGGTCGCCGGGAAATGAAGCGCCTTCATTATCTGCAATACAGGCCACCCGGCGCATGAGGCGGGCGATAACGCGGCTATGGGATTTCACATTCGGCCGCAGCCAGTTCCTGCGCTTCGGTCTGGTCGGGGTTGCGGGCTACGTCGTCGATGCCTCGGTGCTGACCGCTCTCGTCGAATTGCTGTCGGTCGATCCCTACAGCGCCAGAGTCGTTTCCTTCGTATGTGCGGCCAGCACGACATGGTGGTTAAACCGGCATTTCACCTTCGCCCGTCTTCCCGAGCAAAAAGCCAGCAGCCAATGGCTGGGATTTCTGCTCGTGAGCACGGGCGGCGCGGTCATCAACTACGGCGCCTATGTTCTGGCGCTGCATGTTTGGCCACTTGCCTATGCGTATCCGGCCATAGGCGCTGCCATCGGCGCCATCGCCGGCATGCTTTTCAACTTCCCCGCCTCGAAGCTGCTTGTCTTTCGCACCGGTTTGCCGGCACCATCGGTTGCGAGAGACAACGAACCATGACCGATTTCTCGCGCCTGCGCCTGCGCAAGAACAGAAATCAGTATCTGGTCGCGCCCCGTGGATACACGGCAGACGCGCCGCATCGTATTGCGCCCGTTTTCGATCGTCCCGTGCATCAACTGGCCGGCGATTTCCGTCGCCATGCCCTGGCGCAGCGCGGCGTGACGATGAAGGATGTCAGTATCGACGGTCGTACGCTGGAGCTGATCCACCGGTCCCGGTTGCTCAAGTTCTCCAGCCGCATTTCCGCGATGTTCATACCCGTGGGCGAGGATCGCTCGACGCTGGCGGTTTACAGCCGTAGCCAATACGGTCGACGCAGCACGAGCCGAAAACGGATCGACGACTGGCTGGCGGCGATCGGCGCGCCGGAAGAAACGGAAGGAGCCGAACCGGCTCAGCGCGCCGAAAGTCCGGCCAGCGCCTGACGGGTCACCTGGTAGCCGCGGAACAGGATCATCTCCTTCCAGTCGTCGCGGTCGGGATAGAAGTGATCCCGCAAGGCCGCCTTGATGCGCCGCCCCTCGCCCGACAGCGGATCGCCGTATTTGTGCAGCCAGTGATCGGCGCGCAGCGCCTGATGCCCCTGCTCGCGCGAGTAAGTGCCGAACTCCAACGTCACGACTGTGGTGTCGACGCCGGCCAAGGCGCGGTTGTAACCGTAATGGGTCAGCCCGTCGCGCGCCTGCGACGCCGACATGCCGCGCTTGGTTTCCATCAGTGACGGGCCGTACCAGGCGCGCTGTCGTTCCGAGCCGCCCGTGCCCGGGTCGTAATGTCCGATCAACTCGCCGTAGCCGTATGGCCCAAGTCCGGTATGGAAGTCGACCACGGCCACGGCTTTCCGGCTCTTCAGGTAGCGATCGATGACGGCATGAGTCGTGCAGTTGGACCAGGTCGGCCCGTTGCCGCCGTAAAACAGCCCGTCGGCGTGGGAATACTGCCCGGCGGAAACGGCGCGATAGAACGCGATGTCGCCGTGTTGGCGGCGATAATACTGCAGCTTCGCTTCCGCCGCCCGTATCGAAGCTTCATCGAGCGAGCGCGGGACCAGGTACTCCGCGAGCTCGCGGTAGCCGGGATTGTCGGGATAGGGCTGAGCGTGATCGACGAAATTGCGGTTGAGATCGACGTTCTCTTCCGTCACCCGCCGGATCCAGCAGAAACCGTAAGGGTTGATGGCGTGTACGAGCAGCATGCCGATGCCGGACGGCAGACGTTGCGGGCCGCCGCCGCGCAGCCAGTCGATTTGCCAACCCGAGCCGCAAAAACCCTCCACGCCATGCGTGCCGGAAATGCAAACCAGAACCTTCTGGGCTTGCGGATCGCCGAACCAGGCGACATCCGTAGCCAGGGTCTCGCCGGTCGGGCCCTTGTTGGGGTTGATGAAGGATTCGGGATGGCCGCCGGCGCGCTCGGCGGCGGCGAGGAATTTCTCCCGCGCCTCGGCGTAGGACTGCGAGAAGGAGCCCGTGGCTTCGCTCATGTGCGCAACGTTAATCCGCCATCGGCGACAAGGCCATGGCCGGTGATGAAATCGGAATGGTCGCTGGCCAGCAGCAGAGCCGCGCGAGCAATGTCGATCGGCTGGCCGATCCGACGCAGCGCCGCCTTCTTCTCCCACACCTTGCGAATGTCTTCGTTGTCGAAGCTGATCCTGGTCATCCCGGTATAGATGGCGCCGGGCAGAACGTAGTTGGCTGTAATGCGGTATTTGCCAAGCTCGAGCGCCAGGGTCTTGGTCAGGCCGGCCACGCCGTGCTTGGACGCGGTATAGGCCGACAGGCCGATATCGGTGTCGAAGGCCATTACAGACGCGGTGTTGATGATGCGCGCCCGCCCTTTTTTCTCTGCTGCGTGGCGCAGAACGGGAATGGCCTCGCGGCAAATGCGGAACATCGCGCGCAGATTGACCGCGAAAGTGCGATCCCACTCGGCATCGCTGAGATGCTCCGCCAGCGCATTGGACGAGACGCCGGCATTGTTGAACAGCACGTCGATGCCGCCCAATTGGGCCTGCGCGGTCTTGACCAACGCCTTGGGCGCGTCCTCGCCCGCAATATCGAGCTCCAGGATATGGATCGCCTTGTTGCCGGCATGTTTCTCGGCAAGACCGCTTCCCGGCCGGTCGACAGCCAGCACCTGCGCGCCTTGCTCGGCGAACAGCTCCGCGCTGGCCGCGCCGATGCCCGAGGCGGCCCCGGTGACGATGGCGGCCTTGCCTTGGAGCAGCATCAGCTGCGGCCCGACAGCAGCACGATCTTGCCGGTCGCCTTGCGCGAGAGCAGCGCATTCATCGCTTCCGCCGATTTCTCAAGCGGGAACGTCATGGACACATGCGGCTTGAGCTTGCCCTGGGCGTACCAGTCGAGCATTTCCTTGAAATTCTGCGCCGCATCCTTGGGATCGCGCGCACGCCAGGCGCCATAGAACACGCCGCGCACGTCGCAGCTCTTCAGCAGCGCCAGATTGGCCGGCAGTGAGGGGATACGTCCCGAGGCGAAGCCGATCACCAGCAGGCGGCCCAGCCAGTTGATGCTGCGGATGGCCTCGTCGAACGCATCGCCGCCAACGGCATCGTAGATCACGTCGGCGCCCCGGCCGTTCTCGGTCAGCTCCTTCATGCGGTCGCGGATCTTTTCCTTGCTGTAGTTGATGACCGCTTCGGCGCCGTATTTCCTGGTCAGCTCCAGCTTCTCGTCGCTGCCGGCCGCGGCGATGACCTTGGCGCCCATGATCTTGCCAAGCTCGACCGCCGCAAGACCGACGCCGCCCGCCGCACCCAGCACCAGCAGAGTTTCGCCCGGCTTCAGTTCGCCACGCTGCTTGAGCGCGTAATAGGACGTGCCATAGGTCATGGTGAAGGCGGCGCCGTCGATGTAGCTCATGTTGTCGGGCATCTTCAGCAGATTGCCCTCGTTGGCCACGACCTCGTCGGCATAGCCGCCATGGCCGGTCATGGCGATGACGCGATCGCCTTTCTTGAACTGGGTCACGCCCTCGCCGACTTCGATCACGTCGCCGGCGACCTCATGGCCGGGGGCGAAGGGCATCTCGGGTTTGAACTGGTATTTGCCCTGAATGATGAGCGTGTCGGGGAAGTTGACCCCGCTGGCATGGATCGCCACCCGCACCTGCCCCTTGCCGACCGGCGGCGAGTCGATTTCGGTGAGCTTCAGGCTTTCCGGCGGGCCATAGGTGGTGCACAGCATGGCTTTCATCGAGCGTCTCCCAACGGTCAAAATGGTGGTTTGGCCGAAGCTTAGTCATTGCGCCCGGCCCTGTGAAGCGCCGTTTACCGGACCAAAATCGCTGCTGAATGATATATTCTCTGTTCACCGTCAGGAGAACCGTGTGCCGAAACTTGCACTTGTCTTCGGTCTTGCCCTGTCAGTTCTGCTCGTTTCCAACGCACCGGCGCCCGCCGCCAACATCACGGCTGCGCAGCTCGCCGCGATTTGCGGCCAGCGCAGTCGGTGCGATCTTGCCGGCACGCATGACGCGGGCAAGGCCGCCGATGGCGAGCCGCGCTTTGTCGTAGAGCTGCGCCTCAGCCTGGCAGACAAGCCCACGGATGCGCCCGACGATGGCTGCCGCAGGGATAGCGATCGCGATGGCGGCACGGAGTACTGGGTTTTCAACGGCAGGCAGCCGCCGGTGCGCCTGCTCGATCTGTGCAATGACGGCTATGGCGCTGCCGGCGTTGGGGAAGACGAGGTCGAGATCGAGGACAATCGCCTCACTCATACCCAGCACGGCGGTTCTGCCTGGCGCTGGTACAGCTCGACCGCCTATCGCCTTGAGCCTTTGACGCGCATCGAGACGACGGATTGCTCCTTTCACACCCTCTCGCCGGGCAGCGGCACCCTGACCTACGCCGATCTGTGGAATCTGAGGCTGCGCAGTTACGGCTTCGACAGCCGCGATCCGGCGGGCGCCGACGAGATTGGCTGTCCCGAAGAGACGCCGCTGACGGCGTCGCCGCGTCCATCACCAGGCATTCTCAGCGCCTATCCTCTGCCGGGCTTTGGTCCCGGCGAAGATACGCGCCAGATGCGCAAGATTCCGACCGGTGTGGCGCTTTCCGATTGCGCTTTGACCATTTCGACCGATGCCGCGAACGGCTTCCTGGTCTATGGCCAGCCGGCGAAGGCCGATGCGGCCGAGATGAAGATTGCGGTGGATTCCGCTTCGAGTCTGGTGGTGCAGATTTACGATCCGCTCGCCAAATCCAGCCAATACGCCGCAAGCTGGGTGCACCAGCCGCATGTCGAACTTTGGCGTGTGCCTTCTTCCGCCGACACGCTCGCAGGCTATGCCCATCCCAAAACCGTCGAACAGATCGGCATCGACCTGAGCGGCAAGCCGTGGCCGGGGCTTAATGCCGGCAAGCTGCCGCAGGTCGAGCGCTGGGCCGCCAGGGACGAGAAGGGCCGCGACGTGGTGGTGATGCGCGTGACATGGGCGGAAGACACCGCCCTGTCCTGGGGCATTGCGGCGGTTTACTCCCAGGCCGAACAAGGCCGGCAGTCGAGGCTGATTGCCACCACGGGCGTCGAACGCAACCGGCCGCTGTTCCTGCCGCCGACCCGGCGCTTCGATCGCGATTGCTCGCTGCAGAACGGCCAGTGGAAAGCCCATCCGCTGCCAGAAATTACCGCCACCGGCAGCCGGCGGGCTGTGCCATAAATTAGCCCTTGTCCGTCGCCATTAAGAGCCGTCAGCAACCGCCACAGTCATGCGCCGCCCCTCGCGCAACATCGAGATTTTCTCCCTCTCCGCACTCGACCTGTTCGCGTGCGCGCTGGGCGCGTTCATCATCATCACGATCCTGCTGTTTCCCTTCTATCAGAAGACCCTGCCGCTCATTCAGCAGGTCTCGGCCCTGACCAGCCAGCTGAGCGCATCTCAAGCAGCCGCCCAGGCCCAGGCGAAGGAAATCGACCAGCTCAAGGGCCAGCTGCAAGCGGCGCAGGCGCAAGCCGCCGATATCGGCAAGCTGCAGGCGCAGGTCCAGGCCTTGCAAAGACAGTTGGCGCAACAGGCCGCCACGCCGCAGCCTCGCCCCCAACCCAGCCGCTTCGTCATCCTGGGCATTGACCCAAAAGTGAAGAGCTACGTCATCCTGGTCGACATGTCGGGCAGCATCGCGCAGGTGCGCTGGCAGGGCCGCGTGCTCAACACCTTCGCCAGCATCATCAAGGACATGGATGCCAGCTATTCGATCCAGGTGATCGGCTTCCAGGGCGATGGCGGCCAGATCCGGCTGCCGCAATGGCAACAAGGCAACCAGTTGGCAGCGCTCAATCCGCAGAACAAGGCGGATGCGACGAGCTTCGTGCAGGGTCTGATGTCGCGCGTCGACGGTGGTACACCGACGCTTGCGGCCCTGCGCGCGGCATTGGACTACAACGCCGAAGCCATCATTCTGATCAGCGACGGCGCGCCATCGCCTGACGGCTCGGCGCCGTACGTCGTCTCCGAGATCACGCGATTGAATGCCGGCCGCAAGATCATCCATTGCGTCGCTGTCGGCAATTTCACTACCGACACGCGCTTCATCGAGTTCCTGACGCAACTGGCCGAACGCAATAACGGCCAGGTCGCCGCCTCCGCCGGCATCCGCCCGTGACCGACCAGCCGTTGCTGCCGCCGGAACTGGACGGAAACAGCGGACGCCGCGCCAGCACGATTCTCAGCGCCCTGGTCGAACGCGGCGAGAGCGTCCCCTTGCGGGTGCGCGATCTGCTCGACGCGCTGCATGAACGCGCCTTCGGCATGGCGATGCTGATCTTCATCCTGCCTAACACGCCGCCAATGCCGGGCATTCCCTATGTTTCGATGGTAACCGGCATACCGATCTGCCTGTTTGCGCTGCAGATGCTATTGGGCCTCGATAGGCCCTGGCTGCCATCCGGCATCGCGCGAAGGGAAATCCCGCAACGGCGCATTCGCGTCGTTTGGAAGAAGATCCT
The DNA here is from genome assembly GCA_964388115.1 of uncultured Hyphomicrobiales bacterium. Lineage (GTDB taxonomy): Bacteria > Pseudomonadota > Alphaproteobacteria > Reyranellales > JAQSWP01 > JAQSWP01. The sequence continues at coordinate 80,200 of CAYLYK010000007.1, forward strand.
GCCCGTGTTCCTGCGGGTGGAAAAATACGTGCGCCCGCGCCATTTGGCGCTGACCAGCCAGGTCGCCGAACGGCTGCTGGCCGTCGTCATTCTCGTTTTGGCGATAATACTCGCGCTGCCCATTCCGGCTGGCAATCTGCTACCAGCCTGGGCTATCGCACTTCTGTCGCTCGGCCTGATGGAACGCGACGGCCGGATCGTCATCGCCGGCCTTGTCATGACCGTCGTGTCGCTAGCCTGGCTCGCCGCGCTGCTCATCGTCGGCGAGCAGGTTTTCCACTATTTGCGAAGCGTGTTCTTCGATGTCTGGAACGCCGCGCCTTAATAGGAGCGCGGCAAGCCCAGTACGTGCTCGGCGACGAAGCTGAGGATCAGGTTGGTCGAGATCGGCGCCACGGTGTAGAGCCGTGTCTCGCGGAATTTGCGCTCGACGTCGTACTCCTCGGCGAAGCCGAAACCGCCATGGGTCTGCACGCACATGTCGGCCGCAGCCCAGGCCGCTTCCGAGCCCAGCATCTTGGCCATGTTGGCTTGCGGGCCGCAGGGCTGGCCGGCCTCGAACAGCGCGGCGGCGTGGCGGACCATCAGATTGGCCGCCTCGGTCTGGGCATAGCAGCGCGCGATGGGGAATTGAATGCCCTGGTTCTGGCCGATCGGCCGGCCGAACACCTTGCGCTCGTTGGCGTAGTTAGTGGCCTTCTCGATGAACCAGCGCGAATCGCCGATGCATTCGGAAGCGATCAGGATGCGTTCGGCGTTCATGCCGTCGAGGATGTAGCGGAAGCCCTTGCCCTCCTCGCCGATCAAATTCGCCGCCGGGATCTTCATGTTGTCGAAGAACACTTCGGTGGTGCCGTGGTTCATCATGGTGCGGATGGGACGGATGGTGAGGCCGTTGCCCAGGGCCTCGCGCATGTCGACCAGGAAAACGCTCAAGCCTTCGGTGCGCTTCTTGACCTGATCGACCGGCGTGGTGCGGGCCAGCAGCAGCATCAGATCGGAATGCTCCGCACGCGAGGTCCAGATCTTCTGGCCGTTGACGACGTAATGCTCGTTGCCCTGCTTCACCGCCATGGTGCGCAGGCTTAGCGTGTCGGTGCCGCTGGTCGGTTCGCTGACGCCGAAGGCCTGCAGGCGCAATTCGCCGCTGGCGATCTTGGGCAGGTACTTGGCCTTCTGCTCGGCATTCCCGTTCCGCAGCAGCGAGCCCATGATGTACATCTGCGCATGGCAGGCTGCGCCATTGCAGCCGGCGCGCTGGATTTCCTCCAGCACCGCCGCCGCCGCCGACAGGCCAAGCCCGCTACCGCCGTATTCTTCGGGGATCAGCACGGCGAGCCAGCCGGCTTCCGTCAGCGCATTGACGAAGTCGGTGGGATATTCCCGCTCGCGATCGAGCTTGCGCCAATAGGCGCCGTCGAATTTGAGGCAAAGGGCGCGCACCGCATCGCGGATCTGCTGGTGATTGTCGTGTTCTGGCGTTTCCATGCGCGAAAAGTAAACGCTTGTTTACCCCCGCGCAACGCCGCGCGCAGGACAAGCGACATGCCACCGGAACCATAGGCGCCGGCAGCAACCGCTCTGTTTGTCAGGATCTAAATGCAGCCGATCAGGCTGCAGCTTTGCCGGCGTTGACCTTGTCGATCGTGATGGCCAGGCCATCCCAGCTTTGCTCGCGGCACATGCGCCGGGCTCCCTCGACGCCCAGGAGCTCAATCAGCTCCAATGCGAGGGCTTCGCCAGTACGGGGGCTCCGAACACGTTCGGATGCCGACGCCGGCGGATGATGACTAGACATAAAGTTTCCTCGTTACTCCTCTTTGGCCAGCGACCTTCGCTGGCAGGCTGTATATGGCGAAGCTCTTGGTCAAAACCAAGGCAGACTTGCCACCGCCAAAAACCTACATAGTTTAGTATTTAAAATCAATACACTAAAATGACTTCCTAAAGTGAAAAATCACTTTTCGGTGGCCTCGTAGACGCCGTCCCAGCCTTCGGGCGGGGCGGCTTTAAGCTTCGCCAACCGCAGACGCATCACCTCGTAATAATGCTGCTGCCAGCCGAAGGCGTTTGCCGCGGCTTCAGCTTCGTCCAGAAGGGCGCTGGCCTGGTCGAAGGTTCCGGCCCGGTATGCGGCGAGGAAGCGTGCCTGCGCATCGGCAAGGGCAGCAAACCCCGCATCCTTGCGCCGCGCCTGGTCGCCCATCAGGGCGAAGATTCGGGAGGGTTCGCGCTTGCCCTTGACCCGCAGCAGATCGAGCTCGACCACGGCGAAATCGGGCGCCCGCTTCCAGGTTTCCTCGCTGATCAGCGTGTCCGCTCCATAGGCCTTGGTCTGGCCCTCCAGGCGGGACGACAGGTTCACCGCATCGCCGATCGCCGAATAGGCGAACCGCCGGTCGGAGCCGAAATTGCCGACCGAGGCGGGGCCCGTGTTCAAGCCGATGCCGATCTCGATCAGCGGACTGTCCTCGCCCCGCTCCATCCGCCACAGGCTGTTGAGCACGGCCAGGCGCTCGCGCATGTCGAGCGCCGCGCGGCAGGCATTGGCGGCATGGTCGCTGTCGTCAAGCGGTGCGTTCCAGAACGCCATGATGGCGTCGCCCATGTATTTGTCGATAGTGCCGCGGCGGCCCAGGATGATGTCGGTCATCGGCGTCAGGAAACCGTTAAGAAAGCGCGCCAGTTCATCCGGCTTCAGCGATTCGGAGATGGTGGTGAAGCGGCGGATGTCGGTGAACATCACCGTTACCTCGCGCTGCTCGCCGCCCAGCCGCAGCCGGTCGGGATCGGCGGCCACTTCCTTCACTAGTTCCGGCGCCAGATAGAGCGAGAAAGCGTCGCGTACCTGCCGCCGCTCGGCCTCGGATTTGATGTAGGAGAACAGCGTCCCCGACAGAAACAACATCAGCAGTACGCCGGAAGGATAGACCGCGTCGACCAGCCAGCCCAACTGCGTGAACGCCATCCAGGACAGGCCCAGCGCGCCGATGATCAGCACTATCGCGACGGCGCCGGAGAGCGCCGCTCCCAGCCGCGGCAGCAGAAACACCATCAGCAGGCCGATCACCAGCAGATAGACGAATTCGGCGCCGCTGATAAGATCGGGGCGCTGCAGATGGACCTTGCTGATGATCTGTTCGGCAAGCTGGGCATGCACCACCACGCCGGGCGCCACCGGATCGAGCGGCGTGGTTCGCAGGTCCTTCAGACCCGGGGCCGTCGACCCGATGAACAGGATCATGCCTTCGATTTTCGATTTGTCGAAACTGTCGGACATGATGTCGGCGACCGAAATGAACCGCTCGGCGCGCGGGCCGGTGTCGTACAGCAGCACCTGGCCCATGCCGTCGGTGACAGGCTCGAACTGGCCGATCTTGACGCTCACCAGCCCGGTCTTCTCGCCATAGCCGGTCTGCTGGCTGGCGTTGGACGACTTAATGACATAAGTGGTGGCGCCTTGCGCCACCCGGATCGCCTCGGCGACAAGCGACGGATAGAGTTTCTCGTCGATGCGGAAGAACAGCGGCACGCCGCGTATGGTGTTGTCGCTGCCGAATTCGGTGGTGATCGAGCCGACGCCGGCGGCGGCCTTTTCGAGAATTTCCAGATTGGTGATGGCGCCGGGCCAGGGCCGCAGGAACTGCCGCGGATCGTCGCCGGCGAAAGCCATGCCGGCCTTGCGAAACGGCTGCTTGCCGCTGGCGACGTCGGTCGGCGAATAGCCCAGGACCGTTGGCGTCTGCACCAGGATTTCGGCAAGCACGGCGTCGTTATCCGGCAGGCTCGACAGCCGGTCGCGCAACACGGGATCGGCGGCGACGGCGGGGATTTGCCGGGCCACCGTTGCCGGCGACGTGCGATCGGGCTCGGCCAAAATGCCGTCGAATATAATTGCCGCCGCACCACCATTGGTCAGCCGCGCGAATAATTCGGCCATCGTCGTGCGAGGCCACGGCCACTGGCCGAGCTTCTCCAGCGAGGCATCGTCGATATCGACAACTCGCACGGGCGTCTCGGGATCGTAAATACGCGGCTTGATGCGCTGCAGGCTGTCGAAGGTGAAGGCGGTAAGCTGTCGAATAAAGGGCGGGCTGAGGGCATTGACCGTCAGCGCGCCTGCCAGCAGCAGCAAGGGAACCAGCGTCGGCAGGCGACGAAACAGCCATGACAGGCGCCGTCCTCCCCTCGCGTTCTTTGTCTGCGCCATGCCTCTCCCCAGCCCGTCACCCCACGACGCGCCTTGGGCAGTGTAGCGAGGATGTCGGCCTTACTCCACATTGCTGCGCGGGCCAGCTTGCCGCGAGCAAATTCACGCTGGCGACTGGCACCTTGGCGAGGCTTCGCGTAGAACGGGCGGCCATGTCGGTACCGTCACGCAACTTCACCTCCGGCTCCACCGCCGCCCGCGCCATCGGTCTGATGATGCTGGCGGTGTTCCTGTTCGCGGTGATGGACGCCATGATCAAGTGGCAGGGCGCGGTCTATCCGGTGTTGCAGATCGTCTTCTTCCGCAGCGCGTTCGGGCTGCTGATTTCCATCGGTCCGGTGTTGCGCGACGGCAGGCGGCTTCTGGCGACGCAACGGCCGTGGCTGCATCTGTTGCGCGCCGTCCTGGGGTTTGGCGCGCTGTTCTGCTTTTTCGAGGCGTTCGTGCGCATGCCGTTCGCCGACGTCTACGCCATCTCCTTCGCCGCGCCGCTGTTCATCACCGCCCTTTCCGTGCCCTTCCTGGGCGAGAAAGTCGGCTGGCGCCGCTGGACGGCGGTTGGCGTCGGGTTGATTGGCGTACTGTTGATGGTACGTCCCGGCGCTGGCGTGTTCGAAGTCGCGGCGCTGATCGCGCTTGCCGGTACGCTTTGCTATGCCGTGGCGATGATCCTGGTGCGGCTGCTGGCACGCACGGACAGCAACATCGCCATCGTCTTCTATTTCGGCATCATGGCGACTTTCCTCAGCGGGCTGACCCTGCCGTTCGTCTGGGTGACGCCTGCCTGGGAAGACCTGATCTGGCTGGCGTTGATCGGCATCATCGGCGGCACCGCACAGCTTATTCTCACGCAATCCTTCCGCATGGCGCCGGTGTCGCTGCTGACACCGTTCGAATACGTCGCGATGCTGTGGGCGGTGCTGTTCGGCTGGCTGTTCTGGCAGGAACTGCCGGACCCGTATTTCTACGCCGGCGCGCCGCTGGTGGTCGCCGCCGGCCTCTACATCCTGCATCGCGAGACCAGCCGCAAGGACTGACCGCTAACGCAGATCGGGGGCCCGAAAGCCCCCGATCCGGATTTTCCTATTTCAGCTCGATCACTTGGCCGGTGGCGCCTTGCGGCAGGATGTGACCTTCCACATGTCGGCCAGGTAGCACATCGCATATTGCGTGGCGTCGCTGAGCGACTGCGTCGAGTCGCCCGACAGGCCGAACGGCGTGCCGAAGACGTCGACGAAGTACGGGTCGAACAGATTGCCGTTGCGCTCGAAGTGCGGGCCGATCGCCAGCACGTCGCCTGGCGTTTCGGAGTCGCCGCCGCGGCCGAAGTTGTCCAGCAACGACCCGAAATCGTAGTACGGGATGATCGGGTTCAGGATCAACGGAATGTCGATCCGCACCCAGTCGCTGACCGCATCGCCGGTGCCGCCGGTGTTCGGGTTCTCGAAGTGAGTGCCCGTCGTGAACGGCGCCTGCCCGTTGAAGTTGTTGCCGCGGGCATCGAAGATGAAGCCACCCGGGTTCGGGCCCGGATTGAGGTTGTTGATGCCCCCGCGCGTGACGCCATCGCCCGGCACCGGCGCGCCGTTGCCGTTCAGGAAGTTGTCGCGGAACAGGATGTCGATCGTCGGCACGACGTCGCCCGGCAGGCCCTGACCGATGCCGTTGCCGCTGACCGTGTTGTCGATCTGCACGCCCCAGACCACGTTGTTGGTGAACGTGTTGGTGCTGACCGTGCCCATCACGTTGTCGCGGATGAACAGGCCGGTATTGGAGTCGCTGATCGAGTTGCCGGTCATCGTGATCAACGCCGCCGGCCCCATGGTGTTGCCGATATCGATGCCGATATTCAGCGAGCCTGGGGTGACGTTGACAATGGTGTTGTCGGTCACCACCGCCGAGGCGAAGTCGGTCAGCAGGATGCCGATGTCGCCCGCGTCTCCGGTGCCGTTGTTGGTCAAGGTGTTGCCCGACGTTGTGACAGCGCCGGTCGTCATGACGACCGAGATCGCGACGTTGGCGACGCCCGTCAGCGCATTGTTGCTGGCCGTGGCGGTGCCGCCGGTATCGAAAATCTCGATGCCGTTGTCGCCGATGTTGGCGATGTTGTTGTTGCTGGCATTGACGTTGCCGCTCGTACGGACGATGCGAATAGCATCGCCTGCAGCCGTCATGTCGTCGAGATCGCCGGCGCTGCCGTTGCCATTGCTGATCGAGTTGCCATTGGCAAACACATTGCCGGTCGTGTCGGCGACGACGATACCGTCGCCGGCGCCGCCGGTGAGGTTGCCGAAGTCGTCGATCCGGTTGTTGCTGACGGTAACGTCAGCCGGGTTGGTGTCCACCTGGATGCCGTCGTCGCCGACATTGCCGATCGAGTTGCCGGTGATCACCAGCGCCCCGGTCGTCAGCTCGACGCGGATGCCGTCGCCGGAGCTCAGGCCGCTGCCGTCCGGATCAGCCGTGCCGTCGCCGAACACCGCCGTGATCGTGTTGGTGGTGATCGTGACGTTGCCGGTAATCTCGGTCACGTCGATGCCGTCGCCGGTGTTCGACACGTTGCTGACCGAGTTGATGCGGTTGCTGGCGATGTTCAGCGCGCCGGCGATGAACTTGGCCTGCACGCCATCGTCGGCGGCGTTGGTCACTGTATTACCGTTGATCGCCACGTTCAGCGGCACATCCGAGACGCGGATGCCATCGCCGGCAGTATAGCCGTCGACGTTGTCGGCGGAGCCTCCATTGGCGCTCTGCACATTGCTCACCGCGTTGCCCGTGACGGTGGCGCCGCCCAGGATGTCGGTGACCAGAATACCGTCGCCCAGCCCCGCGGTGCCGGTGCCAATGGTGTTCAGCACGTTGTTGCTGACAACCACATTTCCGGCGCCCGAGGTGACGGTAGCCACTTCGATGCCGTCATCGGCGACGACGGAAACGTTGTTGCCGTCGATGGTGATGCTGGCGGCCGCCACGTTGAACACGCGGATGCCGTCGTTCTCCGTTGTCGGACCGCCTTCGTCCACGTTGGTCACGCCGCCAGTGCCGCGCACGTCGGCCACCGTGTTGCTCGACACGACGATGATCTCGTCGCCTGCAGTTCCGACCGATTCGACGGCAATGCCGTCGCCCGTGGTCGAGATGTTGCCGGCCAGCGAGATGTTGTTGCCGGTCACCGACACGTTGTCGCGGATCAGGTTGAACTGGATGCCGTCGTCGCCCACGGTGCGGATGACGTTGTTGGCGGCGACTGCGTCGCCATCGATGAAGGTGGCTCGCACGCCGTCGCCCGCGGTATAGCCGTCGTCGTTGTCGGCGCCACCGTTGCCGGTGACGTTCGAAATCGTATTGCCCGAGACGGTGGTATCACCGGCACCTGCTGGAGCGGCGCCGTTGGCCTGCTGGCCGGTGCGGAACACGACAATGCCGTCGCCTTCGTTTGACCCGGCTCCAACTGTCGAAATCACGTTGCTGGTGATATTGACCGAACGCTGGATGTTGACGACCTGGATGCCGTCGTCGCGGGTGTTGGTGATGCGGTTGGAGCCGATCACCACCGCGCCATCGACCACAACGACGCGGATGCCGTCATTCGACGTATAGCCGCCGTCGTCCGGATCCGCCGCGCCCGTGCCGCCGGAATTGATGGCGACGTTGGTGATGGTGTTGTTATTCACCGTCACGCTGCCGTTGCCGTCGTTGGCGCCGACGATGCCGGTGTTGAAGATCAGGATGCCGTCGCCGGTAGCTGACGCAAACCCGACATCGGTGATGATGTTGTTGTTGGCCGTAGCGGTGAAGTCGATGTTGCCCATCTGGATGCCGTCGTCGGCAATGGGGTCGATCGTGTTGTTGTTCACCGTGGCGTCGCCGCTGATCTGGTGCAGGCGGATGCCGTCGCCGGAACTCTGCAGGTCTTCCGGATCGTCCAGCAGCGGCACGTTGCCGACGCTGTTCTGCACGTTGGTGATGTCGTTGTTGTTAACCGTGACATCGCCATCGCCGACCGCGCCGAAGCCCGACACCGCGTACTGACCGGTCAAGTTGACCTGGATGCCATCGCCGCTGGCGGAGTCGGTTCCGTCGTTGGCGACGTTCAGGATGGTGTTGAACGAGATCGTGGTGGCGCCGGTGACGCTATAAACCTGGATGCCGTCGTCGTCCACGTTCTGGATCGAGTTGCCGGCGCCGCTGACGCCCACCACCACGTTGCCGTCAGCATATTCGACACGGATACCGTCGCCTGCGGTCAGGCCCGCGCCGGTTCCCATGTTGAAGCCGGCCGGATCGTCGAAGTCGGGCGCGCCGGGCGTACCGGCATCGACCCCGGAGATCGTGTTGCCGTTGATCGTCACGCTGCCGCCATTGGCCGCGCCGCCGGCGTATTCGCCGGTCAGCGACACCACGATGCCGTCGCCCGTCGCGCTGCCGAGGCCGATGCTGTCGAGACGATTGTTCAGAACCGTTACGCCGCCGCGCACCACGCCGATATACATGCCGTCGTCATCGACGCTGGTGATGGTGTTGGTGCTGCTCGACACCGAGCCATCGACACGCACGATGCGCACGCCGTCGCCGTTGCTGTGCTGAGCGTCGTCCAGATCCGCCGTGCCGTCGCCGTTGACGCTGATGATCGTGTTGTTCGACACGTTCACCACGACGCCCGCGACGGTGCCGCCGGCATAGGCCGCGCCCACATCGGCAACCGTAATGCCGTCGCCGGCATTGCTGCCGACGCCGACTGTGCTGATCCGGTTGAACAGCGCCGTGACGTTGCCGCGCACCGTCTGCACCTGGATGCCGTCGTCGTCGACGTTCAGGATCGAATTGCCGGTCGACGAGCTGTTACCGATGGTCAAATTGCCGTCGACGTTTTCGGCGCGAATGCCGTCGCCCGACGAGAGGCCCGCGCCGGTTCCGGCATAGAAGTTCAGCGGGTTGTCGAAATCCGCCGCGCCCGGCGTGTTGGCGTTCACGTTGGCGATCGTGTTGTTGTTGATCGTGACCCCGCCAGCGCCAGATGCGCCGCCAGCCAGCGTTCCGGTCAGCGCGACGACGATGCCGTCGCCGGTATCGCTATCGAGGCCCATGTCGGTCAGGCGATTGTTGGTTACGGTCACCGCACCACGGATCGCCCCGATATAGATGCCGTCGTCGTCGACGCTGTTGATGGTGTTGGTATCGGTCAACGCCGAACCATCGACGCGCACGATACGCACGCCGTCGCCGTTGCTGTGCTGGGCGTCATCCGGATCGGCCGTGCCATCCCCGTTGACGCCGTTGATCGTATTGTTGGACACGTTCACCAGCACGCCAGCGGTCGAGCCGCCGGCATAGGCCGCGCCGACATCGGCAACGGTGATGCCGTCGCCCCTGTCGCCATCGACGCCAACCGTCGCGATCCGGTTGAACAGCGCCGTGACGTTGCCACGCACCGTCTGGATCTGGATGCCATCATCATCGACGTTGATGATCGAGTTGCCGGTCGCGCTGCCATTGCCGACAACCAGGTTGCCGTCGATGTTTTCGGCCCGGATGCCATCGCCGGCGCTGTAGCCCGCGTTCTTGCCGCCAAAGAAACCGTCCGGATTGTCGAAATCAGGCGAGGCGGCCGAATTGGCGTTAACGTTGGCAACGGTGTTGTTAAGGATAGTGACGCCGCCTCCGCCTGCGACACCGCCGGCCAGGGTGCCGGTCAGGGCCACGACGATGCCGTCGCCGGTGGCGCTGTTCAGCCCCATGTCGATCAGGTTGTTGTCCTGCACCAGGACCGTCTGGCGGATGACGCCGATATAGATGCCGTCGTCGTCGACCCGCGCGATCGAGTTGCGCAGCGCCTGCACGCTGCCGTCGACGCGAACGATGCGGATGCCATCGCCGTTGCTGTGCTGGCTGTCGTCCGGATCGGCCAGGCCGTCGCCGGCCACGTCGCTGATGGAATTGTCGGCGACAATGACCGTCACGCCCGAGGGGCCGACGCCGCCGTTATAGGCGTTGCCGACATCGGCGATGACGATGCCATCGGCAGTACCGGACAGGCCGCCGGCATCGTCGATGTCGTTGTTGGTTACGGTGACGCTGCCAGCGACCGTATCCACCTGGATGCCGTCGTCGCCGAGCGTGGTCAGCGTGTTGGTGTCGATCAGCAAGCCGCCGTCGATCCGCGTCGTGCGGATGCCGTCGCCGGCGGAGAACGTCGCGATCGGACCGTCGCGATCCAGCGTGCCGTCGCCGGCAACATTGGTGACGGTGTTGTTGCTCACCGTCACACCGCCCAGTCCGGGCGTCGCCGCGAAGGTGGTGCCGCTGCTGGCGTACTGGCCGGTATCTTCGACCACGATGCCGTCGCCATCGACGGTGGCGCTGCCGATCGTGCTGCCGGCGCCGCCGACCGTATTGCCGTTGACCGTTACCGCGCGGGTGACGTCGGCAATCTGGATGCCGTCATTGGCGATGTTGCCGGCGGTGACGCCGACCGAGTTGCCGAGCACCGACACCGCACCATCGGCGGAGCGGACGCGGATGCCGTCGCCGGCGGTGCGTCCGTCGTCGCGGTCGGCCTGAACCGTCGCCGACACGTCGGTGATGATGTTACCGTTGATCAGCACGCCGCCAATCGGGTCACTACCCGTGACCGCGAAACGGCCGGTATAGGCAACAGCGATGCCGTCGCCGTCCTGCTGGCCAGCCACGGCGCCATTGCCGACATCGGCGATGGTATTGCCGCTGATCAGGACGGCCGCAACGGTTGTCGACGAGCCGGCGATCATGTAGGCCTGAATGCCGTCGTTGGTGACGTTGGTGACTTCGTTGTTGGAGATCGTCGCCTGGCGACCGACGAAGGCCACCCGGATGCCATCGCCGGAGGTCAGGAACTGCACCGGATCGCTGGCGGCGATGCCGTTGCTGAAATCGCTGACCGAGCCGTCGCCGTCGACATCGGCGTTGCCGCCAACGTTGCGCACGATGTTGCCGGTGACCGTCACCGAATCGTTGGTAGCGCTGACGCGTGTGGAGAACGCGCCGACGTTTTCGACCACGATGCCGTCGCCGTCGCCCGAAGCGCCGGTGCCGACCGTGGCAGCTGTGCCGACCGTATTGGAGTTAACGGTCACCGAGCCCTTGGCGTCCCAAACCTGGATGCCGTCATTGGCGATGGTGCCGCCAGCCCCGGTGGCAACGCTGTTGCGCGCGATCTGGACGCCGGTATCGGCGGAACGCACGCGGATGCCGTCGCCCGCGGTGCGACCGTCGTCGAGGTCCGTGCCGTCGCCGCCGACGGCGTTGACCGTGTTGTCGGCGACAACCACAAGGCCATTGGTGCCCTGCGTATTGCCACCCGCATCGGTGACGAAGAGGCCGGTGTAGGAAACGACGATGCCGTCGCCCGCCGTGCCGACCGCGCTCGTCAGGATGACATTGTTATGCGTGACCAGAGCCGCTGCGCCGCCAGCGGCGCCGCCGACGCCATCGACGGCATAGACCTGAATGCCGTCGTCGCCGACGTTCATGATGACGTTGCCGGTGGTCGAAGTGCCGCCCACCGTCACGTCGCCATTGACGAAGCCGACGCGGATGCCGTCGCCGGCCGAGAGGAACTGCACCGGATCGTTCTGCGCGCCGCCGACGATGTCGGTGATGGCGCCGTCGGCATCAGGCGTGCCGTCGCCGCGCACATTGGCGACCGTATTGGAGGTGACGATGACGTCGCCCTCGCCCGCGGCGCTGTAGGAGCCGCCGCCGGTGGTGTAGACGCCGGTGTTCTCGACGACGATGCCGTCGCCGTCGCCCGAAGCGCCGGTGCCGATCGAGGCGCCGGTGCCGACCCGGTTGTTGTGAACGGTCACGCTGTGCGTGACGTCCCAGACCTGGATGCCGTCGTTGCTGATATTGCCAGTGACAGTGCTGCCGATCGTATTGGAGACGATCGACACGAAGCCGTTGGCCGAACGGACGCGGATGCCGTCGCCGGAAGAACGCGCATCGTCGCGATCCGGGCCGTTGCCGATCACGCCGTTGACCGTGTTGCCCTGGATCAGGACGCCGCCGCCATTGGTGTTGGTGCCGACTGCCGGGGCCTGACCCAGGCCATAGCCGCCGGTAAAGGACACGACGATACCATCGCCGTCGCCGCCGGCGCCGTTGCCGACGCTGCTCACGACGTTGTTGACGATCGTAACGGCCGTACCGCCGCTGCTGTTGACGCCCGCGATGTAATACGCCTGAACGCCGTCGCCCGCAGTGTTGGTGACGGTGTTCGTGCCGACGGTCGCCTGGCCGTCCACATAGGCAACGCGAATGCCATCGCCCGAGCTGAGGAACTCCTGAGGCTGATTTTGCGCGTCGATGTTAGGTAGCGTTGCGCCCGGACCGCCGGCGGGGTTGTAGCCGTCAGCATCGATCGCGGCTGCCCCCACGACGTTGCGAACGACGTTGTTCGTAACCGTGACATGCGCGACGAAATCTGTCGCGATATCGGCGCCATAGGAGGAATAGTAGCCGGTATTTTCGACCACGATGCCATCGCCATTGGCGGTGCCGACGCCGATCGAGGCATTGGCCGAGCCGACGAGATTGGCATTGATGGTGACGGCACGAGTGACATCCCAAACCTGGATGCCGTCATTGTCGATATCGCCGGCGGCTGCGCTGGCGATCGTATTCGTCAGGACCGAAACGTCGCCGTCGGCCGAGACGATACGAATGCCGTCGCCCGCCGTGCGGTCGTCGTCGTCATCCGCGCCTGTACCGACGACGTCATTGACGGTGTTGCTGGCGACAACGACACCGCCGTTGAAGTCGGCAATCGTGCCGGTCGGGTCGGTGACAAAGGCGCCGGTATAGGAGATGACGATGCCGTCGCCAGTTGGGCTAAACACGCCGGTCGTGGTCACAATGTTATGGGTGACCGAGACCGCCACACCACCCGCCGCGACGCCGTTTCCGGTCACCGCGAAAACCTGGATGCCGTCGTCGCCGACATTGGTAACCGTATTGCCGGTCGTGGAGGAACCGCCCACAGTCACCTGGCCGTCGGCGAAACCGACGCGGATGCCATCGCCTGCCGTCAGCGCGGAATCCAGGCCGGCGACCGGAACGGCGGCGCCATCGGCATCGTCGAGCCCGTTGCCAACCACATTCCTGACGATGTTGGACGTGATGACCACGTCGCCTTCGCCAGCAACGCCGAACGTGCCCGACAGCGTGCCGGTGCTTTCGACGACGATGCCGTCGCCGTCGTTCGCATCGGCGCCGATGTTGACGCCCGCGCTGCCGATCGTGTTGCCTGTGACCAGAACGGATCGGGTGACGGTGTGGACCTGGACGCCGTCGTTGTCGATGTTCGCGGCGCTGGTGCCGGCGCCGACAAGGTTGGCGGAGACGGTTACATGGCCGTCAGCCTGGGCGACGCGAATGCCGTCGCCGGCGGTGAAGCCGTCGTCGCGATCGGCGAGAGGATCGGCCGCCACGCCATTGACCGTATTGTTGAAGACTTGGACGTCGCCGCTGAAATTGACCGTAGCGCCGCCATAACGGCCGGTCTTGCTGATCTGAATGCCGTCGGCATCGGTATCCGAGCCGAAATCGCCGACCGACGAGACGAAGTTGAAGCCGACTCGGACTCCGCCCGCGATCGTTCCGTTCTGGCCCGTGACGTAATAGACCTGAATACCGTCGCCGCCGGTGTTGAGCACGGTGTTGCCGGTCGTGGAGCTGCCACCGATCAGCACCTCGCCGTCGATCGCGCCGACACGAATGCCGTCGCCGGAGGTCAGACCCTGCGTCGCGCCAGCGGAGATCGTGTCGGTATCCAGAAGCGCGCTGTTATTGAGAACGTCCACGATCGTGTTCGAGACGATCGTCACGCTGCCGCCCTGGGCGACGCCGCCGGTCGCAGCGTACTTGCCCGTGTTCTCGATCACGATGCCGTCGCCGGTGTTCGTATCGTCAGAGAGGTCGGCCAGGTTGTTGCCCGCGACATAGACGGTGCGGTTGATGTTGTAGGCCTGGATGCCGTCGTTGCTGATGCCGGTGTAGGTGGTGCCGGAGATTACGGCATCCAGACCGATTCGGTTGTTGGTGACGGTGATGCTGCCATCGACATCGGAGATGCGAATGCCGTCGCCGGCGCTCAGACCGTCGGTCAGCGTATCGGCGCTGCCGTTGCCGTTGACGTCGGCAATGGTGTTGTTGTTGAGGAACACGGTGCGACCGGCCGTGCCGCCGAAATATGCGGCGCCGACATTGGTCACCACGATGCCGTCGCCGGTATTGGAGACGGTGCTGGTGTTGACGATGAAGTTGTTAGACGACGACACGTTGCCCGCGACGCCGTTGATCTCAATGCCGTCGTCGCCCGCTCCCTGGATGGTATTGCCGTCGTTGCCAACGGTGGCGTTGCCGTCGACGTTCTGGACGCGGATGCCGTCGCCGGCGCTCAAGTTATATTGGTCGGTGGCGCCATTGCCGTTCACGGCGGTGATGCTGTTGCCGATCACCAGCACGTCGCCGTTGAGGTTCCCGGCCGAAGTACCCGTGCCGACTACAACAATGCCGTCGCCCCTGAGGGTGCCGGCGCCGACATTGGCGACCCGGTTGCTGGTCACCGATACATTGAGTCCGGTGAATGCCACGACGATACCGTCGTCGTCGGCGTTGGCGACCGTGTTCGCCGTCACCGTAACTCCACCCGCCTGGGTGTTGTTGACCAGGATGCCGTCGCCGTCGAAAGACGCGCCGTTATTGATGGTGGTCGGAACGGTGGTATTGCCGACCAGATTGTTGTTTACGGTGACGTTGCCATTGGCCGTGCCGCTGACTTCGATGCCGTTGCCGCCCAATGCCGAGATGCCGATATCGGCATTCTGGCCGACCTGGTTGAAGGACACTTGTACGCCGCCAGTGCCGGAGACACCGGTATTGAGGACGTAAATCCCGCTATTGCCGGTGCCGTCGACTGTATTGCCCGTCGTCGAGCTGCCGCCGATCAACGCCAGGCCGCCGGTGTCATGAACGTAGATGCCGTGCCCGCCGATCGTGCCAGCCGCGCCGGTCAAGCCGACGGTATTGCTCTGCACGGTGACCGTGCGGAATGCGGCCGTGTCGATGCCATCGAAACCCGTATTGTCGATGGTGTTGCCGGCAATCGAAACGATGTTCGAAACCGCCGTTATCGACAGACCGGTATTGTCGAGATGGATGCCGTCCTGGCCGACGTCGAAGATCGAGTTGCCGGACACACTGGTGGCGTAGGTCGAGTTGTTGACCAGGAAGCCATGCCCCAGAACCGTGGCCGCAGCGCCGGCCGAGGTGCCGACGCGGTTGTTCTGCAGCGTCAGGTTGGTGATATTCGACAGATCGATCGCGTCGTGGGTGTTGACGCTGCCGATCGAGTCGAGGGCATTGCCGGTCAGGGTCAGGTTGGTGATGGTGCCGGCGCCGAAGCTTTCGATGCCGTTGCCGCCGATGTTCGACGAGCCGCCCTGGACGAAATTGTTGACGAACAGCAGGTTGTTGGCCGGGCCATTGCCCAGCGTGCCCAGCGCTCCGCTGTAGATGCGGACGCCGAAATCCTGATCGCTGGCGGCGCGGATCGACACGCCGTCGATGATGACGCCGCTCGACGCAATGACGACGCCGCCGCCGGTACCGCCCGTCGCCAGATCGAAGTCCAGAATGGATTCGGTCGTCTGGTCATTGGCCGTGCGGCCGCCATTGGCAGCCGAAATGCCCGCGCGCGCGCCAATAATAGTGATGTCGCGGTCGATCAGCAGCCAGTCGTTGGCAACGCCGGTCAGTTCCTGATTGATGATCGGCAGCAGATCGGAGGCGTCCGCGAAGCGGCCGGCAGCGAGATAGATCGTATCGCCGGCGTTGGACGCGGTGACCGCAAGCTGTACGCCGTTCAGGCCAACCGTGCTGTCGAGCGAGAACGAATCGGTGCGCAGGCGGATAAGGCCGCGCATGTTCTTGATCGGCACCGCGTTGTAGTCGGCCAAGGTCGTATCGAGATAGTGAACGATACGATTCTCGATTCCGGCCAGGGTCGCCTGGTTGGCAGGACTCCCGGCCGGATTGAGTGAATTGGGTGTCACGCCATTGAAGGTGACGTTCTGCGCGTTGTACTCGAGCGGATCGAACGGCGTGCCGTTCGGGTTGCCGTGCAGGGCCGCGTTCTGCAGTTCAATGTAGTTGCCGGTGATCGAACCGGCCGCCGAACCGATGACCAGATTGTCGAAAGTCTGGCCCACAATACCCGTCGTCGGACCGGTGATGACCACGCCGCGCGCGCCGTTGTTCAGGATCACGCCGGCATTGAAATCGAGATTGGTCTGGCCGGCGCCCGTGGTGGTGTCGGTCACCTCGATGCCGGCGTCGGTGAAGCCGGTCATGGTCGAGCTGGCCAGAATCGCCGTCATGTTCTGGTTGCTGGTGTTGCTGATGCGGACCGCGTCTTCGTTGATCGTCAGCGTGGTGCCGTCGATGGTGTTGCCCGACAGCGTGAGAACCGACGTCGCCGCACCAGCGGTGTTGTCGATCAGGACGCCGACATCGCCGTCGCCGATGCGATTGTTGGTAATGGTGAAGTTGCCGCCAGGATTGACGATGCGGATGCCTGCGTCCGAGCCCGCCGCGCCGCCAACCGTCAGCACGTTGCCGGCGCCGGTGGCAATGGTGTTGCCGCTGACCGTAACGGCCGAGCCGCCGGTAACGCGAATGGCATCCTGGCCGATCGCCGCGCCCGCGGCGCTCGATGCCAAAGTATTGCCCGAAACATTGACCGTGCTGAAGCCCGACACGGCGATGCCGAAGGCGCCGGCGCCCTCAACGGTGTTGCCGGTGACAAGCAGCGACGTCGCGCCGCCTGCCTGGCTAAGCACGATCGCGTCATCGCCCGCGCCCGTGCCGGCAATCACCCGGTTGCCCTGCAAGGCGAAGGTCGAGGCGTTGGGATCGATGGCGAGCGAGATGCCGTCGTTGGAGACGTTGAAGATGTTGTTGCCGTCGAACGTGCCGCTGTTGATCAGCGAGCCGTTGGTGCGCAAGGCCGCCGGACCGGCCAGCGGCGTGCCGGGCGCGGAGCCGCGGATGTAGTTGTTGGTGACGTTGACGTTGACGCCGCCCGACAGGTTGCTGATCTGCACGCCGCCCTGGGTCTGGGTCGCGTCACCGACCATGTCGAAACCGCGGACTGTGACGTCCGAGGAATCGATCGTGATCATGAAAGTCGAGGCGACGGCCGGATCGGCGAAATTCAGGATCGACTCGGTTGCGGCATTACCGGACGTGCGACCGCCGGTCACTGCGGAGCTGAAGCCGCGCCGGCCGACCAGCGTCAACTCCTTGTCGATCACCAGGCCACGATTGTCCGGCCCGACGAAGGGTTGCGGGGCGCCGTAGGAGCCAGCGTTGACGAAAACGTAATAGCCGCTGCCTGCCGCATCGATCGCGTTCTGGATGCCGCGCAAACCACCGCCCCAGTCCACGGGGCTGTTGACGACCAGCGCGTTGCCCAGCGGCGAGATCAGGCCGAGGGTCTGGTTGTCGACATAGTCCACAATGCGCGCCTGTACGGCCGCGGCATTGGTGAACACGCCGCCGACGCCCCAGGCGGCATCGAGCTCGGGCTGGGTGTCGATGTCGGCCGGATTGAAGGTCGAGAAGTTCTCGCCCGCATCGACCACGCCGTTGTTGTTCAGGTCCCAGGTGGCGTCCGAGCCGTCGATGACCGTCGGCGTGTCGGGATTGAACAGCGCGCCGTTGGACAGGATCACGAACTGGTCGTTGATCGCCAGGAACTGCATGTTGTTGAGCGAGTTACCCGCAATCGCCGTGTCCGTACCATTGAATACCAGCGCGTCGGCGCCGGCATTCGTCAGCGACCGGATAACATTGCCCGCCCCGAACGTGACGGTCGTCGGCGAGTTTCCAAACGCATGCGAGTCGGAAACCGAAATGCCGATGGAAGAACCGGCCCCGCCGGTGATTATGTTGCCGGAAACGGTGACGTTGTTGGCAACGTCGTCGAGCAAATCCTCGATCAGCAGGCCGATGCCGGCGTTGGTGACGGAGTTGCCGCTGACCAGCGCGTCGGCGACGTCCTGGAGATAGATGCCGACGCCGGCCACATTCGAGATCGAATTGTTGCTCACCGTCGCGGGGTTGCTTGAAAAGCCGACGAAAATGCCGTTACCGGTAGTGACGTTTGCGACGGTGTTGCTATCGATCGTCACCGATCCCGCGACTTGGTTCACCACGATTCCCGAGAGCGCGATCGCGCTGCCGGTGCCGGTGCCGATCTCGTTGTTGGTGACTTGCACGTCTCCGGCAATGTTGTCGACCGCGATCGCATTCAATCCAATGGTCGCCGCGTTCGGGCCGGTGCTGACGTCATTGCTATCGACGATCACGGCGCCGCTGCCGGTTGCCGTCTGGATGAAAATGGCGTAGCCGCCGATATTGGCGATGACGCCGGTATCGTCGTTGCCGATGGTGTTGCCACTGACCGTGATGGAGCCGTTGTTGCCGACGCCGACGCCGGTGGAGGTATTGGTGATCTCGATGGCGTCGCCGCCGGTGCCGTTGATCGTGTTGCCGGTGACGATGACGTTGCCGGCCGTGTTGGCGATATTGATCGCGTCGCCGGCAAAATTGGCCAGGTTCATGCCGCTGATGGTGATCGGGCCCGGCGGGTCGATCAGCAGGCCATAAGTGGTCACGCCGGTGCCGATGATCGAGCCGCCGGTGATGGTGAACGGCCCGTTATTGACCTTGATCGCCGCGTTCGAAATCGCTGCCAGCCCCTCGATGTTGAGGTTGGACATCGAAATGTTCGCGCCATTGACAGTTATGGCATTCGACGTTGAAACGGACGAGAAATCGAGAATCGTGCCGCCGCCAGCATCTCCGACAATGCCGATGTCGCTGCCGGTGATGACGATTCCGTTCGCCGCCGACCCGTTGATGATGCCGCCATAGGTGCCGGATTCCAGAACGACGTCGGCGCCGCCGCCGAAGCCCTCGATGACCACGATCGCGTCCTGAATGCCGTCGAGGCCCTGCGCTGCCGTGACGTTGACGTCGGTCGCCTCGAGGACGATGACGCTGAGCATGGCGTTGTCGGCGTTATCGACAATTTTACCATTGATAGCGGCCTGCCCGGCGGGGCCCGACGCGGCATAGGTAAGCCCGTCGAAAGTTACCTGGGTCGCGCCGATGAAGAGCTGGGAGACAGCGACATTCTGCAGCCAGAAGTAGTTTCCGGAAACATTGTTGAACGCCAGGTTGCTGAAGCTCTGCTGCGGCATCGAGATGCCGATGCCGCTCAGCACCACGCCATTGGTGACGTCTGAAATGATATTGCCGCTCTGGAATACCAGTTCGATGGTCCCGGGTTGCGCGTCGAAGTCCTCAATATAGATGCCGTTGCCGGTGCCAGCGCCGCTGATCGTGTTGCCGCCGATGGTGACATTGCTGACGCCGGCATTGGCGTCGGAGACGACCGAAATGCCGGACCCGCCGGTTATGGAAATCGTGTTGCCGGTCACGACCAGCGAATCGTTGGCGTTCGCCGACACTGCGCTGAAGAAACTACCCGCGATCGCATTGTTGGAGATCGTAAAGTTGCCCCCGGCGCCCAGCCCGCCGGGGTGGTTGACGCCGATACCCGAACCATTTGTTACGGAAATAGCATTGCCCGAAATCAGGTTGTTGCCGCCGGCAAAGCCATTGCCGCCCGTAACGCCGATGCCACCACCGGCGAAAGTCGCGTTGGTAACGAAATTGTTGGTGATGGTGAAATTCTGGCGCGCGGTGGCGGTGGTATCGAGAATGACGCTGGCGCCCGCGCTGTTTAGCTGCAGATCGAAGCCGTCGATCTCGACATTATTGGCGGCGATGGTCAGGCCGGACGCGATGATGATCGATTCGTTCGGCCCCCCTTGCGTGCGGCCGCCAGTGACCGCCGACACGCCCGCCTGAGCGCCGTTCAGCGTAACTTCCTTGTTGATGATCAGCGCTTCGTTATAGGTGCCGGCGCCGACGTTGATGAAGTCGCCGTTCGACGCCAGGACCAGCGCATCGCCGATCGTGCCGCCGCCCGGCGCCAGCAGATTGACGTTGATGGTGACGACAGAGGCGCCGCCGACGAAGGTGCCGGCGCCGGTCGGCGCGATGTCGGCATTCAGATTCAGAGTCGGGGCGTCGAGCGTCAACGACTGGGCGGAGGCCCAATCGAGCTGCACGTTGACGGTGATCGCCGACGTTGCCGCCAAGGTGACGCTGTTGGTCGCCAGCAGGCCTTCGAGCGCATCGTCGGTGATGGTCGAGTTGGCGCCGGGGAAATCAGCGGCGGCATTGTCGAGATCGCCTGCGTTGGTGATGTCGTCGCCCGTGCTGCCATCGCCGTTGATGTTCGGCACGGTGTCGACGATCGTGATGGTCGCCGGGTCAAGCAGCAATGTGCCCTTCTCGCCATTCGCCGCGGACGTGTCGACGGTGCCGTTGAAGGCCAGCGTCTGCTTGCCCGAGACTTCGACGAAGCCGCCATTGCCACCTTGCGCGCCGCCCTTGGCGGTGATCGCGCCATTGAACGACGTGAAATTGTCGGCCCACACGATGACGGTGCCGCCGTTGCCATTATCGATGGCGTCCGCGGTGATGACCGCGCCGGCGCCGATGCCTGTGCGCTGCGCAGTACGTGTCCCTGCGTTGCCCTGAAGATCGCCGCCGATCTTCACCTTGCCGCCGCCGGCCGAGCCGGACGCGTCGATTCTCGCCGTGCCGGTGACGATGACGTCATTGCTGCCCAGCACCGAAACGCTGCCACCCTTTTGTCCCGCACCCTTGCCAGAGACGTCGAGCGTGCCGCTCACGATCACGTTGCCCGCGGGGCCAGCGTCCAGAACGATGTCGCCGTTCTTGTCGGTGTACGCGCTCTGCGCCCGCACCACGCCCGACATGTTGATGGCGTTGTCGACGATCGCCGACGCCTGCTGCGCCGTCATCTGCACCCGGCCGCCCGCCGCCAGGATCTGGCCGGAGTTCGACACCAGCGCATCCACCGGCCTGCCGTCCGGTCCAACCG
>CAYLYK010000008.1:0-61789 GCA_964388115.1 uncultured Hyphomicrobiales bacterium
TTCGGCCTGCGCGTGCGGCCGCGCAAGGAGCGGCCGGTCGAGGCGGAGATCGTCCAGCGAGTCGAGCGTTTGCTGGACCTGGTGCAGCTGGGCGGGCTGGCGCAGCGCTATCCCTCACAGCTCTCCGGCGGTCAGCGCCAGCGCGTGGCGCTGGCGCGCGCCCTGGCGATCGATCCCAAGGTGCTGCTGCTGGACGAGCCGTTCGGCGCGCTGGACGCCAAGGTGCGCAAGGATCTGCGCCGCTGGCTGCGCCGCCTGCACGATCAGCTCGGCACCACCACCGTCTTCGTGACGCACGATCAGGAAGAAGCGCTGGAGCTGGCCGACCGTGTCGTGGTGATGGGTCAGGGCCGCATCGAGCAGGTCGGCTCGCCGTCAAGCGTCTATGGCCAGCCCAGCAACCCGTTCGTCTACAAGTTCCTGGGCAACGTCAACGAGATCCCCAGCCGCATCGAGGGAGGCAAGGTGGTGCGCCCGGCGATCGTGGTCGACACGCTGGAGAACGAAGACGGCATCGAGGGCGATGCCGCGCTGTTCGTGCGCCCGCACGATGTCCGCCTCACGCCCGACCCCAATGGCCCAGCAACGGTGCGCTTCATCGGCGTCGCCGGACCCTTCGTGCGGGTGGAGATCCTGTTCGACGATCAGGCACTGCTGCTGGAAGCCGATATCCCGCGCGAGGATTTCGCCGATCTGTCGCTTGCCGTCGGCGAGCGCGTGCGGCCGCATTTCCGTCGCGCCCGCCTCTTCGCCCGCCAGCCGGGCCAGTTCGACCTCAATCCCGAGCAGGCCTCCCTGCTCTCATCCAACCTCTAAGCAAAGCAAGTCAGCGGAGACAGACATGACCGAATTCAAGAATCCCGAAACCACCGTGCTGCATGCCGGCTGGCGCGCCGATCCCGCCACGGGCGCGGTGGCGGTGCCGATCTATCAGACCACCTCGTACCAGTTCCAGAACACCGAGCACGCCGGCAATCTCTTCGCGCTGAAGGAGTTCGGCAACATCTACACCCGCATCATGAACCCGACCACCGACGTGCTGGAGAAGCGGCTGGCGGCATTGGAAGGTGGCGTAGCGGCGTTGGCAGTGGCGTCGGGCCAGGCGGCCTCGACACTGGCGATCCAGAACGTGGCGCAGGCAGGCGACAACATCGTCAGCTCGACCGATCTTTACGGCGGCACCTGGAACCTGTTCGCCAATACGCTCAAGCAGCAGGGCATCGAAGTGCGCTTCGTCGACCCATCCGACCCGGAGAATTTCCGCAAGGCGTCGGACGCCCGCACCCGCGCCTATTACGCCGAGACTTTGCCGAACCCCAAGCTGATCGTGTTCCCCATCGCCGAGGTGGCGAAGATCGGCCGCGAACTAGGTATTCCGCTGATCGTCGACAACACGGCGGCGCCGATCCTGGCGCGGCCGTTCGATCATGGTGCGGCGATCGTTGTTTACTCGACCACCAAATATATCGGCGGCCATGGCACCTCGATCGGCGGCGTCATCATCGATGGCGGCAATTTTGACTGGGCCAAGCATGCCAAGCAGCAGCCGC
Source organism: uncultured Hyphomicrobiales bacterium (assembly GCA_964388115.1). Classification (GTDB taxonomy): domain Bacteria; phylum Pseudomonadota; class Alphaproteobacteria; order Reyranellales; family JAQSWP01; genus JAQSWP01. Next base: position 1,551 of record CAYLYK010000008.1, read on the forward strand.
TGCTGAACTCGCCCGATCCTTCCTATCACGGCGCGGTGTGGACCGAGGCCGTCAAGCCGATCGGCCCGGTTGCCTATATCATCAAGGCGCGCGTGACCTTGCTGCGCGACGTCGGTGCGGCGCTGTCGCCGTTCAACGCCTTCCAGATCCTGCAGGGGTTGGAAACCCTGCCGCTGCGCATCCGCGAGCACAGCCGCAACGCTGCTGCCGTCGCCGATTTCCTGGGCAAGCATCCGGCCGTCAGCGCCGTGATCTATCCCGGCGCGCAGAAGGGCGAAGCGCGCGCCCGCGCCGACAAGTATCTCAAAGGCGGCTATAGCGGGCTGCTGGGCTTCGAACTGCGCGGCGGCCTGCAGGCGGGGCGCAAGTTCATCGACTCGCTGCACCTTTTCTATCACGTCGCCAATATCGGCGACGCGCGCAGCCTCGCCATACATCCGGCGACGACAACCCATTCGCAGCTGACGCCGGCCGAGCAGAAGGCCTCGGGCGTCACCGACGGCTATGTCCGCCTGTCGGTCGGCATCGAGCATATCGAAGACATCATCGCCGATCTGAAACAGGCGCTCGACGCCGCCACCGTCAAAGCGGCCGCCTGATCCGCACCTTCATCCAAGGAAAGAAACCAAAATGCTCCGCAGACAATTCCTCGCCACCTTGGCCGGCAGCGCCGCCGGCGCCGCTCTCCTCGCCTCGCCCTTCGGCGCCGCCAATGCCCAGCAGGCGCCCGGCGAAATCCTCAACGTCTCCTATGACATCGCGCGCGAGCTGTTCGCCGCGATCAATCCGGTGTTCGAGGAATACTGGAAGAAGAAAGGCAATGCCGCGGTCGCGGTGAAGCAGTCGCATGCCGGCACCTCGCGCCAGGCGCGCGCCATCCTGGAAGGGCTGCAGGCCGATGTCGTGACCTTCAACCAGGTCACCGATATCGACGTGCTGGCCAAGGGCGGGCTGCTGCCCGCCGACTGGCAGAAGAAGTTTCCCAACAACGCTTCGCCCTATTACTCGCTACCGGCCTTCCTGGTGCGCAAGGGCAACCCGAAGAACGTCAAGGACTGGCCGGACCTGGCGCGCGACGACGTGAAGCTGGTGTTCCCCAACCCCAAGACCTCGGGCAATGCGCGCTACACCTATCTGGCAGGCTATGCCGATGCGCTGGCCAAGAATGGCAACGACCAGGAGAAGGCCAAGGCCTATGCCAAGAAGATGCTGGCTAACGTGGCGGTGTTCGACACTGGCGGCCGGGGCTCGACCACGACTTTCGTCGAGCGCCAGATCGGCGACGTGCTGATCACCTTCGAGGCGGAAGTCTTCTCGATCCGCCGCGAATACGACGAGGACAAGTTCGACGTGGTGATTCCGCCCGCTTCGCTGCTCGCCGAATTCCCGGTCGCGGTGGTCGAGAAAATCGCCGAGCGGCGCGGCTCGACCAAGATCGCGCAAGGCTACCTGGAATTCCTCTATAGCGAGGATGCCCAGGAGATTGTCGCCAAAAGCTTCCATCGCGTGAACAACGCGAAGGTGAAGGCCAAATACGCCAGCCAGTTCCCCAATGTGAAGCTCTATACGGTCGAGCAGGTGTTCGGCGGCTGGGACAAGGTAACCAAGGATCACTTCGCCGAGGGCGCCATTCTCGACCAGGTGTTCGTCAAGCGCTGAACTCTTTTGGCTTCTAGTCGCAGGCCGGCGGTGGCGGTACCATCGCCGGCCGTTTTCGTCTTTGGTGAATTGGATTTCCGTTGATGGCTGGCGCGCTTACCGCCCGCCGGGTACTCCCCGGTTTCGGCCCAACCATGGGCCTGACGCTCTTCTATCTCTCGCTGGTCGTGCTGCTGCCGCTGGTGGCGCTGGCGCTGAAGACCGGCGAGCTGGGCTTCTCACGTTATATCGACATCATCACCAGCCCGCGCGTGCTGGCCTCTTTCCGTGTCACCGTGACGGCGGCATTGGTCGCCACCATCATCAATGCAGGCATCGGCCTGCTGCTGGCGTGGAACCTGGTGCGCTACGATTTTCCCGGCAAGCGGCTGCTCGATGCGCTGATCGATCTGCCCTTCGCGCTGCCCACCGCGGTGGCCGGCATCGCGCTGACGGCCTTGTTCGCGCCCAATGGCTGGTTCGGCGCGCCGCTTGAGCTGCTGGGCATCAAGGTCGCCTATACGCCGCTGGGCATCGCCATCGCCATGGCCTTCACTTCCCTGCCCTTCGTGGTGCGCACCGTGCAGCCCGTGCTGGAGGACGTGCGGCCGGAGGTCGAGGAAGCAGCCGCGTCGCTGGGCGCCAGCGACTGGCAGATCTTCAGGAAAGTGATCTTCCCCACCATCCTGCCGGCCTTCATCGCCGGCTGCACTCTGGCCTTCGCGCGCTCGCTGGGCGAGTTCGGCGCGGTGATCTTCATCGCCGGCAATCTGCCCGAGCAGACCGAGATCGCCGCTCTGCTGATCTTCATCCGGCTGGAGGAATACGATTATCCGGCCGCCGCCGCGATCGCCTCGACCGTGCTGGTGGCCGCGCTGCTGGTGTTGCTGCTGGCCAACTGGCTGCAGGCGCGCAGCCAGCGTCACAACGAGAAAAGCCAATGAGCGCGGCGGAAGACAGGTTGCCGCCCTTGCGGCGCCGCTCAAGCAACGCCGGGCGGATTTCCCTGATCGTGCTGGGCATCGTGCTGGCACTGCTGCTGCTGGTGGCGCCGTTGGTGGTGATCTTCGCCGAAGCCTTCAGCAAGGGCGTGGCCTATTACGCCCGCAACATCGCCCACAAGGACACGCTGCACGCGATCGGCCTGACCGTGCTGACGGCCATCGTCGTGGTGCCGATCAATATCGGCTTCGGCATCGCCGCCGCCTGGGCGGTGACCAAATTCCGCTTTCCCGGCAAGAAGCTCCTGATCGCGCTGATCGAGCTGCCATTCTCGGTGTCGCCGATCGTGGCCGGCGTCATCTACATCCTGCTTTACGGCGCCAACGGCCTGATCGGGCCTTTGCTGGCCGAGCACGACATCCGCCTGATGTTCGCCGTCCCCGCCATCTTCCTGGTGTCGCTGTTCGTGACCTCGCCGTTCGTGGCGCGCGAGATCATCCCGCTGATGCAGACCCAGGGCAGCGACGACGAGGAGGCCGCCGCCAGCCTGGGCGCCGGTTTCTGGCAGAGCTTCTTTCGCGTCACCCTGCCCAACATCAAATGGGCGCTGCTCTATGGCGCGGTGCTGTGCAATGCCCGCGTCATGGGCGAGTTCGGCGCGGTGTCGGTGGTGTCGGGCAATGTGCGCGGCGAGACCAACACGCTGCCGCTGCATATCGAGCTGCTCTACCACGACTACAACGCCGTCGGCGCTTTTGCAGCCGCGACGACCCTGACCGTGCTGGCGCTGATCACTCTGGCCATCAAGACCTTGATCGAAGCCAAGGGCGGCGGCGATCCGGGCCGGCCGCGGCATTAGGCGACGGCTACCACTTTCGGCCGTTTCGCTTTCTCCGTCGCTGCCGCTTCTTCCGCCAGCCAGGCGGCGAACAGCGTCACGCGCCGATCATTGCGCAAGGCGGCGGGCCAGCGCACGACATGCGCCTTGCTCGACGGCAGATCGAGGCTGGGAGAGAACAGCCGCACCAGACGCCCGTCTGCCAGCGCGTCATGCACCAGCATTGACCGCGCCAGCACCACGCCAACCCCGTTCAAGGCCGCGGCAATGGCCGGGCCGATGGAAGCGAAGCGGAAGCTTTCCTTCGGGCGCGGCGGCAGCGACAGCCGCTCCAGCCAGGACGACCACGACCATTCGGCGCTGGTGGCGCGGCCGGCCGGGCCTTTATGCAGCAGCGGCAGTTGCGTCAACACGCGCGCATCGCCCAGGCGGAAATTCGCCGGCAACAGCGATGGCGCGCAGACGGGAAAGACACTCTCGTGAAACAGCGGCTGTTGCGTTGTCGTGCGCCGCACTTCCGCCGCCGGCACCCACAGAATTCGGATGTCGAGATCGGCCAGGCTTTCCGGCGCTTCGTTCTCCAGCACCACCAGCTCGACCGCGACTTGCGGATGGAGTGCGGCAAAGCGCGGCAGTCGGCGCACCAGCCAGTATTCCGCCAGCGCCGCGCCGACGCCCACGCGCAACCGGTCCGCCCCTACTGCCTGGAGGCAGCGAGTGCGCAGGCCTGCAATATCGGATAGCACGGTGCTGAACCCTTCCGCCAGCGCCGCCCCCGATGGCGTTGGCTCCAAACCATGTCCGCTTCGACGCAGCAACGGCATGCCCATGAAGCTTTCCAGCCGGCGGATGCGATGGCTGATGGCGCTTTGCGTCAGCCGCAGCTCGACGGCGGCCCTGGTCATGCTGCCCAGGCGCAGCACGGCCTCGAAGGCGATCAGCGAATCCAACGGCGGCAGGCGGTCCATTCCTCAACTATGAACGAAATTCATAGCTTTGTGAACGCTTGGCGTTGGGCAATCGCAGGATCGGCCTTCAATTATACGGGCTCCCCAAATCGAGGAGCTCGCCATGACTGCCGCAGAAAACAAAGCATTGATCCAGGACCTGTTCGCCAGTGCCGCCAAGGGCGAGCGCGCCCGCTTCACCGACACGCTGGCCGATGATCTCGTCATGCGCGTCACCGGCTTCAATTCCTGGTCGCGCACCTACAAGAGCAAGCAGGAATTCCTGACCGTCCTGCACGGCCATCTCAACACGCTGCTGAAGCCCGGGCGACGCACCGTGCCGTTGAATTTCTGGGCCGATGGCGAGCATGTCGTCGTCGAGGCGCGCGGCGAGATGGAGCGCACCGACGGCGTGCCCTATCGCAACGAGTATTGCCTGATCTTCCGTTTGCGCGGGGGCAAGATCGTCGAGTTCCGCGAATACATGGACTCGGCGTTGTGCGAGCAGGTGCTGGGCAAGTTTCCAGCCTCGTCCGCCGCCGAATAAAGCGCAGACCATCCGCATCGCTGCTTTATACTGCCGCCGCTTATCAGTGACGGAAAAGAGCAGCGATGCGGATCTGTATTTTCGGCGCCGGCGCGGTCGGCAGCTTCCTGGCGGCGCGGCTTGCCAATGCCGGCAAGGAAGTCAGCGTCATCGTGCGCGGGCCGCATCTGGCCGCTATTCAGAAGAATGGTCTGACCCTGCAAGCCAGGGATGGCGAGATCACCGTGCGTCTGCCGGCGTCGGACAGTCCCGCAGCGCTCGGGCCGCAGGATCTGGTGATCGTCGCGGCCAAGACGCCATCGTTGCCGCAGGTGGCGCAGGCCATCGCGCCGTTGCTCCATGACAACACGGCTGTCGCCTTCGCCATCAACGGCATTTTCTGGTTCTACGGCGACGGCTTCAAGCCCAACGGCATCACGCCCGACACCGCGCGACTGGATCGCGACGGCACCCTGCACCGGCTGATCGGCGTCGAGCGCTCGCTGGGCATTGTGGTGCGTTCTTCCAACGAAGTGATCGCGCCCGGCGTGGTGCGCAACGAGAGCGCCAATAACGGCTTCCATATCGGCGAAGCCATGCCCGGTCGCGCCCAGGATCGAGCCCTGGCTTTGGCCGCCGCGCTCGATGGCGGCGGTTTTGTCGTCAAGGCCCTGAGCGATATCCGCCAGGACATGTGGGCCAAGCTGGTGCGCAATTCGGCCAGCTCGCCTCTGTGCTGCCTGACGGGCTCCGACGTTGCCAGCGCCTATGGCGATCCGGAAATCGGCGCCATGGCGATGGCGCTGATGCGCGAAACCGCGGCCCTGGCGGAGGCGCATGGCTTCCCGGGACTGTTGGCCAATCCGGCCGAGGCGCTGCGGATGGGGCTGGGCCTGCACCACAAGCCATCGATGCTGCAGGATCTCGAGCGCGGGCGGGCGATGGAGATCGACAGCCAGCTCGCCATCCTGCTCGATCTGGCGCGGCAGGCGAAAGTGGCGATGCCAGTGATGGAGAAGCTTCTCCCGATGCTGAAGCTGCGGGCGCGGACGGCTGGGTGCTATTGATTTGAATGAGCGGCTGGAGCGGGTAGAGGGAATCGAACCCTCACGTTCAGCTTGGGAAGCTGACAGGCTACCACTACATCATACCCGCCCGGGCGCGTGCCGTTAGCCGGCGCCGATTATAGGCGGCGGCTCTTTGGCCGCAAGGCTGGCGCGCATTTGGCCGTTCTGGCCCAAGCTTTGCTTCCTGTAGAATGACGCCAGTTGCTGCGGGGGATCGGGTATGGACGCGCTTGTGGGCGAATGGCTGGGGCTGGTGATCCGCTGGGCCCATGTGATTACGGGCATCGCCTGGATCGGCTCGTCCTTCTATTTCAACTGGCTGGATTCCAAGCTGCGCGTGCCCAGCCCGACGCGCGACAAGGTCGAGGGCGAGGCCTGGCTGGTGCATTCCGGCGGCTTCTATCGCGTCGAGAAGATCGACGTGGCGCCCGACGAAATTCCGACCGAGCTGCACTGGTTCAAATGGGAAGCCGCCTTCACCTGGATCACCGGCTTCCTGCTGCTGATCCTGCTCTACCACCTGGGCCAGGGCGCCTTCCTGCAGAATGCGCCGGAAGGGTTCAGCGATGCGCTGGGACTGTTGGGCCTGCTGGTCGGGCTGTCGATCGGCTGGGCGATCTACGATTTCACCTGGAAATCGAAACTGGGCGACCAGCCGATGCTGGCCGGCGGCCTGCTGTTCGTGCTGCTGATCGTGCTCGCCTGGGGCCTGTCGAAGTACATGACCGGCCAGGCGGCCTATCTGCATGTCGGAGCACTCCTCGGCACCATCATGACCGCCAATGTGTGGATGCGGATCATCCCCGCGCAGCGGGCGCTGGTGGCCGCGGCCAAAGCCGGGACGAAGCCCGACGCGCGCCTGGGCAAGGAAGCCAAGAAGCGCTCGATCCACAACAACTACATGACCCTGCCGGTCGTGTTCATCATGCTTTCCACCCATTTCGCCAGCACCTGGGGGCATGAGTGGAACTGGGCAATTCTGGCCGCGCTGATGCTGATCGGCGCCGGCGTGCGCCATGGTTTTAACCTGCGCAACCGCGGCCGCAACGGGTTGTGGATTCTGCCGCTGGCGGCACTGGCGATGCTGGTGCTTTACTATGTCGTGCGCTCGTCCTAGGAAAGCGCCGTTCTTTCAAAGCGAGATGTCGATGTTGCGTGTCCTGCTCCTCCTACCGCTGATGCTGTTCACCCTGCCTGCCACTGCGCAGACGGGCAACGCCGAGAACGGCGAGAAGGTGTTCAAGCGTTACTGCATGACCTGCCATATCACGACCGAGAAAGGCCCCTCGCGCCAGGGTCCGACCCTGTTTGGCCTGATCGGCCGGCATTCCGGCTCAGTCGAAGGCTTCCGCTACAGCGAGGCCAACAAGAAGGCCAATATCACCTGGGAGCCGGGCATCCTTGACAAGTACCTGACCGAACCGCGCGTGGTGGTGCCGGGCACGTCGATGGCTTTCGCCGGCGTGCGCAAGGCCGACGAGCGCGCCGATCTCATCGCCTATCTGGCGACGCTGAAATAGCTTATGCCCCATTCGCGCAAGGTTTCCGTCACCGGCCTGGGCTATGTCGGCCTGCCCGTGGCGGTGGCGTTTGCGCATCACGGCACGGTGATCGGCTACGATCACGACCCGCAGCGCATCGCGCAGCTGCGCGCGGGCGACGACCGCACCGGCGAGATCGAGCTGGCCGAACTGCAGCAGAAGACTTTGCACTTCACCGACCAGGCCGCCGATCTGCGACACGGCGATTTCCACATCGTCACCGTGCCGACGCCGATCGACGAGGCCAACGTGCCGGACCTGCAACCGCTGCTGTCCGCAGCCGCAACTTTGGGCAAAACCGGACTGAAGCGCGGCGACATCGTGGTGTTCGAATCGACCGTCTATCCCGGTCTGACCGAAGAGGAATGCGTGCCGGCGATGGAGCGCGAATCGGGCCTGGTCTGCGGCTCAGATTTCGCCATCGGCTATTCGCCCGAGCGCATCAATCCGGGCGATCGCACGCACCGGCTGGACAGCGTGCGCAAGGTGATCGCCGCGGGCGACGCCAAAACGCTCGATATCGTCGAGCAGGTCTATGGTGCCGTGGTGAAGGCCGGCCTGCATCGCGCCGCCAGCATCAAGGTCGCCGAAGCCGCCAAGGTGCTGGAGAACACCCAGCGCGATCTCAACATTGCGCTGATCAACGAGATGGCGCTGATCTGCCACAAGCTTGGCATCGACACGCGCGACGTGCTGGAGACCGCCGGTACCAAATGGAACTTCCTGCCCTTCCGCCCTGGCCTGGTGGGCGGGCACTGCATTGGCGTCGACCCCTTCTACCTGACGCACAAGGCGATGCAGATCGGCTATCACCCGCAGGTGATCCTGGCCGGCAGGCGGGTCAATGACGGCATGGGAAGGTTCGTCGCCGGCGAGACCATCAAGCGGCTGATGGCGCGCGGCCTGAGCGGCAAGCCGGTGGTGACGATTTTGGGCGCGACCTTCAAGGAGAACGTGCCCGACGTGCGCAACACGCGCTGCGTCGACATCGTGCGCGAACTGGAAGGCGCCGGCATCCTGGTGCAGGTGCATGACCCGCTGGCCGATGCCGGCGAGATGCGGGCCCATTACAGCATCGAACTGGTGGCGCAGAAAGATCTCAAGCCGGCCGATGCGGTCGTGCTGGCGGTATCGCATGAGGTCTTCGTCAAAAGCGGCTGGGCGCTGGTGCAATCCTGCCTGCGCGAGCGACGCGGTCTGGTGGTCGACGTGCAGGCGGTGCTCGATCGCAGCGCCACGCCAGCGGCAATCGAACTCTGGCGGCTTTAAGCCAGCCCGCGCCCGATCAGGAAGTCGGCCAGCGCCAGATCGTACTCGGTATCGATGTTGATGACGTTGCCCTCGATCACCAGCGCGCCGCAGCGCACTCCCTTGATCGATTTTTGCTCGACCAGGCATTGGCGGGTGATGGCGTAGGCGATGCCGTTGCGGTGATAGACCGGCGTCAGTTGCTGGCGGGCGATGATGTTGGCGCCGGCCGGATCGTAATAGTCCATCTCTCCGTCCTGCTTCACGACGAACTGCTTTAGCGGATGGCCCTTACTGTCGGTCTCGCTGACCGTCCACACCGAATCGAAGCCGCCTGAAACCAGTTTCTCGATGCAGTCGCGCACATGCTTGGGCGTGCGGCTGGGCGAGGTGGGCTGCAGCATCAGCACAATGTCGTACGTCACGCCGTCGCGCGTTTCCATTTCTTTCAGCGCGTGCGTAAGCACGTCCCAGTCGCCGATGCGATCGCCCGACAGCGATTCGGGCCGGCGGAAAGGCGCCAGCAGCCCTGCGCCCTCGGCCACCTTGGCGATCTCGTCATGATCGGTCGAAACCACGGCGCGGTCGATGAAGTCGCATTGCGCCGCCACCTTGCCGGCCAGCGCCACCAATGGCACCCCACCGACGGGGCGCAGATTCTTCAGCTTAACGCCCTTGCTGCCGCCCCGCGCCGGCACCACGGCCAGCACGCGTTTTCCCTTAAACATGCGCGCCCTCCAAAGCGGCGATCGCCGGATTGAGCCCTTGCTCAAGCGTTACCTTCACGAACGGACAGCCGATTTCGCGTGCGGCTTCCTCGTCGCTGGGTCCGTCGCCCACGGTCAGCACCCGTCCGGCATTGCCGCCGCTCTGCGCTACGACGGCGCGCAAGGTGTCGCTCTTGCGACTGGGATAGCCATGCACGCCATCGACCAACGCCAGCCAGCCGCGTCGATGCAGCAAATCGCGCAGCGGCTCCTGCGGCGTGTTGGAACTGACATGGACCTTGCCGGAGCGACGGGCAAGCCGCAGTGCTTCTTCCGCGCGAGCCAAGGCCGGACAGGCGGCAACGGCTTTCAGGACGGCCTCGCCGTACGCTGCAACCCTGTCTCTGTCGGTCCCGGAAAGTTCGATGCCCTGCTCGCGCATCAGCGCGCCCATGCGTGGGATCACGACATGGCGCGAGCCGTCGGGATCGCGGCGCAGAACGTCGGCGACAATGCGCTGGATGGCATCGTCGCCGGGGAACACGTCGAAAAAGGCCCGGTACTTGGCCGGCGCCGAATCGACCAGGGTGCCGTCGAAATCGAAGACGACGGCGTCAAAGCGCATGCTTGGACTGGAAGTAGTTGCGCCAGTTGTCGACCTTGGTCTTGCGCTGCTCGCGCGCCATGCCGGCGATTTCCGGATCCTCGTAGAAGGAATCGTTGTTGTAATGCGTGGTCGAGACTTCCTCGACGATCGCCCCGCCCAGCGTGTGGAACTTGTGCCAGGCATTGGGTTCGACCAGGAACGTGTCGCCCGGCACCATGCTCATCTTCTCGCCGTTCTTGACGATCTCCATGTCGCCGTCGAGCAGCTGGAAGGTTTCTTCCTTCTGCTTGTGGAAATGGTACGGATGCTTCTGGCGCGGCAGCTGGATGACCAGCTTCTTGGCGTACTCGCGATTGATGCAGGTGACGATCACGGCGCCGAACTCGCGGAAGCGCTTCAGCCCATAATGATGCGAAATCTCGATCTCGGCATCTTCGTTGATATGCACGTTGGCGCGGGCCAGCATGCCGCGGACCTGCAGCATGATCTGATAGACCAGTTGCTCGTCGGTCTGTTCGTGGTTCGACAACACGTTGGCGACCGGCGCATTGAGGTCGTAGTCGCGATCCGCCGGCATGCCGGCGCGGAACTGACCCGAATGCATCTGACCGTCCTGCACCGGCATGGCGAAGAACACATCTTCGCGTCCGAGCTTTTCGCCCTTCTTCACCGCGCGCTTCACGTACACGCCGCGCTTCAACTCATGCAACGTCGCGCGCTCCAGTGGCGAGGACGGCACGCGCTCGGGCGCACCGCTCATGGCCTTACCGGATTTGTAGGCGGCCAGCCATTTCTCGAGTTGGGCGGGCGTCGAGGAGTAGTTGTTGAGCTTGTACTTGTCGGTGTTCAGCCCGACATGGCGCTCGAACAGGCGCGCGCCCATGGCCGAGGCGATCTGCACCGCATCGACGTTGTCCTGGTCTTCGTGCGTCGACCAGCCGATCGGCACGCCAGCATAGCGGCGCGTCATGTAGCCGACCTGGTTAAGCTGCAAACGCTCGTTCGGCGTCGGATATTCGGCGATGCAATGCATCAACGCGAAATTGACGTTCTCGCTCTGCAGGAAATTGACCAGCCAATCGATCTCATCGGTACGCAGTCCGGCAGTCGACACCACCACCGGCTTGTTGACTCTAGCGACCTTCTCCAGCAGCGGCCGGTCGTCGGCCGAACAGCTGGCGATCTTGATGATGTCCAGACCCATGTCGCAGATGACGTCGACGGATTCCTCGTCGAACGGCGTGCACATGGTGTAAAGGCCGTTCTGCCTGATCAGCTCGGCCAGCTTGGCGAAGCTTTCCATCGGGAAGCGCGTCTCCTGGAACCGCTTCACGTACTTCATGTCCATGCGGTCCTTGAAGTCCGGATGGATGAACGTATCGAGCTGGCGAAACTGGAACTTCAGTGCGCCGCGCACGCCGGCTGCGTTGTTCACCCGCGCCACCTCGCGCACGATATTGGAGGCGTGCTCCATATCGCCCTGATGGTTGTTGGCCAGGTCATAGATGAACAGATCGTTCAGGTTGAACGGCTTCGACATTGCAAACCTCTCAGCGCAGCGCGTCGGGCACGTAGCCCGCCCGCCAGTCTATCGAGACGCGGCGCCCGGTCTCGTGTGATTTGAAGGCGGCGGCGATGACCATCATCGTATCCAATCCGCGCTCCAGTGAAATCGGCGAATTCTTCATCTGGCCGCCCAGGACCGCTTCGAGATGATCGACTTCGACCTTGAAGTCGTCCGCCCGCGTCTTCGGTATGAGGGTCGGCTCAGCTTTGGCCTCGCCCTTGCCCGCGACGATGGCGTCGACATTGGGCTGGTAGTTGACGTGCCATTCGACATAACCCTCGCTGCCCTGAATGCGGGCCGATTTCTCGGTTGGCGCGGTGACCACGTCCTGGATAACGTCGCCGACAAGGCCTTCTGTCGTGCGCAACGCCAGGAAACAAAGCCGATCATATTCGGCCGCGCCATCGCGCACGATGTCGAGCGTCGCCGAAACGTCGGCGACCTTGCCGGCGCCGATGACGTGGGCGAAATGCTGCCAGAGGTTGATGCCGTGCGAATGCTCGCCGGCCGCACCACCGCCGCGCTTCCAGAAGCCGAGATAGGAATCGGACGGGCCGGCCAGCCAGGGATGCGCCTTGAAAATGCCGCCCCAATGCTCGCGCGTGCGCGTCGAGATGCTGCTTATCCTGCCGATGCCTTTGGCCAGCGCTTCCTCGGCCAGCACGGTGTTGCGGCCAAGAACATGGTTATAGCCGACGCCGACAAAGACGCCCTCGCGCTTGGAGCGCTCCCACAGTCCCTGGCAGCCGGCGAGATCGGGGCCGCATAGCGGCTTCTCGATCACCAGCGCCTTGGGCTTGGTCGCATCGAGCACGGCATTGGCGAGTTTCAGGTGCGAATCGGGCGGCGTGCCGATGAACACAATGTCAGCCGCATCTGCCATCGCATCGGCACTGGATTTCAGAACGATCGCCTCGTCCCACTTGCCGTAGCGGCTGGGATAGATGCTTTCGCGCGTACGCTGCAAAGCCGCCGGATCCTGATCCGTCAGGGTGACCGCCCAGCCTTTGCTGCGCGAAGCATGTGCCAGATGATTGCCGATCGAGCCGGCGCCGATGATCTTGACCTTGTACATAGCCGCCCTGCCACGCGCTCGATACTGGACCGAAAATATCTTTTATATCAGGCAGTTGGAGTTCCAATTGGAATTGTCCCAACCCGCCGCCGCGGCGGATTTTCGGCCGCTCGCCAGCCAAACACAAGTCGATTCGCAATTAATCCGGACGACCCGGTCTAGTGCTGACGGGCCCCACGCGCCATGGAAAGGTCGACGACATTTCCTTCCTGCACGCGATAGACGTTGTCGGCGACCGAGGCCCAGGAAGCCTGGTGCGAGATCGCCAGAACCGTAACGCCGGTGGCGCGGCACAGATCGCGCACGTTGCCCACAATCAGCGCCTCGGTCGTGGGATCGAGGGCCGAAGTGGCTTCGTCGAGGATCAGCAGTTTCGGCTTGTGCACCAGGGCGCGCGCCAGCGCGATGCGCTGGCGCTGGCCGCCGGAAAGCGTCGAGCCACGCTCGCCGACGACATAATCCAGCCCCTCAGGCAATGAAGCGACGAAATCCCAGGCGCCGGCCTGGCGCAGGGCTTCCTCGGCGTCGGCGCGAGAGAAATCCGGCTGGCCCAAAGTGACGTTGGCCAGGATGGAATCGTGGAACAGGATGAGTTCCTGCGGCACGTAACCAACCATGTTCCGCCAGCGCAGCAGGTCGACCTGCTCAAGCGGTATGCCGTCGACCTGAATCTCGCCGGTGTCCGGTCGGTGAAGGCCCAGCATGAGATCGACCAGCGTGGTCTTGCCGGCGCCGGACAGGCCGGTGAGCGTGGTGACGCCTCGCGCCGGAATATCGAGCGTGACATCGCGGATCACTGGCTTGTCGGCAAAGGCAAACGAGACGTTGCGGAAAGAGATCACGCGCTCGAAAGCGGGAACCGCCGTTCCCGTCGTCGTCTCGCGCGCAGCGCGCGAATCGTCGATCGCGTTGCGAATGGCGAAGAAGCCGCTCTCGGCGATCTGCATCGTCTGCAGATCCTGCTGCGCCTTGCCGATATGCGAGACGATCTTGAGCAACAGGATGCTCATGACCACCAGTTCCGCCACCGGCACCTTGAAGACCGAAAGCGCCACATACACGGCAGCAGCGAGACAGATGGCCGTAATGGGCTCCTGCAAGGCGCGGTTGGCGTGCCGTGAAAAGACGATGCGGCGCAGAGAGTGATTGATCTCGGCGATGTCCTTCATGAACAATTCGCTGAATCTGGCCTGTCGTCCCATTGCCTTCATCGGCTTGATGCCCACGAGAACGTCGGCAAGCCGCTTGATCAGGGCCTTGGTGCGCTTGGTCTGCTTCTTGGAATGGCGCCGTGCGCCGACCAGAAGCCGATTGAGCGACAGCACCAGAACGGCGCCGACCGCGATGGAAAGCGCTGCAGCCTGCCAGGAGACCAGCGCGGCGATGAAGATGTACACCACCGCCTGCACGGCATGCGAGGTGAAGACCGCCATGGCGTTGTAGGCTTCGCCAGCGCGGCTGGCTTCGACGCTCAGGGCGGTGGCGAAGCGTCCGACGGGCTGGCGAACGAAAAAGCTCCAGCGCGCCGCCAGCAGCGAATCGATCAGCTGGATGCGCATCTTCGCACCGACCTCGGCGACCGCATAGCCAACCTGGCTCATCGCCACCAAGGTCAGAAGCCCCTTCAGCACCATCCCGCCAATGAGGATGCCGAACAGGACCAATGGATCGGCAGGCAACCCGAAAAAGGCGAGAATCTGATCCATGTAGCGTTGCAGCGCACTGGGCGGACCGCTCTGCTCGCCGATCACGGCGATCAACGGCATCAGGCTGGCAATGCCGAAGCCCTCGGCGAGGCCTGAAAGAAGCAGGCAAGCGATGACGAACAAGCCGCGTCCGGCCGAGGTAGTGCGCGCGATCTGCCAGACAGCGAAGCGATTCTGCCGCCGCTTTCTGGGCAGCCGGGGCGCTCCGACGGCGGCCTCTTCCTTGGGCGGGCTCATGCAGCCGACCGGTGCCGCGCGACCAGCGCCAAGGCATCGGCACGAACATGGCCGAGTTCGATTTCCCGCTTCACGAGCGCCTCCCCGATCGACCCATCCGCCAGGCACTCCGCAAGCAACCCGAAGAAGAACTGCTCCTGCGCCGGATCGGGATGGGGGCGATAATGTCCGTTTGGCGCGCCGTTTGAGCCCAGCAACGCGTTGCGTGTGCGATGCACTATTTGCGACCAGCGCGCCGAGCGCGTGGTGCCGCGCGTGGTGAAATCGGCCGGCAGCCCGGTCTTCCACGGCTGGGTCCGTCGATGCGTGTTGTGCAGCATGCGGGTTTCAGGCGTCAGATTGTCGAAATCGTTCCACACGCTTTCCAGTTCTCCAACGCTGCCCTCGGGTTCCAGCAGCAACCACATCCAGTCGCGATAGTCGCGCTTGGCCTCGAACAGCAAAGCGAAATCACGCTCAACCTGCCAATGCCGCAGCTTGGCGCAATCAAGGAGCATCACGCTCGACGCCCAATGTCCCGGGCGCCTGAAATCGGCGTCCATGCGACGAGCCAGCACGGCGCATCCCTTCATGTCGCGGCCGAACAATTCGTTTACGTCGCGCAGGGCGAAGACGTCGGGATCGGTGACGACGGCGCGGCCCGCATAGCCCATCTGGGCCGGAATGGCGAAGCGCAGCGGCGTGAAGGACTGCAGATCGTCGTTCTTCCACGGCTGCATCTTGCCTTCGCGCAGATAGAGCTGGCCCTCGCGCGCCGTCAAAAAGGGAAAGTCTTCCGCCCTGATGATTTTCACATCGAAGGCGGCAGGAGCCGAAGAGTTGCGCAACAGCGCATGCCGGGCGACCAGCGCACCCAGGATCTGCTTGTCGTTGGTATGGATGAAAACGGTGTTTTTCACTTCACGGGCGCAAAAGCAGTGAACGGGCGCGGCCAAGTCGAAAGTACATCAACCAATTTGGCGATGGTCCATCACCGGACAAGGATTATCTCATAAACCGATGAAACAGGTCACTTTTCCCTGCATTTGGGCATCGAGAACGCGCCTAAATACGCGGCCACTATAGAGTTTTGGATAGGCCAAACCGTCGCAGCGTCAGGTCGTTCCCTCTCTAATCCTTTGAATATAAATGATTTTTCTAATATCTCCGGTTTGCGCGACAATGCGATCCTTTTCCCGCCGGTCCTTTTGACCTAAATAGCAGCCATATGCTGTCGGCTGCCGCGAAATAACGGGCCCAGCCTTTAGCCCCAGAGGTTCCATGAACTTGCCAAGCAATGCGCCAGTCCAAGGCGGAAACAGCACCGAGCGTTTGCCCCCGATCACCGTCCTGATCGAATGGGAGAATGCCGAGGACGTCGAGGACTTTTGGGTCAAGCGGGCCCTGGTCGCCTTCCAAGATGAATTGGAGAGGCATCACAACAAATTCGACGTCAAGCCAACCGTGCTCTACCTGTTCGATCGCACGACGGTAAAAGAAAAAGAGATTCGCGATTACCTGACGACCAACGCACCCAAGCTGGCCTCGCTGAGCAATTTGCGCCTGGAGCCGACGGATGGGCTGACCTATTACAAGCTCAAGAACCATGGCGTGCAACTGACGCAGACGGATATCGTCGTCATGCTCGACAGCGACGCCGCGCCACAGCCTGGCTGGCTGCCCAATATCCTGGCGCCACTGAAGGATCCCGAGGTTATGGCGGTCGGCGGGTTCACCACGCTGGGCCACAACAATCTCGTCTCGCGAATGATGGCGCTGGCCTGGATATTCAACCTGCCAAGCGAGCGGGATGAAACCGAGCAGCGGCGCAAGATCCACGCCAACAATTGCGCCTTCCGAACCGATTTCTTCCGCGCCAATCCGTGGCCGGACCTGCCGACGTTCAAGAAGCAGTGCGGCTTTTGGATTCGCGACATCGAAGCGCGCCGCATCAAATGGGTACGCACCGCCGACGCGATGACGATCCATGCGCCGCAGCCGGGCATTCCCTTCCTGATCTGGCGCGCCTGGACGGCTGGCCTTGACCGCGACTTCCAGGGCGCCCAGACGATCAGCCACGATCGCTGGAAGCGCGTGCAGTTTGCCGGCCATTTCTTCACCAAGAAGACCAAGCGCGCGCGGCGGCGGATCTTTGCCAAGCGCAAGGAAGTCAATCTGCCGTTGTGGCAGGCGCCGATCGCCGTTGCTTTGGCTTACGGCTACTATTTCATCCTGTTCGCAACGCAGCTGTTCTCGGCGCTAACGCGCAGCTACCAGCCGCTTCCACCCACGTTGCAGCAGGCGCCGCAGCATTAGCCGCCAGGGCGACGTCCTCAGGCGATTCCACTCGTGCAGTCGCGCCATGTCGCGACGAAACACGGGCCATTCGCCCGCGCGCGCCAGCCGCACGAAATGACGTCCGATATCGCGCTCAAGTCCGACGCGGTTAGCAGGCTCAGAAATATAGTCCGGATGGCGTTCGCAGATGGCAATCGCCGCTTCGACGAAAGTATCGCGCTTGGTCGAGATGGCGCCGGGCGTCCAGTGCTTGATCCATAACCGATCGCCGATGGAAATGCAGCGATGGCTGCGGCAAAGCCGAAGCAGGACATCCATGTCCTGCCGTCGGCGCAAGGTCTCGTCGAACATGCCTATGTCGAGCAGCGCCGCACGCCGGGCGCTGATTGCAGGCGTCGCCTTGTAAAGGCGGCGGGCGAAAACGGCGGTTCGGAAAGCGACCGGATCGTCCATCACCGGATTGTTGCGCGCCTTGACCTGCACGCCTGCTTCCCGCGCCTTGTGAATCACAAAGGAGTCGACGACACCCTCTACATCCGGCCGTTCACTGAAAACCTGTTCGATTTTCGCAAGTTTTCCGGGCAGGAACTCGTCGTCGCTGTCGATGAAACTTACGACCTCGCCCGTGGCGCGCTCGATGCCGCGATTGCGCGCGTAGTTGCCGCCGCGGTTGGGCGTGTGACGCAGATGGATCAGTCTGGGATCGTTGAACGCCGCGAGCACCGCCGCCGTGCCATCGGTGGAGCCGTCGTCGACGACGATCATTTCCAGATCCCGATGGGTCTGGGACAGCACGCTGTGGACCGCCCGACCCAGAATGGCCGCGCGATTGTAGGTCGGCATGACGACGGAGATGCGCATAGCGGCCCATTCGAAAGAAAGGCGAAATCTGTGCATGGGGTGGGGTTTTGTCAATCACGGCGATGCTATGGCGGCGGCGACTGGGGCGATGCTAATGTGCGCCGCCCGAAGGGGCGGTTTATGAGAAGTCCTCGATGACGGGTTCGCCAAAATCGCTGCTGCTGCCGGTCGAAACACGCGCCCGCGAATTCGACGGCAAGCTGCTGCTCGCGCTGCATGCGGCGGAGCGCGGCTGGGACGTGGTTATTGGCGAGCGCCACACGCTGCACTATGCGTTGCCGCAATTCCCCAGGTCGGTCTACTTTTCCAAGGGTTTTCGCTCCGGCAACAGGCGCCTCTTCCCGATAATCGCCGGCTATGGCCATCGCATCGTGGCGCTGGACGAGGAAGCCCTGTTGCGATTCTCCGATGACATTTTCCGCCTCAAGATGGATCCGGTCGTACTCGGCTGCCTCGAGATCATCTTCGCCTGGGGCGAAGACGACGGCCGTCTCTACCGCGACATCGACGCCATAAAAGGGATCAGGATCGAGGTCACCGGCAATCCCCGCATCGACGTCATGCGGCCGGCGCTGCGCGGCTATTTCCGCGAGCAGATCGAGGATCTGCAGCGCCGCTTTGGGCGGTTCGCGCTGTTGAACAGCAACTTCGCCATCGCAAACCACTTCATTCCCGATCAGACGCGGTTCAAGGTTGCGCGCGATACCGATGCGGAAACCGCAGCCGATCTAAAAGGGGGGGCTGTCGAGCATAAGAAGAAGCTCCTCGACGCCTTTCTGACCGCATTGCCGCAACTGGCGGCGGCGGCTTCGCCGTGGAATCTCGTTGTGCGGCCGCACCCATCGGAAAACATGACGACTTGGCAGAATGCGGCACGAGGCCTCGCCAACGTCCACGTGCTGCACGAGGGCAGCGTCATTCCCTGGCTGGCTGCGGCGGAGGTGCTGATTCACAATGGCTGCACCAGCGCCGTCGAGGCTGCGGTCGTCGGCACGCCCTCCATCACCTTCCGTCCCGTGAAATCCGACAAGTTCGATCTCGCGCTGGCCAACGCAGTCAGCCGCGAATGCACCGATAGCCAACGGTTGAGTGACGAAATCCGGAAATCTCTCGCCGGCGAAAGCAGCGCCGTGGAAGCGACGGCGGAACGCGCTCGACGGGCGCTATTGGCGCAGCACCTGGAAAATCTGGATGGCCCCTTGGCTTGCGAGCGGCTGGTCGACGTCCTGGACGCGCTTTGGAAGACTTCGCAGCCGCGCCTGGCGGGAGCTGCAAATCCGATCATGGCCCGGCTTCGGCATGCTGGACTGCGGCGGCGTCATCGGCATACGCGCGCCGATGGCGTAACCAGCGAAAAGGCGGCATACACGCAGCACAAATTTCCACCGATCTCCGATGCGGAAGTCCAGCTTCGTTCCGATCGCTTTCGCAGCGCCTTGTCGCGCTTCAAGGACGTCGTCGTACGCCAAATCGACAAGAACATGTTCGCCGTATCGCGGCATCCCACGTCGTAAAGCAGGAAATTATGCGCTCCTATCTCGAAAAACACGGGCTGATTGGCGCGAACGTCGAACCCTTTTTTCCGCGCACGCGCGATCGCGCCGATATCCCCGTCCTGCGCTGCAGCGACACGCATGTCGTCTTTCTCGACACAACCCCGCAGAATCTGACCAGCTATTACGGCGATCGCCCGCCCGACAACGACGGCACCACGTCCCGGACGCAGGTCGGCGACAAACAGATCGTCACCGCCGCGCCCGCCGATTCTCGACGACGCCTTGATCAGTTCCGAACCGTGATCAGCGGCAAGCGCATTTGCGATTTCGGCACCGGCCATGGCCTGTTCCTGCGCTACGCGCAGGGGGTGGCGCGCGATTGCGCCGGCGTCGAGTTGAACCGCAGCCAGCAGGACGCGCTGCGCGCCGACGGCATAAGAGTGGAAGCCTCGATCGACGCCTTTGAAGCCGGAAGTTTCGATGTCGTGAGCCTGTTCCACGTTTTGGAGCATCTCGAAGATCCGATCGACGTGTTGCGGAAGATCAGGAGTCGGCTGGCGCCAAACGGCGTCGTGGTGGTGGAAGTCCCCCATGCCAGGGATTTTCTCTTCAATACGCTGGGCAGCGAAGCGTTCAAGGCTTTCACTTTTTGGTCGGAACACCTGGTGCTGCATACCCGCGCAAGCCTCGGCCGTGTCCTGAAGCTGGCGGGCTTTACCGACATAAGCATCAAGGGTTACCAGCGCTACGGGCTGGAGAACCATCTGCACTGGCTGGCGAAAGGCAAGCCCGGCGGACAACAGACATGGGCCCACCTTGCCGAAGTCGATTTGAACTCGCGCTATGCCGATCTGCTGCGATCGATCGATGAAACCGACACGTTGATAGCTGTAGCGCGCGTCTAGCCGCAGGGCGCCTCGCGCCCTAATGGCCAGCCCACACCAACGTCAAACCGTATACTGTGTTGCCGGATCCAGCCGCTGACGCAGCAACTTCGACATGGCTTCCAACTCGTCGTCCGAGAAATAATCCCTGTAGCCGCCAACCTTGCCGCGACGGACTTTGAAACTGTTGGGGTCGGAGGGATCGGCTGGCCGCAAGGCGCCGTTGGAATAGAAACCTTCCTGTTCGCGCTTCTGCAGATTTGCGAAGGAACAGAATTCGACCGCTTCGGCAATTGCCGCGTTGTCGAAGCTGTCGCCGAGAAATTCGCAGACTTTCGCCATCTCGCCGATCGGGTTGGCCTTGAGGTCCTCATAACGCACCAACAGCGCGTTGGGCCGCCCCGACACATAGCGGTGCCAAAGATTGGTGTATTCGACAATCATCTCCAGGCCTTTTCCTGGACGCATGATGAAATCATACATGGTGACGCCTTCCGCCATCCCCGCCCGACGCCCGGCCTTGCGATGCTTTATCTGGAAATAATGTGAGACGGCCACATCACAGGGATGGCGCATCAAATAGAGAACTTTTTTGCCGTCATAAGGACTTTTGTCCCGCCGCAACGCGGCGACCGATCCCATGGGATCGCCATCATGAGTGAAAAAGCATATGGGAACCGCAGGATTGAGCCGATGCATGTTGTCGTGGCTCAGCAGCAGGTCCGATGGCAGGTCATGGCGCTGTTGATAGAGCCGGGAAATCATGGCTCGCAGCCACGTCCGTCCGGATTTGGCGAACGAGACCACCACTACATCGGCTTCCGGCAACTTGCGGCGCCACTCCTTTTCGAGACGCCAGATTTTTCTGGCCCATTTCGACCTGAAAAGCGTTACCGGATCGGAAGTTAACCCAAAAATCTGCCAAACCCGACTCATATTGAAAACCTACTCATTTCAAACCTTTAATAGACATATTCCAATAAACCGTGGCTGAATTGCGTCAAGAGGAACCTGGGCAGAAATCCCTAGCTGAAACTTTATTGCCGAACTTCAATGTTCATATCGATTTGCAATTGACCAAAGTCTGCTTTCGCAAGATAAATTTGCCTAAATTTCAAACAGAGACTTTATGCCAACTGTTTATCTCTCGGCGCCTGCTCACCCTTATCTGCGGCAAACCACTTTTGACGCAGAAACAGTGCGTAGTTTTTCCGCGAGAAAGACATGTCCTGCTTGCGGAAAGGAGAAAGCCGCGAAGACGATGCTCGGCCTTGGAGGGCACGATTGGTCTTCGCATATTCGCCTCGACGAATGCGAAAACTGCGGCCACGTCTACTACGCCAATCCTCCCAGCGAGGACTTCATCGAAAGGTTTTATGCGGAAGAATGGAATAGCGTTCGCGAGGGCACGGTCAACGTCGCTCCGCACCGCAAGACCGAAGATTTCCGCGTCGCAAAGCTGGCCCAAGCCATTGGTGGTCTAAGCCCCGAACTGCCTGTTCTGGAAATTGGTTGCGGAACGGGTGCCATGCTTGCGGGAATGCAGGCGGCCGGGTTCAAGAACCTCTATGGGACGGAAGCATCAAACAATCGCGCAAGGATAAGCGGCGCCAGATTTCCGTCGCGCATCTTCGGTGGCGGATTGTCCGGTGTTCCCGAAGGCTTGCGTTTCCAGCTCATCTATTCCCATCACGTAATGGAGCATATGAGCGAGCCTGGGCGCGCCCTGTCGTGGATGCGCGACAGGCTGCTCCCTGGTGGGCGCATTGTCGTGATCGTTCCCGATGCGAAGGTCGAACCTGTCCTGAGTCAGATCCTGTTCCTGCCGCATTTGCACTCCTTCTCCCGCCATTCGCTGATAATGATGGGCAGAATGGCGAACCTCGAGGCCGCACAATGGAAGCGGCCGCATGGCCGTGCGGAGATTTCCTTCGTTTTCTATCGGCCAGGCGAAGAGGGATCGTTGCTTCAGAATTCCAATTTCGAGCCGGTTTTGGACCCGGCACGCTTTCGGGAACAGTCTCAACGAGACCGCTATTTAAAGCCGTTTGATGCGGATGCACCTGGCAAGACGGTCTATCTTCGTCTGCACCATAGCGAGCGCGATCAGGCAGAAATCGCCGCCAAGGGCGGCATCGAAAACGCCGCGCCGCTTGGTCGTATGGTCACGTCGTTGCTAATGCCTTTGATAGCCAGACTCGCGGACGGAAAGGTACGGCGACGACTGGAAAAGAAGATCTTACGAACCCGTTTCGTCAAAGCGCTGATCGTGCCGAGCGAATCGACCTATCCGATCATTAGCAGCCAGGATGGCGAGGCGCCGGTGCACTTGAAATAGTGCGCCCTCTAAACACGCAGGAGCAACCGCTCGGACGGCGTAAATCCATCCGTCCTTTGCAAATGCGTCCGCCAATCGAACGGCTCGAGTTTCGGGGCGTAATAACTGATGAACTGCAGGAACAGAACCAAACGTTGCTTCTGGTTGCCCCGGCTGCCGTAGTGCAGGCACCGTGAAGTGTCGATCAGAATTCCACTGCCTCGTTCGCCCATAGCTTGCTCGAAATCATCGCCAACCACTCGCCTGACTGCCTCGTCTTCAAGACGGGTACGGCGGCCGCCAACATAGCCGGTTGCGGCGCAGACACGCCGTGTTTGCGCCGCCGAGATCAGCGTAAGCGGTCCGCAACGTTCATCGACGTCTTCAACATGCAGGAAAAGTTTCAGCTGCCGATAGTCTTCGGCATCAAGATGAAATTTCTGGCTCTTAGAAAGCGTGTCGTTGGCCGGTGTCCACAACAACTGCACCTCGGATAAGATGGGCATTGAACCCAGATAGCGGCAAACGATCGATATAAGCTCCGGAGAAAGCACGAAACGGCGAATGGCGTCACGCTCAAGCAGCTCGCTGCATTTGTCGGTAACCGGCCTGAGGAACGGTTTGGAGAAATCATCCGAATTCCGGTCGAGCAGTCCTTGATTTACCCTCTCTGCAAAAATGGCATGACATTCGGCAATTGCAGCGGCTGCATGGGGCAGCTCATCAGGCGCGAACTTGAGATATCCCGTGGCGTCCGGAAACTCCAACGGGACAGGAACTGCACCCGCTGAAGCCCCAGCTCTACGCCGATGCCACCAGGCCAAAGGGTCGGTAGCGAATGCGAGTGTCTTCACCAGAATCGTGGCGGCTCTGCGCGGCAAGCGCAGCTTGTTGTACATGGTGAGATAGACTCGACGCAGTCGCGGATAATTCATATCGAAACAAGAGCCGTGGAATTCGAAATGTAAGCCTTATCTTTGGGTGAGCAAATTTCTTAACAAGTTTGAGGCTTCCGGTAAATCATCTAATGTTCGCATTTGGTTCTTCGGCATGTCGGGTAACATGGTTACCCTGCCTTCGCTTAACAAGCGTCGATGCAATCGCCGCACATCCCGTATCGACGTAAACAGACCGAGATCCACCAACCAGTCGAAAATCCGTGCAGGCAACACTTTCTTCATCCAGCTGACTCGGCGCCGGCGCTTTCCAGGGCGCATCGGCAAGGGTGCGATTGAAACGGGCCGACCGCTTCGAACCGCTTCAGCCAGCATCGAGGCGCTGTCTCCACTCACGACAAACTCATCCGACAGCGCCAATATGGCAAGATAAGGGCTGTCGGTATCATCCTGGCGCCATCGATATCGCAATGCTGGATCCGCAATCGCGGAAAACAAGGCTTCGGTTGCGACTGCGCCAGTGCGTCTGCTTGTAACGGCAAAGACAGTGCCGCCTTTTCCTTTTGCGTATTGGGAGACTGCCGCACCTATCGCGGTTGCGGTATTTGCGTCGAGGATGAAGGGAGCTGACTTTCCGCCAACAAGCAAGCCAATCCACGGACGGGGGTAGAGGTTGAGGCGTTCTCCCCATCTCTCGACGGCGGCAGCAAGCGCTTCGGGAGACTGGACATTGAAAGGCATGCGAGCCTGAAACACGTTCGGCCGCTGCGGCAGCCCGTATTGCGGCATGGCGACCACCAGGTCGAACCAGGCCAGTCGCCCCCAGGGACGCCCGACGTGAATGAGCTTGGCGCGGCCGCCGCTTTCGCGCTTGATCCAGCGCGCCACCGGAACACACCGTCGTCCGCTCGAGAACACGACCTCGGGCCAAGGTGGCTGCAGCTTTTGGCGCGACGCATCGGTCAGGGTGCGCGTTGTAGCACCCAGGCGCAAATTCGAACGTCGATATAGCCGGTTGAACTCAAGCGGAATTTCGATCGGCGTCAGGCCGGCGGCTTTGGCAAGGACCCGCATCTGAGCGTTATCCCCGGCCTTGTCGCCGGTCAACATCCACACCAGCCTGGGGCCGGAATTGTCTGCTGCCGGCATGATCAACCTGCCGCGACCGACTTGCCCTGCGCGAGCAACGCCCGCTGATCGCGGTTCAAACGCCGGAACAGATAGATCGCCCAGATCAATTCGATCGCCACAACCAGCAGCGGCAGCAAAATCAGAAGCCCTTGCGGCTCACCCTCGCCGGCAGGCTCCGATATGTCGGCCATGAACAGCGGCGCGTCGTAGAGCCCGTGCAACGCCATCGGCGCCGCCAGCGCCAGAAACCACCATCGTTTGGCGCGGTGGGGCTCGAACCGCGCCAGCCCGGCGAAGAAGCCCATGATGGCGCCGTCCAGCCCATGGCTCGGCACCGACAGGAAGCCGCGCACCAGTGCCAATTGAACCCAGCCGTCGCCCGCATCCATCAGATAGAAGATGTTCTCCAGCGCCGCGAAGCCCAGCGAGGCGGTCATGCCATAGACCAGCCCATCCATCGGCTCGTCGAAATGCGAATGCCGCATGCAATAGAAATAGAGCACCGCGAACTTGGCCAGTTCCTCGGGGATCGCCGCGCCGAGAAAGGCCACGGCGACCGGCTGCCAGAACGGGTCCTGGATGCTTTGCAGTTGTTCGAAAAAGAAGAAGCCGACCAGCACCACGGGGATGATCGACGCCATGCCCCAGAAAAAGGTTGCCACGATGACGCGGGTCGGCTCGGGAAACAGGTCCCAGCGAATGAAGATTCGCAGAATGATGAGGGCTGGCGCGACAGCGGCGAGGAGGATGATCAGATCGAGCATAGCGGCTGCGACCATAGCACGGGAAAATTGCCGCCGCGCGATAGGCTTGGCCGGTCGCATCCCCCTTTGCTACGGTTCGGAATGTTCGACATCGACCAGCTCCTGAGCGGCCCCGAACGCGACGCCGTCGCCCGTGCCGCCGACTTCGCCCAGACCTATGTCGCTCCCCGTGCCCAGGCCTGGCAGGATTCCTACGAGTTTCCGCGCCAGGCGCTTGTAGATGCCTGCAAAGCTGGCCTCGCGGATGTGGAACTGAGCCGCGAGCATGGCGGCCAGGGCCTGGGCTTCATCGCCAAGCTGCGCGCTTTCGAGGCCATTGCGCGGCAGGACATGGCGTTCTCCTTCTCGCTGATCAATCACCACAATGCGATGACGCGCATCGCCCGCGATGCCAAAACCGATGTGGGCGATCTGATCGCCGCCATGCGGCGGGGCGAGATCATCGGCTGCACGGCGCTGACCGAGCCCGGCGCCGGCAGCGACTTCGCCGCCATCAAGACCACCGCGCGCAAGGATGGCGATGCCTGGGTGTTGAACGGCGCCAAGGCCTGGATCACCAATGCCGCCGTCGCTGGCGCCATCATCTGCTATGCCCAAACCGAGCCGGGATCGGGCTGGCGTGGTATCGCGTCGTTTCTGGTGCGTGATGACCGATCGGGCTTTGTCCGCGAGCAGCCTTTCCGCTTTCACGGCGGTTCGGCGATCGGCGCCGGCGGCTTTCGTCTGGAAAACTATCGTGCCCGGGCCGATGAGATGCTGCAGCCGCCCGGCGTTGGGTTCAAATCGGCGATGGGCAGCATCAATGGCGCCCGCACCTATGTCGCCGGCATGTGCTGCGCCATGCTCGATGCCGGCATCGAGACGGCGGCGCGTTACGGCATGCAGCGGCAGATCTTCGGCCAGCCCGTTCTCGAGCACGAAGGCCAGCGCTGGGCCTTGGCCGATGCCGCCACCGATTTGGAGGCCGCCCGTCTGTTGACAGACAAGGCGGCGCTGATCGTGCAGCAGGGCGGCGATGCGGTGCTGGCGGCCGCCCATTGCAAGAAATTCGCCGTGCGCGTGGCGCTGACGCGGCTGGCCGACTGCATTCAGGTGATGGGGGCCGAGGGGCTGAAGAGCAAATACGTGCTGGGCCGGCATTTGACCAACGCCAAGCTCTGCGCCTTCACCGACGGCTCGACCGAAATCCAGAACGAGCGCATCGGCCGGCATTTGATGCAGAGATTTTCTCCGTCATCCTGAGCGCAGCGAAGGATCTTGCTTCAACGAAGCAATCTCGCCCATGAGCAGCATCATTTGCCTGCACAGGATGCTTCGCCGCGCTCAGCATGTCGGAAAAAGGTACCATTAGCCCCAAGGCCCTTGGATATGTCGCTGCTGACTGGGGCGGAAAATCGGCAGCAGCAGGAAGCCGGCGACGAAACCGCCGACATGGGCCCAGAAGGCGACGCCGCCTTCTTCGCTGATCGGGGTCAGGGCGGCGTTGATCAGCTGCAGGGCAAACCACAGACCCAGCACAATATAGGCGCGCAGATGCACCACGGTGATGATGCCGACCATAATCACCACGCGAATGCGCGCTTGCGGATACATCCAGATATAGGCCCCCAGCACACCCGAGATGGCGCCGGATGCCCCGATCATCGGCACACCTGACATCGTATCGGTGATGCCCTGGGTGATGGCGGCGGCGACGCCGCACAACAGGTAGAAGACGATGAAGCGGACAGGGCCGAATGTGTCTTCGACGTTGTTGCCGAAGATCCATAGGAACAGCATGTTGCCAATGATGTGCATGATGTCGCCATGCAGGAACATCGAGGTGAAAATCTTGCTCCAGGCCGGCAGGCCTTCCGAGGTCGGCCCGATGCCGCCCCGCCCCAGCAGATCGCCCGGGATGAAGCCCCAGCGGAAGATGAAGGCCTCCCCTTCGGGCGCCGGCAGCAGATACTGGTAGAGGAAAACGGCGATGCAGATCGCGATCAATGCGATGGTCAGGACCGGCCGGCGATGCGTCGGGTTGTCGTCGCCAATGGGAAACATGCGTTAAGTCTATGCGGCGAGCACCGGCTGCCACAACCGCGCAATTTCCTCCGCTTCGCCCGCCAGCCGGCGCGGCATGCTGACCTCGCCGGTGTCGACATAGAGCTCGTGATTCTGCTCGAGCTGCCTGGGCTCGTAGAGATAGTTGACCATCGCGCCGAAAGACTGCTGCAGGCCCTTGGCCGACAGATCGGCGGCGACATTG
Organism: uncultured Hyphomicrobiales bacterium; assembly: GCA_964388115.1. Lineage (GTDB taxonomy): Bacteria > Pseudomonadota > Alphaproteobacteria > Reyranellales > JAQSWP01 > JAQSWP01. The sequence continues at coordinate 29,071 of CAYLYK010000008.1, forward strand.
ATGCGCTCCAACCGCGCGCCGTTGGACAGATGGAAATGCGCCACCGGATCCGAGACGCCCGTGCCGCGCCGGCATTGGGTCAGGTAGGCGAGCGTCAAACGCTGCAGCCCCTTCTGCACCGCCGGCGCCAGCGCCTCGCCTGCATTGAGCAGCCCGTCGAGGCCGGCAACGGGATCGACATAGCCGTTGTAGCGCAGCAGCCGCCAGGCTTCCTCGCCCAGCAAGGCTTCCAGCCGCGCCGGCGTAAAAACCTCACCGTCCTTCAACGCCCGACGCATGCCCGGCACCGGCGATAGCGTGGCGAAGCTTTTCACGTTGGGCAGTTCGGCCTGCAATTCGCTCACCACCTGCTTGATCAGGAAATTGCCGAAGGAAATGCCGCGCAATCCGTCCTGGCAGTTGCTGATCGAGTAGAAGATCGCGGTGTCGGCTGCCTGCGGATCGCCGACGAAGCGATCCTTGGCAATCAGGGGCGCAATGGCGTCGGCGATGCCGTTGACCAGCGCCACCTCGACGAAGATCAGCGGCTCGTCCGGCATGGCGGGATGGAAGAAGCCGAAGCAGCGCCGATCAGCCGCCAGCCGACCGCGCAGATCGTCCCAGCCATCGATCTCGTGCACGGCCTCGTAGCGGATCAACTTCTCCAGCATCGCCGCCGGCGTGTTCCAGTCGATGCGCTCCAGCCGCAGGAAGCCGCGGTTGAACCACGACGCCAGCAGATGGCGCATGTCCTCGTCGACCGCGCGCAATTCGGGATGGCTGGGCAGCAACTCCAGCAGGCAGCGGCGCAGCTCGACGATGGTGGCGGTGCCGTCCGGCGCCATGTTGAGTCGCCGGAACAATTCCTGGCGCGGCGATTCCACGGCAGCGCGCAGCGCCTGCAAGGTGCGGTCGTTGGGCTGGCTCTGCCATTGCGCGATGGCGGTGTCGATGGCGGCCTTTTCGCCGCCGAAATCCCTGCTCAAGCCGAGCAGGAATTGCGCCAGCGCCTCGGGCGGCATGGCGCGCACCAACCGGGCCAGATCCTGCGCCAAGGCCAGGCCCGACGCCTCGCCGCGCTGAGCCAGCAGCCGTTGCGCCAGTTCACCCGGCTCCGGCTCGCGCTTGGCCGTGGCCAGTTTGAGGATTTCCCGCCCGCGATCGGCGATCGAGCCGACCTGATCGCGCCAGAAACTACGCAACATACGAAAAGCCCCACAATCTCGAGCAACCCATCATAGGATGACGATCGAACGCGGCAAAGCGATGACGGTTCAAACCGGCAGTGGCAAAAAAAGCGCCGCCGCTCCGCTACACAGCGCCGCCGCCAACGGCAGGCCGACGCGCCAGGCTAGCGCCGGCGAGCCCTTGACCCCGACAATGCCGATCTTCACCAGCGTGTTGACGCTGGCGGCCAGCAGGATGGCGCCGGCGCCGATGCCCCGGTCCAGTCCGTTACTCGCCATATCGGCGATGGACAGGCTGATGGCGTCGACATCGGCCAGGCCGGAAATGCCGGCCAGCACGAACAACCCATGATCGCCCACCCAATGGCGCAAGGCCGCCGCCAGCAATTCGATCAGCCCCAGCAGCAGACCGAACTGGATTGCCATGCGCAGCGAGGTGGGGTCGCTGGGCTCGAAATCGCCGCCCTGCCCGCGCCGCGCCAGTATGATGCCGCCAATCATGCCGACGATTCCGGCGACGCCCAGAGGCCACGCCAGGCGCAGGCCCAACGCGAAATCGATCGCGCCTACCACCAGCGCACACCTCCAGAACATCATCGACGCGGCAACGACGATCCCGGCCGCCAGGGCGGAGGGCGATGCTTCGGGCTCGCGCGCGCGTCCTGCCAACGACAACGCGACCGCCGTCGACGACACGAGCCCGCCCAAAGCGCCCGTCAGCAGCACGCCGCGGCCGGCGCCGAATAACCGGATGGCGACGTAGCCCGCGAAGGAAACGGCGGCGATCAGCACCACCATCAGCCAGATGCGATAGGGGTTGAGGGCTTCGAACGGACCGAAGCCGCGATCGGGCAGCACCGGCAGGACGACCGCGGAGATCAGCAGCAGCTGCACGGCGGCGCGCAATTCGACGCGCCTTATCCGTTCCAGCCCCAGATGCATTTCCTTCTTGAAGCCGAGAAGAGCGGTCAGCACGATCGCAGTAGCAGCCGCATGCTCGATTTCGCCCAGCACCGCGATGATGCCCAACGCAAAAGTCGTCAGCGTGGCGAACAAGGTAGTGGCGCCGATGTCGCGCCGCTGCTTCTGGGCGCGCCAGAAAGCAAACAGAACGACGGCGACGAAGCTCGGGATGGCAGCGGCCAGCACAGCCCAGTGCGTTTCCTGCGCCAGCAGCCCGACGAGCCCGCCGCTCAGACCGATGACGCCGAAAGTCCGCAAGCCCGCCACGCGACTGCCCTCGGGCTCGGTGCGCTGGCTGAAGCCGCGCTCGAGCCCGATCAGCAGGCCGATGGAAAGCGCCAGCCCAAGTCGCAGCAGAATATCGGTGGTCGGATCGGTCAAGCCTTCGCCTGCTCCGGCATCATCGCCAGTTCGAGCAGATGATGCAGCGGCGTTTCGCGGAATCCCAGTTCTTCGAGATGCTGCACGGTGCTGGCGAAATAGTCGAGGCAGCGGCCGCGCCGGCCGACGCCCTTGCGGATCAACTCGGCGGCCCGTTCGGGCGTCAGGCGGCCGGCATATTGCGGATGGCCGCGGTCGGCGACATAGGTCAGCGCCTGGACCGTCGTGCCGTCGTCCAGCAGCACCGGCAGGGTCTTCTCCTTGTAGACGCCGTCATTGCCAATCTCGCGCTCCCACAGATAGGCGCGCACTTCCTGCTCGCGCTCGGCCGCCACGCGATAGATCAGACCGCGACAGGCACCGCCGCGATCCAGCCCCAGCACCAGTCCGGGGTTCTCAGGCGTGCCGCGGTAATAGTGGGAATGGATGCAGAAGGCGCGATGGTAGCCGCGCAACAGGCCGGGCTTGCGATCCTCGAAAGCGAAGCCCGGATCCCACATCAACGAGCCATAGGCGAAGACATAAAGATCGCCCACCATGTTAGGCCGCTTTCGCAGGCCGCGTCGCCAGCGCCACGCCGATCGCCACCAAGGCCATGCCGACCAGCGCCAGCACACCCAGCCGCTCGTCGAACAGGAAGAAGGCGATGATCGCCGTGCAGGGCGGCACGAGATAGAAAAGGGCGGCCGTGCGCGAGGCGGCGCCATGGCGCAGCAGATAGAACAGCAGCGATATCGCGCCGATGGAGAGCACCACGATCGACCAGCCCAGCGCGAAGATGAACTCGCCGGTCCATTGCACCTGCCGCGTCTCGATGGTGAACGCGAAAAGCGCGACATAGATCGTGGTGGCGACGTACTGGATCGCCGTGCCCGAGCGCAGATCGAGGGTGGGGCAGAATTTCTTCTGATAGACCGTGCCCGCAGTGATACCCAGCAGCGCGATACCCGAGAGCGCCACGGCCCAGATGCCGTCGACGCTCAGCACCAGCTTTTCCCACACCACCATGGCGACACCCAACAGCCCCAGCAGCAGGCCAGTCCATTGCTGGCGCGTCACCCGCTCGCCCAGCAGCGGCCCGACGATCGCCGCCGTCAGCAAAGGCTGCAGCCCGACGATCAGTGCCGACACGCCCGACGGCAGGCCGTGATAGATCGAATCGAAGACGCAGGAGATGTAGACCGCATGGATCAGCAACCCGGCCACCGCGATATGGCCCCAGTCCTGCCAGCGCCGCGGCCAGGGCGCGCGCAGAATGAAGGCCGCGCCAACCAGGGCCAGGGTGGCGATGCCGTAACGCAGCAGCAGGAACGTATAGGGCTCGGCATAGGGCAGGCCCAGCTTGGCGCCGATGAAGCCGGTGCTCCATAGCGGCACGAACAGGGCCGGCAGCAGCAGGGCCTGCCAGCGTGGCAGCGCCGCCGGCGGCGCGGAATTGGGGATGGGTTGCGACATGATGGCGGGCGCGAGTGTAGCGCCCAATAACCCGCTCGCAACCGCGCCCGGCGCATTGCAGACTGGCGACATCAGCGGGGAGACAAGGTCAATGATGGGGTCCGGCTACAACAGGATGTTTCCGGTGTCGTGGGACGAGCTGCACCGGCATTGCAAGGCGATGGCGTGGCGGCTGGCCGAACGGGCGCCGTTCGAAGGCCTGATCGCCATTACCCGCGGCGGGCTTGTCCCGGCCGCCATCGTGGCGCGCGAGCTCAATCTGCGCCTGATCGATACGGTATGTTGCGCCGCCTACGACAAACTCGAACGCGGCGGCAAGGTCAAGGTGCTCAAGCCGCCGCATGAGGCGATGAAGAGCGGCGGCGAGAACTGGCTGCTGGTGGATGATTTGGTCGACACCGGCATCACCGCCAGGGCGGTGCGCGAGATTCTGCCGAAGGCCCATTTCGCCACCGTCTACGCCAAGCCCGCCGGCCGGCCGCTGGTCGACACCTACATCACCGAAGTCAGCCAGGACACGTGGATCCTGTTCCCGTGGGATCAGGAAGCGACCTTGTCGAAACCAGTGATCGAACTGAAAAGCAATGGCGGCGGCTGATCAGCGCATCGGTTTCAACCCGTAGATAGCCACAGGCTGCGGCACGCCCCGCAGCGGATGGTTGCCGAGCGACTCGAGTTCCTCGTCGAGCAGGCGGGCAACGGCCGCGGTGATCAGCACTGGACGCTCCAGACTCTTCTGCAATGCCTCCACCCGGCTGGCCTGATTGACCGTCGGGCCGATGACGGTGAAGTCCAGCCGTTGCGGTGCACCGATATTGCCAAAAAAGACCTCGCCCTCATGCAAGGCGATGCCCGAACGCAGCGGATGCCAGCCCTCGATGGCCGCCAGAGCCGGCGGTGGCTGCGCGTTCAAGCGCTCGAACCGGGCAAGCGCATCGCGCGCGGCGGCCACAGCGCTGGCGGCCGCCTGCCTGCCGTCGCCCACGATGGGAAAGGCCGCGAGCAACCCGTCGCCGATGAATTTCAGCACCTCGCCACCCTGCGCCAGCACGGCGCCGGCCATTTCCTCGAAATAGGCGTTGAGCAGGGAAATCATGTCCGCTCCGGCCAGCCGCTCGGTAAGGCTGGTGAAGCCGCGCAGGTCGGACATCCAGATCACCGCGCGGATCGCATCGCCGGCGCCGCGCTTGATGCTGCCCGACAGCACCTTGCCGGCGGCCAGCTCGCCTAGATAAGCCGACAACGCGTTGTCGGCGATGCGCAACGCGATATGGCGCTCCACATGCAAGGCGAAGAGCTTGAGAATGCGCGCCATGGCGCTGCGCTGTTCGTCGCTAAACCCGCCGTCGCGGCGGGTCGCCAGCGTGACGGCGTTATGATAGGCCGCACCGCTCAAGGGCATGGCGATGTACTCGCTGATCCCGGACTTCGCCAGGTCCGCCACCAGCGGGTAGCGGGCGACATCGTCGGGATTGGCTGTCAGGACGCGAACCGTGCGCCCGTGCTCGATCACCTGCGCCAGCGGATTTCGCCGAAAGGCGTCGGTGGCCAGGGATTCCGCCGCCACCTGCACCTCGTCGCAAATCGCGTCGGCGCGCAGCCAGTTCCAGGCGAAACCCAGGAGCTGGGGATGCAGCGTCCCGACATGCGCGCTAAAGCGGTCGAGCGGAAAGCCGGCCGCCACCAGCCGCCAGGCGAGCTGATCGACCAGATCGAGCGTCAGCGGCTCGTGCAGGGCCTCGTCCAGCAACCATGCCTCGATATCGGCCGCGTCGCAGGCGGCGGGCACACGCTTGTACCCGTCCACGGCACGCCGCTTGAGGCTGACAAAAGCCGGATACTGGCGCGGCGCAGGATCGATGCGGGCGCTGCTCATGACGCCCGTATCAGGCCTGCTTGGCGTCGATCAGGGCGCGGCGGATGGCGCGGGTGCGTTCGAAGAGCTCGTAGAGCTTGTCGCCCTCGCCCCAGCGAATGGCGCGCTGCAAGGCGGTGATATCCTCGGAGAAGCGGCCCAGCATTTCGAGCACCGCTTCCTTGTTGTTGAGGAAGACGTCGCGCCACATGGTGGGATCCGACGCGGCGATGCGGGTGAAGTCGCGGAAGCCGCCGGCGGCGAATTTGATGACTTCCGACTTGATGTCGTCCTGCAGGTCGGTCGCCGTGCCGACGATGGTGTAGGCGATCAGATGCGGCAGATGCGAGGTGATGGCCAGGATCTTGTCGTGATGGTCGGCGGACATCTCCTCCATGTCCGAGCCGCAGCGGCGCCAGAACTCGATCACCTTGTCGACCGCCGCGCGATCGCTGCCGGGGATCGGCGTGACGATGCACCAGCGGCCCCGGAACAGCTCAGGGAACCCGGCGGACGGACCGGAGTGCTCGGTGCCGGCCACCGGATGGGCCGGCACGAAATGCACGCCCTCGGGGATCAGCGGGCCGACGTCGCGGATCACCGCCTGCTTGACCGAGCCCACGTCGGAGACGATGGCGCCCTTCTTGAGATGAGGCGCGATCTGCGCCATGGCTTCGGCATTGGCACCGACCGGGGTGCAGAGAATGACGAAATCGGCATCGCGCACGGCCTCGACCACGTCGGTGCCGATGTGATCGACAATGTTCAGCGCGCGGGCCTCGTCGGCGGTTTCCTTGCGCCGCGTCGCGGCCGAGATGGTGCCGGCGAGATTCTCCTGCCGCGCCACGCGAGCAATGGAGGAGCCGATCAGCCCGATGCCAATCAGCGCCAGCTTGTCGAAGAGCGGCTTTTTCATGCCTTGCCCACGAAGCGCGCCAGCGCATCGCGCGCGGCGCGCATTTCCTTTTCGGTGCCGATGGTGATGCGCAGGCAATCGCCCAGCCCGTAGGCCGCCATCATGCGCGGGATGATGCCGGCTTTCAGCATGGCCGCATTGGCCGCCACCGCATCCTTGCCCTCTTCCTTGGGAAACTTCACCAGCACGAAATTGCCGACGCTGGGGTAGACGTGCAGGCCAAGCGCCGTCAGCTCCTTGGTGAACCATGGCAGCCAGATGTCGTTGTTGGTGCGCTGCGCGTCGGTGTGCGCCACGTCCTGCAGCGCCGCGATGCCGGCGGCCTGCGCCGCCAGGTTGACGTTGAAGGGCTGGCGCAGGCGATTGATCGTGTCGGTGATCGAGGGCGACGCGTACATCCAGCCCAGCCGCAGCCCGCCCAGCCCGTAGATTTTGGAGAAGGTGCGGGTCATCACCACGTTGTCGGCGGCGTCGACCAGCTCGACGCCCGCGGAGTAGTCGTTGCGCGAGACATACTCGGCATAGGCCGCGTCGATCACCAGCAGCACGTTCTTGGGCAGCCCGTCATGCAGCTTCTTCAGCTCCTCGCGCGTCAGGTAGGAGCCGGTGGGATTGTTCGGATTGGCAATGCAGACCACGCGCGTCTTGGGCGTGACCCTGGCCAGCAGCGCATCGATATCGCCGCGCAGATCCTTCTCCGGCGCCGCCACGGCGGTCGCGCCGACGCCCTTGGCGTTGATGGGATACATCAGGAAGCCGTGGGCGCTGTAGAGCAGCTCCTCGCCCGGCCCGAGATAGGCGCGCACCAGAAGATTGAGCAATTCGTCCGAGCCCGCGCCGCAGATGATGCGCGCCGGATCGAGGCCGTAGTGCCGGCCGATCGCCTCGCGCAAATCGGTCGAGCCGCCTTCGGGATAGCGGTGCAGATCGGCAGCCGCCTTCTTGTAGGCTTCCATCGCCTTGGGACTGGGGCCCAGCGCGCCTTCGTTGGACGACAGCTTGGTGGGCTTGTCGAAGCCTGGAATGGAATCCTTGCCGCCGACGTAAGGCGCGATGTCCTGAATGCCCGGGCGCGGCTTGAGCGTGCTCATCTTTTCTCTCCGTATTCCCTTCAGCCGGCCAGGTCGACCGGCACGGCATAGGCGCCGACCGGCGTCAGCCGCGTGCCCGGCGTCGCCAGCGCCTGTTCCAGCGCCACCAGCCGGGGATCACCGTCGATGATAAAGACCGGCAGCTCGACCAGATAGAGCGTCGCGCCGCCGCCAATGTCGTGCCGGATGGCGGAGGTGAAAGCGGGCATACGCACCGCTGCCAGCGCCGACGAAATCCGCGAGCGGCTGAGATCGGCGGGCGACTCCAGCACCAGCAGAGAGCGGTCCAGGCCGCTGTCGGGCTCGCCACTCGGCTCCGGCATCAGCCGCGCCACCACCAGCGCCGACAGTCCCTCGGTGCGGGGATTGTCGGTGCGGAAGAAGGGCGCGCGCGCGACGATATTGGGCGTGGTCTTCTCGGTGCTGGTCAGGCCCGGCCACCACGGCTGCGAATCGCCTTCGACCGGCAACGGCAACATGCCGACCGTGTTGGCATCCTCGGCGATATCGGCCAGCACGCGGGCGGCCGTAGTGTGGCGGCGCATCGGCACCTGCACGCCGAAATGATCACGCGCCATGTCCCAGAAGCCGCGCTGCTCGTCGGGCACGCACACGGCAATCGAGAACGGGCCTTGCAGCGTCGTGACGGCCGAGATCATCTCGCGCCAAAGACGCACCAGAGCGCCGCGCGGGAAGGGTCCCGAATGGCGTCCAAGCAGGCGGCGCAGCACCATCGCCTCGCGGCCCGGTCGCAGCGCCAAAGCCTTGCCGGCGCCCTTGGCCTTACCGATGCGCTCGACGATAGCGGTGCGCTGCTGCACCAGATCGTGCAGGGCAGTGTCGATTTCGTCGATCTGGCGTCGAAGGTTATCGAGTTCGTTTGACATGGGTTTTGCTTCTTGGCCCGGCCGGCGAAGGGCGATAGTAGTAGGGTTAGAAGCGCCCAAAAGCAAAGAAAACATTGACACCGGGCAGGCTCGGTCCCTAGCTAGCGAACCCCTTGCAAACAAGGCCGAAAAGACCGGTTTTCAGTCATGACCGCCGCCCCTTCTCCCGTGTCCCCCAGCCCCTCGCCGAGCGCCATCGCCCTGCGCGCGGGCAAGCACGTCGTGCTGGGCGCGGAGCGCAAGCTGCGGCTGGATTGCGGCGTCGAGCTGGGGCCGTTCACGCTGGCCTACCAGACCTACGGCACCCTCAACGCCGAGAAGTCGAATGCCGTGCTGATCTGCCACGCGCTGACGCTCGACCAGTTCGTGGTCGAGACGCATCCGGTGACCGGCAAGCCCGGCTGGTGGGACACGTTCGTGGCGCCGGGCAAACCGCTCGATCCGGCGAAATACTTCATCATCTGCGTCAACGTGGTCGGCGGCTGCATGGGCAGCGTCGGGCCGACCGAGATCGACCCGTCTACCGGCAGGCCCTACGGGCTGAACTTCCCCGTCGTCACCATTGCCGACATGGTGCGCGCGCAAGCCATGCTGCTGGACCATCTCGGCATCGACAGTCTCTTTTGTGTCATCGGCGGCTCGATGGGCGGCATGCAGGTGCTGCAATGGGCCAGCGCCTATCCCGAGCGCGTCTTCGCCGCCATTCCGGTCGCGACGGCGGCACGGCATTCGGCGCAGAACATCGCCTTCCACGAGGTCGGCCGCCAGGCGATCATGGCCGATCCCGACTGGCATGGCGGCGACTATCACAGCTTCGGCACGCGCCCGCATCGGGGCCTCGCCGTGGCGCGCATGGCCGCGCACATCACCTATCTTTCCGAGACGGCGCTGCACCGCAAGTTCGGCCGCAATCTGCAGGATCGCGAGAAGCTGGGCTTCGGCTTCGAAGCCGACTTCCAGGTCGAATCCTATCTGCGCCACCAGGGCTCGACCTTCGTCGAGCGCTTCGACGCCAATTCCTATCTCTACATCACGCGCGCCATGGATTATTTCGACCTGGCGCGCGAGCATGGCGGGGTGCTGGCCAACGCCTTCCGCAATACGCGCTCGCGCTTCTGCCTGGTCTCCTTCACCAGCGACTGGCTGTTTCCCACGCGCGAAAGCCGCGAAGTGGTGCAGGCCCTGAACGCGGTGGCCGCCAACGTCTCCTTCGTCGAGATCGAGACCGACAAGGGCCACGACGCCTTCCTGCTCGATGAGCCGGAGATGTACAAGGTGCTGGACGGTTTCCTCGAAGCGGCGGCGAGCGCGCGGGGATTGAAGAGCCGCCGATGACCGCCGAAACCTTCGTCCAGCGGCGCGGCGCCATCCGCATCGATCTGCAATTGATCGCCGACATGATCGACGCCAAGAGCCGCGTACTCGATATCGGCTGCGGCGACGGCGCTCTGCTGGAATACCTGGTGCATTTCAAGCAGGTCGACGGCCGCGGCATGGAGCTGAGCCAGGAAGGCGTCAATGCCGCCGTCGGCAACGGGCTGTCGGTGATCCAGGGCGACGCCGACACCGATCTGCGCGCCTATCCCAACGGCGCCTTCGACTACGTGATCCTGAGCCAGACATTGCAGGCAACGCGCGATCCAAAAGGCGTGCTGCAGCAGATGCTGCGCGTCGGCCGCCGCGCCGTGGTGTCGTTTCCCAATTTCGGCTACTGGCGCGTGCGGCTGGGCCTGTTCTTCAACGGCCGCATGCCGACGACGCAGACCCTGCCCTATTCCTGGTACGACACCCCCAACATCCATCTCTGCACGATCAGGGATTTCCTCGACCTCAGCGCTTCGGTCGGCGTCGAGATCGAGCGCATGATCGCGCTGGGGCCGGACGGCAGGCGCGTGGGCTCGGCCGTCGATCTGCCGGCGTTGATCAACTGGCGCGCCGAGCAGGCGGTGTTCCTGCTGAAGAAAAAGGCCTAACGCGGCTTTTTGATAAGAAACGTCAGCGCCACGGCGACGGCGAAGATCGCCGTCGTAACGACCGTCATCCAGATCAGCCCATCGACGATGGCCTGACCGGTTGCTGCCTGTAGAGCCTCGGGAGCGCGGACGAAGAACCGCTCGGCGGCGGCAAGCGTGGGAGCGTTGCCTGCCGCCGCCGGCGGCAGTGAGGCACTCAGCGCGTCCACGTACACAGCCGCGCAAAGAGCCACACCGAAGGCGGTGCCGACCTGACGCGCCATGGAAAGCGTGCCGGAGGCAAAGCCCGATTTCTGCGGCGGCAAGGCGCTCACCGCAGCGAAGGAGGTCGCGGAAATCATCAGCCCGATGCCGATGCCGCGAATGACGTAGGACGGCAGCAGCCCGATCCAGTAACCGGACTCAGGCGTCAGCGTGACCGTCAAAAGAAGGCCGGCCACGATGACGCAGGCGCCGGCGATGGCGAAGACGACGCCGATGCGGGCGGCATGCTTCTGCGCGATCGAGCCACCGATCAGCAGCGTGATCGCCACCGGCAGGGTCGAGGGCAGGAAGGCCAGTCCCGCTTCAAGCGGGCCGAAGCCCAGATAGTTCTGCATGAACAGGCTGAGGAACGGCAGCGCGCCAAAGTTGCCGGCGAAGAACAGGAACGAGACCGCGCAGGCGACCGCGAAGGTGCGATTGAAGAACAGCGACAGGTCGATCAGCGGCGCCGCCGCGCGCTTCTGCCAGACGACGAAGCCGTAGCCGACCACGGCGCCCGACAGCAGCAGCGCCCAGGTCTGCATCGAGCCCCAGCCGATCATCGAGCCCTGTCGGATGCCAACCAGCAACAGCAGCAGGGAGAGCGAGACCAGAGTCACGCCGAGCCAGTCGACCTGGCGGGTCACCGTGTCGTCGCGGCTTTCGCGTACGCCATAGGCGCAGAAGCCGAGCGCCAGCAGCCCGACCGGCACGTTGATGAAAAACACCCAGCGCCAGGAATCGGCGCCGGCCAGCAAGCCGCCCAGCACCGGCCCCAGCAGCAAGCCGATGCCGGCAATGCCGCCCGACAGGCCGATGGCCTTGCCGCGCTGATTGACGGGGAAGGCCTGCACCAGCAGCGCCAGGGTGCCGGGCCACATGGCGGCAGCGCCCATGCCCTGTACGGCACGGCCGAGAATCAACTGCCACAACTCCGCCGACAGGCCGCAGGCGATCGACGCCAGGGTGAACAGCGTCAGCCCGGTCATGAACACGAGCTTGCGGCCCAGAATGTCGCCCAGCCGACCGGCGGCGATGGTGAAGACGCCTTGCGTCAGCGCATTGGCCGACACCACCCACCCGACCAGCTCCGAGGTGGCGGCGAAATCGGCACCGATCCGCGGCAGCGCCACCGTGACCAGGAACATGTCGATCGACAGCATGAAGCCGCCGATGCCGGCCGCCAGCAGCGTGGGAACACGCTGCGGCTGAGCCGGCACGGGCGTAGCGATGGCGGCGGTCTGGCTCATGTTCAGCTCGCCAGCGCCAGTTCCGCCTGGGCGCGGACGGGCGGTGCGATGAAGTCGAGCAGCAGGCGATGCACGCTGTCAGCGGCGAGGATGCCGTTATGGCCGACGCCGGCAATCTGATGCAGGCGCGCATTGGGCCAGGCCGCCGCCACGATGGCCGATTCACTGATCGGCACCTGCCGGTCGCGCGGGTCATGCAGCAGCAGCGCCGATACATCGGCTGGCAGGGACAGGCCGGTGGATTCCAGATCGTCGAGCGAGCGGCCATTGGAGATCGCTGCCGCTTGCAGCATCGCCTGCGTCACACGCGGCGACAGACCCAGCATGGCGGCTACGCGCAAACTGGCGCGGCGCAGCGACGCCGGCGCCGCCAGGGTTATAAGACGCCTGGTGCGCAAGCCCCGCGTCACGCCCAGGGTCACGGCAGCACCACCCACCGAATGGCCCAGCACGGCATGAAACGGACCGAATTTCCTGTCGATGTGCAGAACCAGATCAGCAAAGGTCGAGACCGTTATGCCCGGGCGATCGGGCGAATCGCCATGGCCTGGCGCGTCGAAGGCAATGACGCGATGGCCGGCCGCGAGCAGCACCTTGACGATCGGCGCCAGCTGGCTGGCGCGACTGTCCCAGCCATGCATCAGCAGCACCGGCGGCAGGTCGAGTTCATTCGCGGTCGGCCGCCATTCGTAGCCGGCCAAGGTCAGGCCTTCGAATGCCAGGGTCAGCGGCGTGGCGTTGAGCAGAATGGCCTGCTCGTCGAGCGGACGGGGACGGCGCGTGGTGAGACGGAACATCCTCTCGGCCGCGCGCCCGGCGCGAATCGGCGCGATCGCGCCATAGAGCGAGAAGCCGATCCGCGTCAGCCGCAGCTTCAGCGGCAGCGGCGGTGCCTTCTTCTTCGCAGTCGAAACCTTGCTCGTCATCGTGCTCTCCAGCGGTTCACCGGTCTACCGACCGGTAGGTAGGTCCGCTCCCAAAACAAAATTCGTCATCAGGCCAGAATCTGGCGCCGCATCACTTTGGCCACGGTCCGGTACATCTCCGGGTCGTTGCTGGCGCGCGCCAATTGCACCGCGCCCTGCACGGACGAGCGCAGCATCAACGCCTGTTCCTTGGCCGGCAGGTCGCTCTTGAAAGCGCCCGTCTTCTGGCCGATGCGGCACAGCTCTTCCAACCAGGCGCCATGCTCGTTCAAGAACGCGCGGAAAGGATCGCGCACCGGTTCGGGCAGCACCGCGAAATCGGCACTCAACCGGCCACCGATGCACAGGCGGCTGCCGTCTTCCGTCAGCCGTTCGAAGAAGCGCAGGAAACGCTCGAATTGCCTTTTCGCCTGTTCGGCATTTTCCGCCACCGGCCCGCGCCCGTCGTTCAAACGCAGCCGCGTGCGTTCGATGATGGCGCGGCCGAGATCTTCCTTGGCCGGGAAATGATGATGGATCGACGCCTTGCGGATGCCGACAGAGTCGGCGATGTCCTGATAGGAGAAGCCGGCATAGCCGCGCTCCAGCAAAAGCCGCTCGCCGATATCGAGAATCCGCGCCCGCGTATCGCCCTCGCCGGTATCGGGCGGGGCGTCGGTGGCGGGAAGCTTGGCGATCTTCGACATGGCGCTACCCTACCTACTGGTAGGGAGAAGTCAAGCCCGTTCATAAATGGGCAGATTCCCGAGGTGTTGCGGGCACTTAACTGGAGATGCGGCGTTGCTGGGCTCGGACCACGCTCGCAATCCAGCAAAAGGGGCGGCCATGTTCTCCGCTGTCGCGCCTCTCCAAGTCGCCACCCGCTCGCCAACACCAGCCCGTTCAACGCCGCTTGCTCTGCCGTGGTACGAAATCGAAGACTGGCCCGTACTGCATTCGCTTTTCCTCGAACGCGACAGCGTGTCGGAAAGTTACGAAAAGTGGCTATCGCGCGCGCTGGAAGCGGAGCGGCGTTACACGGTCGATGGCTATACGGTCGTGCGTGTCATCGTCCGACCCGAACCTCTGCTCGACTGGTGCAACGCAAACAATCGCATCATCGATCTGAAGGCGCGGCATGACTTTGCGCAATCGTTGCTAGCAACAAAGTCAATGGCTGCTTAGTCGACTTCCACTGAATTTGCGCCGTCGACCGGATTGCGCGCTGCCGGTTGCGGCACCACGCGCAGCTTGGCGCGGGCGGGGACTTTCGCGGGTTCGCGCAAGCCCGTGCCGGCATAGAGCTGCTTCGCCGCCTCGACCATCACGACGCCCGCGAAGCGCGGCAGCAGGCGCTGACCCAGGCGCTCGATGGCGGGGGCGGCGCGCAAGATCACGCGCGAGTTCACCGGCGGCACGTAGAGCGCGCGCGCCTCCTGCATGGGCGTGAACATGGTGGCGCGCAGCAGGCGGCCGAGCTGGCCGGCCGAATAGGGATGGCCCATGGCGAAGGGCGAGCGTTCGAGCTGCGCCCACAGGCCGGTGCGGTTGGGCGCGATCACCATCAGCCGCCCGCCATCGGCCAGCACCCGCCAGGCCTCGCGCAGCATCGGCCGAATTTGTTCGCCGCACTCCAGCGCATGCACCAGCAGCACACGGTCCATCGAGCGGTCGGGCAGCGGCAGCGCCGTCTCGTCGGCCAGCGCCACCAGGTTCTTGTCGTTCTGCGGCCAATGCATCACACCCTGCGCCGCCGGCATGACGGCGATGACTCGCTCGGCCTCGTCCATGAACGGGCGCAAATAGGGCGTGGCGTAGCCCAGGCCCAGAACGCTCTGGCCGCGCAGATTGGGCCACATCAGGCGCAGGCGCTGGCGGATCAGCCGTTGCGCCACCTGGCCCAGGCTCTGGCCGTAGAAATCGCGCAGGTCGACGACGTCGTTCCACATGCGGCGAGGTTACCAGCCGAAGCGTGACGCCGCCACCGGCCGGTGCTACGGTTTTGGCACCGGAGGAAAGCCCATATGAGCCAGCGCTTGCAGATCGAGCGCGTGCCCGCGTTGCAGGACAATTACCTGTGGCTGGTGCGCGAGCCGAAAAGCGGTTTCGTCGCCATCGTCGATCCGGCCGATCCCGTGCCGGTGCGCGCGAAGCTGCAGGAAAAGGGCTGGAAGCTCACCCATATCCTCAACACCCATCACCACCCCGACCATGTCGGCGGCAATCTGGCGCTGAAATCGGAGTTCGGCTGCACCATCGTCGGACCGGCGCCCGATGCGGCGCGCATTCCGGGCATCGACGTCAAGGTGGGCGATGGCGACACCTATCGTTTCGGCGAGGCGGCGGCGAAAGTCTTCTTCGTACCGGGCCACACGCGCGGGCACATCGCCTACTGGTTCGCCGATCATGCGGCGCTGTTCTGCGGCGACACGTTGTTCGCGCTAGGCTGCGGGCGGTTGTTCGAGGGCACGCCCGAGCAGATGTGGGATTCGCTGTCCAAGCTGCGCGCCCTGCCGCCCGAGACGGAAGTCTATTGCGCGCATGAGTATACGCAAAGCAACGCGCGCTTCGCCGTCACCGTCGATCCCGACAATCAGGCGCTGAAGCAGCGCGCCGAGGAGATCGACCGGATGCGGGCGCGCAACATCGCCACCGTGCCCTCGACCCTGGGCGAGGAGAAGCGCACCAACCCGTTCCTGCGCGCCGACGATCCCGGTGTGGCGAAAGCGGTCGGGCTGGCGGGCGCCGATCCGGTCGCGGTGTTCGCCGAAGTGCGGGCGCGCAAGGACGTGTTCCGCTAGAGCGGGGAGATGGCGATGAAGCTCTACACCAGTCCAGGCTCTCCCTTCGGCCGCAAGGTGGTTATCAGCGCCATCGAAACCGGCATGGACGGCCGGATGCAGATGCTGACCATCAACCCGTGGGAATCCTCGCCCGAGCTGTTGCGCGCCAACCCGCTGTCGAAGATTCCCGTGCTGGTGACGGACGAAGGCGATTCGATTTTCGATTCCTCGGCCGTGTGCGATTACATTGATGCGCGCGACGGACATCACCGCCTGCTGCCCGCCGACCCGGCGGCGCGATTGAAAGCGCTGCGACGCCAGGC
The DNA here is from genome assembly GCA_964388115.1 of uncultured Hyphomicrobiales bacterium. Classification (GTDB taxonomy): domain Bacteria; phylum Pseudomonadota; class Alphaproteobacteria; order Reyranellales; family JAQSWP01; genus JAQSWP01. The sequence continues at coordinate 45,262 of CAYLYK010000008.1, forward strand.
GCTGGCCGACGGCATGCTGGATGCGGCCATCGTCGTCCTGCTCAACCGCGCTCAGAAGCCCGAGCGCGTGCATCGCGGCTTCGTTGCGCGCCAGGAACAGGCGATCGCCCGCACGCTGGAATGCCTGGAGCGCGACGCCGCCGAGCTGCATGATGGTTTCAACCTCGGCCATATCGCGCTGGTCTGCGCCCTGGACTTCCTGTCGGTGGCGCAAGTCGTCGACTGGAAGCCCAAGCATGAGGCGCTGGCGGAATGGCTGTCGCACATGCACAAACGCCCTTCGGTCGCCCGCACCCGTCCGCCGGCGCCGACCGCCTGAACCTGTCGTCCACTTCCATCCGGGGAAATCAAAATGAAGCTGATGTATTCGCCGACCTCGCCTTACGTGCGCAAGGTCATGATCCTGGCCATCGAGCGCGGACTCGATCGCAAGATCGAGAAGCTGCCGCAGGCAGCCTCGCCGATGGGCGGCAACAAGGTGCTGGAGAAGGCCAACCCGCTGGGCAAGGTGCCGGCGCTGGAGCTGGACAACGGCATGACCCTGTTCGATTCGCCGGTGATCTGCGAATACCTCGACAGCAAGCACAAGGGCGACAAGCTGTTCCCGGCATCGGGCGCGCGGCGCTGGAAGGCGCTGCGCCTGCAGGCGATCGGCGATGGCATTCTCGATGCCGCACTGCTGGCGCGCTACGAGACGGCGATGCGGCCGGAGAATTTGCGCTGGACCGACTGGCTCGACGGGCAGAAGCGCAAGCTCGCCCAGGCGCTGGACCAGCTCGAGAAGGAAGCCAAGGATCTGGCTGGCGGTCTGACCATCGGCCAGATCGCCGTGGCTTGCGCGCTGGGCTATCTCGATTTCCGTTTCGCCGACATGAACTGGCGCAAGGGCCGGCCCAAGCTCGCCGCCTGGTATGACAAGTTCAGCCGCCGCAAGTCGATGCAGGCCACCATCCCGGCCTGATCGGAATCGATGGATGCCGATGCCGTCATCGCCGCTCTCGGGCTGCAGAAGCATCCCGAGGGCGGCTGGTATCGCGAAATCCATCGCAGTCCTGCGCGCGCCGGCGAACGCGCTGCCGTCACCTCGATCTATTATCTGCTGAAAGCGGGCGAGCGCTCGCACTGGCATAAGGTCGATGCCGACGAAATCTGGCACTGGCATGCCGGCGCCGCGCTCGAGTTGTCCATAAGCCACGATGGCAAAACAGTGGTCACGCACAGTCTGGGCATTGCGCTGGACCACGGCGCGCGGCCGCAGGTGGTCGTCCCGGCCGGCGCCTGGCAAAGCGCCACAAGCCATGGCGCCTTCACTCTGGCCGGATGCACCGTCGCGCCGGGATTCGAATTCTCAGGCTTCGAGATGGCGCCGCCCGGCTGGCAACCGGGCTAAAGCATTCCCGCAATACCGCGCTATCGCTCCTTAAGCATTTAATTTGGTTGGGAACGCGCGCCTTCCCTGCGCCGTTCACTCGATGTCGGATCGCGCTGCCTTGCAGCCGATTGTCTGATTTCCAAGAACCCGAGGAGACATCGATGACTGAGATGCAGAAGAACACGTCTGGAAGCCTGATCGCCGCCGAGAAGGTGACGGGCACCAACGTGTACAATCCGTCCGGCGAGAAGCTCGGCAACGTCGAAGACGTGATGATCGACAAGATCAGCGGCAAGGCGGTCTACGCCATCATGTCATTCGGCGGCTTCCTGGGCATGGGCGAGAAGCACCATCCGCTGCCGTGGCAGACGCTGAACTACGACACCAAGCTCGACGGCTATGTCGTCAATCTCGACAAGAAGGTGCTGGAGAACGCGCCGTCCTACGACCGCACGCGCGAATTCTCCTGGACGCCGGATTACGGCCGCAAGGTCGACGAATACTACAAGGTGCCGACCTACTGGATCTGACGCCCCCACACGTCGGATTTAAGGTCAGTGCGACAGGGGCCGGGAAACCGGCCCCTGTTCCTTTTCAGCCTATGACTTTGCAGACCACAGATCGCGCGCCGCCAAAACGGCGCCGGCCGTAACCAGCAGGCAGGCTGCGACCAAAGCCAGGTTCAATTCGGCGCGACCGAAAATCACCAGCAGCAAGGTCGATAGCACCGGCGCTGCATAAGAGAGCGCACCAAGCGCGCGAATGTCGCCGCGCTTCACGCCAATGTCCCACAGGAAGAAGGCGCCGCCCGCCGGGCCGATGCCAAGAATGGTAACCGCCAGCCATTGCCCGGTCGATGCGGGCCATACCGTGGTCTCGAACAAGGCGTGACAGACCAGAGCGAGCAAGGCCGCCGCGCCGCAGAACCCGCCCACGGCATCCGTCGGTACATCGCCGAAGCGGCGACTGAGGACGGAATAAAGCCCCCAGGTCAGCGCACACCCCAGCGCCGCGAGGTAGCCGATCAGATGCGACGGCTGGTAGGCGACCTCGGCGCCCGCCAACAGCACAAGACCGGTGCCAACCAGCCCCAGCACCACGCCGCCCAGATGCCACCAGCGCAGCGTTTCGCCAGCCAGCGGCACGGCCAGCAGCACGATGCACAGCGGCCAGAGATAATTCACGAGATTGGCGGGCGCGGGCGGCGCGGTCTTCAACGCCAGGAAATAAAGCGCGTGATAGCCGAACAACCCTCCGATGCCGACCAGCCACACTTTTGCCGGCCAGCGCAATTGCGCCATCACGCTCTGCCCGCGCAGCTTCCATTTCGCCAGCGCCAGCACGAAGGCAATGGCGAAAGCCATGGCAACGAGCTGGAACGGCGGAATGGCGCCGGTGGCGGTGGTGAAGAGCGCCAGCGTCGCCCAGATCAGCACCGCCAGACTGCCGATGGCGGTGGCGCGACGGCGGCTGGCGACAGCTGCGGTGTCGGATGACGCGGATGAGGAAGTCGGGGACATGGCGCGCCTTGCTAGAAGGCGCCGCCTCTCCCGTCAAGCGGCCGGCTTGGCGGCTTTCTTGACGGGTTTTTCGGCAGGTTTCCTGGGAGGTTTTGGCGCCTTGTCGCTGACGAAACCACCCTTGGGCGCGGCATGGGGAATCGACCAGCCGAAATAGACTTCGACCTCGATGATCTTGCCGCGCCGCACCGTCAGGATTTCGGTGTTGCGGAAGCGCCTGCCGTCGGTGCTGCGGCCCTCGTAGGTCACGAAGGCGCGCTCGCCGTCGCTGACCAGGTTGATGAACTCGAACTTGGCCGTGGTCTGGCTGTTGGGCCAGCAGCGCTTGAAATAGGTGGCGCGGTCGATGCGGTTGTCGAGCGGGCTCGAGAAGTGGAAGTCCTCGGCAATCAGTTTCTCTGCCGCGGCGCGGTCCTTCTCGACATAGGCTCCATAGATTCTGCGCGCTATCGTGAGCGGATCGCTTTGCATCGTTTGCCTCCAGTTCGTTGCCCGGCAAGAGCCGCCGGACCAGATTCGGTTTCTTCCTAGGCGGCGCGGCGATTGCCGCCACGCCCCAGCAGGGAGCGCGCCACGACCCAGCGGTGCACCTCGCTCGGCCCCTCGCCGACCCTGATCCAGCGCAGCATGCTGGCCATGGCGTGCAGCGGCAGTTCCTTGGTCATGCCCATGGCGCCCAGCGTCTGCATCGCCTTGTCGACCACCTCGGTCGCCATTTCCGGCACGAACACCTTGATCATCGACAATTCGGTGCGGATTTCCCGCCCCTGGTCCCATTTCCAGGCTGCATCGTAGACCATCAGGCGGCTGGCATGGATTTTCATTGCCGAATCGGCCACCCACCACTGAATCGCCTGCCGATCGGCCAGACGCTCGCCGAAGGTGACGCGCTGGTTGGCGTGCTCGCACATCATGGCCAGCGCCCGGTCGGCCATGCCGACGCACCACGCGCCCATCTGCAGGCGCCGCACCGACAGCCGCTTCTGCATCGGCGCGAAGCCCTCGCCGACCCGGCCCAGCAGCGCCGACGCCGGCAAGCGGCAATCCTCGATGGCGATCTCGTAAGTGAAGCGCCCGCCGATCATCGGGATCTGGCGCAGCACGTTGAAGCCCGGCGTATCGCGATCGACCAGGAATGCCGAGATGCCGCCCCGCGCGCCCTTGTCCTTGTCGGTCACGGCCATGACGATGGTGAAATCGGCCTCCGCCACCCGCCCGATCCAGATCTTGCGCCCGTTCAGCACCCAGGAATCGCCCTCGCGCACCGCCCGCGTCGCCATGCCCGATGGATCAGCACCAGCGCCGGGCTCGGAAATGGCGATCGCCGCCGTAATCTCGCCGCGCGCATAGGGCTCGACATAGCGGATGGTCTGCTCTGGCGTCGCCACCGCCATCAGCATGTGCAGGTTGGGCGAATCGGGCGGGATGGCGTAGTTGATGATGGTATGGCCGATCTCCTCGGCGACGCCGATCATGGCTTCCAGCGGCAGGTCGTGGCCGTCGAACTCGACCGGCGCATCCAGACCCCACAGGCCAAGCTCCTTGGCTCGCGCATTGACCTTGGCGCGTTCCTCGGCGGTCAGGCCGACGCCCTTGCCCTGCATGTCGCGCGCCAGCACCGCGGGCTCCAGCGGCAGCAATTGCTCCTGCACGAAGCGGCGCACCAGATCCTTCAGCATGCGGTGCTCTTCCTTGAGCTCGAAATCCATCCCAACTTCTCCCGGAAAACACTATGGTGGGACTATAACAGGCCGCGCCCTGCGCAGCGGCAAGGAGAAGTCATGGCGAAGGTTTCCGCAAACGGCGTCGAGCTCGAATACGAGGCCAGCGGCAAGAGCGGCGCGCCCGCCATCCTGCTGGTGCATGGTCTGGGGGCGCAACTGACGCTGTGGCCGGACGAGCTGATCGACCGGCTGGTGCAGCAGGGCTTCCGCGTCATTCGCTTCGACAATCGCGACATCGGCCTGTCGCAGAAATTCGACTCCTACGGCGTGCCGGATCTGCCGGCGCTGACGGCCAAGGTCATGGCGGGCGAAAGGATCGAAGCGCCCTATTTGCTGTCCGACATGGCGGCCGACGGCGTGGCGCTGGCGCAAGCGCTGGACATCCCGCGCCCACACGTGGTCGGCGTCTCGATGGGCGGCATGATCGTGCAGCAGATGGCCGGCGATTTTCCCGACCGCATCGCCAGCATGACCTCCATCATGTCGACGTCAGGCCGCCGCGGCCTGCCGCCGGGCAAGCCCGAGGCGATGAAGGCCTTGCTCACGCCGCCGGCAAGCAACGACCGCCAGACGGTAATCGAACATGGCATCGCGCTGCGCAAGGTGATCGGCTCGCCGGGCTACCCCGCAACGGACGCCGAGCTGCAGGCGCTGGTCGAACGCAATGTCGATCGCAGCTTCTATCCGCAGGGTGCTGCGCGCCAATACAACGCCATCCTGGCCTCGGGCAATCGCGTGAAGCTATTGCCGACCGTCAAAGCGCCGACGCTGGTGATCCATGGCGGCGACGATCCGGTGGTGCCGGTCGAGGCGGGCAAGGATACGGCCGCGCTGGTGCCAGGAGCGAAGCTCGAGATCGTGCCGGGCATGGGGCATGATCTGCCCAAGCCGCTGTTGCCGAAGCTGGCGGGGCTGATCGCCCAGCATGCGAGGGCCGCCAAGTAATCGGGAGAAGATCGCATGCGCATCCCCGTCATCCTGCTGCTTCTCGCGCTGCTGGCCGGCGCTGCGGTCGCTGCGGCGGGGCTGGGCTATCGCTTCGGCCTGTGGCCGCTATCGCAGGCTTTCGACATTCTGCGCATTGGCGCCTATGCCAGCGGCGCCGCTTTGGCGTTGAGCGTGATCGGCTTGGTCATTCTGCTTTGGCGCCGCCGCGTTGCCGGCGTGCTGATGCTGGCGCCGGCGGTGCTGATCGCAGGCTTCGCGCTCTACGTGCCCTGGAAGATGGCCGATCTGGCAAAGAGCCATCCGCCGATCCACGACATCTCAACCGATCTCGACTCGCCGCCCGATTTCGTGGCCCTGAAGGCCGCGCGCGAGAAGTCGCCCAATGGCTGGAGCTGGAGCGGCAATTCCTCGCTGCAGCGTCAGCATTACGCTGATGTTGCGCCGGTGACCCTCAAGCTGCCGCGCGAGAAAGTCATGCCGCTGGTGGAGAGCGCCGCTCGCGGCATGGGCATGAGCATCGTCGAGGCCAATATAGCCGAGGGCCGCATCGAGGCCAGCGACCGCACGGCATGGTTTGGCTTCACCGACGATATCGTCATCCGCCTGCGCAGCGAGAGCAACGGGACGCGGGTCGATATTCGCTCGGCCTCGCGCGTGGGCGTCAGCGATCTGGGCCAGAACGCCGAACGGGTGCGCGATTTCCTGGCGCGGCTGAAAGCCCAGCCGCAGGGTTAGCCAGCAGGCGCGGCCCTGCCGAAGCGACGCCACGCGCGCTCGTGAAAGAAGAACACCACCGTGTTGACCATCGGCTCGATGAGCGCCACGCCGGCTGCGATTGCCACTGAGCCGGTCAGCGCATAGGTGACGCCGAAGCCGACCGAGAAATGCAGCACGGCAAAGCTGGCGGTTTTTATGAGGTCGCGGGCCATGATCTGGTACTCAACTCCAGTTGCGAACCATTCTTAATTAGAATGGCGCCGCCTCGCCCGCAAGCCCGACAGCGAATGATTTTTTCGATCAATCCCATCGGCTGAAACGAAAACGGCGCGACCGAAGCCGCGCCGTTTCCAAGCCGAGAGGCTGATTCTAATACATATGCTGGCCGCCATTGATTGACAGCGTCGAGCCGGTGACGAAGCCGGCGTCGTCGGCGACCAGGAACAGCACGCCGCGGGCGATCTCGTCGGCCTTGCCGAGACGGCCGACCGGAATCTTGGCGACGATCTTTTCCAGCACGTTGGCCGGCACGGCCGCCACCATGTCGGTGTCGATGTAGCCTGGCGCGATGGCGTTGACGGTGACGTTCTTGGACGCGCCTTCCTGCGCCAGCGCCTTGGTGAAGCCGTGGATGCCGGACTTGGCGGCGGCATAGTTGACCTGGCCGTACTGGCCGGCCTGGCCGTTGATCGAGCCGATATTGACGATGCGGCCGAAGCCGCGCTCGTTCATGCCGTCCCACACCAGCTTGCACATGTTGTAGCAGGAGCCGAGATTGGTATCGACCACGGCATCCCACATGTCGCGGCCCATGCGCTTCATGGTGCCGTCGCGGGTGATGCCGGCGTTGTTGACCAGCACGTCGACCGGACCGAGATCCTTGACGATCTGCTCCAGCGCGCCCTTGCAGGCATTGAAATCGGCGACGTCGAACTTGTAGACGTTGACGCCGTGCGCTGCCTTGAATTTCTGCGCCGCCTCGTCGTTGCCGGCATAGGTTGCCGCAACCTTGTAGCCGGCTTTCTTCAACGCCGTGGAAATCGCCGCGCCAATGCCGCGCGTGCCGCCGGTGACTACCGCAACTCGTGACATGATTCTGCTCCCTGCTTTGCTTTGTTCGTTAGCGGCCGTTTCTTGGTTTTGACGCCGGCGACTTTCCAGCCGCCGGCGCATTCTTCAGGTCGATTACGAACGCTCGACGCACATGGCAATGCCCATGCCGCCGCCGATGCACAGGGTCGCCAGACCCTTCTTGGCATCGCGCTTCTGCATCTCATGCAGCAACGTCACCAGCACGCGCGCGCCCGACGCGCCGATCGGATGGCCGAGCGCAATGGCGCCGCCATTGACGTTCAGCTTCTCCGGATCGAGGCCCAGCTCCTTGCCAACGGCAACGGCCTGAGCGGCAAACGCTTCGTTGGCTTCGACCAGGTCGAGATCCTTCACGCTCCAGCCGGCCTTCTGCAAAGCCTTCTTGCTGGCGGTGACGGGACCGATGCCCATGATGGCGGGATCGACGCCGGTCGTGGCCCAGGACACGATTTTCGCCAGCGGCTTCACACCGCGCTTCTTCGCCTCATCCGCCGTCATCAGCACCAGCGCCGCCGCGCCGTCGTTGATGCCCGAGGCGTTGCCGGCGGTGACCGAGCCGTCCTTGGCGAAAGCCGGGCGCAGCTTGCCGAGCGAGTCCATGGTGGTGCCATGACGCGGGAACTCGTCGGTGTCGATCACGACGTCGCCTTTGCGCGTCTTGACCGTGACCGGCACGATCTCGTCCTTGAAGCGGCCGGATTTCTGGGCGGCTTCCGCCTTGTTCTGCGAAGCGACGGCGAACTTGTCCTGGTCTTCGCGCGTCACCTGATAGCGCTGCGCGACGTTCTCGGCCGTGTTGCCCATGTGATAGCCGTGGAACGCATCCCATAGCCCGTCCTTGAGCATGGTGTCGACCATCTTCATCTCGCCCATCTTGGTGCCGTCGCGCAGATGCGCTGCATGCGGCGCCTGGCTCATGCTCTCCTGGCCGCCCACCACCATGATGTTGGCGTCGCCCGAGGCGATCTGCTGCCAGCCGAAGGCAACCGCGCGCAGGCCCGAGCCGCAGAGCTGGTTGATGCCAAGCGCGGTCTTCTCGACCGGGATGCCGGCATTGACCGCGGCCTGACGCGCCGGATTCTGGCCGGCGCCGGCCGACAGGATCTGGCCCATGATGACTTCATCGACGTCGGCGGCGTCGACCTTGGCGCGCTTCAGCGCTTCGGAGATGACGATCTTGCCCAGATCATGCGCCGGCACCCCGGCCAACGCGCCGTTGAACGAGCCGATCGGCGTGCGAGCGGCGGCGGCAATAACGATTTCTTTCGACATGGCGAATTCCTCCTGGCGCCCGGCCTGCCAATGAGCGGCAAACGGCGGGCAAAGCTCCCTGCCGGCACTTTAGGCCTCCCCGGACGGGCTCGGCAAGGTGCTGCGGTTGCGAAGGAAATCGGTGTTTTCAGGCCGATTTCAATGCCGGCTTCGGCGGTGCGGAGGGCATCGGTGCCATGCCGAACAGCAGCCGCAGGATACCGACCCGCCGCACCAGCCCTTCATAGAGGAGCCAGGAGCCGAGGAACGTGAAGGCCGCCGTCAGCAGGTATTTGGCGGGCACCGCCAGATCGCCCTGCACAAGATAGAAGGCGGCGATAACAGCCACCGTCTGGTGCAGGATGTAGAATGGATAGACCGCGGGCGTGGCGTAGCGCAGGAAAGGCGAAGGCCGCGCCAAAGCTCGTGCGAAGCCGGTGATGGCGACCAGCCATGCCGTCAGGTTGATCGAGGACAGAACGCAGAAGAGCAGCCAGCCCTCGCCGCCCGGCGAGATGCCGCGCGCGGCAAAGAACAGGATCTCCAGCGCGGTATAGGCCGCTATCCCGGTTCCCAGGGCGACAAAGCGGGCGCGTTGCAGCCAGTCGAGCAGGACCGGGCTGCGATAGAGCAAGGCGCCGGCCAGCAGCAGCACGCCGCTGGACGCCAACCCATGCCAATCGCCGATCAACCCGTTGCGGTTGACGGAAACCGGCAGCAGCCAGAATTGCGCGGCGAACAGCGGCAGCGCCAGCAGCGGCGCCAGATGATGGCGGGCGGCGAAACCGGACCAGCGATCGGCAATGGCCGCGCCTTTGACGCTGCGCAGCCACAGGAACACCGGCAGCAGCACGAAGGTCAGTACCAGCACGTAGGCCAGGAACCAGAGATGGTGCCAGGAGATGTTGCCGGCAGGATAGGCGCCGCCATCGAAGGCGTGCGGCAGGAATTCGAGGAATGTCCCCTCGAAGCGTCCTTGCTGCCGGCGCTCGAAATAGATTTGCGGCGGAATCATCACCAGCATGCCGAAACCCAGCGGCAAAGCGATGCGCTTGAGCCGGTCCAGCATGAACGTGCCCGCGCCGCGCCTGCCCAGCGAGATCATGATGGTGGCGCCGGCGATCAGGAAGATCAGCGGCATGCGCCAGCGATTGACGAAGCGCATGACCTCCTGCAGCGCCCCCCAGGGCTCGGCGTTCTTGATATGCCAGCCCCATTCCACATAGGGCATGCCGGCGTGATAGAGGATTAGCAGGGAGAAAGCGGCCACCCGCAGCCAGTCGATATCGCTGCGCCGGTCGGACGGGAAATTCATGGATCGCCTCGCGTTCTTCAAATCACGCGGCGGTTTTGCGCCGAAATCCGGCGGCGAAAGCGGAAAATGTGACCAGCGGCAGCTTTCTGGGACGACCGGCGGCCATCCGGTGACGACCGGCGGTGGGGTTCAGCGGCGGGCGGGCGCTATTTCCTCGAACCGGGTCCGATAGCGTCGACTGAGCGGCACTTCCGTGCCGTCCTGCAGGCGGATGCGGTAGTCGCCGTTGAACCATGGTTCGACCTCGCGCACCCGACCGATGTTGACGATGGCAGATTTATGCACGCGCACGAAACTGGCCGGATCGAGTTCGCCTTCCAGCCGGGCCAGCGAGGAGCGGATTTCGTGCTTCTCTGCGCCGACATGCAGAATGGCGTAGTTGCCCGCCGCCTCGATCCAGTCGATCGCGTCGGCGGCCACCAGCACTTCGCGATCCTTCTTGCGCACTGCCAGCCGGGCGAGCGGTGCGACTGCTGCCTTGGCGGGCTGATCCGGCTCGGGCGGCTTCGCCCGCTCGTCGAGGCGGGCGAATATGTAGTTCAACGCCACATAAGCGCCACTGAACAGCAAGTAGGTGAAGGCATCCTTGCGGTACTCGTAGAGCAGATGCTCCAGCGTGAAGCCGTAAGTGTAGGAAGCGTCCAAGGCGGCATAGGCGAGATGTCGCAACGCCACCATGCCCAGCACATGCGCGAGGCTCACCGGCACGGTCGCCGCAATGTGGGCCAGAATATTCGTGAACGACACCCAGACGGGAAGCCGCCGCTGCAGCCAGTAGATTGCCGGCAGCAGAACCAGCCACATCACATGGCTGCTGGCTTCCTGCACGATCGCCTGGGTGGTCGTGATCTGCCGTCCGACGACGCTGGCGTCATACAGAACCGTAAAGGTTTGCAGCACCGCCGAGATCAGCAGGATGACGCCCCACACCAGCGGCAGGCGGAAGCGGCGCAACCATTCTCCCATGCTCAAACCGGCGCCTGTTCGAGCCATTCGATCACCGGCTGCCACAGCGTTTGCGGCGCGCGGCCTGAAACCACCATGCCGATATGGCCCAGCGGCAGTTCCAGCGACCTCGCCCGTGGCGGCGCGATCGCCGACGGAGGCGCCAGCGCCCGCGCCGAGGCCGGCGGCACGATCCGGTCCTGTCCCGGCACGATGGTCAGCACTGGCTTGTTCAACGCGCGCGGATCGACGATCTCGCCCGCCACCGTCCACTGGCCCAGCGCCGGCGAGTTGGCGCCGTACCAGCCCAGCAGGCATTCCTGCGCCAGCGGCCCCGGCAGCGAGGCACCCTCGTTCAGCCAATCCTCCAGCAGCACGAATTCGCGCGCCGCGGCGGATTCCTGATCGAGACCGGCGAAGCGGGTGAACTTGCGGATCACCTGCCAGGGGTCGAGCGAATAGAACAAGGTCTGCAGCGCATCGACCGGCAACTCGCCGGCATGATCCACCAGCTTCGACAGGAACGGCAGATTGGCCATCATCAGCGCCTGGCCGGTGCGATCGGCATGGAAATCCCACGGCGTCGCCAGCAGCAACAGGCTTTCGATATGCTGCTGCCGCCTGATCGCCAGCGCCAGAGCGAGCAGCCCGCCCATGCAATAGCCACCGATATGGATACGCTTGAAGCCCTGGGCCCGCAGATGATCCAGCATCCGTTCCAGGCGCAGCACGTAATCGGTCGAGGAGAAGTCGCGCTCGGTGCCGGTCGGCGTGCCCCAGTCGACCAGGAAGCTGGCGACGCCGCCGCGCGCCATGGCGCGCATGAAGCTGCGCTCGGCGGTGATGTCGAGCACCTGCCAGCGATTGACCAGCGACGGGATCATCAGCAGCGCCGTTTCTCTCCCAACCGCCTTGCCGGCGAAGGGCGTAAAATCGAGCAGGCGGCTTTGCCCATCGGTGAACGCGGTTTCGGGTTCGGGAAAGTCGCGCTCGGCACGATGCCGGCGATAGAGCTGCACGCCGTGCAGAAACCGATCCATGCGGCGGACGGTCTCGCGCTGCAAGGCGGCGCTGAAGGGCCCGCGCACGATATCGTCGAGGCTGGCGTTGTCGTCGGTCAGCGCCAGATCGGCGCGCAGACGGATCAGGCGCCGGCGCCAGGCTTCGTGATGACGAGCGAGGCTGGCGATGCCACGCAGGCTGGGGTGCGTCGTCGCGTCATCCGAAGCGGGATCAGTCGCTGGAGGATTGCCGGCGCTCGATGGCGTCGAGGCGGCGCTCAAGAGCGGCAAGCCGGCGGTCGAGCTCTGCCAGGTCCACAGTGCAGTTGCCACGTGTAACGGCAGCGGCCGCGGCCCCACTCGCAGATGCGCCGGCGTCGTCGGCGTCGCCCGTTCTGTGTTGCGCTCCATCCCCTTCTCCCGCGCCGCGCTCGGCCACCCCCTTGACGCCAGCCAGCAGGCTGGCGTTGGTGGCGGCGAACAGGCGGCCCAGCTGTTCGGCCAATTCGCTGTCGGCCGCCATCGCCGACAACTGGCTTTCCCAGAGGTCGAGGTAACGGCGTGCCAGCGCTTCAAGCTCCGAATCTTCGGCCATGGCGGGAGTATAGCGTGTCGTCCGCTGCGGCACAGCGCGGCTTGCAGCGCGAAATTCCACGGGCTAAGGTGGCCAAAATTTACGCAACGCAGCAAATTCTTCGCGGGTGCGTAACATCGGAAGAAGACGGCACACCGTCAGGGATCGGGGCGTCCACAGAAAGGGCGTGGGATGGCTGAGACAGAACACGCAGCCGGGGCCAAATCGGCTCCCGTTGTCATCAAGAAATACGCCAATCGGCGGCTCTACAATACGTCCACGTCAAGTTACGTCACGCTCGACCATCTGGCCCAGATGGTGAAGGAAAACACCGATTTCGTGGTCTACGACGCCAAAACGGGCGAGGACATCACGCGCCAGGTGCTGACGCAGATCATCGTCGAGGAAGAAGGCAAGGGGCAGCATCTTCTGCCCATTTCCTTCCTGCGCCAGTTGATCGGCTTCTACGGCGATTCCCTGCAGTCGGTCGTGCCGCAGTATCTTGAGCACTCGATGAAGTCGTTTTCGCAGAACCAGGAGCGGATGCGCGACTACATGCAGTCGACTTTCGGCTTCAACCCGTTCGCGCAGTTTGAGGAAGTCGGCAAGCAGAACGTCGCCATGCTGGAAAGGGCGATGAAAATGTTTACGCCCTTCGCCGCCGGCGGCGAGGCGCCGAAACCGGCCGAACGCACGGCGGTCAGCGACAACGCCACCATCGACGAGCTCAAGCGCAAGCTGGACGAACTGCAAGGCCGGCTGAACGAGATCGGCAAAGCCGACAACAAATAGGATAAACGGGAGCGCGAGAAGAAACGGCCGCCCTTTCGAGCGGCCGTTTTTCGTTTGGCTGTCGCCCGTTCGATTACATCTGCACTTCGCGCAGCGTGTCCGACTTGGTTTCGTAAAGCAGCGTCGCCTGCTGGCCGCCCGGATTGCTCACCCGCAGCACGTAGTTGTTGCCGACCTGCTGGGCGCTATCGAGCTTGAACTCGCTGCCCATCAGCGCCAGGCGATTGAGGATGGTGGTTTCCACCAGCTCGCTGGCGTTCTGCCGGCGATCCATGCGGCTGTTCACCGCCGCCTGCAGATCGGGCGACAGGTCTTGCACGCGCACGCGCTCGACCTTCAGGTCGGCGGCTTCCGACGGAAAGGCGCCCTTGTAACCCGTGCTGGAGGCCGCGCCCGAACCATTGCCGGACCCAGGCGAATTCATATCGCCCATCGGCCGAGCGGGGCCGCGATCGATCGGCGTGCCCTGCTGAACCGGCACGCCCGAGGTCGTTTCGCCGATCTTGTTCATGTCACCGGATCGCTGCGGCGCGGTTGACCGATCGTATTCGCCCTCGGCGATGTCGCGTTCCATTTCACCGACCGTCTTGCGCGTCGGATCGGGGCGATAGCCGCCACCCACATCCGGAGTCTGCGGCACGTATGTCGTATTACCCGTGCTGGGCGCCGGATCATTGGCCATGGTTGGCGCCGATAACGTCAGGGCCAGAACGCTTGCGCCGGCAAGTGCGGCAACACGCAGCGAATAGTTGAACGAAGTCATGGTTCCTCCTCAATTGGTCGCGAACCCACGACTGAATAACCCGCGACACAACGGGCCGGTTCCGCGCTTCGTGCGCGTACGACGTCTAATCGCGGTATCAGGCGGTTTTGTCGCGATTGTCGTCGAGCCAGGATTTCAGCTTTTCCAGCAGATCATGCAGCGTCGCGATGTCGGGCCTGCGCCAATCGGCGAAAATCAGGCGCGCATCGGGCGTGATCCGTTTCAGGGCCGTGCGATAGGCCGCAAGCCCCGCCGGCGTGACATAGACCTCGCGCACCCGCTTGTCGGTCGCCGACACGCGGATTTCGACATAGCCGCGCCGGCGCATCTTGGCGATGGTCTTGGTGATGCCCGGCTGCGGCGCCTGGAAAGCGGCGGCGATGCCACTGACGGTGCGCAGGCGCGCGGGATCCTTGGAAAAATGACTCAGCAGCACGAACTGCGGAAACGGCAAATCGCCCTCGGCCAGTACGCGATTGACGCGCGTCATCAGCAACTGATCGGCAATGCCGATGTAGTTAAGCGTCTCGTAGATCAGCTCGTCGGCGGGCGTCAGCCCGGTGGGCGCCTTGCGGCTTGTCATGCGGTTCCGTTCACCAACAGATCGTCGAGCCGCCGCCGCGGCGACGGCGGCACCGCACCAGCATAGCCAACCCGCACCAGCATTTGCACCGTTTCACTGGGCGCAGCCTTCACTGTTTCCCGCAGCTGCGCGAACAGCGGGGCCATCTCGCGGTATTCCTGCAACGCCTGACTCAGCGGCTGCATCGCCAGACCCTGGGACGTAGCGGCGAGATTGAGCCTGGCATAGGCGCGCCCGGCGGCGATCTGCGCCGGCCGGTCGTTGCCCGGCGTCGCCAGCCAGGCAAAACCCATGGCGCTCTGCGTCATGTCGCGGTAGCGCGAGACGCCGCTTTCGAAGGCGCTGCTGGTGGCATCGGCCATGGTTGCCTTGTCGATCATGCCCAGTCTCTGGCCCCACCAGAAAAGCGGGCCATGCAGGCTGATGCCGTCGCGATACCAGTCGATCTCCGCCGCCGACAAGCGCATCAAATCAATGCTCTCCGCCATCGCTTTCGGCGTGCGCATCTCCAGCGTCATCGCCTTCTCCGTGAGATCGCGCAATGCCTGCACCTGCGCGCGCTCGCGGGTCTCGGCAAACCTCACGCCGCCTCCGACGGCGGCGGCCAAAGCATTCACCACCGCATCCGACACCGGCCGACCGGCATCGAACGGCACCTTGGCGCTGCGGCGGGCTTGAACGTGAGCGAACAGCGGGTCCGGTACGACCGCGGCGTCGGGAACCAGCTTGATCCGCGCCACCGGCTGGCTGCCGATTTCACCATCGGGAAAGGCTCCCTGGGGAAACAGCACGATGTCGGCGCGGTGCTTCTCGGCCGCAGCCGCCTGTGCCAGGAGTTCGAGGAAGCAGCCATGGCCGATCATGATCTGGCGGCTGAAGGGATCGGTATGCGGCAGCAACCGGCTGCGGTCGCAGAACAGAACGATCTCGTCGCGACCCGGCAGCGCGACCAGCCAGGGCTGGCGATTATGCGGGTTGGGAGCAAGCTGCGCCCAGGACAGAACCCGCCGGCGCAAATCGGCTTCGCCCTGCGGCCCGTTCCACGCGGCAATCGCCGACTCCGGCATGGTGTCGCAAGCCCTGAGGCCCAGGCCGCCAGCCGCAACGATGCCGACGCCGCCGGCAACACGGATGAAATTCCTGCGCGATAGAGCCATACCCGTCTCCCTGATCTAAATTCCTAGGAATATATATACATGCCTTGGAATGTATTTCAAGCCCGGTCTTCGACAGCGGCCGGCTTGTTCCCGCCGCAAAACATCCACTGTCCCAAAGGCAGTGCTGTTGCACCGCAGCTCACCCTACGACTGGGTGGAGGAGATCGGTAATCCGCGAATAGAAAAACAAGCGGAGCACGAAAAAACGGCCGCTCAGGCGAGCGGCCGTTTTGCCTTTTCAACGATTAGAAGTAACCCGGGTTACATCCGCACTTCGCGCAAATTCCCCGAAGTCGTCTCGTACAACATGGTCGCCTGCTGGCCACTGCGATCGGTGACGAACAAGACATAGTTCGACCCATCCTTGCGGGCGCTGTCGAGCGTATAATCGCTGCCCGTCATCGCCAGACGATTGACGATGGTGGTTTTCACCAGCTCGCTCTGCATTTGCTGCCGATCCATCCGGCTGCGCGCGGCCTCCTGCAGGCTAGGGGGCAGATCTTCGATCCGCACGCGATCCATTTGCGCAGTGCCCACCGATCCCGTAACGCTCCGGCCAGCAATGCCGTTCGCCCCGTCTATGCATCCATTGCCTGAACCCATTGTCGTGCGCCCCGGCTCGGAGCACGCCGTACCAGGGGAGCTGGTGCCGCCGCCGGTGCCGCTCGCCGTCCCATCGACGGAGCCGCCGCCCGACGTATCGGTGCCAGTCCCAGTACCGCCGGTGCCAGTACCGCCAGTGCCAGTACCGCCGGTGCCAGTACCGCCAGTGCC
>CAYLYK010000008.1:61889-81674 GCA_964388115.1 uncultured Hyphomicrobiales bacterium
CCTGTTCCGCCCGTGCCAGTGCCACCAGTGCCGGTGCCGCCAGTGCCGCCGGTGCCTGTCGCCATTTGTTGCTCAAGCGCGCCTGCTGCCTTGTGCGAGAGATCGAGGCGATAGCCCTGCCCCATGTCGAGAACGTGCGGCGCATTCACGATACTGTTTGCGGATGAAGCTTGCGATTGACCGGCCATCGCTGGCATGGCCAAGACTAGTGCCAAGGCGCTTGCGCCCGCCAAAGCGGAAAGGCGCAAGGGAGCCATGTAAGAAATCATAAAAAAAGTTCTCCTGGAAATTGTTCAACGCACGGAAGCCCAACAGACGGCGTCATGCTGAGTTCCGGCTTTTCGCGTCCGGCGGCGCGTTTTCGATGAGGCGGTGTCTGTGCACCTTAAAGGGCTCGACAGCCATGCTTACTTGGGTAAACCTGCCGCTTGCATGAACACTATTTCCAAAACCATTCGTGAAGTGTTGGACCGCGGTAATGACCAAGGTGCGGCTCTTCTTGCGCCCAATCGTCCGACGCTGAGCTATCAGGGACTGCGCAAGCATGTCGATTACACGACAGGCGTTTTGCGCGGCTTCGGCATCGGTCGCAACCAGCGCGTCGCCATCGTGCTGCCCAACGGGCCTGAAATGGCCAGCGCCTTCGTCACTATCGGATCGGCGGCGACGACGGCGCCGCTGAACCCGGCCTACCGCGCCGACGAATTCGATTTCTATCTGTCCGATCTGAAGCCCGCCGTGCTGGTGGTGGCGCGCGGCGACGAAGGCCCGGCAACGCAAGTGGCGCGCAAGCACAAGATACCGGTCCTGGCCCTGGGCAAGGACGAGCGTTTGCCCGCCGGCACGTTCGATCTGGTGGCCGAGAGCAATGAGGATGCGGCGCTGCTGGCCAAGCGTGGCGCTTCGAACGATGGCGCGCCGCAGGAAGACGACATTGCGCTGGTGCTGCACACCTCGGGCACCACGTCGCGGCCCAAGATCGTGCCGCTGATGCAGCGCAACGTCGCCGCCTCCGCCCGCCACATCGCCACGACGCTGGCGTTGAGCGAAAGCGATCGCTGCCTGAACGTCATGCCGCTGTTCCATATCCACGGATTGATCGCGGCGGTGCTGTCCTCGCTGCAGGCCGGCGCCTCGGTGGTCTGCACCGACGGCTTCAACGCGCTGAATTTCTTCTCGCGCCTGGTCGAGTTCGAGCCGAGCTGGTACACCGCCGTGCCGACCATGCACCAGGCGATTCTCTCCCGCGCCGAGCGCAACAAGGAGGCGCTGGAGAAAGCGAAGCTGCGCTTCATCCGCTCCTCCTCCGCCTCGCTGCCGCCGCAGGTGATGGCCGAATTGGAGAAGACCTTTGGCGCGCCGGTGATCGAAAGCTACGGCATGACCGAAGCGGCGCATCAGATGGCGTCCAACCCGCTGCCGCCTCGGGCGCGCAAGCCGGGCTCGGTGGGCATTGCCGCCGGGCCGGAGATCGCCATCATGGCCGATGACGGCGTGCTGCTGCCGGCCGGCCAGCAGGGCGAGGTCGTCATCCGCGGTCCCAACGTCACGGCGGGCTACGAAAGCAATCCCAAGGCCAACGAAGAGGCCTTCACCCATGGCTGGTTCCGCACCGGCGATCTGGGCATTCTCGACAGCGAAGGCTATCTCGCCATCACCGGCCGCAAGAAGGAGATCATCAACCGCGGCGGCGAGAAGATCTCCCCGCGCGAGGTGGACGAGGTGCTGCTCGACCATCCGGCCGTGGCGCAGGTCGTCACCTTCGGCGTGCCGCATGCCAAGCTGGGCGAGGATGTCGCCGCCGCCGTGGTTCTGAAGCCCGACGCGCAGGCCGACGAGAAAGCCATCCGCGCCTTCGCCGCCGAGCGGCTGGCCGATTTCAAGGTGCCGCGCCAGATCCTGATCATGGACGAGCTGCCCAAGGGCGCCACCGGCAAGGTCCAGCGCATCGGCCTGGCGCAGAAGCTGGGCCTGGCCAAGTGAGACTGCGCTCGTGAAAATCGCCATCTTCGGCGCCGGCGCCATCGGCGGCTATCTCGGCGCCAAGCTGGCGAAAGCGGGCGTCGAGGTGACGCTGATCGCGCGCGGCCCGCACCTGCAGGCGATCCGCGGCAACGGCTTGACGCTGCACACGCTGGACGAAAGCTTCACGGTGCGCCCCAGCGCCACCGACGATCCGGCGCAGGCGGGCAAGCAGGATTTCGTTTTCCTGACCATCAAGTCCAACGCAGCGCCCGCCATCGCCGCCAGCCTGAAACCGATGCTGGGCGAGAACACCGGCGTGGTGACGGCGATGAACGGCATCCCGTTCTGGTATTTCCACAGACTGGCGGGCCCTTACGAAGGCCGGCGCATCAGGGCCGTGGATCCCGACGATTTGCTGTGGACGCATGTCGGCCCGCAGCGCGCCATCGGCTGCGTGCTCGATCCCGCCGCCACCATCGAAGCGCCGGGCATCATCCGTCACACTTATTCCGACCGTGTGCCGATCGGCGAGCCGGACGGCTCGCGCTCCGAGCGCATCCAGGCGCTGAGCAAGGCCATGATCGCGGCCGGGCTGAAGGCGCCGGTGCGGCCGCGCATCCGCCAGGACATCTGGATCAAGCTGTGGGGCAATGTCTGCTTCAATCCCTTAAGCGCGCTGACCGGCGCCACGCTCGACGTGCTGGCGACCGACGCCGAGCTGGCGCCGCTGGTCAACGCGCTGATGCAAGAAGCGCGCAGCGTCGGCGAGGCGCTGGGCATCGACTTCCTCATCGACACGACGAAACGCATCGCCGGCGCCGCCGACGCCGGGGCGCACAAGACGTCGATGCTGCAGGATCTCGAAAGCGGCCGGCCGATGGAAATCGATCCCATCGTCGGCGCCGTGGTCGAGATCGGGCGGATGGCTGGCGTGAAGACGCCGACGATCGATATGGTGCTGGCGCTGGTGCGGCGACGGGCGATCGAGGCTGGTTGCTACAAGGCCCGGCCATGACGACCCGTCCGCTGCGCGCCATCCCATCGCCCTGCGTCAATGTCTGCATGCTGCACCCCGACAGCAATCTCTGCATCGGCTGCAAACGCACCGTCGAGGAGATCGGGCGCTGGACGTCCTACAGCGACGAGGAGCGGCGGCAGATCATGGAAGAGCTTTCGACGCGCACGCACGAAAGCTGAACGTCAGGCCAACCCCGCCTTGTGCAGCCGATAGACCAGCGCGTCCTCGATCAGCGCGCCGTTGACGCGGGTGCCCTGGATGCGCAGGCGCGAGAGCGTCGGGCCGGTGCCAATGGCGGCGGCCAGGGTGGCGATCACCGCATGATCGGGCGCGACCGGCGAGATGTCCTGGCGCGTGAGCGGGAAGTCCTCCTCGCTGCGCAGGGATGCGATGGCCTGCGACACCAGCTCGACGCCGGTCGCCGCGCCATGCGTCGGCGGCGTCTTGATCGCAAGGTAAAGCCGCCATTCGTTGATGTCGGGCGCGTAGCTCCATAACGCGGCGGGCACGACCGAGCCGCGCTCCTCCAGCCGCCGCAGCAGCCGCTCGCCCGCCTCGATGCGCTCGGGGCTGAGTTCGGCGCGCATGGATTAGCGTCCCTTGAAGCGCGGCTTGCGCCGCTCGAGAAACGCGGCCACGCCCTCGCGGTGATCTTCCGTCAGTCCCGCCAGCGCGAACTGATCGCCATCCATGTGGCTGGCCAGATCGTCCAGCGCATGGGTCAGCCGGTTGATGGTCTGCTTGGTCATGGCGACGGGAATGGGCGGCTGGCGGGCGATCTTCTCCGCCATCACCATGGCGGCGTCGAAGGTCTTGCCGTCGTCCACCACCTGCTCCACGAGATGCCATTCGTAGGCGTCCTGCGCGGTGATGCGGTCGTCGGCCAGCAGCACCGCCTGCTTGGTGCGGGCAGGGCCCATCAGATGCAGCATGCGCGGCAGGCTTTGCCAGCTCATGTTCATGCCCAGCGCGATCTCGGGCACGCGCATATGCGCGCCCCGCCCCATGATGCGGAAATCGGTCATCACCGCCATCACCACGCCGCCGCCCACGGCAAAGCCTTCGATGGCGGAAATCGTGATCTGGTCCATGTCCTGCCAGGCCGCGGCCAGGCGCGGGCCCATGCGCAGATGCCGGCGCAGGGCGCCGATATCCATGTCCTTGCGAGAACGGCCTTCGGGATCCTTCAAATCGAAGCCCGCCGAGAAACATCCCTTGCCGCCGGTGAGGATGACGACCGATGTCTGTGCATCGTCCTCGAAGCTGCGCGCCGCCGCCGTCAGCTGCCTTATCGCCTCGGGCGACAGCGCGTTGATGCCGTCGCCGCGGTCGAACCGCACCACGGCAATGCGACCCTCGGGCCCCAGCCCCTTCTCGATCTTCACGAAATCCGGCAACGTTCCCACCCCTGTTTTTGTGCAGTTTGCAATAAGATGCGGCCTGCCGCAATTTGCCTGCAACGGGCCGAGGACATCATGGGCGAGAGCGAAAAGATACTGTCACGCAGCGACGGCAAGGTGCGGATCATCACCATCAACCGGCCGCAGGTGCGCAACGCGCTGGACAACGAGGCGGCGCTGCTGCTGGGCCGCGCCCTGTACGATTTCGACGCCGACGACAGCGCCCATGTCTGCGTGCTGACCGGCGCCGGCGGCGCGTTCTGTTCGGGCGCCGATCTGAAAGCGCTGGCCGGCGGCACGGACTACTTCCCCTGGGCCGGCAGCGAGAACGGCCCATTGCGCGCGCCCCTGTCCAAGCCGGTGATCGGCGCCATCGCCGGCACGGCCTGCGCCGGCGGGCTGGGCGTGGCGCTGTTCTGCGACATCCGCATTGCCGAAGAGAACGCCACGTTCGGCGTGTTCTCCCGCCGCTGGGGCGTGCCGATGAGCGACGGCACCACGGTGCGCCTGCCGCGCCTGATCGGCCGCGCCCGCGCGCTCGACATGCTGATCACCGGCCGCGCCGTGCCCGCAAAAGAAGCATTGGAATGGGGCCTGGTCACGCGCCTGGTGGGCGACGGGCTGGCGCTGAAGGCGGCGCTGGAACTGGCGCATCAGGTGGCGGAATTCCCGCAGATCGCGCTGCGCTCGGATCGCCGCTCCACCTACGAGCAGGAGAGTTACGGCTTCGCCGCCGCCATCGCACGCGAAGCGGAACTGGCAAGCGAAGCGCGGCGCAAGGAAGCCATGTCGGGCGCCAAACGATTCGCCGACGGCAAAGGCCGCCACGGCTCCTTCAAAGATCTCTGAGGCCAGCCAGTATGCGCGCCCTCGTCTGCCATCAATACGGCACGCCCGACGTTCTCAAACTCGAGAGCGATTGGCCCGAGCCGGTCCTGAAACCGGGCCATGTCCGCATCGCCACCAGGATCGCCGGCGTTTCTTTCGCCGTCGTGCTGGGCATTGCCGGCAAGCACCAGAACAAGCCCGGCCTGCCCTACATCCCCAGCGGCGAAGTCGCGGGCACGGTGATCGACGTGGCGGCCGACGTCACGCATGTGAAGCCCGGCGACAGGGTCGCGGCGCTGTCGCAGGGTGGCGGCGCCATCGCCGAGCGCTTTGTCGCGCCGGCCGAAACGGTATGGAAGATTCCCGACGGCCTCGACGATGCCGACGCGATGATCGTGGCCGGCACGCATGGCAGCGTGTTCCTGTCGCTCGACTGGGCGGCGCGGCTGCAGGCGGGCGAAACGCTGCTGGTGCATGGCGCGGGCGGCGGCAGCGGCTTGAGCGCTGTCATGCTGGGCCATGCCATGGGCGCGCGCGTCATCGGCACCGCCTCCAGCGCCGACAAGCGCGCAGCGGCAACGCAGGCCGGCGCCGACATGGTGGTCGATTCGCGCAACGAGGATTTGCGCAAGCGGGTTCTGGAGCTGACTGAAGAGCGCGGCGTGAACGTGGTGTTCGATCCGGTGGGCGGCGACGTGTTCGACCAGTCGCTGCGCTGCGTGGCGCCCGAAGCGCGGCTGATCTGCTACGGCTTTGCCTCGGGCCGCATCCCGCAGATTCCTGCCAACATCCTGCTGGTCAAGAACATCACCGCCATCGGCTATTACTGGGGCTATTACCTCGGCTGGGGCCGTCAGATGCCGCCGCCACAGAACTTCGTGCGCCTGCGCCAAACCATGACCATGCTGATGCAATGGGCAGCAGAGCGGAAACTGCCGCAGATGCCGGTGACGCGCTTTCCGGTGACTGACTTCCGCGCCGCCATGCGCATGGTCGAAGAGCGCGAGGCGATCGGCAAGATCGTGCTGGAGTTCTGATCTAGAGCCGTCGGCGCAGCCGATCGAGCTCGCGCTTCAGGGTTTCGTTCTCTGCCTGCAACTGGCGCTCGCGCGAACGGGCGGCGCGAACGAAATCGCTCCACGGATCGATGCGCGCGCGCTCGGGTGGACCCGACAGCCGCCTTGGCCCCTGTCCGCCCAGCAGCGTGTACCAGTCCACGCCCATCCGTCTGACCAGCCGGTGCGCCGCCAGCGCGGCACTGGCGCGCTCACCTATGTGATCCGAACCCAACAGACCCAGAATGCGGGTCAACTTGACGAGATCGCTCCTGCCAACCGCCTTCGCTGCCATGACGCCTCCCCTGTCCGGGCGGCGGGTTATGACCGGCGGAAGCCGCCGGATGAAGCGCAAAATGCGTAAGGCTGAATGCCGATAACGGCTCTTGGCCGCGAAAGCGAGCGGAGCTAAATATAATGGGTATCGACGGCACGCCCTCACCCCTTCGCAGAACCGGGATGAGGGCTTTTTGTTGTCTTCTGCTTAAGCCCCTTCGCTCACCAACTGATCATACGCCGGCAGGGTCAGGAACTCGGTGAAGCTGTCCTGCGAGATCAGCGTGTCGAACAGCTTGGCGGCATCGGCATAGCGGCCGCTGTCGAAACGGGCGCCGACCTGCGCTTTGGTCTTCTCCAGCTCCTCGGCGATGATCTTGCGGCACAGATCGAGATCGACCAGGCGGCCGTCGTCGAGCTTCTGGCGGTGATGGACCCACTGCCAGACCTGGGCGCGGCTGATCTCGGCCGTCGCCGCATCCTCCATCAGATTGTAGAGCGGCACGCAGCCGACGCCGCGCAGCCAGGCTTCGAGATAGCCGATGCCGACATTGATGTTCTGGCGCAAGCCGGCTTCGGTCTTGGAGCCCTGCGGGATCTGCAGCAGGTCGGCGGCGACGACGTTGACGTCCTGCCGCTTGCGCGCGATCTGGTTGGCTTCCTTCATGACCGCGTCGAATTCCTCGCGCGCGATCGGCACCAGGCCGGGATGAGCGACCCAGGTGCCGTCATGGCCGTCGGTGGCTTCGCGCTTCTTGTCGGCGCGCACCTTGCCCAGCGCCTCGTCGTTGGCCTTGGGATCGTCCTTGATGGGAATCTGCGCCGCCATGCCGCCCATGGCGTGCACGTTGCGCTTGTGGCAGGTCTTGATCACCAGCAGCGAGTAGGAGCGCATGAAATGCGTCGTCATGGTGACTTCGCCGCGATTGGGCAGCACGGCCCAGGCGTGGCGGGAGAATTTCTTGATGAAGCTGAAGATATAGTCCCAGCGGCCGCAATTGAGGCCGGCGGAATGCTCGCGCAGCTCGTAGAGGATCTCGTCGACCTCGAAGGCAGCCAGGATGGTCTCGATCAGCACCGTGCCCTTGATCGAGCCGCGCTTGACGCCCAGCCGGTCCTGGGCGTGCACGAAGACGTCGTTCCACAGCCGTGCCTCGAGATGGCTCTCCATCTTGGGCAGGTAGAAATACGGGCCGGTGCCGCGCGAGAGCTGCACGCGGGCGTTATGGAAGAAGAACAGGCCGAAATCGAACAGCGAGCCCGACATCGGCTTGCCGTCGACCAGCACGTGTTTCTCTTCCAGGTGCCAGCCGCGCGGGCGCACCTTGAGCACGGCGATTTTGTCGTTGAGCTTGTAGCTCTTGCCTGAGGCGGGATCGTCGAAGGCGATGGTGCCGCGGGCGGCGTCCATCATGTTGTTCTGGCCATCGATCATGTTGTGCCAGGTCGGCGTCGAGGCATCCTCGAAATCGGCCATGAACACCGAGGCGCCGGAGTTCAGCGCGTTGATCATCATCTTGCGGTCGACTGGGCCGGTGATCTCGACTCTGCGGTCGAGCAGATCCTTGGGCAGCGGCGCCACGGTCCAGTCGCCGTCGCGGATCGACTTGGTATGGGGCAGGAAATCAGGTTTTTCGCCGGCATCCAGCCGCTTTTGCCGCTCGACTCTGGCGGCGAGCAGATCGCGGCGTCGCTGGCCGAAATTGCGTTCCAATTCGGCGACGAAAGCCAGCGCCTCCTCGCTCAGGACCCGCTCGTAGCCCGGCCTGATTTCGCCTGTGATCTCGACCCCGGCCGGCATCGCAAGCTTTTGCGCTGTTGCGTTCATGGCCTATCCTCCCTGATGACACTGGCGCTTATAGCGGCCCCTTTAGCCCCAAGCAAATGCCGGGGCGGTTTCGCGGGAGGAACCATGCAGATCAAGGAAATGCTGAAGAAATTCACCGACGCGGTCGAAATGCACGAAGGCGCGTCGCTGGCGAAACTTTTCGCCGAGGACGGCGTCTATCACGATGCGTTCTACGGCGAGTTCAAGGGCCGCGCCCGCGTCGCCGAGCTGATCGACGTCTGGTTCTACAAAACCGCCAAGAACTTCAAATGGGACATGCTCGAGCCGGTATTCGACGGGCGCACGCTCTATGTCCGCTACCTGTTCTCCTACAACTCGATCCTGCCCGAAGCCAAGGGCGCGCGGGTGATGTTCGAGGGTGTGTCCATCATGAAGCTGAACAAGGAAGGTCTGATCGAGGAGTACCGGGAGGTCGCCGATACCGCCCCGGCGCTGCTGGGCCTGAATTTCCCGCCCGAGCGGGTTGCCAAGATCAAGCTCAAGCATGGCGCCGAGCTGCGCGGCCGGGCCGAGTCAAAGGCGCATCTGTAGTCTCTGTCCCTATCAAGGGGATCAAGGAGATCAAAGGGGTCAAAGGGATCAATACACAGGGATTGCTGACGCACGCGCGCCCTTAAGGCGCGTGTGTGTCAGCTATCCCTATCAAGGGGATCAAGGGGATCAAGACTCTGCGGAACCCGTCTGCCAGCAAAATGACAGCGAAGCAGAGCAGAGCAAATGAGCGACGACAGCCAGGTTGCTGGCTATTCACCTTCACCGGCAGGCGCGTCGACGAAGCACGTCGCGCAGGCAGGCATCACAAGCAGGAGAAAGACATGACCAAGATTCTGGTTCTGTATCATTCGATGTACGGCCATATCGAGACCATGGCCGGCGCCATCGCCGAGGGTGCGAAATCGGTCGACGGCGTCAGCGTCGACATCAAGCGCGTGCCCGAGACGATGCCGGCGGAGGCCTTCGCTAAGGCCGGCGGCAAGACCGACCAGAAAGCGCCCGTCGCCCAGGTGGCGGAGCTGCCCGACTACGACGCCATCATCTTCGGCTCGCCGACGCGGTTCGGCATGATGACGGCGCAGATGCGCAATTTCCTCGACCAGACCGGCGGGCTGTGGGCGCAGGGCAAGCTGGTGGGCAAGGTCGGCAGCGTGTTCGCGTCGACCGGCACCCAGCATGGCGGGCAGGAAGCCACCATCCTCTCTTTCCACACGACGCTGCTGCACCAGGGCATGGTGATCGTCGGCCTGCCCTATACCGCCAAGGGCCTCACCCGCATGGACGAGATCACCGGCGGCACGCCCTATGGCGCCACCACCCTGGCCGGCGCCGACGGCAAGCGGCAGCCGTCGCAGAACGAGCTCGAGCTGGCGCGCTTCCAGGGCCGGCACGTGGCGGAGATCGCGAAGAAGCTGGCTGGCTAGAAAACCTTATCAGAGCAAGGCATTAGGACCGGTCGGCCAGGGTCGGTAGACACTGCATCGGCGCTATGTGACCATGCGTTCATAATTCGAGGAACCGCACCATGGCCGACCGCAACGACAAGCAGATCACCCACGACAAAGCGTACAACACCGTCGCGCCCGACGATTTCCGCGCCATGATCGACGTCGACCGCTACGAGACGCGCTCGGACGCGTTCGACGGCATCATCTCGGCGACGCACGATCATTTCTGGGACCCGTACGATCCGGCCTATCTCGACTACACGCAGAAATTCGACGTCGAGAACGAATACCTGCTGCCGCCGGAGCGGCAGATCGAGCTGAAATCGGCGGTGGCCGACAAGCTCGACGAGAAGCAGAAGATCAAATTGGTAAACGAGAACGTGCGCTGGTCGATGTCGCAGATCCTGCATGGCGAGCAGGGCGCGATGTCGCTGTCGGCCAGCCTGTGCGACATCCTGTTCGATCCCGGCGCGCAGGAATACGCCGCCAACCAGGCGCGAGAGGAAGCGCGCCACGTGGCGGGCTTCGGCCGCTACATCAAGCTGCGCTGGGGCAAGCCCTATCCGGTGGGCGAAGCGCTGGGCGATCTGATCAACGAGCTGGTGCTGACGCCGGTGGTCTACAAGAAGCTGGTCGGCATGCAGATGCTGATCGAGGGCCTGGCGATGGGCGCGTTCGCCCACACCCACGCCCATACGCGCGATCCGCTCTTGAAGCGGCTGGTGCAGCTGGTGATGACCGACGAGGCCTTCCACCACAAGTTCGGCAAGATCTGGGCCGATCGCACCGTGCCGAAGCTGACGCCGAAGGAGCACGAGATCGTCGAGGACTGGGCGGCGAGTTGCTTCGAGACCCTGCTGTTCAACCTCACCAACATCCGCCAGCGCCGCGTCATCTACGAGCAGTTCGGGCTGGACTGGGAATGGGTGCGCGATGCGGTGCGCGAGGTCTACAGCGACGAGAACCGCCGCAACGACACGCGCGACCAGGGCAACATCTTCAACGTGCTGGCGCGCACCTTGTGGAAGGCCGGCATCATCACCGACCGCACCCGGCATGTGTACGCCGCCTGGGTGAACATCGATGGCTTCGCAGCGGAGGGCGATTTCATGATCGGCGACGCTGTGGCGGCGGAAGGCATCGAGATGCTGCGCGAAATCAACAAGGGCCGCCGCAAGATCGGGCAGAAGGTCGCCTGAACGCGCATAGTCGGCGGGCCTGCGCAGACGAGCCTTGCGCAGGTCCCGGCTTGGCATGGCCTGCCGCCTCTGATACCACCTAATGAACAACCGTTCAGTCAGTGGTACCGATGACGACCTCCCCTGCCCGCACCCCCGTTTCTCCCAGCAATTCAAGCCCGCAGCGCCTGACCTTCAAAACCAGGGAAGGCCTGGCGCTGACCGCCGATGCCTATGGCGATCCGGCCAACCGGCCGGTGCTGCTGGCCCATGGCGGCGGCCAGACGCGGCACGCCTGGGGCGGCACGGCCCGGACCCTGGCCGACCATGGCTGCTACGCCGTCTCGCTCGATTTGCGCGGGCACGGCGACAGCGACTGGTCGCCCACCGGCGACTACCAGCTCGACTATTTCGCCAACGACGTCCGCCAGGTCGCCGCCACGCTGGGCCGGCCGGTCATGGTCGGCGCCTCGCTGGGCGGGTTGTCGGCGATGATCGCCGGCGGCGAGGAGCCGAAAACGGATTTCGCTGCCGTGGTGCTGGTCGATATCGCCCCGCATATCGAGATCAAGGGGTCCGATCGCGTGCTCGAGTTCATGCGCGACAAGCTCGAGGAAGGTTTCGCCACGCTCGAGGAAGCGGCCGATGCCGTCGCCGCCTATCTGCCCGAGCGGCCGCGCCCAACCGATCTGAAGGGGCTGGAGAAGAATTTGCGCAAGCGCGCCGACGGGCGCTGGCGCTGGCACTGGGACCCCAAATTCCTCAGCGGCGATCGCAAAATGGATAGCGCGCGCAAGCCCGACCGGCTGGCGGCGGCGGTGAAGAACATCACCTGCCCGATGCTGCTGGTGCGCGGCCGCATGAGCGACGTGATCAGCGAAGACTCGGTGCGCAAGTTCCTCGAGTTGCAGCCCTCGGCCCGCTTCATCGATATCGCCCGCGCCGGCCACATGGTGGCGGGCGACGCCAACGACGTCTTCACCGAGGCCGTGACGACCTTCCTCGACGAGCTGCGTTAAAGAACACCGCTATCGTGCACGACCGCGCCTGAGAACCAGGTGCGCAGCACCTGCGTGGCAGGCAGATCGTCCAGCGAGCAGGTAAAGGGATCGCGATCGAGCGCGATCAGGTCGGCATGATGGCCGCGCGCCAAGGTGCCGATGCCGTCCCAGCGCATCACCTTGGCCGCATCGCGCGTCCACATCATGATCGCGTCCAGCCGGCTGACCTTGTGGGCCGGCGTGTCGTTGCGGTGGCCGCTGCCGCAGAACTCGTGCGTCTCGGCGAAGCGAATGTGCTCGAAGATATTCTTCGGCCCCCAGTCCGAGCCGCAGCCCACATTCAGCCCGGCATCGAGCAGCCGCTGCAGCGGCACCAGATCCTTCAGCACCCACTCGCCGATGCGCTCGCGATAGAGATCGCCCTTGCCCCAGGAGAAGCTCATCGAGGTCGTCACGTCGCAGCCCAGCGCCTTGTAGCGGCGCGCCTGCAATTCTGTGGTCAGGATCGAATGCTGGATCAGCCAGTCCTTCCCCGCGATCGCGTGCTCGTCCTTCATCCGCTCGCACGAGGCGAGGAAATCGTCATGGTCGCGGTAGCCGCCGGCGAGATAGTTGGCGCGCATGCCGTGATCGGCGCAGTAGCGAATGAACTCGTCCTGCTTCTCCAGCGACACGAAGGTCATCCCCCGCGTCGGCTGGCCCCAGGGATCGCGATAGTCTTCATGCATGCGCAGGAACCCCGGCCAGCACGGCCCGCCGGTCGCCAGTGTCGCGCCCTCGATGCGCAGCAGATCGTCGTCGGTCACGGTCAGCGAGCGCGCCAGGTCGAGATTGGCGCGGAACTGCTCCATCGACAGCGGCTGGAACGGCGGGAAGGCGGTGGGCTCGATCTCCAGTGCCGCAGCGACGCGCACCGTCATCTCGTTCTTGGCGCGCAGGCGGCGATAGGCGTCGATATGGGGCAGCACCATGTTGTGCCCCTCATAGGCCGTGGTGACGCCCAGGCGATTGTACATCGCCATCGCCTTCTTCGTGGTCGCTTCCAGATCGACGCCGACGGCCGTCGGCAGCTTGCTGAGGATCTGCGTCCAGAACGGATCGAAGGTGTAGTAGTTGTTGACCGGCCCGCGCAGGACGCCGGTCGGCTCTCCGTCGTCGCCTTTCTCGATCTCGACGCGCTCCACCTGGTCGGGAGTCAGGCTCGTGATGCCGACGCTGCGCAAACCCGCGGAGTTGAACGCGCAGACATTGGGCGTCACCGGGCCGTAGGCCGACAGGAACACGGGGTGATCGGCGGTGGCGCGATCGAGCACATGACGGTCGGGCAAGCGGCGCTCGGGCAGGTCACGCCAGGAGCGGCGGATGAAATAGAACGGCTCGCCCACCGGCGTGGTCATGATCCACTGGCCCTTGGGCGTGACCGCAGCGCGCGCCGCGATGCGCGCAACGATGTCTTCATGGTCCTTCGCATCCGCCAGATCGACCAGCAGGCCGGAGCGGGCGGAAAAATGCAGCATGTGCGGGTGCGTGTCGACCAGCCCCGGCATCAAGGTCGCGCCGCGCAGGTCGATCTCCTGCGCACCCTTGCCCGCCAGCGCGCGCATCTCGAATTCCGTGCCGATGCCGAGCACGCGACCATCGACGAAAGCCAAGGCCTCCTGCGTCGAGAGATCGCCGCGACAGTCGCGCACTCTGGCGCCAACGATCACCGTGGCCGGACCCTGGCTGTCGCGATGCGTCCTGGTCATATTCCATCCCTGCGTTTTCGCCATCGTGCCGCTCGGAACCGGCCAACGCCACAAGCGTTTTACCGCGGCACCCAAATTCGGCGGGACGATGGAAACGATCTGGTTCGACGACCGGCTGGCCGGCATGGAATTCGCCGATGCAGCCTTGCGGCTGGGGCTGGCACTGTTGTGCGGGCTGGTGATCGGCATCGACCGCGAGGTGCGCAACAAGCCCGCCGGCATGCGCACGCACATGCTGGTCAGCCTGGCCGCCGCCAGCTTCACTCTCATCAGTTTCGATTTCCACGCGCGCCTGATCGCGCAGGGCAACGAAGGCGCCGACCCCATTCGCGCGCTGGAAGCGGTGGTGGCGGGCGTGGCGTTCCTCGGCGCCGGCACCATTATCCAGTCGCGCCACAAAGTCAGCGGCGTGACCACAGGTGCGGGCATGTGGATGGCGGGCGCCATCGGGCTGGCGTGCGGCGGCGGATTGTTCGCCATCGCCATCATGCTGACGCTCGCGATGTTCGTGGTGATGACCTTGCTTGGCCTGCTCGAAGCCTATTTCGAACGTCGTCTCAAGAACCGTTCCGGCTTAGACCCGCTGGAACACTGAAAGGACAATCATGGCAACGGAAAAGAAACCCGCCGCCCCGGCCAAGCCGGGCGTCAAGGAAGACACCAAACGCCATCCGCGCCAACCCGAAGACGAGAAGAAGACCACGCCCGGCCACGAGGGCGCGCGTTACGGCAACGAGAAGGGCCGGCCCAAGGATACCGGGCGCGAGGGGGCCTAAGCTCTACTCCCGCCCCTTCATCATTCGCTTGGGATCGTAGATCAGCACCGTCTCGCCCTTCTGGTTCTTGACCTCGTTGCGGGTGCGGACAATGGCGCGGTTGCCGGTCGAGGTTTGGCGCAGCTCGGTGATCTCGAACTCGACATGGATGGTATCGCCCACAAAGGTTGGGCCCTTCACATCGAGCGTGCAGCCGAGAAAAGCCAGTCCGGTGCCCTGCATGGTCGATTGGACCAGCAGGCCTTCGGCGAAGGAATAGACCAGCGCGCCCGGCACCGGCCGTCCGCCCTTGATGGCCGATTCCGACTTCAGGAATTCGAGATTGTTGAACAGCACTTCCGTCATGCCTGTCACGGCGATGAAAGCCGCCAGATCGGCTTCGAAGATCGTGCGGCCGATCGTGCGATAACGCTCGCCGACCTTGATGTCCTGCCAGTAAAAGCCCAGTCCAACCGTCTTCATGGCGCTTCCTCTAGTTTTTCTGCTTGGGTTCGATGACGATGCCGCTGTCGACCAGCGCGGCGATTTCCGAATCGGCGACGCCGGCCTCGCTCAGGATCTCGCGGCTGTGCTGCCCGAGAAGCGGCGCCGGCCGCGAGATCGCCGCCGGGCTGCCGGAGAACCGCATCGGCGAATTGACGACCTGGATGCGACCTTCGCTGGGGTGTTCCATTGTGGCGAAGAGCTCGCCCGCCTGCAGATGCGGATCGGCGAACAGATCCTCCAGCGAATTGATCGGCGCACAGGGAATCTGCGCCTGCATCAGCGCACCCAGCCACTCGGCGTTGGTGCGGCCGGCGGCGATGGCCTCGATCAACTCGTACAGCACCACGATGTTGTGGCTGCGCGCGGCGACGCTGGTGAAGCGCTGGTCGGCGGCCAGATCGGCGCGGCCGGCGATGCGGAAGAAATCGACGAAGTGGCGGTTGGTGTAGGGCAGGATCGAAATCCAACCATCCTTGCTGCGATAGGGCTTGCGGCCTGGCGCCATCATGCGCGCGTAGCCGGGCTTGCCGTGCTCGGGATCGAAGGTGCGCAGATAGAGATGCTCGACCAGCAGATACTGCGCCATGGTCTCGAACATCGGCACTTCGACCTGCTGGCCCTGGCCGGTGCGCAGCTTGTGGATCAGCGCCAGCAGCACCGCATTGGCCAGGGTGAGGCCGACGGTCTTGTCGGCGATGATGGTGGGCGCGTATTTGGGGATGCCGTCATGCATGCCGTTGAGCCAGGCGACGCCCGACATCGCCTGGATGACGTCGTCATAGGCCGGCCGGTCGCCATAAGGCCCGTCGGCGCGATAGCCATAGGCGCCGACATAGACGATGCCCGGGTTGATCTTCTTGACGCTGTCGTAGTCGAGGCCCAGCTTTTTCATCGCTTGCGGCCGCATGGCATGCACCAGCCCATCGGCCTTGGCGATCACCTTGCGCAGCGCCGCAAGCGCCTGCGGCTGTTTCAGGTCCAGCGCCAGCGAGCGCTTGGAACGATTGACCCCCAGGTGCAGCGGGCCCATGCCGGGATTGACGCGCGAGGGGCCGATATGGCGCAGCGTCTCGCCTTCGGGCGGCTCGACCTTGATGACGTCGGCGCCCTGGTCGCCCAGCAATTGCATGGCATAGGGACCCAGCACCACGGCCGTCATGTCGACTATGCGCAGGCCTTTGAGCGCCCCCGCCATCTGCTTCCTCCACTTTCCTTGCCGCGCAGACTGCGGCAGGGAAGCAGCACGGTCAAAGCCTTTGTCGTCCGGTTCCGACCAGCGGATTGCTACGCTTGACAGCGCGCCCGCCAGCCTGAAACTCAGGGACAAAACAACGCGATCGTCGGGAGAGAAACATGGACGTGCAAAGCGTGATGCGCCGCTCGGCGCAATTCTACGCCAACAAGGAAGCCATCGTGCATGGCAGCCGCCGGCTGACCTTCGCGCAGGCCTGGGAGCGCGCCATTCGCATGGCCAACGGGCTGATTGCGCTGGGCATGAAGCCGGGCGACCGGGTCGGCGTGCTGGAGGACAATTCGCTGGAGGCTTCCGACATTTTCGTCGGCGCCGCCATCGCCAACGTGGTGCGCGTGCCGCTCTATCCGCGCAACAGCCGCGAGGCGCATCTGCACATGCTGGGCCACACGCAGTGCAAGGTGCTGGTGGTCGGCGCCAATTACGCCCACGAGATCGAGGGGCTGCAGGCCGAGCTGCCGCATCTGAAGCATGTGCTGATCCGCGATGCCGGCTACGAAGACTGGCTGGCCAAGCAGTCCAACGTCGATCCCGACGTGCCGGTGAAAGAGGACGACATCTACATCATCCGCCATACCGGCGGCACCACGGGCCGCTCCAAGGGCGTGGCCTACACGCATCGTTCCTGGCTGGCCGCCGCGCGCGACTGGTTCTATCTCTACCCGCCGGTCGAGCCGGGCGATTCCTGCCTGCATCTGGGGCCGATCAGCCATGGCTCGGGCTATCTCTTCACGCCGATCTGGATGGGCGGCGCCTGCAACGTGATGATCGACAAGTTCGATCCCGCCGCGGTGGTCGATCTGATGGAGAAGGAGAAGATCGGCTACATGTTCATGGTGCCGACCATGCTGAACGCGGTGCTGCGCGTGCCCGGTATGCGGAGCCGCGATTTCTCGCATCTGAAATGCCTGCTGATCACCGCCGCGCCCATCGCCGACGACACGGCGCTGAAGGGCTACGAGGTGTTCGGCAAGGCGATGTACCAGGGTTATGGCCAGACCGAAGTGCTGCCCATCGCCATCATGGGGCCGGCGCAGTGGTTCGCCAAGGACGTGCCCGGCTCCAACCCGCTGCGCGCCTGCGGCATGCCGCTGCCGTTTGCGCAATTGCAGATCTGGGACGAGGACAACAAGCCGGTGAAACCCGGCGAGCCGGGACAGATCGTGGCCAAGACCGATGGGCAGATGAGCGGCTTCTGGCAGGATCCCAAGGCCACCGCCGAGCGCATGATCGATGGCTGGGTGCTGACCGGCGATGTCGGCATGCTCGACGCCAACGGCTATCTCTACATGCTCGATCGCGCCAACGACATGATCGTCTCGGGCGGCTTCAATATCTATCCAGCCGAGCTGGAGAACGCCATCGCCGACCATCCCGCCGTGATCGAATGCGCCGTCTTTGGCGTGCCGCATGAGAAATGGGGCGAGGCGCCCTTGGCCGTGTGCACCGTCGATCCCAAAATAAAAGTCAGCGAGCAGGAGATCATCCAGCTCTGCGTCGAGAAGCTGGGCTCGTACAAGAAACCGCATTCGGTGGAGTTCCGCACCGAACCGCTGCCCAAGACGCCGGTCGGCAAGATCAAGCGCAAGGAATTGCGCGAGCCGCACTGGAAGGGTCACACGCGGCGCGTGGCGGGAAGCTAGAATCGCAAAC
Organism: uncultured Hyphomicrobiales bacterium; assembly: GCA_964388115.1. Lineage (GTDB taxonomy): Bacteria > Pseudomonadota > Alphaproteobacteria > Reyranellales > JAQSWP01 > JAQSWP01. The sequence continues at coordinate 79,817 of CAYLYK010000008.1, forward strand.
AAGTGGCGTGACGCAACCGTCGCTGGCGCAGTAAGGTGCCGGCGATGGATTTCGCCGCCTATCTGCGCCTTGCCCGACCGCTCGACTGGCTGAAGAACGCCTTCGTCCCCCTGGGCCTGCTGTTCGCCGAAGCCTGGCATCGCGCGGCCTTGATCGCCGATGTGGCGCTGGTGACGGTGGCGTTCTGCTTTGCCGCCTCGGCCGTCTACGCCTTCAACGACGTCAGCGACGCCGACGCCGACCGCCGGCACAAGCTGAAGCGCCAGCGTCCCGTCGCCAGCGGCGCCGTCACGCCTCGGCAGGCGCTGGTTTTCGCCTTCGTTCTGGCGCTGGCTGCGCTGTTGATCGCCGCCGCCGTCCGACCCGAGGCGCTGGCGATCATTGGCGGATACCTCATTCTCAACCTTTTCTACTCGCGCCTGTTGCGACGCATCGCCTTCGTCGATGTCGCCACCATCGCCGCGGGCTTCATGCTGCGGGTGCTGGCCGGCACGGTCGGCGTTGGCATTCCACCGTCAGGCTGGCTGCTGGCAACCTCGCTGGCGCTGACGCTGTTTTTGGGCTTCGCCAAAAGGCGGGCAGAAAGCGTGTCGCGCGACGCGCGCGGCGTAACGAGGCCGGCCCTGATCGGCTACCACCCCCGTCTGCTCGATGCATTGACGCTGATTTGCGCCGTGCTGGCGGGTCTGCTCTATACCGGCTTCACCCTCGATCGACGTTCGATCGAAGGCCATGCCGCGCCGCTGCTGTGGCTGACCGCGCCGCCGGCCCTGGGAATGCTGGCGCGCTATGCGTGGCTGGTGTTCAACCGCGAGCAGGGCGAAAACCCCGTGCGCGACCTGCTCGAGGATCCGCCAATACTTTTTCTGGGATTTCTTTGGCTGGCGACCACTGTGCTGGTGATCGGCGGCTTCGTCTAGCGCCGCGCCAGAACCCGCTTGCGCGCCGCGCCGACATCGCCGTCCTCGAGATAGAGCAGGCCGGCCAGCCGCCGCATCAGGTTCGTTTCATAGTGGTGCGCCTCGCCATCGGCATAGACGATTTCCCACAGCAATTCGACGATCTCAAGGCGCTCCTCGGGCGAGAAGCGCTTGTTCAGCGCGCTGGTGAAGCGGAACACGTCGGAGGCGTTCTCGTGCAGGGAAATGACTTCCTCGACCATGCTCGCCGCCGCCTTGGCGTCGAGCGAGAAATGCGCCTGCAACAGACGCTCGATGATGGCCCGTTCGCCGGCTGAAAAATCGCCGTCGCGGGCGGCGACTTCGACCATCAGGGCGGCCGCCGCCATGATGCGGTCGCTGCCATGGATGGCCGCGTGCGAGGTGGGACCGCTCTCCGCGGCGAGAAATGTCTTCAGCCAACCGATCATGGCATTGCTATCGCAGGCGACGCGGGCGAAATCAAGGCCGCTTCAGACGTCGAATTCGGCATCGTAGGCCCGCGCAAGCCGCAGCGCGCACAGCCTGCCGAAATGCACGGTGAGCGCCTTGCGCGTCGCCGCCGGCATGGTGCGGCGCGGCGGCTCGACCAGGACTTCGCCACCATAGCGGTCGGCGACGATGATGCCGACTTCCGGCGGCAAATGCTCCATGGGGAAATCGGCCGGCACGGCGAAGAAGAACAGATCGCAATGCGGCGCATATTCCGGCCATTTGCCGTCGCGCTGCAGGTCAGTCAGCGAGGTCTTGATTTCGACGATGGTGATGATGCCGGCGGGATCGACGCCGAAGACGTCGGCGCGCCGGCCGCTGGGCAGTTCCACTTCGACCGTCGCCATCACGCCGCGATGGCGCATCAGGCGCAGCACGCCGCGGGTGATGATGGTGGTTTCCTGGCTCATGGCCGACGCATTCTAGCG
>CAYLYK010000009.1:0-48012 GCA_964388115.1 uncultured Hyphomicrobiales bacterium
TCGTCGATGCGCTGGTAGGTGGCGCCGGCGATGGTTTCGACATTGGCGCGCTCCAGCCGCTCGCGCTTGATCCAGTCGGTGGTGATGGAGAGCGTGCGGCCCAACTTGCCGGGCGTGCGCTGGAGCATGGTGATCTTGCGCGTGGGCTTGTGGTCGACCCGAGTGGCGCGGTCGAAGCCGCCGCGCAGGTCGGAGGCGATGTGGATGCCGTGCTCGGCCAGGAACTGGGCGGCGTCGGGTTCGCGGCGGCCTTCGTCGAGCAGATATTCCGCGGTGTCGAAGCCGATGCCGCCCGCGCCCAGTATGGCGACCTTGTTGCCGGCCTTGCGCGCGCCGGAGAGGATTTCCTCGTAGCCCGCGACCTTGGCATGGTTCACGCCCGGCAGTTCGGGCAGGCGCGGGCGCACGCCGGTGGCGATGACGATCTCGTCGAAGCCTTTCAGCTCGGCGGCGGTCGGGCTGGCGTTGAGCTTGAGCGTCACGCCATCGGCCTTCACGCGGTAGGAGAGATAGCGGATCAGCTCGTCGAACTCGCTCTTGTCGGGCACGTTGCGCGCCAGTTGCAGCAGGCCGCCCAACTGGCCGCTCTTCTCGTAGAGCGTCACGTCGTGGCCGCGCGCGGCGGCCTCGAAGGCGCAGGTCATGCCCGCCGCCCCGGCGCCGATCACGGCGATGCGTTTGCGAGTCGCGGCCTTGCCGGTGGGGAATTCGATTTCGCGGAGCGCGCGCGGGTTGACCAGGCAGGTCGATGGTTTCAGGCGGAAGATCATGTCGAGGCAGGCCTGGTTGCAGGCGATGCAGGTGTTGATGGCTTCGGGCGTGCCGGCCTCGACCTTGGCGGCGAATTCGGCGTCGGCCAGCATCTGGCGCGACAGCGACACCAGATCGCATTTGCCCGACGCGATCAGGTTCTCGGCAACGACGGGATCGTTGATGCGGTTGGACGCGATGACCGGGATCTTCACCTTGGCCTTGATGGCGGCGGTGGCCTCAGCCCAGGCAGCGCGCGGGGTGACGTAGGCCACGGTCGGCACGCGGGCCTCGTGCCAGCCGATGCCGGAGTTCAGGCAGTCGACGCCTTCTGCTTCCAGCGCCTGCGCCAGTTCCAGGATTTCGGCCTGGGTCATGCCGCCTTCGACCAGCTCGAGCGCGGAGATGCGGTACATGATCGGGAAGTCCCGCCCCATCGATTTGCGGATTGCGCGGATGATCTCGACCGGCAGGCGCATGCGCCGGCCCCAGTCGCCGCCGAATTCGTCGTCGCGGTCGTTGGTGCGCGGCGAGAGGAACTGGTTGATGAAATAGCCTTCCGATCCCATCACCTCGATGCCGACGAAGCCCACCTCTTGCGCGATCTCGGCCGCGCGCACGTAGTCGTCGACCGTGCGCCAGACTTCCGACGTCTCCAGCCGGCGCGGCTTGCGGCGGTTGATGGGCGAGGGAATTTCCGAGGCGCCGACGCAGCCGTCGAACTTGGCGTAACGGCCGGCATGCAGGATCTGGGCGAAGAACGGCACGCCGGTGCCGGCGATGGCGCTGCACAGCTCGCGCTGGTAGCCGAGATCGGCGTCGCGCGTCAGCTTCAGCGAATCGAGCTCCATCAGCCCTTCGTCGTTGGGCGCCAGGCCGCCGGAGACGATGAGGCCGATGTTCGCATTGGCGCGCGCCAGGTAATAGGCGATCTCGCGCTCGTGGAAACGGTCGGTTGTCTCCACGCGCGTGTGCATGGAGCCCATCATCATGCGGTTCCTGATGCGGGCGGTGCCGATGTTGATGGGCGAGAGCAGATTGGGATAGAGCGCGTGGCCTTTGGCTTTGACGGATTGCGACTGCATGGACGCGTCTCTCCCCTACTCTGCTTCTTTTGTCCTTATTTTAAGCATGTCATTCCGAGCGCAGCGAGGAATCTTCGCCGCTCGACCGGTACAGGCGGCAACATGGTTTGCGTAGCGGAACGGGGAGGATGTCTCGCTCCGCTCGACATGACAAAAAGAAAAAGAGGGCCTGCTACAGCCGCTTCATGAACCAGAGGCGGGTGTGGCCGGGCGGGTAGTCCTCGATGCGGCCGCATTCGGCGTAGCCCAGCTTTCGATAGAACTCCGGCGCCTGGAAGCTGATCGTGTCGAGCCGGATGCCGATGCAGCCGCGCTCGCGCGCGATCTCTTCCGCCCTGCCGAGCAGGCGCGAGCCGATGCCTTTGCCGCGCCAGGCTTCCGCCACCGCCAGCACGTCGATCGTGCACCACGACCAGTAGGTCGAGCCGCGGATGCCACCCTGCACCTGGCCCGTCTTGTCGCGGGCGAACAGCCACAGCGGGTTGAACGTCCACGGCGCGCCCTGGGCGGCATTGTAGTCGTTCAGCAGGCCGTTCAGCACGGCGAACGGATCCTGGTTCGCGAAGGTCACGTCATCGAAGGTCAGATCTTCGCTCATCGCGTCAGCCCAGCGCTTTTCTCAGCCGTTCGACGATTTGCGCCTGCTCGGTCTGGCTGTACGGGACCGGCGGGCGGAAGGACCACACCGGGCCGGGCCAGGCGGGATCGTCGCGGAAGCGGCCGATGACGTGGATGTGAAGCTGCTGCACGATGTTGCCCAGCGCGCCGACATTGACCTTTTCCGGCTGGCAGATCTCGGCCACCACGCGCGAGGCCTTGGAGATTTCGCCGACCAGCAGCGCCATGTCGAGCGTGGTCAGATCGTGCAGCTCTTTCAGGGCGGGACGGCGCGGCACCAGGATCAGCCAGGGCCAGGTGCGATCGTTCATCAGGCGCACCGACGACAGCGGCCAGTCGACCACGGGGACGGTATCGGCCTCCAGCCGCGAATTGAGCACGAATTCAGACACCACGCCCCCGAACGATAAAGTCTTGCGAAGCCACCCTAAACAAGGGTCGCTGCCCTGCCAACCGCCCTAAATAGCGAAAACCACACGAAAATTCGGGTCGCAAAGCGCCCGTCCCCGCCCTAGATTAAGCCTCATGATCGACCCGTTCGGCCGGCATATTTCCTATCTGCGCGTCTCGGTGACGGATCGCTGCGATTTCCGCTGCGTCTATTGCATGGCCGAGGACATGACGTTCCTGCCCAAGGCCGACGTGCTGTCGCTGGAGGAGCTCGACCGGCTGTGCAGCGCGTTCGTGAGCCTTGGCGTGAAGAAATTGCGCCTGACCGGCGGCGAGCCCCTGGTGCGCAAGAACGTGATGTCGCTGGTGCGCAACCTGTCGCGCCATCTGGAAAGCGGCGCGCTGGAAGAGCTGACCTTGACCACCAACGGCAGCCAGCTCGCCAAATACGCGGGTGAACTGGCGCAGCATGGCATCAAGCGCCTCAACGTCTCGATCGACACGCTGGACAAGGACAAGTTCCGCGCCATCACGCGCTGGGGCGATCTCGACAAGGTCATCGCCGGGCTGGATGCGGCGCAGGCGGCAGGACTGAAGATCAAGCTCAACGCGGTGGCGCTGCGCGGCATCAACGACGATGAAGTCGATTCGATGATGCTGTGGGCGCATGGGCGCGGCATGGATTTGACCTGGATCGAGGTAATGCCGATGGGCGAGATCGGCGAGCAGCGCATCGACCAGTACATGCCGCTGTCGCTGCTGCGCTCGCGGCTGCAGGAACACTGGACGCTGGAGGAGAGCGACTATCGCACCGGCGGGCCGGCGCGCTATTTCACGGTCAAGGAGACCGGCGGCCGCATCGGTTTCATCACGCCGCTGACCCATAATTTCTGCGAGAGCTGCAATCGCGTGCGGCTGACCTGCACCGGCACGCTGTTCATGTGCCTGGGCCAGGACGACGCCGCCGATTTGCGCGAGGTGCTGCGCCGCTCGGAGAGCGACGAGGAGCTGGTGGCCGCCATCCATGCCGCCATCGCGCGCAAGCCCAAGGGCCATGATTTCATCATCGACCGCCGCACCCAGGCCCCGGCCGTGGCGCGGCATATGAGCGTGACGGGCGGCTGATCTGCGTTCTGCCGCAGTAGCTTAACGCGGCGCGGACGCTATACTGCCGCCACCCATGCCCGCCAAGCGTCCCTCCCCCAAGGCCAAAACCGGTTCCGCCCGCAACGGGGTGAAGCTGGCTTTCGTCGCGGCCGAAACCAGGGAAGCGGTGGCGGCGCTGAAGACGCTGAAGAAGCGTTATGGCGCGGTGGCGCCCGACAAGGCCGACGTGATCGTGGCGCTGGGTGGCGACGGTTTCATGCTGCGCACCCTGCACCGCTATCGCGCGCTCGGCACGCCGATCTACGGCATGAACCGCGGCACGGTCGGCTTCCTGATGAACGATTATCGCACCAGCGGGTTGACGGCGCTGCTCAAGCGCGCGCAGTCGATCGAGCTTAGGCCGCTGCGCATGGTGGCGACCACCCTGAGCGGCAAGACGCGCCAGAGCCTGGCGATCAACGAAGTCTCGCTGTTGCGCGAAACGCGGCAGACCGCGCGCATCGCCATCTCGATCGACGGCAAGCAGCGCATGGACGAGCTGATCTGCGACGGCGTGATGGTGGCCACACCGGCCGGCTCCACCGCCTACAATCTTTCGGCCTATGGCCCGATCCTGCCGCTGGGCTCCTCGCTGCTGGCGCTGACGCCGATCTCCGCCTTCCGCCCGCGGCGCTGGCGCGGCGCGTTGCTGCCGCACACGGCGACGGTGAAGTTCACCGTCCTCAATCCGGAGAAGCGCCCGGTCTCGGCCGTGGCCGACGATACCGAAGTACGCGACGTGGTTAGCGTGACGGTGACGGAAGCCACCGACGTGAAGCTGACCCTGCTGTTCGATCCCGAGCACAATCTGGAAGAGCGCATCATCAAGGAACAATTCGCGCCGTGAGTTCGGACAAGAGCGGCAAGCCCGACGGCGTCACGCAGGTCGAAGCCGATATCGAGGCGGATCTCGAGCACGTGCCGCATGCGTTCCCGCCGCTCGGACCGACCAATCCCAAATCGCTGGTCCTGGCGCTGGCGATCGGCGCGATCGGCGGGGCGACCTTCTTCTTCATCGGCATGCCGCTGCCCTGGATGATGGGCGCCGCCGTGCTCGCGACCATCGCCGCCCTGTCGGGGGCGCGCATCGGGGTCTGGCCGAAGCTGCGCCAAATCATGCTGATCGTGCTGGGCGTGATGCTGGGCAGCGGATTCTCGCCCAGCCTGGTCGACGCCATGCCGCACTGGATCGGCAGCATCACCGGCCTCATGCTTCTGACTTTCGTCAGCGGTTTCCTGGCCTATCTGTTCTTCCGCTATGTCGGCGGCTTCGATCGCGTGACGGCCTATTTCTGCGGCATACCCGGCGGCCTTGCGGAAATGATCGCCATCGGCGGCGCCATGGGCGGCGACGACCGCAAGATCTCGCTGGCACATGCGGTGCGGATTCTGGTGGTGGTGATGACCATCCCGATCTGGTTCCGCTTCCATGACGGCGTGCAAACCAGCAGCGGCACCGGCGTTCATTTCGGCGACGTAGCGCTGTTGGACTACGGCATCATGATCGCCTGCGGCGCCATCGGCTTCCTGCTCGCGACTTTGATCCGCCTGCCCGCTGCGGCGATTCTGGGACCGATGCTGGTGTCGGCCGCGGCGCACTATTTCGGCTTGACCACGACGCAGCCGCCGGCCGAACTAGTGGCGGCGGCCCAGGTGGTGATCGGCACCGCCATCGGCTGCCGCTTTATCGGCGTGCATGTGCGCGAGGTCGGCCGCACGCTGGTGATGTCGGTCGGCGGCGGGTTGATCGGCGTCGCTGTTGCGGTGGTCTTCACCTTGATCGCCATCCAGTTCATCGACCTGCCGATCCCCGCCTTGCTGCTGTCCTTCTCGCCCGGCGGTGTCGCCGAGATGAGCCTGGTGGCGCTGGCGCTGCATGTCGATACGGCGATGGTGGCAGCGCACCATCTGTTCCGCATCTTCTTCGTCGTGATGCTGGCGCCGGCGGTGTTCCGGCTGTGGAAGCGGCTTAGCCCCTAGATCGCAACACCACGCATACTCCTCTTCGTCATGGCCCGGTTCAACCGGGCCACCCATGTGAACTACACCTCAGACTTCGCCAACCGTGCGGGGAGGTGCGCGTATGGAGATGGGTCGCCCGGTCAAGCCGGGCGATGACGAAAAAGAAAGAGCGCACGTTAGGCTGTGTTGATCAGCCCGCCATCGACCACCAGCAGATGGCCGTTCACATACGCAGATTCGTCGCTGGCCAGGAACAGCGCGCAATTGGCCACGTCCCACGCCGTGCCCATCTTGCCGGTCGGGCTGATCTTGTCGCGGATGGCGATCATCTTCTCGTAGTCGCCTTGCGAGTAGGAGCTGGCCAGCGGCGCGATCATCGGCGTGTTCATCAGGCCGGGCAGGATGGCATTGCAGCGGATGCCCTTGCCGGCGTACTGCACCGCGACGGCCTGGGTCAGCCCGTTCACGCCTGCCTTGCTGGCGTTGTAGGCGACGTAGGAGATGCCGCGCGGCACGCGGATGGAGGCGATCGACGAGACGTTGATGATCGAGCCCGACCCCTGCTTCTCCATGATCGGCAGGGCGTATTTGCAGGTCAGGAAGAAGCTCTTCAGATTGACGTCGAGCACCAGATCCCAGTCGGCCTCGCTCATTTCCACCGGGCCGCCTGTGCGGGCGATGCCGACATTGTTGTGCAGCACGTCGATGCGGCCCCAGTCGGTGGCGCAGGCCTCGACCATCCGCTGCACTTCGGCGGCGTTGGCGACGTTGCAAAGGTGAGCATGGGCGGTGCCGCCCTCGCCCTTGATGATGTCGACCGTCTCCTGCGCAGCCTTGACGTTGGCGTCGACGCAGAACACCTTGGCGCCTTCGCGCGCGAAGGTGACGGCGGTGGCCTTGCCGTTGCCCCAGCCTGGTCCGGAAGAGCCGGCGCCGACCACGATGGCGATCTTGTCCTTCAGCCGCTCCGCCATGTTCCCTCCCGCTCGACCATCGCCGATTGCGCGGTCGTTGTTATTTTCGCTGCGTTCATCTAAACCTTGCCAAGCTTCAGCGGTCAATCCACGTGCGCAAGAAAAAGCCGGCAAAATCGACCAAAGCCCGTCAGTCCAACGGCAGCGGGCTGACCCCGCCGCTTTATCACCAGGTCTATTCGGTGCTGCGCAACCGCATCCTGTCGGCGGCGTACCTCAAGGATACGCCGATCCCGGGCGAGCACGAGCTGGCGCGCGATTTCGACGTCTCGCGCGTCACCGTGCGCAAGGCGCTCGACGTGCTGGAGCGCGAAGGGCTGATCCGCCGCGTCCACGGCTCGGGCACTTTCGCCAACCCGATGCCGTCCTTCGAACCGCACGCCAACATGCGCGGCTTCCGCGACATGGCGAACTGGATCGTGAAATCGACGCGGGTACGGATGATCGAGTTCGCCTATGTCGAGCCGCCGCCCGACGTGCGCAATGCGCTCGGCCTGGCCGAAGGCGCCGTGGCGCAGCGCTCGGTGCGCGTGCGCTCGATCGAAGGCAAGCCGATCTTCCACTTGACCGCCTACGTGCCGGAGGAGATCGGCCGCACCTATTCCCGCAACGACATGCGCATCAAGCCGCTGACCGAATTGCTGCGCAAGACCGGCATCGTCTTCGCCTCGGTCGAGCAGATCGTCACCGCCGTTCTGGCACAGCCGAGCGAGGCGGAAGCGCTGGGCGTCGCCACCGGCTCGCCGCTGCTCAGCATCAACTGGGTGATGAAGGACAAAAAAGGCCGGGCGGTGCAGCACAGCGTCTGTCTCGCCCGGCCCGATATGTATCACCTGCACACCAGCCTGAGCGATGGCGACGTCGATGCGCGCCATCCGCTCAACATGCTGAAGTCGCGAGTCGACCGTCAGGCGCGATAGCGCGTGCGCATCGGCTCCCACTCCTTGGCGCCGGCGCGCTCGAAGATGCCCATTGGCGGCATTTCCTTCTGCGGGATGGGATGCACCATGGTCGATTTCAGCTCGCCCAGCATCTGCTCGACCGCGGTGATCGCCGTGGTGATGACGATGCCCGGCACGATGGCAACCTTGTAGCCCATCTTGCGCGCGTCCTCGAAGCCGACATCGGGCGTCTTGCCGCCACGAATGACGTTGAGCAGGCACGGGCCCTTGACCAGCTTGGGCGTGTTGCGCACCTCGTCCAGCGTTTGCGGCGCTTCCAGGAAGACGATGTCGGCGCCGGCTTCCAGCGCCATGTTGGACCGCGCGATCGCCTCCTCGAAGCCGTGCTTGGCGCGCGAATCGGTGCGCGCGATGATGAGGAAATCCTTGCTGCGACGGGCATCGGCCGCGGCCCGCATCTTGGCGGCGAAGTCCTCGCGCGAGATCATCTCCTTGTCGTCGAGATGGCCGCACCGCTTGGGCGAGACCTGGTCTTCGATGTGAATGGCGGACACGCCGGCCTTCTCGAAGGCCTGCACGGTGCGATAGACGTTGAGCTCGTTGCCGTAGCCGGTATCGGCGTCGGAAATGACCGGCAGGGGATCGACGGCATCGGCGATGCGGCCGGCATTCTCGACCATCTCGCTCATGGTCAGCAGGCCGAAATCAGGATAGCCGAAGCCGGCCGAGGTGCTGCCGCCGCTCATGTAGACGCAGGAGAAGCCGGCGTTGCGGATCAGCTTGGCGGTGAGGCCGTCGTAGCATCCGGGCGCCACCACCATGCCCTCCTTCTGCATCAATTCCTTCAGGCTCGTCTTGCTGGGCATTTTCTGTCTCCTCGGAAAATCTTCTGAAATTGTCTAGGTGGAAGCGACGTGGCGCGGCTCGGGCTCGATCCAGCCTTCGCGGATCAGCATGGGAATGGAGCCGCCGCCGATCACCAGGTCCTGGAATAGCTTGGGCAGCGGCTCGACCTGGGCGTGCTTGCCGGTGGTCAGGTTATCGATGCGGCCGTTGCCGTAATCGACGCGCATGCGCTGGCCTTCCTCGAACATGTCGAGAATGCCCTCGAACGACAGGGCGGGAAAACCGAAGGTCAGGCAGTTGCGCAGGCACAGCCCGTTGATCGACGTCGCGACCAGTCCCGCAATGCCGCACTCGCCCAGCAAACGTCCGACCGGCCGGCCCGAACCCATGCCGAAATCGGTGCCGCCGACGATGAGATCGCCCTTCTGCACCTGGTCGACCCAGCCCGGCCGATTGGCTGAAAAGACGAGCGTGTACTGCTCGGCGATTGGCATGCGGAAAGCGCGGTTGGGAAAGATCAGGTCGGTGTTGATGTTGTCGCCGAATTTCCAGACGCGACCTTCACGGACGAGACTCATGGTCGATCCTTTCAATGACGGGCGAGCGAGCGCGGATCGGTGATGACGCCGGCCAAAGCCGACGCTGCCACCGTTGCGGGCGAGCCCATGTAGACCTTGGCGTCGGGGCTGCCCATGCGGCCCTTGAAGTTGCGGGTCGAGGCGGTGATGCACACCTCGCCCGGCGCCAGCACGCCCATGTGGTAGCCGAAGCACGCGCCGCAGGTGGAGTTGGTGACAACCGCGCCGGCCTCGACCAGCACCTGCAACAGGCCTTCCTTGGCGGCCTGAATGTAAACGTCCTGCGAGCCTGGCGTAATGATGAAGCGTACGCCCGGCGCCACCTGGCGGCCGCGGATGATGTCGGCCACCACGCGCAGGTCTTCGATCTTGCCGTTGGCGCAGGAGCCGACGAAAGCCTGGTCGATCTTCACGCCTTTCTCGAAGGCCGAGATGCGCGCGCCGTTATTGGGCACGGCATCGGGATACATCACGTAGGGCTCGAGTTTCGACAGGTCGATCTTGCGCACATCGGCGTATTTCGCATCAGGGTCGGGATTGACCGGGGTCAGTTTCTTGTCAGTCCGGCCCTTCAGGTATTCTTCCGTCAGCGCATCGAACTCGAAGATGGCGAATTCGGCAGAAACCTCGGCGCACATGGTGGCGATGGTGCGCCGGTCGGTCATCGGCAGATCCTTCAACCCCGGACCGCCGAATTCCATCGAATAGCCGGAATGGCCGCCATATTCCTGGGCGATGTGGAAAAACACATCCTTGCCCGACACATGCGGCGGCATCTTGCCGGTGAATTCGTAGCGGATGGTTTCCGACACCGGATACCAGATGACACCCTTGGTCATCGCCTGCACCGTATCGATCGGGCCAGCGCCGCGCCCAGCGCAGTTCAAGGCGCCCGACGCACAGGTGTGCGAATCGGGGCAAACCAGCAATTCGCCGGGCCGCGCCAGGCCGTTCTCGGCGATGACGACATGGCAGATGCCGTGCTTGCCGACATCGAAAAAATTCTTCAGGCCGAACTGCTTGGCGAAGCTTCTTCCCTCGACCATGCCGGCTGCGTCCTTGATCGAGGGCGCGGGGATTGCGTGGTCGAACACCAGGGCGACGCGGTCGAGATCGAAGATCTTCTTCGGCCGGTACCACATGCCGTCGATGGTGATGGTCAAGTCCAGTTGCACCACCATGTCCGGCGTGCAAACCGCGATTTCTCCCGGCTTAACCGACGCCTTGCCCGACGCGCGCGCAAGAATCTTCTCTATAATGGTCATGCCCATTTTTTGCCGTCTCCATCCCTTGCCGCAGCTTGACCGTCCAAACGATTGCCGCAATACTTGTATGTAATTTAATACAACTAAAAAACCGGAGGAACGCAACATGATTCGACGCAAGGAGTTTCTGCGTTTTGCGATGGGCGGTGCGGTAGCCGCCGCCGCAAGCGCTTCGGGCGTGCGCAGCGCCTTCGCCCAGTCGCAGGAAATCGTCATCACGCATTGGGGTGCGGCGCTCTATGGCGTGCCTTACGCCATCGCCATCGAGAAGAAATTCTTCAAGGAAGCCGGCGTCGACATCACCGGCGTGCTACGCTCGACCGGCGGCGGCACCTCCGTGCGCAACGTGCTGGCGGCCGGCACCGGCTACGGCGAGGTCGCCCTGCCCGCCGCCATCTCCGGCATACGCGAAGGGCTGGACTTCAAGATCATCCATGCCGGCGTGGTCGGCTACGACATGGTCTATGTCGCCAAGCCCGGCTCGCCGATGAAATCGGCCGAAGACATCAAGGGTCGCAAGATCGGCTTCACGCGACCGAAATCGGTCACCGAAAGCTTCCTGATCATGCTGGCCGAGAAGCTGAAGATGAAGCGCGACGACTTCCAGATGGTGTCGATCGGCAGCGTCGGCGCCGGGTTGACGGCGCTGGAACAGGGTGGCGTCGACGCCACGGTTCTGGTCGAGCCAATCCTGTCGCAGAAGCTGAAAGCGGGCGTGAAGTACCAGGAAGTGTTCTGGTGCGCCGACGTGTTGCCCGCCGTCACCCAGACCGTCGGCATCGTGACCGGCGACTATGCGAAGAAGCACCCGGACAAGGTGAAGGCCATCGTCTCGGCGCGACGCAAGGCGGTCGACTATCTCTACGCCAACCCGGTCGAGGCCGGCGAGATCATCGGCAGGGCCTACGATCTCGATCGCGACGTGGCGGTCAGCTCGGTCGACAACATGATCAAGCGCGTCGGCAAATGGTGGAGTCCGGGCAATTTCGATCTCGCGTCGATGAACGAAATGTTGCGCGGCCTGCAGCTCGTCGGCGAAGTCGAAGGCAATGTCGACTGGGAAAAGGTCATCGACCGCAGCTACCTGCCGAACGACCTGCGGACGTGATGGATCGCATCGAGGTGGGGGCGCAAGAACGCCACGCCTCGCTGACGGCTGTAACGAAGGTCTACGAGGCGCGCGCCGGGCTCGGCCCGGTGCCCGCCTTGGGACCCATCGATCTGCAGCTGCGGCAGGGCGAGTTCTTCTCGGTGGTCGGACCTTCGGGCTGCGGCAAGTCCACGCTGCTGGAAGTGATGGCGGGGCTGATCCCGGCCAGCAGCGGCGAGATCGTCTTCGAAGGCAAGCCCGTCAATGGCGTGCCCGATTCGATCGGCGTGGTGTTCCAGGAAGATTCGTCCTTCCCCTGGCTTACCGTGGCCGACAACGTCGCTTTCGGCCTGCGCCGCGCCGGCGTCGAAGGCGCTGAGATCAAGCGGCGGGTCGACCATGCGCTGAAATTCATGGGCCTGGTGCAGTTCGCCCATGCCTATCCGGTGCAGCTTTCCGGCGGCATGCGGCAAAGAGTCTGTATCGCCCGCACGCTGGTGATGCGCCCGCGCCTGATCCTGCTCGACGAGCCGTTCGGCGCGCTGGACCAGCAGACGAGGCTGCTGATGGGCGACGAATTGCTGCGGCTGTGGCGCGAGACCGGCGCCACCATTCTGCTGATCACCCATGCGCTGGACGAGGCGGCGATGCTGTCGGACCGGGTCGGCGTGATGTCGGCGCGGCCGGGACGCTTCATCGAGGTCATCCCCACCGGCTGGTCGCGCGAGCGCGACAGCCGCATCGCCTCCGATCCGCAATTCGGCGCGCTGACGGGCCGGCTGTGGTCGCTGCTGCGCGGCGAGTCGATGAAGGCGATCGGGCTTACCGCCGAGGCGCCATGACGCTGCAGGGGTCGATCCGCCTCGCGGTGCTGGTGCTGCTGTTGGCGGCGCTGGAGATCGCCTGCCGCAGCGGCGTCATTCCCCGCACCACGGTGCTGCCGCCCAGCGAGATGGCCGGCGCGCTGTGGGACATATTGCGCGCCGGCAAGTACACCGCCGACATGGCCAAGACGGCAGGCAACGTGTTGATGGCGGCGCTCAGCGCCATCATATTGGGCGCCACGATCGCGGCGGCGTTGCGCGGCGTGCCGTGGCTGCGGCGCATGCTGTCGCCGCTCTTCGCCTCCTACTACGCCATCCCGCATTTCGTCTTCTACCCGCTGCTGATCGTCATCTTCGGCATGAACGACTGGCCGCTGATCGCCATCGGCTTTCTGTTCGGCCTGGTGGTGATGATCGTCAACGCGCTGGACGGGTTCGACCGCATCCCGCGTGTGCTGATCAAGGTCGGTCACGTGCACAAGCTGGGTATCGTGCGCGAATTCCTGCTGATCAAGCTGCCCGCCGCAGCCCCCGGCCTGCTGACCGGCGCCAAGCTTGCGATCGCCTACAGCGTCATCGGGGTGGTGGCGGGCGAGTTCATCCTGTCAACCGCCGGGCTCGGCTATCGCATCGCCCAGTCCTATGACAGCTTCCACACCCGCGACATGTATGGGCTGCTCCTGCTGCTGCTGGGCACCGTCACGACCATCAACATGACCTTGCACTATATCGAGCAGCGCCTCGAACGACGGTGGCGGCGATGAAGGCGCATCGATTCACCGATCCCATCGTCGTTCTGATTGGGCTGCTGCTGGCGTGGCAGCTCTGTCACGAATTGGCGGGCGACGTTGCCGTCACGGCGCCGTGGCCGACCTTCCTGCACTTGGTGGAGATGTTTCAGTCGGGCCGCATTTGGCCGCATCTGCTGGAAACCGTGCACGCTTTCGCCGTGGCGCTGCTGATCGCCATCGGCGGCGGCATCGGCATCGGCGTGCTGATCGGCAGCAAACGGCTGGCGCTCGACGTGTCGGAGCCGATCCTGATCGCGCTCTATTCCATGCCCAAGATCACGCTCTATCCGGTGATCCTGCTGTGCTTCGGGCTGGGCCTGTCGGCCAAGATCGCCTTTGGTGTGCTGCACGGCATCATCCCGGTGATCCTGTTCACCTTGGCGGCGATCAAGGGCATCAATGCCATCTACTTCCGCCTGTCGCGCACCATGAAGCTGTCGACCGCCGACACCATCCGCCATGTCATCGTTCCCGCCGCCCTGCCCGGCGTGTTCTCCGGCATCAGGATCGGCTTCTCGCTGACCTTCCTCGGCACCATGATCAGCGAGATGTTCGCCGCCCAGCGCGGCCTGGGCTACATGATCATCACGGCGGTGGAACTGGCGCAGGCCAGGACCATCCTGGCGGTGATCCTGCTGGTCTCGATCTTCGCCATCGGCGCCAACATCGCCCTGCTGGCGATCGAACGCCGCCTCAACCGCGGCGCCCAGGCGCGTCAATAAGCGGCTACACCAGCTTCCGCAGTTCGGTCTTCAGGACCTTGCCGTAGTTGTTCTTGGGCAGGCTGGCGACGAACTTGTAGTCCTTGGGTCGCTTGAAGCGGGCGATGTTGTCGAGGCAGAGCGCATCGAGATCGGCCGGCGCCACTTGCTTGCCCTCGTTGGGCACGACGAAGGCCACCACCTCCTCGCCCCATTCGGGATGCGGGCGGCCAACCACCGAGACTTCCAGCACGGCGGGATGGCGCAGCAGCACCTCCTCGATCTCGCGCGGATAGATGTTGGTGCCGCCGGAAATGATCATGTCCTTCGAGCGATCCTTCAGGCTGAGAAAGCCGTCGGCGTCGAAGCAGCCCATGTCGCCAGTGAAAAGCCAGCCGTCACGCAGCGACTTCGCCGTCGCCGCGGGATCGTTCCAGTAGCCCGACATCACCACGTCGCCGCGCACCACGATCTCGCCGATCTCGCTCTCGGGCAGATCGACGCCGTCGCTATCAGTGATACGGACCTCGACGCCCGCGTAAGGACGGCCGACCGATGCCAGACGTTCCTCCCAGCGCGGATGTTTTTTGTTCATGTGCTCGGCGCGCGACAGCGTGGTGATGGTCATGGGCGATTCGCCCTGGCCGTAGATCTGCGCGAAAATATCGCCCAGCCTGTCCATGCCCTGCTTGATGTCGGCGACATACATCGGCCCGCCGCCATAGACGATGGTGCGGATGGCGCCCGGCTTCAGCTCGGCTGCCGTGCGGTGCTCGACCAGGCGCTTCACCATGGTCGGCGCCAGGAACATGCTCATGCCGCGCCAGTGGTTCGACAGCGCCACCGTCTCGTCGGGCTCGTAGCGACCGCTTTCGGGAATCACCTGCACGCCGGCCCGCGCCAGGAACGGGAAATTATAGAGGCCGGAGCCATGGCTGACGGGCGCGGCATGCAGGATCGGCGTGCCGAAGCCTGGATCGTCGACCTCCATGAGATAGCTCTGCGTCATCTCGATCAGGTTGCGATGCGACAGCGTGGCGCCCTTGGGCCGACCGGTAGTGCCGGAGGTGTAGAACAGCCAGGCATGGTCAGTGGCGGCGCGATCCTGCAAAGCCAGCGGATCGCCAGGCCCCAGCCGGCTGTAATCCCTGGTGCCGGCCACGATCACGGCGCGCAGATTGGGGCAATCGCCGCGCACGCTCTCGATGTCTTCGGCCAGGTCCTCGGTGCACAGGCAGAGCGCGGCGCCGGAATTTTCGAGAATGTAGGCGAATTCGCGCGGGTGCAGCTTGGCGTTCATCGGCACGGCGACCAGGCCTGCATGCCAGATGGCGTAGAAAGTCTCGATGGCTTCGACGCAATTGGTCATGGCCACGGCCACGCGGTCGCCCGGCTGCAGCCGATAGCGATGGCGCAGGCCGGATGCCATCCACGAAACGCGGCGCAACAGCGAAAGATAGGTGTGATGCACGGCCGTGCCGCGCGCCACGGCGGGCGCATCGGGATAATAGCGTGCGGCGCGCTCCAGCCAGCGGACGATGTTCATTGCTTCCTCCCCGCCGCCATTGTGGCGCGGGGAGCGGGCATCAGGCAATCGGCTTGGAAAGGATCAGCGGCGATCGCGCAGACGCTGGTCTTCGAGCAGGCGCAGATCCTGCTGCTGGCGCTCGCGGCGCTGCTCGATGTCGCGTCGCAACTGCTCGCGCTCGGCCTGGGCACGGGCGCGCTCCTCGGCGCGGCGACGCTCGCTCTCAGCGTCGTATTGCTGCTGTTGCTGGTCGTTCTGCACGAACCGGTCGGAATCGCGATTGCGCCGGCGCGGGCGGTCCTGATCGGGATATTGATCGCCGCCGCGCAGATCGGGCGATGGCTGCGCCTGCGGATTGATCGGGCCGGTGAGAATGCGTGGCCGCCCCATTTGGTCGCGCGTCACGGTACGGCCGAAGACCGGGCCGTAGACGATCACGCCCCCAGAGCCGCGCTGCATCTGCCCGTCGCGCGCGCGCTGCTCGGCATCGAGGCGAGCCTGCTCGCGGCTGCGCTCCTCGGCCTCGCGGCGCGCCTCCGCCTCGGCCAGCGCCTTGCGGGTCTGCTCCTCGCTCTCCTTGATGCGACGCGCTTGCTCGGCCTGACGCTCCTTCTCGGCCGCCGCGGCGCGCGCGGCATCCTCGGCCTTACGCTTCTCTTCCGCCAGCCGGGCTTTCTCGGCCGTCTCTTCCGCTGCCTTGCGGGCGCGCTCGGCGTCTTCACGGGCTTCGATCTCGCGCGCCAGAGCCGCTGCCTGCAATTCGGCCGCCTGTTCGGCATCGCGCTGCGCCAGCTCGCGGGCGGCGGTTTCGCGCGCGGCTTCGGCCTGCATGGCGCGATATTGGGATACGCCAAAGGCCGTAGTCGAGGCGACCAGCAATCCGGCAATGGAGGCGGCGATGAGAAGGCCGCGCCGCCGCGCGGGCGGCGGATTGCCAGCAAGGCGATCGTTGCGGATCGCGACCAGGGCCTGTGGCGGTTTCACGTCGCCCGCCAGCGCGCGCCGCCAGTCGGCGACGCTTTGCGGCCGCTGCGTTTCGTCGAACGCCATGGCCCAGTCGATCGCCGCCAGCATCGGCTCGGGATAGCGGCCGGCGCCGATGGCGCGGGCTGCGGGGAGCGGATCGTTCTTCAGCCGCGCCGGCGCTTCGACCGGCGGCTTGCCGGCAACAATCTGATGCAGGATCGCGCCCAGCGCGTAGATGTCCGTCCACGGCCCCTGGTTGCCGTCGTTGTAGTATTGCTCGTAAGGCGCATAGCCCGGCGTCACCAGGCTGGTGACGGTGCGCGTGCCGCGGCTGAGCGCGGAGCGCGCCGAGCCGAAATCCAGCAGCACCGGTCGGCCGTCGGGACGCAGCATGATGTTGGACGGCTTGATGTCGCGATGCAGGTAGCCGGCCTTGTGCACGGCTTCCAGGCCGTCGAGCAGCGGCAGCGCCAGAGCCTTCAGCGCCGCGGCATCGAAGGTCATGCCGTTGCGGAAACTTTGCGCCAGCGTGTCGCCTGCGATGAACTCCATCACCATGTAGGCGGTGCCGTTGGCCTCGAAATAGCGATGCACACCGACGACATTGGGGTGGTGGAAGCGCGCCAGGATGCGGGCCTCCTCGAGGAAACGCTCGAGGCCCCAATGGAACGGTTCGGCATCGTCGGAGGATTTCGGCGCGACCTCGATCACACCGTCACGCACGGCGAACTCGCCCGGCAGGTATTCCTTGATGGCGACGGTCTTGCCCAGGCCGGCATCGTTGGCGCTGTAGGTGATGCCGAATCCGCCATGACCCAGCACGCCGGTGATGCGGTACTCGTGCAAACCGTAGCCGACGGGCAGTGCCGCCCTATGTTCGATGCGGTTGGTCATGGTGTCCCGGCGAAAAACGCCTCCCCGTTACACTACGGCCGAATGCGGGGAATCTTCCCTCGCTTACGGAAAAATTGGGGCCGAATCGTGGCTTCAGGCCGGATTGGGCACCGCCGCAGCCGTCCCGCCATCCCGCCGCCGGCGCTGGCCGAGGTAAACCGCCGCCAACAGCAGCAGCGCCGGGACATAGAACCAGGCCGGATTCGGCCGGTCGGCCGGCACGTCGATCGCCACCAGCCTGTAGCCCGGCTCCAGCCCCACCCGCTTGGCGGCGCTGCCAAAACGGACATTGCCGATGCGGACCTCCTGCCCCAGCGTCGTGACCTGCAGCCCCGCCGCCGCCAGGCGCTCGCGGGCGGGACCAGGCGTATCCAGCCGCAGGCTGACGGTCTTGCGCACGTCGTCGCCGTTGAGGTCGATGCCTTCGACCACCAGCATAAGCCGACCCTGATCGGGCGCCCGTTCGGCCAGTTGCAGCAGTTCGGTGGGCGGGCGCTGCTCGTAGCGCTCGTAGAGCAAATCCATCCAGAAATCCGGCCGCAGCAGGGTGAAGGCCACCAGCAGCAGCAGACCCGTCTCGTACCATCTGCTGCGCACCAGCATGAAGCCCATGGTGGCGGCGGAGAACGCCATCATCGCCAGAATGGCGGAGCCCGACACCAGGACGACCTCCCACCACGAATGCACGTCGATCAGCAGGATCTGCGGGTTGAAGATGAAGATGAACGGCAGCAGGGCGGTGCGCAGGCTGTAGATCGATCCCTGCCAGGCGGTGGCGATCGGATCTTCGCCGGAGATCGCGGCAGCGGCATAGGATGCCAGGCCGACCGGCGGCGTGACGTCGGCCATGATGCCGAAATAGAAGACGTAGAGATGCACCGCGATCAGCGGAATGGCGAGGCCCGCCTGCGCGCCGAGCTCGACCACCACCGGCGCCATCAAGGTGGCGACCAGGATGTAGTTGGCGGTCGTGGGAATGCCCATGCCCAGAATGAGACTGATGATGGCGATGAAGATCAGCATCAGTACGACGCTGCCGCCGGAGATCAGCTCGACGAACTCGGTCATCATCAAGCCCATGCCGGTGAGCGTGATGGTGCCGACGATGATGCCGGCGGTCGCGGTGGCGACGCCCAGCGAGATCATGTTGCGCGCGCCCAGCGCCAGCGCCTCGAACAATTCGACGAAGCCGCGGCCCACCGCCGCCATGATATCGGCCTGGCGGCGGAACAGCGCGATCAGCGGCCGTTGCGTAACCAGGATCGCGGCGATGGTGACGGTCGCCCAGAAGGCCGACAGGCCGGGCGAGAGCTGGTCGACCATCAGGCACCACAGCAGCACCACCAGCGGCATGACGAATTGCAGGCCCGCGCGCGCGGTCTGCCAGGTCTCCGGCAGATCAATCACCGGCTTGTCCGGGTCCTCCGGCTCGGGATCGGGAAATTGCGCGCTGTAGGCCAGCAGCCCGACATAGGCGGAGACGCCGACGATGGCGACGACCCACTCCGCCCAGTCGCCGAACACCGCTTCGGCGCCCAGAATGCCGTAATAAAGAACCGCGCAGACGGCGACGATGCCGGATATCCCCATCAGCCAGCGCAGAGCGCGCTCGCCGCCGGGCCGGCTGGTGTTGCGCTTCAAAAGCGGCGTGCCGAGCTTCAGCGCCTCGATATGCACAATGTAGAACAGCGCGATGTAGGAAATGATCGCGGGCAACGCCGCATGCTTGACGATTTCCGAATAGGGAATGCCGACATACTCGACCATCAGAAATGCGGCCGCGCCCATCACTGGCGGCATGATCTGGCCGTTGACGGATGAGGCGGTTTCGATGGCGCCGGCCTTCACGCCGCTGAAGCCGGTCCGCTTCATCAGCTTGATGGTGAAGATGCCGCCGGAGACGACGTTGGAGATCGACGAGCCGGAGACAACGCCGTTCAGCGCCGAGGACACGACGGCGACCTTGGCTGGCCCGCCGCGCAGATGGCCCAGCAGCGCCAGCGACAGGCGCAGCATCCAGTCGCCGGCGCCGGCCTTGTCGAGCATGGCGCCGAACAGCACGAACAGGAACACGAAGCTGGTCGACACGCCCAGCGCCACGCCGAACACGCCCTCGGTGGTCAGCCATTGGTGATTGAGCAGCTTGGTGATCGAGGCGCCCTTGTGCTGGATCACTTCGGGCATCAGCGGCCCGGCGAAAGTGTAGACGATGAAGACCGACGCGATTACCACCATGGGCAGGCCCAGCGCACGGCGCGTGGCTTCCAGCAGCAGCGCCAAGCCGACGCCGGCGGTGACGAGGTCGAGCGTGGTGGGCTGGCTGGGGCGGGTCGATAGCTCGACGTAGAAAAGGTAAAGATAGGCGCCGCAGAACGCGGCGATGCCCGCGAGCACCCAATCCTGAATTGGCACGCGATGGCGCGGCGAGGATTTCAGCGCCGGATAGGCGGTGAAGGCCAGGAACAGGGCGAAGCCCAGATGGATCGAACGAGCCTCGGTGTCGTTGAGCACGAAGACGCCGAAAGCGAAAGGCAGCGGCGAGGCGTACCAGATCTGGAACAGGCTCCAGGCGACGGCGATCGCCGTCAGCAGGCGGCCTACCAAGCCCGCCGGCGACCGGGCGCCGAGATCGGTCGCCTGCACCAGCTCCTGCAGCTCTTCGGCAGTCGCCTGGCGGCGCGGTGTCTGGTCGCTCATGGCATAGCTTCCTTCAAAATAGAAAAGCCCGCGCCGGCATGGTGCTGGCGCGGGCCCTGACCGTCAGGTGGCGATTACATCCACCCTTTTTCCTTGTAGTACTTGATGGCGCCGGGATGCAGCGGCGCGGAGTTGCCGTCCTTGATCATGTTCTTGGGATCGAGGTTGGCGAAGGCGGGATGCAGCTTCTTGAACTCGTCGAAGTTCTCGAACACCGCCTTGACCAGCGTGTAGACGGTCTGGTCCGGAACCTTCGACGACGTCACCAGCGTCGCCAGCACGCCGTAGGTCATGGTCGGCTCCGGATTGTTGTTGTAGAGCTTGCCCGGAATGATGGCCTTGGCGTAGTAGCTGTGCTTGGCGATCAGCTTGTCCACCGCCGGACCGGTCAACGACACCAGCTTGGCGCCGCACGTCGTGGTCGGGTCCTGGATGTTGGCGGACGGATGGCCGACGCCATAGAAGAAGCCGTCGATCTTGTTGTCGCATAGGGCCGGACCATGCTCGTCGGCCTTCAATTCCGACGCCAGCGAGAAATCGGACATCTTCCAGCCCATCTCGGTCAGCAGTTCTTCCATCGAGTTGCGCGTGCCCGACCCGGGGTTGCCGACGTTGAAGCGCTTGCCCTTGAAGTCCTCGAACTTGGTGATGTTGGCCTCTTTGCGCGCCAGCACCGTGAACGGCTCGGGATGGACCGAAAACACCGCGCGCAGATCGCTGTAGGCGCCGGCATCCTTGAAAGCGCCCTGGCCCTTCGCGGCGGTGAACTGCACGTCCGACTGCGACATGCCGAAATCGAGCTCGCCGCCCTTGATCGAATTGATGTTGGCGGTCGAGCCGCCGGTCGATTCGACCGAGCAGCGGATGTTGTGGGTCTTGCGGTCCTTGTTCATCAGGCGGCAGATCGCGCCGCCCACGGCGTAATAGACGCCGGTGACGCCGCCGGTGCCGACGGTGACGAATTGCTGCTGGGCATAACCCGGCGCCGGCAACGCCACGACGGCAGCCAGAAGCGCGCCTGCGGCCAGGCCAAATCGCATGTTCATTGAAGCCTCCTTCATCTTTGACAACCCCGCGTGCCGGAGATCGACCGCGTGCCATGAAAGAGTCATAACCCATTCCCTTCGGGGCTGAAATGCCGATCAAGCCCTGCCAATATGGCGACCGGGCAGAAATGCGCTGCAGCAAACGCGCGGCGCAAGCGTTCAAGGCAGGCTTATGCACATCGTGGTAATCGGGGCCGGCGTGGTGGGAATGACAAGCGCCTGGGCGCTGGCGAAGGACGGCCATCGCGTGACGGTGGTCGATGCCGCCAATGAGCCCGCTTCCGGCGCCAGCCACGGTAACGGCGCGCAGCTCAGCTACTCCTATGTGGCGCCCCTCGCCGGCCCGTCGATCTGGGGCGATCTGCCGGGCCTGCTGTTCAGCGCCGATGCTCCGGTGCGCTTCCGCCCGACGCTCGATCCGTTCCAATATCGCTGGGGCCTGAAATTCCTCAGCCACTGCAATGCGCGTGACGCGCGCGCCACGACCGAAGCGCTGCTGCGCCTGGCGTTTCTCAGCCGCGATACGGTGAAGGCGGCCGACGATGTCGGCGGGCTCGATTTCGACTGGCGCGAATCGGGCAAGCTGGTGGTCTATTCCAAGCCCGAGAGCTTCGCGGCAGCCAAAGCGCAGGTCGCCCTGCAGGCCGGGCTGGGCTGCCATCAGACCGTGCTGCACCGGGATGCGTGCCTGGCGCAGGAGCCGGCGCTCATCAGCATCGTCGATCGTCTGATCGGCGGCATTTTCACCGCCGACGATGCGGCGGCCGATCCGGTCAAGCTGTGCCGCGGCTTGCAGGCGATGCTGTCGCGTGGCAACGCGGCGGTGGATTTCCGCTTCGGCACGCGCGTTCAAGCGCTGAAGCGCAGCGGCAATCGCCTCGCCGCAATCGAAACCAGCGCCGGCGACATCGAGGCCGATGCCTATGTGCTGGCGGGCGGCTACGAGAGCCGGATGATGGCGCGCAGCGTCGGCATCGATCTGCCGATCTATCCCATCAAGGGCTACAGCCTGACGGTTGATGTCGCTGACGCCACCGCAGCGCCACGCGCGTCGGTTACCGACTACGCCAACAAGATCGTCTACGCGCGGCTGGGATCGCAGATGCGGATCGCGGGCATGGCCGACATCGTCGGACCGGGCCGCGATCTGGCTGCCGATCGCGTGGCGCAACTGGCGCGGCAGGCGCAGGAGACTTTTCCCGGCGCGGCCGACTGGACGGGCGATTTGCGCGCCTGGACCGGGATGCGGCCGGCGACGCCCAGCGGCCGGCCGATCATTGGTGCCAGCGGTATCGAGAACCTGGCGCTCAATGTCGGGCACGGGCCGCTGGGATTCACGCTGGCCTTCGGCTCGGCCATGGCGCTGGCGGCGCATCTCGCGGGATGCACCCCACCGGTGCCGATGGAAGATTTCTCCCTGAAGCGCGCCTAGCCGGATGCCGCCAGCGCTCGGTCGACCGAACGGCTGAGCTTGTCCACGATCTCGTCGAGCTGCGCGTCTTCGAGGATGAAAGGCGGCGCCAGCAGCACGTGATCGCCGCGCACGCCGTCGAGTGTGCCGCCCATCGGGTAGCACATCAGTCCCTCTTCCATCGCCAGCGCCTTGATCCGCGCGTTGAGCTTCAGCTTGGGATCGAACGGCTCCTTGGTCAGCCGGTCGCGCACCAGCTCGATCGACCAGAACAATCCGCGGCCGCGAATGTCGCCGACATGGGCATGATTGCCAAAGCGCCCGCGCAGGCGCTCCTCCAGGCCCTTGCCCAGCGTTTTCACCTTGGCCAGCAGGTTGCGCTCCTTGATCGCCTTCTGTACGGCCAGCGCGCCGGCGCAGGCCGCGGCATGGCCCAGATAGGTGTGGCCGTGCTGGAAGAAGCCGGAGCCGCCGACGATGGCGTCGTAGATTTTCGCATTGGTCAGCATGGCGCCGATCGGCTGGTAGCCGGCGCCCAGCCCCTTGGCGATGCAGACGATGTCGGGAATGACGCCATCCTGCTCGCAGGCGTAAAGCGTGCCGGTGCGGCCCATGCCGCACATCACTTCGTCGAGGATCAGCAGCACGCCGTGGCGATCGCAGATCTCGCGGATGCGCTTGAAGTAGCCGGGCGCGGCCGGAACCGTGCCCAGCGTAGCGCCAACCACCGGCTCGGCAATGAAGGCGATCACGTTGCTCGGGCCCAATCGAAGAATTTCCGCTTCAAGCTCGTCGGCTGTGCGCTGCCCGTAGGCTTCGAGCGTCTCGCCGTCGCGCTGGTTGCGATAGGCGTAGCATGGCGCGATATGGCTGACGTCGATCAGCAGCGGGGCGAATTGCGAGCGCCGCCATTCGTTGCCGCCGATCGCCAGCGCGCCCAGCGTGTTGCCGTGATAGCTCTGCTTGCGGGCGATGACATGGCGGCGCTCGGCCTGGCCGATCTCGACGAAATACTGGCGCGCCAGCTTCAGGGCCGCTTCGATCGCCTCCGAGCCGCCGGAAAGGAAATAGACCCGGTCGATGCCCTTGGGCGCATCGGCGACCAGCGTGTCGGCCAGCGCTTCCATCGGCTCGTTGGTGAAGAACGAGGTGTGCGCGAAGGGAATCCTGTCGAGCTGCGCCTTGATGGCGTCGGTCACCGAACGGTCGGAATGGCCGAGGCAGGAGACGGCCGCGCCGCCTGAAGCATCGATATAGCGCTTGCCGGCGCTGTCGATGATGTAGGGCCCGTCGCCGGCGACCGCCGTCGGGTAGCTCTGGCGCGGATTGCGATGGAAGACGTGGGTGTTTGCCATGAGCCAATGGTTGCGCAGACCGGCGTCGGACACAAGCCAAAGAGCGGCGGGCCGTGCTAGCGTTTGGCGTTCAACCCGACGGAGAGCGTTTAGGTGAGCGTGGAAGAAGCAGATTTTCTGGTGGTGGGCGCAGGCATTGCCGGCGCCTCGGTGGGCTACTGGCTGGCGCAGAATGCCAAGGTCATCGTGCTGGAGCGCGAATCGCAGCCGGGCTATCACAGCACCGGCCGCTCGGCCGCCCTGTTCAGCGAGACCTATGGCAATTTCGCCATCCGCGCCATCACGGTTTCCAGCGGCGACTTCTTCGACAGCCCGCCGCCGGGTTTCACCGATCATCCGCTGGTCAGCCCGCGCGGGGCGCTGATCTTCGGCAACGAAACTCAGCTTCCCAAACTCGACCGCATGTATGCCGACTGGATCAAGCTGGTGAGCACGGTGCAGCGGCTGGACAAGGCGCAGACGCTGAAGCTCTGTCCGCTGCTGAACGAGGACAAGGTGGCTGGCGCGGTGTTCGAGCCGGACGCCAAGGACATCGACGTGCATGCCACGCACCAGGGTTTCCTGCGCGCGCTGCGCGGCCATGGCGGTCATGTGCAGAACAAAGCCGAAGTCTTGAGCGCCACCTACAGCGCGGGCAAATGGCTGGTGAAGACGCCGAGCGGCGATTTCGCGGCGCCTGTGCTGATCAACGCGGCGGGCGCGTGGTGCGACGTGCTGGCGCTGATGGCCGGCGCGCAGCCGGTCGGGCTGGTGCCGAAACGGCGCACGGCTTTCACTTTCTCAGGCCCGCCCGATCTCGACTACGCGCATCTGCCGATGGTGCTGGATGCGGACGAGGAGTTCTATTTCAAGCCCGAGGTCGGCCAGTTCCTGGCTTCGCCGGCGGATGAGACGCCGGTCGATCCCTGCGACGTGCAGCCGGAAGAATACGACATCGCCGAAGCCGCCGCGCAGATCGAGGAGTACACGAGCCTGCGCATCAAGCGCATCAACAACAAATGGGCGGGCTTGCGCAGCTTCGTCGCCGACCGCTCGCCCGTGGTGGGATTCGACGACAAGGCGCCGGGCTTCTTCTGGCTCGCGGGCCAGGGCGGCTACGGCATCCAGACCTCTCCGGCGATGGGCGAGGTTGCTGCGGCGCTGGCAATGAAGCAGCCACTGCCCGCGCGCATCGCGGCCCTTGGCGTTACGCCGGAATTCCTGGCGCCGGGTCGACTGCGGAAATAGCGAGATTCAGGACGAGCGGGCGCAGCCGAGAACGGCCTTCTTGGTTTGGCCGAAATATTCCATCAGCGGCACGATCATTGAGGCCGAGACCGCAGAAGCATCCATGGCGGGGCACGTGCCTTCGGCCTGCCAATACGTGCGCCCTGTCGACTGGTGATAGAGGATCAGCGACACGGTGACGGCATTGGGCCCCGGAGCGGCGTTCCACAGCGACAGGCGCGGCTGCGAATTGGCGTATTGCGGGATCGTCGGTTCGACGGGATTGACGCCCAGGCCACGCAATTCGATCCGCACTGCGTAGGGGCTGAACTTCTCCGGCGCGTAGCCACGCTGGCGCAGCATAAGATCGACAGTTTCGCGTAATTTCTGTTCGACAGGCGAGGTCCCCAGGATCTCGCCCTTGATCCAGGCCGTCTGCGGCAGGGTGAGGTTTGACGACATGACGGCTTCCAAAGAGCCGGCACCTTGTGCGGAAGCCGCACCGGTCCAGGCCGAAAGGGCCAGGAGAAAGAATCCCGCTCCGACAACGCGCGCCAGGAACTGCGTCATGTCCGACCTCCATCGTCGCCGCACGATCACTACCCCCGCCCCGCGCTATTATCAAGCCAGCTGTCTGCATACAATGGCAGGACGCCACGGTGATCGAGTGAAGCATGTCGAGACCGGATTGGCTTCGGCGAGAACGGCGCGTGAAAGAAGTCTGGTGCCCGCTGCCGGACTCGAACCGGCACAGCCCTTTCGAGCCGAGGGATTTTAAGTCTCAAAACATTTTTGGAAATCCGCAGAGAAGAGCGAAAATTCGGACGTTGATGATGATGCAAAAACGTCCCAACTGATACGAAATGATACGCGCATGCGGCCAACTGATCAGCCAATCTGGTCCTTCTCAGCCCGCACAGCAGGATAGCATTTTGACGTCCTTGTTGAAGGTTTGCGCCGCAAGCTTCAGGCCTTCAACAGTCGTCAGGTAGGGGAAGATCGTGTCACCAAGCTGTTCGACAGTTATGCCGAACTTGATCGCCATCACCGCCGTCTGGATGCTATCGGCGCCCTCCGGGGCGAGAATATGGGCCCCCAATATCTTCCGGCTCTTGTCGTCCGCAACGACCTTGATGAGTCCGCGAGTATCACGCGCCGCCAGCGCGCGCGGCACGTTATCGAGCGAGAGCACAGACGTCACCACTGCGTAGCCGGCGGCTTTGGCACTCGCCTCAGTCAGTCCGACGCTCGCCACCTGTGGATCAGTGAACACGACTTGCGGAATGGCGCTATTGTCGTAAACGAGATTGTCGCTGTTGAGCGCGTTCTTGGCTGCAAGCTTTGCACCGTAAGCCGCCATATAGACGAACAGATCGCGCCCGGTCACGTCGCCTGCCGCATAAGTGCCCTTGCGCGATGTGCGCATCCTGTCATCGACAACGATTGCTCCGCTCTCGGTCTGTCGGACACCGGCTTCGGCAAGTCCAAGTTGTTCGACGTTGGGGCTGCGGCCCGTTGCAACAAGGATCTTCTCAGCCGATAGAGCCTCAATACAATCTCCCTTCCGGATCGACAACTCGATGCCGTCATCCGTCTTTCTGCAGCGCTCGTAGGTGACACCTGCAAGAACGGTGATTCCCTCCTGCTCAAAGTAGACGGCCAGTGCCGCTCCGATTTCTGGCTCTGTCGCTGGCAACAGGCAGCTCCGGCATACGATCGTCACTTTGACGCCGGCACGGGCGAAGACCTGGGCCAACTCGGCACCCACAAACCCGCCCCCGACAACGATCAGGCTTTTCGGCAAGTCTCTGAGATCGAGGGCCGTGGTGCTGGTCAGATAATCGATGCCTTCTATACCCGGAAATGCAGGCACGCTGGGCCGTGTTCCCGTGGCGATGACTACCTTCGGTGTGCGCACGAGCGAGCCATTTACCAATACGCCACCTTCCGATAAGCGAGCCGGGCCATCGAGAAAGGCGATGTTGTTGTAGGCAGGAAGCAAATCTGCATACTTTGATTGTCGAAGGCCAGACACGAGCGCGTCCTTTTGAGTAACGAGCGCTGCCCAGTCTGTCACGCTGCTTCTGGCGTGAAGCCCGTCAAAGCGCGACGCCGCCCCCGCCTGATGCACGCTCTCCATGGCGCGGATTAGTGTCTTGGACGGAACGCATCCAACATTGACGCACGTGCCCCCGATTGTGCCGTGCCCGATGAGCGCGACATTCGCGCCCTGCTCAGCAGCCGTGATGGCGGCGGAGAACCCGGCCGATCCGGCTCCGATGACGGCAAGATCGTAGCCCTTCCCGTTGGCTGCGCAGCAGTTGCTCATTGCGTATCCTCGATTGTGCTCACAGCGGGCCGCCGCGTTCTGCCGCCGTCTGTTAAGGTCGTATTCAGCACCCTGATGCACAGAGCGAAGATTGGCAGCACACGGCGTCTAGTTAGCCAGTCAGCGCCACGGGCCGAAGACACCGAGTGCGATCACCAGCAGCGGTGTGGCGCGGCAGATAGCCGCCACAAGCTGCACCGATGGGGCCGGTCTTGACGAGGTGGTGCCGCTTATTGGTTTGCCGTCGTAGTGGCTACTGCGAGTTTCGTCGGATAGCCGGCATTCGTTACCGCCGCTATCAGGGTTTCGGCCTTTGTTTTTTGATCGTCGAAGGTGATAACCGCCGAGGCAGTCTGTGCCGAGACCACAACCTTGATGACACCGGGAACCGCGTTCAGAGCGCCCTTCACAATTGGGACGCATGAGACGCAGGTCATGTTGGCGACGGCGAGCTTTACAGTCTGCTCTGCCGCCATGGCCGGACCGCCGGTCAAGGTTAATAGGGAGGTGACAAATGCCGCAATGCTGAGGACGCGCTTCATCGGGGTAAGCCTTTCGTGTGAGATTTCAAGCCAGGAAGAGCGGGGCAATAAAGTCGAAGGCAAGCGCGACGATCACAAGTACCGTCGCGATCCAGAGGCTCGCTTTGACCACTCTATTTGATAGCGGGCGTGCGCATGAGCCATCGGCGCAGGCCTGCTTCGGGCGCACGTAAACGAAATAGTAGCCATACCCGAGGAGCGCAATCGTACCGGCCGCGAAGTACGGCTTGTAAGGCGCAAGCCCAGTGAGGTTTGAGATCCAAGCGCCAGAGATGCCAAGGCTGAACAGCATCAAGGGCAGGATGCAGCAGGACGAGGCGGCAAGCGCCCCCAAGACGCCGCCGGCCGCGATCCATCGCGCGCGGGCCTGCTCTCTGCCAGCCTTATCAGGCATCGCTTCGGCGGCGTGCGTGTCTGTGTTCAAAGCCACGTTGTTCAGCCTCTTGTCTTAACCCTTCAAATATGGGAGCTGTAGTAACTACAGCTTCAAGGGAAAAATTTTAGCTGGAGTTCAAGGTCTTGCGAGCCGATCAGTTCCCCATTGGAGTGCTGGCCACAGCGACGGACGTGAACATCGAGACCATCCGCTACTACGAAAAGATTGGTCTTATGCCCGCGCCGCCGCGCAACGAGGGCCGCCAACGGATTTATGACCAAAGTCACCTCAAGCGGCTGACTTTCATCCGACGTAGCCGCGAGCTTGGCTTTTCACTTAGCCAGGTGCGCGAATTGCTCGGGCTCGTGCGTGGTCATGAACTTATGTGCGCCGAAGTCAAGTCCATGACGGATGGTCACGTCGCTGACATCCGGCGCAAGGTGAAGGATCTCAAGAAGCTCGAACGAGTTCTGACGGATCTGTCCGCCCAATGCGACGGCGATGCCGTCCCGGACTGCCCCATTCTGGACGCGCTTTCGAAGAGAACATGATGGTGCATAGCTGTCGGCTCAACTCTCCAGCTAAGCTTTGAATTTCCAAGCCCTCAATGTCGGTCAGAACCCGGCTCGGGTTTACACGGCCCCAGCCTAGCCAGTCCCGTCTAGCCTCTTGCATTGAAAACTTCAGTCAATGAGCGACGCGCCAGATTTTGCGATCGTTGACCCGCCAGTGACTACATGGATTACAAATTCGTTTCATTTCCTGGCCGGGGGAAACCTTAGCAACCGCGGCCGATGTTTCCGAGACGTGTTCACCTTTTTGCGCGAGTTTCTCTGACGATCTGTGTTTGCGGAAAGAGAGAAGAAATGATCACTCAGCCACAAATCATTGACGCCTTGGGTGTAACAGCGGACTTCGATGTCGCAGGAGAGGCTGCACGCCGGATTGCATTCCTCAAAGATTATTTAGTTAGAACGGGCCTAAGAACCTATGTATTGGGTATCAGTGGAGGCGTGGATTCGCTCACAGCCGCTATGATGGCGCAAATAGCGGTACGCGAGTTACGGGCAGGTTCCTATAGGGCAGAATTCATTGCCGTTCGCCTTCCATATGGTGAACAGGCTGATGAAAAAGACGCGCGAGCCGCTCTGGCTACAATCGACCCCGATCAGGTGGTGACGGTCAACGTCAAAGGCCCGGCGGATGCGATGATGGCACAACTCAAGGCCGGCGGCTTCTCACCGACTGATCGTGCTCAGGAAGATTTTTTGCTTGGAAATATCAAAGCGCGACAGCGAATGATCGCTCAGTACGCATTGGCAGGTGGCCTGCGTGGCCTGGTGATCGGAACCGACCACGCAGCCGAAGCTGTCATGGGGTTCTTCACCAAGTTCGGAGATGGCGCAGCCGACATCCTTCCCTTGGCAGGGCTGAATAAGCGGCGGGTGCGGGCAATGGCTGCCCACCTTGGAGCGCCGAAAGAACTGGTGTTCAAAGTGCCGACCGCAGACTTGGAAACCGATGCGCCGCTGCGGCCGGATGAAGATGCTTATGGCGTCACCTACGACCAGATAGACGACTTTCTCGAAGGAAAAGCGATCGACGACACGGCGCGTTCTCGAATTCTAAAGGCATATCAAAACACCTCTCACAAACGAGCATTACCGGTGACAGTGAGTACGAGTGCCGATAATCCAGATTGAAGATCGATAGGTTTCAAACGGCTCGAAGGAGACTTGGGGGAGGGCGCGGTGATTCGTCGCGTGCGGGCCGGCTGCAGGAGCAGACCGGCTTTCACCGCGCCAGATAATCTTGCGTCCTTGACCCTCCAGTGGCTACAGGGTTTAAAAATCTGCTGCATTCCATGGCCAGGAGAAAGCCTGTGGTGGCACCAATAAGGTTGTTCGGCATCAACGGTGCTGGTGACTATCAATGCGCTCCGCCGACTGCAATTCAATTACTGGAATGAGGAGCCCGTTGTGTCCTTGTCGAAAATGCTGGTGCTGATTGCCGCCTTGTTCGCAACCCCCGCCGTGGCCCACGACTTCAAAGCGGGGGATCTGACGCTTATTCACCCTTGGGCGCGAGCAACGCCGCCTGGCGCCCCAGTGGCTGGTGGTTTCGTCATCATTCGGAATTCCGGTCGCGAGAGCGATCGCCTCTTGAGCGTAACGTCGTCCGTAGCCGAGTCGGTGGAAATCCATCAGTCCTCAATCGTTGATGGCACAGCGCGTATGCGGCCAGTCGCCAATCTGGAGATCGCGCCCGGTCAAGAAGTCATGCTGGCGCCAGGCGGTTATCACTTAATGTTCCTGAAACCAAAAACCCAATTCCGTCAGAGCGAAAAATTTTCTGCCACTCTCGTGTTTGAGAAGGCCGGCTCAATTACCGTCGAGTTCGCCATTCAAGGCATCGGGTCCGCAGCGCCGGCTCATGACGGCCACGGCAAGTGAGCACGTTGCGCAAAATTCGACTCGTCCTCTGGGCGACGGTGGGAATTGCGGCGCTTGGGACGACCGCGCTGCTTACCGGGATCGTCCCTTTGAACAAGCCGTTGCCTGCATCGAGCAGTTCAGGAGTGGCCGACATCGGTGGTCCCTTCAAGCTCACTAGTCATAAGGGCAGGCCGGTCACTGACGCCGATCTGCGCGGGCGCCCCTTTCTGGTTTTTTTCGGCTTCACTCATTGTCCAGATGTCTGCCCCACAACATTAGCGGCACTGACTGCTCGCTATGAAGCACTGGGTCCGTCGGCAAAGGAACTGACGACAATCCTGGTTACGGTCGATCCCGAGCGTGACACGCAGGAATTGCTGGCCCTCTACATGGAGGCGTTCGACCCGAGCTTCATAGCCCTGCGGGGTAGCGTTGCAGAGATCGATGCTATGGTGAAAACGTATCGCGCTTACGCACAGAAAGTGCCTTTGGCCGGTGGCGAATACACCATGGACCATTCGGGGTCGGTTTACATGATGGATCGCGCCGGTCGATTCGTAGGCACACTCGACCGGCACGAGTCCGAAGAAGTGCAACTCGCCAAGCTGCGCCGCCTGATCGGAAAATGAGGCAAAGATGACCGGTCCGATGACAACAAAGACGAAGCGCGATAACGGCCCGGGGGTTGTGGTGCCGCCGCCGCTAATCTTTGCCGCAACGCTTGCGGCGGGTATCGCGTTCGACCGCTTCGTCAGCTTGTGGATGTTGCCGCTGGGCATGATCACCCGCTATGGACTGGCCCTGCTGGCGGCGATCATCGGCGCGACGCTGATCGCGATGGCGCTTGGCCTGTTTCGCAAAGCCAACACGCGGCCTGAGCCGTGGCAACCGAGTTCGGCTCTGGTCAGCGACGGAATATACCGCTTCACGCGCAACCCGATGTATCTGGGAATGGCGTTTGTTTATGCCGCCGTTGCTTTTATGTTTGGCAGCATCAGTGCGTTGGCGCTCCTGTTGCCGCTATTGCTCGTCATCCGCTACGGCGTTATCGCCCGCGAGGAAGCCTATCTCGCAATCCAATTCGGCGACGACTATGGGCGCTATCAAGCGAAAGTGCGGCGATGGCTGTAATCGAAATTAGAGAGTCATCCGCTTGGATGTTGTTGCTGCTGGCTTGGGGCATTGCACTGGTATCGACTTTGGGAGCGTTGTTCGTCGGCGAGATCATGGGGCAGGCACCCTGCGTACTGTGCTGGTTCCAGCGTGCCTTTATGTTCCCGCTGGCGATCATCCTGGGTATCGCGGCGCTGCGATCCGATGCGGGCATTTGGCGGTATGCGCTGCCGCTCAGCCTGATCGGGGGAGTTATCGCTGCTTACCATACGCTGCAATATTTTGAGATCCTCCCCACACCGATCGTGCAATGTGGCGTTGGGCCATCCTGCAGTGGCGCCGGCATGACCATTCTGGGCGGCGTACCGCTGCCGCTGCTGGCGCTGGGCTCCTTCGCCGCAATCACCGTTCTTCTCTTTCTTCTGCGAAAAAGGGTTACACCATGAGCAAACGCTCCATCGTTGTCCTAATGGCAATTGTAGCGGTTGCGATCTTCGGCGCCGCCGGCTTCTTCTATGAACGCGATCGGGCGCCACCACCGGCACCGGCGCAATTGCAGACCCCGGCTCAACCTCCCAGTCAAACTGTGCAGCCACAGCCACAGTCACAGCCGCAGCCACAAGCGAGCGTCGTTGCTCCGGCAGCGGGGCCGTTCGTTCGTGCGCATTCGCCGATAATGGGGCCGCCGAACGCGAAAGTGACCATCGTCGAATTCTTCGATCCAGCCTGCGAATCCTGCCGCGCGTTCTATCCGATCGTGAAGCAGATCATGGCTGCCTTTCCCAACGACGTGCGGCTGGTGATTCGCTACACGCCATTGCACAAAGGATCTGACGAAGCGGTACGCATTCTGGAGGCCGCAAGGCTGCAGAACCGTTTTGAGCCGGTAATTGAGACCTTGCTAGCGATGCAGCCGAACTGGGCTGCACATAGCGCGCCTAATCTAGAAAAGGCTTGGCAGGCTGCTGCTATCGCCGGCCTGGATCTGGAACGCGCTAGGGCGGATGCCACGAGACCAGAGATCGCAGAAGTTCTGCGGCAGGACACCGTCGATTTCAAAACGGTCAACGGTCGGGGCACTCCAACCTTTTTCGTTAATGAAAAGCCCCTGCCGTCGTTCGGCGCGCAGCAGCTATACGATTTAGTGCGAGACGAAGTAGCGCGCGTTAGCGGCACAAAATGATCAGCTATACAAATCCAGCCAATCACTAGGTATCGCACTTCCGACCAAAGAAAACCTTTAACCTGACGACAAAATGTCGCCTGCAGATCGCTGTCAGGAATTCCCTCGCGTGAAATCTTCGCCACGCGTGATGTTTTGATATAAAATTTATTAGTTTCTGGTGCGGGTTTGTCACGGCACGACACAGCTATCAACCAACAACTATATCTGGAATGACCAACGACTTAGGGTCGGGAACTGAGCAAAGCAAAGCGATGACTCGATCGGCGGCGACGACACGTTCGACGGCGGGTCTGGGCTTCGCTTTCGAAGATCTGGTAGCGGCTGACTTATTGAGTCGTTTCCTGCTGGACATGCCTATTTATGGGATTGGAGTGCCGGGTGCGCAGCTCTTCTCCCAGGCAGCGGCTGCGGGCTGGTTGATAGACGATTTGATCTGCGTTGGCCTAGCCTCGAACGGCATCGAGCACCGCCTTGCCCTTTCGTGCAAGAGCAATGTCCAAGTCAGTGATTCTGGTTGGCCGGCGGAATTCATTTCAATGGCCTGGACGTTATGGCGGACGGAGAAACCATTCCGGCGTTCTACCGATCGAATGGGCCTAGTTACACGTGGCCGCAATACCCGCTTCGATGCGACTTGGTCAGATCTGAAATTATGGTGCGATAACGCCGATCCTGCATTGGCCATAAGCAGGATCAATGCGAGCAAAAAGCATCGCCAGTTGTTCCATAGCATTCGGGCGCCTGGCGAGCATGCCGGAGAACTTCCCAGCGAAGTCGATACGGTCGCTCTAATTGCCAAGCTTGAGCTTTACCCGGTTGATTTCCAACTTACTCCATCCAATACGCTTGACGAAGCAAAGCACCGTTGTCGGATGGCGCTAAGCTCAGAAATTATTGCTGAAGCTGATGAACTGTGGGCCGCGCTTCTTAAGAGCGCAGAGACGGCACGGTTGGGGAACGGGATCAATCGTCTTTCAGATCTTATTCGCGAACTTTCTTCGCGCTTCGCACTCAAAGCGCATCCAAGCATTTCCAGTTCCTGGAATCGCCTGCTTGCTCTCTCGGCCGATCAACGGGCGACTATCGAAACTAGCCTTCCCAATGGTCATGTCGTTTCTAGGCCCGACGAATCCGCAGATTTATCAAAGGCATTGGAAGGCCGTGGCGGTTGTATCGTCGCGGGAGATTCTGGCGCTGGGAAGTCAGCTCTAACAAGCGAAGTTCTCGACCAGCGATTTTCGGAAGCTACCCAAATATGGCTGGGTCCCGAAGTGCTCAGCACCGTATTGAGTGAGGCAGCTCGTGGCACGCTTGGGCTTGATCACGATCTAGGTTTCCTCCTCGAACGAAGCCCCGGAAATAATAAGCTTCTGGTTCTTGATTCGAGCGAGCGCCTTGATGCTACCAGTCGTACAAGGCTTGACTCACTGCTGCGCAACCTCGCTGACAACCCCACATGGCGGGTCATACTTATCTCTCAGCTCGGTGGATTTGAGAATCAGCTTCTCGGAATTCGAGCTGCCATCCAATGGCCTACGGTCATCGTGCCAACCCTGGCAACTTCCACGATTCGCAACGCGTTGAAGACAGTTCCTTCGCTCGTTTGGATTTCGAGCGAACTACAAATCTTGCCCTTGCTGGCCAATCTTCGGACACTCGGTTGGGTAATTGCAGCTACATCGTCTTTTCCCCAAGCCGATGGTGCTTCCCTGACATCTACGGCCGCAATCGCTGACCGATTATGGTCCCACTGGACCATCGGCCCGGCAAAGACACAGGTTCAGCGCCTCCTTATGCGGCTGGCAATGCGTGAAGCCGCGTTCGAGCGCAGCTTTGCGATCAGCGATCTCGATAGCGGCGAAGCTTCTGCTTTTGATCAGCGTCCGCAGGAGCTTCCGCTTATCGTTAATAAGAGAAATCGGATCGAATTCCGGCACGATCTGGCATCGGACTGGGCACGATATCAACGCCTAAAGGAAATTGCCCACGATGTCCCTCAATGGTCCGCTTGGGCGCCGCAGCCATTATGGATCGCAGCACTCCGACTATTCGGTCAGCATCTTTTGGAGCAACCGGATCAGGCCCGATATGGCTGGGACCACGCCTTCCAAGTGGTTTCTGCCGCAAAGAACGTCGAGGCAGGCGACTTACTCCTTGACGCGCTCTGCCAGAGCCCCGATCTCGATCGCCACTTGGCCGCACGCGCTGACCTTATGTTTGCTGATAACGGCCTCGTTCTTTTGCGATTATTTCATCGTTTCCTGCATATCGCCACAGTGCCAAATTTGCCCGACCACTTAGCGATCGGCGACGCGCTTCGCATTTACTTGGAAGCCGATATGCGGTTGCCGATCTTTACGCGATGGGGTCCGCTGGGACGTTTCCTCCGTAGCCATGGTGAAAGGATTTCAGCGCTGGGAGCGCCGATCGTAGCGCGGCTCTGCAAGGCTTGGCTAAACTCACCAAAAACTATTCGGGATCGGCCAACACCCTTACGCGATGTCATGGCTAAGCTGGCGTTGGACACCGCTCGTGCACGGCAGATCAAAAATATTACGCATCCTCTCTACGGTGGTGAGGAGGAGGACAAGCTTATCTATGCGACTGCCCTTGCAGGCGCCGCAGACTTGAATGCCGACGTATCCGCGTTTGCTCTTGAAATGGCACGGCGCCAGCCATTGGCGGAAGCAGTTCAAATTAAGGTAGATGCCTTGCGGGCAGCCCACCGCGCCCAAAGTATAGCTCGCGCGGGAAAATTGCACGAACGTCGCCAGTCGTTTCCACCGGTGGTGAGGTCAGATTTCGAAGATCTCCCGCCGTGGCCACTTGGACCGGCTGGCCGCCTGGCAATAGCTTTTCGTGAGGCAGTGTTGCACGGCAATGCGCTTGGACCACTGATGCAGACGAATCCCGCGGTTGCGTCGGAAGTTCTGCTTGCCTGCATGATCGACGATAAACCGACACGTGATCACCGCAATTCATCGCGTTTGGATGCAGATCTCGGTTTGAAGTTCGATCAGCAAAGCTATCCCACCGCCTTTTGGAAAAGTCCGTTCCTTATCTATTTTCAGGCGCAATCTGAAGCCGCGTTGAGTACGTTGAAGCAGCTTCTCGATTTCGTCATGGAGCGATCGGCATCTTCCCTTCCACAAGGCGGGAGCATTCCTACCATCGTAGTTATGTCAAACGATCAAGCCAGACGCTTTCCGGGCTCTCATTGGCATTTTGGCTGGTCGCAATCCAATTCGTCATCTAACGGCCAGCTCTTTTCCGCCCTCGATGCTTTGGAATACTGGCTTATTGCGAAGGCCAAGGCGGGCGAGAATTTGATTACCTTATGTGATCGCCTTCTGGAAGTTGAAGGATCGACAGCCATTCTTGGTGTCCTAATAAACTTGGGCAAATATCAACCGAGCTTGTTCAAGGGCCCGCTCTTCTCCCTAGTTGGAATTGAAGCCCTTTACGAGTGGGATAGAGAGCGTATCAGCAATGGACGTTTCGGTTTTGATGCCATGACCTGGTCTCGCCATGCTGAGCCGATTTTCAACACAGCACGAGACTGGGTTCTGGCGCCACATCGCACCATAGAGCTGCGCAAAATTATCGGCGATCTCGCGGCAGCAGATCCGGAATTCGCCGCTTCAATGATGCCTATGATTGCGACTTGGTCCGTGCCAGACGATCCAAAGCAGCGGCTTGAACAGCGGATTTTGCAAAGCGAGCTCGACCCAGCCAACCGCAGGTTGGTACCGGATGCGGCCAGCGGAAAAATAGTCACACAACTGGTTTACCCCTCCGACTTGCAAGCAGATATTTTCGCCTATGAGGCTCAAATTCGGCCGGAATTGGAGCCTCATACTCTTCCATATCAATGTCACAAAATCCTTAGTGGAACGGCAAACCTCGCAGATGCAGACGCACAGTATCTCGCCAACTTACTTCCATCTCTCGGAATGCCGTTGCCTGACGGTGGCGAACAGTTGCGGATGGTCGCCGCTGCGGCCGCTACACTGATCGCGCGGGGTGGCGACTGGTATAAACAACGGACCGATATCGCTCACCGTGCCGAATACGCTCTTCGGACAATAATTACACTGCTTGATACAAAATCCGCCGGCCGCGATGATTATGCCGCGAATGATACTCTATCCTTCGCCGGTATCGGCGTGTTCCATGCCGCTCTCGATGCTGATAAGCGTGGCGAATGGAATTCGCCACTAATGATCATTTTAACGGGCCAAAATTTTGCCGCGATAACCACCATAATGCGGATCGCCAAGCAACAACGAGCTCGCCTGGGATATGCTTGGTATCGCCTCAACTTTCTTATGATACTTGCTGCAGGCCTTAATCGCTTATCTTTGCGATTCGATAGTGTGGATGGCCGCACTATGGAATGGAAACGATGGCAGGCCCGTCTCCGAACCAAGCAGATCTTTGACACTGAAGCATCGATCGAAGCACTGAATCCTATCGCTGTCGCACGTCGTGTCGAGCGATTGCTGGAGCGGCGCCGTCAGCGCGTGGACTTGGATCGTCCGTATGAGGGAACCAGCAAAGCTCCTCGTCTTGCGGGTCTCAGCACGCATATATTGGAATGCGGATACGCATGGCTGCTGGATCATGAAACAGCCGAGATTGCCGCCGATGACGCAGAGAACCAAATTCTGATTGCCAACTTATGGGCATTTGAGGCATCGCGGATGGCGGGCGAGCGTGATGACGACGAATCGTTTGAAGATAACGAATATGATTTGCCCAGCAAGATGGGCTATTCAATTCTGAGGATTGCGCCGACATTTGTGTTAGCCGAACCGGCTGACGACCGTGAGCCGTTGTGGCGCGCAATATTTGCTATCGGACCTAATGGCCATTATGCCATCGACCAATTCATCGCCGGTTGGTTTCTCTTGCTGTACAAGCAACCAGATCCGGACCGCTTTATAGCGATCTGGAAAGCGATGCTTGCAAATGCTCTTGCATCCAATTGGACATCGAGCCGTCGTTGGTATCGCGGGCGGAGCACGCTCATAAAATTATTGGGCCTGAATGCGCACGCTGAGCTTAGCCAAGCCACAGCGGTTTGTGCCCGAATTCCTGAACTTATGGATTATTACCGACAATGGGCTCAAGCCGAAATGCAAGACGATGAAGAAGCAATTTCAGCACTTTGCTATTTTTTGACAACAGAGGCCGGTCGCGCACTCCGTCTTGAGGGTATAATCTGGGTAGGCGAGGCCTTGAAGAAGACCGAAAGCTTCTATCGCGATGGAACCGGAAATAGCATTGCCGAGGCGATGGATGCCATCCTCACGCATCACGCCGGCGAACTCATCGCGCGTCACGAGTCGCGCAACGCCATGATCGATGTCGTTGCGAAACTGGTCGGGGCTCAAATCCCCACAGCGATGGGCTTGCAGCAAAGAATTGCCGCTCTTCGGTGAGACCATTTGGCTCGGCTGTTCTTGCCTGCATGTGCTTCACTGGTGGCCTGTTGGATCAACGCGCCACCAGTGCTCGCTCTGTCACGTCAATAGATCGAGGTCCAAAATCCATTCTGCCCATTTTGAAACATGTAGCA
Source organism: uncultured Hyphomicrobiales bacterium (assembly GCA_964388115.1). Taxonomy (GTDB): domain Bacteria; phylum Pseudomonadota; class Alphaproteobacteria; order Reyranellales; family JAQSWP01; genus JAQSWP01. Next base: position 38,588 of record CAYLYK010000009.1, read on the forward strand.
CTTGAGAAACTTGTCACCTGGCAGCGGAACAAAAATCTCATAAACCTGCTTGCCTTCTTCGAGGCGCTTCTCGCCATTCGCGACTCGATATTGACGCTTCCATGCCTTCGAAGAATCTGCTCCTGGAGGAGCGGCGCCAGTACCTTTCATCGATTGACTGACGCAAGCTCTGCCAGCGACTTGATCAGAGTCGTCGCAGCCACTCAGCAAGACAAGCGCAACGGACATAAAGATTGTCGCGCCCACAATGCCTCGGTTTTTCCCCCACATAGTTCCCCCCTCAAAAGACAACCTATAATAGAGGGATTATATGCCCTGTTTTTAAGGTCGCCAAGGTGTTGCCTTCAGATTTATGAAGGCAAGACAAATTCTCGCTTGGAACTTGCGGCGGATCAGGAGCTCGCAGGTGCTTTCGATTGAAGAATTGGCGGATCGGGCCAAACTGGATGCGAGTTATCTTGCCCGCATTGAACGAGGGGTGGCCAATCCCAGTATCGATCGTGTAGAGAATATTGCCGAAGCGCTAAAGATTCCGATTCTTCATCTATTGGCCGATGTAAAAGCAGGAAGTGCTCGTCCAGCTCCACTTCGACCCGGGCGCCGTCCAAAAAAGTGACGTTTACGGGCTATGAGTTTTGGACATCGTCAGCACTCCTCTGGTGAATTCCAGTGGCACTCGAAGAGCCTACATCACGCCTCGACACGGTCTGACCAAGGACATCACGCAGAATTTCCGCCATGGAATTCTGAAGAACCTGAATTCGTCTCAGTATCATGGCTGGATCTTCTTCCTCATAGCGTACCTGCAATTCGGCCTGAGCGGCAGCGGCGCCCAGTTCGATGGCAAGAGATATCGCTTCCCCAAGGCTTGCTCCGGTGGAATTCGCGACGTCCTGAATGATCTTGATCGCTTCCGGCTCAATATTGCGAACGGTCCATCGCTTCATCAGATAACTCCCTGGGTATTTAGGCCGATCAGGTCGATGAGCAGCTCGTTTTTCCACGACAAATTTTGTGACCCGCTGCCAGTGATCCCAAAGCTATAGCCACGGCGACTGTTGACGAGCCAGATATCGCGGTTCGGCCCGCTCTCTCTGAGAGTCAATTAGAGACGATTCTGGAGGGGGTAAAGAATTCCGCCCTAAAGGGACCCCTGGGCAGGAGAAGCTGCTGTAGGAGTCTAGAAATGGCTCTGGCGGACGTTGTTAACGAAAGCCCTACCTGTGGTGGACTTTGCGGGGCTATGGAAACAGCGAATACGAGTTACCGACTGTCAATGCCCTTCGCTGATGGAATTCTGTCGTAGCCGGTCAAGCCCCGACACATGACCAATGGATAACTGCTTAGAGGAATAGATATTTTCGCCTACTAATAAGCCGGTACGGGTTATCTGGACTGCAACAATCAGTCGGCCACAACTGATCTTTTAGTTAGATTAAAGAGTAGGGGAATGATCACCAGCGTCAGGATCGTGGATGATACCATTCCACCGATCATGGGCACGGCAATCCGCTGCATGACCTCCGAACCTACACCGCTGATCCAAAGGATTGGCAACAGGCCTGCCATGATTGTGCAAACCGTCATCATCTTTGGCCGTACCCGCTCGACGGCGCCGGTCATTATGGCTGCCTGCAGATCGTCGCGGTCGAACTGCCGCCCAGCAGCCCTGCAGGCAGCCTGACGCTCCAGCAATGCCGTGTTCAGATATATCAACATGATGACACCGGTTTCAGCCGCCACCCCAGCCAGGGCGATGAAGCCGATTACTGCCGCCACGCTCATGTTGAAACCCATGAGATCCATCAACCACAGTCCTCCGACCAGCGAAAACGGCAGCGACAGCATGACGATCAGCGTGTCGCTGAGGCGGCGGAAATTCAGATAAAGCAGAAGAAGGATCATCAGCAAGGTGGCCGGGATGACTACAGCCATGCGCTGCTGCGCCCTTTCCAAATATTCGAACTGTCCACTCCATGCCGCGTAATACCCGTCGGGAAACTTCACTGACGCGTCCACGGCCCGACGGGCATCGCGTACATAGCCGCCCAGGTCGCGATCGCGAATATCGACGAACACGTAAACCGCAAGCTGACCATCCTCGGTGCGGATCATGGTCGGCCCCTGCGTACGACTGATAGCCGCAACTTCGCCCAACGGTACAGTTCCTCCCGCCGGCAGCGAGATCAGCACCTGGGTGGCAATTGCCTCCGGATCGCTCCTGACATCGCGCGGGAAACGCAATACCACCGCATAACGCTCGCGCCCCTCGACCGTGGTCGTCGCCGTTTCGGCTCCCAGCGCCATGGCAATGGTGTTCTGCACCATCTCTACGGTCAGGCCATAGCGGCCGATGCGTTCCCGATCGGGCGTGATCTCCAGAAAATAGCCGCCATTGGACCGCTCCGCGTAGGCGCTGGATGTACCGGGTACACGGCGGATTGCGGCCTCAACCTCGCGAGCCAGCCGCTCCAGCTCGCCAAGCTCGCGCCCGAACAGTTTGATGCCGACCGGCGTGCGAATGCCAGTCGCAAGCATGTCGATGCGGGCTTTAATCGGCATGGTCCAGGCGTTGCTGACACCGGGAAATTGCAGCGCATCGTCCATTTCAGCCGTCAGCTTCTCCACTGTCATGCCGCTGCGCCACTCGCCCGCAGGCTTGAGGTTGATGATCGTTTCAAACATTTCCATCGGGGCAGGATCGGTGGCGGTTTGCGCCCGCCCGGCTTTGCCCCATACCGATGCAACCTCGGGAAAGCTGCGGATGATGCGGTTCTGCGTCTGCAGCAGTTCGGCGGCCTTGGTAACCGACAATCCTGGCAGGGTGGTCGGCATGTACATCAACGTGCCTTCGTTCAGGGTAGGCATGAATTCCGAACCGATCCGGCTGGCCGGAATTGCCGCCGATGCCAGCACAACGACACCCAGCACAATGGTCAGCGTCTTCGCCCGGAGCGCCAGGGAAATCACCGGCCGATACAGCGCGATCAACGCGCGGTTCACCGGATTTCGCAGTTCAGGAACAATGCGGCCGCGGATGAACAGCACCATCAGAGCCGGCACGAGAGTCACAGACAGCAGGGCGGCGGCTGCCATGGCAAAGGTTTTGGTGAAAGCCAGAGGCTGAAATAGCCGGCCCTCCTGCGCCTCCAAGGCGAAGATCGGCAGGAAGGAAACCGTGATGATGAGCAGGCTGAAAAACAATGCAGGCCCGACCTCCTGCGCAGCTTGCCGCAAGATGTCGAAGCGAGACGCCCCAGCCGGGGCGTGTTCCAGCCGCTTATGGGCATTCTCCACCATAACGATCGAGGCATCGACCATCGCACCAATGGCGATCGCTATTCCGCCGAGGCTCATTATGTTCGAGCCAATGCCAAGCGCGTGCATCATTGCGAATGCCAGCAGAATCCCTACCGGCAGTGTGATGATGGCAACCAACGCGCTTCTGACATGCAGAAGAAAAACAAAGCAGACCAGCGCCACGATAATGCTTTCTTCCGTCAGGGTTGAAGTCAGCGTCTTTATGGCGCGGTGGATCAGGTCCGACCTGTCGTACACAGGCACCAGCGTCGCACCGTCAGGCAGCGCCTTTGCAACCGCGGCAAGCCGTTCTTTGACTGCTCGAATCACGTCGAGCGAATTTGCCCCTTGACGTTGCAGAGCGATGCCACTGGCAACCTCGCCCTCGCCATTGAGTTCGGTAATGCCGCGACGTTCGTCGGGCGCAAGCTCGACCCGAGCAATATCGCGGATGCGAACCGGCGTTCCTTTCTCCGACATCACCGCAATGCTTTCCAGATCGGCAATGCCTTTGACGTATCCACGCCCACGAATCATGAATTCGGTTTCGCTGAGTTCGACGGTGCGGCCGCCCACATCCATATTGCTGGCGCGCACCGCGTCCCGCACCGCTTGCAGGGACAGCCCAAAAGCGGCAAGCCGAAGTGGATCGATGACGATGGCGTATTGCTTAACGTAGCCACCGACACTTGCTATTTCGGCGACGCCTTCGGCCTTGGCGATAGCGAACCGAATTTGCCAATCCTGCAGCGACCGCAATTCCGCAAGATCGAGGCCGCTGCCCGTTACGGCGTATTGATAAACCCAGCCAACCCCGGTCGCATCGGGCCCCAGCGCAGGAGAAACGCCACGCGGCAGGCGGGCGCTGGCGGCATTCAAATATTCCAGCACGCGGCTGCGGGCCCAGTAGATATCAACGCCGTCCTGGAAGATCACATAGACAAAAGAGACGCCGAAAAACGAAAAGCCTCGAACCACCTTGGCTCGCGGCACACTCAGCATCGCACTGGTAAGCGGAAAAGTGACCTGATCCTCGACCACCTGCGGGGCCTGCCCCGGATATTCGGTGAAGACGATAACTTGCGTATCGCTGAGATCGGGAAGAGCATCGAGAGGAATTCGCGACAGGGAGTAGATGCCAGCCAGCACCCCAAACAAGGTGCAAAGAATGACGATGAAGGGATTGGCCGCCGACCACCCGATAAGCCGGGCGATCATTTCTTTTGCTCCACCGGCTCCAGGCCCGACAGAGCGGAACGCAGGTTGCTCTCCGCATCGAGCAGGAAATTTCCAGTGACCACAATGCGCTCGCCTTCGCTCAAACCTTCCTTGATTTCCACCATCCCGCCGCCCCGCCGCCCCAGCACCACGTTGCGCGGCTCGAATGTGCCATTGTCTTTTGCGACGAAAGCAACCCGTCGAATCCCACTGTCAATAACAGCCGAGGCTGGAACGCTGATGACGGCTTCGTCGCTGACGCTGACGTCGATAGTTACGTCAGCGTACTGCCCAATCCGGAACCGGCCGTCAGCATTATTGACCTCAATGCGAACGGATCCGGTTCGTGTCTTTTGGTCGAGTTCCGGATAAACAAAGGCAACACGGGCAACTATTTCGCCACCTGGTTCCGCGTTGAGCATTATGGTGGCTTGCTGGCCAGGTTTGATCCCCCTCAGATCGCGCTCGGCCACTTGTGCAATGAGCCAGACAGCAGAGAGATCGACCAGCTTGAACAGCGTGGCGCCTGCCTCGAAGCGCATGCCGGGGACAGCAGGCTTTTCCATCACTGTGCCGGCGCTTTGGGCATTGATCACCATGGATCGTACCGGCACGCCGGTGCGGCGGATTTCCGCAATCACCTCATCTGATATTCCGAACAGCCGCAGGTTTGCAGCAGCACGCTCAGGATCACTGCCGCCCCGTGCAGCCAACACCAGATCCGATTGCTTCTGCAGAATCTCCGGGCTGCCGATCCACACTTTAGCCAGCGGCTGACCTTTGCGAACCGTGACGCCTGTCTGCGCCACGGCAAGCTCTTCGACAAAGCCATCGAACTTGGCGGTCAGAACCGATACACGCTTTTCATCGGCAACGATTGTGGCCACGGCGCGCGTCGGCTGAGACAGGCGTTCGCGCCCAACTGCCACGCTTCGAATGCCGGCACGCTGAATTTTTTCCGGCGAAAGCTGGATGGCGCCTTTCGGACTCGCCGCCTCATCGGCATAGACCGGGATGTAATCCATCCCCATCGAATCTTTCTTGGGCGTCGGCGATACGTCCGGCGCTCCCATCGGATTGCGATAGTACAAAATCCGCCGCGACGTATCGGAAGGTGTAGCGGCATCGCCCGCAGTTTTCCAAAAGCGGACTTGATCGGGCCACGCCAATGCAAACAGCAGGGCGCCAACTGCCACAACCAGAGCGACGGTCAACACGGTGATTCGATTCATGGACTGATCCGTAAAGCATGACTGTGGTGCTGCGCCTTGCCGCGACAGCATTCCGACGTTCGCTGACGCGAACGATCTAGCTAATTGGATCTAGGCTCTGGGAGGTCGGAACGGCGGGTGTTCGGTACGTAACGGCTTCTCTGCCGCTGTCCTCATCGAGAGTATGGTGCTCCCGGTGGGCGCCTCATCAGCAACCGTATACGGTGCTGTCGTGACTTTATGCTGCACGCCGCACAAGGTCACGCACTGGCGGAGATCACATTTGGCCGGGCTTTGCTTGCAGTCTTCGCCGGGCGTCTGGCAGTCGCAATTGATCTCGATCAGTGATGCGGCATGTATGCCCGCTTCGCTGAAATTCCGATCAGTCGGAAGTCCGGCAAAGATAAAAACCATTACAAACAGGGCTGACCACAAGGCACGCACGGGATTAGTTTAGCAGAACACCCTCGTAAGGTCTGCATCAACGCTCAATCACAAAAGCCGGAGGAATTCCCTTTTTGTTCTTGAGCTTACCTTTGTGAAGCGTCGGCTGATGGACACGCAATCTTTGCGTGCCGAGCATCGCCGGGAGCAAAATCGGCCATCAACGGTTAACCGGAGTTATGGGCAACATATGTCGGAGCGCCAGATGGATCACCAACAGCATATGACAAGCCACAGCTACAAAGCGCTTGCCATCGAACTAGCGATCGACTTCGTCATCATGTATCTGGTCATGTACACAATGATCGCGACGCTTGATCATTTCCGCTTCAATCTCAACAACGTCTATATGACCATGATGATGGTAACGCCAATGGCAATCGTCATGCTCATTGCCATGCGTTCTATGTTTCCTTCGCGCCGTACCAATCTTGCCATCGGCGCAGCGGCCGTGCTGCTTTTCGCCGCCAGCTTCTATGGCATGCGAGCTCAGGCTGCTATCGGGAACGCCGAATTCCTTAGGGCCATGATCCCTCACCATTCTGGTGCAATTCTCATGTGCGAGCGCGCCAGCATCACCGATCCGGAAATCGTGAACCTGTGCCGGGAAATCGTGAAATCTCAGCAAGACGAGATTGCCCAGATGCAGAAGATTTTAAGCCGATACTAATGCTCGAATGCGGCCTTCGATTTGGCCTATTGACCTTCCACCTACTGCAAGGTTTACAAAGCGAACCGTGATTTTTGGGAGCGATGCAATGGACCAGCACGAGCAAGGCAGATTTGTTGACTTTCCAGTGCGGCAGATGCAACAGAAGACCGGCTGCTGTTGCAAGACGCAGCAGAAAGTAGTCGCGAAAGCCACAATCGATTTCGATCCTGTCTGCGGCATGAAAATTGATGCGGCAACTGTGACCCAAAAAATTGAGCATCAAGGTCGCGATTATTTCTTCTGCTGTGGTGGTTGCAAGTCGCGGTTTGTCACAAATCCTGCATTGTATCTGCCGCTGGTATAGGCGTAGGCAGACTTGCTGCGTCCTTGCTCAAGGCTTATATTGACCGTTATGCGCGCGACTTCCCTGCATTTATCTGTTCTCGCCGTTTTTCGGCGCGGACTGGTGTTGCTGGCGGCCTTGTCATTCGTGCTTTCGGGCATGGCAAGCGTCCATACCGCACATGCTATTTCGATCGGCCAAGAGGTTTTGGTTGCTACGGCTTCGCCCTCAACCGATAAGGTAGCGACAGAGTCGTGCGACAGCCATGATCGGAAAGCACCCACAAGCAAACAAGCAAAGAGCTTTGCTTGCTGTGCCTTCTCGTGTGCGCCTTTGATGGTGCTACAGCAATCTCCAGTGGTCTTCGTCACGGCCCTCCATGGTGAGGTTGTCGCACCACTTCCCCAACAAGCCGTTATGGCCCGTATCATCTCGGGCCTGTTCCGACCACCTCGACAGAACGCCTGATTGCTGAATTCGTCGGCTTAATCACGCGTGCGGGCGTCGTGTCCCGCTAACTTCTGTTTCGAGGTATCTTCAATGTTTCGTCCTCTTTGGCTGCCCTTGGCGGCTGTAGCGAGTCTGCTCGCAATCTACGCACCGCTCGCCGCTTACGCTGCGCCCGGTCATGATGTCAAACCGTTCGGCCAGGCTGCACCGGCCGCGCAGGCCAAGCGCACTGTCACCATCACGCTCAAGGACAACCTTTACGAGCCAAAATCCGTCACGGTTAAAGCCGGTGAGGTGGTGCGCTTTGTGCTGATCAACAAAGGTGAATTGCTGCACGAGTTTGCCGTCGGCCGTCCCGAAGACCATGCCGAGCACCAGAAGATGATGGCCATGATGCTCGAACACGGCATGATCACACCGACCAAAATCGACCAAGAAAAGATGAAGATGCCGATGGGAGGTGGGCACGATCATGGCGCCGCTTCTGGCAGCATCCTGGTCGAACCCGGCAAGCGTGGCGAACTGATTTGGAAATTCACCCAGACCACGACCTTGCAATTCGCGTGCACCATCCCCGGCCATTATGAGTCCGGAATGGTCGGCGAATTCCGTTTCCAGTAAGGGAGGCGATCATGAATAGAAGCATTTCCCGCCGCTCGGCGTTGAAACTGGCAGCCGCTGCTGGCGCCGCCGGCATTTACACCATCTATCCTGGTCGCCGCGCTTTCGCAGCGGCGACCGAATACAACCTGGCGGTGGAATCAGGCCGTGTTACGATCGACGGCATCAGCTCCAACGCCAAGATGATAGGCGGCTCCGTGCCTGCGCCGACCTTACACTGGCGGGAAGGCGAGGAGGTGGTGATCTATGCTACCAACAGGATGAACGAGCCGACGTCAATCCACTGGCACGGGCTGCTGCTGGCTGGCGTTATGGACGGCGCCCCAGGGTTCAACGGCTACGTCGCAATTGCGCCAGGCGAGACCTATACCTATCGGTTCCAGATCCGCCAGTCCGGCACGTACTGGTACCACTCGCATTCGGCATTGCAAGAGCAGATCGGTATGTACGGCGCCATCGTCATCGCGCCGAGGGACGGCGAGTCGGCCAGCGCCGATCGGGACTACGTGGTGGTGCTGTCTGACCATACGCGCGAAGACCCGCGGCGCGTGCTCAACAATTTGAAAGTCGATGCTGGCTACTACAATCGTGGCAAACGCACGCTGATGGATTTCTTCCGCGACTCCAGACGCGACGGTCTCGATGCGACAGTAAAGGATCGCAAGGAATGGGGTGAGATGCGCATGGACCCAACCGATTTGGCCGATGTGACGGGTTATGCCTTTCTGGTTAACGGCAAAGGGCCGGCGGACAACTGGACAGCGCTGTTCAAGCCCGGCGAGCGAGTGCGGCTGCGCATCATCAACGCCTCGGCCATGAGTTTCTTCGACGTCCGCATTCCCGGTCTACCGATGACCATCCTATCGGCCGACGGGCAGAACGTGCAGCCGGTGCGCGTTGATGAGTTCCGCTTTGGCGTTGGTGAAACGTACGATGTGATGGTGCTACCACGCGAGGATCGCGCCTACACGCTGTTGGCCGAACCCATCGATCGCTCAGGCTATGCCCGCGCCACACTCGCACCACGGGCTGGTATGCAAGGCGAAATTCCCGCTCTACGGCCGCGGACCATTCTGACCATGGACGATATGGGGATGGCGCATGGCGGCATGGCTGGTATGGACCACAGCAAGATGGGCGCAGCGCCGATGGCTGGCATGGACCACAGCAAGATGGGCACAGCGCC
>CAYLYK010000009.1:48112-80616 GCA_964388115.1 uncultured Hyphomicrobiales bacterium
AGATGGGCGCAGCGCCGATGGCTGGCATGGACCACAGCAAGATGGGCACAGCGCCAATGGCCCGCATGGACCACAGCAAGATGGGCACAGCGCCAATGGCCGGCATGGACCACAGCAAGATGGGCACAGCGCCGATGGCCGGGATGGACCACAGCAAGATGGACACAGCGCCGATGGCCGGGATGGACCACAGCAAGATGGGCACAGCGCCGATGGCCGGGATGGACCACAGCAAGATGGGCCATGCCATGCCGCCGCCTGCTTCTGCGGCCGCTGCCACGCCTGAACGCGCGGTGGGCTGGGCTGATGCCGGCACGCGGCCGGGCGAAAAGGCGCTGAGCTACGCCGATTTGCGGTCGGCGAGGCGCAACAGCGATGCTCGTCCGCCAACACAGGAAATCGAGGTGCGGCTGACCGGCATCATGGAAAGATACATGTGGACCATCAACGGCCGTCCGTTCGGTCATGAGGATGTAATCCGCGTGAATTACGGAGATCGCGTGCGCATAAAGTACGTCAACACGACAATGATGGCACATCCCATGCACCTGCACGGCATGTTCGTCGAATTGGAGAACGGCCAAACCGATCGTATGCCACGCAAGCACGTCACGGTCGTGCCGCCAGGTAAGGAGCTGTCGGTTATCCTGACTGCCGACGAACCTGGCGAATGGCCGTTCCATTGCCATCTGCTGTTCCATATGGAAGCAGGCATGATGACCCGCTTCGTCGTCGGCCCGAAGGACGAGCGAAAGGCGGCCGTCAAATGAACGCCCGCCTTCCACTTGCCATTGCAGCCGTCGCATTCTTTGCCACGCCTACTCTGGCGCAACAATCGCCGGACCATGGGCACGCTCAGGTCTTCCATTTTCTCCAAGCCGACCAATTTGAATATCGCTACGCCAAAGGCGACAAAAGCTTCAATTGGGACGTCCAAGGCTGGGTTGGCACTGACAACGAAAAGTTCTGGCTCAAGAGCGAGGGCGAAGTGCCAATGAAAGGCAAAGTCGAAGAAGCGGAAATACAGGGACTTTATTCCTGGCGCATTTCCGACTTCTTCGATGCGCAAGCGGGACTGCGCTATGACCATAGGCCCGCTTCGCCGCGCGGCTTCGCCGTACTCGGCATTCAAGGTTTAGCGCAGTATTTCTTCGAGTTGGATGCTGCGGCCTTCGTCAGCCACAAGGGAGAGGTATCGGCGCGAATCGAGGCGGAGTACGATCTCAACATTACTCAGTATCTGATTCTGCAACCGAGCGCCGAAGTCAATCTGGCATTGCAGAGCGTTCCTCAACGCGGCATCGGGGCAGGCATCAGCGACTTCGAGCTTGGCTTACGCCTGCGCTATGAAATCACCCGTGAGTTCGCGCCCTATGTTGGGGTTACATGGGAACGCAAGCTCTTCCGGACTGCGCGTTTAGCCAGAGAGGACGGCGAGTCGGCGGACACACTGTCGGTGATAGCGGGCCTCAGGTTCTGGTTCTAGGCGGCCCACGCAAGGTGTGGAGGGCCAGAAGCACGCCACTTCGAGGCCATCTCGGAGACGCTGCTGCAATAACAGTCTGCTTCACTTCAGACAGGGGCACTTGCATGTTCATGGCTGGTGCAGAGCGAATGATCTGCCAGGGTTTCGATCACGTGACACCCAGCGATGCGGCCGCCCTTGCACTGCTCGATCATACGTTCCAGTTCGCTCTTGAGTGACTGCAGGCGTGAAATGCGACGCTCGACAGCCGAAAGTTGGGTACGTGCGATAGCGTCGGCAGCCGCGCAAGACTGTTCTGGCCGGTCCGAAAGGCTGAGCAAATCGCGTATTGCTTCGAGCGGAAATCCTAATTCCCGCGCGTGTCGAATAAAAATGAGCCGTTGAACCGTGGGATTATCGTATAGGCGCTGATTGCCCTGCGAACGCGATGGCTTTGGCAGTAAGCCGACCTGTTCGTAATAGCGAATAGTCTGGACCTTGCAGCCGACAGATGCGGCGACATGGCCGATGCTCCTCTCGCGCATAACATACTCCTTGAAGCTACAGTCACTGTAGATACTACGTTGCTCTGAGAAGCAAATCTTCAAGGGTAAAAGCCGTGAAATCAGCTCCAGAATTCCCCCAAACCGAAAAAGCAGAGTGGGCGGTAACGGGAATGGACTGCGCAAGTTGCGCCACCAAGATAAGCGGTGCTTTGCAGCGCCTGGGGGGCGTTGAGGATATCTCGGTATCGATGATGTCGGAGCGACTGAAGCTACGTCTGACCGGCGAGGCCACCAGTCAAGACGTGGAGCGCGTAGTCACCCAGCTTGGGTACAAGGTGCAGCGAATTCCATTATCTGGAGAAGCTGCAACTCGCTCTCCCCCTCCGGCTGACAGAGAGCAGGACTTTGCCACCGAGCCAGCGGGTGCCACGCCAAAACAAACCCAAAAGAACGAGCGGTGGTACAACACGTCAAAGGGGCGCTTGGTCATATTCACCGGCGTGCTACTCGCCGTCGCTTGGGGGGCGGCTCAGCTCCTTCCTGCTTCAATCGCGGAATGGCCGTTCGTTGCAGCCTGTTTGATTGGCCTCGTGCCTGTAGCAAGACGTGCCTTCGCCGCTTTGCGATCGGGAATGCCGTTCACGATTGAAATGCTTATGACCTTGGCGGCAGGCGGTGCGCTCTTCATTGGTGCTGCTGCCGAAGCCGCCATGGTGATTTTTCTTTTTGCGATAGGTGAGGTTCTCGAAGGCGTGGCAGCCGACCGAGCTCGGGCCGGGATACGCGCTCTTGCCAATCTCGTTCCTAAAACTGCGCGGCTTATCGATGGCGATTCAGTGCGCGAAGTGCCGGCGGACAGCCTTTTGATCGGCCAAACAGTTCTGGTCCGTCCTGGCGACCGCATTCCTGCCGATGGCGAGATCATCGAGGGCTTATCCGGCATTGATGAAAGTCCCGTTACGGGTGAATCGATGCCCAAGGTCAAAGGGCCGGGTGAGGCCGTATTTGCCGGTTCCATCAATGCCGAAGCGGCGCTGAAACTTCAGGTGACGCGAGCGCCCGAAGACAACACCATCGCCCGCATCATCCGGTTGGTGGAGGAAGCGCAAGAAGCAAAAGCACCGACCGAACGCTTTATCGACCGGTTCAGTCGTTACTATATGCCAGCAGTTGTTGCCCTTTCGATTTTGGTTGCTGTTGCGCCACCTCTGGTCGCCGGAGAAGACTGGGGCACTTGGATTTATCGCGGCTTGGCGATATTGCTGATTGGTTGCCCCTGCGCACTGGTCATTTCTGTGCCTGCGTCGATTGCATCAGCACTTTCTGCCGGCGCCAAGCAGGGGCTGCTCATGAAAGGTGGCGCGGTTTTAGAGGCGGCCGCCAAGATCACTCTTGTCGCCTTCGACAAAACTGGAACTCTCACACAAGGCAAGCCAGTCATTACCGACGTGGTGCCGATGACCCAGACGACTGAAGAAATTCTCGCGTTAGCAGGAGGCGTCGAAAGCGGATCGAGTCATCCCTTGGCCGAAGCTATTCTTGCTGAAGGGCAAAAACGTAACATATCGGCACGATCAGCGAGTGCTGCCACGGTTATCCCCGGCCGAGGTGTTCGAGCCGAGATCGAAGGCCGCTCTGTTTTTGTCGGATCTCCTCGGCACGCCGAAGAAGAGAATGCACTCTCTGCAGACGCCAAAATCAAGGCTACTGAGCTGGAGTCAGCCGGCAAAACTGTCGCGGTTGTGTTCCGCGATAGAGAAACGCTGGGCCTTATTGCGCTCAGGGATGAAGCGCGAGAGGACGCCTCCGCCGGAATAGGCGGACTAAAAGCACTGGGCGTACGCGCCATGATGCTTACCGGAGACAATGAGCGCACCGCCGCTGCGATCGCAGGAAAGCTCGGGATGGAGTATCGCGCCGCTCTATTGCCTGCCGATAAGGTTGCCGCCATTCACGAGCTCACGGGTTCCGAACAGGTAATGATGGTCGGCGATGGCATCAACGATGCACCAGCTCTGGCGGCGGCACATCTCGGCGTCGCGATGGGATCGGGAACGGATGTGGCGCTGGAAACCGCCGATGGCGCCCTGATGCGAAATAGGGTCATAGACGTTTCAGGCAAGATACGCTTGGCCCGAGCGACCATGGCCAACATTCGTCAGAACATCATTATCTCCCTTGGCTTGAAAGCCGTTTTCCTCGTGACGACAGTGATTGGAGTCACCGGACTTTGGCCTGCCATTCTCGCCGACACAGGGGCAACAGTTCTGGTAACGCTAAACGCGCTGCGGCTTCTCGCTTTCAAGCCGGTACGCGGAGTAGAAGCCGTTGCAACTGCAGCGCCTGCAGCTATGGCGGTTGACGGTAAGGCGTTGCCTTTGAAATGAAGCCCCGAATTCTCTCAGTCACGGCAGTAGCGATTGCAGCATTTGCGCTCGATCAGGCCACGAAGTGGCTCGTGTCGAACATAGTCATGCAGCCGCCGAGAATGATTCCATTCACCGATTTTTTCAATTTGACCCTCAACTTCAACACCGGGGTAAGCTTCGGCATCTTTCGCGAAATTTTCGCAGAAAGCCCGTACATACTGGCTGCTGTCACTGCTGCGATCGTCGGGCTGCTTTTCATCTGGGCGTTAGCGACACGGCACCCTTGGGAGCGAAACGGGCTGGCATTGATCTGTGGCGGTGCGTTCGGCAACACGGTCGATCGATGGCGGCAGGGAGCAGTGACCGACTTTCTCGATTTCCATTGGCGCGAATGGCACTGGCCAACGTTCAACGTCGCCGACGTACTCATCTTTGCGGGCGTCGTTTCCGTGCTTCTTGGCACTTTGCTAGTCCAACGACGTGATCCGGCAACGGAATAAGCATCGTCGGCTTTTTAGTCACAGCGAATTCCCGATGCAGGGCAATCTGAACCCCTCCCACTGAGATCACGTTGATGATCGCAATAATGGAACAGCGGTTACGAAAATCTGCCGAATGGCTTGAACGCATTCGGCTCGGCGGCCGTGCAGCTTTAACTTTTGTGCTTGGATCAGCGGCCGTACTGGCGTTACCGCCTTTTTCGATTTTTCTGTTGCTTCCTCTGTCCTTCGGCGGGCTTGTCTTGCTGCTTAGAGGAGCAAGTCTTCTTACATCTTTCATCATAGGATGGAGTTTCGGCTTCGGCTTTTTCTTGTTTGGCATCTCGTGGATCGCGGAAAGTTTTTTCATCGACGCCGAGCGTTTCGGTGCGATGGCGGTCCCGGCGGTGGTTGGATTAAGCGGCTTTCTTGCGTTGTTTTCGGCGATTGCGTGCGCTGTCTATCAACGATTTGCGACTTTCGGAATTTCGGGATCTTTCGTTTTCGCGCTGTCGTGGACTGGTTCCGAGTGGCTGCGTGGCCACCTCCTTACCGGCTTTCCGTGGAACTTAGTTGGGTACGCTTGGGCTGATTACGAAGAGCCGCGCCAAGTAGCAGCTTTGGTTGGCAGCTATGGACTTAGTTTTCTCACCATGTTGCTGGCTTTGCTCCCTGTTGCCCTGGCATTCGCAACGACACACCGCGAGCGGCGGATTGCATCCCTTCTTTTCGTTTCTTTGGCATTCGTTCTTTGGAGCGGAGGATGGCTGAGGTTGAGCTTCCAAACGGAAGCTGCTCCCAAGTTCATAGTGCGCATCGTGCAAGGCAATATTCCGCAAGCCGACAAATGGGAGCCGGCTCTCAGAGAAAGCATCTTCAATCAATATCTGTCCTTATCAAGAAGGCCGGGTTCTTATGACATTTTGGCATGGCCGGAAGCGGCGTTCCCTGGCTTTTTGGACGAGAACACCGTGGCTCTCGATAAAATTGGAGCTCTGTTGCCGCCGGGATCTTACCTACTCACTGGCACTCCTCAGCGTCTGATCGTCACATCGGCGCCGGAATATCGAAATGCGATTCTTGCAATTGATAGCGAAGGGGCAGTTGGAGGCTCTTACTCAAAGCATCATCTGGTGCCGTTTGGCGAATACGTGCCGTGGAGAGGGTGGTTACCTATAGAACGTTTGGCGCCAAACGTTGCGGACTTTTCGCCTGGTGCCGGTCCTTTGACAGTGCCGCTGGGACCCTCTCTGCCAACAGCAGGTATGACGATCTGCTACGAAGCCATTTTCCCTGGTGAGATTATCGATCGTCAGAACCGTCCAGGCTGGATATTCAACGCGACCAATGATGCATGGTTCGGCCAATCTTTGGGACCTTGGCAGCATTTCGCCTCGGCGCGAATGCGGGCTGTAGAGGAAGGCCTGCCAATGGTTCGAGCGGCCAATACCGGCATATCGGCAGTCTTCGATTCTTACGGAAATACCCGAACGCAGATTGCGTTGGGGATCACCGATGTCGCCGATGTGGCGCTTCCATCGCCTCTCGCTCCGCCACCCTACGCGCGATACGGCGACATGATGCTGATTGCGCTTTTTCTAATGGCAGGATTATTGGCTTGGACCGTCAGAGTAAAAGCAAAACACTGAGCTACAGAGAATTCGACTAAGAGACGCAACCTGTTAAGCAAAGTTTTTCTCTTTGGGGTTCGCTGCAGTTGACAGACTTGATGCCCATTACACAGCACTGCGACCGCCAGGCTAGGCTGCTTACAGAGGTGTACTAATGCGATGACCAAGTTCGATCGGAAGAAGTATCATCGCCAACACCGCGCCAAGAATTGGCTCGTTTTTGCAATCTTGGTGGCGCTGGTGGTTTTGTTTTTCGCTCTAACCCTCGTGAAGATGGGAGCAAATAATTGAAATGAATCAGTAACAGAAAAAATTTAGAGTGTTCTCGGACCAAAAAGAATTATAGCCATGCCGGCGAGGCAAACAGCAGCGCCGATCATATCCCACCGATCTGGTGGATGCTGCTCGGCGACCCAAAGCCACACTAACGAAGCAGCAATGTAGATACCGCCATAGGCCGCGTAAGCTCTACCGGCTGCTTCCGACTCTGCGAACGTCAGCAAATAGGCAAACAACGCCAGCGAAACTACGCCAGGGGCCAGCCACCATATGGATTTGCCGAGCCGTAGCCAGGCCCAGAACGCAAAACAGCCAGCAATTTCGGCAAAGGCTGCTGCGACATACGCAAAATAAGTTTTCATCACTCAATTCGGACAGCACTTCTTCGCAGCGACAGGCCGACTGCTCAGATCTTCGAGGATCGTACAGCGGCTGGGAGGCCCGCCGGCGCATTCCGAATCGCAGCTTTGGACGAAAGCGACCAGGCTTTTTTCCAGTTCTTCGAGCTCATGCAACTTTCCGCGCACCATATCGAGATGCGCTTGTGCGAGATCTCGCGCTTCCATACAGCTCCGGCCCGTTTCTTCGGTGAGAGCGATAAGCGAGCGCACCTGATCGATAGGAAAGCCGAATTCCCGGCATCGCCGGATGAATAGCATCCGCTTGAGGTCGCCATCGTCATAGGTGCGATGGCCGCCGGCTTTGCGACGTGCCTTCGGCAACAAGCCAATCTCTTCGTAATAGCGGATCGTCGGGACGTTGCTTTCTGTCAGTTCGGCCAATCTGCCAATTGTCAGACTTTGCCCGCTTACCATCGATTTTCTCCAGAATGCCTCTTGAACCTCAAGTTACTTGAGGACCCATCTTCCAACAACAAGGACGTGATTGGTGGTTCGCCAGCGGCGTTCTCCTGAAGTTGATGGAATAGAGGACATCATGAAACGCGTATTGCCCTGGCTTGGTATCGGAGTCGCCTGTCTCGCTTGTTGCCTGCCGCTCATCACCCCGTTATTGGCTGGATTCAGCCTGGCAGGCTTTGGGGCGCTTACGCTTGGCTGGGCGGTCGGTCTGACCATCGGAGGAATTCTGCTGGTCGCTGGTGGATTGTTATGGGTTCGCCGCCAGCGAACCCCACGTAGCTGCCAGCCGGCGCAAAACTGCGGCTGCTCCACAACGTCGCCAACTTCGCGATAGGAGCGATAAATGACCGACATGGCGTCCACAATCGGCGCCTGCCAATTGCCACCAGCCAGCCTTCGCGTCCGTGTTGTGCAGATCGCAGAACTCGCGCGAGCCGGGCTGCGCGATCACCGAATTGAGGGCTCAACGCTGCATCTTTTCTACGCGCCGCATGTTGCCGCCCGGGTCCGCGACATGGTTCGTCGCGAACAGGAATGCCGCCCGTTTCTTGCGTTCGAGTTCAACGAAAAGCCTGACGTCTTGAAGCTGACGATCACGGCGCCCGCATCCGGTGCTCAGAAGGTAGAGGAAACACTTTCCTATTTCCTTCCTGCGCCACCGCAACCGCAACAGCCCTGCCATCCCTCGAATTCGGGTGCCCAACAACATGACTGGAGCATTTCAGATGATGAAACGAGCTTATCTATCCCTCATTGTGGCGATGGGAATTGCTTTGGGCATGACGCCGGTTTCGGCCAGTGCGCAAGCAAAAACTCCAGTTACTGTCGGTCAGCCAGTGTCCGATATCGCTGTGGCTGATAGTGCCGGCACCACCCATCGGCTTTCCGACCTTCGCGGCAAAATAGTTGTCCTTGAATGGACCAGCCCATCTTGTCCCTTCGTTGCAGGACATTATGCCGGCACGATGCAGGCCACGCAGAAATGGGCAACAGACAATGGCATCGTATGGCTCTCCGTCTTATCCACCGGTCAAAGCCGGGGGGACTATTTGTCACCATCGAACGCCGCAGCATTCAATGCAGACCGGAAGGCGGCTCCCACGGCTCTGTTGATGGACACCTCAGGAATTCTGGGCCGTGCCTTCGGAGCGCGAACCACCCCTCATATGTACGTCATCGACAAAGATGGAAAGCTTGTCTACGCAGGCGCAATTGATGACAAGCCTTCGCATGACCCTGCGACTATCGTGAAATCGCAAAACTATGTGCGAGCCGCGATCGAAGATTTGCGAGCGGGCAGGCCGGTGAAGCTTGCCACTACAAAGCCGTACGGCTGCGGCATTGGATATGGCGGCTAGGATTGGCGTATTGCGCGCTCCTATCGGTACGTGACAGCAGCGGCCTTACGGGCACTGCGTGCGCCCTTTCTTAGTGTGTGAGAGACCGGGGCCGCTGCCTTCACTCCTTGTTCCGTCAGCGTTTCTATAATCCGGCAATTCGCCATCCGACCGCCAGCGCAGCGTTTGATCATTCGATTCAGTTCGGCTTTGAGTACCTGGAGCCGCGCCATGCGGCTTTCGACAGCGTCGAGCTGGCTCCGCGCCATACGTGTTACATCCTTGCATGACGCGTCTGGAAGGCCCTGCAGCGCGAGCAGGGCGCGAATGGTTGGCAAATCGAAGCCCAGCTCGCGGGCGTGCCGAATAAAGGCGAGACGCCGCGCCGCGCCATCATCGAAAAGACGTCGGCCGCTCGCGGTGCGAGGCGGGTGATCGATTATGCCGATCCGTTCATAATAGCGGATTGTCTCAATATTAACGCTCGTGCGACGTGACAGAATGCCGATTGTGAACATGAGCGTCTCATCAGGGTTGATTCTGTAGTGACTACAGGATGTAGCCTGCCTAGGAACGACGCAAGAGCCGGCGCGGAGGCACATTTGTGACGCTGTCGTGTAGGCCAACTTGCGCATGGCGACCGTACTCACACGCGGGGGAAACCTATGCTGTTGGCGCTTCGCCTGGCGGCCTCGATTGACGAGCTCACCGCTGTCGTGGCGCGAATCGTGCGGTGGGGGCTGCTCGCTAATGCGCTCTTAATTGCCGCCAATGCTATCAGCCGTAAGGTCTTCTCTGTCGCCTGGGCTTCAGCGTTCGACATGCAGTGGCAATTCTTTGCCGCCGTCGTTTTGTTGATGGCCGCCTACACATTCCAGCGCGACGAGCATGTGCGCCTCGATATTCTTGCGCATCGCCTGGGAGAGCGGCGAATGGCTTGGCTGGACCTTGGCGGAATTTTTCTCGTGCTGATTCCGGTGTGCGCGGCCATGGTGTGGGCAACCTGGCCCCACTTCATGGCATCTCTGCTGACCGGTGAATCGCGTGCAACCCGCGAAAGCACGAGCAGCATTCCTGCGTGGCTCATCAAGGGGATGATCCCACTGGGGTTTGGTCTACTCGCATTGCAGGGTCTAGCCGAAGCCGTGCGCTGCGTTGCATGTATCAGGAGGATTATCCATCGGCCGGTCGATCGCCGGCAACTCATCGAAGGCAGCAACGATGAGTGATCTGCTCGCCCCTCTGATGCTTGTTTGCCTGGTGGCCGTCCTGCTCGTGGGATTTCCAGTTGCGTTTTCAGTGGCCGCGGTTGCCGGTGCGTTCGGCGTTCTTGGGGTTCTCTTCGGCCAATTCGATACGTCCTTCCTCGAGGCAATTGTGTTCCGTGTCCAGGGCACGTTCAACAACGACAATCTACTGGCCATCCCGCTGCTTGTGTTCATGGGCATGTTGCTCGAGCGAACAGGCATTGCTGAGGACATGTTCACCGCTTTGAACAGACTATTCGGCCGCCGCCCTGGAGGGCTCGCTTATACCGCGGTCATTGTTGGAGCGGGTCTCTCCGCGATAACAGGATTCGTGTCCGCGTCTGTCGTCGCCCTCGGCCTGATCGCGTTACCGGTGATGTTGCGCGCCCGCTACGATCCACGCCTCGCGACTGGTGTCATCGCCGCCGCCGGCACGCTCGCGCAAATCCTGCCGCCCAGCCTCGTCCTCATCGTTCTTGCTGAGCAGATGGAGGTTTCACTCCTAGAAATCTATCGGGGCACGCTGCTGCCCGGTGCCCTACTCGTGGCAGCCTATCTTCTCTACGTCTTCATCGTTACCTTGCGAATGCCTGCGCTCGCACCGCCGACCGCCTCCCCTGAAGATGATCTCGCGACAACACGGAAACTCTGGATCGATGCCGCGATCGCAGCCGGCTTGCCGATCGGCCTCATGGCTCTCGTACTAACGTCGATTTTCTTCGGCGTCGCAACACCAAGCGAGGGCGGTGCGTTCGGCGTGACGGGAACGTTGTTGCTGGGTTTGGTTAATCGGAAACTCAACGGTCGCAATTTGCGACAGGCCATGGATGTGAGCGGCATCCTCTGCTCAAATATTCTGTTTTTGCTGTTGGGGGCATCATTCTTCACTCTCGTATTTCGTGGCCTCGACGGTGACCTGTGGGTGCAATCTTTGTTCAGCAACCTCCCGCCCGGGCAGACCGCCTTTATCGTGCTGATCAATGTCGCGGTGTTCCTGCTTGCCTTCTTCCTCGATTTTTTCGAAATCGCTTTTATCGTTATCCCGCTCATCGCACCGATCGCGCGGCTTCTCGGCATTGAGATGGTGTGGTTGACCGTGCTGCTCGCCGTCAATCTCCAGACTTCCTTCATGCATCCGCCGTTCGGCATTGCCCTCTACAATCTTAGGAGCGTTTCCCCGCGCGTGATCCGAACGGCCCAAATTTATTGGGGGGCTTTGCCTTTCGTAGGAATTCAAATAGCGCTCCTGATCCTGCTCATCACCGTCCCGGAGATCGTATCGATAACGCGCGTAAAGCCCGTAGACGCCAGGGACATCAGAATTGAACTGCCTATGCCGATCGAATAAATCTGCCTAGAGATAGCTCGGGTTAACGTGGATGCGCCCCGGCCGGTGCCCCTCAGTGCTCCAATGTCTAAGAGCCTCTCGCATCGGGATGGGTGCCGCATTCGTCGTAAGGGCGAGATGCTGCCACCGGTTGGTGTTATCCATGCAGCCGTGGCGCCATGCTGGTGGCCTCCCAGGCTGGCAAGACGGTCGCAAGGCTTCCAATCGCACACAGAAGCCCATGAACTGTCTATGCAGGCCGGGTTGCTGGTGCGCGTACCTCGCGCGCCAAAAACCGGCTCCTCGCAACCGATGACATCGTTATTTGAAATTCAAATGCCCGGCAGGGGCAGCAATGTAAAAAAGCAAAAATAAATTTGTGGTCAGGAATTCAGCTTCAGCGGCCAATTTCTGCAAAGAAGTTCAATAGAATCAAACTATTTAAATTCCATTTTCTTGTCACGAAGAAATAACTTGTAAAACAGTGACTTAAGGCGCTTGACGGACGTCTTTCCAGCCATTAAGTCGGCCTTCTTGAGGGACGAACCCCTCCCGTTGAGCATATTGCCGGCGGATAGGAGAGAACTGATGTCGGATGAGATGGATCACACCTCGCAGGTGCTGCACGCGTGCTCTTGTAATAGGCCAATGTCTTCAGAGGGCGACAAATGAAAACCAAATCACGCAAAAATGCTCGCAAGTCCGACTCTGACCCGAAGCATTTACATCGCTTGGCCTATGTCGCCTTCAACAGAGGTGCCTATGAGGAAAGCATAGGACTTTTCACCCAAGCTGCGGCGGCTTATAGCGCGATAAAGGTGTACGACCTGCGGGCGTTGGGGTTGATACAGACCTTGAGGGCCCTCGCTATGTCGAGAATAGGATGGAAGGACCAGGCGCTCGACGAAATCACAGAGGCAGAAGAATGGCTGGAAAAAAGCTTGGAAGGCGATGCGCTCGATCGCCACTACTTGGTTTTATTCCGAAGTGCCAAAATGGAAATTCTGGAGGAATGCGGCTTCTATGACGACGCTTACGTTATTTGGAGAGATTTTAATCTGGTCGATGACGTGCCTATGCATTGATTGTGCATCTCGCACAGGCAATTGTGTACTGAAGTCTGGAGCCTGGCCTTGTTGAAGCAGTTTGAATGGAGCGTCTGGGCAGCTATGTGCCTGTAGCTCGTGCTGAGCAGCCATGGCTCCAAGACTGATGGCCATGGAAACAGCTTCTCTGAGGCTGGCGCCTCTTGATTCGCCAGTTCCGGGATTGGCTGAACTGCTTCAGGGTCACATTTCGATTGTCCAACGGCTCATCACTTGTCTTCCCGAGCGATTCAGGGCTGTTCAAGGGGGGATCGACTATCTTGGCGTTCCTGAGCTGCAGACCCTGGCTCATAGAACGGTGAACGGTGGAATGCCCCTGGCAAGATACCATCTTGTTCTGACATAGGCCGACGGCGCTGCGGCAAACGAGGATCGAGTCGGATTAACTCATTCCAGACTTGATGCGCTGGACCGTGCCTGTGCCTACCTTGAGCTCGCGAGCGATAGCACGAATGCCGCGGGTGCCTGCTTTGAGCATCGCCTTGATCTCGTCTTCAACCGGCTGCCCAACTCGAGGACGGCCCAGCGTTGTGCCCTCAGCCCGAGCACGTTGCAGGCCTGACATAACTCTCTCACGAATCAAACCCCGTTCGAATTCGGCGAAGACCGATAGCATCTGGAATAATGCTCGCCCGGCTGGCGCCGAAGTATCGATAGCCTGTTGATGAAGATACAATTCGATTCGCAATGCATTCAGATCCGAGAGAAACCCCACCAGATCCTGAAGGCTTCGTCCCAGCCGATCGACGCTCCAGGCCGCGACCATATCAAAGCGGCGCCGGGCAGCGTCATCACATAATGCCTTGAACCCGGGCCGATCATTTTTTCGTCTGGCGCCGCTGATCCCGATATCGAAGTAGACCTTCGTGATTTTCCATCCGGCTCGGACTGCTACGGACCGCAATTCCCGCTCCTGATTCTCTACGGTCTGCCCGGAGGTCGAAACTCTAACGTAAACCGCTACGCGTGTTGGCATCAGGCAATCTCCCGGTGAATTCCCTCTACCCTATGGGTACTGAAATCATTTCTTTGTCGTACACCGCTCGGGACGGCTGCCAGAGGCCGGTTTAGCAGGCATTTGGGCAGCCAAAATCCACCGGGTTTTCGGTACACCCCTTTGGGGGCTCGCGGCGCCGCTGAGCAATGGGTCCAAGCCGGCGTTCCCAGATCCGATCTCATTCACTGAAGGCAAACCCTCGCGACCCTTGCCATGGACCTACAGGCGGCATGGGACGCTCACGATCGACGGAAACGGCCGCGCGAACGTCACACAAGCGGCACGAAGACACTCTGGGGTTTGAGCCCTATCGCGATGGCAAATCTGAAGATCTGGAGAACGCGGGCTTGAAAGGGTCTTTGGCTTGATCGCACTCTTCTCTGCGCGGTGGATACTCGCAGGTCGGACTGCCAATCCACGACAAACCCCTTGAACCCGTCCCACGCAGGGATACTTTCCCTTTGTGGGTGTGATGTACGGGCGGATGCGGATAATTTCTTCAAGAAATATTCACTGGCAAAAAACCCAACGAAATCAACAGGGGTTGGTCTGGATTTGAAAATTATTTTTCTGCCGAGAGGTTGAGGCAGACGCGGCGCGATTTTAAGAATGCGCGTAAATAGACGGAGCCGGGTCTTCACCCTACGGAGTGGCAGACCACAGGGCGGCTCGCTGCGGTTCCATCGATTGAATTCCCTCCCGGTGAGCCGCTTTTCATTCCAGCCCTTAATAAGTGCGAACCAATCCGGTCTCTTCGCGGTCATTTTGATCGGTTCTCTGCCTAACCGTGGTCTCCATTAAGTTGGTGAAAGCTCTTTCCGTTTCCCGCCCCGCCAATCATTTGAACACGGCATCAGTTAGACATACCTAAATAGCATTGTAGCGAAAGCCGCCTTGTTGACCTTGACCGGTGACAACGTTCCCCCTGGGTAGCTCTCGGGGGGAACACCCTTCAGAGGGAAGTTGACTAGGTGACTTCGGTGAACGAGCACCAGGTCAAACAACATGCAGATCAATCGTCATCGCAGATCGCGCTATCTCTCGGAATTCCTGCAAGCCAAACCTGCGCATAAACCGTTCTGGTTGGGACAAGCCCTCAGCTCCATTCCCAATGCCGCCCTCAAGCCAATTGCAAGGGCACTGGTAGGCTGTAGGGCCCGCAATCGATGCAAGCTGAGCATCTGCCCGACGTGTGGCAAGTCGCCATCTAAACGGGTGGGCGTGACCATGCTAAAGCATATCCTCGGGCATGGCGAAGCGGTTCCGAACTCGGTACTGGTGAATTTTATCACGGGTGAAGAGCGAGTGTTCAATCAGTTGGACATGCGTGACGTGTCCTTCGTCACGATCAATGGACCACGTTGTGATTCTACTGACCCCGAGGTGATCGCAGAATTCGAAAAATCGTTCAGCAACAAGATCAAAAATGTCCGCCGACGTTATCTGAAAGACACCGCATTCACGTTGAACCTGGAATTTTCCTTAGGTGATAGGCCGGTACTTCACGCCCATATGCTTGTCTATCACCGGGGATACTCCCGTGAATGTTTGGCCAACATCCTCCGCGATAATTTTGATGAACCTCGTGCCGTCAGTGTCAGCCAGTGGTGGAAAGCTGATCGGTTCACCAATAAGAAAATAGCGGAGAAATTGACCACGGGAGAATATGGCTTGGATGATCTCAACTTGGCTAAGTCAACCAAATACACAGCAAAGGCACTGCCAGACATCCCTGTGTCTGTGATTAAAGGGAAGAAGATCGCAAGCCAGCAGACATTGGAACACCTGGGCCGGTGGATTCTGCAAACGCTTGCCCTGCGCAGTGATGGATACAAAGGCAGCATGTATAAATTTGGGGTGAAGAAGATTGCAGGCTCCCGGTGGAGCCGTTCAAGGCTGGTGTTGGCCGATGGCAAACATAAACGATTCGCCGCATTGGATATTGCGAGACAACCAAGAAAGAACAAGGCTGGTAAGTCACTTTCCTACGTGATCCGTAGCCGAAGAGAATCGTTTGATGATTCCTTCGATGATCTGGAACAGACGGTGTTCGAGGATATCGTCGATGAACTACAGGATTTTATTGGAATCGATTACGGGTTTAATGAGTATGGCGATGACTGTGATGGTGATTTCGATATCGATTGGCAGGTGGCTGATACGGCTGTTGCCGATGTGCTGTCTGACACAAATATAGTAGAACCTACGATGACTAGTCGGGCTAGGGCAGCACCGTCAATCGAACCTTCACCACGGGTCCATCCTGTACCTGAATGTGGTCAGCCGGTGCCGATGGTGCCAACGCATCGAACGTCAGACCGTCGATCAGACGGCCACACACAAGGCAGTCAACCCAGACATCGATGATCGTGAATGATCGCCACTGTCAGGTTGCGGGAACCCACCGGGGTATCACCACGTCATATCGGACCTTATCAATCGATGCTTTGAGAAACACGGCCGACACACGGCGCCCATAGTCGGGCGCAACCCCGGGCCTTACCTGTCCGGTGATCGCGTCGCGGTGTTCATCACTGACGCCGTAGTCACGGGCCTTCGAGATGAAGCTGTGACGAGTTGAATAGTTTGTTTTCGCGGGATGTTTAATGCCAACGTCGCGCAACATTTTGTTTAGCGGGGCGGAGGTGTTCGCCGTCCAATCCCCATTGGTGCCGGGTTTGATCGCAGGAAACAATCTGGGTGTCTTGCAAGCTGTGACGAATTCGACGAAGCCGAGCTCGATCATTCGGGCGGGAATTGGTATCCGTCGCTCTGATCGATCGGTCTTGATTTGGTTTATGCGAAGATCATCTTTTCCGGGTTTCACATTGATAGTCCAAAGTGTCCCATCTGGGATTGAGATCTGTTGGACATCTGCCTTTGCCAGTCGCGCCCCTTCGCCTGGCCTCATGCCCGTGTAAATGCCCATGATCCACATCCAGTACATCGCATCACCAAAGTATCCCCGGTCCGTGCCAGTAAAGAAACGATGGCCAAACAGCGTCTGCAGTTCTGAATCGGTCAGTTCCTCGCGGCGTTGGACACGCTTCACTGTTTCATAAGGGGATAGGCCCAATGGATTCGCCGTGAGCAAGCGCCTCTTGATGGCAGGCTTGAAAATCGCGGAAAAATAGCGCCACGCCTTGTGCTTGTTGTTCGGAGAATTGTCGGATCGCTTGTCGAGTTCGGCTGCGAATGCCATGGCGTGCTCGCTGGTGATCAACTGAGCCGGAATGTTTCCGTTCGCCGCGATGAACGATTTGATGTTGCGTTCGGCCTCTTTGATCGTCCGAGGATGCAGCGGTTTCTTGTTGGCCTGCTTCGACGCAACCCAGATGTCTTTAATTTCGGTCAGACTGTGTTGCTTCTGGCTGACCAGTGCGCGTGGCTTGGCGGGAGTGGCGGCAACCTCGGGCGCAAGTGGCACAACCGGATCGGGACGCAGCCGAATGTTCTGATCGGCGGCTACTCGGACCACATTGTAGACTCGAACCAGTTCTTCCCAACCTTCCAGACTTTCCTCCGGGGCGGGCAACCCCTGTCTGCCGTGATATTCGACCAGGCCGTTCCACAACGTACCCATATCGACGCTGTCGCCCAAGTCCATAGGAATCAACGTGCCGCCTCGACGGGCTCGCCAATCGATGACGAACGCAACCATGCGGTCGATCAGATCGTCCCGAGGCCGATCCTTTTGAGAGAGTTGCTTGGTCCAGAATTCGACCAGCTTCTCGTATTTGTCATGCTCGGCAGTCCATAACCGAACCGCTTGCTCATTTGATTTCGTACCTAGAGGAACTTGATACATGCCGTTGCGCCCGATGAACGTCCGAAGCTCACCACGGCTTGGCACGGCCCGACGGTAAAAGTAGGTGCCGTTTGTGGGGTGCTTCCAAAGGCCGGTTAGTTTGTGCTTCATTGCGGTCATTCTGGCGGGCGTGGCGAAATAGGTAGCCGCACGAGACTTAAAATTTCGGGTCGAAAGACGTACCGGTTCGAATCCGGTCGCCCGCACCAGAATCCTTCGAGTATCATCAACATATCATCAGGGAATCCCTTATGGAATGATATTTCGATGATACGAACAAGCGCAATAAAATCCCGCTTATTCAACACTTGTTGATTTTACTGGATCAGAATGATCAGGCGAATGGGTTTTTAAGTCCCTTGTGTCTACCAATTCCACCAAGCGGGCATAACGCGAGCGTGATTTGCCGCAGACGGATCTACCATGCCAAGCCGGACAGGAGGCGGGCAAGGGCCGCAATGGACCACCCCGGTTTCACCCGGATCGGCAGTCGCTGCAGGGAGACGATGATGGGCGGAAAAACGACATTGGGCGTTGTGGGCGTGGCGGCGCTGCTGTTGCTGGCGGCGTGCGAATCCGCCGGGCCGAAGGCAGCGACGCTGCTGCGCGATCAGGCGGCGATCGAGGCTCTGAAGAGCGGCGGCTATGTCGTCTATCTGCGGCATGGCGAAACCGATTCGGGAACGGACAGTAATTTCGACCATCTCGACAACTGCGCCACGCAGCGCAATCTGTCGGCGCGAGGACAGGAAGACTCGCGCAAGATGGGCATGATGATCGGGCGCCTGGCCATACCGGTCACTTCAGTGGCAACCAGCCCGTTCTGCCGCACGCGCGCCACGGCGCAGCTGGTTCTGGGCTCGGCGCCGATCGAGCCGGCCCTGACGTCCTATACCGACATGCCGGCGGCGCAGCGCGACGCCACCAACGGTTTTGTCCGCCGACAATTCGCCACGCCGGTGCCGGCCGGAGCCAATTTCTTCCTTGTCGGGCACAGCCCGCCTTTCGATGCTGCAACGCAGCACCTGCAGCCTCCGCAGTTCAGGGACAAGGTTTTCCTCAAAGAAGGCGAGGCCGCACTGATTCGCGCCGACGGCCAAGGCGGCTATGCCTTGGCGGGTCACATCAGCGTGAAGTCGTGGAGCCAGATGCCCTGAAGCGGCCTTCCGGAATCCCGGCAATGGCGCCTGCACACAGCCGGTTCACAAAGCTTTGACTTCTGCGCGACTGCCCATGAGAGGCATGCTTCCCAGCGTAGAGAGACAACATCGTCTTTCTTAATTGCTCAACCCAAGGGAGCTTCACTATGAACGTCAAGAAGACCGGTATCGTCCTCGCCACGGCCGCTGCTGCCATGTTTGCTGCCGGCACCGTCGCCAGCGTTTCCTACGCCGCGGGCGTGAAGTGCATGGGCGCCAATGCGTGCAAAGGCCAGAGCGCCTGCAAGACCGGCTCGAGCGCCTGCAAGGGCATGAACGCCTGCAAGGGCAAGGGCTTCACGGAAGCCAAGGACGCGGCCGCCTGCACCGCCGCTGGCGGCAAGGCCGGCTGATAAAATCGTCGCAGCGGGGGTAATCCGCCCCTGCGAATGCTAGACTTCCCGGGCGCCCCGCAGCAGCGGCGGCGCCCGGATGTTTTTCGGAACGCCAGGAATTAGCGCCATGGAATTCGGTCTCGGCCTGCGGCCCCAGCACTATCACGAGATCCTTGACGGGCCGCGCCGCGTCGACTGGTTCGAGGCGATCTCGGAGAATTACATGGGACCCGGCGGCAAGCCGCTGCACTATGTCGAGCGCGTGCGCGCCGACTATCCGCTGGTGCTGCATGGCGTGTCGCTGTCGATCGGCACCATCGATCCGCTCAACATGGACTATCTCGACCGGCTGAAGGCGCTGTCCGAACGGCTGCAGCCGATGTGGATGTCGGACCATCTGTGCTGGACCGGCGCCCATGGGCGCAACATGCACGATCTGCTGCCCCTGCCCTACACCGAGGAGGCGCTGGCGCATGTCGCTGCGCGCGTGCACCGCGTGCAGGAGCATCTGGGCCGCGAGCTGGTGCTGGAGAACGTCTCTTCCTATGTCGAATTCGCCCATTCGACCATGAGCGAGTGGGAGTTCATCGCCGAGCTGACCAAACGAACGGGGTGCGGGCTGCTGCTGGACGTGAACAACATCTTTGTCAGCGCCTTCAATCACGGCTTCGATGCGGCCGATTTTCTTTCGGGCATTCCGAAAGACCGGGTGCGGCAGATCCATCTCGCCGGCCATTCCAACATGGGCACGCACATCATCGACACGCACGACGCGCCGGTGGTCGATCCGGTATGGCAGCTTTACGCCGACGCGCTGCGCCGCTTCGGCCCGGTGCCGACCATGATCGAGCGCGACGACAATATCCCGCCCTTCGCCGAGCTGGTCGAGGAACTCGACAAGGCGCGGCTTCTGGCGCGCGAGACCTTGTCGGCGAAGCAGGACGCGGCGGCATGAGCGGCGATCTCGTCCATCTGCAGAGCCAGTTCCAGGCGCTGCTCGAAAGCGGCGGCGGCACGATCCGTGACAGCATCAAGGACGGCGCGCGGCTGGATCGCGACGCGCTGCTCAACGTCTATCGCGACGCCTATGCACTGCGCCTGCACGAATGCCTGACGGTGGATTTCAAGGCGGTGCTGGCGGTGGTCGGCGAGGACGATTTCATGGTCCTGGCGCGCGACTACGTGGCGGCGCATCCTTCGACCCATCCCAACGTGCGCTGGTTCGGCCGGCATTTTCCCGAATTCTTGAAGACCCATCCCCTGACCACACAGCGGCCGGCAATCGCCGAGATGGCGGCATTCGAATGGGCGCTGGGGCTGGCGACCGATGCCGCCGACGACGAAGCGATGATCGTCGAGGATCTGGCGGGGCTGGATGGCGAGCAATGGGCGGCGCTGAGCTTGTCGCGCCGCGCTTCGGTGCAGCGGCTGACCCTGCACTGGCAGGCGCCCCAGGCATGGCTGGAGCACGAGGACGCCACGCCGGGCGAGCTGGCGATTGAACCGGCGGAAGGTCCGGTCGAATGGCTGGTGTGGCGCGACGGGCTGGACTCGGCTTTCCGCTCGATGGAGCCGGATGAAGCCTGGGCCTTCGATGCAGCGATGGCGGGCGCGAGCTTCGCCGATCTCTGCGAGGGCCTGTGCCAATTCCATGAGCCGCAGGACGCGGCGGCGCGCGGCGCCGGGCTGCTGCGGATGTGGATCGAGACCGGGCTTCTGAAACGCAATCCCGATCTGGATTGATGCCGGCGCTGCGCCTCGACCGTCTGAGCTGGGACGAGGTTGCGGCAGCGCTGACGCCCGATCGTCTGGTGATCCTGCCGATCGGCGCCTTCGCCAAGGAGCATGGGCTGCATCTGCCAATGAACACCGACGCGCTCACCGCCGAGGCGCTGGCGATGGCGGCGGCCGAGCGGCTGGGCGCGCTGGTGGCGCCGGTGATGGGTTTCGGCTTCTACCCCGCCTTCACGCGCTACGCCGGCAGCCAGTCGATTTCACGCGAGACCTTCAAGGCGCTGCTGGTCGAGGTGATGCAGGGGCTGGCAATGCAGGGCGCGAAACGGCTGCTGCTGCTCAATACCGGGGTGTCGACGGAGAAGACGGTGGAGGAAGCCGCCGCCGCCATGGGCGATCTCAAACCTGTCGTGGCGCATCTGCGCACTCTCGGCAACGCGGCCGGCATCGATTGGCAGCAGAACGGCGGCGGCCATGCCGACGAGCGCGAAACCAGCCTGATGCTGGCGATCGCGCCGCATCTGGTGCGCATGGAACGGGCGGTCAAGGCCGAGACCTCGCCGCGCGACAGCCGCAAGCCGATCCTCAGCCCCTACCCCGACCCGCACGCCGAACATTCGCCCACGGGCGCGACGGGCAATCCGACTTTGGCGACGGCAGCGAAGGGCCAACGATATCTGGCGGCGATCGTCGATGACATCGTGCGGCTGGTCGAACGAGGCTAGGTGCGCCCCATGGGAACGATGCGGCCGCGCCGCGCCATCGGGCCCTTGACGATGAGATCGCGAATGGCGGCAAGCGGCGCACGGTCGTCGTAGACGATCGCGCCATCGCGCAGGTCCACGCCCAGCTCGCGCCACAGGCCGGGCAGATCGAGCGGCGAATTGCCATCGACATAACGCTTCGCCAGGTTTGCCATCACCGGCTTGCCAGTCAGCCGATCACAGGCGCCCAGCATCTCCTCGACCGACCAGCGCTCGACGCCATTGGCGCCGCCTTGCAAATTCGCGCGCAGGCAATCCTCCAGGCCTAGGCGCAGATCGGTGACGCGGCGGATTTCGATGTCGGCCAGCAGCATGAACAAGGCGCCACCCCAATAGGGCGAGCCGCCGTTGCGCAACCCGCTCTCGGTCAGGCCCGACAGGCCGCGCCCCATATTGCCCAGCCATTCGCGCCAGACATCGGCCTCGCTCTTCCAGCCGGCGCGGTGGCGGATGATGGGTTCGAGATAGGTGGCGGCCCCTTCCATCATCCAGGTGCCGCGGCCGTAGATGAACGGCATGGCGGTATGGATCATCTCGTGCACCAGCACCCACTCGTTATAAAGCGCGCGTGCATGGGCCGACTGGCCGACCTGGACCACCATCGAAATGCCGCCGCCCGGCACGACACGGCCGAACGGCACGCCGGTGCCGGCGGTCGGCAGCAGCACCAGCAGCGAGCGGGTGTCGGAATAGCCGTCGAAATAATTGGCGACCGCAGCGGCGCTCTGGCGCACCCAGTCGGTCAGTTGCGGCAGCGGAACGTCGAGCGTGCCGTCCATGATCACCACGTCGATGTAGGACGGCGCGGACGGCGCGGAACCCAGCGCCGCGCCCGACCCCAGTGAGCCGGGCGGCGGCACCGGCACGCTCTCGATCCTGAAATTGCCGAACACGGTGTAGCCGGCGAACCGCACCGGCACCTCGTCAAGCCGCCACGCGCCGCCGCTGTGACGCAGCCCGGTGGCGAAGCGCGTCTCGGGCGTCTGGCGCACGGTGATGGCGAGCGGCAGGGCCAACCCCGCGGCAAGCGGCTGCAGCAGCCAGCTGTCGAGCAGCGCCAGCCTGGTCTCGCCGCGGCGCATGCCGCTGGTGATGCGGTTGGCATCGTCGAGAAACCCGTCGAGATCGAAGCGATAGGAAAGCATCGCAACGCCCGCTGCCGCCGGCGCCGTCCAGTCGCGCGCCAAGGGCTCGACCCGCTGGCCTGCGCCGTCGCGCATATCGCTGACGAACTCGGCCATGCGCCCGCCGCTTGAACGCAAGGTCAATTCGCCGGGCACGGTGCAGGTTATGGCAATGTCGAGCACCAGGCGCGGCAGGCGTTGCGGCGCAACATCGACCTGGCAGGCATTGAGCGCGGGCCTCTTGTCGGCCTGCGCCATGGCGGAGGGGCTGGCCAAAACCAGCAGCGAAGCGGCAATAATGGCGGTCGCGGAAACCTGCCGAAGAGCGATGCGGCGCGTGCCAGAAAACATTCCAAGATGATAGCCGGAACTGCGAGGCTTGGGCCTCTTATGCGGAAGGTCAAGGTCACAATGCCGTGTGGCAGCGCGTGATGCTGCGTTTCCTCAACCTGCTGGCCGCGCGCGCCACCCTGGTCCTGCCGTGCAGCGTCGCCATCGGCCTGCTGCTGCCCGACCTGGCAGCCTTCCTGCGGCCGACCATCACGCCGCTGGTCTGGTTATTGCTGACCGTCGCCATGATCCGCACCGACTGGCCCGGCCTGCGCCGGCTGGCGACGCAGCCACTGCGGGTGGCGCTGGCTTTCGGGTTCGTGATGGCGGGGCTGGCATTCGTCGTTACGCCGGTCATTCCCTGGCTGGGGCTGCCCGCCGGGATCGCGTTGTGCGTTTCGATCATGTGCCTGTGCCCGCCGATCACTTCGGCGCCGGCGCTAGCGCCGATCCTGGGGCTGAACCAGCCGCTCTGTCTGGTGGCCGCCGTTGCCGGCCTGCTGCTGGCGCCGCTGACCTTGCCGCCGCTGGCGCTCTTTCTGTTGGGGCTCGATCTCGACATTGGCGTGCTCGAGCTGATGGCGCGGCTGGGCGCGCTGGTGGGATCGGCGCTGGTGGTGGCGCTTTTGGTGCGGCGATGGCGTGGCCATCGCCTGCAGGACTGGGCGCGGCCGCTGGACGGGCTGGGCATGGTGTTCCTGATCGTGTTCGCGATCGCGATCTTCGATGGCGTCACCGAGAAGTTTCTCGCCGATCCCTTCTACGTGCTGAGCTTCGTCGCCGCGGCCTTCGGCGCGCATGTCGCCTATCAGCTCATTGCCATCGGCTGCTTCTGCTGGATGAGAAAGCGGGATGCGCTAACCATGGGTTTTCTCGCCGGCACGCGCAACATGGGGCTGCTGCTGGCGGTGCTGCCGGCGACAGCCGAGCCGGCTCTGTTTCTCTATATCGCCACGGCGCAGTTCCCGATCTACATCATGCCCACCGTCCTGCGCCCTATTTATCGGCATCTGTTGGCGAAAAACTGAGCCGGCACGCGGCTTGCCAAGCATGGGGGCGGGCGGTAACAATTCCGCCAAGCAATAAAGCTTGAGGAGGCTTCGATGAAGACGATTTTGGCCGGCGCCGTGGCGACCGGGGCCCTGCTGCTGGCGCAAAGCGCGCTGGCGCAGACGAAATGGGACCTGCCGGCCGCCTACCCGGCGACCAACTTTCATAGCGTCAACCTGCAGAAATTCGCCGATGGCGTGAAGGCGGCGACCGGCGGCAAGCTGGAAATCACCGTCCATGCCAACGGCTCGCTGTTCAAGGCGCCCGAGATCAAGCGCGCCGTGCAGACGGCGCAGGCGCCGATCGGCGAAGTGCTGATGGTCAATCTCGAGAACGAAGACCCGGTCTACGGTGCCGACGGCGTGCCGTTCCTGGCCACGTCCTATGCCGCCTCCAAGAAGCTGGCCGACGCGCAGCGGCCGGTGGTCGAGAAGAAGCTGGCCACCCAGGGGATCGCGCTGCTCTACACATGCCCGTGGCCGCCCCAGGGCATCTACGCCAAGAAGGACCTGAACTCGGCCGCCGACATGGAAGGTCTGAAGTGGCGCGCCTATAGCCCGGCAACCTCGCGCCTGGCCGAACTGGTCAAAGCGCAGCCGATCACCATCCAGGCGGCTGAGCTCAGCCAGGCGCTGGCGACCGGCAAGGTCGATTCGTTCATGTCTTCGGGCGCCACCGGCGTCGACAGCAAGGTGTGGGAACAACTCACCCACTTCTACGACACGCAAGGCTGGCTGCCCAAGAACATGGTGATCATCAACAAGGCGGCCTGGGACAAGCTCGACAAGGCGGCGCAGAGCGCCGTCGCCGCGGAAGGCAAGAAAGCCGAAGCCGCCTGCTGGGCCGAGAGCGAGAAGCTGGCCGGCGGGTTCCTCGAGACCCTGGCGAAGAACGGCATGAAGGTGCAGAAGCCTTCCGCCAAGTTCGCCGCCGACCTGGCCGCGATCGGCAAGACGATGACCGACGACTGGGCCAAGAAAGCCGGTGCCGACGGTCAGGCGATCCTCGACGCCTACAAGAAGTAAATTCAGGCAGGGCCGGTCTTCGGACCGGCCCTTTCTTTTTGGGGCCTACGCGGGGAATTGGGGATGACGCTCGTGCAACGCGCGCTCGCTGGACTTTACGATCTGTCGGCTGCGGTGGCGGGGCTGTTCATGATCGCCCTGCTGGGCTTTGTCCTCTACTCCGTCGGACCGGGCATCGGCGGCTGGCTGCAGGATATATTGTGCGGGCCGGGCTCGCTGCTGGGTGGCGCCTTCTGTTTCGGCAACCCCTTCAGCTATGTCGCCCGTTCGGCCGACGAATTCGCCGGCTACTGCATGGCGGCCTCGGCCTTCCTTGCCCTGGCGGCCACGTTCGGCCGCGGCGAACACATCCGTGTCACTCTCCTCCTGCAGCGCTTCACAGGCACCACCCGCCGGCTGCTGGAACTGTGGTGCCTCGCTCTGGGTGCGCTGCTCAGCGGCTATCTCGCCTGGTTCATGGTCAAAAGCTGCCTGGTCAGCTGGCAGCTCGGCGACATGTCGACCGGCCTGGTGGCCACGCCGCTGTGGATCCCGCAACTGGGCCTGGCGGTCGGCAGCGTGGTGTTCTTCATTGCGGTGCTGGAAAAGCTGGTGGTGGTGGCGCGCGGCGGGGCGTGGATGGAAGACATCGCCACCGAAGACGCGCATATCGAACGGTGACCGGGCAATGAGTGGCGATATCTGGGTTGCCGTCCTTCTGATCGGCGTTCTGTTCTTCCTGTTCGGCACCGGCATCTGGATCGGGCTCAGCCTGATCGGCGTCGGCGCGGTGGCGATGTGGCTGTTCGCGGCGGCGCGGCCGGCGGGCGACGCCATGGCGACCACCATCTTCGGTTCGATCTCGTCCTGGACGCTGACCGCACTGCCCTTGTTCATCTGGATGGGCGAGATCCTGTTCCGAACGGCGATCTCGCAATCGATGTTCACCAGCCTGGCGCCGTGGATGACGCGCCTGCCCGGCCGGCTGCTGCACACCAATATCATCGGTTGCACCATCTTCGCCGCCGTCTCGGGCTCGTCGGCGGCGACTTGCGCCACCATCGGCAAGATGACGATCCCGGAACTGAAGAAGCGCGGCTATCCCGACGAGCTGGCGATCGGCTCGTTGGCCGGCGCTGGCACGCTGGGCCTGCTGATCCCGCCGTCGATCATCATGATCGTTTATGGCGTCGCGGCCGAAGTCTCAATCGCCAAGCTGTTCATCGCCGGCGTCATTCCCGGCATCATCCTGGCGGCGCTGTTCTCGGGCTATGTCATGGTCTGGGCGCTATTTAATCCCGGCAAGGTGCCGCCCAGCGACATTGCAATGTCGTTCGGGCGCAAGTTGTGGGAGACGCGCGCGCTAATTCCGGTGGTGTTGCTGATCCTGCTGGTGCTGGGCTCGATCTATTCTGGCGTCGCCACGGCCACCGAATCGGCGGCTTTGGGCGTGGTCGGCGCCTTCCTCATCGCGCTGTTCCAGAAGCGGCTGGACTGGAAGACATTCTGGGACAGCGTCATGGGCGCGACGCGGCTGAGCTCGATGATCATGCTGATCCTGGCCGGCTCGTCCTTCCTCAGCCTGTCGATGGGCTTCACCGGCCTGCCGCGGCATCTGGCCGAGTGGATCGCCAGCCTCGGCCTGTCGCCCGCCATGCTGATCGTGGCGCTGACCATTTTCTTCATCATTCTGGGCTGCTTCCTCGACGGCATCTCGATGGTGGTGCTGACCATCGCCATCCTGCTGCCCGTGGTGCAGCAGGCCGGGTTCGACCTGATCTGGTTCGGCATCTTCATCGTGCTGGTGGTCGAGATGGCGCAGATCACCCCGCCGGTGGGATTCAATCTCTTCGTGCTGCAAGGCATGACAGGCCGCTCGATCTTCTGGATCGGGCGCGTGGCGCTGCCGTTCTTCTTCATGATGGCGGCGGCGGTGGCGATCACCTACATCTTCCCCGAGACCGTAACCTGGCTGCCCAGCCAGATGGTCAACGCCGCGCGCTGAAACTTACGGCTTCAGCGCGGCCTGGAACCAGATGAGGAAGCCCAGCACGTCGTAGACCGGCAGCCCGATCGCCGCCTGCAGCGCGCGCGCATAGGGCGGCAGGTTGGTGCATTCCAGCACGATGGCGCCGATATCGGCATGGTCGGCGAGCAGCCGGCGGCCGGCTTCGATCAGCTCGCGCTGCACGGCATCGCGATCCAGCTCAGGGTGATTGGCGAGAAACGTGCGGGCGAAACTGCCGCCTTCCGGCATGCCGGCAATGGGCGTGGCCGGATCGACGCCGACCGCTTCCAGATGCGCCCGCGTCAGGCTGCGTGCCTCGGCTGTAATGATGCCGACCCGCTTGCCGGCCGGCAGCGTTCGCTGGACCAGCGGCACCTGCAGCAGGCTCGACGTCGCCACCGGCGCCTGGCTGCGCGCCGCCAGCTCGCGCTGCACCAGCGCCAGGAAGCCGCAACTGGTCGAAATGCCCTTGGCGCCGCGCGCCACCAGCCGCTGTGTCGCACTGGTCAGAGCGTCGATCAGATCGCTTCGCCCCGGCGCGTCGCGCACCGCCTGTTGCGGGCCAATGCCTTCCAGCTTTTCGTACAGCACGGGGAACGGAAAGCTCTCCGCATTGCCGATGTCACCGACGATGCGCGGGAATTTGGTGTCAAGGATGAGGATGCCAAGAGCCGCCGTCATAAGCTCACCGTGCCTCGATCAGCGAAAGCGGCCCGTAATCGATGCCGGTGCGCGGCCGTTGCGCATCGCGGTCATCGCTCAGCAGGCCGGCGTTGCGATAATAGGCCTCGTACCATCGCAGCCAGCGCAGCCGCAAGCCGTCCTCCAGCACGACGCTTCCGTAGCGGCGACTCTTCATTGCCGTTTCCAGTTCGTCGAGGAAGCGCCGCCGCAGGGTCTCGTCGGTGCGCCACACGTCGTTGACCGCCACATGATCGGCGCCGGCGACCCTGCCGACCAGATAGCCGGTGCCCGGCAGCAGGACCGGCTGCGGCGCGGCGGCGATCTTCGCTCTGACCTCCGCCAGCACGGCTGCGCCATTGGATGACGGCAGGAAGCGGTTTGGGTCGTAGAGCAGCACGGCGAACTGCAGCAGCGCGGCCGCGCCGATCAGCGCGCGCGTTCGAGGCGTGATCGCCATCGAAACCTTGCGCTCCCACAACATGCCGATGCCCGCGCCCAGGCCCAGCGCCATCAGCCAGATGGCGGGCAGCAGCGTGTTGACGTGGCCGCCGGGATGGGCGCGGCCCAGCGCTGCGGTGCCGAACAGGCACAGCGCGATGGCGAGCAGCCGCTGCAACAAGTCTCGCTGGCCGGTCTTCCATAGCCGCCAAAGCACGAAGCCGGCGACGGCATAGGATGGCGCCAGGAACGGGCAATCGCGCAGCAGCATGGCCAGCAACCCAAGAGGCTGAATGCCAAAGTGGGCGGGAATCTCGAAGGCGTAGAAAAAGAACCAGCCGTCGCTGGCCCAGATCAGCCATGCCACGGCCGGCACGATGCCGATCGCCATGCCGAGGGCAATCGCCAGCGCATGCCGCCAATTGCCGATCAGGACCACGGCGGCATAAAGCACGCCGGCAACAAGGCCGATCTGCTTGAACCAGAACGCGGCAGCGAAGAGCAAGCCGACCAGGAAAAACCTGCGCGCAGTTGTGGCCGAGTGGCCGACCGTGACCGCCAGCGCCAGGCACATGAGGAAGAGATTGTCGACCTGCGCCAGCGCGTACCAGGCGTGAACGCGCGACGCGCCCAGCGCGACGCCGCCGATGGCGACGACGCCCCAGACCGCGCGTCCTGTCAGACGCCAGGCGAGCAGCGCCAGGCACCCCATCGATACCAAGGTGGCGACCGCCGAAATGCTGCGCGGCACGACGAAGGCGATTTCGCCTGCCCAGGCGAAGGCGGCGCAGACTAGGTAGAATCCCGGCGTATAGAGAAACGGCACGAACATGATGTCGGGCGGGCCGTAGATCGGCTGGCCCTCGAGCAGGCGACGAATGTGATCGACGATGGCGCCTTCATGGCCGAACAATTCCAGCGGAAAGAGAATTTGCCGCCAGGCGATGAACAGCCACAGCGCGAGGGAAGCGATGGCGATCGCCGCAAGCGCAAGGGGCAGCCCGCGCTCAAACCGCATCAAGAACGCCGGTCGAGGCTGGCGAAGGCGTCGGCGCGCGCCAGCAGGCGGCTTGCATTGAGATAGGTCGGCAGCTCCACGAGATTGCCGCCGAGCTCGACGCCACCCTTGCCCCGCGCCTGCGCCGTCTCGAAGGCTTCGACGATACGGCGCGCCTCGGCGATTGCCGCTTCCTGGGGCGTGAACACGGCATTGAGCGCCTGCGCGTGCGCCGCCGAGACCAGGCTCTTGGCGCGATAGCCCAGGCGGCGGGCATACTCGCCCTCGCGCACCGCGCCCTCGACATCGGACCAGGTGTAGGGACAGTCGATCGCCAACACGCCGGCGGCGGTGCATTCGACCAGGAAGCGCTGGCGTGCGTAGTCGAGTTCATGTCCGTCCGGCGCACGTTCGGCGCCGAGATCGGCCGCCATGTCTTCACTCGCCACCAAGCAGGCGGTAACGCGCGGCGTGGCGGTGGCGATGGCCAGCGTGTTGAGCAGCGCCCGCGCCGATTCGATGTTGGGCACCAGCTCGACGGTGCCTTCGGCGCGGCCAAGCGCGCGCTCCCAGTTGGCGATGGCGATATCAAGCGTGACGATGTCGTCGGCATTGCGCGTCTTGGGCAGTAAAACGGCCTCCACCCCTGCCCGCATCGCCGCCTCCAGATCGCGGGCGCCTTCAGGGCCGAACAGCGGGTTGATGCGGACCGCGGCAACGGCGCCGGCGGCTTTCCAGGCCGCCATGGTCGGCCCGATCAGCTCGCGCGCCGCCTGCTTGCGCTGCTTGGGCACGAAATCCTCAAGCTCCTGAATGAGCACGTCGGCGCCCGATGACGGCGCTGCCTGCAACGCTGTCCT
The DNA here is from genome assembly GCA_964388115.1 of uncultured Hyphomicrobiales bacterium. Classification (GTDB taxonomy): domain Bacteria; phylum Pseudomonadota; class Alphaproteobacteria; order Reyranellales; family JAQSWP01; genus JAQSWP01. Next base: position 78,051 of record CAYLYK010000009.1, read on the forward strand.
GTCGCCGCCCGGAACGAACAGCCAGGTGCGGCGCAGATCGACCGGACGACGCTTGGACAAGATCAGGCTTCCAGCAGATCGGGCTCGCCGCCCATGCCGGCCAATATGCCGACCAGCTCGCGCGCGCCCTGATCCAGCCGCGTCGCATCGGTGCCGCGCAGCACCAGCCCGGTGCTGATCTTGCCCTGGCGGAAGGAAGGATAGGAGCCGATCTCCAGATCCTCGTAGCGCGATTGCAGGGCGGCCAGCGGTTCGGCGATGGCGCCTTCAGGCAGCGAGGTGCGTACCGTGCGGCTGAGCATCGGCGCGCCGCCCACCAGCCGATGCTTGAGGCTGTGGAACATCGCTTCGACGATCATCGGCACGCCGGCGAGCACGAAGACGTTGCCGATCTGGAACCCGGGCGCCACGGAGACAGGATTGTCGATCAGGGTCGCGGTGTCGGGGATGCGCGCCATGCGCTGGCGCGGCGGGGTGAATAATGCCGGATCGCCGTAATGGCGCAGCAGCCGGTCATAGGCCTCTTTATGGATGCCGATCTTGACGCCGAAGGCCTTGGCCACGGCGTCGGCGGTGATGTCGTCATGGGTCGGACCGATGCCGCCGGTGGTCAGCACGTAGTCGAACTTGGCACGGCATTCGTTGATGGTGGCAACGATCGTCTCCTCGACGTCGGGAATGACGCGGGCCTCGCGCAGCCGCACGCCGATCTCGTTGAGGTTGACCGCCAGGAAGGCCAGGTTGGCGTCCTTGGTGCGGCCGGACAGGATTTCGTTGCCGATCACGATCAGGCAGGCGGTGACTTCTTTGGCGGTCATGGCAGGGGCCGATGGCTCTGGGAAAAAGGGTGGGCCGGCACTGTAGCGCGCCCGGCGGGACGGCAAAACCCCAACCCAAAGCCGGGCTTTGGCCGGTCTTGTTCCAGACCGCCTAAAGTGCCAAATATGAGGCCATGAAGGACCAGGAAGCGATCGACCGGGAATATCACGACGGCCGGACGGTCAAAATTCACGACGAGGCGGGTTTCGAAGGCATGCGCCGGGCCGGCAGGCTGGCGGCGCAGACGCTCGACTTCATCACGCCTTACGTCAGGCCGGGCGTCACCACGGGCGAGCTGGACAAGCTGTGCCACGACTTCATCCGCGACCACGGCGCCATCCCCGCGCCCCTGGGCTATCGCGGCTTCCCCAAATCGATCTGCACCTCGATCAACCACGTGGTCTGCCACGGCATTCCCGGCGACAAGCGGCTGATCGCGGGCGACGTGATGAACATCGACGTGACTGTGATCCTGGACGGCTGGTACGGCGACACCAGCCGCATGTTCTATGTCGATGAGGTGAAGCTGCTGGCGCGCCGGCTGTGCGAGGTGACGCACCAGGCGATGATGCGCGGCATCGAAGTGGTCAAGCCCGGCGCCCGCCTGGGCGATATCGGCCACGCCATCCAGAGCTTCGTCGAAGCCAATCGCTACTCCGTGGTGCGCGATTTCTGCGGCCATGGGCTGGGGCGCATCTTCCACGACGCGCCCAACATCCTGCATTACGGCCAGCCTGGTACCGGGCCGGAGCTGCGCCAGGGCATGTTCTTCACCATCGAACCGATGGTGAATGCCGGGCGCTGGCAGGTGAAGATATTGGACGACGGCTGGACGGCGGTGACCAAGGACCGCTCGCTGTCGGCGCAGTTCGAGCATTCGATCGGCGTGACGGCGACGGGCTACGAGATCTTCACCCTCTCGCCCAGCGAATGGCATTTGCCGCCCTACCCTGCGGCGGCCGCACCCGCCAACGCCTGATCCCGCCATGGCGGCGCGCAAGCAGAAGCCTGTTGCGAGCCCGCCCGTTCCCTTCGATTCGGAATCGGTAGCGGCCCTGAAGCGCGCGCGACTGTCGATCGCCGAGCGCAAGGGCGTCGATGGCGGGCGCAGCTTCCACATTACCGGCGACACGCATCCGCATCGGCTGCTGATGCGCGACCTGGGTGGCAAGTGGAACAAGCTGGAAGAAGCTTGGGTATTCGCGGGCGACGATCCGACGGCGGCGCTTGCGGATCGTTTGGCCAGAGCGACGCCCGGCCTGGCCGAAGCCGGCCACAACAGCGGCGAAAAGCCGGACGAGAAGCCGCATTACCACGGCCATCGCCAGCGCCTGCGCGATCGCTTCCTCAGCGCCGGCGCGGAGTCGCTGCCCGACTACGAATTGCTTGAGCTGCTGCTGTTCTACGGCATCGAGCGGCGCGATACCAAGCCGCTGGCCAAGAAGCTGATCGAGCGCTTCGGCAGCCTGGGCGGCGCGCTGGCCGCGCCCATCGAACAGCTTGCCGAGTTCGAGGACATCGACAAGCGCACGCTGGTCCTGCTGCGCGCGGTGCGCGAGACCGGTGCGCGCCTGGTGCGCGAGGAAGTCGTCGACCGGCCTGTCATCGGCTCGTGGCAGAAGCTGCTCGACTATTGCCGCTCGACCATGGCGCATAACGACACCGAACAGTTTCGCCTGCTGTTCCTCGACCGCAAGAACGTACTGATCGCCGACGAGGTGCAGCAGCGCGGCACGGTCGACCACAC
>CAYLYK010000010.1:0-78408 GCA_964388115.1 uncultured Hyphomicrobiales bacterium
CCGCACAAGCGGTGGAGCATGTGGTTTAATTCGACGCAACGCGAAGAACCTTACCAGCCCTTGACATGGGAAGTATGGGCCGCAGAGACGCGGTCCTTCAGTTCGGCTGGCTTCCACACAGGTGCTGCATGGCTGTCGTCAGCTCGTGTCGTGAGATGTTGGGTTAAGTCCCGCAACGAGCGCAACCCTCGTCTCCAGTTGCCATCGGGTAAAGCCGGGCACTTTGGAGAAACTGCCGGTGACAAGCCGGAGGAAGGTGGGGATGACGTCAAGTCCTCATGGCCCTTACGGGCTGGGCTACACACGTGCTACAATGGCGGTGACAGAGGGCAGCGAAGGGGCGACCTGGAGCTAATCCTCAAAAGCCGTCTCAGTTCGGATTGCACTCTGCAACTCGAGTGCATGAAGGTGGAATCGCTAGTAATCGCGGATCAGCATGCCGCGGTGAATACGTTCCCGGGCCTTGTACACACCGCCCGTCACACCATGGGAGTTGGTTCTACCCGAAGCCGGTACGCTAACCGCAAGGAGGCAGCCGACCACGGTAAGGTCAGCGACTGGGGTGAAGTCGTAACAAGGTAGCCGTAGGGGAACCTGCGGCTGGATCACCTCCTTTCTGGAGACTGAGGAGCTTGCTTCTCGGTCATCAGCATTAAAATCCATCGCCGTCGACGCATCCCTTCCGAGAACGAGATCGCAAGATCTTGCGCATTTGCGTGCGTGGGTTCTGGCGGTGCTGGGGGCTCGTAGCTCAGCTGGTTAGAGCACACGCTTGATAAGCGTGGGGTCGGAAGTTCAAATCTTCCCGGGCCCACCACTGCCATCTGACGCTACTGCCGATCGTCCCGGGCTTTGCGGCCTGGGTTGGTGGGCGGCAGGCTGCAAAGCCCACCCAATACGGGGCCGTAGCTCAGTTGGGAGAGCGCTAGCTTTGCAAGCTTGAGGTCACCGGTTCGATCCCGGTCGGCTCCACCATCGACTGCCGCAGGCAGGCGAGGGTTGAGACGAGCGGGTGAATCGAACCGCACAGCGCATTCGATCCCGGTCGGCTCCACCATCGACTGCCGCAGGCAGGCGAGGGTTGAGACGAGCGGGTGAATCGAACCGCACAGCGCATTCGATCCCGGTCGGCTCCACCATCTGCGCCAGTCGCGATGGTGTTGAGGGAGACTGGATTGAGCACTCGTTCTTGGTAGCTGAGATTGTTGTTTGACAGGGTGAATAGGATGAGGAACGCAAGACCGGAGGACGGCCGAGGAGGCTGTCTGGTGGTTTTGCGGATATTTAACTGCGAGAAGAAGGCCGTTGTGCGGGGCAGCTTGTCCCTGCACGGAATGACGGCGATCAAGCGTCATAAGGGCATTTGGTGGATGCCTTGGTGCTGAGAGGCGATGAAGGACGTGGCACGCTGCGAAAAGCTTCGGGGAGTTGCGAGCAAACTTTGATCCGAAGATATCCGAATGGGGAAACCCACCGCTTATGCGGTATCGCGCACTGAATCCATAGGTGTGCGAAGCAAACCCGGGGAACTGAAACATCTCACGTACCCGGAGGAAAGGACATCAACCGAGACTCCGTTAGTAGTGGCGAGCGAACGCGGACCAGGCCAGTGGCCATGAAGCGAGAACCGGAACCGTCTGGAAAGTCGGGCCGTAGCGGGTGATAGCCCCGTACGGGTAGAGCGCTTTATGGTCCTCGAGTAAGGCGGGACACGTGCAATCCTGTCTGAACATGGGGGGACCACCCTCCAAGCCTAAGTACTCCTCAGCGACCGATAGTGAACCAGTACCGTGAGGGAAAGGTGAAAAGCACCCCGATGAGGGGAGTGAAACAGACCTGAAACCGAATGCCTACAAGCAGTGGGAGCCCCGCAAGGGGTGACCGCGTACCTTTTGTATAATGGGTCAGCGAGTTAATTTGTGCAGCGAGCTTAAGCCGATAGGTGTAGGCGCAGCGAAAGCGAGTCTGAACAGGGCGTTCAGTTGCACGGATTAGACCCGAAACCGAGTGATCTAGCCATGGGCAGGTTGAAGGTGCGGTAACACGCACTGGAGGACCGAACCCACGTCTGTTGAAAAAGACGGGGATGACCTGTGGTTAGGGGTGAAAGGCCAATCAAACTCGGAAATAGCTGGTTCTCCGCGAAATCTATTTAGGTAGAGCGTCGCGTATTACCGCCGGGGGTAGAGCACTGGATGGGCTAGGGGGATCCAAAGTCTTACCAAACCTAACCAAACTCCGAATACCGGCGAGTAGAGCGCGGCAGACAGACGGCGGGTGCTAAGGTCCGTCGTCGAGAGGGAAACAGCCCAGACCGCCAGCTAAGGTCCCCAAGTCGTGGCTAAGTGGGAAAGGATGTGGGAAGGCCAAAACAACCAGGAGGTTGGCTTAGAAGCAGCCATCCTTTAAAGAAAGCGTAATAGCTCACTGGTCTAAATAAGCCGGCCTGCGCCGAAAATGTAACGGGGCTAAAGCCACGCACCGAAGCTGCGGATTCCTTCGCAAGAAGGAGTGGTAGCGGAGCGTTCCGTAGACCTGCGAAGGGTAACCGTGAGGTTGCCTGGAGGTATCGGAAGTGAGAATGCTGACATGAGTAGCGACAAACAGTGTGAGAAACACTGTCGCCGAAAGTCCAAGGGTTCCTGCGCAAGGTTAATCCGCGCAGGGTGAGCCGGCCCCTAAGGCGAGGCCGAAAGGCGTAGTCGATGGGAACCAGGTTAATATTCCTGGGCCTGCTGGAAGTGACGGATGCTGCAAGCGGTGAGGGCTTACTGGATTGCTCTTGCCGTGAAGGCGTCCCAGGAAATAGCTCCAGCGTATGGACCGTACCCGAAACCGACACAGGTGGACTGGTAGAGCATACCAAGGCGCTTGAGAGAACGATGTTGAAGGAACTAGGCAAAATGCCCTCGTAACTTCGGGAGAAGAGGGCCCTTGCGCGGCGCAAGCCGTGCAGGGGGGCACAGAAGAGGGGGTAGCGACTGTTTACTAAAAACACAGGGCTCTGCGAAGCCGCAAGGCGACGTATAGGGTCTGACGCCTGCCCGGTGCCGGAAGGTTAAGGAGAGAGGTGCAAGCCTTGAACCGAAGCCCCGGTAAACGGCGGCCGTAACTATAACGGTCCTAAGGTAGCGAAATTCCTTGTCGGGTAAGTTCCGACCTGCACGAATGGCGTAACGACTTCCCCACTGTCTCCAGGATATACTCAGCGAAATTGAATTCTCCGTGAAGATGCGGAGTACCCGCGGTTAGACGGAAAGACCCCGTGCACCTTTACTACAACTTTGCAGTGGTACTAGGGAATGAATGTGTAGGATAGGCGGGAGGCTATGAAGCGTGGGCGCCAGCTCATGTGGAGCCACCCTTGAAATACCGCCCTTTCGTTCTCTGGTATCTAACCGAGGCCGGCAATCCCGGCCCGGGACCCTGCATGGTGGGTAGTTTGACTGGGGCGGTCGCCTCCCAAAGAGTAACGGAGGCGCGCGAAGGTAGGCTCAGGCCGGTCGGACATCGGCTGTTGAGTGCAATGGCATAAGCCTGCCTGACTGCGAGACTGACAAGTCGAGCAGAGACGAAAGTCGGTCATAGTGATCCGGTGGTTCTGCGTGGAAGGGCCATCGCTCAACGGATAAAAGGTACGCCGGGGATAACAGGCTGATCTCCCCCAAGAGTCCACATCGACGGGGAGGTTTGGCACCTCGATGTCGGCTCATCACATCCTGGGGCTGGAGCAGGTCCCAAGGGTATGGCTGTTCGCCATTTAAAGTGGTACGTGAGCTGGGTTTAGAACGTCGTGAGACAGTTCGGTCCCTATCTGCCGTGGGTGTACGAGACTTGCGAGGCGCTGTCCCTAGTACGAGAGGACCGGGATGGACGCACCTCTGGTGTACCGGTTGTGGCGCCAGCCGCATCGCCGGGTAGCTATGTGCGGACGAGATAACCGCTGAAGGCATCTAAGCGGGAAACTCACCTCAAAACCAGGTCTCGCCCAAGAGCCGTGGAAGACGACCACGTTGATAGGCCGCAGGTGCAAGCGCAGCAATGCGTTCAGCCAAGCGGTACTAATAGCTCGATCGGCTTGATTGCCTTCCTTCAGGGCTTGCCTTGAAGGAGCTCATTCCGTGCAGCGGCAAGCTGCAACACAAACGACCTTCAACTGGCAGCAAATATCTTCCTCATCCGGCGGTTCCGGACGACCTGGTGGCTCTGGCGAGGGGTGCACACCCGATCCCATCCCGAACTCGGCCGTGAAAACCCTCAGCGCCGATGGTACTGCGTCTCAAGACGCGGGAGAGTAGGTCGTCGCCAGGTCTTCCAGAACCGCCCCCTTCGACAAGCTCAGGATGAGGATCTCATCCCGTTCCTTGCCGACACCCAGTCAAACATCCTTCGACAGGCTCAGGATGAGGATCTCATCCTCACAGCCACACCCGACCTTTAAGATCACACACCTCACGCGGGGTGGAGCAGCCCGGTAGCTCGTCAGGCTCATAACCTGAAGGTCGTCAGTTCAAATCTGGCCCCCGCAACCAATCAAAAAGGCTCCTCGTAGAGGGGCCTTTTTTATTGGTCGCGGCGGGTCCGTGAATGAGATGACCGTTCCGTCCGAGCGAAGCGAAGGACAGCGCCGCCAGGCGCTAAATCTGGCCCCCGCAACCAACTTCGATAGCAAAAGCGTCACTCAGCTGAGTGACGCTTTTTGTTTTGGCGCTTCGCTTAACGGCTTTTGCCCAAGGCGCGTTCGATCGCCTCGCCGGTCTTCAGCAACGCGGGCAGCAGAATCTTGTTCAACGCCGCATCGTCGAAGCGCACCGTCGGCACCGTCAGACTCAATCCGGCCGAGACTTTGCCGTTATGGTCGGTGAGCGGGATCGCCACGGCGCAGACGCCGTCGCGCCATTCGCCGCGGTTGATGGCGTAACCCTGGCGGCGGACTTTGGCGAGTTCCTTGTCGAAGGCGGAGCGCTCGATCACCGTGTTGCGTGTGTAACGCTGCGGCTGCCAAGCGGTATCGATGGCTTCGGTCGGGGCGAAGGCCAGGATGATCTTGCCGAGGGCCGAGCAATGCGCCGGCGCGCGCTGGCCGACATAGGTGTCGACGCGCACCGGCTGGTTGCACTCGACCTTCTCGACGATCACCACGCCGTCGCCATCGAGCACGCCCAGATGCGGGCTCTCGTTGATCTTCTGCGCCAGCGCCCGCATCGGCTCCAGCGCCACGTCACGCAAGGCGACGCGGCCTAACGCGCGAGCGCCGAGCTGCCAGTTGCGCAAGGTCAGCCGGTAATGGCCCGAGTGCGGCAGCTTCTCGACATAGCCGCGATAGACGAGCGTGGCGAGGATGCGGAACAAGGTGGCGTTGGACGATTTCAGCCGCGCCGCCAGGGCGGTGAGGCTGATCTCCTCGACCTCGGCCAAGGCCTCCATCACGTCCAGGCCCTTGCCCAGCGTGGCGGTGTAATAGGCGGGTTTGGCTGTCGTCCTGGCGCGGGCCATGGCCTGGCTTGACCCTTTCCTAGGTTGGGCGTAGACACATTAACAAGAAATGAAAATCGTTTTCAATATGTGAAAACGAACCAGATGAGGAGAAACGCCATGGCTTCGGTTCTCAACGCTGAACAGCTCCGCCAGTACGAGCAGGACGGTCTGGTTTTCGTGCGTGGGCTGTTCGATTCGCAGGAAGTCGACCTGTTGCGCCGCGCCATGGAAGAGGATCCGGCGATCCGCGATCACACGATTGGACGTCCCGATGCCGACGGCAAGATCACGCGCATCTCGCTGTGGAACCGCGCCGGCGACAGCGTCTATGGGCTGGCGGCGCGGTGCGATCGCATGGTCGACACGGCGGAAGCGCTGATCGGCGAGGAAGTCTATCACTACCAGTCGAAGCTCACCGCCAAGGAGCCGTTCACCGGCGGCGCCTGGGAATGGCATCAGGATTACGGCTACTGGTACTACAATGGCTGCCTGCGCCCGGACATGTTCTCCTGCATGATCGCGCTCGATCGCAGCGACCGCAACAATGGCTGCCTGCAGATCGTCAAGGGCTCGCACAAGCTCGGCCGCATCGATCACGTGCCGGTGTCGGACAAGCAGAACGCGGCCGATCCCGAGCGCATGAAGCATATCCTGGAGAAGCACGAGTTGATCTATGCCGAGCTTGATCCAGGCGATGCCGTGTTCTTCCACGCCAATGCGCTGCACCGGTCGGACCAGAATCGCTCGCCCAACCGGCGCTGGACCTTGCTGATCTGCTACAATGCCGCCAGCAACGATGCCTATGTGCGCGAGGACGATCGCTCCTACGTCAAACTGGACCGGGTCGACGATGGCGCCATCAAGCGCGCCGGCCTGAAATTCTCCACCGGCAATCTCGAGCATTTCGCCAGCAAGCCGTTCGTGCCCGACGTGGGCCGCGCGGCGGCGGGCGACTAGGCTTCGACGATCTCGTAGTGCGTCGCCGTCTCTTCGAAGCGGGACAGTACGGCGCGGGCTTGCGGCTCGACTTTGGCAATTGAGACGTCATCGCCAGCGAAAGCCTTGATCGACTCCAAAGACTGCCAGTGCGTGACGGCGAGGAACTCGACCTCGCCGTCTTTGCTTTTCTCCAGCAGGAAACAGCCGCGAAAGCCGGGCAGCGTCTCGATATGCGGGCGTACGTTGTCGCGGAAATGCCGCCGGTAAAGCGGCGCGTTCTGGCTCGTGGCCCGGCCGCGCCAGAAGCGGGCGATCACGCCAGCGGTCCCAACCCGACCAGGCCCAGACGGATGCGGCGGTTGTGGCGGCCCTTGTTGTCGATCTTCAGGATCTTGATCGGCCGCGAATTGCCGGTATTGGCCAGATGCGTGCCGCCGCAAGCCTGGCGGTCGAGGCCGTCGATATCGACGATGCGGATCAGCCCGTCCGAGGTTGGCGGCGGGGCGACGGAGCGGCTGCGGATCAGGCCGGGCGTGTTCTGTGCCTCGTCTTGCGTGACGTAGACGCAGCTCACTTTCAAATCCTGCCGCATGACGTCGTTGATCGGCGCCTCGAGCGCGCGCAGCCTGTCGTTGTCGGCCTGCGGCAGGTCGAAGTCCATGCGCGCGGTGCCGTCGTCGTTCATCTGCACGCCGGTCACCAGCGCACCGTCGAAATTCTGGAACACCAGCGCGTTGAGGATATGGGTGCCGGTGTGCATCTCGCGCATCATCTGGCGGAACTCGGCATCGGCCGCGACCTCGGCCATGCCCGAAGCTTCGACCGGGTCGGCCAGCACATGCCACAGCTGGCCACCACTCATCTCCAGGCCGGTGATGGCGCTCTCGCCGCCTGACCAGCGCAGGCGCCCGCGATCGGGCAACTGGCCGCCGCCACCGGGATAGAGCGGCGATTGCTTCAGGCGCACGCGGCCGGGTTGGGCGGCGATGATCTCGGTTTCCAGCGTCAGCGTGTCGGGGTGGTCGTGGCAAAAGTAGCGCATGGCCTGGCTGCGTCGCTCCGGCAGAACTGGGGAAGAGCGATGATGCGAGCGGCGGGCGCTGGCGTATTGGCGAAAATTGCGGCCGGTCAGGCGCCGTGCGCGGCGGTCCGATATTGCAGCGGGGTTATGCCGTAGGCGCGTTTGAAATGGCGGGTCAGCGCGCTCTGGTCATAGAACCCGGCTTCGGAAGCGACATCGGCCAGGGAGCGGCCGGATTTCAGGGCGCGGCAGGCGGCGCGCAGACGCAGCTGGGTCAGGTAGGCATGCGGGCTCAGGCCCGTGCCGCGGTTGAACAGGCCGATCAGCTGGAATTTGGTCAGGCCGACTTCCGCCGCCAGCGTCTCCAGCGGCAAGGACTCCGCATAGGACTGGCGCATCAACTCGACGACCCTGGCCAGCAACTGGCGGTCCTGCGGCGCGTCGTCGATGCCGTGCGGCTTGCTGCCGTGGCGTTCGAACAATCTGCCGAACGAGGCGAGCAGCAATTCCTCTTCGCGCAGGGCATCGGTATCGCGCTCCAGCGCGCGATGCAGCCGCGCGAAGCCTTTGATCAGATCGGCGTCGGTGAAGAGATTGGCGGTGAAATAGGGAATGCGGGCGATACCCAGCCCATCGCGCACGATGTCGAGCGCCGATTGCGTGAGATAGAAGGAGCGGTAGCGCCACAGATTGCTCCAGCCCATCCAGCCGGCATGCGGCTCGTCGGGGTTGAAGACGAACAGCGTGCCCTGCGTGGCGCGCTGCACCACGCCGCGGCTTTTGACTTCGGAGCCACCCTCCTCGGTGACGGCGATCACCAACGCATCATGGGAGTGCGGCGCGAACTCGTGGGTGGTGAAATCCGCCCGCATCAAGGTCAGGCCGGGCACGCGTGGGGCGCGGCGATATTCGGCGTGATTGTGCGGGTCGGTGCGCGCCATGGCGGACTATTCCTCCAGTGGCCGCATGGCGTCGACCTGGATCTCGATCAGCATTTCCGGCCACGGCAGCTCCATGCCGTAGAACAGCATCGAGGCGGGGCGCGCGTCGCCGAGAAATTTCTCGCGGATGGGGCGATAGGTCGGCGCGTCGTTCTTGCGCACGATGTATTGCGTGACCTTGACGATGTCGTTCACGTCCATGTCGGCCTGTTTCAACGCCGCCAGCACGTTCTTCCATGCCCATTCGGCCTGCACGGCGAAGTCGGGCGAGAGCGTGCCGTCGGCATCGAAGCCCGGCGTGCCGGAGGTGGTGACGTAACGGGCCGGCCCCTGCCATTGCACCGCATCGCTGTAGAGGGCGATCCGTCTGGCGATGCCGGTGTCGATGTTCTTGCGCATGGCGTTGCTCGCTGGCGTCAGGCCTCGTCTTCGACCGGGGTGTTGAACGGGGCGAAAGCCTCAACCAGCATGCGCCGCCACCAGCGATGGCCCGGGTCGTTCTGGAAGCGTTGATGCCACCAGATGTAAGCGTCCGCTCGCGGCATGGCGAGCGGCGTCGGCCGCATGACGGTGCCGAAATGGTCGCGGCCGAATTCGCCAATGGCGCGCGGCACGGTGGAAATCAGGTCGGTGCCCGCGACGATGGTCGGGGCGCCGACGAAAGCCGGCACCGTCAATGCCACGCGGCGCGACATGCCGAGCTTGGCTAGCGCCGTATCGACGAAGCCGGTATCGGCGCCACCGGTGCTGACCAGCACATGACCCAATCCGCAATAGGCCTTGAGATCGAACTTGCGGCGCAGCGCCGGATGGCCCTCGCGCAGGATGCAGACGAAATCCTCGCTGATGAACCTGGTTTTCATCAGCGTCTTGTCGAGCGCCATCTGCTGCTCGACTTCGCCGCCGGCCAGCACCGTATCGAGGTCGCCCGATACCAATCGGGCATGCAGGTCGGGCGCCACCGGCAGGATGCGCACGTCGATGCCGGGCGCTTCGTTTGCGAGGCGCTTCATCAGCGGCGCAATACCGGTGATCAGGGGATAGTCGACGGTGGAAATCGAGAAGCGGCGCTTGGACGTCGATGGCTCGAACTCGGCGTCGCTCTGCAAGGTGCGTTCGAGTTGATTCAGTCCGCTGCGCAGCATCGGCGCCAGGCTCAACGCCAGCGGCGTCGGGGCCAGCCCGTCGGCGTTGCGGACGAAAAGCTCGTCTTTGTAGAGTTCACGCAGCTGTTTCAGCGCGTGGCTGACTGCCGGCTGAGTCAGGTGCAGGCGCTTTGCCGCGCGGGTGACGCTGGATTCGATCAGCAGCGCGTCCAGGACCAGGAAGAGCCTGAGATTGGTTTCGCTGATATTAGCCCGGCGCATGATGGCATTACTTCCATAGATTTGATTTATGATGCCCGGCCGGCGCTACTAGATCGATATCTATTTCAAGGGCGAACCATGTCGACATTAGGCCCGCAGGATTTCGATACGGTCGAGAAGATCGATCTTTATTCCACTGTTCACAAGGGGTTGCGTCAGGCGCTGTTCGGCGCTGCGCAGGCCATTGCCGCCGTCGAACCGGCAGACGATGAAGCGGTGGCGGAGGTTCTGGACCGGCTGCAGAACACCATCAGGCTGGCGGGCAAGCTGGCCGACATTGAAAACTGCCGGATCTACCAATTCCTGGAAGGCGCCAGGCCGGGCGCGGTCGAGGCGGGACGGCTCGACTTCGAGCGCCAGATCCTGACTTTTGCCAGACTTTCGCGGTTGGAGAAGGAAGTGCGGGCGGCGGCCGCGGGCGAGCGGGAAGAATTGCTGTCGGCGCTCAATGCCGTGTTCTCGATGTTCGTCGGCGAGGTATTGCTGCACCAGGCCGATGCCGAGCTCGAGATCATGCCGCTGCTGCGCGAAACCGCCACCGCCGAAGAGCTGGCCGTTATTCAGCGCCATATTTTCGCCGATCTCGGAACCGATGCCTTCGTCGCCCTGGTGCGCGAGATCATTCCGGCCACGGGCGGGCGCGAGCGGATGGCTTTCATTTCCATCGTCCAGCGGCATGCGCCGGCGGCGGCGTGGCCTTCCCTTTGGTGGGCGGCGGCGTCGCTGCTATCGACCGACGAGCAGCTGGATTTCGCGCGTGTGCTCGGCCTCGACGCCGGCGGCGTCGGATCGGGCGAGCCGATCCAGCGTCAGTAGTCCCATTCGACGCTGACGCCGACCTTGCTGCGCGCGTCGACGCCGATCTCGCTTTCCACCTTGATGTTGGGTGTCAGCTCGATCTCCACCACGGCGGTGCTGGAGCCCGCCTGCGCGCCCTGTTTGGCGCCGAGATAGACGCCCGGGGCCACATTGCGTCCCACTTCCAGCGAGGAGCCGCCGATCGACGAGGAGCCGGCGGCGACCGCGTCGGGGTCGGAGCTGACGCCCAGCCGGTCGACGCCGATCGCCTTGCGCAGGCGTTCGAGGACACCGCCGCCCGAACCTGTCAGGCCGGACAAGGTGCCGACCGACTGGCCGATCTCCGCCAGCTGCAGTGGGCTTAGCTGCGAGGTGCTGCGGCCGAACAGCAGCTGCGCCATGATCTCGTCCTGTGGCAAGGCAGGAGACGACGTCATCGTCACTTTTGGGGCGGACGGGCGGCCGGCGATGACGATTTCGGCCGTGCCGCTTTCGATCCGCGTGCTGGCCGTGAAGTCGATGACGGGTTCGATGCTTTCGGGATCGGGAAAGCTCACGGTGCCGCGGGTGAATTCCAGCCGGCGCCCAACACCCGAGAAGGAACCGCGGCGCATCTGCAGGGCGCCCAGTATCTGTGGCCGGCTGATGGTGCCACCGACATCCAGCGCACCGCCCATTTCGACATCCAGGCCGCGGCCACGCACGAACACGCTTTGCGGCGCGGCGACCTTGATCTGCAGCCTGGTCTCCGGGCCAGGTGGGGTCGGCTTGCGCGGCTTGTCATCGGGTGCGCCGCCAGGACGGTTGATCTCGCGCACCGGCAGGACGGCGATCTCCGGTCCCTGATTGACGTTGGCGTCGAGATTGATTTCGGCGCGCTCGATCGTCGCCGTGCCCGCGAGCGTCATGCCCTGCGCCACGGAGCCCTGCAGGCGCAGAGTGCTCGACACGGTGGCCTGCAGGTCGCGGCGGTCGAGGATGCGGGCGGATTTGGCGACGATGGCGACGTCGACCGGCAAGGTTAGCTGGCGGTCGACCTGGATGAAGCCGCTGGCGTTGATCTCGCCATTGCCGCGCGGGCGGGCGGTGAATTGGCGGATCTCGAGACGATCGCCCACGACGCCGAAGGTGGCGTCGATGTCGCGGATGGCGAGGCCTTCGGCAAGATTGAAGTAGCGACCGTCGGTGACGGTAATGGCGCCATTGCCGCCGATGGCGCCCCCTGTGGCGGTGAAAGTCAGGTCGACTTTCAGGGTGCCGTTGAGCCGGCCATTGCCGGAGAGGAAGGGGGTCAGCTGCGCCAGGTTCATGCCGCCTTCGACGCGCAGGCGGCCATCGGTGACGCCCTCGGCGCCCGGCAGCGGGCCGGCGCCGGAGAAGTTAAGCGTGTTGGTGGGGCCGGCGGTGAAGCGGCCTTCGATGGTGGCGTTGTTGTTGCGCAGCGCGACTTTGGCGTTGAGCGCGCCGGGGGGGATGCCGGCGGTGCGGATGGTGCGCAGGCGCATGTCGCTGGCGTCTAGCGTGACATCGACTTCGGGATTGGCCAGCGAACCGCGTACGGCGGCGGTGAAGTTGGCGACGCCGAATATCTGCGTCGTGGGGTCGATGGCGCGCAGCAGCGACAGCGGCAGAGCGCGACCCTGTATGTCGAGCTTGCTGCTGGGGCCGAGAATGCCGTTAGCGGCCACCGTGCCGTTGCCGGCGCGCAAGGCCATGCGCTCGACCGTGGTGGTGTTGCCGGCGATCTTCAGCCGCGATGGCGCCGCCAGCGCGATGGTCTGGCCGGCGTAGACGGCGTTGAGCGTTTGCAGGTCGATGGCGGTTTCAGCGTCGCCGATTGCGGCCTTGCCCTGGGCAGTAGCGCGCAGCTTGTTGCCGGTGCCGTCGACGTTGAAGGAGAAGGCAGCCTTCTCGCCATTGGCCTTCAGCGTGATCTGGCGCAGCGGACCGGCCAGTTGCGGGCCGCTGGCGGTGGCGGCCAGCGTGAAGGCCGCCTTGCCCAGCGGATCGGCGATCTCGCCATCGATCTGGGCGCGATCGATGGCGATCTCATTGTCGAGGCGGAAATTGCGCAGGCTGCCGGCGATCTTCAGCTTGTTGGCCTCGACCGCCTTCACGGTGGCGTCGAGGCTGCCGGCCAGGTGCTGCGACAGGAACGGGTTCAGCTCCTGCAGCCGCTCCATCTTGATGGCGAGGTCGCCGGTGGCGCCGCTTTCGGCGACGGTGAAGTCGTTGCCGACGATGCTGAGACTGGCCCAGCGCAGATCGAATTTGCGCACAAGCGCCCGGCCATCATCGGTGACGGCGAAATCGCCGCCGCCCTTGACCGGCGCTTTCTGCATCTCGCCATCGACGGCCAGCGTGCCGGAGGTTTCGCTGCCGATGCGTTTGGCGTCGAGTTCGACGGCAAGGCGGGGCACCTCGGCGGTTCCAACCTTGGCATCGGCCAGGCGACCGCGAAGTTTGGCGGTGAGCGCTTCGGCGGTCTCGGCCAGTTCGATCGTGCCTTCCGACATGCCGGCCAGCTGCGGAGCGACGGCGGCCAGATCGAGGAGTCTCCAGTCGAGTCTGGCCTCGCCCAATTGCCCTTTGCCCTGGCCTTGGGCGGTGATGGCGCCGGCGCCCGACTCAAGTTTCAGCGATTGCAGGCGCCAGACCTGCTGCGGCGCGATCGAACCGCGCAGCGATGCGGTCAGCTTCGGCGCCAGCAGTTTTGTCGGCACTTGCGGCAGGCGGCCGTTTTCCAGCGTGCCGTCGAGCGCCACGGCAAGCCCGTCACTGCTTTCTTTGGCTTCCCAGGTCAGGTCGAGCTTGCCGGCGATGTCCTGGTTCAGCGCCTGGGCGAAGGCGGCGAGGTCGGCCGCCGACACTTTGACCTTGCCGCTCATCAGATTGCGGTCGACATCGTACTGACCTGATCCGTCCGCGGTCGCGACAGGGGAAACCAGTTTGAAGTCGCGGATGACGATCGGCTTGTCGCGCTTCTGCGTGGCCGAGGCTGTGAGGTTGGCGCGGGTGGTCAGGCTGCGGCCATTGGCGGCGGGCAGCACAATGTCTTCCAACTCGGCCGTGAGCTTGGCCGTGCGCGTGTCGTCGGGCTGCGTCGCGCCGTCGAGATCGACGCTCGCGCGCGCGACCGTCACATCGCCGATCTTCAGATTTTCGCCGGCGACAATCGCCGCCATGGCCGGGTGCGTCAGCTTGCCGTTGAGGCGGCCTTTGGCGGCAAGGTTCCGCCACGAAATGTCGGGTAGCAGTTTCGCGAAAGCGGCCGAGACGGCCTGCGCGGTGAAGATGAGATCGCCGGTGTCGTCGCGGCGGTCGATGCGGCCGCTGCCGCTGAGGCGGCCGGCGGGCGCCTGCAGATCGGCCTGCTGCAACACGATGGTGGTGGCGTCGAAAGTGCCGCTGGCCTGCAGGCTCCAGTCGCCCTGCACCGCATCAACCCAGGGCGCATCGCCCAGCCTGCCGGCGCGGCCGGTGAGCGAGAGAGTGGCTTGCGTCACGGCGCCCTGGCGCTCGGCGCGCACCTTGCCGTCGACGCTCAGCAGATCGCCGGCCTTGATGCTCAGCACGCCGTTTAGGTCGGTCAGCGGGCCGGTGATGTCGGCCCGCATGTCGATGCCCTGCTTGACGTCCAGGCGCGAGAAGCGGTTGACCGTGGCGGCGCCTTCGCGCGCCACCAGCTTGATGTCGAGAACTTCCCTGGTGCCGTCATAGCGGCCGTTGAGATCGAGCAAGCCTTCGCCGCCATCGCGGCGCTCGGCCTTGACGATCAGCCAGTTGTTTTCCTTCAGCCCGGCGACACGGGCATTGCCGGTCAACCGCCACAGGCTGGGCTCGCCGGACATGGCGGCGGCGAAGTTCAGGTTCTCAACCTCCACCGCGCCGATGTCGATGCGTTGCGGCAGGCCGGAGCCGGCGGTGTCGCTTTTCCTTTTCTCCGGCTGCTCGCTGGCGACAGGCTGGCGTTCGACAGTGACCGCATTGGCCTGCAGGCGCTCGATCTTCAGATGATTGCGCAGCAGGGCAAGCGGCGACCAGTCGAGCGATACTTCGCTGGCGGTCAGCCACACCCCGTTGCGGTCGGCGATCTCAATCCGTTCGACGCCGATGTCGAACGGCACGAAGCCGCTGAGGCCCGACACGCGGACCTGCTGACCGGGCGAACTCGCAAGGTCTTCGATCGTCCCGGCCAGCAGGCGCTTGCCGGGCGGCGTCTGCGCCAGGCCCAGCGCCAGCAGCAGGACGAGCAAGGGCGCGCCGACGATGCCGGCGGCGATGGCGAAGAAGCGGCGCTGGCGTGGCGTCATCAGAAAGCCTGGCCGAGGCTGACGTAAAGGCCGAAGCGGTCGTCCCTGGGGCGCCGGTTGATCGGCACGGCGACGTCCACGCGCAGCGGGCCGAAATCGGTGTAGTAGCGCGCGCCAAGGCCGGCGGCATATTGCAGGCCTTTCTGCGGTGTGGGCGTCGAGGTCTCCCAGACATTGCCGGCATCGATGAATGCGGCCATGCCGAAACGGCCGGTAATGCGCTGGCGCAATTCGGCGCTCAGCTCGATCGAGCTGCGGCCGCCCAACGGATCCTTGCCATCACGCGGACCCAGGCTTTGAAAAGCGTAGCCGCGCACGGAGCCGCCGCCGCCGGCATAGATGCGCTTGTCGAACGGAACCAGCGAGGTGCCGAGATCGAGCAGAGAGGCGATGCCGGCGCGGCCGGCGATTACGGTGGATTTGTCGGAAGAAAGATCGAGATAGGCGGTCCCCGTCACGCGGCCGACGACGAAGCGCGAGCTGCGGTTCAGCGTATCGAGGTAAGGCGTCAGGCCGGCGACCAGGCGATAGCCTTCGGTCGGGTTGAGCAGGTCGTCGCTGCGATCGAGCGAGACGGTCATCGGCACGCCCAGCAAGGTGAAGCGCGCCTTCTCGCCATCGCGCGTCTGGATCGAATGTTCGGCCGTCAAGCCGATCGTGCCTTTCAGCCCTTCCTCGAACAGCCGCTCCAGTCCGACGCCGGCGCCGATCGCCTGCTTGGTGTAGGCATCGAGAATCTTGCGCTCGGCATAGAGGTCGGCGACGAAATCCTGCTTGCGGCTCCAGAAATCGGGTTCGCGATACTTGGCGAAAACGCCGAAGCTGGGCTGGGTGAGCTTGTTCTCCAGCAGGCCGGCGACCTCGGCGGTCAGGCGCAGCGATTCGGCGCCGCCGAACAGGTTGCGATGCTGCCAGTAGGCATGGGCGCCGAAGCCCTCGGAGGTGGCATAGGAGGCGCCGAAGCCGATGGTGCGGGGCGCGCGCTCGACCACTTCGACGGTCAGCGGCAGCTGGCCTTGCGCGTCGAGCTGCGGCGGCTGCGAGACCTTGACCGTGCTGAAAATGCCCAGGCCCAGCATCTCGTCGCGCAGCGCGTCGACATGGGCAGGGGTGTATTGTTCGCCGGGCGCGAACGGCACGCGTTTGGCCAGGAACTCAGGTCGCGTGCGCTCCAGGCCGGTGAAGCTGACGTCGCCGAACTTTGCCAGCGGGCCCGCCGTCACCTTCCATGTCACCGTCATGCTTTTGTCGGCGTGATCGACGATAACGTCCCGAGCATCGATCTTGCCGTAGGGGAAACCGTGCTCGCGCAGCTGGCGCACGATCTGCTCGTCGGTGGCGATGATCTTGGCGGCGTCGGCGCTTGTATCGGGCTTGGCTTGCAGCAGGTCGCGCGGCACCAGCTCGTTGCCGATCGGCCGTTCCGTGCTGGCGTCGAGGATGATCGGTGACTTCAGCTTGTATTGCGGGCCGGTATCGATCTCGAAGCGCACGTCGATCTGCTCGCGCTGGCCGATGGCTTCAAGCTGGTCGAACAAAGCGGGATCGTCGAGCTTGAAGCCGGCGAAGCGGGTATCGACGACGGCGGCGTAATAGCCTTCGGCGCGCAGCGCGCGGACCAAGGCCTGCTGTTGCAGCTGCGCGCGTTGCAGCACAGTGACAGCTTCCGGCGGGCGGCGGCCCTGGCGCGTGTTGGCGTCCAGCACTGCCTTCAGATATTTCTCGATCTTGGGCTCGCCCTTGACCACCAGTTCGGTGGCGACCTGGCGCTTGTCGTCGACGCTATCTTCGGCGTCCTGGGCGCGGAGCCGAGGTACTGAAGCAACGGCCAGGCATGCCGACAGCAGGACCGTCAGCGCAACCCTCAACGGCAGGTGACGGTGTTGCATTGTCATCGTGTACGCCAATACGGTCCGAATGGGGCGATTTCGAGAAAACTATCCCGAAATTGTTTTTGTTTCCCGCCCCTTAGCAGGTCGGGCCTCCGCAAGTCATGTCAACGCGAAATCCGGGGCGCAGTTCCGCCAGAAGGCTGCATTCCCGGGCTTTTCCGGCGCGAAGAGCGGGGTTGAGGCCGGCCCGCCCTGCGATAGTATCTGGCGCAAAATCGGGAGGAAAATCTTGGCGGCACTCACCCAGGCCCATGTGACGGGCCCGACTGACGCTCCCTTGCTTGAGCTGACGGTACCCGGCTTGCTGGCGCGAACCGTGGCGCAGTTCGGGGCGCGGCCGGGATTGGTGGTCCGGCAGCAGAACATTCGCTGGAGCTACGGCGAGTTTGCCGGCGCCGTAGATCGGCTGGCGGCGGGGTTGCTGGCGCTGGGCCTGAGCAAGGGCGATCGCATCGGCATCTGGTCGCCCAACCGCTACGAATGGGTGGTGACGCAATTCGCCACCGCGCGGATCGGGCTGGTGCTGGTCAACATCAACCCGGCCTATCGCCTGGCCGAGCTGGAATACGCGCTGAACAAGGTCGGCTGCAAGGCGCTGATCGTGGCGCCGTCGTTCAAGACCAGCGACTACCTCGGCATGCTTAACACGCTGGCGCCTGAACTGGCGCAGGCGAAGCCGGGCGAGCTGAAAGCGGCCAAGCTGCCGCAGCTCAAGATCGTCATCCGGCTGGGCGACGATAAATCGGCCGGCATGCTGAACTATGCCGACGTCGCCAACGCCAAAGCCGATGCGGCAAAGCTCAATGCCATCACCGCCTCGTTGAAGCCCGACGATGCGATCAACATCCAATTCACCTCTGGCACTACCGGCCTGCCCAAGGGTGCGACGCTGACCCATCGCAACATCGTCAACAATGGCTGGTTCGTCGGCGAGCGGATGAAATTCACCGAGGCCGACGTGCTGTGCATCCCAGTGCCGCTCTATCACTGCTTTGGCATGGTGCTGTCGGTGCTGGCCTGCGTCAGCCATGGCTCGTGCATGGTGTTTCCCGGCGAAGGCTTCGATCCGCTGGAAGTGTTGGCGGCGGTGGAGGCGGAGAAATGCACCGCCCTGCATGGCGTGCCGACCATGTTCATCGCCGAGCTGGACCATCCCCAGTTCCGCCGCTTCGATCTCTCCTCGCTGCGGACCGGCATCATGGCCGGCGCCCCCTGTCCGATCGAGGTCATGAAGCGGGTGGTCTCCGACATGGGCATGCGTGAGGTCACCATCGCCTATGGCATGACGGAGACCAGCCCGGTCTCGTTCCAAAGCTCGACCGACGATCCGCTGGAGCGGCGGGTGTCGACCGTCGGGCTGATCCATCCGCATGTCGAGGTGAAGATCGTCGACGAGGCAGGCAGGACATTGAAGCCCGGCGAGCGCGGCGAATTGTGCACGCGCGGCTATTCGGTGATGCAGGGTTATTGGGGCGACGAGGCGCGCACCAAAGAGGCCATCGACGGTCAGGGCTGGATGCGCACCGGCGATCTGGCGGTGATTGATGCGGAGGGCTATTGCAACATCGTCGGCCGGGTAAAGGACATGGTGATCAGAGGCGGCGAGAACCTCTATCCGCGCGAGATCGAGGAGTATCTCTTCCGCATGCCGAAGATCCAGGACGTGCAGGTGTTCGGCGTACCCGACGCCAGATACGGCGAGGAGCTGTGCGCCTGGGTGATTCTGAAGCCCGGCGAGACGATGACGGCGGAGGAGCTGCGCGAGTATTGCCGCGGCCAGATCGCGCACCAGAAGATCCCGCGCCATATCCGCTTCGTGTCGGAGTTCCCCATGACGGTGACCGGCAAGCCGCAGAAATTCATCATGCGCGAGAAGATGATGGCTGAGCTCGATGTGCGCGAAGCGGCGCATGCTTGAGATCCGGGCCGACGATGCGTTGGTCGTCGTCGACGTGCAGAACGATTTCTGCCCCGGCGGCGCGCTGGCGGTGGCGGAGGGCGATCAGGTGGTGCCGGTTGCCAACCGGCTGATGGAGCGCTTCGCGTCGGTGGTTTTGACGCAGGATTGGCATCCAGCCGACCACCGCTCCTTTGTCTCGGCGCATCCCGGCCGCCAGGCCTTTGATAGCGTCGAATTTCCCTACGGACCACAGACCCTGTGGCCTGATCACTGCGTGCAGGGCAGCAAGGGGGCCGCGTTCCATCGCGACCTGCGTGCGGAAAAGGCGGAACTGGTGATCCGCAAAGGGTTTCGCCGCGACATCGATTCCTATTCCGCCTTTGCCGAGAACGATCAGCGCACCCGCACCGGGCTGGCCGGCTATCTGCGCGAGCGCGGCTTCCGGCGCCTCTTCCTCTGCGGGCTGGCGACGGATTTTTGCGTACTCTACTCCGCGCTCGACGGGCGGGCTGAAGGGTTCGAGGTCGTTGTCGTCGAGGATGCCTGCCGCGCCATCGATTTGAACGGAAGCCTGGCGGCGGCTTGGGCGCAGATGGCAACAGCCGGCGTTGTCAGGCTTCGATCCGATATGTGCCTATAAATTAGGCGATAATCTAGACAGGCGGCGAGATTATTTCCAGCCGCCTATAATTTAGACAGTATTGTGACGCTACGGATATTTGGCGCCGGCCAAGACGGCACCAGATGGCGTCCATCCGCCTTGGCACGGGTTTTGCGGAGTGCTTCTCGCGGGTGCGAGATGGCGGGGGACGCTGTGAGCAGCCGTGCCAGGTCGCGGCTGTGCGGCCATCCACTTCGCGGGGATGGGACTTTAAATGACATCAATCTGGAAAAACTTCGCAGTCGGCGCCGCGATGAGCGCAGCCGTCGCGATCTCCGGCGCCGCTCCGGCGCTGGCGCAAAACACGATCAAGGTCGGCGTGCTGCATTCGCTGTCCGGCACCATGGCCATCAGCGAATCGACGTTGAAGGACGTCATGCTGATGCTGATCGAAGAGCAGAACAAGAAGGGCGGCTTGCTGGGCAAGAAGCTCGAAGCCGTGGTGGTCGATCCGGCCTCCAACTGGCCGCTGTTCGCCGAGAAGGCGCGTGAACTGATCTCGGTGCAGAAGGTCGCCGCCACGTTCGGCTGCTGGACCTCGGTGTCGCGCAAATCCGTGCTGCCGGTGTTCGAGGAGTTGAACTCCATCCTGTTCTACCCCGTCCAGTACGAGGGCGAGGAAAGCTCGAAGAACATCTTCTACACCGGCGCCGCGCCGAACCAGCAGGCGATCCCGGCCGTCGACTACCTGGCCAAGGAAGAGAAGGTCGAGCGCTGGGTGCTGGCCGGTACCGACTACGTGTACCCGCGCACCACCAACAAGATTCTTGAAGCCTACCTGAAAGCCAAGGGCGTCAAGGCCGAAGACATCATGATCAACTACACGCCGTTCGGTCATTCCGACTGGCAGACGATCGTGGCCAACATCAAGAAGTTCGGCTCGGCGGGCAAGAAGACGGCGGTGGTCTCGACCATCAACGGCGACGCCAACGTGCCGTTCTACAAGGAACTGGCCAACCAGGGCATCAAGGCCAAGGACATCCCCGTCGTCGCCTTCTCGGTCGGCGAAGAGGAACTGGCCGGCATCGACACCGGCCCGCTGGTCGGCCATCTGGCGGCCTGGAACTACTTCCAGTCGGTCAAGGTGCCGGAGAACGAGGCTTTCATCTCGAAGTGGAAGGCCTTCACCAAGAATCCGAAGCGCGTGACCAACGATCCGATGGAAGCGCACGTGATCGGCTTCAACATGTGGGTCAAGGCGGTCGAGAAGGCCGGCACGACGGAACCCAACGCGGTGATCGACGCCATGATCGGCGTCTCGGTGCCGAACCTGTCGGGCGGCTACTCGACCATGATGCCGAACCACCACATCACCAAGCCGGTGCTGATCGGCGAAGTGAAGGCGGACGGCCAGTTCGACACGGTGTGGCAGACGACCGGCCTGGTCGTGGGCGACGAGTGGTCCGACTATCTCGAGGGCTCCAAGGACCTGATAGCCGATTGGCGCGCGCCGATGTCGTGCGGCAACTTCAACGTCAAGACCGGCAAGTGCGGCGGCGCCGGCAAGTAGGCCGGAGCCACGCCTGACGTCCCAGACATTCGTGGCCGGGGATTTTTCCCGGCCACGATCCTCCGACAACGAACAATGAAACCGGGTGGCGCATGATGTGGCTGTGGCGCGCATTGGCTTTGGTGGGGTGCCTGCTGAGCTTCAGCTTCGCCCCGACCGCACGCGCGCAATCGCTTGAGGCGGCGCTGCCGCTGCTGGCCTCCACCTCCTATTCCGATATCGAAAAAGGCATCGAGACGCTGGCCGCCTCGGGCAATCCCAACGGCATTCTGATGCTGCAGGCCATGGCCGACGGCAAATTGCTGGTAGGGCCGACCCGGGCCGTCATCCAGGGCGCCGACGGCAAGCTCACCGATGCGCTGACCGGCCAGCCGGTTGCCGATGCGCAGGGCCTCGTTGCCACACGCGTCAACAACCGCATCCGCCGCGCCATCGATGCCGCCGT
This sequence comes from uncultured Hyphomicrobiales bacterium, assembly GCA_964388115.1. Lineage (GTDB taxonomy): Bacteria > Pseudomonadota > Alphaproteobacteria > Reyranellales > JAQSWP01 > JAQSWP01. Next base: position 21,266 of record CAYLYK010000010.1, read on the forward strand.
CGGCATGCTGACCATCGTCTCGCCCGATCCGGCCAAGCGGATGGAAGCGGCGATTTCGGTGTTTAAGACGCGCGATCCGGCCGCCCGGCCGCTGATCGAGAGGGCGCTGACCAAGGAAACGGATTCGTCAGTGCGACGCGCTTTCGAGCAGGCGCGGGCGGCGCTGATCCTGGCCGACAAGTCCTCCGACGCGGACAAGATCGCCGCCATCGCCATCATCGCCGACCGCGGCGATCAGGATGCGCGCGCCATTCTGGCGGCCATCAACGATGCCAACCCGCCGGTGACGGCGGCGGCCAAATCGGCGCTGGAGCGGCTGGACAGCAAGCTGGCGATCTGGAGCGCGGTGCAGAGCGTCTATTACGGCATCTCGCTGGGCTCGGTGCTGCTGCTGGCGGCCATCGGGCTTGCCATCACCTTCGGCGTCATGGGCGTCATCAACATGGCGCATGGCGAGATGGTGATGCTGGGCGCCTACACCACTTTCGCCGTGCAGGAAGTCATCCGCACCTCCATGCCGGGCCTGTTCGACTGGTCGCTGGCGATCGCGCTGCCACTGGCGTTCCTGGTGTCGGGCGCGGTCGGCATGGCGATCGAGCGCGGCGTCATCCGTTTCCTCTATGGCCGCCCGCTGGAAACCCTGCTGGCGACGTTCGGCCTGTCGCTGGTGTTGCAGCAGGCCGTCCGCACCATCTTCGGCGCCAACAACCGCGAGGTCGGCAATCCGTCCTGGATGTCGGGCGCCTTCGAGCTGGGCGGGCTGACGCTGACCTATAACCGGATGTGGATCATCATCTTCGCCATCGTGGTGCTGGCGGCGTTGATGCTGGTGCTGCGCCGTACCGCGTTCGGCCTGCAGATGCGGGCGGTGACGCAGAACCGGCGCATGGCGGCCTCGATGGGCATCCGCACCTCCTGGGTCGACAGCTTCACCTTTGGCCTGGGCTCGGGCATTGCCGGCATCGCGGGCGTGGCGCTGAGCCAGATCGACAATGTCAGCCCCAATCTGGGGCAGGGCTACATCATCGACAGCTTCATGGTCGTGGTGTTCGGCGGCGTCGGCAATCTGTGGGGAACCCTGGTCGGCGCGCTGTCGCTGGGCATCGCCAACAAGCTGCTCGAGCCGGTGGCGGGCGCGGTGCTGGGCAAGATCATCGTGCTGGTGCTGATCGTGCTGTTCATCCAGCGCAAGCCGCGCGGGCTGTTTCCGCTCAAGGGCCGGGCGGTCGAGACATGATCTTCGCCCGCTTCATCGCCAACGACCGGCTGCTGATCGGCTTCACCGCCATTCTGCTGGGCGTCACCGCGCTGCTGATCGTCGGCAATCTCGCTTTCGCGTCGGGCTCGGCACTGCATGTGCCGACCTACGTTATCGCGCTTTACGGCAAATATCTCTGCTTCGCGCTGTTGGCGCTGTCGGTCGATCTGGTGTGGGGCCAGGTCGGCATTCTCTCGCTGGGCCATGGCGCGTTCTTCGCGCTGGGCGGCTACGCCATGGGCATGTACCTGATGCGCCAGATCGGGCCGCGTGGCGTCTATGCCCATCCGGTGCTGCCCGATTTCATGGTGTTCCTGAACTACAAGGAGCTGCCCTGGTTCTGGCACGGCTTCGACATGTTCTGGTTCGCCATGATCATGGTGATGCTGGTTCCAGGGTTGCTGGCTTTCGTGTTCGGCTGGCTGACCTTCAGAAGCCGCGTTACCGGCGTCTATCTCTCGATCATCACCCAGGCGCTGACGTTTGCGCTGCTGCTGGCCTTCTTCCGCAACGACATGGGCTTCGGCGGCAATAACGGCATGACCGATTTCAAGGATATCCTCGGCTTCAACGTCCAGGCCGACGGCACGCGCGCCGGGCTGCTCGCGGCCAGCGCCATCTTCCTGGCGCTGGGCTTCTTCGCCGCCCGCGTGCTGCAGCGCTCGCGCTTTGGCAAGGTGCTGGTGGCGATCCGCGACGCCGAAAGCCGCACGCGCTTCCTGGGTTATAGGGTCGAGCGCTACAAGCTGGCGGTATTCACCTTCTCGGCCGTGATGGCGGGCATTGCCGGCGCGCTCTACGTGCCGCAGGTCGGCATCATCAATCCCGGCGAATTCTCGCCGGCCAATTCCATCGAAGCGGTGATCTGGGTCGCGGTCGGCGGGCGCGGCACGCTGGTCGGCGCGGTGATCGGCGCCATCCTGGTGAATTTCGGCAAGACACTGTTCACCGGCGTGCTGCCCGAACTGTGGCTGTTCGCGCTGGGCGGGCTGTTCGTCTTCGTCACGCTGTTCATGCCCAAGGGCGTGGTCGGCTCGCTGCCGGTGTGGTCGGCCTGGCTGCGGCGGCGTTTGCTGCCGTCGCAGGTCGAGCCGCCGCCGCCACCGGTGACGGTGCAGCCGCCCATCCCGCAAGCGCGGCCGGGGGAATAGATGGACGCCATTTCCGACGTGCCGGGCAAGACCCAGCCGCTGCTCTACCTCGACGGCGTGCAGGTGAGCTTCGACGGCTTCAAGGCGCTCAACAATCTGTCGCTGGTGGTCGAGCCGGGCGAGATGCGCGCGGTGATCGGCCCCAACGGCGCCGGCAAGACGACGATGATGGACGTCATCACCGGCAAGACGCGACCCGATGCCGGCAAAGTGTTCTTCCGCGGCGACATCGATCTCACCAAGAAGGACGAGGCCGATATCGCGCAGCTTGGCATCGGGCGGAAATTCCAGAAGCCGACCGTGTTCGAGAGCCATACCGTCTACGACAATCTGCTGCTGGCGCTGGCGGGCTTGCGCGGGCCGACGGCGGTGCTGTTCGCGCGCGAGCGGGCGGATGAGCGCACGCGGCTGGAAGAGCTGTTGAATATCGTCAAGCTGCAGGATGCGCGCCATCGCCTGGCGGCCGAGCTGTCGCATGGGCAGAAGCAGTGGCTGGAGATCGGCATGCTGCTGGCGCAGGAGCCGGCGCTGCTTCTGGTCGACGAGCCGGTGGCCGGCATGACCGATGCCGAGACCGAGCAGACCGCCCATCTCCTACGCGAGATCAACAAGACGCGCACCGTGGTGGTGGTCGAGCACGATATGACGTTCGTGCGGGCGCTGGGCGTGAAGGTGACGTGCCTGCACGAAGGCTCGGTGCTGGCCGAAGGCAGCCTGGACTCCGTCAGCGCCAATCAGCGCGTCGTCGAAGTCTATCTGGGGCGCTGACATGCTGAGCGTGCAAGGCATCGATCTCTATTACGGCGCGGCGCAGGCGCTGAAGCGTGTCTCGGTCGAAGCGGCTGTGGGCGAAGTCACCTGCATCTTGGGCCGTAACGGGGTGGGCAAGACCAGCCTGCTGCGCGCGGTGACCGGCATCCAGCCTGTGCGCAACGGTTCGATACTGTGGGACGGGCAGGACATCACCAGGCTGTCGTCGGTCGAGCGGGCGCGGCGCGGCATCGCCTATGTGCCGCAGGGCCGCGACATTTTTCCGCTGCTGACGGTGCGGGAGAATCTGGAAACCGGTTTTGCCGTGCTGCCGCGTGGCGAACGCAAGATCCCGGACGAGATCTACGATCTGTTTCCGATCCTGAAGACCATGCTGCGGCGGCGCGGCGGCGATCTGTCGGGCGGGCAGCAGCAGCAATTGGCAATCGCCCGCGCGCTGATCATGAAGCCCAAGCTGCTGGTGCTGGACGAGCCGACCGAAGGCATCCAGCCCTCGATCATCAAGGATATCGGCCGGGTCATCGATCTGTTGCGCAGCCGGGGGCAAATGGCCATCCTGCTGGTCGAGCAGTATTTCGATTTCGCGCGCGATCTGGCGCAGCGTTTCGCCGTCATGGATCGCGGCGAGATCGTGTTGGCCGGCGCCAGGGAAGACCTCAATGAAGGCGACGTCCGCCGCCATCTCACCGTTTGAACCGGTCTCGTCTTCGCCCGCTGGCTTGCTGCCGCGCGCGCAGGGCGAGTTGCGCCTGGGCTTCAAGCGGCGCGGCGCGCTGACCGTGCTCGACACGCTCTACCAGCAAGGCTGCGCCAAGGCGCGGCTGCCCAATGTCGAAGAGGATGGCTGGAAGAGCGCCGTCGCCATCAACACCTCGGGCGGCCTGACCGGCGGCGATAGGCTGGCGATCGCGGTCGACTGGCGCGAAGGCGCGCGGGCGCTGGTGGCGGGGCAGGCGGCGGAGAAAATCTATCGCGCCTCCTCGGGCGTGGCGCAGGTGCGCACGCGGCTGACGGTCGATGCCGGCGCGCAGGCCGAATGGCTGCCGCAGGAAACCATCCTGTTCGACCGCGCCGCGCTGGATCGCGACACCATCGTGACCATGATGCCCGACAGCCGCTTTCTCGGCGTCGAGGCCGTGGTGCTGGGACGCGAAGCGATGGGCGAGAGCGTGCAGCACGGCTTCCTGCGCGATGCCTGGCGCGTGAATCGCGGTGGCAAGCTGATCTATGCCGACGTGATTGCGGTGGATGGCGATATCGCCCGGCAATTTGCACGCACGGCTATCGCCGGCGGCGCGCGGGCGTTCGCCAGCCTCATCCATGTCGCGCCCGATGCCGAGACCAAATTGGACGCCGTGCGTGCCTCTATCGAAAATCTTGAAGAGGCGCAGGCCGGCGCCTCGTCCTGGGACGGGATGCTGGCGGTGAGGATTCTGGCGCGCGATGGCGAGGCGTTGCTGGCGGCGGTGCGGCTTGCGCTGGAGCCGCTGCGCGATGGCCGCGCTTTGCCGCGCGTGTGGAAATGCTGAGGGAGGAATGACGTGAATCTCAGTCCCCGCGAGAAGGACAAATTGCTGATCGCCATGGCGGCGATGGTGGCGCGACGCCGGCTGGAGCGCGGCGTGAAGCTGAACTATCCCGAAGCCGTGGCGCTGATCTCCGATTTCGTCACCGAAGGCGCGCGCGATGGGCGTTCCGTCGCCGACCTGATGGACGCCGGCAGCCGCGTGCTGACCCGCGCCCAGGTGATGGACGGCATCGCCGAGATGATCCACGACGTGCAGGTGGAAGCGACTTTCCCCGACGGCACCAAGCTCGTCACCGTGCACGAACCGATCCGCTAGAGGAGAGACGTCAGATGATTCCAGGCGAAGTCTTTCCCGCCGCCGGCGATATCGAGATCAATGCCGGGCTCGAGGCGATCACGCTGAGCGTGGCCAATACCGGCGACCGCCCCATTCAAGTCGGCAGCCACTATCATTTCTTCGAAACCAATCCGGCGCTGTCCTTCGACCGCGCCAAGGCGCGCGGCATGCGGCTCGATATCGCGTCGGGGACGGCGGTGCGCTTCGAGCCGGGGCAGAAGCGGGAGATCAAGCTGGTGGCGTTCCGCGGCAAGCGCGAGATCTGGGGCTTTCGCCAGGACGTCATGGGCAAGCTGGACAAATAGAACAGACTTAGGAGACGCATCATGGCCTTCAGAATGAGCCGCGCCGCCTATGCGGACATGTTTGGCCCTACCACCGGCGATCGCATGCGGCTCGCCGATACCGATCTCATTGTCGAGATCGAGGCCGACCGTACGCTCTACGGCGAAGAGGTGAAGTTCGGCGGCGGCAAGGTGATCCGCGACGGCATGGGCCAGTCGCAGGCGACGCGCAAATCGGGCACGCCCGATACGGTCATCACCAACGCCGTCATCATCGACCATTGGGGCATTATCAAAGCCGACGTCGCCATCCGCGACGGGCGCATCGCGGCCATCGGCAAGGCCGGCAATCCCGACGTACAGCCCGGCGTCGACATCGTCATCGGGCCGGGCACCGAGATCATCGCGGGCGAGGGCAAGATCCTCACCGCCGGCACCATCGACTGCCATATCCACTTCATCTGCCCGCAGCAGATCGAGGAAGCAATTTCGTCCGGCTGCACCACCATGATCGGCGGCGGCACTGGGCCGGCGACCGGCACCAACGCCACCACCTGCACGCCGGGCGCCTTCCATATCGAGCGCATGCTGCAGGCGGCGGAAAGCTTTCCGGTCAATTTGGCGTTTGCCGGCAAAGGCAATGCCAGCCAGCCGGCGGCGCTGGCTGAGCAGATAGAAGCCGGCGCCTGCGCGCTGAAGCTGCATGAAGACTGGGGCACGACGCCGGCGGCCATCGATACCTGCCTGTCGGTGTGCGACGAATACGACATTCAGGCGATGCTGCATACCGACACGCTGAACGAATCGGGCTTCGTCGAGGAGACGATCAAGGCCTTCAAGGGCCGCACCATCCATGCCTTCCATACCGAGGGCGCGGGCGGCGGGCATGCGCCCGACATCATCAAGGTCGCGGGTCTGCCCAACGTCATCCCGTCCTCGACCAACCCGACGCGGCCTTTCACCGTCAACACGCTGGACGAGCATCTCGACATGCTGATGGTGTGCCACCATCTCGATTCGTCCATCCCCGAAGATGTCGCCTTCGCCGAATCGCGCATCCGCCGCGAGACCATCGCGGCCGAGGACATCCTGCACGATCTGGGCGCGCTCTCGATCATCGCTTCGGACAGCCAGGCCATGGGCCGGGTGGGCGAGGTGGCGCTGCGCACCTGGCAGACGGCGCACAAGATGAAGGTGCAGCGTGGCAGCCTCACGGGCGAGAAGGGCGACAACGACAATCTGCGCGTCAAGCGCTACATCGCCAAATACACCATCAACCCGGCGCTGGCGCATGGCATGGCGGACGAGATCGGTTCGGTCGAAATCGGCAAGTTCGCCGACCTAGTGTTGTGGTCGCCGGCCTTCTTCGGTGTGAAGCCGGACATGGTGCTGAAGGGCGGCATGATCGCGCAGGCGCTGATGGGCGATCCCAATGCCTCGATCCCCACGCCGCAGCCGGTGCATTACCGGCCGATGTTCGGCGGCTTCGGCCGCGCCATGGCCAAGAGCTGCATCAGCTTCGTCTCCGGCGCGGCATTGTCGGCCGGCATCGGCAAGAAGTATGGGCTGGAGCGCAATCTGGTGGCAGTGAAGAACACGCGCGGCGGGCTGTCGAAAGCGTCGATGATCCATAACGACGCCACGCCGAAAATCGAAGTCGATGCCGAAACCTACGAAGTGCGGGCCGACGGCATGCTGCTGACCTGCGAGCCGGCCAAGGTGCTGCCGATGGCGCAGCGCTATTTCCTGTTCTGACCATGAAACGCGCCAGCACCATTATTCCCGCCTTCACCTTGGCCAAGAGAACGGTCGAGGCGGCTTCCGATCGCGTGGTGCTGGATCACGACATGCGCCATCGCCGCCGCATCGCGCTGCGCACCGTCTCGGGGATGGAGTTCCTGCTCGATCTGAAGCAGGCCACGACCTTGCGCCACGGCGATTCGCTGGTGCTCGAGGACGGGCAGGTGATCGTGGTCGAGGCAGCGCCTGAGAAACTGGTCGAGATCATGGCCGACGATGCCGATGCGCTGATGCGCATCGCCTGGCATCTGGGCAATAGGCATTTGCCGACGCAGCTGATGGGCGATCGCATCCGCATTCGCTATGACCACGTCATCGTCGACATGGTGAAGGGATTGGGCGGTGCGGTGCGCGAGGTGATGGCCGCGTTCGATCCCGAAGGCGGCGCTTACGGGTTCGGCGCGACGATGGGACACCATCACGGCCATGATCACGACCATCCGCATGAGCATGACCACGACCATCCTCACGGGCACAAGCATGACTGACGGGGCGCTCTATCGGCTGATGGCGTGGCTGTCGCCCGGCTATCCGGTGGGCGCGTTCTCGCATTCCAACGGATTGGAATGGGCGGTCGAGACGCAGAAGGTGCGCGATCGGCTGAGCTTGATCGACTGGCTGCAGGACGTGCTGCATCACGGCAATGGCTGGAACGATGCGGTGCTGTTCGTGCATGCCCATCGCGCGGCCAGCGACAACGATGGTTTGCGCTTGCGCAGCGTGGCGCTGCTCGCGGCGGCCGCCAATTCCGGCCGCGAGCGGCGGCTGGAGACGGTGGCGCAGGGCGCAGCCTTCCGCCGCATCTCGCGCGATGCCTGGCCGGCGCCGGGTCTGGCGCTGCTCGACGGCATCGACGATTCCGATCTTTCCTATCCCGTCGTCGTCGCGACCCTGGCGGCAAGCCACGGCGTCGCTCTGCCGGCGGCGCTGGCGGCCTATCTGCACGCGGTGCTGGCCAATATCGTATCGGCGGCGCAGCGGCTGGTGCCGTTGGGCCAGACCGACGGGCAGCGCGCCATTGCGGCCTTGATGCCAGACGTCGATGCGGTTGCGGCGAAAGCTTTGGCGCTGGACGATGGCGATCCGTTTCTGGCGCTGGGCGGCTGCACGCTCACCGCCGATCTCGCCGCCCTGCAACACGAAACCCAATACACGAGGTTGTTCCGCACATGAGCACGAGAAGCAATGGCCCGCTGCGGGTCGGCGTCGGCGGCCCGGTGGGGTCCGGCAAGACGGCGCTGATGGACGCGTTGTGCAAGCATTTCCGCGAGCGCTACGACATCGCCGCCATCACCAACGACATCTACACCAAGGAAGACGCCGAGTTCCTGACGCGGGCCGGCTCGCTGGTGCCCGAGCGCATCATCGGCGTTGAGACCGGCGGCTGCCCGCATACGGCCATTCGCGAGGATGCCTCGATCAACCTCGCCGCCGTGGCCGAGATGAACCGGCGTTTTCCCACGCTCGATCTGGTGCTGATCGAATCGGGCGGCGACAATCTGGCCGCCACGTTCAGCCCCGAGCTTGCCGACATCACCATCTACGTCATCGATGTCTCGGCGGGCGACAAGATCCCGCGCAAGGGTGGGCCGGGCATCACGCGCTCCGACCTGCTGGTCATCAACAAGATCGATCTGGCGCCGCTGGTGGGCGCCAGCCTCGAAGTGATGGATCGCGATGCAAAGAAAATGCGTGGCGCGCGGCCCTTCGTCTTCGCCAATATCAAGGCGGGCAAGGGCGTGGCCGAGATCGCAAGCTTCATCGAGAAATCCGGCGGCCTGACCGCCAAGGCCGCTTGAGTTCAGAAGGGGACAGGACAATGAAGAAACAGACGGGGATTGCCGCTTTTGCGTTGGCGCTGAGTTTCGCCTCGCCGGCTTTTGCGCATACGGGCCACGACGCCAATGGCTTCGCCTCGGGCCTAGCGCATCCGGTGTTCGGGCTGGATCATCTGCTGGCGATGGTGGCGGTCGGGTTGTGGGCAGGGCTTGTGGGCGGTCGCGCCTTGTGGGCATGGCCGGCGGCGTTCGTGGGCTCGATGGTGCTGGGGGGCGTGCTGGGCATGCAAGGCATCGCGGTGCCGGCGATCGAACTGGTGATCGTGATCTCGCTGATTGCGCTGGGCATGGCGGCGGCGCTGAACCTGAAGCTTCATGTCGTGCTGGGGGCGGCGATCATCGCCCTCTTCGGCATCGCGCACGGACATGCCCATGGCATGGAAGCGCCGGAGACCGGTAGCGGCATCGCCTATGCGGCGGGCTTCGTCATTGCCACGGCGGTGCTGCATGGCATCGGCCTCGGCCTCGCCGCTCTGACCCGCACGCGCTTTGCCGCCAAGGTCACGCGCGTTCTGGGCGGGCTGGTGGCGCTCGCGGGCATTGGCCTGCTGGCAAGCTAACCTCCCGCGGCGGAGAGTCTGCGGCATGGCGAAGCTGGTCTTTGGCATGAACCAGTCGCTGGATGGCTATGTCGATCACACCGAAATGGCGACAGGCCCCGCCTTGTTCCGTCACTGGATAGAGCACGTGCGAGGCCTCGCAGGCAGCGTTTACGGTCGCGTCATGTACGAGACCATGCGTTACTGGGACGAAGAACATCCCGAGTGGAATGCGGAGCACCGCGAATTCGCGGCGGCGTGGCGGCGCCAGCCGAAATGGGTCGTGTCGCGCTCGTTGAAGTCGGTCGGCCCCAACGCCACGCTCGTCGCAGACGATGTCGAGGCGGTCGTGCGCGACCTGAAGGCTCGGCTTGTCGGAGAGATCGCCGTTTCCGGGCCGGCGCTGGCGCAAAGCCTGACCGAGCTTGGTCTTATCGACGAGTATCGCCTCTATTTGCATCCTGTCGTGCTGGGTCGCGGCAAGCCGTTCTTTGCCGGTCCGCGCCCACCGCTGCGCCTCGTTTCCACCGATCGCGTCGGCGAGGACGTGCTGCGGCTGACCTACGTTCCTGCTTGAGTCGGTATCAATCGCCCAGCGCTTCGTGCAGGTTGCGGTGGAAGTGACTGATCGCGCCTTCGAACAGACCGTACTGGAAGAATTCGTTGGCGCCGCTCGCCAGGCCGCGCTGGATGGCAGCGACCATTTCGCGGTCTTCGGCGACGCCGGTTTGCGCGAAGTCGCGGCCCGCCGCCACCGCGGCTTCATCGTACTCGCCGTTATTCCTGTCCCACAAAGTCCAGTTGAGCAGCCGGGTGCGGTCGATCGCCAGCGGCTCCAGCACGATCATCTGGGTGTTGGTCGGGAAGGTGGCGACCATCACGTTGGGAAACAGGTGATAGACATGGGTCAGCATGCCGCCGGTGCGCCATTCGGCCCGCGGCAGGCTGCGCATCTTCTCGATGCGCTTGTAGGGAAAGCTGATGCGGCTGTTGCGGCCGAAGGATTCGACGACGTTCAGATTGTCGTACTGGATCGGATAGAAGGTGTTCCGGTGCGTCGACTGGATGTGATAGCCCTCGAGGAAACCCTCGGCCAGCACCTTCCAGTTCGCCGCCACTTCATTCTCGAAAGTGTCGAAGACTTCAAGTTCGGGGCCCAGCGGATCGAGCGGCAGGTCGATGTCGCCTTGGGCGATGGCGGCATCCTGGTTGACGAACACCATGCCGTGCCGCTCCTGCGCCGCCACGGGCACCAGCCCGTTGGCGGCGCGGTCGAGGCCGGGAAAGCCATCGGCATGCGGCACGCCCAAGAGCTTGCCATCCGTGCCGTAGGACCAGCCGTGATAGCGGCAGACGAAGGCGCGCGAACAGCCCGTACCGTCGGCCACCTGCATGCCACGATGGCGGCAGGCATTGCGAAAGACGCGCGCCACGCCATCGGCGCCGCGCACGGCCAGCAGCGGCACGCCCGCCGCCTCGCGCGCGATATAGGAGCCGGCCTCGCGCAGCGCGGCGGAAGGGCAGAACGGCGTTGGCGTGCGCCGCAGCACCAATTCCATCTCGCGGCGGAAACGCTCGGGCGAGCGATAATTGGCCACCGGCTCGCGCCACGTCGTGTCGCTGGTGTCGGTGGTCTTGCGGTCGATATGGTCGAAGATGCGGGCGACCACCGAGGCTTCGTCGAGCAGTTCGTTCGCCATCTTTCGCCTCCACATACACTCTTCAGTGCGGCAAACTGTAGCCTGAACCAATGGAGGAAAAAATGAAACTCGACTTCACCGGCAAGAAGGTCGTGGTCTGCGGCGGCAGCCGCGGCATCGGCCGTTCCATCGCCCTGGCGTTTGCCGAAAACGGCGCCAGTGTCTCGATCTGCGCCCGCAACAAGGAATCGCTCGATCACGCGGCGGCCGATCTGGCCAAAGCGACCAAGGCCACGATCCATCATCTGCCCTGCGATCTCGCCAATGGGCCGGCGGTGACGCATTACGTGAAAGCCGCGGCACTGGCGCTGGGCGGCATCGACGTGCTGGTCAACAACGCTTCGGGCTTCGGCCGCACCGACGATGAGGAAGGCTGGAAACTGTCGCTCGACGTCGACGTGATGGCGAGCGTGCGCGCCAGCCTCGCCGCCGTTCCCTTCCTCGAGCAGAGCGGGCGCGGCTCGATCATCCACATCTCGTCCATCTCCGGCCTGATGCCGAGCCTGCGCACGCCGCCTTATGGCGCGGTCAAGGCGCTGCTGATCCAGTACACCAAGACGCAGGCGCTGGCTTTGGCGAAAAAGGGCGTGCGGGTGAACTGCATCGCGCCGGGCTCGATCGAGTTCGAGGGCGGCGTTTGGGATCTCGCCAAGCAGCACAACCGCAAGCTCTATGACGGCATCCTCGCCAGCATCCCGCATGGTCGCCTGGGCAAGCCGGAAGAGATCGCCAATGTGGCGGCGTTCCTCGCCTCCGATCTGGCGAGTTGGGTGACGGGCCAGACCATCGTGGTCGATGGCGGCCAGATGCTGACGTAGGAGTCATTTCGGCAAGCAGAACTTGGCGGGGTTGGCATGTGCGACCGCGGGCTGTACCGTCGTGGTCAATCAAATGAATAGCGGGAGGAAATCATGGCTATCAGCAGGCGCAATTTCATCATCGGCAGCGGCCTGGCCGCGTCGGGCATCGCGGGGACTGCGAGCGCGCAGACCAACCTGCCCAATCTGCCCAGCACGATGATCTGGAGCACCTACGACGTAGGCTCGACGGGCTATGTCGAGGCTTCGGCGGTGGCCGATGCGTTCGGCAAGAAGTACGGCAGCCGCATTCGCCTGCAGCCGGCTGGCACGGCGATCGGCCGTGTGCTGCCGCTGAAGGAAGGTCGCGTGTCGCATGCGTGGCTGGCCAACGAGTGCTATTTCGCCGCCGAAGGCCTGTACGAATACGCCGACCCGGAATGGGGCCCGCAGGATCTGCGCACGCTGACCGGGCGGCAGAACGCCTTCTCGGTCGTGGCGACGAAAGTTTCCGGCATCACCGAGCCAAAGCACATGAAGGGCAAGAAGTTCGCCATCGCCAAGGCCAACTCCTCGGTCAACATCAAGACAGATCCGATCCTCGCTTTTGCCGATCTTACCTGGAAGGACGTCGAGCTGGTCGAGTTCCCGTCCTATGCGGCGGCGCTGAAGGCGCTGATCGAGGGCAAGGCGGATGCCGCCGGCGCGGCTCCCAACGCCGCGGTGCTGCGCGAGCTGGAAGCCAGCCCGAACGGCATTTCCTGGGTGCAACTCGATCCCGCCAACAAGGAGGGCTGGGCCAAGGCGCAGAAGGCGGTGCCGTTCGTCGAGCCGTTCCAGGAATCGATCGGCGCCGGCCTGTCGAAGGAGAAGCCGATCTGGATGATGGGCTATCGCTATCCCATGGTGACGGTCTACGCCAAGACGCCGGAAGCGGAAGTCTATGCCATGATAAAGGCGATGACCGAGACCTTCGATCTGTACAAGGACTCCAACCCGATCATGCCGCGCTGGGACATCAAGCTCGCCGGCACGCCGCCGATGGATGCCGCCTTCCATGACGGCGCCATCCGCTACCTGAAGGAAATCAAGGTGTGGGGCGCTGCGCACGACAAGTTCCAGGCCGGCGCGCTGAAGCGGCAGAAGGCGCTGCAGGCGGGCTGGGCCAAGATGATGGCCGGGCCGGGCAAGGGCGCCAAGGCAGAGGACCTCGCCAAGATGTGGGAGCCGGAGCGGCTGAAGATCATCGCCGCTCTCTAGTTGACCTTCCGCCCTGATAACAGCGCGCCGCCCTTCCCAGCGAAGGGCGGCGTTCGCGCATAGAGTGAACCGCCATGGCCAATGACGCTCTGGTCGCCGAGCTGGCGCCGCCGATCCCCGAAGACCCCGAAGCGCGCTCCAAACGGCTGACGGGCGCCGCCTACTGGGCGACCCTGATCCTGACGCTGTTCGCGCTGGTCATCGTGGTCAACCAGGTGTTCAACCTCGGCGCCATCCGCATCATCAGCACGGGCTATTACTATCTCGTCATCGGCGTGTTCGGCTTCATCGGCTTTCTCGCCTATCCGGCGACCAAGGCGCAGAAGGACCGCGTGCGCTGGTTCGACTGGATACTGGGCGCTGCGCTGCTGGCGATCTCGATCGGCCTGGCGCTGAACAGCCAGGCCATCATCGATCGCGGCTGGGAGCAGGGCGCGCCGGTGGAGCTGGCGATCGTCGCCGGCATTTTCATCGCACTGGTGCTGGAGGCGTTGCGGCGCACCGGCGAGTTGATCCTGTTCCTGTTCTGCCTCGTCTTCGGCGCCTATCCGCTTTACGCCGCCTACATGCCGGGCTTCCTGTGGGGCGTCGATCTCGACTTGCGGCGGACGGTCTCGATGCATGCGCTGGGCAACGAGAGCATCATCGGCATTCCCACCCAGGTGGTGGCCGACACGCTGATCGGCTTTCTGGTGTTCGGTGTGGTGCTGGCCAAGACCGGCGGCGGTGAGTTCTTCATGAATTTCGCCTCCGCCATGATGGGCACCACGCGCGGCGGGCCGGCCAAGGTGGCGGTGGTATCGTCGGGCTTCTTCGGCATGCTCTCGGGCAGCCCGACGTCCAACGTGCTGACCACCGGCACGCTCACCATTCCGACCATGAAAAAGACGGGTTATCCAGCGGTCTATGCCGGCGCGGTCGAGGCCTGCGCCTCGACGGGGGGCGCGCTGATGCCGCCTGTGATGGGCACGGCGGCCTTCATCATGGCCAATTTCCTCAACGTGCCCTATTCGGAAGTGGTGGTGGCGGCCTTCCTGCCGGCAATCCTGTTCTACATGGCGCTGTTGTTCCAGACCGACCTCTATGCTGCGCGCAACGGTCTACGGGGTCTGGCGCGCGCCGACGTGCCGCCGCTGCTGCCGACCTTGAAACAGGGCTGGTTCTATCTGGTCGCCATCGTCGGGCTGACCTTGCTGCTGCTGACCTATCGCATCGAGGCGGAAGCGCCGTTCTATATCGCGCTGTTCCTCCTGCTGGTGGCCGTGCTCAGGCGCAAGGCCATCGGTTTCGACTTCCGCACCTTTCTCGACCTGATCGTCGATGTCGGCCAGTCGGTGGCGCAGATCATCTGCCTGATCGCCGGCATCGGCCTGATCGTGGGCGCCATGTCGGCCACCGGCGTCGCCAATTCCTTCTCCCGTGAGCTGGTGCAGTATGCCGGCGGCAATATTCCGTTGATGCTGCTGTTCGGCGCCATCACCAGCTTCATTCTCGGCATGGGAATGACCGCGTCGGCCTGCTACATCTTCCTCGCCATCGTGCTGGCGCCGGCGCTGATCCAGGCCGGACTCGATCCCATGGCCTCGCATCTCTATATCTTCTACTGGGGCATCGTGTCCTTCATCACCCCGCCGGTGGCGCTGGCGGCGATCGCGGCGGCATCGATTGCCAAGGCCGACGCCATGGCGACCGGCTTCAAGGCCATCCGCATCGGCTGCCTGCTGCTGCTGTTGCCGGTGCTGTTCGTGCTGGAGCCGGCGTTGATCCTGAAAGGCGAACTCCCGGCCATCGTGCAGGCCTGCATCACCGCCACCATCGCCATCGTGCTGCTGGCGGCGTCGTTCGAGGGCTATCTCTACAGGGTCGGTCGCCTGCCGGTATGGGGTCGGGTGATCATTGGCGTTGGCGGCTTGCTGCTGCTGATTCCCGAACCGATCACCGATTTTATCGGCATCGGTCTGGGCGTGGCCGGTGCGCTGGCGGTGTGGCTGGCCAACGGGCGGAAGATCGCCGCCTGATCAGGATTTTTTGCGGGCGGCGAATTCCGCCGCCGCCTGTTCCATGCTCATGAACACGGCGCCACCCTGGGCCAGCTTCTCCAGCAGGCGTTCGAGCATCAGGATGCGGTGGCCGCGGCCGATGACGTAAGGGTGGAACGTGTAGGTCAGCACGCCCCACTCGACGTGCCGCTGCATCCAGACGAAATCGTCGAAGAAATTCTCCAGCACGCCATTGGCGTTCTGCAGGCCGGGCAGGGTGAATTCCTTGGTGCGCAGGAATTCGAAATGCGGGTAGTCGTCGAGGCTCCAGGAGATCGGCATCTCGATCAGCTTCGTCGGTTTGCCGAATGTCATCGGGCCATCCGCCGGAATGACATCGCCCTGCCGGCAGTAATAGGGCGTGTAATCGTCGCCCATCATGCTGCTCTCGTACATGAAGCCGTGCTTGAGCAGCAACTCAACGGTGTGCGGGCTCAGATCCCAGGCGGGCGAGCGATAGCCGCGCGGGTTCCTGCCGCTGAGCCGCTTGATCGCTTCCATGCCCTTGAGCAGATGCTCTTCCTCCTCGGCGCGGCTGAGGCTGGCGGGCGTCACGTGCGTCCAGCCGTGATGGCCAACTTCGTGTCCGGCCGCGACGATCAGCTCGCTCTCGCCCGGATAGGTGCCGATCACCACGCCGGGGATGAAGAAACTGGAGGTGACGTTGTGCTTCTTCAGAAGCGGCAGCAGGCGGCGCACCGCCACGGCGCCGAATTCGCCGCGCGAGATCGAGGTCGGCGTGGTCAGCCCGCGCGCCACGAAGCCGGACATGGCGTCGAAATCGAAGGTGATGCAGACGATGTGACGGGGCATCTCTTACTCCTAGCGGCCGGCGGCGTAGGCCTGCATGCCGCGCGGGTTGGCGGCGGCCTTTAAAATGTTGCCGTCGCGGGCGGCGGCGGTGAGGCGGCCTTCCGACCAGTCGCCGCCCATCTCGATGACATGGCCCAGCGCGCGCAAGGCCTCGACGGTCGCGGCGGGCATGCGGCCTTCGATCGCCAGCACGCCGGGACGGGCGGCGCGGGGATAGAAGGAGGAGGGGAAATGCTCGGAGTGGAAGGCGGGGCAGTCGATGGCTTCCTGCAAATTCATGCCGGCATGGACATGGCGCAGGAAGAGCTGCGTCGCCCATTGGTCCTGCTGGTCACCGCCCGGCGTGCCCAGCGCCAGATAAGGCTCGCCATCGCGCAGCACCAGGCCGGGGCTCAAGGTCGAGCGTGGACGTTTGCGCGGCGCGAGGCCCGAGGGCATCGAGGCGTCGAGCCAGAACATTTGCGCGCGCGTGCCGAGGCAGAAGCCGAGCGAAGGAATGACCGGCGAGGATTGCAGCCAGCCGCCCGAGGGCGTCGCCGAGACCATGTTGCCGTCGCGGTCGATGATATCGAAGTGAACCGTGTCGCCGCTGACATTGCCCAGCCGGCCGACGGTGGGCTCGCCGGTGCCGGCGACCGTCGCGCGCGCGTCGGAGCGGCGGTTGACGACCTTGCCGGCGAAACCGGCGATGCGACCGGGGCGCAGCTCGAGCGAGGCGCGCACGTCGATCAGGGTGCGGCGCGCGTCGTTATAGGAATCCGACAACAGCGCCGCCATCGGAATCTCGGCGAAAGCGGGATCGCCGTAGAAAGCTTCGCGATCGGCATAGGCAAGCTTGGAGCACTCGACCACGATATGGATGAACTCGGGCCCCGTGGGATCGAGCCCGTCGAGTTCGAAGCCTTTCAGCAGCGCCAGTTGCTGCAGCATCACCGGGCCCTGGCTCCACGGCCCGCATTTGCCGACCGTGTAGCGGCCGTACTGCAAGGTCAGCGGCGGCTCGATCGTGGCTTGCCACGAGGCGAGATCGTCGCCGTCGAGCAGGCCGCGATGGGCGCGGCCCGAGACGTCGAAGACGTCATTGTCGCGGCAGAAGCGCTCGATCTCCTGGGCGATGAAGCCGCGCGACCAGATGCGCCGCGCCGCCTCGATCTGCATTTGCCGATCCGGGCTTGAGGCTTCCGCTTCGCGCAGCAGGCGCGCATAGGTGTCGGCCATCGCCGGATTGGCGAAGAGGGTGCCAGGCGTGGGGATCGCGTTGCCGGGCAAATAGATGGCGGCGGAGCTGCGCCAATGCTGGCGGAAGAGATCGGCCACGGTGCCGATCGTGTCGCAGATGCGCGGCACCAGCGGATAGCCTCTCGCGGCAAGATCGATGGCCGGCTGCAGCACGTCGGCGAGCTTCATGGTGCCGTAATCGCGCAGCAGCAGCATGAAGGCGTCGAAGGCGCCGGGCACGCAGGCCGCCAGCAAGCCGGTGCCGGGGATCATGTCCAGCCCCAGCGACTGGAAGCGCTCGATGGTGGCGGCTGCGGGCGAGACGCCCTGGCCGCAGATCACTTCGGTGATGCCGCGGCGGCGCTCATGCACCATGATCGGCGCTTCGCCGCCGGGGCCGTTCAAATGCGGCTCGACGACTTGCAGTGCGAAGCCGGTCGCGACGGCGGCGTCGAAGGCGTTGCCGCCTTTCTCCAGGGTCGCCATGCCGATGGCGGTGCCGATCCAGTGCGTCGAGGTGACGACGCCGAAAGTGCCGAGAATTTCGGGGCGGGTGGTGAAGCTCATGGGCGGGAGTTTGCCATGCCAAATGGCCCATGACCATTGCATGACGCCGGGGCTTGGCGCACAAACACTTGAGATCATGAGCCTGCCGGTCGAAGACATCGTCGCCGACTTCCTCGCCGCCCTGCGCGCGGGCAAGAACGCCGTGGTGCAGGCCCCGCCCGGCGCGGGCAAATCGACCCTGCTGCCGTTGAAACTGCTGGACCAGGATTGGCTGGCCGGCAAGCGCGTGCTGATGCTGGAGCCGCGCCGCCTGGCCGCCCGCATGGTCGCCAAAAGACTGGCGCAGAATTTCGGCCAGGAACTCGGCCGCACCATCGGCTTTCGCGTGCGCGACGAAGCGCGGGTCAGCAAAGAGACGCGACTGGAAGTCGTGACGGAGGGCATCCTCACCCGGCTGCTGCAGGACGATCCGGAATTGCGGGGCGTCGGGATCATCCTGTTCGACGAATTCCACGAGCGCAGCCTGCAGGCCGATCTTGGCCTGGCGTTGGCGTTCGACGTGCAGGCGAGCCTGCGGCCCGAGCTGCGGTTGGTGGCGATGTCGGCGACGTTGGACGGGCAGGCGGTGTCGGCGCTGCTGGGCGACGCGCCGATCCTGACCAGCGACGGGCGATTGTTTCCAGTCGAGACGCGCTATCTGCCGCTGGCGGGCGGCGCGACCATGGAAGCATCAATGACGCAGGCCGTGCGTCAGGCGCTGCGCGAGAACGAGGGCGACGTGCTGGCCTTTCTACCGGGTGCGGGCGAGATCAGGCGGGTCGAGCGGTTGCTGAACGAGGCGTCGCTGTCGGCCGACGTGCTGCCACTTTATGGCGAGTTGTCGGCGGCGGAGCAGGATCGCGCCGTCTCGCCAGGCGAAGGACGGCGGAGGGTGGTGCTGGCGACGTCGATCGCGGAGACCTCGCTGACCATCGAAGGTGTGCGCGTGGTGATCGATGCCGGGCTGGCGCGGCGGCCGAGCTTCGATCCGCGTTCGGGCATGACGCGGCTGGAAACGGTGAAGGCCAGCCTCGCCTCGGCCGATCAGCGGCGTGGCCGCGCCGGGCGATTGGGCCCGGGCGTCGCCTATCGGCTGTGGCCGGAGGCGGAGAACCGGGCGCGTCCTGCCGCCGACCGGCCGGAGATAGAGTCGGCTGACCTCGCCTCGCTGGCGCTCGATCTGGCGCAATGGGGTGTCAGCGATCCATCAAGTCTGCGCTGGGTCAATCCGCCGCCGGTATCGAATTTCGCGCAGGCCGTGGCGTTGCTGCGTGAACTTGAGGCGCTGGATGCGCAGGGGCGCATCACCGAGCACGGCAAGCAACTGGCGCGGCTGCCGGTGCATCCG
Source organism: uncultured Hyphomicrobiales bacterium (assembly GCA_964388115.1). Lineage (GTDB taxonomy): Bacteria > Pseudomonadota > Alphaproteobacteria > Reyranellales > JAQSWP01 > JAQSWP01. The sequence goes on from CAYLYK010000010.1 coordinate 40,493, forward strand.
CGGCTGGCGCATATGATCGTGCGCGGCCGGGAGATCGGTGCTGGCGTCACGGCGTGTCACATAGCGGCGCTGCTGGAAGAGCGCGACGTGTTGCGCGCCAGGCCGGGACAGCGTGCGGCCGACATCAGGTTGCGGCTGGAAGCGTTGCAGGCGCTGGAGGCGGGACGGCGCTTCTCGCATTTCGAACTGAATTTGAATGAAGGCTCGGCGCGGCGGGCGTTGCGGCTGGCATCGCGGCTGATGCGCGTGGCTGGTGTTAAAGACAGCGACGATGCCGGCATGGCGGGACTGCTGTTGGCCTTCGCCTATCCCGATCGCATCGCCCGCCGTCGGACTGGTGATGAGCCGCGCTACAGGCTGGCGAACGGACGCGGGGCGGTGCTGGAGAAGGCCGATGCTTTGGCGGGCGAGAAATTCATCGCCATCGCCGATCTCGATGGCGCCGGCGCCGAAGGGCGCATCTATATGGCCGGCGCGCTGGACGAGGCCGATCTGCGCCAGCATTTTGCCGCCCATATAGAGACGCGCGAGAGCGTCGAGTGGGACGAGCAGCAGCAGAAGGTGCTGGCAGCGAAGCAGGAGCGGCTGGGCGCGCTGGTGTTGAGCGAGAAGCGGTTGGCCAACCCATCGACCGAGGCGGTGCAGGCGGCGTTGCTGCAAGCCGTGCGCCAGCGCGGGTTGGCGTCGCTGGCCTTCGACGAGAACGTCGAGGCCCTGCGTCAACGGGTGGCCGCCTTGCGCATCGCCTATGGCGAGGGCTGGCCCGATCTGTCGGATGCCGCCTTGCTGGCGCGGCTGGAGGAGTGGCTGCTGCCGGAGAAGGCAATGTCGCTCAACGCGCTGCGCCAGCTCGATCATGCGACGGCGATCCGCAACCTGCTGCATTGGGAGCAGCAGCGCGCGCTCGATCGCCTGGCGCCGACGCATATAGAGGTGCCGTCAGGCTCGCGCGTGCGCATCGACTACAGCGACCCGGCGAAACCGGTGCTGGCGGTGAAGCTGCAGGAGATGTTCGGCCTGGCGCAGACGCCTGCGATCGCCGATGGGCGCGTGCCTTTGAGCCTGCATCTACTGTCGCCGGCGGGGCGGCCGCTGCAGGTGACCGGCGATCTCGCAGGTTTCTGGCGTACCTCATACGCCGAGGTGCGCAAGGAAATGCGCGGCCGCTATCCGCGCCATCCCTGGCCGGAAGATCCGCTCACCGCGCCACCGACGGCACGGGCGAAGCGAAGAGGGACTTAAGCTTTCGCTGCAAACGCCTTCAGCCGCTCTTCCATGTCGGGACCACGGCCGGGGCTGTTGTCGCGTTCGAATTGCAGCGCGTCGATGAGGCCGAGATTCTGGCCGCCATCGACCAGCATCTTGTCGGCGCGCAGCGTGTGCCACGAATTGACGACGATCTGGCGTGCAAGCTCGGTGGTGCGATGGCGCAGCTCGGCATCGGGGACGACGAAGTTCGCCAGCCCGATCTCGGCGGCTTCCTTGCCCGAGACGACGCGGCCGGTGAACATGATCTCCTTGGCGCGCAGCGGGCCGATGCGGCGGGGCAGGCGCTGGCTCATGCCCCAAAGCGGCGTCATGGAGAATTTGCCATGCGTGTCGGCAAAGCGGGCGCTCTCCGAACAGACCATCAGGTCGCAGCCGAGAACAAGCTCCAGCGCGCCGGTATAGCAATGGCCTTGCACGGCAGCGATGGTGGGCTGCGGCAGGCGTTCGAGCGCGATGATCGTGTCGGCCTGAAACGTCGGGGTGGGAGCTTTCTCGCCGGCCTGGATGGCGCGCAAATCGTTGCCGGCGGAGAAGGATCGGCCTTCCGCCTGCAGCACGACGGAACCGATCCTGTCGGTCTGGCCGGCGATGGCATCGATATGCCGGCGCAGCTCGACGAACAGGGTCGGGCTCAGCGCGTTGAGCGCCTGCGGCCGGTTCAGGGTCAAAAAAGCGACGCCTTCGGCATCGTCGCGGCGGACCAGGGGCGCGTCCATATTTCCTCCGTTTTCCGATCTTTCGAGCATGCGGTAACGGACGTCTTTGCGCATCTTAAACCTTGCGGCGCGGCTGCCCTGCTCTTATCTACATTCGAATTCAGGGGATATTTACATTTGCCGGAGCGGCAGCGAGTATGCCCCGCCTTCGCCTGCCATAAGACGGGGACTGATTTTGTTCGGTATCGAGCTCGACGCGGCCGCTTTCACCGCCTTCATGCAGGTCATCGTCATCGACGTGGTGCTGTCGGGCGACAACGCCATCATCATCGGCCTTGCCGTGGCCGGCCTGCCCAAGGAAAAACGCGGCCGCATCATCATGATCGGCATCCTGGCGGCGACAGTCCTGCGCATTATGTTCGCGCTGGTCGCCACCCAGTTGCTGGCCATCATCGGCTTGACGCTTGCCGGCGGATTGCTGCTGGCGTGGGTCGCCTACAAGATGTGGCGCGAGCTGCGCGCGCCCAAGCACGACGAGAGCGAATTGGCCGAGGCGGAGAAGAAAGCCGTCGGCAAGAAGCCGTCGGACGCCGTCAAGCAGATCATCATTGCCGACGTTTCCATGTCGCTCGACAACGTGCTGGCCGTGGCGGGTGCGGCGCGCGAGCATCCCGAGATCCTGATATTCGGCCTGGTTCTGTCGATCGCGCTGATGGCGGTGGCGGCGAGCTTCATCGCCAAGCTGCTCAACCGCTTCCACTGGATCGCCTATGTCGGCCTGGCGGTGATCGCCTATGTCGCCATCGAGATGATCTACAAGGGCGGCGACCAGGTTTACAAATTTCTCGGCCCGAGCTTCTTCGGCTTCGGTTGATGCAACGGGAGCGGGACTGATCCATGGTGGCAACCGCTCTGCAACCCTACGCCACCGATCCGGCGAAAAGCCGGGGCCGCCTGCACCGCGAGCCGGAGGCCGAAGGCCGCACGCCGTTCCAGCGCGACCGCGACCGCATCATCCATGCCACCGCCTTCCGCCGGCTCAAGCACAAGACGCAGGTCTTCGTCTATCACGAGGGCGATCATTACCGCACGCGGCTAACGCATTCGCTGGAAGTGGCGCAGATCGCGCGTTCGCTGGCCCGCCGCATGGGGCTGGACGAGGATCTGGCCGAAGCGCTGGCGCTGGCGCATGATTTGGGCCACACCCCGTTCGGCCATGCCGGCGAGGAAGCGCTGCATGAGGCCATGCGCGACTGGGGCGGGTTCGATCACAACGCCCAGACGCTTCGCATCCTGACGCAGCTCGAGCAGCGTTACGCCGCCTTCGACGGCCTGAACCTTAGCTGGGAAACACTGGAAGGCGTGGTCAAGCATAACGGTCCGCTGGTCACGCCAGAGCGCGCGCTGAAGGATCTGCCGGTCGCCATCATCGAGTACCAGCGCCGGCAGGATCTGGAGCTTGCCACCTGGCCGGGCGCCGAGGCGCAGGTGGCGGCGCTGTCCGACGACATTGCCTACAACAATCACGACATCGACGACGGCCTGCGCGCCGGCCTGTTCACGCTGGCCGACATCTGCACCGTGCCGCTGGTCGGCGATGCGGTGGCGCAGGTGCGGGCGCAATACCCGACGCTGGACGAGCATCGGCTGGTGAGCGAGACCACGCGGCGGCTGATCGATTTGATGATCCGCGACGTGCTGGGCGAGTCGCGGCGGCGGCTCGCGGCACTGCAGCCGGCAAGCGTCGAGGCGATTCGCGGCCACGACAAGGCGGTGATCGCGTTTTCGCCTGAAATGGCGGCCGCCGACAAGCGCTTGAAACAATTCCTGTTCGAGCGTATGTACCGCCACTATCGCGTCAACCGCATGACGTCGAAGGCGCGCCGCGTCGTGCGCGAGCTGTTCGAGCTGCTGTTTCGCGAGCCCGATTGCCTGCCGGAAGACTGGCGCGATCGCGCCCGCAACGCCGACGAGCGGCGCCGGGCGCGACTGGTAGCTGATTATATTGCGGGCATGACCGATCGCTTCGCGTTGCTCGAGCATCGCCGCCTGTTGGACGTTTACGAGTAGAGCCAAGCCGCCGATGGATCCCTTCAAGCATTTCGCCGCCGAGATCGAAGCGGCGCTCTCGCGGCTGGCCGAGTCGGGCGCCCTGCCCAAACTCGATACTTCCGCCGTCACCGTCGAGCCGCCGCGCGACGTCACCCATGGCGATCTGGCGACCAATGCGGCGCTGGTGCTTACCAAGCAGGCGGCGCGCAAGCCGCGCGAGATCGCCGATCTGCTGGCGGGCGAATTGCGCCGGCACAAGGACGTCACCGAAGTCAGCGTCGCCGGACCCGGCTTCGTCAATCTGCGCCTGTCGGACGATTTCTGGCGGGCGCGCCTGAAAGACGTGCTGGTCGAAGGCCGCGCCTATGGCGATGCCAAAACCGGCGGCGGCAAGAAAGTGAATGTCGAGTACGTGTCCGCCAATCCGACGGGACCGCTGCATGTCGCGCATGCGCGCGGCGCGGTCTATGGCGACGTGTTGGCGTCTTTGCTGGAGAAGGTTGGCTACGACGTCACGCGCGAATACTACATTAACGATGCCGGCGCCCAGGTCGATATCCTGGCGCGCTCGGCCTGGCTGCGCTACCGCGAAGCCCTGGGCGAGGACATCGGCGAGATTCCCGAGGGCCTCTATCCCGGCGACTATCTGAAGCCGGTAGGCGAAGCGTTGGCCAAGCAATACGGCGAGAAATACAAGAATGCACCGGAAGCCGAGTGGCTGGCGCCGTTCCGCGAGTTCGCCGTCGCCGCCATGATGGAGGACATCAAGGCCGATCTAAAATTGCTGGGCGTGCATCAGAGCGTCTTCAGCTCCGAACGCGCGCTGGTCGAGGCCGGCGCCGTCGATCGCGCCATCAAGACGCTGACCGATGCCGGGCTGATCTATGTCGGCCGCCTGCAGCCGCCCAAGGGCATGAAGCTCGAGGACTGGGAAGACCGCGAGCAGACCTTGTTTCGCGCCACCGAGTTCGGCGACGACGTCGACCGGCCGCTGAAGAAATCGGATGGCTCCTACACCTATTTCGCCAACGACATTGCCTACCACCACGACAAGGCCCGCCGCGGCTTCCTCGACATGATCGATGTCTGGGGCGCCGACCATGGCGGCTACATCAAGCGCATGCAGGCGGCGGTCAAGGCCATCACCGGCAACGCCAAGGCCGAACTCGACGTCAAGGTATGCCAGATCGTGCGACTGATGCGCGGCGGCGAGCTCGTGCGGATGTCGAAAAGGGCCGGGGTTTTTGTTACACTGCGCGAATTGATCGACGATGTCGGCAAGGACGTGGTGCGGTTCTTGATGCTGACGCGCAAGAACGACGCGCCATTCGACTTCGATTTGGTGAAGGCTACGGAACAGTCGCGCGACAATCCGGTGTGGTACGTGCAGTACGCGCATGCGCGCACGCGCTCGGTCATGCGCCAGGCCGAGCAGGCGGGCGAGCGCGATCTCGGCCGCGAGAATCTGGCCCAGGCCGACCTGTCGCTGCTGGCCGATCCGGGCGAGCTGGCGCTGATCCGGCTGATGGCAAGCTGGCCGCGCACGGTGGAAGCGGCGGCGTTGGCGCACGAGCCGCACCGGCTGGCCTTCTATCTCTACGACCTCGCCTCGGCGTTCCATGTCCATTGGAACCGCGGCAAGGAAGACGCCACGTTGCGCTTCATCCATGACGGCAAGCCGGCGCTGACCCGCGCCCGGCTGGCGCTGGTCGAGGCGGTGGGCACGGTGATCGCGTCCGGGCTGGACGTGTTCGGCGTCGCGCCGATGGAGGAAATGCGCTGATGGCGCAAAAGCCGATCTTCACCCCGCCGCCGCCGCAAAACGACATGGGCAGCCGGCTCGCCAAGGTCACGCGCCGGCGCGGACGCATTCTCACCCTGCTGGTGTCGCTGGCGGCGCTGGCCAGTTTCGGCGGCGTTATTTATTGGGCGCACGAGAAGGACCGGCAATCAGGCGGCGAGGGCATCGTGCCGCTGATCCGCGCTGACGATAAGCCGGCCAAGTCGAAGCCGGAGACGCCAGGCGGGCTTGTGGTCCCCAACCAGGACAAGACGGTTTACGACCGCGTCTCGCCGGGCTCGGTGCCGCAAGGGCCGGAGAAGCTCTTGCCGCCGCCGCCCACGCCGCAGATTCCCCCGCCCGTGCCGCCACAGCCGCCAGCGCCCGCCGCCGTGCCGCCGCCGCCGGCAACGCCACCGGTCGCCACCGCGCCGGGCACGCCGGCCGCGCCCGCTGCGCCATCGACGCCGGCGCCGACCACCGAACCGCCCAAGCCGCAGGGGGCTGAGACTTTGACGCCGCCGGCGCCGGGTACGCCGCCGGCGCCTGCTCCGGCAGCGCCGGCCCAGCCGCAGAGCGGGCAGAGCATCGCCACCTTGATCGACACGCTGTCGGGCCATCGCATCCAGCTCGCGTCGGTGCGCACCGAGGAGCAGGCGAAGGCAACCTGGGCGCGGCTGCAGCAATCCAATGGCGACGTGCTGGGGCCGCTGACCATGCGCGCCGTGCGCGTCGATCTGGGCGAGCGCGGCACGTTCTATCGCGTGCAGGCGGGCCCGCTCGACGATGCCGGCGCCAATGCCGCCTGCAGCAAGCTGCGCACGCGCTCCGTCGATTGCATCGTGGTCAAGCCGTGAAGGCGATGATCCTCGGCTGCGCCGGGCTCGAGCTGAGCGCGCAGGAGAAGGAATTCTTCCGTCACAACCAGCCGCTCGGCTTCATTCTGTTCGCGCGCAATTGCGACACGCCCGAGCAGATCGCCAGGCTCGCCGCCGATCTGCGCAAAAGCGTCGGCCGCGACGATGCGCCGGTGCTGATCGACCAGGAAGGCGGGCGCGTGCAACGGCTGAAGCCGCCGCGCTGGCGCCAGGCGCCGACGGCGCGCCGCTTTGGCGATCTGTTCCGGCGCGATCCCGAGCTGGGCCGCGAGGCGGTCGAATTCAACATGCGGCTGATTGCGGCCGATCTCATTCCGCTCGGTCTCGACGTCGATTGCGTGCCCTGCCTCGACGTGCCGGTGCCGGGCGCGCATGACGTGATCGGCGATCGCGCTTTCGCCCTGCAGCCGGAGATCGTGGCCGATCTTGGCAGGATTGCCGCCAACACCATGCTCGACATGGGCATCATGCCGGTGATCAAGCATGTGCCGGGCCATGGCCGCGCCGGCGTCGACAGCCATCACGATTTGCCGCGCGTCGACACCTCGGTGATCGAATTGCAGCACAGCGATTTCCTGCCCTTCGCCTCGCTGTCGGATATGCCCTGGGCCATGACGGCGCATGTGCTTTATACGGCGATCGACGCGCAGCATCCCGCAACGACGTCGAAGGTTGTGATCGAGCGCATCATCCGCGGCGTGATCGGTTTCCAGGGATTGCTGTTGTCGGACGATCTTTCCATGCAGGCGCTGGGCGGCACGCTGGGCGATCGCGCCAAGGCGTCGCTGGCGGCGGGGTGCGACGTGGCGCTTCACTGCAACGGCAAGATGGACGAGATGGCGCAGGTTGCCGATGCCACCGGGCCAATGACTCCGGCCGCCCTTGAGCGTCTGGCGCGCGGGCGGGCCCGGCTGAACAAGAGCCGCAAGCCGCCGTCGAGCGGCGAGATCGCCGCCTGGCAGAAGCGGCTTGATGTGCTGCTGAGCCCGGTTTCGGCCTGATTCCGGCTTAAATCGAGGGTTTTGCCCCTTTGCCCGGTTTTCCCAGGCAATCTGGGGATATCTGGGTGCCGGTTTGCTTGTTTCTTGGCCCGCCGGCTGGTAGCCAAGCGCACATTCCTGCTGTCCGGAACACGATGTCAGACACGCCCGAAAACGCCGCCCCGCATGCCGCCGAGCCCTTCGATCAGGGCGGTCCCGACGGCGTGGCGGGCGAGGGCGAGCTGGTCGTCAATCTCGAGGGCTTCGAAGGCCCGCTCGATATCCTGCTGAACCTGGCGCGCGAGCAGAAAGTCGATCTGCGGCGCATCTCGATGGTGGCGCTGGTCGACCAGTACCTGAACTTCATCGCCAATGCCCGCCGCCTGCGGCTTGAGATTGCAGCCGACTATCTGGTGATGGCGGCGTGGCTGGCTTACCTGAAATCGCGGCTGATGCTGCCCGAGCCGCCGCAGAGCGAGGACCAGCCCTCGGCCGAGCAGATGGCGGACGCGCTGGCCTGGCAGTTGCGCCGGCTGGAAGCGATGCAGGAAGCGGGCATCCGCCTGATGGCGCGCGGGCAGCTGGGCCGCGACTGGTTCCGCCGCGGCGCGCCGGAGGGCGTGCCGATCGTGCGCAAGCCGATCTGGGACGTGAAGCTCTACGACCTGCTGAAATTCTACGGCGAGATCCATCGCCGCGGCACCGAGACGGTGATGCACATCAAGCCGATGGAATTTTATTCCGTCGAGGAAGCGGCCGAGCGCCTGGGCCGCATGCTGGGCATCGCCGTCGAATGGCAGTCGCTGCTGAGTTTCTTGCCGCCGGGCCTGCAGGACGCTATGAAGCGGCGCTCCGCGATGGCCTCGACTTTCGTGGCCTCGCTGCACATGGCCAAGGAAGGCGCGCTCGAGCTGCGCCAGACCGAGGCGTTCGGCCCGATATTCATGCGCAAGCGTCCGGCTTCGGAATAGGCGCGGGAGAGTTACGAGAGTATGGACGACGACAACGCGCAGAACTTGCGGCTGCTGGAAGCGCTGATCTTCGCCAGCGCCACGATGCTGGACGAGGAAGGCCTGGCCGAGCGCCTGCCCGAGGGCGCCGACGTCAATGCGCTGCTGGCCGAGCTGTCGGAGATGTATGCCAATCGCGGCGTCAATCTGGTCAAGCTGGCGGGCGGCTGGACGTTCCGCTCGGCGCCTGATTTGAAGGACCGACTGAAGATCGAGACGCAGGTGTCGCGCAAGCTCTCGCGCGCGGCGGTCGAGACGCTGGCCATCATCGCCTATCACCAGCCCGTCACCCGCGCCGAGATCGAGGCCATTCGCGGCGTGGGCCTGAGCAAGGGCACCCTCGATCTGCTGTTCGAGCAGGGCTGGATCCAGCCGATGGGACGGCGGCGCGCGCCGGGCAAGCCAGTGACCTGGGGCAGCACGCCATACTTCCTTGAGCATTTCGGCCTGGCCGCGCTCGAAGACCTGCCGGGCTTCGACGAGTTGAAGGCAGCCGGCCTGCTCGACGCCAACGCCAACATCACGGTCTATCGCCCCGAAGAGGGCGACCTGCCGCTAGAGCCCTCGGAAGACGAGGACGAGGATCCCTTGTCCGGCGACGGCGAGACCGACGAGGGCGAGACCGCCGAGGCTGCGACAGAAAAGGCCTGAGGGCCGATCTGGCCTTTGCGGAAGGCTTGCCGCATGATCGCTGCGCATGGCCGCGCTTGATACGAAATCGCAGAAAAACGCCAGTCAGCGTCTAGGCTTACGCCTCGACGGCTGGACGGCGTTCGCTGTTCTCGTGGCGCTGGTCGTACTGGCGCCGATCCTGGCCGTGGTCTATCCGCTGCTCACCGCCGATGCCGCCCTTTGGCGGCATCTGGTCGATACGGTGCTGGGGCGTTATCTGGTCAACACGCTGGCGCTGATGCTGGGCGTCGGCATTTGCACATTGGTGTTCGGCGTCGCGGCCGCGTGGCTTGTCACCATGTGCCGTTTTCCCGGACAGCGCGTGTTCGAATGGGCGCTGCTGCTGCCGCTGGCGATGCCCGCTTACGTCGTAGCCTATGCCTATACCGGCCTGCTCGATTTTGCCGGGCCGGTGCAGACCAGCCTGCGGGCGCTGTTCCATCTGCAGCCAGGCGAATATGGCTTCCCTTCGATCCGCAATACGCCGGGCGCCATCGCGGTGCTGTCGCTGGTGCTCTATCCCTATGTCTACCTGACCGCGCGCGCTTCCTTCCTCGACCAGTCGGTCTGCGTGCTGGAGGTCAGCCGCACCTTGGGCCGCACCGGCTGGAGCAGCTTCATCCATGTCGCGCTGCCTTTGGCGCGCCCGGCGATCGTCGGCGGGCTGGCGCTGGCGCTGATGGAGACGCTGAACGAATTCGGCGCGGTGCAGTTCTTCGGCGTCGACACGTTCAGCACCGGCATCTTCCGCGCCTGGTTCGGCTTCGGCGACTATCGCGCCGCGGCCCAGCTTGCGGCAGCGATGATGCTGGTGGTGGCGATATTGCTGCTGATCGAGCGGTCCTCGCGCGGCAAGGGCGGCATCGCCCATTCCTCGCGCCGCTACAGCCCGATCAAGCCCTATGCGCTGCGCCGCGCCGCCGCGCTTGGGGCGACCGTGTTCTGCGCCTTGCTGGTGGGGCTGGGTTTCGCCGTGCCGGCGATTACCTTGATGCTCGGCGCGCTCGATCATCTGCCGGCGCTGGGCGAGCGCGAGTTCTATGCCGATGTCTGGCATAGCGTATCGCTCGCTGGGTTGACGGCGATCGTGGCCGTGGTGCTGGCGCTGTGCATGGCCTATGCGGTGCGGCTGCGGCCGTCGCCGATCCTGCGCGGCGCCGCGCGCATCGCCGGGCTGGGCTATGCGATTCCCGGCGCGGTGCTGGCGGTCGGCATCCTGCTGCCGCTGAGCGCGGCCGATCAGGCGATCGACGGCGCGGCCAAATCGATTCTGGGTCTGTCCATCGGGCTGGTCCTGACGGGATCGGTGGTGGCGCTGCTGGTGGCGTATACGATCCGCTTCCTCGCCGTGGCGTTGAACCCGGTGGAAGCGGGGCTGGCGCGCATCACCCCGAGCATGGAGAGCGCGGCCCGCACGCTGGGCGCGCGGCCCTCGCGTGCGCTGCGTCAGGTGCATGCGCCGATGATGGCGGGCAGCCTGTTCACTGCTGCCGTGCTGGTGTTCGTCGACGTGATGAAGGAATTGCCGGCGACCTACATCATGCGGCCGTTCGACTACGACACGCTGGCGGTGCGCGCCTATCAATACGCCGCCGACGAGCGGCTGTCGCAGGCCGCTCTGCCGTCGCTGGCGATCGTGGCTTTTGCGCTGGTGCCGGTGCTGCTGCTGAGCCACGCCATCGCCCATTCGCGGCCGGGCGCCGGTCGCGCCATCGGCACGGCGATGGTGCCGCGGCTGGAGGCGGCGGCATGAGCGCGCTGGTGCTGGAAAACATCTCGCACGCTTATGACGCCGTACCCGTGGTGCGCGATCTGTCGCTGCGCGCGGCGCCGGGCGAACTGGTGTGCCTGGTCGGCCCCTCGGGCTGCGGCAAGAGCACGACCTTGCGCCTGATCGCAGGCCTGGAGCGGCTGCAGCAGGGCAGCATCGATATTGCCGGCCGCCGCGTAAGCGACCAGCGCCTGCACGTGCCACCGGAGGAGCGCAGCGTCGGGCTGATGTTCCAGGACTTCGCGCTGTTTCCGCATCTGAACGTGCAGGACAACGTGGCATTCGGCCTGCGCGGCCCGGCCGCCGAGCGCGCGACGCGCGCGCGCGCGATGCTGGAGCAGGTCGGCATGATGGAATATGCGACCGCTTTTCCGCACATGCTGTCGGGCGGCCAGCAGCAGCGCATTGCGCTTGCCCGGGCGCTGGCGCCGCAGCCCAAGATCATGCTGCTGGACGAGCCGTTCTCCGGCCTCGACACGCGACTGCGCCAGCGCGTGCGCGACGATGCGCTGCATGTCTTGAAGCAGAGCGGCACCACGACTCTCCTGGTTACCCACGATCCCGAAGAAGCGATGTTCATGGCCGACCACATCGCCATGATGGACAGAGGCCGCATCGTCCAGATCGGCACGCCGAGCGAAATCTACGGCAAGCCGGCCAGCCGCTTCGTGGCCGAGTTCTTCTCCGACCTCAACGCGATTGCCGGCATCGTGCGGGGCGGCGCGGTGGCGACGCCGTTCGGGCCGGTGGCGGCGGGCGGGCTGGGCGAGAACCAGAAGGTCGAAGTGCTGATAAGGCCCGAGGCGTTGCGCATCGAGGCCGATTCGGGGGCGGGAAAGGGCGTCGCCGCCCGGGTGGTGGCGGCGCGTTTGCTGGGCCGATCCAGCCTGGTGCATCTGTGCCTCAACCTCGACCCGGCCCATTCCCATGCGGCACCCTTGGCGGAAAACGCCCATGAGCACTGGCATGCCAGGGTGCCGGGCCGTTTCCTGCCGGCAGAGGACAGCCTGGTGCGGGTGGCGCTGGACACCACGCAAAGCTTTGTATTTCCGGCCAAAGACCCCAAATAGGGGAAACGGGCTGGCAGCGTTGCGCGGGCGGGGGCGATTTGCCAATATCCGCCGGACGTTACGGGTCAGCGATACCGCGACCTCGGGAGGCGAAGAGAATGGGCAGTTTCAGTATTTGGCATTGGTTGATCGTGCTGGCGGTGGTCCTGCTGCTGTTCGGCGGCCGCGGCAAGATCTCCTCGCTGATGGGCGATTTCGGCAAGGGTTTGAAGGCCTTCAAGAAGGGTGTCGGCACCGACGAGACCCCGGAGGGCACCACCACCGCCACGGGCGAGCCGCGCGTCGTCGGCAGCGGCACCACTACCGCGTCGTCCAACACCAGCGATCCGGTCATCAAGCGCTGACCGCGCGGCGGGCGTCTGCCCTCCGCTTGCGGGAAGGTTGAGGCATCATGTTCGACCTGAGCTGGGGCGAGATGGGGCTGATCGCCATGGTCGCCCTTCTGGTCATTGGCCCCAAGGAATTGCCGCAGGTCCTGCGCACCGTCCGCACCTGGCTGGGCGCGGCGCGCGGCATGGCGCGCGAATTTCAGGGCCATGTCGACGACATGATGAAGGAGTCGGGTATCGACGAGGTGCGCAAGAGCATCCGCGACAACACGGCGCTGCATCTCGACGATCTCGCCGACCAGATCGACCCCGACCGCAAGGTGCGCGACGCGGTCGATCCCAAATCCTACGATCCGAACGTGCTGCTGGGCGACGTGCCCGAGCCGCCGCCGCCGCCGACGCCGGAAGAGTTCAAGAGCGGCGGCGATTTCCATCCGCCGGGCCCCGAGGAACTTGCGCCGCCGGCAGCCGAGCCGACCCTGGCCGACGTGGCGCCGCCGCCGTCCTACGACACGCCGCGCAAGACGCCGGCCTGACGAGCAACAAAGCGCTGGCATTGCAAACGCTCCCCGCGCATAAACGGTGCTTGCCGCCAGCCAGAAAAGCCGAAATTTCGCCGTGACCGACGAACCCGAAGACGACAAGAAAATGCCGCTGCTCGAGCACCTGATCGAGCTGCGCCGCCGTCTGATCTGGAGCGCGGTGGCGCTGATCCTGCTGTTCCTGGTGTTCTTCTATTTCGCCGAGCCCATCTTCAAGTTCCTGGCGCAGCCGTTGCAGGCGCGCACCAACCAGCCGCTGGTCTATACGGCGCTGACTGAAGCGTTCTTCACCTACATCAAGCTGTCGTTCTTCGGCGCCTTCCTGATCGGCTTTCCGTTCTTCGCCGCCCAGATCTGGCTGTTCGTGGCGCCGGGCCTTTACCGGCATGAGCGCGGGGCTTTCCTGCCGTTCCTGATCTCGACGCCGATCATGTTCTATATCGGCGCGGCCGGCGTCTATTACTTCGTGCTGCCGGTGGCGTGGGAATTCTTCCTCGGATTCCAGACCGAGAACATGACCCTGCTGCCCAGAGTCAGCGAATATCTGTCGCTGGTCATGCAGCTTATGTTCGCCTTCGGCCTGGCGTTCGAGCTGCCTGTGCTGCTGACGCTGCTGGTGCGGGTCGGCATTGTGTCGACGGCCGGACTGAAAGCCAAGCGCCGCTACGCCATTGTCGCCGCTTTCATTCTCGCCGCTGTGCTGACGCCGCCCGATGTCATCAGCCAGGTGTCGCTGGCTCTGCCGATCATCATCCTCTACGAAGTCGCCATCATCATCGGCCGCATGATCGAGAAGAAGCGGGCGGCGACTGAAGCGGCCGAAGAGGCGGCCGAGGAAGAGGGCGACGAGGCGGCGGCGCCGGAGCCGACCAAGAGTGAAGCCGCCAAGAGCGAGGCGGAGGAGTTCCCCAACCGCCCGACCATGCCGCCCAGCCAGTAAGCGTTTGCCATGCACGACATAAAATCGATCCGCGACAATCCCGCAGCGTTCGATGCGGCGCTGCAGAGGCGCAACCTGCCCGCCATGTCGGCCGAGCTGCTGGAGCTGGACCGCGCCCGCCGCGCCGCCATCACCGAGAGCGAGCAGGTGCTGGCCAAACGCAAGGCGCTGTCGAAGCAGATCGGCATCGCCAAGGGCAAGGGCGAGAACGCCGAGGCGCTGCTGGCCGAAGCCGGCGGTCTGGACGAGGCGCTGAAGAAAGGCGAAGCCTCCGTTGCCGCCGCCGATGCGGCGATCCGCGACGCGCTGGCCGCCATCCCCAATTTGCCGGCCGACGACGTGCCTTTGGGTACCGACGAGAGCGGCAATGTCGAGCTGCGCAAGGTGGGCGCGCCGCGCAAATTCAATTTCTCGCCCAAGGATCACGTCGAGATCGGCGAAGGCCTGGGCATGATGGATTTCGCCACGGCGGCGAAAATCTCCGGCGCGCGCTTCGTGATGCTGAAGGGGCCACTCGCCCGGCTCGAGCGGGCGCTGGCGCAGTTCATGCTCGACCTGCACACGGGTGAGCACGGCTATACGGAAGTCGATCCGCCGTTCCTGGTGAAGGACAATGCGCTGTTCGGCACCGGGCAGCTGCCGAAATTCGCAGAGGACCAGTTCGTCACCACCGGCGATGAGCAGATCCGCCGCTGGCTGATCCCCACGGCCGAAGTGCCGCTGACCAATATCGTGGCCGACGAGATCGTCGATGCCGGCACGTTGCCGCAGCGCTACACCGCGTGGACGCCGTGCTTCCGCTCGGAAGCGGGGGCGGCGGGGCGCGACACGCGCGGCATGATCCGCCAACATCAGTTTCCCAAGGTCGAGATGGTGAGCATCACCGCGCCGGACGAGTCGGAGGCCGAGCATCGGCGCATGACCAAGGCGGCGGAGAAGGTGCTGAAGAAACTGGGCCTGCCCTATCGCACCATCGTGCTGTGCTCGGGCGACATGGGGTTTTCGGCGCGCAAGACCTACGACATCGAGGTCTGGCTGCCCGGCCAGCACGCCTATCGCGAGATTTCGAGCTGCTCCAACTGCGGCGACTTCCAGGCGCGGCGCATGAACGCCCGCTTCCGCAAACCCGGGGAGAAGGGCACGCAATTCGTTCACACGCTGAATGGATCAGGCGTCGCCGTCGGACGTTGCCTGGTCGCGGTATTGGAGAATTATCAGGAGCAGGACGGTTCGGTTGTTGTTCCTGCCGCACTGAAGCCGTATATGGGCGGCATTGAACGCATCGAGCGGCCGGCGAAATAACTCGTTCGCGGAAGAAGAAGGAAAAAAGACGGACATGACACGCGGGCGTATCGACCTGGCAAAGGCGCGCATCCTGGTCACCAACGACGACGGCATCAACGCGCCGGGCCTGGAATGCCTGATCAAGATCGCGCGCGAATTGTCCAACGACGTCTGGGTGGTGGCGCCCGAGCGCAACCAGTCCGGCGCCAGCCATTCGCTGACCCTGTCCAACCCGCTGCGCTATCGCGAGGCGGGCGAGCGCAAATTCGCCATGGATGGCACGCCGACCGATTGCGTGCTGTTCGCCTCGCGCCATCTGCTGATCGACAAGCAGCCCGACCTCGTGCTCTCAGGCGTCAATCGCGGGGCCAACATGGCCGACGACGTGACCTATTCGGGCACCATCGCCGGCGCCATGGAAGGCTGCATGCTGGGCATTTCGGCGATCGCGCTGAGCCAGGCCTATCTGCACGACGATCCGGTGAAGTGGGAAACCGCCGAGCGGCATGCGCCCAAGGTGATCCGCAAGCTGGTCTCGGTCGAGTGGCCGAAGGAAATGCTGGTCAACGTCAACTTCCCCGACGTCGAGCCCAAGGACGTCAAGGGCGTGAAGGTCACCGGCCAGGCGCATATCGACATGATGATGGACGTGGTCGAGCGCAAGGATCCGCGCGGCGGCACCTATTACTGGCTGACCTACGCGCGCGGCCAGACCGAGCCTGCCGCCGACAGCGATCTGGCGGCGGTGCGCGCGGGTTACGTGTCGGTCACGCCGCTGCATCTGGACCTGACGCACAAGACAGCGCAGAAGAAGCTGGCGCCGCTCTTCGAATGAGCCAGCACGCCGCCAAGATCCGCCTGATCATGGAACTGCGCCGCGCCGGCATCACCGACACGCGCGTGCTGGCCGCCATCGAGCGCATCCCGCGCGAGGAATTCGTGCTGCCGACTTTCGCCGATCAGGCTTACGAGAACCTGGCGCTGCCGATCGGCCATGGCCAGACTATCAGCCAGCCTTACGTGGTGGCGATGATGAGCCAGGCCTTGCAGGTCGACGAGAAGATGAAGGTGCTGGAAGTCGGCACCGGCTCGGGCTACCAGGCGGCGGTGCTGTCGAAGATGTGCCGGCGGCTCTATTCGATCGAGCGCTATCGGCCGCTGGCCGAGGACGCCGAGAAGCGGCTGCGCAATCTGCGCTGCCACAACGTGGTGACGCGGGTGGCCGACGGCACCAAGGGCTGGCGCGAGCAGGCACCGTTCGACCGCATCATCGTCACCGCCGCCGGGCGCGAAGTGCCGCCGGCCCTGCTGGAGCAGTTAGCCGAGGGCGGTGTGCTGGTAATGCCGATGGGCCCCGACCCGCTCAATCAAAGCATCGTGCGGCTGAAGAAGACCGAGAAGGGCATCGAGAAGGAAAGCCTGCTGGGCGTGCGCTTCGTGCCGCTGGTGCCCGGCGCGCTGCCCGAGACGAGCGACTTTTAAACTCGCACTCAATAACGGCGCACAATATTTCCGTCATCGCCCGGCTTGACCGGGCGACCCATGGCGCATCGGCTTGGTTCATTGGCAATCGAAAACGGCGTCGGCGTCGACATGGGTGCCCCGGTCAAGCCGGGGCATGACGGATGGGGCGTGAGACACGATCGATTGGCTTTCGACGTGTCGGGCGCATTGCTGAAGGCCATACAATATTCCGTCATCGCCCGGCTTGACCGGGCGACCCATGGCGCATCGGCCTGGTTCGTTAGCAATCGGAAATGGCGTTGGCATAGACATGGGTGCCCCGGTCAAGTCGGGGCATGACGGATAGGGAGACGCCCTAAAGAAACTCCGCCGCCAGGGTGGTGGCAAGCCGGCCTTCGGGCGTGGCGAGCTCTTCCAATATCGAAAAATGATTGTGGCCGGGCAGGCGCAAGGTGGTGCCGTCGAGACCTGATTGCCGCCAGTGCATGCCGTAGGTTTCAGACTGGCGCTGCAATTCGGGCAGCTCGCCGCCGCCATAGGCAACGATCAGCGGTCCCGCTTTCGCCGGCATGTGCGCGATCGGACTCAGCGTGGCGGCTTCTTCTGGCGTCAGGCGCAGCTTGTCGTTGAGAACGCCCAACCTGATCGGCTCCAGATCGAATACGCCGGAAATGCTCAGGCCGCCATCGATCTCGGGCCAGGCCATGGCGGTGGCGGCGAGATGGCCGCCGGCCGACCAGCCGGAGACGATCATCTGCCGGGTGGCGATGCCGATAGCGGGGCCTTGCAGGCGCAGCCAGGAGATGGCGGCGCGGATTTCGCTCACGATCTGGGTCAGCGAGGCGGTTGGCGCGAGCGTGTAGCCGGGCAGGGCGACGTCGAAGCCGTGCGCCAGCGGGCCTTCGGCCATACAGGAGAAAATCTCCTTCGAATTGCGCTGCCAGTAGCCGCCATGGATGAAGACGAAGATCGGCGCGTGCCCGATGCCGCAGCGGAAGACGTCGATGCGGTTGCGCTCGCGCCGGCCATAGGGCAGGTCGAGATGCTGGGGATGTCGGGCGCGCAAGGCGGCGCTGCGTTGCGTCCAGTCGGCCAGGTGCGCGGCGCTGTCGCGAACCGCGCTTGTGTTGTCGTAGGCCGCGTCGAGTTCGGCGCGGTTCATGCCGCGCCAGAGTGCGGCTTCCGCCGTTACTGCCTGTGGCATGGGTGCGCTCAGGCGGCGACCTTGGCGTGGTGCGAATGCAGCTTCAGTGACAAGGCGCGGCGCAGCTCGTTGAAGTCGGGCGCCGCCACGTCGCGCGGACGCGGCAGGTCGATGGCGATGTCGTTGTCGATGCGGCCGGGGCCCGGCGACATGACGATGACCCGGTTCGACAGGAAGATGGCTTCCTCGATCGAGTGGGTGACGAACAGCACCGTCAGGCCGGTGCGCTGCCACAGATCGAGCAACTCGTCCTGCAGCCGCTCGCGCGTCATGGCGTCGAGCGCGCCGAACGGCTCGTCCATCAGCACCACTTCGGCGTCGTTGGCCAGCACGCGGGCGATGGCGACGCGCTGTTTCATGCCGCCGGAAAGCTGGTGCGGATAGACGTCGGCGAACTTGCCCAGGCCCACCAGGTCGATGAAGCGGTCGACGGTCTCCTTGACCTCCGATTTGGCGCGCCCGCGCGCGGCGGGGCCAAAGCCGATATTGGCGCGCACCGAAAGCCAGGGGAACAACCCGTAATCCTGGAACACCATGCCGCGCGTCGGATCGGGCCCCGTGATCGGCTTGCCCCACATCAGCGCCTCGCCCGAGGTCGCATTCTCGAAGCCGGCGACGATGCGCAGCAACGTCGACTTGCCGCAGCCCGAGGCGCCGATCAGGCAGACGAACTCGCCCTTGGCCACTTCGAGATTGGCGCCGCGCAGGGCCTCGATCTTGCGGCCGTTGACGTCGAACGTCTTGCCGACATTGGTCAGCGACAGGATGGGAATGGTCGGCTCAGACATGGTTCGGACTCCAGGACAGAAGGCGGCGGCCCAGCAGCATGATCAGCCGGTCGGAGATGAAGCCGGCGACGCCGATGGTGACCATGCCGCAGATGACGATCTCGGTTCGCGACAGCTGGCGGGCTTCCATGATCATGGCGCCCAGACCCGTCGGCACGCCGGTCATCTCGCCGATCACGATCACGACCCAGGCGAAGCCCAGGCCCAGACGCAGGCCGGTGAAGATGGCGGGCAGGGCGGCGGGCAGCACCACCTTGGCGAATTGCGCTCCACCCTGACAGCCCAGCATCGAGGCCGCCTCGAACAGGCGCGGCTCCACAGAGCGCACGCCGAACACGGTGTTGATCAACACCGGGTAGAAGGCGCCGAGGAAGACCAGCGAGAAGGCCGATTTGGGGCCGATGCCGAAGATGATCATCGCCAGCGGCAGCCAGGCGGTGACCGGGATCGGCCGCAATATCTGCAGCATGGGATCGACCAGCTGGCGCACCAGCGGCACGCGGCCGATCATCAAGCCCAGCGGCAGCGCCACCAGCACCGCCAGCGCGAAGCCGCCATAGACGCGGGTGACGGAGGCGATGATATGGGTGAGCAGGGTGGCGGAGAAGGCATCGTCGTAGATGCCGCCGAACGCCAGGTCCCACAGCGCCGTGCCGACTTCGGACGGCGGCGGGATCAGCGAGAAGGCCTTGCCCTGGGTGGTGAAGTGCCAGATCACCAGGATCGCCAGCGGCAAGGCCACCGCCAGCGCCGGCACTTTCAGCCGTGCGAGATCGAAGCCCGGCCGCTTGCGCGGCCGGTCCTCAGGCATTGCGGCCGGCGCGGGCCGCGTGTCGACCACCGCGCTCATGCCCGCCCCTTCACCATCTTGTCGATGACGCTGGTGTCGAAGAAGGTGGCGAAGTCGGGCAGCTGCTTGATCTGCTTCAGCTCCATCATGTGCTGGGCGTAGGTCCGGGCCTGTTTCTTCTCCAGCTCGCCGAAACGCCAGGTGAGGTCGACGTTGGGCGCGGAGAACTCGATGGCTTCCTTCTTCTGGCCAAGCTTGGCCACCGCCATGGCGATCATCTCGGCCTTGTTGGCCATGGCGTAGTCGGTGGCCTTGGCGTGGATGTCGAGGATCACCTTGGTGGCGTCGGCCTTCTCCTTAAGCGTGTCGCGATGGGCGCCGAACACCATGTTCAGCGCGCCCATGGCGGTGCCGTAGGGATATTCGACGATCTTGCCGACGCCCGAGGCCAGGCTGACGCCGGGCGCGGGCTCGGCGCCGACATAGGCGTCGACGTCGCCGCGCGCCAGGGCCAGATGCATCTCAGAGAAGGAGATGCGCACCGGCGTGATGTCCTTCACCGACAGGCCCTCCATGCGCAGGCGCTCAAGGATGAAGACCTCCTGCGTCGAGCCCGGCCAGATGGCGACGCGCTTGCCCTTGAGGTCCTTGATCGAGGCGATCGGGCTGTCCTTGCCGGCGACCACGCCCATGCCCTTGTTGCAGGCCGAGGCGATGACCACGATCGGCTCGCCGGCTGCGGCCCCCAGGGTGGCTGCGGCAATGCCGAACATGCCGAAATCGACCGACTTGGTGACGACGGCATTCTTGCCTTCGGTGGGGCTCTCGAACGGGATCACCTCGACCTTGTAGCCGGCCGGCGTGAACTTCTCGTAGAAGTACGGCGCGATGGAGTGGATCAGCTTCAGCGCCCCCATCTTGATGACGACGGGCTGAGTTTGGGCGCGCACGAAGGGCGCGGACAGCAAGGTGGTGCTGGCGGCGGCAGCAGCGGTGGCTGTGAGGAATTTGCGGCGGTTCAACATGGTCGGTCTCCTTGTTCGAGGTGAAGCGGGTCTGTTCAGGCGGCTTTGTCTTGGGAGGCGAGAAACGCGCGCCAGCCTCCATGCGCGGTGATGTCGGTGGCGGCGGCGAGCGCATGGGCTTCGCAGAGGAAGCCCTTCACTTGCCTTCCGTCGTCGAGGGTGAGCGTGCCGATGCCAAGCGGCGGCGGGATTTCGGCGACGAAGCTGCCGAAGGCTTCCGCGCTCAGGCTCCACAATTCGATCTCGATGCCGCCCGCGCCGCCGTCACGCGCCAGGCCGGGCTTGGCCGGCACGGTGTTGGCGAGCGCATAGAGGCTGTAGCCGCGCGCGGTGAAGGCAGGCCCAAGGCAGGTGGCCCCGCGGCTGGTGAGTTGGTGGTTGAGCGGCTGGCCCGTGAGATGCGCGCCGACCACGGCCAAGGTGATGCGCTTGTCCGCCACCGGCTGCACGGGCGAGGTGTCGGCAAGCTTCAGGGATGTCGCGCCGAGCGTGGCATGGGCATCGGCGCGATGCAGGCGATCGCCAATCAGCGCCAGCTTCCCGTCGCTGAAGGTCGGACCGACCAGGGTGACGCCGATCGGCAGGCCATTGCTGCCGAATCCCGCAGGCACGGCGAGCGCGGCCAGGTCCATCAGGTTGACGAAATTGGTGAACAGGCCCAGCCGCGAATTCTGCCCCACCGGATCGGCCAGCATGGCGTCGATGGTGGGATGCTCGGGTGCGGTCGGCAGCAGCAGCAGATCGACCTTCTGCCACACGGGCTCGACCTGGCGGGTCAGCGCGGCGAGCTTGTACTGGGCGAGGAAGGCATCGACGGCGGAGTAGTTGGCGCCCGACAGCACGATGTCGCGCACCACGGGATGGATGGCGTTGGGCTTTCGTTTGGCGAAGTCTTCGATGGCGGCCAGCCGTTCGGCCACCCAGGGCCCGGCATAGAGCAGCGCGGCGGCCTGTTCGAACGGGGCGTAGTCGAACTCGACCGGCGTGCCGCCTTGCGACTTCAGCGTCGCTACTGCCTGCTTGTAGCTGGCGACGACATCTGCTGCGCAGCGGGAGAGTGTTGCTCCGTCAATGACACCGAAGCGAAAGCTCGTTGGCAGCGACGCGGACCACATCCCGTTCGGCGTGCGGCGTGCATAAGGCTCGGCGGCGTCGTAGACGCTGGCGATGCTGGCGACCAGACGCGCATCCTCGACGCTGGTGGCGAAGATCGACACGCAATCCTGCGCCCGACACGCGGGCACCACGCCGCGCGTGCTGATCGCGCCCTTGCTGGGCTTCAGTCCGACGAGATTGTTGAAGCCGGCCGGCACACGGCCCGAACCTGCCGTGTCGGTGCCCAGTGCGAAGGGAACGAGGCCGCTGGCGACGACGACGGCGGAGCCGGAGCTGGAGCCGCCCGAGACATAGGCCGGATCGAAGGTGCAGGCCGGAATGCCGTAGGGCGTGCGCGTGCCGTTGAGGCCGGTGGCGAACTGGTCGAGATTGGTCTTGCCGACCGGGATGGCGCCGGCTGCGATCAGTCGCTCGACGGCGAAGGCGGAGCGTTCGGGCATATAGGCGAAATCGGGACAGCCGGCGGTGGTGGGTACGCCAGCAACGTCGATATTGTCCTTCACGCCGAAGGGAACGCCGTAAAGCGGCAGCTCTTCGCCTGCCGCAAGCCGCGCTTTGGCATCGCCCAGAAAGGTCAGCGCCTGCGCGCGCGGCAGCAGAGAAATCCAGGCCGGCGAGGGGGCTTGGGCATCGAGGCGGTCGAACAGGGCGTTGAGGTCGGCGGCAGCATCGCGCCCGGCGCGATAGGCGGCGACGCGGGCCGCGATATCGGCGAAATCCGGCGTCTGGTACGGGCGGGCGGACGATTGCTGCAAAGCGGTAACCCCAAGCGCGGCGTGACGGAAACAGCCTAGCGGGTGGAGTGTTGCGGTCTATTGCTTGTTTTTGATCGACCTGTTGCCTAAAATGCAACAGCAGGGGGCAACGCCGATGAAGCATCTGAAAACGCTGCAATGCATCGGCGATATCGCCCGCAGCGGCTCGATCAGAAAAAGTGCCGAGCGGCTGGCCATCACTCCCTCGGCGCTGACCCGCAAGATCCAGGAATTCGAGCAGGAGCTGGGCACGACGATTTTCGAGCGCCTGCCGCAAGGCATGCGGCTCAATCCGGCGGGCGAGCTGGTGCTGCGCCACATCCGCGATCAGATGTCGGATTTCGACCGCATCAAGTCGCAGATCGCCGATCTCTCCGGCATCCGCCGCGGGCACGTCGCTGTCGCCTGCAGCCAGGCTTTCGCCCACGAGCTGATCCCCAACGAGATCGAAGCCTATCGCGCGCAACATCCGCTGGTGTCGTTCACCGTGCTGGTGCGCGATCACGTCCATGCCGTCGAAGCGCTGATCGGTTTCGAGGCCGATATCGCGGTGGTGCTGCAGCCGCCGCCGGCGCCGGAGTTGCAGCCGCTGCTGATGCTGCGCCAGCCGCTCTGCGCGCTGATGAGCGCCGACCATCCGCTGGCGGGGAAAGAGGGATCGGTGCGCTTGCGCGAATGCCTGCGCTATCCCATTGCCATGCCCGGCCGGTCGCTGGCGATCCGCCTGCTGCTGGAGGCCGCCTTCGTGCGCGCCTCGCTGCCGGTGCAGGTGGCGGTGGAATCGGACTCGTTCGAGGTGCTGCGCTCCTATGCCGGGCGAGAGCATGTGGTGTCGTTCCAGATCAGGGCCGGCATCCCGCTCGACAGCGGCAATCTCATCGCCCGCGAGATCGACGAGCGCGACCTGTCGCCGGCGCAGCTGGTGCTGGGGCAGCTGCGCGGGCGCGCGCTGTCGGTGGCGACGTCGAAATTCGTCAACCAGATCTCGGCCAGCCTGCATTCGCGCTATGGCGGGCGCGAATAGGAATTGGCCGAAGTTTCACCGCAATTGCCCCACAGGGTGCGGGGATTCACAAGCCGGGCGATTTCGGCTAAACGATTCCAAGAGCTTCCCGGCACGGGCGACAGACAAGGGTGAACGCAATGCGCTTCCACACGATCCAGCTCTTGGCCGGAATGCTGCTGCTGGCCGCGCTGTCGGCCTGCACGGTCTACGACAAGGTGGTCTATAGCGGCCGCGCCGGCACGGTCGAGCAGCCGGGGTCGGCGGCGGAAGCGGGCACGCCCGCGATCTACGTCGTGGCTGCGGGCGATACGGTCAACGGCATTGCGCGCCGCTTCAACGTCTCGCCGCAGACCATCATCGAGCGCAACAATCTGCAGCCGCCGCACACCATCCGCACCGGCCAGTGGCTGGAAGTGCCGGCCTCGGGCGCCGCCATGGAAGCGCGGCCCGGTCCCGCGTCGACGGGCATCATCACGTCCGGCTCCGTCACCTCGCAGCCGCTGCCGCCGCCGTCCGGCGTTTCTTCCGCGCCGGTGTCATCCGCCCCGACCTCCGCGCCACCGTCGTCTTCCAGCGCGCCGACCACGGTGACGCCATCGACGCCGGCTGCGACGACTCCACCGCCGGCTTCAACACCGGCAACGCAGCCCGCTACGCAGACGGCGGCGCGTCCAGCCCCGGTGCCCAGCGGCCCGGTGAAATTCGACTGGCCGTTGCGCGGGCAGCTGGTCGGCACGTTCGGCCCGCAGGCGGGCGGGGTGCAGAACGACGGCATCAACATCGCCGTGCCGAAGGGCACGCCGGTCAAGGCCGCCGCCGCCGGCAACGTGCTTTATGCCGGCGAGGAAGTGCGCGGCTTCGGCAAGCTGGTGCTGATCGGCCATGCCGACGGCTATGTCACCGCCTACGCCCATAACGACGAGTTGTCGGTGACGCGGGGCGCCTCGGTGGCCAAGGGCCAGGTGATCGCCAAGGTCGGCCAGACCGGCAACGTGACCAGCCCGCAGCTCCACTTCGAAATCCGCCAACGCAACAAGGCGATCGACCCGCTGCCGCTGCTGGGGCAGTAAAGGTGACACGCGGCAACCCATGTGCTATACGTGTATAGCAGGAGAAGCCGACATGCTTGCGTTGCGATTGCCGCCGGAAATAGAGAAACGACTTAGTGCTCTGGCCGAGAGAACCGGGCGCACGAAGTCGTTCTATGCGCGTGAGGCCATCCTGCGGCATATCGAGGATATCGAGGATGCCTATCAAGCGCTCGACCGCTTGAAGAAGCCGGGCAAGCGCTGGTCCCTTGAAGATATCGAACGCGGGCGCGATCTGAAAAAATAGCCAGTCCATGGCGTGGACGATCGAATTCGACGAGCGGGCGCGCAAGGACTTACGGCGCCTCGATACGGTCGTTCAAAAGTCCATTCTTCGCTATTTGCGGCAGCGTGTGGCGGTCGCCGCCGATCCGCGGCGACTGGGCAAGCCATTGCATGGCGAGTTTGCCGGCTTGTGGCGCTACCGCGTCGGTGACTGGCGGCTCGTTTGTCGCATCGAGGACCGTCGTCTAGTTGTATTGGTGCTGACGGTCGTCCACCGGCGCGAAATATATCGCTAGTTCAATCCAACCTCTGCCCCAGCCGCCCCGCCAAATCCTGGATGAACTGCCAGGCTACTCTGCCGGAGCGGGAGCCGCGGGTGACGGACCATTCGACGGCTTGGGCCTTCCAGTCGGCTTCGGAAATCTTCAGGCCGTAATGGCGGACATAGCCTTCGACCATGGCGAAGAACGTGTCCTGGTCGCAGTTGTGGAAACCCAGCCACAGGCCGAAGCGATCCGACAGCGAGACTTTTTCCTCGACGGCTTCGCTGGGATTGATGGCGGTCGAGCGTTCGTTCTCGATCATGTCGCGCGGCATCAGATGGCGGCGGTTCGAGGTGGCGTAGAACACCACGTTGGCCGGCCGGCCTTCGATGCCGCCTTCGAGCACGGCCTTCAGCGATTTGTAGGCCGCGTCCTGGCCGTCGAAGGAGAGATCGTCGCAGAAGAGGATGACGCTGCGGCCCGAGGCGCGCAGCAGGCCGAGCAGGCGCGGCAGCGAGGGAATGTCCTCGCGATGGATCTCGACCAGCACCACAGGCTTTTTGCCGGCCTTGACCAGCTCGGCATTGACGGCGGCGTGCACGGCTTTGACCAGCGACGACTTGCCCGCGCCGCGCGCCCCCCACAGCAGGGCGTTGTTGGCGGGCAGGCCGTTGGCAAAGCGGCGCGTGTTGTCGAGCAGGGTCTCGCGCTGGCGCTCGATGCCTTGCAGCAGCATGATCTCGACGCGGTTGACCTGCGGCACCGGCTCGAGCTGGTTGCCCTCGGCATGCCAGGCGAAGGCGTCGGCGCCTTCCAGGGCCGGCCTGGTTTCCTTCGGTGGGGCCAGCCGTTCCAGCGCATCGGCAATGCGCGCCAGCAAAGGCTGCAGGGCGTCGGACATGATCACTCCTTAACGAAACCGCGCGGACAATAGAGCAGGTCGGGGTCGCGTGTCATAACATAAGTCCCTGACAATCCAAGACAAACGCATTGAAACCGGTATGGCAAACCCTACATTGCAATTGCCGGGCAGGTGGTTATAGTCCGGCAGTTTTTGCGTCCCGGCAGAGGCAAATTCTGTCGGTTTGACCGGGGTTTAGCAGGGAGAATCCAATGTTGATTTCGGAAGCCTACGCGCAGGGCGCGGGTGGCGGTTTTGGCGGCGACGGGATGATGCAATTCCTGCCGCTGATCCTGATTTTCGTGGTGTTCTATTTCCTGCTGATCCGGCCGCAGCAGAAGAAGATGAAGGCCCATCGCGAGATGATTTCCGCCGTGCGCCGCGGCGACCGCGTCGTCACCGGCGGCGGCATGATCGGCCAGGTGGTCAAGGTCATCAGCGACGCCGAAGTCGACGTGCAGATCGCCGAGGGCGTGAAGGTGCGCATGATCAAGTCGACGATCACCGACGTCATCGCCCGCGGCGAGCCGATCAAGGGCGCCAAGAAGGGCGAAGAGGCCGAGGAAGAGCTCGACGAGGACGCGCCGGCTCTGCCGCCGCCGCCAATTCAGCCAGTCAAGCGCGGCGGCTTTGGCGGCCTGTTCGGGCCGAAGAAATAATCCATTTCCGATCCGGGGCGAAGGCGGCAGCGCCTTCGCCGTTTAAGCGCAGCACGGGACCGATCCGCTCATGATGCACATGCCGACCTGGAAGGCCGTCCTGATCGTCGGCGTCTGCCTGCTGGGACTCATTCTCTGCATTCCCAATTTCTTCGCCAAGGAACAGCTCGACAAGTTTCCAGGCTTCGTGCCGTCGCGCCAGATCGGGCTGGGACTCGATCTCAAGGGCGGCGCGCATTTCCTGCTCGAAGTCGGTATCGCGCCGGTGATGCAGGAACGGCTGGTCAGCCTGGCCGACACGATCCGCGGCGAGCTGCGCAAGGAGCAGGTCCGCTTCCGTGAAGTCGAGGCGCAGTCTGGCGTCGTGACCGGCGCCGTGCGCGAGCCGGCCGATCTGCAGAAGGCGCTCGACATCATCCGCCGCCTGGAGCAGGGGCTCGACGTGCAGTCGAACGCGACCGACGGCAGCTTCCGCATCGTCTACACGCCGCAAGCCATCGCCCAGCGCAAGACGCAGATCCTCGAACAGTCGATCGAGATCCTGCGCCGCCGCGTCGACGAATCGGGCACCAAGGAGCCGACCATCGTCCGCCAGGGCGACGACCGCATCTTGCTGCAATTGCCGGGCATCACCGATGCCGGTCCGATCAAGTCGATCATCGGCAAGACGGCCAAGCTGGAATTCCGCCTGGTCAACGAGAATGTCTCGCCCGCCACCATCGGCGTCGGCGGCGTGCCGCCCAATTCGGAAGTGCTGGAAGGCGTCGATCGCGCTTCCGGTGGCGGCGAGACGGCGAAATACGTGGTGCTGCGGCGCATCGTGGTGGGCGGCGAGTCGCTGACCGACGCGCAGCCGACCAACGACCGCGGCCAGTGGATCGTCAATTTCAAGTTCGACAGCGCCGGCGGCCGCCGCTTCTGCCAGGCGACGACCGAGAACGTGCAGAAGCGGCTCGCCATCGTGCTCGACGCCAAGGTGATCTCCGCCCCCGTGGTGCAGTCGCCGATCTGCGGCGGCCAGGGCATTATCACCGGCCAGTTCACGCCCGATTCCGCCACCGAACTGGCGCTGCTGCTGCGCGCCGGCGCGCTGCCGGCGTCGCTGACCTTCATCGAAGAGCGCACCGTCGGTCCCGAACTGGGCGCCGACTCGATCGCCGCCGGCGAGATCGCCACCGCGGTCGGCTCGCTGATGGTCGTGGTCTTCATGCTGGTCTGCTATGGCATGTTCGGCGCCATCGCCATCGTGGCGTTGTTCTTCAACATCGTCTGGGTGTTCGCCGCCATGTCGGTGCTGGGCGCCTCGCTGACGCTGCCCGGCATCGCCGGCATCGTGCTGACCGTCGGCATGTCGGTCGACGCCAACGTGCTGATCTACGAGCGCGTGCGCGAGGAAGTGCGATTGGGACGAACGCCGATCTCGGCGCTGGATGCGGGCTACGAGCGCGCCATGTCGTCGATCGTCGACGGCAACCTGACGACGCTTATTTCCGGCATCATCCTGTTCGCGCTGGGCTCCGGCCCGATCCGCGGCTTCGCCGTCACATTGTCGCTGGGCATCATCGTGTCGATGTTCACCGCCATCCTGCTGACGCGCCTGATCATCGTCTGGTGGCTGCGCTGGCGGCGGCCGACCACGCTCAACATCTGAGGGCAGGACCATGGCTCTATTCCGCCCGCTGCACCTGATCCCGCACGGCACCAAGTTCAACTTCATGCGGCCGCGCCTGCTGGCGCTGGGCCTGTCGACCTTCATGAACGTCGCTTCGGTGGTGCTGGTGTTCACCGTCGGCTTCAATCTCGGCATCGACTTCAAGGGCGGCGTGCTTTTGGAAGTGCAGACGCCGGGCAAGGCCGATCTGCCGGCCATCCGCGAAACCGTCGGCGGTCTGGGCCTGGGCGACGTGGCGCTGCAGGAATTCGGCCAGGACAACGTGGTGCTGATCCGCGTGCAGCGCCAGGAGGCGGGCGAGGCCTGCTTCAAGGGCGCGGTCGATGCCGTCAACAAGAAGTCGGGCGGCGGCTATGGCCTGCGCGAGTTCAAGCTCGATTCCAGCACCGCGCAGCTGCGCCTGGCCACGCCGCAGCCGCTGACCACCCAGTCCACCGTGACGCTGGCCGGGGCGCTGGCATTGCCGTCGGACAAGATGCTGGTGGCCGAAGAAGGCGGCGGCGTCATCAAGATGGAGCGCGGCCAGGCCGACGAATGGTGCCAGCAGGTCGCCATCAAGGTGGTCGAGGCGGCTCTGGGCGAAGGCTACAACGAGCGCCGCACCGAGACGGTCGGGCCCAAGGTCGGCTCCGAGCTGGTGCAGACCGGCATCATCGCCGGCGTCGTCACCGTGCTCGGCATCCTGATCTACATCTGGTTCCGCTTCGAATGGCAGTTCGCCGTCGGCGCCCTGATCGCGCTGGCGCATGACGTGCTGACCACGCTGGGCCTGTTCGCGCTGACGCAGATCGAATTCAATCTGGCGTCGCTGGCCGCCGTGCTGACCATCGCGGGCTATTCGGTCAACGATACGGTCGTGGTGTTCGACCGCGTGCGCGAGAACATGCGCAAGTTCAAGAAGATGCCGCTGCTCGATCTGCTCAATCTCAGCCTCAACGATACGCTGTCGCGCACCATCATGACGGCGGGCACCACTTTCCTCGCCGTGCTGGCGCTGGTGCTGCTGGGCGGGCCGGTGATCCAGGGCTTCTCGGTCGCCATGCTGTGGGGCGTCATCGTCGGCACCTACTCGTCGATCTGGATGGCTTGCGCCATGCTGGTCTACACCGGCGTGCGCGACGGCTCCTCGATCATCAAGGACGAGCACGACAAGGCGCAGGCCGAGTTCGCCGCCAAGCCGTAAGCAGCGTGATCGACGACAAGACGCTGCCGACTCCAAGGCCTGAAGAAGTTCAGGTCGTGCAGTCCTACGGCGCCGGCCGCTTCCGCATCAGCAACGTCGTCTACGAGCATGCCGTGCTGGTGCTGCCCGAGCGCACCTTGCGCTGGGACGCCGATGGGCAATCGCCGCTGAGCATCGAAGCGCTGGCGCCGTTGCGCGAAAGCGGCGCGATCAAGATCCTGCTGGTGGGCGGCGGCAAGCGGGCGCTGCAGATTCCCGCCGAGCTTCGCGCCTGGCTGCGCGAGGCCGGCATCGTCGCCGAAAGCATGGATACCGGCGCGGCGTGCCGCACCTATGGCGTGCTGCTGGCCGAGGGACGGCGCGTGGCGGCGGCGCTTCTTCCCGTTTCCTGAAACGAAAAACGGGGCCCGCAGGCCCCGTTTTGCTTTGAGCGGAAGACGCTGGCTTAGAGGCCGGCGTTTTGCTGCGCGATCATGCAGAACAGCATCGGAATCGACAGCATCGTATTGGTGCGCGAGAACAGCATCGCCATGCGGGCCGACTTGGCCTTCACGTCCGGCGCCGCTTCGACCAGGCCCAGCGCGCGCTGCTGGTTCGGCCAGATCACGAACCACACGTTGTAGGCCATGATGATGCCCAGCCACATGCCGATGCCGATCACGGTCGCGCCGGTGGTACCCGACTTCACGAAGCCAAGCGTGATGGCGTTGACGAAATAGCCGTTCATGATCGCCAGCAGCAGGCCGGTCAGGACCGTGGCGGCCGCACCCCAGCGGAACCAGAACAGGGCGGCCGGCGCGATGACCTTGGAGATGGCCGGCTTCTGCTCGTCGGGGATCTTCGGCATGTTGGGGATCTGCACGAAGTTGAAGTAGTAGAGCAGGCCGATCCACATGATGCCGCTCAGCACGTGCAGCCAGCGCACCACGAAGGCGCCCCAGCCATGATCGAAGGCCGGGAAGCCGCGCAACGCCCCGACGATGATGAAAATGGCAAGCAGCAGGACGAAGCCGGCAATGACCGTCCGTTGCAAGGATTGAAGAATGGCGCCCATGTTTTCCCCCTCTGGCTCCAAATGCGAATGCTAAAGATTCTAGCAGAGGCGGGAGGCCGCGCAAGGCACGCCTTGGGATAACCACTTCTGACAACAGGGAGATTCCTCGTCGACGGTCGCCTCCAATCATGTCATCCCCGCGCAAGCGGGGGGTCTCGGGCGGGCGAGCTTGACTGGTTAGGGCATGGGATCCATCGACGCGGAAACTCTGCCGGAGAAAGATCCCCGCCTGCGCGGGGATGACAGACTTGGGCAGGAACGATGGCGTCATTTCACCTGCCAGCGCAGCATCATCCGGTCGAGCCAGGTGATGGCGGCGGGCTTCACGTTGGGCGTGCGCTGCGACAGGCGGGTGCGCAGGCGACGCATCAGGAACAGGCTGGCGGCGGCGCCCCGTCGCAGGCCCGCGTTGTGGATGGCCGGCAGGCCACGCTCGGCGGCGTTGAGCATTTCGTCCAGCCGCGCCAGGCCGTTGGCGTAAGCCGTATCCAAAGCGGGGTTGCGTTTGGGGCTGCGCAGCCAGGTGTCGATGGCGGAGCCGGCGGGAAACCATTGCGCCGGCACCACGATATGGCCGTGGCTTTGCAGCCGGTGCGGCGCTTCCTGCAACAAGGACGTCACGCCGATGCCCAGCATCAGCGCGTCCATCGCCGGCTGGGCGATGGCGGCCTCGCTGTGGAACGCCAGCAGAGCGCGGCCGGCCGGCACGAAGGCGAAGCGCAGATGATTGTGCAGATCGCTCCAGCTCTGGAACATCACGCCGGCCGGCGCGGCGGCTTCGCGCGCGAATGCCTGGCGCATCAGGGCCAGATGCGGCTCGAAACGCGGATCGAGTTCGGCCGCCGCCGTCGGCTGCGACTGGCGCAGGCTGCGCAGGGTTTCGCACACCAACTGCCCCTCGGGCGCGTGGTCGCGGTCGAGCCGGTCGACGATGGGCTGAAACAGCGCCAGCGCGGGATCGGTCTTCTGGAGGTGGTCGGTCGCTTGTGGCATCGGCTCTACGGGTTTTATGGCATAAACAATGGCGGTGGAGCGGGGAAGTTTCAGCCCATGGCAACTGAGCAGGAGGAGTGGAATCGTCTGTGCGCCGAACAGGTTCGGCAGCAGGACTACGATCACTATCTTTGCGGCCTTTTTGCGCCCGAAGAGCAGCGCCAGGGACTTTACGCGCTCTATGCGCTCAACGCCGAGATCGCCCGCACGCCGGAGCTGGTGAGCGAGCCGCTGCTGGGCCGCATCCGCCTGCAATGGTGGCGCGATGCGGTGGCGGCCGCCCAACAAGGCGGCGGGCCGCGGCATCAGGTGGTGCAGGCACTGGCGCAGGCGATGGCGCGCTTCAAGCTGCCGCGCGAGGAATTCGACGCCATGCTCGATGCGCGCGAGGCCGAGGTCGAAGGCGAGCCGATCGAGGACTACACCGCGCTGGAGCGGCTGGCCAAGGCGACGCAGGGCAGCCTGACCATGCTGAGCCTGGCGTGTCTCGGCGCCTTGCAGCCGCGCGCCCTGCAGGCGGGACGCCATGTCGGCGTGGCTTTCGCGCTCACCGGATTGCTGCGCGCGGTGCCGTTTCATGCCGCGCAAAGACGCCTCTATCTGCCGCTCGACCGGCTGCAGGCGGCGGGCGTCTCTGTCGAAGCCCTGTTCGAGGGGCGCAAGCAGGCGGCGCTGCCTGTGGTGATCGCCGGCATCGCCTCGGAAGCGCGGCGGCATTTGCGCCTTGCGCGACGTCTGCGGGTGGGCATTCCAAAACTGGCGCTGCCGGCGCTGCTGCCGGCTACTTTGTTGGACGGCTATCTGTCGCGCCTGGCGCGGCAGAAATACGACGTCTACAGCCCCAAGATCGACCTGCCGCCACTGGCCCGCCAGCTGCGGCTGGCGTGGAAAGCCAGCATGCGGCGGTTCTGAAAACCGCAGGAAATCGGGCTTCCTGCCCATCTTGACAATATTTGAACAAGTATTTAAATGTTCAGGCATGAGCAATGACAGCCTGATCGTCCAATTGTCGGAAATCTTCAAGCTGCTGGGCGATCCGACCCGGCTGCGCATCGCCATGCTGTGCCTGCACGAGCGGGTCAGCGTCGGCGCCATTGCCGAGCGGCTGGAGCTGTCGGTATCGCTGGTCAGCCATCATCTGCGCCTGCTGCGCGCCGCCCGCATCTTGCGCGCCGAGCGCGAGGGCAAGCAGGTGTTCTACGCCGCCGCCGACCATCACGTGCGGCGCATCCTGGACGACATGAGCGCCCATATTCTCGAGAACCACGAGGAGGTCTGAGAATGTCGGCATCCTGCTCGCATGATCACAATCACGGCCACGATCACGGTGCGCCGACGGACGCCAGGTTCCGGCGCGTGCTGTGGATCGCGCTGGTCGTCAATGCGGCGATGTTCGTCGTGGAACTGGCGACGGCGCAAACCGCCGCCTCAACCGCGCTGCTGGCCGACTCGGTCGATTTCCTGGGCGACGCCGTCAATTACGGCTTGAGCCTGTTCGTGCTGTCGCTGTCTTTGGTGGCGCGCGCGCGGGTGGCGTGGTTGAAGGGATTGTCGATGCTGCTGTTCGGCGCCTGGGTGATCGGCCAGGCAGCGTGGCATGCGTGGAACGGCATCGTGCCGGAAGCGACGACCATGAGCGTGGTCGGCGCGCTGGCGCTGGCGGCCAATCTCGGCGTCGCCGCGATCCTGTTCGCCCATCGCGAGGGCGACAGCAATCGCCGCTCGGTTTGGCTGTGCACGCGCAACGACGCCATCGGCAACGTCGCGGTGCTGGCGGCGGCGGCGGGCGTTTTCGGCACCGGCACCGGCTGGCCCGATGTCGTCGTAGCAGCGATCATGGCGGTGCTGGCGCTGCATTCGGGCTGGCAGGTGGTGCGGCTGGCGGCGCGGGAGATGCGCGCCGGCGCGGCCGGGCACGTGCCGGCGGAGTAGTCTTCGTCTGCACCACACACCCTCCTCCTGAGGAGCCGGGCGAAAGCCCGGCGTCTCGAAGGACACGGGTCACACATCACGCTTGCAGCCTGTCCTTCGAGACGCTCGCTTACGCTCGCTCCTCAGGACGAGGGGAGACTGTTACTCCGCGGCTTGCCTTTGCGGATCGAGCCAGGCGTCGATGTCAGATAGCGCGCGCTGTGCCATGGCCTGTTTGCGGTCCTTGCCGCGCAAGGGGCGCTTGCCTTCGACGGGGAGGTCGGGGAAGAGGCCGAAATTGACGTTCATCGGCTGGAACGTCGTGGCGTCGGCACCGCCGGTGATGTGCGCGAGCAGCGCGCCCAATGCCGTGGTCGGCGGTGGTGCGACGAGTGCGGCGCTGGCGCGCTCGGCAGCGGCGAAGCGGCCGGCGAGCAGGCCGATGGCGGCGCTCTCGACATAGCCTTCGACGCCGGTCACCTGACCTGCAAAGCGCAGGCGCGGCATGGCTTTCAGGCGCAGGCGATTATCGAGCACGCGCGGCGAATTGAGGAAAGTGTTGCGATGCAGGCCGCCCAGCCGGGCGAACTGCGCGTTCTCGAGGCCGGGAATCATCCTGAAGATGCGCGTCTGCTCGCCATGCTTCAGCTTGGTCTGGAACCCCACCATGTTGTAGAGCGTGCCCAGCGCATTGTCCTGGCGCAGCTGCATGACGGCATAGGCGCGTTTTCCCGTGCGCGGATCGGTGAGGCCGACCGGCTTCATCGGCCCGTAGCGCAGCGTATCGGGGCCGCGCGCGGCCATCACTTCGATCGGCAGGCAGCCCTCGAAATAGGGCGTGTCCTTTTCCCATTCCTTGAATTCGGTCTTCTCGCCTGCGATCACGGCGGCGAGGAAAGCCTCGTACTGCTCCTTGTCGAACGGGCAGTTGATGTAGTCGGCGCCGTCGCCCGCCGGCCCGCTCTTGTCGTAGCGCGATTGGAACCAGGCGATGGAGAAATCGATCGACTCCTTGTGCACGATGGGCGCGATGGCGTCGAAGAAGGCCAGGCTGTCCTCGCCGGTGAGTTGGCGGATTGCCTCGGAGAGGGCGGGCGAGGTTAGCGGCCCGGTGGCGACGATGACATTGTCCCAGTCCTGCGGCGGCAGGCCGGCGATCTCGCCGCGTTCGATGCTGACGAGAGGTTCCGCTTCGAGCGCTGCCTGCACGGCGGCGGAGAATTGATGGCGGTCGACCGCCAGCGCGCCGCCGGCCGGCACCTTGCAGGCATCGGCCGCGCGCAGGATCAGCGAGCCCGCGCGGCGCATCTCCTCATGCAGCAGGCCGACGGCGTTGTTCAGCGCATCGTCGGAGCGGAAGGAGTTGGAGCAGACCAGTTCCGCCAGGTTGTCGGTCTGGTGCGCCTCGGTCGTGCGGTGCGGGCGCATCTCGTGCAAGGAGACGGGCACGCCGGCGCGCGCCAATTGCCAGGCCGCTTCCGAGCCCGCCAGGCCGCCGCCGATCACATGCACGCGCTGCGTCATTTACCGTTCCGCTCTGTCCTTGGTTTCGCGCAAGAGATAGTCTGTCGCCAACAAGCATGCAACAGGGGGAGAGACCTATGGCCAATATCGTCCGCAATCCAGCGTCCATCGCAGCACCAGCCGGCCGCTACGTGCATGGCGTCGAAGTGCCGGCCAATGCGCGGCTGCTCTATATCTCGGGCCAGGTCGGCATCGACAAGAACCGCAAGGCTGGCGCCACGATCGAGAAACAGTGCGAGCTTGCCTGGAAGAACCTGGTGGCGATCCTGAAAGAGGCGCGCATGGGCGTGGACGACATCGTGCGCGTCAACGTCTATCTGACCGATCCGCGCTACGTGGCGGCCTATCGCGAGGCGCGCGACAAATTCATCGGCGAGAAAGTGCCGGCGTCGACCTTGTTGATTGTTACCGCGCTGGTCGATCCCGCCTTCCTGGTCGAGATCGAGGCGGTGGCGGCGAAGGCTTAAGGCTTGGCGAGCGTCGCGTCGCCGCCGAAATAATTCTGCCAGGCAAACCAGAAGGCGTTGTGGCCGGGCACGCGTGGCAATTTCTCGCCTGACGGGCCGAGCAGCGCATCTTCGGTGACTTTCCAGGTCTTGCCGTCGGCCGTCACTTCGTCGGGCTTGGCGCCGGCGGTGAAAGTGCGGCCGTCGCGGCGATAGGCGCGTACGGTTTCGCTCACCGCGTTGCCGATCAGCACGATTTCGACGCTGCCCACCTGGTCGTTGAACACCTTGCCGTCGGCGAAGGATTTGATCGGCCACGCCTTGCGGCCTTCGTTCAAGCGCACGCCGAAGACGTAGTCCTTGGGTTGCAGGCGCCAGTCGGTCACGTTGGCGGGGAACATCATCGCCGGGTTGTTGAAATAGGCGCCGTAGGGCTTGCCCGGCGAGTAGTCGCGCTTGTGGCCGGTGTCGAGCGAGAGGATCTTCGTGTCGGGATGCAGCGTGCGCCATTGCTGCCAGCGCGTCACCACAACCGGGCGGATCTTCAGCTCGATGCCCGAACCGACCAGCGAGCCGACCACCGGCCGGCCGGTGAACTGGTTCCACAGCGAATTCGACTGGCGATCGAACATCAGCTTGTTGGAGCGGTAGAGCAGGCCGGATGAGCCGAACTCGAACGGCAGCACGCGGCCTTGCGGCAGTGTTTCGAACAGGATCGCAGCACCACACAGCGTGCAATAGGCCAGCGCGACGGGCACGCCGCCCACCACGTCGTTGGCCATCTCGTGCCAGTCCATGATGCGCTGCGGATAGGCGCGCACGTCGCCGTTGATGACGACGCCGAACACCAGCTCGTTGTCGTGCAGCCAGGTGGCCTCGCTGGCGGGGGTGAATTTGGGATTGACCAAAGCGGGAATGCCGTCGGGCGCAACGCCGCCCCAAGCGATCTCCTCCAGCCTGATCTCGGTAGCGACGCCGGGATAGACGAAGTCCAGGAAGCCCAGGTTGATCTGGCCCAGGAAGCGCGCCTTGACCGTGTCGTAGCCGGGGAACGGCTTGATCTGCGGGTTAGCTTCCTGCCACAGCATCCATTCGAACCAGGCGGTCTTGATGTCGGCGCCGGTGACCTGGCGCAATATCTCGGCGATGCGGTCGGCGTTCTCGGTGAACATCGGCATCAACTCGATCAAAGGAGCCGCGATCTCGGGCTTGTTGCGGGCGGCCAGCTTCTCGATCGCCTCGGCGCGCGCCTTGTCGTTCATGGTGAACATGTCGGTGGCTGCGCGCACCAGCTCCTCATCGACGACGGCGCCGGCCGGCGGGTTCTGCGCCCAGGCGGGGAGCGCGAAGAGGATGAGGAGGAGGGCGGCGAGGGCGCGAAAAAGGATCATGCGGCAGAGAGTGGCGGTGGCGCGCCGCGCAAGCAAGCCGCTCGCGCGCGGCTCAGCGAAAAGTGAGGGGGCATTGCGCCGTCGAACCCATTTCCCCTCATCCTGAGGAGCGAGCGCCAAGCGAGCGTCTCGAAGGATAGGCTGCACGATCGATTCCCGAACCCGATCCTTCGAGACGCCGGGCTGACGCCCGGCTCCTCAGGATGAGGGGAGTGCGCGGCGGGCGTTGAGAATTAAGCCCGCTTGCGCGCCTTGGCGGGGGCCGTGGCG
This sequence comes from uncultured Hyphomicrobiales bacterium, assembly GCA_964388115.1. Taxonomy (GTDB): domain Bacteria; phylum Pseudomonadota; class Alphaproteobacteria; order Reyranellales; family JAQSWP01; genus JAQSWP01. The sequence goes on from CAYLYK010000010.1 coordinate 77,454, forward strand.
CCGCCGCGTTTGCGCAGATACGGCGCGAGGTACTGGCCGGTGAAGCTGTCGGCAACGGCGGCGACGTCTTCGGGCGTGCCGGCGGCGACGATGCGGCCGCCGCCCGAACCGCCGCCCGGTCCCAGGTCGATCACCCAGTCGGCGGTCTTGATGACCTCGAGATTGTGCTCGATCACCAGCACCGTGTTGCCGGTCTCGACCAGCTTGTGCAGCACTTCGAGCAGTTTTCGCACGTCGTCGAAATGCAGCCCGGTAGTGGGCTCGTCGAGGATGTAGAGCGTGCGTCCAGTGGCGCGGCGCGACAATTCCTTGGCGAGTTTCACGCGCTGCGCCTCGCCGCCGGAGAGGGTCGTCGCCTGCTGGCCGACATGGATATAACCGAGGCCGACCTGCTGCAATGTCACCAGCTTGTCGCGCACGGCGGGCACGGCCTTGAAGAACTCGGCGCCCTCGTCGACCGTCATGTCGAGCACGTCGGCGATCGACTTGCCGCGGAACTGCACTTCCAGGGTCTCGCGATTGTAGCGGCGGCCCTTGCAGACGTCGCATTGCACGTAGACGTCGGGCAGGAAGTGCATCTCGATCTTGATCATGCCGTCGCCCTGGCAGGCCTCGCAGCGGCCGCCCTTGACGTTGAACGAGAAGCGGCCGGGCTTGTAGCCGCGCTCGGTCGAATCGGGCAGTTGCGAGAACCAGTCGCGGATCGGCGTGAAGGCGCCGGTATAGGTCGCGGGATTGGAGCGCGGCGTGCGGCCGATCGGCGACTGGTCGATATCGACGCACTTGTCGAGATGTTCGAGGCCCAGGATCTGGTCGTGCTCGCCCGGCTGCTCGCGCGCGCCGTTCAGCCGTTTCGCCAGCGCCTTGTAGAGGGTTTCGATGATCAGGGTCGACTTGCCCGAGCCCGAGACGCCGGTGACGCAGGTGAAGGTGCCGAGCGGAATGGACGCGGTGA
>CAYLYK010000011.1:0-30083 GCA_964388115.1 uncultured Hyphomicrobiales bacterium
AAAATGGTGGGCGCGGCAGGGATTGAACCTGCGACCTTCCCCGTGTGAAGGGGACGCTCTCCCGCTGAGCTACGCGCCCGTGGGCCGCTCTTTTAGGGGGCAGTCCAACCCCTGTCAAGAAACGCCAGCTTTGCGGTCAATAAAGCGAAAATCCCCAGTGCCGCCCGCAAAATCCTGCGCACCTTGCTCGGCGGCGCGACGGTCTATACCGCCTGACGCTGCAAGGCGAGATCGACCAGCGCCTGCGGCAAATCGGCGAAACGCTCGATCAGCATATCCGCGCCGAAAGTTTCGGGTGGCTGCACCGTGTAGCCCCACGACACCGCGACCACGGGAATCTTCGCGCCATGGCCCGCGTGCACGTCATGCATGGAATCGCCCACCATCACCGCCTGCTTCAGGCTGGCGCCCATGCGCGCCACCAACTGCGTGACATGGCCGGGATCAGGCTTGCGCACGTGGAACGTATCGGCGCCGGCAACGGCGTCGAAGAAACGCCTCAGGTCGAGCGCCTGCAAGATCTGCAAGGTCGGCGCTTCGAACTTGTTGGTGCACACCGCCATGCGCGCGCCGGCCTTCTTCAGGTAAGTCAGCGTCTCGACCACGCCGGGATAGGGCAGGGTATGGGCGATGGGGTTGTCCTTGTAATAGCCGATGAAGCGGCGGGTCAGCGCGTTGAGCGTCGCCTCGTCGAGCGTGCGCCCGGCCTTGGCGAAGGCGCGCGCCGTCATCACCTTGCCGCCTTCGCCCATCAGCGAGCGAGCGGTGGCATGGTCCATTTCCGCCAGGCCTTCCTCTTTCAGCACGCGATTGAGCGCCAGGCCGACGTCCAGTGCGCTGTCGATCAGTGTGCCGTCGAGGTCGAAGACGATGGTGTCGAAGGGCAGGGCGGCGGTCATGGCGTGTTCCGACATAAGGGAGACGCTGGTTTTGGCGTCTGCCGGCCGCTCGCGCAAGCGCAATTCCGCCTTGCTTCCGCCATGGCTTCGCTCCCCTCGCTGTGGCATTTTGTGCGCCATCTCTTTAAGGGCACGCGCGTTCCGATTCCATGGCCAATAACCTGACTGTCGTCATCCTCGCCGCCGGCGCCGGCACGCGCATGCGCTCCAGACTGCCCAAGGTGCTGCACAAGCTTGCCGGCCGGCCGATGATTTCGCATGTCGTGGCGACGGCTGAGGCGTTGAAGCCCGCGAAGCTGGTGGTGGTGATCGGCCCGGGCCACGAAACGGTCGCCGACGTCGTCGCCCCGCACCCCACCGCCATCCAGGCCCGGCCGCAGGGCACCGGCGATGCGGTCAAGGCGGCGGGCGCTCATCTGAAGGGCGCCGACGAGGTGCTGGTGCTCTATGGTGACACGCCTCTGATTACGGCCGCGACCTTGCGCCGGCTGCTGGCGGCGCGGCGCAAGCGCAAGGCGGCGATCGCGGTGCTGGGCTTCCGGCCCGACGATCCGTCTCCCTACGGCCGCTTCGTCACCGAGGGCGGCTCGCTGCAGCGCATCGTCGAGAGCAGGGACGCCAGCGCCGAGGAACGCAAAATCGTCCTGTGCAATGCCGGGGTGATGGCGATCGCGGGCGATCAGGCGCTAAAGCTGCTTGACCGGCTGCGCAACAACAACGCCAAGCGCGAATACTATCTCACCGATCTGGTGGCGCTGGCGCGCAAGGCGGGCCGCGACTGCACCTTCGTCGAGGCCACGGTCGACGAGCTGCAAGGCATCAATTCGCGCGCCGAGCTGGCGGCGGCGGAAGCGGTCATGCAACAGCGCTTGCGTGCAGCAGTGATGGAGAACGGTGCGACGCTCGAAGATCCCGCCAGCGTCCATCTGTCGTGGGACACCAGGCTGGGCCAGGACGTCACCATCGGCCCCAATGTCGTGTTCGGCCCCGGCGTCACTGTTGCCGACAACGTCACCATCAAGGGCTTCTGCCACATCGAGGGCACGACCATCGCCAAGGGCGCCATCGTCGGACCGTTCGCGCGGCTGCGTCCCGGTGCGGTGCTGGGCGAGGACGTGCATATCGGCAATTTCGTCGAGGTGAAAGCCTCGACGATGGGCAAGGGCGCCAAGGCCAACCATCTGGCTTACGTCGGCGACGCCACGGTGGGCGCCAAGGTCAATATCGGCGCTGGCGTCATCACGGTGAACTACGACGGCTTCGGCAAATATCGCACCGAGATCGGCGACGGCGCCTTCGTCGGCTCCAACGCTTCGCTGATCGCGCCGGTGAAACTGGGCGCGGGCGCCATCGTCGGCGCCGGCAGCGTCATCGCCCGGGACGTGCCGAAGGAAACCGTGGCGGTCGAGCGCTCGGCGCAGAGCATGCGCGAGGGCGCGGCCCCCAGGTTGCGGGCGCGCAACAAGGCGCGGGCCGAGGCTGCGAAGAAGAAGCGTTAAGGAGTAAAGCGTATGTGCGGCATCATCGGCATCATCGGCAAGCGTGACGTAGCGCCGCTGTTGCTGGAAGGGTTGAGGCGTCTGGAGTATCGCGGCTACGATTCGGCCGGCATCGCCACGCTGGTCGGCAACGGCATCGAGCGCCGCCGCGCCGAAGGCCGGCTCGACAATCTCGCCGAGCGCCTGGAGCGCGAACCACTCGCCGGCAAGACCGGCATCGGCCACACGCGCTGGGCCACGCATGGCCGCCCGACCGAGCGCAATGCTCACCCGCATGCGACCGACAAGGTCGCCATCGTCCATAACGGCATCATCGAGAATTTCCACGAGCTGCGCGCGGAGCTGGTCGCCAAGGGCGTGCGCTTCGAGACCGATACCGACACCGAAGCCGTGGCGCATCTGCTGACCGTCAGCCTCAACGACGGCGCTACACCGGAAGAAGCCATGGCCGACGCCATGGACAAATTGCGCGGGGCGTTCTCGCTGGCGATTGTGTTCGCCGGCCAGCCCGATCTGATGATCGGCGCTCGCCGCGGCAGCCCACTGGCCGTGGGCTATGGCGATGGCGAGATGTATATCGGCACCGATGCCTTGGCTCTGGCGTCACTGACGCGGCGCATCTCCTATCTGGAAGAAGACGACTGGGTCGTGCTGTCGCCCAAGGGTGTGCGCTATTTCAACAATCGGCAGGAAGTGCAGCGGCCGGTGCGCGAGACGGCTTTGTCGGGCGCGCTGATCGGCAAGGGCAATTATCCGCATTTCATGTTGAAAGAGATCTGCGAGCAGCCGGCGGTGATCGGCGACACCTTGCAGAGTTTCCTCAATCCGCTGACGCGCCAGGTGCAGCTGCCGAAACTGCCGTTCGATTTCGCCAGCGTGCCTAAGCTCACCATCGTCGCCTGCGGCACGGCCTATCTCGCAGGCCTGGTGGCGAAATACTGGTTTGAGAGCATCGCCCGCCTGCCGGTCGAGGTCGATATCGCGTCCGAGTTCCGCTATCGCGCCGCGCCGATGCAAGATGGCGGCGTCACCATCGCCATCTCCCAATCGGGCGAAACCATCGACACACTGGCGGCGCTGCATTACGCCAAGAGTCAGGGCCAGACCTGCCTCGCCATCGTCAACGTGCTGGAAAGCGTCATCGCCCGCGATTCGCACGCGGTGATGCAGACCCTGGCCGGGCCGGAGATCGGCGTCGCCTCGACCAAGGCCTTCACCACGCAGCTCACGGTGCTGGCGGTGCTGGCCATCGCGGCGGCGCGGGCGCGCGGGCATCTGACTCCTGAGCGCGAGGCGCAGCTGTGCGCGGCGCTGATCGAGACGCCGGCCAAGGTCACCGAAATCCTCAACCAGGAAGAGGCGATGGAAGCCGTCGCCAACGCCGTCGTCAAAGCGCGCGACGTGCTGTTCCTGGGTCGCGGCTCGTCCTATCCCATCGCGCTCGAAGGCGCGCTGAAGCTCAAGGAGATTTCCTACATCCACGCCGAAGGCTATGCCGCGGGCGAGATGAAGCACGGGCCGATCGCGCTGATCGATGAGAACGTGCCGGTGGTGGTCATGGCGCCGCTCGACGACGTCTTCGACAAGACCGCGTCAAACGTCGAGCAGGTCGAGGCGCGCGGCGGCAAGCTGGTGCTGTTCTCCAACGCCAGCGGCATCAGGCGGCTGGGCGGTCGCGCGGTGGCCAGCATGGCGTTGCCGGAAACCGATCCGTTCGCCGCTCCCATTCTCTACGCCATCCCGGCGCAGCTTCTGGCCTATCGCGTCGCCGTCATGAAGGGCACCGATGTCGACAAGCCGCGCAACCTCGCCAAGGCCGTTACCGTCGAGTGAACGGGAGAGCCTCAACGGGACAACAAAAAAGGGCGCCCGCAGGCGCCCTTTTCGTTTGTCGGTACCGGCTCAGCGCAGCGGCTGATTGCTGGACGGTGCGGGGAAGGCCGGCGGCGGGCCGCCCTGCGGCGCGGGAGCCGGAGCAGGCGCTGCCGGCTTGGGCGCGGGCTTGGGCGCGGCCTGCGGTGCGGCCTGCGGGGCGGGCGCGGCGGCAGGCGGGCGGTTCTGCGGCGGCGCGGTCTGCGGCTTGGGCGCAGGCGCGTTCAGCGCATTCACTTCCTTCTGCGTAATCTTGCCGTCCTTGTTGGCGTCGATGCGGTTGAAGATGGTGGTGAAGTGGGCAAGCAGCTCCGTTCGTTCCACTGTGCCGTTCTTGTTGCCGTCCATCGCATTGAACGAGCCGGTAAGCTGTGCCTTGGCTTCGTTGGCTCGCTCCGGCGGCGCTTCGCTGGCCAGCGCCAGGAATTCCTCGAGCGAGATCTTGCCATCCTTGTTCTTGTCCAGCCTGGCCAGCAACTCGTCGGCGCGCCCGTTGACGAACTGCTCGCGGGTTTCCTCCGCGGCCGTGTTCTGCTGCGGCGGGGCGGACGGGCGCAGCTCCTCGCCGGTCAGCACGCCGTCCTTGTTGCGGTCGGCATTGGCGAAATTGCGCTCCGACGTCGCCTGCCATTCCGCCAGCGACAGTTTCTTGTCCTTGTTGGTGTCGATCTCGGCGAACGCCGTCGTCAGCCGTGCCTTGACCTGCTCCTGGCTGGCGGGCGGCGCGTTGTTGGCGATGGCCAGGAACTCGGCCAGGGAAAGCGACTTGTCCTTGTCGGTATCGAGCCGCTCGAACACGGCGTTCTCGCCCTCGATGAATTCCTGCTTGGTGATGCGCTCCGGCCTGCCGCCCTGCTGCCCCTGAGCCTGCTGCGCCTGTTGCTGGGCGATGCGCCAGTCGACGGCGGTCAAGCGGCCGTTCTGGTCCTTGTCCATGATGATGAATTCGCGCACGAAGGACTGCTCGGCCTCCTCGCGCGAGATCTTGCCGTCCTGGTTCGAATCGAGATTGGTGAAACGCAGGTTGAGGATGCGGCGGCGCTCCTCGATCGGCGGCAGGTTCTGCGCGTCGGCCGGAATGAAGGGCGGCTCGGCCTGCTTCAGATATTCCTCGCGCGTGACGAAGCCGTCCTTGTTGGCGTCGACCTCGTCGAAGGTCTTCATCTGAACGCTGACGAATTCCTTCTGCTCGACGATCTTGTCCTTGTTGAGATCGAACTCCTGCAGCGACTGCGGCAGCGCATCGGGATCGGTCGGCGCTGCAGCCGGCGGCGCTGCAGCTGGCGGCGCTGCAGCCGGGGCCGGTGCGGCTGGCGCGGGCGTCGCGGCCGGCGGCTTTTGCTGCGCCAGCGCGGCCGAACCTGCGGTCAGGGCCGCCACCGCCACCGACAACGGAAACATGCCGGCCAGGAGCGCCTTGCCGGCGCCCGCCATTGAAATCCTCATCTTGGTACTCTCCTTAAAGACGGAAACCGGCCCCCACGTGGTGACGGTGCTGTCATTCACGGGCGACGGTATTGGTCGGTCACGGTCCACTGTCAACCCCTGACTGTTGTTTCGGGCAAATTGAAGGCATTGCTCCTCGATTGCTGGAAGCCGTTCTCTTCCGCGTACCGAAAGAAAAATCGAGCGAAAACAGCGGGCAAACCTGTTGCAACGCCATGACAAATCGTCCATCGTGGGCGCGCTTCATCAACCGCCGCCTGTGACGAAAAGAGCGGTGTTGGAGCGTGGGAGGGGTCGAGAGCAAACCGATGCGACGTCGCGCCGGCCGGCAGGCTGGGGCAGGACGCAGCGCACGGTTAAGGCGTGACTTTGCGCCGCAGCTTCCTTTCCATTGTCGCGACAGGACGGGATCGGGAGATGCATTCAGAACAAAGCACCGCCATGCAAGGCGCCCCAAGCCAGAGCGGCCAGCCGCTGCTGAGCGTACGCGACGTTTCGGTGCGGTTTGGCGGCATCGTCGCCCTGGATGGCGTGGGCTTCGACGTCTTCAACGGCCAGATCGCCGGGCTGATCGGCCCTAACGGCGCCGGCAAGACCACCCTCTTCAATTGCCTGAGCCGTCTCTATACGCCGAACAAGGGCGACATCCTGTTCGAAGGCAAGTCGATCCTCAAAGCCTCGCGCCACGACATTCCCCGCATCGGCATCGGCCGCACGTTCCAGAACGTGGCGCTGTTCGATTCGATGAGCGTGCTGCACAACATCATGGTCGGCGGCCATTGCCGCACGCACGGCAATTTCCTGGTCAACGCGCTGCGCCTGCCCTTGGCGCAGGAGGAAGACCGCCAGTTGCGCGCCCGCGCCGAGGAGCTGATCGAGTTCATGGGGCTGCAGAATTTCGCCCATTGGCCCGCGGGCGGCCTGCCGTTTCCCATCCGCAAGCGCGTCGAGCTGGCGCGCGGGCTGGCGTCGCGGCCCAAGCTGCTGCTGCTCGACGAGCCGGCGGCCGGCCTCAACCACGAAGAGATCGACGTGCTGAAGGAGCAGATCAGGAAGGTGCGGGACACCCAGGACGTCACCGTGCTGCTGGTCGAGCATCACATGAGCCTGGTGATGTCGGTGTCGGACAAGGTCGTGGCGATCGACTTCGGCCGCAAGATCGCCGACGGCACGCCGGCGGAAGTGCAACGCGACCCGGAAGTCATCCGGGCCTATCTGGGGACGAGCTGATGGCCGCGCTTCTCGAGGTCAAGGGCCTCAAGGCCTATTACGGGCAAACTCAAGCCCTGCACGACGTGTCATTCGAGCTGGAAGAGGGCGGCATCACCACCCTGCTGGGCGCCAACGGCGCCGGCAAGACCACGACCTTGCGGGCGCTCTGCGGCATGGTGCGCACGGCGGGCGAGGTGAATTTCGCCGGCAAGCGCATCAACGGCGTCGCCACCGAGGAGATCGTGCGGCTGGGCGTGGCGCACGTGCCGGAAGGCCGCGGCACCTTCGTCAACCTGTCGGTCGAAGAGAATCTGAAGCTCGGCAGCTACGTGCAGCGCGACAAGAGCCGCGTCGGCCGCGATCTCGACCTGGTGTTCAATTATTTCCCGCGCCTGAAGGAGCGCCTGCAGCAGCAGGCCGGCACCCTGTCGGGCGGCGAGCAGCAGATGCTGGCCATCGCGCGCGCGCTGATGCTGGCGCCGCGGCTGATGCTGCTGGACGAGCCGTCCTTCGGCCTGGCGCCGCTGGTCGTGCAGGAAATCTTCCGCATCATGCGGCGCATCAACGAGGAAGAGAAAGTCAGCATGCTGCTGGTCGAGCAGAATGCGGCGCTGGCGCTCAATCTTGCCGACCATGCCTACGTGCTGGAGACGGGCAACGTGGTGATGTCCGGCCCCGCTACGGTGGTCAAGAACGACGAAGGCATTCGTCGCTCCTATCTCGGATATTAGGCGAGGGGCGAACCATGGATCTTTTCATTCAACAGGTAAGCTCCGGCCTGGCCAACGGCGCCATCTACGCCAGCGTCGCGCTGGCGCTGGTGATGATCTTCACCGCCACCGAGCATCTGAACTTCGCCCAGGGCGAAATGGCGATGTTCTCCTGCTACGTCGCCTGGCAGCTGATCGACTGGGGCATGCCCTATTGGGTCGCCTTCTTCTGCGCCGTGGCGATTTCGTTCATCGGCGGCGTGACGATCGAACGGGTGGTGCTGCGGCGCTTCCACAGTTCGTCGGTGCTGGCGCAGGTGATCGTCTTCATCGGCCTGCTGGTGATCTTCAATTCCGTGGCCGGCTGGATCTGGAGCTACATCATCAAGGAGTTCCCCAGCCCGTTCCGCGGCTTCAGCACCGGCACGACGCTGGTGGGACCGCACGATCTGGGCGTCGTCGCCATCACGCTGGTCACTCTCACCGCTTTGTTTCTCTTCTTCCGCTACACGCCGCTTGGCCTCGCCATGCGGGCCGCGGCGCAGAACCCCGTCTCGGCCCGCCTCGTCGGCGTGCGCGTGGGCTGGATGCTGGCGCTGGGCTGGGGCCTGGCGGCGGCGGTGGGCGCCGTCGCCGGCATGATGGTTGCCCCGATCGTCTTCCTCGATCCCAACATGATGGCCGGTATTCTGCTCTACGGCTTCGCTTCGGCGCTGGTCGGCGGTATTTCCAATCCCGGCGGCGCGGTGCTGGGCGGCTTTCTGCTGGGCGTGACGGAAAACCTGCTGGGCGCCTTCGTCATCGGCAACGAGCTGAAGCTCACCATGGCGCTGGTGATTGTGATCGTGGTCTTGATTTTCAAGCCGAGCGGCCTGTTCGGCAAAGTTCGCGTCAAGAGGGTCTAGGCCATGTCCGGCATGAACAAGAATCTTCGCTGGGGCATCCTGGTTTTCCTCTGCGGCCTCATCCTGCCGTTCATTCCCCACCCGAACTTCAGCGGCGACTTCCTGTTTGCCGACTTCAAGATCTTCCAGTTCACCCTGGTGATGATCTTCGCCATCGCCATTCTCGGACTTAATCTGCTGACCGGCTTCAACGGCCAGTTCTCCCTGGGCCATGGCGCGTTCTACGCGGTCGGCGCCTATACCGCCGCAATCCTGATGGACCGCTACGACGTGCCTTACTTCGCCACCCTGCCGGTGGCGGCTATCGTCTGCCTGGTGTTCGGCTTCCTGTTCGGCCTGCCCGCGCTGCGACTTGAAGGCCATTACCTTGCGCTGGCGACCTTCGGCCTGGCGCTGGCGGTGCCGTCGCTGCTGAAGATCCACTGGCTGCAGCAATGGACCGGCGGCGTGCAGGGCATCGTCATCATCAAGCCCGATCCGCCCTTCGGCCTGCCGATCTCGCAGGACCAGTGGCTCTACGTATTCACGCTTCTGGTGGGCGCGGTGCTGTTCGTCTGCGCCTGGAATCTTCTGCGCGGGCGGACGGGACGCGCGCTGGTCGCCATCCGCGACCACCACATGGCCGCCGACACGATGGGTATCAACACCGCGCTCTACAAGTCGCTGACCTTCGGCGTCAGCGCCATGTACACCGGCATCGCCGGCGCCCTGAGCGCCGTCGCCGTCGGATTCGTTTCGCCCGACGCCTTCAACATCCTGCTGTCGATCACGCTGCTGGTCGGCGTGGTGATCGGTGGGCTGGCTGCCATCCCGGGCGCCATCTTCGGCGCCATCTTCGTGGTGTTCGTCCCCAACGTGGCGTCGGACATTTCCAAGGCCGCCCCCTGGGCGATCTATGGCGTGTTCCTGATTATCTTCATGTACGTGATGCCCACCGGCATCTGGGGCGGCCTGCGCCGGCTCTTCGCCCTCATTCAGGCCAGAAAGTCCTCCTGACAGAACGGCCTGTAATTTCATTGCTTGAGGACGGTCGGCATCGGCTGACGGTCTTTGCGCAGGCTTTCGGGCGTTGCTGCTCTTCGGCATCGCCAGTTCCGCAGTCGCGCCATTCGGTTCCGCAATGTGCGTTGACGGATACGGAAAACCGCCTCAATCTGTTGAGCTAATAAGAAAATCCCGGAATGGAAAAACCGGTCATACAGGGAGGAACGAGATCGATGAGCATTAGCAGGCGTAAACTTATGCAGGGCACCGCCGCCGCCGGCGTTGCGGCTGCCGTGGCGCGTCCGTCCTTTGCCAAGGGCAAGTACGACGAGGGCGCCAGCGACACCGAGATCAAGATCGGCCATACCAACCCGTATTCGGGCCCGGCTTCGGCCTACGGCACCATCGGCAAGGCGATCGACGCCTACTTCAAGAAGATCAACGAAGAAGGCGGCATCAACGGCCGCAAGATCAAGTTCATCAGCCAGGACGACGGCTACAGCCCGCCCAAGACGGTGGAAGTCATCCGTCAATTGGTCGAACAGGAGAAGGTTCTTCTCGTGTTCAACACGCTGGGCACGCCGCCGAACACGGCGATCCAGAAGTACATGAACTCCAAGAAGGTGCCGCAGCTCTTCGTCGCCACCGGCGCGTCGAAATGGGGCAAGCCCAAGGAATTCCCGTGGACGATGGGCTGGCAGCCTGACTACAACACCGAGGGCCAGATCTACGCCAAGTACCTGCTGGCCAACCAGAAGGACGCAAAGATCGCGATCCTTTACCAGAACGACGATTACGGTAAGGACTATCTCGAAGGCTTCCACACCGGCCTGGGCGCCGCCGGCAAGAAGCTGATCGTGTCCGAAGTCACCTACGAAGTGACCGACCCGACCGTCGACTCGCAGGTCATCCAGATGTCCAGCAAGGGCGCCAACGCGTTCTTCAACATCACCACGCCGAAGTTCGCGGCGCAGGCGATCAAGAAGGCCGGCGAAATCGGCTGGAAGCCGCTGCACTTCCTGAACAACGTGTCCGCCTCGGTGTCGTCGGTTCTGAAGCCGGCCGGCTTCGAGGTTTCGCAGGGCATCATCACGGCGGCCTATCTCAAGGATCCGACCGACAAGCAGTGGTTTGGCCACCAGGGTTACCTGGAGTGGGTCGACTGGATGAAGAAGTACAACACGCAGGGCAATCTCGCAGACTCGTTCAACGTCTACGGCTATACCGTGGCGCAGACGATGGTGCAGGTTCTCAAGCAGTGCGGCGACGATCTCACCCGCGCCAACATCATGAAGCAGGCAGCCAATCTCAAGGCGCTGTCGCTGCCCATGCTGCTGCCGGGCATCAAGATCAACACCAGCCCGACGGATTTCTATCCGATCCAGTCGGTGCAGCTGCAGCGCTTCAAGGGCGAGACCTGGGAGTTGTTCGGCGACGTGCTGTCGGCCGAAAGCGCCTAGGCCTTTCGCATCTCGAAACGACGGCGGCCGCCTTCGGGCGGCCGCTTCTTTTTTGGCCAGGGCGCTGCTTTTACCGCGTCTAAAACGAGTGTCTCGCACTTAAGCGATTGCCTTCTCCCACCGTCGCAACGAATATCGCCGCTTCGTGAAAGACCCAATCGTCTTCACGGACAGTTCGCGTGGTTTCGTTGCATTGAGGAGGAGTAGTAGATGACCGCGTTGCGTTTGTTCGGCGGCCTGGTTGCCGCTTTGGCTTTGGCGAGTTCGCCCGCCCTGGCCCAGAAGAAATACGATCCCGGCGCTTCCGACACCGAGATCAAGATCGGCCATTCGATTCCCTATTCGGGCCCGGCCTCGGCCTACGGCACCATCGGCAAGGCGATCGCCTCGTACTTCAAGAAGGTCAACGACGAGGGCGGCATCAACGGCCGCAAGATCAACTTCGTCAGCCAGGACGACGGCTACAGCCCGCCCAAGACGGTCGAAGTCGTGCGCCAGCTCGTAGAGCAGGAGCAGGTCCTGTTCGTCTTCAACACGCTGGGCACGCCGACCAACACGGCGATCCAGAAGTACCTGAACGTGAAGAAAGTGCCGCAGCTTTTCGTCGCCACCGGCGCATCGAAATGGGGCAAGCCCACGGAGTTCCCGTGGACGATGGGCTGGCAGCCCGATTACGCGACCGAGGGCGCGCTCTACGCCAAGTACGTGCTGGAGAACATCCCCGACGCCAAGATCGGTCTGCTGCATCAGAACGACGATTTCGGCCGCGACTATCTCGAAGGCTTCAAGCGCGGCCTGGGCGAGAAGAACATGGCGAAGCTGGTTTCGGTGGTGTCGTTCGAAGTCACCGATCCCACCATCGATTCGCAGATCATCCAGCTCAAGGGCTCGGGCGCCAACGTGTTCATCAACACCGCCACGCCCAAGGCTGCGGCGCAGGCGATCCGCAAGGCGGCGGAGATCGGCTGGAAGCCGGCGCATTTCCTGACCAACGTGTCGAGCAACATCCAGACCGTGCTGATCCCGGCCGGCGCCGAAAACGCCACGGGCATCATCACCGCCGATTACCGCAAGGACCCGGCCGACCCGCAATGGGCCAACGACAAGGGCGTGGCCGACTGGAAGGCGTGGATGGCCAAGTACAATCCCGATGCCAGCCTGGGCGACCAGAACTACGTTTACGGCTACTCCGTGGCGCAGACGCTCGAAGCAGTGCTGCGCGCGGCGGGCGACAACCTGACCCGCGCCAACGTCATGAAGGAAGCGGCCAGCATCAAGGACCTGCAGCTGCCGATGCTGCTGCCGGGCATCAAGATCAACACCAGCCCGACCGATTTCTATCCGATCGAGGCGGTGCAGCTTGCCAGGTTCAACGGCAAGACCTGGGAGCTGTTCGGCAAGGTGATCGAATCCAAGCCGGCGGAATAAGCGCTCCCGCCTGAACCGGGCGAAGGCCGCCGGCGCAAACCGGCGGCCTTTTTAACGACCCAATGTCATCCCCGCGCAAGCGGGGATCTCAGGCGGACGAGCCTGTGCCATCGATGGCAGAGTTATATTCGGAGAAAGATCCCCGCTTGCGCGGGGATGACGAGTCGTGGAGACGCAAGGGAAGCATCACTTGTCGTCGGGATGATAGGTGCCGAAGCTCCACAGATTGCCTTCGCTGTCGTACACCGAATATTCCCGCGCGCCGTAATCGGTATCGGCCAAAGGCCGCACGATCCTGGCGCCGGCCGCCTTGGCACGGGCATGATGGGTGTCGATGTCGTCGACCTGCACGTAGATGCCGATCCGCACCGCGTCCCACGGGTTCTCCGGGTTCCTGGCATCCGAGCCCAGCATCACCGTGCCGGCGCCCAGCTTCATCTCGGCATGCGCCACCATGTCGCCATCGCCCGCATGGACCGCGGTCTTCTCAAAGCCGAAAGCCTTGATCAGGAAATCGATGGCCTGGTTGGCGTTCTGGTACTTGAGTGCCGGAAAGATGTTCGGGCGATTGCCTTGCCTGCTCATGGACGACCTCATTCGTTGGGGTGGGTCAATCCTGTACCGGCACATCCGGCACATCTTGGACGAATGTTACCTGGCCCTCAGGCTCCGACGCCGACGTCATCCGCAAGCCGCGCGCGCAGGAATTCGCCGGGCGTGATGCCGGCGAGGCCGGCGAAATCGCGATTGAAATGCGGCTGGTCGAAATAGCCGGCTTCGGCGGCGATTCGCGCGAGGTCGGGTTTGTCGGCGGCGCCGATCAGCGCCAAGGCCCGATTGAAGCGCACGATGCCGGCCACGGATTTCGGCGGCAGCCCGATCTGATCACGGAAGCGGTGCACGAGATGCTTGCGGCTGCAATCCAGTTCGCGCGCCAGGGCGGCGATGGACGTCCCGCCACCGTCGCGCTCGATTTGCCGCCACGCCCAAAGAATGCCGGCATTCTCCGGCGCGCTGTCGCGGATGCGGGCGGCGATCGCCGCTTCGGCGATGTCGAAGCGGTCGCTCCAGTTGGCGGCCTGAAACAGCCGGTCGGTCAGTCGGTCGGCATCGCGACCGAGGACATCGTCAAGCGCCACCACGCGCCGCGCCAGCCCGTCCATTGGCACGCCGAAGAAACGGCGCGCGCCGATCGGCGTGAAATTGACCTGCAGGCAATGGGCGCGGCCGGCGCAATCAACCAGCGAGGCGAAATCGTCGACGCCGGCCACGAAGCTGCCGTAACGCTGGACCGCGCTTTGCCGCCGTGGATCGGCGACGCGCCAGGCGGCGGCGAAATTGATCACCAGCACCACGCCACCATGCGGCAGCTCGCGCCGGCGGACGCCGGAAGCAAGCCGCTCCTCGTAGCCCTGATAGTCGCGCACATAGGCGGACAGCTCGGTGCGCGCCCGGCGCGACGCCAGCATCCAGGCGCCGTCCGACGCCGAGAGATGGGAAATGGCGGCCATTGCCGGCGACTCTACTAGGGTTTGCGCCGCACCGGAACCGCCGCTATCGGCTGGCGTTGCCATGGCTGCAACTCATCGGTCGACACTCAGGTCGCGGTGGCCAGAACCTGCCCGGCAACTGGGAGAGCGCCCGCTTCAACCTGCCGCGCACCTTGGCCGAGGCGATCCCGAAAATCGGCGATCACGACAGCGCTTTCGTCATGCACAACGATGCGGTGGTTCAGGGTTTGAGTGAAGTGCCGGCGATGGGCGACGTCGAGCGCTGGGGCGTGTTCACCATCGGCACGGGTCTGGGCAATGCCCGTTTCACCAACCGCAGCGCCGACGACGATTAGAGGGTCAATCCTCCGCCCACAGCCGCAGCAGGTTCGACTGGGTCTTGGCCAGCAGGTCGGTTTCCATCGATTTGCCGTCGCGCTTGAACAACGAGTCCTGGACGCGATCCAGATCGAACAGGATCTCGCGCTGCTGCGCGTCGCGGATCAGGCTGCGCACCCAGGTTACCGCCGCCAGCCGCTGGCCGCGGGTCACGGGCGCCACGCGATGCAGGCTGGTGGCGGGGTAGAGTACCGCGCTACCGGCCGGGAGCTTGATCTCCTGCTCGCCCGACGTGCTGTCGATCACCAGCTCGCCGCCATCGTAGCTCTCGGGATCGGAAAGAAAGAGCGTGAACGACAGATCCATGCGCCGCCCGTTCATGATCGCATCGTCGACATGGTTGCCGTACTCCATGCCCGGCACGTAACGCGAGAACAGCGGCGGGCGCACATGTTGCGGCCGAGCGGCGCTGTTGAAAAGCTGGCTGCCCGCCAGACAATCGTCCACGATTTGCCGCATTTCGGGAATCAGCGGGTCGCGACCGTCGACCTGGTGGTTGTTCTTGACCTTGGCCGCCAGCTCGCCGGCCGTCGCCCGGCCATCGACGAATTGGGCGCGTTCCATCAGCCCCGTCAGTTTCGTCACTGTCGCCTGGTCCATCAAACCGCCGATGAAGATGATCATCGGAACTCCCTTGGCTGGGTAAACGTTTTATTGGGGATAGATAGTACCTCCGTTTCGTAGATTCGAGATGGGCCGGTTCGGAAAAATGCGGCCCGACCCAGGATTGGAGATTGAAAATGAAAACGACGAGGAAAAGTAAAATCTGGCTGGGCGTCGGCGCTTTCGCCCTGATCCAGGCTGCCGGTATGGCGATAGCGACCACCCCTGCCCAGGCGGCCGATGGCACCTGTGGTTGGGAGCGCAGTGGCGAGAATGGCCGCTGGCATTACGACGGCAATTGCGAGCGCGGCGAGCGCTATGTCGGCAATCGTCCGGGCGGCTACTACAACAACAACCACGGTTACAACAACAACCATGGCGGCCGCTATAACGAACGCGGCGAGCGCTGGAACGATCGCGACCATCGCTGGGAACGCGGCGACAGCCGAAACGGCCGCGATCGCTGGGGCGAGCGCGGCTAGCGCCTCCCGAGCAATAAAGAGGGCCGTTGGAGCGATCCAACGGCCCTTTTCGTTTGCGCCGGTTACTGCTTGGCCGGTGGGGTAGTGGTCGCCGGCTTGGCCGGGCGGCCTTCGCCCTTGACGATCTTGCCGTCGGCGTTCACGTCCAGTTTGGCGAACAGCTTGTCGCCTGCGGCATTGAACTCGGCTTTGGTGATCTTGCCGTCCTTGTCGGCATCGAGATCGTTGAACATCTTCTCGGCACGTTCCTTGTGCTTGGCTTCGCGCTCGGGCGAGACCGTCTTGCCCGCTTCGGCCGCCTTCTTGCGCCAGGCTTCGGCGCCGGCCGTCGCTTCGGCACGGGTGAACGAGCCGTCGTTGTTGGCGTCCAGCCTCTGGAACATCTTGTCCCGGCCGGCGGCGAATTCGGCCTTGCTGATGGCGCCGTCCTTGTCGGTATCCAGCATCGCGAAGCCGTGATCGCCATGGCCGCCCATGCCTGCGCCGCTGCCCGCGCGCGCCAGCGCCACGCCCGAACCCAGCGCTACGGCCGATATCAGGGCCACGCCCAGAATTGCCTTGTGCATTGCTGCGAACTCCTGCTGTCAGTGCTGCCGGCCAAGGGGGGAAGGGCCGGCTTCTGTGACTAGTTACGGCCCCTCCCATGGCATTATCCCCGGCGCAAAAGAGGTAATTTGGCGGCATCTCCCTCGTGGGCTCGGGGTCTTGCCGGCGTTTCGCGATGCTGGCCACGCCCGCTATAGTGAAAGGCGGGGAGCTGTTTTAACGGGTAAATCATGGCTTACGATTTCGATCTTTATGTCATTGGCGCCGGCTCGGGCGGCGTGCGCTGCAGCCGCATCGCGGCCACCGCGGGCGCCCGGGTCGCCATCTGCGAGGACGACCGCGTCGGCGGCACCTGCGTCATCCGTGGCTGCGTGCCCAAGAAGCTGCTGGTCTATGGCTCTCACTTCCACGAGGATTTCGAGGACGCCGCCGGCTATGGCTGGACCGTCGGCGACAGCAAGTTCGACTGGGCGACCCTGATCGCCAACAAGGACAACGAGATCGACCGGCTCAACGGCATCTACAAGCGTCTGCTGTCGGACGCCGGCGTCACCTTGCATGAAGGCCGCGGCCGGCTGATCGACGCCAACACCGTCGAAGTCGCCGGCAAGCGCTACACCGCCGAACGCATCGTCATCGCCACCGGCGGCCGCGCCATCAGGCCCGGCATTGAAGGCGCCGAGTTCGGTATCACTTCGAACGAGGCTTTCCATCTCAAGACCCTGCCGAAACGCATCGTCGTTTATGGCGGCGGCTATATCGCCGTCGAGTTCGCCGGCATCTTCAACGGGCTGGGCGCGGAGGTGACGCAGGTCATCCGCCGCGATCACGTGCTGCGCGGCTTCGACCAGGAGGTGCGCGAGCATCTGCAGAAGGAGATGACGCGCAAGGGCATCGTCTTCCGTCCCAATACCGAGATCGTCGCCGTCGAAAAGACGGGCGATGCCTATCGCTGCAAGACCTCGGCGGGCGAGGCGATCGAGGCCGATCTGGTGATGTTCGCCACCGGCCGCGCGCCCAACACGCACGATCTCGGCCTGGAGAAGGTCGGCGTGACGTTGAACAAGGCCGGCGCCGTCGCGGTCGACGAATGGTCGCAAACCACGGTGCCGTCGATCTACGCCATCGGCGACGTGACCGATCGCATCAACCTGACGCCGGTCGCCATCATGGAGGGCCATTTCCTGGCCAACACCCTGTTCGCCAACCGGCCGATGAAGCCCGACCATCGCGACGTGCCGTCGGCGGTATTCAGCCAGCCCCCGGTGGGCACGGTCGGCCTGACCGAAGAGGAGGCGCGGCGCACCTATGGCGAGATCGACGTCTATGCCGCGACCTTCCGGCCGATGAAGGCCACGCTCTCGGGCCGCCAGCAGCAGACGCTGATGAAGCTGCTGGTAGACGCCAAATCCGATCGCGTGGTCGGCGCGCACATGGTGGGCGAGGATGCGGCGGAGATCATCCAGGGCATCGGCATCGCCATAAAGGCCGGCGCCACCAAGCGCCAGTTCGACGCCACGGTCGGCATCCATCCCACCGCGGCCGAGGAGTTCGTCACCATGCGCTCCAAGCGGCCGCCGGTGCAGGCCAAAGCCGCGGAATAAAGAACGGCGCAAAATCTCCAATAGAGCAGGGCTCTAGCCTGCTATATTTGGTGGCTTGGGCGAGGATTGCCCGCTAGCGGCTTGAAGCAATGCAGGCCGGCCGAGGCCGGCGCTGGCGTTCGGACATAAAAGATCGTATAGCGATTGCCCCCAATCGGGGTTTTGGAAAGGAAAGGACAATGGTACTCGGGCTTGGACCGGCTAAGGCATCCACTGCGGCGGCGCAGGTGACGCGCGCGCGCAACTGGTCGCCGGAGAGCTGGCGATTTAAGCCCATCCAGCAGTCCCCGACCTATCCCGACCAGGCCGCACTGACCGCGGCGGAGGAGAAGCTGCGCCGCTACCCGCCGCTGGTTTTTGCAGGTGAGGCGCGTCGCCTTACTGCCGGGCTGGCCCGCGTGGCCGAAGGAAAGGCTTTCCTGCTGCAAGGCGGCGACTGCGCCGAAAGCTTCGCCGAATTCTCCGCCAACAACATCCGCGACACGTTCCGCGTGCTGCTGCAGATGGCGGTGGTGCTGACCTATGGCGCCGGCCTGCCGGTGGTGAAGCTCGGCCGCATGGCCGGCCAGTTCGCCAAGCCGCGTTCGGCGCCGACCGAGAAGATCGGCGACGTCGAGCTGCCGGCCTATCGCGGCGACATCGTCAACGGCTTCGAGTTCGAGGCGGCCCAGCGCCAGCCCGATCCCGAGCGCATGGTGCAGGCCTACAACCAGTCGGCAGCGACCCTCAACCTGCTGCGCGCTTTCGCCCAAGGCGGTTACGCCGATCTGCACCAGGTCCATCGCTGGACCTTGGGCTTCGTCGCCAACTCGCCGGCCGGCGCGCGCTATGTCGATCTGGCCAATCGCCTCGATGAGACGCTGGCTTTCATGGCGGCGTGCGGCCTGACGTCGGAGACGACGCCGCAGATCGCCGAGACCGATTTCTTCACCAGCCACGAAGCGCTGCTGCTGCCTTACGAGCAGTCGCTGACCCGCGTCGATTCGACGACCGGCGACTGGTACGACTGCTCGGCCCACATGCTGTGGATCGGCGACCGCACCCGTCAGCTCGACGGCGCGCATGTCGAATTCCTGCGCGGCGTGCGCAATCCGTTGGGCTTCAAGGCCGGCCCCAGCCTGTCGGTCGAGGAATTCATCCGCCTTCTCGACGTGCTGAACCCGGACAACGTGGCCGGGCGCATCACGGTGATCAGCCGCATGGGCGCGGGCAACGTGGCCGGCAAGCTGCCAGGCCTGGTGCGCGCGGCCAAACGCGAAGGCCGTTCGGTGGTGTGGGCGTGCGATCCCATGCACGGCAACACCATCAAGTCGGCCAACGGCTACAAGACGCGCCGCTTCGACCAGATCCTGTCGGAGGTGCACGACTTCTTCGCCGTGCATCGCGCCGAAGGCACGCATGCCGGCGGGGTGCATTTCGAGATGACCGGCCAGGAAGTCACCGAATGCGTCGGTGGCGCCCAGGCCATCACCGAGGAAGGCCTGGCCGACCGCTACCACACGCACTGCGATCCGCGCCTCAACGCCAGCCAGGCGCTGGAACTGGCGTTCCTGATCGCCGAGCAGCTCAAGGCGGAACGCCTTGACACCGAACGTCGCACTGCCGCCGCTGGCGGCATGTAATTTCTGCCGCTGGAGCGGGCGATGCATCCTGATAACGACAGCGTCGCCCGTTTCACGGACAGCTACTTCAATCGCACCAAGAAGGTGATCGGCCGCTTTGGCGATGCCAAGGTCACCTATGCCGTTTTCATGCGCCGACCCGTGGTGTGTGCGCCGCGGCTGGCCATCGACTGGCTCAACGAGATGGCGCGCCAGCGCGGCGTGCAGCTCGACATCGACCTGCGCTACCCGGAAGGCAAATGGGTCGGCGCCGGCGAGCCGATGATGTACATCACTGGCCCGTTCTTCCACCTGGTCGATCTCGAAACCGTGCTGCTGCAGAAGCTGGGCCCGGCCTGCGTCGCCGCCTACAACGCCTTCCAGATGTGTTCCGAACTGCCCGGCGTCGCCTTCCTCGCCATGGATGCGCGCCATTGCGCGGGCAGCGAGATGGCCGAACTGATGGGCTATGCCGCCTCTGTGGGCTCGGCCCGCGCCAAGCGCAAGGTCGAGGGCGCGGTGGGCTTCATCGGCACCTCGATCGACGCGGCGGCGCATTTCTTCGGCCAGACCAAAGGGCTCGGCACCATGCCGCACGCCCTGATCGGCTATGCCGGCTCGACCGTGCGTGCGGCCGAGATGTTTCACGAGACCTTCCCCGACGAGCCGATGACGGTGCTGGTCGATTACTTCGCCCGCGAAGTCAGCGATTCGCTGGAAGTCTGCCGCCGCTTTCCCGATCTCGCCGCCGCCGGCAAGTTGTCGGTGCGCATCGATACCGCCGGCGGCCGCTTCGTCGAAGGCCTCGATCCGCCGGCCTCCTATGCCGTGCTCGAGCGCAACGCGCCGCGCGCCATCCGCGGCTATCGCTCGGAAGAGGAGCTGCGCTACCTGGTCGGCACCGGCGTCTCGGCGGCGGCGGTGTTCCATCTGCGTGAGGCGCTCGATCGCGCCGGCTGCCCCAAGGTGCGCATCGTGGCCTCGTCCGGCTTCGGCCCCGCCAAATGCCGCGTCATGGCGCAGGCGGCAGCGCCGATCGACGTCATCGGCACCGGCTCCTATCTGCCGACCTACTGGAACGAGACCTACGCCACCGCCGACATCGTCGAATACGACGGCGTGCAGCGCGTCAAGGTCGGCCGCGAATTCCTGCATCGCAAGCCGAAATAGAGCGCGCCGCGTTCCGCCGTGAGCCGGCCATGAGATCGCTCGCCATCGCCGCCATGGTTCTGGCGACCGCCTTTTTCGCAGGCGCGGTCGCCATTCGCCTCGTCCATTACGGCTATTTCGGCGATTCGATCATGGACGACGCCTTCTTCTTCGTCCGCTACGGCAACAATTTCCTCGATACGGGCGTGTTCGCCTGGAATCGCGGCGAAGGTCCGGTCTACGGCAATACTTCGCAGCTTTATCAGTTGCTGGTGACGCTGGTGCACTGGTTGACGGCGCGCAACATCATCCTGACGCCAAGCGTTGCCGCCGCCATCGGCGCGCTGGCCTATCTCGTGGCGCTGCCCTGGACCTATGTCGTCTCCCGCCCGCAGGTCGATTCGAAGCTGCGCTTCATGGTCTGCGCCTTTCTGGTCGGCCTGATCGCCTTCGACGGCCAGCTCTTCCTGCTGCTGGGCACCGGCATGGAAACCACCTGGGCGATGACCCTGGTGGCGCTGTCGCTGCTGGCGACGTTTCGCGTGCAGAACGGCAATCTCGGCCGAAGCGCCATCGCCCTCAACGCCGTGGCGATCGCGCTGGTCTATGCCGTCCGACCCGATGCGGTGCTGCTGGCGCTGGCCGCACCCGCCGGGCTGGTCGCGTTTGCAGCGACGCGCGAAACGCGTCTGGCCGGTCTGCGCATATGTCTCCTCGCAGCCGCGCTGATTCTCGGCATCGTCGGACTGTGCTGGCTCTATTACGGCGATGCGCTGCCGCTGGCCTTTCTCGCCAAGAGCATTCCGCTGACCAGCCTGCCACCGGACGGGCGTGATGAGATCCTGGGTTCGACCTGGTGGCATCTCTTGAACACGCTGCGCTGGCACCTGCCCGAGACCGTGCTGGGCCTGGCGGCGCTGGCACTGTTTCCGAGGCTGTCGCCCGCCTTGCGGGGCGCGGCGCTGGGCATGCTGGCCTTCGCCCTTTATCACTGCCTTTTCGTGTTGCCGATCATGGGCTATTTCGGCCGCTTCTTCGCGCCGATGCTGCCGGTGCTGAGCCTGCTGGCATTGCAGGCGATCGAAGTGGTCTTTCGCCGCAGCGGCGTTGCGGACGGTTTCCGCGGCGCGACGATGGTTGGCATTGCGCTGCTGGCCGGGCTCGGCCTGCTGACAGCGTACAAGGTCGTGCCCACAGCGGTGCGCGTGACGGCCACTCACTTCCCGGCCTTCGAATTCGATGCCGCGATCAACACCAGGGACGGCGCGCTTGCGCATGTGGCGCATAATTTTCCGTTCTTCCGCGGCCGCATGGTGCAGATGGTGCAGGCGCTGGGCGACGACTGCTCGATCGCCGCCACCGAGGACGGGCTGCTGTCGGCCTATGCCAGGCTCAATCGCATCGTCGATTATTCCGGCCTGCACGATCGGGCCATCGTCCGTGAGGGTTTCTCCGCCGAACGCCTGCTGCTCGTGTCCAAACCGGACGTACTGACGATGCCGCCCAGTTGGTACGCCCAGTGGTCGCGCGCGATCGAAAGCCATCCGGCCTTCGAGCGCGACTACGTGATCGAGCGGGCTTTCTTCGAAAAGGGCTATCCCATCGCCTTCCGCCGCGACAGCGCCTGCGCTGCAAGGGTGCGTAAAGCCGTTTACGGCAGATGAGACCTGCCGCGCTCGCAATTGACAGGACCAGAGCCCAACCCTAGTTTTGGCACCGACCCCTTAAGGCTCTGGTTTTTCTTTCTTTTGCGGCTTCCATGACCGACACGCTCGCCCTCGCTCTGGCCCAGGTAAATCCGATCGTGGGCGACGTCGCCGGCAATCTCGCCAAGGTGCGCGCCGCCCATGGCGAGGCGCGCAAGCTGGGCGCCGATCTGCTGCTGCTGACCGAGCTGGTGCTGTCGGGCTATCCGCCCGAAGACCTGGTGCTGAAACCCGCCTTCCAGCGCGCTTTGCATCAGGCCGTCGATGATCTGCTGCCCGACACGAAATCGGGACCGGCGATTCTGCTGCCGACGCCGTGGGTCGAGGACGGCAATCTCTACAATGCCGTGCTGCTGCTGGAAGAGGGCCGCATCGCCGCCAAGCGCTTCAAGGTCGATCTGCCGAACTACGGCGTGTTCGACGAGAAGCGCGTCTTCAAGCCCGGCCCGATGCCAGGCCCCATCGTCTTTCGTGGCATTCGCCTTGGCGTGCCAATCTGCGAGGACATCTGGACGCCGGACGTCGTCGAATGCCTGAGCGAGACCGGGGCCGAGATCATGCTGGTGCCCAACGGCTCGCCGTTCGAGGTCGACAAGGACGACGTGCGGCTGGATCTTGTGCGCGCGCGCATCGAGGAAAGCGGCCTGCCATTCGTCTACGTCAACCAGGTCGGCGGCCAGGACGAGCTGCTGTTCGACGGCGGCTCCTTCGTGGTCGGCGCCGATGGCGAGGTCAAGCTCGCCATGCCCTCCTTCAAGGACGCCGTGACGCTGACCAGATGGCAGCGCGGCAACGACGGCTGGATCTGCCAGCCGGGCGACATCGCCGCTCCGCTCGATCGTTGCGCGGCCATCTATCAGGCCATGATGCTGGGCCTGCGCGACTACGTGAACAAGAACCGCTTCCCCGGCGTCGTCATTGGCCTCTCGGGCGGCATCGATTCGGCCCTGACCGCGGCCGTCGCCGCCGACGCGCTGGGGCCCGACCGCGTGCATACGGTGATGATGCCGTCGCCCTTCACCGGCACCGAGAGTTTGGAGGACGCCGCCGCCTGCGCGCATGCGCTGGGCATAAGGCTGGACAACATCTCCATCGGCCCGGCCATGGAAGCCTTTGACGCCATGCTGCGGCCACTCTTCCACGGCGCCGAACGCGGCGTCGCCGAAGAGAACATCCAGGCTCGTGCCCGTGGCATGACCCTTATGGCGATCTCCAACAAGTTCGGCTCGATGGTGGTGTCGACCGGCAACAAGTCGGAAATGTCGGTGGGCTACTCGACGCTCTATGGCGACATGTGCGGCGGCTATTCGGTGCTGAAGGATGTCTACAAGACGGCCGTCTACGACGTCTCGCGCTGGCGCAACGCCAATTTGCCCGAGGGCGCGCTGGGGCCGAAGACGGTCGTCATCCCCGAGCGCATTTTGACCAAGGCGCCGACCGCCGAGCTGCGGCCCAACCAGACTGACCAGGATTCGCTGCCGCCCTACGATCAGCTCGACCGCATCCTGCATGGACTGATCGAGCGCGATCTGGCGGTGGAGGAGCTGGTGGCCGAAGGCGAGGATCGCGCCACGGTGCAGCGCGTCTGGCGCATGCTGGAGAACGCCGAGTACAAGCGCCGCCAGGCGCCGCCCGGGGTGAAGATCACCTCGCGGGCGCTGTCGCGCGATCGCCGCTATCCCATCACCAACGCTTTCCGCGGCTGAGCCCATGGTTGCCGTTCGCGTGCGCTTTGCGCCCAGCCCGACGGGCAGGCTCCATGTCGGCAATATCCGCGTGGCGCTGGCCAATTATCTGTTCGCCCGCGCCCAGAAGGGCGTCTTCATCCTGCGCCTCGACGACACCGATATCGGCCGCTCGACTGAAGCCTTCGCCAAGGGCATCGAAGAGGATCTGCGCTGGGTCGGCATCGACTGGGACGAGTTCGCCCGCCAGTCCGACCGTTTCGCCCGCTACGAGGAAGTCGCCGCGCAGTTGCGCCAGAGCGGCCGGCTCTATCCCTGCTACGAGACGGCCGAAGAGCTGGAACTGAAGCGCAAGAGCCGCCTGTCGCAGGGCCGCCCGCCGGTCTATGACCGCGCCGCGCTGCGCCTCACCGACGAGGACCGCAAGCGGCTTGAGGCTGAGGGGCGCAAGCCGCATTGGCGCTTCAAGCTGGAGGAGCGCGCCGTCGAATTCGTCGACCTGGTGCGCGGCGCCCAGAGCGTCGATGAGGCCAGCCAGAGCGATCCCGTGCTGGTGCGCGCCGACGGCACCTACCTCTACACGCTGCCGTCGGTGGTCGACGACATCGATCTGCGCATCAGCCACGTCATCCGGGGCGAGGATCACGTCACCAACACCGGCACGCAAGTGCAGATTTTCGAAGCGCTGGGCGCGAAACCGCCGCGCTTCGCCCATCTGCCGCTGCTGGTCGATGCCAGCGGCGCCGGCCTATCCAAGCGCTTGGGCAGCCTGTCGATCGCCGATCTGCGCGCGCAGGGCATCGAAGCATTGGCGCTGGCCGCTCTGCTGTCGCGCATCGGCACCTCGGATGCAGTCGAGCCGGCTGCCGACATGCAGGCGCTGATCGACGGCTTCGATTTCGCCAAGGTGGCGCGCGCCTCGCCGCGCTTCTCCATGGACGAGCTGGCGCAGCTCAACGCCCGCACATTGCATCATCTCGATTACGCTACCGTCGCCTCGCGCCTGACGGAGATCGCGCCCGGCGCCGACGAGGCTTTCTGGCTGGCGGTGCGCGGCAATCTGGCGACCCTGGCCGACGCCGCCCCGTGGTGGCAGGTGGTGCAGGGCCCGCTGCAGCCGGTCATTGAAGACGCAGCTTTCAGCGCCCAGGCTGCGACCTTGCTGCCGCCCGAGCCCTGGACTTCGGCGAGCTGGAAATCCTGGACCGCCGCCGTCACGGCCGCCACCGGCCGCAAGGGCAAATCCCTGTTCCATCCGCTGCGTTTGGCGCTGACGGGCCGCGAACATGGACCGGAGATGCAGAATTTGCTACCGCTCATCGGCCGCGCGCGCGCTGTTGCACGGCTTTCCGGCCAGACGGCCTGAAATCTTCCAATTTCTTTTGACCGATGGAGACGACGGTGAGCTTGCGCCTGCACAACACCTTGACGCGCCAGGAGGAGACGTTCGAACCGCTCGACCGTAACCATGTGCGCTTCTACGTGTGCGGCCCCACCGTCTACGACTACATCCATATCGGCAATGCCCGCCCCATCGTGGTGTTCGACGTGCTGTTCCGCCTGCTGCAGCGGCTCTATCCGCGCGTCAGCTACGTGCGCAACATCACCGACGTCGAAGACAAGATCATGGAGCGCGCGCAGGAAAACGGCGAGAGCATCGAGACGCTGACGAAGCGGACGACGGCGCAGTTCCACGACGACATCAGGCATCTCAATGCGCTGGAGCCGACGCACGAGCCCCGCGCGACGGCCTATATCGCGCAGATGCAGGCCATCATCGTGTCGCTGATCGCCAAGGGCCACGCCTACGAAGCCGACGGGCACGTGCTGTTCAACGTGCCCAGCATGAAGGATTACGGCCGCCTCTCAGGTCACAGCCGCGACGAGCTGGTGGCCGGCGCCAGAGTCGAGGTCGCGCCCTACAAGAGGGACGCGGCCGACTTCGTGTTGTGGAAACCCTCGAGCGACGATCAGCCGGGCTGGGGCAGTCCCTGGGGCCGCGGCCGGCCGGGCTGGCACATCGAATGCTCGGCCATGAGCGCGGCCCTGCTGGGCGAGACCTTCGACATCCATGGCGGCGGGCTCGATCTGATCTTCCCGCACCATGAGAACGAGATCGCCCAGTCGCGTTGCGCGCATGGCACGAAAGTCATGGCGAAATACTGGATGCACAACGGCTACCTGTTGGCCAATGGCGAGAAGATGTCCAAGTCCTTGGGCAATTTCTTCACCGTGCACGAATTGCTGCAGGAATTTCCCGGCGAGGCGATCCGCTATCTGCTGCTCTCGGCGCATTACCGCCAGCCGCTCGACTTCACCAAGGACGGGCTGAAGCGCGCCAAGGCGACGCTCGATCGTCTCTATCAGGCGCTGCGCCTGGCGGGAGCAGGAGCGGGCGCGCCCGGCGACAACCCGGCCGTGATCGAGGCGCTGTCGAACGATCTCAACACGCCGCTGGCGCTGAGCGCGCTGCACGATGCCGCCAATCGCCTGAACACCGCGACCAGTGCCGACGAGAAGGCGAAGGCGCGGGCCGATCTGCTGGGCGGCGCTGCCGTCCTGGGCATCCTGCAACAGGATCCCGAAGCCTGGTTCAAATGGCAGCCGCCGCAAGCGGATGCCGGCCTGGACGACGCCGCCATCGACGCCGCCATTGCCGCCCGCCTGGCCGCGCGCAAGGCGAAGAACTTCGCCGAAGCCGATCGCATCCGCGACGATCTGGCTGCCAAGGGCATCGTGCTGGAGGACGGGCCCAAGGGCACGAGCTGGCGGCGCGGCTGACGGAGGCTCATCGTCGCTGCCAGAGAGTCGGTTCAACTGTCTGAATCGATGATGGTTTTGCTCGGCACTTAAAGTCGAATCTGCGATAGGTTCGGATATTTAGCGATTCCAGCCTGTTAGGGCTCTTTGCTGAGGCTCCGCAACAGGGACAATTCGACTTCGATTCAAGGAAATTCATCCAAACCTGTCTCCTTGCTGTGATTCCGGGCGGGAGTTGATGTTTTAGGTGAAGAGCGCCCTATCGGCCGGTAATTCTCAATTCCGTCAAAGGCTTGGCCGGGCGCGTTGACGCCCGACCTTCGCGGGTGCAGAAAGGGCGGCCATATCAGGAATCTGCCGATGAGCGAGCGCGTCTATCTGTTCGACACCACCTTGCGCGACGGCGCCCAGACCCAGGGCGTCGATTTCTCCGTTGCCGACAAGGCGGCGATCGCCGAGGCGTTGGACAGGATCGGCATCGACTACATCGAGGGCGGCTGGCCCGGCGCCAACCCGACCGACGACCAGTTCTTCGCCTCGCCGCCCAAGCTGGCGAAGGCCAAGCTGACCGCCTTCGGCATGACGCGCCGGCCCGGCCGCAGCGCCGACAACGACCCCGGCCTCAGCGCCATCTTGAACACCGCCGCCCGCACCGTCTGCATGGTCGGCAAGACCTGGGACTTCCACGTCGACGTGGCGCTGGAGATCGACCGCGACGAGAACGTGGCGATGATTTCCGATTCGATCGCGCAAGCGAAGAAGCGGCTCGACGAGGCCATGTTCGATTGCGAGCATTTCTTCGACGGCTACAAGGCCAATCCGCAATACGCGCTGCGCTGCGCCAAGGCGGCCTACGATGCCGGCGCGCGCTGGGTGGTGCTGTGCGACACCAATGGCGGCACCTTGCCGCATGAGATCGCGGCCATCGTCGGCGAAGTGGTCAAGCACATCCCCGGCAGCCATATCGGCATCCACTGCCACAACGACACCGAGAACGCGGTGGCCAATTCGCTGGCCGCCGTGCATGCCGGCGCGCGGCAGGTGCAGGGCACCATCAACGGGCTGGGCGAGCGCTGCGGCAACGCCAACATGATCGCGCTGATCCCCAATCTGATGCTGAAGATGGGCTACGACACGGGCATCAAGCGCGAAGACCTCGAGCATCTGACGCATCTCTCGCGCCTGCTCGACGATCGCCTGCACCTGACGTCCAATCGCTCGGCCGCCTATGTCGGCGAGCGCGCCTTCGCCCATAAAGGCGGTCTGCACGTTTCCGCCGTCGAGAAAGACCCGCGCACCTACGAGCACATCGAGCCGTCGCTGGTCGGCAATGCCCGCCACATCGTGGTGTCGGACCAGGCCGGCAAGTCGAACATCCTGGCCCGCTTCCGGGAGATCGGGCTGGAGATAGATGCCAACGCGCCCGAAGTGCCGAAGCTGCTGGACCTCATCAAGCAGCGTGAATCGGAGGGCTACGCCTATGACGGCGCCGCGGCGAGCTTCGAATTGCTGGCGCGGCGCATGCTGCACACCGTCACCGATTTCTTCGAGCTGCATTCCTTCCGTGTCATCACCGAGCGCCGCTACAACGCGCGCGGCGATCTCATCACCCAGTCGGAAGCCACCGTGAAGCTGGGCGTCGGCGAGGAGCGCATGATGACGGTGGGCGAGGGCAACGGGCCGGTGAACGCGCTCGACAGCGCGCTGCGCCAGGCGCTGGTGCCGCATTATCCCAGCCTCGCCTCCATGGCGCTGGTCGACTACAAGGTGCGCATCCTCAACCCGCGCGGCGGCACCGCGGCCATAACCCGCGTCATGATCGAATGCCTCGACGATGCCGGCTTGCGCTGGTCGTGCATCGGCGTGTCGAGCAACGTCATAGATGCCTCCTTCAACGCGCTCTACGACAGCATCACCTACAAGCTGTTCCGCGACGGGGTTAAGTCCGAGCAGCGCAAATCGGCCACCGTGCTGCGCGCCCTGCCGCGCTGATCCCTGCCATGAGCGAGAAGCCTGCCGCGCCGGTCGTGATCCTGGTGCGCCCGCAACTGGCCGAGAATATCGGCACCACCGCGCGCGCCATGATGAATTGCGGCCTGAGCGAATTGCGGCTGGTGGCGCCGCGCGACAAGTTCCCCTCCGACAAGGCGGTCGCCGCTTCCGCCGGCGCCGACGAGATCCTCGCCAACGCCAAGCTCTATCCCTACCTGCCTTTGGCGGTGGCCGATCTGCAGCGCGTCTACGCCATGACCGCGCGCCATCGCGACATGCCGCACCGTGTGCTCGACGCGCGCCAGGCCGCCGGCGAATTGCACACGCGCATCGGGCAGGGGCAAAGCTGCGGCATCCTGTTCGGGCCCGAGCGCAGCGGGCTGACCAACGACGATCTCACCATGGCGGACACGATGATCACCGTGCCGCTCAATCCCGAGCACAGTTCCTTGAACCTGGCGCAAGCCGTTCTGGTGCTGGGCTACGAGTGGGCGCATCTGGTGTTTGGCAACCAGCCGCAACCGGTGCCCGAGGGCGAGACGGCGCCTGCGAGCAAGGCGGAACTGGCCAATCTGTTCGAGCATCTGGAGCGCGAGCTGATCGAGTGCGGCTTCCTGCGCAACGAGGCCATGCGCCCGACCATGATCCGCAACATCCGCACCATGCTGCAGCGAGGCACGTTGACGGAGCAGGAATGCCGGACTTTTCACGGCATTATCAGTGGGTTAGCCCAGGGCAGGGCGGCCCGCGTCAAGCCCGGTCCGGGGTCGGAATAGGCGTTTGACAGGGCAGGGTGCCTGACTATACTCCGCCGCCATTCCGGAGAATGTGGATCCCGCTAATGAAAGCGGGTCTCCCGCCCCGATCGTCGATCGGATCAAGGCCTATCCGGACAAACGAAGACCAAGGAGAACCCGCGTGAGCAAACGCGAGAATTCGAAGTACAAGATCAATCGACGCCTTGGCGTCAATCTCTGGGGCCGTCCCAAGAGCCCGTACAACAACCGCGAATACGGTCCTGGCCAGCACGGCCAGAAGCGCAAGAAGCCGTCCGACTTCGGCTTGCAGCTCAATGCCAAGCAGCGCCTGAAGGGCTATTACGGCAACATCAGCGAGCGCCAGATGCGCCGCTACTACACCGAAGCCATGCGCCGCCGCGGCGACACCGGCGAGAACCTGATCGAATTGCTGGAGCGTCGTCTCGATGCGGTGATCTACCGCATGAAGTTCGTCGTCACCCCGTTCGCCGCCCGCCAGCTGGTCAACCATGGCCACGTCAAGGTCAACGGCCGCCGCGTCAACATCGCCTCCTACCAGGTGAAGGACGGCGCCGAGATCGAGCTGACCAACAAGGCCAAGGAAATGGCCGTGGTGCTGGAAGCCGTGCAGAACACCGAGCGCGACGTTCCCGACTACATCACCGCCGACCACAAGAACATGAAGGGCAGCTTCGTGCGCGCCCCGAAGCTGGCCGACGTGCCGTACCCGGCGCAGATGGAACCGTCGCTGGTGGTCGAGTTCTACTCGCGCTAAGCGCCGACACCAGACGTCGAAAAAACAAACGGCCCGGAAAATTTCCGGGCCGTTTTGTTTTTTAACCAACTGTTATCGCCCGGCTTGACCGTGCGACCCATGGTGCAATCGCTGCGTT
>CAYLYK010000011.1:30183-52009 GCA_964388115.1 uncultured Hyphomicrobiales bacterium
AACCAACTGTTATCGCCCGGCTTGACCGTGCGACCCATGGTGCAATCGCTGCGTTTTTTCCGAACGGGAAGCGGTGTCGCAACCAACATGGGTGGCCCGGTTAAACCGGGCCATGACGAAATTAGAGAGCGGGACGAACCCACTTTTCGTCATCGCCCGGCTTGACCGGGCGACCCATGGTGCAATCGCTGCGTTTTTTCCGAACGGGAAGCGGTGTCGCAACCAACATGGGTGGCCCGGTTAAACCGGGCCATGACGAAATTAGAGAGCGGGACGAACCCACTTTTCGTCATCGCCCGGCTTGACCGGGCGACCCATGATGCAATCGCTGCGTTCTTTCCGAACGGGAAGCGATATCGCAACCGACATCGGTGGCCCGGTTAAACCGGGCCATGACGAATATAATTACGACGCCGCCGCGCTCTGTCGCTCGATCTTGGCGTCTTCGGCGTGCCAGCGGCGGGCGATGTCGT
Source organism: uncultured Hyphomicrobiales bacterium (assembly GCA_964388115.1). Classification (GTDB taxonomy): domain Bacteria; phylum Pseudomonadota; class Alphaproteobacteria; order Reyranellales; family JAQSWP01; genus JAQSWP01. The sequence goes on from CAYLYK010000011.1 coordinate 30,657, forward strand.
CCAGCCCGTTCAGCACCGGATCAAGTTCCAGCCCGCGCCGCGCCAGGCGATAGGTGACCTGCGGCGGGATGGTCGGCTGGTAGTGGCGCTCGATGATCTCAGCACTTTCCAGCAGGCGCAGCCGCTCGGTCAGCACCTTGGCCGAGATGCCGTTGACCTTGCGCTTCAGCTCGCCAAAGCGCGTCGGCCCGTCATTGCGCAGCACCCACAGGATGTAGGTCGTCCACGGCCCCATCAGCAGCCGCAAAATGGCGTCCATCGGACAACCCATCGAGGATTTCGGCAGGGTCATTGGCTTCTCTCCCGGGTTCCTAAGCTCACTTGGTTGAACTTAGGTTACTAAAAGGTACCTACTTTACAAGAGAAATTATAACGGCAATATGGCCTACAGTTACTTTAGGTGAGTAACTTGGATTTTACAACTGTGGCCTGGACTCGGGCCGAATATCTGGAGGTTTCTTCAATGTCTTCTGTCGCCATCGCCTACCACAGCGGCTACGGCCACACGGCGGTCGTAGCCCAGGCCGTCGCCCGCGGCGTCAATTCCGTCGCCGGCGCTTCGGCCGTCCTCGTGCCGGTGGAGGAGGCCGATGCCCGCCTGAACGAGCTGCATGCGGCCGACGCCATCATCTTTGGCGCGCCGACCTACATGGGCAGCGCCTCGGCGCCGTTCAAAGCCTTCATGGACGGCACGTCCAAGTTCTTCGCCACGGGCGCGTGGAAGAACAAGCTGGCGGCAGGCTTCACCGTCTCGGCGTCGCAGAACGGCGACAAGCTGAACACGCTGATCCAGCTCACCATCTTCGCCATGCAGCACGGCATGGTGTGGGCGGGGCTGGGCCTGCTGCCGGGCAACAACTCGTCCAAGGGCAGCCCGGAGGACCTGAACCAGATGGGCAGTTTCATCGGCGCCATGGCGCAGGCCAACGCCGACCAGGGCGCGGAAGGCATCAAGGCTTCCGACCTGCGCACGGCCGAGCATCTGGGCAAGCGCGTCGCCGAGCTGGCGCTGGGCCGCGTTCAGCTCAAGCAGGCGGCCTAAGGAGGATCGAGCAATGAGCGAACGCGATTACGGCGCTTTGATCCTGCGCCTGGCGCTGGGCACGATGTTCGTGGCCCACGCGCTGCTGAAGTACTTCGTCTTCACCCTGCCGGGCACCGTGGCGTTTTTCGAAAGCCTCGGCCTGCCCGGCTTCTTCGCCCATCTCACCTTCCTGGCGGAGCTGGTGGGCGGCGTGTTGCTGATCCTGGGCATTTATGCGCGCGTCGTCGCATTGGTGCTGGTGCCGGTGCTGCTGGGCGCGACCTGGGCGCATATCGGCAATGGCTGGCTCTTCACCAACCCCAAGGGCGGCTGGGAGTATCCGGCATTCCTGACGGTTGCGGCCGTGGTGCAGGCCTTGATCGGCGACGGCGCTTTCGCGCTGAAGCCGACGCCGGCCTGGCGCACGCTGAAGACAGCCAGAGCCTAGTCAAAACCGAACAGCGAAACGGCCGGTTCATCACCGGCCGTTTTCGTTTGTGCTTCTCTGCCGCTGGTCTATGAAAGAGCAAAGCGCAGGGAGCGAGACGATGGATTTCACGATCGACAGGCACGATGGCGGCGCGGTCTTCACCCTGACGCGGCCGGCCAAGCTCAATTCCATCACCAAGGCGATCCTGAAGGGCCTGGCCGACTGCATCGACGCGCTGGAGCGCGACAAGGCGCGCTTCCTGATCGTCACCGCCGAGGGCGAGCGCGCCTTCTGCGCCGGCACGGATCTGGGCGAATCATCGGGATTGTCGGAAACAGATCGCGTCGCCAAGAACGACGGCGCGCGGGCGCTGTTCGTGCGCCTTTCCAAATCGCCGCTGCTCAGCGTCGCTGCGATCAACGGCCTGGCCTATGGCGGCGGGCTGGAGCTGGCGATGGCCTGCACTTTCCGCCTGTCCGCGAGCCACGCCAAATTCTCGCTGCCTGAAGTGAAGCTCGGCGTGCTGCCGGCCTATGGCGGCACCCAGTTCCTGCCGGCCATCGTCGGCAAGGCGCGGGCGCTGGAGATGATGCTGACCGGCGAGCCCGTCGATGCGCAGCAGGCTTTGACCATGGGGCTGATCAACCGCATCGCCAAGGCCGATGCCGCGCTGGTCGATCAGGCGCTTGCTTACGCCCGCTCCGTCACCCAGTTCAGCCCTGTCGCCATCGCCGCCATCCGCCGCGCCGTCGATGCCGCGGGCGACAGCGTCACCGCCGAGGGGCTGAAAGCGGAGCAACGCGAAATGGCCATCGCGCTGGCCAGCGAGGACGCCAAGGAAGGCGTTGCGGCTTTCCTGGAAAAGCGCCCGGCGAAGTTCAAGGGGCGATAGGTTTCGACCGCCCGATTATTCTTCGACGACGATCGCGCGCACGCGCCAGGCGCCATTTTCGCGGCAGGCGATGCCGACCTTGTTTTCCCGTGCGATGCCGCCGGTCTGCCACTGGCGAAACTCGCGGCAGAATTGGTTCTCGGCGTTCTTGAAGGTGCGCACCGGCGTCACCCCGCCACTGGCGCCACTGTCGGGATTGCGCCACGACACCGTCTGGCCGCTGATCGATTTCTCCAATGCCTGGGCAAAGGCCAGTTGCGCCTGCGTCTGCTCCGCCGCCGCGCGCGCCTCGAGCATCCTGTTGGTGCGATAGTCGGCGTATTCGGCGACGCCGATTCCCAGGCCCGTGCCGAGCGCGAGCAGGGCCAGCGAGGCGGCCGCGGCCGTCATCCATGACGCGGCAAACCTCTTGGGCCGCGAAGGCGCCGCCGCCAAAAACGGCGTCACCCGCAGGCGCGGCATCGGCCCGTGCAAGGCAGGCGCCAGGGCGGCTTTGATCTGCGCGTCGATGCTGCGCATCGCGACGATGGAATCGCGCAGCCCGCGATCCTCGCCGATGGCGCGATCGATTTCCGCGGCGTGCGCGTCGTCGATCTCGCCGTCGAGATAGGCCATCAGCGTCGTATCGTCGATCTGCTTCATGGTGCCTCGTTCGGTCGCATGTCGCCGGACAGTCCGGTTCCTGCCGATCCCCCATCCACCAGCTGCTTCAACGTCGTTCGCGCCCTGGCGATGCGGCTGGTCAGGGTGCCGATTGGCACGCCCAGCGCATCGGAGGCTTCCTTGTAGGAAAGCCCTTCGACCGCCACCAGCAGCAGCGCCGCCTTCTGGTCTTCGGGCAGGGCGGCGATGAAGCCCCGCACCGACTGCAACGTCAGGCTCGATTCCAGCCGCCGCTCGGCGCCGTCGTCCTGCAGCGTGTCGGGATCGACCGGCGTTGCGTTGCCGCCGCGCACCCTGTCGGCGTGATAGCGGTTGATCCTGATCGTGTGGACGATCCTGAACATCCAGCTGTCCAGCCTGGTGCCCGGCTGCCATTGGGCGATATGGCTGATGGCGCGCTCATAGGCCATTTGCACAAGCTCGTCCGCCTCATCCATCGAACCGACAAGGCCGAAGGCGAACCGTCGCAGACGCGGCTGAAGCGCGACCATGGCGTGCCAAATCTGCTTATCCATCGGCCGACATTCGCCAATCCGTCTGCCGCATTCGACACGCCAAGCCGGCCGCACCGGCGGGATGCCATCGTCTCCCGATTAGAGCGAAGAGTGCGTTGCCAACCAACGTAATTATTTTTTCCATCGGCGGGAAGAAAGGGTCCGCTGGCCTGTTGTCAATCAAAGCCCGGACCAAGCATTTTGAATTCGTTGAAAAATTCCACCTTCGGCGGGAAGAACTCGGAGGCTGGCCTGTTATCGAAGCGATCGCAGTTTTTCAGGAAACGTCACCCGACGGCGATCCGATGACATGGAGGACTAAGCAGTGAAACCATCCAATTCCGCACCGCCGTTCCAGCTCCGCACCGCTCTGCTCGGTTCGGCCGGACTTCTCGCTCTTGCCTTGGCGCTGGCGCCGCTTTCGATCGCCGTTGACGATACGGGGGTGTCGCTCAAGCCGGCATCGGCCTTTGCCAGCTCGTGCTTCATCGCCGGCACCAAGGTGATCATGGCCGACGGCAGCGAGCGCGCCATAGAGAAGGTCGGCGAGGGCGATCGCGTGCTGGGCGCCGACGGGGTCATCAATGCTGTCATTGGCGTCGAGCGGGTGTTCCTGGCCGGCCGCAGGCTCTACGGCTTCAATGGCGGCGCGCCGTTCGTGACGGAAGAGCATCCGTTCATGACGCAGGCCGGCTGGAAGTCGATCAACCCGCGCGCCACCAAGGCCGAAAACGGAGCGCTGGTTCTGGCGGCGCTGCATATCGGCGACAAGCTCGCCGTCATGCGCGCCGCGACGCCGCGCAGCGTCGGCTCCTCGGCTCTGGCGCTGGAAGAAGTGCTGGAAATCGCCTGGCAGAGGCTGGAACGCATCGAAGCGATCGATGCCGACCCCGCGACGCCGGTCTTCAATCTGTTGCTTAACGGCAATCACAGCTATTTCGCTGATGGCTACCTCGTCCACAACAAGGGCGGCGGCGGCGGTGGCGGCGGCGGCGGTGACAGCAGCGGCGACGGCGGTGGATCCGGGTCGGGCGGTTCTGGCGGCGGCGGCGGCGGCGGTGGTGGTGGGGGTGGCTCCGGTGGCGGCTCTGGTGGCGGCTCCGGTGGTTCGGGATCGGGAAGCGGATCGGGATCTGGCGGTGGTTCCGGTTCGGGCGGCTCTGGTTCGGGCAGCTCCGGTGAGGGCTCGAGCTCCGGCAATTCCGGCAGCAGCGGAAACTCGGGTCCCGGCGGCAATTCCGGTCCTGGCAGCAATTCCGGCCCCGGCAGCGCCAATTCGGGGTCGTCGAACAGCAGCTCCAGCAGCTCCAGCAGCTCCAGCAGCTCCAGCAGCTCAAACTCTGGCGGGACACCGTCGACCACTTCCAGTGGCGGGCATGGGCGCGGCGGGCAGGACGACCCGCCCAATCATGACGCCAACGACGATCACGGCGCCCATGGCGGTCATAGCGCCGACGATGGTCCGAACCATCAATAACTGGCATAGTGCTGCGGCGGGCTTGCGGGCCCGCCGACCTTGCCTTCCCTGGAATTCATGAAGCAGCAGCGGCGACGTCACGGCAGATCGGCGAACAAGGCAAAGCGGCTGGGGCTGCTGGCCTCGAGCAGCATCTTGGCCATTGCCGTGGCGCTGACGCCGCTGGAAATCCGCTGGCTGGAGAATTTCCCCGACCTTGGCATCGGCGCGGCGCATGCCGATAGCTGTTTTGTCGGCGGCACGCCGATCCTGCTCGCCGACGGCACCTGGCAGCCGATCGAAAGCATTCGGATCGGCGATCGCGTGTTCGGCGCCGATGGCTCGATCAACAGGGTGATGGGGATCGAACGCGTGGCGTTGCGTGATCGGCTGCTGTATTCGTTCAATGGCAGCGCGCCGTTCGTTACCGCCGAACATCCCTTCCTGACGCAAGACGGCTGGCGTTCGATTTCGCCGACGGCGACGAGGCGGGAAAATCCTTTCCTGTCGATCGGAAAACTGGAGCGCGGTGATCTGCTTGCCACGGCCGCGCCGGCCCGCGCTTTGCGCACGCACGGCAATCTCGCGCTGCAGCCCGTTGCTGCGGTCGAATACGCGACCGTCGCGTTAAACGAAATTTCGGCTCACGCCGCCGATCCTCGTCTCGTCGTTTTCAACCTGCTGCTGGATGGCGATCACACCTACATCGCCGCCGGTTACGTCGTTCATAACAAAGGCGGCGGTGGTGGTGGCGGCAGCGGCGGCGGAGATGGCGGCGGTTCGGGCTCCGGTTCGGGCTCTGGCGGTTCCGGATCCGGCGGTTCGGGCTCTGGCGATTCCGGTTCGAGCGGCTCTTCAGGTTCGAGCGGCTCTTCAGGTTCGAGCGGCTCGTCCGGATCGGGCAGCTCGGGCTCCAGTGGAAGTTCAGGCTCCAGTGGAAGTTCCGGTTCGAGCGGAAGCTCGGGCTCCAGCGGAAGCTCCGGTTCGAGCGGAAGCTCCGGCTCCGGAAGCTCGGGCTCCAGCGGAAGCTCCGGCTCCAGCAGCGGCTCTGGCAGTTCCGGGTCCAACAGTGGTTCGGGCAGCTCGGGCTCGAACAGCGGCTCCAGCAATTCAGGCTCCGGCTCGAGCAATTCGGGATCGGGGTCCGGCAGCCTGAGCGGCATAACGCAAGCCGGTCAGGATCTGTCGCCGCAGGAAGAAGCCGCGACGATCGCCAATGGCTGGGGAGCGAGCGACAATAAGTGATGGCTTGGGGGTCTTCGATAACCGGCCAGAGCAGAAGATGCCGCCGGACCGCCCCGGCCATGCTTCTTGCAATCAGTCTAATCTGGCCACTGTCTTCGCTGGCGCAGACTCCTGCAAGCGACACCACCGCGCTGTGGACCACCAGGGCGCTATCGCCTGACGACCATCGCGAGCTTGGCCAGGCCGTTCAGATCGCGCTGGAGAAGACCGTCAGCCAGTTCGTGACAAGGTGGCGCAACCTCCGGTCAGGCGTCGGTGGCACGGTGGTGCCGAAGCGCACCTTCAAAACTACGACCGGATTCTATTGCCGCGAGTTTCGCCTCACCATCGAACGCGGCGGCGGCGAGGAGATCGACGATCTTGCGGCCTGCCGCCGTCCCGGCGGGATATGGCTCCCCGGCGCGCCCTGACGCGCGGGCAAACAAAAAGGCCGCCCGCCGGCGGCCTTTTGATTTTCTAGAGCGATCGAAGTCTCAAGCCGCCTGCAGCTGCACGCCGCGGCTCTTGAGCACCTGCTCGAGCTCGCCGGTCGAGTACATCTCGCGCACGATGTCGCAGCCGCCGATGAACTCGCCCTTGATGTAGAGCTGCGGCACGGTCGGCCAGTTGCTGAAATCCTTGATGCCCTGGCGCAGCGACGGGTCCTGCAACACGTCGACGCCCTTGAACTTCACGCCCAGCTCGCTCAGCACTTCGACCACCGCGGCCGAGAAGCCGCATTGCGGGAAGACCGGGTTGCCCTTCATGAAGAGGACGACGTCGTTGGTTTCGATGTCGTTCTTGATGCGGCTGGAAACGGATGCGTCGGCCATGGAAAAACTCCTTCACTTGCCGTCTGGCATGTACTCCCGACGGCGATAATAGTCGATTACGAACCGGCAGGCACCTGGGTCTGCAGGGCCAGCGCATGCAATTCACCCCCCATGCGGCCCTTGAGCGCCTGATAGACCATTTGATGCTGCTGGACACGGGTTTTGCCGATGAAAGCGGCCGAAACCACGGTGGCGGCATAGTGGTCGCCATCGCCGCGCAGATCGCGGATTTCCACCTGCGCGTCGGGCAGGGCCGCGCGGATCATCTGCTCGATATCTTGCGCCGCCATCGGCATGTCGTTACCCCGTCGAAACCCGGTTCTAGAGCTCGTGCGCCATATAGCGCGGCAGCCAGCCCTCATGGGCGTCCTTCAGTCTGGCCAAGGATATGGCCCCGTGCCCGGCCACGGTCAACTCCGCCCCGCCGGTCTGGCCCAGCTTGCGGACGCTGACGCCCGCTTTTTCGGCCGCCTTGATAAGGGAATCGGCCTGGGCGGCAGGGCAGGAAAGCACATAGCGGGCCTGGTCCTCGCCGTACCCCATGGCGAAGGCATCGCCCTCGGGCAGCGCGATCGAGGCGCCGATATTGCCGGCCATCGCCATCTCCGCGACCGCCGCCAGCAACCCGCCATCGGAGCAGTCATGCACCGTCTTCACCGTGCCGGCCTCGATCAGCCCGCGCACGAAATCGCCGTTGCGTTTCTCGGCCTTCAGGTCGACCGGCGGCGGCGGGCCTTCTTCGCGGCCGCAGACATCGCGCAGATAGATCGACTGGCCCAGATGCCCCTTGGTGTCGCCGACGAGCAGGATGATTTCGCCCGCAGCCTTGAAGGCCACCGTCGCCATGCGCTTGACGTCGTCCAGCACGCCGACGCCGCCGATCGCGGGCGTGGGCAGGATGCCCTTGCCGTTGGTCTCGTTGTAGAGCGAGACGTTGCCCGAGACGACCGGGTAGTCGAGCGTCAGGCAGGCCTCGCGCATGCCTTCGATGGCGCCGACGAACTGGCCCATGATCTCGGGCCGCTGCGGGTTGCCGAAATTCATGTTGTCGGTGATGGCGAGCGGACGGGCGCCAACGGCAGTCAGGTTGCGCCAGGTCTCGGCCACCGCCTGCTTGCCGCCTTCGACCGGATCGGCGGCGCAATAGCGCGGCGTGCAGTCGACCGTCATTGCCAGCGCCTTCTTCGGGTGATCCTCGACCCGCACCACGGCGGCATCGCCGCCGGGGATCTGCGCGGTGTCGCCGCGCACCAGATGATCGTACTGCTCCCAGATCCAGCGCCGCGAGCACATGTCGGGCGAGCCGACCAGCTTCAGAAGCGCGTCGGTCAGCGACAGCGGATGGTTGACCGGCGACAGCGGTTTCGGCGGCGGCGTCCTGGTCCACGGCCGGTCGTATTCCGGCGAGGCCTGCGCCAGCGGATCGATCGGCAGATCGCCGACCTGCTCGCCGTTGAACTTCAGCACCATGCGGCCGGTGTCGGTCAGATGCCCGATGACGGCGAAATCCAGTTCCCACTTCTTGAAGATGGCTTCGGCCTGCGCTTCGGTGCCGGGCTTGAGGATGATGAGCATCCGCTCCTGGCTTTCCGACAGCATGAACTCGAACGGCGTCATGCCGGTCTCGCGCGCCGGCACCGCGCTCAAATCAAGCTCGATGCCCATGCCGCCCTTGGACGCCATTTCGAACGAGGACGAGGTGAGGCCCGCCGCGCCCATATCCTGGATGGCGACGATGGTGTCGGTCGCCATCAGCTCGAGACAGGCTTCGATCAGCAGCTTCTCGGTGAAGGGATCGCCAACCTGGACGGTGGGGCGCTTCTCTTCGGAATCGTCGGTGAACTCGGCCGACGCCATGGTGGCGCCATGAATGCCATCGCGGCCGGTCTTGGAGCCGACATAGACGACGGGATTTCCAAGCCCCGCGGCGGCCGAATAGAAGATGCGATCCTTCTTCGCCAGGCCCACGGTCATGGCGTTGACCAGGATGTTGCCGTTGTAGGAGGGGTGGAAATTGACCTCGCCGCCCAAGGTCGGCACGCCGACGGAATTCCCGTAGCCGCCAATGCCCTTGACCACGCCCGCCACCAGATGCCGCGTCTTGGGGTGGTTCGGATCGCCGAAGCGCAGCGCATTGAGGTTCGCAATGGGTCGCGCGCCCATGGTGAAGACGTCGCGCAGGATACCGCCGACGCCGGTCGCCGCGCCCTGATAAGGCTCGATAAAGGAGGGGTGGTTGTGGCTCTCCATCTTGAAGATGGCCGCCAGCCCATCGCCGATATCGATGACGCCGGCATTCTCGCCCGGGCCCTGGATCACCCACGGCGCCTTGGTCGGCAATTGCCGCAGCCATTTCTTCGAGGATTTGTAGGAGCAGTGCTCCGACCACATCACCGAGAAGATGCCGAGCTCCACCTGGTTAGGCACACGCCCCATGATCTCGACCACGAGATCGTACTCGGCCTCGGTGAGGCCCATCAGATCGTTGGGCCGCTTGGCCTTTTCGGCCGCCTGCGAAGCGCTCATTTCAGCGCTCCCACCAGATGCTTGAACAGCGGCAGGCCATCGGTGCCGCCGCAGATCTCGTCGGTGGCGTTCTCCGGATGCGGCATCAGGCCCAGCACCGTCTTCTTCTCGTTGAAGATGCCGGCGATGTTGTCCATCGAGCCGTTGAGATTGGTCTCCGGCGCCACCTTGCCCTTGGCGTCCGAATAGCGGAAGGCGATGCGGTCCTGGTCTTCCAGCTTTTTGATCGTGTCAGGATCGGCGTTGTAGTTGCCATCGTAATGCGCCACCGGCACGGAGATCACCTGATGCTTGTGATAGCCGCCGGTGAACTCGCTGGCGGTGGTCTCCACCCGCATGTCGATCTTGCGGCAGATGAATTTCAAGCCCGCGTTGGTCATCAACACGCCCGGCAGCAGCCCTGCCTCGCAGGCGATCTGGAAGCCGTTGCACACGGCCAGCACGCGCACGCCTTCATCGGCACGCCGCTTGACCTCGCGCATGATCGGCGAGTGCGCCGCCATGGCGCCGCAGCGCAGATAGTCGCCATAGGAGAAGCCGCCGGGCAGGACGATCAGGTCGACCTTGGGCAGCTCGGTGTCGCCGTGCCAGACCTCGATCGGCTTCTTGCCGTCATTGGCTTTGGTGAGGGCGAGCCGCATGTCGCGGTCGCGGTTGGATCCCGGAAAAACGATCAGTGCCGATTGCACGTTCAGCCCACCAGCTCCACGGAGTAATTCTCGATCACCGTGTTGGCGAGCAGCTTCTGCGCCATGTCCTTCACGGTGGCTTCGATCTCGGCGCGCGGCTTCTTGGCCAGCGCGTCCTTGATCTCCAGTTCGATCAGCTTGCCCTGGCGGACCTCGCCGACGCCGCTGAAGCCCAGCGAATGCAGGGCCTGGCCGATGGCGCGTCCCTGCGGGTCGAGCACACCGTTCTTCAAAGTCACATGCACGCGCGCCTTCATGGCAACTCCGTCGTCGAATTCTTACTGAACAGCGGTGGGGCCGCGCACGTCGCCCGGCCCGCCTTCCAGCAGGATGCCCAGCCGCCGCGCCACTTCCTGATAGGCTTCCTCTACCTTGCCCATGTCGCGGCGGAAGCGGTCCTTGTCCATCTTCTCGTTGGTCTTGGCGTCCCACAGGCGGCACGAATCGGGGCTGATCTCGTCGGCCAGCACGATGCGCATCATGTCTTCCTCGAACAGCCGGCCGAACTCGATCTTGAAGTCGACCAGCTTGATGCCGATGCCGAGGAACAGCCCGACCAGGAAGTCGTTGATGCGCAGCGCCAGCGCCATCATGTCGTCGATGTCCTGCGGCGCCGCCCAGCCGAAAGCGGTGATGTGCTCTTCGCTGACCATCGGGTCGCCCAGCGCGTCGTTCTTGTAATAGAACTCGACGATCGAGCGGGGCAGCACGGTGCCTTCGGCCAGGCCGAAACGGGTGGACAGCGAACCGGCGGCGACGTTGCGCACCACGACCTCAAGCGGAATGATCTCGACCTCGCGCACCAGCTGCTCGCGCATGTTGAGGCGGCGGATGAAATGCGTCGGGATGCCGATATCAGCCAGCCGCATCATCAGATACTCCGAGATGCGGTTGTTGATGACGCCCTTGCCGGTGATGACGCCTTTTTTCTGATTATTGAAGGCGGTGGCGTCGTCTTTGAAATACTGCACCAGGGTGCCCGGTTCGGGACCCTCGAACAGAATCTTGGCCTTGCCTTCGTAAAGTCGGCGCCGGCGGGACATGGCTGGCTCCCTCGTCGGGTTCAACGCGGGGCGCGCCGGGAGAGCGCGATATGCGTCAGAAGCCGGCTTATAGCGTCTGGGGCAGGGCATCGCAACGCGGCTGCGAAGGTCATCCACAGATTGCGTGATTTCAGGCGGTTGAGCCCGGTTTTCTGCTTTGCCCACAGCCTGACAAATCGCCTATACATAAGAAATATGACACTAGCGTCATTTTATGCAAGGTTTGCTGGAATCTGCTAGTTGAACTGTTCAGGCTGGCCCACGGCCGGCTCAGGTGAGGAGTGTTCAAAATGACCGACCAGCTTACGCGCGACCCTGCCTACGACACCGTCGAGCCCGACGATTTCGGCTCGATGATCCAGACGCAGCGCTATGGCCGCCGCTCTCCCGCCTTCGACAAGATCATCGCTTCGACCCACGACCATTTCTGGGACCCGCTCGATCCGGCCTATATCGACTACAACACGCCGTTCGACATGGTGAACAACCCCATCATCCCGTTCGAGATGGTGGCCGAGATGCAGACCTCGATCGCCGACCGGCTCGACGAGAAGCAGAAGATCGCACTCGTCAACGCCAACGCCCATTGGGCGCTGTCGGGCATCCTGCATGGCGAGCAGGGCGCGCTGTCGCTGTCGGCCAGCCTGTGCCACATCCTGGTCGATCCCGGCGCGCAGGAATACGCCGCCAACCAGGCGCGCGAGGAAGCCCGCCACGTCACCGCCTTCACGCGCTATATCGAGACTCGCTTCGGCGCGCCGCTGCCGTGCTCGCCGACCCTGGGCAGCCTGCTGGGCGAACTGGTTTCCGCGCACGAGGTCTACAAGAAGCTGATCGGCATGCAGATGCTGATCGAAGGCCTGGCGATGGGCGCCTTCGCCACCTTCCACAAGAAATCGGCCGATCCGTTGCTGGTGCGCCTGACCCAGCTCGTCATGACCGACGAGGCTTTCCATCATCGCTTCGGCCGCATCTGGGCGCAGAAGACGATGCCGAAGCTGTCGGAGGACGAGCACAACAAGGTCGAGGACTGGGCCTCGCAGGTGTTCCAGATGCTGCTGTTCAACCTGGTCAACCCGGAGCAGAAGAAGGTCATCTACCAGCAATTCGGCCTGGAATGGGAATGGGTGCGCGATGCGGTAGCGGAAGCCTTCACCGACAGCGTGCGTCGCGAGAAGATGCAGGAAGGCACCGACATCTTCCGTGTTCTCATCAAGACCATGCTGCACGCCGGCATCATCACCGACCGCACCAGGGCCATGTATGGCGTGTGGGTCGACATGGACGAGCTGAAAGCCGAAGGCGAAGAGATGGTTGGCGATCCGATCGCCGAGGAAGGCATCGCCTACCTCAAGGAGATCAACGCCCGGCGCCGCCGCCTCGGCAAGGTCGCTGCCGAGTAATCAGCTTGCGGCGCGGATGGAGTATTTCATCCGCGGGAAATGCACGATGACGTCGCCGACCTGCTCGTCCTTGCGGGCGATGGCGACTTCATCGACGTCGCAGTAGACCACATCGCCCACCACGATCTCCTGGCTGTTGTCGGTCGCGCGAATGCCGATGCGGCCGCTGAGCCGGCATTCCGGCGGAATGTCGGGGCTGGGCGGCGGCTTCTCTGGCGTCGCCTTGCGCGCGATCTCCAGGGCCTCCCTCGGGTCCATCTCCGAGCGCTGCCCATGGCCGATTGCAGCGACGCGCCTGGCCCAGGCGGTGATGTGCCTGTAGTCGGCGAGGCCAGGCCAGGTGCCCGCCTGGAACCCGTCGAGAAACCACACCCCGTGATAGCAGGTGAAGTCGAGCAGGCTCGGCGCGTCGCCCAGCATGAATTTCCGTCCGTCGGCCAGCATGTCGTTAAGCCAGCCGAACTGGATGCGCATCGACGGCAGCTGCTTGGCGGCGTCGGCCTTGATGTGCTCGATGCTGGGCGCGGGCTTGCCGCGCATGGCGGCGCGATCGGAATGAAAAGTGGCGCCGGCCTGTTCGGCGGCGATGCCGGTGACGTAACGCGCCAGCGGCCAGAAGAACTGCTCCTCGGCCCAGATGGCGATGGCCGAGGTCAGGCCGCGCTGGTTGCCGGGATAGAGCGTCGGCGTGGGATAGCGCCGCTCCAGCTCGCGCGCGATCAGCGCCGTGTCGCAATAGATGTCGGCGCCGATCTGCAGCACGGGCGTGCGGCGATAGCCGCCGGTCAGCGGCGTCAGGTTCGGCTTGGGCGCCACGGCCGGGATGATCACCGACCGCCAGGCCAGCGACTTGAGGCCGAAGATCAGGCGAATCTTTTCCGAGAAAGACGAATAGTCGTAGTGATGCAGCATCAGTTCGTGCGTCATGGGCGGCGATCCTGCGCCTGGGTAAGCAGCATTTCCAGCCGCAGGCGCGCGATCTCGTAAACTTCTTGCAGAGCGGTTTCGAATTCCGCCTCGGTGGAATTGTTCAGCCGCTTCTCGAAGCTCGCGAAGATGCCCGCCTTGTCGTGATTGCGCACGCAGATGATGAAGGGAAAGCCGAAGCGCTTTCGGTAGGCCTCGTTGTTGCGCGAAATCGTTTCCATCTCGGCGCGCGACAGCCGGTCGAGCCCGGCGCTTTTCTGCTCCTTGCTCGAATCCTCGGTCAGTGCGCCGTCCTGCGCCTCCTTGCCGGCGAGATCGGGATGGGCGCGCAACAGCGCCAGCTTTTTCTCCGGCGGCGCTTTTGCCACCGCCACGACCATGGCGGCATGCAGGGCGGCCAGATCGGAGAACGGACGGGCCGGCGCGACCGCTTCCGCCACCCAGGACGAGCGCTCGAAAATGCCTGCCAAAACGTCGCGGAACCGCTGCGGCGAGAGGGCGTTTAGTGCGTGAATGGTCGTAGCCGTCATGGTTTGGAGCCTAGCGCCTGCGACCGAAAGCGTCGATCCGACGTGGATTTCCCGATATCGGCCGGTGGCGCCGGCAGGGGTGGCGAAAGCCTCGCCGCACCGCTATATAAAGGCCGCCATTTTATGCCAGTTGGGAGCGCGTCCATGTCGATGTTCGACGATCGGGAAAAGGGTTACGAGGCCAAGTACAAGCACGATCAGGAAGCCCAGTTCAAGATCACGGCCCGGCGCAACAAGCTGCTGGGTCTGTGGGTCGCGAGCCAGCTGGGCAAGTCCGGCGCCGATGCCGATGCCTACGCCAAGGAAGTCGTGGCGTCGGATTTCGAGAAGCCGGGCGATGACGACGTGATCGTGAAGGTGCTGAAGGATCTGGAAGCCAAGGGCATCAATTACGACATGGATGCCATCCGCAAGAAGCTGATGGGTTTCGCCAACGAAGCCCGCGCCCAGATCGAGGCTGATGCGAAGAAATGACGGCGGCGGGCGCTGCGCAAGCAGTGCCACGGCCTTGCATCCGCAACGCAAAGGATGAAAGGGACGCCGCCGGGCGTCCCTTTTTGTTTGCGTAACGATGAAAGGAAGCACGATGACTGCCGTCCGGAAACTTGAGACCGACACCTCCCATGCCGCTGCCGCAGGGGATCAGCCCCACGTGCCGTTCGAGCTGCCGAAACTGCCCTACGACAAGGCCGCGCTCGAGCCGACGGTGAGCGCCGAAACGCTCGACTATCATCACGGCAAGCATCACAAGGCCTATATCGACAAGACCAACGAGCTGGCCAAGAAAGCCGGCATGGAGAAGAAGTCGCTGGTCGAAATCATCCAGGCCACGGCGGGCAAGGACGACAAGGACAGCAAGACGCTGTTCAACAACGCAGCCCAGGCTTGGAACCACACCTTCTACTGGCACAGCATGACGCCCAGGGGCGGCGGCAAGCCGGCCGCCAAGCTCGCGGCCGCGATCGACAACGATTTCGGCAGCTTCGACGCTTTCGTCAAGGAGTTCACCGAAGCCGCCACGACCCAGTTCGGCAGCGGCTGGGCCTGGCTGGTGGTCGATGGCGGCAAGCTTAAGGTGATGAAGACCGGCAATGCCGAGACGCCGATCGCCATGGGCAAGACGCCGCTGATCACCATCGACGTCTGGGAGCACGCTTATTATCTCGACTACCAGAACAAGCGGCCCGACTACGTCAAGGCGTGGCTGGAGAAGGTCGCGAACTGGGAATTCGCGGCGGAGAATTTCGCCGCCAAGTAGGCTTTTTCAACGCCAGAAATGAGAAGGGGACGCCGAGCGTCCCCTTTTTCTTTTAAGCGTTGCCAAACACGCGCTTGAAGATCGTGTCGACGTGCTTGGTGTGGTAGCGCATGTCGAACAGGTCTGAGAGTTCGTCGTTGGACAGGAACTCGCCGATCTCCTTGTCCGCTTTCAGCAGCGCCAGGAACGAGGCATTGCCCTTCCACACTTCCATCGCGTTGCGCTGCACGGCGGCATAGGCGCCTTCGCGGCTCATGCCTTTTTGCGTCAGCATCAGCAGCACGCGCTGGGAGAACACCAGCCCGCCCAGCAGGTCCAGATTGCGCTGCATCTGCTCGGGATAGATCATCAGCTTCTCGACCACGTCGGCCAGCCGGTTCAGTGCGAAATCCAAAGTCACCGTCGCGTCCGGCCCGATCATGCGCTCGACCGACGAGTGCGAGATATCGCGCTCGTGCCACAGCGCCACGTTCTCCAGCGCCGGAATCACCGCCGAGCGCACGATGCGCGCCAGGCCGGTGAGGTTTTCCGTCAGCACCGGGTTGCGCTTGTGCGGCATGGCCGACGAGCCCTTCTGGCCCGGCGAGAAAAATTCCTCCGCCTCGCGCATCTCGGTGCGCTGCAAATGGCGGATCTCGATCGCCAGCCGCTCGACCGAGCTTGCGATCACCGCCAGCACAGCGAAGAACATGGCATGCCGGTCGCGCGGGATGACCTGCGTCGACACCGGCTCGACCGTGAGGCCGAGCTTGGCCGCAACATGCTCTTCCACCCTGGGATCGACATTGGCGAAGGTGCCGACGGCGCCTGAGATGGCGCAGGTGGCGATCTCCTTGCGCGCCGCCACCAGCCGCTCACGACAGCGCGCGAATTCGGCATAGTGCCCGGCCAGCTTGACGCCGAACGTCGTGGGCTCAGCATGGATGCCGTGGCTGCGGCCGATGGTCAGCGAATTCTTGTGCTCGAAGGCGCGCTTCTTCAGCGCCGCCAGCAACTTGTCGAGATCGGCCAGCAGCAGATCGGCTGCCTGCATCATCTGCACGGCAAGGCAGGTGTCCAGCACGTCGGACGAGGTCATGCCCTGGTGCACGAAGCGGGCATCGTCGCCGATGAACTCGCCCAGCCAGGTCAGGAAGGCGATGACGTCGTGCTTGGTGACGCGCTCGATCTCGTCGATGCGTGCGACGTCGATCTTCTGCATCGCCTTTTTGCCGCCGGTCCAGATATTGGCGGCGGCGGATTTCGGAATGACGCCCAGCTCGGCCAGCGCGTCGCAGGCATGCGCCTCGATCTCGAACCAGATGCGGAAGCGGTTCTCCGGCTCCCAGATATCGGTCATCTGCTTGCGGCTGTAACGGGGGATCATGGCGTCCTGCGGAAGGCTTTGAAAACGGCGGTAAAATAGCGTGTTGGCCCAGCATTGCCAGTGCTATCCGCGCATGGCAGCCGCCGCTATAGTTCGCTGCGATTTTCGAGGGTTCGAGGGCAAATGGCGGCGGAGAAGTTACGGCCTGTGGCGGAGTTTTCGCACGAGGCGCGGGCGCAGGTGAAAGCCGTGCTGCTCGACATCGACGACACCTTATCCACCGAAGGCCAGCTCACCGCCGCCGCCTACGGCGCGCTGGAGCGTCTGAAGCGCGCCGGGCTGCTGGTGGTGCCGATCACCGGCAGGCCCGCCGGCTGGTGCGATATGATCGCTCGCTTCTGGCCCGTGCATGCGGTGGTGGGCGAGAACGGCGCCTTCTATTTCTGGCACGACGCCAAGGCCGGCAAGTTGCGCCAGCGCTTCCTGCAAAGCGAGGCCGAGCGCGAGGCCGGGCGGCAGAAGCTCGAATCCTTGAA
The DNA here is from genome assembly GCA_964388115.1 of uncultured Hyphomicrobiales bacterium. Lineage (GTDB taxonomy): Bacteria > Pseudomonadota > Alphaproteobacteria > Reyranellales > JAQSWP01 > JAQSWP01. Next base: position 47,891 of record CAYLYK010000011.1, read on the forward strand.
GCAAACGATCCTCCGCGAGATTCCCGGAGCAGGCATTGCCTCGGACCAGCCCTATCGCCTGGCCGACCTGGCGATCGATTTCTGCGAGGACGTGAAGCCGCTGCCGCGCGAGGCCGTCGATCGCATCGTGGCGCTGTTTCAGGAAGCCGGCGCCACCGCCAAGATCAGCTCGATCCACGTCAATGGCTGGTTCGGCGCCTACGACAAGCTGTCGATGACCCGGCTGGCTATGCGCGAGCTGTTCGCCATCGACATCGACGATCCGGCCCAGCGCGACAGCATCGTCTTTGCCGGCGATTCGCCCAACGATGCGCCGATGTTCGCCTTCTTTCCCAATGCCGTCGGCGTCGCCAACGTGCGTGATTTCGGCGATCGGGTGACAACCCTGCCGCGCTGGGTCACGCAAAAGCGCGCGGGCGAGGGCTTCGTCGAGCTGGCCGAAGCACTGCTGGCAGCGCGGCCTTGACCGGATAGCGTCCCTGCGCGAGGCTCCGGCAACGAATTCCGGGGAGGACCTCATGCGTCTCGTAAGCTTCAGCAAGGCGGGTGGCAGCGCCGTCGGCCTGCGTCAGGGCGACAGCATCATCGATATCTCGGTGGCGGCGCCCAAACTGCCGCGCACGCTTGCCGGCATCCTGGCGGCCGGCGCTTCGGCCAAGGCAGAACTGAAGAAGGTCGCCGCCAAGCCCCGCAAGAACGCGGTGCTGAAAGCCTCCAAGGTCAAGCTGCTGCCGCCCATTCCCGAGCCGGGCAAGATCCTGTGCGTCGGGCTGAACTACAAGGATCACGCCGCCGAGACCGGCAATCCGCTGCCGACCTATCCGGTGATCTTCACCCGCTTCACCTCGACCCTGGTGCCCCATGGCGGCAAGATGCTGACGCCGCGCGCCTCCACCATGCTCGACTACGAAGCGGAGCTGGCGGTGATCATCGGCAAGCGCGGCCGCAACATCGCCAAGGACAAGGCGCTCGCCCATGTCGGCGGCTATGCCTGCTTCAACGACGGCTCGGTGCGCGACTATCAGATGAAGACGTCGCAGTTCACTCTGGGCAAGAATTTCGACGGCACCGGCGGTTTCGGTCCCGATCTGGTGACGCCCGAGGATTTGCCCAAGGGCGCCCATGGGCTGAAGATCAAATGCCGGCTGAACGGCCAGACGCTGCAGGACGGCACCACGGCCGACCTGGTGTTCGATGTGGCCTCGCTGATTGCCGAAATCTCCACCGTCATGACCCTGGAGCCGGGCGACGTCATCATCACCGGCACGCCGGCCGGCGTCGGCATGGCGCGCAATCCCAAGATCTTCATGAAGCCGGGCGATGTCTGCGAGGTGGAGATCGAGAAGGTCGGCGTGCTGCGCAACCCGATCGCGCAGGGCGCCTGAACTAGCGCGGCTTCAACGCACCATTCAGAACCAGGGATGCGGCGAAATTGGTCGCCGCTTCCGGGTCGACCGGATCGCGCGTCACCATCACCATCGAAATTTCGAAGGCAATGCCGGCGAAAGACGCCGCCAGATATTCGACGTCGATCTTGGGCAGCAGGCCGCGGGCGATGCCGTCGGCGATGTCGGCGCGCAAATCGTCGAACAGCGGCGTGATCTCGGGCTGGTCGAGCAGGGTGCGAATGGCGCTGGCGCTGCGGCGCGAGAAATTCACCAGGTCGGGATCGCTGGCGATGAAGGTGAAGTAGGATTTGAATGTGCCGTAGACGAAGCCTTCGATGGTCGTCGCCGTGCGCCGGCCGGAGGAATGCTGGTTGCGCAGCTCGGTGGTCAGCTCCTCGACCACGGCGCGGAAGATTTCCTGCTTGTCGGTGAAGTAGTTGTAGAAGGTGCCGGCGGCCAGATCGGTGCGGCGGATGATGTCGCGCACCGACGCCGCGCCATAGCCCATTTCGGCGAACACCGCTTTCGCCGCCACCAGAAGCGCCGCGCGATTGCTGGCCTTGTTGCGTTCGCGCTTGGTCGGTGGTTGGACAGATATGGCCGTCATCGTCCCAGTCTTTTAGCGGCCCGCAGCGCTTGCGGCAATGCCGGTAACCGCCAACCGTTTCACGGTACGGAAAGCGCCTGCCGCATGGCCTGTGCAATCTCATCCATGGCGCGGGCGGCGGCCGATATCGTGCCCGTAAAACCCACGAAACCGTGAATCAAACTGTCGAAATTGCGATAGGTCACCGCGTTACCCTCCGCCTGCAGGCGATCGGCATAGGCCTTGCCCTCGTCGCGCAGCGGATCGAAGCCGGCGGTGCAGAGATAGGCCGGCGGCAGATTGGCCAGGCTGGCGGCCTTCAGAGGCGAGGCGCGCCAGTCCTCAATGTCGGAGTCGCCGCTGAGATATTGGGCGCGGAACCAGTCCATCATCGCCCGCGTCAGCAGATAGCCGTCGCCGAAGCTTTGATGCGAGGGGAAGCTGCCACTGAGATCGATGGCGGGATAGATCAGGAGCTGGAAGGCGGGTTTGGCTCCCTGCCGGTCGCGCGCCATCAGCGACACCACGGCCGCCATGTTGCCGCCGGCGGAATCGCCGCCCACTCCGACATGGGCCGGATCGCCGCCCAGCGAGGCGGCATGCGCCTGCACCCAGTCGAACGCCGCCAGGCCGTCCTCGAGCGCGGCAGGGAAGCGATGTTCGGGCGAACGGCGATAATCGACCGACACGATGATGCAGCCCGACCTTGCCGCCAGATAGCGGCAGACCTTGTCGTAGGAAGCGATGTCGCCCACGACCCAGCCGCCGCCATGGTAGTAGACCAATATGCCGCGCGGACCTTGCGCGGCGCCTTGCGGGCGATAGACGCGGATCGGCAGCGGCCCGCCGGGACCGGGGATGGTGCGGTCGACCAGCTCGCCGATCGGCTGCGACCAGCCGCCCAGCGCGTCGGCCGACAGGGCGAATTCCCGCCGCGCCCGTTCCAGCGGCAATTCATGCAGCGGCGGCCGGCCGCTGCGCGCCACCAGGGTCAGCAGCCAGCGCGTGCGCGTGTCCAGCGTCTGGCCCTCGACGGTGCGCGTCGGCCCGGACAGGTAGGTCGCCCAGGAAAGCGGCACGCGCATCAGCGCGGCAAAGGCCAGGGTCTGGAGGGTTTCGCTGATCGGGGCCATGAGAATCTTCGAAAAACAATGGTTGGTCGGGCATTATAGCGGCAACCCACCGGTCGTCGCGGCAATTTCAACCATATTTGGGGGATCGAGATGCAGTTCGATTTCGAGCGCTTAAGTCCGCTGCAATGCCTCGAGTTTCTCACCGGCACCGTTTTGCCACGCCCGATCGCAATCGTGACGACCTGCTCGGTGACCGGACAGGTAAATGCCGCGCCTTACAGCTTCTTCAACATCATGGGAATCGATCCGCCGGTCCTGGCCTGCACCATCCTGCCGGGAGCGGGCGGAAAAATGAAGGACACCGGCAACAACATCCTGGCCACCGGCGAGTTCGTGGTTAATTTGGTATCGGAACCACTCGCCGAGGCAATGAACCTCACCTGCATCGACGCGCCCCCCGAGATCGATGAACTGGAATTGGCGGAACTTGAGAGCGTGGCTTCGGACAAGGTGAAGCCGCCGCGGGTTGCAAAGGCGCCGGTGGCTTTCGAGTGCGTGCTGCATATGCAGGTGCCGCTATCGGCCAGCCAGTTCATCGCTATCGGCCGTATCGTGCGAGCCCATGTTGCGGACCGGTTCGTCTTGGATTCGGAAAGGCTGCAATTTGATGTGCCCGGTCTGAAGCTGATAGGCGCCATGCACGCTGCAAAATGGTACTGCCATACGTCCGACCGATTCGCCATGGACCGGCCAAACTGGGCCGATTGGACCAAAGACAAGGCAGCGAGCAGTTAAATCAGCCGCAAACTCTTGAAGCTGGCGTGGCCTTTGCGGCCGATCACCACGTGATCGTGCAGGGAAATCCCCAGCACTTCGGCCGCCGCCTGCACCTCGCGCGTCATGTCGATATCGGCTTGCGAGGGCGTGGGATCGCCGGACGGGTGGTTGTGCACCATGATCAGCGAGGAGGCGCCCAATTGCAGCGCCCGCTTGACCACCTCGCGCGGGTAGACCGGGGTGTGGTCGACCGTGCCGCGCTGCTGCACCTCGTCGGCGATCAGTACGTTCTTGC
>CAYLYK010000012.1:0-47511 GCA_964388115.1 uncultured Hyphomicrobiales bacterium
TTGTCGGCGGTATAGGTTTCCAGATCGCTCAGGAAGCCGTCGAGGATCAGCGACAGCACCTCGTTAAGCGCGCGCGTCTCCGCCTTGAACTTGTCGCGGAAGAAATCGCGCAGCTCCTCGGCCGGTATGGTGCCGGCGAGAAAGCTCTCGATCAGTTTTTCGTATTCGGCGCTAATGTCGGTCATGGGGCTTTCCAGGATGCTGCCCCTCACCCTAATCCTCTCCCCGCGCGCGAGGAGAGGAAACAGGAGAAGCGCTAAGATGTAATCGACGCGCGCAACTAGGGTCGATGGATGACGATCTTGTTGCCGCATTTGTCGACCGTGCTAGTGAATGCCTGATGGCCGCGAGCACGAACTTCGACGCGGCGATTTTGAGGCTCAGGAGTGTCTTGCCGTGTGGGAACCAGCGGCTGAGTTTCACCAAATCCCTTTATCTCGGCGATTCGAATGCCTGTCTTCAGGCTTTCGATATGGCGGGCGACGGCGCGAGCGCGCGCCAACGACAGGCGCATGTTGTTGTCGGCAGTTCCCACAAGATCACTATGGCCAGCCAGGCGAATCTCTGTCGCGCCCAGTTCCTGGAATTCACGAACCCGCTTTTCAATATGAGGAAGGTCTTTCGAATTTATCGTCGCTTGCCCCGATGCAAAGAAAACATAGATACGCGCCGGCGCATCGGCGATGAGCATGCCGTTGCGGTGCTTACATTCGTCAACCGGCGGCACGTCGGCGGCGCAGGCACTTAAGCCCATTAGAGCAGTCAAGCATACGGCCCTAATTGCTGGCGAACGAAGAGCGCACATCGTAGCCTCCCCTACGCCGCCATCCCCCGCAACCGCCCCTCGATGATCTTCCTGCCCTCAGTGATGAACCGGTCGATCAGCTCCTTGCAGGTTGGGATGTCGTGGATCAGGCCCTGCACCATGCCGGCCGACCAGACGCCGTGATCGAGGTCGCCGGTTTCGTAGACCACCTTGCCGCGCGCGCCGGCAACCAGCGGGCCGATCTCCTGGATGGTCTTGCCCTCGCGCTCCATCTCCAACACCTGCTTGGAGATGGCGTTCTTCGCGATGCGCGAGGTGTTGCGCAGGGAGCGGAAGATCAGGTCGGTGTCGCGCTCGTCCGCTTCGACCAGGCGTTGCTTCACCTTGTCGTGGATCGGCGCTTCCTTGGTGGCCATGAAGCGCGTGCCCATGTTGACCCCGTCGGCCCCCAGCGCCAGCGCCGCCACGAACTGGCGCGGATCGCCGATGCCGCCGGACGCGATCATGGGAATGGAGATCTTGTCGCGCGCGGCGGGCAGCAGGATCAGGTTCGGCACGTCGTCCTCGCCGGGATGCCCGGCGCACTCGAAACCGTCCATCGAGATCGCATCGACGCCGATCTTCTGCGCCTTCACGCCATGGCGCACGGCGGTGCATTTGTGCACGACTTTGATGCCGTTGGCCTTGAGCTTGGGCAGGAACGGCTCGGGGTTGTTGCCGGCGGTCTCGACGATCTTGACGCCCGAATCGATGATGGCGTCGATGTATTCGCCGTAAGGCCGCGGCACCAGAGTCGGCAGGATGGTGAGGTTCACGCCGAACGGCTTGGAGGTGAGCGTGCGCGCTTTCGCGATCTCCTTGCGCAGATCGTCTGGTGTCGGCTGCGTCAGGGCGGTGATGATGCCAAGCCCGCCCGCTTCCGAGACCGCCGCCGCCAAGGTGGCGCGGCCGACCCACTGCATGCCGCCTTGCACGATCGGGTACTGGATTCCCACCAGCTCAGTGAACGCCGTCTTGAACATCGCTGCCTCCCAAAATTCGTTGCCCTTTCATAGCCCAGCGGCGGGCGCGGCCAAAGCGCCGGTTTGGAGGCTTCCGGCAGGCGAAATGCCCCCGCTGTGGCGCAGGCCAGCAGAGGCGCTATGCTGGCGGCAACGAATAACGGAGGAAACATGACGAGCGAGTTGCTGTCCAGGAAGGACAAGGGCGTACTGGTGCTGACCATGAACCGGCCCGACGCCATGAACGCGCTGACGCCCAACATGATGCAGGCCCAGCTCGATGCCCTGAGCGTGGCGGCGGCCGATCCGGAGATCGGCTGCGTGGTGATGACGGGCGCCGGCCGCGCCTTCTGCGCCGGCGGAGACGTGAAATCGATGGCCTCGGGCGAGCGTCGCGGCACCCTGGAAGAACGCGCCAACGATCTGCGCCGACGCATGGAAGTCTCCCGCCTCCTGCACGAGATGCCCAAGCCCACCATCGCCATGGTCAACGGCGTGGCGGCGGGCGCAGGCATGTCGATCGCGCTGGCCTGCGATATGCGCGTGGTGGCCAAGAGCGCACGCATGACCACTGCGTTCGCCAAGGTCGGCTTCTCGGGCGATTTTGCCGGGCATTACTTCCTGCACCGCATGATCGGCACCGCCAAGGCGCGCGAGCTTTACTTCACCGCCGAGATCCTCGACAGCGCCAGGATCGACGCGCTGGGTCTGGCCAACCGCGTGGTGGCCGACGACCAGCTCGAAGCGGAGACGATGAAGCTGGCGCACCAGATCGCCAGCGGCCCGCGCGTGGCGTGGGGCTACATGAAGCGCAACATGAAGGCGGCCGAGGAGGGCACGCTCTCGGAGGTGATGGACCTCGAAGCCTTCGGCATGATGCGCTGCGCCGACACCGACGATCACAAGGAAGCGGCCAAGGCCTTCGTCGAGAAGCGCGCGCCGGTATTCAAGGGCAGGTAGCCGAGCAACCAAGTTTCGGAGGCAAAGATGCGTCTGCGCCAGATTGCGTTCGTTGCCGAGGACCTCAAGAGCACGACGGATGAGTTGTGCTCGCTGCTGGGGCTGGTTGTCGCCTATCGCGACCCCGGCGTCGGCAAATGGGGGTTGGAGAATATCGTCGCGCCGATCGGCGGCGACTTTCTCGAGATCGTCTCGCCCAAGCAGCCCGGCACGTCCGCCGGCCGCTATCTCGAGCGGCGCAAGGGCGACGGTGGCTACATGGTGATCCTGCAGGTGTCGGACGCGCTTGCCTATCGCCAGCGGCTGAAGGACATGGGCATTCGCGCCGTCGCCACGCGCGATCAGCACGAATACACCTATACTCATTTCCATCCGGCCGATGTCGGCGGGTTTCTCCTGTCGATCGACATGAGCACGCCCGGCGACGACTGGACCCATAAGCTGTGCAACTGGGTGCCGGCCGGGCCGGCCTGGAGATCGCATGTGCGCGAGGACGTGGCGCTGGAAATGAAGGCGGTGGAACTGCAGAGCCCCGATCCGGTCGCGACTGCGGAACTGTGGGGCAAGCTGCTCGACCGGCCGGTGAAGCGGGACGGCGACAGGCTGCATATTCCGCTCGATATGGGCGATATCCGCTTTGTCGAAGCCAGGGACGGCCGCGGACCGGGGATTTCCGCGCTCGATATCAGAGTGAAAGACAAGGCCAAGATCCTGGCCGCCGCCAAGGCGCGCAACCGGCAGCTTGGGCCGAGCCAGATTCAGGTCGTCGGCTGTCGCATTAATCTGGTGTGAGACGCGGCCGCACACGTTTCTTAATTGTCATTCCGAGCGTAGCGAGGAATCTTCCCCTGTCGCTCCAGACTAAGCGCCGCTTTTTCCCGTGCTGGCTGGGGAGGATGTCTCGCTGCGCTCGACATGACGGCCAAAAAGGCGGTGGCGTTCACTCAATACCGCCGCAAGAACTCCACCGCATCCTTAGCCACCGGCGCGTTGGCGTCGAATAGCGGCGTCAGGGCGGTGACGATGCCGACATGGCCGACGCCGGGATAGATCTTCAGCTCGACCGCATTGCCTTTGGCCTTGAGCGCGTTGGCGAGATTGATCGAGTTGCGGGGCAGCACGGTAGTGTCGTCGGCGCCGGTGGCCAGGAACATCGGCGGCGCATTGGGGCGCGCGAAATTGGTCGGCTGCATCTGGCGCAGATCGGGCGCGGTCGAGAAGATCTCGCGCAAGGTGGCCGAGTTGGGCGTGAAATCGTGCGGGCCCGCCAGGGCGGCGATGGCGGCGATGGTGGTTGGCGGCAGACGCTGCGCCTGCAGATAGCGCGTATCGAGCGCCAGCAGCGCTGCGGTATGCGCGCCGGCGGAATGGCCCGCGAGGTACACCTTGTTGGTCTCGCCGCCATAGCGGCCGACATTGTCCGCCACCCAGCGCAACGCCGCTGCGCCATCCTCGACGAAGGCGGGAAAGCGCACTTCTGGGTAGAGGCGGTAATCGGGAATGGCGACGATGTAGCCCGCCTCGACGAAGGGGCGGGCGGCGAAGAGATAGCCGTCCTTGCTGCCCGAGATCCAGCCGCCGCCATAGAAGAACACCAGCACGCGCTTTGGCGTGGCCGCGGTGCTCGGCACGTAGAGATCGAGCTTCTGGCGCGGGTTGCCGCCATAGGCCAGATCGCGATGCACCACCATGTTGTCGGTGGGCACGGTAGCGGAGAGCAAAGCCGGGCCCGAGCAGCCGGCGACGCCGAACGGCAATGCCAGGATACGGACGGCGGATTTCAGGATGTGGACAAAGCGCATGGGCTTTGTACGAAGAGAACGGGCGGGGGGATCAATGGTTGCGGTTGTCGGGACGCCGTTCTCCAATTTGGTCATTCCGAGCGCAGCGAGGAATCCTCCCGGTTTCACCAGTGTTGGCGTGGAACATTTGCCACGGATCGGCAGAGGAAGATTCCTCGCTGCGCTCGGAATGACAATCTGAAAGAGGATGGCGAAAAGGAACGCCTCTCACCCAAACGCCGCGCTCTTCTCCAACGCCGCCATGCGCCCGCAGATCTCGCGGAACCCCGCGATGGTCTCGTCGATGATCTGCTTGACCGGCTTGATTTCGTCGATCAGGCCGGCGGTCTGGCCGGCGAGCCCGATGCTGGCTTCCATGTCGCCGCCGAAATAGAGATCGAGGATCTTGCCGAACGTGTCCTTGGGCATGGTGCCGGCCTGGTAGATGCCTTGCGAGTGTTGCGTCTTCAGCGCCCGCACGCAGGGCGTGCCCGACTTGTTCAGCATCAAGGTGCCGGTCTCGGGCGCGTCGACGATCGCCTGCTTGTAGTTGTGATGCACCGGGCTTTCGGCGGCGGAGACGAAGCGGGTGCCCATCTGAATGCCTTCGGCGCCCAGCGCGAACGCCGCCGCCATGCCGCGCCCGTCGCAAATGCCACCGGCGGCAATGAGCGGCACGTCGACCGCCTCGCGCACCGCCTGCAGGAGAACCAGGGTCGACACGTCGTCGGGATTCTTGAAGCCGCCGCCCTCCGCGCCCTCGACGATCAAGCCATCGACGCCGGCTTCGACCGCCTTGATCGCGGCCTTGAGCGTCGGCACGACGTGATAGACGATGATGTCGGGATTGCGGCCTTTGAGAATGTCGATCAGCTTGTTGGGGCTGCCGGCCGAGGTCGAGACGAATTTCACGCCGCAATCGGCCACGAACTCGACCATGCGCGGATCGCGCAGGAACAGCAGTGGCAAATTGATGCCGAAAGGCCGATCGGTCAGCGTCGGCATCTTCTTGATTTCGGCCATGCACGCCTCGGTCTCGCCCGACGAGGTCTCGATGATGCCAAGCCCCCCCGCCTTGCACACGGCCGAGGCCAGTTGCGAGCGGGCGATCCAGCCCATCGGCGCCTGCACGATCGGATATTGCGCCCCGGTGTGGGCGAGCACGCGGTTCATGAGTTCCTCCCGACTTCGCTTGATCCGGGTCAATGCCCGGTTGGTTGTGGCAGACTATCAGGAAGGCGAGCCAAATGGTTTTGCTGAGCGAAAGGAAATCGACATGAGCGACGTGTGGGATATCGTGCGGCCCAAGGTAAACGCGGCCCTGGCCGAAGCGGAGAAAGCTTCGATCCCGACCGACGTGGTCGGCCGCGCGATGCTGGCTTGTGCCATCGAGGTCTACAAGATGAGCCGATCCGACGCCGACATCTGCGCCGAACTGCAATTCAAGATCGACACCATCGACGAGAGCGAACCGTTCGGCTTCATGCGGCCGTAAGAGGGGCGCGCTCTTTCTAATTACGCCCCTCTCCCGCCTGCGGGAGAGGGTGCCCGAAGGGCGGGTGAGGGTGTGCGGTGGTGGATGCAGAAGAACACCCTCATCCGGGCTTCGCCCACCTTCTCCCGCAGGCGGGAGAAGGGCGTAACTTGGGGGATCTTCTCCGAAGCCGCTAAGGAATCGCCTTCGCCAACCCCCGCCACAAACTCCCCGACCGCCAGCGACGGGCTCAATCGAATCCGCGGAAACGCACGACATTGGCCAGGGCCTCGCGCTCGCTCACCAGCGTGTTCTCGATCTTGGAATGGTCGGCGAAACCAAGCGCCATGCCGGAGACCAGCGCCTGGTCCTCCGGAATGCCGAGATGCTTGAAGACCGGCTTCTGGTACGGGATCCACGCCGCCTGGGGGCAGGTGTCGAGGCCGAATCCTTTGGCCGCCAGCATGATCGTCTGCAGGTACATGCCGGCATCCGCCCAGCTGCCGCGGCCGAGGTAGGAATCGGTGGTCACGAACAGGCCGACCGGCGCGTCGAAGAACTGGAAGTTGCGCGCGGCCTGTCTGGCGCTGGCGACGCGGTCTCCCTTGGGAATGCCCACCAGGCTGTAGAGCGACCAGCCGACGCCGCGGCGGCGATCGCGGTGCACGGGTTGCCAGTCCGCCGGGTAGTAGTCGTAGTCCTCGTATTTCTCCCCGGCGCCGCTGCGCACCAGCGCGAGCACGTCGTCGGTGATGGCCTGCTTGACGGCGCCGGTGCAGGCATAGACATGCCACGGCTGCGTGTTGGTGCCGCTCGGCGCGCGCTGCGCGATCTCCAGGATCTTCTCGACGGTGTCCTTTGGCACCGGATCGGGCCGGAAGGCGCGGATCGATTTGCGGTTTGCGATAGCGTCGAGAACGTTCATGCGAGGACTCCTGAAGGGCAATGCGTCAAGTTTACCAAGAACCGTCTTGAAATGGTTTTGCCCAGCGGAAGGAAATCGACATGAACGAGAGAAGGCCTCGATCCCGCGAAAGCGAGCCGTTCGGCTTCATGCGGCCTTGAACCCATTCGTCATCCCCGCGAAAGCGGGGATCTCAGGCGGGCGAGCCGCCATGTTTGATGGAGGAGTCCTCCTTCATCCGCTCAGGCCAGTTTGAGAAAGATCCCCGCTTTCGCGGGGATGACGGAGTTGGAGCGGCAATGACGGTGTCGCGAGCGCGACGATGACGCAAGCGAGCGTCAATCCTCAGCCGCCCTGTTTCGGTTCGAACCAGCCCCATTGCATCAGCTCGCTGCGGCGCTCCGACACCACCGCGCGCACCACCGTTTCCGGCAGCGCCGCCACGTCCCGGCTGGCGATGGGCAGCGGCGATTGCTGGTCGATGATCTCGATGCGGTGCGTGGTGGCGAAGCGCTGGCGCAGCAATTCGCTGACGCCCGGCCGCTGGCTCTCATGCAGCTCGACCAGCATCGCCGTGCCGGCCAGCAGCGGCGCCTGCGCCGGATCGAGCAGCTCGACCTCGCCGCCCTCGCAATCGACCAGCAGCAGCGCGTTGGCCGGCAGGGTCCGACGCAGCAGATCGATGTCGCAGAATCCTTCCAGCCGCGTGCGCTCCTGCAGGCCGTTGGCCGCGATCACCGCCTGCGCCTCGGCCCGCGTCGTATCGTCGGCCTCGAAGCCGATCAGCCGCGCCTGCGGCATCAGCCTGGCGCAGGCCGCGAGATAGTAGCCGTCGCCGCAGCCGATATTGAGCACGGCAACGGGGTTGCGGGCGGCCGCCTGCTGCAGCGGCGCAATGAGCTGCGTCTCGTAGACGCCCAGTACCTTGGCGAGATGGCCGGTCGTCAGCGAGCGCGTCAGCAGACGGAGACCAGCGAAGGGCCCGGCTTCGACCGCCACCCAGCCGTCGCGATCGCGCGCCCGCAACAGCCGTTCGATCTGCCCGTCGGCGGCGATGTTCATGGCGGCCTCACGGAAGCTTGTGGAAGCGGTCGCCGTCAGGCGCCGCAGCAAAGCCAAGGCCAGTCGCTCGAAGAGTCGCATCGTCGCGAGTGTGGCTGAAAATGGTGTCGGACGCCATTCGATCCGACGCCGCCTTCCCTGCGCCTTCGCTTCCCGTGGACGACAGAAACGACGCGAGGAAGTGGCGTCACTGCCTTGCCAACCCCGCCACATGCTGCCCGATCGCCAGCGACGAGGTCAGTCCGGGCGATTCGATGCCGAACAAATTGACCAGCCCCGCAACGCCATGCTCGGCCGGCGTCTGTATCACGAAATCCTGACCCGGCGCACCCGGCGGCACGATCTTGGGGCGGATGCCGGCATAGGCTGGGATCAGCGCGCCGTCGGGCAGCGCCGGCCAGTAGCGGCGCACGGCGGCGTAGAACGAATCGGCGCGCCTGGGATCGACGGTGTAATCGATGCGCTCGATCCATTCGACGTCGGGGCCGAAACGCGCCTGGCCGGCGAGATCGAGCGTGATGTGCACGCCCAGCCCCCCTGGCACCGGTACGGGATAGATCAGTCGCGTGAAGGGCGAGCGGCCGACCAGGCTGTAGTAATTGCCCTTGGCGTAATACTCGGTGGGGATCTTCTCTTTCGGCATCGCATCGATGTTGCGCGCCAGCGACGGCGCGTAAAGCCCGGCGGCGTTGACGAACAGTCTGCAATCGAGCTGCATGGGCGTGTCGCCGCCGGTGAAGACCGAGAGCCCGTTGGCCGTGACGGCGATGCGCTCAACCGGCGTGCTCAAGGCCAGCGACGCGCCGTGATCCTCCGCTTCGCCGAGATAGGCCAGCATCAGCGCGTGGCTGTCGATGATGCCGGTTGAGGGCGAGAGCAGCGCGCCGGTGGCGGTCAGGTTGGGCTCAAGCGCCTTGGCTTCCGCCGCGCTCAGCACGCGCAAATCCTCGACGCCGTTATCGTGCGCGCGTTGGGCGATGCTGTTCAGCCGCTCGCGCTCTGGCTCGTCGCAGGCCACGATCAGCTTGCCGCAGCGTTTGTGCGGCACGCCATGGCTTGAGCAGAACTCGTAGAGGGCGCGGCGGCCTTCGACGCAGAACCGCGCCATCAGGCTGTTTTTGGGATAGTAGATGCCGGCATGGATGACTTCGGAATTGCGCGAGGAGATGCCGGTGCCGATGGCATCCTCTTTCTCCAGCACGATGACCTCGCGCCCCGCCATGGCCAGCGCACGCGCCACCGCCAGCCCGACCACGCCCGCGCCCGCCACCACCACGTCGATTTCCGCCCGTTCCATGGCGGCAACGATAGTGCAGCGAGCGGCATTCGTCACGCTGGCGAGAGCGCGTTAGCCCCTCTATGATCCGCGCCATGCAGCAGGCAGCTCTCATCACCGGCGCGGGCAAGCGCCTCGGCCGCGCCTTCGCCCTCGCCATGGCGCAGGACGGCTGGTTCGTCTGGGTGCATTACAATGCCTCGCGCGCCGACGCGATGGAGACGGTGGCCGCCATCCGCGCCCAGGGCGGGCAGGCACGCGCGGTCAAGGCCGATCTCGCCAATGCCCGGCAGACCGAGGCGCTGATCGGCAAATGCGCCGACGGCCCACCTCTCACGTGCCTCATCAACAACGCCTCGCTGTTCGAGCTCGACCGCCCGGCCGACTTCACCGTGGCGCAATGGGAGAAGCATCAGGCGATCAATTTGCGCGCGCCCGCCATCCTGTCGCGTGACTTTGCCAAGGCGCTGCCGAAGAAATCCAAGGGCGTGATCGTCAACCTGCTCGATCAGAAACTGTGGAACCTCAACCCCGATTTCTACACCTACACCATCGCCAAAATCGGGCTGAAGGGCATGACGGAAATCCTCGCCCGCGCCTATGCCCCGCGCATCAGAGTCTGCGGCATCGCGCCCGGCATCACCCTGCCGGCGGCCAAGCAAAGCCATGAGCGTTTCCTGGCGGCGCAGGCCCAGGCGCCACTGGGCGTCGGCGCCAGCGTCGATGATCTGGTGCGCACGCTCCGCTACATTCTCGCCACGCCCAGCCTCACCGGCCACACCATCATCGTCGATGGCGGCGAGCATCTGGGCAAGCGGCCCAACGACGTGATGTTCGAGACATGAGCGAAACGCTGAGCGCCTTCCTCGCCGCGACCCTGGCCGGCAACGGCGAGATCCGCCGCATCTTCCTGCGCAATCTCACGCTGCTGACCTCGATCGGCATCCACAAGGCCGAGCTCGAAGCGCGCCAGCGCCTGTTCATCAACGTCGAGCTGTTCCTGACGCCACAAGCCGACGCCGGCGACGATATCGGCCAGGTGCTGGACTACGACAAGGTGCGCCGCGGCATCGTCAAGCTGGTCGACGCGCGCCACTACAATCTGCAGGAAACGCTGGTCGAGCAGATCGTCGCGCTCTGCTTTGCGCAAAAGGGCGTGCTGGCCGTGCGCGTCTCTACCGAGAAGCCCGACGTCTACGCCGATTGCGACGGCGTGGGGTATGAGGTGTTTCGGGTGGCGGGGCGGTAAGCGGGGCGCAGCTTCTATTTTTTTGTCATTCCGAGCGCAGCGAGGAATCTTACCCTCGCTGTCGGAGTAGAAGCGGTGAGCGCCTGTACGTGTGGTGATCGGGGAAGATGTCTCGCTGCGCTCGACATGACAAAAGAGGAAAGGCGCGATGAAATCGGCTTGTCGCTTTCTTCTCGGCCTTCTTTTCGTTCTGTGCTCCACCCTCGCCAGCGCCCAAACCTACGTCGCCTACCAGGCCATCCCCGGCACCAACACCGGCTGGCCCGACATCGCCCGCCTCGACTACGCCGCGCGCCAGAGGCTGAGCGAGGCGGTGCGGCGCGACATCCTGCCGGGCGTGGTGACGGCGCTGGGCTTGCAGGCGCTGGCGCTGGAAACGCAGATCGTGCCCGGCGGCTATTTGCTGAAAACCGATCCCTCTTTCGTCACGCGCTTTCCGCCAGGCGAAGACGAGGCCGCGCTGAAATTCGCCGCCGCGCTGGGCTATGTGCTGCGCCAGGATTCGATGCTGGTCTTCGCCGTCGATGAACGAGGCGGCGACAGCCTGACCGTGCGAGTGCGCGTCGGGGCCCAGTGCCTCGATGCGAAATCGGCGCACCGCTTCTTCCTGCGCGCGGCGCAGATCAACAAGGGTCTGGGCGGTGGGTTCACCGCTTTCGGCTGCGAGATGCTGTTCATCAATCTGCGCGACGACAAGGGGCAACCCTATAGCGGGCTGGACGATGCCGCCTTTGCCACAGCCCTCGCCAGGGCGACGCAAGGCTTCGCGCCACCCGCCGCCATCGCCGGCAGCTTCCGCGCCCGCACCGCGCTGATCGGCGAGGGCTGGCCCGGCAACCGGGGCGGCGCTCTCTATATAGAGAAGCTGGCGGCGCTGCCGGTCTATTCCATCGCGCCGCTCGATCTTCTGTCCTACCGTTTCGGCGATCTGCTGCGCGCTGCCGTGCGCTGAGCGAAAGCGCAGATCAGGCCTGCGGCAGCGCACTGGCGCGGGCGGGGGCCGTTGCGGCATACTGCGGCACAAGCAACAGGGGACGGGGCCGAGGCCGAAATTCCCGTCAACCGCCGGATAGCGCCGCCCGATGTTCCCGTCCTTCTTCATCATCGACGATTTCTTCGACAACCCGATGGACATGCGCAGGATCGCGCTGTCGATGACCTATGCGCCGCCCGATCCCAACCAGAACTATCCCGGCCGCATGTCGCCCAAGCCGATGCTGTGGCCCAATATCGACCAGATGTTCTCCTCCTTCGTCAGCGAGCCGGTGGTCGGCAACACCGACAAGCTGCACGGCTATTTCCGCATCACCTACGAGCACGACAAGAGCGGCAGCGACATCCACATCGACACCGACAACGTCTGGGCCGGCGTGCTCTATCTGACCCTGCCCGAGCACTGCAAGGGCGGCACCGAATTCTATCGCAACAAGCAGTTCGGCACCGACCATGCGCCGCTGCGCGACGAGGACCTCAAGACCTATCGCACCACCAGCCAGCTCGACGCCATGAAGAAGGTCTTCGCCGATCGCGGCAAGGACCGCAGCAGATGGGAGCGCACCCTGACCCTGCCGATGCGCTTCAACCGCCTGGTGCTGTTCCGCTCCTGGTACTGGCACACCGCCGGCGAGAGCTTCGGCGATACGCCGGAGAACGCGCGCCTGGTGCAGCTGTTCTTTTTCAAGTCGGCGATGGGCAGGAGCAGGATCGGCTGATGCCAGACAACGCCAGCAACGGAACGCCGCCATGAAGCTGACCATGATGGTCATCGACGATTTCTACGACAACCCGGACGAGGTGCGGAAGGCGGCGCTGGCGCTGACCTACGACCCGGCGCAACCGGGCACGCCCTATCCCGGGCGCAACTCGACGCAGCCTTTGCTGTGGCCGAACTCCGACCAGATGTTCTCGCAGATCCTGCGCGAGCCGGTGCGCGGCCATACCGGCTTCGCCCACGGCAAATTCCGCCTCTCGGTGGCGGGCGACACGCGCGGCGCCGACATCCACATCGATCCCGGCGTGGTGTGGGCGGGCGTGCTCTACATGACCTTGCCTCCCTACTGCCACGGCGGCACCGAGTTCTTCCGCCACAAGGAGTACGGCACCGACGGCGCGCCGCTGACGGCCGAAGACCTCAAAGCCTACGGCCCCGACGAGACCAGCCGCGACAAGCTCACCGACCGGCTGACCGAGATCGACGGCCGCGACCGCACCAAGTGGGAAAAGATCATGACGGTGCCGATGCGCTACAACCGGCTGATCCTGTTCCGCGGCTTCCTCTGGCATACCGCCGGCGAGAGCTTCGGCAGCACGCCGGAGAATTGCCGCATGATCCAGCTCTTCTTCTTCCAGTCGGCGCAGATCGCCGGCCTGCGGCGCTGATGTCGCTGTTGCGCGTGTCGGGAGAGGGCAAGGTGAGGGGCGGCGGCGTTTCAATTGACCCCGCGTCTCGTTCTTTCCCGTCATGTCGAGCGCAGCGAGACATCCTCCCCTGTTGGGCCAGGACAAACGCTTCCGCCTTTAATGGGACGGAGAGGGGAAGATTCCTCACTGCGTTCGGAATGACGATAAAGGAAGCCGTGGCGGCAGTGACGAGGAACAAGTCGGCGCTGATTTTCTCCCATGGCTGAATCGCAGACCGCTGTGCCAGCACCCACCCGCCAGCGCACGCTGCTGGCCGGCGGCGCGCTGCTTCTGACGACGCTGTTCTGGGGCGCGATGGTGCCGCTGACGGCGCTGCTGCTGCGGTATTTCGATCCGTTCTTCCTCGCCGGCGCGCGCTATGTGGTGGCGCTGCCGTTCCTGTGGATCTTCGTGGCGCTGCGGCGCGAAACCATTCCCTGGCGCACGCTGGCGATGGGCCGCGTCTTCGCCCTGGGCGGCGCCATGGCGCTGTTCTCCGTCTTCTACACGGTGGGCATTGCGCATTCGCATCCGGTGACGGCCGCGGTGGTGCTGATGTGCGGGCCGATCGTGGCCAGCATCATGGCGCGCTTCCTCTACGGCACGCCGCTCGATCGCACGCTGATGCTGGCGCTGCCGGTGACAGTTGCGGGCGGCATCGTGGTGGCGGTGGGCGCGCCCGGCCGGCTCGATGGCGGCATGGGCTTCGGCGGCGGCGAGATTCTGCTGGTTTGCGCGCAAGTGTGCTGGACCTGGTATTCGATGCGCGCTCAGCAGTGGCTGGCCCATCTGGGCCAGATTCGCCTGAGCGCGCTGACCTCCAGCGCCGGCGGCGTGCTGATGATCGGCCTCTATCTCGTGCTGTGGGGCGCGGGGCTTGCCGGCGCGCCGCCAGCCGACGTGCCGCTGCAAATGCTGGGCGTGCTGGTGTTCATCGCCTTCACCGGCGTTGCCCTGGCCATCGTGCTGTGGAATTTCGGCGCTTCGACCATCGGCGTGCCGCAGGCGGCATTGTGGCTGAACCTGCAGCCTTTCGTGGCGGCGCTGATGGCGGCCGCCCTGGGCTCGCCGCCGTCGCTGCTGCAGGTCATCGGCGGCTTCATCGTGCTGGGCGGCGTGCTCTACGTCCAGATATCGCGGCTGCGCCATGCCCACTGAAACCGCCACTGCCAAACCGACGCGCGCCAAACTGCTTCTGGCGGGTTTCGGCTTGCTCGCGACGTCGGTGTTCTGGGGCTCGGCGATCCCGTTCAACGTCGTGCTGCTGCGCCATTTCGATCCCTTCGTGCTGACCGCCTTCCGCATGGGGCTGTCGGTCGTCATCCTCAGCGCCTTCGTGGCGTGGAAGGAGACGGGGCCGCTCTTCCGCATTCCGCTGGGCGTCGGCAAGTTCCTGCTGCTCGGCCTGTTCATGGCCGGCTTCAACGTCCTCTATACGCTGTCGGTGATGTGGTCGCATCCCATCACCATCTCCGCCATCTCCGTCGCCATGCCGCTGACCGGCGCCTTGGTGGCGCGCGCCATGCTGGGGGTGAAACTGGAAAAAGGCTTCGGCCTGGCGCTGCTGCTGACCATCGTCGGCGGCGCGCTGGTGGTGTGGGGCCAGCCCGGCTTCGACGCCGCGGCGCTGGGATTGCGCGGCGGCGAAATCCTGATGATCGTCGCCATGTTCTCGTGGAACGTCTATTCGCTGAAGGCGCAGCAATGGCTGGGCCATCTCGGCCAGGCGCGGCTGACGCTGATCAGCTCGCTCTCGACCTGCCTGTGGCTGGCGTCGATCATGGGGCTGATGCTGGCGCTGGGCGTGGCGCGCTGGCCCGCGCAAACCCCGCCTCTCGATGCCTTCGCCATGGTGTTCTACCTGGCGCTGTTCTCGGCCGCGGTCGGCAACATATTGTGGAATTTCGGCGTCAGCGTCGTCGGCCTGCCGGTGTCGTCGCTCTACATCAACCTGTCGGCAGTGTTCGCGGTGCTGATCGCCGTCGCCTTCGGATTCGAGCCGACCTGGTGGCAGGTGCTGGGCGGCTCGATCGTGATGGCGGGCGTGCTCTACATGCAGCTCAGGAAGCTGCAGGCGGCGCGGGCTTAAACCGCTTCTGCCACAGCCGCAGCAAGCCGCGACGCACGCGCGGTTCGACCTGGCGCTCGAAGCCGTAATGGATCGGCAGGGCGCAAAGGAAGGTCAGCGACAGCAGCAGCGGGATGATCGTCCAGCGCCACGGGCTGTCCGCGGCAATCGCCGCCAGCGGCGTCAGCCCGGCGTAGCTGATGACCACGAAATGCACCAGGTAGAAGGCAAACGACACCCGGCCCAGGAAGCGCGCCGCCGGCGAGCCGAACAAGCGTGACAGCGCGCCGCTGCCTTCGGCGAAGACGGCGATCAGGAACAGCGTCGCCGGCATGAAGATCGGCCAGTAGCGGAAGGCCGGCGGCAGGTCGATGGTGAGGATCATGCTGGCGGCGCAGGTGGCGAAGGCCAGCAGCTCCCAGTGCAACCCCGGCAGTTTCCAGCGATAGCGCTGCCACAGCAGATAGAGCAGGGCGCCGGCGGCGAATTCGGCCAGCCGCGCGAAGGGATTGATGTAGAGCAGGAACGAGCCGCTCATGCCGGCGGCGGTCAGCGCGGCAGCGGCCAGCAGCGGCGCGATCAGGCACAGCGCCAGCAGCGCAAGCTGCGCCCGCCCGCCGCGCGGCAGCAGGAGCAGCAGCATGGGCGCGAAGCACAGGCTGAAGATGAATTCCGTGCTCATCGCCCAGGACGGGGTGTTGAAGGCGCCGTAGTAGCGCACGTCCGGCACCAGCGTCTGGGTCAGGGTCAGATGCGTGAGCAGGGGCCCCAAGCCTGCGCTGCCGCTCCAGATCGACAGCGGCAGGATCAGCGCCAGGCACAGCAAATGCGGCGGGAACAGCCGCGCCACGCGCCGCGCCAGGAAATCGGCCAGGCCGGCGCGGTCGGTGCGCGGCGGCTGGGCCTGCACCACGCGGGCGCCATAGACATGGGTCAGCACGAAGCCCGACAGCATGAAAAAGAACGGCATGACGATATTGGCCTGGCCGACCACGACGGCGGCGATGGCCTCGAAAGTCGCGTTCCGCGGCATCGCCCAGGCGGGCAGGTGGACGGCGAAGACGAACAGGCAGGCCAGGAAGCGCAGGCCGGTCAGGGGCTTGAATTCTTGGACCATGGATAAGCGAACCGGGGGTGCAAATTTGCCGCTGGGGAACCGGCCGGAAATGAAATATACTAGATTTTGTAACCAGTTGGCGGAAAAACCGCCTTGAGCAGGCAGGTCATGAAAGGCGTCATTCTCGCGGGCGGCAAGGGCACCAGGCTCTACCCGCTGACCAAGGCCACCAACAAGCATCTCCTTCCCGTGGGCCGCGAACCGATGATCTTCCATCCCATTCGGCAGATGGTCGGCGCGGGCATCGACGACATTCTGGTCGTCACCAGCAAGGAGCATATGGGCGAGGTGGTGAACTGCCTCGGCTCGGGCGCGGAGTTCGACTGCACGCTCACCTACAAGGTGCAGGAAAGCGCCGCCGGCATCGCCGACGCGCTGCGCCTGGCCGAGGGCTTCGCCCACGGCAACCCGATCTGCGTCTTCTTGGGCGACAACGTGTTCCAAAGCTCGATCGCGCCGCATGTGAAATCCTTCCTCAAGCAGGGCAAGGGCGCGCGCGTGCTGCTGAAGAAGGTCTCCGATCCCGAACGCTATGGCGTGGCGGCGATGGACGAGCAGCACATTCTCGAGATCGAGGAGAAGCCCAGCAAGCCGAAATCGGCCTTCGCCGTGCTGGGGCTTTATTTCTTCGACGACCAGGTGTTCGACATCATCCGCACCATCGAGCCCTCGGCGCGCGGCGAATACGAAATCACCGCCGTCAACAACGCCTACATCGCCAAGCGCGAATTGCAGTTCGACGTCTATGACGGGCAATGGACCGACGCCGGCACTTTCGAATCGCTGACCGAGGCGAACCGGCTCTTGAGCGAGACCAAGAATGTCGTCGGCTGACCAGGCGCCGGGCATCGCGGGCTGCCGCTTCATCGACCTGCCGCGCATCGCCGACTCGCGCGGCGCGCTGAGCTTCTGCGAGGGCGGCAATCATGTGCCGTTCGCCATCGCCCGCGTCTTCTACATGTACGCGCTGCCTACCGGCTCGCATCGCGGCGCGCATGCCCATCACGAAGCCTCGGTGGCGGTGTTCATGCTGGCCGGCGCGACCGACGTGCTGCTCTACGACGGCAGGCTACGGCAGACCCTGCTGCTCGACCGCCCCGATCGCGGCCTGCTGATCGGCCCCGGCATCTGGCACGAGCTGGAGAATTTCGCCGCCAACTCGGTGTGCCTGGTGCTGGCCTCGCATCGCTACGACGAGGCCGACTACATGCGCGACTACGAGGACTTCCGGCGGCGTGCCGCGGGTTAGAGCGACCAGACCGGCCGCAGTTCCAACGACATGCGGGTGGTGTCGACGCCCAGATTCATGGCCGCGCCGTGCACCAGGTTGGGCGTGAAAACCAGCGCCTGGCCGAGCTTCACGCGGGGGCGCACGAAAGCCAGCGGTTGCGGCCCGGAAAACACGATGGGCACGTTGAAGCGCAGGCCGTTGAACAGATTGCCGTTGGCGCCGCGCTCGACTTCGTTCTCGGGCCACAGATGGCTGCCGGGGACCACGGGCAGCGTCGAATTCTCGTTGCAGCCCAGCAGCGGCATCCACACGTTCAGCGTGCCGCGATAGAAATCGAGATAGGAATCGCGATGCGGCGGGTTGAAATCGAGCGAACCCGGACGCGATACCCGCAAAGTGACGATTTCGGTCGCCAGTTTGGGATTGAGTTCGCTCATTCGCGCCTGCGCCCGCTCGCTGACGCGGCGATAGACATCGGTCACCGGCATCGGCAGATCCTGATGGCGATAGGTGGCGGTGCGCCGCACGAGCTGGCGATGGATTTCGTCGGAGCCGACGACCTTGTGGTACTGCCCGCGCAGCATCGCTTCGCTGGCCCGCGCCAGGCCCAGCTCGGGCTGCAAGTCGGCCAGATCGCGCGCCGCGCGCAGCGCCATGCCATGGGCCAGGAATTCCGCTTCCGCCTGATCGAGCAGATCGATCACGACGAAGCCGTTGGCGCGCCAGGCCGCATCGCCGCCGAACAGTCCCTGTTCCTCGAACAGGCACTCGGCCGGTCCGCGCGTTCGCGTCGTCTGTGCCGGGAAGCTGTAGCTTTTGCCGTCGAGGGTAAAATCGACCTGATCCATTGTCGGCAAGCCAACCATTAACTGGTATTATCGTTGTGAAAAATGCAATGGAATCAAGTATGATCCGAATTGCTACTCACGTCACGCCTTAATCATGATCCCGTTCCTTGATTTGAAGCCTGCCTATGCTGAACTGGCGCCGGCGCTCGATGAAGCGTGCCGTCGCGTCATGGCTTCGGGCTGGTTCATCCTGGGTCCCGAGGTCGAAGCCTTCGAGGCCGAGTTCGCCGCCTATTGCGGAACCAAGCACTGCGTTGGCGTCGCCAACGGGCTCGACGCACTGGAGCTTTGCCTGCGCGCCTTCGATGTCGGCCCGGGCGACGAGGTCATCGTGCCGTCCAACACCTATATCGCCACCTGGCTGGCGGCGAGCGCGGTGGGCGCAACGCCGGTGCCGGTCGAGCCCGATCCGCGCACCCACAACATCGATCCGACGCTGATCGAAGCCGCCATCACGAAGCGCACCAAGGCGATCATGCCGGTGCATCTCTACGGCCAGACCGCCGACATGGACCCGATCATGGCAATCGCGGCCAAGCACGGGCTGAAAGTGGTCGAGGACGTCGCGCAGGCGCAGGGCGCGCGCTACAAGGGCCGGCGCGCGGGCAGCCTGGGCCATGCCGGCGCCTTCTCCTTCTTCCCGACCAAGAATCTCGGCGCCACCGGCGATGCCGGCGGCGTCGTCACCGACGATGCGGCCGTGGCCGACCGCATCAAGGTGCTGCGCAATTACGGCTCGCGCAAAAAATACGTCAACGAAGTGCAGGGCACCAATTCGCGGCTGGACGAACTGCAGGCCGCCATCCTGCGCGTCAAGCTGCCTTATCTCGACGCCTGGAACGAGCGCCGCCGCGAGGTGGCGCGCCATTACCTGCAGGCCTTCGCGCCGCTCAAGAACCTGCAGCCGCCGCACGTGCCCAACTGGGCCGAGCCGGTATGGCATCAGTTCGTGGTCACGGCGTCGAACCGCCAGCTTCTGACCGACGCGCTCGACCGCGCCGGCATCGGCTGGCTGATCCACTACCCGATCCCGCCGCATCTGCAACAGGCCTATGTCGGCATGAACCTCAAGCGCGGCACGTTTCCCATCGCCGAACGCCTGGCCGACCAGGTCCTGTCGCTGCCGATCGGCCCGCACATGAGCCCGGCGCAGATCCAGGCCGTGACGCAATGCGTGGCTGGCGCGCTGGAGGCGCGGGCATGAGCGGCGTCCATCCGACGGCGATAGTCGGCAAGGCGCGGCTGGGCAAGGGCGTCGTCATCGGCCCTTACGCCGTCATCGGCGACGGGGTGGCGCTGGGCGACGGGGTGGTTGTGCATGCCCATGCGGTGATCGCCGATCATGTCGTCATCGGCGAGGGTTGCGAGATATTTCCCGGCGCCGTGCTCGGCAAGGAGCCGAAAGGGGCGGGAGCGCTGGCGCGGCTGCCCGTGTTCGACCGTCGGCTGTCGATCGGCCCGCACTGCTCGATCGGCCCGCATGCGGTGATCTATTACGACGTGACGATCGGGCGCAACTGCCTGATCGGCGATGCCGCCTCGATCCGCGAGCAGAGCGCGATCGGCGATCGCAGCGTCGTCGGCCGCCACGTCACCATCAACTACCGCACCCGCATCGGCAGCGGCACCAAGATCATGGATCACGCCTGGATCGCCGGTAACGCGGAGATCGGCAATGACGTATTCATCAGTGGCGGCGTGCTGACCAGCAACGACAACGCGCCCGGCCGGCAGTCGTTCGACGATGCGATCATGCTCGGCCCGACCATTGAGGACGGCGCCATGATCGGCGTCGGCGCCATTCTGCTGCCCAACGTGCGCATCGGCGCCCGCGCGGTGGTCGCCGCCGGCGCCATCGTCACCAAGGACGTACCCGCCGAAGCGACGATCATGGGTGCGGCTGCGCGCGTGCGCTCGTAAGCCGGCGGCAGCACCGACCATGCGCGCTCTGCTTAAAGCCACCGTCACGACGGCGGGCGCCGCGGTCATCGGCCAGGTGCTGGTGCTTGTCACCAACAAGATCCTGGCCCAGACCCTTGGTACGAGCGGCATCGGCTTCTACTCCCTGCTGCGCCAGATCCAGGACGCCGGAACGGCGGCCGGCACGCTGGGCGTCGGTGGGCTGGTGCAGGGGCTGGCGGCGCGCAGCGGCGCGGCGCGCGCGCGGCTTTATATCGCCGCCGGCGTGATCGCGCTGCCGAGCGGATTGCTGATCCTCGCCCTGCTCCTGCTGGCGCCGGGGGAAATCGCTCTTCACCTGTTGGATTCGACCGATCCCAACGCCGTTGCGGCCGTGATGCTGTGCGTGCCCACAGTGGCGCTGGGCATTCTCTACGCCCTGCTCGCCCCGGCGCTGAACGCGATGCGCGCCATCAAGGCGCTGGTCGGGATCGGCGTGGCGGGCGGGGTGGCGACGGCGCTGCTGGCATTTCCCGTCGCGCGCATCGCGGCCAGCCAGCCGCAGGCGCTGCTGGTGCTGATCGGCGTGCCGATCCTGATCCAGATCGTGGCGGCGCTGCTCGCGCTGCAATTTCTGGGGTGGTGGCGATCGCTGCGCGGCGAGGGCTCGAAAAGTCCGGACGCTGCCGACTTCGGATATTTTGCCGGCTTCTTCGGCCTCAGCGTCACGCTCACCGCGCTCAACCTCGCCACGCTGACTTCGCTGCGCGCGGCCATCGTCCACGACCAGGGCCTGGCCGGCGCCGGGCTGTTTGCCGCCGCCTGGGGGCTGGGCGGCCAGAGCCTGGGGCTGGTGCTGTCCTCCTTTGGCATCTACGTGATGCCGACCCTGGCGGCCGCCGCCATCCATGAAAGAGGCCGGCATTTGCAGGACGCGGCGACGCTGTTGATCGGGGCATCGTTGCCGCTGGTGGTCGGTCTGCTGGCGTTCAAGCCGCTGATCATCGCGCTGCTGTTCTCGCGCGAGTTCCTGCCGGCCGTTCCGCTGCTGCAACTCCTGCTGATCGGCAATTACCTCAAGGCGCTGTCCTGGGTGATGGCGGCGCCAATGCTGGCGACGGCCGACCTGCGGCCCTATTTCGTCGTCGAGGCCGGCTGGTTCGTCATCTTCGCCGCCATCGCGTTGTTCGGCCTCGATCGCGGGCTGGGGCTTCCGATCGTCGGCGTGGCCTTCGTCGCGGCGTACGTCTTTCATCTCGCCGTCAGCGCGCTGATCGCGCGCCGGCGCTTCGGCTTCACCTTGAATCGGCGCTCCAGCCTGCTGTTTGTGGGTGGCGCGCTGCTCATCGCTGCCACCGCCGCAGCGACCTGGAACGAGCAAAGCACTGACTGGTTCGTGGCGCTGCCCGCCACCGTCGCCGCCTGCGTCATGGCCCTGTTCGGCCTGACGCCCACCCAGCGCGGCAAGCTCTTCGCGCTGGCGCGATGGAGGCGGGGCGCATGAACGGGGAGGTTCTGCTGGTGACCGGCGGTGCGGGCTATATCGGAAGCCATGTCTGCAAGGCCGCGGCCGCCGCCGGCTACAGGCCGGTGAGCTTCGACAATCTGCAGCACGGACATGAGTGCTTCGTGCGCTGGGGGCCGCTGGAGCGGGGTGACCTGCGCGACCGCGGCCGGCTTCGCGAGGTGCTGGCGAAGTGGCGGCCGCAGGCGGTGATCCATCTGGCGGCGTTGATCAGCGTCGGCGAATCGGTGCAAAAGCCCGACCTTTATTACGAGACCAATGTCGCCGCCACGCTGGGCCTGCTCGACGAGATGCATGCTGCCGGCATTGATCGGCTGGTGTTTTCGTCAAGCGCCGCCGTCTATGGCGAGCCGACGCGCACGCCGGTCGATGAGGCCCATCCCTGCCGGCCGCTGTCGCCCTATGGCGCCTCGAAGCTGGCGGTCGAGCAGAAGCTGGCCGAGCGCGCCGACGCGCAGGGCTTGCGCTCGATCGCGCTGCGCTATTTCAATGCCGCCGGCGCCGACCGCGATGGCGAGATCGGCGAGGCGCATCCGGTCGAAACTCACCTTATCCCGCTAGCCTTCGAGGCGCTGTCCGGCGCCCGCCCGCCGCTGACCATCTATGGCGATGATTACCCGACTCGCGATGGCACCTGCCTGCGCGACTACGTCCATGTCGAAGACCTGGCGCAGGCGCATCTGCTGGCGCTGCACGGTTTGGCGCGGCGCGACGGCGCGCGCGCCTACAATCTGGGCAGCGGCGACGGCGCCACCGTGCGCGAGGTCGTGGAAGCTGTCGGCCGCGTCGCCGGGCGCGCGGTTCCCGCCCGTCCGGGGCCGCGCCGCGACGGCGACGCGCCGGCGCTGCTGGCCGATGCAACCTTTGCACGGCGCGAACTGGGCTGGACGCCGCACCGCTCTGATCTGCCCAGCATCGTCGCCAGCGCCTGGGCCTGGCATCGCAAGGCGCGGGAGGCACGATGAGCGAGCGGCCGCTGGTCACCTTCGCGCTGCTGTGCTTCAACCAGGAGCAGTTTGTCGCCGAGGCCGTACGCAGCGCGCTGGCGCAGGATTATTCGCCGCTGGAAATCCTGATATCCGACGACGTTTCGACCGATCGCACCTGGGAGATCGTCCAGCGCGAGGTGGCGGCCTACGCCGGGCCGCACCGCATCCGTCTGCACCGCAACGACATCAACCTCTCCTGCACCGTACACACGCTCGCGGCGCTGGCCATGGCGTCAGCCGATCTGGTGGTGGTCGGCGCCGGCGACGATATTTCCGAGCCGCAGCGCGTTTCGGCAATCGCGGCGGTGGCGCAGGCGCAGCCGCAGGCGATGTCGTTCTGGTCCGACATGCGGCTGATCGACGAGAACGGCGGCGATCTCGGCGTCATACCCGGTTACCGGGAGCGATCAACCGAAGCCGCCGAGATGGCCGAGCGCGGCGCGGCGCCGGTTGGCGCCAGCCAGGCCTATCGCAAGAAAATCGGGTCGTTCTTCGGCCCCGTCGACCGGCGCGCTGCCTCGGAGGATCTGGTGCTGCATTTCCGCGGCGCCTTGCTAGGCGGCGTTGCCAAGGCGCCGGGCGTGCTGTTGCGCTGGCGCCGGCACCTCGGCAGCATGGAGACGATCAATCATTTGAGTGACGTCGATGCCTCTGCTTTCCGGCGCAAGACGATGCGGATTCTGGAGCAGCGCCTGTTTTGCTACCGCACGCGCATCGACGATCTGAAAGAGTTGATGCGCAAATGCCCCGAGCGGTCGGAGGAAGCCCGCCGCTATCTTGCGCCCACCCAGGCCATGGTCGCCCGCTTCGAAGCGACGTTGCGCCTGGCCGACGGCAATCTTCTTCAGGTGGCGACGGCGCTAGCCCACGGCCTGCGCAACGGTGCGCGGCCCGTCGAGGTCGCGAAGAGTCTCGTCATGCTGCGATTTCCCGGCTTCTGGCAACGTTACGCCCGCTATCGCGCCCGCCACGTATCGCTTCACACATAACCTGCGCGACCACTTCGGGCGCCTTTACAGCGACATGCGCAGGGTGCCGCTGCTCAGGTTCATCGCTGAGCCCCCTGTTTGGGCTTAGGCCTTGCTCTCCAATGTCAGATTGGTGCGATTCATTATCTCTGCCGCAACGGGCATCGTTTCTAATGGTGGCACGCGCTAGGCACGGCCATAGAAGCGTCCTATTGCCGCGGCGATTCGCAGCCACAGGAGCTGCCGCCGGGTGGCTGCATGCGGCAGCACGGTGATGGGCGCCTGGGTGAAGCGCCAGAAGTGGTGATCGGCCGGGCCAGGCCGGATACCGCGCAAGGCATTGCGCAGATAGGCCGCGCGCCACGGTTTGGCGGTGATGGCGTGCGACATGTAGAGCGAAAGCGGCACGAAGTTCATGCCCTCCGGCCCCAGGATCGACAGCGGCAAGTCGGTCGCCATCGCCGCGGCGTTGAGCATTTCCTGATCGGTGGCCCATAGCGGGCTGAGACGATCGCCATGGCGAATGCCGAGGATGGGCTGCCCGACGCGTCGCCGGTACTCGCCCATCAGTTGCGACCAGGCCACCAGCATGTCGCGATGCCGGCGCGGCACCGACAAGAAGCCGCTGTTGAAATACCAGTCGAGATCGCGCGCCGTGCGGCCCACCGCCTCGATCATCATGCGCCAGTGGCGACGGTAGGGATGATTGGCGTGCTTGAATGGCTGGGTTTCGGTGCACAAGCCGACGCCGACTTCGAGCCAGTCGACGTAGAACGACCAGTCGCCCAGCACCACCACGTCGGCGTCGAAGAACACCACGCCGACGCTGTCAGGCGCCAGCTCGTCGAGCACGCGCAGGGCGAAGTCGGGCTTGGCGATGGCCAGCGTATCGCCGGCGGGGATCGGGACGAAACGCACGGCGAAACCGTTTGCAACCGGCTTCTCGCTCCAGGCCTCGCGCCGGATCGCTCCATGCGTCCAGCCCGGAAGTTCGCCTCGATAGCCGATCCACAACACGCCGCGAAAGCCGCTGGCAAAAAGCGAATTGGCCAGCGCGCCGGCGCCGATCAGGTAATCGCCGTCGGCCAGCGTGCAGACGGCGATGGGCCCAGCAGGACTTGCATTCTGGTCGGTCATTGGCCGGCGGGATTTTCGTGGGGCATTGCGGACCGTGTTATGGCAAGTTTATCCGATTATGCATGCCCGAAGGTAACAATTCGAATGTCGCGGACGCTCGTCTCCTGCCTGCTCGTTACCTACAATCAGGAACAATGGATCGAGGAAGCGTTGCAATCGATGCTGGCCCAGACCTACTCGCCGCTCGAGATCGTGGTTTCCGACGACGCCTCCACCGACGGCACCCATCCGTTGCTGCAGCGCCTGGTCGGCGAGTACCGGGGGCCGCATCGCCTGATCCTGCGGCGCAATGCGGTGCGCCGCAACGTGGTCGGCCACCTGGCTGATGCAGTACCCTCCACTACAGGCGAGCTGATCGTGGTAGCGGCCGGCGACGACGTGTCGCTGCCCGATCGCGTCGAGCGCGTGGCGCAGGCATGGGAAAATTCGGGCCGACGCGCGCATGCGCTCAATTCGGCCTTGCAGCAGATCGACGAGCACGGCGCGCTGGGAACCGTTCTTGCGGGATGCGGCGGGCGGGCGCGTTCCACCCTTGAGGATTTCGTCGATCGGGTGGGCGCCTTCTTCGGCGCTTCGGCGGCCTATTCGCGCGCGGTGTTCGAGCGCTTCGGTCCGCTCGATCCGTTCAATATTTTCGAGGACCAGGTGCTGCCGTTTCGCGCCGCCCTGCTGGGCGAGGTGGTGACGCTGGACGACACGCTGGTGTTGTGGCGGCGCCTCAGCCGCTCCAACTCGGTGCAGTTTCTCGACCGCCCGGCGCAGGCGAAGGCCCGGCTGGGCAAGATCGTCTACCAGCAACAGCAACTCGCCTGCTATCAGGCGCAGCGCGTGGCCGATATCGATACGTTTCTGCAGACGGGCGGGCAGCGCACCCAGGCACTGCTCGACATGCAGGAAAGGCTGCGCCGGTCGGCCGCCGCAGCGAACGCCGCGGCATCGGCGCTGCAACGCCCGCTGCCACTATTGGCTCTGCTGGGCGCGGCTTTGCGCGGCGCGTTGCCGCTCAAGCAGGCCTTGAAACTGGCGACCCTGCATCGCGTGCCGGCCCTGGCCGACTGGTGGGCCCGGCTGCGCAGCGGCAAAATCCCGCCAAGCTGAGGCGTTTACGTCACCACGCCGGTGCCGATCCGCTTCAGCCCCTTGCCGGCATCGGCGCTGGGCGACCACCACGTCTCGTTGTCGAGATACCAGCGCACCGTCGCTTCCAGCCCGCGCGCGAAATCCATGCGCGGCCGCCAACCGAGTTCGCGCTGCAGCTTGGTGGAATCGATGGCGTAGCGAAAATCGTGGCCCGGCCGGTCGGTGACGAACTCGATGGCGCTGTCGTGGCTGCGGCCATCGCTGCGCGGACGGTGTCGGTCGAGCAGAGCGCAGATCTGCCGCACGATGTCGATGTTGCGCCGCTCGGCATCGCCGCCGATGTTGTAGGTCTCGCCGACCTTGCCGCGCGTCAGCACGTCGACCAGGGCCGCGGCATGGTCCTCGACATAGAGCCAGTCGCGCACGTTCTCGCCCTTGCCATAGACCGGCAGGCTCTGGCCGCGCAGGGCGCGGATGATCATGTGCGGGATCAGCTTCTCGGGATGCTGCCGCGGGCCGTAATTGTTGGAGCAGTTGGTGATCAGCACCGGCAGGCCAAACGTGTGGTGCCAGGCGCGCGCCAGATGGTCGGACGAGGCCTTGCTGGCGGAATAGGGCGAGTTGGGCCGATAGGGCGTGTCTTCGGTGAACTTGCCGGTCGGGCCCAGCGCGCCATAGACCTCGTCGGTCGAGACGTGATGGAAGCGGAAAGCGCTGCGTCGCTCGGCCGGCAGCGTGCGCCAATAGGCCAGCGCCGCTTCCAGCAGGGCGAACGTGCCATGCACGTTGGTGCGGATGAAATCGGCGGCGCCGTCGATCGAGCGGTCGACATGCGATTCGGCCGCCAAATGCATGATCGCGTCGGGCTGGAATTCGACCAGCAGCGCATCGAGCGCCGGCCGCTCGGCGATGTCGATGCGGTGCAGCCGGTAGCGATTGCCCTCGGCGATGCCGGAAAGCGAGGCCGGGTTGGCGGCATAGGTCATCGTATCGACATTGGCGACGCGCCAGTCGGTGGTGGCATGCAGGCGATGGATCACGGCCGAGCCGATGAAGCCCGCGCCGCCGGTGACGACGATGTTCATGGCTATGTTCTAGCGCATTTCGCCGTGTGCTGGCGAATGGCGAGGCGCCTAATGCTGCAAGATCTGGCTCAGGAACAGCCTGGTGCGGTCGCTCTTGGGGTTGGCGAAGAATTCCTTCGGGCCCGCCATCTCGACGATCTCGCCGCGATCCATGAACACCACGTTGTCGGCCACCGAGCGGGCGAAGCCCATCTCGTGGGTGACGCAGATCATGGTCATGCCCTCGTTGGCCAGCTCGATCATCACGTCGAGCACTTCCTTGACCATCTCCGGGTCGAGCGCCGAGGTCGGCTCGTCGAACAGCATGATCTTGGGCCGCATGCACAAGGCGCGCGCGATGGCCACGCGCTGCTGCTGGCCGCCCGAGAGCTGGCCGGGGTACTTGTTGGCCTGTTCGGGGATGCGCACCCGCTTGAGGAACATCATGGCCAGATCCTCGGCCTCCTTCTTGGGCATCTTGCGCACCCAGATCGGCGCCAGCGTCAGGTTCTCGAGGATAGTCAAATGCGGGAACAGGTTGAACTGCTGGAACACCATGCCGACTTCGCGGCGGATGGCCTCGATGTTCTTAACGTCGTTGGTCAGCGTGATGTCGTCGACGATGATGTCGCCGGTCTGGTGCTCCTCCAGCCGGTTGATGCAGCGGATCATGGTCGACTTGCCCGAGCCGGAGGGGCCGCAGACCACGACCTTCTCGCCCTTGCGCACCGTCAGGTTGACGTTGGTCAGGACGTGGAACTGGCCGTACCACTTGTTGACGTTGCGCAGTTCGATGGCGACGGGCGAGGCGTCGAGATTGCGGGCGGCAGTGGCGTTCATGTCGGTCTCCCTCGGGCCTTGATGCTTAGCGCCGTTGCGACTTGTTGAGATCGCGCTCGAGATACTGGCTGTAGCGCGACATCGAGAAGCAGAAGATGAAATAGACCACGGCCAGGAACAGGTAGGTCTCGTTGGCGAAGCCGCGCCAGGCGGGATCCTTGACCGCCGATTCGCCGGCTGTCAGCAGATCGTAGATGCCGATGATGTAGACCAGCGAGGTGTCCTTGAAGAAGCCGATGAAGGTGTTGACCAAAGGCGGGATCACCAGCCGCAGCGCCTGCGGCAGGATGATCATCTGCGTCTTCAACCGGTAGCCCAGGCCCAGCGCGTCGGCCGCCTCGTACTGGCCCTTGGGGATCGCCTGCAACCCGCCGCGGATGACTTCAGCCAGATAGGCCGCGGCGAACAGCGAGAAAGCGACCAGCGCACGCAGGAACTTGTCGATGGTGACGCCCTCGGGCAGGAACAGCGGCAGCATCACCGAGGCCATGATCAAGAGCGAGATCAGCGGCACGCCGCGGATCAGCTCGATGAAGCCCACGCACAGCGCCTTGATCGCCGGCATGTGCGAGCGCCGGCCCAGCGCCAGCAGGATCGCCATTGGGAAAGCCGCTGCCAGCGCCACCACCGAGAGGATCAGCGTCACGGGCAGGCCGCCCCACAGGCCGGTCTCGACATAGGGCAGGCCGAAGACGCCGCCGAACATCAGGATCCAGCTGAAGACGAAGCCCACCAGCCACATCGCGCCCAGCCGCCAGTTCCACATCCGCCGGTCGCAGCTCGACACCAGCATGGCGATGATCAAGAGCGACACGATGGTCGGCCGCCAGCGTTCCTCGAACGGGTAGGTGCCGTAGAGCATGAACGGCGCCTTCTCGACCAGGTACGCCCAGCAGGCGCCGCCGGCATTGGCGCGGCAGGTCTCGGCGGTGTCGGCCAGCCAGGTGGCGTTGATGACGCCCCATTTCAGGAAGCCCCAGCCCAGCCACAGCAGCACGCCGCCCAGCACCAGGGTGATGATGGTGTCGCCGATGCTGCCGAACAGGTTCTTGCGCATCCAGGCGACGGGACCGCCGGCGCCGCCCGGCGGGGCGACGATGGCTTCGGGCGCGCCGGTGGCGGCGTTGAGATTGGCTTTTTCCGCCGGGGGGACGCCCGGCATCGTGTCGATGCTCATGTCAGCGCTCCACCGCTCATCGTTCCACCAGGGCGATCTTCTTGTTGTACCAGTTCATGAAGAACGAGATGCCCAGGCTGACCGTCAGATAGCAGGCCATGATCAGGGCCGTGCCTTCGATCGCCTGGCCGGTCTGGTTCATGGTCGTGTTCAAGATCGCGACGATGTCGGGATAGCCGATGGCGATGGCCAGCGACGAGTTCTTGGTGACGTTGAGGTACTGGCTGGTCATCGGCGGGATGATGACGCGCAACGCCTGCGGCAGGATGATCAGCCGCATCGACGTGCCCGGCCGCAGGCCCAAAGCCGCCGCCGCTTCGCTCTGGCCCTTGTTCACGGCCAGGATGCCGGCGCGCACGATTTCGGCGATGAAGGCGGCGGTATAGATCGTCAGCCCGATCAGCAGCGCGAAGAATTCCGGCAGCAGCACCACGCCGCCAACGAAATTGAAGCCGCGCAGCGCCGGCACGTCCCACACCAGCGGGAAGCCTGCGAACACGAACACGATCAGCGGCAGGCCGATGATCAGGCCGAGCGAGCCCAGCCCGACGGGGAATTGCTGGCCGGTGGCCGCCTGGCGGTTGCGGGCCCAGCGCGCCAGCACGAAGGAGCCGGCGATGCCCAGCAGGAAGGCGATGCCCATCCACATATGGGCGGGATCGGCCTTCGGTACGGGGAACTGCACGCCGCGGTTGGAGATGAAGATGTTGCCGATGGTCGCCGCTTCGCGCGGGCCCGGCGAATAGAGCGTGATCAGCTTGTACCAGATGAACAGCTGCAGCAGCAGCGGGATGTTGCGGATGATCTCGACGTACCAGCCGCAGATCTTGGCCAGCAGCCAGTTCTTCGACAGCCGGCCGATGCCGATCAGCGTGCCCAGCACGGTCGACAGCACGATGGCGATCAGCGCCACGCGCAAGGTGTTGAGAATGCCGACCCAGATCGCCTTGCCGTAGGTGCTGGCCGGCGAATAGTCGATCAGCGTGTCGCCGATGTCGAAGCCGGACTCTTGCGTGATGAAGCCGAAGCCGGACGCGATCTTCTGGCGCGCCATGTTCTCCAGCGTGTTGGAGACCAGCCACCACCCCAGCAGGATGACGGCGCCGAACACGACGACCTGGAAAGCGTAGCCGCGGATCGTGGGATCGCGCCAGGGCGCCACTTTGGGCGGAAGACTCGCTTGCGGCTGATTGCCGGCCATGCTGCTACCCCGTCGGCTAAGGGTGTACTGGAAAGAGATCGGCCGCCGCGATTGTGTCGCGACGGCCGATTTTTCTGGTCTTTAGCGGACCGGCGGGGAGTACATGATCCCGCCCGCGTTCCACAGCGCGTTAAGGCCGCGATCGAGTTTCAGCGCCGAGCCCTTGCCGACGTTGCGCTCGTACATCTCGCCGTAATTGCCGACCGCCTTGATGGCGTTGGCGGCCCAGTCTTCGGACACGCCCAGGTTCTTGCCCAGGCCTGGCGTCACGCCCAGCAGGCGCTTGATGCCGGGGTTGTCGCTCTTCTTCATCTCTTCGACCTTGGCGGCGGTGATGCCGTATTCCTCGGCCTCGACCAGCGCGTTGAAGGTCCAGCGGATCAGATCGGCCCACTGGTCGTCGCCGTGCTGCACGGCCGGCCCGAGCGGCTCCTTGGAGATGATCTCCGGCAGCAGGATGTAGTCGTCCGGCTTCGGCGCCTTCGACGCGCGCGTCGCGGCCAGGCCCGAAGCGTCCGTCGTGTAGGCGTCGCAGCGGCCGGAGAAGAACGCCTGCTCGATTTCCTCGAGCTTCTCGATCACCACCGGCTTGAAGGAGACCTTGTTGGCGCGGCCCCAGTCGGCGAGGTTCAGTTCGGTGGTGGTGCCCGGCTGCACGCAGACCGTGGCGCCGTTCAGCTCCTTGGCGCTCTTCACGCCCAGCTTCTTGGCGACCATGAAGCCCTGGCCGTCATAGTAGGTGACGCCGGTGAAGTTCAGGCCCAGCGCCGTGTCGCGCTGCTGCGTGTAGGTGGTGTTGCGCGACAGAACGTCGACTTCGCCCGATTGCAGGGCGGTGAAGCGTTGCTGCGCCGACAGCGGCACGAACTTCACCTTGTTGGCGTCGCCGAACAGAGCCGCGGCCGTGGCGCGGCACACATCCACGTCGATCCCAGTCCACTTCCCCTGGCTGTCGGCGATCGAGAAGCCGGCCAGACCCGTGCTGACGCCGCAGATGATTTCGCCACGCGCCTTGATGGCGTCGAATTTCGCGCCGGCCATGGCCTGGCCCGCCACGAAAGCGGTGAGCGTGGCCGCCGCGGCGGCAATGATGGTCTTGCTGAGCATTATGAAGCACCCCGTGATTGTTGCCGGGCCGTCTTTTGCAGCCCGCTCGTGGTGCTTACAATAATGCGACACGCGGCAAGTGCAACCCTCTCCCGCGACCCCTGCAACGAAAAGGGGCCCGCAGGGCCCCTTCCTCTTCTAATAGTGTCTGACCGGCCTCAATTGCGCGATTCCGAGGCAACCTCGGTCACGCCGGTCTGCATCTTGATGCGCTCGAAAGCCACCAGATCGGACCCGACCAGCCGGTTGGCCCCTTCGGCGATCAGCGGCTCGGGGTCGACGCGGCGTTCGCCGATCACGACTTCGAAGTACAGGTGCGGGCCGGTGGCCACGCCGGTGCGGCCGACATGGGCGATGACGTCGCCCGCTTTCACCTGCACGCCGGGCTTCATGCCGGGCGCGAAGCTTTGCATGTGACCATAGGTGGTGGCGACGCCCTGGCCGTGGTCGATATGCATGTAGAGGCCGTAATTGCCGTAGCGCTTGGCGGCGGTGATGACCCCGTCGGCGGCGGCGATGATCGGCGTGCCGTGCTGGGCGGGGAAATCGACCCCCCAATGCATCTTGGCGACGCGGAACACCGGATGCTTGCGCATGCCGAAGCCGGAGTTGATCTCCACGCCCGGCATCGGCGAGCGCAGCACGACGCCGGCCAGACGTTCGCCGTCGTCGGTGAAGTAGCCGCCCGGCGCGCCCTGCGGCTGGAACCGCCACAGGCGATAGTCGCGGCCACCGACATTGAAGGCGGCCAGCGAGAAGCCGGCATTGGCGTCGTAGGACGGATCGTAAACCACTTCGAAGCGGCTGCCGTTGAGATTGGCCTGCTTGAGGCCCGGATGCAGCTTGATGGCGTCATTGATCTCTTCGGCGACGCTGCGCGGCACGCCGGCCACGCGCATGGCCTGGGCAACGTCGCTGCCGGCAACGCCGGTCGCCTTGGCGAAGCCCGGCGTCGGCGCGTAATGGCCGATCAGGCTGGGCGGCGCTGCGGTGACAGCGGGAGCGGCGCCGCCGGTGGTGGCGGGTTTGGGCGCCGGTGCAGGCGCTGCTGCGACGGCGACCGGCTCGAGCGGCACCGGATCGGCAACCTTCGCGACGGCAGGCGGTGCGGCTTGCGCCGCTGACGGCGCTGCGACGGGAGCAGGCGCGGGTGTGGCGGC
This sequence comes from uncultured Hyphomicrobiales bacterium, assembly GCA_964388115.1. Classification (GTDB taxonomy): domain Bacteria; phylum Pseudomonadota; class Alphaproteobacteria; order Reyranellales; family JAQSWP01; genus JAQSWP01. The sequence goes on from CAYLYK010000012.1 coordinate 32,285, forward strand.
GACTTGCGGCGCGGGCTTCGGCGCTTCGACGGAAGGAGCCGGTGCGGCGCTGGCGGCGATGGTGGCGGCGGGCGGCAGGCTGAGCGCGCTGCGCGTGAGCGTTACGCTTGAGCCCGACACCGGATCGACCACCACGCGATCGAGCGCGCGCTGTCCGTACAGGCCGGCGAAGTTCAATTGCAGCATTGCGCCTTCCTTGCGCTGGCGCACCGACAAAGCCTTGCGCACGCCGTTCTCGATGGCGGCGGCTTCTGCGTCGGACACGCCCTGGCGGCGCAGGCGTCCGGCCAGCGCGTCGCCGTCGGCGAAGGAGACGATGATCTGTTCCGGCGGACCGAAGACGGCAACGCCGCCTGAGGTGACGATTTCAGTCTGCTGGGCGGCGACCGGAATCGCGAACAGCAGAGTGGCGGTGATTAGTGGGGCGGAAAGCAGCTTTCCGTTGAACGATGCAAGCGCGCGGCGCGCTATGGAATTCGGCATCACTGCCTTTTTCCCCCTTCGCGTTGGCCGTGGAATGGTCGTCGATACGAAACCCGAATGGCTCCGCCCGGACCGAAACAACCGGGCGGTTATTGCAAAGGCGCAACACTGGCGTAAAGAATTTTTTGCTCTTGACCTGTTGCATTTTTGACAGGAGGGAAAGCGTCCAACATCGCGCGGTATTGCAACAAAATCGGCCATCGCGAAGATATTGCGAGGAAAAATCCCCGACTCCGCGCGACTCCGGCGCCGCGACGCGAAGATTAAGGCAGGACGCTTTTCCACCGCTCAAAGCGCAACTGACGAACGCGACGTTTTGGCACGGGCGATGTTCTGGTTACGTGCCTTTCCCAACATCGTCATCCGCTTCTCCCGCATCGTCATCCCCGCGTCTCCCAACACCGTCATACCCGCTTCTCCCAAATTGTCTCCCCGATCCTCCGATCGTCATCCCCGCGAAAGCGGGGATCTCAGGCGGACGAGCCTGAGCGGTTGAGGGAGTGGACCTCCATCGACGCGAGAGACTTCGCTTGAGAAAGATCCCCGCTCAAGGCGGGGATGACGGTGTTGGGGCGGCGGCGATGAAGATGATTGGGGGGCGGCGATGACGGTGTTGGGCGACGATGACGGTGGGGGATATGCAGGGATGACGATCTCGGAGGCGCTCGATGAAACGCCCGCCGTCAGCTCCGTGCCTTGAAGCGCAATGCGTTGGGTGGCGGCGATTGCAGCGAAGCGCGCAGCAGCGGATAGCGCGCCAGCATACCGGCCGCTTCCGCCATCTCCTCGACGTCGTTGAACACGGGGATACCCGCGCTCTCCAGCGAGGCGAACCATTCATCCTTGCCGGGCAAGGTGCCCATCATCGAATGCATCACCGCAAACGGCGCGTTGCGTGCAACCTCGCGCAGCGCAGCGACCACGGGCGTGGCGTCGACCATGAAGGGCACGACATGGATCATCAGCACCTGGTCATAGGCATCGCGCGCCTGTTCGACGATGGCGTTGAAGGTCGCGGCGAAACGATCCTCGCGCGCATCGGCCAGCAGATCGATCGGGTTGGCAACGGAGGCTTCTGGCGGCAAGGCGGCGCGCAACGTCTTTTGCAGCGTCGAGGGCAGGGGCGCGAGATCGAGCTGCTCCAGCACCGCGCGGTCGGCCGCCAGCACGCCGGGACCGCCGGAGTTCGACAGCACCAGCGCGCGCTTGCCCAGCCCTTGCGGGAAACGGCCGAAGGCCTTGGCGGCAATCAATAGACGCCGCAACGAGGTGACGCGCAGCAGGCCGCAGGCTTTGCAGAACTCCTCGATCGCGGCATCGTCGTTGACGGCGGCGCCGGTGTGGGCACGCGCGGCCTGGCCGCCGATTTCGGTGCGGCCGCCGAACAGAGCGATCACCGGCTTGGTGGCGGCGACATTGCGCGCCACATCGCGGAAGCGGGCCACGTCGGCGATGGACTCTATATAGAGCAGGATGGTGCCGATGCTCTCTTCTTGCGCCAGATGCTCGAGGTAATCCTCGATCCCCAGATGCATGCCGTTGCCGACCGACACCACGGAAGTCAGCGGCAGCTTGCGTTCGTTGGCCTTGGCGATGATCTCTTCGGCCAGCGCGCCCGATTGCGAGACCAGCGCGATGCCGTTCTTCGCGCCGACGGCGACACCCGGCGGCACGTCGCGCAGGAAGGTGGCGGCGAACGGCCAGGCGGGATCGAGATGGATCAGCCCGGCGCAATTGGGCCCGGCGATCAACAGCCCGTGCCGCTTGGCCAGCGCGCGCACTTCCTCGTCGCGCGCCATACCTGCTTCGCCCGCTTCGGCGAAGCCGCCGGGCAGGATCAATATGTTGCGATGGAAGGTGGCCGCCGCTTCGCGCAGCGTGTCGGGGATGGCGTCGGCGCGGATCACCACCACCGCCAGATCGCAGGGCTCGCCGATATCGGACAGCGAGGTCGCGGCCTTGTAGCCGAAAATCTCGCCGCCCTTGGGATTGACCGGCACGACCCGGCCTTTGTAGCCGGCGATCTTCAGCATCTGCATCACCGCGCCGCCGGAGGAGGTGGCGCGCTCGCCGGCGCCGACCACGGCGATGCTGCGCGGCGCGAAAAAGGCTTTCAGGCGATTGGGATCCATAACCTGCGATTAAGCGTCAGGTTCAGAACAAATGGAAGGCGCCGTCGCTGATGCCAAGCGGCCAGCGTCCCGCCTCGAACAGGCGGAACTTGATGGCGAAGGGATGCTCGGCCTCGCCGTCATGGGCGATGGCGGCGAGCGCGGCCTGATAGGCCGATTGCGCGCCCGATCCGGCCGCGACCCGGCTCAGCGCCTGGTCGGCGACGCCAGCGCGCGAGGCTGCGATGGCGGCGGCGCCATGGGTGACGGCGGCGGCCAGCTCCATCACCTTGCTCAATCCCGCCATCAGCTCGTGCTCGGGAACGAGTTCGCCCGCGCGCGCGAGCAGGGCCGCGCGCATCGCCTCTTCGCGGTCCCACCACTCGCGCGACCAGGCGGGCGACTTGGCGATGTTTGCCGCCTGCTTCCAGTCGGCCACGGCGGCAACACCGGTCTCGGCGAAGCCCAGGCCCGCGAGATAGGCGCGCGCGTCCCAGCGCTCGCCGCTGGTCAGTTCCTCGCCGACGGCGGCAAACCACGAGGCGAGGCGGACGCGGTTGCGCAACGCATCGAGCGGCGCGAGCGCAGTGCCCGTCATTTGTCGCGCCGCGTCGCTCACCGTGCTCAGGCCGCCTGCGCCAGCTTGGGCAGCTTCAGCTTCAGCTTGTCCTCGACCAGCTCGCGGGCGCGTTCGACGAAATCCTCGCGCATTTCGTCATTGGTGCGTTGCTTGATGCCCCATTTGCGGAAGATCTCGTTGTTGCGCGACACCGAGGCGCCGAAGAAGGCGGGCAGCATCGGGTAATAGCGGTCGATGGCGTCCTGCACCTTCTTGCGCCCGTCCTCGGTCGCCACCAGCTCGGTGCAGAAATCCTCGCCGAACTGCGCATGGAAACGCTCTTCCGGCATGGTCATGCGCGCGAGATTGCGCAGCGGGTGGAAAGTGCAGTGCAGCAGGTCTTCGACTTGCAGGATCTCGGCCAGATCGGCCAGCAGCTTGATGACGCAGAATTCCTCCCAGCTTTGCAGCGGGAATTCGAAGATCGACAGTGGCCGCTTCTCGGTCGGCGTCATCTTCTCCGGCGCAATGCCCATCTCCTCGCCCAGCTCGCGGAAGCGGACATGATGGCCGTATTCCTCCATCGCCACGCGGCAGGTCAGCCACTTGGCATAGGGCGTCGGCGCCAGCGCGATCGCCGGCTCGTCGAACACCTGCGCGCCGTAGAGCTCGTTGACGGCGTGGGAGATCACCAGCTTGGCGACGGCGGTGCGGAATTCCTCCGGCGCGTCCTTCAGGTCGGCGGTGTGCTTGACGACGATTTGCTCGCTCATGTCCGTCTCCTTTAGACGAAGGGTTCGGTATTGAAGGCCTCGAGATCGGTGGTGAGGTCGGTAAAGCCCGGCGCCAGATCGGCGTTGATCGCCGCGGCGAGCTTGCCGACGTCCCAATCGTTCTTTTCGTTGACGATGCGGGCTTTCGGCCGCGGCTGGCTGAACAGGAACACCTCGCGCCCGCGCACGCCGAACACCTGGCCCGTGACCTTGTCGCAGTCGGGGCCGGAAAGGGCCGCCACCAGGCGCGCGACATGCGCGGCATCGATCTTCAGCGCCCGCTCCTTGTAGCTCTTCTGCGCCTCGTTGGCGGGCTGGATGATGTCGGTCACGCGCGTTCTGGCGAACGGCGCCACCGCATTGCAGGTGATGCCCGCCCGCACCAGGTCCATCGCCGTGACGCGCGTCAGACCAACGAGCCCCGCCTTGGCGCTGGCATAGGCCGCCTGGCCCAGGTTGCCGTAGAGCCCGGCGCTGGAGACGATGTTGATAATGCGGCCCCAGCCATAGCTCGATCCGCCACGCCCCGACTTGCCTTGCTCGCGCATCACCGCCGAGGCGGCCTGCGTGAGATAGAAGGGGGCGGAGAGGTTGTTGCGGATCACCGCTTCCCAGTTCAGCGGCTCGGCCTTGAAGATGAAGCTGTCGCGCAATATGGCGGCGTTGTTGACGATGATGTCGACGCCGCCGAACTGCTTGACCGCCATCTGCACCATGGCTTGCGCGGCACCGGGCGAGGCCACGCTCTCGTCGAAGGCCAGCGCGCTGGAGCCCAGCGCCTTGGCGACCTCGCGCGCGATCGCGGGATCGCTGCCCTGGCCGTCGATGCCGGTGCCGTTATCGGCCACGATGACCGACGCGCCCAGCGCATGCAGCTGCTGGGCGATGGCTTTGCCGATGCCGCGCCCGGCGCCGGTGACGATGGCCGCGCGGCCTTTGAGAGCGTCGCTCATTTCTTGCCCTTCGCGTCGAGCGCTGCCATTTCGGCCTCCGTGTAGAAAGCGTCGGCGTGGATGTCGAACTGGTTCATGCCGCGGCCCTTCAGCATTTTCGATGCCGCCTCGACCATCACCGGCGGGCCGCAGAGATAAGCCTTGCAGCCGTCGAGATCGTCGTAATCGGAAGCCACCGCCTCATGCACGAAGCCGGTGCGGCGCTTGGTTTCGCCCTCGGGCTGGCTGAGAACGACCTGGAGGGAGAAGTTGGGATGCTTCTCCGCCAGCGCCTTGAACTGGTCCTCGAGATAAAGGTCGCGCTCGTCGCGCACGCCGAAGTAAAGGTGGATGCCCTGCTTCATGCCCTTCTTCAGCGCCGTCTCGACGATCGACTTGATCGGCGCCAGGCCCGAGCCGCCGGCCACCGCGATGATCGGCCCGCGATGGCTGTCGCGCAGATAGGACGCGCCGGCCGGACCCTCGACCCGCACCTGGTCGCCCACCTTCACATGGCTGAAAGCGTATTCGCTGGTCTTGCCGTTGGGCATGCGCCGGATGTGGAATTCCAGCACCTTGTCGTCGGGCGTGTTGGCCATCGAATAGTCGCGCGGCTTCTGGCCGGCGAAAGTGACCGAGGCGAACTGGCCGGCGGAGAAGCTGAACGGCCCGCCCTTGTCGACGGTCAGCCGCACGCGCTTGATGTCGTGCGTCATCTGGTCGACGGCGGCGACGGTGCAGCTCATGATGCGGCGCGGATGCACCACGATGTCCTCGGCTTCCAGCCACGCCACTTCGCAGTTGGATTGCGGCACGGCGCGGCAGGCCAGGATCTGGCCTTGCGCTTTCTCTTCATCGGTCAGCGCGAAATCGGAATAGGGCGCCAGCTCGACCTCGCCCGAGATGAGGAACGACTTGCACGCGCCGCAATTGCCCGACTGGCAGCCATAGGGATAGGGCACGCCGGCATCGACGGCGGCCTCCAGAATCGTGGCGCCGCTCTCGACCGTGACCGGCTGGTCCCACTGGCGAATCTTTACGCTGAAACTCATGGCGTTCCTGAACCCGTTGGCTGCTGTTACTCTAGTTTGCCCGGCCTGATACTTAGCGTATGCGGCCGGCGGGGTACGATTGTTTTGCAGGCCAATTGTTTGTATATATAACATTAACATGACCGCATCACGCAAGCCCGCCGCAGCTCCCGCCGCCAGTCCCCCCGCGCCGGCCAGAAAACCCTCGGCGAAAGCCGCCCGCGAGCCGGCCGATTACGACCTGCTGCCCGGGCTGGTCGGCTACGGGCTGCGGCGCGCGCAGCTGGCCGTGTTCCAGCATTTCGCCCGCTCGATGAGCGAGGCGCTGGGCGGGGACAGGGTCAGCCCCGGCGAGTTCGGCGTGCTGGTGCTGATCGAGGCCAATGCCGGCATCAACCAGACGGCGTTGGCCGAAGCCGTCGGCGCCGACCGCTCGACCATGGTGCCGATCCTCGACCGGCTGGAGAAGCGCGGCCTGATCGAACGCCGCAAGGTGCCGGGCGACCGGCGCGCGCATGCGCTGGCTTTGGGCGAGACGGGCCGCAAGCGCATGGAAGAGTTCCGCGCAACGGTACGGGAGCATGAAAGGAAGATCGGCGCCGGCATGAGTGCGAGCGAACGCGCAATGCTGATCGAGCTTCTGGGCAGATTGCGCAAGGCGGCCGAGACGGCATAATGCCGTCGCAATGAACGGACAATCACGCGCAGGCGCGCCATCGCTGCTTTCGTCGCCGCCGCGCGGCGTCATCTTCGCCATTCTCGCCTTCTGCTTCCTGCTGTGCCAGTTCCTGCGCTCGGCCTTCGCCGTCGTGGCGCCCGAGATGGTGCGCGAGGTGAAGCTGACGCCGGGCGATCTGGGGCTGATCACCTCGACCTTCTTCTTCGCCGTGGCGATCACGCAGATTCCCGCCGGCATGATGTTCGACCGCTACGGCGTGCGCCGCACCGCGGGCATTGCGCTGGTGCTGGCGGTGATCGGCGGCTTCGTCTTCGCCTATGGCCACAGCTTCTGGGCCTTCGTGCTGGGTCAGGCGCTGCTGGGCGCCGGCACCTCGCCCGTGTTCATGGGCTCGATCGTGGTGATCGGCCGCTGGTGGGAGGCCAAGCGCTTCGCCGCCATGTCGGCCACCATGATGTCGATCGGCTATCTCGGCAATCTCGCCGCCACCACGCCGCTTGCCTACGCAGCCGAGCTGATCGGCTGGCGCCACAGCTACGCCATCGTCACCGGCGGGCTGGCGCTCTCGACCGTGCTGGTCCTGCTGCTGGTGCGCGATGCGCCGAAAGGCCATGCCTGGTGGCGGCCGCGCACGCCCGAGACGCTTGCCCAGGTGTTCGGCGGCGTGCGCGAAGTGCTGCGCCATCCCATCATCCCCGGCCTGTTCGCCGCCGCCTTCATCGGCTACTCGACCTCGTTCGCCGTGCGCGGCTTGTGGGTCGGCCCCTACATGCTGGAAGTGCACGGGCTCGACGCCATCACGCGCGGCAACATCCTGTTCCTGTTCGCCGCACTCGGCACCGCCGGGATTTTCGTCTCCGGCCAGCTCGCCGGCAAACTCGGCACGCCGCGCCCGGTGGTGATCTCCTTCGCCACCGTCACCGCCGTCACCATGGTGATCATGGCGCTGTGGCCGGGCCCGTCGGTGCCGCTGTTCGTGGTCGTGGTGTCGATCTTCGCGCTGCTGTCGAATTTCTATCCGGCGGTGCTGGCGCACGGGCAGGCGACGTTTCCCGATCGGCTGCGCGGCCGCGCCCTGACCACGGTCAACTTCGCCGTCTTCGTCGGGGTCGGCGTGACGCAGGTCGTGACCGGCTTTCTCATCAACGCCTTTCCGGCCGACGCGCAGGGTGCGCATCCGGAGGAGGCATACCGGCTGATGTATGCCTGGCTCGCCGCCATCGGCACGATCGGCACAATCATCTATGCCGTGTGGGCGAAATTCGCCAAACCGGCCGCATCGTCTTCAGGGGAGTAGAATGCAGAAACTTTCGTCGGCGGAAATCATCGCGCGCATCAAGAAGAACCGCCAGCCCTGCGTCGAGACGATGGGCGGCGAGGTGTTGGACGTCGACCAGGCGCGCGGCTGGATCAAGATGCGCTGGCTCGCCAAACCCGAGTTCTGCCATTCCGGCAACATCGTGCAGGGCGGCTTCATCACCGGCATGGTCGATTCGGCAATGGCGCATGCGGCGATGGTGCGCGGCCATTTCCAGATGGCCGTCCCGACGCTTGAGATAAAGGTGAGCTTCTTCGCGCCGGGCCATCCCGGCCCGATGATCGCAGAAGGCTGGGTCGAGCGCTGGGGCCGCTCCACCGCCTTCCTCGAAGGCAAGCTCTACCGCGAAGACGGCGAGATCGTCGCCAAGGCCAGCGCTACGGCGCGGCTGGTGCCGGCGAAATCCTAGGCGGCCGCGCTTCGCGCGACTCTTCTTTACGACGTTGCGCCGTCATTCTCACCTCATCCCGCTCCCGTCATCTTCGCCCGTCCCACACCGTCATCCCCGCGCAAGCGGGGATCTTTCTCAGAAAGAATGAAAGCCGATCGTGGAGCAGGTTGCCTGTGCTGCACGAGATCCCCGCTTTCGCGGGGATGACGGGAAATAAAGGCGAGGGTGACGGAATGACTGGAATGTCCAGCCAAGTTCGCTGCAAGATCATGCAACGCTGATCGACCATCCCGGCTGATTACGCATTGCTGGCGCTCTCGCATAATCGCCCGGCAATGATCGATACCGCCGCCGCGCCTGCCATGCCGCCCGTTACCCTGGGCAAGCGTCTTCTCATCTTCGCCGTGCTGCTGCTGGCTTTCACCCTGTGCCAGTTCCTGCGCTCGTCGCTGGCCGTGGTGGCGCCCGAGATGGTGCGCGAGCTGGGGCTTACCCCGCGCGAGCTGGGCTTCATGACCTCGATCTTCTTCGTCGCCATGGCGATGATGCAGATCCCCGCCGGCATGATGTTCGACCGCTTCGGCGTGCGGCCCATCACCGGCACCGCGCTGGTCGCGGCGGTGATCGGCGGCATCCTGTTTTCGACCGGCGATCATCTGTGGCAGTTCATGCTGGGCCAGTTCCTGTTCGGCATCGGCATGTCGCCGCTGTTCATGGGCTCGATCATGGTGGTGGGCCGCTGGTGGGGGGCCGAGCGTTTCGCCACTTTGTCGGCGACCATGATGGCGTTCTCCTACGTGGGCAATATCGGCGCCACCATGCCGCTGGCGCACGCCATCGAGTGGGTCGGCTGGCGCACCGCCATGCTGGCGCCGTCGCTCGTGCTGGCGCTGGCGACCTTGCTGTTCTTCCTCGTGGTGCGCGATGCGCCGCCCGGCCATGTCTGGTGGCGGGAACGTCGCAAGGAAAGCGCGCGCGAGATTTTCGCGGGCGTGCTGGAAGTGCTGCGTCATCCCGTGATGCCCGGCCTGCTGGCCGCAGCCTTCATCGGCTATTCCGCCGGCTACGCCATTCGCGGCTTGTGGATTGGCCCTTACATGCTGGACGTGTTCGGGCTCGATGCCATCACCCGCGGCGACATTCTCTTCGTCTCCGCCATCATGGGCATGATCGGCCTTTACGTTTCCGGCCAGCTCGCCGGTCGCTTCAACCCGCGCCCGGTGGTGATGGGCTTCGCCATAACCGGCGGCCTGTCGATGGCGCTGCTGGCGATCGTCGGCGCGCCGGGCATGACCCTGTTCATGATCGCCTTCCTCGCCTTCTCGCTGGTGGCCAATTTCTTTCCCGCCGTGATGGGCCACGCCCAGGCCACGTTCCCCGAACGCCTGCGCGGCCGCTCGCTGACCATGATCAACTTTTCCGTCTTCGTCGGCGTCGGCATCACCCAGCTCGTCACCGGCTTCCTGATCGACGCCTTCCCCTCCGATGCCCAGGGCCACCATCCCGAAGAATCCTACCGCGTCATGTTCGCCTATCTGGCGATCATGATGGCGGTGGGGATTGCGATCTACGCGGCGTTGGCGAAGTTCAGCCGGAAGACGTAGCGCATCACTTCCGTCGCGTTGCCGCTCATCCCCGCACCCCCACCCGTCATCCCCGCGAAAGCGGGGATCTTTCTCAGGAAGAGCAGAAATGTTGATGGAGCGGATTGCCGATGTTGCACGAGATCCCCGCTTTCGCGGGGATGACGAGCTAATGACACGCGGTTCTAGTCGCGCTTCGCGAGGTGCTGGTCGGCGGTTGGAGGAGGCACGGACAGCGCTTGCGACTCCGCAGCATCGTTTGCCGCCTGCACATTTTTCAGAGATTTGCGCTTAACGTCGGGCGCCAACCAATCCGCCACCAACTCGATTATCACCTCAAACAATACATCGATTTTAAATGCCACGCTCCAGCCTCCCCTCTCTCGGTGGTGGACGGTTGTGGTTTCAAAACTGCTCGTCCGCCATCGCCATCGTGGTGCGGCCCGAGGCCAGCATCGCCGGAATCAGCGCCGTGCCTTGCGGCAGAAGCGTCTCGGCGAAGAAGCGGGCGGTGATGATTTTCGCTTCCAGGAAGGACGGATCGCCGTCGCGCTCGGCGAGCCGGCGGTTGGCAGCCAGTGCGCCGCGCGCCAGCAGGTAATTGCCGACGACGTAGCCCGTCAGGCGCAGATAGAGCGTGGCGCCGGACAGCACGGTAGCGATGTCGCTGCCGAAATTCTTCACCACCCAGTCGGTCGCCTTGGCCCAGGCATCCGCACCTTCTTTCACCGACTGGCGGATCGCGGCCATGTCGTCGCCCGGCGACTTGGCAAGCTCCGCATCGAAAGCGCGCATCGCATCGAGCATCGACTGCACCGCCGCACCGCCGTTGCGCGCCACCTTGCGCGAGACCAGGTCGCGCGCCTGGATGCCGTTGGTGCCTTCGTAAATGGGCAGGATGCGCGAGTCGCGGAAATGCTGGGCGGCACCGGTCTCCTCGATGAAGCCCATGCCGCCATGCACCTGCACGCCCAGCGACGACAGCTCGACACCGAGATCGGTGCACCAGCCCTTGACGACGGGGATCATCAGATCGACCAGCGCCTGGCTGTCGGCGCGCACCGCCGGATCGGCATGCTTGCTGGCCTGGTCGATGGCGGCGGCGGTGGTGTACGCCATCGCGCGCATGGCTTCGATATGCGCCTTCATGGTCAGCAGCATGCGGCGCACGTCGGCGTGCTTGATGATGGCGGCGGGGCCTTCCTGCGGCGCGTGGTCGGTCTTGCCCTGCACGCGGCCCTTGGCGTAGGCGACCGCCTGCTGATAGGCGCGCTCGGCGATCGACAGGCCCTGCACGCCGACGGCCAGGCGCGCGTTGTTCATCATGGTGAACATGTATTCAAGCCCGCGGCCTTCCTGGCCGACGAGGTAGCCGATGGCGCCGCCATTGTCGCCATACGACATCACGGCGGTGGGCGAGGCGTGGATGCCGAGCTTGTGCTCCAGCGACACGCAGCGCAGATCGTTGCGCGCGCCCAGGCTGCCGTCCTTGTTGACCAGGAATTTCGGCACGATGAAGAGCGAAATGCCCTTCACCCCGGCCGGCGCATCGGGCGTGCGCGCCAGGACCAGGTGCACGATGTTCTCGGCGAAATCATGCTCGCCATAGGTGATGAAAATCTTCTGGCCGCTGATCTTGTAGTGATCGCCGTCCTTGACCGCGCGGCTGCGCAGCACGCCCAGATCGGAGCCGGCCTGCGGCTCGGTCAGGTTCATCGTGCCGGTCCAGGCGCCGGAGATCATGTTGGGCAGGAAGGTCGCCTTCTGCTCCGCGCTGCCATGGGCATGGATGGCATCGACCGCCCCCTGGTTGAGCAGCAGCACCAGGCCGAAGCCCATGTTGGCCGATTGCCACATCTCGGTGACGGCGGTGGCGAGCAGCCACGGCATGCCCTGGCCGCCGAACTCGGGATCGAAGGGCAGGGCGGTCCAGCCGCCTTCGGTGAGCTGCTTGTAGGCATTGGCGAACCCGTCGGGCGTGCGCACCACGCCGTTCTCGAGTTTCGCGCCCTGCTTGTCGCCGATCTTGTTGAGTGGCGCCAGCACGCCGCCGGCGAATTTCGCCGCCTCGTCGAGGGCGGCATCGATCACGTCCTCGCTGGCGTCCTGGTAGCCTGGCAGCGCGCCGATCTTCTCCAAACCTGCGATCTCGCGCATGACGAAACGCATATCCGCAACCGGCGCCTTGTATTCGCTCATCTTTCGCCCCTACTCATGTTCAAGGCCTTCCAAGCCCTGCTTTTGCCGATATGATGGCGTGGAGCCCCAAGCCCTGCAATGAAGCAATAGAGCGCATGTCCGACACCATCAAGCTTGCCATCGACGGCCCCCGCGCCACCATCACGCTGAACAACCCGGCCAAGCACAATCGCCTGGGCCCGGCCGAGCTGACGCGCTTCAAGGCGGCGCTGGACGAGGTTGATGCCAGGGCGGACGTGCGGCTGCTGGTCATCACCGGCGCCGGCGACAAGACATTCTGCGCGGGCTTCGACATCGGCTCGATCGCCAACCGGCCCGACGCCTCGGGCACCGGTTTCGAATCGCTGGTCGACCGGGTCGAGGCCATGCGCATGCCGACCTTGGCCGCGCTCAATGGCGGCGTCTTTGGCGGCGCGTCCGATCTGGCGCTGGCCTGCGATTTTCGCCTGGGCGTGAAGGGTATGCGGCTGTTCGTGCCGCCGGCGCGTCTGGGCCTGCACTACTATCCCAACGGGCTGCGCCGTTTCGTCGAGCGGCTGGGGCCGGGCACGGCCAAGCGCATGTTCCTGCTGGCCGAGGAATTCTCCGACGTCGAGCTGTTGCGCGTCGGCTATCTCGACTGGCTGGTTGACGCCGCCGATCTGCCGGCCCGCACCGAGAAGATCGCGCAGCAGGCGCTGGAGCTGGCGCCGCTGTCGCTTTCCGGCATGAAGCGCGCCATCAACCAGATCGCGCGCGGCGCGCTGGACGAGAGGCGCACTCTCGATGCCATCGCCGAATGCTACCGTTCCGACGATCTGAAGGAAGGGCTGGCGGCGTACAACGAAAAACGCCGGCCCGCCTTCAAGGGACGCTGAAGCCCATCTCCATGCGCCGCCGCCGCTTCATCGCACTGGGTTCCTCGGCGCTGCTGCTGGGCGCGATGCCAGCGGTCGCGCGGGAGCAGGCGCGGCAGATCTCCTTCCAGCGCTGGCAGGCCGATGCCGACGTGGTGTTCGACTATCGCATGCTCGATTATGCCGGCAAGGAGCTGCGCCTGGGCTTCCGCCTGCCCGGCCGGGTGATCGACGAATCGCGGCGGCTGGTGTCGGTCTTCACCAACGAAGCGCTGGCCGATTACGTTGAGGCGGCGTTGCGCAACTATGTCGGCCGCAACGCGCCGCATGTCACGGTGCAGATCATCCGCGAACCCAGGCGACTGGAATTCGTCGTGCGCGGCACCAGCCAGACCGAAGTCGACAGGGTAAGCGCCGCGCTGGGCCGCGAATACGATCGCGCCGAGCGGCAGTTCCTGAGCGACAATTTCCTGCTCGCCGAAGGGCGCAAGGTGTTCATCGACTACGGCCGCATCGTGGGCTACTACGCGCCGATTCTGCGGCCGGTGTCGCACGCGCTGGCCGGCGCCAGCAACGGCGGTGGCGTCAACGGCCGGCTGGCGCTGGCGCTGGCGCTGCTGCAGACCATTCCCTACGACACGCTGGAAAGCCGCGACGTGGAATCGGGCTTCGATTTCGTCACGCCGCCGACCCTGTTCGACACCAACAAGGGCGACTGCGACAGCAAGGCGGTGGCACTGGCCGCCATCCTGCGCACGCTGATCGACAATGCCCGCCAGGTCATGGTGCTGCTGCCCCAGCATGCGGTACTGGGCATCGACCTGCCGGCCAAAGGCGGCGACGCTACGATCCTGCATGACGGGCGGCGCTATCTGCTGCTGGAGCCGGCCGGGCCGGCCCCGTTCCCGCCCGGCAGACTGTTTCCCGCCAGCGCCGCCGACATCAACGCCCGCCGCATCGAGCGCATATCGCCGCTTTAAGCGTCAAGATTGAAGCGCACCGTCCCTGCGGTTAATAATGGAGCGCTCGCGCAGTCTTTATCGTCAGCATTCACCGGACCAGCTCAATTCCATGCAGCGCAAGCTCGCCGCCATCATCCACGCCGACGTCGTCGGCTACAGCCGCCTGATGGAGGGCAACGAAACCGTGACCCTGCGGCGGCTGAAGAGCTTGCGCAAGCAGCTGTGGGAGCCGGCCATCGCCCAGCACAATGGCCGGCTGGTTGGCACGGCGGGCGATGCGCTGCTGATCGAATTCGCCTCCGCCGTTGCCGCCGTGCGCTGCGCCATCGACCTGCAGAAGGGCATGGCCGAGCGCAACGCCGAAGAGCCCGACCATCGCAAGATGAAGCTGCGCATCGGCGTCAATCTGGGCGAGGTCATCGTCGATGAGGACAACGACATCTTCGGCGACGGCGTCAACATCGCCGCCCGCCTGCAGGCGCTGGCTGAGCCGGGCGGCGTGCTGGTCTCGGCCAAGGTGCATGACGAGGTCATCGACCGCATCGGCCGCGAATTCGTCGATTGCGGCGAGCAGCAGATCAAGAACATCGCCCGCCCCGTGCGCACCTATCGGCTGATCCTGGACGAGGCGCCGACAATGCCCGTGGCGCCGCCGCCGCAAGCCGCACCGCCGCCGCCTCCTGTCGCGCCGCCTGCGGCCCCGTCCCCTGACGCCCAGGAGCCGAAATCGCTCGAGCGCATCACCACGCCCGGCGGCCCCGCCGCGTCGGGCAGCATGGCGCCGATCACCCGCACCCGCGCCACCATCAAGCGGCGCACCGACAACAGCTGGAGCTTCGCCGGCAAGGATCGCGAGGGCGTGGCGTTCGAGCTCATGGTCAGCGCCGCCGAGCTGAAGCACGCCGAGCAGGGCCTGGTGCTGGGCCGCCATTCGGAGCAATGCGATCTGGTGGTGGCCCATGGCAGCCTGTCGCGCCGCCACGCAAGACTGCGTTTGGCCGATGGCCGTCTGACCATCGAGGATCTGGGCTCGACCAACGGCACCATCGTCGATGGCATGCGCCTGCCGGTCGAAACCCCGCGCCCCTTGCGCGACGGCGCGCAATTGCTGCTGGGCGAGATCAGGTTCGTCGTGACGGAGAATTTCGGCGGCGACACCTAGGCCGCAAAAGCCGCCGCGCGACTCTTTCTGACACCGCTGCCCCTTACCTTGATCCTCTCCCCGCACGCGGGGAGAGGAAACATGAGCTAGCCCAACCCCAGCCTTGTCCGAAACGCCGCATCGCGCAGCGATACTTCCGTGCCGATGAGATCATCCGCCGCCTTCGAGCACAGATAGAGCGTCGCCTTGGCCGGATCCTCGGGCTTGG
>CAYLYK010000013.1:0-44392 GCA_964388115.1 uncultured Hyphomicrobiales bacterium
GGAATTTGTCGAGGTCGAAATCGGCGTCGAGCTCGCGGTTCATCCGCCGCAGCAGATTCATGATGAAGGCCTCGGTGACGCCGGCCGCATCGTTGTAGGCGGCGTCGAGGATCTTCTTATCCTTCTTGCGATCCACCCCAATCAGCATGCCGCCGCCCTGCAATGACTTGGCCGCACTGTTGAGGAAATCGCGCGCCTC
The DNA here is from genome assembly GCA_964388115.1 of uncultured Hyphomicrobiales bacterium. GTDB lineage: Bacteria > Pseudomonadota > Alphaproteobacteria > Reyranellales > JAQSWP01 > JAQSWP01. Next base: position 200 of record CAYLYK010000013.1, read on the forward strand.
GTCGGGGGTGAAATTGCCGATGGTCGAGCCGGGGAAGAACCCGACGCGCCGGCCGTTGGGCGCGGCGGGCAATGGCAAGGGCCGGGTGTAGTCGGCGCAGATGCCGGTGACGGCAAGCTCGGGATGGCGCGTGGCCAGCCGGGCGGTGGCTTCCATCAGCTGCTCGCGCGCGACGTCGATGGCGACATAGGCTTCGGGACGCTCCAGGGCGGCCAGCAGCAGCTCGATCTTCTCGCCGGCGCCGGAACCATATTCGACCAGGTGGCCGTTGGCGCCGATCAACGCAGCCATCTCGCCGGCCTTGGCGCGCAGCAGGCCCATCTCGGTGCGGGTCGGGTAGTATTCGGGCTGCTCGCAGATGCGCTCGAACAGCTCCGCGCCGCGCGAATCATAGAGGAATTTGGGCGGCAACGCCTTGCGCGCCAGCGACAGGCCGCGCAGGGCGGCGTCGCGGAAACTCTCCTGGCCCGGCGCCAGATCGATCAGCGTGGCGGTGTCGGCATAGGGGTTGGGCTGCGGGCGATGGTCGAGCGGCATGGTCAGACATCCTCAGCCAGGCGCAGGCCGGAGAATTGCCAGCGCGCATCGGGGGGAAAGAAATTGCGGTAGGTCGGGCGGATATGGTCGGCCGGCGTTGCGCAGGAGCCGCCGCGCAACACCATCTGGCCCGACATGAACTTGCCGTTGTATTCGCCGATCGCGCCCGGCGCCGGCCTGAAGCCGGGATAGGGCAGATAGGCCGAGCGCGTCCATTCCCACACGTCGCCGAACATCTGGCGCAGGCCGGGCGCGTGATGATGCGGGTCGGCCATCGGATGCAGGACGTCGCTGTCGAGGAAATTGCCCTCGATGGCGACCGTGCGGGAGGCGAGTTCCCATTCGGCTTCGCTGGGCAGGCGCTTGCCCGCCCAGGCGGCATAGGCGTCGGCTTCGTAGTAGGACAGATGCGCCACCGGCTCGCGCTCGTCGATGCGGCGCTCGCCGGTCAAGGTGCGGATCGTCCAGCGCTCGCCGTCGCGGCGCCAGTAGAGCGGCGCCTGCCAGTCGCGGCCGTTGACCGCCGCCCAGCCGTCGGACAGCCAGAACTCGGCCCGCCTGTAGCCGCCATCGGCGATGAAGGCTGCGTATTCGCCGCAGCTCACCGGACGCGAGGCGAGACGGAAGGGCGCGACATAGGTTTTGTGGCGCGGGGTTTCGTTGTCGAAGGCGAAAGCGTTTCCGTCGTGGCCGATCTCGATCAGCCCGCCGTCGAAGGCAATGAAATCCATCGCCGCGACGCCCGACGGCGACGGCTTGGGCGCGTGGCGGATCGCCGGCATCTCGTGCTGGCCGGCCAGCACGTGCTTGATGTCGGTGACGATCAGCTCCTGGTGCTGCTGCTCGTGGTTCAGGCCCAGCACCAGAAGCGGCGCGATCTGCGCCAAGGAGGGCTCGTCGGCGTGTTCGATCAGCGACCGCATGTGCTGGTCGACATGGGCGCGGTAGCGGCGGATGTCGCGCACGGTGGGGCGCGAGAGCATGCCGCGGGCGACACGCGGGTGGCGCGGGCCGATCGCCTCGTAATAGGAATTGAAGAGATAGCGATAGGTTTCGTCGAAATGGCGATAGGACTTGGCGTGGGTCTCGAGCAGGAAGGTCTCGAAGAACCAGCTCGTGTGCGCCAGATGCCATTTGGTCGGCGACACATCCGGCATGGACTGGATCACCATGTCTTCCGGCTCCAGCCCTTCGATCAGGCGCAGTGATTGCGCCCGCACCGTGGCGTAACGCTGCGCCAGCGCGGTGCGATCGGGTTGGGGAGCCGCCTGTGGGGCGGAGGGACGATGTTCGACCATGGGGAACTATAGTGCTGTGAACCCCAGTGAAAACCCTTTAGTTCCCCGCTCAGCGCATGGCAGGTAAATTTTGCGTCAATAGCGGCCTATCTGCGGGGGAATTGACTGCGATTTGCTGGCGATGTGACGGCTGTGTGTCGCTCAGCTTCGGTCCCGGTAGGATGCCGGAAATGTGGAGATACGACTACACGCGAGAGTTTGTTGATGGATTTTCAACCTGGGCTTATGATCTTCCGGCCGGGTTATCGGGAGGCGGCGGGCCAACCGGATCAGCGAGATCGTCAATGGCAGCCGGGCGCTCACCGCCGATACGGCGCTGCGGCTGGGGCGCTATTTCGGGACTAGGCCGCAATTCTGGATGAATCTGCAAATGGCGTAAGATCTATCTCTGGCGGAAGAAGCCAGGGGCAGGCAGATCAAGACCAAGGTGCGCCCAAGGGAGATGCGGCGGGCGTCGTGATGGCGCGCGACGGGCTGGCGGCTTGCGGGGCGGAGGCGTATGGTGGCGGCATGATGAAAAAACTTTCCATCGCGCTTGGCCTTTCCCTGTTGGCGGCGGCGTGCGCTCCGGCGATGACCCGCACGGCCGACGGCAACATCGTCGTGGTGGCGCATGAGGCCAACGGGTTTTCCGACGCCCTCGAATACGCGCTGGAGCTCTGCATCGAGCAGAAGATGAACATCCGCCACATCTCCACCGAACCCGGCGCCACGCCGGGCACGCGGACCAGCCGCTTCGAGTGCGTCAAGCGCTAGCGGCGTTGGTTGGCGTCTGGTCGGATCGAGCTTTTCTTCCACCTTATCCTATAATCGTCATGGCCCGGCTTGACCGGGCCATCCATGTCGGGCGCGGACCCGGTGCAGCCGCTTTGGCAGCGTCGCTTGCGGCACGATGGGTCGCCCGGTCAAGCCGGGCGATGACGAATTTGAAATTTACGGCAACGGCGACTTAAAGAGATCGAGACGGAAAATCTTACCGCAAATGGCAAGCCGCCCAATGCCCCGGCGACTTTTCCACGAAGTCGGGAACTTCGGTGCTGCACAGGGGCAGCTGGCGGATCGGGCAGCGTGTGTGGAAGTGGCAGCCCGACGGCGGGCGGATCGGGCTGGGGACGTCGCCGGTCAGGCGAATGCGTTCGCGCTTGATCGAGGGATCGGGGATCGGCACCGCCGAGAGCAGTGCCTCGGTATAGGGGTGCAGCGGGTTGGTGTAGAGCTCGCGCGCGGGCGCCAGTTCGACCATGCGGCCGAGATACATGACCGCGACGCGATCGGAAATGTGCTCGACCACGGACAGATCGTGGGCGATGAAGATGTAGGTGAGGCCAAACTCCTCCTGCAAATCTTCCAGCAGGTTGATGACCTGGGCCTGGATCGACACGTCCAGCGCCGACACCGGCTCGTCGCAGACGATCAGCTTGGGCGAGACGGCGAGCGCTCTGGCAATGCCGATGCGCTGGCGCTGGCCGCCGGAGAATTCGTGCGGGTAGCGGCGCATGTGGTCGGGGTTCAGGCCGACGGTTTCCAGCAATTGCACGATGCGCGCTTCGTAGTCCTTTTGCGTGGGCGCGAGTTTGTGGATGGTCAGCGCCTCGCCGATGATGGCGCCCACCGTCATGCGCGGATTGAGCGAGGCATAGGGGTCCTGGAAGATGATCTGCATGTCGCGGCGCAGCGCCTGCAGCTCGGTCTTGCCCATGGCGGTGACGTCGTTGCCCTGGAACCAGATCTCGCCCGAGCTGGGTTCGATCAGCCGCAGGATGCAGCGGCCCGTAGTGGACTTGCCGCAGCCCGATTCGCCCACCAGCCCCAGCGTCTCGCCGGCCTGCAGGTCGAAGGAGACGTTGCTGACCGCATGCACGCGATCGACCTCGCGCCCGAACACGCCGCCCTTGACGGAGAAATTCTTGACGAGGTTGCGGACGGAGAGGAGGGGTTGCTGCTGGTCGGTCATGTCGGGCTCATTCCACGAAGCGGCTGATTGTGTTCATGTCATTCCGAGCGGAGCGAGGAATCTTCGCCGGTTGGGCCGAGCGTTGGCGGCTGCCGCTTTCGCCTGGACAGACAGGGGAAGATGTCTCGCTGCGCCCGACATGACGAGAAAAGAAAGCGCCGCGCATCAGTACAGCACGCAGGCCACTTTGTGGCCGGGGGAGATTTCGCGCAGGGGCGGGGTTGCCTGGGTGCATTCCTCGCGGGCGAATTTGCAGCGGGCGGCGAAACGGCAGCCTTCGGCCGGCTCCAGCAATGACGGCACAGTGCCGGCGATGGTTTCCAGGCGCTGCTTGTGCACGGCCGCCAGATCGAGCCGCGGGATGGAGCGGATCAGGCCCTGCGTGTAGGGATGCAGCGGCTTGGCGAACAGCTCGCCGACCGGCGCTTCCTCGACCACCTTGCCGGCATACATGACGACCACGCGCTGGCAGGTCTCGGCGACGACACCCATGGCGTGGGTGATCAGCATCACCGCCATGCCGAGCCGCTCCTTCAGCTCGTTCATCAAATCGAGGATCTGCGCCTGGATGGTGACGTCGAGCGCGGTGGTCGGCTCGTCGGCGATCAGAAGCTGCGGGTTGCATGAGAGCGCCATGGCGATCATCACGCGCTGGCGCATGCCGCCCGAGAACTGGTGCGGGTAGTCGTTGACGCGCTTTTCCGGGTTGGGGATGTTGACCAGGCGAAGCATCTCGACCGTGCGCGCCATGGCCTGCTTGCGGTCCATGCCCTCGTGCAGGCGCACGACTTCGGCGATCTGCTCGCCCACGGTGTAGACCGGGTTCAAGGACGTCATCGGCTCCTGGAAGACGATCGCGATTTCCTTGGAGCGGATCTTGCGCATGCCCGCCGCATCGAGCGGCACCAGATCCTTGCCGCGCCACAGCACCTGGCCGGCCACGATCTCGCCCGGCGGCATGGGCAGCAGCTTCAGCACCGACATGGCGGTGACGGTCTTGCCGCAGCCCGATTCGCCCACCACGCCGACGGTCTCGCCGCGATGGATGCGGATGTCGACGCCGTCGACGGCGTGGATCCAGCCGTCGTCGGTGCGGAAATGGGTCTTCAGGCCCCGGATGTCGAGCAGCGGCTCGCCTTCGACGGCGGCCGGGTGCGGCACGGTGGCGGCGCGCGTATCCATGCTCACAGCACCTTGCGCGGATCGAAGGCGTCGCGCATGCCGTCGCCGATATAGGAGATGGTCAGAACGGCCAAGAAGATCGCCAGGCCCGGGAAGATCGCCCAGTGCGGCGCGAACTCCAGGTAGTCCTTGGAATCGAACAATATGCGGCCCCAGGTCGGGATGTCGGGCGGGAAGCCAAGGCCCAGGAACGACAGCGTCGATTCGGCGATGATGGCGGCGGCGACGTCGATGGTGCCGGCCACGATCACCGCGCCCAGCGAGTTGGGCAGGATGTGCCGCCACACCTGGCGCGGGGTGGAGGCGCCGAGCGCACGGGCAGCCTCGACGAATTCCTTCTCGCGCAGGGAGAAGAATTGCGCCCGCACCAGCCGCGCCACCGGCATCCAGCGGAAGCCACCGATCACCGCCACGATCAGGATGAAGACGCCGAGCTCCGGTCCGGCGATTTCCTTAAGCGAGTCGCGGAACAGGTAGATGATGAGGACCAGCAGCGGGATCTGCGGCATGGCGAGGAACAGGTCGGTGACCCACATCAGGGCCGCATCGACCGAGCCGCGCGAGATGCCGGCGATGGCGCCGATGATGACGCCGACCACGATCGCCACCACCATGGCGGCGAGCCCGACGGCGATGGAAATGCGCCCGCCATAGAGCATGCGGGCCAGGATGTCCTGCCCCAGATCGTCGGTGCCCAGCGGATGGGCCCAGGAGGGGCCCTTGAGGCGGGCGCGGAAATCGATCTCGTTGATCGGCACGTCCCAGATCATCGGGCCGAACACCACGGCCAGGATCAGAAAGCTCAGCACGCACAGGCTGATGACCGCCAGCTTGTGGCGGCGGAAACGGCGCCAGGTCTCGCGCCAGGGCGAGACCGGCTGGCGCGGCTTAGCCAGCGCCGCCTTAGCGATAGGTGATGCGAGGGTCGAGCCAGCCATAGATCAAATCCGCAAGCAGGTTGAAGCCGATGACGAGACAGGCGAAGACGAAGGTGACGGCCATGATCACCGGCGTGTCGTTGGCGAGCACGGCGGCGATCAGCAGCGAGCCGATGCCGGGCACGCGGAAGATCTGTTCGGTGACGATGGCGCCGCCGAAGATCGCCGGCATCTGCAGCGCGACCAGCGTCACCACCGGGATCATGGCGTTGCGCACCACGTGCTTGATGATGACCTTGCCCTCGCCCAGGCCCTTGGCGCGGGCGGTGGTCACGTACTCCAGCCGGATCATGTCGAGCACGGCGGCGCGCACGTAGCGCGTCCACGAGGCGCCCTGGAACAGGCCCAGCACCAGCACCGGCATCAGCATCTGCTTGAAGTGGTTCCAGTAGAAAGTCAGGCCGTCGCCCGCCACGTCGGTGCGATAGACGAAGGGCAGCCAGTCGAGCCAGATCGAGAAGATCATGATCAGCAGCAGGCCGGTGAAGAAGGTCGGCAGCGAGAAGCCGACGAAGGCCAGCGTGTTGGCGATCTGGTCGAAGATCGAATAGGGGCGGCTGGCGGCGTAGATGCCGACCGGCAGCGCGATGGCCAGCGCCAGAAGCTGCGAGGAGCCGATCACCAGCAAGGTGGTGCCGAGCCGGCCCAGGATCAGATCGTCGACGTTCACTCTGGAAGCGAACGAGAAGCCCCAGTCGCCCTGGATCATGGCGACGAACCAGCGGAAATAGCGGACGTAGATGGGGTCGTCGAGGCCGAAGCTCTTGCGGATGTTCTCGCGCACTTCGGCCGGGATGTTGGGATTGGTCGCCAGCTCCTCGAACGGATCGCCCGGCGCCAGCGCAAGCACGACGAACAGCACGATCGAAATGCCGATCAGGCTGGGAATGGCGATCAGCAATCGCCTGAGAAGATATTGGCCCAAGAAGCTGCCCTGTGATCGATGCTCGGGTGGAACGCGGACTGGCGCAGGCGAGGAGCCTGCAAGAGTCGCGCCACCTATGCCGGCGCAAGGGAAGCGGATGCCAACCCCTCAATCGGGGCCGGCATCCGCCGATGTCATCAGCCTATGGCGATCAGGCTTCGCGATACCATTCGCGCAGCTGGTACAGATCGTTGTCCCAGCCCGAAATGTTGACGCGCAGCTTGTTCGACACCGCACCGACGCGGGGCCGGTAGACCACCGGGATCACCGCGTTGTTGGAGCACACGATGTCGTTGATCTTGATGAACAGCGCGGCGCGCTTGACCGGATCGAGCTCGCCTTCCTGCGCCTTGTAGGCGGCGTCCACTTCGGGGTGGGTGAAGCGGGTGATGTTGCGGCCCTGCCACTTGTTTTCCTTGGTGGCGAGCTGTTCGGTGATGAACTGGTTCATGAACAGGCCCGGATCCGGCTCGGTCATGGTCGTGGTGTACATCTGAATGTCGCAATAGAACTTGGTGTAGGTGTCCGGATTGGCGACGTCGGAGGAGAAGAACACCGAAGCCGTCACCGACTTCAGCTCCAGATCGATGCCGGCCTTCTGGCAGGCCTGCTTGACGATCTGCTGCGTCTTCTGGCGCGGCGCGTTGATGGAGGTCTGGAACACCATCTTCAGCTTCTTGCCGCCCTTCTCGCGGATGCCGTCCGAGCCCTTCTTCCAGCCGCCGTCTTCCAGGATCTTGGCGGCCTTCTCGACGTTGAACTCGTACTTCATCGTCTTGGAGCGATAGCGCTCGGGGTTGTTCAGGAAGTTGGCCGTGGCGATGCCGGTGCGGCCGTAGATGAACTCCTGCGTGCCGGCGCGATCGACCAGCAGGCCCATGGCCTGGCGCACCGCCGGATCGGACAGCAGCGGATGCTTGGTCTTGGCGTGTGAGCGCTCGCCGTCGACCTCGGTCCACGGATCGGTGGAGTTGAGCTGCATGTGCTCGATGTTGCCGCCGGGCACGATGTTGGCCTTGCCCTTGCCTTCCTTCTCCATCTTGAGAAGGATTTCGTCTTCAACCTGCATGTTCCAGGCGTAGTCGTATTCGCCGGTCTGCATGACGGCGCGCGCCGCCGAGACCGCATCGCCGCCGCCCTTCATCTCGATCGTGTCGAAATGCGGCTGGTTGGGCACGTGGTAGTCCATGTTGATGGTGCCGGTGACCAGATCGCCCGGCTTGAAGTCGGCGAACTTGTAGGGGCCGGTGCCGACCGGCTTGAGGTTGGCCGGCGCTTCGCGCGACTTGGCGCCGGTGAAGTCCTTGAACAGGTGCTTCGGAATCAGCATGCCGCGGGTGCCGACGAAGGCATCGGCCCAGAACGGCGTCGGCTTGGAGAACTTCACCCGCACGGTGTGGTTGTCGACCTTCTCGACCATCACGTCCTTGTAGGAGCCGATGGTGACGGAAGCGGTCGCCGGATCCTTGCCGTATTCCCAGTTGAAGACGCAGTCGTCGGCGGTGAACGGCGCGCCGTCATGCCATTTGACGTTCTGCTTCAGCTTCCAGGTGACGGACATGCCGTCCTTGGCCAGGCCGCCGTTTTCCAGGGTCGGCACTTCGGCCGCCAGGAAGGGAACCAGGTTGCCGTCGGCGTCCCAGCCGGCCAGCGGTTCGTAGAAGATGCGGCAGCCTTCCTGATCCTTGGTGCCGACGGCGAAATGCGGGTTCAGCAAGGTGGCGCCCTGCCACCACAGCACTTTCAGCGCGCCGCCGCCGCCGCGCTTGGTCGGCTTGTACATGAACTTGCCCGTCTGCGCCTGGGCGACGCCGGAGTAGTTCAGCATCTGCGCCGCCATCGGCGCGGTCAGGCCCAGCGCGATCATGCGGGTGATGAAGCCGCGTCGGGAAAGTTTGCCGGCCTTCACCTTATTGATGAGGCTGCGGAGTTGACGTTCTTCCATAGTGAGGCATCCCTGTTTTTTAATTGGCGTTTGCACGTCTTTGCCGGACGCGACCGACCCTCAAGGGGCCAGGCACCCAGACAGTGCATGGATGCTACGCAGGAATGGAGGGTGGGGCAATCCTCGTTCCGCGGGGCGGGTCGGGATTCTGCCCAGGCGGTAGCCAGCGGGGCGGTCGGTGGCGGGATTTCGGGCAGGGGGTGGGGTGTTTGGTTACAAAGTGTGCGGTGCGGGATGGGGGAGGTCGTTAGTACTTCCCCTTATTGTCGATGATTTTCTTCTTAATGCTTGCGAGGTAGGCTTTGCGGCTCCCAACAATTTCGTCTAACGCATCTTCATAAATCTCAAAAGCATCTAGAATAGCTTCTCGCGTTAAAGACATTCCGTGGCTTCCCAAATTTCCAACCATTCTAAGAGCGTGAAACGTTTCACCGTGGTCCGGCGCGTTCTTTTCATAAAATTGAATTCTTCCGTTCAAATCTAGATCAACTGTCTCTCCAGTCTTTTTGCTGATTGTAGTTTTTGGAACGTTTAAATCATCTAGCAATATTTCAACACTCGCCCTAAGGCTATTCGCGCTCGCCCCTACATCCATCCAGAACAATGCAAATGCAGTTTCAATCCGCATTCTTACGTTTCGAGAAGTATCTCTCGGTATTTTAATAATTGGCGGCGCGGGAAAAAAGGCCTGCGGTTTAAGAGCCGAGCTCACGCCCCATCCATACTCATCGTCATAGGTGTCCGTTATGGTTGTTTCGCCAGAAACAATAACAATTTCACCGCAAGATGACTCAGAGCAGCGAAGATAAAGAGAGAATCGTTCAAGATCCCAAGAAGGATCCCAATCCTCATGTTGGTGAGCGTCAACAGAGAATTGTGGCTCTTCGACTTTAAGCGTCTCCTTATCGAGGATTACCCTTCCGCGATCACAGTGAGGACAGGGAAAACTTGGAAATCTATTTCTTTCAAAAAGTTCAGTCCAATTGTTCCGGTCTACTGGCAAGATCACTCTCCATCGGCGATAGTAATATCTCGGTATGCTACCATAAGTGATGAAGGCGGGAATAAATATATGCAAATACCTTCAATGCTTTTATTGCACTCTTGAACCACTTGAAAGTGGGATTTCCAATGCCTCTGGAGATAATTCATGGCTCATCTCGACTCCTCCGCGCAAGCCGCGCTCGATCTGCTGCATGCCGCCATGGCGAAGGTGGCGAACGGGGATGTGTCGGCGATCAAGGCGCTGTATTCGCACTCCAACGAGGCGACCAGCTTCTATGGCTGGGGCGGGTACGAGAAGGGGTGGGAGGCGGTGTCGAAGCGCTGGGACTGGGCGGCGCGGCAGTTCCAGGGCGGCAAGGTCGTGCATGAGACCATCTCGCGTGTGCTCACGGCGGAGATGTTCTATGTCACGGAGCTTGAGACGTTCTCCAACCAGCGCGTGGCGGGTGTTGCTGGTGTGACTGGGTGGTCGAACCGGGTGACGCATATCTTCGCGCGCGAGGGCGGGCAGTGGCGGCTGATCCATCGCCATGCCAATCGGCTGGAGGCGCAGTTCGATCCGGCGGAGAAGTTGAAGGGGAAGTGAGCGGAGGCGCGAACCAAAAGAGCAGCTTGTTGGCGTGGAATGGGGTAGTGTTACTGCCTAACTCTACGGTGGGTTGCATGGCGCCGGCTCGGATAGCGAAGATCGCAAAGTTCCTGATGTATGCCGTCGCGCTTGCAGCCATGGCGGTGGGGAGTGTGCACTGGTGGGCGCAAAGCAAGCTCGGTCGTTCGCCACAAACGCCCAATGTTGCGACCGGTGAAATCCAGGCAGTGGAGTTCAAAGGCGTTGTGAAGTTCACCGATCCGCAAACCGCTCGGATTTGGGACCTCAGTGATTCGATTTTCATGATTTCGATTTTCATCGCTGCGCTGCTTGCCGCCCTCGCGCAACACTATGAACGCAAGCTCGATCCCTACTGGCGGCTTACGGAAGCCAGGAAACTGGCGGACGAACAGCAGTTCGTTTACGAGCGAAGAAAAAAATGGATGCGATGGCTGCCGCCGTGGAGGTGACCCTGACGGCGGCGCTGCGGGAGAAACTTACTCCGCCGCCTGTTGCCCGAACACTTGCGCCACGAACCTGGGATAGGCGTCGGTGAGTTCGGAGGCGATGCGGGAGCGCAGGAGCTTGAGCGTCGTCGAGTCCGGCGCCAGGGTTTGCGGCACCTGCGCGGGGCAGTCGAAATCGAAACCGGTGTTGTCGCGCACCTCTTCGACCGTGCGGCCGGGATGCACGCTCTCCAATTTGAAGCGCAGGGTCTTCTTGTCGAAGGAGAACCAGCACAGGTTCGTCAGCATGCCGATCGGGCCGCCGGGGCGGTAGGTGCCGTCGCTTTTCGGGCCGGCGGCGGAGACGAAGTCGACTTGCGGCACCATCACGCGTCTTGTGTGTTCCTCGCGGAACAGGATCACGCGCGGGACGAGATAATAGAGATAGGCCGAGCCGAACGAGCCGGGCCAGCGCACGTCGGTCGCCGGGTATTCGCCGCCGGCGCCCACGAGGTTGATGTTGGCATGGCCGTCGATCTGGCCGCCGCCCAGGAAGAAGGCGTCGAGGCGGCCTTGGGCTGCGATGTCGAACAATTCGACGCCGCCGTCGCAGAGGAAATTGTGCCGCGTGCTGCCCAGCACGATCAGCCGCATCGTGTCGTTGGATTCGGCGCGCGCCAGCAGCGCGCCGGCGCCGGGGATGGGCGAGGAGGCGCCGGTGGCGACGATGCGGCAGCCTTTCAGCAGGCGCGCGATGGTGAAGATCAGCAGCTCCTGTCTGCTGAAGTCGGGCCGGCTGAAGTCGGCGGCGCTCATGGGCGATTACTCCGCGGCGCGGCGGACGTGGACGTATTCGTCGAGATAGCGGGCGAAGCCGTCGAGCGAGCGCGCCATCTCGGTATACGTCTTCAGATGCGGCTCGTCGTAGCCGTAGATGTCCCACAGATGCAGCGGCCAGGCGCCGCGCTTGGCTTCGGCGATGCCGCCCACGTAAGCGGCGGCGAGGCAGCCGGCGGCGGTTTCCTCCGACGCCAGCAGATCGACGTCGCGGATTTCCTCGACGGTGACGAAGCTCTGCGCCGAGGCATGCGCCATCGCCACCAATTCGCGGCGGCGGCCGATATAGACGTTGCCGTTGCGGTCGGCGTAGGGCGCGTGGAACATGGCGATGTCGCAGCGCAGGGCCGGCAGCAGGACGATCGGGTCCTTCTCTGCGCTGAACGGATTGTCGATGACTTTCCAGTCGGTGCGGCGCGCGAGCAAATCGGTGCCCAGCATGCCGCGCAGCGGGGCGAAGGGCACGCCCTTGCCGGCGGCCTGGATGGCGGCGTGCACGGCGGGGCAGGTGGCGTCGAGCATGGCGAACTGCTTGCCCTTGATGCCGGCCACGAAGCGATGCGCGGTGCCGTATTCGCCGAGCGTGATCGCAGAAGTCTCGAGCGTCTTGATGGCGCCCGCGCCGATCAGCAATTCCGCCTGCAATCCGGAGACCGGCACGCAGACCAGATGGATGTCGCGGGTGCCGCGCCGGACCATGGCCCGCGTCAGCTCCATCGCCACGCCCGCGTAATCGGGCGGCACGCAGATCTTGGCGCCGTCGGGGATCTGGGCTGCGAGCTGGTCGGGGGTGAGGGACGGCATTGGGGCGATTCCTCTGACTGTTTTTCAGTTGAGGATATTGAACGCCCGTTTAGGGCGGCAGGCAAGTCGCCCTTAAATTGCCCGCCCGTCCTCTTTGTTCGTCATTCCGAGCCCCTTCGACAAGCTCAGGAGCGAGGAATCTTCCCCGGCGAGACCAGGAACAAGATGAGAGCCGAGGGTGAGTGGACAGGCAGGGGAGGATGTCTCGCTCCGCTCGACATGACGATAAAGAAGAGCGCGGCCGCCTAGGCCCGCGCCTTCACCGTCGCCGCGAAGGCATCGAAATCGGCCCAGAATCTGGCGCGGATGGGATCGATCTCCATCATGATTTCGTGCTGGGCGTCTTCGTAGAAGGACAGGCGCGCGTTCTGCAGGCGCTTGACGATGGGCGCGTGCGTGGCCGGGTCGACGAGTTTGTCCTGGCCGGCGGAGAGCAGCAGGATCGGCAGCGCGATGCGCTCGAGCGTGCCGGGGCTCATCAGCCAGGCGATGGAGTCGAAGCCCGCGCGCAGCCATTGATAGGTGACGCCGCCCAGCTTCAGGCGCGGGTCGGCCTGGAACCACCATTCGGTGAAGGCGTAGCGGCGCTGGTCTGACGTCACGAGATTGTCGGAGAAATAGCGGCGGATCTCGGCGAAGGGGCCGGCGCCCAGCGCGTAGTCGTGGGCGCGGGCCGAGCCGCGCGGGGCGGTGAGAAGTGCTGCCTTTATAAGGAGCGCGTGGCGCAGGCCGGTCATCGGCGCGCCCAGGATGGCGGCATCGGCGACGCTTTGCTCGGGATGTTCGGCGAGGAAGCGCAGGATGGAATGGCCGCCCATCGAATGGCCCAGCAGGATGGTGGGCACGCCGGGCTGGCGCGTCACCACCTGCTCGAGGAACTGGCGCAGGTCGCTGGCGTAGTCGGCGAAATCCTCGACATGGCCTTTCTCGGGATCGTCCAGCAGGCGCTGCGACAAGCCCTGGCCGCGCCAGTCCATGGAATGCACGTCGAAGTTCCGCGCGATCGCTTCGCCGATCAGCTCGCCGGCATATTTGTCGGTGAACTCGCCGCGCCCGCCCAGCACGATGAGCCGGCCGCGCCGCGTGTGGCGGTCCGGCGCCGGCCAGAAGGCGTGGCGCAGGCGGATGCCGTCCGAGGTGGTGAAGAAGCGGTAGAGCCCGCCCCAGGCGAAGGTGGCGCGCAGCTCTTCGGGCACCCCGGCCGGCGCGGCGTCGCGGTCGGAAGCGGGGTCGGCGATCAGGCGGCGGGAAAACGTGTCGGCCATGGCGGGTGTTTTGGCGGGAAGTGGCTGGCGGCGCTAGCGGAATCGGCGGGCGCGGCGATTGGCGACGGGCCGGGGTTGATCGGCATCAAGGACGGACGGCTTGGCTCCGGACAGGATGGGGCAAAGACGACGATAACAGGCGCCCATCCTTGCGATTGACTATCAATTACGGAGAGAGTAGGGAATGCGTCTGCGAACCGTTTGCAAGAAAAACCTTGAGGAAACCATGCGCTTTTCCCGCCGTCATCTGCTCGCCGCCGCTGCCTTGACCGTCATGGCCGGCGCGGCGCCGGTTGCGCCTGCGCTGGCGCAGAGCAAGGAACTCAACGTCTATTCCTCGCGCCATTACGACATCGACAAGCAACTCTACGAGGGCTTCAAGGCCAAGACCGGCATCACGGTTAAGGTGATCTCGGCGGCGGCCGAGCAGCTGGTCGAGCGCCTCAAGCGCGAGGGCGCCTCGAGCCCGGGCGACGTGATGATCACCGTCGATATCGGCAATCTGTGGCGGGCGCAGAGCGAGGGCCTGTTCCAGCCGATCAAATCGGCGGAGCTGGAGAAAGTCATCCCGGCGAATTTGCGCGATCCGGGCGGCGAGTGGTTCGGCCTGTCGATGCGCGCGCGCGTCTTTGTCTACGACAAGACCAAGATCGATCCCAAGCTGATCCAGAACTACGCCGATCTCGCCGCGCCGGCGCTGAAGGGCAAGGTGCTGATCCGCTCGTCGAGCAACGTCTACAACCAGTCGCTGACGGCGTCGATGGTGGCGGCGATCGGGCCAGAGAAGACCGAAGCCTGGGCCAAGGGGCTGGTCGCCAACCTGGCGCGCGCGCCCAAGGGCGGCGATACCGACCAGATCAAGGCCGTGGCCGCCGGCGAAGGCGCGGTGTCGGTCAACAACACCTATTACTTCGCCCGCCTGGTCGATTCGACCAAGCCCGAGGACAAGGAGACGGTGAAGAACCTCGCCATCATCTTCCCCGACCAGAAGGGCCGCGGCACGCATGTCAACATCTCCGGCGTCGGCGTGCTGAAGGGCGCGCCGAACAAGGACAATGCGGTGAAGTTCATCGAGTATCTGGTGAGCCCCGAGGCGCAGAAGATCTTCGCCGAGGGCAATTACGAATACCCGGTGCGCGCGGGCGTGGCGCCGCATCCGGTGATCGCCGCCTGGGGCGAGTTCAAGACCGACCAGACCTCGCTCGCCGCAATCGGCAAGAACACGCCGGAGGCGCTGAAGGTGATGGACCGGGCGGGGTGGAAGTGAGTTCCTAGATCCAGCCTGAGAGTTTCAGGAGCGGCGGCGGGACGAAGGTTCCGCCGCCGTTTTCGTTTGGGCGCGAGGCGTGAAAAGAAATTCGCGTTCTGGTATAGGGTGGCAATGCCTCTTTATACCTACATCGCCACCTATCGCGGCGCTTCCTACGCCGGGCAGAATCGGTTCAGCAATTTCAAGGGATTCGCCAGCCGCGTCATTGGAGATGTTCCCGACGGCGTTCTGCCGGGACTCGACAAAGCGATGCGCAATGACGTCATTGAAGCGATGTGGCGTGGCCAGTGGCAGCCGATCGCCAATCGCAAGAATGTCTGGCGTAACTCTTTCGAAGTCCGCGGCAGCGAGTTCGTTCTATATGCCGTGCAGACGGACGAATGATGCGTGGGTCTGGCGACGAGTTGCCGAAGCGGTAGCGGCGGCTTTTCTCTCAAGACGACGATGGACCCCCGCTCGAGGCGGGGGTGACGGAGAGATTATTTCCCCGGAAACATCTCGACATGCGCCTCGCCCGTGCGGCCGGTGAAGGGCGACCAATCGGCGAAGCGCCAACGCTCCCGGCGTTTTCCCCGTTGCGCGATTTCGGAGGGCGGGGAATGCTGGTGAGCGCTTCTCCGGCGCGTGTTGTGGGATTGCCATGCGTCTCGCCTCCTCGATCGTCTTCTGTCTCCTCCTGCTCGGCCTCGCCAGCAACGCCAGTGCGCAAGCGCCGGCGGGGTGGATCGCCGATCGTCGCACCGGCTGCAAGGTGTGGAATCCCGAGCCGCGGCCGAAGGAGACGATCGTGTGGGACGGGCCGTGCAAGGGCGGCATCGCCAACGGGCCGGGCACGTTGCAATGGTTCGAGAACGGCAAGCTCTCTCAGCGCGAGGAAGGCGAGTTGCGCAACGGGCGGCTGGAAGGCCGCGGCCTGAGCGTCGATTCCCGCGGCACGCGGCAGGAAGGCGAGTTCTCCGACGGCAAGCTCAACGGGCGGGGCATCACCACCTATGCCGACGGCACGCGCGTGGTCGGCACGTTCATCGACGACAAGATGGAAGGCCGCGGCGTCGTCACCCTGCCGGACGGGCAGAAGATCGACGCCGATTTCGAGAACAACGAGGCGGTGCGCGGCGTGTGGATCGGCATCAAGGGCGGCCGCTACGAGGGCGAGCTGAAGGGCTTCAAGATGCACGGGCGCGGCAAGCTGCAGCTGGCCGACGGCAGCGTCTACGACGGCGAATTCGCCGACAACGAATACGAGGGCTTCGGCACCTTCCTGCGCGCCAACGGCAATCGCTACGAGGGCGAATGGAGCGGCGGGCTGCCCAACGGGCGCGGCACCTCGCGCATCAACGGGCGGCAGAATTCCGGCATCTGGGAAGACGGCTGCCTGGCGGAGGAGGATTCGGACTACGATTTCTGGTCCGTCTTCATGACCACGGCAAGCGCCTGCGGCTTCGAATAGGAACGCCAACTTGGCGATTGCGCGGGGCGCGATATTGACCGACGCTCGACGCCGCTTTCCTGCCGCGATCAGCAACAGCGGGTTTTCCATGCGCTGCCTTCTGTCTTCCTCGCTCGTGGTGCTGGCGCTGGCCGGCGCCGCCCCCGTTGCCGCGCAGCAGCAAGCGGCGCGCTGGGCGGCCGATCCCAGGACCGGCTGCAAGGTGTGGAACTTCAATCCGCAGCCGCGCGAGACGGTGAGCTGGGACGGGCCGTGCAAGGGCGGCATCGCCAACGGGTATGGCGTGTCGCAGTGGATGCAGGACGGCAAGGTGCTGGGCCGCACCGAGGCCGAGTTCCGCAACGGCCGGCCGGAAGGGCGCGGCCTGAGCTTCGACAGAGAGGGCGCCCGGATCGAAGGCGAATTCGTCGGCGGCCAGCTCAACGGGCGCGGGATCTTCACCGGCGCAAACGGCGTGCGCATCACTGCCAATTTCGTCGCCGGCAAGATGCAGGGCCGCGGCGTCATCACGCTGGCCGATGGCGGCAAGATCGACGCCGATTTCGAGAATGGCGAAGCGGTGCGCGGCATCGCCACCTACGCCGACGGCACCCGCTACGAAGGCGAGTTCCGCAATTTCAAATGGCACGGCAGGGGCAAGATCCTGTTCAAGAACGGCGGCCAGTACGAAGGCGATTTCGCCGACAGCGAATTCCACGGCCAGGGCATTCTGATTTTCGCCAACGGCGACCGCTACGAAGGCGGCTGGAATCACAACCGTCCGCACGGGCGCGGCGTCTCGCGCATCGGCGGCACCGCCAATTCCGGCATCTGGGAGATGGGCTGCCTGTCGCAGGCCAATTCCGACACCGGCCGCTGGGCGACGCTGATCACCGGCGCCGCCGCTTGCGGTTTCCGATGATTTCGACGCGGGCAGTCATGCGCTGCGTTCTTCGCTCGTCGCTGGTGGTGCTGGCGCTGGCCGGCGCCATGCCGCTTGCCGCGCAGCAGCCGAAGCCGGCAGGCTGGATCGCCGATGCGAGGACCGGTTGCAAGCTATGGAGTTTCTATCCGCGGCCGCGCGAGGCGGTGAAGTGGGATGGGCCGTGCAAGGGCGGCATTGCCAACGGGCCGGGCGTGGCGCAGTGGATGCTGGACGGCAAGGTTCTGGCTCGCACAGAAGCGGAATTCCGCAACGGCCGGCCGGAAGGGCGCGGATTGAATGTCGACAAGGACGGCAACCGCACGGAAGGCGAGTTCGTCGGCGGCGAGCTCAACGGGCGGGGCATCGTCACGCTCGCCAACGGCGCGCGCGTGACGGCCAATTTCGTCGCCGGCAAGATGCACGGCCGCGGCATCGTCATCTCAACTGACGGCCACAGGATGGACGCCGACTTCGTCGATGGCGAAGCGGTGCGGGGCGTTGCCGTTTTTGCCAACGGAACCCGCTATGAGGGCGAATTCCGCAATTACAACAGACACGGCCAGGGCAAAATTCTGTTCAATAACGGGATTGTTTACGAGGGCAGCTTCGTCGAGAACCGGATGGAAGGTTACGGTACTCTGCTCAACCCCAACGGCAACCGGTACCAGGGCGAATGGCGCAATGACTTGCCCAACGGACGCGGCACTGCGCGCATCGGGGGCGTGGCGGCTTCCGGCATCTGGATCAATGGCTGCCTGACCAGCGCGAATTCCGACAACGGCCGCTGGGCCGCGTTTACAAGCGGTTCAGCCTGCGGCTTCCAGTAGTCCCGACGTCGGCTTTCAGCGGCTGCCGCCGGTGATGGTGCTCTGCGACTGCGGCGGCGCGCGATAGACGTAGCCGCCGCCGCTGTTGTAGGGCGTGGCGTAGTTCCGGCTCGGCGGCGCGCTGTAGTAATAGGTTCTGCCCGCGTTGTACGAGCTGGCCGCCGCGCCCAGCAGCGACAGCACGCCGCCCAGCAGTTCCATGCCCGAGCTGATGACTTCGCCGCTGGAATAGCCGTTGGGGCCGGTGTCGGCGGGGATGTCGCCGATCTGCTCGTCCTCGCGCGGCTTGTCGGCCAGCGCCGCACCCCAGGCGCGGCGGTCGTCGTCGGCCAGGCGGCGGCGCGGCATCTGCACGCCCATCGCCTTGGCGATGCGCTCGACGCCTTGCAGGCATTCGGCGTTGCTGGCGATGTTGCGGAAGCCGCTCACGGCCTGGTCGCTGGCGGCGCGCGAGGTGGCGCTGTCGCGCGCGCCGTAGAGGAAGCTGCGCAGATCCTCCTGGCACTGGCGCGGCAGCGACGACATCATTTTCTCGAGCTGCGCCGCGCGCGGGTCGGGCGGCGCGCCGGTGCCGACCGGCTGGCCGGCGAAATAGGCGTCGCGCTGCTGCAGATCGCCGGCCGAGCAGGTCGACATCCGATCGTCGCGCCAGGTCACTTCGCCGCCCTGGTAATAGACCTTGCGGCACTGGCTGCCCTGGGGCGGGATCTCGAAACAGGTGGCGACGCCTTTCTCCGGCGGCTCGCATACGGTCAGCACGTCCTTGAGCGGCGCGGCGGCGGCCTGGGCGGCCGGCGCTGGCGCCATCAGATTCGCCTGCTGCGCCTGGCTGCGCAATTCGGCCTCGGCCTGATCGCGCAGGGCGGCGATCTCGGCGCGGCTGCCGGCGGGGGCTGCGGCGCCGGCATCGTCGTAGGCCTTGCGCAGATCCTTCATCGCCGCGTCGTAGTTGCGCTGGAACTGCGCCTTCTCCTTGGCGTCGCTCGACATGCCGCCGCTGATGATGGCGTTTTTGGCGCGGGTCTGCGCGTCGGTGATGCGGTCGGCGAAATTGTCGGCCTGCGCGGGCTTGCTGCCGCCGGCGTTCAGCCTGCGGCTGAGCTCGTCGCGCAAGGGGCTGTTCTTCTGCGCCGCGCCCGGCTGCGACGCGGGCTTGCTCGAGTCGTAGGGCTTGTCGCAGTTCTTGTCGGTGAATTTCTGCGAGCCGGGCGAGGTCTCGCACCAGTCGGCGCGGGCAGGGCCGCCGCCAAAGAGAAGGACGGCCGCCAGAGTTGCGGCGATCGGCGCGGTCGTGCGGATGATCATGGCGAACTCCCCGGTCAGTTGAGATAGGCCTTGGCGGTTGATTGAAGTTCGTCGAGCGCTTCCTCGGCCGCTTCCTGGAAGCCGTAGCCGTTGGAAGCGTCGATGGTGGCGCGGCCCTCGACGGTCAGGCGCGAGATCGGCTTGGACTGCTCGTCGAACACGATGACGTCGAATTGCGCCACCGTCTCCTCGCCGCGCTTGCGGCCCAGCACGCTGCGGATGTCGAACACCAGGGTCAGCGACACCTTGCGCTCCTTGGCGTCGGCGACGCTGTCCATCAGCTCGAGCCAGGGATAGCGCTCCTTGAGGATCTCGACCGCGGCCGTCAGCACCGGCTCGATCTTCAGATCGGCGGCCGCGGCATCGGCGCCGCTGCCAAGATTGGCGCGCGCGGCCTGCAAGGCGGCGGCATGGTAGCGGCGCAGCTGGCCGTAATTGGCGCCCGGCACCAGCGCCATGGTCAGCACCGCGCGCGGCCGCTTGCCGGTGCGCGGCGCGTAGTACTCGACCGGGGTGTCCTGGGGCACCCAGGTGGCGGGCGAGCCGTAGATGCCGGCCAGCGGATCGCTGTAGGAGGGCGCCTGCGCGTGCGCGGCAGGGGAAAAGGCGAGGGCGGACAGCAGCAGGCAGGCGAGAAAACCGCCATTCCTGGCGCTCCGCGCGATCAGCCGGTGCAGACCCTTCCCCAAGTCTTCCCCCACAATCGTCGGCGCGACTTTGCGCCCGGCGGCGGGTGGGTTGCAAGACAGGTGCGGTGGAAACCGGGGCAAAAAAAGGGGCCGCACCGAAGTGCGGCCCTGAGTTTAGGGAGGAAACGCCCAAGACGGGCAACGGCAAACAAAGAGGTCACCGGAGTGACGTTTGCCGTCAAAGCGATAATGGTGCGCCCGCGAAGGGAATGCAAGTGTCATGTTTGTGCCTTATTTAGCAACAGGTTAGATGCTTTTTTGTACACCGCTCATGCGCAATTTTACTGCGCCGCACAATGGTCGATTGCGTCTGATTATCGTCTGATTTCAGAGGGTTGCGACGAACGCGCAGCAGACGCGGTAATGCAGGGCTGGGGCGGAAGGGTGAGCGGGGCGTCAGATTTTGGGCGGGTTTTCGTCAGTGTTTTGAGACGCCGAAGACATAACTTTTTGCCGTTCCACAGACTGAACAAACTTATAAAGCCAATTATAGGCTTCCTCACATAATACGATTGCATGAACAGGTTGCTGATCCACCACGATCATCCACGACCCATAAACGACCGCCCCGTCATCCTTCAATGATGCATTGAGAATGCTGCTTAGCGTTGGTCGATCTGGACGATTGTGAGCTGAGCCGCCGTGCTTGAAAGCATTACAAACCACATCAAAGGCGTTAAGCGCGCGGCACTTTTTAAAATGCGCTTGGAGATCAGATTGGGATTTCAGGCCCAACGAGCAAATTTCTGCTTCGTTATGAATCCATAGCCAGTCATTCAGATGCCAAGCTGCGATCGCAAAATTTACGATGGCATCCAAATCATCTCCGTAATGATTTTCCGTGGCGTTGCGCAGTCGCCTTAGTTCTCGATGCAGCTTATTAAGAACGTGAATCGGTGATCGGAAATATAATGATTTTCCCCGCTCTAAACCAAATTGCTCCGCCATCAAGCTATCGCCTTTAGTAGAAAGGTTTGGCGCTACATCGATATTCGCACCCTCTTTATTCTAGCGCTTAGGGCGGATCGCTGAAGGCTATGATTCGTAAAGCTGTCGATAACATAAAGGTTATCAATTCCGGCCCACTAGAATCCTCATGCTGAGCCCGTCGAAGCATGCGCTGCACAAACGATGCCTGTGTGGCGCATCCTTCGACGGGCTCAGGATGAGGACGGAGTGTGGAGCATGCACCGCACACCCTCATCCTGAGGAGCGGCCTTAAGACCGCGTCTCGAAGGATAGGCTGCAAGGAGATGTAGCAACGGCCTGGTGTGGCGCCAATCCTTCGAGACGGCCGCTGGAGCGGCCTCCTCAGGATGAGGGGATTGGGCGGCTGACGCCGTGCTGCTAACTCGCCGCTGCGCCGATCAGGCCCGGCGTCGCGACGGCGTTGGCGTTGGCGGCCTGGGAGAGCAGGCGTTGCTGCTTCAGGGTCGACAGCGCGTTGACCATCGACAGATAAAGCGCGGCGCCATAGGGCAGGGACTGGACCACCATCAGCACCGACCACATGCGCGCTTCGGCATCGTCGGGGCCGTTGACGACCCAGATGGCGATGGCGGCGGCCCAGAGCGCGATGAAGAGAGCGGTTTCTTCGGCGGCCATGGTGAGGCCGGCGATCAGGGCCGGGCGGTTCTCCATCTTGGGCGTGCGGATGAAGGGCAGCTTGGAGGTGAAGATGCCGTAGAGCATGGCGCGGCCGACGGTGAAGATCAGCGCCAGGCCGGCGACCGAGGCGCCGATGCGCTGGGCGATCGTGCAGGGCACGCGCTTGGCGTAGAGGATGTAGGAGTGGGCGACCTTGAAGACGAACAGGCCGAGCGTCGGCACCAGGAACAGGGCCAGCGGCAGGTCGAAATATTTCGGGAAGATCAGCACGCCCAGCGCCCAGAACACGGACGCGATGGTGAAGATCAGGTTCACGGCATCGGCGAACCACGGCGCCCAGCCGGCGACGAAATGGAAGCGCTGGCGCCAGCTAAGCGGGCTGCCCGGCAGCAGCATCTGCCGCCAATGGCCCTTCAGGATCTGCACCGCGCCATAGGCCCAGCGGAAGCGCTGCTTCTTGTAGCCGGAGAAAGTGTCGGGCGTCAGGCCTTTGCCAAACGCGTGGTTGATGTAGACCGATTTGTAGCCGCCCTCCATCAGGCGCAGGCCCATTTCGGAATCCTCGCAGATGCACCACTGCGCCCAGACGCCGACATCGTCGATCGCCTGCTTGCGGATCACCGTCATGGTGCCGTGCTGGATGATGGCGTCGTATTCGTTGCGATGGCACATGCCGATGTTGAAGAAGCCGGCATATTCCCAGTTCAGCATTTCCTTGAACGGCTCGCCCACCCAGTCGCGATGATCCTGCGGCGCCTGCACGAAGCCCACCTTGGCGTCGTCGAAATAGGGCACGATGGATTTCAGCCAGTCGGGTTCCACCGTGTAGTCGCTGTCGCAGACGCCGACGAATTCGGCGTCGGGCGCGGTCTGGCGCAGGGCGAAGTTCAGGGCGCCGGCCTTGAAGCCCTCGACGTGGTCGAGATGGAAGAAGCGGAAGCGCGGGCCGAGTTCGGCGCAATAGGCTTCGACCGGGCGCCAGGTGGCGGCGTCGCGGGTGTTGTTGTCGATCACCAGCACTTCGAAATTGGGATAGTCGAGCTTGGCCAGCGCATCGAGCGAGATCTTCACCATGTGCGGGGGCTCGTTGCAGATCGGCAGATGCAGCGAGACTTTCGGCCAATGCGCGCGGGTCTCCGGCTTGGCCGGCAGGAAGACGCGCTGCCACGACTTCATCCACACCACTTCGGTCAGCTCCAGCGCCTGCATCAGCACCAATAGAAGAGTACCGGCGAGGCAGAGGAAGAGCAGGCTCCAGGCGATGGCCATGCCCGTCGACTGGTAGGTGGTGAAGCCCGCGAACAGCGTCCAGGCGACTAGTGCTGCGCAGCCTTGAATGAGTGTGGCGAAGAACAGCTCGCCCCAGACCGAGAGATTGCGCCAGCGGTGGAAGAACAGCAGGAGCGGCACGATGGCCAGCGCCACCGAGGCGGCGGCGATGGTGCCCCAGTGCGGCAATGTCTCGACCGGGCCGGTCATCGGCCATTTGGCCTGGCGCTCTGAATCGAGCATGCCCCAATAGGCGCCGGCCTTGCCTTCGATGCCGTGCTTCCACGGCTGGTCGATGGCTTCCATGACGAAGTATTCGATGTCGTTGGCGCGTGCCAAGGCGAAGAACTCGCGCATGAACTTCGCCTGGTTGGCGCGCGAGGCCACGGCATCCCTGCGCAGGCGGCCGTCGGAAGGCCAGCCGATTTCGGTGACGATGATGCGCTTGGTTTTGTAGCGATCGCGCAAATAATTGTAGTTGTCCATGAAGAACTTGAGCGACGCTTCCACCGACATGCCTTCCCAGTAGGGCAGGACGTGGATGGCGATGTAGTCGACGGCGTCAACCAGCTCCGGCTCGTCGCGCCACACATGCCATGGCTCGGCGGTGGAGACCGGCACGTTGACGTTGCGCTTGACTTGGCGAATGTACCTGACGAGCTGCGGCACGCGCAGATCGCCGCGCAATATGGCCTCGTTGCCGACCAGCACGCGCTCGACCGTGTTGGGGTTGTTGCGCACCATGC
The DNA here is from genome assembly GCA_964388115.1 of uncultured Hyphomicrobiales bacterium. GTDB lineage: Bacteria > Pseudomonadota > Alphaproteobacteria > Reyranellales > JAQSWP01 > JAQSWP01. The sequence continues at coordinate 23,993 of CAYLYK010000013.1, forward strand.
GGATGAGGTTGGCGACTTCGCGCTCCGACCGCTGGGCGCGATTGTCGACCCAGGCGCCGGCCACGACCTTCAGATCGTACTTCACCGCCAGCTCGGGGATCTTGTCGAGGCCGTCCAGCGCCGAATAGGTGCGGATCTTGTTGACCATGGGCGCCACGGCCGCCAGGTCGCGGTCGATGTCGGCCATCGAGGGGTGGATGTTCTTCTGCGGGTCCTGGTCGCGCTGGTAGGGCGAGAAGGCGACGCCGTTGATCTTGCCTTCGATGCTAACCACGGTCGGATCGACCCGATTGAGCGACCACCAGCCGACGATAGTGGCTGCGACGACCAGGACCAGGCACAGCAGCGCGGAAACTCGGAACATCTTGGCGTTTCGACTTCTGGAGAACGGAAAGCTTTTCGCGAAGAAGCGGGGTGCCTCTGATGAGCCCCAATTCTGTCGCCGGCAAGGCAAAAACGCGCTCGATTGTTGGCGGGTTCCGCGCCCGAAGGCCGCAGCCTTCCGCTTTTAGCGAAGGCGCCGGCCGGCGCTGCCCCGTCCCGTCTCGCGCGTCCGTCCACCGACGACGCGCTTCCCCCATCCGTCCGGCCAGCGGTTTCTTCGTGCATCCGAAGTCGGACGCCGATCGCCAGCCGGGCAGCAGTATGCCGGGAGCGGCGGCGGCTTCAAGAGGGAAGAGAACGCCGTTCAGCCGCACACAGGCAATGGAATCAGGGTGTTGCCGGCGTACTACGGGCGGTGGGTCGGGGCGGGGTGGGTGCGTGTTTTTTGGGCGTCTCTTTATATCGCCCCGCTCAGGGCGGGCGTGACGAAAGGAGGAACGGGGAGCGGAAAGTAGGGTAAAAGAACAGCCATGAACGAACACACGCCCGCCACCCAAACCGCCCCGCAACCCAACCCAGCGGCTGCCGCTTTCACGCCGCTCGATCCGGCGTTCATTGCCGATCCTTATCCGTTCTATCGCCGGCTGCGCGAGGCGGCGCCGGTGATGAAGGCGCCGATGGGGTTCTGGCTGGTAACGGGGTATGACGAGGCGGCCATCGCGCTGCGGGACAGGCGCTTCGGCAAGGATTTCGCCGGCAACATGGAGCGCCGCTACGGGCCGACGGCGATGAGCGAGCCGGCCATCGCGTCGCTGGCGCATACCATGCTGGTGCTCGATCCGCCCGACCACACCCGCCTGCGCGGGCTGGTGGCCAAAGCGTTCACCGCGCGGCGCATCGCCGACATGCGGCCGAGGATCGCGGCGCTGGTGGACGAACAATTGGATCGCGTGGCGGACAAGGGCAGCATGGATGTGATGGCGGATCTGGCGCATCGGCTGCCGGTGATCGTGATTTGCGACCTGCTGGGCATCCCCGAAGACCATCGCGGCCCGTTCCTCGCCGGCAGCAACGTCAATGGCCGCATCCTCGATCCGGTGCCGATGAGCCGCGCCGAGATCGACCAGGCCAACGCCAACACGCAGATGGCGGCGATGTATTTCGACCGGCTGTGCGAATTGCGCCGGCGCGAGCCGCAGGACGATCTCACCACCGAGCTTGTGAAGGCGGAGGAGGCGGGCGACCGGCTGAGCTCGGCCGAGCTGCAGGCGAATATCGGGCTGCTGTTCGGCGCCGGGCACGAGACCACCACCAATCTGATCGGCAACGGGCTGCTGGCGCTGCATCGCAGCCCCGAGCAGTGGGAGAGCCTGAAGCGCGATCCGTCGCTGGTGCCGGGCATGATCGAGGAATTGCTGCGCTACGATTCCTCGGTGCAGCTCACCGGCCGGGTCACCAACGCCGAGGTCGAGCTGGGCGGCGTCACCATCCCCGCCAACGAGAGCGTCATCATCCTGCTGGGCGCGGCCAATCGCGATCCCGGCCAGTTCTCGCAGCCCGATACGCTGGACGTGACGCGGCGCAACGTGCGGCCGCTGTCGTTCGGCGGCGGCATCCACCATTGCCTGGGCGCGCAGCTGGCGCGGCTGGAAGCGGAGCTGGTGTTCGCGCGGCTGATCGAGCGGCTGCCGACGCTGGAGTTGCCGGAGAAGGATCAGCCGGCGTGGAAGCGCAGCTTCACTCTGCGGGGCTTGAGCCGGCTGCCGGCGGTCTGGCATTGACTTACTTTTGTCATTCCGAGCGGAGCGAGGAATCCTAGCCCGCCGTTCGAGCGTTGCTGGTCGCCGATTTGAGTGAGGCGGGCTGGGGAAGATGTCTCGCTCCTGAGCCCGCCGAAGGGGCTCGACATGACGTAAGAAAGAAAGTCGCGGGCCATCGGGGCATCATTGCATCCAGCCACTGAGGCTGCGGCGAAAGTCGCTGCGGTGGCGGCGCGAATAGCGTTTAAGATGCGCCCGGGAAAACAAACCGGGGGATCAGTCCAGTGTTCAAATCAATTCTCGCCATTTCCGAAGGCGGACCCGATGCGGCGATCGCGTTCAAGCTTGCGGGCGAGGTCGCGACGAAGTTCGGCGGCGCGGTCGAGGCGGTGCATTACGCCATGCCGGTCAACGCGGTGGCCGACGGCATGGTGGGCGGCATGACCGGCGCGGTGGTGGCGTGGGACGAGCAGCAGATGGGCGCGCGCGCCACAGCCTCGAAGGAAGCCTTCGCCGCCACGCTGGGCGTGACGGGCAATGGCAGCTTCGCCGTGGCCGACCGGCGCGACGGCGAGGATCTGCTGCTGCGCCTGCGCACGAGCGACCTCGCCGTGGTGGGACGGCCTGGCGTCGACAGGGACAACCAGACGCCGGCGTCGGCTTTGCAGGCGCTGCACGAGACCGCCGCGCCAGTGCTGATCGCGCCGCCCTCGGGGGCGCTCGGCGAGCTGAACGACGTGGTGATCGCGTGGAACGCCAGCCAGCAGGCGGCGAGCGCGGTGCGTCTTGCGCTGCCGCTGCTGAAGCTCGCCAAGCGCGTCACCATCGTGGTGGTGGGATCGGATCCGCATGCCACCAGCGTCGCTCGGCTGAAAGATCGGCTGGGCCGGCATGGCATCACGGTCGAGACGGCGTCGGTCGATCCGGGCGCGGTGTCGGCGCGCGCACGCGGCAAGGCGCTGCTGGGCTTCACCCATGAGCGCAACGCCAGCCTGCTGGTGATGGGCGCCTACGGGCACGGGCAGATGCTGGAGTTCTTCGGGCTCGGTGGTGCCACGGCGAAAATCATCACCGCCTGCAAGGTGCCGGTGTTCGTGTCGCATTAGAGCGGACGCTGCGCGCTGTCTTTATCGTGAAGACGATGGACCCCCGCTTCGAGCCTGCCCCCGCTTTTTAGGCGGGGGGCGGGGGTGACAGCTATGTTTTTTCGTCATCCCCGCCTCGAGCGGGGATGCGTCCCTTCGGCCTCTATGGCGACGGCGGGTCCAGCGCTTCGACGAGCGCGAGAAGTCTTTGCGTACAGCGCAGGAGATCGTCCAGCAGCGCCTCGTCGATATCGATGGCGCCTTCGTATTCGGCCAGGTTGCGCTGGTTGTGCGCCTTGCCGAAAACCTGAATCTCCGCCCGATCGGTCTGCAGCGTATGGGCCAGCGTCTGGAATACGGTGATCCTGTTGCTTGAGCGATAGCCCTGACGGCGCAGTGCGGCCAGCGCAAGGCTGTGCGCGGCGCCATAGGCGAGAACGAAGCGGCTGTCGGTGGCGAGGTCGGCTTTCTGCGCATCGACGAGGCCGCGGCGGGCGGAAGCCAGCATGCCGTCGAATTCCTGCCGCGTCGCCGGTTCGGCCTTGAGGCTGCCGATCCTTACGAGGTTGTCGAGTTCCTGTTTGCCCATCAAGGAAGATCTTTCTCGGCGCCGATGACGAAGAGCTTTGGCGTGTTGGCGATTCTGTTGATGACCGAACCAGCCTCCGATGCCTTACGCTGCCAGTCGCGGCGGGAGAAGAATAGCGGGTTGATCGTCCGCCGGAGTTTATGCTGGGCCTGCGCCGCCGCCGCGTAGAGGGCGGAATAATCGAGATCGTCGCCGATCACCATCAGGTCGATGTCGCTGTGCGCCGTGTCGGTGCCCTTCGCCACCGAGCCGAAGACGAAAGCGGCATCGATGGTCTTCGCCTGCGGCTCGAGCGCGCGGCGCAACGGTTCGACGACGCCCATGGTCTTTTCGACCAGTCCGCGCAATTCCTTGAAGACCGGCGCGGCCCGATTGGCCTGGTAGTGTTTTTGATTGCCGATGCGGCGCACCGACACCAACCCGCTTCGCTCCAGCTTCGACAGCTCGCGCTCCACGGCGCCTGTACCGGAGCGCAGGCTGCGCACAATTTCCGACGTGTAAAAGCTGCGCTCGGGATGACCGAAGACGAGCGCCAGCAGACGCTGCTGCACTTTGGAGAACAGCGCATCGGCGAGGCCAACAGGCTTCGGTGTCATACCCATTATGGGGATGATATACCCCAAATTGGGGTGGTCGTAAAGAATGGCGGTGGTGAGTTTTTCCGTCATTCCGAGCCCCTTCGACAGGCTCAGGAGCGAGGAATCCTAGTCCGTTGTTCGTGTGTTGGCGGTTGCCGTCTTCTGTGAAGCTGGCTTGAGAGGATGTCTCGCTTCGCTCGACATGACGGAAAGAGAAAAGCGCAGCAGTTGCTATTGCCAGTTCGGCTTTCTCTTATTGAGAAACGCATCGACGCCTTCGTTGAAATCGGGCGTGTCGGCAAGCCGGCCGGCGGTGTCGAGCTCCAACGCGAGGCCGCTCTCGAAATCCATGCTGCCGCCGAGCGTGATGGTGCGGCGGATGGCGGCCAGCGCCGGGGCGGGTTTGCTGGCGAGGTCTTCGGCGTAGGCCTGGACGTGCGCCTTCAGAGTCTCCGGCGCGACGAGCTCGTCCACCAGGCCCCACTCCAGCGCGTCCTTCGCTTCGACGAGCTTGCCGTCATAGAGATAGCGTATGGCGCGCGGGCGGCCGATCAGTCGCGCCAGCGCCTGCGTCGCGCCAACGGGCGGGATGAAGGAGATGGCGATTTCGGGTTGGCCAAGTCTGGCGTTCGACGCGGCGAAGCGCAGGTCGCAATGCAAGGTCATCTCCAGCCCGCCGCCGACGGCGGTGCCGTTGATGGCGGCGAGCAGCGGCTTGGGCGAGTTGCGCATGGTGCGGACCAGCGCGTGGCAGTCGGCTGCCCAGCGCTTCATGCCGTCGCTGCCGATGTTCTTGAAAGCGGCGAGGTCGGCGCCGGCTGAGAAATACTTCGCCACCGCCGAGGCCAGCACGATGACGCGCACATTCGGATCGTCGATGGCGGATTTGAAACGCTGATGCACCAGGCTCAGCATCGGCCAGGAGATGGCGTTGACCGGGGCGCGGTTGAATTCGATCCAGGCGACGCGCTTGTCGCTGGTCAGCAGGACGGTGTCGTCGCTCATAGCCCTATTTCTCCCGTGGCGATCGCTGCACGTCTGTGACGCAATTCACAGACGCAAGGAGCGCGAAACAAGCTAAGCTGGTCGCCTTGAATTTTGCAATCGGAGGCAGTGAAAATCATGGCGCAAGGCAAGGTCAGGACCACCAAGGGTCGCGGGCGGCTGTTCGACAGCATTCTCGACACGGTGGGCGACACGCCGGTGGTGAAGATCGGCAATCTGGGCCCCAAGAACGTCACGCTCTACGTGAAGTTCGAGGCGTTCAACCCGATGGGGTCGGTCAAGGATCGCCTGGCGCTGAACATCATCGAGGCGGCCGAGCGCAACGGCACGTTGAAGCCCGGCCAGACCGTGGTCGAGGCGACCTCGGGCAATACCGGCATCGGGCTTGCCATGGTGTGCGCGCGCAAGGGCTATCCGCTGGTCGTCACCATGGCGGATTCGTTTTCGGTCGAGCGGCGCAAGCTGATGCGCATGCTGGGCGCCAAGGTGGTGCTGACGCCGCGCGCGCAGAAGGGCATGGGCATGTACCACAAGGCGGCGGAGCTTGCGAAAGCCAATGGCTGGTTCCTCGCGCGCCAGTTCGAGACCGAGGCCAATGCCGAGATCCACGAGAACACCACCGCGCGCGAGATCATCGGCGACTTCGCCGGCAAGAAGCTCGACTACTTCGTCACCGGCTACGGCACCGGCGGCACGGTGACGGGCGTGGCGCGGGTGCTGCGCAAGGAGCGGCCTGAGACTAAAATCATCCTCACCGAGCCCGCCAATGCGCAGCTCGTGGGCAGCGGCAAGAAACAGGAGCGCGGGGCCGAGCATGCACCCGCCGTCAGCCATCCCGCTTTCGAGCCGCATCCGATCCAGGGCTGGACGCCGGATTTCATTCCCTACGTGCTGCAGGAATCGCTCGACAAGAAATTCTACGACCAGCTCATTCCCATCGCCGGCGCCGAGGGCATCAAATGGGCCAAGGAGCTGGCGCGAAAAGAGGGCATCTTCACCGGCATCTCCGGCGGCTCGAGTTTTGCGGTGGCGGTCAAGGTGGCCGAAAGCGCGCCGGCCGGCTCGACCATATTGTGCATGCTGCCCGACACGGGCGAGCGCTATCTCTCGACGCCGCTGTTCGAAGGCATCGCCGAGGACATGGACGACGAAGAGAAGGCGATCTCGAAATCGACGCCGGGGTATCAGCTTTAGGCGGCGCGCTAACGCGCTTCTTTATGAAGACGATGGACCCCCACCCCCCGCTTTCGCTGGGACGGGCGGGGGTGACGGGTGGTGTATGCGGCCACTCTCTGTCCTGTCACCCCCGCCTTGAGCCTTCTAGATTCACACATTGCCGGCGGAGGAGAGAAGGCCGTTGGAATTTTCTTTTGTCATTCCGAGCGAAGCGAGGAATCTTCCCCCGTCTATAGCGGATAAATGTTTCACATCGACACCCAGCCCCGGCCGGGGAGGATTCCTCGCTCCGCTCGGAATGACGAAAAAATACTGGGAGGCAGTCCATGCGCCGCTTTTCCTCGATCGCACTGACCGACAAGAGATGTGTGAATACGGTAGCGCCTTGAGCGGGGGTCCATCGCTTCAAAGATGCGTTGCGTGAGCGCTGCAGTTTTCAAAACCAAAACCGCACGCCCGCGACCAGCGACAGCGCGCTGGCCGATTCGCCTTCGTCGCGGGCGTAGCGGGCGGTGCGGAAGAGTTTGCGTTCCCACACCACGCCGACATAGGGCGCGAACTCGCGCACGATCTCGTAGCGCAGGCGCAGGCCCAGCTCGAAATCGCTGATGCCCGCGCCGATGCCGCGCTCGGGCACGTTCTGCACCGCGAGGTTGATCTCGGCGGCGGGCTGCAGGATCAGGCTCTGGGTGATGTAGAGATCGTACTCGCCCTTGAGCCGCGCCGAGACCTCGCCCTTGTGGCTGACGAACAGCGCCGCATCGACCTCGATGAAATACGCCGCCATGCCCTGCACGCCCAGCACGGCGAAGCCGCGCTGCGGGCCGGGCCGGTAGTCGTAGCGGAAGCCGGCCTGGGCATCGAAGAAATCGGAGATGCGCCAGGAATAGAGCGCCTGCAGTTCGGCCTCCTCGAGCGCGCCCCTGGTCGGCTTCTCGCCTTCCATCTTCAGGAACAGCTTTTCGTCGTCGGTGCCGATCCAGGCATGGAAGTCCCAGTTGACGCTGCCGCCGTGCTTGCTCTGGCGGTACTCGAGCTGGTCGGCCTGGAACAGCGACAGCACATGGGCGTGGCCGTGATCGGGCGATTGCGCGAAGGATGGCGTTGCCACGAGCGGCAGCAGCAGCGCCGCGGCGGCAAGAGAGTGACGCAGGCTCATTTGCCGGCCTCCGTCTTCGCCTGGTCCTTGGGCCCGACGATGAAGCGCGTCATCATGCCGGCTTCCATGTGATAGAGCAGGTGGCAGTGGAACGGCCATTCGCCCGGCTCGTCGGCGGTGAGGATCACCGAGAGTTCCTTGCCCGGCGGCACGATGGTGACGTGCTTGCGCGGCATGCGCTCGCCCTGGCCGTTCTCCAGCTCGACGAACATGCCGTGCAGGTGCATGGGATGCGCCATCATGGTGGTGTTGACGTATTTGATGCGCACCCGCTCGCCGTAGCGCACGCGGATCGCCTCGTCATGGCCGAACGGGCGGCCGTTTATGTTCCACATATAGCGTTCCATGATGCCGTTGAGCCGCACCTCGATCTCCTGCGTGGGCGCGCGCAGGTCGCTGGCTTTCTTCGCCGAGCGCAGATCGGCGTAGGACAGCGCCTTCTCGCCCGGCAGGGTGCCGGCATCGCCCCAGCCGACGGCGCGATCGGGCGGCGTGGCGGTGGCGGGTTTGGCCGGCATGGCGTGGCCCATCTTGGAATGGTCCATGCCGCCCATCGGGGCCGCTCCCGGTTTCGAATGATCCATCTTGGAGTGGTCCATCTTCGAATGGTCCATCTTGCCGGTGTCGGCGGGCGCGGCGCCGTGGCCCATCTTGGAATGATCCATCGCGCCACCGCCGGAAGCGGCCGCGCCATGGCCCGAATGATCCATGCCGCCATGCGCCATGCCGCCGTGCGCCATGCCCATGTCTTCCATGGTCAGGATGGTGCGCGGGCGCAGTTTGGGGATTTCGCCCTGCATGCCTTCGCGCGGCGCAAGCGTGGCGCGGGCGTAGCCGGAGCGGTCGATCGGCTCGGCGAAGAACGTGTAGGCCCTGTCCTCGCGCGGCAGCACCATGACGTCGTAGGTCTCGCCGATGCCGAAGCGGAACTCGTCAACCCGCAGCGGTTGCACGTTCTGGCCGTCGGCCGAGATGATGGTCATCGGCAGGCCGGGGATGCGCACGTCGAAGAAAGTCATCGCCGAGGCATTGATGATGCGCAGCCGCACCCGCTCGCCGGGCTTGAACAGCGCCGTCCAGTTGTCCTTGGGGCCGCGGCCGTTGACCAGGAAGGAATAGCCCGTGACGTCGGCCAGGTCGGTCGGGTCCATGCGCATCTCGGACCAGTCCTGCCGGTCCTTCAGCGTCGCATCGAGCCCGTCGCGTTTGGAGTCGCGGAAGAAATCCATCAAGGTGCGCTTGCCGCGATTGTAGTAGCCGGGATCGGCCTTGAGATTGGCGAAGACGCGGCGCGGGTCTTCCGGCGTGTGGTCGGACAGCACCACGACGTAGTCGCGATCGGCGGCGACGGTCTCGGGCTCTTTCGGCGCGATGACGATGGCGCCGTACATGCCCATCTGCTCCTGCATCGCCGAATGGGAGTGGTACCAGTAGGTGCCGGACTGGCGCAGCTGGAAGCGATAGGTGTAGGTCTCGCCCGGGGCGATGGCGACGTAGCCGTTGAAGCCCGGCGCGCCGTCCATGACGCCGGCCAGCAGCAGCCCGTGCCAGTGGATCGAGGTCGGCTCGTTCATTTTGTTGGTGGCGTAGATCACCACCTCCTCGCCTTCGCGCCAGCGCAGGGTGGGGGCGGGCACCGAGCCGCCGATCATCTTGGCTTTGGAGCTGACGCCATCGACGGTGATGCGGCCTGATTCGACCACGAGATTGTATTCGCTGGCGCCGGCGAAGGCGCGGCGGCCGGGATAGACGGCGTAGATGCCGGCGACGCCGGCGGCGCCGGCCGCCAACTTCAGGGCGGAGCGGCGGGTGAGGGTGTGGTTCGACATGATCGCCTCGCTCACTGGAAGGTGAATTCGCCGACCATGCCCAGCTCGTAATGGCCGGGAATGGTGCAGGCGAATTGCAAGGTCATGGCCTGGGAGAATTTCCAGGTCAGCTCGGCGCGCTTGCCGGGCTCGACCAGGACGGAGCCCGATTCCGGCCCGTGCTGATGGGCATGCCCGCCATGGTCCATTTTCATCTTCTTGTGGTCGATGGCGGTGGTGGTGATCATGCCGTGGTCCAGCATCATGGCCATCATCTTCTGATGCTCGGCGTGGTCCTGCGGCCGGCCGAGCGCGAATTCGTGCAGCAGCTCGCCCTTGTTGACGATGACGAAGCGCACGACCTCGCCCGCCTTCACCGTCACGGCCTTCGGCTCGTAGAGCGAATCCTTCATGGTGATGGTGATCGTGCGTTTGGCTTGCGCGGCGGGCACGGCCTGGCCAAAGGGCTTGACGTCATGGCCGGGAGCGGCGTGGACGGCGAATGGGGTCGAAACGGCGAGCAAAGCCGCCAATGAAATCGAACGGAACATCGAAGCACCTCGAAGACGGAACCGGCGGGCGCAAGAGGCCCGCAACGCGAAAGGCTTGAAGACCGGCGGCAGCCGGCGATCAGGCGTTCTGTCGGGGTGGTCGGAAAAGGCCGCTGGGATTGCGCGGCAGCACCAGGCGCTGCGGCGAGGGCGGCGCGCTGTCGCCATGGATGGCGAGCAGCGGCAGGGTCGGCGTCTGGTTCAGCACCAGCAGCGGCGCGCAGGCGAAGGCGCAGCAGGAGAACTTGCCCTCCTGCCTGGCGTCGCTCGCGGGCTTTTGATGGTCGTCGCAATGGGCGTCGGCGGCGGCGGCCGGGGCCGCCAGCGACAAAGCGTGCGGCGCGGCGTGGCCGCCTGAGAGCGCGTGCGCGGTGTGGATGCTCGCCATGCCTGACAGCACGAAGGACAGCGCCGCCAGCAATGCCAGCCCGCGCCGGAAGTCGGCGAGGGTGCGGGGCAGGAGGGCTGAGGCGCGCATGGCGTTAAGCTAGGTCCGCCGGCCGGTGGGCGCAAGGCGGGGCGGCGCAAGGCGGGGCGCGACGATGGGATGGCGCAGCTTCATGCGGCTATTCCTGCACCTTGCCCCCACTGGAAGGTCAAGCCTTTATCAAAGGCGGGCCACGTCTTTGTGATTGCGCCGGGCAATCCGTCGATGGACCGGAACCCGGCGTGACTATACGATTCGCCCGTCAAACTTGGAGGAATGATGAAACTCTTGCTTGCCGCCCTCTTTGCCGTTTACGCCCTGGCGAGCTCGGTCCAGGCCGCGCAGCCGTGCTGCCCGGAAGTCATGCCCTGCTGCGAGGATATGCCCTGCTGCCAGGAATAGGGTGCGCCTGACTATTCACGGGCGTTGAGCGTTTGCCGGCCGACATTGAAACCGCGACATCGATTGTCGCGGTTTTTTGTTGAGCGGGGCGCAAGAGAAGGAAGCGGCGCCTCTACTCCTCCGGCAACCCAAGCGCGCGCAGCTGGTTGCAGATGCGATCGAGGGTGGGGGCGGAGAAGACCATGGCCTGGCGGAAGCGCTTGACGGTGATTTCGGGATAGGCCTGGCGCAGGATCTGCAGCGAGACTTCCGCCTCTTTCAGCCTTCCGGCGCCGTAGAGGGCGGCCGCGAGATGGCGGTGCAGCCACAGCGCGTTGGGCCGCTCCTGCAAGGCGCGCAGGAAGGATTCGGCGGCTTCGTTGTCCCTGCCTTCGACGACATAGGCGCTGCCGATGCCGGCATGGATGTTGAAGTTGACCGGATCGAGCGGGCTCAGGCGCAGCGCGCGATCGAAATTGGCGCGCGCCTGCTCGGGCCGGTCGGCATAGACGTCGAGCCAGGCCAGCCGGCTCAGCGCCCAGGCGGCATTGGGATCGAGCGCCACCGCGCGCTCGAGCATGATGCGAGCCACGCCATAGTTGCGCGCGAAAGTGTGGACCGCGCCCAGCACGGCGAGAATGAGCGGATCGTCGGTCGATTGCGCGGCGGCGCGATCGGCCAGCGCCAGCGCCCTAGTCTTGGCCGCTTCCAGATCGTCGGCCCAGTTGTAGACCGACCGCTGCGCCCAGCACCAGGCGGCCAGCGCCAGCGCCAGCGGATAGTCCTTGTCGATCTCCAGCGCCTTGTCCAAAAGCTCCAGCGCGCGCGTGGCCTCTTCCTTCTCCAGCACCCAGACATGCTGCATGGCGCGCATGGCGTAGTCGTAGGCGCCGAGATCCTGCGGCCGCTTGCGCCGCGCGCGCTCGATCTCGGCCAGGCGGATCGAGGGCTGCAGCGCGCCCGCGACCTGCTGGGTGATGCGGTCCTGGAAATCGAAAATGTCGTCGAGCGCGCCGTCGTATTTCTCGGCCCACAGATGCGCCCCGCCCGCCGTCTCGATCAGCTGCACGGTGATGCGCACGCGATTTCCACCGCGCTGCACGGACCCCTCCAGCACGTAAGCGACGCCCAGCTCGCGGCCGATGTCGCGCACGTTCATCGGCTTGCCCTTGTAGGCGAAGGCCGAGTTGCGGGCGATGACGAAGAAGGAGCGGATGCGCGAGAGCGTGGCGGTGATGGCCTCGACCACGCCGTCGGCGAAATGCGCCTGGTCCGGATCGCCCGACATGTTGTCGAACGGCAGCACCGCGATCGAGGGACGGTCGGGCAGCGGCAGCGCGGTCGTCCGGGGCGCGGCATCGAGCGGTTTGGCCTGCGCGGCCCAGCCCTCGGGCAATTGCCAGTCGGCCGCATCCCAGGCGACGGCATAGGCATGCACCGGCCGGTCGATGTTCTTCAGCGCCAACTCGCCGCGATCCTCGAAGCGCGCCTTCAAGCGGCCGGCGACGGCCTCCTGCACGGTGCGCGAGACCAGGATGCCGCCCGGCGCCGCGCCCGATTCCAGCCGCGCCGCGACGTTGACGCCGTCGCCATAGAGCGTGTCGCCATCGACGATGAGATCGCCCAGATGCAGGCCGATGCGGAAGACGACGGCGGTGTCCTCGGGCTCGCCGCGGTTGGCGTCGGCCGTTGCCTGTTGAAACTCGATGGCGGCGGCCAGCGCGTTGACGGCGCTGGTGAACTCCACGAGCGCCGCGTCGCCCACGAAATCGATCAGCCGGCCGCCATGGCGCAGCAGCACCGGCTCGAGGCGCAATTTGCGGCTTTCGCGCAGGCGCGCCATGGTGCCGGCCTCGTCGCGCCCCATCAGGCGCGAGTAGCCAACCACGTCCGCGGCCAGAATCGCCGCCAGTCGCCGCTGCTCCCGAGCCACCGCACCCCTCCGAGTTTGAAGGATTTCACCGTACGGCGTTGCGGGGGGCGGAGTCTATGGCGTGGTAGTCGGCGGCGCGCGATAGCGCGGCTACTTGGGCAGCGTGCTCTGCCCCTCGCCCAGCGGCTTTTGCATCAGCACCGAATCGATCCAGCGGCCGAACTTGAAGCCGATGGCGGGGAAGGTGCCGATCATCTGGAATCCCAGCGCGCGGTGCAGGTTGATGGAGCCGGCGTTTGCGCTATCGCCGATGACGGCGATCATCTGACGGAAGCCAAGTGCTGTGCAGCGGGCGATGATTTCGGTGAGGAGGAGCTTGCCCAATCCCTTGCCGGCCTGGTCGGGCAGCAGGTAGATCGAATCCTCGACCGTGTAGCGATAGGCCGAGCGCGGGCGGTAGGGGCCGGCATAGGCGTAGCCGAGAATCTTCCCGTCCTCGACCGCCGCTATATAAGGCATGTTCCTGGCCTTCAGCGCGGCGAAGCGGCTTTGCATCTCGGCCACGTCGGGCGGGATTTCCTCGAAGGAGGCGGCGCCGTGCAACACGTGATGGGCGTAGATCTTCTGGATCGCGGCCATGTCGGCGGCGGTAACGTCGCGCAGTGTGATCGGCATCGGGGGTGTGGCGTTCAGGAATTCAGGTCGAGATCGTTCAGCGCCTTGAGGAGTTCGCCGAGGTCGCGCTGCAAGGTGGCGAAGTCGGCGGTCTGGGTGTAGCGGGTCTCGTCCATGTAGATGGCGCGGTTGATCTCGATCTGCAGCGCGTGCACGGCCTGCTTGGGCTTGCCGTAATGCTGCGTCGTGAAGCCGCCCGAGTAGGGCGAGTTGCGCGCCACGGCATAGCCCATCGAGCGCAGCATGCGGTCGGCGAGATCGGTCAGGCGGCGATCGCAGGAGGCGCCATGGCAATCGCCCAGCACGAACTCGACCCGCGGCGCGCCGGGATCGCGCTCCATCGGCCCGCCGATCGAGGGCATGGAATGGCAGTCGATCAGCATGGCGTGGCCGAAGCGGGCGCGCGTGGCATCGATCAGCGAACGCAGCGCCTCGTGATAGGGGCGATAGCATTGCGCGACGCGCCGCTCGGCGTCGGCGAAGTCGAGCTTGTCGGCATAAATCGCCTCGCCATTGGCGACGACTCTGGCGATGGTGCCAAGGCCGGCGGCGACGCGGGGCGAGCGCGAGTTGACGTAGTCGGGCAGCTTGCCGTCGAACATCGCGGGGTCGAGCTCGAACGGCTCGCGGTTGGGATCGATATAGGCGCGGGGGAACAGCGCGCGAATGAGCGGCGCGCCGATCGCGGGGGCGGCGGCGAAGAGTTCATCGACGAAGCTGTCTTCGGAGCGGCGCAGGGTTGCGAAATCCAGCCGCGAGCGGGCGACGAAATCGGCCGGGTAGCGATCGCCGGAATGGGGCGAGGCCACGACCAGCGCCGAGGCAAGCATGGCGGGCGCCAGAACCTCGAATTGCGGCTCGTCGGAAACGGCGTGCGGGGCCAGGCGCTGCGGAGCGTTCATCTGTGCCACGAGAATTAGCGCAAAGAAGAAGCGAAGTCACCCGTGGCGAAGGCGCAGCACCTGCTTCATTCGCGCAGCATGCCCAGCGCTGCGATGCGATGGGTCGACTTCAAAGCCATGAAAAGCTTGCGGGCTTTCTTGATGTCGGCCTCGGCGCCCGATGCGGCCGCCTTCTTGACGGCGACGGTACAGGGATCGGTGGGGCCGCAGATGAAGTCCAGCACCTTGGCCAGCCGGGCCATGGCGGCCAGGTCGAGGACGATGTCGGCCACTTGTTTGCTCCAATCGGCCAGCAAAACCGGCCTTGTTTGCGTTTTCGCTGCCCTCGCGCGCCGGGCTTGCAAAGCGGAAGAATTTGGCGATACTGCGCCCGCTTGCACCGGCCCCGGCCACTTATATAGAGCGGGGGCGGCGGCGAGGGCGCGTAGCTCAGCGGGAGAGCACTACCTTGACATGGTAGGGGTCACAGGTTCAATCCCTGTCGCGCCCACCATTGCCCCAGAGCGGCAGACATTACTTCTTCTTCGTAATTTCCATTAACTGCCGCCAGCTTCCGATCTCGGGTTTAATGCGAGCTTGAAATGAAGTTCGCTCGACCAAAGCGGCACGTTCAGCCGTAGTGCGGCAATGTTGGTAGCGTAAGCGTCGAGTGCGGACGGTCGGTTGGCGCCTCTGGGTTCTACGCTACCGTCCGCGTTCTTCTGTAAACTTCAAATTTCAGAACTGCTATGCAAAGTGAGAGCGGCGGCAGGTCACTCACTCCGTACCATCTCATCGCGCTTCCTGGTTTCGGTCCAGGCGGGCCAGAAATGGTTGCAAAAGCATGGGCACCGGACACGCTTACGCTCCAACTAAAGCCGTGTGGCACGAGTTTGGCGGCGTCGTCGATAGATGACGTGTAGTGATATACGCTCCCCATCGTCCTCGCGATCTCAAAGAGTTGGGCCATTTGCTTCTGCTTCTCTGGCCCGGGCCGTTCGTTCTCGAGGAGAATAAATTCCGGGCTCATGACAAGAAAAATCCCGGCATCCAGATCCGCATGTCCGCTGGGCGCCTCCTCCAATAGCTTGAGCAGATCTTCGAGCACTTTGTCGGTACGTTCCATAGTTCGCCAGTATCGGTCCTTTGACCTTCCATAGAGTGCGCCAATGTTCAAACCAAAGATGCTTTTCATCGCGACTATGCCGCCATCTATTCAACTAAAAGTATATCTATATATAGAATGATGAAAACGAAAAGCGGTTTTCAAAGGTTATAAAGTTCAGCGCCCACTGCGGACGCTGTGATTTCGCTGACCCTCAACCTCGCTTGATAGATACCCATTCTGGCGGGAAGCATTCGTTGCGAGTTCGCGAGTCTTTCTAGCAATACGAGAAGGAAGCAGATTCCGTTTCGCTAGTGCCATGCTAGATTGCCGCCATGGACTCTGAGCCCACCGTCATCGTCATCGGCGCCGGCATCGTCGGCGTCGCTATCGCCCGCGCCTTGCAGCGTGACGGGCATGTCGTGACCTTGGTCGACAGCGACGAGCCGGGGCGGGGGACGTCGTATGGCAATGCCGGCTTCATCGCCATCGACCATGTGCTGCCGCTGGCGCGGCCGTCGACCGTGCGGCGAATTCCGAAGATGCTCGCCGACCGCAACGGGCCGCTCACCATCCATCTGCCCAGCCTGCCGCGCCTGCTGCCGTGGATGGCGCGGTTCGCGCTGGCGGCGCTGAGCAGGACGGAAGTCGCCAGAAGCGTCGAGGCCTATGGCGCGCTGATGGCCGAGGCCAATATCGCGTGGCAGGCGGAGATCCAGGCGTCCGGCCTGGGCGAGCTGTTCCAGTCCAACGGCGCGCTTTACGTCTATGAGAGCGAGGCGGCGTTTGCGAGCGATGCCGACGAGCGGGCACTGCAGCGGCAGAAGGGCGTTGCGTTCGAGATCGTCGATGGCGCGGGCGCGCGTGCGCTGGCGCCGGGGTTGAGCCCGCATATCGTGCGCGGCGTGCGCTTCGGCCAGGGCATGCACACGGTCAATCCGCATCGCGTGGTGGCAACGCTTGCCGAGCGCTTCGCGGCCGAGGGCGGCAAAATGGTGCGCGGGCGCGTGCAAGGGTTTGCGCGCGCGGGCAATGCGGTGACGTCGGTGAGGTTGGCCGACGGCCAGACGCTGCCGGCCAAGGCGGTGGCGATCGCGGCGGGCCGCGCGTCGGGCGCGCTGACGGCGATGCTGGGATTCAACGCGCCGCTGGTGGCCGAGCGCGGCTATCACGTCATGCTGGCGCCCGACAATGTGCGCTTCGCGCTGCCGGTGTGCCCGGTCGAGCGCGGCTTCTTCATCACGCCGATGCAGGAGGGCTTGCGCCTGGCCGGCACGGTCGAGCTTGCCGCGCCCGAGCAGAAACCGTCATGGCATCGCGCCGACATTCTGGTGCGGCATCTGTCGGCGATCTTTCCCGGGATCGGTGGCGAGGAGCGCAGCCGCTGGATCGGCGAGCGGCCGAGCTTGCCCGATTTCCGTCCCGCCATCGGCCGCGCGCCGGGGCTGGAGAATGTCTGGTGCGGCTATGGGCACAACCATGTCGGCCTGACGCTCGCGACCGCGACGGCGCGGATCATCGCGCGGATGATGGCGGGGGAGGCGGCGGCGGGGGCGGTGAGGTGGTGTGAGCCGGGGAGGTTTGGGTAGGGGTGGTAGGGCGGCTTGGCGCGCCATTGCTTTGTGGGACGGGACTATTTCTCGTTCAATACCAGACGGAGCTAAGCCGGTGAACAGGAGCTAGGAGTGCGGTGTGTTTATTCACTGATTTTATTCAAAAGTGCTACTCGTCCGGTTGCCAGTCCCTTATGGATTATTGAGCACCATTTGCAATTTTCTAAGTGCGAGTTAGTGTTATCCTTATGAGCAATTCCACAAACGCAAATAAGCCTGTCGAAAGCTCGCAACAAAAATTGCAAGTTGTGCAGGACTTTATTCGCGACAAAGTTTCGGCCCATTGGCGACAGACGGGGACGGCTTTGCTCTTAACCCTTATAGGGGCCGCGCTTAAGACGGATTGTCCTGAAAGCGAAGAGGTTATAACGAAAGGTCTCAAGCGCTTTCTTACAGAATGGCAGATTGTGCGCATCGTTGAGCAAGGTCCGGGAAAGGCCGGCGCTGTGCCTTTGGACGTTGCTTCAACTAACCTCTCCGAACTTTTCCCTGTTGTCTCCAAACCGATCAGGGCGGCTTTAGATCCTGGCTTTTGGCGGGCCTTTAGAACTCCCATTGAAGGCAGGCGGTTTGTTTTGCTTTCGCCAGACCGAAACCATTTAACAGGTATTGTCGACGTAAAGCATGGGGATGTGCCAGAGGCACTGCATTACGAAATTCTTCAAACTGATATTTTTAATCCAGTGGATTATTCCACAGATCACGTTGCGGAAACGTGGAAGCGAATTGGAGATTGGGTGCGCAGGCATAATCTTGCGCTTCCGATGTTTCGCCGTAGACGTCCATTGGAAGATCGAATTACACAGGAGCCGGCGCCTAGCAGCATTGCGGAGGCACTGGCGCGTCTCGATGCGCAGGACATGGCACGAATTTCTATACCGCTTGATTTGGTCGCAAAAATGTTTTCGGCTCGATGAGTATAAATCATTACATAGTTTTCGTTGGTGCGACGCCCTCTCTTTCTACTGAATTACTATTGTTGCGGCCGGAGTTTCAAAAAACAGCGATCATCGCTCCAGCGATTTCTAAGCGCGAACGAGCGCGTCCCGAGCTTGCTGTAAAGCGTGCTCTGGGGGCGCTAGTCAACACTATGCGTAATGAAGACCATACCGAGGTGGCGCGGCTATCGGTATGGACTTATGCCCCAAGCAGCCAATCTGAAATGGAAGCTATCTGGAAAATTTTTGGAAATTCGGCATGGGTTGAATTTATTCCCCGCTCTTTTATCAGCAAAGATAGGTTAACCCGTCAATTCATTGCCGATGAAGTAAGGACAATTCTTTCGAAACTGCACGATATTTCAGTCGACGTTTACGTGAAACGAAATAAATCCCCGCTTCCTCTTCCTTTTAGAAATTTTCGATCTTCAACAATCGAAGATCTATCCAAACATTGGTACAACCAACGCAATGTCGAAGAATTGCGTAGGGATCTTCGCCAACTCAGAGAACGTTTTCGTCAACAGCATACAAAAATCGGTCAACAGCACTGGGATGACCGCGACTTATGTTTCAGCGCTGCTGCCTTGGAAGCGTGCCATGGTCAGCCACACCCAATTGGGCCCGACGATGTTTGCTACGTGAATGGACGATTTCGTTTCGGAGCGGCCTTGTTTCCAGGCTTCCACTATGATGTTCGGTCCAGAGGAGGAAATTTGTTAGTGACGCTTTATGATTGCGCAGGAACAGAACGCCCTATGACTTCCGAAAAACGCGCATACATAAACATTTTTCCCAACGATCACATGCTGCCAGTTGCTCAAGAGCAGAACAGGGTGCGTTAGCACCCTGTCTGTTTTTCCTGGTAATTCTTCGTCAGTCACCGAGCCGCGAGGTGGACTGGAGGTTCAGTCTCCTGCCGTGTGCCGCCGACCAGCCTTTTGGCCGTGACTGGGGCAACACATTTGCGGATCCCCCCAATACATGCACTAACTGACGAACGATGCATGCTTGGGCTTACCGCCGGACAAGGCTCTTACAAGCGCCATCAAGGATATTTGGCGCGGCATTGTCAACGCCTTACTTGAAAAGAACGTTCTTTCAAGCAGTAGGTTTCTACCGAGACATATATAACATTCGAGATTAAAAATACAATAGTTCCAAGGAGTTGCAATATTTATTAGAAAATATTTAAGTAAGTCAAAGGCTTAGAAATCGCGGTGAAATTAACAAGGTAACTTAGTTACTATTTATTACTTTCAGTCACGATTCAAGAGCGCCCTTTAATATGGGTAGACGACAGTTTCCCGCGAAACATTCCACCTTTACGCAAGTCTTTTCCGTCACCTGTCCCTAAAACGCCCCCACCTTCTCCCCCACCAGCAACCGCTCCACCAACCGCCGCAGCTCGATCGGCGTCGTCTGGCCGGCGACGACTTCGTGGTAGGTGATGCCGGCGCGGCGGAGCGCCTCCTTCTTGACCGCGTCGCGGGCGGCGGCGCTTGACTGGTAGTGGCCGCTGCCCTGGTACTCGATGGCGTGGCGGGGGTGGCAGTGCTCGTCGATCAGCAAGAGGTCGACGCGCTTGGAATTGATGCAGCCGAAAGCGGCCTTGTCCGGGCTGCGCAGGATTTCGCCCAGGGAGACTTGCGCCATCACCTGCCAGCCGGGATTGCAGCCCAGCACGATGCGGTCGAGCTCCTTGAAGACGCGCGCTTCGCCTCGGTTGAGCAGCGGTTGCGCCGAGAATTGCGCGTTCATGACGATGCGCAGTTGGTCGGCGGCGTCGGTGGGCGCAACGCGCGTGCGGGTCCAGCCATTGGGGTTGCGCTTGCGCCAGGCGCGGCGGCGCAGCTCCACCGCGACGGCTTCGAGCGTCATGCCGATCAGCGCGCCGACGCCCAAGACGGCTGCGAGCAGGAAGGGCTTGTCGATCAGGGCTTCGATTTCCGGCGGCATGGGTGTTTCAGTCCGGTGTCGTCTGGCGTGGGAGATCGACGACGGCGCGGTTGCAAAACGCGACTCTTCCGCCACCGATGCCCACGCGCTTACTGACTCATAGGCGGCTTGTGGGGTCAAGCGGGGCAGGGGTTGGTTTTGATTCGTTTGGATAGGGAACGATACCAATGGCGCGGGGGCGGCGGCTTCTTGGGGCGCTGCACACCCTCATCCGGCCTTCGGCCACCTTCTCCCGCAGGCGGGAGAAGGGCGTAATTTTTGGAGAGCGCCTCCTCAACCTGCCCCTCACCCTACCCTCTCCCCGCGTGCGGGGAGAGGAAAAGGACGGACAAGCATCGCTCATGCGACGATGATTTTTATTGGGCGGTGGCTCACGCCGTCGTCAGTTGCGGTTTCGCATGTGGCCCGCGTATCATTCGCGCCGATCAGAAGAGGAACATCGACGAATGAGCAGCACTGCCGACTACACGCCGCCGAAAGTCTGGACCTGGAACAAGGGCGCCGAGCATCGTT
>CAYLYK010000014.1:0-32925 GCA_964388115.1 uncultured Hyphomicrobiales bacterium
AACTACGACCCGCGCGCCAAGGTCATGCAGAAGACATGCAACGAGGTGCTGGGCGAACTGGGCGTGAAGAACGATCCGCTGCTGCAGCTCGCCGTCGAGCTGGAGCGCATCGCGCTGCAGGACGAGTATTTCGTCGAGAAGAAGCTCTATCCCAACGTCGATTTCTATTCCGGCATCATCTTCCGCGCCATGGGTATACCCGTAAGCATGTTCACGGTCCTGTTCGCGGTGGCCCGCACCGTCGGCTGGATTTCGCAGTGGACCGAAATGGTCGAGGACCCCTCGCAGAAGATTGGCCGTCCGCGTCAGCTCTATACCGGAGCCACAAAGCGGCCCTATGTGCCCGTGAAGAAGCGGAAGTAAGCCATAGCAGACAATGGTATGACGGAAGCTGCGGTCGCGGGACCGCTGCTTTCCCTTGCCGGCCATGCTTTCCAGCGCTTGACGACAGGTCTATGCTGAGATTTATCGCCCCAGCCCAACGAGGGCGTTTCGGGAGGCATCGTGGCAGGCAAACAGGGCTTCTCCGGCGTTAGACCGCCCAATGACGGCGGCGCGTCACGACCGACTACCCGGCGCGAGCGGCTAGTTCGCATGTCCCCGCCAGCCAACGACAATCGCGGCCACGGCATCAGCCTGGGCCGATTGCGATTCACCGGGTTGCGTCTGGTCGTCGGAGTGGTTCTGGTCGCCTGCGCCGCGATGATGGCCTACGGCCTGGGCCTGTTCTAGGCCTTGCCGGTCTGAATCAGTTCGATCTTGTAGCCGTCGGGGTCTTCGACAAACGCGATCACCGTGGTGCC
Source organism: uncultured Hyphomicrobiales bacterium (assembly GCA_964388115.1). Taxonomy (GTDB): domain Bacteria; phylum Pseudomonadota; class Alphaproteobacteria; order Reyranellales; family JAQSWP01; genus JAQSWP01. The sequence goes on from CAYLYK010000014.1 coordinate 804, forward strand.
GTGCTGCACCGGGCCGGGTGGCCGCGGAATTTTAACGCCAGCGGCCGAGAGCTTTTCGCACACGGCATAGGCGTCAGGGACGCCGATCGCCAGATGGCCAAAAGCGGTGCCCATCTCGTAGCCGTCGTCCTTGCCCCAATTGTAGGTCAATTCGATGACCGCATTGTCGCGTTCCTCGCCGTAGCCGACGAAGGCCAGCGAATATTTGCCCGCCGGAACGTCGCGCTTGCGCAACACCTTCATACCCATCAGGCGCGTGTAGAAGTCGAGCGATTTGTCGAGATCCTTCACCCGGATCATCGTATGCAACATGCGATAGCCGGAGGCGTCTGCCGCTTGCGTCGAGCCCATCGCCTGTTTCCTTCAGCCGTCGATGATCATGGCGGCGAAGGTCGCTTCCGCGACCAGCTTGCCGTCGACCTTGCTCTCGCCGCTGAATTTCCACACCGGGCCGCGGTTCTGCTCCTTGCGCACATGCACTTCCATGCGATCGCCGGGCACTACCGGCTTGCGGAAACGGGCGCGATCGATCGACATGAAATAGACCTTCTTGCCCTCGAAAGCCGGTCCCAGCGTTTGCACCACCAGCACGGCAGCAGTCTGAGCCATGGATTCGATGATAAGCACACCGGGCATCACGGGCATGCCGGGGAAATGGCCTTGGAAGAATTGTTCGTTGATCGAGACATTCTTGATGCCAACGGCGCTCTCGTTCTTACGCAGTTCCACCACCCGATCCACCAGCAGGAACGGATAACGATGCGGGATCATCTGGACGATCCTGCCAATATCGATCGTCCCGACGTCGTCCAGTTGTTCGGCAGCCTGGCTCACGATGTCTTACCTAAGTCTTTGAATTGGCGATTTTATTGCCTATCCCGTTATACGGAACGGCCCCGGGTTCAGTTTTGCCCGAATTGGACTGGAAATTCAATCGCCTCAAAAAACGCGACAATTGCTGGAAATCAGGGCTGGGGCAGGCTCACCGAGATCGACGGCAGCCGCTGATTGAGCAATTCACCTGCAGCCTCGGTCAAATCGAATACCGCCTGCTGATAGAGAATAGCCTCACGCCGAACGACCAGCTGAACATTTTGCTCCCGAGCGAGTTCTTCAATCACCTCCAGCAGCGTGCGGTTTATTTCGTTGCTGGCGTTGGTGAGTGCTTCGTCGATCTGCCGGCGCCGCACACGGAATTCGGTTGTGGTGTGGTTCACGCGCTCCTGAAATTCCCGTCGCTTCTGGCCATAAGCCTCGGTCGAAAGCGATAATCGCTGGCGTTCGATCGCCTCTTCCTCAGCCTGCAGCGTCCGTTGCTGCTGGTCGGTCAGCAGCTGATATTTTTCCTGTTCGACCTGCATCTGGCGTTGCAGCGCCTGTGCCGCGGTGGACTGGCGCAATATGGCGGATATGTCGACGACCCCGATATTGAACGCCGGAGCCGGAGCCACCGGTGCCGGCACCGATCTACCGGCCGGCGCTGCGCGATTCGGCTGCTGCGCCGCCACCGGCAAGCTCGCCGCAGCAACCAGCGCGGCAAGTGCCAGCAAGCGCATCAGGCTAGAACCGCGTGCCGAAGCTGAAACGGAAATTCTCGATTTCGTCGTAGGATTCCTTGATCACCGGGATCGCATAGTCGATCCGGATCGGACCAAAAGGTGAGAACCACTGCAGGCCCAGGCCTCCGGAGACGCGAACCGCGTGCTTGTCTTCAATGTTCGAGCCTTTGGTTTCGGCGCCCCAGGACGAGCCGGCATCGACAAATGCCTTGCCGAAGATACCGAATTCGGGCGGCAGCCCCAGCGGGAAACTCAGTTCGACTGAACCCGTGTAGTAATACCGCCCGCCCAATGCATCGTCGGTCGATGTATCGCGAGGACCGGCGCCACCGACGGCAAAACCGCGCAAATTGTCGCCGCCCAGGAAGAAGCGGTTCGAGATGCGCAACTCGTCGTTTATGGGCAGGATTACGCCGCCCTCGGCAGTGCCCGACAGGACGACCTGCTCGAACACGGGGTAATAGTAAGCGCCCTGCAGCTTGTTGCGGATATAGCGCTCGTTGCCGCCCAGTCCGGCAATGTCGATGGAGTGGCGCAGGATGTACCCGGAAGTCGGCACCTGCCGGTTGTTGCGAACGTCATAGGACAGCACGGAGCCGATTTCCGACGTGACCGCTTTGCCTTCCTGCTGCTTGATTTGGTTGGAAGCGTTGTTGGCAACCTTGGAGATTTCGTCCTGGCGCAGCGTATAGCGCAGATTGTGCCTCGTGTTCTCCGTCAGCGAATATCCCGCGCGTAGGGAAAAGCCAAGCGAAGCCTGATCGTAGGCAAGATTGTCGTCGTCGGTGCGGGCGATGCGGAAGACGTCGAAGCCGGCCGAGACATCGCGATCGAGAAAATACGGCTCAGTGAAGCTCAGATCGACCTGGGTCGATTTGGTGCCGATCGAAAATCCCAGGCGCAGATCCTGTCCGCGGCCAAGCAGGTTGCGCTCGCGGATGCTGACGTCGCCCAGCAGGCCTGAGGTCGACGAAAAGCCGGCACCAAAGCTGAGTTCGCCGGTGCTCTGCTCCACGACCGAAACGTCGATGATCGTCTTGTCGGGCGCAGAACCCGGCTGGTTGGCGACGTCGACCTTTTCGAAGAAGCCGAGGTTGCGCAGCCGCTGCTGCGAGCGGCGCAGCTTGGCGCTATTGAAGGCATCGCCTTCCACCACGGTGAATTCGCGACGGATCACCTTGTCCAATGTGCGAGAATTGCCGGAGATGTTGATGCGCTCGACGTAAACGCGTGGACCTTCCTGGATCTCGAAAGTCAGGTCGATGATCAGCTTGTCCTTGTCGCGGCGCACGTTCGGCCGGATATCGACGAAGGCGTAGCCAAGATTGCCAACCGCTTCGGTCAGCGCCGCAATACTGGCATCCACTTCCTCGGCATTGTACCAGTCACCCTCGCGCACCGTGACCAGCGGCTTGAGCGTATCGACGTTGAGCTTGTCGAAACGCGTCGTGACGTCGATTTTGCCGAATTTGTAGCGATCGCCTTCGTTTAGCGTATAGGTAATAAAGAACGCGTCGCGATTGGGCGTCAGTTCGGCCACCGCCGAAACCACGCGGAAGTCGGCATAGCCTTCGGACAGGTAGAAACGGCGCAGAAGTTCGCGATCGAAATTTACCCGATCCGGATCGTAGCGATCGTCTGACGACAGTACGCGATACCAGGCGGATTCCTGCGTGCGCACCACGTCGCGCAGTGAGCCATCGGAAAACTTCTCGTTGCCAATGAAGCTGATGCGCTGAATGCCGGTCAGTTCGCCTTCCTCGATTTCGAACACCAGGTCGATCCGGTTCTGCTCGAGCTGGATGATCTTGGGCTCAACCTGCACGGCGAAGCGGCCGCTGCGGCGATAGAGTTCCAGCACCCGCTTGACGTCCGCCTGGACTTTGGCGCGGGTAAAGACCACGCGCGGACGCAACTGTACTTCCTGGCGCAAGGCATCGTCGTCGAGCCGGCGATTACCCTCAAAGGCGATACGGTTGATGATCGGGTTTTCGACCACCTTGATGACCAGATCGTCGCCCTGACGGGCGAAACTGACATCGGCGAACAGGCCGGTCGCAAACAGCGTCTTGAGCGAGGCGTCCATCTTGCCGGGATCGAACGGATCGCCGGTGGCGACGGTGAGGTAGGAGCGAACAGTGTCAGCTTCGACGCGGTTATTGCCTTCGACGACGATACGCTGAATGACCCCGGAAGTGATAAGACCGCCAGTCGGACGCTGGCCCTGGGCCAGTGCCGGGCCAGCCAAGCCGACCATGAGCAGCGCTAAGGCGCCGGCGAACGCGGTGACGAACCTGAGCACGTTTCCCCCAAAACCCGGGTTACAAGAGATTGGGCTACTGCCCTAATTTTCCTACCAGTTCTGTTACTTTTAGCAGCACCAGATCGTTCCAGGTAGCAAAAACTACGAGGCAAAGAACCAGAAAAAGTCCGAACCGCAGGGCGTATTCCTGGGTACGCAGGCTGAGGGGGCGACCCCGGACCGCCTCGAACAGGTAAAACACCAGGTGGCCGCCGTCCAGCATGGGCACCGGCAGCAGGTTAAACACGCCCAAAGTGACCGACAGGCCGATTACCAGCATGGCAACCGCTTCCCAGCCGATCTGCGAAGCCTCGCCGGAAACCTTGGCGATACGCAGAGGACCACCGATTTCATTGGCCGGCCGCAATCCCAGAATGATCTGCTTGATGACGGTAAAGATCGTCTCGGTCATGAACACGATCTGCTCGCCCGCATATCCCAGGGCGCTTACAGGTCCCAACCGCTGATGCTCGCTGACCGTGGCATTCACGAAGCCCAGCTGACCGATTTCGCTCGTCTTCCCGTCTGCCGCCTTCGCCGTCACCCGTGCTGGCGTGGCGATCAGAGATAGTGGTTGGCCCTGGCGCTCGACCGTCAGGTTGAGCGGCTTCTCCGGACTGGCGACAATGATCTCGCGCAGAGCAAGGAAACTGGCGATTTCCTTGCCGTCGACCGCAACCACGCGGTCTCCAGCCTTAAGTCCCGCCTTCTCGGCAGCGCTGCCGGCGTTGACGGTGCCGATTACCGGCAGACTATTCAGGCTGGAAATCCCCAGTTCGCCCAGGCGATGGGAAGTGCCGAAACGATCGACCAGTTCGCGCACGGCCGGTTTGACGGCCACATCGATCTTGCGATCGCCACGCTGAACGGTAACCGGTATTGAAATACCGGGATTCATTTGCGCCGTCTGCAACACGTCTTCAAAACTATCGATGCGCCGCCCGTCGGCCGCCACGATGCGGTCATTGACCTGAAGCCCGGCCGCCGCCGCGGGACCGTTCGGCTCTACGACGCCGATCACGGACGGGGTGTAAGACCGCCCCAGCACCATGAACAGGACCATCAGCGCAATCAGGGCGAACAGCAGATTGGCCAGCGGCCCGCCGGCCACGATCGCCATGCGTTGCCAGACCGATTTGGAATGAAAGCTGACCCGACGCTCGTCGGCAGAAAGTGCGGTCTGGTCCGTCGGACCGCTGGCGGCATCGGCATCGCCGAAGAACTTCACATAACCGCCCAAAGGCAGGGCACTGATACGCCAGCGTGTGCCGCTATCACGCCCTGTCCAGCCGTAGATCTCGGGGCCGAAGCCGATCGAGAACACCTCCACGCGCACACCGCAACGACGGGCGATCAGGAAATGGCCCATCTCATGGACGAACACGAGCAAGGTCATGATCACGAGGAACATGACGACGTTGTTCAGGATCCAGTCGACTACTTCCATCTTACGCTATCCAGACTTCAACTGAGCCGCACCACGATCTCGCCCGCCCTCTGCCGCGCCAGCGCATCGATGGCGAAAACATCTTCCAGGGTGCGCAGCACGCCGTCGATGCGCGGCTCGGCCGCCAGCAAGGCCAACGTATCTTCGACGATGCGCGCAATATCGAGAAAGCCGATCCGTCCCGCCAGAAAAGCGGCCACGGCAACCTCATTGGAGGCGTTAAGCACGGCCGGCACGCTGCCGCCAGCGACAAGCGCCTCGCGCGCCAGGCGCAAGGCCGGAAAGCGCACGGGATCCGGTGCTTCGAAGGTCAGCGCTGTCAGGCGCGTAAAGTCGAGTTGCTCGGCCGGGGTGCGCATGCGCTGCGGCCAGGCGAGCGCGTAGGCGATCGGCGTGCGCATGTCGGGCGTGCCAAGCTGCGCCAGCACCGATCCGTCGACATAGCCGACCATAGAATGGATTACCGATTGCGGATGCACCACGATTTCGATGCGATCGGGCGGCACGGGAAAAAGATGCGCCGCCTCGATCATCTCCAGTCCCTTGTTCATCAAGGTGGCGGAGTCGACCGAGATTTTGGCGCCCATGTCCCAGTTGGGGTGTGCCACCGCCTGCTTCGCCGTCGCGCCGGCCATGTCGGCCAGACTCCAGTTGCGAAACGGGCCGCCCGAACAAGTCAACACGATGCGCTGCACCTGTTCAGGCTGGGCGAAATCGAAAACCTGAAAGATCGCCGAATGCTCGCTGTCGACGGGCAGCAGCGTGCCGCCCGAATCGCGCAAGGTCTGCATCACCAGATCGCCGGCGCAGACCAGCGTCTCCTTGTTGGCCAGACCGACCACCGCGCCGCGTCGCAAGGCCGCCAGCGTCGAGGCGAGGCCCGCGGCGCCCACAATCGCAGCCATCACCCAATCGGCAGGGCGCTGCGCCGCTTCCACCACCGCTTCAGGTCCGGCGGCAATTTCGATCGAGGTGCCCGCCAGGGCCTCCTTCAGCGCCTTGTAGCGCGAGCCATCCGCGACCACGGCAAGCTTCGGCCGCAGCCGCCGCGCCTGGTCGGCCAGCAATTCGACGTTGACGTTGGCGGTCAAGGCTTCGACGGCAAAGCTCTCACGCTGGCGCTCTACCAGATCGACCGTATTGCAGCCGACCGACCCGGTTGAGCCAAGAATGCTGATGCGCCGGGGCTTGGCTTGCGGCTTTGCGGCAGGAGCGATCTTTACCGCCATGGCGTCGCCCCCTCGCCCAGCAACCTGACGGCCGCAACGAAGACCGCCGCGACGACCAGACCGTCGATGCGATCGAGAATGCCGCCATGGCCCGGCAGAATTGAGCCGCTGTCCTTCACACCGAAATACCTCTTCACCGCCGATTCCGCGATATCGCCGATCTGCGCCACCGGCGCCAGAACCATGCTGAACGCCACGGCGGGAACGACATCAGTGCCAAGGATCATGGCCGCAATGAGGCCGCAGAATCCCGCCCCCAACACGCCGCCGCCCAGACCGGCCCACGTCTTGTTGGGGCTGATCAGCGGCGCCAACTTCGGACCGCCAATGCTCTTGCCGGCGAAATAAGCGCCAGTATCGACCGCCGCAACGGTGGCGAAAAGCCACAGCACGGTCGGCAAACCCCAGAGCGCGTCATGTCGCAGCCAGAGCAGCGCCACGACCGGCAGGCCGATATAGACCAAGCCGCCCAGAGCCCAACCCGGCCGGCGCCATCCGCCCGTCAGCCGCAGCCACTCGCCCAGGGCAAGCACGGCCACTAACCCGATCAGGAGGTCGTACCAGGGAAAGCCGCGCCACGCGGCGAAGCCGGCGATCGCCGCCATCACGACGCCTGAGACAACCCGCAAACCAAGCTGCGCGAAGCCGCGCCCCTTAGCTGGAGACGGCGCCGTATCTGCGTTCACGGCGAGCGAAGTCGGCAATGGCCGCTTCCAATTGCGCCTTGCCGAAATCGGGCCAAAGCGTGTCGACGAACATCAACTCGGCATAGGCCGATTGCCAGAGCATGAAGTTGCTCAGGCGCTGCTCGCCGCTAGTGCGGATCAGCAGGTCCGGATCGGGGATATCGGCCGTCATCATGGTCCGGCCAAGGGCAGCTTCATCGATCGACGCCGGATCGATTCTCCCGTCGTGCGCGGCCTGCGCCAGCAGCCGGGCGGCACGGGCGATTTCGGCGCGCGAGCCATAGTTGATGGCGATGTTGACGAAGATGCGGGAGTTTCCGGCGGTGCGCTTTTCGGCTTCGTCGATCAGGGAAACGATGTCGGAGGCCAGCCCTTCGCGCTCGCCGATCACCTTAAGACGTGCGCCATTGCGATCCAGCTCTTTGAGCTCGGTGCGCAGGTAGTGGCGCATCAGCCCCATCAGGTCGCTGACTTCCGATTCGGGACGTTTCCAGTTCTCCGACGAGAATCCGAACAGCGTCAGATACTTTATTCCCAGCTCGCCTGCGCCGCGCACCGTGCGCTTGACCGCCTCGGCGCCCTGGCGATGGCCCGCCGTGCGCGGCAGGCCCCGCGCCTGCGCCCAGCGGCCGTTGCCGTCCATGATGATGGCGACGTGCAGGGGCGGCGCCGGCGGAGCGGCGGGGGAACGGGCAGCTTCCATCGGCGTCAGACCTGAGTGATCTCCCCTTCCTTGTGGGCCAAGGCTTCATCAATCTTCTTGATATAGCCATCGGTAAGCTGCTGCACTTTTTCGGAGGCCTTGCGCTGATCGTCCTGCGACAGCGCCCCGTCCTTCTCCATTTTCTTCAGCAATTCCATGCCATCGCGGCGCACATTGCGCACGGCGACCTTCGCCTGCTCGGTATATTTGTGCGCGATCTTCTTCAGCTCGTTGCGACGCTCCTCGTTCAATGCCGGAATCGGCACGCGCACCAGCTGGCCATCGGCCATCGGGTTCAGACCGAGGCCGGCTTCGCGGATCGCCTTGTCGACATGCGACACCAGCGCCTTGTCCCACACCTGCACCGTCAGCATGCGCGGCTCGGGCACGGAGATGGTGCCGACCTGGGTCAGCGGCATGGAGCTGCCATAGGCATCGACATGGATCGGCTCGAGCAGGCTGGCCGAAGCGCGACCGGTACGCAGACCGGAGAATTCCTTCTTCAGCGCGTCAAGCGCGCCCGTCATGCGCTTTTCCAGCGCGGAAAGATCTGGTTGGGCCATTGTTATGCCTCGTCGGTAATGATGGTGAACCGGCCTTCGCCGCGCATGACCTGCGCGAAGGCGCCCGGATTATGCAGGGAAAACACCACGATCGGTATGCGGTTCTCGCGCGCCAGCGAAATGGCCGAAGCGTCCATGACCTTCAGATCGCGCGACAGCACATCCATGTAGGTGAGCCGGTCGTAGCGTTCGGCCGTCTTGTTCTTGCGCGGATCGTCGGAATAGACGCCATCGACCTGCGTACCCTTCAGCAGAGCATCGCAGCCCATTTCGGCGGCGCGCAACGCGGCGGCCGTATCGGTCGTAAAGAACGGATTGCCGGTGCCGGCAGCAAAAATCACAACGCGCCCCTTCTCCATGTGTCGCACCGCGCGTCGCCGAATATAGGGCTCGCACACTGTGGTCATGGGAATGGCGGAGACAACGCGTGTCTGCAGGCCGATGCGCTCCAGCGTGTTCTGCACGGCAAGCGAATTGATGACGGTCGCCAGCATGCCCATGTAGTCGGCGCTGGCGCGGTCCATGCCGGCCGCAGCGCCCGAGACGCCGCGATAGATGTTGCCGCCGCCGATGACGATGCAGACCTGTACGCCCAGCGCGTGAACGGTGCGGATTTCCTCGGCCACAACAGCCAGCATCTGAGGATCGAGACCGTAATCCTTCTCGCCCATTAGTCCTTCGCCGGACAGTTTCAACAAGACGCGGCGAAAGACGGGAGCGGCGGACATTCGTTAAGGTCTCTTGGCTCAGGTTGACGCTGCCGCCGGACCGGCGCGGCCCGGCGGCGCGTTCTTAAATCATGCGTGGCGCATCATACACCAAGGCGATGCACCCGCCACCCTGCCCGGCTGTGGCTAAGTAGGGTTTTTCCCAGACCATGGCGCCCGGATTGCGTGGATCCGATGCGCAAATCAAGGCCCGGCCGGACGCCTAGGCCCGCAGCTGGGCGGCGACCTCGGCGGCGAAATCCTCAGACTTCTTCTCGATGCCCTCGCCCAGCGCAAAGCGCACGAAACCGACCAGCTTGACGGGGGCGCCGATCTCCTTGGCGGCGTTTTCCACCACCTTGGCGACCTTGGTTTCGCCGTCGACCACGAAGGTCTGCTCGCTCAGCACCACTTCCTCGTAGAACTTGCGCAGCCGGCCTTCGACCATCTTGGCGATGACTTCCGGCGGGCGGCCCGACGTCTTGGCCTGGTCCTCCAGAACCGCCCGCTCGCGAGCGATGGACGCCGGATCGAGATCGGCCGTGCTGACCGACTGTGGATTGGTGGCGGCCACATGCATGGCGATCTGCTTGCCCAGCGCGTTGAGCTTGGTGGCATCGCCGGTCGATTCCAGCGCCACCAGCACTCCGATCTTGCCGGCGTTGGGCGCGACTGCATTGTGGATGTAGCTGGCGACGACGCCCTGCGGCACCGCAAGCTGCTTGACGCGCCGCAGCGACATGTTCTCGCCGATGGTCGCGACCAGATGGGTCAGCTCATCCTGGACGGTGCGGCCGCTGTCGGGATATTTCACCGCCTGCAACGTCTCCAGACTGCCCCCCGAATTCAGCGCCAGCTTGGCCACCGTTCCGGCATAGGCCTGGAATTGGGCGTTGCGGGCGACGAAATCGGTCTCGGCGTTGACTTCGACGATGGCCGCCTTGTTGCCTTCGCTGGCGACGGCGACCAGGCCCTCAGCTGCAATGCGGCCGGATTTCTTGGCGGCGGCCGACAGGCCTTTCTTGCGCAGCCAGTCAATGGCCTGCTCGATATCGCCATTGTTCTCGGTCAGCGCCTTCTTGCAATCCATCATGCCGGCGCCGGATTTCTCGCGCAGTTCCTTGACGAGCGCCGCGGTGATCTCGGCCATGGGAATGGTCCTCTCTCGATGAGTTTAATGCCAAACGAGCCCGCGCCTTGCGGCTGCGGGCGTTGCGACGCCGCTCGGTGAAGAGCGGCGTCGTCGAAACGCAATCAGGCGCTAACCGCTTCCGCCGGGGCTTCGGCTTCCGGCAGGGTTTCCACCGGCGGCTCGGCCTGCGCCCCCAGATCCTGGCCCGAAGAGCCCATCGCCTTCTGAATGCCTTCAAGCACCGCACCGGAAATGAGTTCCAGATAGAGCGAGATGGCGCGGATGGCGTCATCGTTACCCGGGATCGGGAACGAGATGCCTTCGGGATCGGAGTTACTGTCCAGCACCGCCACGACCGGGATGCCGAGCTTGCGGGCTTCCAGGATGGCGATGTCTTCCTTCACCGTGTCGATGACGAACAGCAGGTCGGGCACGCCACCCATTTCCTTGATGCCGCCCATGGCGCGCTCGAGCTTGTCGCGCTCGCGCGAGAGCTGCAGCGTTTCCTTCTTGGTCAGGCCGATCAGATCGCCGCCCAGCTTCTCGTCCAGCTCGCGCAGCCGCTTGATCGAGACCGAGATGGTCTGCCAGTTGGTGAGCATGCCGCCCAGCCAGCGATGATTGACATAGTACTGGCCGCAGCGCTTGGCCGCTTCCGCGACCAGGTCGGAGGCCTGGCTCTTGGTGCCGACGAACAGCACGCGGCCGTTCTGCGCGGCGACGTCGCGCACGGTTTCCATGGCGCGATGCAGCAGCGGCACGGTCTTGGTCAGGTCGATGATATGGACCCCGTTGCGCACCCCGAACAGGTACGGCTTCATGGCGGGATTCCAGCGGCGGGTGTGATGCCCGAAATGGACGCCAGCTTCCAGGAGCTGACGCATAGTGAACGACGGCATCGTCATGATGCTTTTTCCTTTCTCCGGTTGTGCCTCCGCGGGATTGGTCCGGAAAATCCGGACACCGGAACGACCGCCGGGATTTCTCCCCTTTGGTCGCAGACCCGCGTGCGAAGTGAGCGGGTTTGTAAGGGGTTAGGGGTATGATGGCAAGCGGTAAATAGGGCTGCCCAGATTCAAAGCTACGGGCCAACCTTTTGATTTGCTGAGGTTTTCAGATGGCGGCCTTCCGCTTCCTGCCTCCCGATACAACGCCCGATGCCCGCCGCCTGCTGGCCACCAGGGGAATTCGGGCTTTTGGTGACGGCCTGGTGAGCCTGCTGCTGCCGGTTTATCTGAGCCTGCAAGGCTACGACACAATCGAAATCGGCGCGTTGGCGACGGCTGCGTTGCTGGGCTCGGCGGCCTTGGTTTGGCTCTCGGGCCTGATCGCCCACCGTCTGGGCATTCGCCGCCTGCTGCTGGTGGCAACCGTGCTGCCTCTCGTCACGGGTCTGGGCTTCGCGACGCAAACCGACTTCTGGCCGCTGATGGTGATCGCGGTGATCGGCACCCTGACGCCGACGGCCGGCGACGTCAGCCTGTTCTTGCCGTTGGAACAGGCCGTGCTGGCGGGCACCACGGCGCCCCGCCATCGCACCGCGCTATTTGCCCGCTACAGCATCATCGGCAGCCTTATGGCGGCGCTGGGTTCGCTGGCGATCGGCTTGCCGGACTATCTCGCGCGCCAGACCGACATCGATGCCGGCGCGGCGCTGCGCTGGATGTTCGTGCTCTATGCCATTCTCGGAATCTTCTGCGCCCTGCTATATGCCGGGCTGGAAAAGCCGCGCGAGGCCACGGCCGCGACGCACCGACCGCTGGGCCCCTCGCGCGGCATCGTCCATCGGCTGACGGCGCTGTTCGCCGTCGATGCGTTCGGCAGCGGCTTCTTCGTGCAATCGCTCTTCGCCCTGTGGCTGCTCGAGCGCTTCGGGCTGCAGCCGGCGACCGTCGGCGCGATCTTCTTCTGGGCGGGCCTTGCCAGCGCGATCAGCTTCCTCGCCGCCTCCGCCCTCTCAGCACGCATTGGGCTCATCAACACCATGGTGTTCACGCACATCCCGGCCAATCTCTGCCTGATCGCCCTGCCCTTCGCGCCAACCCTGGAAATCGCCATAGCGCTGATGCTGGCGCGCGGATTGCTGTCGCAGATGGACGTGCCGACGCGCACCTCCTACGTGATGGCGGTGGTGACGCCGGAAGAACGGCCGGCCGCCGCCGCTTTTACCGCCATTCCGCGCAGCCTGGCGACGGCGATCGCGCCGGTATTGTCAGGCTGGATGCTGGCGTTGAGCGGCTTCGGCTGGCCGCTGATCATCGGCGGCGCGATCAAGATCGTTTACGATGTCGGCTTGCTGGCGATGTTTCGCAAGGTGAAGCCGCCGGAAGAGAGCTAGATCTCCTCGACCAAAGCGATACCCGGCAGGTCGGCCATTTTCTGCCGCACCGAGGGCGGCACGTTGAAGCCGCCGGGCAAGGCCATTTCGACCTCGTGCTGTTCGAGTTCGAGCGACAGGGTGATGCGCCCCTTGCCTTTTAGCCCGGCGATCATCTCGTGCAGCGGCTTGACCGCCTCAGCATCGCGCATCACCACGCGCAAGCCGGCGGCAGTATTCGATAATGCCTTGTCGAGATCCTCGATCGACTGGCCGGTCAACTTGACCTGATCGTTGTCCATGCGGGCGTCCGCGCTCACCAGCACGGCGCTGCCTGATTGCAGCATGTCGCGGCGGGACGACAGCAACTCGGAGAAGATCATCACTTCGAACGTGCCGCTCTGGTCGGAGAGCTGCACGAAAGCAAAACGATTGCCCCGCGCGGAGGTCCGTTCCTGCCGGTCGATCACCGTGCCGGCCAGCCGCACGCGCGTCTCGCCGCGCGTGCTGAGCAGGCTCGGCAGTTCGGCAGCCTTGACCACGCCCAGCCGGCCCAGGCTTTTGCCGAAGGATTCCAGCGGATGCGAGGAGAAATAGAAACCCATGGCTTCGAATTCGTTTTGCAGCTTCTCCATCGAGCCCCAGTCGCGCACGACAGGCAGCTTCGGTTTGGGCGCGGCGGCGGCATCGCCGAACAGGCTGTTTTGGTTGCTGGCACGCTCCTCGGCCGCAGCGCCGGCGAGCTTGATCAGCATCTCGACCGACTGGAAAGTTTGGGCGCGATTGGCGTTGAGACCGTCGAGAGCGCCGGTGCGGATCAGGCTCTCCAGCATGCGTTTGTTGAGCGTCTGATTGTCGAGCCGTTGGGCCAGATCGAACACATCCTTGTACGGGCCTTTGCGATCGCGCTCGGCGCAGAGTTCAGCCATGGCGGCGCGGCCAACGTTGCGCACCGCCGCCAGCGCGTAGCGGATCGCCTGCTTGCCGTCGGGCGTGGTCTCGACCGAGAAAACCTCGCGCGACTTGTTGATGTCGGGGCCGAGCAAGGGGATGCCCTGGCGCTGCAACTCGCGGCGGAAGACGCTGAGCTTGTCGGTGTTGCCCATGTCGAGCGTCATGGACGCAGCGAAGAATTCGACCGGGTAGTTCGCCTTAAGATAGGCGGTCTGATAGGCCACCATCGCGTAAGGCGCGGAGTGGCACTTGTTGAAACCATAGCCCGCGAATTTGTTGACGCGCTCGAAGATCAGCGCCGCTTGCGCCGGCGCGACCTTGCGTTCGACCGCCCCCTCGATGAAAAGGGCGCGCTGGGCATCCATTTCCGACTGGATCTTCTTGCCCATGGCGCGGCGCAGCAGATCGGCGCCACCAAGGCTGTAGCCCGACAGAACCTGGGCGATCTGCATCACCTGCTCCTGATAGACCATGACGCCGAAGGTCTCTTCCAGGATCGGCTTCAGGCTGGGATGCAGGTAATCCGGCTCCTCTTCGCCGTTCTTGACGGCGATGTATTTGGGAATGTCGTCCATCGGGCCGGGGCGATAAAGCGCCACCAGCGCGATGACATCCTCGAAACGGTTCGGCTTCAGCTTGCGCAGCGTGTCGCGCATGCCGCTGCCTTCAAGCTGGAACACGCCCGTCGCATCGCCCCGCGTCAGCATCTCGAAAGTCTTGGCATCGTCGAGCGGTATCTTGCGCAAATCGACGTGGATGCCGCGCTGCTTGATGAGCTGCACCGCGTTCTCCAGCACCGTCAGCGTCTTAAGCCCGAGGAAGTCGAACTTCACCAGGCCGGCCAGCTCGACGTACTTCATGTTGAATTGCGTCGCCGGCATGGTGGAACGGGGATCGCGATGCAGCGCCACCAATTCTTCCAGCGGCCGGTCGCCAATCACGATGCCGGCGGCATGGGTTGAAGCGTGGCGGTAGAGCCCCTCCAGGCGCAATGCGATATCGACGAGCTTCTTGATCTGCTCGTCGCCTTCGATCTGCTGCTGCAGCAACACTTCGCTGTCGATCGCTTCGGCAAGCGTCACGGGCTTGGCCGGATTGTTGGGCACCATCTTGCAGATGCGGTCGACTTGGCCATAGGGCATGCCCAGCACCCGGCCGACGTCGCGCAGCACGGCGCGCGCCTGCAGCTTGCCGAAGGTGATGATCTGCGCCACGCGATCGGAGCCGTATTCCTTCTGCACGTAGCGGATCACCTGATCGCGCTTGTCCTGGCAGAAATCGATGTCGAAGTCGGGCATCGACACGCGCTCGGGATTGAGGAAGCGTTCGAACAGCAGACCCCAACGCAGCGGATCGAGATCGGTGATGCCCAGCGACCAGGCGACCGCCGAGCCCGCACCCGAGCCGCGCCCCGGTCCGACTGGAATATCGTGCGCCTTGGCCCATTGGATGAAGTCCGCCACGATCAGGAAGTAGCCGGAGAAACCCATGCGATCGATCATCGCCAGCTCGTAATCGAGCCGTTCGCGATATTTCTCCTCGCCGATCTCCGATGAGGTGTGGCCGTCTTTCAGCAACCGATCCATGCCGGAGGTCGCCAAATCGCGCAGCGCCTGCGCTTCGGTACGGCCAGCAAGCTTGGTGTAGGTCGGCAGAATCGGCTTGCGCACTTCAGGCATGAAGGCGCAGCGACGCGCGATGACCAAAGTATTGTCGATGGCTTCCGGCAAATCGGAATAGCCTGCCCGCATTTCGGCCGCGGACTTGAAGTAATGCTCCGGCGTCAGGCGACGGCGATTGGGATCTGCGACATGAACGCCCTCGGCAATACACAACAGAATGTCGTGCGCTTCGTGCATGTCGCGGTCGGCGAATTGCGCATCGTTGGTCGCCACCAGCGGAATGTCCATTGCATAGGCGAGCTCGAGCAGCATCGGCTCGGCCTTGCGCTCGACGTCCATGCCGTGGCGTTGAATCTCGATATAGAGCCGACGGGGAAAAAGCTGCGTCAGTTTTTCCAGCAGCAGCTTGGCCGCATCGCCTTGCGCTTCCGCGGCCAGTCGGCCAAGAGCCGAACCCGGCGCGCCAGCCAGGCAGATCAGTCCTTCGGTATAGCCATCCAATGCCGTCAGCGGAATCTGTGTCGGCTCGCCCGGCGTCGGCGCCAGCCAGGCGGCCGACACCAGGTGCATCAGATTGCGATAGCCGGTCTCGTTCTGCACCAGCAACAGCAGGAAGTCCGGCGTTTGCACGCGGCCGGCCGCGCCAAAGCCGCCCTCGTCCTCGCGCTTTATGCCGATGTCGCACCCGATGATCGGCTGCACGCCGAGCTTGGTCGCGGCCTGAGCGAATTCCAGCGCGCCGAAAAGATTGTTGCGGTCGGTCATGGCAACGGCCGGCATGCCATGCTTGGCTGCCAGCGCCACCAGCTTGTCGACCTTGATGGCGCCTTCCGATAGCGAATAGGCCGATCGGGTGCGCAGATGGATGAAATTGTCGCTGCTCGTCATGCCGGATCGACCATGGCATGCCGGCCTGTGGAAAGTCTCAACCCGGCACCAGCACGCCGCCATTCAGCCGCACGATGCGATCCATGCGCCGGGCCAGATCCGGGTTATGGGTCGCCACCAGCGCCGCGATGCCGGTACCGCGCACCAAGGTCACCAGCGCGTTGAAGACCCGCTCGGCCGTCTCCTGGTCGAGATTGCCGGTCGGCTCGTCCGCCAGCAGCAGGCGCGGCACGTTGGCAACGGCGCGGGCGATGGCGACACGCTGCTGCTCGCCGCCGGAGAGCTTGCCCGGCCGGTGATCGGCGCGATCCTGCAGACCGACCATTTTCAGCAGCTGCTCGCTGCGCTCGCGCGCCTCGGCCTTGCCCAGGCCATTGAGAAGCTGCGGCAGCATGACGTTCTCCAGCGCCGAGAATTCGGCCAGCAGATGGTGATGCTGGTAGACGAAGCCGATTTTCTCGCGGCGCATGGCGGTGCGGCCACCATCGTCGAGATCGTTGCAACGCACGCCCTCGAGCCTGATCTCGCCGCCATCGGGTCGTTCCAGCAGGCCGGTTATGTGCAGTAACGTCGATTTGCCGCTGCCCGACTGGCCGACCAGCGCCACGATCTCTCCGGGCTGCAAGACGAGATCGACGCCTTTCAGCACCTCGAGCGTCTTGTCGCCCTGATGGAAGGTGCGGGTGATCTTGTCGAGCGCCAGTACCGGGCCGTGGTTGGGATCATTCATGGGCTCACTCATAGCGCAGCACGTCGGCGGGTTCGAGGGCGGCGGCGCGGAACGCGACATAGGCAGCCGCCGCCAGCGACACGACAATGGCGATCAGCAACACCCACATCACTTCGCTGAAGCTGACGATGGCCGGCAGGCGGGCGAAGAAGCCGAACGTATCGCCCCCGATGCCAGCCGCCTGCAGTCCGCCGAAAATGGCGCGGATCGAGGCAGCGTTCAGCGCCAGAAGCAGGCCGATGGCGGCGCCGATTGCCGTTCCCGCCAGGCCGACGAACCCGCCCGCCATCAGAAAAATGCGCAGCACCCCGGCCCGTTCGGTGCCCATGGTGCGCAAGATGGCGATGCTGCGGGCCTTGCTGCGCACCAGCATGGTGAAGCTCGCCACCACGTTCAGTGCCGCCACCAGCACGATCAGGGTCAGGATGAAGAACATCACCGTGCGCTCGACCTCCAGGGCGCCAACAAAGGCTGCATTGCGCTGACGCCAGTCGGTCACCTTGTAAGCGTCGCCCAGGGTCTTGCGAACCTGCGCGGCGATGGCAGGCGCATTGCGTGGGTCGACCGTCAGAACGTCGATGGCCGTCACCTGACCCGGTTCAAGCTCGAAGAAGCGCTGTGCGGCATCGAGCGGCATGAAGATGTAGCCGGCATCGATCTCTGCCATGCCGATGCTGAAACTGCCGGCCAGGTCGAAATCGCCGGTGATGGGCTCGACAGGCCGATCGCCGCCGCCCTTGGGCAGCAGCAAGGTGATGTAGTCGTCGGCTCCGGCGGCCAGTTGCCGGCGCAGGCGTTCGCCGAGGATCAGGCCACCGTCTTCGAAGCCGGCCAGCCCTCCGGTGACGAGCCCGTTCACCAGATTGCGCCGCTGTTCGAGATCGGCAAGACGCAAGCCCCGCACCAGCGCGCCTTGCGCATTGCCGCGATTGGTCGCCATCACTTCGCCTTCGACCACCGGCACCGCCGCGGTGACGCCCGGCACGCTCTTTATCTTGGTCACCAAGCCATCGAAATCGGCGAGATTGCCTTGCGCTGCATTGACGACGACATGGCCGTTCAGCCCCAGGATGCGGCCATAGAGCTCGGCGCGAAAGCCGCTCATCACCGACAGGGTAACGATGAGCACCCCGACGCCCAGCGCAATGCCGACCAGCGAGATGATCGCGATGACCGAAATGAAGCCGTCGCGATAGCGCGCGCGCAGCAGCCGCCAGGCGACCAGCCATTCCAACGAGAGCTGCGAGAGGCCCGGCATCGCTTAGGCGTCCTTCAGCGCGTCGATAGGATCGAGCCTGCCCGCGCGCCAGGCGGGATAGAGTCCGGCCAGCAGCGACAGGACCAGCGCCATGACGACGATGGCAACGACGTCGCCGGCGCCGATCACCGATGGCAGCTCGGTCAGCAGATAAAGCTTGGCGGAAAACAGCTCGACGCCCAGCAGGGATTGCAGCCACTGGCGGATGGTCTCGATATTGGCGCTGAACAGCACGCCGATGATGGTGCCGGCCAGCGTGCCGATGCCGCCCACGATCAGGCCCGCGATAATGAAGACGCGGTTGATGGTGGCCCGGCTGGCGCCGATGGTGCGCAGGATGCCGATCTCGGCCGATTTGGTTTTAACGAGAATGAACAGGCTGGAAACGATGTTGAAGGCCGCCACCACGATGATCAGCGCCAGGATCAGGAACAGCACACTGGCCTGGGTGCGCACCACGGAGAAGAAGCCCTGGTTAGAACGTTCCCAGTTGACCACCGTGCCGTAGGTCCTGGCTTTCTGATTCATCGCTTCTTCGATAGCGGGAAGCGACGCGTTGCCTGCCGTGCGTATCTCGATCTGGCTGATGCGATCGGGAAAGCCGAACAGCGCCTGCGCCGCTTCCAGCGGCATGAAAACGAAGCGCGTGTCGTATTCGTACATGCCCAACTGGAACGAGCCGACGATGGTCAGCCGCGCCGTGCGCGGCAGCAGGCCAAGCGGCGTGGCAATGGTCTGCGAGGAGATCAGCGTGATGTCGTCGCCGACTTTCAGCCTCAGCACGTCGAGCAGCCCTTGCCCGACCACCACGCTGCGCTTGCCGGTGAAATTCTTCAGATCGCCGCCGGTAATATGGCCAGCAATGAAATCGCGCCGCGACAAATCTTCGGCCGAGATGCCGCGCGCGAGAATGCCCTGGGTTTTGGCACCGGAGGTGGCGATGCCTTGGCCTTCCAGGATAGGCGTCACGCCAACCACGCCCGGTATCTGCTTCAACTCCTGAACCTTTGGAGCGTAATCGCTGATGCCCTGGTCGCCCGACAACACCGCCAGCCGGCCGTTGAGCGTGAGAATGCGGCCGAGCAATTCCTGCTGGAACCCGCCCATCACCGACATCACGACAATCAGAGTCGCGACGCCCAAGGCGATACCGACCAGCGAGAAACCGGCGATCAGCGACAGCGTGCCCTCCTCGCGCCGCGCGCCCAGATAGCGCAACGCCAGCATCCATTCGACGGCGAATGGCCGCATCCTCGCTCCTTCAGCCGCCGAAGCGTGAGATCACGTCTTCCAGCGGAATTTCCTCGCGCGCGCCGGTGGCGCGGTTCTTCAGTTCGGCCTTGCCCGCCGCCAGCCCGCGCGGACCGATGATCACCTGCCAGGGCAGGCCGATCAGGTCCATGTCCGCAAACTTGCCGCCCGGTCGCAGATCGCGGTCGTCGTAAAGCACCTCGACACCCGTCGATTGCAGTCCGCCATAGAGCTTGGCGCAGGCTGCATCGACCGCAGCGTCACCGGCTTTCAGGTTGATCAAACCGACCTGGAACGGCGCCACCGACTCTGGCCAGATGATTCCGGCATCATCATGGCTGGCTTCGATGATGGCCCCAACCAGGCGCGAGACGCCGATGCCGTAGGAGCCCATCTCGATGGTGATGTTGTCGCTGCCCGAGGGCCCAGCGACCACCGCGTTCATCGGCTTGGAGTATTTGGTGCCGAAATAGAAGATATGGCCGACCTCGATGCCGCGGGCGGAGATGCGCTTGGCCTCCGGCACTTCCTTCTCGAAGCGCACGGGCTCATGCTTCTCGTCGGTGGCGGCGTAGAGACCGGTCCATTCCTCGATCAGCGGCGTCAGATCGGCATCGTAATCGACGTCACGGCCTAGAATGTCGAGATCGACCAGATCGCGATCGCAAAACACCTGGCTCTCGCCGGTCTCGGCCAGAATGATGAATTCATGGCTGTGATCGCCGCCGATCGGACCGGTATCGGCGCGCATGGGGATGGCCTTCAGCCCCATGCGGGCGAAGGTGCGCAAATAGGCCACGAACATCTTGTTGTAGGAGCGGATGGCGCCGTCGCGATCAAGATCGAAGGAATAGTTGTCCTTCATCAGGAATTCGCGCCCGCGCATGACGCCGAAGCGCGGCCGCACTTCGTCGCGGAACTTCCACTGGATGTGATAGAGATTTTTCGGCAGGTCGCGATAGGTCTTGATCGACTGCCGCACGATGTCGGTGATCAGCTCTTCGTTGGTCGGCCCGAACAGCATCTCGCGCTCGTGCCGATCCTTGATGCGCAGCATCTCCTGGCCGTAATCGTCATAGCGCCCGCTCTCGCGCCACAGCTCGGCCGACTGGATGGTCGGCATCAGCAATTCCTGCGCGCCCGCGCGGTCCTGCTCCTCGCGCACGATCTGCTCGACCTTCTTGAGCACCCGATAGCCCATGGGCAGCCAGGAATAGATGCCGGCGGCCGCCTGGCGGACCATGCCGGCGCGCAGCATCAGCCGGTGCGACACGATCTGCGCTTCGGAGGGATTTTCCTTGAGGGTGGGCAGAAAATACTGGCTAAGACGCATCGGCAATCCGGTCGATCCTGTTGAAAATGCCGGCAAAACCGGCGCGGCCAGACTTTAGGCAACGAGGCCGGTAAAGGCAAATTTCCAAGTCCGCTTGGCTGTCCACAGGCTCAGGCCGCACAATGGCGCGGGGAACACGATCGGGGGATCAATGTTGGAGCGTTTGTTCAAGCTGCAAGAGAACGGCACCACCGTGCGCACCGAGCTGCTGGCGGGGGTGACCACCTTCCTGACCATGGCCTATATCGCCTTCGTCAATCCACAGATCCTGTCCGTTACCGGCATGGATCTTGGGGCGGTGTTCGTCGCAACCTGCCTGGCCGCCGCGTTTGGCAGCATCTTCATGGGCATGTTCGCCAACTATCCGATCGCGCTGGCCCCCGGCATGGGATTGAATGCCTACTTCGCCTTCACCGTCGTCAAGCAGCTTGGCTACAGCTGGCAGGTCGCGCTGGGGGCGGTGTTTATTTCGGGCGTTATCTTTCTCGTGCTGAGCGTGCTGCCGGTGCGCGAATACATCATTAACGCCATCCCAAAATCGCTGAAGATGGCGATATCCGCCGGCATCGGCCTGTTCCTGGGCATCATCGCCTTCCAGGCCGCCGGCATCGTTGTCGATCATCCAGCGACGCTGGTTACCGCTGGCAACCTCACCAAAGGGCCAGTGATACTCGCTGCGCTGGGCTTCGTGCTGATGGTGGCTCTCGACCGCTATGGCGTGCGCGGCGGCATCATGATCAGCGTGCTGGCCGTCACTGTCGCCTCCATAATTCTGGGCTATAGCAAGTTCGAAGGTATCGTCGCGCCGGTGCCCGACCCCTCCCCCGTCCTGCTGCAACTCGATATCGCTGGTGCCCTGAATGTCGGGCTGATCACCATCATCTTCGCCTTCCTGTTCGTCGACCTGTTCGACAATTCCGGGACGCTGATCGGCATTGCTCATCGCGCCGGGATGCTGGACAAGGATGGCAAGGTGCCGCGCCTGGGCCGCGCCCTGATTGTCGATTCCTCGGCCGCCATGGCGGGGGCCGCGCTCGGCACCTCGACCACGACCAGCTATATCGAGAGCGCATCAGGCATCAAGGTCGGCGGCCGCACCGGCCTGACGGCTGTCGTTGTGGGCGTGCTGTTCCTGCTGATGCTGTTCTTCTCGCCGCTGGCGAAATCGGTGCCGGCCTTCGCCACCGCTCCGGCGCTGTTGTTCGTCGCCTGCATGATGGCGCGCGGCCTGGCGGAGGTTGATTGGGAAGACCCGACCGAGTATGCGCCGGCCGTGGTGACGGCCATTACGATGCCGCTCACCTATTCGATCGCGGAAGGCATTGCGTTCGGGTTTATTACGTATGCGGCAATTAAAGTCGTCGCCGGCCGCTTCCGCGAGCTGCATCCGGCCGTCGCGGTCCTGGCCGTTCTGTTCATCATCAAGTTTGCCTTCATCTAGCAAACCTGAAGCTGCGATAGATCGTTTCAAGCACAAATAATTCGCCGCAAGGAAGCATCCTTGCGGCGGGTGAAATTGTCACGGATCGCCAAGACTCCGTTTGCCACTGCATATCGGAATGGATATAGTCCCAAAAAAAGGGGCCACCAAAGTGGCCCGAGTTTAGGGAGGAAACACCGAATAGGCGAAACGGGAAAAATCCCGTAGCACCAAAGCTATCCTGCTGCGGTGCAGCAAGGCAAGTCGGTTACCCACCGAGTTGCCTATTTTTTTGTCCAAATTCCAAACTGTGGCGTCTTTGGCATGATTTGCCGAAACTTTGGGCAAAAAAGATATCGATCAGCGCCAATCCCGAAAACTGATCAGATCGAAGTAGTTCACCAGAAAGAAGCCGCCCCAAATGACGGCCGCTATCAGCGTCGTCCACAGAGCCTTGCGGCCCAGTTGCGGCTTCTCCGGTGCGCTGGTGGCATGGCCGGGCTCGGGATTGTCGGGGATCTTAACGCCCCATGGCAGCACGGCGAACAGCACGATCCACCAGATCACGAAATAGACGGCAATTGCGGTCACGATCGACATCAGGCGGCTCCCCTGTCCCGGCCAGGATCAAATGCGGACAATCTGAACCTCGGTGACGGGCCGCTTTCCCAGCCGCGCCTTGAAGACCCGCCGGACCGCCTGACTGGCGAGCATGCTGGCGCTGTTGTCGTCCCGGATTGGACCTTCCGCCAAGGCCTTGGCGACGGCTTCGAGCGCTTCCGCCTCCACCTCGTCTAAATCCTCGCCGTCGGGAAAGCCGTGCACCGACAGCCGCGGCGCGGCCAGCAGCCGGCCCTTGGCATCGGCCACCAGCATGATCGTCGCCGCGCCATTGAAGATCATCTGCTTGCGCGGACGCAGGCTGGCGGTATCGAGATGGATCATACGGCTGCCATCCAGCCCCAGCCGTCCGGTCGGCACATGATCGATGATCTCGGCCGGCCCCGGCGCCAGGCGAACGAGCGTGCCGTTGGGCGCGACGATGGCATGAGGCACCTGAACGGCGCGGGCCAGCACCGCATGCTCGTTGAGATGACGCAGCTCGCCATGCACCGGGATCGCCACTTGCGGCCGCACCCATTGATACAACCGGGTCAGCTCGTCGCGCGCCGGATGGCCGGAGACATGCACGAAGGCGTCGCGCTCCGTCAGCACCTCGACGCCCAGCGCCACCAGGCGATTATGCAGACGGCCGATCGATTTCTCGTTGCCCGGAATGATGCGCGAGGAGAACACGACGGTGTCGCCCTTCTCCAGGTGCAGGGTCGGATGCTCGTCGTAGGCCAGCCGGTACATGGCGGCACCGTTTTCGCCCTGACTGCCGGTACAGATCATCAGCACCTTGTCGCGCGGCAGCCACGCTGCCTCCTTCTCGTCGATCGTCCGCGGCATGGAGGTGAGATAGCCGTTCTCACGCGCCGCCTCGACCATGCGATTGAGCGCGCGGCCGACCAGCACCGGATGGCGGCCATTGGCGTCGGCCGCATGGGCTACGCTCTCGACCCGCGCCAGATTGGAGGCGAAGCACGTCACCGCCACACGCTGCCTGCACTGGCCGATCAATTCCGTGAGCGCTCTGCGGACGTCGGATTCAGAGCCCGCTTCGCCTGGCACGAAGACATTGGTCGAATCGCACACCATCGCCAGCACGCCATCGTCGCCCAGCTTGCGCAAGGCGGCTTCGTCGGTGACCTCGCCCAGGAGCGGCTCGGGATCGATCTTCCAGTCGCCAGTATGCAGGATCGTTCCCGCCGGCGTCTTGATCGCCACGGCATTCGGCTCGGGAATCGAATGCGTCATGGTAATCAGTTCGATGTCGAACGGCCCCAGCGTGAACTTGCCGCCCAGCGGCACCTCGGTGATCAAGGCGGTCAATGTCAGGTTGGCATCGGCCAGCTTGCGGCGCAGCACCGAGGCGGCAAAAGGCGTGGCGAAGATCGGGCAGCGCAGTTGCGGCCACAGATGCGCCACGGCGCCGAGATGGTCCTCATGCGCATGCGTCAGCACCACGCCGAGCAGCTTGTCACGCCGTTCCACGATAAAGGCCGGGTCCGGCATGATCACGTCGACACCGGGCGCGCTTTCGTCGCCAAAGGTGATGCCGAGGTCCAACATCAGCCATTGGTCTTCATAGGCGTAGAGGTTGAGATTCATGCCGATTTCACCCGCGCCGCCCAGCGCGAGAAACAGCAACTCGCCGCTCTGGCGCGGCTCAGGCATCGGGACGATTCCGCCGCCAGATCTCCAGCAGCCCGCGCAGGATCAGGTCGGGCACCGTCTCGTCGATCACGTCGGTCGCCTCCAAGAACAGCGGCGCCAGACCGCCGGTGGCGATGACTTTCATCGGCTTGCCATACTCGGCCTTGATCATGGTCACCAGCTTTTCGATCAGCCCGACATAGCCCCAGAAAATGCCCGACTGCATGGCAGGCACGGTAGCCTTGCCGATCACCTTCTCCGTCTTCTCGACCTTGATGCGCGGCAGGCGGGCGGTCATCAGATAGAACGCCTCGATGGAAAGCTGAATTCCCGGCGACAGCACGCCGCCGACGAAATTGCCGTCCTCATCGACGATGTCGAAGGTGGTGGCGCTGCCGAAATCGATCGAGATCAGCGGCCCGCCGAATTGCTTGTGGCCGGCCACGGCTGCGACGATTCGGTCAGCGCCGGCATCCTGCGGCCGCTCCAGCAGCACTTTCATGCCGAGCTTCACGTCCGGCTCGCCTACCACCAGCGGCTCGACGTTGAAATAATGCTGGCACAGCAGGCGCAGATTGAAGAGCGCCTGTGGCACGACGGTGGCGATGATAGCGCCGCGAACGTCCTTCGGCTCGATGCCCTTGAGCTTCATGAGCTGCGTCAGGGAAACCGCGTATTCGTCGGCAGTGCGATTGTGCTGCGTCTGCAGGCGCCATTCGCCCATCAGCGTGTCGCCCTTGAACAGGGCGAATTTGGAATTGGTATTGCCGACGTCGATGACCAGCAGCATGGCCGTCCCCTACTCTTGCGCGGCCGCCACTCTACGCCGCGGCCGGGAAGATTTCGCCTGCCGTGACTCTGGTGGTGCGACCGTCATTGCCTTCCAGGATCAACGCGCCGGTTTCGTCCAGATGGGCGAAGCGACCGCTTAGCACGTCGCGCCCGGTCTTCACCTCGATCATCTGCCCGATATTGCCGGCTTGCGCCAGCCACGCCTCACGAATGGCCGCGAAACCCTGTTGGCGCCAGCGTGCGATCCAATGAGCCATGGCGGCACAGTAGGATTGCAGGACCTTCTCCAGCGCCGTTTCTCCGCCCAGCGCCGACAGGCTGGCAACGGGATAGGGCGTCTCGCCCGGCGACGGACGCCAGCCGACATTGATGCCGGTGCCGATCACAACTTGCGACACGAGGCCCGCTGGTCCGACCGCCGATTCCAGCAGGATGCCGGCGATCTTGGCACCATCCACCTGCACGTCGTTGGGCCATTTGAAGCCGATGCGCCGGCCGCCCGGGATAAGGGCCGCGACCGTTTCGCCCACGGCCAGCGCCGTCACGAAGCTCAGTTGCGCTGCTACCTCGGCCGAGCTCTCCGGGCGTACGACAATCGAACTGTAGAGATTGCCTTCCGGCGACTGCCAGATGCGTCCGCGCCGGCCCCGGCCGCTGACCTGCCGTTTAGCCCAGACGACAGTGCCTTCGTCGGCGCCGCGATCGGCGCGCTGCATGGCTTCGTCGTTGGTGCTGCCGACTGTTTCGAACGCAATAAGCTTCCAGCCTGGCGGCAGGTCGATGTCGGTGCGGATGACCGGCTCTTCCATCTATCTGAACATCGTCGCGGCTGCGGTGCCTGCGACATGCACCACCGGCGCAACGAACAACAGGAAGACGCTGAGCGCCACGGCGGCAACGCCCATGACGATCGCCATGTCGCGGCCCAGCGGCCGGTCGAAGGTTTCGATGGGCTGATCGAAATAAGCGATCTTGATGATGCGCAGATAGTAATAGGCCGACACCACCGAGGAGACGACGCCAATGATGGCCGGGATCACCAGCCCGGCATCGACCGCGGGCATGAAGACGTAAAGCTTGCCGAAGAAACCGCCCAGCGGAGGGATGCCGGCCATGGAGAACATGAACACCGCCAGCGCCAGCGCCATGAGCGGCTGGCTGCGCGACAGGCCGGCGAGATCGGAGATCTCCTCCACCATCGTGCCGTGGCGGCGCATGGACAGGATGACGGCGAAGGTGCCGAGGTTCATCACCATATAAATAGCGACATAGACCAGAATGCCGCGCACGCCATCCTCGGTGCCTGCCGCCAGACCAAGCAGGATGTAGCCGACATGGCCGATAGACGAATAGGCCATCAGACGCTTGATGTTGGTCTGGCCGATAGCGGCGAAAGCGCCCAGCAACATCGAGGCGATCGAAACCAGCACCACCACCTGCTGCCACTGCTGCAGCAGGTCGCGGAACGGGCCGACCATGACCGAAACGAACAGCGCGATGGCGGCGATCTTGGGCGCCACCGAGAACAAGGCGGTCACCGGCGTCGGCGCGCCTTCATAAACGTCCGGCGTCCACATGTGGAACGGCACGGCCGAAACCTTGAACGCCAGGCCAGCGATCACGAAGACCAGTCCAACCACGGCGCCAATCGAGGGGTCGCCGCCGTTGAACACGGTGGCCAGGCCGGGGAAGCTCGTGGTGCCGGCGAAGCCGTACACCAGCGACGAGCCGTAGAGCAGCATGCCCGACGACAGGGCACCCAGAACGAAGTACTTCAGGCCTGCTTCGGTCGAGCGCACCGTGTCGCGCTGGAAGGCGGCGATGACGTAAAGCGCCAGCGACTGCAGCTCGAGCCCGAGATAGAGCGCGATCAGGTCGTTGGCCGAGACCATCATCATCATGCCGGTGGTGGCCAGCAGGATCAGCACCGGATACTCGAATCGCCAGACGTTCTCGCGCTGCATGTAGCTGCGCGACATGATGATGGCGATCGCGGCGCCCGCCAGGATCAGCACCTTCATGAAGACGCTGAATCCGTTGCTGGCGAATTGTCCACCCATGCCGCTGCCGCTCGGTGCAAAGAACAACAGCGCCATGGTGCCGATCAGCGCCGCCACCGAAAGCCAGGCGACGGTGGTGGCGGCATTGTCCTTTCGAAAGACGCCGAAGATCAGCAGCGCCATGGCGGAAGCCGCCAGGAACAGCTCGGGGACGATGATGGTCCAGTTTTCAAGCCCGGTCATGCTCTAGCGTCCCACGGAAAGCGCAGCGGCTTTCGCCCCGCTCAGCGCCGTCTGGTAATTGGCGATCAGCTTCTCAACCGATGGGCCGATCAGATCGAGGAAGGAGGCCGGATAGACACCCATCCACACCGTCATCAGCACCAGCGGCGCGAAGATGGCGATCTCGCGCCACTCCAGATCGAGAATGGACTTGAGGTCTTCCTTCACCAGCTCGCCGAAGATCACGCGGCGATAGAGCCACAGCGAATAGGCCGCGCCCAGGATCAAACCCGAGGTGGCGAACAGGGCCACCCAGGTATTGGCCTGATAGGCGCCGATCAGCACCAGGATCTCGCCGACGAAACCGGAGAGCCCGGGCAGGCCGACCGAGGCCAGGGTGAAGATCATGAACACCAGGGCGTATTTCGGCATCCGATGGACGAGGCCGCCGTAACGGGCGATCTCGCGGCTGTGGATGCGATCATAGACCACGCCGACGCAGAGGAAGAGCGCGGCTGAGACGATGCCATGGCTCAGCATCTGGTAGATCGCGCCCTGGATGCCCTGGGTGTTGAAGGTGAAGATGCCGATCGTCACGAAGCCCATATGGGCGACCGACGAATAGGCGATCAGCTTCTTCATATCCTCCTGCGCCAACGCCACGAGCGAGGTGTAGACGACCGCGACGCAGCTGAGCACGAAGACCAGCGGCGCGAAATACTCCGATGCCAGAGGCATGATCGGCACGGAGAACCGCAGGAAGCCATAGGCGCCCATCTTCAACAGCACGCCGGCCAGGATCACGGAACCGGCCGTCGGCGCCTCGACGTGTGCATCGGGCAGCCAGGTATGGACCGGCCACATCGGCACCTTGACGGCGAAGGACGCGAAGAAGGCCAGCCATAGCGGGATCTGCACGGCCAGCGGCAGCTTCAGCGCCATCACTGCCGCGAGATCCGTGGTACCGGCCTGGTAGTAGAGATAGATGATGGCCAGCAGCATCAGCACCGAGCCGAGCAGCGTGTAGAGGAAGAACTTGAACGCGGCATAGACCCGGCGCGCGCCGCCCCAGACGCCGATGATCAGGAACATCGGGATCAGCACGCCTTCGAAGAAGACGTAGAACAGGACCAGGTCGAGCGCGCAGAACATGCCGACCATCAGCGTTTCCAGCACCAGGAACGCGATCATGTATTCCTTGACCCGCGTCTCGATCGCCTTCCACGACGCCAGCACGCAAATCGGCGTCAGGAAGGTCGAGAGCAGGACGAAGAACATCGAGATGCCGTCGACGCCCATATGATAGGAGACGCCGAATTCGGGAATCCACCGCGCCTTCTCGACGAACTGGTAGTCGGCCGAGCCGCGGTCAAACTCGACCCACAGGATCAGCGACGCGGCGAAGGTGAAGAGCGACACCCACAGCGCTGCCCAGCGCGCGTTGCGCGCCACCATTTCCTTACGGCCGGTGATACAGAAGATGATTCCCGCGCCCAGCAGCGGCAGGAACGTGACCAGCGAGAGCAGCGGCCAGTTAGCCATCACCGCGCTCCCTGCGTGATGAGGTACAGGCTCACCAGCACCACGACGCCGATCAGCATGGCGAACGCATAGTGATAGATGTAGCCGCTCTGCAGCCGGCCGGCGAAGCGCGCGATGCCACGCGAGCCTTCGGCAAGCCCATCGGGGCCAAGCCCGTCGATCAGCGCCCCGTCACCCTTCTTCCACAGAGCATGACCGATGCGTTTGGCCGGCCGCACGAAGAGGAAGTCGTAGAGCTCGTCGAAATACCACTTGTTGTAGAAGAAGCGATAGATCGGCGCGAAGGTGGTCGCCGTCTTGGCGGGCAGATCGGGCTGGCGGATGTAGAACAGCCAGGCCAGCGCGATGCCGGAGATGCCGACGACCAATGGCGCCAGCTTGACCCACAGCGGCACGTCGTGCGCGTGATGCAGGGCTGGATGCTCGGGCAGAACCTTGATCGAATCGCGCCAGAACGCTTCGAGATCGTGGCCGACGAACCAGTCGTAGCCGATGATTCCGGCGAACAAAGCGCCGATCGCCAGCACGACCAAGGGCACCATCATGCTCAGCGGCGATTCGTGGGCGTGATCGTAAGTGTGATGATCGCCGCGGAACTCGCCGTGGAAAGTCAGGAACAGCAGGCGCCAGGAGTAGAACGCGGTCATGAATGCCGCCGCGATCCCCAGCCAGAAGGCGAACAGCCCGACGCCGGTATGGGCCGCGAACGCCGATTCCAGAATGATGTCCTTGGAGTAGAACCCGGCAAAGCCGAACACGCCGGGGATGCCGATGCCGGCCAGGGCCAGCGAGCCGATCCACATCAGCGTGTAGGTATAGGGGATCTTCCTCCAAACGCCGCCCATGTTGCGCATGTCCTGTTCGTGATGCAGGGCATGGATCACCGAGCCGGCGCCCAGGAACAGCAGCGCCTTGAAGAAGGCATGGGTCATCAGATGGAACATCGCCGCCTGATAGGCGGACACGCCGGCGGCGAAGAACATGTAGCCGAGCTGGCTGCAGGTCGAATAGGCAATGACGCGCTTGATGTCGAATTGGGTCAGGCCGACCGTGGCGGCGAAGAACGCGGTCAGGCCGCCGACGATAGTCACCACCATCAGAGCCGTCGGCGCATATTCGAACATGGGCGACAATCGGCAGACCATGAAGACGCCGGCCGTCACCATGGTAGCGGCATGGATCAAGGCGGAAACCGGCGTCGGGCCTTCCATGGCGTCCGGCAGCCAGGTGTGCAGGAAAAGCTGGGCCGACTTGCCCATCGCGCCGACGAACAGCAGCAGGCAGGCCGTCGTCAACGCATTCACTTCCATGCCCAGGAAGGTAAACGTCATGCTGGCCTTGCCCGGTGTGGCGGCGAAGACCTCGTCGAAGCCAACGGCGCCGAAGATGACGAAGACTGCCATGATGCCGAGCGCGAAGCCGAAATCGCCGACGCGATTGACCAGGAAGGCCTTGATGGCGGCGGCGTTGGCCGAGGGCTTGTCGAACCAGAAGCCGATCAGCAGATAGGACGCGAGACCCACGCCTTCCCAGCCGAAGAACATCTGGACGAAATTGTCGGCCGTCACGAGCGTGAGCATGAAGAAGGTGAACAGGCTCAGATAGGCCATGAAGCGCGGCTTATGCGGGTCCTCGTGCATGTAGCCGACGGAATAGACATGCACCATCGACGACACGCCGGTGACAACGATCAGCATCACCGCCGTCAGCGTGTCGTAGCGCAACGCCCAGCTGACCTCGAACTTACCCGAGAGAATGAAGGTCGACAGCTCGACCACGCCTTGCTGGCCGCCGAACCCGACCTTGATGAAGACGAAGATCGACAGCGCGGCCGCGATTAGCAGTGCGCCACAGGTGACGACCTGCGCGCCGCGATAGCCGATCCAGCGGCCGAAGAAGCCGGCGACGAAGGCTGCGAGCAGCGGCAGGAAAACGATGAGGACGATGGCTGCGGACATGTTTCTTTTCTCTTAAGCGAGCGTGGCCGCTCAGCCCTTCATCATGTTGATGTCTTCGACCGCGATGGAGCCGCGGTTGCGGAAATAGACCACCAGGATGGCAAGACCGATCGCGGCTTCCGCCGCGGCCACGGTCAGGACCAGCAGGGCGAAGACCTGGCCGACCAGATCGCCAAGCGCAGCGGAGAACGCCATCAGGTTGATGTTGACGGCCAGCAGCATCAGCTCAACCGACATCAGGATGACGATGATGTTCTTGCGGTTGAGGAAAATGCCGAAGATGCCCAGCGTGAACAGGATGGCGGCAACCGTCAGGTAATGGCCGAGGCCGATCTCGAACATGGTCAGATCCCTCCCCCGGTCGGCACTTTGACGATCTCGACCACGTCCTCGTGCTTGCGATTGACCTGGTCGCCGATATTCTGGCGGCGCACGCCCGGGCGGCTGCGCAAGGTCAGCACGATGGCGCCGATCATCGCCACCAGCAGCACCAGACCGGCGCCCTGGAACAGGTAGATGTAACGGGTATAGACCAGCTGGCCGATGGCGCGTGTGTTGTCGACCTGATCGGGCGCCGGCGTCTTTGACAGCAGCGCAGCACCTGCTTCCGGCGCGACAATCCAGGCGCCGACGATGAAGATCAGCTCGACGAACAGCACCAGCCCGATCAGGCCGCCGATCGGCAGGTAGCGCAGGAAGCCTTCGCGCAATGCCGCCAGATTGACGTCAAGCATCATAACGACGAACAGGAACAGCACGGCGACGGCGCCGACATAGACCACGACCAGGATCATCGCCAGGAATTCGGCGCCCATCAGCAGGAACAGCGCCGCGGCGTTGAAAAAGGCCAGGATCAGATAGAGCACCGAGTGCACAGGATTGCGCGCCACCACGACCATGGTGGCGGCCGCGATCGTCACGGCGGCGAAGAGATAGAAGGCCAGCGCCTGGATAACCATGTCTCTCGTCTCTCTCCTGCCCGGCCTACCGGTACGGCGCGTCGGCGGACAGATTGGCGGCGATCTCCGCCTCCCAGCGCTCGCCGTTGGCCAGCAGCTTGTCCTTGTTGTAGAGCAGCTCTTCGCGCGTCTCGGTCGAGAACTCGAAGTTCGGACCCTCGACGATCGCGTCCACCGGGCAGGCTTCCTGGCAGAAGCCGCAATAGATGCACTTCGTCATGTCGATGTCGTAGCGCGTGGTGCGGCGGCTGCCGTCTTCGCGCGGCTCGGCCTCGATGGTGATGGCCTG
>CAYLYK010000015.1:0-32729 GCA_964388115.1 uncultured Hyphomicrobiales bacterium
GTCCCCTTCACACGGGGAAGGTCGCAGGTTCAATCCCTGCCGCGCCCACCATTTTTCCCGATCCGCCAAAACAAAAAGGCCCGAGCATCGCTGCCCGGGCCTTCGGTTTTTGCCGTCGTGGCTACTGCGAGATGATGTCGCCGAACAGCGCCCATTTCTCGCCGTCGAACTTCATCAGCGACATCTGCTGGATCGGCAGATAGTCGTCCTTGGCCGTGTTGATTTTGATGCCCGGCAGCAGCATCGGCACGGTGAAGTCCTTGAGGTTGGTCGCCTGCGCCAGCACGTTGGCGCGGGTCAGGTCGTTGCCCGCCTGCTTCAGCACCTGTGTCATGACGCTGGCCACGACATAGCTGAACACGATGTTGGCGTCGGCGACGTTGCCTTCGGGCAGGTACTTGTTCTTCCACTCCAGCCACGCCTTGAAGTCAGCGTTGTCCTTCCATTGCGGATCGGTCGGGTCCTTGATGTAGGACGCCGAGATGATGCCGTTCGAAACGTCGAGACCGGCGGTCTTCAAGGTGCCGGCCACTGAGTTTGACACCGTCGCCAGGTAGCGTTCCGGCTTCCAGCCCAGATCGGCCGTCTTGCGGATCGCCTGGGCGGCGAATTTGGGCGAAGTCATGATCGCCAGCACTGTAGCGCCCGAGCTCTTGAGCTGGATGATCTGCGAATCGATGGTCGGGTCGGTGATCTCGTGCGAGGCGGTGGCGACGATGTACTTGTCAGCGTCCTTGCCGAAGCCCGAACGGAAGCCCTCGAGGAAATCCTTGCCCGAATCGTCGTTCTGGAACAGCACCGCCACCTTGGCGCCGGGGCTGGTCTTCATGATGTGCCGGGCATAGATCGCGCCTTCGGTGATGTAGGTCGGCAGCCACGGCAGCGTCCAGGGAAACTCCTTAGGGTTGGCGAAGCGCGAGGCGCCGGACGGCACGAACAGATGCGGCACCTTCTTGTCGTTGAGGTATTTCTGGATCGAGGCGTTGGGCGCGGTGCCGATCGGGCTGTAGATCGCCAGCACCTGGTCCTGCTCGACCATGCGGCGCGTCATCTCCACCGTCTTGGGCGGCGAGAAGCTGTCGTCGACCGTGATGAAGGTGACCTTGCGGCCGTTGATGCCGCCCTGGTCGTTGACCATCTTGAAATAGGCGGCCGCCGCCTGGCCGATGATGCCGTAGGCCGAGACCGGACCGGAATACGGCGCGGTCTGGCCGAGCTTGATCTCGGTATCCGATGCGCCGGGATCGTATTTCTTCTGCGCCATGGCGGGCATCGCCATCGCCGCCAGCACCATCGCGGCGACAAATCCTTTGCGTATCGTCATCGGTGTTTCCCCTTCGTCGGTTTTCTTTGCGTCTGTTTCTCGTCGGCGGAAAAAACTAGCCGCCGCCGGGGCGGCCCGGCTCGTTCAGTGGGTAGTAGGCCGGCCCGCCGCGATCCTTCAGCTCGGTGAAGAGATCGTCGTTGCCGGCGGCGATGATCTTGCGGCCGAGCGCGGACACTTTTGGGATCTCCTCGTCGCGCATCTGCGTAAGCTTCGCCCGCCGCTGCAGGGCCTGCTCGATGTAGGGCGCCAGCTCCGCCTGCTTGCGCTTCTGCCGCTTCTCCTCGCGCTCGGCGAATTCCGGCAGCACCTCGCGCGCGAACAGTTCGTAGGATTCGCAGATGTGCCCGTGCTCGGTCATGCCGTTCTGCGGGGTGAAGATGATCTGGTCGAGACCGTAGGCTTCGTGCGCGCGCATATGGGCGCGGATCTCGTCGGGCGAGCCGATGCCGCCCCTGCCCTCGCCGTCGGGCATGGCGGCCTTGGCTTCCTGGAAACGGCGCCACAGATCGGTGCGGCCGGGCGTGTGCTCGCCGTAGATATAGTGATGGCCCAGCGAGTAGCCGAAGAACTTGAAGCCGTCGATGGCGCGGTCGTAGGCCACCGAACTGTCGGGATGGCAGGAGAAGCCGTTGACCAGCGCGATATTGGCGTTGACCGTGTGGCCGATCGGCACGCACTGGTCCGACTTGATGATGTCGTAGTATTCCTGCACCCACTTCGCCGCCACCTGGTTGTCGAGGAAGGAGAAGGCCAGCGCGCCGGCGCCCATGCGCGCGGCGAAATGGATGGTCTCGCGCCGCGAACAGGCGATCCACAGCGGCGGGTGCGGCTTCTGCAATGGCTTGGGCACCACATTGCGGCACGGCATGGAAAAATATTTTCCCTGATGTCCGGGATACGGCGTCATCGCCATCATGTCGGCCGTCTGCGCCACGGCCTCCGTCCACATCTCGCGCTTCTGCTCCAGGGCCACGCCGAAACCGCCGGTCTCCGCTGCCGAGGCCGATTCGCCAGTGCCCCATTCGACGCGGCCGCCCGAGATCAGATCGAGCGCGCCGATGCGCTCGGCGACGCGGGCGGGATGGTTGTAGGCCGGCGGGCTGAGCACGATGCCGTGGCCGATGCGGATGCGCTGCGTGCGCGCGGCGGCGGCGGCAAGGAAGACCTCCGGCGCCGAGGAGTGCGAATACTCTTCGAGGAAATGATGCTCGACGGCCCAGACATGGCTGTAGCCCAGCCGGTCGGCCAGCACCGTCTGCTCGAGCGCGTCGCGATAGAGATTGAATTCCGAATCGGCTTTCCACGGCTTCGGCAACTGCATGCCGACAAGCGTTGCGAACTGCATCGACGCACTTCCTCCCTGACCACGCACGCCGGCATTGAACTGCCGATCGCGAAAACGGTCACACAGGAGCAGCGCCTTGCGCCATTGCGATTTCCGGATTTGGATCAAATATCACATATGTGATACTCGTTCGAACGACATTCACCGAATGTAGGAACAAACTGCGTCGCATCGGATCTGTCCGAAGGCGACGCGACGCATCACGGTAAACATGGTCAAGTCAGCGACCCGCACCTTGCGCGTGCTCGAATTCTTCGCCGAACGACAGGCGCCGGCCAATGTCGGCGAAGTCTCGCGGGCGCTGGGCTTGCCGCAATCGAGCGCCAGCACTCTGCTGCGGTCGATGCAGGGCAGCGGCTATCTTTCCTACGACCTGCGCAGCCGCAGCTTCATGCCGACCATGCGCGTAACGCTGCTCGGCAACTGGCTGCCCGGACAGATGTTCGGGGACGTCAACCCGATCGAAATCATGCAGCGCGTGCACTACAGGACGGGGGACCTGGTATTCCTGGGTTTGCAGAACGACCTGATGATGCATTACGTGCACGTCGTGCAGGCGTTGCAGCCGACGCCGCGCCTGCATACCAAGCCGGGATGGCTGCGGCCGATCCTGCATTGCGCGGCGGGGCGGGCTCTCGTCGCGCTGCGCTCGGACCGCGAAGCGCAGGGCATCATCCGCCGCTTCAACGCCGAAACCGAGGACCCTGCCCTGCGCGTAAAGCCGGACGCGATGATGCAGGTGCTGCGCGACGCAAGGCGACGCGGCTACGCCTATACCGAAAACCTGCTGACCAAGAGCAGCGCCATCATCGCGGTGCCCCTGCCCCACGAGCCGGGCCAGGCGCACGCCGCCATCGGCATCGGTGGGCCGCTGGAGCGCATTCGGGCCAATCGCAAACGCATTCTCGGCGCGCTGGCGGCCGCGTTCGAGCCGGCGGACGTCTTCTCCCTTCTGAAACGCCGCACGGCGAGCTAACTGCGGCGTTGCTCGGGCGGCCGGCGCTCCATACAGTGCGGCTCTCGCCGGTAGCGGCGCAAATTACCGGAGCATCGATGGTTCGCTCGCTCGTCCCTTACGACATCACGATCTGCGGCATTCCCGATCTCGAGCAGCATCGCGAGAAGGGCGTCACGCACGCGCTGTCGATCATCGATCCCGACGAGCCCGATCCCGCCGCCTTCCGCCGCTACAAGAACGTGCGCCGGCTGCTGATCCGCTGCGACGACGTGGTGCAGCCCTATGCCGGGTTCCAGCCGCCCAGCCGCGAGGACGTCGAGAAGCTGCTCGAGTTCGGCGCCACCCTGCCCGACGAAGCGCATGGCGGGCATCTGCTGATCCATTGCCATGCCGGCATCTCGCGCTCGACGGCGGCGGCCGGCATCATCATGGCCCAGCACAATCCCGGCAAGGAGCGCGAGGCGTTCCTGCATCTGCTCGACATGCGCCCGCATGCCTGGCCCAACACGCGCATCGTCACGTTCGCCGATCAACTGCTCGATCGTCAGGGAGCGCTGATGGACGGGCTGGTGGCGTTCCGCCGCGAGCTTTTAAAGCGCAAGCCGCAGCTTGCCGAGATCATCCGCAACATCGGGCGTGGCGACGAATTGCCTTAGCGAGATCACTGTCACAGCCGCTCCCAGGACTGACCATGAGCATCTATCCCAGGGCAGCATCGGCCCTCCTGCTGGTTGTCATGATTTCTGCACTCAATGGGTGCATAGGAGGCGATGCAATTCTGTGGCTTCAAGGAAACATCGTAGACGAGCGCCAGGCGCCTTATGCGGAGTGCGATGCAAAGCTTTTGGATCGGAACGGAAAGACCATCGATGAACGTTCGATACAGCCGGAAAGTCGCTTGTCCTCGAACATTTCTAAACCAAAGCCGGGCTCGAATTTTATAATTGAGTTCGTGTTTCCAGGATATGAACGACCTGTGTCCCTCGCGATCTCCTGCAAGGGCTCGAAGCAGAACTTCCAACGGCGCGTTGTTGATAGTGGCAGCACGCCTGAGAGCCCGATCGATCTCGGATCGGTGGTGTTGGTGAGAGAGCGATAACCACAACGGTCTGATCTTTCACCGCCGCGGCGACGAATTGCCTTAACGCGGCAATCTCTTCAATAGAGCCTCGGCGTCCGCCATCACCTTGGTCGTGAACTCGCCCGCCGGCATGGCCTTGGCGAGGCTGGCGGCCTGGCCCGACCATAGCGGCGAGAATTCGCCCGAGCCGGCGGCTTCGGCCTTGGCGCGCAGCGGGGCGATGGCGCCGGTGGCGAGCGGAAATGCCGGCGCGTGCGGCGACAGCGGGCCCAGCTCGCGAATGGCGCGATTGACGATGCCGCGCGCGGGCCGGCCGGTGAAGACGTTGGTCAGCGCCGTGGAATCGTCGGCCGCCTGTTCCAACGCCTTGCGATGCAGGGCGCTGACTTTGGATTCGGGCGACAAGAGATAGGCGGTGCCGATCTGCACCGCCGACGCGCCCAGCACCAAGGCCGCCACCACGCCGCGCGCATCGGCGATGCCGCCGGCAGCGATCACCGGGACCTTCACCGCGTCGACCACCTGCGGCACCAGCGCCATGGTGCCGGCCTGGCTGGCGAGATTGTCGGACAGGAAATGGCCGCGATGGCCACCCGCCTCGTAGCCCTGCGCGATCACGGCATCGGCGCCGTTGTCCTCCAGCCAGCGCGCTTCGGCGGCGCTGGTCGCGGAGGAGATCACCACGCTGCCGGCCGCCTTCACCCGCTTCATCAGAGCTTTGTCCGGCAAGCCGAAATGGAAGGAGACGACTTTCGGTTTGAACTCTTCGACCATCGTGCAGAAAGCGTCGTCAAAGGGATTGCGGCCGGGCCCTTGCGGGATGGCGTCGGGATCGATGTCGAACTCCTCGTAATGCGATCCCAGCACCTTACGCCAGGCGCGCTCGGCGTCAGCGTCATGAGCGGGCGAGTTGTGGCAGAAGAAATTGAGGTTGTAGGGGCGATCCGTCTGCTGGCGGATGATGCCGATTTCGGCGCGCGCCTGATCCAGGCTCAACATGGCGCAGGGCAGCGAGCCCAGGCCACCGGCCCGCGACACGGCGATCGCCATGGCGGAGCCTTGCGCGCCGGCCATCGGCGCCTGGACGATCGGCAAATCGATGCCGAAGAGATCGGTGATGCGTTTGTCGGGCCACATGCGGCAATTCCTTGTGAAACTGCCGCGATTGTAGAACGAGGGTGCGCTCTGTCAGAAGCGCTTAGCGACGACCAGGTTACGGACGACCGTTATCGTCCATGCGCGGACCGACGGCCCAGGCCGGGTTCATGCCTGAGGCCGGCGCGATGGCGAGTAGCAACGTAAATACAAGAAGAGCGATCCGCATGTGGCCTCCACTGGCTGTTTTTCAGGCTAAAGCGGAGCTGGCGGAACGACCAATACGCAAACGCGGCAATGCCATTCAGCGTTGATATGGCGCGAGATAGCCCAACGGGATTGGCAATGCGGAAGAGCCGTGGCGGCGCTGGCTGGCGGCTTTGCCGTTCAAGGCGCGCCGTTGGGATCCATTATCCAGCCGGCGGCCTGTGCCGGCGCTGCAGCGTGTCGGGCAATGCCAGCGACCAGCGCCAGCGCCAGCGCCATCACAAATATCACCAAGGAGCGCATCGCAGCGGCGTTCACGGTGCGCCGTTGTCGTCCATGCGCGGCCCAGCCGCCTGGGCAGCCGAGAAATTCGCCACGGGGACAGCCGCAAAGGCTAGGATTGCCAGTACCAAGAGTATGCGCATCGTCGCCTCCACTCAGGGATTGCCGTTGTCGTCTATGCGCGCGCCAGCCGCCCAGGATGGCTCCGGAACGGTCGTGAAACTGAGCGAAAAAAGAACCGAGATGGCCAGAATCAGAGCGCGCATAGGTATCCTCGAGAACCAGATACATCATATGCGTTATTTGTCACATGACAACTTAAGTCATGTGAAATGCCGCTAACCGACTGATTTTTCTTAAACTTATCTCAGAACAGCCTAGGGTGCGCCATTCGGGTCCATGGCGCCGCCGGTGGCGTTGGCCGGCGACCAGGCCGGCGCCGTGACAATAGCCCCGAAGGCGAGAAGCATCGCCATGAGAAAAATTTTCATCTCATTCTCCCTAAGGGGCGCCGTCGGGATCGATCCGCACGCTGGCGGCATGGGCCGGCGACCAGGCAGACGCCATCGTGGCCGCACCGAAGGCGAGCAGCATCGCCATCAGGAAAATCTTCATCGTTCTGTCCTTTCAGGGCGCCCCGTTGCCGTCGATACGCGCGCCCGCGGCCTGCGCCGGCAGAACCGGTGCGACCGAGATTGCGCCAACCAGGAGCGTCAACAGCAACAGCATCGTTCGCATGATCGCCTCCAGATGATTCGCCTCCGATGGTAAGCGAACGATCAACGGCTTTCGACGGCAAACTGGAGTCGCGATGCAAGAATCATGTCGCGATGCAATTCGTATGGAGACGATGAGGTGTCGTGCTAGGGCCGGCCGTCATCATCGATGCGCAGGCCGGCGGCGAAACCCGGATCGGCAGAAAGCGGCACGGCGGCGATCATCAACATCAGCAGAAAGATCCAGCGCATCGCTCGCCTCCCGATTAGACCATGAGCATGACGGCGAACCGGAAGCGCGGACAAGCCGCCAACTTCGTCTCTTGCCGTGCGCTTGCCGCACCAAAATCACCGCGCCTTCAGCGGCGCGCCCGACAGATGCGCGCCGGCATCGACCATGACGACTTCACCGGTGACGTTGCGCGCGCCTTCCAGCAGCCACACCGCGACCTCGGCCATGTCCTCGGGCGTGCCGGCGTGGCGCAGCGGCGTGGTGGCTTCCTGGCTCTTCTTGAGATTGTTGTAGGTCTCCTCGCCCAACCCGGTCAGCAGCCAGCGGCTCTGGATGAAGCCGGGACACACCGCATTCACCCTGATCTCCGGTCCCAGCGCGCGCGCCAGCGACAAGGTCATCGTGTTGAGCGCGCCCTTCGACGCGGCATAGGGCACCGAGGAGCCGATGCCCATGACGCCGGCGATGGAGGAGATGTTCACCACCGAGCCCCTGCCCTGCTGCTTCATGTGCGGCGCGCAGGCGCGGGTCATCTGATAGGCGCCGATGACGTTGACCGAATAGATGCGGATGAAGTCGTCCTTGTTCACGCCGTCGAGATTGGCGTGGTTGTTGAACTTGGAAACGCCGGCATTGTTGATGAGCCCGTCGATGCGGCCCCATTTCTTCATCGTCGCCGCGACGATCGCTTGGCAGTCGGCGTCTTCGGCCACGTCGCCCTGCGCCAACAATGTCTCGGCGCCGGCTTGTCTGCAGGCGGCCTCGCTCTCCTGCGCCTCGGCGAGGCTCTTGGTGTAGTTGATGACGACGTTCCAGCCCTTCTGCGCCAGCATCAGCGCGGCGGCCGCGCCCAGGCCGGTGGCCGAGCCGGTGACGATCGCTACCTTCTTGTCTTTGCTCATCGAATTCCCCTCTCCGGGGCGCGAAAGGGCACGCAACCCAACCCGCCCTATTTTGCAATGCTGCGCCGCACCAAAGCTTGTTAACGTGCGTTCATATCGAGGCCGATGTTGGCCTGTGCAGCAAGCAAACGGCAACCGCTTAAATGAAGCCTCTTCATATCGCCATGGCGCTCGGTATCGCGCTGATCTGGGGCTTCACCTTCGTCACCGCCAAGATCGGCGTGGCGCATTTTCCGCCGATCTTCTTCACCTTCCTGCGCTTCGGCACCGTCGCGGTGCTGATGCTGCCGTGGCTGAAGATCATGAAAGGCCGCATGCGCGAGGTGCTGGTCATCGCGCTGCTGGCGGGCGTGGTGCATTTCGCCCTGCTCTATTCGGGCATGGCGCTGTCGCCCAATCTGTCTTCCGTCGCGGTGCTGATCCAGATGGGCGCGCCGTTCTCGGTCATCGTGGCCTACTTCTGGCTCAAGGAGACGGTGGGCTGGGCGCGCGTGGCGGGCATCGCGCTGTCCTTCGTCGGCGTGCTGCTGCTGGGCTTCGATCCTGCCGTGTTCGCGCAGCCTTTGGGTTCGCTGCTGGTGATCGGCGGCGCCTTCTCGATGTCGTTCGCCATGCTGATGATGCGCCGGCTGCGCAATGTCGGCGTGCTGGAGCTGCAGGCGTGGATCGCCGCTGTCGCAGCACCACTGGCGTTCGTCGCCTCGATGATCTTCGAGACCGGCCAGTTCCGCGAATTCGCCGATCCGAGCTGGCAGGCGATCGGCGCCGTCCTCTACACCGCCATCGCCACCTCGATCGTTGGCCATGGCGGCTGGTACTGGCTGCTGCAGCGCTACAACGTCAGCCAGGTGACGGGCTTCGGCCTGCTGCCGCCGGTGCTGGCGGTGGCGTTCGGCGTGGCGATCTTCGGCGAGCCGATGACCTGGAAGCTGATCGTGGCCGTGGTGCTGGTGACATCGGGGCTCGCCATCATTACGCTCTGGCGCGAACGTGCGAAAGACAAGACGCCGGAGCCCCTGCTCAACCCGCTCGAGAAGGCAGTGCCGGCCGGCGAATAGGAGGCCCGTATTGTCCGATCTGTTCTCCGTTAAAGGCCGCATCGCCTTGGTGACCGGCGCCAGCCGCGGGCTGGGCAAATCTTTCGCCCAAACCCTGGCGGCGCATGGCGCCACCGTCGTGCTTTCCTCGCGCCGCGAAGCCGATCTGATCCCGGTCCGGGATGAAATCGTCAAGGCCGGCGGCAAGGCCGATATCGCCGCTTTCGACGTGCAGGACGAGGCCAAAGCCGTCGCCGCCATCAAGGCAATCGCGCACAAGCACGGCAGGCTCGACATCCTGGTCAACAATGCCGGCATCGTGGTGCGCAAGATGGCGCTCGACACTACGACCGACGAATTCCGCAACCTGATCGAGACCAATCTGACCGGCGCCTTCGTCGTGGCGCGCGAGGCGGGCCGCATCATGGTGGCGCAGGATTACGGCCGCATCGTCAACCTCGCCTCGGTGATGAGCATTCTGGGGCGCGGCTCGGTGGCGGCTTACGTCTCCTCCAAGCACGCCATCGTCGGGCTTACCAAGACGCTGGCCGCCGAGTTCGGGCCCAACGTGACGGTGAACTCCATCGCGCCTGGCTACATGATTACCGAGATCACCGAAGCGCTGCAGAAGAACGCCGAGTTCTCAGCATTGCTGGAGAAGCGCACGGCGGCGAGGCGCTGGGGCAGGCCGGGAGATCTTTCCGGCGCGCTGATGCTGCTGGCGTCGGACGCCTCGTCCTACATCACCGGCCACACGCTGGTGGTCGATGGCGGGCTGACCTCGGTGCTGGCAGGCGCGTAATCCGTTCAGGCGATCTCGCGCTCCACGATCTCGTGGAATTTGGTCGAGAGCCACTCATAGCGGCCGAAGCGCAGCTCCCGGTTGGCGCCCGAACGCATGGTGGACTGCATCGACTCCATCATGTTGTAGTCCTCGTCCAGCGCGTCCCAAAAGATCTTCATGTTGCGGTCCCAGTAGTCGCGCGCCTTGTCGGTCTGCGGCGGCTCCGGAATCAGCGCCACCGAATCGAGCACGATGTTCTCCGGCCCCTGCGGCCACACCGTCATCACCATGGCGTGGTCGGGCTCGACCAGCACGATGGTGTTGGGGAACATGGTGTAGATGAGGTTGCCGGCCCAGCGTATGTCCCACTCGGACGGGCTCTTGTCCTTAAGCTCGACGGCGCGCGCCTTGGGCAGGAACATGCGCATATGCGGATCGAACACATCGAACACGCCCTTGTTGTCGCCGAACATGGGAGCGATGGTGCGCGAATGGGCGAAGCGGAAGTGATAGGTCTCTAAATTGGCGTCGAACATCATCTTCCAGTTCATCTTGCGCTCGAAGCGGCGCGGGTAGTAGCGCACGGTGCCGTCGAAGCCCAGGCTGCGCAGATCGGCGCCGACCTGGCCGAACCAGGCCTCG
The DNA here is from genome assembly GCA_964388115.1 of uncultured Hyphomicrobiales bacterium. GTDB lineage: Bacteria > Pseudomonadota > Alphaproteobacteria > Reyranellales > JAQSWP01 > JAQSWP01. The sequence continues at coordinate 10,609 of CAYLYK010000015.1, forward strand.
AAATCGAACTTCTTCTCCTGCGGCGTGGGGATGACGAAGACCAGCCCGTACGCCTCGTGCACCGGCAGCTCGACCAGCCCGTTCTCCGCCTTGTCGAGGGTGGGAAAGCCTTCGGCATGCGGCAGGCCGATCAGCCTGCCGTCATGGGCGAAGGTCCAGGCGTGGTACGGGCAGACGATGGCGCCCTTGCATTCGCTCTGGCCCGCCGCCACCAGCCGCGTGCCGCGATGGCGGCAGACGTTGAGGAAGGCGCGGAGTATGCCGTCGCGCCCGCGCAACACCAGGATCGGCACGCCCGACAGATCGTGCGTCAGGCAGTCGCCGGGCTTGCTCACCAGCGACGCCGCGCCCACCACCAGCGGCAGCTGGCGGAACAGCACGTCGACTTCGCGCTGGCAGCGCTTGGGATCGAGATAGCGATCGAGCGTGGTGAAGGTCTCGTCGCCCTGCATGTCGAAGGAGTTGCGATCGAACTGGTCGAGGGCGGCGCGGATCAGTTGCACCTGGGTGGCGTGGTCCATGGATCTACTCCTGCAGAAGGGCGCGGCGAAGATGGGCGAGAGTCTGGCGGCGATGGGCCTGCCACAAAGCGTCGGGCTTACGGCCAACGATGCCGGCGATGGTCGGCAGGCCGTTGGCGAAATAGGACAGCGAGCCGATCATGTGGAAGATGAAGACCGGCGCATCGCAGCGGCGAAAGATTCCGGCGCGCTGGCCGTCGAGGACGATCTGGCTCATGCCGTCGATCAGCCGGGTCATGACGAAATGGCGGGCGGTGGCGACGCGCTCGACGTTCTCGGTCAACTCGCGCATCACCAGCCGCGCCCGGTCGGGCTTGCTCTGCAGCCAGTCGGCGAAAGCCTCGAACAGCGCCTCGAAGCGCGCCACCGGCTGCGCCTGGCTGCGCAAAGCCGGCGCCACCGCCTGCTCCATGTCGGCGGCGACGCGATCGAGTACGGCGCGATAGAGCTTCTCCTTGCTCGGGTAGTAATGCAGCAGGGCGGCGTTGGAGAGCGAGGCCGCCTTGCCGATGTCGCGCACCGAGACGCCGGCGAAGCCGTGCGCCGCGAACAGCCGCTCCGCTTCCACCAGCAGCCGTTCGCCGGTTGCGGGCTGGCTGGGATCGAGATCGGCGAGGCGTGGGCGGGCCATGAGCGCGCTCCCCATTAATAGACCAACTGGTTGGTTTATTAACCCGCCTCGCCCGATGCGTCAAGTCGTTGCTAAGCTAAACTTATGGACAAGAATTCGCCGCAGCGCAGCAACACCATCCCCATCGACCCCGACGAAATCCTCAAGGGCATCGTCGAATGGATCGAGATCGAAAGCCCCAGCCACGATGCCCAGGCGGTCAACCGCATGGTCGATCGCGCCGAGACCGACATGCGCGGTCTGGGCGCGCGCATCGAGCGCGTGCCCGGCACCGACGAGAAGGGCGACGTTCTGATCGCGCAGAGCGAATGGGGCGAGGAGCCGGGGATTCTGATCCTCTCGCATCTCGACACGGTGCATCCGATCGGCATGATCGACGAGGCACTGAAGGTGCGACGCGAGGGCGACAGCATCTATGGGCCCGGCATCTACGACATGAAGGGCGGCGCTTACATGGCGTATTACGCCTGGCGCCATCTCATCCGCCATAACCTGAAGACCAAGCTGAAGCTGACCCTGATGTTCGTGCCCGACGAGGAGATCGGCTCGGACACTTCGCGCGCGCGCATCGAAGCGGAAGCCAGAAAGAACAAATACGTGCTGGTGACGGAGCCCGCGCGCGATGGCGGCAAGATCGTCACGGCGCGAAAAGGCGTCGGCCGGTTCCACGTCAAATGCGAAGGAAGGCCGGCGCATTCGGGCGTGCGGCACGAGGACGGGCGCTCGGCGATCAAGGAGATGGCGCACCAGATCCTCGCCATCGAGGCCATGACCGACTATGCGCGGGGCATCACCGTCAATGTCGGCCAGGTCAAGGGCGGCACCGGCACCAACGTGGTGCCGCAATTCTGCGAGATCGATGTCGATTTGCGCGTGCCCGATGCCGCCATCGGCGAGGAGATGTGCGCGCGCTTCATGGCGCTGAAATCCAACGATCCCGACGTGAAGGTCAAAGTCACCGGCGGCATGAACCGGCCGGCGTATCTGAAGGATGCGGGCATTGCCGCTTTGTTCGATCATGCCAAGGGGATCGCGAAGGAGCTGGGCTTCGAGCTGCAGGACGTGAAACAGACCGGCGGCGGCAGCGACGGCAATTTCACCGCCGCGCTCGGCATTCCGACGCTCGACGGGCTGGGCCCCGACGGCAAGGGCGCGCATACCGATTACGAGCAGATCTACTATTCCTCCCTGCAGCAGCGTACGCAGCTGATGCTGCGGCTGTTCGAAACGCTGGAATAGGTCCATGGGCATCGAGATCAGGCAGGCGACGCCGCAGGACGCGGCCGCCATCGCCGGGCTGACACGCGCGGCCTACACCAAGTGGATCCCGGTGATCGGCCGCGAGCCCAAACCGATGGAAGCCAATTACAACGAGGCGGTGCTGAAGCATCGCTTCGACCTGCTTTATGTCGATGGCCGGCTTGCGGCGCTGATCGAGACGGTGAAAGAGGCCGACCACCTGCTGATCGAGAACGTCGCCGTGTCGCCGGACTTCCAGGGCCGCGGGCTGGGCGGGCAGTTGCTGAAGCATGCCGAGAAACTCGCCTGCGATCTGGGCTATGGCGAGCTGCGGCTCTACACCAACAAGAAATTCGCCACCAACGTCGAGCTTTATCTGCATGTCGGCTATCGCATCGACCGCGAAACGGTGGGGCCACGCGGCACCACGGTCTATATGAGCAAGACGGTTAATCCCTAAGACAAGGACTCGTCACCCCCGCCCGCCCACGGAGACGCCCATGGCCCGCGCCGATCTGATCTTCCGCAACGCCACCATCTATGACGGCTCCGGCGTCGCTCCGGTGACGGGCGACGTCGCCGTCTCCAACGGCAGGATCGCCGCCATCGGCGCGCTGGCGTCCATGTCGGCGGACAAGGAGATCGACGCCAAAGGCAAGGCGCTGTCGCCGGGCTTCATCGACGTGCACACCCATGACGATCGCTACGTGCTGGAGCAGCCGTCGGTGCCGGCCAAGGCCAGCCAGGGCGTGACCTCGGTGGTGATCGGCAATTGCGGGTTCTCGATGGCGCCCTACACGCGCCCCGGAATCGACAAGCACGACTGGTTCGTCAACAGCGAAGAGACCAAGTTCGAAACCATCGCCGCTTTCCACGATCGGCTGCGCAAGACGCCGCCGGCGCTGAACGTCGCCACCTTGGTGGGCCACAACACGCTGCGCATGAATTGCGTTGCCGAGATCGACAAGCCCGCCTCGGACAAGGAGATCGCCGCCATGCAGGGCCAGATGCGCGAGGCGATGCAAGCCGGCGCCACCGGCATGTCGTCGGGCCTGTTTTATCCGCCGGGTCGCGCGGCGCCGACAGCGGAAGTGGCGGCTGTTGCCTCAGCGATGGGTGGCAAGGGCATCTACACCGCCCATATCCGCGACGAGCGCGAGAGCGTGCTGGACTCGATCGAGGAAGCGGCCTCCATCGCGCGCGAAGCCAAGGTCAAGCTGATCGTCTCGCATCACAAGACCGCCGGCCGCGCCAATTTCGGCCGCACGCGCGAGACCCTGCCGCTGATCGAGAAACTGCAGAAGAGCCAGCCGATGGGGCTCGACGTCTATCCCTACACCGCCTCCTCCACCCAGCTGCTGCCCGACTATGTCGAGAGCGCCGACCGGGTGACCATCACCTGGTGCCGCGGGCGGCCCGAATTCTCCGGCCGCGACATCGACGAGGTGATGCGCGAGTTGGGCCTGAAATCGCGCAAGGAAGTCGTCGCCGCCGTCTCGCCCGCCGGCGCCATCTATTTCCAGATGGACGAGGCCGACGTGCAGCGCGTGCTCGCCTTCCCCCGCGCCATGGTCGGCTCGGACGGCCTGCCCTGGGACAGCATCCCGCACCCGCGCCTGTGGGGCACCTTCCCGCGCGTGCTAGGCCATTACGCGCGCGAGATCAAGCTGCTGAAAATGCAGGACGCCATCCATCGCATGACGGGACTGCCGGCCAGCGAATTCGGCTTCGAGGGTCGCGGCCTCATCAAAGAAGGCTACAGCGCCGACCTCGTCCTATTCGACCCCGCCACCATCATCGACGCCGCCACCTTCGAGAAGCCGGAGCAGGCGGCGGTGGGGATCGAGATGGTGGTGAATAACGGGGTGGCGATTTGGCGGGATGGCAAAGCTACAGGGGAGCGGGTCGGGCAAATCCTGTAGCTTGAAACTACTACGCTAATAGCGTATATTTATGACTGGTTTCGCTTTCGAACCCGACAAGGAATTGTCCGAGGGCAATCTCTTGGCGTTGAATGTCGTTGTGCCCGATGGCCGTTCGTTGCAGGTGTGGGCGGAAGTGGCGCTAGAAGGACGAACCGCGGTTTTGCGCCAGCTCGCCATTTACGGCCGTGGTGCGCAGCCGCAGGTGTTGGGTGCGGCTATGCTGTTGCAGCTTGCCCAAGCGGCCATGGAGGAATTCGATGTCGATTCTATCAGAATTGAAGAAGCGCGCCGGACCTCGGGTGCAAATCCGAACCGCACCGTCAAAACCATTGAGATCAGACGGCGTTGAAATGCGCTTGCTCTTTGGTGCAATCAAGCCAGGGCGATTGGCCGATGTTTTCGCCGTGGCCCATCTGCTTGTCGATGCCGGCTTGAGGCCACGCGGCGCGCGGCGAGTGGTGGATGGCATATTGGATGGCCAGAGCGTTTTCGCTGTCGTCCCCAATGTCGGCGACTACGGTCAGTTGAAGCAGGAGCTGGCGAAACTCGGCGTTGCGACGTCGCGGATCGAAAAGCGCGCGGTCGACGTCAAAGCCCTGCGCCAGAGCCGCGGCCTTAGCCAGGAGGATTTCGCCGGCCGCTACGGCATCGATCTGGCGACCTTGCGCAACTGGGAGCAAGGCCGCACCACGCCGGACGGGCCCGCCATGACTCTGTTGCAGCTGATCGAGCGCGATCCGGAAAAGATCGAGCAGCTTCTGGCCTCCTGATACCGCTCCGGCAATCGGAACCGTACCTTCCATCGTCCGTTCTACTCGGCGAACGCTCTAAAGGAGGTTCTCCGATGAAAACGAAGACGAGTTTGATTGCGGCTGCCGTGGCCTTGGGCCTGGCTGCTCCGATGACGATGGGCGCCACTGCAGCGTACGCGCAGTGCACCAATGGCGAGCGCATCGACGGCTCGACCGCCGACCAGGCGCGCGCCAAGATCCAGCGCGCCGGCTACAGCAACGTCGCCGGCCTGACCAAGGGCTGCGACAATTTCTGGCACGGCACCGCCAACCAGGGCGGCAAGCGCGTCGGCGTGGTGCTGGCGCCGTCGGGCGAAGTGATGGTGGAATCGGTGCTGGATCAGCCGCCAGGCATGAGCGGCGGCACGTCCTACACGGTGCCGTCGGACTCGCAGCCGGCGATTTCCGAGAATCGCGGCTACGACAACCGCAGCTACGACAACAGCGCCTATCCGCAGCGCGCCTATCCGGAAACGCGGCGGGCGATTCCCGAGACGCAGCGAGCGGTGCCGGTCTATCCGGAATCGCAGCGAGCATATCCGCGCAACTAGGACTTTCGACTGAAATCAAAAAGGCCAGGATGGCATCGCCGTCCTGGCCTTTTCTATTGCGCGCGGGCTATCAGCCCTCCACCCCAAACGCCTGCTTCATTCCCTTCAGCGCCTCCTGATGCGGCCCCCACAAACGCCCGCCAACCACGCCGCCATCGACGATCAGGTCGTGGCCGTTGACGAAGGTCGAGTCGTCGGAGGCAAGGAAGACGGCGGCCTGGGCGATGTCGTCGGTGAGGCCGGCGCGGGGGATGGGTTGCATCTTGGCGAGGCCAGCCTTGACGGCTTCGGCGGTCTGCTCGGCCTTGTCGGTCGACAGGCCCAGCGCCTTGCCGAAGATGCCGGTGGCGATGCCGCCGGGCGAGAGCGAGTTCACCCGCACGTTCTGCTCGCCCAGCTGCATGGCGACGCAGCGGGTGAGATGGATCACCGCCGCCTTGGCCGCGGAATAGATCATCGACGAGGACAGGCCGGCGCGGCTGCCGGCGACGGAGCCGTTGTTGATGATACTTCCCGATTTCTGCTTCATCATGATCGGCGCGACATGCTTCATGCCCAGCATGACCGAGCGCAGGTTGACGGCGATCGCACGATCGAAGCCGTCGGCTGGAATGGTCTCGATGCCGCCCACGGGCGCGGGGCCGCCGGCATTGTTGAACAGGCAGTCGATGCGGCCGTGCTTCTTCGCCGCGAAGTCGATCAGCGCCTGCATCTGCGCCTCGTCGGTGACGTCGGTCTTCACGAAGTCGCAGTTGAGCTGCCTGGCCAGCGCCTGGCCCAGATCGGCGCGGCGGCCGGCGATGACCAGCTTGGCGCCTTGCCCTGCGAACACTTCCGCCGTGCGCTTGCCGATGCCCGACGTCGCGCCGGTGATGATGCAGATCTTGTCCTTCAGACGCATGGATGCCTCCCCTTATTCTTCCTATTTCGTCATTTCGAGCGGAGCGAGAAATCCTCCCCAATCAAAGCCGAGTATCGACGTGAAGCGTTTTATCCTCGACAGACAGGGGAAGATTCCTCGCTCCGCTCGGGATGACGAGTAAATCACAAGTCGCCTAACGTGCGACGAGCATAGCGCAGCTCAGTCGTCGACGCCCAAGCGCTCTTTGAGGCCCTTGTAGGACTGGTTGGCGACGCTCCAGAAATTGCCGCCGACGATGCCGCCATCGACGATCAAATCGTGGCCGTTGATGAAGCTCGATTCGTCGGAGGCCAGGAACAATGCGGCGTGGGCGACGTCGTCGGGCGTGCCGGCGCGGGGGATCGACTGGCGCTTGGCCAGCCCCTCCTTCATCTTCTCCGCCGTGCCGTCGGCGCGGGTGGGATCGACGCCCAGCGACTTGGCGGCGAAGCCGGTGGCGATGCCGCCGGGCGAGACGGTGTTGACCCGCACGAAATGCTCGCCGAGCTGGATGGCGACGGCGGCGGAGAGCTGCACCAGGGCCGCCTTGGCCGCGGCATAGATCAGCGACGGCGAGCGGCCGACGCGGGAAGCGGCACGCGAGCCGTTGTTGATGATGGAGCCCGATCGCTGCGCCATCATGATCGGCGCCACATGCTTCATGCCCAGCATGGCCGAGCGCACGTTGACGGCGAAAGCCTCGTCATAGGCGTCGACTGGAATGGTCTCGATGCCGCCCTGTGGCGCGGGGCCGCCGGCATTGTTGAACAGGCAATCGATGCGGCCGTGCTTCTTCACGGCGAAGTCGATCAGCGCCTTGGTCTGCGCCTCGTCGGTGGCGTCGGCCTGGACGAAATCGCAGCTTTTGCCGATGGCCCTGGCGATGCTCTCGCCCAGCTCCTTGCGGCGGCCGGAGATGACGACCAGCGCCCCCTGCTCGGCGAAGATTTCCGCCGTGCGCTTGCCGATGCCCGACGTGGCGCCGGTCACGATGCAGACCTTGTCCTTCAGGCGCATCGCGCTCATGCCTTCTGCCCGCGCATCATCTCGCGCGCGATGATGATTTGCTGGATCTGCGAGGTGCCTTCGTAGAGGCGCACGATACGCACGTCGCGATAGAAGCGCTCGACGGCGTAGGAGCGGATATAGCCTGCGCCGCCATGGATCTGCACGCCGCGATCGGCGATGCGGCCCAGCGCCTCGGAGCAGAACAGCTTGGCGCAGGAGGCCAGCATGGCCGCATCCTCGCCGGCATCGCGGCGGCGGGCGGCGTCCATCACCATGGTCTTCATGGCATAGGCTTCGGTCTGGCTGTCGGCCAGCATCGCCTGGATGAGCTGGAAATTGGCGATGGGCTGGCCGAACTGCTTGCGCTCGGCGGCATACTTCAGCGATTCCTCGATGATGCGTTCGGCCATGCCGACGCAGAGCGCGGCGACATGGATGCGGCCGCGATCGAGCGTCTTCATCGCCGAGCGGAAGCCCTGCCCCTCGCCCGCCTCGCCACCCAGCATCTGCACCGCCGGCACTTTGCAATCCTCGAAGATCACGTCGCAGATATGGGCGCCCTGCTGGCCCATCTTCTTCTCGGGCTTGCCGAAGCGCAGGCCTTGTGTGCCGCGCTCGATCAGGAACGCCGAGATGCCGCTGCCGCCCTTGGCCTGGTTGGTGCGCGCCATGACGGTGAGCAAATGGGCGACATTGGCGTTGGTGATGTAGCGCTTGGTGCCGTTCAGGATCCAGTAGTCGCCTTCGCGGCGGGCATGGGTCTTCAGGCCGGCGGCGTCGGAGCCCGCTTCCGGCTCGGTCAGCCCGAAGCTGGTGATGATGGCGCCCGAGGCGACGCCGGGAAGATATTTGCGCTTCTGTTCCTCGGTGCCGGCATTGATCAGGCCCTGCGAGCCGATGCCGATATTGGTGCCGCAGACCGAGCGGAAGGCGGGCGCGGCATGGCCCAGCTCCATGACCACGCGGGCCTCTTCCTCGGTATTCAGCCCCAGCCCGCCATACTCTTCCGGCACGGTCAGGCCGAACAGGCCCAAGCCTTTCATCTCCTCGATCAGATCGTCCGGCACCTTGTCGTCTTCGGCGACCTGCTCCTCGAGCGGAATGCAACGCTCCCGCACGAAGCGGCCGACCGTGTCGACCAGTTGCTCGAGTGTGTCGCGATCGAGAGGCATTGTGAAACTCCGCTGAATGACCGTTTAGCGGCGGCAACCTAACCCTAGCGGCGGCCCGCCACAATCGGCGGAATTTCCACAATTTCCCTGACGTACCGTGCAACCAAATGCCGCGCTTGGCGTTGTGTTCGCCAGACGACCCTGTTTGCGGGGTCTCACAGTGCGCCTTTCCGGCGGCACTTCAAGGGAGATACAAGTAATGACCTATTCGAGAACCAATGCAATTTCCAAGGCCCGCTCGGGCCTGCTGGCTGCCGGCATCTGTTCGCTGCTGGCCCTGGGCGCCTGCCAGGATTCAGGTCCCAACGAGCGGGGCGGCACCGCAATCGGCGCCGGTGGCGGTGCCGTACTGGGCGCTGTCGTGGGCGGCTGGCAGGGTGCGGCGATCGGCGCGGTGGCCGGCGGCGTGGTCGGCAACCTGGTCGGCCGCGACATGGATCGCGTCGAACGCGAGCGGGCCGAGGAAGCCACCTGGCGCTCGGCGCGCGAAGGTCGCCGTTCGGAGTGGCGTAACGATGGCGGCGGCCGCGGCTATTCCGAGCCGGCCGGCGATTACTACTATCGCGACGGCCAGGAGTGCCGCGACTTCAACCAGTACATGACCAAGAACGGTCGCGACTACAACGACCGGGTCACCGTCTGCCGCGACCGCAACTCCGGCCGTTACAGCCGACTCTAAAAACCATCACCGACCGGTCGGCGACAGCGCCGGCCGGTCGGCGTTTCTTGCGAGCGTGGAAACAGTCAGTTGAGGAGAAAGGTCATGCGTCCCATCGTCGTTGCCGCCGTTCTTCTTTCCGGCATCGCTTTCGCCAATTCCGCTTCGGCGCAGACGGCGGCCCAGACGCGCGCTCAGAACGTCGATCTGTGCGGCGATCCCGCGCCGGAGAAGGCGATCAAGGGCTGTACCGCCATCATCGAGGCCGGCGGCGACAAGGCGATGTCGCTGTTCGATGCGCATTTCAATCGCGGCCTCGCGCTGGCGCAGAAAAATCAGCACGGCAAGGCCATTGCCGATTACGACGCGGCGGCCAAAATGCGGCCCAAGGATGCGGCCCTGCTGCAAAGCCGCTGCTGGTCGAAGGCGGTGAGCGGGCGGCTGACGCAGGCGCTGCAGGACTGCAACACCTCGCTGGCGCTGAATCCGAAGGATCCCGACACGCTGGAAATCCGCGGCTTCACCTATCGCAAGATGCGCAACTTCAACCGCTCGATCGCCGACTACGACGCCGCACTCGAGCTGCGCCCCGATGCGGCCTCGACGCTGTTCGGCCGCGGCGTGACCAAGCATGACATGGGCGTCTACGACGGCGCGAAGCTCGACTTCATCGCCGCCCGCAAACTCGACGCCGATATCGACGCGCGATATACGCTGGTGGGCGTGCATCGGTAGGAACTATGTAGGCTCAGTGAAAGTGAACCGGAAGACTTCAGTAAAGAACACAAAGAAAAACACCAAAGAAATTACCAATACCGTCACGCCCACATATGCCGATCGAATCTTCACAGATTTTAAACTTGCTTCCATCTCACTCATGCCAAAAGTTGTAGCTCGTACCAACTGATAGGCAGAAAATAACAATCCGCACACTGATATGGCGGCAACTATCCAGAACGCTTGCTGAGTAATGGCTAATTGGCCAGTATAAAATTCAGCTTTAATTGTGAGGCTTTTTATTTGGGATTGGTAATACGCTCCAATCCATTCATTGCATGACTTAATAATTTCGGGAGGTATGTCGAAAATCGCACGCTGTTCTTTCGACATCGTACAGGGCGTGAAAGGTGCACCTTCTGTCATTAACCGCTCCTTAATCTAATCTCCCAAAAACGTGTTGCAGAATTCCGTTTTTGACTCTGGAAACCTTTGCTCTCTCCCCTTTAGACATAGATTTACAACATTGCGCAGTTCGGTCTTTGAAATATGAACTATTGTCCCATCGGAGTTTCCGAGGCCGGCATTACCATTTGACGTTGTTGATCTTGGACCGGACGCTTGCGGTAAGGCAGCAGGGGTTTGTGGCATATTTGTTCTGGGCATTTGAAATGTGCCCGGCTTGAATTTTTTCCAGTCAATTGCCGGGGTGTTCCCTCCTGGCAAATTAATCGTAGAGCCTGGGGGAACCACCAAAGTCCCACCGGCTGGTAATGTTCCAACTGGACCTTGCGCATGTCCTAATGTTGGCAAAATCAAAAAGATCGCACCTAGAATCAAACTTCGCTTCATGGAGTATCTCCTGAAGCCATTCAAAAGGAAGAATATGACGGGGAAAGCTGTAATAATTAACAGTTGAAAAAAATTATATGTTAACTACCAAGAATTTCAACCGGACGGCTGCAGCACCCGCACCGGCTTGCCGTCGAGCCAGGCTTTCACGTCCTCGACGATCTCGCGATAGAACACGTTGTAGGTGTCGTCGGTGACGTAGCCCAGATGCGGCGTCGCCAGAAGGTTGGGCAGGGTGCGGAACTTGTGGTCGGCGGGGACGGGCTCGACGTCGTAGACGTCAAGGCCGGCGCCGGCGATCTGCTTCTTCTCAAGGGCGGCGATCAGCGCCGCCTCGTTGACGATCGGCCCGCGCGAGGTGTTGACGAGATAGGCGGTGGGTTTCATCAGCGCGAGTTCGGCCGCGCCGATCAGATCGCGCGTGCGCGGGCTCAGCACCAGATGGATGGTGACGATGTCGGCCTCGCGCAACAGGTCCTGCTTGGTGACCAGCCGCGCGCCGACTTCGGCCGCCCGTCGCGCCGTCAGGTTCTCGCTCCAGCCGATCACCTGCATGCCGAAGGCGGCGCCGATGCGCGCCACCTGGCTGCCGAGATTGCCAAGGCCGACCATGCCCAGCACCTTGCCCTTGAGGCTGCCGCCGACCGTGGTCTGCCACTTGCCCTGGCGCATGGCCTGGCTTTCGGTGTGGATGTGACGCATCAGCGACAGGATCAGGCCCCAGGTCAGCTCGGCCGTGGGGTGGCCCAGGCTGGCGGTGCCGCAGACCATGACGCCGCGCTCGCTGGCGGCCTTGATGTCGATCGAGGCGTTGCGCATGCCGGGCGTGACGATCAGCTTCAGCTTGGGCAGCGCCTCGATGATCTGGCGGTTGAGCGGCGTGCGCTCGCGCATCACGCACACCACCTCGAAATCGCGCAGCCGCTCGATGAGCTTGGTCTGATCGGCGATGTGGTCGTTGAAGACCGTGACCTTGGCCTCGGCCGGCAGCACCGACCAGTCGGCCGCTTTCAGCGCCACGCCCTGGAAATCGTCCAGCACCGCTATCCTGGTCATATCGTTCCTCCCGCCACCTGTACGCAAATCCTATAGAACCTACTTTATATGTCGTTGCTGTGAAGCGTCTCACATTACCTGCACCGCCCGGCGCACCACCGCTGCCGCCGCTTTAGCTGCCACCGGCAGGAAGGCTGGGAAATTCAGGTGGCTGTCGACACCAGCGAGGTCGGACAGGCAGCGCACCACCACCCAGGGCAGAGCGAAGCGTTGCGCCACTTGCGCCACCGCCGCGCCCTCCATCTCCACGGCAAGGGCGGCGAACTCCTTCTCCAGCCGTTGCCGCGTCATGCCGCAGTTCACGAACGTGTCGCCGCTGACGATGGTGCCGAAATGCAGTTCCGCCTTGCGCGCCGCCTCACCCGTGACGTTGGCGGCGAGCGGCGGCAATTCGATCCCCGCCAATGCCGCGCGCAGCTTCGCCTCCAATGTCGCGTCCATGAAATAGCCCGGCGAGCGATCGACGCCGGGCAGCGGCGGCACGCCGGGCTGATAGGCCTCGATGCGGCCATCGACCAGGGCGCCGTAATCGTGCTGCACCAGCTTGGTCGCCACCACCACGTCGCCGATTCCCAGCCGCTCATCGATGCCGCCCGCCACGCCGCCGAACACCAGCGCGCGGCAGGCGAAGCGCTGCGCCAGGATGGTGGCGGTGAGCGCGGCATTGACCTTACCGATGCCGGTTTCGACGAAGATTGCCGCCCTGCCCTCGATGCGGCCGCGGTGGAAGACCAGGCCTGCGATCTCCTCGCTGCCCTCCTCGCGGTCTTCGAGATGGCGCAGCTCCTCGGGGATAGCGGAGAGAATGCCGAGCGGGGCTTGGTCGGTCATGGGGTCAGGTTCCGGCAGGCGGTTCTTGCGAAAGGATTTGCCGCCAGCAGACCCGCTTGCGACAATCGAGCATAGCCAGATGCGCGCGTCCCGCAAACACGCGCAAACGACAATGGCGGAGGAAACATGGCTCGCAACGATCGCATCCAGATCAATCGCGTTTCGGGCGCGCTCGGCGCCGAAGTCACCGGCATCGACCTGTCGCAGGCGCTGGACGCCGAGACGGTGGCGATGTTGCGCGCCGCCTGGATGGAGCATCAGGTGCTGTTCTATCCGGGGCAGAAACTCTCCGATGCCGACCTCGAGCGCTTCACGTCCTATTTCGGACCGTTCGGCAAGGAGCCGTTCGTCGATGGCATCAGCACCGACCATCCCAACGTGCTGGCGGTGATCAAGGAAGCGGACGAGAAGCGCAAAGCCAATTTCGGCGGCAACTGGCATTCCGACTGGAGCTTCCAGCAGGCGCCGCCCGCCGGCACGTTCCTCTATGCGCTGCAAGTGCCGCCCTATGGCGGCGACACGATGTGGGCCAATCAGTATCTCGCCTACGAGACGCTGTCGCCCGGCTTGCAGCGCCTGCTCGACGGCATGGAGGCGATGCATTCGGCCAAGCGGCCCTATGGGCGGCAGGGCATCTATGCCGACAAGAGCCAGGCGCGCTCGATGAAGATCCGCACCGGCATCGAGGCCGAGGAAGAGATCGCCCATCCCGTCGTGCGCGTGCATGCCGAGACCGGGCGCAAGGCGCTTTACGTCAACCAGGTCTACACGATCCGCTTCAAGGACATGACCACGGCCGAGAGCGCGCCGCTGCTCGAGTACCTGTTCGCCCACTCGACCCGGCCGGAGTTCATCTGCCGCAACCGCTGGAGCGAAGGCATGCTCACCATGTGGGACAATCGCTGCACGCAGCATTACGCGGTCAACGACTACGATGGCTTCCGCCGCGAACTGCACCGCACCACCTGCGCCGGCGAAGTTCCCGCCGGTCCCTATCAGCAAAGGCCGATCGCCGCCCAATGAGTCCCGTTACCGAGTTCGCCTCCGCCGCTGACGCCAATAAAGAAGCCGCCAAGCTCCTCACGCCCGAGATCCTGCACAAGGTGACCGAGATCGCCCAGGAAGCGGGCCGCGCCATCATGCAGGTCTATGCCAAGCCGATTGATGTGACCCACAAGGACGACAAGTCGCCGGTCACCGACGCCGACCATGCCGCCGAAGCCATCATCCTGCGCGGGCTGAAGAGCCTGCCGGTGTCGTTTCCGATCATCGCCGAGGAAGAGATGGCGGCGGGGCGCGAGCCCGCGACCACGCGTGGCGTGTTCTGGCTGGTCGATCCGCTGGACGGCACCAAGGAGTTCATCAAGAAGAACGGCGAGTTCACCGTCAACATCGCGCTGATCGTCGAGCGCAAGCCGCTGCTGGGCGTGGTTTCCGCGCCGGCCTTCGACCGGCTGTGGCGCGGCCTGCAAAGCCCGAGCGAATCCTATGCCGAAGAGATTTCCAAGGGCGCGGTCAAGCGCATCGAAACGCGCCTGGCGCCAGACAAGGGGCTGACCATCTTCGCCTCACGCACCCATTCGTCATGGAAGAACCACGACCTCGAGGGCTTCCTCGAGCAGTTCCGCATCGCCGAGCGCAAGGAAGCAGGCTCGTCGCTGAAATTCTGCCTGATCGCGGCAGGTGAAGCCGATCTCTACCCGCGCTTCGGGCCGACGATGGAATGGGACACGGCGGCGGGCCAGGCGGTGCTGGAAGCGGCCGGCGGCTCGGTGACGACGGTGGAAGGCGAGCCCTTCCTCTACGCCAAGCCCAGCTTCCGCAATCCGCATTTCGTGGCTTGGGGCGAGAAGAAGAATTCTTGAACGCGACGCGCGCGCGGCGCTCTTTTTATTCCGTCATGTCGAGCGCAGCGAGACATCCTCCCCTGTCCAACCAGTTACGGGCAGCGCCGTTTTGCCCCTGGACAGCGTGGGGAGGATTCCTCGCTTCGCTCGGAATGACGGGAAAAAAAGAGAGGCCTAAACCTCCATCTCCGCAGGCCTTGCCCACCAGCCGATGACGGCGATGGCGAAGATGGCGATGCCGCAAGCGATCATGGTCCAGGCCGGGCCGATGGCGGCGAAGAGAACCAGGCCCAGCGCGCCGCACGAGGCCATCGCCGCCGCCTGCAGCGCCACGCGCAGGCGCAAGAGCGCGGTCAGGTCGGTGCCGTTCAGCCGCATCTGGAATTCGGTCAGCATCAGCAGGAAGAAGCGCGGGCCGCCGAAGCCGGTGATCGCCGCGCAGATAGCCATGACCGCGATTTCCCACGAGCCGAAATGCAGCATCAGTGGCAGCGGCAAAGCCACGATGCCCAGCCCCATGATGATGTAGCCCGAGTGCATGTAGGCCCAGCGATCGCGCGGGTGGGAGCGCGAGACCATCAGGTTGGAGACGATGTCGCCCACGCCATAGATGCCCAGCACGATGGAGAGCGACACCAGCGGCCGCGTCTCGAAGCCCTGCGGCGGGCCGGCCTCGATCAGCATGGCGAGACCGACGGTGATGGCCAGCGTCCACACGCCGATGGTCGAGACGTTGGCCATCAGCAGGCGGAAGATCACCTTGTCGCGGCGGACCATGACGAAGCCGCGCCCCAGCCGCTGCAGCAGCGTGTCGGCGCTCTCGCCCACCGGGCGTTCGAAGGGCGTCGCCAGCTTCGGCCCGACGCAGGACAGCGCGATGCCAGCCAGGATCATGCCGCCGGCGGCGACCAGCAGGAACTGCTCGACCTTCAGCACCAGCGCCAGCGCCCCGCCCAGGAACGGGCCGATCAGGCGGGCGAGCCGGAAGGTGACGTCGAACATGGCGTTGATCGACTGCATCTGGCCGGGATTTTCCGCCAGCCGCGGCACCGAGGCGTGCATGGCGGGATTGAAGAAGGCGCTCATGCCGGCGACGCCAACGGCGGCGATCACCAGCACCGGAAAGGACGGCGCCATCACCAGGCCCGCCACCAGCGGCAGCAGCACGAACGCCGCCCGCACCCAGGTGACGCCGACCATGGTGGTGCGCGGCGCGAAGCGATCGGCGATGGCGCCGGCCGTCATGCCGATGAAGAAGGCGCAGAAATACTGGATCGCCGGCAGGGCGGAAGCGGCGGTGCCGACCAGGCCGATCGCCATCCACACCACGGCGAGGCGGAAGACCTCGTCGCTGATCGACTGCAAGGTGATGCCGACCCACACCGCCCGCACGGGTGTGATCAAAGACGCGGGCTGTTTCGGCAAGGTGGCGGTCATCTACGCAGGATCATCGGCGGGCGCAGCAGCGTAATCGCGAATGTCCCGGGAACCTCATGCTTTCTCGGCATGGCAGGCGTTCGCTGGCAATGCTATGGACCGCTCCCATGGCCCGCATCCTCGAACCCACCGCCCAAAGCATCGCGCTTGCCGCCGAGGCGATCCGCGCCGGCCATACCGTGGCGCTGCCGACCGAGACCGTGTACGGGCTGGGCGCCGACGCCACCAGCGATGCCGCCGTGGCCGCCATCTTCGCCGCCAAGGAACGCCCGCGCTTCAACCCGCTGATCGTGCATGTGCCCGACATTGCCGCAGCGCAGCGTCACGTCGAGTGGACGCCACTGGCGCAGAAACTCGCCACCGCCTTCTGGCCCGGCCCGCTGACCCTGGTGCTGAAGCGGCGGCCCGACTGCAAACTCTCTCTATTGGTCAGCGCCGGGCTCGACACGGCCGCGATCCGCGTGCCGCGTCATCCGCTGGCGCAGTCGCTGCTGCGCGCCGCCGACCGCCCCATCGCCGCCCCCTCGGCCAACCGCTCCGGCGCCATCAGCCCGACGCGGCCCGAGCATGTCGTGCAGTCGTTGGGCGATGCGATCGACATCGTGCTCGATGGCGGGCCGTGCCTGATTGGTGTGGAGTCCACCGTGGTCGATGCCAGCGGCGCGGCGCCCGTGCTGCTGCGCCCCGGCGGGATCACGCGCGAGGACATCGCGCGCGTGGCCGGCAGCGTGAAGGACGCGCAAGCGGGTGGTCCCCTGCACTCGCCGGGCATGCTGGAGAGCCACTACGCGCCCTCGCTGCCGATGCGGTTGAACGCCACCGACGTGACGCCGCTGGAAGGATTGCTGGCGTTCGGTCCCGTGCCGCTTAAAGGCGCCGGCCTCACCATCAACCTCTCAAGCAGCGGCAACCTCGCCGAAGCTGCCGCCGCCCTCTTCGCCGCCATGCGCGCGCTCGACCGGCCGGGGCTGGAGCGCATCGCGGTGATGCCGATTCCCGATCATGGGTTGGGCGAAGCGATCAACGACCGGCTGAAGCGAGCGGCGGCGGGACGTTAACTCCGTGCACCTCCCCTTTTCCGTCATGCCCCGGCTCGACCGGGGCACCCATGTCGATGCAACGCCGCTCCTTGTTTGAAAGAACGTAACCGATGCCGCCATGGGTCGCCCGGTCAAGCCGGGCGATGACGATTAGGTGGAAAGCGCCAGCCTTACATGTCACGGCGTTTCTTTTTTCCGTCATGCCCCGGCTTGACCGGGGCACCCATGTCGATGCCACGCCGCCGCCTGTTTTAGAGCGCAACCGTTGCAACATGAGTCGCCCGGTCAAGCCGGGCGATGACGGTTTAAGTAGAGATCACTCGACGCCCAGCACCGTCAGCGCGCGGGTCTGGCCATCGACTGTCGGGCTGTCAATCGACTGGCCGGCCTGCAGGCCGATCAAGGCCGCGCCGATCAGGGTCAGCACCGAGATGCGGCCGGCTTCGATGTCGGCTTCGTGCGGGTAGACGATCTGCACGCGGCGCACCGCGCCCGTCGCCTCGTCGCGGAAATGCACATGCGAGTGCATCGCCACGACGTCGGGCGGCAGCTCGGCTTGCGGACGCACTTCGGCGCGGTCGATCTCCTTCAAGAGCAAACCGGCAGCGGCAGGAAACTTGTCCAGCGAGGCAGCGGCCAGCGCTTCGAGGCGGCCGAAGTCGGCGGTCGACAGGAAGACCTGCGGCTGGGACGAAACGCTCAAGGTGGTTGGCATGGAACTGACCTTCTCTGACGGCAAAAGCATAAAAGCCCGGAATGCTGCGAAGCAGCTCCGTGGCAGGTTGATCGAACGGGATTGATTTAAGTGCGCCCCGAACCGGAGGCGCGGACGCGACTTCGATCCGGGGCTAGGAGCCCGCGATCAGGCAGCCTGCATGATGCAGGGGGCGCTGGAATATGTGGTTCGTGTGCATGACGGGCTCAACATAGGTCGCAAGCGTGCGAAGTCAAGGCGGCGCTCCGCTCGTGTCGCTTCAGCGCGATCGTCGCGTGCGATCTGCGGCGCCGAATTCAAGCACCGCGTCGATCTCCGAGCGATGCAGGCCCATGTCCCGCAGCATCCGGTCATCGAAGCTGCGCAGCTCGGCCGCCGCGCGTCGGCGACGCAGATGCCGCCGCAGGCGAGCCAGCAGCGATGCCGGCCCAGGCGGCAAAGCCAAAGCCGGCGCGCCGAAGACGGGGTGGGCGGCGCTCACGACAACCGCTCCCGGGCGCAGGCTGGCGGCGGCGAAGCCTTCTCGCCGCCGAACAACCAGCGCAGCGCCTGCTGCACCGCCTCCGCCCGCAACTGGCGCGCCCGCTCGACGGCCCAGTCGCGCACCGTGGCCTGCTGCACGGACGTCAGCGCCCGATAGTCAAGCTGCGACAGATCGATGGTCTTTTCCATGTCCTTGATCCTCGTTCCAGCGGCCGCGCCTTGCGGCTGCCCATGGACAAGGATGTACAGGCCGCCGATAATCACATAAAATGAATAATTAAGATCAATTACATCTCAAAAAGAGAACATCATGGATCTGGGCGATCTGGAGATTTTCCGCACGGTGGTGCGCGAGGGCGGCATCACGCGCGCGGCCGAGAAACTGCATCGCGTGCAGTCCAACGTCACCACGCGCATCCGCCAGCTCGAGGAGGATCTCGGCGTGACGCTGTTCGTGCGCGAGGGCAAGCGCCTGCATCTGGCGCCGCCGGGGCAGATGCTGCTCGATTACGCCGACCGCATGCTGGCGCTGGCGCTGGAAGCGCGCGAGGCGACGCAGGATGCAAGGCCGCGCGGGCTGTTCCGGCTCGGCGCGATGGAGAGCACGGCGGCGGTGCGCCTGCCCGGCCCGCTGGCGCAATACCATCGCCGCTTTCCCGACGTGAAGCTTGAGCTGCGCACCGGCAATCCCCGCCAGCTCGGCAGCGCCATACTGGCCGGCGAACTCGATGCCGCCTTCGTCGCCGAGCCGGTGCCGGCCGAGCCGTTCGACAAGCTGCCGGCCTTCGTCGAGAAGCTGGTGATCGTGGCGCCGGCCGCGCATGGTCCGATCGACACGCGCAGCGCGGTGCCCGAGGCGGTGCTGGTGTTCGAGCATGGCTGCCCGCATCGCAAGCGGCTGGAAGACTGGTTCACCCGCCGCGGCGCCATTCCCCAGCGCGTCATCGAAATGTCGTCCTATCACGCCATGCTGGGCTGCGTCGCCGCCGGCATGGGCATCTCCTTGCTGCCGCACTCGGTGATCGACACTTTCCCCGCCACCAAGGCCTTCAGCCTGCACAAGCTGCCGCCTGGCCAGGATACCGCCCATACGGCGCTGATCTGGCGCAAGGGCGCGCACTCGCCGAAGATCGCGGCGCTGGCGGAAATCCTGCGCGGCAAGAGCGGGAAACCGGTTTGAACTAGTGTCGCATCTTAACTGACATGCTAGTATTGCGGTCATGCCCAGGATGCTGCGAAACACCCGCGACCTGCCCCAGCCCGACCCGGAAATCGCCGAAAGCGGCGCGACCCTGGCCGACCGATGCGCGAGCTATCTCAAGGGCTTGCTGCTCGACGGCGGGTTGGAGCCCGGCCAGCCGATTTCCATCGCCGCCGTCGCCCGCGCCATGGGGGTGAGCCGGCAGCCGGTGATGGATGCGGTCCGAAGGCTGGAGATCGAGGGCTTCATCCAGGTGCTGCCGCAGATCGGCTGCCGCGTCGTGGCGCCGAAGGCCGAAGCGGTCGGCGATTTCTTCCGCTTCTTCGCGCGCAGCGAAGGCCTGGTCTGCCGCATGGCCGCCGAGCGGCGCAGTCCCGAGCAGGCGCAGTCGCTGCAGCTTCTGGCCGATCTTATCCTGCGCGAATCCAGCGCCGGCGGCCCGCCCGATGCCGGCGATCCGCGCTATCGCCATCTCAACCGCCGCCTGCACAACGCCATTCACGACATGGCGCGCTCGCCCATCGCCTCGGAAATCTCCGCCTCGATGTGGGACCGCTGCGACTTCTATTCCCGCGCCGCCTTCGGCTCGCTCTATTTCTCCCCCGCCGTGCGGCGCGCCCATGCCGCCATCGTCGCCGCCATCGTCGCGGGCGATGCCGAGACCGCCGATGCGGTGACGGTGGCGCATCTGTCGGGTGTCGGCGAGCGGGCGGTGCGACGGTTGAAGATGCGGCTGGGGATTGTGGGCTAAAGCCGGGGCTGCGAATCCGGACTGGCGAAGCCGCACCCGAATTCAATAGAGTCGGCGTCCACAAGCCGCTCCGCCATCCAAGGCAGGATCAAGAGGAACCGACCATGTCGCTCGCCCCGCGCCTGAAATCCGACCGCAATGCGGTGCCGCAGATATTGCTCGATCGCCTACGCCAGGTGGTGGGCGACAAATACTGCATCACCGACCCGCAGGAGCAGCGGCCGCATCTGGTCGAGTGGCGCGATCTGTTCACCGGCAAGACGCCGATGGTGGTGAAGCCTGCGTCCGTCGAGGAAGTCGTGGCGGTGGTGAAGCTGTGCGGCGAGTACGGCGTGCCGATCGTGCCGCAAGGGGGCAACACTTCGCTGGTCGGCGCCTCCCTGCCCTTCGAGCATGGCGGCGAGATCGTGCTGTCGCTGCAGCGCATGAACCGCATCCTCGACATCGATCCGCTGAACTACACCATGACGGTCGAGGCCGGCGTCATCCTGCAGACCATCCAGCAGGCCGCGTCGGACGCCGACCGGCTGTTCCCGCTCAGCCTGGGCGCCGAAGGCTCGTGCCTGATCGGCGGCAATCTGTCGACCAATGCCGGCGGCATCCAGGTGCTGCACTATGGCAACGCACGCAATCTGGTGCTGGGGCTGGAAGTGGTGCTGGCCGACGGGCAGGTGTGGGATGGCTTGCGCTCCTTGAAGAAGGACAACACCGGCTACGATCTGAAGCAGCTCTTCATGGGCGCCGAAGGCACGCTGGGCATCATCACCAAGGCGGTGCTGAAACTGTTTCCCAAGCCCAAGGACATCGCCACCGCCTTCATCGCCGTGCCCAACCCGAAAGTCGCGGTCGAGATCCTGTCGGCCGCGCGCGAGGCCAGCGAAGACAACGTCACCTCGTTCGAGTTCATGGGTCGGCTGGGGCTGGACTTCGTGCTCAAGCACACGCCGGGCATCGTCGATCCCATCGCCGGCAAGCACGAATGGTACGTGCTGATGGAATGGTCATCGCCCCGAGTGGAAGGCGGCTTGAAGGACAAGATGGAAGCCTTCCTCGGCGAGATGCTGGAACAGGGCAAGGTGCTGGACGCGGCGCCGGCGCAAAGCGATGCACAGCGCGCGGCGTTCTGGAAGATCCGCGAGGCCTATTCAGGCGCGCAGAAGCCCGAAGGCGGCTCGATCAAGCACGACGTGTCGGTGGCGGTGGCCAAGATGCCGGAATTTCTTGAGCGCGCCACGGCGGCGGTGCTCAAGGCGATCCCCGACGGCCGCGTGATCGCCTTCGGCCATCTCGGCGACGGCAACGCGCATTTCAACCTGTCGCAGCCGGTGGGCGGCGACCGCGAGGCTTTCCTGGCGCGCTGGGACGAGATCAACCGCATCGTCCACGACATCGTGGTCGAGATGAACGGCTCGATCTCGGCCGAGCACGGCATCGGGCGCATGAAGGTCGAGGAGCTGGAGCATTATCGCTCGCACACCGAGCTGGAGCTGATGCGCAAGATCAAGCGCGCGCTCGATCCGCACAACCTCTTCAATCCGCACAAGGTGGTTGAGGTTTAGATATCCGGCGAACGCGGCGGCGCGGGCGTCCTGCGCTGCTCGACGATCTCGTATTCGCCCTCGATGACGTCGGACCGCGGCGGGCGCGGGCTGTTGCCGCGGAACCAGGCCATGATCTGCGCCACCAGTGCGACGCCGATCACGAACAGCGCGCCGCCCAGAAGCAGCGCGAAGCCAAAAGCGGCCAGCACGCCCAATACCACCAGGCCCAGCAGAAGCTGCACCCAGAAGCGGG
>CAYLYK010000016.1:0-1896 GCA_964388115.1 uncultured Hyphomicrobiales bacterium
AACGTCCATCCCTGCGTCGCGCTATGCCCCGGCGCGTTCACCGCCGTTCCGTTGAACGCGGTGTTGCGCAGATCGATCAGCGACGCCGCCAGCGACGGAACGCCGATAGCCTTCTTGATCGAGCCGATATGGTTGTCCCACAGCCCTGCCGCCTTGATGCCCAGCACCAGCGCGTTCAGCGCCTCGGGGAACAGCTCGCCCGTCGCCTCGATATAGGCCTGGGCGTCGGCATCGAGCGGCGCGCCCGACGACGCTTTCGACGCGCCGCGCATGCGGTTGCGGCCGCGGCTCATTTTCCGCCCTCCCGCGAGGCGCCAATGGCGATTGATCGCGCCAAACAGCGGGCGCGCGTCGTGTTCCAGTACATCGTGCAAACCTCCAACAAAAACCCGGCGAAAGCCGGGAGCGATTGCAGAACGAAAGAACTCGCCTCTACGCCGGGTTGATGCCCCACGGCTTCGGGTCGCCCCACCAGCGGGGAGGACCGAGATCGAGATGCATGAATATGTTGCGATGCTCGGGATAGAAGCCGAAGCCTGAGAAGCCGATCAGCTTGGCCTGCTTGTAGAACAGCAGCTCGTCGCCCAGGAAGTTGCCCATCGAGATGTCGGCCGCCAGCCCCTGCATATGCGTCGAGTTGGGCGCAGCCCCCGGCAGCGTCGCGTTGTAGCCGGCGCTGCGATAGCCCGAATTCACCACCATCGGCCGGCCCATGGCAATGCGCAGCGCCTGCAGCTTGTCGAGCAGCGCCGTCGCGATGCGCAGCGATCCCCGTCCCGGCTCGCCGCGGCAGGCGAACTCGGCCGGCCGGAAATTCGGCCAGCGCCACTCTTCGGCCGCGACGTCGCGGAAATCGGCGGCGGTGATGAAATGCCTGTCGCTCACTCGTCTCTCCTTCATGGAAGTTCGCACCGTCTCCGATCGATTGATCGAATTTGCCGCCAGGCCTGGCATCGCTCCGATGTCGCCAGCCGTGCTACACTGGCGCCATGCATCCCGCGCTCTATCCCGAACCATCCTGGGCAAGCTGTTGCGCCTGCCGCTGCACGCCATCCCGCGCGATGCGGTGCTGCGGATCCTGTCCGGCCCCAATCGCGGCCTGCGCTGGGTCGTGGGCGCGGGCGTGCATCGTTGCTGGATCGGCACCTACGAGACGCTGGAGATCTCGCGCTTCCTGCGGCACGTGACGCCGCAATCCGTGGTGTGGGATGTCGGCGCGCATGCCGGCTATTTCAGCCTCGCCTGCCGCAACGCCGGGACCGTGGTCGCCTGCGAACCCTCGCCTGCCAATCTCGCCTCTCTGCGCCGCCATGTTGCCCTCAACGATCTTGGCAATTTCATCGTCGTGCCGGCCGCGATCTGCGAACGTCATCGCGGCAGCACGCGCTTCGGCGGCCATGACAGCTCCTATCAGGGCCAGATCGGCGGACAGGGAACGGAGGTGCCGACCGCCACCATCGACGGGCTGGTGGACGACGGCCTGCCGCCACCCACGATAATCAAGATGGATATCGAAGGCGCCGAGCTCGACGCCCTGCCCGGCGCCCGCCGAACTCTCAAGCGCCATCGCCCGCTGATCATGGTGGCGACCCACAGCGATGCGGCGA
This sequence comes from uncultured Hyphomicrobiales bacterium, assembly GCA_964388115.1. GTDB lineage: Bacteria > Pseudomonadota > Alphaproteobacteria > Reyranellales > JAQSWP01 > JAQSWP01. The sequence goes on from CAYLYK010000016.1 coordinate 1,608, forward strand.
TGGCGTTCACGCCGCCCTTCCTGCAAGGGCTGGGCTATCGCACCGAAGTGCTGCGCGATTGCGTCTGGGGGTTTCCCTCGGAAATGAGTCAGCCCCCCGATCGCAGCCGGTAAAGCTCCAGCGCGATCCACAGCATCACCGGCAGCGAGATGGCGCGGTAGATCCAGCTCTCGATGCGCTGGCCGCGCAGCCGCCGCGACAGCAGGTTGAGATATTGCAGCAGCGCCACATAGCGGCGCGCGCATTGATCGACATGAGTGGGCAGATCCCTGGCCTCGCTGGGCAGCAC
>CAYLYK010000016.1:1996-27787 GCA_964388115.1 uncultured Hyphomicrobiales bacterium
GGCGCGCGCATTGATCGACATGAGTGGGCAGATCCCTGGCCTCGCTGGGCAGCACCGGGTTGGCGTCGTAGCGCGCGCCGGCATTGGGCTCGTGGAAATCCATCGTCATCGCCTCGCGCCCATCCTCAACTCCCCTTGAACGCCACCGCCGCCAGCGCGCAGGCGCTGCTCTGCGTGCAGGTGGCGCCGAAGCCGTAGGTGCCGGCGATGGTCTCGCGCCGGTAGCCGAACCAGTGGGCGCTGGCCGCCGCGCCCGAGGCGACGCCTTCGCCCAGCTCGACCACGCCCGCATCCGGCGTGAAGCTCGCCGCGCCCGGCGGCTGCGCCAGCGACATGCCGCCGAAGATCAGCGCCGGCTCCGCCGCAGCGAGCGTGTCGGCCAGCGCGGCGACGTTGAAGAACAGGCTGCCCGCGCCGCCGGTCGCCAGGGCCATGGCCGACGTATCGACGTCGGCCAGGCTGACGGCGTAGAGCGCCAGGCTGTCGGGCGCGACGTCGAAGGTGATGGCGATGTCGTGCGTGCCGGCGCCGGGATTGGCGATGGCGCAGACGCGCCCCGCCGCGCCGCCGCGCGCGAAGGTCCAGCCGATGCCGTCCTTCAGCGTGACGAAGCCGATGCCGTTCCAGCTCGTGGCGGTGATCTGGTAGCTGCCGCTGGCCTTGCAGGCGCCGATATAGAGCGCCAGGCAATTGGCCCCCGAAGGCACGGTATGCGAGACGGTGTAGCTGGTCAGCCCCGACGAGCTGAAGAACGAGGTGCTGCTGCCGACAATGGTCGGCGCCACCATCATGCCGCCAGCCGGCGAGGCCAGCAGCGCGGGCGATGCGTAGAGCGGCATCAGCGCAGCCGGCATTTGAGGCCGAAGCGCAGCTTCTGGCCTTTGACGGTCGATCCCACCTGCGTGACCTTGAAGGTCAGCCGGTCGCCGGCATCGGCGGTGGCGACGCTCAGCGTGCCGGCGCTCAAGCTCGAGGAAGAAATCGCAAATTGCGGCTTGCTCGAATAGATCGTGCCGCCATTCTTCAGCACATCGACGATCGCCGCCGCACCCGTCGCCGCCGTCTCCAGATTGCCGACCTCGCCCTCGATGGTGACGTTGCGCGTCAGGATCAGCGTGCCGTAGTCGCGCAGCGCCAGATCCTCGCCCGCCAGGTTGCCGTCGAAGCCGGCGTTGAAGGGTATGTCGAGTATCTTGGCCGCGTTGGCGAGCTCGGCGATGCCGACGCTGCCGTCGTCGATGGTGGCGGCGTTGACGCTGTTGGCCGTGGCCAGCGCGCCCAGGCCGAGATTGGCGCGCGCCGTGGCATAGTTGGCCAGGCCCGACAGGTTCTCCGTCTTCACCATGTCGCCCGAGCCCGCGCCCGAGGCGCCCGCCGGCCCTTGCGGCCCGACAGGTCCGGTCGGTCCCGCCGGTCCGGTGGCGCCGGTCGCGCCCGGCGGCCCGTCGCTGATCTGCTGCCAGAGAACCGCATCGACGCCGATGCCGATCGGATCGGCCGAGGCCACCTTGTAGCGGTAATTGCTCTGCGTGCCGCCTTCGTTGACGACCACCTGCGTGCCCTTGACCGCATCGCCCGAGCCGTTGAAATCGGCCGCCCGCTTCCAGCCCGAGACCGACGCCAGCCAGATGCCGTTCTGCCGCGCATCGGTCTGGTTCTTCACCAGCACCCGATCGCCCTCGTTGAGCGCCACGCCGTCGATGGTCTGCAATCCCGACAGCGCGATGTTGCCGGGCGAAGCGGTGGTGGCGGCCCGCACCGGCGGCTTGATCGCCACCGAACTCAGCGAGCCGCGCAAGCGGTCCATGGTCATGTCGTTATCTCCTTGGGAAAAAGGGCAGGTGCGCTCTACAGGGCGGCGCCGCGCGCAAACCACGCATCGATGGCAGCGGCATCCTGTTTCAGCGCGGCGCCGACAGCCGCGATCAGAGGGTCGCCACGATGGAAGCGCGTCGCGTATTCCCATGTCACGCGGAGCGCCGGCTCGGGCCACGCCGCGATGGCAGTCTCCACTGCTTCGAGCATGTCGATTTCCATCAGCGCCAACCTGATCTGTCGCGCGCTGAGAGTTGCATGGCGAGCGGCCTTGTCTTCAGCGGCGAATTGCTGCCGCCATTGCAGCGCCTGCGCCAGGGTAGGCGCGCGCTCGACATTGGCTACCGACCAGTCCAGCGCCTCGCGCCATTCGGCTTCGCTGTTGAAATCTTCGCCGCCGAGCGACCATTGGGCTTCTGGAAACGCGCGAGACAGGGTGTCGGCGAATGTGGTCATGGCAGGATCTCGATGATGGTGATTGAAGATTGCAAAGTGCCGCCGAACGAGGCGGCAGATCCGTTATGCGTCGTCGAAAACGTTCCGCCCGTGCCGCTTGTCGCCCGTCCCGACCGCACTCTGAATGTCGTGGAGGCGGTGGACGCGGCGCTCACGGTCGCGACGATCCATAGATCTCCTTCGATCTGAACCAGGCCGGTGGCGCTTGCGTTCTGGTCGGTGCCGTCCGAGGCGGCTCGCATGACGCCGACCGCGATCGCGTTCGCCGCGCTGTCGCGGTGCAGATGCCCGATGACCTTGGCGGTGGCGAGGACGCCGTTCTCGTTCTTGGCGCTGATGTTGGTTTGTAGTCTGACCAGAACGAGCAGCGTGCTGCCGGCATTGGTCGGGGTGAGCGAGGCGGTGAAACGCTCTGCGCCTTCGGTGTTTTGCGGCACAGTGTTGTCGTCGGGCGTCGCGTTGGTGAAGGACGTGAAGGTCGCCCAGGTCGCATGCACCATCTGCGCTACCTTGCCGCCTGCAGCGGCGGCTGCCCATTTAAGCCCGGTCGCCGCTGTTCCGTCGGCCGTCAGGACCTGTCCATTGGAGCCGACGCCCAGCCGGTCGATGGCCGATGCGGTGCGAACGAGAAGATCGCCCTTGGTCGTGACGGGATTGGTGATCGCGGCCATCGAGCCCAATCCCAGCGAGGCTTGCGCCGTCGTGCCGGTTTGCACCACCCAGGCCGAACCGTTGCCGATCATGACGCCGCCGCTGGTGGGCGACAGGCCGGCGATACCGGCCAGCGCCGCGCTGTGAACCTGCACGTTTACGCCCGGCACCAGCCCAAGATTGACCCGGGCGCTTGCGGTGTTGGTCAACTCCGACAGATTGTTGGCGCCGACCATATCCCCCGATCCCGCGCCCGCCGGGCCGGTCGCGCCCTGAATCCCCTGCGCGCCTTGCGGCCCCGTCGGGCCCGTCGCGCCCACCGCGCCGACCGGACCCGTCGCGCCTTGAATGCCCTGCGATCCTTGCGGCCCGGTCGGACCGGTGACGCCCTGCACGCCTTGAATGCCCTGGATGCCTTGCAGCCCTTGCGGCCCCGTCGGACCCACCGGCCCGGTCGCGCCGGTGGCGCCGGTCGCGCCCTGGCTCATCACCTGGAAGGAGAGCGCCGAGACGCCGATCACCACCGGATCGGGCGCGCTGATCTGGAAGCGCTGGCCGCCATTGACGCTGCCCGCCACGACGCCGATCTCGGTCCCCGTCACCGCATCGCGGCTGCCGTTGAAATCCGACGCGCGCTGCCAGGCGGTGGTTGCCACGATCCAGATGCCGTTCTCGACCGCGTTGGCCTGGTTCTTCACCAGCACCCGATCGTCCTTGGCCAGCACGACGCCATCGACCGTCTGCAGGCCGAACAGCGTCAGCGGCGCGGTGCTCGCCGCCCGCACCGGCGCCTTGATGGCGACCGAACTCAGCGACCCGCTCAACCGGTCGATTGCGCTCATGGAAAAACCTCCAAACAAAAACCCCGCCGCGGTCGCCCGGGCGGGGTTGGGGGAAACGAATGCGATCCTTGATCGTTGTCGGTTTGCCGCAGAGTCAGCGCTGCTTCATGGCGGCACGTCTACGCTTCGTCGTAGGCGCTCGAAATCTGCTTCAACATATCCCGCGCTTTGGTCGAATGCACACCGACGCGAGTGTGGAATTCATCATCGTCAACGCACTGCAAAGTCTCGTTCAGGCAATTATTGAGAGCCGCCAGCTCCTGCCGGGAAACGAGAATGTTAAAATGGTCGGCTTGTTTCGATATCTTCATTTTAGTCTCTCTTGCGTTCGGACCCTTTATTCGAGAAAAGGCAACAAATCGACCTCGAACCCTTGCAGACAATTGGCGCCGACCAAAGCCATGACCCCCGGCCCGATCAGGTAGCGCGCATCGACATCGCCGGAATCGATTCGCAGAATCGCGGAATTGCCGGCGCGTTCCCATTGCACGACACCAGACTCCTCGATTGCGCTGAAATCGCCGAGCGCGAGAAACAGTCGCCAATAACTTTCTTCCAGATCGTCGTAGACGAAATTGGGTTTGAAACCGTAATCAGGCGACACGAAGATCTCTATACCATCGACGCCGCCATCGGCCTGCATGTCGAAAAGCATTGTGTGATCGATGTTCAGACCCTTGGGACAGGGACGAGGAAACTGGATGTGAAACGATAGAATCGAGGAATCCAGACGCACCAGGAGCGGCCCGCTCTCAACCGCGTCTTCTCGCGTAAGCGGCGCAAATCGACATTCGATATGGAATTTCGTCGTCATGGATGCTCGACTCTTTATCGCTATCGCCTATGCGCGACACCACCGGCAGATGCAGAAGCCACTCGAAGAAGGTTTCTTCATCGAGATACGCGTAATAGTAATCCGGCTCAGGAAAGGGAACAGTGACCATGCTTAGCGTCTTTCTAAACCAATAGCCTCAAGACGAGCCAAGCGTTCCGTAGATCTCTTCGTACCAATGGCCGTCCTTGTCGCAAAAGTAATCATGGTCGGCAATCTCGCAAAGCGGCTTAAGCCTCGAAAGATTCAAACTGTAGCGACGGCAAAGGCCGAGCAGCTCAGCGACATTCGGGATGTCCACTTCCTCCGAAGTCAGCTCCAGGACAGCAGTCTTGTTTTTGTCCAAGCCGGCATAGCGCGGATAGCTTGCCTTCAACCAGTCGTCGAAACCACGCTCATCCAGCGGCGAGACGAACTTGGGGCTGAAGGAAATGGAAAACCCGTTCGATGGCCTCTCCGTCAGGATCACGGATTCGGGGTCGGCCTTCTTTTGTGCCGAAACAACCTTGCGCTTGCGCAGCGATTCGGTCAAAGCGGCGTCCAGATCATAGCGGGCGACGATCGCAGCGAACTCTTGCGCGCTTGCGTCGTCGATCTCTGCCGTCTTGAGGTCGAGACTTTTGAGAGTAACAATACTCGAGACGACCGGGATGCGCAGGAGCCACTCGAAGAAGGTTTCTTCATCGAGATACGCGTAATAGTAATCAGGCTCAGGAAAAGGAACAGTGACCATGCTCAAAGTCCCTTCTTCTTAATCGCGTCATTGATGTGCTCTCCGGGTTCCACATTTACATACTTACCCTTGGGAAGCTGAACGTCCCAATGCGGCGGCCCATGAGCCCGTGAGCCTTTAGGTCCAGTCGGTACCCAGACGCGCCCTTTGTCGTCGAGCCAGCCATGGCTGCCGCCGTGTTTCGCATTCGGATTTGGAACCCACTGTTCTCCGCCCTTGGGATCTTTGAATCCTTCTGCCTCTCCCGGCTTGCCGGGTGCCTTCGCCCCATTCGGATCCTTCGCATCATGAGGCGGCTTGTTATAGAGCAAAAACAGGATTGCCGCCAGTAGTTGCATTAGAACTGGTGGCTCTACCCCAGGTAGATCACCTAACTCGGGCAGGCTGTCCCATAATTTGTCGAGATCTATTGATGGTCCATAGTAACCGGGCCTTCCTTGTCCCGGGTATGGGTAGCTAGGACGCCCCTGCCCCGGATATGCGCCAACTGGCGGAGGCGGCAGAGGAACGGCAAATTGCACCTGCTCGGCGCGCACGCGCTCGTCGTCGCTGCCGTAGACGGCAGGGCGCGGGCGCGGACGCGGCCCGCCTCCCGAAGCATCGGCGTCGCCGAACGCCCCATACGCCGCGCCGCCATATCCGTCCCGCGCTCCCGCTCGCTGCGCCATCTCCGCCGCCGCGCCCGACGCTCCGTCGAAACCGCCAGCCGCGCGCGCAGCCGATGACGGCAAACCGCTTTCGACGCCACCCGGCCCGCGCAGGCGAACCAGCTCATCCACCAGCCCCACATACACGGCGTCGTCCGTCCGCCACTGGGCGGCGCGGATCGCGTCATCGACCGCGCGCTGGTAATCGGCTTCCGCCCGCTGCCGCACCGCAGCTTCGGCCGCCGACATCGCGCCGATCGCCGCCGCCTCGCTCGCATCCGGCAATGGAGCCGGCGCCGGCTCTTCGACCTCGGCCATTGGCGTCGCATCGTCGCTCGCCGGCGGCAGCGGCAGCTGCTCGTCCGCGGTCGGCGGCAGTGACGCGGCCGGCGCTGGCATCGTCGGCGGCGCTGCCTCGCCCTGCGGATCGGTCTCCCCACTGGAAGGATGAGGCGCGCGCGGCGACGGCGCTTCGGCTGCCGGATCGATCCGCGCCTTTTCCTCGAGCGGCAATCCAGGCTTGCGCGGCAGCTCAGGCATCGGCCGCCACCCGCACCGGCGACAAGCCCAACCGGTCGATTGCGCTCATGGAAAAACCTCCAAAGAAAAACCCCGCCGCGGTCGCCCGGGCGGGGTTGGGGAAACGAATGCGCCGTCTATGCGGCTGGCGTCATATCACTTGCATGGATAACGTCGCTGCAACGCCATCATCGTCGCGAAAGCCAGCGATCGCTCGTCGGTCCAGAATTCGCGGCGCGCTCGAAACTCGTCTTCAAGGGCAAGGTCCAGGTCGCGAACATTTGGTCGCGGATTCTGCGGCAGGCAAATTGTCGGCTTCTGGCCACCCTCCCGATAGGCGGCATTGACCGCCTCTATGCCTTCCATCAGGCCGTTCAGCAGAAGAATAGATCCGTTGAGGCTGCTGCGGTTTCCTTGTCCGACCTCCACCCTAAGGCGCCTGTATTCTCCAAGCGTGACTTCCGCTTGCGCAGGCGTACCGGCGCAGACTGTAACGGCAAGAAAAAGAACAGCCGCGATCAGCGTTCGCCCCGGATGCAGGACGAGTCCCGCTATTTCTCGTCCTACTTGCATGGAAAATGCCGACGCAAGGCCTCGACCGCAACACGAGCCACAGGCTGGTCCTTTGACCACTGCTCCGGTCGTTCCCTAAGCTCGCGATCGATCAAGTTCGTATAATCCACGAGGCGAGGCAAATCACCCGGCTGCCAGCAGAAGAGCGGCTTTGCCTTGTGTTCATTGACGTACTCTCCCGCCATCCAGTGAATGCCGCCGGCAATTCCCTCGAAATAGAAGCCCAGCGCCAATACAATCTCCTCGCGCGTCTTGCCGGGCGTACTGAACCACGTTTCGTATTGCTGAATGGTGATTTGCGCGCTCGCCGGTCCCGTAACGCAAAGTCCGCTCAGGACGGAGAAGGCAATGGCGAAGACGCGGCAATTGAACGGCACGATAACCTCTTGAAGATCGGCAACACTCTACGATCATCTGGCCACATTCGCAAAATCTTTTCGCCGTACGGAACCGATCCATGCAATCTGTGATTGCATGTGCTGGGCACGAGATCAGCGATCCGAGAGCCCTTGCTGTGCATCTGCCGGTGCGACTGCGCCGTTCGTCTTTGCATCGGATTGCGGCGACGGTATTCCGAGTTCGCGCAGTCGTCTGGCGACGTATTCTTCCTCCAGACGCCGCACTTCCCTCGGCGGCAGATTCAACCTGGGCATCAGCCTGCGTTTGAATTCATCACGCAGATGGACAGTGTCCGCCGTCTCCCGCCGTCCATTGACCTGTTCAGCATCTAGTTCGTGCAAGGGTAGCGCTTCTTGACGGCTATGATGGCGACGCGCCCCGCCGACTGGTCCAATTTGTCGGCCCAGTACTGCTCACGCCCGTTCAACTCTCGCATCATTTCGATGTTGATCCTTCCCCAAACCTCGGCATCGACGGGGATGCAAATCGTCTTGCGGCCGAGCGACTGCACGCCATCGACGCCGTCGCGAAATCCATGACCGAACCCCATCAACGCAAAGTCCGGGGATTCGGTGAGCCGCGACCAGATCGAGTCCCGCTTGATTATCTGATCGATCCTACGTTCCCGAAGCGCGACATACTGCTTGATGGTCACCACGTCGGCTGCGGATTGCCGGCCGGAAGACGGAGTGGCCGTCCCGGCAGGGCAGGGAAATCGCCGCCGATAGCCCGCCGCCGCCGCCCAACCCACGGGCTGCTCGTTCTTGCGCTGCCAGGATTGCGGATGGTCGTTCACCTCCGCCTTGATGATCGCCTTCAGATCATCGACGGTGAAGGCCATACTCTCCGGCGGACAGAAATCCGTCGTCACGCCCTGCGCCCGCTGGTCCTTTATCGTCCATTCGAACCCGGCCAGCAGCCCGCGCAGATAATACGGAAAGACGTTGCGATCCATGCTGTCGCCGCGACCGGTCAGCAGCGCCTCGTAAGCCTGGATGGAGACGCGACCGGGTTGTATCAACTCCTCCTGCGCCGCCGCCGGTCGCGAGACCGCGATCACGCCTGCAAGGCAGGCAATCAAAACAATGCCGGCGACAGAACGACGAATGGACCGCACGAGAGCCACCCTACTCACTTTATCATGGCTCAGCCTATCATCGCCCGCCGCCACCGCAAACACGATTGAGGGCACCAGGCGTCAGATTGCAATCCCAGATTGCATGGCGTTCAACGCTTCGGCGACGGCGCAGCTATATCGAGTTCGCGCAATCGTCCGCGAACATAGTCGTCTTCTTCTATACGCCGACCTTCCTCTGTAATGAGATTGGCGGCGATCCCCTGTTTTATTTGTATCATCCCGCGATCGACGACGCCGAGTTGAGCACCGGCGCCTTCTAATTCGTGCAAGGGTAGCGCTTCTTGACGGCTATGATGGCGGCGCGTCCCGCCGACTGGTCCATTTTGTCGGCCCAGTACTGCTCGCGCTCGTCCAACTCACTATGGACGTCGAGCATGATCCTTCTCCAGACAATGGTATCGACGGGGATGCAAATCGTCTTGCGGCCGAGCGACTGCACGCCATCGACGCCGTCGCGAAATCCATGACCGAACCCCATCAACGCAAAGTCCGGGGATTCGGTGAGCCGCGACCAGATCGAGTCCCGCTTGATTATCTGATCGATCCTACGTTCCCGAAGCGCGACATACTGCTTGATGGTCACCACGTCGGCTGCGGATTGCCGGCCGGAAGACGGAGTGGCCGTCCCGGCAGGGCAGGGAAATCGCCGCCGATAGCCCGCCGCCGCCGCCCAACCCACGGGCTGCTCGTTCTTGCGCTGCCAGGATTGCGGATGGTCGTTCACCTCCGCCTTGATGATCGCCTTCAGATCATCGACGGTGAAGGCCATACTCTCCGGCGGACAGAAATCCGTCGTCACGCCCTGCGCCCGCTGGTCCTTTATCGTCCATTCGAACCCGGCCAGCAGCCCGCGCAGATAATACGGAAAGACGTTGCGATCCATGCTGTCGCCGCGACCGGTCAGCAGCGCCTCGTAAGCCTGGATGGAGACGCGACCGGGTTGTATCAACTCCTCCTGCGCCGCCGCCGGTCGCGAGACCGCGATCACGCCTGCAAGGCAGGCAATCAAAACAATGCCGGCGACAGAACGACGAATGGACCGCACGAGAGCCTCCACCCAACTCACTTTAATCACGGCTCAGCCTATCATCGCCCGCCGCCACCGCAAACAAACTTGAAGGGCCGAGCGCCAGTTTACAATCCCAGATTGCATCCGCTCAGTGCTTTCGCGACGGCGTAGGTATCATGAGTTCGCGCAGTCGCCTTTGAACATCCTCGTCTTCCATGCGCCGACCTTCCTCTGTAACGAGATTGGCCGCGATCCCCTGCTTTCTTCGATACTCGTCGCGAAGGTAAATCGTATCGATGGTTTCCCGCCGGTCGGGCGTGGATTCACTCTGGGCGCGTTTTTCGTAGAACTGGATGCGGCGCGCCGCTTGCTGCGACGCTTCGCCGGGATACATTCCCTCGCTTATCAGCTCTTTACGAATCCTGTCGAAGACGTACCGGCCGCCGAAGCGGTCGAGCAGCGATTGCGTCGCGCCGTCGCGCTTCTCCGCCTTGTCGCGCAGCCCGGCCTGGGCGCGCAAATACTCGGCGTCCTCGCCGCCCAAAGAAAAAACCCCGCCGCGGTCGCCCGGGCGGGGTTGGGGAAACGAATGCGCCGTCTATGCGGCCGGCGTCAGATCACTTGCAGGGAAAGCTTCGCTGCAGGGCGAAAAGCGCAACTTCGCCCATATCCACCATTTTTTCCGACGGGCCATAGCGCTTGGCATTCGCCTTCAACTCCGCCCCGATCGCCCTGAAAAATGGTCCGGCAGTATTGAATTCATCCGGCGATTGCGGGCAAATGCGCGGAGACGCGCCTATCTCCCCGTAGGCGTGTTGAACCGTCAGCACGCCATCGAGCAGGCCTTCGTTGATGATGAAGAGCAGTATCTTTTGGTTGTTGTCCTGCTTACCGCCCTCGCCCAAATCCCAATAAAATTCCAAATTGATAATCGGTTTTACCGGCTCGGCCGATACGTTCCCGGCCGGCAGCCCAAAGCCGAGCGCCATCGCCAGCATGGCGACCCATCGATGCAACCGAGTGGCAGCGAAATTCACGAACATGGATATTTCCGCCGCATGATTTGGAGGATGGCCGGTCCAATCGGCGTCGTCGGCTTGTAAACGTCCGGCTGCGCCGCGAACTCGCGCAAAAGCTCATCGCGCAGATCGAGCGACGTGATCCGCACATCGGGGCGTGCGCAGTAGAGCTTCTTTTGCGGATGACCGCGCTGGATATAGTCAAAATGCGCATGCTCTGCCGCCTGCGTGAAAGCATGCAGGTAATTGGCGATCAGTATGTCGCCCGGCTCTCCGCGCGCGGCCATCTTCTGGAAGCGTTCCACTGTCATCCTCAACTGCATCTGCGCCAGAGCAGGCAGCGGCACTGATGTCACGCAAAACGCCATGATAAGGACAACCAAGCTGGTGCGGATAGACGCCATCGCATTTCCTCGAGCCGAATGTCGCGATTCTACCTCAGCTTGCCGCAGTGGAGAATTGCTTTCTTGGCGTCCGCCGACAAACTCTCAATTTTGCTATTGGCGGTTGTGTCCGGCTGTGAGGAAGTTGGGTTCGACCTATTTGCCGCGCCTCTTCGAGAATGCCTCGTAGTCCTGCTTGAATTTGGCGTCGGCCGAAGCGCCCGCATGCGCTGCGTCGGCACGCGAAACCTCGCGATAGTAGAGGTCATCGGCATCCAGTTTCGTTGTGCCGCTCTTGTCCTGCCGCGCCTTATCGATGAGGGCATCGACGATCAGCGTCGCGCGGCGTTCGGCCTCCTCATCCGACAACCCCGCCTGCCGCAGCCTGTTGCTGGCATCGGTGAAGATGAAGGCGCCTTCGTCCGGAACCGGCTTCGCCACCTTCATTCTTGCCGTCAACGCGGCAAGTGCCGCATCGCGCTGCTTGCCGAACTCCGCGGCTTGATGCCCGGTGAACGACCCATTTCCGAACCTTACGCTGCGCGCGACGTCATCGACGCTCTCCGGCGCCAGCCTCGCCTTCATGAAGCTGCGCAGGGGAATGACGACATCGCCCTTGCCCCCGCTTTTGTCGATCTGATCCTGAACACCCCATTGCGCGACGGTTTGAGGGGTTATCTTTCCGATCTTTTGCAGTCGCTCTATTTCGGCGACCGGCATCGCAATGTCGCGGTCTGGCACCGAGATATCGACGTATTGCGACAACGCACCCGCACTGGCCGACAGTCGCATGCCATGCTGCACGCCGCGCACAGCGTCCGCGAACTTGTCCGCGAATACGTTCGTCGCCCGCGCGCGTGCCGCATACACTTCGAGCGGCGGCAACTCGTAGCTCTCGCGGGCTTCCGATGCTGCGTCGTCCACGGATTTCCGGATCGCGCTTTGCAGCGCGCCACTGCTGGTGTCCCGTTTCGGATCGAGCACGGCCTTCATGTCCTTGTCGTTCCAGTCGGATTCTATCTGGCCAGATACGATTGCCTCTCCTCCCTCTGTCACCCATTTCATGACGCGCTTTCCACCGGGACCGACATAGGTTTCGAGACGGGCGACGGCGCTGCCAACGCCGGGAACGTCGCCAACCATCTTGGTAACGGGAAACGACGTGATAATTCCGTTCGTAGTGGCACGATCCTTGATTTTGAGATACTGCTCCGGCGTCGCTCCATGCTCGACCGCCTCACCCGTGCGGTGGCCGGCCTCCGATGCGATCGCGAAAAGAATGCCGCCAACGCCGGTGAACGCTGCGGCCCCTCCCTGGACAACGCCCTTGGCCTTGTCTCTTCCCCAGTTGAATTCCCTTTCGAATCCGGCATCAGGCTCGTTATAGGTCCATGCCTCGATTCCTTTACCGAGTTTGTAGGCCGGATCATCCGTGATTTTCATGTTCTCGACGAGGAGCCGCTGCTCTTCATACAGCTTGGCCTGCTCTTGCGGCGACGCGTCCAGGAATTCCCGGACCTTGGGATGAGTAAGCGCATCTCGCCGGAAAGGAACTGTCTGTCGGTGCGGCGGCGCACCATCGAAGGTTCGCCCGTTGAAGCCGGTATAGGGCATGCGTCGAGAAGTGCCTTCGATTACCAACCTCATGTCGTCGAGGATGCGATGCTCCTGTGCGACCACCGCGCCGGCATGGAATTTTAGAGGCCCTGCAAAAGTGTTGCCGAGGCCACCCAATGCTCCGCGCCCTCTGTTGATCATGGCCTTCCCCGGCTCTCCGTAGGGATCGCGCTCGAGCAGGAAGCCGACATTCTTCAGCTTGGCATCGGTATCGTTCATCGCCGCTTCATCGCCGCGAACCAGCGATGCCGTGGTCCTGTCGCCGTTCACCATAAACTTCTGGCGTTGATTGCCGTCATACGGTTGCGCTCTCCGGTAATCGCGCTCTTCGCTGAGAAAGTTCCGGTCGACCTGGTCGTAGCCTTCGACGGTGTTGAGACCTTTGTGGCGAATGATGTCGTGGATCAGAGCCGCGCGCCCGTCGTCGGTCGCCATCCTGCCAGCCGCATACATCACCTTCTGCAGGTAGGCCTCATATTCCGCCTTGGATTGCACCAGCCGCCGCTCGCGCTCGCTCTCCGCCGCCGCCATTGCCCCCGGCTCTCCCGCATTGGGAGCGGCCTGCGGCACAACCGGCTGGCCCGTGACGCCATCGGCCGCAGCCACTGGCTCGGGCGTTGCTGGCGGCGCTGCACCGGATGCCGCATCGATGGCGCCGCCATTCTGCACCGCTTCGCCGAAATTCATGTCGAAAGGCCGGCCGGCATCCGGCACGGCCGGCGCGGCAGGCGCGAGCGGAGCGACCGGCAACGGCGCCGGCTCATCCCTGTCCTCGAACGTCAATCCAAACGGGCGACCAAGTTCCGACATCACTGCACCTCTCGCACCATGTCCGGCCACGCCATGCCGCGCCGCTCGAGTTCGGACCGCTCATGGCGCAGCAGCGAAATGCCGACGGCGTCCCGCATCAGGTTCTCGTATTCCCACGCCGACAGTTCGCGCCCCTTCTCCTTCTCCTGATCGGCGGTCTGGATCCGCACCTCGTCGCGGATCAGCTCCAGCAGCCGTCGATCCCGCTCGTTCTCCTGCGGCGTGGCGTACTCGCCCAAAGTCACCGCACCCAGTATCGGCTTGACCGCCTGCACGAAGCTCTGCATCCGCGACCGCTGCCCCTCGTCGATGCCGCCGCTGGCGCCCTGCATCACCTCGAGGAAGTCCTGCGGCGCCAGCTTCTGCGCCAGCTCCGCCGGCTTGATACGCGCCCGCTCCTCCTCGCCCATCGCCAGATAGCGCTCGCGGAACAGCACATCGCCCGGCGCCTGCGCGCTGCGCGCGTACTGCGCCGCTTCGAGCACGCCATCGAGGTCGCCGCCCGCATGCAGGCGCTGAAGGTCGGCCGCTTCGATCTCGCTCTGCCGGCCTTCGAGCGCCAGCGCATAGACGTTGCGCGCCGATTGCGCCACATCGCGCCGCTCCTGCCGGCGCTGCATTTGCAGCCGCCCGAGATAGAACCGCTTCAGCGTCGGATCGCCGCCATGCTGCGCGTCGATCTCGGCCAGCGCCTTGCTCTCGTTCTCGGGCGCGGTGCCGAAGCGGTCGAGCAGCGATTGCGCAGCCCCGTCGCGCTTGTCGGCCTTCTTCTGCTCCAGCGCCTGCGCCAGCATCAGGTCGGATTTCTCTTCGCCCAGTTTCTGGCGGAAGAACGATTGCTTGTCCTCGCCGCCTTCGCGCTTTTGCAGCATGGCGATGCGCAGTTCGAGCGGGAACGCCTTGAGATCTTCCTCGATGAGAAGGCGCTGGAATTTATCCTTCAACGCCGTCGCCCGATTCTCGTCGATGACGCCGTCGCGCCACAGCGCATCGATGGAACGGTATACCGGGCTGGCGACTTCGCCGCGCGCGATATCGTCGGAAAACCGCGCATGGTTGACCGCTCCAGGCGCCATCAACGACTCGACCTCGGCGACCTTCGCCTCAACGCGCAGCGGCTGCAGCGTCTGTTCGAGGCTCGCCCGCCCGCTGGCGAAGATGGCGCGAATCCCGGCTTCGCGCTGCGGACGTTCCTGCGGACTGAGCCGGGCAAGAATGGCTTCCTCGCCCTGGTTCAACCGATCGGAAAGCTCGATGCCCTTCTGGCCGGGATCGGTCGCCCCTTGCGCATCCTTGATGACGCCCTGCACGAAATCCGCCGATTCGCCGACCGTCTTGGCGCTTTCGACGGGCTTGTCCTGCTCCTTCTTCGCCGGCTCGCGCAGCTTCTGCCCCAGGCCGGTGATGGCGTTGCCGAATTTCTCGCCCGCGGCATAGAGCGGGCTGTCGAAGGAAATATTGGCGATCGGCCGCTGCCCGTCGGGCACCGCCGTTCCCTTGAGGCTGAACTTGTCGGGCAGCACGGGCATTATTTGTACCCTCCCGCGATCGAGCTGGCCGAATTGAGCACCGTCGTCGCCGCCTGCAGGAAGCCGGCCTGCTTCTTCTGCCTGCCCTCGGCGCGCGCGATCTTGCCCTGGTAGATCAGGCCCTGCGCCTTGTTCTCGCCGTTCCAGATCGAGGTCATGTAGTTCATGTAGCCCTGCTCGTTGATGCCGGCGACGACGTTGGAAAAGCCCTCCGTCTCCACCCCGCCCGCGCCCGACGCCGCGCCGACGGCGATGGCGCGCGATTCAGCGAGCTGCGATTCGCGCCGGTCCTTGATGCCCTGGCGCTGCGCCACCGCGCGCTCGGTGTTGGCCTGGTTCTTGTATTGCTTCTGCATCGCCTTGCCGGCGGAGTTGGCGTAGAGCCCGCCCAGGATCGACGAGCCGGCCGACACCGCCGTGCCCGCGACCATCAGCGGAATGGCTAATTGCCCCATTGGTAAACCTCTCCCTGCTCGCATGAGCCGATGCGCACCGCGCCCAGCCGCTGCAGCAACTCTGTCGATTGCGGATAATTGCGGTCGGCGATGGCGATCGGCGCCGGACGCGTGCGCGCCACCATCGCCATCAGCTCTTTCACCGCGCGCAGCACGGCAAACGATTTGCGATGGCGCGCGAATTCGGGCTTGCTCTCGGAGAACACTTCCGGGCACGGCCGCGCCCGCGCGAGCCCGCCATAGGCGATCCCCATCACGCCCATCACCTTGCCGTCGAGCAATGCGGCGAACGCCTTCACCGTCGCCGGCGGATCGCCGCCATAGTATTCGCGCAGATCGGCAGCCGTGGCGCGGCGGACGATGACCCTCGGCTCTTCGCCCGCCTCACAAACATCCTCATCCTGAGCCCGTCGAAGGATGGGCTGCACAGACGATGTCCGCGTTGCGCATGCTTCGACGGGCTCAGCATGAGGTTTGTGGTGTGGCGCCGCCCCCTCACACCTGCTCATTGCTCTCCACCGGCGCCACCAGCGCCAGCACCGTGGCGGGCAGCGGCGCCTGCGCCGTCAGGCGGATGCGCGAATCGGTGCTCCACACGCCATCGACGGGAAGCATGTCCTTGTCGTAATCGGCCCACACCGTGTTGGCCGCCACCGGCTTGCCGTCCTCGACCGCCGGCATGGCGTACAGCGCGCCGCTGGCGTCGCCATAGCGCAGCGACTGGCTGTGCAGGTTGCGCGCCAGGATGCCGAGCTTCTTGAAGATCTTGCGCTGCATCAGCGTCGGCCCGTAGGCGCCGCCGAACACCAGCTTGGCGCTCTTGTAGGTCGCCGTGTACGGCAGGCCGACAATGGCGTTCTGCACCGGCGCCGACAGCACGATCGACGAGCCGGCAAGATCGGCCAGGCCGCGATAGACGCCGTCGGCCCAGATCGCCACCGTCTTGCCCTGCAAATGGCCCAGCCCGCTCAAGGTCGCGCTGTTGTGGTTGAGATAGACCTTGTGGCTGTCGAGCAGCTTCACCACCGGCCCCGGCTTGCATTCGCCTTCCTGCGCCCAGCGTTCGAGATAGCGCACCGTGACGCCGTTGATGACGCGGCGCACGACGTAATAGACGCGATCCTCGACCGGACCCGGCAGGCGCACCACGCTTTCCACCGCGCCGTCGGTCTCGAACAGCACCCAGGCCAGCACGTTCTCGTTCCTGTCGATCACCGCGATCGCCACCTTGCCGTCCTCGCGCACGCAATGGATGCGCGTGTCGGGCTGGCGCTGCACGGCCATCGACACGATGCGCGGCTCGCCGATCTCCGGCGCCAGGGTCGTCAGATCGATGGGCGTGTAGTCCAGCCCGTTGCCGGCCAGGCGCAGTTCGTAGACCCGCGTGCCGCCCGCCTGCACGAACACCACCGACCCGTCCATCAGCACCGCCGGCACCGTGCGCAGCGCGCCTTGCGTTGAGGCCGGCTTGACGTTGTAGTTGGTGGGCGTGAGCGGCTCGTCGAAGCTCGTGGAGCGGATCGACAGCTCCGCCGCCGCCGTGCCGACCAGCAGCCGTTGCGCTGCCTGCGCCCAGGCCACCGCATCGGCACTGCCGTATCTGATCGTGCGGTTGATCGGGCCGCTGTCGCCGATCGTGTCGGGGTTGAAGGCATCGACCGTGTCGGAGATCGACTGCCAGACGCCGGACTTGCCGAACCAGCCCAGCCGTCCCTCGTAGAAGGCGACGGCCGAGGGCCAGCCGCGATGGTCGCTCCACGAGCCCTCGCTCCAGATCGAGCTGCCTTCGGTGCCGCCCAGATCCTCGATGACGCCGGCCGTCGCCGAAGTCTGGTTCGACACCGAATTGATGCGCATGGTGCCGACGATCGAGCCGCCGCCGAAACGCAGCACCAGGCTGGCGGTGCCCGAGGTGTAATTGCCGCTCTTGATGCCGATGCGGTAGTAGATGATCTGGTTGTCGAGGTCGTCGTTCTCGTCCTGGGTTTCGTTCGCCGTGAAGCTGCGATGATCGACCCACACGCCGGGCTCGCCGATCGAGCGCTGGATGGTGACGGTGCCCGACCAGGTGCCGGAGAGCTCCCAGTAGAAGCGCCGCGATTCGCCGGTGCCGGTCACCCTTATGGCGTTGGAGAACTGGTTCTCGCCGCTGACCGCGATCTCGACCCGCTGGCCGATCGAGCGCAGCCGGAACAGCGCCCCGACATGGCCGGAGCGGAACAAGGGCGCCGACGCGGTCAGGCTGATGTCGCCGTTCAGCGCCGAGGGCGTCAGGCGGATCGACGAGACGTTCTCGACCCGGAACGGCCCGTCGAGCGGCTCGTATTTCACGATCGACCACGAGCGCGTGGCGCGCCGCTCGATGCGCCGTTGCTGATGGCCCTCGCAGGCGACGAAGATCACGTCGTTGCTCTGGTCGAAGCGCAGCAGCGGCAGCGCCGCCTCGTTCCACGGCGCGGGCAGCAGCAAGGTGCCGGCGCCTTCGATGGCGACGCTATCGACCAGCGAGGCGCGCTGGTTGCGGTTGGCGAGCTGGATGAAGACGCTGCCCGTGGTCGGCGTGAAGGCGAGACTGTGCGTGCCCGTGCCCAGGCTCGTCTCGCCGATATATTCGTCGCCGCCCGAAGTGCTGCCCAGCCGGAACAGCACCGGCCCGCGCTGCACGACGATGCGCAGCGCATGCTCCTTGCCCTGATCGCCGCCGGACACGGACAAGGTCTGCCGCCTGATCGCGGCATTGAAGCGCGAGCCGGCAAGACTCATGTACCCGCCCGTCGCCCAGGCGGACGTCGCGCCCGCCTCGTCGGCATCGGTCCAGCCGGTGAGGTCGGCATTGAACGTGCCGTTGCTCACCGTGGTCGAAACCGCCACCCGGCTCACCGGCTGATCGTCCACCAGCACGCGCAGCTGGTTGGCCGTGACCTCGACCAGCGCCGTGTCATCGACCGAGAAGATGAAGGGGATGTACTGCGCGCGGGCGTTGTTGTGCGTGGCGCCGACATAGCCCAGCCCCGGCCGCAGGCTCATCGAGCCCAGCGAGCGCGGCATCCAGTTGGTCTGCGTCTCGGCCGACAGCCGCGTGCGCTCCAGATCGACCCGCCCCAGCGCCAGCGGCGAGACCACGCCGCGGTTGAACGTCATCAGAACGAGAGATTGCGTGCCCATGGATCAATAGCCTCGCCCTTCCTAGTAGCCACGTTTATCGCGCCGCCACGAGCCCGACCCGCCGCCGCGCGACCGCAACCATTGCCCTTCCGGCGCAAACCGCGTCGGCTCCTCCTGCGCGTCGTACGAGCGCGCCTCGGTCCGCGCCCGCCGCAGCCGGCGCTCCAGCCGGTCGATGTCGGTCTTGGCCGCCGTCAGACGCGGCGCGATCTCGAAAGCGAAATGCAGCGCCACGAACTTGGAAAAGGCCGGCGTCCACAGGGAAAGATCGCCGCCATAGATCTCGTCGTTGCTGACATAGCGCACGAAAAGCTGCTGGCAGTCGGCCCACCAGAAGCCGCGCTCGTCCTCATAGGCGTTGAGCGGCGGCGAGAACGTGCCGGTCGAGCCGATCTGCACCAGCCGCAGGAAATCGGCCGGCTTGGCGAAAGCGTGCTGGAAGCCGAACTCCGGCTCGATCGCCGGCTCATACTCGAAGCGCACGGTGCGGATGGCGAAGTTCCACAGTCCCTGCTGCAGGCAGTGATCGATGCCGCCGCCATCCCACACGTCGTCGAGGTAATAGCGCACGGGCGCGTCCTCGGTGAGGGTGGCAAGCTTGCGCTGGCCGCATTCGCGCAGCGCTTCGTTGTAGAGTCCCAGGCGATCTGTCATGGCTCAGGCCGCCAGCGCTTTGGCGTGGTCGCGGACGTAGTGCTCCGCCTCCTCGCGGCTTTCCATGCCCTCGCGCAGCACCGTCTCGCCGCTCATGGCCGACCATTTGTGCCGATGCCCGCGCCAGCGCACCTCGAAGCCGCTCTCCTTCGGCGGCGCCAGGCTCGCCGACGATTGCAGCTCGACGCTCCACAGCCTGGCGACGATGGCTTCGCTGGCCGACGTCGCCCGCACCATCAGCACCACCAGCCAGGTGCCGGCATCGTCCATCGCCTCGATGCGATCGAGCGGCCGCAGCTTCGACGCCACGCTGCTCCAGAACGAGGGCTGCAGCAGCGCCTCGGGCTTCGTGCCGCTCTCCACCAGCACCGCATGGCTGCGCCAGCACGCCTCCGCCGGCCGCAGCCGCCCGGGCGTCAAAGGTTTGACGTTGTTGTCGGTCATGGAATCTCCCATTCAGAAATAGCCGCGCTCGCGCGCGGCATTGAAAATTCGTCATTCGCCGCGCTATTTTTCTTCGTCATTCCGAGCCCCTTCGTCAGGCTCAGGAGCGAGGAATCCTCCCCGGTCGAGCCGAGTGAGGATTTCAGGCAATGGCGCGAGGACGACGCGGGGAAGATGTCTCGCTCCGCTCGACATGACGGAAATAGAGAGCGCCACCCAGGCCATCGCCCTTGACGCCATGCTGCAGCCGGAGTGCAATCGCCCCGCACAGCAGCCGAAGGAAACGCGATGTCCGACCAGCCCTCTTCAGACGCCCCGCAAGCCCCGGCGACGCCCACCTACCCGCTCGCTTTCCATCGCGCGATAGCCAGCGACGACGGCCAGTCGGTGTTCTTCGAAGTGCGCGACGCGGAGAACAAGCCCACCTACCTGCAGGTGCCGTGGCAGAATCTCGGCCATCTGGCGCACATGCTGAACCAGGCCGGCGTCGATGCGGCGGAGAGGCGCAAGGCGGTGGGCGGCTCGGACGAATTCCAGGGCGTCGGCATGGCGCAGATCGTGAAGGGCTTCTCGGTCGCCAGCCGGCCCGAGCGCAAGATGAAGATCGTCAGCCTCTATTCGCCCAACGGCCTGCGCTCCGACTTCGCCCTGTCCCTCGACAGCCGCGACAACCAGGGCCGCAACTTCCTGCAGGCCCTGTCGGAAGAGCTGACGAAGTAGAAGCCGCGCCGACTCATATCCCCTCCCCCCTTGCGGGGGAGGGTTAGGGAGGGGGGAGGCCCACACGCGATATCTCCCGTGTCGACCCCCCACCCCCACCCTCCCCCGCAAGGGGGGAGGGAGTTTCTTCTTCTTCCGCTTAAGCCAAAATCGCCGCCGACACCGTCACACCAGCATCCGCCACCGTGGTGACGTAATGCAGGGTCGAGCCGATGGTCGCCGTCGTCTTGCCGACCACGACATGGTCGCCCACGCGCATGCCCAGCTTCTTGCCGTTGCTGAAGTAAGCCGCGCCCGACACCGTGCCGTGCGCGTCGGCGGAGTTGTAGATCCACAGCGCCGGACCCGAGCCGATGCGGGCCGACAGGCAGACCGGAGGATTGGAAACGCTATAAGCCATCTGTCATCTCCTCCTTAGGCGTAAGCCGAGCCGTCGTGGTTGATCACCACAACGCCGGAGTTCTGCAAGAGCTTGGCGCCCATGTCGATCGAGGCGCGCGCCCAGGAATAGGCCTGCTCCTCGTCGTAGCCGACCTTGCTTTCGAGATCCTTCTTGTTCACCGCATGACCGATCGCGGTCTGGTGGAACATGAAGCACTTCTCGGCATTGGTGCCCTTGCCCGGCAGGTTGGGATGCACCACCCAGTTGATGCCGGCCCAGCGGAACATGGTCATGTCGGCGGTGAACGGCTTGTTGTTCACGTAGTCCGCCGACGCAAACGTCTCCTGCTGCATGAGGTAGGCCTCGAAGGCCGGCGTGATCAGCGCATTCAGCCGATTGTCGCGCGGCACCTCGGCATTGCCGAGAATCGTCTTGGCCTTCATCGCCAGCGCCAGCGACGCCGTGACGGCGCCGCCGGTGTTGACCGAGCCGGTCAGCAATTCGGCGATCACGTCCTGGTCGATCTTGCGGTTGATCACGCCCATGGTGGTCTTCTGCATGATCTCGCGCTGATTGCCCTGCGAGCCGAACACGTTGAAGTTGGTCTTGCGCACCAGATCGTGCCACTCGACCAAAGTCGCGGTGAACTGCGTCAGGTTGTCGGCGCGCGCGGGGATCAACCCGTTCACACCGCGGGTCTGCGCTTCGGCATCCCCCGAATCGGCCACCAGGAACATCGCCTGGTTGCCCTTGATGACGGCCTCGGTGGTCACAAGCTTGCGCACCAGCGATTCCGTCTGCTCGAACCCGGCAATGAATTCCTGCCGGTACTGTGTCTGAAAGGCCGTATCGGCCATGACTTTTCTCCATCGTTTGCGGTTATCCGCAGCAGACGGGTTGTCCAGCCATCGCAACGCCCCGGGTTGTCCGCAAGCGGGACCGGGGCGGAAGATGTGGGACCGTGCTTTGGTGTTGGTTTGGATAGGCGATGGGGCCGTTGCCGGGTTATCCATCGATAGCCGCGCTCTCGCGCGACGCATTCTCATGTTTCCTCTCCCCGCGTGCGGGGAGAGGATTAAGGTGAGGGGCAGCTACACAACTTGCTCTCTCCAATTACGCCCTTCTCCCGCCTGCGGAAGAAGGTGGCCGAAGGCCGGATGATTGCGTGCAGCGTCTCAGCGCAGGTCGGCCCGCGCTCAAGTCTTGAACAAGCGCTTGTGCCAGTATGATATCTTTTTCGAAAAGTATTTCCTGTCCGCCTGCAGGCAGAACCCTCGCAGCGGACTCATATCAAGATCGTAGCGCCAGCAGAACGCCAGCAGATCGTACATGTCGCCCCGCACGATATTGGCCTTCCTCACGCTGATCGAGAATCGCCCCTTCTCAACTTTCCAGCTGCCGATCGCGCAAAGCTGCGCCAGCCAGGTGAAGAAGCAGATCGCATCGCCGGCTGAGCGGAACCTTGGCATCCGCCCAAGGCAGACCGGCTTGGGCCGCAGCGTCCACATTTCCGGCGTCGAAGCACTGCTCAATTGCGGCAGCACCGGATCCGCCTTTGATTTCGCCGGCGCGTTCTCCTTCAGATAGCGGCGAAGGGAATTGGTCGGAATGTCGAAGCGCGCGCACAGCGCCAGCAACTCCCGCAGCTTTTCATCGTCCAGCCCCCTGGGGAATTGCAGGCCCAGCGTCTGGAAACTTAGATGCTTGATCTTTTTGACAGGGTAGATTTGCCCGAGCCAGCCGTAATACGCGTTCTCGTCCAGCTGCGATTTAAACCTGTGCGGCTCATAGAATATCAGTTCAGACATTTCCCCTATCCCACGACGCGCCGTCTCGTCGTTATTTCTCGAACAGGCGCTTATACCAATACGCCTTCTTGTCGAAGAAATATTTCCTGTCCGCCTGCAGGCAGAACCCTCGCAGCGGCTTCATGTCCAGATCGTAGCGCCAGCAGAACGCCAGCAGATCGCGCATGTCAGCCGGCACGATATTGGCCTTCCTCACGCTGATCGAGAACCGTCGGTCCTCGACTTTCCAACTGCCGATCGCGCCAAGCTGCGCCAGCCAGGTGAAAAAGCAGATCGCATCGCCGGCGGAACGAAATCTCGGCATCCGACCAAGGCAGACCGGCTTGGACCGCAGCGTCCACATCTCCGGCGTCGAGGCACTGCTCAATTGCGGCAGCACCGGCTCCCCTCTGGATTTCGCCGGCGCGGTCTCTTTCAAATAGCGGCGAATGGAATCCGTCGGAATATCGAACCGCGCGCAAATGGCCAGCAGCTCCCGCAGCTTGTCATCGCTGAGGCCCTTGGGGAATTGCAGGCCCAGCGTCTGGAACCTGAGATGCCTGATTTTGTTTACGTCGTGAAGTTGCCCGAGCCAGCCGTAATACGCGTTCTCATCCAGCTGCGAGTAAAACCACCTCGGTTCGTAGAAGATAAGCTCGGGTATCGTCCCCTGCTTCTTCGCCCGCCGCGCCGCTGCCGTCCGCGCGACGCCAGGCGGTGACGATCCCTCTTTCTTCTTCTGCGCCACGTCCCCGCCCCCTGTTCCAGCCGGGACTGTGACGCAGCCGCGACGCCGGTTCAACCAGCGCGCAACCGAGGGACTTCACCTTCTTCCCTCTCCTTCATGCCCGGCAGTTCCCGGACAGAGACGGCCTGGAGCTTCACCGCGTCGTTGCGCCAGAAGACGTTAGCCAGTTCCGGAAAAATGCGCAACCGGAAAGAGCTTTATCGTAAGGAATACAATCTATGCTTGTTTCAGCGCGAAGATCGCCGCCGCCACCGCCTTGTCGCACAGCGCACGAGAGGTACGGTCTTTCATAAGCTCTCCAATTCCAGAAGGTGGCCGAAGGCCGGATGATTGTGTGCGGCGCCAGCCTCGCGCTGCGACGCTTGACCGTCCGCCCACGCGCTCTGTCTAATCCGCGACGTGACACGCTTCCGAGGATTCCTGCGCCACTTCCGCGCCCGCCAGCGGCCCCCACGGCTGGGACGGCGCTTCGCCCAACTCCCGGCATGGGAGCAGGCGATCATGGTCGCGCCCGCCATCCTGTGCTGCCTCAATTTCCTGATCTTCGATACGCGGGCCCGCCTCGCCGCCTCCATCACCGACCTGCTGAGCGCCCTCGCCGCGCCCTACTGCGCAATCGTCAGCGTCAACGCGCTGTGCGCGAACGGACCTGCTGCCTATTTGAGGCAGGCCAATTTCTACGGCCTGCAACTCGTCACCATCCACCTGTTGGCCATCGCGCTGGCCGCAGCGCTGATCGGCACTCACCTGGTCCGTCGCGCCCGCCGCCAACCCGGCATCGACTTCGAGCCACGCGTCAGCGACTGGATCTTCGGCATCGTCTTTCTGCCAGCCTATTTCAGCGGCCTGTTCATCTACGAGCGCGTGTTCTCCAGCCTGTGGGGCAACGCCTGGGCCGCCGCCATGGCCTGCCTCTTCCTTCTCTATGTCCGCATTCTGCTATCGCCCTTGATGCGCAAAGCAGCGCCCAAGTCCCAGCCGAGCGCAACGCCACCCGTCGTGCGCCGCTGATCTTTACGCCCTTCTCCCGCCTGCGGGAGAAGAGCCTGCCCTGAGCGCAGTCGAAGGGTGGCCGAAGGCCGGATGAGGGTGTCGATGCAAGCCGAACACTGGCAGCAATCGGAGACTCGACTTTTGTTAAAACTATAGCTCAACATTGCCATTCGCCGAATATGGAAGGAAATGGCATGAGTAATCAGAAATCGGCACTCTCAGGTTGGGCCCTTAGCTTTAGCGGCGAGGCGGGAAATCCGGGCAGTGACAAGATCATGGTGATCCGTCAAGCACACCCTCAAATCCACTTAGAAATTGACGCACCAGAGATTCGATCTGCGGCAATAAGCGATAAGCCTCTTGTGCGGCGCACGATTCAAGAAGCACTGACTGCCCTTCAGGAAGCGCTAGACTCTCCGTCAGCATTACCCGGACTTCGCCCGGATTAACTTCGAGGCTGAATCTCATTGCAAACTCCAGACGAAAGAAAGGTCCGCGCTCTTGACGGTGCTTCAGGCTTTTATGGACGAGAGCGAAGGTCCGGCCGGAGTGTTTGTCCTAGCCGGCCACATAGCTAGCATCGAAGCGTGGGCAAAGTTCAGTGAAGAATGGAAAGAGATGCTGCCATATGGCACTCTCAACACAGACGGCTCTTATCACTTCAAAATGACAGAGATGGCCGCAAATGACGAACGGCTGGCACGCACTCCCGCGTTCTTCAGAATCATTGAAAAGCACGTCATTCTTTCTTTGTCCTGTGTGATCAAAAGAGAGGACGTTCGAAACGCTAAAGAACGATTATGGATTCCAGGTGTCCGGATCGATTGGGATTTTATTAATAATCTCTACAAACTAGCGTTCAGATGTTTGCTCGATAGCTTTCATACACACAAATCCATCATAAATGACTTTGTTCCCATTCATCAGAAAGTCGATTTCATTTTCGATGATCGTGTGGAGAAGAAGACGATTGTTGAAACATGGAATCAATACATGGAAGAGCGTCCGCCAGAAACAGTTAACCTCTATGGAGCAGTGCCACGCTTCGAGAAGGATGGAAGCTTCTTGCCTCTTCAAGCAGCAGATTTTTGGGCGTGGTGGATAAGAGAATGGTACGAAACCAAGGAGAATCCAGGCTTACATATCGCAGAATGCGATTTCGGGAAGTGGCGCGGCATTCGTAAATATCCCAAGCTAGCAATCTATTTCGACGAAGACGCCCTTTTTGAAAACTTTGAAAAACTTGCCAGACCATTGATTGAGCCAGGGCGAAAAATATATGACGTCCGCAGCGCAAATTGGTTTGAACCACCATGGCCATTAGGAACCATCTTGGGTGATATGTCTCCCATCTACAGACACGGATTGTCGTAACACTAGCATTTCAATTTTCTCCTACCCCCGCAATCTCTCCCTCGCCCCATACAGCTTCCGCAGCCGCTCCTGCATCCGCTCATCCCCATTATACTTC
>CAYLYK010000017.1:0-22832 GCA_964388115.1 uncultured Hyphomicrobiales bacterium
CGGGCGGCCTTGCGCGAGGAATCGATGTCGAGGCAGCCGGCCAGCACCATCGGCTGGTTGGCGACGAAGCCCACCGTCTCGCCCATCATGCGGCCGAAGCCGGTGACGATGTTGCCGGCGAAATCGGGTTGCAGTTCGAAGAAGTCGCCCTCGTCGACCACTTTCAGGATCAGCTCCTTGATGTCGTAGGGCTTGTTGGGATTGGACGGCACCAGCGAATCGAGCGACATCTCATCGCGATCGGGCCGGTCGGAGGTCGGCCGCGTCGGCGGCTTTTCCTTGTTGTTGAGCGGCAGGAAATCGATGAAGCGGCGCAATTGCAGCAGCGCCTCGACGTCGTTCTCGAAGGCCAGATCGGCGACGCCCGAGCGCGCCGTATGCGTGACGGCGCCGCCCAGCTCTTCCTGGGTGACCGTTTCGTGCGTGACGGTCTTCACCACGTCGGGGCCGGTCACGAACATGTAGGAGCTGTCCTTGACCATGAAGATGTAGTCGGTCATCGCAGGCGAATAGACCGCACCGCCGGCGCAGGGGCCCATCACCATGGAAATCTGCGGCACGACGCCGGACGCCATGACGTTGCGCAGGAACACGTCGGCATAGCCCGCCAGCGAGTTGACGCCTTCCTGGATGCGTGCGCCGCCCGAGTCGTTGATGCCGATGACCGGTGCGCCGACCGTCATGGCGCGATCCATCACCTTGCAGATCTTCTCGGCATGCGCCTCCGAAAGCGCGCCCCCGAAGACGGTGAAATCCTGGCTGAAGACGAAGATCAAGCGACCGTTGACCGTACCGTGGCCGGTGACGACGCCATCACCCGGAATCTTCTGCTTGTCCATGCCGAAATCGCTGGTGCGATGTTCGACGAACATGTCGTATTCCTCGAACGAGCCGGGATCGAGCAGGACTTCCAGCCGCTCGCGGGCGGTAAGCTTGCCCTTGGCGTGCTGCGCCTCGATGCGCTTTTCGCCGCCGCCCATGCGGGCTTGCTGCCGTCGCCGTTCCAGTTCGTCGAGAATATGCTGCATGAGGCCCCCGAAAACGCCGCCGTCTCTGGCAATGGAGCTACGGCGTTTATGACCTAGCATTTACATTTCGCCGATGCCAGCCCGCAAAGAGGCGTTCGCGTTGCGAAAAATGGTGCCAATTCAGGCAGTTGCATGCAAAAGCGTAAGGAAGCGACCCGCTGCGAGCATATCGGCGCGCAGCCGCACCCGGCGGGCCTCCGCCTCGGCATCCTCGCCCCAGCGTTCGAGCTGCCACAAGGCATCGATTTCGGCCAGATCGCTGCCCTCCTCGGCCGTAATCCGGCTTTTCAGCACTGCCAGGGCCAGTACCAGAGAGCCGAAGCCTGCCGTCAGCTGGAACAGGGCGGACAGCTCCAGATCGGTGCATGTCTCAAGGGGACGACGCAGCGCCGCCATGGCCTCATCCGATTGGGGTACCGGCATGACGCCCACCGTCACCACCAATCGGGCTCCCAATGCCTGTTCGGCCCACACCAGAAGCGGATCCCAGCCGGCGGTCTGCTTGGCGACCAGGGCCCTCGGCTCGGCCGCGCGATAGCACAGCAGGTCGGACCCGCCATAGGCGGCGATATCTGCAATGACCTTGTCGCGCTGATCGGCCGCCCGATCCAGCCCGGTCATGGCCAGGCGGGTCAGCGGCATCGTTTCGGGCCTGATCTCACCCTTCTCCGGCACCGCCGCCCATTCCTGCACGATGGCTTCGGCCAAGGCAGCACTGGGCACAGCGAACTTCCTGCCGGCCGGACTGCGGATGGGTTTGCCATCGAGGATTACGCCGGTTCCGTTGGGATTGGAGGCCGTACCGACGGTGTTATAGAAACGACGCAAATCTCAGCCTCTTTGCTGCCGTCCGCCAAACGCGACGGACGGCAGGCGATAGCAGAGAACCGACTTCAGCGGAACAGCCGCTTGATCGGATCGGTCGGCTTCTTCTGCTGGGGCTGCTGCGCCGGCTGTTGCGCCGGCTGCGTGGGCTGGTTGGCGGGCGCCGCGGGCTGAGCCTCCGCCACCACGCCGCACCCGCCACCATCACCTTGGGCCTGCTGCTGGCCACCCTTGTTGCCGCCCAGCAAGGTGCCGGCGATCCCGCCAAGACCGCCGCCGCCGCCCTTGGCCTTGTCGTCGATCACGCCCTTGAGAACCTGAGTGCCGCGCTTGGCGAAGTCCGGCGTCACGCTGGGATTGGCCAGCGTACCTTTGATGTCGATCGGCACGGCCAGGCTGGCGATGGCTGACTGGCGGGTTTGCGGGTCGATTTCCATGTTCAGCCCTTCGGTGCCGAGATTGATCGTGCCCTTGCCGGTGCCATAAATGTTGGTGAGGTCGAACTGCAGCGCCTGGCTGGTGGCGATGCCGTTGACGATGTTGAAGCGTGAGACGATGCAGCGGATATCGGTGCTATTGCCTGCCCCGCCCAGAAGCTTCATCACGTCGGCATTCACGAAGGCCAGGTTCTTGTTGTTGAGCTTGCCGCCGGCAACCGAGACGCTGGTGGCGCCGTTGAGCGAGGCCATGATGGCGCGCACCGAATTGCCGGCGCCGCGCACATTGACGTCCACATCGGCTGGACCACCGCTGATGGCATCGGAGTTCTGCAGCATCTTCATCAGATCGCCAATACCGACCTTCTGGCCTTTAAGCGCAAAAGCCAGATTGGGTGTCGCGCCTGACGCGTCGAGCGTCATGTCGATGGCGACCGAGCCCCCCGACACCGTCGCATTCGGCTTCACGTTGAGCCGGCCGTTCACCAGGGTCAGGGCCAGCACGAGATTCTGCATGCGAACTTCGTCGTTGACGATTTCACCGGCGCGCAGATTGACGGTGGCATTGGCCAGGCGCAGATCGTCGACCGGCAGCGGGTCAGCCGGAAACACCTTGCCGTCGCCCTTGCCGCCGTCGCCGCCGGACTTGGCAGCGCCGCTATCCTTGTGGAAGTCCTTGGCGTTGATACGCGGCGAGGAGAGATTAGCCACGAGCTTTGGCTTGCCGCCTTCGGTGGCGACGGCAATGTCGCCCTTGATCTCGGTGGTGCCGACTTTCAACATCTGAATGTCGAGCTTGTAGGCATCCTTGCCGGTGCCCGTGGCGATGCCTTGCAGGCTGTAGGGGCCCAGCGGCGGCAGCGCCGCGCCGATCAGCGGCTTCAGGTTGGCAAGATTGTCGCCTTGAGCCGAGATGCGGATGCCGGCCGGCGTGCCGTTCTTCATCGGACCGGCAAGCGTGGCCGAGCTGCCGCCGGCCTTAACCGCGACGTCGATGGTGGCATTGCCGCTGGCAAGAAAACTCGGCAGCGATTCGACGCTGGCCTTGAGCGAAAGCGGGCTGCCGTTGAGCACGCCGTCGAGATCGAGCTTGGTCGCGCCGGAGGATCCAACTCCCGTAGCGTCCAGTTTGGCGATCTTGAGGCTTTGATTCTGGCCAGATTGCGCGTTGCGAATCGTAATCGTCGAATCAGCGATGCTGAGCTTGTCGATGGTGGGCAATTTGGCTGGAGACGCAGACGCCGGCGCCTTGTTGTCGCTGGCTGGATTGGGAGTCGCCGGCGGCTTCTTGTCCGAAGGCGCAGCGCCGGTGCTGCCGAAATCGTAGTTGTTCTGCCCCTGACGATTAGTCTCGATCAGGATGTCGGCGCCCTTCAGCACGAT
The DNA here is from genome assembly GCA_964388115.1 of uncultured Hyphomicrobiales bacterium. GTDB lineage: Bacteria > Pseudomonadota > Alphaproteobacteria > Reyranellales > JAQSWP01 > JAQSWP01. Next base: position 3,674 of record CAYLYK010000017.1, read on the forward strand.
GCGGTTGATGGCGATGTCGCCCAGGATCAGCGGAATGAGCTGAAGCTGGACGTCAAGCTCCTTGACCTTGGCCAGTTCGGGACGCGAGCCCCAGGATGCGTTCTGGAACGTCACGTCCGAGACCTTGACCGTAGGCGACAGGCCGATGCTCACGTCGAGCGGGCCTTTAATAACCAAATCACGACCGGTGGCTTTCTTGACCTCGTCGCGCAGCACGCCCTGGTATTTGCTGAAATCCTGCGTCTGGATGAAGGCCAGCGCGCCGCCAACCAGAACCACGAGCACGACAACGATGACACCAAGGATTTTCAATGCGCGCATTTAGGCCTCCTGCTCCGAAGTCCTGATATTACCCCGCAAGACCGCACCGATCCAAACGGCTGGCACTAGTCTTCGGCGGATAACCCGAAGAAATCCATGGTTTCGCGCATATGCGGCGGGATCGGGGCACGGATAGCGATACTGCCGCCGCCGCGCTTGGGAATACGCAGCTCGCGCGCCAGCAGATGTAGCTGCTGCGAGGTCTTCTCGGTCGCCACGAAAGCGGCTTTGCCGCCATACTTGCCGTCGCCCAGGATCGGCGTGTCGATCGCCTGGCAGTGGACGCGCAATTGATGCGTCCGTCCAGTGAGCGGCTCCAGTTCAAGCAGGCTGACCTTGTTGCCGGCATGGTCGAGCGTGCGATAGAGCGTACGGGCCGCTTCGCCCTCCTTCTCATCTACCACCATGCGTTCTTCGCCTTCGCCGGGCCGGCCCAGCCGCTTCGCCAGCGCCAGGCGGATATCGCCTTCTTCAGGCTCCGGCCGCCCCACGACCACGGCCCAATAGATTTTGCGCATCTCGCGACCACGGAACAACGCCGTCAGGCGCGAGGCGGCGGCACGGCTGCGCGCCAGCAGGAGCACGCCGGACGTATCGCGATCCAGCCTGTGCACCAGCCGTGGCGGCTCCGGCGCATCGAATTGCAGCGCCTCCAGCATGCCGTCGACATGCTTCAAGGTCTTGGTGCCGCCCTGGACCGCGAGCCCCATCGGCTTGTTGATCGCCAGCATGTCGGCATCGCGATAGATCACCAGGCGTTGCATCTCGCGCGCGGCCTTTTCGTCCACCACGGGCTTGGTGCGTGGCGGTGGCGGCGCATCGAGACCGGGCAGAGGCGGCACGCGGATCGTGTCGCCGGCGGCAATGCGATGGCTGCCTTCGGCGCGCTTGCCGTTGACCCGCACTTCGCCCTTGCGCAACAGCTTCTCCAGTCGGCCGTGGCTCAGGGTCGGGTAATGCCGCTTGAACCAGCGGTCCAGCCGCATGTCGGCATCGTCGTCGCCGACCTGTCGTGTCTGGACCTTCGTTATGTCGGCCATGTTCAGACGACGAAACGGATCAGGCGCAGCCCGCACCAAACGGCGCCAACGCTCAGCACAACGGATGAAACGATGTAGCCAAGCGCGGCAAGAACGTCACCGCGCTGGAACAGCAGCACGGTCTCCAGCGAGAACGCCGAGAATGTGGTGAACCCGCCCAGCACGCCGACGGTCAGAAAAGCCCGAACGGCAGGTGTCACCGACCAGGCCTGCGCCATCAGCCCGACCAGCAGGCCCATGACCAGGCCGCCGACCACATTCACCGCCAGCGTGCCCCAGGGAAAATTGACGCCCAGCACGCGGCCCACCCAGCCGGCGAAGAGAAATCGTCCGACCGATCCAAGCGCTCCGCCCAGGGCGATGGCGACAATCTGGCTCATGCGGCGCACCCTACTGATGCAGCGGCGGTCGTGGCAAGCTTCATCCCAGAGGACCAAGCATGGCCAGTGAAGCCCCGATCCTGATTTTCGACGGCGTCTGCAACATATGCAGCTTCGGTGTTGGGATCGTCCTGCGCGCCGACAGTAAAGGTGTGTTTCGCTTTGCCTTCGGCCAGGGCGAGCGTGGCGCTGTGCTGAAGGAAGCCTATGGCCTGCCCAAGGGCGACCTGGAAAGCGTGACCCTGATCGAGAATGGGCGCTGCTACAGCAAATCGGACGCCGTGATCGAGGTCGTTCGCCGCCTGCCGTTCCCGTGGCCGCTGCTGGCCGTCTTCAAGATCGTGCCGAAATTCCTGCGCGATCCGCTCTATTCGCTGGTGGCGCGCAACCGCTATCGCTGGTTCGGAAAAAGAGAGACCTGCTTCATGCCGGCGCCCGAGCATTTGAGCCGGTTCGTCGACAAGCCCTAGCTCTTGTCCTCAGCGGCGCGCTTCTCGCGCAGACGCTGCCAATATTCCAGTCGCTTCTGGATGTCGCGTTCAAAGCCACGTTCGACCGGCTTGTAGAATTGCCGCCGTTTCATGGTGTCGGGGAAATAGTTTTGCCCCGAGAAGCCGTCCTCGGCGTCATGGTCGTAATCGTAGCCCGACCCATAGCCGAGCTGCTTCATCAGCTTGGTGGGGGCATTGAGAATGTGCATCGGCGGCATCAGCGAGCCCGTTTCCTTGGCCGCCTGTTTCGCAGCGCCAAAGCCGACATAGAGAGCGTTCGATTTCGGCGCCGTAGCGAGATAGACCACCGCCTGGGCGATGGTCAGCTCGCCTTCGGGCGATCCCAATCGCTCATAGGTGTCCCAGGCCGACAGCGCCTGCACCAGGGCCTGCGGGTCGGCCATGCCGATATCTTCGCTGGCGAAGCGCACCAGGCGGCGGACGATATAGAGCGGGTCTTCGCCGCCGGCCAGCATGCGCGCCAGCCAGTACATCGCCGCATCGACATCGGAGCCGCGCAGGGATTTGTGCAAAGCGCTGATGAGGTTGTAGTGCCCTTCCTGCGCCTTGTCGTAGATCGGCGCCCGCCGTTGCACGGTGGTCGCCAGCCCGGCCGGATCGAGCACCTCGCCCTTCAGGGCAAACAGCTCCTCGGCCATGTTCAGCAGGAAGCGTCCGTCCCCGTCAGCCATGGCGCGCAGGGCCAGCCGGGCATCGTCGGTCAACGGCAGTTTGCGTCCTTCAAGCTCCTCGGCGCGGGTCAGAAGCTTCTCCAGCGCCGCATCGTCCAGACGCTTCAGCACCAGCACATGGCAGCGCGACAGCAAGGCGGCGTTCAACTCGAAGGACGGATTTTCGGTCGTGGCGCCAACGAGCGTGATGGTGCCGTCCTCGACATAAGGCAAGAATCCATCCTGCTGCGCCCGGTTGAAGCGATGGATTTCGTCGACGAACAGCAGCGTACCCTTGCCGGCGGCGCGTCGTTCGCGCGCTGCCTCGAACGCCTTGCGCAGATCGGCAACGCCCGAGAAGACCGCCGACAAAGGCTCGAAATGCAGATCCGTGCGTTCGGCCAGCAGGCGAGCGATGGTGGTCTTGCCGCAGCCCGGCGGACCCCACAGAATGATCGAGGCCAGCCGCCCCGCCGCCAGCATGCGGCCCAAGGGCGCTTCGGGCGCCAGCACATGATCCTGGCCGACGACTTCGTCCAACGTGTTCGGCCGCATCCGGTCGGCCAGCGGGCGCGGCGCCAGCTGGTCGAACAATCCGGATTTGGCCTTGGCCATTGCCTATCCTCGCGCCTGCACGGTGAGAAGCCTGCCATCGCGACGCAGCACGATCTTCCACTGATTGGTGGTATTGGCCAGTATCTGCTTCAACTCGGCAACCGACCCGACCGGCTGGTCGTTGACGGAAACGATCAGGTCGCGCGGCCGCAAATAGCGCGCCGCCACTGTGTTGTTCGAAACCTGATCGACGACGACGCCGCGCAAGGCGGTATCCATGCCGATCTCATCGGCCACAGCCGGCGATAGATTGCTGACGGTCGCGCCAACGAAAGGCGAGCGCTCGGTCAGTGTCGCGGTGTCGCGCGCGGGAACTTCCGGCGCCGGCTGCAGCGGCAACTTCAGCGCGACTTCCCGGCCGCCGCGCAGTACTTTCAATTCGGTCGAACCTTCCGGCGGCAGCGTCGCCAGCCGGAAATTCACCGAGCGCTCGTCGTCCACGATCTGGCCGTTGATGGCGGCGATGATGTCGCTGGTGCGCAACCCCGCCTTCTCCGCCGGACTGCCAACAGCGACGCTGCGCACGACGACGCCGCTCGGCCGCTCGAGCCCCAGCGAATTAGCGATTTCCGACGTCACCGACTGGACCGCCGCGCCGAACCATGGCCGGATCACGCGCTTGGAGCCCTTCTCCGCGCTGTCGACCACACGCGCCACGATCCCCGACGGCGTTGCGAAGCCGATGCCGATCGAGCCGCCGGATTGCGAGAAGATTGCCGTGTTGATGCCCAGCAACTTGCCGTCCATGGCGACCAGCGCCCCGCCGGAATTGCCGGGATTGATGGCAGCGTCGGTCTGGATGAAGAAGCCGGACTGGTTGATCCGCGCCATCATGGTGCGGGCGGTGGCGGAGATGATGCCGAAAGTGACGGTCTGGTTCAGTCCGAAGGGATTGCCGATCGCCACCGCCAGATCGCCGACCTCGACCGCGTCGGCATCGCCCAGTTCGAGATAGGGAAATTTCTTCGTCTCACCCAGGATGCGCAGCACGGCCAGGTCGCTGCGCTCGTCGGCCAGCAGCAATTCACCGTCGAACTCGCGCCGGTCGGACAGCACGATGCGAATCTCGCTGGCGCCGCGCACGACGTGGTTGTTGGTCACGACCAGGCCCTTTTCGCGCACGATGACGCCGGAGCCCAGCGAGTTTTGCAGGCGCTCCTGGGGCAAGCCGCGCAGGAAATCGTCGCCGAAGAAGCGGCGGAACAGCGGATCGTTGAAGGGGCCGAGATTCTGCTGCACGCGACGGCGGGCATAGATATTGACCACCGCCGGCGAAACGGCCTTGACCAGCGGCGCGAAGCTCAGATGGATCTGCTCTGACGATTTCGGGACTTGCTGCGCGCCAGCGCCGCCGCTCAGCAACGTCGCGGCCACAAGAACAATCGCCGCCAGAACGCCCCGCTTCATCGACTTCTCCCTTGCAGGTGCAGAACCATAGCTCGGTCGCCAGGGCCCGAAAAGCAAGAGGCAGCCGAACGGGCTGCCTCTGCGAATTGGTCGGAAAGGAAGGAGGCGATCAGGCCGCTTCGGTTTCCTTGTCCTCGGTTGTCTGCACCGGGCCCGAATCCTTGCCCTTGGCTTCGACGTCGCGATCGACGAACTCGATTACGGCCATCGGGGCGGCATCGCCGTAGCGATGGCCGGCCTTAAGCACACGCAGATAGCCGCCCTTACGGGAGGCGTAGCGCGGGCCCAGCGTGGCGAACAGCTTTTCGGTCTGGTCGCGATCGCCCAGATAGCTCAGCACCTGACGGCGCGCATGCAGACCGCCGCGCTTGCCCAACGTCACCAGTTTCTCGACGATCGGCCGCAGATCCTTGGCCTTCGGCAGCGTGGTCTCGATCTGCTCGTGCTTGATAAGGGCCGTCGCCATATTCGCGAACATCGCGCGGCGATGGCTCGAAGTGCGGTTGAGCTTACGCCCGTTCATTCCATGTCGCATCGTCTCTCTCCATATCCCCTTCGGCCGGCGTCGCGGCTCAGTACGGCTCTTCCAGACGCTTGGCCAGTTCCTCGATGTTCTCGGGCGGCCAGGCCGGGATTTCCATGCCCAGGTGCAGGCCCATCTGAGCCAGCACTTCCTTGATCTCGTTGAGCGACTTGCGGCCGAAATTCGGCGTGCGCAGCATCTCGGCTTCGGTCTTCTGCACCAGATCGCCGATATAGATGATGTTGTCGTTCTTCAGGCAGTTGGCCGAACGCACCGACAGCTCCAGCTCGTCGACCTTGCGCAGCAGATTGCGATTGAACGGGAAATCGTCCTTCTGCTCGGCGGCGACGTGCTGCTGCGGCTCCTCGAAATTGATGAAGAGCTGCAACTGGTCCTGCAGGATGCGGGCGGCCAGCGCCACGGCATCTTCCGGCGACACGGTGCCGTTGGTCTCCAAGGTCAGTGACAGCTTGTCGTAGTCGGTCTTCTGGCCGACGCGGCTGTTGTCGATCTTGTACGAGACCTTGCGCACCGGGCTGTAGAGCGCGTCGACGGGCACGAGGCCGATCGGCGCGTCCTCGGGGCGGTTCTCCGACGCGGGCACGTAGCCCTTGCCGGTCGACACGGTCATCTCGATGTTGAGCGAAGCGCCATCGTCGAGCGTGCACAGCACCAGGTCCGGGTTCATGATCTGCACGTCGTTCGGCGTTTCGATCATGCCGGCGGTAACTTCGCCCGGGCCATTGGTGCGCAGCACCAGACGCTGCGGACGATCGCCCTGGTAGCGCACGGCGATCGACTTCACGTTGAGGACCAGATCCGTCACGTCTTCGCGGACGCCGGGGATCGAGGAAAACTCATGCAGCACGCCGTCGATCTTGATCGACGTCACGGCCGCGCCCTGCAGCGAGGACAGCAGGATGCGCCGCAGCGCGTTGCCGAGCGTCAGGCCGAAGCCGCGCTCAAGCGGCTCCGCGACGATGACAGCGACGCGCGACGGATCGGCGCCGGCCTCGGTCTGCAGCTTGCTGGGCTTGATCAGGTCTTGCCAATTCTTCTGGAGCACGGGTGCCAACCTCATTTCAAATACGGTGGTAACCGTCGATACAAAATCCGAACCGTTCCGGGAAACGGCCGAGGCGAACAGCCGCGACAGCAGCGGTTCGCCTGACGACGCGGCCGCGACAGCGGCCGCCGATAAACTCAGACGCGCCGCCGCTTGGGCGGACGGCAACCATTGTGCGGGATCGACGTCACGTCACGGATCGCCGTGACCGCCAGGCCGATCGACTGCAACGCGCGCAGCGCCGACTCGCGGCCGGTGCCAGGCCCCTTGACCTCGATTTCCAGCGTGCGCATGCCATGCTCCATCGCCTTGCGGCCGGCCGCTTCGGCGGCCATCTGGGCGGCGAACGGCGTCGACTTGCGCGAGCCCTTGAAGCCCTGCGAGCCCGACGAGGCCCAGGAGATGGTGTTGCCCTGCACGTCGGTGATGGTCACCATCGTGTTATTGAACGAAGCCACCACATGGGCGACGCCCGAGGTGATGTTCTTGCGCTCGCGACGACGGGTGCGGGCTGCGCCTGCACCGGTTGCCGACGCGGCCGCTTGCGCTGCTGCTGCTGCTTTTGCCATGTGTCGGAACTCCGGTTAGGCCGTTTTCTTCTTGCCGGCGATCGGCTTGGCCGGACCCTTGCGGGTGCGGGCGTTGGTGTGGGTGCGCTGGCCATGCACGGGCAGGCCACGACGATGACGCAACCCGCGATAGCAGCCCAGATCCATCAGGCGCTTGATGTTCATTGCCACTTCACGGCGCAGATCGCCTTCGACGCGATAGTCGCGGTCGATGGTTTCGCGGATGCGCAACACTTCGTCGTCCGACAGCGTGTTGACGCGACGGGCCAGCTCGATGCCGACTTTGCCGCAGATCTCACGCGCCTTGGCGGGGCCGATCCCGTGGATGTATTGAAGCGCGATTTCGACGCGCTTGTTCGTGGGGATGTTAACGCCAGCTATACGGGCCAATTTCTCAACTCCTTCAACGACTTAAGACGGGGGCAAAAGCCCGGTTTTCCATCCTATGGCGCGTGCGAAAGCGCGCGATTATAGGGTTTCGCCCGGGCAAGTCAACTTGTGTTGTCAAGTCCTATTTGCCGGGCAAAACCCCCAAGATTTGGGTGTAGACGGTATCCATCGAGGCCATGCCGTCGACCGACCTCAGCACTCCCCGCGCCTTGTAATAAGGCAGCAGCGGCGCCGTCTGGTCGTGATAGGCGCGCAGGCGCGCCGTCACTGTCTCGGCATTGTCGTCCTTGCGGCGGGTGAATTCGGTCGACCCGCACACGTCGCAAACCCCGGCCTTTTTCGGCTTCTTGAAGCTGTCATGGTAGCCCGCTCCGCATTTGGCGCAGGAAAAGCGGCCGGTAATGCGGTCGGTCAGAGCCTTCTCGTCGACCGTCATTTCGATGACCCGGTCCAGCTTCAGGCCGCGCTGGGCCAGCATGCGATCCAAAGCCTCGGCCTGGGCCGTGGTGCGGGGAAACCCATCGAGAATGAAGCCGTCCTTGCAGTCGGGCTGGGCGATGCGGGCCTCGATCATGCTGATGATCAAATCATCCGGCACCAGCTCGCCGCGCTCCATGATGCCGGCGGCGCGCTTGCCCAGCGCCGAGCCCGACTTCACTTCCGCGCGCAGCATGTCGCCGGTCGAGAGCTGCTTCAGCCCCTTCTCGTCCTGCAGGCGTTGGGCCTGCGTGCCTTTGCCGGCGCCCGGCGGTCCCAGCAGAATCAGGTTCATTTCCGCCCCTTGAGACGGGCCCGTTTGATCAGGCCTTCGTATTGATGCGCCAGCAGGTGCGACTGCACTTGCGTCACCGTATCGAGCGTCACCGTGACGATGATGAGCAGGCTGGTGCCGCCGAAATAGAACGGGATCGCCGCCTGGCTGATCAGCAATTCGGGCAGCGCGCAAAGCGCAGCCAGATACAGCGAGCCCACGACCGTGATGCGGGTCAGCACATAGTCGAGATAGTCGGCCGTGTTCTTGCCCGGACGGATACCCGGAACGAAGCCGCCATACTTCTTCAGGTTCTCCGCCGTCTCGGTCGGGTTGAACATGACCGCGGTGTAGAAGAAGCAGAAGAAAATGATCAGGGCGACGTAAAGCACCATATAGGCCGGGCGGCCGTGGCCCAGATTGTTGGTGATCCAGATCATCCATTCGCTGCCCTGCGCCGCGCCGAAGCCGGCGACCGTGGCCGGCGCCAAGAGCAGCGAAGAGGCGAAGATCGGCGGGATGACGCCGGCGGTATTGATCTTAAGCGGCAGATGGGTGCTCTCGCCGCCATAGACCTTGTTGCCCTGCTGGCGCTTGGGGTACTGCACGAGAATACGACGCTGCGCCATTTCCATGAACACGGCGAAAGCGACGATCGCCACCATGCCGATCAGCATCAGGATGATGAAGGCGGCCGACATCGCGCCCGTGCGGCCAAGCTCGAGGATCTGGACCAGCGCTCCAGGCATGGCCGCCACGATGCCGGCGAAAATGATCAGCGAAATGCCGTTGCCGACGCCGCGCGCGGTGATCTGCTCGCCCAGCCACATCAGGAACATGGTGCCGCCGACCAGCGTGACGACGGTTACGAAGCGGAAATAGAGGCCGGGATCGACCACGACCGATCCGGCGCCGCCCTGGGCGCCCTCGAGGCCGATGGCGATGCCATAGGCCTGCAGGACGGCCAGCACCAATGTTCCATAGCGGGTGTACTGGTTCAGCTTCTTGCGGCCGGCTTCGCCTTCCTTCTTCATCGCCTCCCAGCTCGGCAACACCGTGGTCAGAATCTGCACGATGATCGAGGCCGAGATGTACGGCATGATGTTGAGGGCGAAGATGGTCATGCGACTGAGCGCGCCACCGGAGAACACGTCGACCATGCCCAGAATGCCGCCGGCGGTGGAATGGAACACCTGGGCCAGCGCCACCGGGTCGATGCCCGGCACGGGAATGTAGCTGCCGATGCGATAAATGACCAAAGCGCCCAGGGTGAACCACAGGCGCTTCTTCAGGTCGGTGGCGCTTCTGAAGCTGGAGAAGCTCAGATTGGCAGCAAGCTGTTCGGCGGCCGAAGCCATGCGTTAATCCCCTACTCTTGCCGGCGGCGCAGAATTGCGCCTGCCAGCGAACGCGGGTTCAATTACTCGGCGGCTGCCGGCAAGACGACCTTGCCGCCGGCCTTTTCGACGGCGGCAACGGCCGACGCCGATGCGCCCGCGACGGAGATCGTCACGGCCGCTTTGATCTCGCCTTTGCCCAGCAGGCGCACGCCGTCGCGGGCGCGCCGGATGACGCCGGCCTTCTGCAAGGCGGCGCTGTCGATCGTGCCCTTGGCATCGAGCTTGCCGGCGTCGATCGCGGCCTGCAGGCGGCCGAGATTGAGCTCGACGTAGTCCGGGCGATTCAGGCTGGTGAAGCCGCGCTTGGGCAGGCGACGATGCAGCGGCATCTGGCCGCCTTCGAAGCCCTTGATCGACACGCCGGTGCGCGCCTTCTGGCCCTTGACGCCGCGACCCGACGTCTTGCCCTTGCCGGAGCCGATGCCACGGCCGACGCGCATGCGCGCCTTGCGGGCACCTTCGTTGTCGGAAAGCTGGTTCAAACGCATGACGTCCTAATCCTTCTCAAATCCGCTTGCCGTCGATCCGCCTCAGGCGGGATCCTCGACGCGCACCAGATGCTTGATCTTGTTGATCATCCCGCGCACGGCCGGCGTGTCTTCCAGCTCGCGCGTGCGATGACGCTTGTTCAATCCCAAACCGATCAGCGTTCCCAGCTGATCGTCAGTGCGGCCGATCGGGCTGCCGATCTGCGTCACCTTGAGGGTTTTCTTGCCCTTACCAGCCATGACGATGCTCCTTACTCACGCGCCTCGGCGCCTTCTTCGCGGCGGCCGAGCAGATCGCCAACCTTTTTGCCGCGGCGCGACGCCACCATGCGCGGCGAGTTCAGCTTAGCCAGCGCATCGAAGGTCGCCTTGATCATGTTGTGCGGGTTGGAAGTGCCAGTCGACTTGGCGACGATGTCCTGCACGCCCAACGTCTCGAAAATGGCGCGCATCGGGCCGCCGGCGATGATGCCGGTACCAGCCGGCGCCGTGCGCAGCACGACATGGCCCGCGCCGTAATGGCCGGCAACGTCATGATGCAGCGTGCGGCCTTCGCGCAACGGCACGCGCACCAGCTTGCGCTTGGCGGCTTCGGTCGCCTTGCGGATCGCTTCCGGCACTTCGCGGGCCTTGCCGGCGCCGTAGCCGACGCGGCCGCGCTGGTCACCGACCACCACGATGGCGGCGAAGCCGAAACGACGGCCACCCTTCACCACCTTGGCGACGCGGTTGATGCCGACCAGCTTGTCTACCAATTCGCTCTCTTCGCGATCGGCGCCGCCGCGCTCGCGTTCGCGCTCGCGGCCACGACCGCCTTGGGGCGACCGGCTGGAATTCTGGGGAGAGCGTGCCATCTAATTCAAACTCCAATCAGAACGTGAGACCGCCCTCGCGGGCGGCATCGGCCAGGGCCTTGACCCGGCCGTGATAGAGATAGCCGCCGCGATCGAACACGACGTCCTTGACCCCCGCCGCCACTGCGCGTTCGGCCAAAAGCTTGCCGACTGCCGCCGCCGCTTCGGTATCGGCGCCGGTCTTCAGCGCCTTGCGCAGCGACTGATCCATGCTCGATGCGGCGGCAACGGTGCGGCCTGCCGCATCGTCGATCACCTGGGCATAGATATGCTTGCTCGAGCGGAAAACGCTGAGACGCAACCGGCCGACCGCATTGCGGGCGATGGCCGAGCGCGTGCGCCGCTGGCGCCGCTGGAATAGTTCTTTGGCCGTGGCCATGGCTGGCTCCTTCCGTCCTCTTACTTCTTCTTGCCTTCTTTGCGCAGGATCTTCTCGCCCGCATACTTGATGCCCTTGCCCTTGTAGGGCTCGGGACCACGCATGGCACGAATTTCCGCCGCAACCTGGCCGACCTGCTGCTTGTCGAACCCGGCGATCTCGATTTCGGTCGGCTTGGCCGTCTTGATCGTGATGCCCGTCGGGATCGGGTAGTTGATGTCGTGGCTGTAGCCCAGCTGCAGCTTCAGCACCTTGGGCTCGGCCGCGGCGCGATAGCCGACGCCGGTGATCTCCAGATTGACAGTGAAGCCGTCCGCCACACCGACGACCAGATTGCGAATATTGGCCCGCGACGTGCCCCACAAGGCGCGCGCCTTCTTGGTCGTGGAGCGCGGGCTGACGGCAAGCTTATCGCCGTCGCGCTTGACCTCGACCTCATCGGGCAAGGTCAGGCTGCGTTCGCCCTTCTTGCCCTTGGCCTTGATCGTCTGTCCGACGATCTCGATGTTGACGCCGCTCGGGACGGCGACGGGATATTTGCCTACGCGCGACATGGTCAGAACACCTTGCAAAGGACTTCGCCGCCGACATTGGCGGTGCGGGCTTCCGTGTCCGAAAGCACGCCGCGCGGCGTCGACAGGATCGAAATGCCCAAGCCGTTATAAACTTTCGGCAGGTCGGCGATCTTGGAGTAGATCCGCCGGCCAGGACGCGAGATGCGGTTGATCTCGCGGATCACCGGCTTGCCGTTGTCATATTTCAGTTCGACGCGCAGCTCGCGGATGCCCGCGCGCATCTCTTCCTCGAAATAGCCGCGGATGTAGCCTTCGCGCTGCAGCACGTCGAGCACGTTGGTGCGCAACCGCGATGCGGGCATCGAGATCGTTTCGAGCCCCGCCATCTGCCCGTTACGGATGCGGGTGAGCATATCGCCCAAGGGATCGCTAAACGCCATGTTCCTGGCTCCTCGCTTACCAGCTGGACTTGATCACGCCGGGCAAATGTCCGGCGGAGGCCAGCTCGCGCAACGCAATGCGCGACAGTTTCATCTTGCGATACACGCCGCGCGCACGGCCCGTAAGTTCGCAACGGTTGCGAATGCGCGTCTTCGACGAATTTCGCGGCAACTCCGCCAGCTTGAGCTGGGCAGTGAAGCGATCTTCGATCGGCTTCGAACGATCCTTGGCAACCGCCTTCAGCGCACGACGCTTGGCTTCGTACTGCTTGGACATCTTGGTCCGGCGCTTGTTCTTCTCGACCGAGCTGGTCTTGGCCATCGGACTGGTCTCCGCCTTAATTGATGAACGGGAACGAGAAGCCGCGCAGCAGGGCCTTCGCTTCCGCATCGGTTTTCGCCGTCGTGCAGATGATGATGTCCATGCCGCGGACCTCATCAATCTTGTCGTAGTTGATCTCGGGGAACACGAGCTGCTCCTTGAGACCCATCGCATAGTTGCCGTTGCCGTCGAACGACTTGCCGTTCAGGCCGCGGAAATCGCGCACGCGCGGCAGCGCGATCGTCACCAGGCGGTCGAGGAATTCGTACATGCGGTCCCGGCGCAGCGTGACCTTGCAGCCGATCGCCATGCCTTCGCGCAGCTTGAACACCGCGATCGACTTCTTCGACTTGGTGACAACCGGCTTCTGGCCGCTGATCGCCGTCAGGTCGGCCACGGCGGCATCGACCTTCTTGCGGTCGTTGACGGCTTCGCCGACGCCCATGTTGATGACGATCTTGTCCAGCTTCGGCACTTCCAGGGCGTTCTCGTAGGAGAATTCCTTCTGGAGAGCCGGGACGATCGTGCTCTTGTAGATTTCCTGCAAGCGAGTTGCCATCGCTGTGCTCCTTAGCGGTCGATGACTTCGCCGGAACCGCGCGCGAAGCGCACTTTCCGGCCGTCATCGAGAGTCTTGAAACCAACCTTGGTGGCGCTGCCCGACTTGGGGTCGACATGCGCCACGTTCGAAGCGTGGATCGAGGCCTCGCGCTCGACGATGCCGCCCTGTTCGGTGCGGCTGGCGCGCGTATGGCGCTTGATCATGTTGACGCCCTGGACGACGACGCGGTTCTCACTCGGCAGAACGCGAACAACCTCGCCCTTCTTGCCGCGATCGCGCCCGGCGATCACCACCACCTGGTCGCCCTTGCGAATCTTCATCTTGGCCGACATGGCGCTCATCCTCCTACAGCACTTCCGGCGCCAGCGAGATGATCTTCATGAACTTCTTGCCGCGAAGTTCACGGGTCACCGGCCCGAAGATGCGGGTGCCGATAGGCTCACCCTGTTTGTTGATCAGAACCGCCGCGTTGTGGTCGAATCGGATCGAAGAGCCGTCGGCGCGGCGGATTTCGCGCGCCGTGCGCACGATCACCGCCCGCTGCACATCGCCCTTCTTGACGCGGCCGCGCGGAATGGCGTCCTTCACCGACACGACGATGACGTCGCCGATGCCGGCATACTTCCGCTTCGAGCCGCCCAGCACCTTGATGCACTGGACCCGACGCGCGCCGGAATTGTCGGCGACGTCGAGGTTGCTCTGCATCTGGATCATTTATCTTCTCCTTTGGATCGGTCGTCGGTCCGCTTACGCGGTTTCGACGACGACCTCCCAACGCTTGGTCCGGGACAGCGGGCGACACTCGCGGATGCGAACCGAATCGCCGGCCTTGAACTGGTTGCTCTCGTCGTGCGCGTGGTACTTCTTCGACTTGCGCACGAATTTTTTGTACACGGGATGCATCACGCGACGCTCGACCTTGACCACGATGGTCTTGTCCATCTTGTCGCTGACGACGGTGCCCTGAAGAATGCGCTTCGGCATGTTCCCAATCCTCTCTTACGACGCCTTCGAGCGCGTCTCGGCCTGGCGGGCGCTGAGTACCGTCGTGATGCGCGCGATGTCGCGGCGCACCGCTTTCACGCGGGCGGTGTTCTGCAGCTGGCCCGAAGCCTGCTGGAAGCGCAGGTTGAAGCGCTCCTTCTGCAGGTTCGCCAGATCGGTCTTCAACTCGTCGTCGGTTTTGCCCCGAACATCGGCGATTTTCATCACTGCTCTCCTTCGCCCAGGCGGCGAACGATACTGGTCTTGATCGGCAGCTTGGCGGCCGCCAGATCGAAGGCTTCCTTGGCGATCGCTGGCGACACGCCGTCGATCTCGAACATGATGCGGCCCGGCTTGACGCGGCAGGCCCAGAACTCGGGCGAACCCTTGCCCGAACCCATGCGCACTTCCTGCGGCTTGATCGACACCGGCACGTCCGGGAAGATCCGGATCCAGACGCGGCCCGAACGCTTCATATGGCGGGTCAGCGCGCGACGGGCGGCTTCGATCTGGCGAGCGGTGACGCGCGCCGGCTCCAGCGCCTTCAATCCGAAGGCGCCGAAATTCAACGTGGTGCCGCCCTTGGCCAGGCCGTGGATACGGCCCTTGTGCGCCTTGCGGTACTTGGTTCGTTTCGGACTCAGCATGACTTCAATGCCCTATCAGTGACCGCGCGGCCCTTGCGAGTGCGCTTCTTCCGCGCGACGCTCGTGCGCCTGCGGGTCGTGAACCATGATCTCGCCCTTGAACACCCACACCTTGACGCCGCAGGTGCCGAAGGTGGTGAAGGCGGTCGCGGTGCCGTAGTCGATGTCGGCGCGCAGCGTGTGCAGCGGCACGCGGCCTTCGCGATACCATTCCATGCGGGCGATTTCCGAACCGCCGAGGCGGCCAGAGCAGTTGATGCGGATGCCCTGGGCGCCCAGGCGCATGGCCGACTGCACCGCCCGCTTCATGGCCCGGCGGAACGCCACGCGGCGCTCGAGCTGCTGGCAGATATTCTCGGCGATCAGCGTCGCATCGATTTCCGGCTTGCGGATTTCGACGATGTTCAGCGCCACTTCGCTGTTGGTCAGCTTGGCGAGATCGCCGCGCAACTTCTCGATGTCGGCGCCCTTCTTGCCGATCACCACGCCCGGACGGGCGGAGTGGATCGTCACGCGCGCCTTTTTGGCGGGACGCTCGATGATGATGCGGCTGATGCCCGCCTGCGCCAGACGCTTGCGCAGGAACTTGCGGATCTCGATGTCCTCGTGCAGCAGGCCGGCATAGTCCTTCTTGGCGAACCAGCGCGAGTCCCAGGTCCGGTTGATCCCCAGACGCAGGCCGATCGGATTGACTTTCTGACCCATTACTTGGCCTCCGCCTCTTCCTGCTTCTCGCGCACCACGATGGTGAGGTGGCTGAAGGGCTTGATCACTGCTGCGCCGCGACCGCGTGCGCGAGCATGGAAACGCTTCATGACGATCGCCTTGCCGACCGAAGCTTCGGTCACCACCAGACGATCGACGTCGAGCTGATGGTTGTTCTCGGCGTTGGCGATGGCCGACTGCAGCGCCTTCTTGACGTCCTGCGCGATACGGCGCGGCGAGAACGTCAGCTCGGCAAGCGCGGTCGACGCTTTCTTGCCGCGGATGGACTGCGCCATCAGGTTCAGCTTGCGCGGGCTGACGCGCACGTTGCGCAGCACCGCCTTAGCCTCGTTGTCCGCCTCGCGGCGCGGTTTAGCCTGTTTGCTCATGGCGTTAAGCCTTCTTTACCTTCTTGTCGCCCGAGTGGCCGTGGAAGGTGCGGGTCGGCGAGAACTCGCCGAACTTATGTCCCACCATTTCCTCGTTCACCATGACGGGGATGAATTTCTGCCCGTTATAGACGCCGAACGTCAGGCCGATGAATTGCGGCAGGATCGTCGAACGGCGCGACCAGGTCTTGATCACTTCGCTGCGGCCCGACTGACGCGAGGTATCCGCCTTCTTGAGCAGATAGCCATCGACGAAAGGGCCTTTCCAAACTGCACGTGCCACGTTCGAACTCCTCTATCGAACCGCGCGACGACGGATGATCATCTTGTCCGTCGACTTGTTCTTGCGCGTCTTCTTGCCCTTGGTCGGCTTGCCCCACGGCGTGACCGGATGGCGACCGCCCGAGGTGCGGCCTTCGCCGCCGCCATGCGGATGGTCGATCGGGTTCATCGCCACGCCGCGCGTGACGGGCTTGTAGCCCATCCAGCGCATGCGGCCGGCCTTGCCGTAATTGACGTTCTGCTGGTCAGGGTTGCTGACCGCGCCGATGGTCGCCATGCACTCGGCATGGATCATGCGCAGTTCGCCCGAGCTCAGCTTGACCTGGGCGTAGCCGGAGTCCTTGCCGACCAGCTGAGCGAAGGTGCCGGCCGAGCGCGCCAGCTGGCCGCCCTTGCCGATCTTCAGCTCGATGTTGTGGATGATGCTGCCGACCGGCATGTTGCCAAGCGGCATGGCATTGCCCGGCTTGACGTCGACACGCTGGCCGGAAATGACGCTGTCGCCCACCTTCAGGCGCTGCGGCGCCAGGATGTAGGACAGCTCGCCATCGGCATAGCGCACGAGCGCGATGAAGCCCGAGCGGTTGGGATCGTATTCCAGACGCTCCACCGTTGCCGGCACGTCGAACTTGCGGCGCTTGAAATCGACCAGGCGATAGCGCTGCTTGTGACCGCCGCCGCGATGCGGGCCGGTGATGCGGCCGGTATTGTTGCGACCGCCCGTCTTCTTCTTGCCCTCGGTCAGGTTCTTGACCGGCTTGCCGCGCCACAGCTCGGAGCGGTCCACCAGGACCAGGCCGCGCAGCGACGGCGTTTTGGGCTTAAATGTTTTGAGCGCCATGGAAAATCTACCTTCGCTTACAGGCCGGTCGTCACGTCGATCTTGTGGCCTTCGGCCAGCGACACGATCGCTTTCTTGGAGTCGCTGCGCTGGCCCGGGCGACCACGGAACAGCTTGGTCTTGCCCTTCTGGCGCAGCGTATTGACGGCGGTGACCTTGACCTTGAACAGGCCTTCGACGGCGGCCTTGATCTCGGGCTTGGTGGCGTCGAGCGGCACGCGGAACGTCACCTGGCCGTGCTCGCCGCCAATGGTCGACTTTTCGGTGATCACCGGCGAGCGGATGATGTCGTACATCTGCGCGCGGTTCAGTTTGACGGGCTCGCGCTTGGTCATTTCAGGCGCTCCTCGAGATGCTTGACCGCATCGCGGGTCAGAACCAGCGTGTCGCGGCGAAGGATGTCATAAACGTTAATGCCCTGCTGCGGCAGCACATCGACGCCGATGATGTTGGACGCGGCGCGGGCGAAATTGTTGTCCACCGTCTCGCCGCCAATGATCAGCGCGCTGCTGATGCCGAGCTTGGCGAGTTTGGCAGTCAGGGCCGATGTCTTCGGCGCGTCGAGCGCCATGGTCTCGAGCACCACCAGCTTGCCTTCGCCGGCCTTGGTCGACAGCGCCGTCTTCAGGGCGAGCTTGCGGACCTTCTTAGGCAGATCATGCGCATGGTCGCGCACCACCGGGCCGAAGGCCTTGCCGCCGCCACGGAACTGCGGTGCGGCCTTGTTGCCGTGACGCGCCTGGCCGGTGCCCTTCTGGGCATACATCTTCTTCGACGTCGCCTTCACTTCCGCGCGGCCCTTCGACTTGTGGGTGCCGGCGCGGCGCTTGGCGAGCTGATAGTTGACCATGCGGGCCAGGATGTCCTTGCGGGCTTCCAGGCCGAAAATGTCCTTCGACAGATCGATGCTGCCAGCAGCGCTGCCGTCGAGATTTTTGACGTCCAGTTTCATGGCTGGTTATTCCTTGCTTTCGGCCGCCGGCGCGTCGGCGCTGGCCGCGCCGCGCAGAGCCGCCGGGAACGGCAGGTCCTTCGGCATCTTGCGCTTGACCGCATCGCGCACCAGCACATAGCCGCCGTCGTGGCCGGGAATGGCGCCCCGAACCATGATCAGGCCGCGATCGCCGTCGGTGGCGACGACTTTCAGGTTCAGCGTCGTGACGCGCTCGCTGCCGAGATGTCCGGCCATCTTCTTGTTCGGGAAGGTGCGGCCGGGATCCTGACGGTTGCCGGTCGAGCCATGCGAGCGATGCGACACCGACACGCCGTGGCTGGCTTCGAGACCGCGGAAGTTCCAGCGCTTCATCGAGCCGGCGAAGCCCTTGCCGATGGTGGTGCCGGTGACATCCACGAACTGGCCGGCGACGAAATGCTCGGCCGACAGCTCGGCGCCGACGTCGATCAGCGCATCGGCCGACACGCGGAACTCGACCAGCTTGCGCTTCGGCTCGACCTTGGCCTTGGCGTAGTGGCCGCGCATTGGCTTGGAGACGTTCTTGACCTTGGCGTTGCCGATGCCGAGTTGCACGGCGGCATAGCCATCCTTGTCCGGCGTGCGCACGGCGACGACCTGGACGTTGTCCACTTTCAGGACGGTGACAGGCACGTCTTCACCCGCTTCGGTGAAGAAGCGCGTCATGCCGACCTTCTGCGCGATTAGACCGCTTCGCATGTTCTATTCCTTCGCTGCCGAGCCGCTCAGTGGCCCAGCTTGATCTCGACGTCGACGCCAGCCGCCAGGTCGAGCTTCATCAGGGCATCCACCGTCTGCGGCGTCGGCTCCACGATGTCGAGAACCCGCTTGTGGGTGCGGATCTCGAACTGCTCGCGCGACTTCTTGTCGATATGCGGCGAACGGTTGACCGTGAACTTCTCGATCCCCGTCGGCAGCGGGATCGGGCCGCGCACGCGCGCCCCGGTCCGCTTGGCCGTGCTGACGATCTCGCTGGTCGACTGGTCGAGCACGCGATGATCGAAGGCTTTCAGCCTGATCCGGATATTCTGACTTTCCATGGCCATGTTCGTTCTCGCTGCAGCGGCCCGTTATCCGGGCCGCCGTTCCTGTACGATGATTACTTGATGATCTTGGCGACGACGCCGGCGCCGACGGTCTTGCCGCCCTCGCGG
>CAYLYK010000018.1:0-21622 GCA_964388115.1 uncultured Hyphomicrobiales bacterium
GCCAGCAGCTGCAGCGGCTGGAAGAGGAGGTCGTCGAGGTATTGCTCGATGGTGGTGGCGGTGGAGTCGATGTCGTCTTTCAGGAGGCAGGCTCTCGCGATCGCCTGGGCGTTGGGCACGTGGTCGAGCTCGTCGTTGACGGCGCTGGCGGCCATTTGCACGGTCAGGCGCAGCATGGTCCTGGCGCGGGCGGCGGCGTGCTCGGCGCGGTCTCTGGCTTCCGACAGGGCGGCCTGGTTGTGGCGGCGGGCGAGCGTCTCGGCGCGCAGATGGGCGATGGCGTTCATTTACGATCCTCCCGGAAGCAGCGTTACGGGGGATATTACGATTATTGTAATTGAGAGTCAAGGAAGGGGAGGGAGTGGGTGGCGGCTACCTCTCCTTGTCATGTCGAGCGTCAGCGAGACATCCTCCCCTGTCGATCCCGAAGGGGCCGGCGCTGTCGTTCGTGTCTGGCTGGGGAAGATTCCTCGCTACGCTCGGAATGACGAGAAGTGAAAGTGGGAGAAGGGCGTAGGATTCTTCAATCCGCCCGTTCGCTGCCGACGATGCGGAAGGCGCGTTGCCAGGTCTTTTTGGGCAGCTCGAAGGTGCGCGGCGGGTTGAATTGCTGCACCTTCCACGCCTTGTCGGTGGCTTTGACCAGGCGCTTGACCGTGGCATGCCTGGTGCCGTCGGAGGTTTCGGCGATGAAGAGGGCGTCGCGGCCGGGCTTCAAGGGGCGGCCGGGATGGACATGGACCTTGTCGCCCTGCTCGTAGGCAGGCGCCATCGAATCGTTGACGATGTAGACGCCATAGGCGCCGACGACGCCCAGAAGATTGGCGGGCCGCTCGCCGTACTCGATCGGGTCGCTGTCCAGGATCATCACGCCGTTGCCCCCCTCCGCCGCGCCGTAGATCGGCAGGTCCCGATCGCGGCTGCGTAGCGTGGAGAAACTTTTCGACGAGTCCAAGGCAGACTTTCGCACAGATTGCATTTCGACTATTGGAGCAGCTTTGCTGCCCGCATTGCCGAGGTTGCCGGCGACCGCCTCCGTCGACAGATCGAGGAACTCGGCCAGCTTCTTCATCTCGTCGTATTGCACGCGGCGGCCGCCATTCAAGATGTCGGAGATGCGCGGCGCCGGCACCCCCATATGAAGCGCCAGTTCGCTCTGCGTGCGGCCCAGCGCGCGCAGCCGCTCGGCGATCCATTCGTTGGGTCGGCGTTTGCCTTGGCTGGAAACGGGGCTGCGGCTCATGGTTACGATTTTCGCAATTCATACGCATGTATGCTAGTACATTTATCGTAATTATTTCTGGACAGCGTAATTACGATAATCGTACACTCCGTCCCGGAACGCGGGCCGGGCCTCTAGGTCATGCGGGGTGCGAGCCACCCCGGGCCCCGTTCCACCGTCACCGGCACCTCCCAGTGCCCAGCGGCCGCGCTCCCCCTGGCGCCCCCGTGACGGCTGGCCCGGCCTCGCGTCGACATGGTCGCTGCGGGGCCGGGTCTTTTTTCCCACATGGCCTGGCGGGGGCGGCGGCGGAGGGACGAAGCGGATGAGAAACGGCGAGTCGACGGAAACCGAAACCGGGGCGCGCGCCAACGCGCAGCTCGAGGCGGTGTGGCAGGCGATGCGCGACGGGGCGTGGCGCAGCGTCGAGGAGATCGCCGAGCTGGTGCAGTGCCCGCCGGCCTCGGCCTCGGCGCGGCTGCGCGATTTGCGCAAGCCGCAATATGGCGGCTGGACGGTGGAGCGCGCCTATGTCGGCACCGGGCTGTGGCGCTATCGCGTGCGCGAGAAGGCGGCGATGGCGACGGCGACGGCGACGGCGGGAGGGGCGGGAGCGGCGGGAGCGGCGGCATGAGCGCCAGACCCCATCGCCGCCGCTGGACGGCCGAGCAGCTGGCGCAATGCCGCACGCTGTTCGAGGACGGCATGCACCGCGACGAGATCGGCAAGCGCTTCGGCATCGCCGGCAGCACCGTGTCGGTGATGGCGTGGCAGAAGAAATGGCGGCGCAAGGTCAGGCCCAGGTCGACGACGCGGCGGCTGGTGGCGGTCGAGACGGTGGTGGCGGGCGCCGACGCGCCGGTCGAGATCCCCGTCACCGCGCGCGAACGCGCCTTCAACGAGCGCCTGCAGCGGACCATCGCCGAATACTGGCGCGCGCAAGGCCGCGAGGTGGCGCTGCATGTCGAGGACCAGGGCTGCGACCTGCTGGGCATCCGCTCGAAGAGCGTCAACGGGGTGCCGGTGAAGGGGTGAGGCGCTCTCTTCGTTCGTCATTCCGAGCGCAGCGAGGAATCTTCCCCTGTCGAACCGGGCAAAGACGAACGCCTGACGCTGTGCCGGCCGGGGAGGATGTCTCGCTGCGCTCGACATGACGGAAAAAGAAAACGGGCGGAAGAACTCAACGATCCGCTAACGAGGGAACGTCATGCAGGCGATGGCGGCGGTGGAGTGCGAGCAGGCGGTGCTGGGCTCGGTGTTCGTGAAGAACGAGCGCTATTGGGCCTGCGCCGAAGCAGGCCTGATGGCCGAGCATTTCTCCACGGCCACGCACCGGAAACTGTGGGCGGCGGTCGAGGGGCATGTGAAAGCCGGCCTGCCGGCCAATCCGTTCACCCTGGCGCAGCGTTTCGCCAACGACGTCGAATTCGTCGAAGGGCCGGCCTACCTGGTGCATCTTTCGACCTTCGTCGTCGGGCTGGCGGGCGGCGCGGAGAGTTATGCGCGCGTGGTGATGGAATGGGCGGCGCGACGCAAGCTGCTCGAACTCTCCAGCGCGCTGGGCAGCGATGCCTGCGACGGCGCGGTCGACTTGCGCACGGCGATCGAGCGGGTGGAAGCCGGCGTCGCCTCGCTGCGCGAGACCGGCAATACGCGCGGGCCGCAGACCATGGCGCAGGCGGTGCAGGCCGCACTTGAGTCGGCCGAACGCGCGCATAAGAGAGGACGGGTCGAGGGCGTCGAGAGCGGGCTGAAGGCGATCGACAATATTCTGGGCGGGCTCGCCAACACCGATCTGATCGTGCTGGCGGGACGGCCGGGCATGGGCAAGTCGGCGCTGGCCGGCACCATCGCGCAGAACGTCGGCAGAGAGAATTGCGTGGCGCTGTTCTCGCTGGAGATGGCGGCGGAGCAGTTCGCCTCGCGCATGGTGGCGGGGGCTGCGGCGATCGATGCGGCGCGGCTGCGCAAGGGCGAGATCAGCGGTGCGGAGCTGGAGCGCGCCGTGCAATCGGGGCGGGGGATGGAGGGGCTGCATCTGGTGATCGACGACCAGGCGCAGCTTAGGCCGCTCGACATTCGCGCGCGGCTGAAGCGGCTGGCGCAGAAGATGCCGGTGGGGCTGATCGTGGTCGACTACATCCAGCTCATGCGCGCCGACACGCAACGCCGCGACGCCTCGCGCGTGCTGGAGATCGCCGAGATCACCGGCGCGCTGAAAGCCATGGCCAAGGAATTTTCCTGCCCGGTGCTGGCGCTGTCGCAGTTGAGCCGCGCGGTCGAATCGCGGGACGACAAGCGGCCGCTGCTCTCGGATCTGCGCGATTCGGGCGCCATCGAGCAGGACGCCGATCAGGTGTGGTTCCTCTATCGCGACGAATACTACGCACGACGCGAGGAGCCCAACTCCAGCGCTGGTTCGGAGCGCTACGCCAAATGGCAGCAGCGCATGCAAGCCAGCGCCGGCGTTGCCGAGCTGATCGTGGCCAAGAACCGGCACGG
Source organism: uncultured Hyphomicrobiales bacterium (assembly GCA_964388115.1). GTDB lineage: Bacteria > Pseudomonadota > Alphaproteobacteria > Reyranellales > JAQSWP01 > JAQSWP01. The sequence goes on from CAYLYK010000018.1 coordinate 3,725, forward strand.
GCCGGATGCGATTTTGCAGCTGTCGTTCCAGGCGCGGTACGCGCGGTTTGCGGATTGAAGGAGGAGGAAGGATGAGCCGGTGGTTTCGTTTCCATGCCGAGGCGATCAACGATCCCAAGGTGCAGCGCCTGTCGCCGCCGCTGTTCAAGACGTGGATCAATCTTCTGTGCCTGGCCTCGAAGGAAGGCGGCACGCTGCCGCCGGTGGCGGATATCGCGTTTGTCATGCGGCGCGAGGAGAACGCCATCGAATGCGATCTGAAAGCGCTGGAGGAATTGCGGTTCATCGATCGCGTCGAGGGCGTGTTGCGGCCGCATAACTGGGACAAGTGGCAGTATCGCAACGACGATTCGCGCGAGCGCGTGCAGCGCCATCGCGAGCGGCTGCGTAACGGCAGTGTAACGGCGGCGTGTAACGGCGGCGTAACGCCCCAGAACAGAACAGAGTCAGAGTCAGACTCAGATCAGAACAAATCAGAACAGATTCCTTGCGCTGGCGCGCCGGAGCGCGGGACGCGGTTGCCCGAGGACTGGAAAGTGTCCGACGCTTTGCAGGCCTGGGTGAAGAAGCAGGGATTGCGGGTGGACTGGCGAGCGGAGACGGAACAGTTCCGCGATTACTGGCTGAGCAAGGCCGGGGCCAACGGCCGCAAGCTGAACTGGGACCGCACCTGGCAGGTGTGGATGCGCAATGCCGAGAGCAAGCTGCCGCGCGGCTTTGCGTCGTCGGCGCCGGCGGACGATGCGATGCAATGGCGGCGGCGGCTGGAAGGGTTCAAGGCCAACGCGCTGTGGCTGGAAGCGTGGGGCGCGCGGCCGGGCGAGCGTGCGTGCCAGGCGCCGCAAGCGTTGCTGGCGCAGTACGGGTTTGCAGACGAGGCGGCGTGATGACGGTGATCGCGCCGAGGATGCGGCTGGACGTTGTCGGACGCGAGATCGCGCGGGCGGCGCTCTATCTGCTCACCGCGCGGGCGGACCGGCGCGAGACGGTTGCGCCAGCGAAGAAGAAGCGCGAGGTGCAGAAGCGCACACTGCATTCGATGGCGCCGACCTTGGAGCGGTTTCGGCACGGGCAGATCATCGAGGCCTATGACGGGGCGGTGGTCGAGGCGGGGTTGCGCGGCCATCGCGTGGTCGATGCGTGTCTGCTCGACGGCTTGCGCGAGCGCGGCGTCTTCGGGAGAGGCGAGAGCGCATTGTTGCGCCATTCGGCGGGGCTGTGGCTGCGCGGGCTGTTCCACGACTCAGGCGCGATGCGGTCGGTGACGATGCGGCTGGAGATGGCGCAAAGCGGCGGCGATCCGACCTACGCCTCGGTGCCGGAGAAGAGCCACGCCGCCAGCCGCGCCTACGCGCTCTACCAGGCGGCGCTGGAAATGGTGGCGGCGAGTGCGGGCCAGCGCGCGGCCGAGACCGTGCGCGAGATCGCGTGTTGGGACCGGGTGCCGGCGGGGTGCGACGTGGCGCGGATCCGGGCGGCGTTCGATGCGCTGGTGGAGGCGATGGAGGCGGTGGGGGGTGTGGGGGAGGAGGGGGAATGAATCTATGGCTTACTTTTGAGCACAAAAGTATTATAATACCTCATATATTGAAGCTATGGTTACGTTTAAACCAGAAGCCCAACGAAAACTAAACTAAACATGAGTAATTGATATTGCAGAAAATTCTAGAAATCTATAGATTCCTGAAAGAGCCAGCAGGCAGCTTTTCAAGCCTTCGGCTATGCTGGAGTTTACCATGGCGCTCAGGGAAGCGGAGGTTCTGTTCAAGGACAGGGTTGCCGGCTCTCTTATAGAGAGAGGCGATGGCGGCACCCGCTTTGCCTATGCCCCGGATTGGACGACGCAGATTGCCTGCTCGCTGCCGATCGACCGGCGGGAGCATGAATGGGCGGTGGGGTTGCATCCGTTCTTCCAGCATCTGGCGCCCGAAGGATGGCTGCGCGAGAAGCAGGCGCGGGCGGGCAATGTCGCGGAGGAAGACGAGTTCGGCCTGTTGCTGCGCTTCGGCGCCGACTGCATCGGCGCGGTCAGCCTGCGCAGCCTGACGGCGCTGCCTGCGCTGCAGCGGCCGATCCGCATCGACGAGAGCCCGGGGCGCACGGTGTCGGGCGTGCAGCGCAAGCTGCTGGCGACGAAGCGAGGCGGCGCTTTCCATCCCGCCGCGGCGGACGGGCCGGCGCCGTTCATCGCCAAGTTCAACGCCGAGAGCGAGCCGACGCTGGTGCGCAACGAATTTCTCGCGCTGCGCTGGACGCAAGCGGTGCTGGGCAAGGACGAGGTGACGGGATTCCAGCTTGGGCGCGTCGAGGAGCTGGACGAACAGGCGCTGGTCGTCACGCGCTTCGATCGCACGGCGGATAACGGCAAATTGCGGCTGGAGGATTTCGCGCAGATCCTCAACAAGCCGCGCGGGCTCGACTATCGCGGCAAGTACGAGGCCGGTTACGAGGACGTCGCGGCGGCGATCGTCGCGCACTCGGCGCGGCCGCAGATCGATCTCGACAAGTTCTTTCGCCGCCTGGTGGTCTTCGCGCTGGTCGGCAATTGCGACGCGCATCTGAAGAATTTCTCGCTGCTGGAGCGCGACGAGGGACTGCGGCTGGCGCCGGTCTACGACGTGATCAATTCGCTGCTCTACCCGACCTACGACCGCGACCTGGCGCTGGGCATCGATGGCGCCAAGCTGGCGATGGCGGCGGTGACGCGCCAATTGCTGCGGGATTTCGGCAAGAGCATCGGGCTGAACGAAACGACGCTCGCGCTGGCCTTCGCCGATCTCAAGCGCGGCGTGGCGCGCGCCGCCAAATTCATCGCGCCGCCCGAGGGCGAGCCGGAAGACGGGTTCGTGCATCGCTTCGGCGAGATCGTGAGGAACGCATGTCTGCGCATACTGGACGAATAGAGGCGCTCGACTGGCGGGCGCTGGTCGACGAGGCGCTGCGCCGGCGCAAGGCGGAGAAGATGACGCAGCGCCAGCACGCGGCCCTGGCCGGCGTTTCCATCCCCACCATCGTCGCCTTCGATCGCGGCGAGCGCACGCTGTCGCTGGCCAAGGCGTTCGACATTTTGCGCGTGGTCGGGCTGGTGGTGGAGCGCGGCAAGGAAGGCGCGCAGGAGGCGTTCGTGCAGGCGGCGTTGGCGCGCTGGCGCGAGCTGACGGCGAAGCTTCCCGCAGACTCGCCGGCGCGGTTTCCGCATGGCTGGTATCGCTTCGACTACGCGCTCGAGGGGGAGTTGAAGGAGATCGAGCTGCACAAGTTCGAGGAGGTTTTGCGAAAAGCGCAGACGCAGCATACGGGCTGGCCAGTTTTTTGGGTTTCTTCCAGTCCGGAAATTGCTCCCTATGAGAAGGACGGCACGATCGAGTGTTGGCCAGTGTTGCCGGAAGCGAAGGCGCGCGGTTACGGCAGAGCTGATCTCTCCGATTTCTGGCGCGCCGCGCCTGAGGGACGAATGTTCCTCATGCGTGGCTACCAGGAAGACGGGCAGGAAACTTTCGCGCCGGGCAGGATATTCGATACTGGCCTGCCGATCTGGCGCATGGGCGAGACGCTTATCCATGCCGCGCGGCTGGCGGCGTTGATGCAGCGCGACGAAAGCAGCGTCGTGACGGTGAAGTTCCGCGCGCATTACACCGGGCTGCTGGGGCGGGTGCTGAAAGCCTGGGCCAATCCGCTGGCCGATCTGCTGATCGAGGGATCGGCCGCGCGCAGCGACGAGGCGATGCTGGAAGCCGTCATCCCCGCCGCCGATATCGAGAAGAATCTGGCGACGCATCTGTTTCCGCTGGTGTCTTCGCTCTACCAGCGCTTCGGCGCCAACGAGATTTCTTTCGAGCGCGTGCAGGCCGAAGTGAAGCGGCTGCAGGAAAGCCGCGTCGGCTAGGGTGCGCAGGGAGTGAGTTGCGTTTGGCGCCCTGTCGGAAGTGACAGGCGGATGGCGTCGCACGCGGGCGCTATGATGGTGGGGCATCTTTCGGGGGAGACCGATGCGTCTCGTGCTTCACATCGGCATCGTCGCGGCGGGATTGCTGCTCGCGCTGGCCGCGCATGGGCAGAGCGCGCTGTCGGATGCGGAGATCCGCCGCGCGCTCATCCGCCAGTCGATCGCGGCCTATCCCGGCCCGTGCCCGTGTCCCTACAACGTCATGCGCAACGGCAAGCCGTGCGGCAGCGCGAGCGCGTATTCCAAGCCGGGCGGGCGGTCGCCGCTGTGCTACGAGCGGGACGTGACGGAGGCGATGGTGCGGGAGGCGCGGAGAGGGGGGAAATAAAGAACACTAAACTATTGAAATTACTACTATGTTTGATAGTTTATGTTGTAAAATCGGGGAAAGTCTATGGCGCGCAAAAAGGACATAGCTGCGATCGACCTGTTCTGTGGGGCAGGTGGCTTGACGCATGGCCTGATCCGGGCTGGCGTGCCGGTGGTCGCAGGGATCGATGTCGATATGGCTTGCCGCTACCCGTTCGAATCCAACAACGGCGCGCTCTTCATTGCTAAAGATATTAAAAGCGTGACACCGTCGGAACTGAACAAGCTGTATGGCAACGCTGAAATTCGGATTTTGGCCGGTTGCGCGCCGTGCCAGCCGTTCTCGACCTACTCTCAACGTTACGACACGTTGAAAAGTCCACGCTGGCCCCTCCTGTATCAGTTCGCTCGCCTGGTAAAATCCGTTCGGCCGGATATCGTGACCATGGAAAACGTACCCTTGGTCGAGAAACACGCCGTATTCGATGACTTTGTCGCCAATCTGCAACGACTAGGCTACGAGGTTTGGCAGGGCGTCGTCGATTGTGCTCAGTATGGGTTGCCGCAGACCAGGCGGCGCATGGTCATCTTGGCAAGCGCGATGGGTCCTATCGAGTTGATCGCGCCGACGCACGTGAAGCCGCGAACCGTCAAGGACGCAATCGGGAAGCTACCTCCTATCGAGGCCGGATGTGCTCATGATAGCGATACGTTCCATGTGTCATCCAGGCTTTCCGATTTGAACTTGGAGCGTATCCGCGCCTCTCGGCCTGGCGGAACATGGCGCGATTGGCCCAAACGACTGATTGCCGAGTGTCATCGCCGGGAAACTGGGCGCACCTACCCGGGTGTTTACGGGCGCATGACGTGGGACGCTCCATCTCCGACGATCACCACGCAATTCTATGGTTTCGGCAACGGCCGATTCGGCCATCCAGACCAAGATCGCGCGATTTCTCTTCGAGAAGGCGCCATCTTGCAAGGGTTTCCGAAGAATTACGCTTTCGTCCCGGATGGTGGCCCAACCCATTTCAAAGCGCTTGGCCGGATGATCGGCAACGCAGTCCCTGTCGTGCTCGGCGAAGCTATCGGCCGAAGCATTTCGGTACACCTCGGCATCGAAACTCAGCGGAAAGACGATAAGAAAAAAAGGATCACGAATGGCGCGCGTGAATTCCTCGTCGCCTGAAGCGAGCCTGCGTATGGCGCGCGTGCGACAGAAGGGCACCAGCGCCGAACTTTCTTTGCGTAAGGAACTGCATGCTAGAGGGTTGCGCTATCGCCTGAATCTCCCCTTGCTAACCAAGCCACGTCGAGTTGCCGACATCGTTTTCGCCGGCGCCAGGGTAGCCGTCTTCGTCGATGGCTGCTTCTGGCATGGTTGTCCACAACACGCTTCTTGGCCGAAGAGCAACGCTCAGTTTTGGCGCGAAAAGATCGATACAAACCGCGCTAGAGATTTGGACACTGATCGACGCCTCAAGGCCTTGGGGTGGCGCGTGGTTCGCGTTTGGGCGCACGAGAATGTTGGTGAGGTCGCTGAACGGATTGAATACCTGGTTGGACCAGCTTCGAAACGAGGGAACGCACAGCAGCCTTCCGAGCGGCCAAGCCGGCTTAGCGCTGGATACGCGATCACGAATGGATAAGGAGACCGGACCCGTTTCGACGGCACGGTCCCTGCAGGGGAGGTTACGCCTATGACAAAACCGAGCGCTGACCAGGCACTGGCAATTCCAACCAAACAGTTCTTCGTGTCGATGTTGACGCGCGATATCGACCTCGCGGACGCAGTTCTTGATCTGCTCGACAATTGTCTTGATGGCGCGCTTCGTCTGGCAAATGGCGATGATGTTGATTACGCGCGACATTTCGTAAAGATCAAACTCACAAAAGACTTCTTTTCGATCGAAGACAATTGCGGCGGTATTCCGCGTGAAGTCGCAAAGAACTATGCGTTCAAGATGGGGCGCGATTCCGATGACGATCGCGATTCCGATGCTGAAACCATCGGCATGTATGGCGTCGGAATGAAGCGTGCTATTTTCAAGATGGGCAGCGAAGCGTTGGTGCGGACTCGGTACGGCGATGACGCATTTGAGGTGCCTATTACATCAGCTTGGCTCGGTGCTAAGGGGTGGGATCCACTACCGATCAACGAACCGACCGAGGCTAGCGAAAGGCTCGCCGAGCCGGGGACGCTTATCTACGTTCATGAACTGCGCGATGGCGTCGCAAAGCATTTTTCCAACGAAGCATTCGAGAACAGGGTGCGTACCGCAATCTCGGAGCACTTTACCATGTTTCTTCAATGGGGCCTCAGAGTCGATGTCAATGGAAAGCAGGTGCAACCAGTCCTCGTCGAGGTACTAGTATCGCCTCGGGAGGATGGGCCAGCGCCATTCGTTTTTCAGAAAACGATCGACGATGTGCTTGTCTCCATTACGGTTGGTTTGAACACCGCGCGAAATATTGCTAGCGACGACGACGACGATATTGATTTCGAAGGCGACCGAACATCCGCGACGGCCGGATGGACAGTTCTATGTAATGATCGCGCCGTCATCGTCGGTGACAAGAGCCGTCTCACGGGCTGGGGTGACGGAATTCCGCTGTATCATCCCCAATTCTCCATTATTACCGGCATCATAGAATTCCGATCGAAGCACGCGGAAAAACTTCCCGTGACAACGACGAAGCGCGCCCTCGACACGTCTTCGAATCTTTGGCTCGAATCTATCGTCAAAATGAAAGAAGGTATGCGAATTTGGGTTTCTTACACGAATCAGTGGAAGAACCATCCGCGTTCCGATCAAACCGGCCATTGGGAAAATGCTCGTCCACTCCCGCTTGCCGAAGCGATCGCGATGGTCACCTCACGTAAGTTGGCTAAAAGATCGGATGGCTTTATCGAATTCAATCCGCAGAAAGCGAAAGTCCTCCCTATGCCCGAGAGCAAGACACCATCTTCGCGACGGATTGTGTTTTCGCGACCCATTGAGGAAATACGGCTGGTTTCGATAATGCTATTCGACATTGATGACGAAAAGCCGGGTATCGTCGGTGAAAAGTGTTTCGAGCTGACGCTCGCAAAAGCCCAGAAGTAGGCGACCAAGCAATGAGCGTCGGATCTTCACTGCCGTATCATTTGCGACCGAACAAGGCCGTCGACCGAGAGTTGTTTCTATCGTTGCTGTCGCGGTTGGCGCGGAAGCTTCCCATCGAAGATTACCAATATGTTGGCCTCGGCGGTCCCTATTTGGAGGATTTTCGGTTAGTGCATGGCCGTCTCGGCGTCAGTCGAATGATTTGCGTGGAAACTGAGCATGAAGTTCACAAGCGCCAGGTCTTCAACCGCCCTATTTTTTCTATCGAATGCGTACACTCGAGGCTCGAAGACTATCTCGACGAACATGATTTCGAGGTGCCAGCGATCGTTTGGTTCGATTATACGAAACCGAAAGATATCACATCTCAGATCGTGCGCTTCGCACGAACGATCGGCACGGTTCCACTAGGAAGTGTGCTGCGCGTGACGCTTAACGCGAATCCGGCTTCATTGGGAAAGCCGCCTCCGGAGGAAATTTCGGTGGAGATTGACGGAGAAGCGTCTGGCGATCGCGCGCGGAAGCCGACTACACAAGAATGGCGTCTTGCCCGTTTCAAGGAACGGCTCGGTTCACTCTTCCCCAGCGAACTGACCGCCGAAGGAATGATATCCAAGACCTACGGCCCGAGTCTCCTTCGCGTGGTGAAGCTCGCCGTTGAGAAAGAAGTGCTCAGCTTTCGCGATCGGCGAATCGTGTGGGCGTTGGGAACGCACTATGCTGATGGACAGCTGATGGTGACTGCAGCACTCGTGGTTAGTCCAGCCGGTGACACCTCCATCGACGAACTCCTGGAAGGCTGGGAATTCTTCTCCACTCCAGATGAGCCGCATCGTCTTGCTCTACCAGCTTTGTCGACATTAGAGCGATTGACGATGGAGGCGAGCGACGACGCTCGGTCGAAGTTGGGCTTCGATCTTCCGAGATCGGAGATGGGCGAAGACCCGTATCTGATCTTCAAGAAATTCTATCGAATTTTTCCGCATTTCTCGCGGGTCGATCTGTAGAGGCTTAAGTGGCGCGTGGCTTTCGAATGAGCTCGGCGTGACGTTTCAAGAAAATCTGCTAGCCTTCATCCCATGTGCGGTCGATACAGCGATACGTTGTCGTGGCGCGAGATGGTGGCGCTTTATCGCATCCATGACGAACCCCAGCAGGGCGACCTGCCGCTGTGGAACTTCGCGCCGTCGTGGAACGTGGCGCCGACGCAGCGGCGGGCGATCGTGCGGGTGGCGGCCGAGGGCGGCGGGCGGCGGCAGCTCATGGTGGCGCGCTGGGGCCTGATCCCGCCCTGGGTCAAGGATCCGAAAGAGGCCGGCATCACCACCATCAACGCCATGGCCGAGACGCTGCGCACCAAGCCGCTCTACAAGAAGCCGTTCGCCGAGCGCCGCTGCATCGTGCCGGCGACGTGCTGGTACGAGTGGGAGAAATTGGGGCCGAAGGAGAAGCAGCCCTACGCCATCCGCCCCGCGCAGGGCGGCTTCGGCTTCGCCGGGCTGTGGAGTTCGTGGCGCGGCGCCGATGGCGTGGCGATCGAGTCCTACACCATCGTCACCACCGATGCCGCGCCGTCGATCGCCCACATCCATCGCCGCATGCCGCGCGTGCTGCAGGGGGCGGAGTTCGATCTGTGGCTGGGGAGCGATGCGGAAGCGGCGGCCGAACTGCTCAAGCCGTCGCAGGCGGAGTTCGAGTTCTGGAAGATCGGCCCGCGCGTGGGCAACTGGCGCAACGACGATGCGGAGATCTTGAATCCGCTGTGAGCGCGGGCTTCGCCCCGCTGCCCCTCATCCCGGATCAAGTCCGGGACAGGCTCTTACCCTCTCTCCGCAGGCGGGGAGAGGAAACAGGTGGCGGCGCCGCCTTCGTTTGCGCGCGAGGCTTCCGCCCGGCATGGTCGTCGAATGAGTGCGCTGGCCGTTTATCTCTCGCTGTTCGTCTCCGCCTTCCTCGCCGCGACCATCGTGCCGATGCAGTCGGAGGCGGTGGTGGCGGCGGCGGTGCTGGGGGAGCATTCGCCGCTCCTGGTGATCGCGGTGGCGAGCGTCGGCAATGTGCTGGGCTCGGTGGTGAACTGGCTGCTGGGACGCGGCGTCGAGCGGTTTCGCGGGCGGCGGTGGTTTCCGGTCGGCGACGCGGCGCTTGCGCGCGCGCAAGACTGGTATCGGCGGTATGGGCGGTGGTCGTTGCTTTTGAGCTGGTTGCCGATCGTGGGCGATCCGCTGACGCTGGTGGCCGGCATCATGCGCGAGAAGCTGGCGGTGTTTTTGGTGTTGGTCGGCATCGCCAAGGTCGGGCGCTATGTGGTGCTGGCGATGGCGGTGCTGTGGTGGGCGTGAGGGCGCGCCGGCGCTATTTGCCTTGCATGATCTGGGGCGCTTCCTCGTTGCCGAGCTCGGCCGATTGCTGCACCCAGTGGCGCACCTGCGCGGGGTCGGCTTCGACGCCGTCGGCCTGGGCGTAGCGCAGCGCCAGTTGCAGGCGGGCTTCGGCAACGAAACGGCGGAAGAATTTGGGATCGGCGCGCGCGGCCTTGTCGATGACGTCGAAGGATTGTTTGGCCTGGCCGTCCTTCTTCAACGCTGCGGCGAGGAAGAGTTGCGCCGGCACGTGGCCCGCATCGGCGGCGCGCTGCAGCCACAGCCGATCGGGGTTTGCGGCATCGCGCATGGCGAGATCGAAACTCGCCCAGCGATCGCCCGCGCCCGCCGCCGCCGCCAGCAGCACCGTGCCGCGTTCGGCATCGGCCCGCACGCCTTCGCCGCCGCGCAGCAGCAAATAGCCCGCCTGGTGCGCGGCCGCCGGCACCTTGGCGACCAGCGGGCGCAATCGTTGCAGGAAAGCGGCGTCGGGTTTGGCGCGCGTGGTCGTGCCGGGCTGGTAGGTGGCGGCGTAGAAACAGGCGACGTCGTTGTTGGCGGCGCAGGCGGCGTCGAAGAGTTGCTTGGCCGGCGCCTGGTCTTCGGCGCCGCGCACCCAGGCGATCCAGGCCGCGATCAGCCGGTGCTCGGCGATGCCGGCATCGAGCTGCGCGCGGCAGGCGGCGAAGGCGTCGCGGTCCTGCAAAAAGAAATCGAGTTCGCCGGGTCCGATGCGGAAGCCTTGCAGCAGCCGCTCGAAGCGGCCGTCGCAGACTTGCGCCGGCGGCGGCTTGGGTTGGGCGTTTGCTTGCGCGGTGAGCGCGATGCCGAGCAGGACGGCGGCGGCGAGGGCGGGGAGGAGAGAGAAGGCGGTGGTGGCGGCGCGGCGGATCATGGCCGGTATGATCTTGGGTTGTGGCGGTGGCGTCAATATCGTGCCGATGTGGCGGGGCGGAAAGAGGGGTGATAGCGTGGCGCTTCCAAACGGGAAGTCCTGAAACCTCGTGACCGAAACACCGCCGCCGTCTCCGTCGCCGCCCGCATCGTCGTGGCGGCGCAACACCACGTATGGCGTCGAGGCGAGCTGGTGGGAATGGGTGTTCATGGCGCTGCCGGTGGTGGTTTGCCTGGTGGGGCTGGCATTGCATGTCGTGTTGGGAGAGGCGTTCTCGTTGTACGAGGTCGCCAAGGCGGCGCAGATCGTGATGTGCGCGGCGGGCGATGTCTGGGTGTTGTGCTACGTGCCGGAGCGGGTGTTGCAGCCGCCGGCCAGCCTGCTGGTCCTCGTCAATGCGGCCGCCATCGTATCGGCTTTGGCTTGCATGGCGGGGATAGTGGCGCGGCGTGGCCGCAACGCCATCGTGTTTCGTGTGAAGAAGCTGCACTGGCTGTCGGCGCTGCTGTTGCTGGCGCTGGCCTTGGCGTTCGTATGGGGCGCGTATATCTACAAATACCAGTCCTTCGCGCACACCATCGGCATGAGCGTCATCCTGGCGGGCACGGTCGACTTCGTGCGGTTTGCCCTCGCCAGCATTCTGACGCCGGGGGAACCGAAGCCGCCATCGCCGCCGTTGCGGCGCGGCTGGTTCGGCGCGCCGCTGCGCCGCGCGCGATTCGCGCCGGGGGTGGAGACGGGGGAGAAGGACGCGGGGTAGGTGCGCGCGCTCGTCGACAGGCGCTGAACCAAAAACTCGATGATTGGATTCTTGATTCGCTCGTCGGGGATGTGTAGTTCTGGCGCCGGCTCTTTGCGTCTGGGATTTGGCGGCCCGCTGCGATGGAAAATCGTGGCGGGTTTTTTGTTGGGGCCGCCGATGAGCATCTGTTCCGTTGACCCCCCTCCCTAACCCTCCCCCGCAAGGGGGGGAGGGGATATGAGAAGAGGGCGAGCGTGAAACCAAAAACTCGATGATTGGATTCTTGCATTGCTCGTCGGCGATGCGTATTTCTGGCGCCGGCTCTTTGCGTCTGGAGTTAGGCGGCCCGCTCGATTGGAAAATCGCGGCGGGTTTTTTGTTGGGCCTCAGGCGCCTTCGAGGGTGAACATCATGTCCTGGTCGCTGGTGCAGGATTTGCGCAGCGCGATCAGCGGCTGGTAGTCGGCCGAGCCGTACCAGGCCTCGAGCGCGGCCATGTCGGGGAATTCGATGATGACGACGCGATCGGGACGCCAGTGGCCGCCCTCGGGCATTTTGTGGCTGCCGCCCCTGGTCAGATAGCGGCCGCCGTGGCGGGCGATCAGCGGCTGCACCTGGCGCACGTAGTCGGCGAATTTTTCGGCATCGGTGATGATGTGCTCGACGATCAGATAGGCGGGCATGGTTGCGGCTCCCCGTGGCGCTGACCGGGGCCAGTATAGCGCCAAAGCAAAAACTCGATGATTGGATTCTTGCATTGCTCGTCGGCGATGCGTATTTCTGGCGCCGGCTCACTGCGTCTTGAGTTTGGCGGCCCGCCCGATGGAAATCGCGGCGGGTTTTTTGTTGGCTGAAAATTTGAGGTGAGGCGTGGCGGCTGCGAAGAAGAAGAGCGCGGCGAGGACGCGCGCTGGCAAAGCGATTGCGCCGGTGGCGATGCCGGTGGAGAGCGTCGAGAAGATTTCGCCGCGCGATGTAATGCCCCTAGACGTCATGCTCGCGGCGATGCGGGAATTGTGGGCGCGGGCTGAGTCGCTGCGCGGGAAGCCCGACTGCGAGGAGGAGCGGCTGGGGTTGATCCGCCAGGCCTCGGGCGAGGCGCACAAGGCGGCCGTCTATGTGCATCCGCGTATTGCTTCCGTTGACGTTGAAGGTGAGGGCGCGGGCGTGGCTGCGGGCGAGGGCGCGCGCGTCATGGGGTCGCGTGAGTTGGCGCGGCGGCTTCTTTTTGCTGTGGCTATTGCAGAACATTTGCCCGCTGTTCGCGGGGGAAATTTTCCAGAGGAGAAATCATGAGCTATCCGCATTCAACCGTGTTCGTGCCGAGCAAATTGCTGGGCGATACCTCCGTCGTGCCGGCGGGCGTGTCGATCGATCTCAACGCCACGATTTCGGGCCAGCCGGTGGAGGCGTTCTCGCTGCCCAGCCCGCGCTGCGTGGTGCTGACCAATCGCTCGGCCAGCGACTTCGTCGATGTGGCGTTCTTTGCGGCGGGGACGACGACGGTGCCGACGTATGGCGCCGGCATTGCGATTCCGCCGGGGGCGCAGGTCGGGTTCACCCTGCCGGCGACGCAGCATACGCGGCTGGGCGCGGTGACGGCGGCCGGCAAGACGGTGGCGCTGAATGTGGTGTGCGGGCATGGGGTTTGAGGCTTCTCCTTAATCGTCATTCCGAGCCCCTTCGTCAGGCTCAGGAGCGAGGAATCCTCCCCTGTTGAAACCGGGGAAGATGTCTCGCTGCGCTCGACATGACATGAAAAAAAGGAAGAGCGTTCCATGAGCGATGGGGCTGCGTTGCTGGCGGAAGTGGTGGCGCGGATCGAGGGGTTGCCCTCGGACAAGCGCGGCAAGGTCGCGCAAGAGGTGATCGAGGCGACGCGCGAGTATGCGTGGGTGCCCAATCCGGGGCCGCAGACGGCAGCGTATTTCTCGCCGGCGGATGAGATCTTCTATGGCGGCGAAGCGGGTGGGGGGAAGACCGATCTGCTGGTGGGGCTGGCGCTGACGCAGCACAGGAAATCGCTGGTGCTGCGGCGGATCAACAAGGAAGTCGATGGGCTGGTGTCGCGCTTCGAGGAAGTGATCGGCGCGCGCGAGGGGTGGAATTCGCAGAAGGGCAAGTGGCGGCTGGCCGGCGGGCGGGTGATCGATATCGGCGGCTGCCAGCATGAGAGCGACAAGCAGGGGTACAAGGGCAATCCGCACGATCTGATCGGCTTCGATGAGGTGAGCGACTTCACCGAGTCGCAGTATGAATTCATCATCGGATGGAACCGCTCGGTCGATAAGGGGCAGCGCTGTCGCGTGGTGGCAGCGGGCAATCCGCCGACCAAGCCTGAGGGCATGTGGGTGGTCAGGCGGTGGGCGGCGTGGCTCGATCCGCGGCATCCCAATCCGGCCAAGGAAGGCGAGCTGCGCTGGTTCACCACCGGCGCCGATGGGCGCGAGATCGAGGTCAGCGGGCCGGGGCCGTTTTCGATTCGCGGCGAATTGGTCCGCGCGAGGAGCCGGACGTTCATTCGCTCGACGCTCGCCGACAATCCCGATCTGGCGGAGACCGATTACGATCGCACGCTGGCGGCATTGCCGGAGGAATATCGCGACGCCTATCGCGATGGGCGGTTCGACCGCGCGCTGCGGGATGCGCCGTTTCAGTGCATTCCCTCATCCTGGGCGATGGCGGCGCAGGCTCGTTGGACTCCATTGCCGCCGGCTTCCGTGCCGATGACGGGGATGGGCGTTGACGTGGCGCAGGGCGGCGAGGATCGCACGGTGATCGCGCCGCGCTACGACGGGTGGTTCGCGCCGCTGGTTGTCGCCGAGGGCAAGAGCACGCCGACGGGGTCGGAGGTGGCGGCGCTGGTCGTCGCCAATCGGCGCGATGGCGCGTCGATCGTCATCGACATGGGCGGTGGCTATGGCGGGCAGGCGCTGCAGCGGCTGCAGGATAACGGCATTGCGTGTCACGCGTTCAAGGGCGCGGAGCGGGCGACGGCGCGCACTTCGGATCGCAAGCTGGGGTTCTCGAATTTGCGCTCGCAGGTGTGGTGGAAACTGCGCGAGGCGCTGGACCCCGATCAGCCGGGCGGCTCGCCGATCATGCTGCCGCCGGATCGCGAGCTGCTGGCCGACCTGACGGCGCCGCAGTACGAGATCGGCCCGCACGGCATCAAGGTCGAGCCCAAGGATGCGGTGATCAAGCGGCTCGGGCGCTCGACCGATCGCGGCGATGCGGTGGTGATGAGCTGGAGCCAGGGCGGGGCGTTCGCTGCCGGCGCGTTGCCGGTTGGATTGAAGTTTGGCCAGGCGCCGAAAGTGGTGCTGGGGCATCGGGCTTCGAAGAGGAGGCCATAAGGAGGTCAGTCATGGGTGGATTGTTCAAGAAGCCGAAAGTGCCGCCGCCGCCGAAGCCGGTGCCGATGCCGGACGAGGACGAGGCCAGGCGGGAATCGGCGCGACGGCTGAACGAGCTGCGCGCGCGGTCGGGGGTGGAGTCGACCCTGCTGACCGATGGCGGGGGTGGGGCGAAGGAGACGTTGGGGTAGGCGGGCGCGCTTCCTTCTTTCCGTCATGTCGAACGGAGTGAGACGTCTTCCCCGGCCTCACCATGAGCAGGCGGTGAGGCTTTTACCTGGGCGGAGTGGGGAAGATTCCTCGCTGCGCTCGGAATGACGAAAAAGAAGATCGCGAAGCGTCTTTACAGCTTCATGCGTCGCGCATCGCGCGGCCGCTTTTATTTGGAGGTCCGATGGACACGCGTGCCAAGGAGATCGTGGCGCAGGGGGACAGGCTGTTTTCGAAACGGCTGTCGCTGCTGTCGCTGTGGCAGGAGATCGCGCAGCAATTCTATGTCGAGCGCGCCCACTTCACGGTGAGCAATTCGCTGGGCGAGGAGTTCGCCGATCATCTGATGAGCGGGTTTCCGCTGATGACGCGGCGGGATCTGGGCAATGCGCTGTCGTCGATGCTGCGGCCCAATTCGAAGGACTGGTTCTCCATCCGCACCGGGCGGCCGGAGAAGGAGGACAACCAGGCGCGGCGCTGGCTCGAGTGGGCGTCGCAGGTGCAGAAGCGGGCGATGTATGACCGGCGGGCGCGGTTTGCGCGCGCGACCAAGGAAGGCGATCACGATTTCGTCGCCTTCGGGCAATGCGTGATCTCGACCGAGATCAATCGGCGGCAATCGTCGCTGCTCTATCGCTGCTGGCATTTGCGCGATGTGGCCTGGTCGGAGGACGAGACGGGCGAGGTGGGGCATATCCAGAGGAAGTGGAAGCCGACCTTGCGGGAACTCGTGCGGACGTTTCCGGGCAAGTGCCATAGCGAAGTGATGAGCGCGGTCGAGCGCGATCCCGAGCGCGAGATCGAATGCCGGCATGTGATCATGAGTGCCGACGACTATCGCGGGGAGAAGAAGATTCGCCAGCCTTTCGTCTCGCTCTACGTCGATTGCGAGCATGGGCATGTGCTGGAAGAGACCGGCGCGTGGACGCAGCATTACACCATCCCGCGCTGGCAGACGGTGAGCGGCTCGCAATATGCGTACTCGCCGGCGACGGTGGTGGCGCTGCCCGATGCGCGGCTGTTGCAGGCGATCACGCTGACGCTTCTCGAAGCGGGCGAGAAGGCGGTCGATCCGCCGTTGATCGCGGTGCAGGAGGCGTTGCGCTCGGATGTCGCGTTGTACGCCGGCGGCATCACCATGCTGGATGCGGAATACGACGAGCGGCTGGGCGAGGCGTTGCGGCCGCTGACGCGCGATCTGCGCGGCATTCCCCTGGGCGAGGCGATGCAGCGGGCGGCGGAGAGCCAGATCCGCGAGGCGTTCTTCCTCAACAAGCTGTCGCTGCCGCCGTTCTCGGGCACGCCGACCGCGACGCAGGTCAACCAGATGGTGACGGAGTACATCCGCAACGCCATGCCGCTGTTCGAGCCGATCGAGACCGATTACAGCGCCAATCTGTGCGAGCAGACTTTCGAGCTGCTGCGGCGGGAGAATGCGTTCGGCTCGCCCGACGATCTGCCCGATTCGTTGAGCGGCGCCGACATCCAGTTCAAGTTCGATTCGCCGCTGCACGAGGCGGTGGAGCGGCAGAAGGGGCAGCGGGCGCTGGAGGCCAAGCAGATGCTGGCGCTGTTCGCCGATACCGATCCGGCGGTGGTGTCGATGATCGATGCGCGCACGGCGCTGCGCGAATCGCTGGAAGGCATGGGCGTGCCGGCGCTGTGGATGCGCTCGGACGAGGACATGGAAGAGATCGAGGCCGAGCAGAAACAGGCGGCGATGGCGCAGCAGGCGCTGGCCATGGCATCGCAAGCTGGCGATGCGGCGGAGAAGATCGGCAAGGGGTCGGCCGCGTTGCGCGAGGGAAATGGCGGGCCGATCGACATGGCGGCGCTGAATGGCTGAGCGCAAGGCGTTGCAGACATGGATGCCGGCTGCGTGGAGCAACCATGACGTTGCGGCGCTGCAGGCGCTGGCGCGCGGCGTGGCCAACGAGGGGCAGCAGAAGCGGGCGCTGGATTACATCGTCAACGTGTTGGGCATGACCTACGAGCACACCTACGTGGCGGGCAGCGAGCGCGATTCGTGCCACGCGCAGGGGCGGCGTTACGTGGGTTTGCAGATCGTCAAGCTGGTGAACATGCCGGCGCATCTTTTGAAGAAGGCGAAACATGACTGAACAGGTCGCGGGCGTAGAGGGCGGGGCGTCGGAGCAGGGGCAGCATGAGACGGCGCTGGGCAGTGCGGTAACGCAAGCGCCGTCAACTACCGGCGCGAACTGGCCCGACAATTGGCGGCAGAGCATTGCGGGCGAGGACCGGTCGGCGCTGAAGACGCTGGAGCGGTTTCCCGATCCCAACGCGTTCTGGAAATCGTACCAGTCGATGCGCTCGAAGGTTTCGAGCGGCGAAGTGCGGGCGCTGCCGGAGAATGCCTCGCCGCAGCAAATGGCCGAGTGGCGCCTGGCGAACGGCATTCCCGAAGCGCCGGATCGTTACGAGATCGCGCTGGAGGACGGGTTGCAGATCGGCGAGACGGATCGGCCGCTGGTCGATCAGTATCTCGCCGCCGCGCACGAGCTCAATCACACGCCGGCGCAGGTCAACGCGAATTTGAACTGGTACTTCTCGATGGCGCGCCAGCACGAGGAGGCGATCGCCGATGCCAATCTCGCCGCGCGCGGCGAGTGCGAGGCCGAGCTGCGCGAGGAATGGGGGCACGAGTACAAGGCCAATCTCAACGGCATCGTCTCGATGCTGGACGGCGCGCCGGACGGGGTGAAGCAGGCGTTGCTGGCGGCGAAGTCGGTCGATGGCACCAACCTGCTCAACCAGCCGGGGGTGATGCGGTGGCTGTCGTCGATGTCGCGCGAGCTCAATCCGGTGGCGACGGTTGTTGGCGTGGGTGGGGCGAGCTTGACGGGGATCGAGGATGAGATTGCGCAGATCGAGGGTGTGATGAAGAACGATCGCGCGAAGTATAATGGGGATGAGCGGATGCAGGAGCGGCTGCGGAAGCTGTATGGGGCG
>CAYLYK010000019.1:0-20752 GCA_964388115.1 uncultured Hyphomicrobiales bacterium
TCGGCCGTCTGGCAGCGGTAGTCGATCTCAAGCCCCGATTGGGCGGCGTGCAGGCGGGCGACCTCGATATTGCGCTCGGATGCGTCGATGCCGACCACCTTCGCCCCCAGCCGCGTCAGCGGCTCGCACAGCAGCCCGCCGCCGCAGCCGATATCGAGCAGTCGAACGCCCTCGAGTGGCCTCAGCCCGCCGCCTTCGCGGCCCAGATGGCGCAGGACCGTGTCGCGGATGAAGGCGAGCCGGACGGGGTTGAAGACGTGCAGCGGCTTGAACTTGCCAGTGGGATCCCACCAGGCGTCGGCCATGGCGGAAAACCGGGCGATTTCGGCGTCGTCGACCGTGCCGGCGCGGCCGGTGGGCGTGGATTGTTCGTTCGCCTGGTCGGTCATGCCCAAACCCTCGGAATTTCCTTTAGAAATCCCACTTTTTTCCAGCCCGTTGGCAGGCTTGCCTCGCCAAGGACCTACCGGTATCTATACGCGCCTTTTTGCCCGGGAGGCGCAAGGGTTTGCGGGAAAAATCGCCGCATCGCCACAAGCGTGGTTTCAGGGGGCGCGGAAGCAAGGATCATGGCGCGGATCGTACAGAAATTCGGCGGCACGTCGGTTGGCGACATCGAGCGCATCCGCAACGTCGCGCGCCAGGTCAAGGCGGAGGTCGATCGCGGCAACGAGGTTGCCGTGGTGGTGTCCGCCATGGCCGGCACGACCAACCAGCTGGTCGACTGGTGCAACCAGTTCGGCGCGCTGCACGACCGGCGCGAGTACGACGTGGTAGTGGCGACGGGCGAGCAGGTGACGATCGGCCTGCTGGCCATGGCGCTGCAGGAGCTGGGGCAGAAGGCGCGCTCGTGGACCGGCTGGCAATTGCCGGTGCGCACCGATGCCGCCTACGCCAAGGCGCGGGTGAAGGCGATCGACACGGCGGGGATCGAAGAGGGCTTCAAGCGCGGCGAGGTCGCGGTGGTGCCGGGCTTCCAGGGCCTGTCGCCGGAGAACCGCGTTACGACTTTGGGCCGCGGCGGCTCGGACACCTCGGCGGTGGCGCTGGCGGCGGCGCTGAAGGCGGATCGCTGCGACATCTACACCGACGTCGACGGCGTCTACACCACCGACCCGCGCATCGTTGCCAAGGCGCGCAAGCTCGATAAGATCACCTACGAAGAGATGCTGGAGATGGCATCGCTGGGCGCCAAGGTGCTGCAGACGCGCTCGGTCGAACTGGCGATGAACCACCGGGTGCGGGTGCAGGTGCGCTCTTCCTTCACCGATGCGCCCGGCACCATGGTTGTTGATGAGGATGAGATCGTGGAACAGGCAATCGTTTCCGGCATAGCCTATGCGCGCGACGAGGCGAAGGTGACTCTGGCCCAGGTGCCGGACAAGCCCGGCGTGGCGGCGGCGATCTTCGGGCCGCTGGCCGATGCGCAGGTCAACGTCGACATGATCGTCCAGAACGTCTCGCGCGACGGCAAGACCACGGACATGACCTTCACCGTGCCGGCAGTCGATCTCGATCGCGCCGTCGCCGTGCTCGAGAAAGCGCGCGCTTCGCTGGGCTTCGCCAGCCTGGAGGCCGACAAGAACGTCGCCAAGATTTCCGTCATCGGCGTGGGCATGCGCTCCCATGCCGGCGTGGCGCAGAGCATGTTCCGCACCTTGGCGGAAAAGGGCATCAACATCGAGGTCATTACCACCTCGGAAATCAAGATCAGCGTACTGATCGCCGCCGAATACACCGAACTGGCCGTGCGCGCGCTGCACACGGCCTACGGGCTCGACGCGGCGTAACACGCGCTTCATCGACCGGGCATATCGTCCGGTCGCAACAGGACGGAAAAACATATGGACCGCGCCGCGGCCGAACGCACCCTGGACCAGTTGTGGAGCGCGGGCCGCGCTTTCCTCGGCTGCCGTTACGCCATCATGGGCGGCGCCATGTCGTGGGTTTCCGAACGCCATTTGGTGGCGGCGATCTCCAATGCCGGCGGCTTCGGCGTCATCGCCACCGGCTCGATGTCGCCCGACCTGCTGCGGGCCGAGATCAAGGGCACGCAGGGGCTGACCAAACAGCCTTTCGGCGTCAACCTCATCACCATGCATCCCGATCTGCTGAAGCTGATCGATGTCTGCATTGAGGAGAAGGTCGGCCACATCGTGCTGGCCGGCGGCATTCCCTCCGGCGATGCGGTGAAGAAGGTCAAGGACGCGGGCGTCAAGCTGGTGTGCTTCACGCCGGCGCTGGCGCTGGGCAAGCGGCTGGTGCGCATGGGCGCCGATGCGCTGGTGATCGAGGGCATGGAAGCGGGCGGCCATATCGGGCCGGTTTCGACCTCGGTATTGGCGCAGGAAATCCTGCCCTCGATCCGCGACGTGCCGGTGTTCGTGGCCGGCGGCATCGGTCGCGGAGAGGCGATCCTGTCCTATCTCGAAATGGGCGCGGCCGGCGTACAGCTGGGCACGCGCTTCGTCTGCGCCACCGAATCGATCGCCCATCCCAATTTCAAGAAGGCCTTCATCCGCGCCGCGGCGCGCGATGCGGTGCCGACGGTGCAGCTCGATGCGCGCTTTCCGGTGATCCCGGTGCGAGCGCTGACCAACAAGGGCACCGAACGCTTCCTCGACAAGCAGCGCGAGATGATCGGCCGCGTCGAGCGCGGTGAGATCGAGCTGAAGGCCGCGCAACTCGAGATCGAACATTTCTGGGCCGGCGCGCTGCGGCGGGCGGTGATCGACGGCGACGTCGAGAGCGGCTCGATCATGGCCGGCCAGAGCGTCGGCATGGTGACCGGCGAGCAGAGCACGGCGGAAATCGTCAGGGAACTGGTGGACCAGGCGCTCAACGCGCTGATGGCGCGCGCCCGGGCCGGAGCGGCCTAGAGATGGAGCGCACCCCGCAGCTCACCGGCTCGCGGTTGGTGCTGAAGCGGCTGCGCGATGTCATGGCGCGGCCGGGCACGGCGCAGCAGCGCCTCAACGAGGTCGTGCGCATCATCGCCGGCGACATGGTGGCCGAAGTCTGTTCGGTCTACGTGCTGCGCGCAGGCGAGGTGCTGGAACTTTTCGCCA
Source organism: uncultured Hyphomicrobiales bacterium (assembly GCA_964388115.1). GTDB lineage: Bacteria > Pseudomonadota > Alphaproteobacteria > Reyranellales > JAQSWP01 > JAQSWP01. The sequence goes on from CAYLYK010000019.1 coordinate 3,069, forward strand.
CCCAGGGCCTGAACCCGACCGCCGTGCATCGCACGCGCCTGCGGGTTGGCGAAGGTCTGGTCGGCGACATCGCAGCCCACGCAAGACCGTTGAGTCTGGCCGACGCGCAAAGCCATCCCAATTTCGCCTACCGCCCGGAAACCGGCGAAGAGGTCTATCACTCGCTGATGGGCGTGCCGATTCTGCATTCCGGCAGAGTCGTCGGCGTGCTGGTGGTGCAGAACCGCACCCGCCGCCAGTACGATGAGGAAGAGACCGAGACGCTGCAGACCATCGCCATGGTGCTGGCCGAGCTGGTGGCCAATGGCGAGCTGGTCAGCCCCAACGAGGCGCGCCAGGTCGACGGCATCGGGCTGCTGCCGCTGCGCATCGAGGGCGTCAAGCTCAATGGCGGGCTGGGCATGGGGCTGGCGGTGCTGCACGAGCCGCGCATCGTCATCAAGCGGGTGGTGGCCGAAGACGTCGCCACCGAATTGCAGCGCTTCAAGGACGGGCTGGCGAGTGTGCAGGATTCCATCGACGTGATGCTGGAATCCTCCGATCTGGCGCAAGGCAGCGAGCATCGCGAGATCCTCGAGACCTTCCGCATGTTCGCCGAGGACCGCGGCTGGGTCGGCCGCATTTCCGAGGCGATCGAGAACGGCCTGACGGCCGAAGCCGCCGTGCAGCGCGTGTTCGACGAGCAGCGCGCCCGCTTCCGCGACGTCACCGACCCCTATCTGAAAGAGCGGCTGCACGACATGGCCGATCTCAGCAACCGCCTGTTGCTGCGCCTGACCGGCGAGGACGAGAACCATAACGGCCAGGTGCTGCCCGACGAGATGGTGGTGGTGGCGCGCAACATGGGGCCGGCGGAGTTGCTGGATTACGACCGCACCCGCCTGCGCGCGCTGGTGCTGGAAGAGGGCTCGACCAACGCCCATGTCGCCATCGTCGCCCGCGCGCTCGACATTCCGGTGGTCGGCCGCGCCACCGACGTTCTCTCGCGCATCGAGCCGCTCGACCCGCTGATCGTCGACGGCGACAACGCCCATGTCTTCATCCGTCCTGGCGACGACGTGCAGCAGACCTTCGGCGAAGGCATGCGCATGCGCGAGGAGCGCAAGCAGAAATACGCCACCTTGCGCGACCTGCCCTCGCGCACGCTGGACGGCACCGACATCGCCTTGCATATCAATGCCGGCCTGCTGATCGACATGCAGCACTTGAAGACGGCGGGCGCCGACGGCGTCGGCCTCTATCGCACCGAGATTCCCTTCATGGTGCGTTCGGAGTTTCCCGATGCCGAGGCGCAGGCGCTGCTCTACGGCCGCATCCTCGATCAGGCCGACGGAAAGCCGGTCGTGTTCCGCACCCTCGATGTCGGCGGCGACAAGGTGCTGCCCTATCTCGGCGAGTTCGGCGACGACAATCCGGCGATGGGCTGGCGCGCCATTCGCATCGGTCTTGATCGTCCCGCCCTGCTGCGCCAGCAGTTGCGGGCGCTGATCGTGGCGGCGCGCGGGCGCGATCTCACCGTCATGTTTCCGATGGTCAGCACCATCGACGAGTTCGACGCCGCCCGCCGCGTGCTCGAGCTGGAGATCAAGCGGCAGATCGCGCGCGGCCATAAGCGGCCGGCGCGGCTGAAGGTCGGCGTCATGCTGGAAGTGCCGGCGCTGCTCTACCAGATGGACGAGCTGTTCAAGCGCATCGATTTCCTCTCGGTCGGCAGTAACGATCTGCTGCAGTTCATGTTCGCCGCCGACCGCGGCAACCCGCGTTTGGCGGATCGCTACGACGCGCTGTCGCCGGCCTCCCTTCGCCTGTTCGCCGACATCGCCAGGCGGGCGGCGAAAGCCAAGATTCCGGTCAGCCTGTGCGGGGAAATGGCCGGAAAGCCTTTGGAAGCCCTGGCTCTGCTGGGGGTGGGCTTGCGGTCGCTGTCGATGAATCCGGTCAGCGTGGCGCCGGTAAAGGCCATGGTCCGCAGCCTCGATCTGCCCCGTTTTGCGCGTTTTCTCGGCGATTTGCTGGTCCGCGGCGAGCCCAGCCCGCGCGAGATCCTGCGGGCCTATGCGGTGGATAACGACATTTTGACTTAGCGGTTTGCGCCTTTACCGGCGTTTTGTTAATATTTGCACTTGGGGTCGGTCGTTAAGGGGTTTTCGGCAAAGGATTATCCGTCAGTTGCACCGCGCAAGATCGGGCACGGGCAGGGTAGCCGTTTACGAAAGCGAGAAAGCCTCGAAAAGGTCGCAACGCCCCGCGTTTACTTTTCGCCTCCAAGATGGCAAAGCCAGCCGGATTGGAAGCGGTTTCCCAATGTCGCGATCGCGGCATGGGAGTTGCTTGGAACTGGCTAGAAAAACGAGCTGTGGCAGCCATTGGCAATGACGATCGAAAGCGACAACACCGCCTTTAGCGACAAGCCAACGAAAAATTCCGTCGGCGCTTTGCTGCGCGAGGCGCGGCAGTCGCTGGGATTGGAGTTGAGCGACGTCGCGCGCGGTTTGCGCATCCGCTTCGTCTATCTGCAAGGCATCGAGAACGACAACTACAACCAGCTCCCGGGCAAGACCTATGTCCTGGGCTTCCTGCGTTCCTACGCCGAGTATCTCGGTCTCGATGGCGACGATGTCGTGGCGCGCTATCGCCGCCAGCTCAACGATCGCGATCTGCCGGCGCCGTCGCTGAACTTCCCGTTGCGCGAACCCGAAGCGCGTATGCCGCGCGGCGCGATCTTGCTGCTGTCGATCGTGCTGGCCGCCGGCGCCGTCTATGGCGGCGCGCGCTATCTGGGCGACGAAGGAATCAAGACCGTCGATCGCGTGGCGCCGGTTCCCGATCGGCTGGCGGCCGACACCAGGCCGGCGCCGGCGCCGAGCTTTACCCCGCGCAACGATCCCTCCAGTGCATTCGCTGCCGTCACGCCGCAGCCCACCGAAGGCAGCGGCAGTACCGCGCCTGCGACGACCCCTGTCGCCGCGCCGACCCCGGCAGTGCCCGCAGCTCCTGCGGCATCGGAAGCCGGCGGATCGGGCGTGGCGCCTTCTGTCGAACCCTCGCCTGGCACGCAGATCGCCACAGCCGATCCGGCGCGAACCCCGGCCGTGCCGCCAGCCAAGCCGACCAAGCCCGAAATCGTCAAGAACGAGCCGGCCAAGCCGGAACCCGCCAAGCCGACGCCGCAGCAGCAGACGCAAGCCTTGAATCAGGGACAGACGGTGCAGGGCGCTACCCAGACCGCCGCGCTGCCGGCAGGGCCGCCCAAGCCGCGCGACATCGTTGTGGTGGCCCGCGTCGACAGCTGGATCGAAGTGCGCGACGGCAACAACCAGCCGCTGGCCTCGCTGCTCCTGCGGGTAGGCGATTCCTATCGCGTGCCCGAAGGCGCCAATTACCGCCTGGTGACGGGCGACGTGCGCGGCCTGGAAGTGCGCGTCGACGGCGTCGCCGTGCGCCAGCGCGGCTCGGACGACAACAAGCCGCACCGTACCCTGAGCCTGGATGGCGACCGTCTGCGCGCCGGCAGCGCGGTGGCGGACTGATTTTCCGGCCTTTTTGCCGCGGCGGGCTTGACCGGCTGCAGACCAGCCCAACCTCCTGAACAGACCGGCCGTCATGACTTGGCCACATGACCGGCGCTATGATCGCTGCCGGAGTTCCTTATGAGCATCAGACCCTATCGTGACATTCACCGGCGCAAGTCGCGCCAGATCATGGTTGGCAGCGTTGCCGTGGGCGGCGACGCGCCCATCACCGTGCAGACCATGACCAACACGCTGACGGCCGATGCCGCGGCGACCATCGAGCAGATCCGCCGTTCGGTGGAGGCCGGCGCCGACATCGTGCGCGTCTCCTGTCCAGACGAGGAATCGACCGCGGCATTGCCGGCGATCGTCAAGGCGTCCGCCGTGCCGATCGTGGCCGACATCCATTTCCACTACAAACGCGGCATCGAGGCAGCCAAGGCCGGCGCCGCCTGCCTGCGCATCAACCCGGGCAATATCGGCAATGCCCAGCGCGTGCGCGAGGTCGTGCAGGCCGCCCGTGATTACGGTTGCTCCATGCGCATCGGCGTCAATGCCGGCTCGCTGGAGCGCGAGCTGCTGGAGAAATATGGCGAGCCCTGTCCTGAGGCGATGGTCGAGAGCGCGCTCAACCATGCGCGCATTCTGGAAGACCACGATTTCCGCGAGTTCAAAATCAGCGTCAAGGCATCGGACGTGTTCCTGGCCGTGGCTGCCTACCAGCAACTGGCGGAAGCCTGCGACTACCCGCTGCACATTGGCGTCACTGAAGCGGGCGGCCTGCGCACCGGAACGGTGAAGTCGTCGGTGGGCCTTGGCATGCTGTTGTGGTCGGGCATCGGCGATACGATCCGCGTGTCGCTGTCGGCCGATCCGGTGGAAGAGGTCAAGGTCGGCTTCGATCTGCTGAAGTCGCTCAACCTGCGCCATCGCGGCGTAAACATCATTTCCTGCCCGTCCTGCGCGCGCCAGCAATTCGACGTCATCAAGACCGTCGAGGCGCTGGAGCGGCGCGTGGCGCACATCACCACACCGATGACGGTGTCGGTGATCGGCTGCGTGGTGAACGGGCCGGGCGAGGCGCGCGAGACCGATATCGGTTTCACCGGCGGCGGCAACGACACGCATCAGGTTTACATAGCTGGCATACCCAACCATCGCCTGAAACAGGCCGACATCGTCGAACACCTGGCCGAGATGATCGAGAAGAAGGCAGCCGAGATCGAGGCGGCCAAGGCCAAGGCAGCGGCGGAATAGCGCCGTTTCGTTGACAGAATGGGCCTTGCGGCGTAGGTAAGCCCCGCTTCTCGCGGCTTTCGAAGCCGCTCCTTCATTCAATCGGCATTGGCGTCATGAGCGATTCTTCTTCCCGCCTGCAACCCGTCCGCGGCACGCACGATCTGCTCGGCGAGGGCCATCGCCGGCATCATGAAGTCGTGCAGGTCTCGCGCGAGGTCGCGGGCCGTTACGGCTTCGAGGAAATCGTCACGCCGATTTTCGAATTCACCGAAGTCTTCAAGCGTACTTTGGGCGACACCTCCGACGTCGTGACCAAAGAGATGTACACGTTCGAGGATCGCGGCGGCGAGAGCATCACCTTGCGGCCCGAGAACACGGCGGGCGTTGTGCGGGCGCTGATCTCGGGCGGGCTGTCGCAGGATCTGCCGCTGAAATTCTTCTATGCCGGGCCGATGTTCCGCTACGAGCGGCCGCAGAAGGGCCGCCAGCGCCAGTTCCACCAGATCGGCGTCGAGCTGCTGGGCGTGCCCGAACCGCAAGGCGACATCGAAGTTATCGCTTGCGGCCAGCACATTCTCGAAGCGCTGGGCGTGGCCAAGGACACCACGCTGGAGATCAACACGCTGGGCGATGGCGACAGTCGCAAGGCGTACCGCGAGGCGCTGGTGAAATATTTCTCCAGCCACAAGGACAAGCTCTCGGCCGACAGTTTGATGCGGCTTGAGCGCAATCCCATGCGCATCCTCGATTCCAAGGACGAGGGCGATCGCTCGCTGGTCGCCCATGCGCCGCGTTTCTCCGAACACATCAACGAGGCCTCGAAGCAGTTCTTCGCCACAGTATGCGGCGGGCTCGAGTCGCTGGGTATTCGCTATCAGCGCAACGAACGGCTGGTGCGTGGGCTGGATTATTACTGCCACACCGCCTTCGAATTCACGACCACGGCGCTGGGCGCGCAGGGCACGGTGATGGGTGGCGGCCGTTACGATGGGCTGGTCGAGACCATGGGCGGGCCGGCGACCGCCGGCGTCGGCTGGGCGGCGGGGATCGAGCGGCTGGCGTTGTTGCTGGCGCAGGCGCCGGCAGTAAGGCGGCCCCTCGCGGTCATTCCGGGCGGTGAGGCCGCTGACGGCAAGGCGCTGGTTCTGGCGCAGGCGCTGCGGCAAGCCGGCCATGCGGTCGACATGTTCTATCGCGGCAATGTCGGGCGGCGCATGAAGCGGGCCAATAAGGTCAATGCGCGGGTTGCCATCATTCTGGGCGACGACGAGTTGGCGCGTGACGCCGCCATGGTGCGCGATCTCGATTCGGGCCAGCAGCAGGAAGTGGCGCTGGATCGCCTGACGGAGTATCTGAAACCCTATCTCTAGCGGGCCGTATCGTCGTTTAACGGTACGAGCGCCAGGGAAAGGATTTTCGATTTGTCAGATACGTTCAATGAAAGACTCGATCAAGTCGTAGCTCGCCACGACGAATTGCAGCAGCAATTGTCGGCGGGAACGGTAGATGCTGCACGGTTTGCACAATACTCCAAAGAATATTCAGATATTACGCCGCTGGTTGAAGCGATTAAGTCTTTGCGTGATGCGGAGCGCGAGGCCGAAGATTTAAGAGCGTTGCTCGCTGATCCTTCGACAGATCCAGAAATGCAATCGATGGCGGAAACTGAACAAACTGCGTTGTTAATTCGACAGACTGAACTGTTTCAGAAAATCAGATTACTGCTGCTGCCCAAGGACGAGGCCGACGACAAGAACGCCATCCTCGAAGTGCGCGCCGGCACGGGCGGCGAGGAAGCGGCCCTGTTCGCGGCCGAGCTGTTTCGCATGTACCAGCGTTATGCCGATCTGCGCGGCTGGAAATTCGAGATCATGCATATCTCGGACACCGGCCTAGGCGGCTACAAGGATGCGGCCGCCTCGATCAGCGGCAAGGCGGTGTTTGCGCGGCTGAAATTCGAATCCGGCGTGCATCGCGTGCAGCGCGTGCCGGCAACGGAAGGTTCGGGCCGCATCCACACTTCGGCCGCCACGGTGGCCGTGTTGCCCGAAGCGGAAGAAGTCGACGTGAAGATCGAGGACAAGGATCTGCGCATCGACGTGTTCCGCTCCTCCGGTCCGGGCGGCCAGTCGGTCAACACGACGGACAGCGCCGTGCGCATCACCCATCTGCCGACCGGCATCGTGGTCAGCCAGCAGGACGAGAAATCGCAGCACAAGAACAAGGCCAAGGCCATGAAGGTGCTGCGCTCGCGCCTCTACGAAGCCGAGCGCCAGCGCGTCGATGCCGAGCGCTCGGCCAACCGGCGCAGCCAGGTCGGCAGTGGCGATCGGTCGGAGCGCATCCGCACCTATAATTTTCCGCAGAACCGCGTCACCGATCACCGCATCAACCTGACGCTCTACAAGCTCGACCAGATGATCAACGGCCAGGGCCTGGATGAGTTGATTGACGCGCTGATCGCCGACGACCAGGCGGCGCGGCTGGCTGAGGTCAGCTGATCGTGGCCGACGCCGGCGCCAGCCTGCGCCAGGCGCTCTCCGCCATCACATCCCGCCTGCAGGGCGCCGGCATCGAACGCGCCCGCGCCGAGGCAAGATTGCTGGCGGCGCAGGCGCTCGGCGTGAAGCTGGAGACCGTGGTTGGCGACGACGCGCGGGAGCTGACTGGCGACGAAATGCAGCGGCTTGAAGCGCTGGCGGCGCGGCGGGTGCGGCGCGAGCCGATGGCGCAGATCCTGGGCCGGCGCGAATTCTTCGGCCGCAATTTTCGCGTCACGGCCGATGTGCTGACGCCCCGGCCCGACAGCGAGACCCTGATCGAGGCGGTGCTGGCGCAGGCGCCCGATCGATCCGCGCCGCTGCAGTTGCTGGAACTGGGCGTGGGCAGCGGCTGCCTGCTGCTGACCCTGATGGCGGAACTGCCCAATGCAAATGGCCTGGGCATCGACATCAGCCCGGCAGCCCTTGCCGTCACGAAAGCCAATGCCAACGCACTCGGGCTTGCCGAGCGCTGCGACCTGATTGAGGGCGATTGGTCAGGCGCCGTCACCGGCAGCTACGATATCGTCGTCAGCAATCCGCCCTACATACCGAGCGCCGACATTAGCGTGCTGGAGCCGGAGGTATCTCGGTACGAGCCGCGTATGGCGCTTGACGGCGGCGCCGACGGGTTGACGTTTTATCGGCGCCTGACCAAAGACATCGACAGGCTGCTGGTATCGGGCGGGCTGTTGGCGCTGGAAGTTGGCATAGGGCAGGCGGGCGACGTTGCTGCCTTGCTGGGAAGCGCCGGATTACAGCAGATCGAATGTCGTCAGGATCTGGCCGGAATCGAGCGCTGTGTGCTGGGGAAAAAGCCTTAGACGGGTGAAATTCCTTGGAAAAAACCAGTTGGCAGAAGCCCCCCGGGAGTTTAGGTTCTTTTCATTGGGCTTGGGGGCCCGGGCCGGAATCCTTGGGGGAAATCGGCCACTCGATCCAGAGAATATTGCTGGAGGACATGCCGGAGCAGCCGTGTGCTGCCCGCCATGCATAACAAAGCCTTGAAACGGCAACAAAATTGACAAGCGACAAATGAGACCGAACAACCAACAACGACGGCCGCGTGGCCGGAGCGGCGGCGGTGGTGGTGGCAATCATGGTGGCGGCGGCGGAGGCGGCGGTCACAAGGGTGGCAAGCCGCAACGCAACCAGACCTATGACAGCAACGGCCCAGAAGTCCGGGTTCGCGGCAACGCCCACCAGATCTTCGAGAAGTATCAGGTGCTGGCGCGGGAAGCGGCGGCCGCAGGCGATCGCATCGCGGCCGAATCGTACTATCAGCACGCCGAGCATTATCTTCGCCTGATCAATCTCAGTGGCGGCTTCCAGCAGCAGCGCGGGCCGGGCTGGAACGAGGGCGAGAATTTCGACGAGGGCGGCGAGAATCGCGGCAATGGCGGCGACGGCCGCAGCGATCCGCGACCGGACCAGCGTGAAGGCCGTGGTCCGGACCAGCGTGAAGGTCGCGGTCCCGACCAGCGCGACGGGCGCCAGAACGGCTATAACGGCCGTGACGAGCGTCCCTATCAGGGTCGCGAACAGAGTGGTGGCGGCATCGACCCCGAAGGCGATCAGCCGGAACTGCCGGCCGCCGCTTTCCCGCAAACCGAGAACAGCTAGGCCTGTCGCCTAGCTGTCCTTCACTTCGATTTTGTCGCCGATTGCTATCGCGCCATCGCTGATGGGGCGCGCATAGACGCCCATATCCATGTGGTCGAAGCCACGTCGCAGCGCCGCCAGCACGGTGAGATCGCGATCGCCGCTTTGCGGGTTGACCTCGGTAGCGGCGCAGCGGGTGATGCGCTCTTCGACCTTGAAACGCACGCCGCCCACGGAAATCTCGCGGCCGATCCAGCGGAACTCCTGCCACGGCGTCGAGCCTTCCAGATAGAGATTGGCGCGAAACCGCAGCGGATCGACCGGCGCCTGCGTCACCCGTTCCAGATCACTGATCGACGCCAGCCCGATGATCGACACATAGGGCTCCGGCACGTCGGAGAAGGACACGTTGGGCGCTTGCGCCAGATGCGCCCGCCCGCGCGCCTCCTCGCCCATGAAGGCGGCCAGGAACTGCTCGATCACGGCGCGGCCTGAAATATCGGCCAGGGCGCCGCGCACCACCTCCCGCCCATCGCGTTCGATACTGAGCGTCTCGGTCTCGACGTCATAATGGCTGACCAGCTTGGCCAGCCTGGCATTGCGGACGAGCGCCAGGAAAGCGGCCTTAGGCTGCCATTGCGGTTCCGCCGCGTCATAGCGCGACGCGCCATGGGCGATGGCGTAGCGCCGGTCATGCGGCAAAGGCTTGTCGGCCATGACGTCTACCCGGTCCAGAGCCTGGGCGGACAGGCTTTTTACCGGGTAGCGATAGAGGGCTTTGAGAATGATGCTCATGATTGCGATCAAAGCCCGGAACTAGCTGTTCGGGCAATGATTTTGCCTGGTGTCAGGCTTGCAGGGTTTGCAGCCGAAACCATATACGCAGGGAGGATGCCTTCGGGGTCCGCCTGCTTCGCCCGCCGGTTTCGGGGGCATATGAGAAGGGGTTTTGGTCATGAATATGGAAATGTACACCGAACGCTCGCGCGGCTTTCTGCAGGCCGCGCAAATGCTGGCGCTGCGCTCCGGACATCAGCGCCTCACCACCGAACATCTGCTGAAAGTCCTGCTCGACGACAAGGAAGGCCTGTGCGCCAACCTGATCAAGGCCGCCGGCGGCGATCCGGCGCGCGCGCTTCTGGGCGTCGACGCCGAAATCGCGCGCCAGCCCAAGGTCGAAGGCGGTGGCGCCGGCCAGGTGTTCATGGCGCCGGAAACGGCACGCGTGCTGGAAAGCGCTGAGAAGATCGCCGAGAAGGCGGGCGACAAATTCGTCACCGTCGAGCGGCTGCTGCTGGCGCTGACCATGGCCTCGGGTTCGCCAGCCGCTCGCATCCTGGCCGATGCTGGGCTGAAACCGCAGGGGCTGAATGCCGCCATCAACGATCTGCGCAAGGGCCGCACCGCCGATACTGAATCGGCCGAGGGCGCCTATGACGCGCTGAAGCGCTACGCGCGCGATCTCACCGAAGCGGCCCGCGAGGGCAAGCTCGATCCGGTGATCGGCCGCGACGAGGAAATCCGCCGCACGATCCAGGTGCTCTCCCGCCGCACCAAGAACAACCCGGTGCTGATCGGCGAGCCTGGTGTCGGCAAGACGGCCATCGCCGAAGGCCTGGCGCTGCGCATCGTCAACAACGACGTGCCCGAATCGCTGCGCGACAAGAAGCTGATGGCGCTCGATCTCGGCGCGATGATCGCCGGCGCCAAGTTCCGCGGCGAATTCGAGGAACGCCTGAAGGCGGTGATGAGCGAAATCTCGGCCTCCAATGGCGAGATCATTCTTTTCATCGACGAATTGCACACGCTGGTTGGCGCTGGCAAGGCCGATGGAGCGATGGATGCGTCCAACCTGCTGAAGCCTGCGCTGGCGCGCGGCGAGCTGCATTGCGTCGGCGCCACCACGCTCGACGAATATCGCAAGCATATCGAGAAGGATGCTGCACTGGCGCGACGCTTCCAGCCGGTGTTCATCGCCGAGCCGAGCGTGGCCGACACGATCTCCATCCTGCGCGGGCTGAAGGAGAAATACGAGCTGCATCATGGCGTGCGCGTCACCGACGCGGCGATCGTGGCGGCGGCGACGCTGTCGAACCGCTACATTACCGACCGCTTCCTGCCCGACAAGGCGATCGATCTCGTTGACGAAGCCGCCTCGCGGCTGCGCATGGAGGTCGATTCCAAGCCGGAGGAGATCGACGAGCTCGACCGGCGCATCATGCAGCTGAAGATCGAGCGCGAGGCGCTGAAGAAGGAAAACGACCAGGGCTCGCGCGACCGGCTGGTCAAGCTCGAGAAGGAGCTGGCCGATCTCGAGGAGAAATCGGGCGCGCTGACCTCGACCTGGATGGCGGAGAAGGAGAAGCTCGCGCAGGCGCAGAAGATCAAGGAGCAGCTCGAGAAGGCCCGCTCCGATCTGGAGATCGCGCAGCGCAACGGCGATCTCGGCAAGGCGGGCGAGCTGCGCTACGGCACGATCCCCGAGCTGGAGCGCAAGCTGGCCGAAGCAGAGAAGGCGGAAGCCCATGCCATGCTGAAGGAAGAGGTCACCGAATCGGACATCGCGGGCGTGGTCTCGCGCTGGACCGGGATTCCGGTCGATCGCATGCTGGAGGGCCAGCGCGAGAAGCTGCTGCAGATGGAAACCAATCTGCATGCACGCGTGGTCGGCCAGGATCAGGCGATCAAGGCGGTGTCGAACGCGGTGCGTCGCGCGCGCGCGGGCCTGCAGGATCCCAACCGGCCGATCGGCTCGTTCCTGTTCCTGGGTCCCACCGGCGTCGGCAAGACGGAACTGACCAAGGCGCTGGCCGAATTCCTGTTCGACGACGACAGCGCCATGATCCGCATCGACATGTCAGAATACATGGAGAAGCATTCGGTCGCTCGCCTGATCGGCGCGCCGCCGGGCTATGTCGGCTACGAGGAGGGCGGCAGCCTGACCGAAGCGGTGCGGCGGCGCCCGTACCAGGTGATCCTGTTCGACGAGGTCGAGAAGGCGCACCCGGACGTGTTCAACGTGCTGCTGCAGGTGCTGGACGATGGCCGTCTGACCGACGGGCAGGGTCGCACGGTCGATTTCCGCAACACGCTGATCGTGCTGACCTCGAACCTGGGCAGCAGTTATCTGTCTTCGCTGCCGGAAGGTGCAAGCGTATCGTCCGTACGCGAGCAGGTGATGGAGGAGGTTCGCAGGAACTTCCGGCCGGAGTTCCTGAACCGGCTGGACGAGATACTGCTGTTCAACCGGCTGAGCCGCGAGCAGATGACGGGAATCGTCGATATCCAGCTCGCGCGCCTGCGCAAGCTTTTGGAAGAACGCAAGATCGAGCTGCGGCTGGATCAGGCGGCGATGACCTGGCTGGCCAATCGCGGCTACGATCCCGTTTATGGCGCGCGGCCGCTGAAGCGGGTGATCCAGCGCGAGCTGCAGAATCCGCTGGCGACGATGATCCTCGAAGGCAGCGTCGAGGACGGCAAGCCGGTCGACATCACTGTGCGCGACGGCAAGCTCGCCATCGCCGGCCGGGTGTTCGAACAGGAAGCGGCCTGAACTTCCCTGATCCTCCGGCCGCTTGTCGGCCGGAGGATCACGACGATGCCGCAGCCCCCTGCTTGACGATGGGGCGGGCTTCCGTCGCGCGGCTTTGTCGCCTCAGCATCCACAGACCGTTGATCCACGGCAGCAAGGTTGCGGCAAGCTCCTTGAAGACGTGAATGATCTCGACAGGGACTTTGGCGCGCGTGCCGTGCTGCAGCAGCAGCACCATCCCGGTCATGCCGACGGCCCGCACAATCCCCCATCTGCCGTTGCGGCAATCGAGCGCGGCGATCACCAGGATCGGCGCGATGGCATTGGCGAAGGTGTAGCGCCACAGCCGCGGCCAGCACAGCAGCAGGGCCAGAACGACCACGGCGTAAACCAGCGCGTCGGGGTCCTGCCGCCGGGCGCGCAGCACCAGCCATGTTGTCGCGACGATGGCGGTTGCGATAAGCAGATGCAGGGCAAGCGCCAACCGTCGCGCCAGAGCCGGATCGACCGCTGGATCGACGAAGGTGTAGGCCTGCACGGCCAGCCCGTAGAAGCTGCGGCTCAGCCAGTCGACCTGCTTGGCCGAGAGCAGCCATTCGGTAAAGAGATGCGGTGCGGCCACATAGGCCAGCGCCCACAGCGCGGCGACGGCCGCGGCGGCGCCGATGGCGAGACGAATGGCCTGGCTTGGCGGGCGGACGAAGAACGGCACCAGCACGAAAATCAGCGGCACCATCTTCATCGCCGCCGCCGCCACGACCAGGGCGACGAAGGCAATCGGCCGATCGCGATCGAGCCAGTAAATGGCCCACACCAGCAGACAGGCCTCGATGGTGCCGATATTGCCGGTGTGGATGTCGTAGACGATGGCGCCGGAGAAGGCGAACAGCGCGAAGGGCAGCAGCAGGCGCAGCGGCGCTAGATCGCGGTACAGCCTGGTCCAGCCGACGAACAGCATGACGATGGCGGAAAGCTTGATCGCCAGCCATACGAGCTTGGCGGCGCCAAGCTCGAGCAGCGTCAACGGATAGAACAGATAGAGCGCGTAGGGCGGATAGACGAAAGGCGACCATGCCGCGCGCGGCATCGACAGGCTCACATACTCCAGATCGTACGGGTTGTGGCCGCTCCAGAACGCCTTGGTCGCGAAGTAATAAACCTGGAAATCGCGGTTGACGATGATGGCGCCGCTGCTGGCCGCTTGCGCGTAGTCGCTCCAGCCGCGCACCAGGAAAAAGCCGACCACCAGCAGCATCGCGATCAACACGGCTTGGAAGGCAGGGGAGATGCCCGGCGCGAAGAGCGATCGCCATGATGGCCGGTGCGACATGCTGGACGTTCTTTCCATGGGGGTCTGTGCTAGCATAGACAGGCACGCATCGCAGCCCAAGCTTCTTGCCCGGTATGTCTGGCCCCATGAGCGACGCCGCCCGCCAACCGAGTTCCGACGTCCTCGCGCTGCTGCTGGCGCAAGGCGAGCGCGCCGAGCGCGATGGCGATCTGCTCGCCGCACGAGGCGCCTATCGATCGCTGCTCGAGCAGTTGCCGCGCCATGCATCCACCAGGCGCAAGCTGGCCGCCGTCGAGGATCGGCTGGGCGATGTTTCCCGCGGTCGGGCGTTGCGGCAGGAAGCCGATGCGCTCGAGATCGAGGAACGTCTCGCTTTGGCGCGCAATCTGATCGGCTCGCCGCTGGAAGCGAGGGCGCTGGCCATGGCGGAGAAACTCGTCAGGGAGTTTTCCGCTTCGGCCCCGGCGCAATGCGGCCATGCGGAGTTTCTGCGCCGCGACGGATGGTTGGACGAGGCGATCGCTGCCTTGCGTCGTGCTCTTGAGATGGATGCCTCGCACGAATCCGCCCGCGTCCTGCTGGACACGCTCGAGCAACGCGGCAAAATCGGCGCTGGCGTGCGGCCGACGCCGTTCCGCTTGATGCCAAATTTCCTCGATGCTGCCCAGCATCGACGTCTGCTCGATTACGCTCTGGCCAATGAGACGGCAATGAAGCCCTCGGCGGTGGAGAGCGCCACGCCCAAGCCGGAATGGCGGCGCTCGCGCATTGTGCCGGCCGATCCCAACATCCTGGAATGGTTCGCGCCGCTGGTGGCGCGGCAGGCTGCGGCCATCCTCGCCGATTTCGGCTATGGCGACGCCGTCATGGAATCGATCGGACTGGACTGGGTCGCCAGCAACGACGGCGACTTCTACAAGAACCACGTCGACACCGGGCCGGGTCACTACGCGCTGCGCACCGTCAGCTTCGTCTATTACTTCAACCGCCAGCCCAAGGGATTTTCCGGCGGCGAACTGGCGCTTTACGACACCGATCTCGCAACGGGCGAATTCGATATCGCCCGGCGCACGACCCTGGAGCCGCTCGACAATCGGCTGGTGCTGTTTCCCAGCGCCGCCCGGCACGAAATCCTGCCGGTGCGCTGTCCCAGCCGCGACTTCGCCGACAGCCGCTTCACGCTGAATGGCTGGATCCGCCGCGCACCGTGACCGAAATCAGCGCCGACATGACCGAAGCCGATCATCGCGCCATCGACGATGGGCTGGTGATCGCGCGGTCGCTGCTGGGCACGCCGCTCGAATCGCGCGCTTCGGCGGTGATCGCGAAACTGGTGGCACGCTTTCCGCAGGTGGCGCGCCTCCATCTGGCGCAGGCGCATCTGCATCGCCGCGTCGGCGAACTCGCTCTCGCGGCGCAGGCGGCGCAGCGGGCACTGGCATGCGATCCGGACGACGTTGGCGCGCAACGCCTGTCCACCGCGCTGCGCGGCGAGGCACGGTCGGTCGACAGGTTGACCGGCGTGCCGGCGCCGATCCGCCTCTATCACGATTTCTTCGATGCCGCGACGCATCGCCAACTGCTCGAGCTGGCACTGGCGGCCGAACCGCTGTTGGCACCATCCACGGTCCAGGGCAAGGATACTCCGCCCAACTGGCGCCGCTCCAAGGTCGATCGTTCGCCACATGCCTTCGAAGCTCTCGCCTTGGCGCCGATCGTGGCAAAGGCGCGGGAAGCGGTGACGGCGTTCGCCATGCCCGATTTTCCGTTCGATTCGATGGAGATGCAATTCACCGCGCATAACGATGGAGATTTCTACAGAGCGCATCGCGATTACGGCGAGGACGGTCTGGAGCATCGCCGTCTGACCTTCGTCTATTATTTCAATCGCCAACCCCGCGCCTTCACCGGCGGCGCACTGGCGCTGTTCGACTCGCTGAGCGACGGCTCGGCTTTCGAGGCGCAGGCCTATTCGCTGGTGGAACCGGCGGACAACATGCTGATCCTGTTTCCCTCGAGCTTCTGGCACGAGGTGCAGCGCGTCAATTGCGCGAGCGGCGCCTATGCCGACAGCCGTTTCACGCTGAATGGCTGGATCGGCGTCGAGAAGATCGCGAAGGCTTAGGCGTAGGGACGATCAGCGCGTGCCGGTGGCTTTGCCGGCTTCGACCATCTGCTGCGGGCCGGTGCCCAGCGGCATGTCATTGCGCTTGCGGTCGAACTCGGCCACGAAGGCGCGGAACTTCTCCAGATCCTTGCCGGCAAGCTTGGGCCCGATCGGCATGCTGACCTCGGTCGGATTGACCGGACGGCCGCCCTTGTGGACTTCGTAATGCAGATGCGGGCCTGTCGACATGCCGGTCGAGCCGACGAAGCCAATCACCTCGCCCTGCCGCACGCGATTGCCGACGCGCGCGGCGCGGGCGAAGCCGCTCATATGTGCGTAGGCGGTTGCGAAGGTGGAGTTGTGGCGCACCATTACGTAGTTGCCGTAGCCGCCTTTGACGCCAGCGAACTCGATGGTGCCATTGCCGGCGGCGTAGATCGGCGTGCCGGCGGCGGCGGCGAAATCGACGCCGGCATGCAGGCGGGAGAAGCCCAGGATCGGGTGCGAACGCATGCCAAAGCGCGAGGAGATCTTGGCGCCGTCGATCGGCGTGCGCAGCAGCGCCTTGACGATGCTCTGGCCGTCGAGACCGTAATAGTCTTCCTCGCCGCTGGGCGGATTGTAGCGATAGAACGCCATCTTCTTGCCGCGCAGCACCAGCTCGCCATAGAGCAGGCGGCCGTCGCGCGCCAGGCGGCCATCGGTGGTGTAGAGGCGCTCGAACACGACCTCGAACTTGTCGTTGGGCTGGATGTCGCGCTGGAAGTCGACGTCGTAGCTGAATGCCTTGATCAGATCGTTCAGCACGCCGACCGGAATGCCGGCGGCGACGCCATTGGCGAACAGCGATTCGTCGATCGTGCCGGCATGGCGGGCAACGGTGGTGTTGAGCGAATACTTGATTTCGTCAGCGGCGAACCCGCCCTTGGCATCGCGCTTCACCGACACGTCGCGCTCGGCTTGCGGCCGCAGCGCCACTTGCAGCAATTGCGGCGCGTCGTTGGTCGTGGCGCCCGGCGCCACGGTGACGGTGACGATCTGGCCGATCTGCAGGCTGCGCGGATTGAAGACCGAGCGCAGCACTTCGACGGCGCCGGTCGCTTCGGCGACCGGAATGCCGACATCGGTCAGGATCTTGACCATGGTGTCGCCGCGATCGACGCGCAGCACCAGATCGAGCCGGTCGTTTTGCGGCGTCTCCTGAATCTGGCTGTCGGGGATCGCCGCGACTTTGGCGGTCTCGGCGTTGACCGCGTCCTGATCGAGCGCCGGCAGTGGCGGCAGTTTGATCGTCGCTTCCGCGACATTGCCGCTGGCCGGGCCATTGGTGCGCGAGGCGCTGGTCGGGCCCTGGAAAGCGGTCAGCGCAATGGCCAGCACGCCGACGGCGATACTGCCGACGGCGACTTCGCGAACGTTGGGCGCGCGGAAGGGCACGAGCTTATGGAGCAAGGAGCCGGCTTGATCCGGGAGCGCCATGCCGTGCCTTTCCAAGAATGCGTTGTCGATGGTCGAGAACGATGCGGGCGAGCGCAAAAGTTGTCAAATCAAAATTTCCAGTCGAATCAAGGATTTCTGCGGAAAACCTCGGGTGAAATGCCGCAGGAGGCCGGCTGGTATTGCGGTTGCGAGATGCGCCGGCCGCAAACTCTGTAAGCGGCTGGAAACATTCGTGTTCTTTTTCCGTAAAACAACGTTTGACAGCACTTCGACACCGAGCGTATAAGGCGCGCTCTCCGAAGGGAGCTACAGACGAAATTTGGCCGGCGAGCCTATTGGCGGCCAAGGTTTTCTGCGGACTTCTTCGGCATGATCTTTGACAAGTAAATCAGCGGAAGGGATGCGTCGGCGGCGATGGTCG
>CAYLYK010000020.1:0-20217 GCA_964388115.1 uncultured Hyphomicrobiales bacterium
TCGTGCACGGTGCAGGTGAAGCCATAAGGCGGCAGCCAGCTCGCGATGGCATCGGCTTCGACGAAAGCCCTAAAGACCTTCTCGGGCGTGGTCGCCAGGACGCGGTGCAGAGTGACGGTGCTGGGCATGGGCGTTCCTTTCTTCCTGAGTGCTGCGAGGTTACGGCATCACCAGGCGAGCAGGACTGCGCGTTTCGCAGAGCAGCCTCTTCCCTGGAGCCGTGTGTAGAGTCCAGTGGCACGATGCTCTATGGTCGCTCGTTGCATTAGCAACACGACCTCTCATCCAAGGATGCACCGCGCCATGTTCCCACTGTCCATTCTCGAACTCGGGCGCATCCGGCAGGGGTCGGACCGCCGCGTCGCTTTGGATGAGGCGCGGACGGTGGCGCAGCATGCCGAGAAGCTGGGCTATCGCCGCATCTGGGTGGCGGAGCATCACAATCTGCCGGGCGTCTCCACCGCCGCGACCGCCGTGGTCATCGCCCACATCGCGGGCGGCACCAGCACGATCCGCGTCGGCGCCGGCGGCATCATGCTGCCCAATCACGCGCCCTACATCATCGCCGAACAGTTCGGCACCCTCGCGACCCTGTTTCCCGGGCGCATCGATCTTGGGCTGGGCCGGGCGCCGGGCACCGATCAGGCGACCTTGCGCGCCCTGCGCCGCGATCCGATGAGTGCGGAGAATTTTCCGCAGGACGTGCTGGAGCTGCAGGCGTTCCTGGGCCCCGTCCAGCCGGGCCAGCGCATCGAGGCGATACCGGGGTCGGGAACCAATGTGCCGCTTTGGATATTGGGCTCCAGCCTGTTCGGCGCGCAGCTTGCGGCGATGCTGGGACTGCCTTTTGGCTTCGCCTCCCATTTCGCGCCACAGGCGCTGCATCGCGCGCTTGAAATCTATCGCGCGGGCTTCAAGCCGTCGCAGCAGCTGGACAAGCCCTACGCGATGGTGGGCGTCAACGTGATCGCGGCCGAGACGGATGCGGAGGCGCGGCGGCTCGCGACCTCGCAGCAGATGTCGTTCACCAACATCATCCGCGGCACGCGCGGCCTGATGCAGCCGCCGATCGACGATATCGAAACCTACTGGACGCCGCACGAGAAGGCCCAGGCCGCCCAGATGCTGAGCTGCAGCGTCGTCGGCAGTCGGGACACCGTGCGCAAAGGCTTGCAGAAGCTGATTGCCGACACCGGCGCGGACGAGTTGATGATGGTCAGCGACTGCTTCTATCCCGACAAGCGGTTGCGATCGCTGGAGCTGACCGCGCAGGCGATGGCGTAAGCTCGGCTATCGCCGCGCCGCTTTGGGCTCGACTGTGCGCCGACGTCTGGGCATTCTTGTCGCTGATCGTTCGGTCCTGCTGGCGCTAAATCGGGAGGGATATCGGTGGTCGAGGTGGCGGCAGCCCTGAACGTCGACATCAAAAGGATCGCGGCGGGCGAGCCGCAGCTTATGGACCAGATGCTGGATCTGTTCGCCGTGGCGTTCGAGGACGCCGCTTCCTATTCGTCCCGGCGGCCCAGCCGCGACTACACGACAAGATTGCTGGCTTCGGACACCTTCATCGCCCTGGTCGCGCTGCACGACGGTCGGGTTGTCGGCGGCCTTGCTGCCTATGAGCTGGTCAAGTTCGAGCAGGAACGAAGCGAGGTCTACATATACGATCTCGCTGTCGCGCAGGAGTTCAGGCGCAGGGGCGTGGCGACCGGCCTGATTCAGGCGCTGAAGCCGATCGCCGCCGGGCGCGGCGCCAGGGTGATATTCGTCCAGGCCGACTATGGCGACGACCCCGCTGTTTCGCTCTACACCAAGCTCGGACAGCGCGAAGACGTCATGCATTTCGATATCCTCACGGAGTAATGGCTCCCTGAATCCGTCGCATCTCCCCGATTGGCCTATGGCAATCGCCCTGCCGCCACCCCATATACGCCGTCGCGCGTTGCAAACATGCGCGGCTCGATTCGGATGAAAGCCCGGAATTGATCGGTTTTTAGGCGCCAGGGCATGCGTCGCATCCGCGAGCCTGCATGCCCCTGCTGATCATCCGCCACATGACGCGCTACAGCTACAGCCAGCCGGTGTCGTTCGGCGAGCATCGCATCATGATGCGCCCGCGCGAGAGCTTCGATCAGCGCATGGTGAGCGCGCGGCTGGAGATCGATCCCGAGCCTGCCGCGCTGCGCTGGGTGCACGACGTGTTCGGCAATTCGGTGGCGCTGGCGCGGTTCGAGGGCAGGGCGACGGAGCTGACCGTCACCAGCACGACGCAGCTGGATCACGCGCCCTCGAGCGGGCACCAGATCGAGATCGAGGATTACGCGCGGCTGTTTCCCTTCACCTATTCGTCGGAAGACATGCCCGATCTGCTGCGCTCGATCGAGCGGCAGCATCTGGATCCCGAGCGCATCGTCGATCGCTGGGCGCGCTGCTTCGTGGCCGATAACGGCGCGACCGGGACGATCGAGCTGCTGGCCGACATGGCCGCCACCATCCGCCGCCGCTTCACATATGTTCCTCGCCACGCCAAGGGCACGCAGACGCCGATCGAGACGCTGGCGCGGCGCCAGGGCACGTGCCGCGACTTCGCCGTGCTGATGATCGAGGCGGTGCGCGCGCTGGGCTTCGCCGCCCGCTTCGTGTCGGGCTACGTCTACGATCCGTCGTGGAACGAAGGCAGAGTCGGCGGCGGCAATACCCACGCCTGGGTGCGCGTCTTCCTGCCCGGCTCCGGCTGGGTCGAGTTCGATCCCACCAACGGCATCATCGGCAGCCAGGGGCTGGTGCGGGTCGCCGTCGCCCGCGATCCCTACCAGGCCATCCCGCTGTCGGGCACCTGGGCGGGACGGCCGGGCTCCTACGAGGGCATGCGGGTCGAGATCGATATCCGCAAGGCTGCGACCAACTGACAGGGACGCTGCGCGGTCGGGAACCTTCGCCGCGCGCGCCGTTTACACAATCTACTTCTCTCAAGGACACTCGCATGCTGATCCGCGCCGGCTATGAAATACGCTTCGAGACCACCCAGCCGACGCCGATGCTGGCCCAGTTGAGCCTGCATCCCTCGCGCAACAAGGATCTGCGCACGCCAGCCCGCATCGAGGTCACGCCCGACGTTGCGATGTACGATTACGTCGATAGCTTCGGCAACACCTGCACCCGCTTCACCGTGCCGGTGGGCGGCGTGACCTTGTCGACCAGCTTCGTGATCGAGGATCCGGGCGTGGTCGATGTGCGCGCGCCCGACGGGCCGCAGCTGCCGGTCGAGCAGCTGCCCGACGAGGTGCTGGTCTATCTGCTGGGCAGCCGCTATTGCGAGACCGACAAGCTGATGCAGGTGGCGTGGTCGCAGTTCGGCCATCTCGCCTCGGCGCGCGACAAGGTCGAGGCGATCATCGAATTCGTCCATCACCACATCCGCTTCGGCTACGAGCATGCGCGGCCCGACAAGACCGCCTGGAACGGCTATCAGGAGCGCAACGGCGTGTGCCGCGACTATGCGCATCTGGCGATCACGCTGTGCCGCTGCATGAACATCCCGGCGCGCTACTGCACGGGCTATCTGGGCGATATCGGCATCCCGCCGGTCGACGCGCCGATGGATTTCGCCGCCTGGTTCGACGTCTATATCGGCGGCGACTGGTACACCTACGACGCGCGCAATCTGGTGCCGCGCATGGGCCGCATCCTGATGGCCCGCGGCCGCGACGCCACCGACACCGCGCTCACCACCGCCTTCGGCTCGGCCATCCTGACCGGCTTCACCGTGCAGGCCGAAGAGGTCGTTTAAACCTACGGCGCCGTCTTCTTGATATGCGCCACCATCTGCTCGACCACCGTGCCCCAGCCATGGTGGAAGCCCATGTCCTCGTGGTTCTTGCGCGTCTCGGCATTGCCGTGGATGGCGATGGCCTTGTAGTGCGTGCCGTTGCCTTTGCGCGTCAGCTCCAGCACCGCGGTGAAGAACGGCTTGGGCGAGGGGCGGTAACCCGGCAGCAGCGTGTCCGTGAAGATCAGCCGCTCGTTGGGCGTGACTTCCAGATACGTGCCGAGATTGGGAAACTCCTCGCCTTCGGGCGAGCGCATGGTGGTGCGGAACGTCCCGCCCGGCCGCAGATCGATCTCGCACTCGGTGACGGTCCATGGCTTGGGGACAAACCATTCGCGCAGATGCGCGGGCGTCGTCCACGCCTTCCACACCAGCTCGACCGGCACGTCGATGTCGCGCTCCAGCACCAGATCCAGCGCGGGATCGATCCTGATCACCGATGATTTCATTTTTCGTTCTCCTTCTTCAGGCTCAAGAGATAATTGTCCAGCCGGTCGAGCTTCTGCTCCCACAGACGCCGCTGCCGATCGAGCCAGGTCTCCACCAGCTTCAGCCGCGTGGGCTCGATGCGATAGGTGCGCACCCGTCCCACTTTGCGCGAGCGCACCAGCCCGCTGTCCTCCAGCACCCGCAGATGCGCGACGAACGACGGCAGGGCCATGTCGTAGGACGCCGCCAATTCGCTCACCGACGCCTGGCCGCCGCTCAACCGTTCGACGACGCTGCGCCGCGTCGGGTCCGCCAGCGCGCGGAAGATTGCATCCATCGCGGCGGGCGAGGGGGCTGCAGCGGCGCGCGTGGCATGCGGTGTCATCGGGCCTGTCCTTCAATTCGGGGCAAGACATAGGCTGGCGGAATACTTAGGTCAAGTCCTAAGTGATTCCGGGCGGTCAAAAGCCGCGAGCTGTGGCATCTAATGCCGATGAACCGCACCACCCTCGACACTGTCTCGATCGCGCAGATCATCGTGGCTTTGGAACGCGGCTACGAAGGCTATGCCGTGCCGGTGCGTTTTGCGCCCGAGGCGTTGCTCAAGCGCATCCGCTGCGAGCATATCGACCTGGCGCAGAGCTATCTCTTTTCCGACGATGCTGGCGCTGCGAGCGGCTGCATGCTGATCGCCCGTCGCGGCCGGCGTTCGCGCATCGCCGCTGTGGGCATCGCGCCGGAGCATCGCGGCAGCGGCGTTGGCGGGCAGGCCGTGCAACTGGCGCTCGCCGACGCGCGCGCTCGCGGCGATCGCGTCGTGATCCTGGAAGTCTTGACGTCCAATACCGGCGCCCGCCGCCTCTATGAGCGGTGCGGCTTTGCAGCGACGCGCACCCTGGTGGGATACGAGCGCGGCCCGCAACCGGCTTCCGGCAGCGAGGCCATCGCCAGCGAAATCGAGCCGGAACAGGTGTTGGCCGATTTGCTGCGCTTCTATCCCGACGACGTCTCCTGGCAGAGCGCCCCGCAAGGTTTCGCAGGCTCCGTCCCGCCGGTGCAGGCCTTCCGCTCGGCCGAGGGCGCGGTGGCGCTGGTCGAGCCGGCGGGCGCCAATATGCGTCTTCTGGCCCTGGCCGTGCCGCCCGGGCAGCGTCGTCGCGGCCATGGCAGGCGCTTCATGCAGTCGGTGTTCGATCGCTTTGCCGGCATGGGCTGGATCATCCCTGCCATGGTGCCGGAAGAATTGGCCGCGCCGTTCCTTCTGGCCGGCGGCTTTCGCCAAAGCGCGATGGCGCAGCTCGAGATGGCAGCACGGCTGTGAACGTCGCGCCCCGCGTCGGCCTTGGCAGGGCGACGCCGCTCGCTAAACTGTCCGTCATGTCAAAATCTCGGCCCATCCTCCACGGCATCAAGAACTGCGACACGATGAAGAAGGCCCGCGCCTGGCTCGATGCCAGGGGCGTTGCTTACGAATTCCACGACTACAAGAGCGCCGGCATCGATCGCGCCACGCTCGAGAGTTGGAGCAAACAGGTCGGCTGGGAGACGCTGCTCAATCGCGCCGGCACCACCTTCCGCAAGCTGTCTGACGCCGAGCGCGAGAACCTGACCGAGAACAAGGCCATCGCCCTGATGCTGGCGCAGCCGTCGATGATCAAGCGCCCGGTGCTGAGCGTCAAAGGCGGGCTGACCGTCGGTTTCAAGCCGGAGATTTATGCCAAGGTGTTCGCCTGAAGCCTGGCCCGATTCATTCTGTGTATAAAATTATCCAGCAATTTCAGTTTCTTGTGGCGCTTTCTTCAATCTGATACTGTGGGGATGGTTGGGAATATCGTCCCGTAGACCTCTATGGCTGGGGTGTTCGCCCAGGGGTCGGAACCAGGTCGAGGTTGCCTCGTTTTGGTCTCAGTCGATAGGTATCCTGTTTCACCGTATCGCCTCGCGCGGGTTGCCAGGCGGTCGAAGCAAAGGGAGAGAATTATGAAGGTCAAGGTTCTGGCGACAGTTGCCCTGCTGGGTCTCGCGACTGCGGCGTGCGGCGACACTTGGGGCCAGCGTGCTGTAACGGGCGGCGCGATCGGCGCCGGCACGGGCGCGGCCGTGGGCGCGGCGACTGGTGGCCTGTCGGTCCTCGGCGGTGCGCTGATCGGCGGCGCGGTTGGCGCCGGCGTGGGCGCGGCGACGACGCCGCAGCGCTAAGCGACCGACGCTTTAAGTTCCAAAGAAAACGGCAGTGCCTCGGGCGCTGCCGTTTTTCTTTGTCCGGATTTCGGAAAATTCAGTTGCTGTAGATCAGCCGCAGCTGCCGCTCCAGCGCCGCCAGCACTTCGCCAATGCTGCGCCCTTGCGCCAGCTTGCGCGGCCCGTTGACAACCAGATAGTCGCCCTGCCGCTGCGAGCCCGGCGCCATCTTGGCGACCGCGAACAGAGGCTGTTCGGCGCTGTGGCGGAAGATCGAGAACATCGCCATGCCGGGGCGGAAATCGATGGCGTAGTCGCGCCATTCGCCGGCCGCCACGCG
Organism: uncultured Hyphomicrobiales bacterium; assembly: GCA_964388115.1. Classification (GTDB taxonomy): domain Bacteria; phylum Pseudomonadota; class Alphaproteobacteria; order Reyranellales; family JAQSWP01; genus JAQSWP01. The sequence continues at coordinate 6,780 of CAYLYK010000020.1, forward strand.
CTTGCTGTAGAGATTGAGCAGTTGATTGAGCTCGCTGCGCTCGAATACCACCGTCTTGCGGCGATGCCGCAGCCGGGTGGGGAGCGATAACACGTTGCTCATGGCCAAAGTCTACCGCATTCGGCCGGCTCGTAAAGGCTCCGCCATTCATGTTCCCTCCCCCCTTGCGGGGGAGGGTTAGGGAGGGGGGCGTCGCAGGCGATATCTCCTCCTGCATCACCCCCCACCCCAACCCTCCCCCGCAAGGGGGGAGGGAGAAGAGCAAAGAGTGGTGGTGGACGTCAGCCGCCGACGCCGGTCACCATCGCCTGGTTGAGCGGCGAGCCGTCATGGGGGATGGCGGGTTCGCGCGCGCCGGAGCGGCAATGCGCCAGCAGCCGTCGCGCGGTCTGGTCGAGCGCCACGTAGCGTTCTTCGGTGCCGACGAAGACCAGATAGGAGCGGCTCTTCTCGCGCGTCACGGAATCGAATCGTCCGGGCATGTCGAGCACCATGGCCATGGTCTGGCCGGGGCGCAGGCGGAACTCGGCCTTGATGTCGTTGGCCTTGTCCTCGGTGCGGGCGCAGACCGGGCCCAGCTCGGCGTCGAAGCGCTGCACCATGGCATAGGCGGGGTTGGGCTCGAGTTCGGCGGCGGCGGTGGCGTAGCCCGTGCCGCTGCGCGTGCGGACCTTGTCCAGCATGTAGGTCGCCGTCACCAGATAGCCCAGCGGGAAGTGCATGGTATGGCCTTCCGACATGGTCACCCGGTCGCCCATGCGGCCGTTGACCGTGGGCAGATCCTTGATGCGGCTGGCGGGCACGTTGGCGATGTGTTCGTTGAACGACAGGAAGGAGCGGTCGCGGCGGGCTTTGGACAGTTCGACCTCGAACGGCACCGGCGAGCCCTTGGGGGTGCGCTGTGCTTCAGCCTGGGGAGCGAAACCGGCGCCCAGCAGCAGCGCAAAAACGATCAAACCACCGAACATCTTGCCGGCTGCGCGCATGCGTCGCCCTTTCGCTGCTTCGTGTTTTTCGGACTTTTGGCGCCGCGGCCCGACCCCAAGCGCGCCGGCGGCCGGCCATTGTTAGCGACGGGTCGCCGAAAAATCCAGCATTTTGCCCTGGCGCCCTGAATTGCGGCCAATCGGGGGCAAACACCGTGGAAAATCATGGTTCTGGCGCTTGTTGCAGGCCTGCGGCGCGAATTGCAAAACCCCGCCCCGCAAGGTAGAAAAGCCGCGCGCCGCAGCGGGCGGAGTTCGGGCCGCTTGGGCTGCCGATTATCAAGCCGTGACAAGGAGATCAGCCCGGTGGCGGATATTTTTCAGGAAGTCGAGGAAGACGTCCGCCGGGAACGGGCCGAGAAGCTGTGGAAGCGTTTTGCGCCGCTGGTGCTGGCGATCGCGGTTGCCATCGTTTTAGCCGTCGGCGGCCTCACCGCGTGGCGCCAATACGCCGCCAGCGAACGGGCCGAATCTTCTGATCGCTTCAATGCCGCTTTGGGCCAGGCCGCGTCGGGCGATCGCGCCGGCGCCATCGCCCAGCTCGGCACTCTGGCGCAGGAGGCGCGCGAGCCCTATGCGACCTTGGCGCGGCTGCGCCAGGCGGCGCTGATGGTCGAAGCGGGCGACAAGGCCGCCGCCGCCACCTTCGCCGATGCCGCCGCCAAGGCCTCCGATCCGCTGGTGCGCGAATACGCCGAGCTGATGGCGATCGTGCAGACCATCAACACCGATCCCGCCGACGCCGTCATCGCCAAGCTCGAGCCGCTGACGGCCGCCGGCAAGCCGTGGCGGGCGCTGGCGCGCGACTATCTGGCCTTCCTCGCCTACAAGAAAGGCGACGTCGCGCGCGCCCGCCAGGTGTGGGAAGACATCCGCAAGGACGAACAGGCGGCCCCCAGCCAGAAGGCGCGGGCGCTCGAACTCTTGACCGTGACGGCTGCCGCAGCCGGCGAAAGCAAAGGCACCCAATAATGCGCTCGTTCAAGCTGCTCTCCAGTGCAGTGCTGCTGGCCGGATTTCTCTCCGGCTGCAGCACAATCGACAACGTCCAGAATTTTCTTGGCCTGGGCTCTTCCGAAACGCCGCTGCCGGGCGATCGCATCTCCGTGCTGCAGGGCGAGCGCACCGTGCAGCCCGACGATTCCATCGCCACGCGCGAGGTGCTGCTGCCGCGTCCCTTCGTCAATGCCGACTGGCCGCAATCGGGTGGCTACCCCAGCTTCGCCATGCACCATCTCGAAGTCGGCGACCTGCCGCAGGTGGCGTGGCGGGTCAGCGTCGGCGACGGCTCCGGCAGCGACCGCCAGATCATTGCCCCGCCGGTGGTCGCCGGCGGCCGCGTCTTCCTCAAGGACGCCACCAGCACCGTCAGCGCTCTCGATGCCGACAGCGGCAAGCTGATATGGCGCGCCGACGTCTCGCGCCAGAAGAGCCGCGACCGCGAAGGCTTCGGCGGCGGCGTCGCCTTCTTCGGCGGCCGCCTGTTCGTCAGCACCGGCTCCGCCCAGGTGATCGCGCTCGATCCCGCCGACGGCAAGGAGATCTGGCGCTCCAACGTCTCCGGCCCGGTGCGCGGCGCGCCGACCGTGTTCGCCGATCGCGTCATGGTGGTCAGCATCGACAACCAGACGACGGCGCTGTCGGCGGTCGACGGCAAGGAATTGTGGACCCATACCGGCCTGAGCGAAACCGCCGGCCTCCTGGGCGGCACCAGCCCGGCGGCGGCGGCCGACATCGTGGTCTCGCCGTACTCCTCCGGCGAATTGGTGGCGCTGCGGCTGGAAACCGGCCGCCCGCAATGGTCGGAAAACCTCATCACCGCGCGCCGCGCCGATTCGGTCTCGAACCTGGCCGACATCAGCGGCCGGCCGGTGATCGATCGCGGCCGCGTCTTCGCCATCGGCAATGCCGGCGTCATCGCCGCCATCGACCAGCGCTCCGGCAACCGCATCTGGGACAAGCAGATCGGCGGCACGCAGACGCCGTGGGTCGCGGGCGACTGGGTGTTCGTGCTGTCCAACAATTCCGAAGTCGTGGCGCTCAGCCGCGAGGACGGCCGCATCCGCTGGGTCACCGCCCTGCAGCGCTATCGCAACGAGGAGCGCAAGCGCGATCCGCTGCGCTGGCTGGGGCCGGTGCTGGCGGGCGATCGCCTGCTGGTCGTCGGCGCCTCGGGCCAGATGCTGTCGCTGTCGCCCTATGACGGGCGCATCATGGGCACGCTGAACATCAGCACCGACCTCGCCATGCCGCCGATCGTCGCCAACAAGACGATCTACCTGCTGACCAACAACGCCGATTTGATCGCGCTGCGGTGAGCGGCGCTGGCGGACGCACGACCATGCCGTTTCGCGTCGCCATCGTCGGCCGGCCCAATGTCGGCAAGTCCACGCTCTTCAACCGTCTTGCCGGCCGCAAGATGGCTATCGTGGACGACACGCCGGGCGTAACCCGCGACCGGCGCGAGGCCGACGCCAGCCTGGGCGATCTCGATTTCACCGTCGTCGATACCGCCGGCCTGGAAGAAGCCGCGCCCAAGACGCTCGAGAGCCGCATGCGCAAGCAGACCGAGCAGGCGGTGCGCGAGGCCACCGTGGCGCTGTTCCTGATCGACGCGCGCGCCGGCGTCACCGCGCTCGACAAGCATTTCGCCTCCTGGCTGCGCAGCACCGGCAAGCCCATCGTGCTGGTCGCCAACAAATGCGAAGGCAAGGCGGGCCAGAGCGGGCTGGGCGAGGCGTTCGGGCTTGGCCTGGGCGAGCCGATCCCGGTATCGGCCGAGCATGGGGAGGGCCTGTCCGACCTGTTCGACGCGCTGCGCGCCCACGCGCCGATCGTGGACGAGAAGGACGACGACGCAACTGAAGCGGAAGACGAAGACAAGCCGCTGCAGCTTGCCATCATCGGCCGCCCCAATGTCGGCAAGTCGACGCTCATCAATCGCCTGCTGGGCGAGGAGCGCATGCTGACCGGGCCCGAGGCCGGCATCACGCGCGACGCCATCGCCATCGACTGGCAGTTCAAGGGCACGCCGATCAAGCTGATCGACACCGCCGGCATGCGCCGCAAAGCCAACGTGGTCGAGAAGATCGAATACATGTCGGTCGGCGAGACCCTGCGCGCGGTGCGCTACGCCGACGTCGTGGTGCTGGTGCTGGACGGCGAGATGATGCTGGAGAAGCAGGACCTCGCTTTGGCCCGCATGGTGGTGGAAGAGGGCCGCGCGCTGGTCATCGGCGTCAACAAATGGGACGCGGTGAAGGACAAGAAGCAGGCGGTGCAGAAACTCTCCGACCGCTTGGAATCCTCGCTGGCCCAGATCCGCGGCATTCCCATCGTGGTGATGTCGGCCGCCACGGGCGCCGGCGTGGACAAGCTGATGCCGGCGGTGATCAAGACCTACAAGGTGTGGAACTCCCGCGTCTCCACCGGCGCGCTCAATCGCTGGCTGACGCCGATCGTGGACGACCACCCGCCGCCGCTCAGCAAAGGCCGCCGCATCAAGATCCGCTACATGACGCAGGTCAAAGCGCGGCCGCCCACCTTCGCCATCTTCGCCAGCCAGCCCGGCGCCATGCCGGAATCCTACCTGCGCTATCTCGTCAGCGGCCTGCGCCAGCGCTTCGGCCTGGACGGCGTACCCATCCGCATGATCATGAAGTCGCAGAAGAATCCCTACGACGACAAGGAAGATTGACGCTCTACTGCCGCGTCAGCTCGTGAATGACGATGATTGTCCACGCGATAAGGTCGGCAGTCGTCGTCGACCTCACGTAGCTAATGAGATATTTAATCCGATCCCAGGTCATACGGATATTAAGCCAGGCGGCGAGATTGAGCCGCCATTGCGCACGCAAGTCGAAGCCCAATTCGACGAATTTAGGATTCTTCCGCTTCGTCAGCTTGCCCCTGACACGAAGTGAGGATTTGAACCTGCTAGCCACGGACTACTCCCGGCGAAGAACGTAGTTCGCCTTAAAAGTTTAAGTCCGTTTGGGGAGATGAAAATTTGTCGGCGATTCCCGGCGACCATGCAAGGGGCAATGCGTCAGAGATAGATCGTAGTATCGAGAAAGACGGAAAACACCAACGCGGCCAAGGCCGTGAAGACATGATGGAACAATTCGGTCTAGGCCGTATTGATTTAAAGTTTCCCTCGGTTTCGGTTTCATAGAGCCTCCATCGCCGCAAGATGGATCAATAATTCGTTCCGCCTTGTAAATCGGCAACGCACAGCCTGTGCATGACCGTAACCGTTAAGCTATTCAAATCCAGTCGCAATGACTGTAGTGTTTCACTACCATAGCGAGTGGGGATTCTCATGTCCGGTATCACTGAGAAAACAGTCGAATTGAATGTAACAGCGGAGCTCCTTAGCTATCTGCGGGGAATTTTCAACACAACGGCCGTCGCTACTGGACCTACCCTACGTGCCGAAGCGAAGTTGGGATATGACGTGCATATCGACATCGCGGGAAGACCCTTCTTTATTCAGTTCAAGCGGGCCTACCGCACGGGGTTCAATTATAGATTTCATATCAATCGGACCAAATATCGCGATCAACACGCGCGACTTCTCGCATTGGAATCTTTAGGAGTCGCGGTCTGGTATTGTTTCCCGCTGTTCGACAATCTCGTCGAACTTAGAAACAATCGATATCGCCTTCTAACGTCGTCAAATACCACGTGGCATCGACCATCGTGGTTAACGTTCTCTCCGGACCACCACGGCCATCACTCTGTCTGCGTTGATAAACTTAGGATGACCGTTCACACGGAAAGTAAGCCGGTTCTACAACACGGTCCGTTCTCATTTCAGGATGCTTTAATCGATATGTTGGCCAAAGAAGACTTTGGGCGTAGCGAATGGAGTGACGAGGATACCAACCGGGTGCTCAAAGCTCTCAACGACCCCCAGATTCGCGAAAGCTTAGAAGCAGTGGGAATGACGGAACTTATGAGTGATGAATACGAAAAGCCGGAATGGATTAAAGACGATGAGGAAGGAGACGATCCACCTTTCGGGATGGGATTTGCCGCCATCTCTCTTGTTGATTAAGTGTTAAACGCTGGCTCGCTTCGGGCCAGAGCTAGCCCACCCGCTGAGGCTGATGCTACATAGGGCCTTTGCTTCCGAGATTAAATTGGCTGTTGGCGTTCTCCGGAACCCGTTCAGCGATCTCGTCCGACTACTCCAAATTGTCGGCAGTTTTCTAAGATAGATAGGACGTCTGCGCCTGCAGCCATTCGTCGGCGGCGATCCATTCGCCGTTCAAGTCGCACGAGGCTTCGGCCAGCGGCACGAAGGCCTCGGCAAGATCCTCCGGCGCCGGCACGCTTTGCGGGTCTTCGCCGGGGAAGGCTTCGGCGCGCATTGCCGTGCGCATGGGGCCGGGGTTGACCAGGTTGACGCGCACCTTGGTGTGGGCCATTTCGGCGGCGTACATGCGGACCATCGATTCGAGTGCTGCCTTGGCGATGGTGTAGGGGCCCCAGTAGGGCACCACGCGCTGGGTGATGCCCGAGGTGACGAAGATGGCGCGGCCGGAATCGGAGGCGCGCAGCAGCGGGTCCATCGAGCGCAGCAGGCGCCAGTTGGCCGTCAGGTCGAGATCGATGGTCGACTTCCAGATCTTGGGATCGACATGGGCCAGCGGCGAGAGAATCCCTAAGGTCGCGGCATTGCCCACCAGCACGTCGAGCTTTTTGAAGCGGTCGTAGAGCGCCTGGCCCATGCGGTCGAGCGCGTCGAAGTCGGTGATGTCGAGCGGCACCAAGGTGGCGTTGCGGCCCATCGCCTTGACGCGATCATCGACCTCTTCCAGACCGCCGACGGTGCGGGCGATCAGGATCAAATCGGCGCCTTCCTCGGCGAACTTCAACGCGATGGCGCGGCCGAGCCCGCGCGAGGCGCCGGTGATCAGCGCCAGCCGGCCAGAAAGCCGGCCGCCAGGTGACTGCGTCATGTCAGGCCGTTTCGGAGAGCAGCGACAGTTGCTGCGGCATGCCGCCGCCGTCGCGATCGACCAGCGGGATGGGATAGTCGCCGGTGAAGCAGGCGTCGCAATATTGCGGCTGCGCTGGGTTGCGGCCGGGCTCGCCCACGGCGCGATAGAGACCGTCGAGCGAGATGAAGGCCAGCGAATCCACACCGATATATTTGGCCATGCCGGCCAGATCGTACTGGTAGGCGAGCAGCTTCTCGCGCTCGGGCGTATCGACGCCATAGAAGCAGGAATGCGTGGTCGGCGGGGCGGCGATGCGCATATGCACTTCCTTGGCGCCGGCGGCGCGCACCATCTCGACGATCTTCACCGAGGTGGTGCCGCGCACGATCGAATCGTCCACCAGAATGACCCGCTTGCCTTCGATGCGGGCGCGGTTGGCGTTGTGCTTCAGCTTCACGCCGAGATGGCGGATGTGGTCGGTGGGCTCGATGAAGGTGCGGCCGACGTAATGGTTGCGGATGATGCCGAGCTCGAAGGGAATGCCCGAGGCTTCGGCATAGCCCATGGCCGAGGGCACGCCCGAATCGGGCACCGGGATGATGACGTCGGCATCGACATGGCTTTCCCTGGCCAGCTCGTGGCCGATGCGCTTGCGCACGTCGTAGACGGAGATGCCTTCGGCCGAGGAATCGGGGCGGGCGAAATAGATGTATTCGAAGATGCAGAAGCGGCTCTTCTGCTTCTGGAACGGCTTGATCGAATGCACGCCCTTGTCGGAGATCACCACCAGCTCGCCCGGCTCCACGTCGCGCAGGAAATCGGCGCCGATGATGTCCAGCCCGCAGGTCTCCGACGCCAGCACGTAGGCGTCGTCGATGCGGCCCAGAACCAGCGGGCGCACGCCCAGCGGATCGCGCACGCCGATCAGCGCGTCGTTGGTCAGCGCCACCAGCGAATAGGCGCCCTCGACCGAATGCAGCGCGTCGATCATGCGGTCGATGACGGTGGAGAATTGCGAGCGCGAGATCAGGTGGTTGACGACCTCGGTGTCCATGGTCGACTGGAACAGGCAGCCCTTGCGCACCAGCTCCTGGCGCAATTGATAGGCGTTGGTCAGGTTGCCGTTATGGGCGATGGCCAGGCCGCCGAAATCGAAATCGGCGAAGATCGGCTGCACGTTGCGCAGCATGGTCTCGCCGGTGGTGGAATAGCGGTTATGGCCGATGGCGGCGTAGCCCGGCAGCCGCTTGATGACCGCTTCCTCGCCGAAAATGTCGCCGACCAGGCCGAGATCGCGGTGGGAATGGAACTGCTTGCCGTCATAGGCGACGATGCCGGAGGCTTCCTGGCCGCGATGCTGCAAGGCGTGCAGGCCGAGCGCGGTATGGGCGGAGGCGGAAGCGGTGCCCCAGATGCCGAAAATCGCGCATTCTTCCCGGAGTTTGTCGTCGGCCAAGGGGTTGGTCGTAAACTCCGGAAATCCGTCGCTCATTACGCTGCTCCTGGATTTTCGCCCGGCTGGCCGCCCGACCTTGGGGGGCCCGCCCGATTTCGGCCCCTTATATAATGCTACTGCCTCTGACCGCCAGCCGGATTCGCAGGGGTTGTGGGTTGCGCCGGGGGCGTACCTGTGGGTGGGGCCAGATTGCGGTCGGTGGGGGTCAAAGTGCCCGTTCCAGCGCCCTTTTTCTTGAATTCGTCGGGAATGTAGCGGTCCAGCAGATCGGCGCCCTGCTTGACGGCGGGGAAGGTGCGGGCCGAGGTAATCCACACCGGCTGCTCGGCCGGCGGCACGACGTAGCGATAGGCGAGGTAGCCCAGGCTGACCACGGCGCAGCCCACGGCGATGCCGAAGCCCAGCCCCAGCAGCCGGTCGACGCCACGGAAGCCGCTGCCGCTCACCGCTTTCGACACCGCATCGGTGAAAACGGTCAGCACCACCAGGATGACCACGAACACCACAACGGCGGTGCCGATATCGGCGATGATGGTCTCGGGGATGAGTTGGCGGCCGTATTCGCGGGCGGCGGGATAGAGTTCGCGGGTGATGAGCGCGGCGCCCGCCCAGCTCAGCACGAACAGGATCGAGCGCACGAAGCCCGAGGAAAACGCCATGATCGCCGACAGCAGGATGACGGCGAACACGATCAGGTCGAAGGTCGTGACGGACAGGTTTTCCATGCGCGTTTTCAGTCCATTTCGCTTTGTCGACCCGGCCGGCGGGCGTTGCCGCGCGGCTTGAAACCCGGCGGCTGCAATCGGGCGACAAGGTCGTTCAGATGCTCGATTTCGTCAACGCGAATCCCGCCACCGGACCCCGGTTTTGCCCCCGATTTTGTATGGGGCGCCGCCGCCGGGACGATGGCGGATTTGAACCCCAGCTTGGCCGCCTCTTTCAGCCTGGCCTCGCGCTGGGACACGGCGCGGACTTCGCCGCCCAGCCCGATTTCGCCGAAAATCACCATGTCGGCCGGGACGGGGGTATCGCTCAGCGAGGAGATGAGCGCGGCCGCCACGGCCAGATCGGCCGCCGGCTCGGAAATGCGCAAGCCGCCGGCCACGTTCAGGTAAACGTCGTTGGCGCCGACGGTCACCCCGCAGCGCGCCTCCAGCACCGCCATCACCATGTTCAGCCGCCCGGTGTCCCAGCCGACCACCGCATGGCGGGGCGTGGCGAAGGAGGTGGGGGCGACCAGCGCCTGCACTTCCACCAGCAACGGCCGCGTGCCCTCGATGCCCGCGAACACCGCCGAGCCCGAGACCTGGCCGCGGCGTTCGGCGAGGAAGAGGGCGGAGGGATTGTCCACCGGCATCAGCCCGGCATCTGTCATTTCGAAGACGCCGATCTCGTCGGTGGGGCCGAAGCGGTTCTTCACCGCGCGCAGGATGCGGAAATGATGCCCGCGCTCGCCTTCGAAATAGAGCACCGTGTCGACCATGTGCTCCAGCACGCGCGGGCCGGCGATGGTGCCTTCCTTGGTGACGTGGCCCACCAGCAGCACGGTGATGCCGCGACGCTTGGCAAGCTCGATGGCGGCGTGGGCCGAAGCGCGCACCTGGCTGACCGTGCCCGGCGCGCTGTCCAGCGTGTCGAGATACATGGTCTGGATCGAATCGATCACCACGACGCCGGGCGGGTTGGCGGTGTCGAGCGTGGCGACGATGTCGCGGATCGAGGTCGCGGCAGCCAGCGCCACTGGCGTCTTCTCAAGGCCCAGGCGGGCTGCCCGCATGCGCACCTGATCGACCGCCTCTTCGCCCGAGATGTAGACGCAAGTTTCGTTGCTGCGCGCGAGAGCCGCCACCGCCTGCAGCAGCAAGGTCGATTTGCCGATGCCCGGATCGCCGCCCACGAGAATGGCCGAGCCCGGCACCAGGCCGCCGCCGCACACCCGGTCGAACTCGCCGATGCCGGTGCGCCGGCGCGGCAGCTCGGGAGAGGTGCCTGAGAGCGGATTGAACTCGATCTTGCGGCCCTTGCCGGTCGAGAGGCCACGCAAGGGACCGGAGACGGCGGCGGCGGTGCGCGCTTCCTCCGTGATGGAATTCCACGCGCCGCAGCTTTCGCACTTGCCGCTCCACTTGGAGGTGGCGGCGCCGCATTGCTGGCAGACGTAAGTCTTTTGCGGCTTGGCCATGGTTAGAGCCGCAAAATCATAGACGGCGCACTTCCATCTGGATCGGCCCCTCGGCGCGGCCGTGGATGAACTGGTCGACGTAAGCGTTGCCGGAATTGTCGATGCTGGACGTCGGGCCCTGCCAGATGATCTTGCCGCCGAAGATCATGGCGATGCGATCGGCGATCTTGCGGGCGGAGATCATGTCGTGGGTGATCGACACGGCGGTGGCGCCCAGCCCCTTCACCGATTTCACGATCAGATGGTTGATGACGTCCGACATGATGGGATCGAGGCCGGTGGTCGGCTCGTCGAAGAAGATGATCTCGGGCTCGCGGGCAATCGCTCGCGCCAAGGACACGCGCTTTTGCATGCCGCCGGAGAGTTCGGCCGGGTGCAGCTCGGCCACCTGCTCGTTCAGTCCGACCGCCGAGAGCTTGGCCAGCGCGATCTTCTTGGCCTCCGCGCGCGCCATGCCGTCGGCCTGGATCGGGCCGAAGGCGACGTTCTCCCACACCGGCAGCGAATCGAACAGCGCGCCGCCCTGGAACAGCATGCCGAACTTGCGCATGATCTGCTGCCGCTCGCGCCGCGACATGGTGGTGACTTCCTGGCCGTCGATCTTGATCGAGCCGCTGTCGGGCTGCAGCAATCCCAGGATGCATTTCAGCAGCACCGACTTGCCGGTGCCCGAGCCGCCGATGATGACCACCGATTCCTGCACGCCGATATCGAGGTCGACGCCGTTCAGCACCTTCTTCGGCCCGAAGGATTTGTACAAGCCGCGTATCTCTATTTTGTTCGGCATGTCAGCGGGCGAAGAACATTTCGGTGATGAGGTAGTTGAAGGTCAGGATCAGGATCGAGGCCGAGACCACCGCGTTGGTGGTCGCCTGGCCGACACCCTGCGCGCCGCCCTTGGAGCGATAGCCGTTGTAGCAGCCCATCAGCGCGATGATGAAGCCGAACGCCGCCGCCTTGACCAGCCCTGAGAACACGTCCTCGAATTGCAGGAAGTCCCAGGTGTTGCGCAGATAGGCGGTGCTGTTGAAGTCGAGCTTGGCCACGCCCACGATCCAGCCGCCCATCACGCCGATGATGTCGGCCACCAGCACCAGGATCGGCAACGTCAAGGTGCCGGCGATCAGCCGCGGCGCGAAGAGATACTTGAACGGATCGGTGGCAAGCGTGGTCAGCGCGTCGATCTGCTCGGTCACGCGCATGGTGCCGATCTCGGCCGCCATCGCAGCCCCGATGCGGCCCGCGACCATCAGCCCGGCCAGCACCGGACCAAGCTCGCGCGTCAGCGAGACGATGACGACGTTGGGGATGGCGCTTTCGGCGGCGAAGCGGGAGAAGCCGGTGTAGCTCTGCAGCGCCAGCACCATGCCGGTGAAGATCGCGGTGAGGCCCACGACCGGCAGCGAGTAGTACCCGATCTCGATCATCTGCCGCAGGATGTGGCGCCAGTAGAAGGGCGGGCGGAAGCAATGCGACAGGCCTTCGGCGGCGAACAGGGTCAAACTGCCCGCGCCCTGGAAGAAGCCCAGCAGAGTGCGGCCGATGCCGGTGACGATGGGGATGTTCACGCGACGGCGCCCAGATAGCGGCGGTGATAGCGTTGCCCGAGCTGCGTCAGGATCTCGTAGCCGATCGTGCCGCCACGCTCGCCCAGTTGATCGGCACTCATGTTCGGTCCCAGCACTTCGACTTCGTCGCCCGCAACGACGGGGGCGGCGACATCGGTGACATCGATGGTGATGAGGTCCATGGAGATGCGGCCCACGACCGGCAGGCGCTGGCCCTTGAAAAACACGACGCTCCGCTCCTTCAGCGACCGCAGATAGCCGTCGGCGTAGCCAACCGCAACGGTCGCAATGCGGCTGGGTCTTGGGGCCAGCCATTCGGCACCGTAGCCAACGCCAATTCCAGTGTCAACGCTATGAATTTGCACGACTTTTCCCGTCAACGCGACGACGGCCTGCATGGGGTTTTCCGCCCACGGCACGGGATTGATGCCGTAAAGCGCCGCACCCGGCCGCACCAGGTCGTGATGCCAGGCGCTCCCTAAGAATATGCCGGAGGAATTGGCCAGCGACGCCATCGCCTTGGGCAGCATTGCCAGAGCGCTAGCGAAACGCTCGCGCTGGGTGAGGTTGAGCGGATGGTTGTCCATGTCGGCGCAGGCGAGGTGGCTCATCCACACCAGCGGCCGCAAGCCGTCGAGACGCGACTTGTCGCCCGCCAATGCCTGCACATCGCTGGCCGTGATGCCCAGCCGGTTCATGCCGGTGTCGATATGCACGATGGCATCGAGCGGCCGGCCGAGCGTTTTCGCCAGCGCCCGCCACTGCTCGATCTGCCCCAGATCGTTCAGCGCCGGCAGCACGTCGTGATCGACGAAATCGCGCGCCTGTCCGGGCAGCATCCCGTTCAGCGCCACGATGGGCAGCTCGGGCACCGTCTGCCGCAGCCGCACGGCCTCTTCCAGATGCGCGACGAAGAACCACTGGCAGCCTTCGGCCTGCAGCCGCCGCGCCACTTCGCCCGCACCCAGCCCATAGCCATCGGCCTTCACCACCGCCGCGCACTGCGCCGGCCTGGCCCGCTGCGCCAGCGCCCGCCAGTTGGCGGCGATGGCGTCGAGGTCGATGGTCAATGTGCCGGCGGTGCCGCGTGTCATGGCGGCCATTGTGGCGAATTCGACTCCCTGCGTCATCCCCGCTGGCGCGCGGCCTTTTCTCTTTCCGTCATTCCGAGCGTATTCCTCCTCCGTCATTCCGAGCGCAGCGAGGAATCTTCCCCGGTCTCGCCAGTCCAGGCGGTCGGTTGCGGGGTGGCTGGCAGGGGAGGATGTCTCGCTGCGCTCGACATGACGAAGAAAGAG
>CAYLYK010000021.1:0-18916 GCA_964388115.1 uncultured Hyphomicrobiales bacterium
CCGCGCACGCCATGTTCGACCTGCCGATCGCGCAGCTCTCGCACAAGGCGCGCGATTCGGGCGCGCTGCTCTTCGCCGAATTCATCGCAAGCTTCGGCCTGCTGACCACGATCTGGCTGGGCCTGAAATTCTCCCCGCGCGCGGTGCCGGCCCTGGTCGCGTGCTGGATCGGCGCCGCCTACTGGTTCACCGCCTCGACCTCCTTCGCCAACCCCGCCATCACCATCGCCCGCGCCTTGAGCGACACTTTCGCCGGCATCCGCCCCGCCGACGCGCCGGGCTTCATCGCCGCGCAATTCGCGGGCGCGCTGGCGGCGACGGTGTTCTGCGGGTGGCTGGTGCGGGGGAAGAGGTAAGGGGCTTCTTGACTAGCCGACGGCTCAAACCGGTGAATTTGTCGCTGTTCGACCAGACATGTTTGCTCAACGAGGGCGAGGTGCGGTTCGGGGCGGTGGGGGAGGGAAGACGGGCGCGTAATCGGCGCAGGGGAGCCAATGGATCACGCGCTCTCTCAGTCTTGCATGAAGGCGACTATTCCCTACCGCGAAGGGCTAAAAGCTGACCCTGAACGGTTTAGATACCTGTCGGTCTACCTTCTTAAGAACGTTAGGAGAAAAAACCTCCTTCTTTGGTGTTTGCTTCTTCCCGACCATTTCGAACCAGACACACCAAACGCCTTCCTCGTCGAACTGCCTCTTACCCGTTTGTTCAACAGTCATTGGAGGACCGCCAGACTTAAGGCAGACAATATCACCTAGTTTGAATTCCATATGGCCTCCTAGTTTGCGATGCAACTATTGGAGTATTTTATGCCCGGCGAAACAACCGCTTTTATATCCACAGTTTTAAAGTCGAAGCCCTTGTTGCATCTAAATTGCTTGCATCCTCAATATAGAGCCCGTCATTGAACTGAGAATGAAGCCTGCCAATGATTCTCTATCACTACTGCAGCACCGATTCATTTTTAAAGATCATTCAAGGTGGTGAAATCTGGGCCTGCGAAACCTCACTTGCCAATGACACGATGGAAGGCAAATGGGTTCACCGTCTTGCTCTTGAATACAGCAAAGCGCAAAGCCTAAGCGCAAAACACAAAGGAGAGTACTTACGTCAATTCGATTCATATACCGATGATATGAAGGCGTTAGCCATATGCTTTTCAGAGCAAGGAGATATGCTTAGCCAATGGCGTGGATATGCTTCGGACGCCGCTGGTGTAAGCATTGGTTTCTCAAGAAGTGCTTTGACTAAGTTGAGAGCAGCGAAACGGACCTCTAGCTGGAATCTCTGTAAAGTTGAGTACAATAGGAGAAGGCAGTTAAAATTAGTCGGGCCGTTGTTCGATAAAATAATAAATGCTCTTCAAAGCGGCGCTTCCGAAGCAGATTTTGGAAGGTGGGTTAAGAACGGCCCAAGGTCTTCAAAAAAAGACGATGCCGGTTTTGATATGTTGCTCGCGATGGCGTTACTGTCGTTTGAATTCATGCATACATTCAAAAATTCGGCGTTTAGGGAGGAAAAGGAATGGCGCCTCATAAAATCCGTGTCACAGGCGAAACTCTCGACATCCTATAAGGGACTAAAATTTCATTCCAAAATCGACAGGATCATTCCCCATTTGCCGATTAAACTTCACGATCTTGGTCCATCATGTATTCAGAAAATTATTCTTGGTCCAAGAAATATTACGCCAGAGCATATAGTCCAGGGGATGCTTGATAGCTTTGGGTTCGTTGGAGTTTCAGTAGAACGATCTAGAGCGAGTTATCGTTGAATTCATTGTTATTTGACCGCCATACTCGGCACTGTTCCCATGGCTGCAAGTAAGAATCCTTTGGCCTCAAGGATCTTTCGACGATGCCGAATCGGCGCCGTGGACTTCCCTCCTTTGCCCCGTCGACTGGAGCGTTCTCCGCAAATCTTGCGGAGAAATGCGGAGAATGTGAGGAGAAACCCCGTCATCCCTTCTTCAGCCGCCAGATGCAGCAGCGCCGTCTTCGCCCGCTCGCCGCGTGCGCGTCTACCGCTTGCACTTGCCGCGGAAGAAATCCCGCCAGCGGTGGCGCGTCGAACGGTGAATGAGGGCGTTTCCTCCCCGCATAACGCCCCTGCATGACCCCTCCACAAATCCGTATTTGACCGTCATACCCGGCGCCTGTTCCCCTGACTGCAAGTAAAAATCCTTTGGTATCGGGGGCTTTCGACCATGACGAACCTGCGCAGTGGACTTCGTTCTCTGGCTTTGGCCGGCCTGGTGCTGGCGGCGTCGGCGCTGCCGTCGCTGGCCGCCGACAAGACCATCAAGATGGTGCCGCGCGGCGATCTCAACATTCTCGACCCGATCTGGTCGTCGGTCGCCGTGACGCGCAACTACGGTTTCATGGTCTACGACATGCTCTATGCGCTGGACGCCAAGTTCCAGCCCCAGCCGCAGATGCTGGACAAGAGCGAGGTCTCGGCCGACGGGCTGACCTACACCATGACCCTGCGGCCGGGCCTGAAATGGCATGACGGCGCGCCGGTGACGGCGGCCGATTGCGTCGCTTCGATCGAACGCTGGTCCAAGCGCAATCTGCTGGGCCAGCAGATCGCCGCGCTGAAGGTCAGCCTCGAGGCGAAAGACGACAAGACCATCGTGCTGGTGCTGAAGGAGAAGTTCGACGTGGCCGGCGCGCTGGCGCAGCCGACCGGCTCGCCCGCCTTCATGATGCCCAAGCGCGTCGCCGACACCGACGCCAACACCCAGATCAAGGAGACCATCGGCTCCGGCCCGTTCATCTTCAAGAAGGACGAATGGAAGCCCGGCAATCTCGAAGTGTTCGTGAAGAACCCCGACTACATCCCGCGCAAGGAGCCGGCCTCGTTCCTGGCCGGCGGCAAGGTGGTGAAGGTCGATCGCGTTGAATGGCTGCACATGCCCGACCCGGCCACCATCATGTCGGCGCTGATGGCGGGCGAAATCGACTACTACGAGAATCCCTCGACCGACTTCCTGCCGATCTTCGAGAAGAACAAGGACATCAAGATCGTCGATCTCGACCCGATGGGCTCGCAGGGCACGCTGCGCTTGAACCACCTGCACCCGCCCTTCAACAACGAGAAGATCCGCCAGGCCGTGCTGCACGCCATCGACCGCGACACCTATGCCAAGGCGGTGATCGGCGACAAGCGCTACTACTGGGCGCAATGCGCCGCCCTGTTCGGCTGCGGCGGCCCGTTCGAAAGCGACGCCGGCGCCGTCAAGAAGAAGGACATCGCCAAGGCCAAGGCGCTCCTCAAGGAGGGCGGCTACAACAACGAAAAGGTCGTGGTCATGGACCCGTCCAACGTGCCGGTGCTGCATGCCGCGGTGATGGTGACGGTCGATGCGCTGCGCTCGATCGGCATGAACGTCGAAGTGCAGGCGATGGATGTCGGCACCATGATCCGCCGCCGCGCCAGCAAGGACGCGCCGGACAAGGGCGGCTGGAACGTCTTCCACACCCAGTTCCAGGGCATCGACATCATTTCGCCGGCCTCGCACCAGTACATCACCGCCGGCTGCGACAAGGCCCCGCCGGGCTGGCCCTGCGACAAGCAGCTCGAAGATCTGCGCGCGGCGTTCCTCAAGGAGCAGAACCCGGCCAAGCAGAAGGAAATCGCCATCGCCATGCAGAAGCGGGCCTACGAATTCGTGCCCTATATCGCGGTCGGGCAGTGGAAGCAGCCCGTTGCGTATCGCTCCTCGCTCAGCGGTGTGCTGGAATCGGCGGCCACTGTATTCTGGAACATCGACAAGAAGTAGGCAGCGGGGCGTTCAAAGGATCATGTATGCGTATGTGGGGCGGCGTGTCCTTGGCACGCTGCCCGTCATTCTCGTTATCGCCCTTGTCATCTTCCTGATCCTGCACCTCAGCGGCGGCGATCCGGCGGCGATCATCGCCGGCGACCACGCCACCGACGAGGACATCAAGGCCATCCGCGACAAGCTGGGACTGGACCGGCCATTGGCCGAACAGTTCCTCACCTGGCTGTGGAACGTGGTGCAGGGCGATTTCGGCATGTCGATCTTCAACCGCGTGCCGGTGGGAACGCTGATCCTGCAGAGAGTCGAGCCGACCTTGATGCTGACGCTGACCGTCATCGTCTTCTCGATCGTGCTGGCGCTGCCGATGGGCATCGCCGCCGCCTGGTACGCCGGCACCTGGATCGACCGCGCGCTGATGGCGCTGGCGGTGCTGTCCTTCTCGCTGCCGGTGTTCGTCATCGGCTACGGGCTGGTCTACGCCTTCTCGCTGCAGGTGCCGATCCTGCCGGTGCAGGGCTATCGCTCGCTGGCCGATGGCATCGGGCCGTTCGCCCGCCACATGGTGCTGCCCACCATCAGCCTCGGCCTCGTCTATACGGCGTTGCTGGCGCGCATGACGCGCTCGTCCTTCCTCGAGGTGCTGAGCCAGGACTACATCCGCTCGGCCCGCGCCAAGGGCATGGCCTCGTTCCAGCTCATTACCATCCACGCGCTGAAGAACGCGTCCGTGCCGATCGTCACCACCATCGGCTCAGGGATAGCCGTGCTGATCGGCGGCGTGGTGGTGACCGAAAGCGTCTTCGCCATTCCCGGCATCGGCCGGCTGACCGTCGATGCGCTGCTGCGCTCGGATTTTCCGGTGATCCAGGGCGTGATCCTGGTGTTCTCCTTCTTCTACGTGATCCTGAACCTGGCGATCGACCTGATCTACACGGTGCTCGATCCGCGCATCCGGTACTGAGCCATGGTCGATATCGCCGCCCTGCAGCCGCGCACAGCGCCCGGCCGGCTGTCCAGACTGCGCCGCTTCGCCTGGCGCAACCCGGTGATGGCGTTCGCGCTGGTTCTGTTCGCCGCCATGATCCTGGTGTCGGCCTTCGCGCCCCTGATCTCGAGCTTCGATCCGGTGCAGATCGATCCCGGCAACCGGCTGAAGCCGCCGTCATGGACGCATCTGTTCGGCACCGACGCGTTCGGCCGCGACGTCTTCACCCGCACGCTCTATGGCGGGCGCGTGTCGCTGGCGGTGGGCGCGGCGGTGGCGATCTTCACCACCCTCATCGGTCTGACCATCGGCATGCTGTCGGGCTATCTGCGCGCCATCGATCCCATGGTGATGCGGGTGATGGACGGCATCATGGCGATCCCCGGCGTGCTGCTGGCCATCGCCATCATGTCGGTGACCAAGGCATCCATCGGCACGGTGATCTTCGCCATCACCATCGCCGAGGTGCCGCGCATGGTGCGCGTGGTGCGCTCCGCCGTCCTCACCATCCGCGAGCAGCCCTATATCGACGCCGCCATCGCCACCGGTACGCGCCTGCACCGGCTGCTGCTGAAGCACATCATGCCCAACGCACTGGCCCCCGTGATCGTGCAGGCGACTTTCGTCTTCGCCTCCGCCGTCATCATCGAGGCGTATCTCTCCTTCCTCGGCGCCGGCACGCCGCCCGAGATCCCGAGCTGGGGCAACATCATGGCCGAGGGCCGCTCGCTGGCGCTGCTGGCGATCTGGGTGATCCTGTTCCCCGGCCTGTTCCTGGGCCTGATGGTGCTGGCGACCAATCTTCTTGGCGACAGCCTGCGCGACCTGCTCGATCCCAGGATGCGGGGCCGCAAATGACCGCGCCCTTGCTCGTCCCTCCGATTCTGGCCATCGACAATCTGCGCACCGAGTTCCATTCCGACGAGGGCTCCGTCGCGGCGGTCCAGCATCTGTCGCTGGCGCTGGCGCCGGGCGAGACGCTGGGCATCGTGGGCGAATCGGGCTGCGGCAAGAGCGTCACGGCGCTGTCGATCATGCGCCTGCTGCCGCGCAATGCCGGCATCACGCAAGGGCGCATCTGCATCGACGGCCGCGATCTGTCGATGCTCACGGAAGCGCAGATGCGCAAGGTGCGCGGCAACGAGATCGGCATGATCTTCCAGGAGCCGATGACGTCGCTCAACCCGGTGCTGACCATCGGCCGGCAATTGGCGGAGGCGACGATGCTGCATCGCGGCTGGTCGCGGCGCGAGGCCGACGAGCGGGCGCTGGAGATGCTGAACCTGGTGCGCATACCGGATGCGCAGCGGCGGCTGAAGGAATACCCGCACCAGCTTTCCGGCGGCATGCGCCAGCGCGTGATGATCGCCATCGCCCTGTCCTGCGAGCCTCGCGTGCTGATCGCCGACGAGCCGACCACCGCGCTCGACGTCACCATCCAGGCGCAGATTCTGTCGCTGATCTCCGAACTGCAGCGCAAGCTGGGCACCGCCGTTCTTCTCATCACCCACGATCTGGGCGTCGTGGCGCAGACCTGCTCCCGCGTCATCGTCATGTATGCCGGCCGCAAGGTCGAGGAGGCGTCCGCCATCGACCTGTTCGGCAACCCGCTGCATCCTTATACGCGCGGCCTGCTGGGATCGGTGCCGCATCTGTCCAACGGCAGCACGCCGATGGGCGCGCGCCTGACCGAAATCCCCGGCATCGTGCCGGCGCCGGGCCAGATCGTGCGCGGCTGCGCCTTCGCCTCGCGCTGCAGCTTGGCGACCGATCGCTGCCGCGCCGAGGAGCCTGCGCTGGTCGAACACGCGCCGGGCCATTTCGCCGCCTGCTGGGAGATCGCGTCGTGAACCAGCCTCTGCTGAAAGTGCGCGGCCTGAAGAAGCATTTCCCCATCCGCAAGGGGCTGCTGCTGCGCGCCGCGGGTTACGTCCATGCCGTCGATGGCATCGACCTCGAGATCGGCAGCGGCGAGACGCTGGGGCTGGTGGGCGAATCGGGCTGCGGCAAGAGTACGGCGGCCAAGACCATCCTGCGCCTGATCGAGCCCACCGCCGGCAGCATCGAGCTCGAAGGCGTCGACATCACCCGGCTCAAGCGCTCGGCCATGCGCGACTATCGCCGCCAGATGCAGGTGGTGTTCCAGGACCCGTTCTCCTCGCTCAACCCGCGCATGAAGGCGGGCGAGATCGTGGGCGAGCCGCTGCTGAACTACGGGCTTGCCTCCGGCGCCGAGCGGCAAAAGCGCGTGGCGCAGCTGTTCGACCAGGTCGGCCTGCGCCAGGAGCAGATGAGCCGCTACCCGCACGAATTCTCCGGCGGCCAGCGCCAGCGCCTGGGCATTGCGCGCGCGCTTGCCTTGAACCCGAAGCTCATCATCTGCGACGAGCCGGTGTCGGCCCTGGACGTGTCGGTGCAGGCGCAGGTCATCAACCTGCTGATGGATCTGCAGCGCGACCTGGGCCTGTCCTATCTCTTCGTCGCCCATGATCTGGCCGTGGTCGAGCACATCTCGCATCGCGTGGCGGTCATGTATCTGGGCCGCATCGTCGAGCTGGCGCCCCGGCAGGCGCTGTTCTCCAACCCGCTGCATCCCTATACCGAGGCGCTGCTGGCGGCGGTTCCCAAACCCGATCCGACGCATCGCGAGCCGCCCAAGGTGCTGAGCGGCGATGTCCCGAGCCCGGCCAAGCCGCCGCCCGGCTGCCATTTCCACACCAGATGCCCCTATGTCTTCGAGCGCTGCCGAATCGAATCGCCGGCCCTGCGCGAAGTCGGCCACAATCATTTCGCCGCCTGCCATCTGCGCGAGCCACTAGCTGCGAGGCCCTGATGAAGACCATTCCCCAGATCGAAACCCTGCAAGCCGACATGACGCAGTGGCGGCGCGACCTGCACGCCCATCCCGAGATAGCGTTCGAGGAGAACCGCACCGCCGCCATCGTGGCCGAGAAGCTGAAGAGCTTCGGCATCGAGACCCATGTCGGCATGGCCAAGACCGGCGTCGTCGGCACCATCCGCAACGGCAACGGCAAGCGCACCGTCGGCCTGCGCGCCGACATGGATGCGTTGCCGATGGAGGAGCTGAACGACTTCGACCATCGCTCGAAACACAAGGGCAAGATGCATGCCTGCGGCCATGACGGGCATACGGCGATGCTGCTGGGCGCCGCTGCCTATCTCGCCAAGCACCGCAATTTCGACGGCACCGTGCATCTGATCTTCCAGCCGGCCGAGGAGATGGCGGGCGGCGGCAAGGTGATGATCGACGAGGGCCTGTTCAAAAAGTTTCCCTGCGATGCGGTGTTCGGCCTGCACAATCTTCCCGGCATCGAAGTCGGCAAGTTCGCCGTGCGCGGCGGCCCGCTGCTGGCCTCGTCCGATCGCTTCGATATCAGCGTGAAGGGCGTCGGCGCGCATGGCGCGTTTCCGCATCAGGGCATCGACCCGGTGCCGATCGCCGCGCAAATCGTGCTGGCGCTGCAGACCATCCTCACCCGCACGCTCGATCCGCTGCAGTCCGCCGTCATCTCGGTGACCAGGATCGAGGGCGGCAACGCCTACAACGTCATCCCCGAAGAAGTGAAGCTCGCCGGCACGGTGCGCGCGTTCAGCCCTGAGGTGCAGAAGACCATCGAGCGGCGCATGCGCGAGATCGTCGAGGGCACCTGCAAGATGCACGGCGCCACCGGCGCGCTGCACTGGGATATCGGCTACCCGCCCACCATCAACGCCGACGCCGAAGCCGCCATCGCCGCCAAGGTCGCCTCCGACCTGGTCGGCCCGGCCAACGTCATCCCCGACGCGCCGCCCTCGATGGCCGCCGACGACGTCGCCTTCATGCTGATGGAGCGGCCCGGCGCGCATGTGCTGATCGGCAACGGGGTGGGCGAGGGCGTCGGCGAAGGCGGCTGCCACGTCCACAACCCGCATTACGATTTCAACGACCGGATCCTGGCTTTGGGGGCCTCGTTCTGGGTCAGGCTGGCGGAGACCTACCTGAAGGCGTGAGCGCGTTTTGCCCGCGGAACGGCCGGTTTTGTATGCCAGCGCCGCCCCGCATGTCGAAGGTGAATTGCCTGACCACAGATTGATATTTGACCGCCAATTAAGCGCGCGTCTTCAATGCGTTGCAGGGAATTTGCCCATGTCGTGGGCAGGCGTTGGTGGCAAGGAAACGGCTTAGAATGCGTTTTTCGTTTTGCGTGATCCCGACCCAGACGGTGCAGCAGGTCGGCGACCTGGTGCAGCGGGCCGAAGGCTGGGACGCCGACATGGTGTGGATTCCCGACGAAGCCTTCATGCGCGATCCCTACGTGCTGCTGGGCGCGGTGGCGTCGCGCACCTCGAAGGTCGGGCTGGGCGTCGGCATCGCCAATCCCTACACGCGCCACCCCATGCAGCTCACCCGCGCCATCTGCACCGCCGCCGATTTGCGCGGCGGCGACATGGTGTTCGGCATCGGCGCCGGCCTGAAATCGACCCGCGCCTCGATCGGCGCCAACGAGGGCGAGTTCGTGCAGACCACGCGCGACTGCATCTCGATCATGAAGCGGCTGATGGCGGGCGAGACCGTTTCCTTCGACGGCCCGGTGTTCAAGCTCGACAAGGCGCGGCTGATGTTCAAGCCGACGCAGAAAGTGCCGATCTACGTCGCCTCCACCCATCGCGACGCCTTCGTCATGGCGGGCGAGATCGCCGACGGCGTCATCGTCGGCAACGTCGCCGAGCCGGAAGCGATGGCGCAGGTGGTGTCGTGGGTGCACGAGGGCGCGCTGCGCGCCGGCCGCGATCCCAAATCGATCGAGATCGTGGCCTGGAACATCGCCGTGGTCGACGACGAGGCCGAGCGCGCCTACGACATCATGCGCAGCGTCATCGCCAAGTCCGTCGCCATCACCCATCGCGCCGTGCGCGCGGCGATGAACATCGATCACGACACCTGGCAGGCGGTGCATGGCGCGGTGCGCCACGGCAAGGGCGAGATCACCAGGGCGCTGGTGTCCAATGCGCTGATCGACAAATACGCCATCGTCGGCTCGGCCAAACGCTGCGCCGAGCGCATGCGGGCGCTGGAGCAGGCCGGCGCCACGATGATGGGCGTGCGCACGGCCTTGGAGCTCAACGCGCAATACGACTGGGAAAGCAACGTGCGCACGCTCAGTGCGGCGTTGAAGGCGTAAGAGTATGGCAACGCAGAAACAGAACTCGGACCAGCGCGGCATCCGCCTGGCGGTCGATATCGGCGGCACCTTCACCGACCTGGCGCTGGAGGCGCCGCACGGCCGCTTCAGCCACAAGATCCTGACCACCCCGCGCGCGCCCGAGCAGGGCGTCATGGACGGCATCGCGATCCTGCTGGGCAAGGCCAGGGTCGAGTGGTCGGCGATCGACGTCTTCGTGCACGGCACGACGCTTGCCACCAACGCCATCATCGAGCGCAAGGGCTCGCCCACGGCGCTGATCACCACGGCCGGCTTCCGCGACTCTCTGGAAATGGCCTACGAGCATCGCTTCGAGCAATACGACGTGATGATCGACAAGCCGCCGCCGCTGGTGCCGCGGCAATGGCGGCTGGAAGTCACCGAGCGCATCGATTCGCGCGGCAACGTGCTGATCCCGCTCGACGAGGCATCGGCGCAGGCCTTGGTGCCGCAGCTCAAGGCGGCCGGCATCCAGAGCCTGGCGATCGGCCTGCTGCATTCCTACGCCAATCCCGCGCACGAGAAGCGGCTGCGCGAGATTTTCTCGGCGGCATTGCCGGGCGTGTCGATCACCCTGTCATCCGACGTCTGCCCCGAGATGCGCGAATACGAGCGTTTCTCGACCACCTGCGCCAACGCCTATGTGCAGCCGGTGATGGCGGGCTATCTGGGACGGCTGGAGCAGATGATCCGCGCCAAGGGCATGGCGTGTCCGGTGTACTTGATCACCTCGGGCGGCGGGCTGACCACCATCGACCTGGCGCGGCGCTATCCGATCCGCCTGGTCGAATCCGGTCCGGCCGGCGGCGCCATTCTCGCCGCCAGAGTCGCCAACGAGTGCGGCCTCGACAAAGTCCTGTCCTTCGACATGGGCGGCACCACGGCCAAGATCTGCCTGATCGACGATTTCGTGCCGCAGCAATCGCGCACCTTCGAAGTGGCGCGCCAGTACCGCTTCCAGAAGGGCTCCGGCCTGCCGCTGCGCA
This sequence comes from uncultured Hyphomicrobiales bacterium, assembly GCA_964388115.1. GTDB lineage: Bacteria > Pseudomonadota > Alphaproteobacteria > Reyranellales > JAQSWP01 > JAQSWP01. Next base: position 10,963 of record CAYLYK010000021.1, read on the forward strand.
TTCCCGTCATCGAGATGGTCGAGATCGGCGCCGGCGGCGGCTCGATCGCCGGCGTCGATGAGATGCTGCGCATCGGCGTCGGCCCGGAGAGCGCGGCGTCCGAACCCGGCCCCGCCTGCTATGGCCGCGGCGGCACCAAGCCTACCGTCACCGATGCCGACGTGGCGCTGGGCCGCATCGATCCGGCGCGCTTTGCCGGCGGCACGATCTCGCTGCAGCCGCAGCGCTCGACCGACGCCATCGCCGGCACCATCGGCAAGCCGCTCAAGCTCGACGACATCGAAGCCGCCTTCGGCATTTGCGAAGTGGTCGAGGAGAACATGGCCAACGCCGCCCGCGTTCATGCCGTCGAGCGCGGCAAGGAGCTGGGCGACCGCACCCTGATCGCTTTCGGCGGCGCCGCGCCGTTGCATGCCGCGCGGCTGGCCGAGAAGCTCGGCATCAACTCGGTCATCGTGCCGACGGGCGCTGGCGTCGGTTCGGCCGTCGGCTTCCTCGCAGCCCCCGTCGGCTACGAGATCGTGCGCAGCCGCTACATGACGCTCGACAATTTCGAGGCCGATGCGCTCAACGCCTTGTTCAGGACCATGCGGGCCGAAGCGGCCGAAGTCGTCGAGCCGGCGACGCGCGGGCGCAAATTGCACGAGCATCGCACCGCCGACATGCGCTATCGCGGCCAGGGCCACGAGATCGCCGTCAGCGTACCGGTGCGCGCCTACACGTCGAACGATCGCGAGCTGTTCCACCAGGAATTCGAGAAGGCCTACGCGGCGCTGTTCGGCCGCACCATTCCCAATCTCGGCGTCGAGATCCTGAGCTGGACCCTGCGCCTGGCCGACGATCCGCCGCCGGTCGTCAAAGCGCCCGCGACTCCCAGGGGCGGCAAGGCCAAAGCGTCGGGCAAGCGCGAGCTGTTCGATCCGGCGCAGGCGCGCATGGTCTCGGTGCCGGTCTACTGGCGGCCCGACCTGGCGCCGGGCGAAACCGTCGAAGGCCCGGCCATGATCGCCGAGGACGAGACCTCGACCTTCGTGTCCGCCGCCTTCAACGCCACCATCAATCCCATCGGCTACATCGTCTTGCAGCGGCGGGCCCGCCGCGCGGAGGCAGCATGAGCGCCAATCATCCTCTCTCGCCCATCCACCTGCAGATCATGTGGGACCGGCTGATCGCCGTCGTCGAGGAACAGGCGCAGACCCTGATCCGCACCGGCTTCTCGACCTCGGTGCGCGAGGCGGGCGACGTGTCGGCCGGCGTCTTCGACCTCGACGGCAACATGCTGGCGCAGGCCGTCACCGGCACACCGGGCCACGTCAACTCGATGGCCAAGTCCGTCGGCCATTTCCTCAACCGCTTTCCCGTCTCGACCATGAAGGAAGGCGACGTCTTCATCACCAACGATCCGTGGAAGGGCACCGGGCATCTGCACGACTTCACCGTGCTGACGCCGACCTTCCGCCGCGGCCGGCCGGTGGCGCTGTTCGCTTCGACGGCGCACGTGGTCGATGTCGGCGGCCGCGGCCTGACGGCCGACGCGCGCCAGGTCTATGAAGAGGGGATCTACATTCCCATCATGCGCCTGGCCGATGCCGGCACGGTGAACGAGACCTTGCTCGAGATCGTGCGCGGCAACGTGCGCGAGCCGGTGCAGGTGGTGGGCGATCTCTATTCGCTGGTGGCCTGCAACGACACCGGCGCCAGGCGGCTTCTGGAAATGCTCGACGAGTTCGAGATCGACGGGCTCGACCGGCTGGGCAGCCATGTGCTGGAGCGCTCGCGCGAGGCGGCCTTGCAGGCCATCCGCGCCGTCAAGCCGGGCTCGTACAAGTATTCGCTGATGCTGGACGGCTACGACAAGCCGATCGAGCTGGTGGCGACCATGAATGTCGGGCCGGACGAGATCCACGTCGACTACTCGGGCACCTCGGCCATCTCCGCCTACGGCATCAACGTGCCGCTTTGCTACACCGAGGCGTATTCCTCCTTCGGCATCAAATGCCTGGTGTTCCCCAAGGTGCCGAACAATGCCGGCTCGCTGTCGGTGGTGCGCGTGACCGCGCCGGAGAACTGCATCCTCAACGCGCTGCATCCCGCACCGGTCGCCATCCGCCACGCCACCGGCCTGATGCTGCCCGACGTGATGTTCGGCTGCCTGCACCAGGCCACCAACGGCAACGCGCCAGCCGAAGGCGCCTCCAATCTGTGGAACCTGATGCTGATGGGCGGGCCGGGCCGCGTCGCCGGCGATCCCGCGCTGCTGACCAAGGCGACGCCGTTCAACATCATGTCCTTCCATTCCGGCGGCATGGGGGCGCGGCCGGGCAAGGATGGATTGTCGGCCACCGCCTTCCCGTCGGGCGTAAAGAACGTCGCGGTCGAGATCACCGAAGCCGTGGCGCCGGTGGTGGTGTGGCGCAAAGAATTCCGCACCGACTCCGGCGGCGCCGGGCTCTATCGCGGCGGACTGGGGCAGACGATGGAAGTGTCGCTGCTGGAAGACGCGCCGTTTGCGCTCTCCGCCACCTTCGAGCGCATCGACAACCCGCCCAAGGGCCGCGCCGGCGGGCAGGACGGCTTGCCCGGCATCGTGCGCACCGAAAGCGGCGCGCCGATGAAGGCCAAGGGCCATCAGACCATCGGCCGCGGCGATCGTCTCATTGTCGAGATGCCCGGCGGCGGCGGGCTGGGCGATGCGCGCCAGCGCCCCGTGCAGGACGTGCTGGCCGATGTCGATGCCGGTCTGGTGTCGAGCGAGGCGGCGCGCCGCGATTACGGCGTGGTGGTGAGCAACGGCGCTCTGGACGAGGCGGCGACGCAGAAGCTGCGCGCCAGCCGGTAGGAAAAGGAAGAGGACGATGACAATGCGCTACAGCGTGGGATTTCCGACCGGCATGGAAGGGCTGATCTATCCGATCCCCTTCGCCGAAACCAACGACCTTCTGAAGATCGCCCAGACGGCCGAGAAGCACGGCTTCGACTCGCTCTGGGGCAACGATCACATGACGACCCAGGATTACGTGCGCGAGGAATTTCCCGTGCCGCCGCGCTTCTGGGAAGTGCTCACCACCTCGGCCTGGCTCGCCGGCCAGACCACCAGGCTGCGCTTCGGCACCGGCCTGCTGGTGCTGCCGATGCGCCGCGACATCGTGGTGACGGCCAAGCAGATCGCCACGCTGGACCAGCTTTCCGGCGGCCGGGTCGAGATCGGCATCGGCGTCGGCGCCTATCGCGAGGAATTCGAAGCCGTGCAGCCCAACGTCAAGGCGCATCGCGGCGACATGGTGGAGGAGGGCATCCAGGCCCTGCGCAAGCTCTTCACCGAGAAGTCCTCCAGCTTCGACGGCAAGTACTACCAGTTCCGCAACGTCGAGTTCGCGCCTAAGCCCAAGCAGGCGCGCCTGCCGTTGCTGATCGGCGGCAACAACATCAATGCCATTCGCCGCGCCGCCCTGCATGGCGACGGCTGGATTCCGGCCGGCCTGCACACCGACAAGATCGGCGAGGGCGTCAAGAAGATGCACGAGATCGCCGTCGCCAATGGCCGCGATCCCAAATCGCTGCAGGTGGCGCCGCAGTTCATCTGCCATGTCGGCAAGGATCACGAGAAGGCCGTCGCCCGCTTCCGCCAGAGCCAGATGCACACCCATCTGGTGTCGCTGTCGAAATCGACGCTCAAGGAGCAGGGCAGCCTCAGCCACGAGGACATCAACCTGATCGGCTCGCCCGACGCTATCCTGCCCAAGATCGCGGCGGCGAAGAAAGCCGGCGCCACGCATCTGCTGGGCATCCTGTTCGCCGCCAACGACGTGCCGGAGCTGCTCGACCAGATGCAGATCTTCGCCGAGACCGTCGTGCCGCATATCAAGTAACCGCGCCGCAAGCGTTCACGCCATGACAACCCAGCCCCTCCTGCGCAATGCCGACTGGCGCAATTCCAGCGCCTCGCTGGCCTATGCGCAGCGTTCGATGGGCAAGGGCGCGCCGAGCTTCGATCTCTTCCCGGTGCTGGTGGCGGGCTGCCCGCGCACCTCGACCGAGGCGGCGCAGTATCCGCTGGAGATCGACTACCACTACGACCGGCTCGATTTGTCGCTGTTCGAGCAGCCGCCGATGGCGGGGCTCGACCGCTGGGCGCCGCTGTTGCCGCCGCTGGCGCCAGGCCTGTCGATGGGCGAAGGCGGCACGGCGCTGATCGAGGCGCCGCGTCTTGCCGCCTGGGCGGGCCTGAACACGCAGCTCTTCGTCAAGGACGAGAGCGGCAACCCGACCTGGAGCCACAAGGACCGGCTCAATCTCTGCACCGTCTCGGCCGCCGTCGCCATGGGCGCGCCCGGCATCGCGGTCGCCTCCTCGGGCAATCACGGCGCGTCGGCCGCGGCCTATGCCGCGCGCGCCGGCATCAAATGCGTCGTGGTGTCCAGCCCCTCGATCTCGCCGGTGCTGAAGCAGTTCATCGCCGCCTATGACGCGACTTTGGTGATCGTGCCGCAGGCCGAGCGCTGGCCGGTGCTGAACGACATCGTCCGCCGCACCGGCTTCCACCCGGTCAGCAACCTGACGCGCTTCCACACCGGCCATCCGTTCGGGCCCGAAGGCTACAAGACCATCGCCTACGAGCTGTTCCTCGAACTGGGACGCCAGGTCCCGGGCGCGGTGGTGGTGCCGACCGGCTATGGCGAATTGCTTTACGGGCTGTGGAAGGGCTTCAAGGAATTGAAGCTGCTCGGCCTGACCTCGCGCCTGCCGCAGATATTCGCCGCCGAACTCACCGGCGGGCCGCTGACCCACGCCATCGCCAGGAACCTCGACATGGCCGAAGTCGAGGCGCTGCCCAGCCTGGCGCTGTCGATCGCCGTCTCCGTCACCGGCTATCGCTCGGTGCTGACGCTGAAGCAGAGCAACGGCGCGGTGCTGCAGGTGGGCGACGACGATCTGCTGGCGGCGCGCGATGCGCTGGCGCGCGACGGGCAGTGGCAGGAACTTTCCGGCGTCACCGGGCTTGCCGCCTTGCGCAGCGCCTGCCGCGCCGGCATCGCCGTCGAGGGGCCGGTGGTCAGCATTCTCACCTCGTCCGGGCTTAAGGACGCGCAGATCGACACCGCCTCGTCGATCGACGGCAAACTCGACTGGAGCCGCATCGACCGCCAGCTGGTCGGCATCTCCTGACCGGAGAAAGGCAAGACGTGATCAGCGTTTTTGAGCTGTTCCGCATCGGCATCGGCCCGTCCTCCTCGCATACGGTGGGGCCGATGCGCGCGGCCCTGCGCTTCGTGCGCGATCTGCAGGCGGCGCAGGCGCTGGCCCGCGTCGCGGCGGTCGAAGTCACTCTGTTCGGCTCGCTGGCTTTCACCGGCAAGGGCCATGGCACGCATGTCGCCATCATGCTGGGCTTGAGCGGCGAGCAGCCCGAGACCGTGCTGCCCGAAGCCGCGCCTCGCCTGGTGACGGAGATCGGCAGCACGCGCCAGCTGAAGCTGGCCGGCAGCCATGCCGTAGGCTTCAGCCCCGAGCGCCATCTGCGCCTGGTGTTCGATGCGCTGCCCGCCCATCCCAACGGCATGCGCTTCGCCGCCTTCGATGCGCTGGGCAAGGAGATCGCGGCCGAGACCTTCTATTCCATCGGCGGCGGCTTCATCGCCTCCGAAGCGGAGATCGCCAATCCGCAAGCCGACGCGGCGGTGGCGGAGCCTTACCCCTATGCCTCGGCGGCCGAGCTTCTGGCGTTGTGCGCGCGCGAGCAGCTTTCCATCGCCCAGCTCGTGCGCCGCAACGAAGCCGTCAGCCGCAGCGAGGCCGAGATCGATGCCGGCCTGCGCGCCATCGCCGCGGCCATGCGCGCCTGCATCGAGGCCGGCTGCCGCAATTCCGGCACGCTGCCCGGTGGCCTCAACGTCAAGCGCCGCGCCGCCAGCCTGCTGGGCAAGCTCGAAATCGCCCGGCGAGCCAACGCCCACATGCCGCATGAGGTGATGGACTGGGTGTCGCTGTTTGCCATCGCCGTCAACGAGGAGAACGCCGCCGGCGGCCGGGTCGTCACCGCGCCCACCAACGGCGCCGCCGGCATCGTGCCCGCCGTGCTGGAATACTATCTGCGCTTCTGTCCCGGCGCCGCCGATGCCGGCATGCGCGATTTCCTGCTGACGGCCGGCGCCATCGGCGGGCTGTTCAAGCGCAACGCTTCCATTTCCGGCGCCGAAGTCGGCTGCCAGGGCGAGGTCGGCTCGGCCTCGGCGATGGCGGCGGCGGGGCTGGCGGCGGCTTTGGGCGGCACGCCGTCGCAGATCGAGAACGCGGCCGAGATCGCCATGGAGCATCATCTCGGCATGACCTGCGATCCCATCGGCGGGCTGGTGCAGATCCCCTGCATCGAGCGCAACGCCATGGGCGCGGTGAAGGCGATCAATGCCGCGGCGCTGGCGCTGCGCGGCGACGGCCAGCATCACGTCTCGCTCGATATGGTCATCAAAACCATGCGCCAGACCGGCGCCGACATGATGACCAAGTACAAGGAAACCAGTCAGGGCGGGCTCGCCGTGAATGCGGTGGAGTGCTGAGATCCCATAATTTTTTTGACGTTATCTCACTTTGGATATTCAATACTGATATGGCACGAGAATTCCTGAACTTCCGGCAGATCGAGGCTTTTCGCGCCGTGATGCTGACCGGCTCGATGACCGAAGCGGCGGTGATGCTGAACACCTCGCAGCCGCGCATCTCGCGTCTGATCGCGCAGCTCGAATCGGGCACCGGCTTCCGCCTGTTCCTGCGCGGCTCGGCCAGGCTGCAGCCGACCGCCGAAGCCATCGCCTTCTATCGCGAGGTCGACCGTCTGTTCTCCGGCCTGTCCAACCTGTCGCAGACCGCCAAGAACATCCGCTCCTTCGGCTCCGGCCATGTCCGCATCGCCTGCCTGCCGGCGCTGGCTTTGGGCTTCATGCCGCGAGTGATCAAGCGCTTCACCGAAAAGCATCCCGGCATCAACGTCACCTTGCAGGCGCGCTCCTCCTCGACCGTTACCGAATGGACCGCCTCGCAGCAATGCGACATCGGCCTGTCGGCGCGCGGGCCGGAGACCAAGGGCGTCGATGCCGAGCAGTTCCTCTCGGTGCCCGGCGTCTGCGTGCTGCCGCCCAAGCACCGGCTGGGCGACAAGCCGGTGATCACGCCCAAGGATCTCGAAGGCGAGGATTTCGTCTCGCTGGGCCTGATCGACCTGACGCGCGGGCGCATCGACCAGCTGTTCTCCGACCTGAAGATCGAACGCAAGCTGAAGGTCGAGACGCAATACGCCGCCACGATCTGCGCCTGCGTGCTGGAAGGGCTCGGCGTCTCCATCGTCAACCCCTTCGTGGCCATGGACTTCCTCGACCGCGGCATCCTGGTGCGCCGCTTCGAGCCGGAAATCCAGATCGAGAAGATGCTGCTGTTCCCCTCCAACAAGCCGCGCTCGCGCCTGACCGACGCCTTCGTGCAGGTCCTGAAACAGTGCCGCGACGAGGAGCTGGCGCGGCAGCAGGAAATGTGGGGCGCCCCCAAGCTCGTGAAGAAGTCGGCGACCAGACGCTAAAGCAGCGGCAGGTCCGTGCGGTACTTCACCGCCCGCAACGCGAAGCTCGACTTGATCGAGGCGACGCCCGGCACGCGCGTCAGGTGATCCATCAGGAAGCGCTCATAGGCGGCGAGGTCGGGCATCACCACGCGCAGCAGGTAATCGGCATCGCCGGTCATCAGGTAGCACTCCATCACCTCCGGCCGCTGCAGCACCGCCTTCTCGAACACTTCCAGCGCGCGCTCGACCTGGGTCGACAGCGAGACGTTGACGAAGACGTTGACCGACAGGCCGACCGATTTGGGATCGACCAGGGTGACGTAGCGGGCGATGACGCCGGCATCCTCCATCGCCTTGACCCGCCGCCAGCACGGCGAGGGCGAAAGCTTGGCGGCGGCGGCCAGG
>CAYLYK010000022.1:0-14640 GCA_964388115.1 uncultured Hyphomicrobiales bacterium
TCCCCCTCCATCCCCGGCCGCCGGCACCCACGCCCGCAGGTTGCAATCAAACCCGACCTTCGCGTCCTGTGCCACTAACTTTTGGTTGTCGTGCGGGGAAAATGCACGCGGGCGTTTCAGCGGCCCGTCTCGCCCGCGATCAAATCCGCCGGCACATCGACGTCGAAGGCCAGCGCCGGCGCGCGCACGATTTCGACTTTGGCGCCGGTGGCGGCGGCCGCGTCGCGATGCCGGCGCAGGCTCGTCGCGCCGAAGCGCGCGAAGCCTGGCTGCACCGGCTGCAGATAGAGCGCGTTGGTGCCGCTGTCGTGGCGATCGGGCGCGAGGCGGATGGTGGGGCGGCAGGCGGGGCGGGCGAAATTCTTCAGCGCCGCGACGCTCAGATGCGGCAGGTCGGTGGGGATGACCAGCACCGCCTCCGCGCCGCGCTGTTTCGCCAGCGCGCAGCCCAGGGCGACGGCGCGGTTGATGCCGCCGCGCGTCGTTTGCGGCAGGGCGAGCATGTTCAGCCGCCGCGCCAGATGCAGCACGGCGGCGTCGGCGCTGACCACGATGGTGCGCCGCGCGCCGGGATAGCGGGCCAGCAGCGCCAGCGTGTCGTGCAGGAAGCGGCGGGCGAGGCGCAGGCGCTGCGCGAAGGAGAGCGCGGGCGACAGCCGCGTCTTGGCGCGCACCAGCATCTTCACCGGCACCACGGCATAGAGGGCGCGCGGCGGCATCGGCCGGTCAGATCATGCCGCCGGGCACGACGCCGAAGCTGCGGCGCGGGCGCAGGCTGGCGGCGAAATCCAGCGTCGCCTGGGCGAGCGCGGTCTTGTCGGCGTCGCTGCGCATGATCGTGTCGCAGACATGCACCTTGCAGCCCATGGCCTCGAGCCGGTGCGTGTGCCGCACGTCCTGCCGGTCGATCACCAGCCCGTCGAGCAGCCGCCCGTAATGGCGCGCGATGCCGACCGGCGAAACGTCCAGCCCCAGCTCGGCCATCATCTTGGCCGCCGGGCCCTTGATCGCCTCGCCGCCGACGATGGGCGAGACGGCGACCACCGGCACGGCGCGGGTCTCCAGCGCCCGCCGCGCCGGCTCCAGCGCCAGGATCGGCCCGATCGAGACGAAGGGGTTGGACGGGCACAGCACGATGGCTCGAAGCGACGGCGACTGCAGGGCGGCGGCGAAAGCGGGCGAGAGATTGGCGTCGTCGGCGCCCTCGACATGGAAGCGGCGCACCGGCGGCTGGCACTGGCGCGCGACGAAATAATCCTGGAAGCCCAGCAGGCCGTGTTCGGTCTCGACCATGGTCTCGACCGTGTCGTCGCTCATCGGCGCGACGCGGTGGCTGATGCCCAGCCGCTGCGCCAGTTCGGCGGTGATCTCCGACAGTGTTGCCGCTTCCAGCAGCCGGTGCGTGCGCCAGACATGGGTGGCCATATCGCGATCGCCCAGCCTGAACCAGCTCGGCGCGCCGATCTTCTCCAGCGCCGCCATGAAGCTCCACGTCTCGCCCGCCAGGCCCCAGCCGCGCTCGGCATCGTTCAGCCCGGCCAGCGCATAGAGCACCGAATCGATGTCGGGCGAGATCGCCAGACCCAGATGCCAGAAATCGTCGCCGGTGTTGACCACGATCTGCAAATCCTCGGCCGGCAGCGTGCGCGCCAGCCCGACGCACAGCTTGGCGCCGCCGACGCCGCCGGCCAGCGCCAGAATCCGGGGCTGGAAATCGTCGCTCATCGGAACAGATCCATTTCCGGCGGGCGCAGCAGATCGCGCGCGCTGCCCTCGCCCGGCGCATAGGGAAAGCCGCGCAGGTGGATGATCGGCCGGCCTTCGGCGCCCTGGCCCATCAGCAGCGAGGCGGCGGCGGCAACCTCGTCGGCGGCGCCGATTTCGCTGGCGCGCAATATGCGCCCGTTCATGTCGGCCTGGCCGCGCAGATCGAGCATCGCCACCAGCCCGGAAGATCCCAACGCCGTGCCGACCGTGCCCATGCGCCAGGCGCGGCCCAGCGAATCGTTGATCACCACGCCCAGCCGTTTGCCGAAGCTGCGCTCCAGCGCCGCGCGCAGGCGGGCGCAGGAGGCGTCGGGATCGCGCGGCAGCAGCAGCACGCGCTCCTCGCTTTCGGAGCCGTCGACGTTGGAGGCATCGATGCCGGCATTGGCCAGCACGAAGCCCAGCCGGTGCTCGACCACGATCAGGCCGGGCCGCACGCGCAGAACTTCCGTCGATTCGCTCAGGATCAGCTCGATCAGCCGCGCATCCTTGCCCGTCTGCCGCGCCAGCTCGAGGGCGCGAGCGGAGGGTTTGATATCGGCCAGCCTGACCGAGCGGTTCTCGGCCTTGGACACGATCTTCTGCGCCAGCACCAGGATGTCGCCATCCTGCAGGTCGAGGCGGGCGCGCTGCAATCCGGCGACGATGACGGCGAGCAGATCGTCGCCGCCGGCAATGCGGGGAATGCCGGGCAGGGCGGTCAGGGTGAGAGTGGCGGGGTCAGCCATGCTCCGCGGCGTTGTCCAGGCCGGTGATGCGGATGCCGGCGCCGGGCACTTTATAGCGGCGGTTCATGAAAATCAGCACGGAAGTCAGCGCTTCGGCCGCCACCGAATTGGCCAGCACGCCGCCATGCCAGGCGACCATGCCGGCGTCGCGGGCAAGCTGCACCACCGCCTCGCGCGCGTCCTTATCATCACCGCACACCAGCACGTCGCAATCGACCGGCTGGCCCAGATGCTCGAGCTGGTGCGCCGAGACGTTCTGGAACGCCGAGACGACTCTCACGCCGTCGCCGAGGATCTTCTGCGCGCCCTGGGCGGCGGAATGTTCCGGCGGCAATTGCACCTGGCTGACCTTGGGCGGCACCAAGGGCACGGTGACGTCGACCAGGATCTTGCCCTGAAGCTGAGGGCGCACGCTCTCCAGCGTCGAGCGCTGCGCGGCGAAGGGCACGGTCAGCACCACGATGTCGGCGGCGGCAGCGGCACTCTGGTTGTCGGCGCCCTGCACCGAAGCATTGGGCACGCGCTGGGCGATCCGGGCCGCCGCTTCCTGCGCCTTGGCCGCCTCGCGCGAGCCGATGATGACCTTGTATCCCGCCGCCGCAAAGCGCAGCGCCAGCCCGCCGCCTTCCGCCCCGCTGCCGCCCAGTATCGCCACGCTGTGCTTGCTCATGTCTCTTCCTTCTATTCCGCCGCGACCCGTTTCACCGGCGCGGTCATCACGAGGGGTTGCAGCGCATCGGCCTCGAACGAGGCTGCGACACGATCGGCCGCCACGTCGCGATAGAGCGTGTCGCGCTGCCGGGGGGTGCGGCCCAGCGAGCGGATCAGCGCTTCCATCGCCGCGGGCGGAAACTCCTGGCCGTGCTCGGTGCCGGCGGCGCGCGAGATGCTTTCGTTCATCAGGATGCCGCCCAGATCGTTGGCGCCGGCTTTCAGGCAGGCGGCCGCGCCCTGCGGCCCGAGCTTGACCCACGAGGTCTGGATGTTGGGGATCACCGCATTCAGCGTCAGCCGCGCGATGGCATGCATCAGCACCGCCTCGCGGAAGGACGGGCCCTTACGCGCTTTGCCCTTGAGGTAGATCGGCGCTTCCATGTGGACGAAGGGCAGCGGCACGAATTCGGTGATGCCGCCGGTTTGCCATTGCAGCTCGCGCAAGGCGATCAGGTGGCGCGCCCAGTGGATCGGCCGGTCGACATGGCCGAACATGATGGTGGACGTGGTGCGCAATCCCACTTCATGCGCGGTGCGCACGACGTCGAGCCATTGCTGCGTGTTCACCTTGTCCGGGCAGAGAATGGCGCGCACCTCGTCGTCCAGCACTTCCGCCGCCGTGCCGGGCAGGGTGCCGAGGCCGGCCTCCTTCAGCTGCAGCAGGAAATCGCGCACGGAGATGCCAAGCGTGCTCGCGCCCTGGCTGATCTCCAGCGGCGAGAAGGCGTGGATGTGCATGTCGGGCAGCGCCGCCTTGATGGCGCGGCAGATGGCGAGATAGGTCTCGCCGGTGTAGCTGGGATGGATGCCGCCTTGCAGGCAGACCTCGTTGCCGCCGCGCTGCCAGGCTTCCTCGGCCCGCCGCACGATCTCTTCCAGGGCCAGGTCATAGGGCGCGCCGCGCAGCGTCTCGCTCATCTTGCCCTTGGAGAAGGCGCAGAAGCCGCAGCGGAAATAGCAGATGTTGGTGTAGTTGATGTTGCGGTTGACGGTGTAGGTGATGGCGTCGCCCACCGTGACTTTGCGCAACTCGTCGGCGGCTTCGCACACGGCGTCGAAATCCCGCCCGCGCGCCGAGAACAGCGCGACGATCTGCGCGTCGGAGAGATCGCCGCCGGCCATGGCGCGGTCGAGGATCGAGGCGATGGTGGGATCGACGATCGCCGGTACGGCGACGGTTTCGGCCGCCACTCTCTGCGGCGGCGTGCGGCTCAGGCCCGGCGCCCAGTCGTCGCAGCGGGCGAAGCCCTCGGCGTCGATCGAACGGCGCACCTGCGTGGCGATCTTCGGCGCGAACCACTCGTCGGCCTGCAGGCAATAGGACGGGTAGGCCGCCAGCCGGCGCACCAGGATCTTGCCGGCCTCGGCCGTCTCCGCACCCAGCCGCTCGATGGCGGGCCACGGCGCTTCGGGGTTGACGTGATCTTGCGTCACCGGCGAGACGCCGCCCCAGTCGCTGATGCCGGCCTCGATCAGCGCGCCCGCCGCGCCGGGCGACAGGTTGGGCGGGCACTGGATGTTCATTGCCGGCCCGAAGATCAGCCGCGCCGCCGCCACGGTCCAGGTCAGCTCCTCGAGCGAGGGCTCGAGCGCGGCGCGCATCTTCGTGTCCGCCTTGGCGCGGAAATTCTGCACGATGATTTCCTGGAGATGGCCGTAGCAATCGTGCAGCGCCTTGAGCGCGAACAGCGCATCGAGCCGCTCCTCGCGCGTCTCGCCGATGCCGATCAATATGCCGCTGGTGAACGGCACTTTCAGCTCGCCCGCCAGCAGGATGGATTCCAGCCGCACCGCGGGATGCTTGTCGGGCGAGCCGTAATGCGGGCCGCCCTTCTCGCACAGCCGCGGCGATGCCGATTCCAGCATGATGCCTTGCGACACCGTCACCTTGCGCAAGGCGGCGATCTCCGCGCCGCTCATCACGCCGGGATTGGCGTGCGGCAGCAGCCCGGTCTCGCGCAGCACCAGCGCGCACATGGCGGCGAGATAGTCGATGGTGCTGGCATAGCCCAGCGCGTCGAGCGCCTCGCGCGCGGCGCGGTAGCGCAGCTCGGGCTTGTCGCCGAGCGTGAACAGTGCCTCCTGGCAGCCCGCTGCCTTGCCGGCGCGGGCGATTTCCAGCACCTCGTCGGGCGAGAGATAGGCGGCTTTGCCCGGCTGCGGCGTTTTCGCGAAGGTGCAGTAGTGGCACACGTCGCGGCACAGATGGGTCAGCGGGATGAAGACCTTGCGCGAATAGGAGATGCGATTGCCGTGCCCGGCATCGCGCAGGGCGGCGGCGGCGCGCAGCAGCTCGGGCAAGGGCCGGCGCAGCAGGGCGTGGCGCAGGGCGGCGCCGCTCAGCGTATCCAGGCCGGTCATGGTCCATCCATCGGGGAGGGGCCTGCACCTTATATAAGGTCGACGAAGCCCATTACGCGCAAACAGGCCCCGATTTAGCCGCCAGCCGCCGCCCGAATCAAATGCCAATTCGTAAATGGCATATACGGGTTCGTTATGGGGGGTGATCCCGCGCCGCCGTGGGCGGCATGGCTAACCCAGAACCTCCTCCAGCCGCCGCATCAGCTCGGCGCGCCTGGCGGCCGGCGCTTTGGCCAGATTCTCCAGCCGCCATTGCACGGCCGGCAGGGCGGCGGCCTGCGGAATGTCCAGCAGCGACCAGTCGGGTTCGCCGCGCTTGAACGACAGCAGGAAGCGTTTGTGCGCGGCGGGCATGTCTTGGGTGATGGTGTCGATCAGTTGCCGTCGCGTCTGGACCAGTTCCGCATGGGTGACGGCGGTTTGCGTCATGCCGTCGAAGCCGCGACGGAATTCTTCGCCGATGTCGCGTTCGGTGGGCCGCAGGATTTCCGCCAGCGGCCGCGTGGCGCTGACCAGATAGACGATGAAGGCGGTGCGCAGTTCAGGCGTGAGGCCTTCCTTGGCCATGAGTTCGCGCACGTCGAACAGATCGCGCGGATGCTGCCGGTCCAGCGCAGCCACCAGCTTGCCGGCATAGAGATCGGGCCAGGAGACGACGGTCGTCTCGGCGAAGCCGAACTCCTCTTCCACCCGCGCCGAGACGCGCCTGGTTTCCGGCTCGTAGACGCAGCCGCGCAGCACGGGCGTCACCTCGATCTTGATCTGCGCCCGTTCGGATTGGACGTGCAGCTTGGCGATCGCCTTCTCGTTCGGCAGCGGCACCGGCGAGATTTGCGCGCGCGGCAGGAGTTTCGCCAGGTGTTCGGCGATCCGCTTCATCGCAGCGTCGATACCGGTCAACGAGGCGGCGCGGTCGGCCACGGGCAGATAGGCGAGATCGATGTCGACCGACAGGCGCGGCATGTCGCGCACGAACAGGTTGATCGCGGTGCCGCCCTTGAGCGCGAAATCCTTCTCCGCCGCGATCGCCGGAATCGCGGCGAGCAGCAGGCGCACCTGACGGCGATAGACCTCAAGCGCCGGCATCGAGATCGGCCGGTACGGTGATGAGATATTTCCTGTCCAGTTTGCCGCCGCGCGCCAGCATGCGCTTGCCGCTGCCGAGATCGATTTTCCGGGCGTCGATGTGCTGCAGCCAGGGATGGTTGTGGCGCTCGGCGAACCACAGGCACAGGCGCTTGACCTTCACATTGGTGCAGGCTTCCAGCAGTTTCTGCAGGCGCCTGGGCGACAGCGCGCGCAAGCTTTCGACCAGCCTGTCGGCCTGCTCGAAGGTCTCGCGTTGCGGCACTTCGTCGAGCAGCTCCAGCAATGCCCGCTCGGGCTGGGCGCAGGACAGCGGCCATTTCGCGCCCTCGGCGGCAACGAAGTCGATGCAGCCGGCGACGAAGGCGGTCGGTCTGGGGCCGAACAGTCGACGCAGATCGTGGGTGACGAAGCTTTGCGGCAGGTCCAGCCGATCGAGCCAGCCGGGCGGCTTGCGCAATCCGTAAAGATGGATCTCGCGCGGCTGGCCCGCGCCCAGGTAATGGGCGAAACCCTGCAATTCCAGCGCCGTGCGTCCGCCCACCGCCAGATCGCTGCGCATCAATCCTTGCAGCGACGCAACCACGTCCAGCCATGACAGGGCCGCGACTTTTCCTTTCGGCCCGCCGGCCGGCTTGCGATAAAGGCCGTGGGCAAGGCGTTCCAGCCAACCTTGCCGCACGTATTTATGCAGCAGCGGCGCGGAGTAGCCCCGCTCGCCCAGCCATGCGGCATCGACCAGCGAGCCTTCGGGAAGGCGGCGCTGCAATTGGTTCAGGCTTTGGTATCTTTCTTCACCCATGGTTAATAATTATGACATTTCATAAACCAACGTGCAAGTTTACGAAAGATCATATTTCTTAACCTAAGGTTAATAGATTCGATAAAATATAAACCAAGCAAAAAGGGGCGTGGCCACCGTTCGTTCGCCGTCACGCCGCTCCACGCCCATATCCCCCTCGCATAGTCCCGCCATAAACCGGCATTGGCGCGTATTCGCGGGCGTTGGTCTGATAGGGGCCAGACACCAACAATTCGGCAGGGGGCTTGCATGCGGAAATCGAGACTTCTTGGCTGGGCGCTGGCGCTGGGCGTCGGGCTTGGCCTGGCGCAGACGCCAAACGCGCGCGCCGAAGACGGCGTCACCAACGACGAGATCGTGGTCGGCGCCATCGGCGCCTTGACCGGCGCGCTGTCCTTCGTCGGCATGCCCGGCCGCGACGGGCTGGCGCTTGGCTTCAGCGAGATCAACGCCAAGGGCGGCGTCAACGGCCGCAAGATCCGCATGATCTTCGAACATGCGCTGACGCCGGCCGAGAGCCTGGCGGCGGTGAAGAAGCTCGTCGAGCAGGACAAGGTCTTCATCCTCATCCTGGCCTCGGGCTCGACCGGCGCTGCGGCGGCGGCGGACTACGTGCGCGGCAACGGCGTGCCGACCTACAACCTGTTCGGCTCGACGCCGATCATCCGCGAGCCCTTCGCCAAGAACGTGTTCCACGGCGCCATCGTGCCGGCCTCGCTGCAGCCGATCGCCATCCTCGAGCAGGTCAACGACGGCGGCTACAAGTCGAAGAAGATCGGCGTGCTGGCCGGCACCTACGCCTTCCCGCAATCGACCCTGGTCGAGCTGAAGAAGGCGATGGACGGGCGCAAGCTCGACTACGTGGTCGAACAGTTCGACCAGGCGGCGCGCGACTTCACCTCGCAGCTGGTCTCCTTCCAGCGCGCCAAGGTCGACGCCATCGTGGTGCTGGGCTCGTTCTCGGAAGCGGGCTTCGCCATCAAGCAGGCCAAGGACATGGGCATGAGCAACATGCGCTATGTCGTGGACGGCTCGGCCGTCAACCGCGCCATCGTGCCGATCATCGGCAATGCCGACGGCGTGCGCGGCTATTTCAACGGCCCGTATTTCCCCGGCCAGGACGCCAAGCCGATCAAGGATTTTGAGGCGGCGCTGGCCAAGTCGCTGGGCGGCACGCTGCCGCAGGGCCGGCCCAACGCCTACGACGTGATCGGCTACGGCTCGGCCTACGTCACGGCGCTGGCGATCCAGGCGGCGGGCAAGAATCCCACGCGCGCCTCGCTGATCGAGGCGTGGACCAACCTCAAGGACGCCAGCCCCAAGAAGATGGGCGGCTTCGACGTGATCTTCCCCGAAAGCTTCGCGCCCAACGATCTGCAGGGCAACAAGGTGCTGGGCGGCACCATCGTCAAGGGCCAGGACTGGTCGGTGGTGCGCACCATCAAGCTCGTGCCGTAAGAAGAAGACTCCCGCGACACCTCGCGCAGGCGCTCTCGAAAGGGGGCGCCTGTTTTTTTGTTCGAATGACACGCGGCGGGCATGTCCACCCCTTGCCTCATGTCGCAAAAGCATCTCGGTCAGACAAAGAGGTATTTGACCGCTAAGCCCCTGATTCCGTTTGATGGGGCAGGGGGGAAGCCATGATTTCCGAGTTCTTCACGGTGGCGATCGGCGGCATCAAGTTCGGCGCCATCTATGCGCTGGCCGCCATTGGCGTCGTCGTCATCCACAAGGCCACCAAGACGGTGAACTTCGCCCATGGCGCCTTCGTCATGCTGGGCGCCTTCGTCTCCTATCTCGTGGTGGTGAATTACCAGCAGCCGGCGCTGGTCGCCTATGTCGCAGCGCCCCTGATCGTCGGCGCCATCGCGGCGGGGCTGGAATTCGCCGTGCTGCGGCCGCTGCGCCGGGCCGACATGTTCACCGTCGTCATCGCCACCGTGTTTTTGGGCATCGCCTTGTCGGAAGGCTTTCGCCTCAGCACCAAGGCCGAGCTGCTGGCGGTGCCGGCGACGCTGGCCGGCCCGCCGCTGATCATCGGCGAGGTGTTCCTGACGCAGGAGACGATGTGGGTCATCGCCGGCGCGCTGGCGGTGGGCGGCCTGGGCGTGCTGCTCTTCATGCAGGCGCGCATCGGCCTGTCCATGCGCGCCATGGCCTCCAACCCGCGCGGCGCGCAGCTTTGCGGCTTCTCGGTCGATCGCGTGCATGTCATGGCGTGGTTCTTAGGCGGAGCGCTGGCCGGCATCGCCGGCGTGTTCGTGGCGCCCAGCAAAGGCGTGTCGACCGACCTGTCGGTGGCGATGGTGTCGGCGGCCTTCGTCGCGGCGGTGATCGGGGGCTTCGATTCGCTGATCGGCGCCATCCTGGGCGGGCTGATCCTGGGACTGGCCGAGAGCCTGGCCGCGGCCTACGTATCCTCGGCATTCAAGAACTCGATCTCCTTCCTGCTGCTGTTCGCCGTGCTGCTGTGGCGCCCGCAGGGCCTGTTCCCCGGCATCGGAGCGCGACGTGTTTAGAGCGGAGAAATCGCGCGCCGTCCTCGCCACCTTCGCGCCCGCCCTGGTCCTGCTGGCGATCATGCTGGCGGGGCTGCTGGCGGTGAGCGGCTACGGCCAGTACGTGCTGGCGCTGGGCTTCGTGTCGATGGCGATCGGGGCGGCGCTTGTCGTGCTGGTCGGGCTGGCGCGCTGCATCACCCTGGCGTCGGCGGCCTTCATGGCGATCGGCTCCTACACCGCGGCTTTGTGCGTCACCCTGCTGGGCCTGCCGTATCTGCTCAGCCTCGCTTTGGCGGTGATCGTGGGCGCCGTCGCGGGCTGGATCCTGGCGCTGCCCGGCGTGCGCTTCAGAAGCCACAACCTCGCCATGGTGACGCTCGTCTTCCAGATGGTGGTGATGATCCTGATCCGCGAGGCGACCTCGATCACCGGCGGCGCGCAGGGCATGCGCGTGAAGCCCGCCGAGCTGTTCGGCTTCGTGCTCGAGGAAAGCGACAATGCCGGCTACCTGCTGCTGTGCGGCATCGGCGGCATCGTCGCGGTGGCGCTGCTGTCGGTGATGGTGCGCGGCCGCTTCGGCAAGAATTTGCGCTCGGTGGCGGCCAACGAGATCGGCGCCGAAGCCTTCGGCATCGACATCGCGCGCTATCTCATGGCGGCCTTCGTCATCTCCTCCGCCGTCATCGCCTTCGCGGGCGGCCTGGCGGCGCCGCTCGTTCGCATCATCGATCCCGACAGCTACGGCGTGCTGGCCTCGGTCTTCATGCTGGCCTATCCCATCGTCGGCGGCATGACCTCGATCTGGGGCGGGCTGACCGGCGGCGCGGCCTTCCGCATCCTGCCCGAGGTGCTGCGCCCGGTGGCCGACTATCTCGACCTGATCTTCGCCGTGCTGGTGATCCTCATCACCATGTTCCTGCCCGGCGGCCTGGTCGATCTCATCCGCCGCCCGTTCAACCATCTGCGCCGCAACGCCGCCCCGCGCGTCGAAACGCCCGAGTTCGGCGCGGCGGCGGAGACGGCAACCCTCGCCGGTGCCGGCCTGGCGCTGAAAATCTCCGGCGTCTCGCGCCGCTTCGGCGCGCTGCAGGCGGTGGACGACGTGACGCTGTCGATTCCGGCCGGCGCCATCCACGGCATCATCGGCCCCAACGGTGCGGGCAAGACCTCGCTGTTCAACATCGTCTCGGGCTTCCTCGACGCCGATGCCGGCGACATCGAGATCTTCGGCCAGAAGGCGCTGGGCCTGAAGGCGCGCGAGCGCATCGGGCTTGGCATGACGCGCACCTTCCAGCACGTGGCGCTGTTCCCGCAACTGTCCTGCCTCGACAACGTCATCGCCGGGCTCGGCCGCAACACGGTGATGGAGGCGCTGCGCGACAGCTTCGACGAGGTGGTCGACGGTGCGCGCAGCCAGGAACAGCGTGCCTGGGCGATGGAAGCGCTGGCTTCCGTCGGTCTGGCCGAGCTTGCCCATCTGCCGGCGGGCCAGCAGTCGCTGGGCAACCAGCGGCGGCTGGAGATCGCCCGCGCCATCGTCTCGCGCCCGCGCCTGATCCTGCTCGACGAACCCGTCTCGGGCGTGTCGAAGGAGGAGGCGGGCCGGCTGCGCGAGCTGCTGCTGCGCATCAACGCCGAGACCGGCGTCGCCATGCTGCTGATCGAGCACAATATCGGCTTCGTCACGGATCTGTGCCGCACCGTGTCGGTGATGGGCAACGGGCGGATCGTGGCCGAGGGCGAGGCGCACGCCACCGTGGCGCTGCCCGCCGTGCGGCGGCTCTATTTCGGCGAACGGGACGCGGCATGAGCCTGCTCGAAGTGAAAAACCTCTCGGTGCGCCATGGCGGCATCCCCGCCGTGCGCGACGTCTCCTTCGCCCTCGAGGAAGGCGAGGCGCTGACTTTCCTCGGCCCCAACGGCGCCGGCAAGACCTCCTGCGTCGAGGCCATCGCCGGGCTGGCGCCCAAGTCCGGCGGCCAGGTGCTGTTCAAGGGCCGGGACATCACGCGCCATTCCGCTTCCGCCATCGCCCGCGCCGGCCTCGCGCTGGTGCCGCAATGGCGCGAGCTGTTCGCCACCTTCACCGTCGCCGAGACTTTGGCCGCCGGCGCGCAGGCCGCGATCGGGCGCAAGACGCGGCCGCTCGACGAGATCTTCTCGCTGTTTCCCGTGCTGGCCGAACGCCGGCAGCAAGCGGCGGGCTCGCTGTCGGGCGGCGAGCAGCAGATGCTGGCGCTGGCCCGCGCCTTCATCGCCAACCCCTCGCTGCTGCTGCTCGACGAGCCTTCGACCGGGCTCGCGGTCGGCATCGTCGGCACCTTGATCGAAACCATCAACCGCATCCGCGCCACCGGCGTCGGCATTCTGGTCGTCGAGCAGAACGTGCAGATCGCCCGCTCCGTCGCCCGGCAATGCTGCCTGCTGTCGGTGGGCGAGCTGGTCTGGCGCGGCGATGTCGAAACCGCCCTCAGCGACGGCGAATTGCAGCGGGCCTATTTCGGCGCGCATTAGAAGCGGCGTGATCGCGATTTCCCGATGTCGGGCCTCTCGCTGCGATGGTAGAACGAGCGCCATCTTCCCAGCGCCCGCAGGCCCCTTGACCCACCTCCCGCCGCAAGACCCCGACCCCTGGCGCCGCCTGCTGCAGCCCAAATACATGCTGCTGGCGATGATGGCGGCGCTGATCCTGGGCAGCTGGCTCGACAAGCGCTACCCGGAGCTGTTCCAGACGTCGACGTGGCTCGAGCATCTGGGGCTGGGGGAGTTGCGGCGGTAGCGGTATTTAATTTCAGCCCTTCTCCCGCTTGCGGGAGAAGGTGGGCGAAGCCCGGATGAGGGTGTTCTTTTTCCCCGTTCGGCCTCTTGACTCCCCCAATATTTCCACTATTTTGGAAATATGGAATCAAGCACTGCCGTCGCCCATCTCTCAGCCCTGGCGCAGGAATCGCGCCTGTCCGTGTTCCGTCTGCTGGTGCAGGCCGGCGCGGAGGGGATGTCGGCCGGCGATCTCGCCGCCAAGCTTGAACTGCCCAACCCGACCCTGTCGTTCCATCTGTCGCAGCTCAAGGGCGCCGGGCTGGTGCAGTGCCGGCGCGAGAGCCGGTCGCTGATCTATACCGCCAACTATGCGGCGATGAACGATCTGCTGGCATTCCTCACCGACAATTGCTGCGGCGGCCAGGCCGAGCTTTGCGCGCCCGTTGCCTGCGCGCCGCAAACCAAACCCGTCACCATTAAAGCCAACACGACCAAAGCCAGGAGGAGAGCGTCATGAAGCGCTTGCATGTCAACGTCGGCGTCGCCGATCTCGACCAGTCGATCCGCTTCTATTCCGTGCTGTTCGGCGCCGAGCCGACGGTCAAGCACGACGACTACGCCAAGTGGATGCTGGACGATCCGCGCGTGAACTTCGCCATCTCCACCCGCGGCGCGCCCGGCCTCGACCATCTCGGCATCCAGGCCGAGAACCCCGACGAGCTCGCCGAAATGGCGACGCGGCTGAAGGCGGCCGATCAGTCGGTGTTCGAGCAGAAGGATGCCTCGTGCTGCTACGCGCGCTCCGACAAGGCCTGGGTGCAGGACCCGTCGGGCCTGAACTGGGAGACGTTCCACACCGCGGGCCAGATCACCACCTATGGCGGCGACACCGCCAAGAAGGCGATGCAGGAGCCGGGGCCGACCAAGGCGGCGTCGGCGTGCTGCGCGCCGGAAATGAAGGCGGCGCCGGTGCAGATGCAGGCGCAGCAACAGCAGGCATCGTCCTGCGGCGCCAAGAGCTGCGGCTAAAGGGAGCGGGTCATGAGCTATCACGTCCTCTTCCTCTGCACCGGCAATTCGGCGCGCTCGATCCTCGCCGAGTCGCTGCTGCAGCACTGGAGCCGCGGCCACTTCGTCGCCCACAGCGCCGGCAGCCAGCCCAAGGGCGAGGTGCATCCTTACGCGCTCGATCTGCTGCGCTCGCTGAAACTGCCCAGCGAAGGGTTTCGCTCCAAGAGCTGGGAGGAATTCGCGCAAGCCGATTCTCCCAAGCTCGATTTCGTCTTCACCGTCTGCGACAGCGCCGCCAACGAGCCGTGCCCGGTATGGCCCGGCCAGCCGATGACGGCGCATTGGGGCGTGCCCGATCCCGCCGCCGCCACCGGCACCGAAGTGCAGAAGCGCCAGGCCTTCCGCGAGGCGTTCCGGCAATTGGAGAATCGCATCAAGATCTTCACCGCCCTGCCGGTCGCCACGCTCGATCGCATGAGCCTCAAGCGCAAGCTCGACGAGATCGGCAAGATCACGCTCTCGAGCGACACCATAGCGGCGTGAGCGCCGAGTTCTCGCGCGGCCGCAGGCTTGTGGCCGAGGCGCTGGGCTCCTTCCTGCTCGCCGCCACCGTGATCGGGTCGGGAATCATGGCCGAGCGCCTGGCTGCCGGCAACGACGCGGTGGCGCTGCTGGCCAATACGCTCGCCACCATGGCGGCGCTCTACGTGCTGATCATGCTGCTGGGGCCGATCAGCGGCGCGCAATTCAACCCCGCCGTCACCTTGGCGATGCGCCTGCGCAAACAGATCGGCGCGCTCGACGGGCTGCTCTATGTCGTGACGCAAATCGCGGCGATGATCGTCGGCGCCTGGGCCGCGCACGCCATGTTCGACCTGCCGATCGCGCAGCTCTCGCACAAGGCGCGCGA
>CAYLYK010000023.1:0-13753 GCA_964388115.1 uncultured Hyphomicrobiales bacterium
GTAGCTCAGTTGGGAGAGCGCGTCGTTCGCAATGACGAGGTCAGCGGTTCGATCCCGCTCGGCTCCACCAAACGCCCGGAACGTCCTCCCGCCCGTCACTTCTTTTTGCTGGCCGCGTAGCGCGCGGCGGTTTCGGCGTTGGCGGGGTAAAGGCCAGGCAGCGGCACGCCCGCTTCCACTTCCTTCATGATCCAGGCTTCGAGATTCTCCTGCTCCGGCGCCGTCGCCAGCACGTGATCGATGAAGGCCGCCGGCACCACCACCGCGCCATCGTCGTCGACCACGATCAGATCGTCGGGAAATACCGCAACGCCGCCGCAGCCGATCGGCTGCTGCCAGTCGACGAAGGTCAGACCCGCCACCGAAGGCGGGGCCGCCGCGCCACGGCACCACACCGGCAATCCGGTGCCCAGCACGCCAGCCAGATCGCGCACTACGCCGTCGGTCACCAGGCCTGCGACGCCGCGCTTCTTCATGCGCGCGCACAGGATGTCTCCGAAGATGCCGGCATCGGTAATGCCCATGGCGTCCACTACCGTGATGCAGCCTTCCGGCATGGCCTCAATGGCGGCGCGGGTGGATTTCGGTGACGACCAGGATTCGGGCGTCGCCAGGTCCTCGCGGGCAGGGACGAAGCGCAGGGTGAAGGCACGGCCGACCAGTCGCGGCTGGCCCGGACGCAACGGCATGGTCCCGCGCATCCACACATTGCGCAGGCCTTTCTTCAAAAGCACCGTGGTCAGCGTCGCGGTGGAAACGCCGTGCAGGGCGGCGATAATGTCTTTGTCGGTTGCCATGGTCGTGTCGTTCTCCGTCGCTTTCAACCGCAGATTAGAAGCTGCGTCTTCTTGGTGTGGAATGCGCCGAGATTGACCGACCGGCGAGCAAACGGCATCAGCGAAATATCGAGCGGGCGCCAGTCTCCATCCCCGATCTCGCGGTTGAGATTGGCGGCGGGGTGCACGCAATTGGTGATCAAAACGTACTTGGCGCGACGCTCCAGCGCCGACAGCAGGGCTTCGGCGTGCGACAGGCTCAAATGCTGCAGCACGTCCTTGCACAGCGCCAGGTCGGCAGGAACGATTTCGTCGTAGTTCTCGGGCATGTCGAGAAAGCGCACATTGGCCTGTCCGAACCGGCGGCTGTTCTCTTCGACCAGCGTCGGAACCACGTCGTAGCCCACATAGCTCGCGCCATACCAGTTGATCAAACGCGAGAATTGCCAGTCGCCGCAGCCGATATCGATCACCGACTTGACCTCGTTAGCGCGCAGGAAGTTGTCCAGAATACCGCGATAGGTGGCCGTGGCGTCGGGCGTCGAGCCGGGCCCAGATCCCACACCCCAGCTCCCATTCTTATAAATATGTGCAAAGACGTCCCGGTTATGCATGGCCAATAGCCTCCCCCAGTCGGAACTCTAGATTCCGGCGGTGGCGAAAGATAGGTTCTGTCCTGCATGTCAGTTTTCGCAAAATCCACCTGATGCCGACCACCCTGCATCTGCCGCTGGCCTCGCCGTCGCCGGGCACGGACCGTCATCTGACGCTCCACCGCTTCGGCAAAGCGGGGGCGCGGCCGAAGGCCTACTTCCAGGCCGCGTTGCACGCCGACGAGCTGCCAGGCGTGCTGGTGCTGCAGCATCTGATCGCAAGCCTGGCCACGGCCGAGCGGGAAGGGCGCATCAAGGGCGAAATCCTGATCGTGCCGGCCGCCAACCCGATCGGCCTGTCGCAGCATGTGCACGGCCAGTTGCTGGGCCGTTACGGGCTGGATGCTTCAGGCAATTTCAACCGCAGTTTTCCCGACCTGTCCGACAAGCTGGTCGAGGCCTTGCGCAACAAGCTAGGCCGCGACGCTGCGGCCAACACCATGCTGGTGCGCACGACGTTGCTGAAGCTGCTCGCCGAGAAGAAGGCGGCGGGCGAGGCGCAGCAACTGCGCCTGACCCTGATGCGGCTGGCGATCGATGCCGATATCGCGCTCGACC
This sequence comes from uncultured Hyphomicrobiales bacterium, assembly GCA_964388115.1. Classification (GTDB taxonomy): domain Bacteria; phylum Pseudomonadota; class Alphaproteobacteria; order Reyranellales; family JAQSWP01; genus JAQSWP01. Next base: position 1,988 of record CAYLYK010000023.1, read on the forward strand.
TGCATTGCGACGACGATGCGCTGATGCACATCTATGCCGGCCCGAAACTGTGGCCGGAGATTTCCGATCTCGCCGCGTTGCTGGGCGCGACTGCGGTGCTGTTGGAAGAAGACTCCGGCGGCGAGCCGTTCGACGAGGCGCTGGCGCGGCCTTTGTGGAAGCTGATCGACGCCAATCCGGGCGCAGCCTTGAGCGCCGCATCGCTGATTACCGGCACGATCGAGCTGCGTGGACGTGCGGATATCGACGATGCTCAGGCGCAGAAGGACGCGCAAGCGCTGCTGAAATTTCTTATCCGGCGCGGCGTCGTGGCGGGCGATGCCGGCGCCTTGCCCTCGCTGGCCTGTCAGGGCACGGCGCTGGAGGCGGTGGATTTCGTCAAGGCGCCGCATGCCGGGTTGCTGGTCCACAAGCGTGAACTGGGCGAGCGCGCGCGCGCAGGCGACGTCGTGTCGGAGATCGTCGATCCGATGGGCCCGCCCGGAGCCGCCCGCACCCAGTTGCTGGCACGCACTGACGGCATCATCTTCGCCCGCTCGGTTCCCTGCCTGGTGCGGGCGGGCGAACGGGTGATGAAGATCGCCGGCAAGGAAAAGCTGGAAAGCGACGACGGCACGCTGTTGGGCGATTAGCCGAACGTCACCTTGCCCTGCTGCGCCAGCCCGCCATCTTCGCGCGCAACCCAGGTCGTCGCCGTATTGCCCTCCGGCTTGCCGTTGACCGAGAAGGGCGTGGTGTCGAAGACCGGGCTGATGGCGCGGAATTCGAACGCCTTGATGCGCTTGCCCGGCGAGGAACGGCGCGCCAGCTCCATCTGCATCAGGCCCATCAGCGGGCCGTGCACTACCAGGCCCGGATAGGCCTCTTCCCCGGTGGCATAGGGCTGGTCGTAATGGATGCGATGGCCGATGAACATCAGCGCCGAGAAGCGAAACAGCAGCACCGGATCGGCCTTGATCTCCCTGGTCCACACTGCATCGGTCGGCGCCGGCTTCGAGGTGGCCGGCTTGTCGCCCGGCTGCGGCGCCTGGCGATAGACGATGTCCTGTTCTTCGATGATGACCTGTTCGCCGCGGGCGAAGATGCGATGGCGCACGCCGACGAACACCATCTGGCCGCTGGAGCCGGTCTTGGGTTCCACCGAGACGATCTGCGATTCACGCCGTATCTCGTCGCCTAACCTGATATCGCCTTCGAAATGCAGGCGCGAGCCGGCCCACATGCGGCGCGGCAGCGTCACCGGCGGCAGGAAATCGCCGCGTTGAGGATGGCCGTCATGGCCGATCTTCGAGGCGGGGGCGGCTTCGAGGAAATAGAGCCAGTGCCACAGCGGCGGCAGCGGATCGCCCTTGGCCGGCGCGGGATCGCGCGCATCGAGCGTGGCGATCAGCGCCTTGGGCGGAAAGGGGGCGGCGATGTCCTCCTGGATCTGAGTGCGACCCACCCATTTCCGGTATTTCTCCAATTCCTGATCCATCGTCCGCTCCAATTCCTCAAAACCCGTACAGCATGATCACCGCGGCGCTGGCGAGCAAGGCGGCGATGCGCTTGAGCCAGTCCTCATGGCGACCGATGGCGCCATAGCTGAACAGGAACATGCCGACGGAAATCTTCACGCCTGCCGCCAGCGCCAACAGCGGATCGCTGCCCAGAGCCAGCAGCGAGGGGTGGGTGATGAAGCCGATGGGCACCACGAACAGCGCGCCGCCAAGCCGCATGGCGCGCCACGCCACCGGCAGCCATGGCGTCTGCGCGATGCGGGCGGCGATGAAAACGTTGCCGCAGACCGGCGGCGTGATGGTGCAAAGCAGTGCGTACCAGAAGACGAAGAGATGCGCCTGCAATGGCTTAAGGCCAAGCTCGATCAGCGCTGGCCCCGCAACGGCGATGCAGATCGCATAGGCTGCCGTGGTCGGCAGCTCCATGCCGAGCGCAATGCAGGCCAGCGCCGTCAGGATCAGAGCCGCCCAAAGCTGGCCGCCCGACAGGCTGACGATCAGCGAGGTGAATTTCACGCCCAGGCCGGTGATGTGGAAGACGCCGACGATGATGCCGGCGCAGATCATGATGGCGGCGATGCCCGCCACCTGCTGCGCCGCCGCGACCGTCGCGTCGCGCACGCGTGCCAGGAACAGGCGCAGGCTGATGCGCAGGTTTTCGTTCACCGCCAGCAGTATCGCCGCGACTCCCAGCGCCAGGACGCCGCAGAATTGCGGCGTGTATTCGGTTTGTACGAAGAGGAAGATCAAGGTACCCAGCGGCAAGGCGAAGAACGGGAGGGTGCGCGCCACCTTGCGCCAGCCGGGCAATTCGTCGGCGCTCATGCCGCGCAATCCCAGCACTACCGCGTAGCGGTCGACGCCGAACCAGCAGGTGAGGAAAAAGATCAGGGCCGGCAACGTCGCCACCACCATCAGATCCTCGTATTTCATGCGCAGGAACTCGGCCATCAGGAACACGCCCGCACCCATCACGGGCGGCATGATCTGCCCGCCCGTCGAGGCAACCGCTTCGACCGAAGCTGCAAAAGGCGCGGGGTAGCCGTTCTTGATCATGGCCGGGATGGTGAAGGTGCCGGTGGAAGCGACGTTGGCGGACGCGCTGCCGCTGATCGTGCCGTAGAGCGCCGATGCCACCACCTCGACCTTGGCGGTGCCGGCGCGGAAGCGGCCTGCCGTCTGCTGCGCGATCGACATGAAGCCGGTGCCAGCATCGCCGGCGGCGACGAACGCGCCCAGGATCAGGAACGGCGCGATCAGCTCCAGCGACGTGCCCGTCAGCGAGCCCCACAGCCCGCCTTCGGAAATCACCAGTGTGCCGAGAAAAGACGTTAGCGGCTGGCCGTTATGGCCGATATCGCCCGGCAGCCAATGCCCCAGCAATCCATAGAGCAGCACGATCAGCGCGATGGCGGGCATCACCGGCTGCACGGCGCGGCGCGCCATGTCGAGCACGATCAGGATCAGCAGGCCCGACAGCGCGATCTGGAACCAGCCTCTGAGCGAGCCGTACTGATCGGCCAGATCGCGCCGGTTCAGCGCGACATAGAGGCAGGCCAGGATGCCGAGAATGCCCAGCGTCCATGACAAGGCGAGGTCGAGGCGCGAGCGGTTGCCGCCGGTGAAGAAAAAGACGAAGGGAATGGCGAACAGCAGATGCAGCGGCCGGCTGACCAGGTTGGGTACCAACCCGCCGATCACCACCCAGACATGGAAGACGATGGAAGCGGCAGCGACGGCGAGGATCAGCAGATCCCGCGCCGTCGCCATGGTTGGCCTGCCCGATGCCGCTTGGGCATCGATGCCGGGCGTCTCCGACACGTTCGACTAACGACTTATTTCAGTGCAGCAGGAATGTTGACGCCCTGCTCGGCATAGAACTTGGCCGCGCCCGGGTGCAGCTTGATGCCGAGCGGCGCCACCTGATCCAGCGCCACCGAACCCCAGATCGGGTTGGTCTTGATCATGGTCTCGCGCTGGGTCCAGAAGATCTTGGTGATCTCGTAGGCCGTCTTGTCGTCCATCGCCGTGGTGGTGTAGCCGCCCACCGGCAATCCAAACGTCTGCACCGGCTGCGTCTGGCCGGCATAGGTGTTGGCGGCGATGACGATGCGGCCAGCGCCGGGATCGTTGTCGAGGATCTTCTTCAGCTCGGCGTCGGAGAGCGACAGCAGCTTGATCGGTGTCGTCGCCGCCAGTTCCTGGATCATGCCGGTCGGATGCGAGGAGCCCGAGGCGAAGCCGTCGACCTGCTTGTTGCGCAGCGCGTTGGACGCGGCGCTCAGTTCGACTTCCGCCACCTTCACCTTGCCTTCGAGATCGAACAGCTTGAACAGCGCCAGCGATTGGCGCTCGGTGAAAGTGCCGCGGCCGCCGGCGATGAAATTCTTGCCGGCCAGATCGGCGACGGAATTCACGTTGGCGTCGGCACGTGTGACGATATGCATGGTGATGCCGGGCATGACGAACAGCGTGCGGATGGTGTCGTAACCTGTCTCGCCTTCGAACGGCTTCTTGGCGGCCTGCGCGTCCTTCACCAGGCTGGGCGGCGAGGTGAAGATGTAATTGCCGGTCCGCTTGGGCGCTTCCTTGACGTTCTGCACCGAGCCCTGGCTCTCTTCGACCGTGGCCGTGATCTGCCCGTTGCTGGCGTTCTTCAGCGCTTCGCCCAGCTGCACGGTCATCTGGTAGTAGGACGAGCCGGCGGTGGCCGACTTCAAGGTGACACGGGTTTCGGCCTGCGCGGCGGTGGCGAGCAGAAGGCCGGCAGCGGTGAAGGCTGCGAGACGAGCGAATTTCATGATTTCCTCCCAATATGGTTGTTGCGGTTTTACGGTCCGGTCGGGAGGCAGGCAAGCGCCATTCGTCTGGCCTAGTTTTCAGGCAGCGACTTGATCAGTTCCTCGATCTGCGCCCGCTGCGGCGCACCAGAAGGGATCAGCGCCAGCAGTTTGCCCAGCTTCTCGCGCGCCGCCTTGTTGTTGCCAGCCTCGGCATCGACCCGAGCCAGATAGAACAACGCCAGTGGGTTGTCGGTCTGCAGAGCCAACAATCTGCGCAAGGTCGCCGTCGCGTCGGCCGATGGCGGGGCATCGGCCCCGCCCATGCGCAGTTGCGCTTCCGCCAGATCGCCCAGCAGAGCGATATCATCGGGCTTGCGTTTGTTGGCTTCAATAAAGGCTGCTGCGGCTTTCTCCGGCTCGTTCAGCACCAGCCGCGCCTTGCCCAGTCGCTGCCAGCCGGCGATGTCGTCGGGCGTGTCTTTCAGCCGCGCTTCCAGCCCATCGACCATGGCGCGGATCGCCTGTTCGCGCTCGGCGGGGGCAAGCTGTCCCATGCGTTCGACATCCCGCGCGGTGGGTCCGCGTGTGATAGGCGGCTTGCGGCTGGGATTGATGCTGAGCGGATCGATGCCGGACTCTTGCGCCACGCGCGTAATTTCCACCTGCAGCGCTTCCAGCCACGGCGCATCGGCCGGCGCCTTCGCTTCCAGCGCCAGCCAGCGCTCCAGGGTCGCTTTCGGCTTGCCGTCCTGCAGATCGGCGAGGCCGCGATAATAGTTGGCGGCAGGCTCGTCGGGCTCGCGCTGCAGGGCGCTGTTCAACGCTTCCAGCGCGCGCGGCCCGATCTTCCCCTGGTCTTTCAGGATCAGCGCTTCGGCGTAGCTTGCCAGCAGATCGGCGCGATCGGGTGCGAGTGCAATCGCGCGCGCAAGCGCGGTGGCCGCCTGATCGAAGCGGCCGACGCGCAGCGCCGTGCGACCCAGCAAAACCCAGCCTTGCAGATCGTCGGGCTTGGCCTGCAGGCGCTTCTCCAGTTCGTCGAGAAGACGCCCGGCGTTCTGTACGGTCTCGTCGCCAGCATCGCGCTGGGCGAAAGGCTTGGCCGGCAGTTCCGGCCGGCCGGTGGCGAAGTACCAGCCCAATGCCAGAAGGGGCAGGACGACGCTCAACGCAGTAGCGGCGCGGCGCAGAGTGCGCGAGTCGACCGCCGGTGTGTCCTGCTGTGTCGTCAACGCCAGCAGCCGCCGTTCGATCTCAAGTCGCGCGGCATTGGCCTGCTGCTCGTTCAACGCGCCGCGTTCGACCTCACGCTCGATCTCGGTCAGCTGGTCGCGATAGACGGTGGCGTTGTACTGTGCCCGTTCGGCGCCAGAACGGTGCGGTCGCAGCAGCGGCATCGCCAGCACGACGATGGCGATGGCGGTCAGCAGCGCCAGGGCGAAGGCCAGCATCAGGCGCTGCCTTCGCCGTCGAGCAGGCGCGCGATCTTCGCCCGGTCTTCCTCGCTCATCGGCCTGTCCTCGATCGCGGCCGGGCGGCGGCGGAACCAGACCACGATGGCAATCGCGCCGGTCAGCAGCAGTGCCAGCGGTCCGAACCACAGCAGCCAGGTGGCGGGCTTGATCGGCGGGCGCAGCAGCACGAAATCGCCATAGCGGGCGACCAGGAAATCGTAGACTTGGGCATCGCTGTCGCCCTTGATCAGCCGCTCGCGCACCAGCAGGCGCAGATCGCGCGCCAGCGTCGCGTCGGAATCGTCGATCGACTGGTTTTGGCACACGACGCAGCGCAGATTGCGGCTGATCTCGCGCGCGCGCAGCTCCAGCGCCGGATCGGCCAGCATCTCGTCCGGTTGCACGGCGAGCGCATTCAGCGGCAGAACAACCAGCAACACAAGAAGCCGCAGCAATTTCATTGGCGCAGCCTGGTCACGATAGGCAGCAACGTATCGCGCCACGCGTCATCCGTGACGGGCCCGACGAAGCGATGGCGGATGCGGCCCTGCCTGTCGATGACGAAGGTTTCCGGCACGCCGTAATTGCCCCATTCGATGGCGTTGCGGCCCACTGGATCGACGCCGATGCCGCTATAGGGATTGCCCAGCCGCTGCAGCCAGGCGGTGGCGGCTTCGGGCTTGTCCTTGTAGTTGATGCCGTAGATCGGCACCGCTTTTTCGCGCGCAAGCTTCATGAATACCGGATGCTCGATCTGGCATGGCGGACACCAGGAGGCGAAAATATTGACCAGCACCACATCGCCTTTCAGCGCCGCGACATCGAGGCCGGGCACGCCAGGCAGCAGCGGCTCGAGCTTCATCGCCGGCGCGGGCTGGTCGATCAGGGCCGAGGGCAGGATGCTGGCATCGTGCTTGCCCAGCAGCGCCCAGGCGAAGAAGCCTGCGATCAGGGCGAACATCAGCAGCGGCAGGATGACGATGGCGCGCATTGTCTATTCCGCCGCGGCCGCAACCAGCTTGCGCTGGCGCATCGGTGCGCCGACGCGATGGCGGCGATCGCTGAGCGACACCAGACCGCCCAGCACGCATAGCACCGCGCCGATCCAGATCCACGGCGCCAGCGGGTTATGATAGAGGCGGATCGTCCAGCCCGCGCCATCCTGATCGCCGATCACGGTGTAGAGATCGGCGAAGAAAGTCGTGTGGATCGCAGCTTCCGTCGTCTGCCGCTTCTGCACGCCATAGATGCGCCGCTCGGGCAGCAAGGTGGCGACCGTCGCGCTGCCGTCGCGCACCACGATCATGCCGCGCAGCGCCTGATAGTTCGGTCCGTCGACCGGCGCCACGCCCTGCAAGGTGAAGCTGTAGCCGGCGAGTTGCGTCGTGTCGCCGGGCTTCATGATCAGCACGCGCTCTTGCTGCCAGGCCGATGCGGCGGTCACGCCGGCGACCAGAATGCCCAGTGAGGCATGCGCGATGCTCATGCCGATCGCCGCGCGCGGCAGGCCGATCAGGCGGCGCCATGACTCGTGCGCTTTAAGGCGGAACAGGCCGATGCGGTCGGCCAGTTCGGCCAAGGTGCCGAGCACCAGCCAGGTGGCAACGATCAGGCCGATCAGCGCCAGCGTGTTGTGGCGATCGATCGCCAGGCCCAGCGCCACCGCCATCACTGCCGTCGCCGCCGCCGCCAGCCGGAGTCGCTTCAACACTGTCGGCAGATCGCCACGCTTCCATGGCAGCAGCGCGCCGATCGGCATCGCCACCAGCAAGGGCAGCATCAGCGGCACGAAGGTCGCGTTATAGAACGGCGCGCCGACCGAAACCTTGCCGCCGCCCAGCACGTCGAGGAACAGCGGGTAAAGCGTGCCCAACAGCACGGTGGCGCAAGCCGTGCAGAGCAGCAGATTGTTCAGCACCAGCCCGCCCTCGCGACTGATCGGCGCGAACAGGCCGCCGCCTTTGAGCTGCGGCGCGCGCCAGGCGTAAAGCGTCAGCGAACCACCAATGGCGATCGCCAGCAGCGCCAGCACGAACAAGCCGCGGCCGGGATCTGTGGCGAAGGCATGCACCGAAGTAAGCACGCCCGAGCGCACCAGGAACGTGCCGAGCAGGCTGAGCGAGAAAGCCAGGATGGCGAGCAGCACGGTCCAGGCCTTCAGCGCCTCGCGCTTCTCGACCACGATGGCTGAATGCAGCAGCGCGGTGCCGGCAAGCCACGGCAGGAACGAGGCGTTCTCCACCGGATCCCAGAACCAGAACCCGCCCCAACCCAATTCGTAATAGGCCCACCATGAGCCCAGCGCGATACCAAGGGTCAGCGAACACCATGCTGCCAGAGCCCAGGGCCGCACCCAGCGCGCCCAGGCCGGATCGACGCGGCCTTCGATCAGCGCAGCAACGGCGAAGGCGAATGCTACCGAGAAGCCGACATAACCGATGTAGAGAAACGGCGGGTGGAAGGCGAGGCCGGGATCCTGCAGCACCGGATTGAGATCGTTGCCGTCTAGCGGTGCGGGATCGACGCGCAGGAACGGATTGGACGTCAGCACGATGAAAAGCAGAAAGCCGACGCCGATCATCGCCTGTACCGACAGCACGCGCGCGCGCAAGGCCGGTGGCAGATGGCGACCGAACAGCGCGATCGCCGCGCCGAACAAGGTCAGCACCAGGATCCACAGCAGCAGCGAGCCCTCGTGATTGCCCCACACGCCGCTGATCTTGTAGAGCAGCGGTTTGGCCGAATGCGAATTCTCGACCACGTTCAGCACGCTGAAATCGGAAACCACATAGCTCCAAGTCAGGCAGGCGAAGGAAAAGGCGACGAAGGCGAATTGCGCCAGCGCCGCCGGCTTGGCGAGCGCGATCAGCGACGCTTCGTTGCGCTGTGCGCCAATCAACGGCGCGATGGCCTGCACGAGCGCAACTGCTAGCGCCAGCACCAGCGCGAAATGGCCAAGCTCGGGAATCATTTCCTTGGCGTCGTTCCGGGCACCGGCTCGCCCTCTTTCCAGCGGCCAGACTTCTTCAAGGCTTCGGCCACTTCCGGCGGCATGTAATTCTCGTCGTGTTTGGCGAGAACTTCGCGGGCCTGGAACACGCCTTCCTTGTTCAACGCGCCGTCGGCCACGATGCCCTGGCCTTCCCGGAACAGATCGGGCAGCGCCCCCGCATAGACGACCGTAATCGTGTGCGCGCCATCGGTAAGGCGGAAGCTCGCCTGTCCGGCGCTTTTCTCCACCGAACCTGGTTCGACCAGGCCGCCAATGCGCAAGCGCAGATCCGGCGCCGGCTTCTTCTCGGCGATCATCGTTGGCGAATAGAAGAACACCAGGTTCTCGTTCAATGCCCGCAAGATCAGGAAAGCGGCAATGGCAAGGGCGCCCAGCGACAGGCCCACCAGGAGCAGCCGCCGATGCTTGGGTTTCATCCTTCGGGCTGCGGCGGCGGTCATGTTCCGCTCCGGTCGCTGCCCTGCAACGCGTCCAGTTTCTGCCGCAAGCGCCGGCGCTGCAGCCAGGCATGCAGGGCCATCGCCAGCAAGATGCCGAAGGCGATACCGAAGGCCGGCCAGACGAAGCCGCCATGCCCGCCCATGGCCAGAAATTCGCTCAAGGAGTCCATGACCCGCCTTTTAGCGTCAATCCATTGCCTTATATAGGCGACCGGCCGCCGCAAGGCGGATTAGCCGCGGCGCCATTTGCCAGCCGGGGCCGCGCGCTATAATTCTACCTCGAATCCGCGTTTCTTTTGCCGATCCTCATCCGGTCGGGCAGGCAGGGAGTTGTCGATCATGGGTGGCATTATCTGGCTGGCGTCCTATCCCAAATCGGGCAACACCTGGACCCGCGCCTTCCTGCACAACTTTATTGCCCAGGAAGAAGTGCCCAAGGGGGAAACCTACGACATCAACAAGATGAACCTGCTCAGCACGTCCGATAACGGACCGGCATGGTACACGGAAGTGTTGGGCAAGCCTGCGAAGGAAGCGACCCATGAAGAGATCGCGAAGGCCCGGCCGGCGGTTCACAAATACATCCACGACCAATCGTCTGGGTTTATCTTTCTGAAAACCCATAATGCCATGGTTGTGCATGACGGCATCCCCTTGCACACGCCGCAGTACACGGCCGGTGGCATATATATCGTGCGTAATCCGCTGGATGTGGTGATTTCCTACTCCTACCATCTCGACCGGACGTTGGATGAGACGATGGAGATCATGGAAACCACCGGTTTCACTTCGCAGACGAATGAGAAAGCGGTCTTTCAAATCCAGGGCTCATGGTCGGAACACGTCTATTCCTGGACCAAGCGGCCCAATAGCTCTCTCCATGTCATGCGCTACGAGGACATGTTGGATAATCCGCTGGAGGTGTTCGCCGAACTGGCCCTGTTCCTGCAGTTGCCTATCGAGCAGGACCGGCTGGAGAAGGCCATTGCCAAGGCATCGTTCAAAAATCTGCAGGAAATGGAAAAGGAAAAGGGCTTCAGGGAACGTCCCGAGCACGCCGAAAAATTCTTCCGCGAAGGCAGGGCGGGCCAGTGGAAGCACGAACTTACGCTAAACCAGATCAAGCGCGTGGTTCGCGCCCACGGCGAACAAATGGACCGGTTCGGATATCTCAAGGAAGCGGAACAATTTTTGCGCAATCCGGTCCTTGGACGGCGCCAGCAGGCTGGATAGCAAAAAAATGGGATTGGGTCGAATTTATGTGTCTTCCTGGCAACAGCGTCGAGCCTGCTTTTAACCATATGATTTAAAAGGAATATTTCGCCCTTCCGCGTCGGAACTTTGTTTGACCTTTCTTTGCGAATTGGGGTATTTTTGCGGCTGAACCGAGCCAAAGGGGAGTTTGGACCATGAATTCTACGTTTAAATCAGCGCTTATGTCCGGAGTGGCGCTGGTCGCCATTGCGGTTGCTGCGCCTGAGAGCGCTAACGCGCAGATGTACACGACGGGTCCGGGGTTTTACCTCTCCGCCGAAGGCCGTTACATTTTCAACAGCTCGGACAAGATTCGCGATTTTCCGTTCAATAACCTGACGATCCCGGTCGGCCCTATCAGCACCATCTCGGCGCTGAACGAGAAGGCCGGTAATGGCTGGGGCGGCAAGGCTATGCTCGGCTACCGCTTCACCAGCAACTGGGATGTCGGCGTCGGGTTCTCGGGTGCCTGGCACAAGAGCGGTAAGGGCAGCAACTCAGGGTCCCTGACCACAACCCTGCCGTTCGATCCCGATGGCGGCGGCCCGCTCGACAACGTTCTGGTGACCGGCACCGCATCGCAGTCGCTCAAAGTCAAGCTCGACTACCATGTCGGCGACTTCGAAGCCGGCTACAACTGGAAGATGGGCAATTCGAATATCCGCGTTTTCGGCGGTCTTCGTTATGCCAATTTCAAGCAGACCGCGACCAGCGCGGTGTCTCTGACCGGCGGCGTATTCGGCAACGATACGGCTGTTCCTGGCGTTCCCAATACGACGATCGGTACCGGCACCGCTGCCGTCAGCGTACGTCGCAAGACGACTTATTGGGGCATTGGCCCGCGTATCGGCGTCAACGGCCAGTTCGGGCTGGGCTCGGGTGGATTCCATCTGTTTGGCGGCCTGTCGGCCGCCGTGCTGTACGGCAAGTACAAGGACACGCGTAATGTGAACGCAGCCATCGTTGTGGGCTCGCCGGCACTGCCGACGCCAACTTTGGCCACCTCGCGCAAGTACAAGGACAAGAACAAGAACAAGCTCGTCCCGAACGTTGAGGGCGAGTTGGGTCTGGGCTATACGTTCAACGCGGGCAGCGGGTCGACGATCTCCCTGCAGGCCGGCTACCGGGCCGATGCGTATTTCGGCGCCGGCAGCGATGCCGACCTCTACGCCGTCAACCTCATTGGCTTGGGTCCCGACTCGCGCAGCAGCGACTATCTCTTCCACGGCCCGTTCGTGCGCCTGACGGCGACATTCGGTCCGGGCGCGATGATGGCGGCGGCTCCGGCTCCTGCCCCGGCTCCGGCTGTGGCGCCGAAGAAGA
>CAYLYK010000024.1:0-13624 GCA_964388115.1 uncultured Hyphomicrobiales bacterium
GAGCCCGAGACGCCGGTGACGCAGGTGAAGGTGCCGAGCGGAATGGACGCGGTGACCTTCTGCAGATTGTTGGCGCGCGCGCCCTTGACCGTGATCTCGCGGCCCTTCTGCGGCGGGCGGCGGATCGCGGGGATCGGGATCTGGCGCATGCCCGAGAGATACTGGCCGGTGACGCTGGCCGGATTGCGCATCACCTCCTCGGGCGTGCCCTGCGCGATGATCTTGCCGCCATGCGCGCCGGCGCCCGGGCCCATATCGATCAGGTGATCGGCGGCGCGGATGGCGTCCTCGTCATGCTCGACCACGATCACCGTGTTGCCGATGTCGCGCAGACGCCGCAGCGTCGCCAGCAGCCGGTCGTTGTCGCGCTGGTGCAGGCCGATCGAAGGCTCGTCGAGAACGTAAAGCACGCCGGTCAGGCCGGAGCCGATCTGCGAGGCCAGCCGAATGCGCTGGCTCTCGCCGCCCGACAGCGTGCCCGAGGCGCGATCGAGCGTCAGGTAGTCGAGGCCGACATTGTTGAGGAAGCCCAAGCGCTCGTTGATCTCCTTGAGAATCCGGGCGGCGATTTCCTTCTGCTTGGGCGTCAGCTTCTTGCCCAGGCCGGCGAACCAGTCGACCGCGTCGGAGATCGACAGCGCGGTGACTTCGGAGATGTTGCGCATGCCGATCTTCACCGCCAGCGCTTCGGGCTTCAGCCGCGCGCCATGGCAGGTCTCGCATTCGGTGACGTTCTGGAAACGCTCCAGCTCCTCGCGCACCCAGGAAGAATCGGTTTCGCGGAAGCGGCGATCCATGTTGGGGATGACGCCTTCGAACGGCTTGGTGGTCTGGTACTGGCGGATGCCGTCGTCGTACTTCATCATCACCGCTTCGTCGCCGGTGCCCTGCAGGATGGCGTTGCGCACCTTGGGCGGCAGATCCTTCCACGGCGTCGACATCTTCACCTTGAAGTGGCGCGCCAGGCTCTCCAGCGTCTGGCCGTAATACTGCGAAGAGGAATCGGCCCACGGCGCCACCGCGCCTTCGGCCAGCGACAGGCGCGGATCGGGCGCCACCAGCTCGGGATCGAAGAACATCTTGCTGCCCAGACCGTCGCAGGTCGGGCAGGCGCCTTGCGGGGAGTTGAAGGAGAACAGCCGCGGCTCGATCTCGTCGATGGTGAAGCCCGACACTGGGCAGGCGAAGCGAGCGGAGAAGATGGTGCGCTCGCCGGTATCGGCGTTCTCGGCGATGGCGATGCCGTCGGCCAGGCCCAAAGCGGTTTCCAGCGAGTCGGCCAGACGATTGCCGAGATCGGGTTTCAGCACGATGCGGTCGACGACGACGTCGATGTCGTGTTTCAGCTTCTTGTCGAGCGCCGGCGTCTGGTCGATCTCGTAGAGCTTGCCGTCGACTTTCACGCGCTGGAAGCCGCGCTTCTGCAAATCGGCCAGCTCCTTGCGGTACTCGCCCTTGCGGGCGCGCACGATGGGCGCCATCAGATAAAGCCGCGTGCCTTCCTTCATGGCATGCAGCCGGTCGACCATCTGCGACACGGTCTGGCTTTCGATGGGAAGCCCCGTCGCCGGCGAATACGGCACGCCGATGCGGGCATAGAGCAGGCGCAGATAGTCGTAGATCTCCGTCACCGTGCCGACCGTGGAGCGCGGGTTGCGCGAGGTGGTTTTCTGCTCGATCGAGATAGCGGGCGACAGACCCTCGATCGAATCGACGTCGGGCTTCTGCATCAGCTCGAGAAACTGGCGCGCGTAAGCCGACAGGCTCTCGACGTAGCGACGCTGGCCTTCGGCATAGATGGTGTCGAACGCCAGCGACGACTTGCCCGAGCCCGACAGGCCGGTGATGACCACCAGCTTCTCGCGCGGGATGTCCACGTCGACGTTCTTAAGATTGTGTTCGCGCGCGCCGCGAATGCTGAGGAAATCCATGAGACTGGTTTACCGTACTGGGGTGCCGCATGCCTTTAGCGAACGGCTATAAAATGCTGCGGCCGATCCCAAGGGATCGGCCGTTTCACGCTTTCTATTATGGGGTGCGGCGCGGGTTTTTCCAGCCTCACGACTGCCGGCAAAATGCCTGCACTGTGGGCATTTTACCGCGGCGTCAGCGGCAGAAGCCGCTCCGTTTTAGCGGCAGACGCCGATCGAGCCCGAGGCGCAGATCTTCTTGCCGTCGGTCCAGGTGGCGCCGGAGAAATCCGTATCCCTTATGTCGCTGAGCTGCAGCTTGACGCCAGTGAGGTTGGCGCCGCGAAACGAGGCGCTGCGCAGGTCGCAACGGTCGAAGGTGGCGCCGCGCAGATCGGCATTGTCGAGCTTGACGCTGCGCATGTCGGTCAACTCGAACGTGGCGTTGGCGGCCTTGACCCGCATCAGGTCGCTGGCGCGCAAATCGACGGTGCTGAACCTGGCGCGGCTGAGATCGGCCTGGGCCAGTCTGGCGGTGCGCAGGTCAACCAGCGAGAAGCTGGCCCCGGCGAGATTGCCGCCAGCCGCCTTCAGACCGCGCATGTCGGCGCCGCTGTATTGGCAGCCGGCCAGGTTGGCGTTGTCGCCGCGGGTGGCGCAGTTTTGCGCCGCGGCGGGAAGTGCGGCCAAGGTGGCAAGCGCGAAGAGCCCGCCAATCAGCGTCGGTTTGATAGGTTTCACCAATTTCCTCCCTCGATATCCATCGGCTGTGTAAGGAAATGGGCCAGAGTGTCCCATTTTGCAATGAACTTGGCTTGCTATAGCCTAAGGGACTGATGGCGCTAGCACTTCGCCAGCACCGGCGGCGGGTTGGGGATAAGGCGGCTGTGGCGTTGGCCCCGAGGCACCGCTAGTTTGCGGTCATATACAGCGGATTTTCATTCAGAGGCGAAACATGGCGGGCAGCGTCAACAAGGTCATTCTGGTCGGCAATCTGGGCCGCGATCCGGAAGTGCGGCATACCCAGCAGGGCGGGCTGATCGTGAACATGTCGATCGCCACCTCCGAGAACTGGCGCGACAAGGCCTCGGGCGAACGCAAGGAGCGCACCGAGTGGCACCGCGTGGTGATCTTCAACGAGAAGCTGGCCGAGGTGGCGCAGAAATACCTGCGCAAGGGCGCCAAGGTCTATGTCGAGGGCCAGCTGCAGACGCGCAAATGGACCGATCAGTCGGGCGTCGAGAAATACTCGACCGAGGTCGTGCTGCCGCGTTTCGGCGGCACCATGACCATGCTGGATGGCCGCAGCGGTGGCGGTGGCGATCCGGGCGATGATTTCGGCGGCGGTGGCGGCGGCTCCGGTGGTGGCGGCGGCGATCGCGGCCCGGCCCCGACCCGCGGCGACATGGACGACGACATTCCGTTCTAGGCTTAGGCGAAGGCCTCCCCTAGCGGTTTACCTCTCCAGGCCTCATAACTATTTTGTCCGTCGTGCTGCGTCGGAACAGGCCGGGAGAAGCGTATCGCCATGAGTTTTGTCGGCCGAGTGCTGCTGCTGGTGCTGGTGCCCGTTTTGGGGCTGGTGGCGCTGGCGACCTATCTCACCGTCTATTTCAGCAACGCCTCGGACCGGGCCTATGAGCGCGTGGTCCATACCTACGAGGTGATCGAAAGCGGGCTGTCGCTGCTGATGGATTTGCAGGACGCGGAAACCGGATTCCGCGGCTACGTCATCACCCAGAACCCGACCTATCTCGATCCCTACAATCAGGCCGTGGCGAAGGTTCCCGCGCGGCTGGCGCGACTGGCCGAGCTGACGGCGGGCGAGGCGGACCAGGCCGAGCGCGTGGCGAAGCTGCGGCCGCTGGCCGAAGAGCGCATGGCGGTGATCAAGGCGGCGCTGGATACCATCGCCGCCGGCGGGCGCGACCAGCTGTTCCAAGGCGTCGGGGTGGGGCGCGGCAAGGAGCTGATGGACGAACTGCGCCGGCAAGTCGGCGAATTCGTCGTCTATGAGCGCGGGCTGCTGGACCAGAGCCGGGCCGAGAACCGGCAGAACGACCGTTTCACCCTCTACACCGCGGTCGGCGGTTCGATGGTGGCGCTGCTGGCGCTGGTGATCGGCACGCTGCTGCTGCTGACCAGCAACTGGCGCCTGCAGCGCGCCGAAGCGCAACTCACCCGTCAGAGCCAGATCCTGCAGAACACGCTGGACAATATCCGCCACGGCATCGCCCATTTCGATGCCAAGGGCCGGCTGGTGGCGTTCAACCGCTCGTTCTTCACCAAGCTCGACTTCCCGAGCGAACTTGCCCGCGCCAACGTCTCGATCGAGGATTTCAACCGCATCGAGCGCGAACGCAGCACGTCTGTGCTGGCTTCGGCGCCTGAAACGGCGACGGCGCTGTCGACGCCGCTGCACGTGGCGTTGCACGGGCGCGAATACGAGGTCTATCGCACCTCGACGCCCGATGGCGGCTTTGTCATTTCCTGCGTCGACATCACCCAGCGGGTGCAAGCCGAAGCCATGTTCCGCCAGACGCAGAAGATGGAATCGATCGGCCAGCTCACCGGCGGCGTGGCGCACGATTTCAACAATCTGCTGCAGATCATCTCCAGCAATATCGATCTGGTGCGGGCAGCGCCGGACGACCCGCGCACGCCCCATCGGCTCGATCTGGCGCTGGCCGGGGCCGAGCGCGGGGCGCGGCTGACGCGGCAATTGCTGGCTTTCGCCCGCCGCCAGCCGCTGCAGCCCAGGCCGACCAATCTCGGCCGGCTGGTCAGCGACATGACGGAGATGGTGCGCCGCTCGCTGGGCGAGGCGATCCAGGTCGAAACCGTGGTCGCCGGCGGGCTGTGGAACGCCATGGCCGATCCGGGGCAGATGGAAAATGCTCTTCTCAACCTGGCGATCAACGCCCGCGACGCCATGCCGGACGGCGGCAAGCTCACCATCGAGGTCGCCAACGCCTCCCTGGATGAGGCCTATGCGGCCGAGCATTCGGAGGTGACGGCGGGCCAGTACGTGATGCTGGCGGTGTCCGACACCGGCGTCGGCATGTCGGCCGAGGTGGCGGCGCGCGCCATCGAGCCGTTCTTCTCGACCAAGGCGGAAAGCCAGGGCACCGGGCTGGGGCTGAGCCAGGTCTATGGCTATGCCAAGCAGCTGGGCGGGCACGTGAAGATCTACAGCGAGCCGGGCCACGGCACGACGGTGAAGGTCTATCTGCCGCGCACGCGCCAGCCGGAAGATGTGTTGCTGCCCGTCACGCTGTCGCCCATCGAACCGGGCCGCGAAACGGTGCTGGTGGTGGAGGACGATGCCGTCGTGCGCGCGGGCGCCATCGACGTCCTGAACGAACTGGGCTATCGCGTGCTGCAGGCGGAAAACGCCGAAGCGGCGCTCGCCATCATCGCCAGCGGGGCGGCGATCGACATCCTGTTCACCGACGTGGTGATGCCCGGCCCGATCAAGGCGCGCGACATGGTGCGCCGCGCGCAGGCCAGCCTGCCGCGCCTGGCCGTGCTCTACACGTCGGGCTACACCGAAAACGCCATCATCCATGACGGGCGGCTGGATCAGGACGTGCTGCTGATCTCCAAGCCCTATCGGCGCGAGGAGCTGGCCCGCAAGCTGCGCACCGCGCTCGAACAGGCGCGGCGCAATGGGACTGCCGCCCCGACCGCAGGCCCCGCGGCGACGGTAGCGCCGCCACCGCAGCCGGCGCCCCCGCTACCTGCAACGCCCGCAGCCCAGCCCGCCCCGCAACCGTCGGCGCCGCAACCGGTGGTGCTGTTCGTCGAGGACGACATGCTGGTGCGCATGAGCGCCGTCGATTTCCTGCAGGAGGTCGGCTTCCCGGTGGCCGAGGCGGGCGACGGCGATGCGGCGCTGACCTTGCTGCGCGAGAACAAGGCCATCGACGTGATGCTGACGGATCTCGGCCTGCCGGGCATGGGCGGGGCCGAGCTGATTGCCGCGGCGCGGGCGCTGAGGCCCGAGCTGAAGATCGGCATTCTCACCGGCCGCTCGCGCCAGATCCTGCTGCAGGACGGCGTCATCACCGAAGATGTCTTCTGCCTTGAAAAACCCTACGAGCTGGAAGCGCTGCGACGGGCGATCGAGACGCTGCGCCAGTAGGCCGGCTGAGGCGCAGTCTTCGTCCAAAAATCAACCACAGATTGCAGTTGCCAAGGCAGGATTTCCGCTTTGCGGCGGGCGCCATTCCGGCCCAGGATTGTGGGTTGTTTTCAGGCCAAAAAATCCCTTATAAAACAATGAATTATGCATGGTCCGCTCGCCGTGAAACCTGTGGTCTTGGCGGCGCAATTTTGCTACTCTCCCGGCAGTGAATTCTCCGCCCGCCGACCGGTTCCGGCGCGGCCTTTTGCAAAGCAGAAATCTTGAGCACAGACACGCCTGTCGACGACCTTCCGCCGCCCGGACAGCCGCAGGACATAACGACCGTCACCATCGAAGACGAGATGAAGCGGTCGTATCTCGATTACGCCATGAGCGTGATCGTGGCGCGCGCGCTGCCCGACGTGCGCGACGGTCTGAAGCCGGTGCATCGGCGCATTCTCTATTCGATGAAGGAGTCGGGCTACGACTCCACCAAGCCGTTCCGCAAGTCCGCCCGCATCGTGGGCGACGTGATGGGCAAATACCATCCGCACGGCGACAGCGCGATCTACGACGCCATGGTTCGCATGGCGCAGGATTTCTCCATGCGCCTGCCGCTGATCGCGGGTCAGGGCAATTTCGGCTCGATGGACGGCGATCCGCCGGCGGCCATGCGCTACACCGAGGCGCGACTGGCGCGCGTGGCGGAAACGCTGCTGGATGACATCGACAAGGAAACCGTCGACTTCCAGCCCAGCTACGACGACAGCGGCACCGAGCCGACGGTTCTTCCGGCGCGCTTCCCCAATCTGCTGGTCAATGGCGGCGGTGGCATCGCGGTCGGCATGGCGACCAACATCCCGCCGCATAATCTGGGCGAGATCATCGACGCCACCTGCGCGCTGATCGACAATCCCGGGACGACGCCGCAGCAGCTGCACGAAATCGTGCCGGGACCGGACTTCCCGACCGGCGCCATCATCCTGGGCCGCAACGGCATTCGCGCCGCCCAAGAGCTGGGCCGCGGCTCGATCGTGATCCGCGCCCGCACCAAGTTCGAGGAGATCAGGGGCCGCGAGGCGATCATCGTCACCGAGATCCCGTTCCAGGAAAACAAGTCGCGCATGTTGGAGCGCATCGCCGAGGTGGTGCGCGAGAAGCGGGTCGAGGGCATTTCCGAATTGCGCGATGAGAGCGATCGCGACGGCGTGCGGGTGGTGATCGAGCTCAAGCGCGACGCCATGGCCGAGATCGTGCTGAACCAGCTCTACAAGTTCACCCCGCTGCAGACCTCCTTCGGCGTCAACGCGCTGGCGCTCAATGGCGGCCGGCCGCAGATGATGACATTGAAGGAAATGCTGGAGGCGTTCATCCGCTTCCGCGAAGAGGTCATCACCAAGCGCACCAAGTTCGAGCTCACCAAGGCGCGCGACCGCGCCCATGTCTTGATCGGCCTGGCCATCGCCGTCACCAATCTCGATCCGGTGATCGCGCTGATCCGCAAGGCGCCCGATCCGGTGGTGGCGCGCGAAGAGCTGATGGGTCGCGACTGGCCGATCGGCGATCTGCTGCCGCTGCTGCTGCTGGTCGACGAGCCCGACCGCATCGGCGAGGGCGGCGTCTATCGCTTGAGCGAAATACAGGCCCGCGCCATCCTCGATTTGCGCCTGCAGCGCCTCACGGGGCTGGAGCGCGACAAGATCGCGGCCGAGCTGCACCAGGTCACCGACCAGATCCGCGAATACCTGGAGCTTTTGGAATCGCGCGACAAGCTTTACGCGCTGATGCGCAAGGAGCTGGTCGAGATCAAGGACCAGTTCGCCACCCCCCGCCGCACCGAGATCCAGGACAACGAGTTCGAGCAGGACATCGAAGACCTGATCCAGCGCGAGGACATGGTCGTCACCGTCACGCACGCGGGCTACATCAAGCGCGTGCCGGTCTCCGCCTATCGCGCCCAGCGCCGCGGCGGCAAGGGCCGGTCGGGTATGGCGACGCACGACGAGGATTTCGTCGAGAACCTGTTCGTGGTCAACACGCACACGCCGGTGCTGTTCTTCTCCAGCCGCGGCATGGTCTACAAAATGAAAGTCTATCGCCTGCCGCTGGGCACGCCGCAGGCGCGCGGCAAGGCGCTGGTCAACCTGCTGCCGCTGTCGGAAGGCGAGACCATCACTACCTTGATGCCGCTGCCCGAGGACGAGACCGCCTGGGCGACCCAGTCGGTGATGCTGGCGACCCAGCGCGGCAACGTGCGCCGCAACCAGCTGTCCGATTTCATCAACGTCAACGCCAACGGCAAGATCGCCATGAAGTTCGAGGGCGAGGACGAGGGCGACCGGCTGATTGCCGTGCAGGTCTGCACCGACGAGCAGGACGTGCTGCTGGCCACCCGCGACGGCAAGGCGATCCGCTTCCCCGTGGCCGACGTGCGCGTCTTCGCCAGCCGCTCCTCGACTGGCGTGCGCGGCATTCGCCTGGCCGAGGGCGACGAGGTCATTTCCATGTCGCTGCTCAATTCCGAGCGCGTGTCGACGGAAGAGCGCGATGCCTATCTGCGCCAGCGCCGCCTGATGCGCCAGCAGGAGCTGGGCGAGGAAGAGGCGGCGAGTGGGGAGGCGGGCGAGGAAGAGGCCGCCGTCGACATGCCGCTGTCGCCGGAGCGCTTCGCCGAGATGGCCGAGCGCGAGGAGGTGGTGCTGACCGTGGCCTCCTCCGGCTTTGGCAAGCGCACCTCGGCCTACGACTACCGCATCACCGCGCGCGGCGGCAAAGGCATCGACCTGATGGATCTGGGCCGGCCAGATTCCAAACTAGGGGGCGCCAAGGTGGCAGCCGCCTTCCCGGTCAAGGAGAGCGACCAAGTCATGCTGGTGACCGATGGCGGCCAGCTCATCCGCTTCGCGCTGAGCGACGTTCGCATGGCGGGACGCACCACCCGCGGCGTGAAACTCTTCGCCGTCGGCGAGGGCGAGCGCGTTGTTTCGGTTACCAGATTGACCGCCGAGGAAGAAGTCGCCGAGCCCGAGGAAAGCGTTGGCAAATAGCGCCCTGCGCCGCTAATGTTGCGCTGCGGTAAATAGCCGTTCAGGCGAAAACAGGCGTTCAGGCGGGGGAAGCAATGGCGCAGCATCGCATCGGTGTCTATCCGGGCACCTTCGATCCCATCACCAACGGGCATTCGGAAATCATCCGC
The DNA here is from genome assembly GCA_964388115.1 of uncultured Hyphomicrobiales bacterium. GTDB lineage: Bacteria > Pseudomonadota > Alphaproteobacteria > Reyranellales > JAQSWP01 > JAQSWP01. Next base: position 9,233 of record CAYLYK010000024.1, read on the forward strand.
CGCGCCGCGCGCCTGGTCGATCATCTGGTGGTCGGGCCGGCGATCAATATCGGCAAGGGCCCGCTGTTCACGGTCGAGGAGCGCGTCGAGATATTGCGCGAGGACATCGCGGCGATGCCCGACAATCTCTCCAGCCGCGTCTCGGTCGAGCCGTTCCAGGGCCTGCTGGTCGATTTCGCCCGCGCCATGAAGGGCAACGTCATCTTCCGCGGCCTGCGCGCGGTATCGGACTTCGAATACGAGATCCAGATGGCCAGCATGAACGCCAAGCTGGCGCCCGAAATCGAGACCGTGTTCCTGATGGCTTCCGAGCGGCACCAGTTCATCGCCTCGAGCCTGGTCAAGGATATCGGCCGGCTGGGCGGCGACGTCTCCCACTTCGTCTCGCCGCGGGTGCACAAGCGGCTGACGGACAAATTCGCCTCGCTTTCCATCGCCAAGGTGAACTGAAAAACGTACTGGCCGTTGAGGCGGTTGGCGGCGGTTTTCCACAACGCTGCCGCGCGGCATCGGCAACGGTTGACCCTGACGCCGTCGCATCCTATAGGGAGGCGCCGAAACGCCAGGGCCGTAGCCGCCCGACCCGAACGGCGGGCCTGTAGCTCAGCGGTAGAGCATTCGACTTTTAATCGAATGGTCGTGGGTTCGATCCCCACCGGGCCCACCATTTTCTTCTCTATCTCGGACTGAATTTCACCACCGCCGCGAAAACGCCGCGATCCGGACCTAATCTGGACCCAGAACGATTGCAACCTTCGGTTTGTTGAGTGAAAAGAATCTCTCTCCATAATTGAGAAGAGATCGACGAACGAACCGGAGGAAATCCATGCGTCCGCTTCTGAAGCCAGCCGCGCTCGCTCTCGCCATCCTGTCGCCGTCGCTGGCGCAGGCCGGTTGCCTCGAGCCCAAGGAGCCGCTGTGCATGTCGCCGCAGTTCGGCGACATCACCAAATGCGGATCGGATATCGAGAACTACACGCGCTCGGTGACTTTCTACCAACAATGCATGGAACGCGAAGCCGCCTGGGAGCGTGAGCGGACGGAAAAGGCCAGGCGGGAAGCGGAGTGGGAGGCACGCAAGGCGCAGGAGGAAGCGGAAAAAGCCAAACGCGAGGCCGAGCATGTGCGCGCCCAGGCCGAACGCGCCGCCTATGAGGCGAAGGTGCAGGCCTGCAGAGCGCGCGGCGGCACCTATTGCTGAGATCGCTGCGGTGAACCAGAACGTGGCTCGAACGTCCTGGTCTCGGACCGCCCCATGAAACTCGCCACCTTCAACATGGTTGTGCTGAAGTAGCCGGCAGGCGCGCGCTACTGCTTTCGCGTAGTACTAGTCCCTTCGTCCACTACCAGCTCCGGCGAAACTCGGGCATTGATGCGAGATGATGATCGGCAGATTCCGCATCCTTCTTGCAGACCGCTCCGGCGCCACCATGGTGGAGTATGGGCTGATGGCGGCGTTCGTCGCCATTTCGGCGCTTGTGGCGCTGATGGCGAGTGGCGCGACGCTGACCGTCATCTTCGACGCCATCGCCGGCAACCTGCAAGCGGCCTCCGCAAGCAGGCAATAGCCGCGCACCGGCTGCCAGCTTCTACTGCAGCGCCACGATTCCGGCGTTGAGCGAAATCGCGTAGCTGACCCAGGCGATGTATGGAGTCAGCAGCACCGCCGCGAGCGGGCGCACGCGATGGAACAGCACGATGGTGATGGCGATCGCGACCCACAGCGCCCCGATCTCGACCAGGCCCCAGAGCGGCTGGCGCAAGCCGAAGAAAATCATCGTCCACAGCAGGTTGAGCGCCAGCTGCGCCCACCACGCGATCAGTGCGCCGCGCACCTCGACCAGCCGCCGCCGTCGCCACACCAGCCACGCCGCCACCGCCATCAGCACGTAAAGCGTCGTCCAGGCCGGGCCGAATACCCAGTTGGGCGGCGTCCAGGACGGTTTGGCCAAGGTGGCGTACCAATCGGGAATGGCCGCCGCCGTCGCCAGCCCGCCCAGCACCGAAACCGCGACCACGGCCAGGATGAACAGGCCCAGCATGGGCAAATCGTTGCTGACGGCGGTGCGGCGCATATGCTTTCCCCAGTAGCGGATTCTTCGTTGCGGTAGGGGAAACGGATCAGTCGCGGCTTCGTTCTGCGCCTCTGTTCCGTTGCGCCGACAAATGCCATGGTCGGGCCGGAAAACCTTGGGGGAACGGCAAAAAATGGCGATGAAGGCGCGCAGCGGCGGGCAGATCCTGGTCGATCAGCTGAAGATCCATGGCGTCGATACGGTGTTCGGCATTCCGGGCGAATCGTATCTGGCGGTGCTCGATGCGCTGCACGACGCCAATTCGATCCGCTTCGTGATCTGCCGCCAGGAGGGCGGGGCGGCGATGATGGCCGACGCCTATGGCAAGCTCACCGGCCGGCCGGGCATCTGCATGGTCACGCGCGGGCCGGGGGCGACCAATGCCAGCGCCGGCGTGCATGTGGCGTTCCAGGATTCAACGCCGCTCATTCTCTTCATTGGCCAGGTGGCGCGCGACCAGATGGAGCGCGAGGCGTTCCAGGAAATCGACTACCGGCGCATGTATGGGCCGATGGCCAAATGGGTCGCCGAGGTCGAAGACCCCGCCCGCCTGCCGGAATTCATCGCCCGCGCCTTCCATACCGCGACGTCGGGCCGGCCGGGTCCCGTGGTGCTGGCGCTGCCCGAGGACATGCTGACGCAGATCGTCGAGACGGCCGATGCGCAGGCCTATACGCCGATGCAGGCGCTGCCGGGGGCAGCGCAGATGGAGGAATTCGCCTCGTTGCTGGCCAAGGCGGAGCGGCCGCTGGTCATCGTCGGCGGGTCCGGCTGGTCGCAACCGGCGCGCGAGTCATTGCGGAAGTTTGCCGAGCAGAGCGGCGTGCCGATCGCGGCGTCGTTCCGCACGCAGGATATTTTCGACAACACGCATGACAGCTACGTGGGCGATGTCGGCATCGGCATCAACCCGAAGCTCGCCGAGCGCGTGAAGACTTGCGACCTGTTGATTGTGCTGGGCGCGCGGCTGGGCGAGATGACGACGTCGGGCTATTCGCTGATCGCCATCCCCGAGCCGCAGATGAGGCTGGTGCATGTCTATGCCGGGGCCGAGGAATTGGGCCGGGTCTATCGCCCGACCCTGGGCATCGTTGCCGGCATGGCGGGCATTTCTTCGGCTCTGGCTGGCTTGCCGAAACCATCGAGCGATCGCTTCAAGGCATGGCGCGAGGGCGCGCGCGCCGACTATCTCGATTGGACCAAGCCGACCAAGAATCCCGGCGACGTGCAGATGGGCGAGATCGTGTCGTGGCTGGCGCAGCGCCTGCCGGACGACGCGATCATCTGCAACGGCGCGGGCAACTACACCGCCTGGGTGCATCGCTTCTATCGCTATCGTGGCTGGCGCACGCAGCTCGCGCCGACCTCCGGCTCGATGGGGTACGGGCTGCCCGCTGCGGTTGCAGCCAAGATCGTGCATCCCGAGCGAACGGTGGTGTGTTTCGCCGGCGACGGGTGCCTGCAGATGACGATGCAGGAATTCGGCACGGCGTGTCAGGCCGGCGCCAATATCGTGCTGGTCGTGGTCAATAACGGCATGTACGGCACCATCCGCATGCATCAGGAGCGGGAATACCCGACGCGGAAGGTGGGCACCGATCTGCACAACCCCGATTTCGTCGCCTGGGCGAAATCCTATGGCGCCGACGGGCATCTGGTCGAGAAGACGGAGCAGTTCGCGCCCGCTTTCGAGGCGGCGCTGAAAGCCGGGACGCCGGCGGTGATCGAGATCAGGCTCGATCCCGAAGCGATCAACCCGCGCATGAGCTTGAGCGCCATTCGGACGGCAGCGCTGGCGAGCGCCAAGTCCTGAACGGCGTTCAGCGTCGCGATACCGAACCGACTGGGCGGGGACGTATCATTTCTTGCGCCGAATATCGTCAAAAAACGTTCATTTTCATACAGTTGTCCTCATCCTTGTGCAGGGTTTTGCGTTGACACTCGCTCCGGCCGCAGCCACGATTTGCCCTGACAATAAGAATGGTTCGCGCGTAGGGGTTTAGCGGGCCGAGCAACAGGGTTGGTCGTCAAGCGTAAGGGGAGTTTGACGGTGGCTTCGGGGGGCAGTTTACGCCCGTCTTCGATTCCAGAAATTTTCTCCGTGTGCCATCGCGCGACCAGCGCGGGGCGCCGTCCTATTGCCGCGTCGGGATTTTGGCGCGGCCGGTTTTGTTTTGGAGTGAGCTTATGAGCCGCACCACGCGACGTTTCACCCGTCGGGCCTACACAATGCCGGCAACTGGGCCCGCAACCGGCGTCGACCGCCGCGAGCGCTGGAGCCGTACGCGGCTGATGGCGACGACGGGCTTGGGCGGAG
>CAYLYK010000025.1:0-8351 GCA_964388115.1 uncultured Hyphomicrobiales bacterium
ATCGCTGACCGAGGCGAACCGGCTCTTGAGCGAGACCAAGAATGTCGTCGGCTGAGGCGAAATTCCTGGTGCGCAATTGCCAGATGGTGAGCCTGCCGATCTTCACCGACGGGCGCGGTTCGCTGAGCTTCGCCGAGGGCGGCAAGCAGGTGCCGTTCGACATCGCCCGCGTGTTCTACATGTACGGCATGCCGCAGGGCGCCAGGCGCGGCGCGCACGGCCATCGCGACGTCTCGATCGCGCTGTTCGCGGTTGCCGGTGCGGTCGACGTGGTGCTCGACGATGCGCGCCAGCGGCAGACCATCACCTTGTCGCAGCCCAGTCTCGGCCTGCTGATCGGCCCCTGGGTGTGGCACGAGCTGGAAAACTTCGCCGCCGGATCGGTCTGCCTGGCGCTGGCTTCCGGCGTCTACGACGAGGCCGATTACCTGCGCAACTACGACGATTTCCTGCGCCAGGCAAGGCAGCGCGCATGAGCGCGCCGCTCTATCGCCGTCTGTCGGTCAAGCCGTTCAGCGACAGCCGCGGCGCGCTTTGCGTCTGGGAGCAGGAGCGGCACGTGCCCTATCGCGTGGCGCGGACCTATTTCATGTACGACGTGCCCGACACCATCCATCGCGGCGACCATGCGCATCGCCGGCTCGAACGCACCTTGATCGCGCTGTGCGGCAGCGCCGATCTGGTGCTCGAAAACGGCGACCAGCGCCAGAAGCTGCGGCTGGAGGATCCCGCCGAAGGCGTCTATGTGCCGCCTATGGTGTGGACTGATCTGCACAATTTCACGCCCGACGCGGTGGTGCTGTGCCTGGCGTCTCTGCCCTACGACGAGGCGGACTACATCCGCGACAAGAAAGTATTCCTGGAGGAACAGTCGGCGTCATGGCGATCCCCTTCCTAGATCTGAAACCGCTCTATGCCGAGATCAGGCCCGAACTCGACGCGGCCTATCGCGAAGTCATGGAATCGGGCTGGTACGTGCTGGGCGCGCAGGTCGCCGCTTTCGAGCAGGAATACGCCGCTTACTGCGGCGCGGCCCATTGCGTCGGCGTCGGCAACGGGCTGGAAGCGCTGGAGCTGTGCCTTTACGCCTTCGACATCGGCGCCGGCGACGAGGTCATCGTGCCGTCGAACACCTATATCGCCACCTGGCTGGCGGTCAGCGCCGTCGGCGCCAAGCCCATTCCCGTCGAACCCGATCCGCGCACCTTCAATATCGATCCCGAACGCATCGAGGCCGCGATCACCAAACGCACCAAGGCGATCATGCCGGTGCATCTTTACGGCCAGCCCGCCGACATGGACCCCATCATGGCCATTGCCGAGCGCCATGGGCTGAAGGTGATCGAGGATTGCGCCCAGGCGCAGGGCGCGACCTACAAGGGCAAGCGGGTCGGCGCGCTGGGCCATGCCGCCGGCGTCAGCTTCTTTCCGACCAAGAATCTCGGCGCCTTCGGCGATGCCGGCGCCATCACCACCAACGACGCCGTCGTCGCCGATCGCATCCGCGTACGGCGCAATTACGGCTCGCGGGTGAAATACTACAACGAGACCAAGGGCATCAATTCGCGGCTCGACGAGATGCAGGCGGCCTTCCTGCGCGTGAAGCTGCGCCATCTCGACCGCTGGAACGAGCAGCGGCGGGAGCGCGCGGCGCAGTACGCCCAGGCGCTGCAGAAGATGGCGCATGTGCAGGCGCCGCACGTGCCGCAATGGGCCTCGCCGGTCTGGCATCTCTATGTCGTGCGGGCCGACGATCGCAAGCGGCTGAGCGACGGGCTCGACCGCAACGGCATCGGCTGGATGGTGCATTACCCGCTGCCGCCGCATTTGCAGAAGGCCTATGCCGAATACGGCCTGGCCAAAGGCGCGTTGCCGCTGGCCGAGGACATGGCGGACCACGTGCTCAGCCTGCCGATGTATCCGCAGATCGCGCCGGCCGACATCGACGCGGTCGCCGCCGCCTTGGCCAAGGCCTAGGGCGTCAGAGCCAATGGCCATCCATCCCACCGCCATCGTCGAGACCAGCGCCATCGGCAGCAACGTGACGATCGGCGCCTATTGCGTCGTCGCCCGCGACGTGACGATCGGCGATGACGTCACGATCAACGCTCATGTGGTGGTCAATGACGGCGTGGCGATTGGCAGCGGCAGCGAGATCTTTCCCTTCACCGTCCTGGGCAAGGAGCCGAAGGCGGCCGGCGTGATGTCGCGCAAGGTCGAGTTCCGGCGGCAGGTGACGATCGGGCGCGGCTGCCTGATCGGCCCGCATGCTACCGTCTATTGCGACGTGGCGATCGGCGATGCCACGCTGGTCGGCGACGGCGCTTCGATCCGCGAGGAAACCTCGATCGGCGATCGTTGCGTGATCTCGCGTTACGTGACGATCAACTATCGCAGCCGCATCGGCAGCCGCACCAAGATCCTCGACCATTCCTGGATCTGCGGCGAAATCGATATCGGCGACGATGTGATGATCTCCGGCGGCGTGCTGACCAGTAACGACAACACGCTGGGCCGCACCGACTTCAATGCGCAAATGCGCGGGCCGACCATCGCGGATGGCGCCGTGATCGGCATCGGCGCCAGGCTGCTGCCGAACGTGCGCATCGGGCGCAAGGCGCTGGTGGCGGCGGGCGCGGTTGTGACCCGCGATGTCGCCGACGGCGCATCGGTGTTCGGCATGCCGGCCCGTCCTCGCGACGGCAACTGAGAGCCGGCGGCCCAACCATGCGTGCTCTGCTCAAAGCCACCGCGACGACGGCGGGCGCGACGGTGATCGGCCAGATCCTGATCCTGATAACCAACAAGATCCTGGCGCAGACGATCGGAGCCAGCGGCATCGGCTTCTATTCACTGCTGCGCCAGATCCAGGATACCGGCACGGCGGCCGGCACGCTGAGCGTCGGCGGGCTGGTGCAGGGGCTGGCGGCCCGCAGCGGGGCGGCGCGCGGGAGGCTCTATGCCGCGGCCGCCCTGATCGCGCTGCCCAGCGGCTTGGCGGTTCTCGCCTTGCTCCTGCTGGCGCCGGGCGAGGTCGCGTTCCGCCTGTTCGATTCGAGCGAGGCGACAGCCATCGCGGCGGTGATGCTGTGCGTGCCGGCGGTGGCGCTGGGCATTCTCTACGCCCTGATCGCGCCGGCGCTGAACGCCATGCGCGCCATCAACGCGCTGATGCTGGTCGCCATTGCAGGCGGGATCGCGACGGCGCTGCTGGCGTTTCCCGTCGCTCGTATTGCCATCCTCCATCCCCAGGCGCTGGTGGTGCTGATCGCCGTGCCGCTGCTGATCCAGATCGCGGCGGTGCTGGTCGTGCTGCACCGGCTGGGCTGGTGGCGCTCGCTGGGCGGCGCCGGCGAGAGGATGCCGGGCGCGGCCGAGTTCAGGTATTTCGCGGGCTTCTTCGGCCTCAATGCAACGCTTGCCGTGCTCAACGTCGCCACGCTGGTGTCGCTGCGCGCCGCCATCGTGCACGACCAGGGCCTGGCCGGCGCCGGCCTGTTCGCCGCCGCCTGGGGGCTGGGCGGCCAGAGCCTGGGGCTGGTGCTGTCCTCCTTCGGCGTCTACGTGCTGCCGACCCTGGCCGCCGCCTCGACCGCCGCGGAGCGCAACCGTCATTTGCAGGATGCCGCGACGCTGATGATCTGCGCCTCGCTGCCGCTGGTGACGGGGCTGCTGGCCTTCAAGCCGCTGGTCGTTTCGGCGCTGTTCTCGGCCGAGTTCCTGCCCGCCATTGCGCTGCTGCAGATATTGCTGATCGGCAATTACCTGAAGGCGCTGTCATGGGTGATGGCTTCGCCAATGCTGGCCACCGCCGATCTGCGGCTCTATTTCGCCGTCGAAGCCGGCTGGTTCGTGGTCTTCGCCGCCATCGCGCTGATCGGCCTCGATCGGGGGCTGGGACTGCCGATCGTCGGCGTGGCGTTCGTCGCGGCTTACGTCCTCTATCTCCTGGCCAGCACCATCCTGGCCTATCGCCGCTTCGGCTTCGTCCTGAACCGCCGCTCCGGCCTGCTGTTCATCGCCGGCGCCGCGCTGATCGCCGCCACCGCCGCCGCCACCTGGAGCGGACAAAGCACCGACTGGATCGTCGCCTTTCCCGCTACGTTGGTCGCCTGCGGGCTGGCGCTGTTGGGTTTGACGCCCGTGCAACGGAGCAAGCTTTACGCGCTGGCGCCTTGGAGGCGGGCGGCATGAGCGAACCATCCGGCCCGGCGATGGCGATAATCCTGATTTCCTATCGCCACGAAAATTATGTCGCCGACGCGCTGCGCGGCGCTTTCGCCCAGACCTACTCGCCATTGGACATTGTCGTCTCCGACGACGCCTCGCCTGACGGGACCTGGCGCGTCATCGAAGAAGAGGTGGCGCGCTATCGCGGACCCCATCGCGTGATTTTGAACCGCAACCAAGTCAATCTTGGCGTCGTCGGCAACATCAAACGCGCGGTGAGCCTGACATCGGCGCCCTATCTGGTTCTGGCGGCGGGCGACGACATTTCCGAACCGCATCGCGTTGCCCGGATCGCCGAACGCTTCGCCGATCGCGACGTGAAGTTCGTCACCTCGCATGTGACGGTGATGGATGCCGCCGGGCATAATGGCGCTGTGGCGCCAGTATGGGACGAGAGCACGCCGATTACGGCCGAGGCCCTGACCAAAATCGAGACCGCCTACGTGGTGGGATGCGCGGCTGCGTACGCGCGCGAAGTGTTCGATCTGTTTCCCGAATTCCATCCGTCGGTGACGATCGAGGAGGATCTCGTTCTGCCGTTCCGCGCCGTGTTGCTGGGGCGGGCGGCCTATGTTCCCGAAGCCCTGGTTCGCTATCGCCAGCATGCGCAGAGCCTGACGGAAGTCTGGCGCGACACCACCAACCCCATGGTCAGCGCCCGAAATTTTAAATCGCTGGCGGCCGGCTATGTGCAGAAAATAGCCGACCTGGAATATTGCAAGACGCGCTTCGGCGAACGCCGCGCCTGGTTCGAATCACTGGAGTCGAAGTGCCATGAGGCTTTGGCGGAGACCCGTTATCGAATGCAATGGCAGACGCCTGGACCACGCGGCCTGTTGACCCTGGCGGCAGGGGCGGCATCGGGAAGAATAGATCTTCGCCTGGCCGCCAAAACCTTCCTGCGCCTGTATTTCCCGCGCTCCTGGTATCGCTACGTCGCCTGGCGCCAGCGGGTTGGAAGCTGACGTGAGCGCGCCCGTCATCCTCGTCACCGGCGGCGCGGGCTATATCGGCAGCCATGTCTGCAAGGCCGCCGCCGCCGCCGGCTACAGGCCGGTGAGCTTCGACAGTTTGCGGCACGGGCATGAGAGCTTCGTGCGCTGGGGGCCGCTGGAGCGGGGCGATCTGCGCGATCGCGGCCGCATTCGCGACGTTCTGCAAAAATGGCAGCCGCAGGCGGTGGTCCACCTCGCGGCGCTGATCAGCGTCGGCGAATCGGTGGAAAAGCCCGACCTCTATTACGAGACCAATGTCGCCGCCACGCTGGGCCTGCTCGACGACATGCGCGCGGCCGGCATCGACCGGCTGGTCTTCTCCTCCAGCGCCGCCGTCTATGGCGAGCCCGAGCGCACGCCGATCGACGAGGCCCATCCCTGCCGCCCCCTGTCGCCCTATGGCGCTTCGAAGCTGGCGGTCGAAAAAGACCTGATCGAGCGCGCCGACGCGCACGGCCTGCGTTCGATCGCGCTGCGCTATTTCAATGCCGCGGGCGCCGATCGCGATGGCGAGATCGGCGAGGCGCATCCGGTCGAAACCCATCTCATCCCGCTGGCTTTCGAGGCACTTGCCGGCGCCCGTCCGCCGCTGACCATTCATGGCGATGATTACCCGACGCGCGACGGCACCTGCCTGCGCGATTACGTGCATGTCGAGGATCTGGCGCAGGCGCATCTGCTGGCGCTGGACGGGCTGGCGGCGCGCGATGGAGCGCGAACTTACAATCTGGGCAGCGGCGAAGGCGCCACCGTGCGCGAAGTGGTGGAAGCGGTTGGCCGCATCGCAGGACGCGAGGTGCCCGCCCGCATCGGCCCCCGTCGCCAAGGCGATGCGCCGGTGCTGCTGGCCGATCCCGCTTTGGCCCGGCGCGAGTTGGGCTGGACGCCGCGGCGTTCCGATCTGGCGAGTATCGTCGGCAGCGCCTGGGCCTGGCACGGCAAGCAGTCGTGGAACGCCCGATGAGCGAACGGCCGCTGGTCACCTTCGCGCTGCTGTGCTTCAACCAGGAGGCTTTCGTCGCCGACGCCATTCGCGGCGCGCTGGCGCAGGACTATTCGCCGCTGGAAATCCTGATCTCCGACGACGTTTCGACCGACCGCACCTGGGAGATCATCCAGCGCGAGGTGGCGGGTTATGCCGGCCCGCACCGCATCCGCCTGCATCGCAATACGGCCAATCTGTCCTGCACGGTCCACACTCTCTCGGCGCTGGCGATGGCGTCGGCCGATCTCGTGGTGTTCGGCGCCGGCGACGACATCTCGCTGCCGCACCGCACCTCGACTATCGCGGCCGCGGCGCAGGCGCAGCCGCAGGCGATGTCGTTCTGGTCCGACATGATTTCGATGGACGAGGCGGGCAACGATCTCGGCCCGATCCGCGCCTATTACGAAGACTCGACGGACATCGCGGTGCTCGCGGATCTGGGGTTGGCTCCGGTTGGCGCCAGCCAGGCCTATCGCAAGGAGATCGGCAGATTCTTCAGCCCGATGGTCGACCGGCGTGCCGGCTCGGAAGACCTGGTGTTGCATTTCCGCAGCGCCTTGCTGGGCGGGGCGGTCGTCAAAGTGCCCGGCAATCTCGTGCGCTGGCGCCGGCACATGGGCAGCATGGAAAGCATCAACCAACTGAGCGAAGTCGATGCCCCGACGTTTCGCCGCAAGACGCTGGCCATCACCGAGCAGCGGCTGTTCTGCTATCGCGCCCGTATCGACGATCTGCGCGAACTGATGCGCAAATGCCCGCAGCGAACGGAAGAGGCGCAGCGCTATCTCGCCGCCACCCAGGCGCTGGTCGGTCGTTTCGAATCGGTACTGGAGCTGGGGCGCGGCGGCTTGCTGCAGGTGGGGCCGGCGATGGCGAAAGCCTTGCGCAACGGGGCGCAGCTTTCCGACGTGATCAAGAATGTCGCGATGATGCGGTTCCCCGGACTGTGGCAGCGCTACGTCCGCCATCGCGTTCGCCGCGCCGGCTGATCCTCGGACCGGGTCAGGGCGCCGGGCGGCCGTACACGCGCGAAATGCCCTTGGCGATCTTCAGCGACAGCCGGCGCCAGCGCACCAGCGCCGGCGGCAGGACGGCGATGGGCGCGTCGATGAAGCGCCAGAAATGCTGGTCCGCCTGTCCGGGCGTGATGCCGCGCGCGGCATTGCGCAGATAGGCGCTGCGCCAGGGTTTGGCGGCAATCGCATGCGACATGTAAAGCGACAGCGGCACGAAATTCATGCCTTCCGGTCCGATGATCGACAGCGGCGCGTCGCACGCCATGGCGGCGGCGTTCAGCATTTCCTGATCGGTCGCCCAGAGCGGGCTCAGGCGTTCGCCATGGCGGATGCCGGGGATCGGCTGGTTCACGCGCTTGCGGTATTCCTGCATCAGTTGCGACCACGCCACCAGCAGGTCGCGATGCTGTCGCGGCACGGAAACGAAGCCGCTGTTGAAATACCAGTCGAGATCGCGCGCCCGGCGGCCGACCGCCTCGATCATGCCGCGCCAGTAGAGCCGGTGCGGATGGTTGGCGTGCTTGAAGGGCTGCAGCTCGGTGCAGAGGCCGACGCCGGCCGCCATCCAGCTCCGATAGAACGACCAGCTGCCCAGCGCCACGATGTCAGCGTCGAAGAACATCACGCCGGCGCTGTGCGGCGCCAGCTGGTCCAGTACGCGCAACGCGAAGTCGGGTTTGGCGATGGCCAGCGTGTCGGTCCCCGGCATCGCCACGAAGCGCACGGCGAACCCGTCCGCAACGGGCAACTCGGCATAGACATCGCCGCTGGTGGCGTTGGCGGCCCAGGCGGGCAAGCTGCCGCGATAGCCGACCCACAGCACGCCGCGAAACCCGCTGGCGTACAGCGAGTTGGCCAGAGCCCCGGCGCCGACCAGATAGTCGCCATCGGCCAAAGTGCAGGCCGCGATCGAGCTGTTGGCGCTTGATGTCGGGTCGGTCATGGCGGAGGAGTTTTCGTCGGGCCCTGTCAATGGAGGTAAGCAGTTTATCCGTTTATCGATTGGCGCAGGCGAAGAATCGAATGGACGCCTGCGTGTCGCGCTCCGTTAGCGAGACGCTGCCCCCGTCCCGATCCGCTTCAGCCCCTTGCCGGCATCGGCGCTGGGCGACCACCACGTCTCGT
>CAYLYK010000026.1:0-8040 GCA_964388115.1 uncultured Hyphomicrobiales bacterium
TGGACGACAAGATCCACGCCCGTTCGATCGGCCCCTACAGCCTGGTCACCCAGCAGCCGCTGGGAGGCAAGGCGCAGTTCGGCGGCCAGCGCTTCGGCGAAATGGAGGTCTGGGCTCTCGAGGCCTACGGCGCCGCCTACACGCTGCAGGAAATGCTCACCGTGAAGTCGGACGACGTCTCCGGCCGCACCAAGGTCTACGAGGCCATCGTGCGCGGCGACGACACGTTCGAGGCGGGCATCCCCGAATCCTTCAACGTGCTGGTCAAGGAACTGCGGTCGCTCTGCCTCAACGTCGAGTTGGAGCAGAAGACGGCTTAACGCCAGGCCATTCCGAGCATCATTTTCCGCGCGCCCTAAAACGGCTGCGTTCGAGATCAGGAGTAAAGCGCAATGAGCGAGCTTATCAACGTCCTCAACCAGACGCCGAGCCCGCAGGCTTTCGATCAAATCCGTATCGCCATCGCCAGCCCGGAGCGCATCCGGTCCTGGTCGTTCGGCGAGATCAAGAAGCCTGAGACCATCAACTACCGCACCTTCAAGCCGGAGCGGGACGGGCTGTTCTGCGCCCGCATCTTCGGGCCGATCAAGGACTACGAGTGCCTGTGCGGCAAGTACAAGCGCATGAAGTATCGCGGCATCATCTGCGAGAAGTGCGGCGTCGAAGTCACCCTGACCAAGGTGCGTCGCGAGCGCATGGGCCATATCGAGCTGGCCTCGCCGGTGGCCCATATCTGGTTCATGAAGTCGCTGCCCAGCCGCGTGGGCCTGCTGCTGGACATGACCCTGAAGGAGCTGGAGCGGGTTCTCTATTTCGAGAACTTCGTGGTGGTCGAGCCGGGCCTGACGCCGCTCAAGCGCCGGGAACTGCTGAGCGAAGAGCAGTTCATGGCCGCCCAGGACGAGCATGGCGACGACGCCTTCAACGCCCAGATCGGCGCCGAAGCGCTGCGCACCATGCTGTCGGCGATCGATCTCGAGGAGGAGCGCAACACGTTGCGCGAAGACCTGCGCGAGACCACGTCGGAAGCCAAGCGCAAGAAGCTGGTCAAGCGCCTGAAGCTGATCGAAGCCTTCATTGAATCCGGCGCCCGTCCCGAATGGATGGTGCTGGAAGTCGTGCCGGTGATCCCGCCCGAGCTGCGCCCGCTGGTGCCGCTGGACGGCGGCCGTTTCGCCACTTCCGACCTGAACGACCTCTATCGCCGCGTCATCAACCGCAACAACCGCCTGAAGCGGCTGATCGAGCTGCGCGCGCCGGACATCATCGTGCGCAACGAAAAGCGCATGCTGCAGGAATCGGTCGACGCACTGTTCGACAACGGCCGTCGAGGCCGCGTTATCACCGGCGCCAACAAGCGGCCGTTGAAGTCGCTGTCCGACATGCTGAAGGGCAAGCAGGGCCGCTTCCGCCAGAATCTGCTCGGCAAGCGCGTCGACTACTCCGGCCGTTCGGTCATCGTGGTTGGTCCGGAGCTGAAGCTGCACCAGTGCGGCCTGCCGAAGAAGATGGCGCTGGAGCTGTTCAAGCCGTTCATCTATTCGCGCCTGCAGACCTACGCCATGGCCAACACCATCAAGGCCGCCAAGCGCATGGTCGAGAAGGAACGGCCCGAGGTTTGGGACATCCTGGAAGAGGTGATCCGCGAGCATCCGGTGCTGCTGAACCGCGCCCCGACCCTGCATCGCCTGGGCATCCAGGCCTTCGAGCCGGTGCTGGTCGAAGGCAAGGCCATCCAGCTGCATCCGCTGGTCTGCACCGCCTTCAACGCCGACTTCGACGGCGACCAGATGGCCGTGCACGTGCCGCTGTCGCTGGAAGCGCAGCTTGAAGCCCGCGTGCTGATGATGTCGACCAACAACATCCTCAGCCCGGCCAACGGCAAGCCGATCATCGTGCCGTCGCAGGATATCGTGCTCGGCCTCTATTACATCACGATGGAGCGCGAAAAAGAGCCGGGCGAGGGCATGGTGTTCGCCGATATCGGCGAAATCCAGCACGCGCTCGACGCCAAGGCGATCACGCTGCACAGCAAGATCAAGTCGCGTCTTAACATGGTCGATCCCGACGGCAAGTCGGTGACGCGCGTCGTGCAGACGACGGCTGGCCGCATGCTGCTGTCGGAAATCCTGCCGCGCCATCCCAACGTGCAGTTCTCGCTGATCAACCGCCTGCTGACCAAGAAGGACGTGCAGAACGTCATCGACGTGGTCTATCGCCATTGCGGCCAGAAGGAGACGGTGATTTTTGCCGATCGCCTGATGACCCTGGGCTTCAGCCAGGCTTGCCGCGCCGGCATTTCGTTCGGCAAGGACGATCTGGTTATCCCGGTCGCCAAGGAAAAGCTGGTCGGCGATACGCAGAAGATGGTCAAGGAGTTCGAGCAGCAGTACATGGACGGCCTGATCACCCAGGGCGAAAAGTACAACAAGGTGGTCGACGCCTGGTCGCGCTGCACCGACAAGGTAGCCGACGAGATGATGAAGAGCATCTCGACGCCCAAGCATGGCGAGCCGATGAATTCGGTCTACATGATGGCCCATTCCGGCGCCCGCGGTTCGGCGGCGCAGATGAAGCAGCTCGCCGGCATGCGCGGCCTGATGGCCAAGCCGTCAGGTGAGATCATCGAGACGCCGATCATCTCGAACTTCAAGGAAGGCCTGTCGGTTCTGGAGTACTTCAACTCCACCCACGGCGCGCGCAAGGGTCTGGCCGATACGGCGCTCAAGACCGCCAATTCGGGCTACCTGACCCGCCGTCTTGTCGACGTGGCGCAGGACAGCATCATCACGCATGTCGATTGCGGCACCACCGAGGGCCTGACCATGCGCGCCGTCGTCGAAGGTGGCGACGTGATCGAGCCGCTGGGCGAACGCATCCTGGGCCGCACGGCGCTGAACGACATCGCCGATCCGCTGAGCGGCGAGGTGATCGTGGCGTCGGGCGAGTTGATCGGCGAGGACGAGGTCGAGAAGATCGAGAAGGCCGGCATCGAAGAAGTGCTGATCCGCTCGGTCCTCACCTGCCTGACCCAGCCGGGCGTCTGCGGCAAGTGCTACGGGCGCGATCTTGCGCGCGGCACGCCGGTCAATATCGGCGAGGCCGTCGGCGTTATCGCCGCCCAGTCGATCGGCGAGCCGGGCACCCAGCTCACCATGCGCACCTTCCACATCGGCGGCGCCGCCCAGCGCGGCGCCGAGCAGTCCAGCATCGAGGCCACGCATGAAGGCCGCGTCGTGCTGCGCAACCGCAATGTGGTCGTCAACTCCGAGAAGATGCCGGTGGTGATGAGCCGCAATACCGAACTGGTGCTGGTCGACGCCAACGAGCGCGAACGCGCCCGCCATCGCGTGCCTTACGGCGCGCGGTTGCTGGTCGATCAGGACACCATGGTCGTGAAGGGCCAGAAGCTGGCGGAGTGGGATCCGTACACCTTGCCGGTGATAACCGAGCGGGCGGGCGTGGTGCAGTATGCCGACCTGGTCGAAGGCACCTCGATGCGCGAGGTCATCGACGAGGCAACCGGCATTTCCAATCGCGTCGTCGTCGACTGGAAGCAGGCGGCGCGCGGCGCCGAGCTGCGTCCGCGCATCGTGCTGGCTGACAAGGACGGCAAGCCGCTTGTCCTGGCCAACGGCCAGGAGGCGCGCTACCTCCTCTCGGTCGACTCCGTCCTTTCGGTCGAGAACGGCCAGACTGTGCATGCCGGCGACGTGCTGGCCCGCATCCCGCGGGAAAGCACC
The DNA here is from genome assembly GCA_964388115.1 of uncultured Hyphomicrobiales bacterium. Taxonomy (GTDB): domain Bacteria; phylum Pseudomonadota; class Alphaproteobacteria; order Reyranellales; family JAQSWP01; genus JAQSWP01. Next base: position 3,744 of record CAYLYK010000026.1, read on the forward strand.
AAGACGCGCGACATCACCGGCGGTCTGCCCCGCGTGGCCGAGCTGTTCGAAGCCCGCAAGCCCAAGGACTACGCCATCATCAGCGAAGGCCCGGGCCGCGTCGAATTCGGCAAGGACTACAAGAACAAGCGCCGCGTCATCGTCACGCCGGAAGAGGGCGATCCGGTGGAATACCTGATCCCCAAGGGCAAGCACGTTTCCGTTCAGGAAGGCGACTTCGTCGAGAAGGGCGATCTGCTGATGGACGGCAACCCGGTGCCGCACGATATCCTGCGAGTCCTGGGTATCGAGGCGCTGGCGACCTATCTGGTCAACGAGATCCAGGAGGTCTACCGGCTCCAGGGCGTGAAGATCAACGACAAGCACATCGAGGTGATCTGCCGCCAGATGCTGCAGAAGGTCGAGATCACCGAGCCGGGCGAATCGACCTTCCTGGTCGGCGAGCAGGTCGACAAGTCGGAGTTCGAGGAATCGAACGCCAAGCTGGTGGCGGAGAACCTCAAGCCGGCCAAGGCGCAGCCCGTGCTGCTGGGCATCACCAAGGCCAGCCTGCAGACCAAGTCGTTCATCTCGGCGGCTTCGTTCCAGGAAACCACCCGCGTGCTTACCGAAGCGGCCGTGTCGGGCCGGATCGACACGCTGCTGGGCCTGAAAGAGAACGTGATCGTCGGCCGTCTTATCCCGGCCGGCACCGGTGGCGTCGTCCGCCGCCTGCGCGAGATCGCCGCCCAGCGCGACCGGGACATCCTCTCGGCCAATGGCGAGGGCGGAGAGACGGCGGAGGCGCGGTCAGACAAGGTCGCCTAAGTTCGGCCTGGCAAGAAATCGGGAAAGCCGCAGCCTATGGGTTGCGGCTTTCGCCGTTTCTGGCCAATAAATGTAGTGGCGTAACTTAATTGCGCGACAGACACGTGAAGCATGGCGAATCGGCTGCGAGCCATGTGTCAGTGCCTTGGAAGGGCTGAAAAATATCGCTTTGGCGCGCTTGACGTGCTGGGGGCGCATCGATAGATTGCGCCATCTTTTTCAGGGGGCTGGTAGTAGGCGTGAGCCTAGACGAAGCCGCCAAAAGATACCGTAGAGCAAGGCTTTAGGCCGAAGTTGAAAAGGCCAACCAACCCGCGAGCGGCTGTTCGCCATCGCGGTGTTTTGCGTCGAATAACCGGTTTCGACGCAAGGTTGGCGTTTTCCCATGGCCGAAGTCGTGTTTGCGGCGAACGGAACGTTCAGAGGTTCGAGACGAATGCCGACGATCAACCAGTTGATTCGCAAGCCGCGCCAGACGCCGGGGTCGCGCAACAAAGTGCCCGCGCTGGAAGCGAGCCCGCAGAAGCGCGGCGTTTGCACGCGCGTCTACACGACGACGCCAAAGAAGCCGAACTCCGCGCTGCGCAAAGTCGCCCGCGTGCGCCTGACCAACGGTTTCGAAGTCACCAGCTACATTCCCGGCGAAGGCCATAACCTGCAGGAACATTCCGTGGTGATGATCCGCGGCGGCCGCGTCAAGGACTTGCCGGGCGTTCGCTACCACATCATCCGCGGCACGCTCGACACCCAGGGCGTCAAGGACCGCAAGCAGCGCCGTTCGAAGTACGGCGCCAAGCGTCCGAAGTAAGGAGAGCCAGCGATGTCGCGTCGTCACGCCGCTGAAAAGCGCGAAGTTCTGCCGGATGCCAAGTTTCACGACCTGGTCGTCAGCAAATTCATGAACACCCTGATGCGGGCCGGCAAGAAGTCGGTCGCCGAACGCATCGTCTACGGCGCGCTCGAGACCATCGAGCGCAAGACCCGTCAGGATCCGGTCCGCGTGTTCCACGAGGCCCTGGACAACGTCAAGCCGGCCATCGAAGTGCGTTCGCGTCGCGTCGGCGGCGCCACCTACCAGGTGCCGGTCGAGGTCCGTCCCGAGCGGCGCCAGGCGCTGGCCATTCGCTGGCTGATCCAGTCGGCGCGCAGCCGTTCCGAGCACAGCATGACCGACAAGCTGTCGGCCGAGTTGCTCGACGCCGCGAACCGTCGCGGGTCGGCCGTCAAGAAACGTGAAGACACCCACCGTATGGCCGAGGCGAACAAGGCGTTCGCCCATTACCGCTGGTAAGGCCGGAAGCGGGTAGAGGAATAGATTATGTCGCGTGAAACTCCCATCGATCGTTATCGCAACATCGGCATCATGGCTCACATCGATGCCGGCAAGACGACGACGACCGAGCGTATCCTTTATTACACCGGCAAGTCGTACAAGATCGGCGAAGTCCATGACGGCGCCGCGACGATGGACTGGATGGAGCAGGAGCAGGAGCGCGGCATCACCATCACGTCCGCCGCCACGACGTGCTTCTGGAACAACCACCGCATCAACATCATCGACACGCCGGGCCACGTCGACTTTACCATCGAAGTGGAGCGCAGCTTGCGCGTGCTCGACGGCGCGGTGACGGTGTTCGACTCGGTTGCCGGCGTCGAACCGCAGTCCGAGACCGTGTGGCGCCAGGCCGACAAGTATCACGTGCCGCGCATGTGCTTCGTCAACAAGATGGACCGCATCGGCGCCAACTTCTTCCGTACCGTCGACATGATCGTCGATCGCCTCGGCGCCAAGCCGCTGGTGTGCCAGCTGCCGATCGGCAGCGAGAGCGAATTCGCCGGCCTGGTTGACCTGATGAAGATGAAGGCCATCCTGTGGAAGGATGAGTCGCTCGGCGCTGAATTCTACGAGACCGACATTCCGGCCGATCTGGTCGAGAAGGCCACCGAATATCGCATGAAGCTGCTCGAGACTGCCGTCGAGCAGGACGACGAGGCGCTGGAAGCCTATCTCGGCGGCCAGGAGCCCGATCTGGCGACCCTGAAGAAGTGCATCCGCAAGGGCACGATCGGCGCGGTGTTCGTGCCGGTGCTGTGCGGCTCGGCCTTCAAGAACAAGGGCGTGCAGCCGCTGCTGGACGCGGTGGTCGATTTCCTGCCGTCGCCGGTCGACGTGCCGGACGTCAAGGGCCACAGCATGGACAAGGGCGAGCCCGACACGCGCCCGACTTCTGACGAGGCGCCGCTGTCGGCGCTGGCGTTCAAGATCATGACCGATCCGTTCGTCGGTTCGCTGACCTTCACCCGCATCTATTCGGGCACGATGGAGTCGGCCACCGGCGTGCTGAACTCGACCAAGGACAAGCGCGAGCGGATCGGCCGCATGCTGCTGATGCATGCCAATAACCGCGAAGACATCAAGATCGCGCGCGCCGGCGACATCGTCGCCCTGGCCGGCCTGAAGTCGGTCACCACCGGCGACACGCTGTGCGACCCGAACCATCCGATCATTCTCGAAAAGATGGATTTCCCCGATCCCGTCATCGAGCTGGCGATCGAGCCGAAATCCAAGGCGGACCAAGAAAAGATGGGCGCGGCGCTGGCGCGCCTTGCTCAGGAAGATCCGACCTTCCGCGTTTCGACCGACCAGGAGTCGGGCCAGACCGTCATCAAGGGCATGGGCGAACTCCATCTCGAGATCAAGGTCGACATCCTGCGTCGCCAGTACAAGGTCGATTGCAACGTCGGCGCTCCGCAGGTCGCCTATCGCGAGACCATCTCCAAGCGCGCCGAAATCGACTACACCCACAAGAAGCAGTCGGGCGGCTCGGGCCAGTTCGCGCGCATCAAGCTGGTGTTCGAGCCGCAGGAGCCGGGCGCCGGCTACAAGTTCGAGAGCGAGATCGTGGGCGGCGCGGTGCCAAAGGAATTCATCCCGGGCGTCGCCAAAGGCCTGGAATCCTCGCGCGACAGCGGCGTGCTGGCGGGCTTCCCGCTGATCGATTTCAAGGCAACCTTGGTCGACGGCGCCTACCACGACGTCGACTCCAGCGTGCTGGCGTTCGAAATCGCCGCCCGCGCGGCATTCCGCGAAGGCATTCCGAAGGCGGGTCCGAAGTTGCTCGAGCCGATCATGAAGGTCGAGGTCGTGACGCCGGAAGAATACATGGGCGACTGCATCGGCGACTTGAACAGCCGCCGCGGCCAGATCCAGGGCATGGAGGCGCGGGGCAACGCGCAGGTGATCAATGCCATGGTGCCGCTGGCCAACATGTTTGGTTACGTGAACACCTTGCGGTCGATGACTCAGGGTCGCGCAGCCTACTCGATGACGTTCGATCACTATGCGGGCGTGCCGCAGGCTGTGGCCGACGAAGTCGTGGCCAAGCTGGCCTGAACGTAAATTTAATCAACCCGTCTCAGAGGGATTGAAGCGCTATGAGCAAGTCGAAATTCGAGCGGAACAAGCCGCACTGCAACATTGGAACGATCG
>CAYLYK010000027.1:0-6556 GCA_964388115.1 uncultured Hyphomicrobiales bacterium
TCAACGGAACGGCGGTGAACGCGCCGGGGCATAGCGCGACGCAGGGATGGACGTTTCTCAACGCATCGTCGCAGTACATTGCCGATCCTTGGGGGCCGCTTGTATCTGGCAGCAAGGGCTCGTTGAACAGCGTACATTTCGGACGGCGCATCAAGGATGCCATTGCGTCAAACGAAAGCGCCACGCGTAACCCTGGTTCTGCGCTCACTGGCACAGGGCAGTTGGGCTTCTCTTTTTTTGAACCCGGCTTTCAGGCAATTGAGGTTCATGGCGCGCAGATAATAGCAGCGGTAAGTCCCGCCTTCCTTGGGCACTGGATAGGTACCCGCACAGCTTCAAATGCCTCAGCGTTGTATCAAGGCGGAGTGTCCCGAGGAACATCCTTTAGTGCGGCCAACTTTGCGCCCTCCGACGGAATGCCAATCGGCGCGAAACTGTCTGGTGGAACGCCTGAGTTCTTTTTTACCGGCCGGATCACCATTCAGCACGGTGGCGCGGGGCTAGACGCTTCGCAGGCCGCCGCATTGACCGCACTGTTCGACAGCTATGCCACTGCTGCCGGGGAGACTTAAGCCAAGAGCGCTTGCGTTGCCCGAGGAGCAGGCGGCCTCTGATGTAGGCGCGCCAAGCATCGAGGAGAAGGCAATGACGGCAAGATCGCGATTTTGCGAGCGCTCGCCCGCAAGGCCGCCAAACGGGATGTCAACGACGGCGCAGATGACGAGATCATGCACGACGCCGGCTCGGGCAACGCGATTTTCGCTTCGACCACCTGTTTCGCCATTGGCGCCTGTTGCCTGCCAGCCCATGCCGGGCCTTTTTTTGGAGGTTGGCGAATGCGTCGAAACAGGAGCCGCGCACGCTGGCGCGGATGGTCGCTGGCGGCCGGCAACGAGGTTCCAGCCGGCGCGATGCGCGATCGCGCCGGCGCTGCCTTCGTGGTGAGGGTGTGATGGCCGACATTTTCCATCTGACCGATGTCTGGAATAAAGCCGGTACGACGTTCGCCGCGATCCGGATGAACGTGACCGATACAGCCTCGCAGGCGGGATCGATGCTGCTCGACCTGAAGGCCGGCGCATCGATCCGACCTGACCACCTCCCTTTTCCGTCAAACCCCCGCCCGGCACATGCCGGGTTTTTTTATGGAGCGAACCATGATGAAGAGACTGCTGGCGGCGATCTTTGCCGCCGTTGCGATCCTGTTCTGCACCCCCGTCCTCGCGCAGGATGCGCCGGCTGCGACGGGCGGCGGCGTCATCGACTTCACGCCGATCCTCAATGAGCTGGCGCTGGCCGTGGCGACGGTGGCGAGCGCCGCACTGCTCTATCTCGCCAAGCTGGCGCGCGACTGGTTCAAGGCCAGGACCGGCGTCGAGTTGCAGATCTCCGACGCGCAGATGCGCTCGGTGCTCGACAAGGCGATCCAGTACGGCATCGCGCTGGCCGTCGGCCGGCTGGGCAGTCGCGCGCAGCTTGCCGTGTCCAACGCGCAGGTGGCGCAGATCGCCAACTACGTCATCGCCGCCGTGCCCGGCGCGCTGAAGAATTTCGGCATCACCGAGGAGCGGCTGCAGGAGATGATCCGCGCCCGCCTGATCGCCTGGACCGACGGCAAGGCCGGCGTCGAGGGCGCGGGTTCTGCGGTTGAGCCGACGACGCAGGCGGCGTCGTGACCTGGCTGGCGGGCATTCTCAAGGCGCTGCTGGAGGGCGCGCTGGGATTTCTTGGGCAGCGCCTCGACAAGGCGAAGGCCGACAACGCCCAGCGCGAGATCGGCGCGCGAACCATGGAGAGCTTGCAGCATGAGCGATTGCAAAAAGCCGCGCGCGAGGCGATGGACCTGCGCTCTCGTCCTGCCGGCACTGACGCTGAGCTTGACGACTTCCTGCGCGCCCCAGGTGATCGAACTGCGCGGCGGGCCGACTGACTGCGCCTGGGCGCAATCGATCTATCTCGGCGAGGACGCCATCCATGCGCTGTCCGACGCCGAGAGCGCGCTGAAGAACGCCGGCCAGCACGAGCGCGCCTTTCGCGTGCGGCTGGATCGCAAGGCCATCGGCGATCACAACCGGCTCTACGAGCGCAATTGCGGCGCTGAATCAAAATAGGAGAGAGCGATGCTTGAGCTTCTGTTCATGGCGGCGGCCAAGATCACGCCGGGCGAGGCCACGGCCATCGCGCTGCTGCTGCTGGTGCTGTGGCGGCAGCGCAGTCGATAGAGGCGACGCCTCACGGGTGCGCCTTCTGACAGGCATCCATTTCGCGGAGCGCGGCCACGGTATGCTTGGGCCGCACGCTTTCGATCGCCTCCTCGCCGCGTATCACGGTCAGGTCGCTGCTGGTGGAAAAGCGATCGACGAAGTCGCGCGTCAGCTTCGTCAGCCTTAGGCTCGGCGGCGACTTGCCATCGCGCGGCTTGGCGCCAATGGCCGAGACCTTCTCGTCCACGTCCTGCTTCAGCTGCAGGCGCAGATCGTAGGGCCGGCCATCCTCGATCCAGGTCCAGGCTTTGTTCTCCAGGCTGAAATAATAGTTGTCGCCGGACGCGGCGCGGCCGACGCGAATCTCCGCGCCGGGCCCGTGGGTCATGGCGATGAAGCAGCCTTTCAGGCTCTTGTCGTAGCCCACGAACCATTGCTCGACGATTTTCCATCGTTCGATGGCGCCCTGCGCCTTGTTCGGCCGGGGCGCCAGCAAGGTGGCGGTCAGCGGCGCGGCCAGCGCCGACCACGGCAGGCCGAGCTTCTCTTCGTTGCACAGTTGCAGCTCGCCCATCGCATGGCCCATGCCTTCCAGGTCGATATCGGCCACGATCTGCGAACCGACCGCGATCTTCAGGCGGCTGTTGCTGCCCATGGCCTCGAGCAACTCGCGGTCCAAATCCGCCCAGGCCAGCGTCGGCGCGTCCTCTGTCCCGAAGGCGACGGCGGGGCGCGCGAGCCGCCCCGCCGGCTCGAAGCGCAGATCGATGGTGAACTTCCCACCGTCCTTGAATCCGCTCCAGCCACCGGTTGCCGCCGTCATGAAGTAGGCATCCGATTGCGCCGACCACACCACGCGCAGCACGCTGCGGCGATCATCCCTCTGCGCCAGCCAGCAACCGCGCGCGGAATCCTCGTGCACGACGTGCCACGGGCTCTCGCTCCACCATATCGTCTGCTTCGCGTCTTTCTGCGCCTGGGCCTGGCCTTGGGCCGGCGACAGCGCCAGCAGCGACAGCAGCATCGCGGGGGCGAGCAGGTTTCGCATGAGCCTGGTTCCTCAAATCATTAATGTTTAGAGCAAATTCACATCTTTTGACGGGATCGCAGGCGATTCCGTCAAAAGATGATTTGCTCTAGGTGGGGCAAGCGTCGACGCCTCGATCATGGCTTTGCTTCTCCTATGCGGCAACTTCAGCTTCCCCAGTCAGGACCGGATGGCCAACCTGGTGAAAGCTCGCATCTAGTCGCCGAACGGGTCGGCCTTGCGGCTGCGCGGGGGCGGTGACGGTTGCGCGGCAGGCGGCGGCTGGCGTCCGTCCAGGCGCTGGCACTCGAGCATGGCGGCGATGGCGGAAGCGGCATCGGTCAGATCGATCGTGGCGATGCTTTGGCCGCGATGGCCCAGCCGCAAGCTTGGCGCGCGGCCGAGCTGGTCGAGCAAGGCGCGGCTCTGGTTGGCGATGGTCAGCGACGGCAGCTTGCCGTCATTGCCGGTTGCGCCCATGCCTGAAACCTCGGCGCTGGCCGGCGCAACCTGCAGCGTCAACGGATAGCGCGCGCCGGGCTCGATCCAGCGCCACGACGTGTCGGCCAGCATCAGCGACACGACGTTGGTGTCCTTGTGCAGGCGGATCGACAGTATCGAGCCTTGCGCCGAGGCGGTGAGCGCCAGGCAGACGCCGTTGGGCACGGCATGGATCTGCCAGGCGCCGATCTTGCGCCAGACGCCGGACTGCGCGGCGGCGGGGGAGACTGCGGCAGCGACCAGGAGGGCGGCCAGCAGCGGCAAGGCGATGGCGATCGAGAGCAAACGCATGATGTTTTCCTCTAACGCAACGGCGAGGTTTCGTTGGGCGGCCGGGCTTCGCGCGCCGGGCCGGATTGCGGCGGCAGCAGCGAGGGCGCCGGCGGGCGCGGTGCGGCAGCCGGCGGCGGCGTTGGCGCGGCAGGCGGTGGGCGTCCGCCCAGGCGCTGGCACTCGAGCATGCCGGCGATGGCGGCCGAGGAGCCGGTGAGCTCGAAGCGGGCGATGATCTCGTTCTTGTATTCGACCTCCAGTGCCTCGGCGCGCGCGGCATTGTCGAGCAGCGCGCGGCCCTCGGTCACCGCCAGCAGCATCGGCCGATCGCCCGATGCCGCCTCGCGCACGCCTTTAGCGGTGATGGTCAAAGGTTGCGCCGGCGGCAGATGCAGCACGACGTCGTAGGCGCGGTCGTTGGCGATCGACTGCCATCTGCGAGCGCCGAACGTCGTCACCGTCTTGCCCAGCCGCTCGACCCAGCTCAGCACCAGATAACGCTCGTCAGGCCAGTCGATGACGGCGGCGCATTGGCCGCTGGCGCTGGCCAGAATCGTCCAGTCGCCGATGTTCTTCCACGTCTTCTGCTGCGCCAGCGCCGGCGCTGCGGCGACGGCCGACAGCGCTGCGGCGAGAACGAAAGCGGAAAGCGAGCGCATGGGCGTTTCCTGCCTTAGCGCGTGGGCGAGGTTTCGCTGGGCGGCGCGGCTTCGCGCGCCGGGCCCGATGCGGGCGGCAGCAGCGAGGGCGCCGGCGGCGGTGCGGCTTGCGCCGGCGGTGCGGCTTGCGGCGGCAGCAGCGGCGGCGGCTTCTTCGGAGCCCAGGCGCGGTCGCACGCCTCCTTCTCGCGCAAGGCGGCGGTCGAGCCGGCGAGATCGACGCTGCCGATCACCTTGCCCTGATGTTCGATGCTCAGCCGCGAGGCGCGGGCGAAATCGTCGAAGAATGCCTGACCCAGAGCCGACCAGCCAAACACCGGCACGCTGCCCAGCCTGGCGGCGCGACCGCGCGTTTCGTGTGTGCCGCCGGGGTAAAAGCGCAAGGTGATATCGTGGCTCGTCTGGGCGGCGAAATCGCTCCAGGCCGGGTTGCGGGCGATCATCAGGAACTTGTCCTGCAGCCAGTCGAGTTCCAGCCCGGTGTCGCTGCCGCGCGCCAGATTGTCGAGCGAGCAGCTGTCGTAGCCGCCGGAAATCGACACGGTCCAGTTGTCGAGCGCTTTCCACACGCGTCGCCCGCCGGACGGTGACTGTGCTGGCGCTGATGGGGCGGCAGGTGGCGAAGATTGCGGTGGGGGCTGCGGCGCCGCCGCCCGCGGTCTGGCGAAGCCTTCGTGCCGCGCCTGGCAGTCGAGCAGGGCCGCGATAGCCGGCGCACCGCCATCCAGCGCCACGACGCCGATGCTGCGGCCGCCATGGTCGATCGCCAGCGTGGCGCGCGTGGCGAATTCGTTGAGCAGCTGGCCGCGATCGCGCTCGAAATCGAACAGCACGATGCGCCCGTTGGACCGGCTGGCCGGCAGGCGCAGGCGCAAGGCGGCGCCGCCCTCGAAGCGCAAGCCGATGTCGTAGGTTTCGTCGGGCCTGAAATTCCAGCTCTCGCTGCTGAGCAAGAAGAGGAATTTCCGCGTCGGCGGATCGTAGCTCAGCACCACCACCACCGTCTCCGGCCGGGTGGCGGCCAGCGCCCGGTCGGTGGGCGAGATGGTGCAGCCCGGCCCGTGCGTGGCGTCGAAGATGAACCACTGGCCCGATCGCCGCGCCGGTTGCGGCTGCGCCTGCGCCGATGCCGGGGCGATGCTCAGCAGCATGGTGGCCAGCACGGCAAGAGCGAAAGCGGAAATGACGCGCATCGATGTCTTCCTATTCAGCGCAGCGGGTTGGTTTCGCTGGGCATCGGCGCGGTGCGGGCGGGCGGTGGCTTTGCGGGAGCCGGCGCTGGCGCCGGCGCTGGCGCTGGCGCTGGCGACACGATCGCCGCCTGGCCGCCCGCCTTCTGGCAGGCCTCGCGCTCGAGCAGCGCTTCGCCCGCGCCGCGCAGATCGTAGTCGGCCAGCACGCGGCCATCGAGTTCGATGCGCAGCCGCTGCTTGCGTGCGAAATCGTCGAGGAATTCCTGGCCCAACCCGCCCCAGGCCAGCACGCCGGCCTGCTCGGCCTCGAAGCGCCGGTAGATGGCGCGCGTGCGATGCACGCTCTCGGGCGTGAAGCGGAATACCATCTCGTGCGAGCCGCCGCTGCCAAGCTCGAGCCTGAACCAGTCCCTGTGCAGGGCCATCAGCACGACCTTGCCGTCCTTCCATTCCATCGTGGTGGCGGGGGCGCCGAGACCGAAACTATCGATGGTGCAGCCGACCGACGGATAGAACGCGACCTCCCACGCGCCGCTGCGCTTCCACGCCTTGCGCCCGTCCGGGGCCTGGGCAGTGGCGGCAGCGGAGAGGGTGAGGGACAGCAGCACGGTCGCTGCGATCGCCAGCGGAAATCGACGCAAGACTCCCCCTCCATCCCCGGCCGCCGGCACCCACGCCCGCAGGTTGCAATCAAACCCG
>CAYLYK010000028.1:0-5374 GCA_964388115.1 uncultured Hyphomicrobiales bacterium
CCGCGAGGGCGGCAAGACCGTCGGCGCCGGCGTCGTCGCCAAGATCATCAAGTAACGGTAAGGTACGGGCGGTATAGGAGTGTAGCTCAATTGGTAGAGCACCGGTCTCCAAAACCGGGGGCTGGGGGTTCGAGTCCCTCCACTCCTGCCAACCGCAAGGACGTATAACGTGAGTTGAGAGCAGCGGCCGACGGAGAATTCCGGCGCGCCGCTGCCGGTTTTAAAGCGAAAATTCAGGCCCGCGCGGCGGGCCGGCACAAGGACGGTTTGAAATGGCGAAAAATCCCGTCGAATTCATACGGGAAGTGCGGCAGGAGGTGGCGAAAGTCACCTGGCCTGGCCGGCGCGAGACCGGCGTCACCACCATGATGGTGTTCGCCTTCGTGGCCATTGCCGCAGTGTTCTTCCTGGCGGTGGATCAGATCGTTTCCTACGGCATCAAACTGTTGCTGGGAGTGGCAGGCTGACCATGGCTCACCGTTGGTATGTCATTCACGTCTATTCGGGCTTTGAGAACAAAGTGGCCCAGTCGATCCGCGAGCAAGCGGCCAAAAAAGGCATGGATCCGCTGATCGAGGAAGTGCTTGTCCCGACCGAGGAAGTGGTCGAAATGCGCCGCGGCTCGAAGATCAACGCCGAGCGCAAATTCTTCCCCGGCTATGTGCTGGTGAAGATGGAGCTGACCGACGACACGTGGCATTTGATCAAGGAAACCCCGAAGGTCACCGGATTTCTTGGCGCCAAGGGCAAACCCGGTCCGATCAGCGAGGCGGAGGCCAACCGCATCCGCCGCCAGGTTCAGGAAGGCATCGAGCGGCCGCGTCCGTCGGTCATGTTCGAAGTCGGCGAGCAGGTCAAAGTCGCCGACGGCCCCTTCGCGACGTTCAACGGCATGGTCGAGGAGGTCGACGAAGAACGGGCTCGTCTCAAAGTCTCGGTTTCGATCTTTGGCCGCGCCACGCCGGTGGAGCTGGACTTCTCGCAGGTCGAGAAGCTCTGAGAATAGACGATATTTCTCTGTAGAATGCCGAACGTAAAGATTTCTTTGCGTTTGGTGCGAACTATGATAAACGGCGCGGTCCTTCGTTAGGGCCGGTTTTCCTCGATCTTCAAGCCTGATGCCGTTCTGCTCGTTAGACGGATCGCTAAGGCATTGAAATTGATACTGGATCGGTTTCATGAGGGAAAGTGCGGGAGGCCAGCCATGGCCGCACCGCGCGCCCACTTTTTATAGAGGGACCAGAATGGCCAAAAAGATCCAGGCCTATGTCAAGCTGCAGGTGCCAGCTGGCAAGGCCAATCCATCCCCGCCGATCGGGCCTGCGCTCGGTCAGCAGGGCGTCAACATCATGGAATTCTGCAAGCAGTTCAACGCTCAGACCCAGAGCCTTGAATCGGGCATGCCTATTCCGGTGGTGATCACGGTCTATGTCGACCGCAGCTTTACTTTCGTCACCAAAACGCCGCCGGCCTCCTACTTCCTGAAGAAGGCGGCGAAGATCGAATCGGGCGCCAAGACGACCGGCACGCAGACTGTGGGCCAGGTCAATCGCAAGCAGCTCGAAGAGATCGCCAAGATCAAGATGCCGGATCTGAACTGCGCCTCGGTCGAGGCGGCAGTGAAGATGCTGGCTGGTTCCGCCCGCTCGATGGGCCTGACGGTGGTGGACTAAGCCATGGCAAAACGCGGCAAGAGATACACAGCGGCGGCCAAGCCCATCAATCGGGAATCCGCCTATCCGTTGGCTGAAGCCGTCAAGCTGTTGAAGCAGGGCGCCAAGGCCAAGTTCGACGAGACCGTCGAGATCGCCCTTAATCTGGGCATCGATCCGCGCCATGCCGACCAGCAGGTCCGTGGCGTGGTCGAGCTGCCGAACGGCACTGGCAAGAGCCTGCGCGTGGGCGTTTTCGCCCGCGGCGACAAGGCCGAAGCCGCCAAGGCCGCCGGCGCCGACGTGGTTGGCGCCGAAGACCTGGCCGAGAAGGTGCAGGCAGGCGAGATCAACTTCGATCGCTGCATCGCCACGCCGGACATGATGGGCCTCGTTGGCCGTCTCGGTAAGGTGCTGGGTCCGCGCGGCATGATGCCGAACCCGAAGCTGGGCACGGTCACGGCCGATGTCGCGGCGGCGGTGAAGGCGGCCAAGGCCGGCCAGGTCGAGTTCCGCGCCGAGAAGGCCGGTCTCATCCATGCCGGCATCGGCAAGGCGAGCTTCAGCGAGGAAGCCATCGCCCAGAACGTGAAGGCTTTCGTCGGCGCCATCAGCCGCGCCAAACCGGCCGGCGCCAAGGGCACCTTCCTTAAGAAAGTGTCGATCAGCTCGACCATGGGGCCGGGCTTGAAGCTGGAAATTTCTTCGCTGACCTAGGCGAAGAGTAGGGAATTCGCTGTCGCGCCCCAAAGGCGCGGCGGCGGTGTCGGCAGCCGAGGATTTCTTTGGCTGCCACCTGTCCGAGACTGCAGGTGTCCGATCTTCCGGATCGGGTTTAAAGGGAAACCGCCCGCATAGACAGTAGAACAGGCATCGCTTGCGCGTATTTGCAATCGGGGCTTGAGCTTCTGGGACAGGCTCGTCGGATCTTTCGGCTGCCGCCGTTCGCGGCGAACAGTCGACGAGGTCCACTTGCAACCGACCGGTCCGCGTTCGCGCTGGCAGGTCATGTACGGAGACGTCGCGTGAATCGTACCGAGAAAGCCGATCTCGTCGCTTCGCTGAACAAGACTCTCAACGACGCTGCTCTCGTCGTCGTCACCCGCCAAAGCGGGCTGACGGTGTCGGAAGTGACGGCGCTGCGGAATCAGATGCGGGCTGCGGGAGCGGGTTACAAAGTCGCGAAGAACCGGCTCGCACGTCTCGCTCTCGAAGGAACGTCCTTCGCGCAATTGGGACCGATGCTGATCGGCCCGACGGCGCTTGCCTACTCGAAGGATCCGGTCGCTGCCGCCAAGGCTGCGGTCGACTATGCCAAGAACAACGAAAAGCTGCAGATCGTCGGCGGCTCGCTGGGCAACCAGCAGCTCGACGTGGCGGGCGTCAAGGCGCTTGCCTCCCTGCCGTCCCTGGACCAGCTGCGTGCGCAACTCCTGGGGATGATCAACACCCCGGCGACGCGTATCGCTGGCGTGGTGCAGGCGCCGGTCAGTCAGCTGGCGCGCGTGTTCGGCGCATATGGATCCAAGGGTGGCGAAGAGCAAGCCGCGTAAAGCCAACCCATAGCTCAAACCATCGAAGTCTTAAGACCAGGAGATACTGACAAATGGCCAATCTGGAACAGATCGTTAACGATCTCAGCGCCCTGACGGTCCTCGAAGCCGCTCAGCTCAGCAAGATGCTGGAAGAGAAGTGGGGCGTTTCCGCCGCCGCTCCGGCTGCCGTCGCTGCCGCGCCGGGCGCCGCCGCCGCCGCTCCGGCGGAAGTGAAAGACGAGTTCACCGTCGTCCTCAAGGACGTCGGGCCGAACAAGATCAACGTCATCAAGGAAGTCCGCGCCATCACCGGCCTGGGCCTCAAGGAGGCGAAGGATCTCGTTGAAGGCGCGCCGAAGCCGGTCAAGGAAGGCGTCAATAAGGCCGAGGCCGAGGAGCTCAAGAAGAAGCTCGAGGCCACCGGCGCCACCGTCGACCTCAAGTAAATCGATCTGGCCCGCCCCGTTGCAATTGCGACGGGGCGTGGCCGCTTCTTCAAGCCGGCCTTGGGGCCGTTTTGGAAAAGTGGCCGTCTGCGACGGATGGGACGAAGCGTTTTGCGGGCGCTTGGTTCCGAGAAAGCAGTCGGATTTTTACCGCCAGTTACCAGAGGTAAGGGGCAGCGATGGCCACGGCATATACCAATCGTAAGCGCGTTCGTCGTCAGTTCGGTCGCATCGAAACCACGGTGCCGATGCCGAATCTGATCGAAGTGCAGAAGAACTCCTACGACGCGTTCCTGCAGATGGACGTTCCGCCGGAGAAGCGCGCCAATGCCGGGCTGCAGGAAGTGTTCCGCGGCGTGTTCCCGATCAAGGATTTTGCTGAGCGCTCCTCGCTTGAGTTCGTCAAGTTCGAGTTCGAAGCGCCGAAATACGACGTCGAGGAATGCCAGCAGCGCGGCATGACCTATGCCGCTCCGCTCAAGCTCACGCTCCAACTCGTGGTGTGGGACATCGACGAAGAAACCGGCGCCCGCTCCATCCGCGACATCAAGGAGCAGGACGTCTATATGGGCGACATGCCGCTGATGACGAAGAACGGCACGTTCATCGTCAACGGCACCGAGCGCGTTATCGTTTCGCAGATGCACCGCTCGCCCGGCGTGTTCTTCGATCACGACAAGGGCAAGACCCATTCTTCGGGCAAGTATCTGTTCGCCGCCCGCATCATTCCCTATCGCGGCTCGTGGCTGGACTTCGAGTTCGACGCCAAGGACATGATCCATGTCCGCATCGATCGCCGCCGCAAGCTGCCGGTCTCGACTTTGCTGCTGGCGCTCGATAACGACGCCACCTTGAAGCTGCGCGCCCAGCGCGCCGCCAAGGCGCAGACGCTCGACACGGGCGAGGCCATCGGCCTGTCGCCGGAAGACATCCTCGGCCATTTCTACAACCAGGTGATCTATTCGGCCGATAAGAAGGGCTGGAAGACGGCGTTCTCGGTCGATCGCGCGCGAGGCGTGAAGCTGACGCATGACCTTATCAATGCCAAGACTGGCAAGGTCGTGGCCGAGGCTGGCAGCAAACTGACGCAGCGCGTGGCGCGTCGCCTGGAAGAGGCCGGGCTGAAGGAAATCCGCATCGAAGCCGAGGAAATGCTCGGCAAGTTCGCCGCCCGCGACATCATCAACGAGAAGACGGGCGAGATCTACATTGAGGCCGGCCAGGAAATCACCGAGCCGGTGCTGAAGGTGCTCGAGGAAGCCGGCGTGACGCAGATCGCCGTGCTCGACATCGACGGCATCAATATCGGCCCCTACATGCGCAACACGCTGATGGCCGACAAGAACTCGAACCGCGAGGAAGCGCTGCTCGAGATCTATCGCGTCATGCGTCCGGGCGAGCCGCCGACTCTCGAGACGGCCGAGACCCTGTTCAACGGCCTGTTCTTCGACAGCGAACGCTACGACCTGTCCCCGGTCGGCCGAGTGAAGATGAACATGCGCCTGAACTTCCAGGGCGTGCCGGACAATATCCGCACTCTGCGCCGCGACGACATCCTGGCCGTGGTCAAGGTGCTGCACGAGCTCAAGGACGGCCGTGGCGAAATCGACGACATCGACCATCTCGGCAATCGCCGCGTCCGCTCGGTGGGCGAATTGATGGAGAACCAGTATCGCATTGGCCTGCTGCGCATGGAGCGCGCGGTGCGCGAGCGCATGAGCTCGGTCGATATCGACACCGT
>CAYLYK010000029.1:0-4590 GCA_964388115.1 uncultured Hyphomicrobiales bacterium
GCATCCGAGCCGTTGGCGATGGCATGGCCCAGCACCGCGCCATTGACGCCGCCGGCCGAGGTGCCGGCGATGGTGTCGACCACGACCGCGATCTGCGTGCCGCTCTCTTTGGCGACCTCGTCGAGCAGCGCGCGATAGAGCTTCTCCGTGCCCGTCAGCTCGTCCAGCGGCAACCGCGACGCGCGGATGGCATGCCACAACTCGGTGGTGATGCCGTTCATGTAGATGGCCAGCGACACGCCGCCATACAGCACCACGCCGATGCGCAGCTCCTTCATGACTCGTTCTCCTACTTCCTCGGCACGATCTTCTCGATCAGCTTCATGATGTCGGCCTTCTCCTGCGCCGTTGGCGCCTTGGCGAGCTGGTCGGTGAGCTGTTTCAGCAGCGCCGCTTCGGCGGCGGCATCGGCGTCGGTGCGCCGGCGCACGCTGTCGAGGCCGACCTTGGGCAGGATGGCGGCGGTGATGCGCTCCAGCGTCGTGAACAGCAGGTCGGTGTTGTAGCCGGCGAGGAAGCCCAAAGCCGCCGCGCTCAGCGCCACGACCTTGCCCTGCTCACCCACGATCTGATCGACGAACATCACGATGGCGCCGCCGGCTATGCTGCCCAGGATGACCCGATTGACGTATTCCGGTCCCCGCCGGCGGTCGAAGGTGCGCTCATAGATGTGGATGTGCAGCGAGCGCAGCAGGTAAACCGAGGCGCCCATGGCGCCATAGGTGAACGGCGTCAGGCTTTCGATCACGTTCCACACCAGCCGCATGCAGTTGCTGGTGCCGGCGTCGGGCCGGGCGAACTGCTTGCCCCAGACCTCGCCGACGATGGCGACGAACACGAACAGCAGCGCGAAGCCGATCAGCGGGATGGTGATGCGCTTGGCGCGATAGAGCTCGGAGCGCCACCACCACACTTTCTCCGTGATGCGCCCGTCGCTGTCCTTCAGCGACTGCACGGTGAGCGGCGCGATCGCCTTGGTGGCGCGCTGCAGGGCGGCGTCGAACTTGGCGCGATCGGCGGCCGCAATGTCCTCGGGCTTGTCTTTCTCCGCCGCCTCGTGCAGCGCCGCCAGATCGGCCGCCTCGATCGCCGGCGCCGCCACCTTGCCGGTGTCGTTGTTGGCCAGCGCATCCAGCAGATAGCGCGCATCGGCCACCCGCCCGACGAACAGCGCGTTCGCCTCCCTGCTTATGTCGCCCATTTCCCCGTCCCCCCGCACGAGCGGACCGCCCCCGCGGCCCTCAACCTATGCGAGACGATGCGGCAGCGCCGATACAACCACACCTGTCATAAGTGACAGGTCTGGCGCGGCGGGCGGGCGGCCATAGTGGCGGCGGCAACGAGCGGGGGAAGAGCGACATGGCGAACGATTTCGTCGGCAAGGCGAGCAAGCTGGGCGACAAGGATTTCCAGCGCGCCGCCTTGCGGCTGAACTGCGAGGAGGCCGCGATCCGCGCCGTGGCCGAAGTCGAATCGGGCGGCAAATCGGGCTTCCTGCCCGACAAGCGGCCGCTGATCCTGTTCGAGTCGCGCTGGTTCCACAAGCTCACCGGCGGCATCCACGACGCGGCCCATCCCGACATCTCGACCCCGACCTGGGTCAAGAACTACAAGGGCGGCAAGGGCGAGTACGACCGTCTGGCCAAAGCCATCGCGCTCGATCGCACGGCAGCGCTGAAATCGGCCAGCTGGGGCATGTTCCAGATTCTCGGCGTCAACCATCAGGTGGTGGGCTTCACGGACGTTGAAGCATTCGTCGCCGCCATGCTGGAAGGCGAAGGTCCTCATCTCGATGCTTTCGTCGAATTCGTTCTGACGCAAAGCCTGGCGGACGAGTTGCGCGACCGCCGCTGGGCCGATTTCGCCAAGGTCTATAACGGTCCGGGCTACGCGCAGAACGCCTACGACACGAAGATGGCCGCCGCCTACGCCAAATACGCGCAAGGGATCGTGGCGCCCTCGACGCTCGACATCCAGCGCGCGCTCAACCGCAACGGCGCCCATATCGACGAGGACGGCGTCACCGGCCCCAACACGCGCGCCGCCTTGCGGGAGTTCCAGCATCGGATGGGCCTGCCCGTCAGCGGCGTCGCCGACCCCGCCACCATCGCCGCCCTCGGCCTCGCCGCCACGCATGACCCGCTGGCGGTCGCCGGGTAAACCTTGCCGTTTTCGATCTATTTTAATATATAATTTATATTATTTGATCTATTATAGCGCATCTATTTCTTGAATACGGCTTTCTGTCTATATATTCTCCTATATCAAACGAGAAATTTGATATAGAAAAGCAGATGACAAACGCGACCGAACACATCGCCAAAGCCCTGCTCGAGGCCCGCAAGCGCAAGGGAATGAGCCAGCGCGCGCTCGCCGATCTCGCCGGCGTGCCGCAGAGCCATATCTCCAAAATCGAATCCGGCGCCGTCGATCTGCGCCTCTCCAGCCTGATCGAACTCTCCCGCGCGCTGGGCCTTGAGCTCGAGCTGGTGCCGCGCGCTGCTGTGCCGGCGGTGCAGTCGATCGTGCGCAGCGTCGCCTCGCCTGCCGATGTCGATCGCTACAACACAGTTCCAAGACCCCGTCGCGCTTACACCCTCAACGAAGACGGCGATGTCTGACGTCTCCGTTCTCGACATTCTGCTGCATGGCGAGAGGATCGGCACGCTGACGCGCACCGCCGGCGATCGCACGCTGTTCGCCTTCAGCGAGACCTACATCGCCGATCCGCAACGGTCCACGCTCAGCCTGTCCTTCAAGGACGAGTTTGGTGAACTGGTTACCGATCTCACGCCGCGCCAGACGCAGATCGAGCCCTTCTTCTCCAACCTGCTGCCCGAAGGCGCGTTGCGCACCTATCTCGCCCGCCGCGCCGGCGTAAAGGAGATGCGCGAATTCTTCCTGCTGTGGATACTCGGGCAGGATCTGCCAGGCGCAGTGACTGCATTGCCGGCCGAAGGGCAAGTCTGGCCAGACAACGCCCACGATACTCTGGAAGAGTCCGAAGCAGCGGCGAGGCGACGCAACAATGCGCTGCGCTTCTCGCTGGCTGGCGTGCAACTCAAATTCTCCGCCATTAAGGACGCCAAACGCGGCCTGACCATTCCTGCCAAAGGCGTCGGCGGGGCCTGGATCGTGAAGCTGCCGTCGTCGAGCTACGCCATGCTGCCCGAGAACGAATTCTCTATCATGACGCTCGCTGCCAAAGTTGGCATGGACGTGCCGCGCATCGAGCTCGTCGATCCACGCGAGATCGAGAACTTGCCCGACGGCATCGGCAAGATCGACGGCAAAGCCTTCGTCATCGAGCGCTTCGACCGGCTGCAAGAGGGCGGCGCCGTGCACATGGAAGATTTCACCCAGGTTCTCGACGTCTATCCCGACGGCAAATACGACAGCACCAACTATCGCTCCATCGCCAGGGTGATCGCCGCCGAAGCCCCCGCCGACATCCCCGAATTCATCCGCCGCCTGGTGTTCAACGCGCTGATCGGCAACAACGACATGCACATGAAGAACTGGTCGCTCATGTACCCCGACCGCCGTCACGCGCGACTGGCGCCGGCCTATGATTTCGTGTCGACGGTTCCCTACATGGCTTCACAGGAAGCCGCGCTGAACTTCAGCCGCACCAGGCGCTTCGACGAATTCGACGAGGCCGAACTCGCCCACCTCGCCGCCAGGGCGCTGCTGCCGCGCAAACAGGTGCTCGACGTCGCGCGCGAGACGGTGGCGCTGTTCCATCAGCATTGGGCCAGGGAGAAGAAGAACCTGTTGCTGTCGAAGAAATCGATCGCCGCCATCGAGGCGCATGTGAAGACGATACCGCTGGCGCGCTGAGATTTCCGCCCGGCCGCCCGCGCCCTACCCCAGCCGCTTCTCCACGAACCCCCGGATGCGCTGCCCCAGCGATTTCTTCTCCGCGTTCTTCTTGGCAGGCACGGGCTTGCTCGCGGGCAGGCGGATGGTCGAGCCGGCAGACACCGCAGGCTTGGAGGCCGCCGTCGCCACCGCCGTATCCAGCGCCCGCTGCCGCGCCTTGCTGTTGCGCTTGACCGAGGTGCGCCGCTTGAGCGCGCTCGCCTTCTTCGCCGCCGGCTTCTTCTTCGCCGCCGCCTTCTTCCCGGTCGTCGCGCTCTTGCGCCCGCTCGTCGCCATGATGATGTTCCCCCGGTTGTTCGATACCGCCAACGCCCTGCCGCCGTGCCGGTTCCCGCGCGCCGTCGTCGATCGGCGCCGACAACGCGGTTGCGCCGCCTATCCCGCCGCCAGCGCCGCCAGCAGCCGGCCGACCGCGAACGCCGCCGTCAGCCCGACCAGATCGCGCGCCCACAGCATCAGCACCGGCCGCCGCCGGCCCTTGCGCCAGTCCTGGGCGATGTCGTCGCGCCAGATCATCCAGTGCAGCAGCGCGCCGGCCGCCAGGCCCGGCGGCAGCAGCAGCCACGGCGCGCCCGTCAGACCCAGCACGCCCAGGCCGCCCGCCAGCCCCAGCAGCAGCAATATCGCCAGCGTGCGCAAGATCGCGTTCCCTTCGCCTGTGAGAGCCGGACCCTAAAGCAATTCGCCCCGCCCGCCTACGCGCATCGC
>CAYLYK010000030.1:0-4164 GCA_964388115.1 uncultured Hyphomicrobiales bacterium
TTGCGCGCCTGCATCTGGGCGCCGAGCTCCTTGAGGTCGATGTCGGTCTCGCGCACCTTCTTGAACATCTCGCCCTGCTCTTCCTTGACGTGATGCTTGACGTACTCGCCCAGCACGATGACATGGGCGTCGTAGAGATCGCCGTCCGGGCCTTCGGCCTCGATCTTGGCGATCAGCTCCTTGAGCGAGCCGTGCTCGACCTCGGCCTCGTCCATCAGGTCGTCGTCGCCGATCTCCGGCCGCACCGCCGGATAGAAGATCTCTTCCTCGATCTGCGCATGCACGGTCAGCGCCGTGCAGATCTCGCTCACCAGATCGTCCTTCTGGGCGGCGGTCATCTTGTCCTTGCGCTTCTCGAACTTCTCGAACATCTCCGATACCTCGGAATGATCGGTGCGCAGCAGGGTCAGCGCGTTGGGCGCCGCCGGCGGGCGGCTCTTCGTGGTCTTGCGTTTGGCAGCCATCGTGTCTCTCCAAGAATGATGTGGTGTCGTCAGCCAACGCCCGGTTCGGCGGATGAGTTCCGCTCGGCAAAGAAAGCGCGAAAGCCCCGTCCCGTTTCCTCTCCCCGTTTCCCCAAAATCGTCATCCCCGCGAAAGCGGGGATCTTTCTCCAGTGAGCCTGTGGTGGCGGTGGAGAGGGTTAGGCGTAGGCGGCGGGAGAAGACGAACGCCGCCCCCTAATTCTTCTCCTCGTCGTCTTCATCCCCCTCGGCCTGCGGAAACATCGGCTCCTCGCCCTGGTCGGTCAGCGTGGGAAATTCGCCCTGGTTGCGGATGGCGATTTCCGCTTCCTCGATCGGCTCGCCGTAGGGGCCGAGCTTGCCCATGGCCTTGTCGAGCGGAATGGTCGCTTCATGGCCGTTGACCTCGATGGCGATCAATTCGCGGGCGCGGTCGAGATAGGAATCCGGCCCGCCCGCCGGCTCGCCGTCGTCGTGCCACAGCTTGCGCGCGCGCTGCATCACCCGCGGGTTGTGGCTGTCGGCGATCTCGTTCAGTCCTGGCTTGTCCATGGCGTTGCGCTCCCTTGTTCCTGCCGCAACAACCGGCCGCGAGCCTTGCGCGTTCCCGCAGGCATCGCAGACGGAATGCGCCGCCCGCTCAGGCGTTTGATCCCAGATGACCACCGCCAGCCCAACCGCCGATTACGTGCCCACGTCCGCGCTGATGGGCGGGCTGCTGCGCGATGCGCCGGCCGAGCGCGTGACGCTCGACTGGCTGCTCGCCAATCTGGGCGAGCGCTCCTACGGCATCGTGCTGCTGCTGCTGGGCCTGATCGGGCTGGTGCCGGGCGTGTCGATCCTGTCGGGCCTGCTGCTGCTGCTGCCGGCCATGCAGATGATCCTCTCGCGCCCCGCGCCCGACCTGCCTGATTTCGTCGGCGCCCGCACCGTGCCGGTGGGCAAGATCGACTGGCTGCTGCGCAAGCTGACGCCGACCTTGGCCTGGCTGGAGCGTTTCTCCTATCCGCGCTGGCAGACCCGCTTCCATGGCGGCACGCGCAGCGTCGGGCTGATGGTGATGCTGCTGGCCTTGAGCGCGCTGTCGCCCATCCCCTTCGCCGCCATCCTGCCCAACCTCGCCATCATGCTGATCGCCTTCGCGCTCTTGGAGAAGGACGGGCTGGTGCTGCTGCTGGCGATGGTCTTCGCGCTGGCGTCGCTCTGCGTCACCGCCGCCACGATCTGGGCCGGCATCGCCGCGCCCGGCTATTTCTGATCCAACCGCCGAAGGAGATTCTCATGCCGCCGAAACCCCCGACCACCGACGACGACAAGCTGACGCCGGTCACTGTGCCCGACGCCACCGACCTCACCCGCTCCGAGCAGCCCGGGGGCAGGCTCGAAATGCCTTCCTCGCCGCGCGCCCGCAAGCAGCGCGACGACAGCAACGCCAGCCGCGACAGCAACGATCTGGGCAGCGGCGTCTCGACCTGAGCGCCAGCGCTCCCTCACGAGTAGCTGCCCCTCACCCTGCCCTCTCCCCGCACGCGGGGAGAGGAAATGAAAGAGCGAAGCGCCGTCGGGACTTGATCCGGCGGAGGGGCAAAGACAGAAGAGAAAAGCGAGACGGAAACCTCAGGCCAGCAGCCGCCGCACGCCGCGCGTCAGCACCTCGGGCGTGATCGGCTTGCCGAGATTGACCGCGCCGGTCAGCACTTCCTCCTGCGCCAAATGCTCGCGCTCCTGGGCGGAGGCCAGCACGAACGGCACGTCCATCGCCGCCAGCACGCGCGCCACCGGCGTCACCCGCTCGCCGCCGCGCAGCACCACGTCGAGTATCGCCGCATCGGGCTTCTCATGCCGCAGCAATTCCAGAGCCTGCGCCACCGACGCCACCGGCCCCAGCACGGCGAAGCCTTCGGCTTCGAGAATTTCCGCCAGGTCCATGGCGACGAAAAATTCGTCCTCGACGATGAGAATGTGAGGCAGACCAGTCGACCGACGCGCCTCGACCATTACGTATCCTTTCATGACGACGCCTAACTTCGTTTACGCCAGCGTCGCCAAAATCTGCGCCCGCAACCCTTGCGGGTCGAAGTCGAGTTGCGCCCTGCCGCCCAGATCGCCTTTGGCGCTGAACTCGATCAGCCGCGTGCCGAAGCCCTGATGCGCCGGCGCGGTAACCGTGGGACCGCCCTCTTCGCGCCAGACAAGATGCAACGTGCGGCCGGCATGGCCGTGTCCGTTGCCTTTTGCATGGCCGTTACTCTTGCCCGGTTCGCTCACCGTCCAGCCGACATGCACCACGCCGTGGTCGACCGACAGCGCGCCGTATTTCAGCGCGTTGGTGGCGAGCTCGTGCAGGATCAGGTTGATCGGCAGCACCTGCGGCCCGGCCAGCCCGACCTTGGGCCCCGGCTGCAGCTTCAGCCGCGTTGGGCCGGCCTGCGCCAGCGCCTTCTGCACCAGCGTCTGCAGATCGGCCGATTCGCCCGGGCCGCCGAATTCCTGCGCGTGCAGCACCGTCTCCAGCCGGCCCAGGAACGCGGTGCGATATTCTTCGCCGCTGCGGCCTTGCGCGCGCGTCTGGTTGGCGAGGCTGCGCACCACCGCCAGCAGGTTGCGCATGCGGTGCCGCGTCTCCTCCAGGAGAATGTCCTTGGTGGCGAGCTGCCGGCGGCGCTCGGTGACGTCCTCGAATTCCAGCAGCATGTTGGGGCTGTCGTTGCTGGGGTGCGCCAGCCGGCGCGCGTTGAGCAGCAGATTGCGCGGGCCCTTGCCCGGCACGTCGGTGGAAATCTCGTAGCCGACGATGGCGGCGGATTTGGGAATGATGTCGTCCAGCAGCACGCGGAATTCGGCGACGTCGAACTGGCCGTTGCCGATCTCGAACAGCGAGCGCCCCATGGCGTCGTCGCGGTCGAGCCGGAACGTGTCGAAGAACGCGGTGTTGCCGCCGGCGATGCGGAAATCGCGGTCGAGCACCAGAAGCGGCGTCTGGATCGTATCGACGATGCCCTGCGTCTGCACGTGGCCGCTGCACAGCAGCCTGTATAAGTCTTCCAAAGTCATCTGTAGCGGATCTCGTGTAGTGAACCGACAAGGCCACCCGCTCCGGCGGCCGCATCAGCCCGTTAACGAGGAAATTTCGAAGGTGTTCCCCTACCGGAATGGGGCGATTCCGGGGCGCGCGGGAACCACGCTGCAAGGCGCCAATGGTTCCCGCGCGTCCGGCAAAAAATTGCTACCGTGGCGCCAGGCAAGACCAACCAACAAGGAAACGACAATGACCAAACAACTCGGCGCCGATCTCGTGGGCGCGTGGAAGATGGTGAGCTGCTCGGCCCAGGTCGAGGGCGAGAGCGAGCCGCGCTATCCGGTGGGCAGAAATCCGCAAGGCTTCGTCGTCATCACCGAAAACCACCGCATCATCGCGCTGGTCACCAGCGGCGATCCGCGCAAGCCCGCCACCAACGACGCCGAAGCCGCCGCGCTGTTGCGCAGCCTGATCGGCTACTCCGGCCGCTTCGAGCTCGACGAAGAGAAATTCGTCACCACGCCGGACGTCACCGCCACGGGTTCGTACATCGGCGAGAAGCAGACCCGCTACTACAAGGTCGACGGCGACAACCTCACCATCAAGTCCGGCGTGCAGCAGGGCAGCCTCTACCCGGGCAAGAAAACCGTCAGCACCAACGTCTTCGTGCGGGAGAGATAG
>CAYLYK010000031.1:0-3809 GCA_964388115.1 uncultured Hyphomicrobiales bacterium
TGATCGAGTTCAACACCCGCTTCGGCGATCCCGAATGCCAGGTGCTGATGCTGCGCCTGAAATCGGATCTGCTGGCAGCGCTGATCGCCGCGGCCGATGGCGCCCTGAAGCATTTCGATCTGCGCTGGCGCGACGAGACTGCGATCACCGTCGTCATGGCGGCGCAGGGCTATCCCGGGGAGTATTTGAAGAACACCGAGATCAGAGGTCTCGACGCGGCGGCAAAGGTCCAAGGCGTCACCATCTTTCATGCCGGCACCAAAGCGAAGGACGGCAAGATCCTCGCCAATGGCGGGCGCGTGCTGAATATCTGCGCGCTGGGCAAGGACGTGGTGCAGGCGCGCAAGCGGGCTTACGACGCCGTCGCCCGCATCGACTGGCCGGAAGGCTTCTGCCGCAGCGATATCGCCTGGCGCGCCCTGCCCAAATCGACGTCATAAACGCTTGTTCACTGCCGGCAAGTCGGTACCATGCCGGACATGGACACGCTGGCTGATCACACGCTCGACTTCCCGCACGCCGTACCGCCCGAGAGCGGCACGATGTTCTCCGTTGCCCCGGGCATCTGGTGGCTGCGCATGCCGCTGCCGTTTCGGCTCGACCACATCAATCTGTGGCTGGCGAAGGATGGCGAGCATCTGGCCGCCATTGACACCGGCATCGCCATGTCGAAGACCAAGAAGCTGTGGGAGCAGCTGTTCGCCGGTGATTTCGCCGGGAGGCGCTTGAGCAAGATCGTCGTCACCCACATGCACCCCGACCATGTCGGGCTGGCGGGCTGGCTGAACGAACGCTCCGGCGCCCCACTGCACATGACCTTGGGCGAATACCATTCGACGCAGAGCACCATGCGCGGCTTCGGCGATAACGAAGACGTCTCGCGCCGGCGCTTCTATCTCGCCAACGGCATTCCCGAATCCGGCCTCGACACCTTTGCCCGCCATCGCGGCGGCTTCAAGCAGGTGGTCAGCGAATTGCCGCCCGACTACGTGCGCCTGCTCGAAGGCAAGCCGCTGTTCATCGACGGCAAGCGCTGGGAAATCATCGCGGGCTTCGGCCATTCGCCCGAACACGCCTCGCTCTATTGCGCCGAGCTTGGCGTGCTGATCGCGGGCGATCAGGTCCTGCCCAAGATCACTACCAATGTCAGCGTCTGGCCGATCGAGCCGATGGCCAATTCGCTGCAATGGTTCCTCGACACGATCGAGAAGTTCCGCGCCCTGCCGCAGGACACGTTGGTGCTGCCCTCGCACGGCCTGCCCTTCCGCGGCCTGCATCGCCGGCTGGACCAGCTGGTGGCGCATCACGACGAGCGGCTCGACGTGCTACGCGCCGCCTGCGCCACACCAGACGGCAAGCACGGCGTCGAGCTGACGCCGGTGCTGTTTCCCGGCAAGGTGCTGGACGAGCATCAATTCGTCTTCGCCCTGGGCGAGACGCTAGCCCATCTGCATTGCCTGGAAGGCCGCGGCCAGGCCAAGCGGATTGTCGGCAGCGACGGCGTGCATCGCTTCCGCACCATCGGCCCGGCGCCGGCTAACGTCGTGCTGCACGACGTTGATGATCCGGAGATGGTTTAGGACAGTCGCTTTGCTCTGATGGCGTCGCCGCCATTGAGCGACAATCCGCCGAGAAGCGTCTTGAGATGATACGCCAGCAATTCGCCAAGCCTACTGCGGCCGATCGCCTGGCGATAGCCACGCTGGATGAACGACACATCCATGTTCGAATTGCCCTCCAGGATCACCGGTCCGCAATCGGTCAGGGCGATATCCCAGCCGATGACGACATGGCTGGCGAAGCCACGATGGGCGCGCAACGCCAAATCACACAGCGATTGCCACTGCTCGAAGCGGCGGCCCATGACCGGCGCCCCGGTGATGGGGTGGCGCGCATACCAGTTCGTGCAGGTCGTGGGCCAGTCGCCGGTCATAGGGCCGAGCACGCCGCTCGACACGTCGATCGCCGCGCCATACTCGGTGTCCGGAGTCGCGTTCCAGCCTGGCTCGATCTTCGCCAGCACCCGCAGCATGCCGTGGGTGACTTCCGGCATGCCGCATTCGTCAAGACAGGTGACCACGCGGATCGCCAGCAGAGATTGATCCGCCAGGTCGGCAAGGCTGGCATGGTTGCGCAAATGGGGTTGAACAATCAAGGCCGAGTGCTTGGCGCGCGCGCCGTGCGAGGACCGCCGACGCAGCCACTCCAGCACGCCGTCGAGATCGAACTTGGTTCCGGTGCGATCGACATAGCGGTAGGGCGCGACGCGATGGAATCGTTGCGTGAGCTTCGTGCCCCTGCCATGACGCAGCTTGACGAACAGATCGCCGTCGAGATCCTTGGGCTGGCGAATATCGAGCGCGCCCGCTTCTGCCGAGACCAGAATCGGCGGGGTCGCCACTTGCAGGCAGACGCAGCTTTCGGCAAACGCCAGCTTGTCCGTCATGCTTCGTGGCGTGCCCGCATCGGGGCCGCGCATTGAATTGAGCCGTGAAAACAACCCGTTCTTGGTCTCGTAGCGCGTCAGACAGTAATCCGCCTCGACACGCCGCTCCGGACGATAGAGTTCCAGCAGATAGTAGGTGAAGGCATCGACCCGGCTGCGGAAGCTCAAACGCCACAGGTCCCGTAACTGCCCAAGCGGCGATGCGCCGCCAAATGCTTGCGCGCGCCGGACCGTCGCGCCGGCGAACAGCGCGATCATGCCGAACCAAACCGCTTCGCGCAGGCCGCGTCGATGCAAAAACGCCGTGCTCGTCGGATAGCGCGACTTGCTGAACAAATGGAAATGATAGAACGCTTGCCGCGCCTGCGCCCCTATCTTCACCGAGGTGGCGATCGGCCGGGCCGAAGCGACGATGGCCAATTTCGTTTCCGTCGGACTTAGCAGGTATTTCGCAACAGCCGTTGCCAGCTGCGGCCCGACCTGGGTGAACACCAGCGCCGAGGAATAGCAGAGCAGGCTGAGCAGCTCCGTGTATTCGATCGTCAGGTGAATGCTGCCAAGACGCCCCAATTCAATCGCCATCGCACCGTCTTCGGCGACGGCCAGCAGATTGGACAGCAGTTGCACGACAAAGCCCGCCAACAACCAATAGCGGACATGCTTCTGCGCTGCGTAGTTTCTTGTACAACGCCAGATCATGAAGGCGGCCAGCAGCCACAGGCCGATTTCGTATGGCAGGGGGTCGTACCAATCTTCTATGTCGTCATGGAACCAGTCGCTGGTCTCGCCGATGACGAGGATTGCCATACCGATTGCGCCATGAATCCATCCCGAACGCAGGGTACGCTGCGGCCAGTGTCGCCAGACCTGCGTCAAGGCGAAGACCGTTGCGCAGATCGCCAGAAGATCCGTCAGAACTTCGATGGGCGAGGATCTGGGCCAGAACGATGCGCCGATGCGCCATTGCAGCACCAGCGACAGAACACCATAAGCGCCCGCCGCGGCGACCACCGGCCACGGTTTGAGAAGACGTGGTGCGTTTGCGTGCCGGATTTGCTCGGGCATGAAATGTCACAATTCTTTTGCCAAGCCCGACATCGACGCTCGACATCCGCGAAGCCGCCTCCGCGAACTTTCGCGCGTTAGAAGAGGCGTGGGCATCAGATTGATAGACCGTGACGGCTGACACTCCGCTGACGCGGTGGCGACGCCGCCCAGCCCGCCGAACGACCATGTCAACGAAGTTTGACGGTAACCCGCGAATTGGTGCCGATTTGCCGTCTAAGCCGGGGCCTAGCCCGGCAAGGACATTTCCGCTAAAACCCGCCCGTTCGCCCGTCCGGCCTGTGCTGCCGATGCGGGT
>CAYLYK010000032.1:0-3667 GCA_964388115.1 uncultured Hyphomicrobiales bacterium
CATAGGAGGAGAAGCCGCCTTCCCTGGTCGACGCCCAGTACAAGGTCAGCCGCTCATAGACCCGGCGGTCGTCCTCGGTCGACTGCCCGACCGGATCGACCGCGACGGTCTGGTCGGCGCGATAGATCACCACTTGCCCGCCCCGCCGGCCACCGAATACAAGCCATTCCTGATTAGCCAGTCGCAGCAGCTCGGCTTTCACCTGCTCGGGCGGCAGCGCACGACGTGGCGGCAATATGGATTGCGTCGATGTGCAGGCCGATAGGGCGATGGCGAGCAACAAGCTAATGAAAATCTTCATATGCTTTTTGTACAACCATCGCGCATGGCGTGCTATGCCCCAGCACCAATCGCGCCCTGCCCATCTATACAAAATCCATACTCGCGGCTAAGGTTTTCGCGCTGACTTGGCAAGCTTGGCGTGTTGGCCTGGGATCCAAAGCCGCACCGCGAGCGAATTCAGGGGGCCTCGTGCAACGACGCAACTTCGTTCTGTCGACCGCTGCGCTGTTCGCGCTCGGCCTTCATAGGACGGCGCTGTCGGCGCCGCCACCCAACAAGGTAGCGAGCATCGGCTGGCTAACCGCGCAGCGGGAAGCGAGTCTGCTGCCATTTCTGCCGGCGCTGCGCGCCGGCTTTGCAGATCTTGGTTACGTCGAAGGCCGCAATCTGTCCATCGAGTCTCGCTATGGCGACGAAAAAATAGCCCGCGTAGTGGATATGGCGAAAGACCTCGAGCGGCTGAACATCGACGTGCTGATAGTGCAGGGCGCCGCAGTCCAAGTCGTCAACACGATGAAATTCTCGCGGCCGGTTGTCTACATATTCAGCGGCGATCCGGTTACGGCGGGTTTTGCCGACAGTCTGGCCAAGCCGCACGCCAATATGACTGGACTTACCCTGCAAGCGCCGGAACTCAACGGCAAGCGCCTCGAGCTGCTGCGTCAAATGATGCCGAAGCTGCAGCGTGTCGCCATCATCGCCAACCCCGGACATCCGGGGGCGCATATCGAAAAGGGCTATTCCGAAATCACCGCCAAGCAGCTGGGCATAAGCATCGACTATTTTCCAACGAACAACGAGGCCGAGCTGACCGCCGCCCTTGCCACCATTGCCAAGACGACGCCTGAAGCGATTTCTCTATTGGCCGATGGCTTCGCAGTGCAGAATCGCAAGGTCATCATAGATTTTGCGACGGCTTTGGGTATTCCCGTTATCTCAGGTTGGCAGGCCTTTGCCGAAAGCGGCGCACTATGCACCTATGGCCCGCGCCTAACGGAATCCTATCGCCGGCTGGCTTCGTACGTCGACCGCATTCTCAACGGCGCGAAAATAGCTGATTTGCCGGTCGAACAGCCAACGAGGTTCGACTTGATCGTAAATTTACGTGCTGCCAAGGCACTAAATATCGCTATTCCACAGGCAGTGCTGGTGCAAGCCGACGTTGTCATTGAATAGTGCGATGAAACTTCCGGCATGGACGAGCCCAGGTAGAATCCGCCACTCGTTGTTCAAAAAATACTTCATCACCTTGTTCGTGGCAGTGGTGATGCCTCTCTTGCTCGGTGCGCTCAGCGATTCCTGGTTTTCCTACCGCGACCAGCGAGCTCATCTCACCGACTTGCTGCGAGTCGAATCGCGCTCGGCGGCCGGCCGCATACAAAGTTTTATGGAAGACGTGGTGCAACAGCTAGGTTGGAACGTACAGCTCTCGTGGAGCGACGGCCAGCAGGAGCAGCATATGTTGGACGCGATCCGGGTGCTGCGGCAAATGCCCGCCATCGTCTCAATCACGTTAGTAGATGGGGCCGGCGTTGAACGCGCCTTCGTATCGCGCCTCGGGCTCAATCGCGTAGATGGCGGCAGCGACATGACTAACGATCCTGCCGTACGGGGAGCGCGCCGCGACCGGATCTGGTTCGGCCCCGTGCAGTATCAACTCGGCTCCGAGCCGCATATGATTGTGGCTATTTCCGGCAACCGTCCAGCCGCCGGCGTGGCGATCGCCGATGTCAACCTAAAGCTAATCTGGGACTTAATCGCAGCCATCAAAGTCGGGCACAGCGGCGACGCTTTCGTGATCGACGACCGAGGCCAATTGATCGCCCATCGCGATATCGGCCTGGTATTGGGTGGGGGCGCGTCAGCCCAGGCTTTCAACAAAATGAGACTCGATATCGTCGCGGCTGGCGGTTCGGCCAGCGTCGTAGTTAACCCCAAAACCCGGTCGGTAGTTGCGATTTCAACCGCGATCGCCAGCCCGAACTGGACGGTAATTACGGAGGTGCCGATCGGCGAGGCCTTTGCCTCTATCTATGCCGCGCTGTGGCGGTCGCTAGGCTTGCTGGTCGTCGGCGTTGGGTTGGCAGCCGGGCTGGCTTATTGGTTGGCCCACCACATGTCCAGGCCGATCCGACAGTTGGAAGACGGCGTGCAGCGTATCGGCGCCGGCCAATTTGACCATCGTATCGCAATAACTTCGGGCGACGAGCTTGAGCAACTGGCAGATCATTTCAATCAAATGGTCGGCGAACTGGCCGCATCGCGGGAAAAGACCGAGCGCATCAATCGGCTCAAGCGCTTTTTAGCGCCGCAAGTTGCCGAGCTGGTCGAAAATTCTGGCGACGAGAGCCTACTGGATGGGCAGCGCCGCGAGGTTGTCGTGCTGTTCGCGGATCTGCGTGGTTTCACGGGCTTTTCGGCGCAGTCGGAGCCGGACGTGGTCATGAAAGTGCTGGACGAATATTATCAAGCGCTAGGCAGCATCATCACGCGCTACGCTGCCACCCCTACCAGCTTCGCCGGCGATGGACTGATGGTCCTCGTCAATGCGCCGGTTCCATGCGATCAGCCTGCAGTGCAGGGATTGCACTTGGCTATCGACATGCAGGCATCCGTACAGAGGCTGATCGTCGGCTGGCGACGACGCGGCCATGCCATTGGCTTTGGCATTGGCGTTGCGATGGGTACTGCAACCGTAGGCAAGATTGGCTATGAGGGGCGGCTCGACTACACCGCTATCGGCAGCGCGGTCAATTTGGCGTCGCGATTGTGCGGTTCGGCCATCGATGGCCAGATCCTCGTCGATCCCGTGGCGGCAGCCGCAGCGGCCAACGAGATCGCCCTGAGCGAACTTGGTGAAATAACCGTCAGAGGGTACGACCGGGCACTGCAAGTGTTTGCCGTTGCCTCGTCCAAAGACCACTAGCGACCACTCACGCCCGATCCAGATTGAGGGCGTGCTCGATCTCGTGCGCTTCGAGCATGGGAAAGCAGGCGATCAGGATGGCGGCAACGGCGGCACGATCGCGGCGCTCGACCTTGATGCCGAGCTGCTCGCTATAGAGGCCGAGATTGGCCAGGGCCGCAGCCAGCCTTTCCTTCGCTGGCCGGTCGCGATTGCCGGGGGCGGCGTAGCTCTCCGCCAGCAGCAACTGCTCGACATGCTCGGCCTCGATCTCGGCATCGGCGATGCGCCGGCGCAAGGCCGAGGCGGCGTCTTCGGGCGCGATCGGCAGATTCTCGCCGGCCGCCAGGCGACGACGCGCCGCGCGCAGCGGCATGACGATGTCGCGCTGCCAGGAGGCGACCTTGCCGCTGAGCCGCTTCAGCTCGTCGGCCTGCAGGCGGCCGCGGCCCGAGGCGCCGATCCAGCAGCAGAACAGCA
>CAYLYK010000033.1:0-3629 GCA_964388115.1 uncultured Hyphomicrobiales bacterium
GCGGCCAGCACGCCCAATACCACCAGGCCCAGCAGAAGCTGCACCCAGAAGCGGGCCGGCAGCCGGCCCAACAGACGCCAGTCGATCATTTCTCACCCGCCGCGGCGAAATGACCGGCATCGGCGGCTGGGAAAAGCCCCGGCGGGGCGAGTAAGCTGTTGGTCATCTTTCGGTTTCTAGCCTATTCGGGCCGGCACGGCCCAGCGCAAATCGCCGCGATTGGGCGGCTTCAGTGGGATATGGGGATGCAACCCCGCGAGCGCTATTGGCATTTTTACGTACCCAAGCTGGTCACCACCATGCGGGAGGGCTACTCGCTTGCCCGCCTGCGCGACGACGCCATCGCCGGGCTGACCGTCGCCATCGTGGCGCTGCCGCTGGCCATGGCGCTGGCGATCGCGTCCGGCACCACGCCCGAGCGCGGGCTGTTCACCGCCATCGTCGCGGGATTTCTGATCTCGGCGCTGGGCGGCAGCCGCTTCCAGATCGGCGGGCCGACCGGCGCCTTCGTCGTGGTGGTCTTCAACACCGTGCAGGCGCATGGCTATGACGGGCTGGTGCTGGCCACCATCATGGCCGGCATCATGCTGGTGATCGCGGGCCTGCTGCGGGCGGGCACCATCATCAAGTACATCCCCTATCCCGTCATCACCGGCTTCACCGCCGGCATCGCCGTCATCATCTTCTCCAGCCAGGTGAAGGATCTGCTGGGCCTGCAGCTTGCCAACCCGCCGGCCGAATTCATCGACAAATGGCTCGCCTATGGGAACAGCATCGGCACGACCGACATCGCGACCTGCGCGGTGGCGGCGCTGGCGCTGGCGATCATCATCGCCATCCGCCGCTTCCGCCCGTCCTTCCCCGGATTCCTGATCGCCGTCGTGGTGTGCTCGCTGCTGGTGGCGTTCGCGCCCTTGAGCGTGGAGACCATCGGCAGCCGCTTCGGCCAGATCCCCAACATGCTGCCGCAGCCGTCATTCCCCGAGATCACGTTCGCCAAGCTGCGCGCGCTGCTGCCCGATGCGCTGACCATCGCCTTCCTGGCCGGCATCGAATCGCTGCTGTCGGCCATGGTGGCGGACGGCATGACCGGCCGGCGGCATCGCTCGAACGTCGAGTTGGTGGCGCAGGGCATCGCCAACATCGCTTCGCCGATCCTGGGTGGCATCCCGGCGACCGGCGCCATCGCTCGCACCGCCACCAACATCAAGGCCGGCGCCGTCTCGCCCATCGCCGGCATGCTGCATGCGATCTTCCTGCTGGTGTTCATGCTGGCGCTGGCGCCGCTGGCCTCGTATCTGCCGCTGGCGGCGCTTGCCGCCGTGCTGGTGATCGTGGCGTGGAACATGAGCGAGGTCGAACGCTTCCGCCATCTGCTGCGCGCGCCGCCGGGCGATCGCATCGTGCTGCTGCTGACCTTCCTGCTGACGGTGCTGGTCGATCTCACCGTGGCGATCCAGGTCGGCGTCGTGCTGGCCGCGCTGCTCTTCATGTACCGCATGGCGCAGACGGTGGAAGTGACCAGCAACGTCTCCCTGCTGGAGCACGACCGCGACGAACTGGCCGAGGCGCCGCACGAGCGCTATCGCCGCGACGACACGCTGCCCGACGACGTCGAGGTGTTCACCATCTCCGGCCCGTTCTTCTTCGGCGCCACCTCGCGCCTGCAGGCGGCGCTCGATCGAGTCACCCGCCCCTCGCGCGTCTTCATCCTGCGCATGGAGCAGGTGCCCGTGATCGATGCCTCGGGCGCGCAGGCGCTGGCCGACTGGGTTGAAAGCTGCCAGCGGCGCGGCACCCAAGCCGTCCTGGTCGGCGTGCAGCCGATGCCAAGGCTGGTGCTCAAGCGCATGAGCGTGCAGCACCAGCACGCTAACTTGCATTTCTTCCCCGAGATGGAAGCGGCGCTTGCCTTCGCCAAGAGCGTCAAGCCGGCCTGAGACGGATCGCCTGCGCCGCCGCTTCATGCTAGCAAGTGCGCCATGGGGACAAGCGCAGCGAAGCGGCTGGCATTGATCGGAGCCGCGCTCGGCGCTGCGGCGCTGCCGTTCGCGCTGGCCGACTACATGGTGTTCCGCTTCACCCTGGCGCTGATCTGGAGCATCGCCATTTTGGGCATGATGCTGCTGGTCGGCATCAGCGGGCAAATCTCCTTCGGCCATGCCGCCTTCTACGGCGTCGGCGGCTACACGGCCGCCATCCTCTCGACCCTCGCCGGCCTGCCGGTCTATTGGGCGCTGCCGGCATCGGCGCTGATCTGCTTCGCCGTCGGCTATGGCTTCGGCCGGGTCGCCGCGCGTCTGGGCCTGTGGTACGTGGCGCTGGCGACATTCGCGCTTGCCGTGGCGTTCCCGCAATTGTTGCGCAGCAAGCATCTCGCCCCGCTGACCGGCGGCGTGCAGGGCTATTACCTCGACCTGCAGGGCGCCCCCTCGTTCCTGCCGTTGAGCGCCGACGAGTGGTGGTACCTGCTCAGTCTGGCGATTCTGGTCGTGGGCATGATCCTGCTGCGCAACCTGATCGGCAGCCGCACCGGCCGCGCCATGCAGGCCGCGCGCGATCACGATCTGGCGGCTTATGCCAATGGCGTCAACGTCGCGCATGAGCGGGCGATGGCGTTTGCCTGGAGTGCGGCTTACGTCGGCGTTGCGGGTTGCCTCGCCGCCATTCAGCTCAATTTCGTGGCGCCCGGCACCTATACGTTCTGGCTGTCGGTGCAATTCCTGATCGGGCTGGTGATTGGCGGCGTCAACACGATTGCCGGCGCGGTGATCGGCGGGCTGTTCCTGCAGTTCTTCCCCGACCTCACCGCCGCCATCGGCAAGCGCCTGTCGTTGCCGCTGTTCGGCGTCCTGCTTATTCTGGCGGTGATCCTGATGCCCAACGGTCTGGCCGGAATGCTGGGAACTTTGTGGCGCAAACTGAACGGAGAGGAAAATGCCCGCACTTAAAGGCCGCGTAGCCCTTGTCACCGGCGGCAGCCGCGGCATCGGCGCGGCCATCGCAACGACGCTGGCCGCCAACGGCGCCGCCGTCGCCGTGGTGGCGCGCGACGGGGCGAAAGCCAAGAAGATCGCCGACGGGCTGGTCGTGAAGGGCGGCAAGGCGGCGGGGTTTGCCTGCGACGTGGCCGATTACGCCGCCGTCGAGGCGATGCTCAACAAGGTCGAGGACCGGCTGGGCGCGGTGTCGATCGTCATCAACAATGCCGGAATCATCGATCCCATCGCGCCCATCGCCGAGAGCGATCCCAAGGCCTGGGCCGAGAACATCCGCATCAACCTGATCGGCGGCTACAACGTGGTGCGCGCGACCTTGCCCGGCCTGCTGCGGGCCAAGGGTACGCTGGTCAACATGTCGTCGGGGGCGGCGCATCGCGCGCTGGAAGGGTGGAGCGCCTATTGCGCCGGCAAGGCGGGCTTCGCCATGCTGACCGAAGCGCTGGCGGTGGAGTGCAAGGCGCAGGGCTTGCGCGTGTTCGGCCTGTCGCCGGGCACCATCGACACCGACATGCAGGTGAAGATCCGCGCCTCGGGCATCAACCCGGTCAGCCAGATCCCGCGCGAGAACCTCGCCAAGCCCGAGGATCCGGCCAAGGCGACGCTCTATCTGTGCTCGAAGGCGGCGGA
>CAYLYK010000034.1:0-3550 GCA_964388115.1 uncultured Hyphomicrobiales bacterium
CGCCTTGACCCGCCGCCAGCACGGCGAGGGCGAAAGCTTGGCGGCGGCGGCCAGGTCGGCCGTCGAGGCACGGCCATGCTGCTGCAAATACTGCAGAATCCGGCGATCGATGGCGTCCAGCGCGATTTTCGACACGTTCATTCCAATATTTCCGATAATTTGGAATAATTCTGCCAATAGAGCCTGAATCGACGCAAGAACGCAAAAGTTTTCTGCCGGAACTGGGTTAAAGAGAGGGAATATTCCAGGAGACGGCGATGGCCAGTCCGCAGGCGAAAACCCCGCAAAAACTCACGGCAAACCAGCCGGCCGCCGCGTCGGAACTGGCCTGCCTCGAGGCGCTGCAGAAGAAGATCCTGTGGCTGTCGTCGTGGATGATCCACAACGCCAATCACGAGCGCGAATCGCGCGACGGTCTGAAAGTCGGCGGCCATCAGGCGTCGAGCGCCTCGCTCGCCACCATCATGACCGCGCTCTATCTCGCCGTGCTGCGGCCGCAGGATCGGGTTGCGGTCAAGCCGCACGCCTCGCCGATCTTCCACGCCATCCAGTATCTGCTCGGCAACCAGACCAAGGAGCGGCTGCAGGATTTCCGCAAGCTGGGTGGCGCGCAGGCCTACCCCTCGCGCACCAAGGACAAGGACGACGTCGATTTCTCGACCGGCTCGGTCGGGCTCGGCGCGGCGGTGACCTTGTTCGCTTCCTTGGTGCAGGACTATGTGGCGCTGAAGTCACTGCTGCCCGAGGAGAAGAAGGGCCGCATGGTGGCGCTGGTGGGCGACGCCGAACTCGACGAGGGCAACATCTTCGAGGCCCTGCTCGAAGGCTGGAAGCACGACGTGCGCGATCTGTGGTGGATCATCGACTACAACCGCCAGAGCCTGGACTCCGTCGTCAGCGACCGGCTGTTCCAGCGCATCGACAAGCTGTTCGAGATGGTGGGCTGGAGAGTCATCACGCTGAAATACGGCAAGAAGCTGGAAGCGGCCTTCGCGCAGGCCGACGGCGAGCATCTGCGCCAGTGGATCGACGAATGCCCCAACTCGCTCTATTCGGCCCTGGTCTACAAGGGCGGCTCGGCCTGGCGCGAGGCGCTGCAGCGCGACCTCAATTCCCATCCCGGCATCCGCCGCATTCTCGAGACGCACGACGATGCCGAGCTTGCGGCGCTGATGACCAATCTCGCCGGCCACGATCTCGAATGCGTGCTGGAAGCCTTCCGCGCCGCATCGGCGAGCGACGTGCCGACCTGCTTCATCGCCTACACCATCAAGGGCATCAACCTGCCCTTCGCCGGCCACAAGGACAATCACGCCGGGCTGATGAGTCCCGAGCAGATGCGCGAATTCCGCCGCCTGATGCGGATCGATGAAGGCCAGGAATGGGATCGCTTCGCGGGCCTCGACATGGACGCTGCGACGCTGGAGCAATTCCTGAAGAACGTGCCGTTCAACGCCAGCGGCAAGCGCCGCTTCACCGACGATGTCATTGAAGTGCCGTCGCTGGCCGCGCCGGCCTCGAAGAAATCTTCGACGCAGCAGGGCTTCGGCCAGATATTGAACGAGCTGGCCGGCGGCGAGTCCAAACTGGCGCAGCGCATCGTCACCACCTCGCCCGACGTCACGGTCTCGACCAATCTCGGCGCCTGGGTCAACCGGCGCGGCGTCTTCAACCGCGAGGAAGCGGCCGACGTGTTCCGCGAGCAGAAAGTGGTGTCGGCGCAGCGCTGGCACCAGTCGCCGCGCGGCCAGCATATCGAGCTTGGCATCGCCGAGAACAATCTGTTCCTGCAACTGGCCGCGCTGGGCCTGAGCGAATCGCTGTTCGGCGCCCGCCTGCTGCCGATCGGCACGCTCTACGATCCCTTCATCCAGCGCGGCCTCGATGCGCTGAACTACGCCTGCTACCAGGGCGCCCGCTTCATGCTGGTGGCGACGCCTTCGGGCATCACCCTGTCGCCCGAGGGCGGCGCGCATCAGTCGATCTCGACGCCGCTGATCGGCATGGCGCAGCCGGGCATGACCAGCTTCGAGCCCGCCTTCCTCGACGAGCTGGCCGCCATCATGGAATGGGGCTTCGGCCACATGCAGGCGGAAGAGGGTGGCTCGGTCTATCTGCGCCTGTCGACCCGCGCGCTCGACCAGCCGCAGCGCAGCCTGTCGGCGCAGCAGCGCGAGGACATCGTGAAAGGCGCCTACTGGCTGCGCCAGCCGGCGCAGGGCGCCAATCTCGCCATCGCCTATGTCGGCGCCGTTGCCCCCGAAGCCATCGCCGCGCATGAATCGCTGCTGGCCGACATACCCGATGCCGGCCTGCTCGCGGTTACCTCGCCCGATCGTCTGCACGAGGACTGGCAGGCCGCGCGGCAAGCGGGCCATGCCTGCCACATCGGCGATTTGCTGGGCGTGCTGGCGCCAGGCGCGGCGCTGATCACCGTGCTCGACGGCCATCCCGCGACGCTCTCGTGGCTGGGTTCGGTTGCTGGCCAGCGCATCTACCCGCTGGGCGTCGACAGTTTCGGCCAGTCGGGCGACATCCCCGATCTCTATCGCGTCCACCAGATCGACGAGGCGGCCATCATCGACGCCGCCGCGCGCGCCTGCATCGACGGGTGGCGGCCATGACCGCGCAGCCGACCAGACTGGCGCAGCGCCTGGCGGCGCTGGCGTCGATCGATCTCGGCCGGCTCGGCAAGGACGGCGAAGTGAAGGCGCGCGACGTGGCGGCGCTGCTGCCGCAGCCGCAAAACGTGGTCGCCTTCGCTGCAGCCCCGCGCAGCGCCGCAGCGCTGCCGGCCACGCGCAACGAGCGCCTGGCGCATTCCAAGCGCGAGATGCCGCATTTCTACCAGACCGTCGCGGTGAAGCTCGATGCGCTGTTCGCCTTCGCCGAAGGTCTCGGCGACGACAAGCCAACGCTGGTCGATATCGTGGTGATGGCCACCGCGCGCCTGCTGCGCCGCACGCCCGCGCTCAACGCCGCCTGGCAGGACGACGCCATGCTGCTCTACGACCGCATCGACATCGCGCTGTCGCAGGGCAGCCGCACCATCCTGATCGCCGACGCCGACCGCCAGGGCCTGCGCGCCATCGCCCGCAGCATCGCCGCCGGCGAGGAGGGCGTGGGCACTTTCGCCATCGCCGATTTCAGCGCCACGGGCATGAGCGAGGTCAGCGGCATCGTCGATCCGCATCATGCCGGCCTGATAGCGCTGGCCGCGCCGCAGGAGCGGGTGGTGCCGCGCGACGGCGCCTTCGCCGTCGAACGCTTCTGCAATTTGACGCTGTCGGCCGACCACAGGGTGATCGACGGCGCGGCGGCGGCGGAGTTCCTCTCCGAGCTGAAGACGCTGCTGGAAGATCCGCTGACGCTGCTGCTGTAGGCTGCGACCGTCACCCCTTCTTCAGCGCCGCCAGATGCAGCAGCGTCGTCTTCGCCCGCTCGCGGATCTGCTTTTCGTTCAGGTAGAGCTTCGGCTTCTCGGCCAGCAGTTCCTTGTCGGCGGTATAGGTTTCCAGATCGCTCAGGAAGCCGTCGAGGATCAGCGACA
>CAYLYK010000035.1:0-3226 GCA_964388115.1 uncultured Hyphomicrobiales bacterium
TGCCGCTCTATGCCAGGCGCGTCATCGACCTGGTCGACGCGGCGCCGTCGAAGCCGGTTCTGGTCGGTCACAGCATGGGCGGCATCAGCATCACCCAAGCCGCCGAAGCCCGCTCCGACAAGATCGCCTGCCTGGTTTTCCTCTGCGCCCTGATGCCGGTGAACGGGCAATACGCCCGCGAGATCACCGCGCGCGAGCCGGGCTCGCTGGTGGCACGCTCGCTGGAAATGTCCAATGACGGGCTGACCTACACCTACAAGAAATCCAACATTCCGACGCTGTTCTACAACGACTGCACGCCGGAAGACATTTTCCGCGCCACCGAGCGGCTGCGGCCGATGCCGCGATCGATCTCGATGACGCCGGTGCACCATTCGCCGGAGCATTACGGCAAAGTCAAGCGCGTCTATATCGAATGCACGCGCGATCAGGCCATCACCATCGAGCTGCAGCGCTACATGATCAAAACGCTGCCGCCCGACAAGGTGATCACGATGGAAACCGGCCACTCGCCCTTCATCTCCGCCCCCGAAGCCTTGGCGAAGAATTTCGAGGACATCGCGAAATGGGCTGGTGTTTAACGTCGCAACTATAGTTGAACTGAGGGACGACGACGGTATTCAGGTGTTGTAGCGCCCGTGCCCTCTCGGTAGAATTGATTGTAGCGATAGATAGCGTCGGACGGGTTTAATGAACTGGTCGTCTGCACGTACACGCTTTCATATTCCTGCCATCAAGCTGCTTGTTGCCCTTGGTACGGCGACAGCGACGCCAGCGATGGCCGATTGCCGAGGTATCTGGACGAAGGTCTGCGCGGGCAGCAGTTCCGACAGCAACTGGTCAACGCGCGAGATCGTCATCCACGATCCGGACGAGAACTATCGAAACTATTTGGCAAACGCCCAAGCCGCCTTTGGATCGGGCGATCTCGATCTCGCGCAATCCATGGCACAGCAGGCATTAGCAGAGAAGCCGGGCGATCTATCCACCCATGCCTTGCTGACCCAGATCAGTAGCCAGCGCACTTTGCGTACGGCACGACAGCTCAACGCGGAGGGCATCAGCCAACTCAACCAGGGGCGCCTGGCGGTCGCGGCCGACTTGTTCCGCCGCGCCTTGCAGTATGACGGCGACAACGAAACAATCCGGCAAAACTACAACAGCACAGTGGCGCAGATGGGTCTGCGCGGCGAGTACGAACGCACCATGGCGGAATTGCAGGCGACGATGCGCGCCCGCGAAGCTGCGGCGCGCGAGCGGGCGGCCAAAGCCGACCGTGATAGCCGAATTCTGGTTCAGCAATCCGGCAAAAAAATCATCGCCGCGGTTGCCGATGGGTGCGATGGGCTCGCTTGCGTCCAGGCCAAGATCGCCAACATCCAGGGCCAGGCTGGTGCGACCGCTCCAACGCTTGAAGCGGCGAAAACCGAGGCAGCCATTGGCTGGTCGGACAAGCCAGCGGCGGTGATCGTCGTCGGCAAAACCCCCGCAGGTACGCCGACGACCCAGCCGCTGCGGCCGACCGATGGACCGGCAAAAATCCTGAGGGCTGAAATAGATCGGCTGTGGGCCAACGTGGCGGCGTTGGAAGTGCAGATCGCGACAGAGAAGGATCCTATTAAAATGGGAGCCCTGATCAATCAGCAGACCAAAGAGCGCAGCGAAGCGCGCACGAAGGAGTTGGCCTACAGCGCCTACGCCGGCAACTATGCGCCAGACGCCAATACGGCGCCGCCGCTTAAATCTCCATCCGGCCAGAAATGATGGCTGCAAAATCCAGCGGTCGCCTCCGCCAGCTTGGCGCAATTGCAATAGCGCTGTCCGTCGCCGTGGGATTGTATATCGCGCTCGCCCGTCTTTTGCCCGAAAAGATTCCGGCACCCGAAAAGTTGCTTGTGAGCATGTTCCAGGTCGGCGTTCCGACATACCCGCTTCCAGACGCCTTCTGGCGCGGCATGGCGGCGGCGGACGGTGGCGACTGGACGCGCGCTGCAGACGAGTTCCGCGTTTCACTTGCGGCCGCACCCGATGCTCCGCCGGTCTACTTGGCGATGGGGACAGCATTGGGCGAGTTGGGGCAGAACCTGCGTGCGGCCCTGCACCTCAAAGCCTATCTCGAGCTTTGGCCCGACAGTCCCAATGCCGATCGAGTGCATGCACGCATCATGCGGCTGACGGCACCATACAAACGAATGTCGAACGCGTTGTTCGACGACGCAACCAAACTGTCACAGTTCACGCCAGATGCGAACTGGTCGCGGACATACTACGATCTCATGATGGTCGGAGCCGAACCGCGGGTGCGCGATTTCATCAAGGTTCTGCCCAAGGGAGCCAGCCAAGGCATCTCCGAGAGCTATCTGGTCAAACGACGCTTCGGCGCGCATGTCGGCGGATCCGAGCATGCCTTGCTGCGCGACGCCATTGCCGCCGAGGCGCGTTACTTCGGCAAGGACGTGATCAAAACCGGCTGCAGAAATCCCCTTCCTATGCCTGATATGGTCTGTCCGACGCCGAGCGAACTTTTCGGCAAGCCGCTGGACGCAGTCGAGCGAGCCCGTCAATGCTGGGCCAATAATGGTCGATTCGTTCCAGCAGCCCAAGTTGTCAGCAGCGACGCAATAGCCGCCGCGATTTCCTATCACATGGCAGTGGTTTTCAAGACCAGCAATCTGCGGCTGGGCGAGATCAATGGTCTGCTGCTACGGGATTACGATCGCCTGCGGCGCACGGGCGTCTATCGGTGCGATGCGTTTTTCGTGCCGCCCCACGGCATCTCCATATTCGATCAAGGCAACGGACACGTCGCAGCTACGGCAACCGGTTGGCTGGATTTCAATGCCGTCGAGGACGCGGTATCAAGCAAACAATACGCAGTCCCGTCGGCCGCCAAGACCATTCGCGAGAGCCGATTCGGTGGCGAATACGAGAAGCTCGCCGGCTGGGAAATCGGACTAAGTGATGCCGTTTTCGGCGACATCGGACTCGCCGTGAACGCGATCGCCGATTTGCCGCCGGCGGATCGCGCCGCCGCTCTATGGCGGCTGGGTGCGAAGCTCACTTATGTCGTTGCCTATCTGCAATATCGATAGGCGGGCTGACTATTTCCCCTTAAAAGCCGGCTTCCGCTTCTCGACGAAAGCGGTGACGCCCTCGAGGTGATCGGCCGAAGCGGCGCAGCGGGCGATGGCTTCGGCCTCGCGATGCAGCTGGCC
Organism: uncultured Hyphomicrobiales bacterium; assembly: GCA_964388115.1. Taxonomy (GTDB): domain Bacteria; phylum Pseudomonadota; class Alphaproteobacteria; order Reyranellales; family JAQSWP01; genus JAQSWP01. Next base: position 3,216 of record CAYLYK010000035.1, read on the forward strand.
GTCGAAATCGC
>CAYLYK010000036.1:0-2577 GCA_964388115.1 uncultured Hyphomicrobiales bacterium
CAACATCCATCGCCTGATGGCGACCTCGCCGCATGCGCTGATCGATGCGTCGGAACTGCATGTCGGCCTGCCCACCGGCCAGATGGGCAATTCCGAAGTCGGCCACATGAACCTGGGTGGCGGCCGCATCGTCATGCAGGACCTGCCGCGCATCGATCTCGCCATCGAGGACGGATCGCTGGCGCGCAATCCGGCGCTGGTTTCCTTCATCGCCATGCTGAAGAGCTCGGGCGGCACCTGCCATCTGATGGGGCTGCTGTCGCCAGGCGGCGTGCACAGCCACCAGGCGCATCTGGCGGCGCTGGCGCGCATCGTGTCCGCTGCCGGCGTGCCGGTCGCCATCCACGCTTTCCTCGACGGGCGCGACACGCCGCCGTCGAGCGCACTTGCTTACTTGAAAGAGTTCGAAGCCGCCATCACTGGCGCGGCGCCGGTGCGCTTTGCCACCATCAGCGGCCGTTATTACGCCATGGATCGCGACAAGCGTTGGGAGCGCGTAACGCTGGCCTATGACGCCATGGTCGACGCCGTCGGCGAGAAGGCGCCGACCGCCGAATCTGCTGTGACCGCAAGCTACGCCGCCGGCAAGACCGACGAGTTCGTGCTGCCGACCGTCGTCGGGAACTATGCCGGCATGAAGAACGGAGACGGCGTGTTGATGGGCAATTTCCGCGCCGACCGGGCGCGCGAAATCCTCACCGCCCTGCTCGACCCGCTGTTCGACGGCTTCAAGCGCAACCGCCTCGTCCGCTTTGCAGCGGCGCTGGGCATGGTCGAGTATTCGACCGCGCTGAACCAGTTCATGACCTTGCTGTTTCCGCCCGAATCGGTGCGCCATGGCCTGGGCGAACTGGTGGCCGAGCGCGGCCTCAAGCAGTTGCGCATCGCCGAGACCGAGAAATACGCCCACGTCACTTTCTTCTTCAACGGCGGCGACGAGCGGGTGTTTGAGGGCGAGGATCGCATCCTGGTGCCCTCGCCCAAGGTCGCGACCTACGATCTGCAGCCCGAGATGTCGGCGCCGGAAGTCACCGACCGTCTGGTCGAAGCGATCGACTCAGGCAAGTACGACCTGATCGTGTGCAACTACGCCAATGGCGACATGGTTGGCCACACCGGCAACATCCCCGCCGCCATCAAGGCCGTCGAATGCGTCGATACCTGTCTGGGCCGATTGGCCGAAGCGATCAAGCGCCAGGGCGGCGTCATGCTGGTGACGGCGGACCACGGCAACGCCGAGCAGATGTTCGATCCGGAAACCGGCCAGCCGCACACCGCGCATACCTTGAACCGCGTACCGGTGATGGTGGTGAACGCGCCGGCAGGCGTCAAAGCGCTGGCCGACGGTCGCCTTGCCGACATCGCGCCGACCATGCTGGCCCTGATGGGTCTGCCGCAACCGGCGGAGATGACCGGGCATTCGCTGTTGCGCAGCGCGGCGACAGTTCAGGCAGAGCGTGCGCGAGCCTGAGGGGTCCACCTTTTTGTCGCTGCGCCTGTTGCTGGGCGTTGCGATCGCTATCGCCAGCATTCAATCCCTGAACGCACAATCGACGCCGTCGACGGGCAGGTTGTCGGAAGTCGAACGCCAGGCCGAGGCGGAGCGCGAGCGGGCGACCAAGGCGGAGAAGGAAGCCGAGGCGGTTCGCAAGGAAGTCGAGCGCCTGCGCGGCGAGCTGATCGGCTCGGCGCGCCAGGTGCAGACCGGAGAAGCGGCCCTGGCGCGGCTGGAAAAGCGCAAGCGCGAGCTTGACGAGCTCGCCGCCGAGCGCACCAATGCGCTCAACGCCCGCCGCGGCCAATTGGCCAGCCTGCTGGGGGCGCTGGAACGCCTCGCCAGTCGCCCGCCGGAAGCGTTGCTGGCGCAGCCCGGCGCGCCCGACGACACGGTGCGGGCGGGTTTGCTGTTGCGGGCGATCATTCCCCGCATCGAAACGGCTGCCGCCGAATTGCGCACGCAGATCGAGGATCTGGCCACCTTGCGCGAGGAGGCCGACCGCAACGCCACCCAGCTGCGCGGCGCCACGGCCTCCCTGCAAAGCGAGCGGCAGCGGCTGGAAGCGCTGCTCAACGAAAAGGCACGGGCCGAGCAGGAACGCCGGAATGAGGCGAAGGAAGGCGCCAGGCAGGCCGAAAAACTTGCGGCCCAGGCGCGCGATCTGCGCGAACTGATCGAAAAGCTGGATGCCGACCGCAAGCAGCGCGAGGAAGCCGCCAAGCGCAATCGACCGACCGTGACGGCCAAGCCGGGCATTCCCGCCCCGCCACCGGGCCATCTGGCGCTGGCTTTTACAACCACCAAAGGCAAATTGCCCCTGCCGGCGCGCGGTGCGATCTACAAGCGTTTTGGCGAAGAGGTCCAGGGGCAGCCAAACCGGGGAATTGTGGTCGAAACGAGGCAGAAAGCCGCCGTGGTCGCCCCGCATGACGGGCAAGTGGTCTATGCCGGCGAGTTCCGCGGCTATGGGCTGGTGTTGATACTGGAACACGGCGAGGGGTATCATTTCCTACTGGCGGGGCTTTCGCGCATCGATTGCGCGGCCGGACAATGGGTCCTGGCGGGCGAGCCGGTAGGCG
>CAYLYK010000037.1:0-2542 GCA_964388115.1 uncultured Hyphomicrobiales bacterium
GCACGCCGCGGGTGATGATGGTGGTTTCCTGGCTCATGGCCGACGCATTCTAGCGTCGGCGCAGAGGCAATCCACAAAGACGATGCCAGCAATTCGCCAGCGGCATGAGGGGCGGCTTCAGCCGCCCCTCTCCCGCCGGTCGGGCAATCACTTGGCCGGCAGGACAGCGATGTCGGAGATGGCACCGCTGACGCCCGCGATCTTGCCGACGGCAGTTGCTTTGCCGGTGGCGAGATCGAGCGTGTGGAGAGTGCCGCCATTGACCACCCAGGCGGTGTTGCCGCCCTTGCCGTCCGATTCGATGTCGAAGGCGACGGGGCCGGCGGCCATCGGGCCGGGCATGCCGACGGTGTTCAGAATGCCGTCGTTCGGCGGCGCCTGCTTGACGACCGCGCCCGTGCCGCCATCGATGTCGAACAGCGCCGTTTCCTTGGTGCCCTTGTAGGAGTTGGTGTAGGCGCCGGCGACGATCTTTGCCGTCTTGCCCTTGGCGGCATCGCTGCCGGCGAACGCCAGGGCGCCGTCGGTGATTACCGCGCCGTCATCGACATTGGCGCGCAGGTTCGAGCCGTCGCTGCCGATGATGCGCAGCCGGTCGGCCGCCGGGTTGAAATCGACCGTGGCCATCACGCCCGGCGCCAGGACTGCCTTGAGCTTGGATTTCTCGGTCGCCTTGCCGGTCGCGGTGTCGATGGTCACGACAGTGCCGTCCGGCGACACGCCATAGAGCCAGCCATCGGCCGGGCGCACGTCGATGCCGATCAGGCTGGGAACGCCCGATACGGTCACGGTCTTGGTCACCTGGCGCGTGTTGCTGTCGAACATGACCAGCGTCTTGCCGCCGACCAGGCCGACGAATTCCGCCGCCAGCGACGGCGACGCGAGCGCGCTGCCGGCAGCCACGGTCAAAGCGGCGATGACGAGACGATTGCAAGTGGTCGTCATGGGTAAATCCTCTTTTCTGTTGGTTCGATCTCCGAACGACAGGTCGACTGCCGTCCATGCAGGGAGAACCCGCCGCAGAGGTCCGTGGATGCGCTGAATATTTTTCTTCCGTGCTGCATCCGAATCGCTCTGCGACGTGTATCAACTTGATGTTGCAGGCAGGTCCGATATCGCGTGTGCTGTCTAGGCAGGCTTCCGATGGGGTTCCAGTGCATCAATCGACAGGCGACGAACGGGCGCAGGCGGCCGAAACAACAGCGGCACTGACACGCTGCGCCCAGGGCGACCGGGTGGCGTTGCGGGTGCTGTTCGACAACGAGGCCGGCCGCATGATCGGCATTGCGTTGCGCATCCTGCGCCGGCGCGACCTGGCGGAAGAAGTGGTGCAGGAAGCCTTCGTGCGGATATGGCGCAACGCCGACCGCTACGATGCCGATCTCGGCTCGGCCCGCAGCTGGATCTACGCCATCGTGCGCAACTTGGCTTTGAACGCGGTGCGCGACGGCCGCCGCGAAATCCTGGTCGACGACAGCTCGGTCGATCTCGACCGGCACGGTAGCGAGACGCAAGACGTCCTGGGTCAGTTGAGCGACAGCTCGGCCCTGCGCCGCTGCATGGAGCGGCTGGACGAGAACCGCCGCGCCAGCCTGCTGCTGGCCTATGTCGGCGGCTTTTCCCATGGCGAGATCGCTGGCCGGCTGCGGGTGCCCTTGGGCACAGTGAAAGCCTGGATCAGGCGCGGACTGCTGGCGCTGCGGGAGTGCCTGGCATGAGCGCCGCGTCCGAAGACACCATCGTGCTGGCCGGCGAATACGTGCTGGGCGTGCTCGAAGCCGAAGAACAACGGGCGGCGGAATTGCGGCTGCAAACCGATCCGGCATTCAAAGCGGCCGTGGCCGAATGGCGAAACCGGTTCGCCGATCTGGATGCGACAGCTCCCGTCGTTTCTCCCTCGCCTTCCCTTTGGGCCGGCATCGAAGAAGCGATCGCCATCCCCCCACCCACCAACAACGCGTCGCCAAAATCTTCGGGCTTGTGGCGCGACCTTCGCTTCTGGCGTGGCGCTGCGTTGGCGGCAGCGGCGGCTTGCGTGGCGCTGGCGATCGGCATGGTGCAGCAGTTCCAGCGCGAACAGCCGGTCGTGATCGCCGTGCTCGAAGCGCAGGATTCGACGCCCGGCGCCATCGTCGAGGCCTATGCCGATGGCAGCATCCGCCTGGTGCCGTTGACGGATATTCCCGTGCCGGTGGGCAAGGCGTTGCAGGTCTGGACCTTGTGGGACCAGGCGCGCGGGCCGGTGCCGCTGGGCCTGCTCGACAGCGCGCATCAGGCGGTGCTGACCGTGGGTGGTCAGCCACGGCCCAAGCCGCAGCAGCTTTACGAGATCACGCTCGAGCCCGCTTCGGGCTCGCCCACGGGCCGGCCAACCGGGCCCATTCTCTACAAGGGCTTCGCCGCAGCGCCGCGCTGATCAGCCGCCCAGGACCTTGGGCTTCTTGTAAAGCGGGAAGCCGATATAGGGCTTGCTCTTGTCGTGGTCCTGGATCTCGAAGAAGGTCGAGCGGTTGTTGTTGTGCACGCCGCCATCGACGCGGAT
>CAYLYK010000038.1:0-2489 GCA_964388115.1 uncultured Hyphomicrobiales bacterium
TCGCCGGCTCCGTCAACGACGAAGAGGCCAAGAAGATCTACCCGCAAGGCTGGAAGGCCCCGCGGCCTTACCTGCGCATCGTGCCGCAGCCGAAGTGACGGCGCTCCTTTAGGTCAAGCGAAGCGCCGCTCGCTGGAGCGGCGCTTTTCTTTTCGCCGTCACCCCCGCCGAGCGGAGCGCGAGCGGGGGTCCATCGTCTTGAACCAAACGTCGCGCCCTAGCGCGGCCATACTGTGTGGCCGGCGCTGCATGGACCCCCGCTCAAGGCGGGGGTGACGGTGTAGGGAAGGCGGGGGTGACGATAAGGGGACGGGCGCGCTAGTCTCCCTGCAAGAGGGAGAACCAATGGTCGACGCAAAGTTCATCAAATTCGACACGCTGGCGCTGCATGCCGGCCAGCAGCCCGATGCCGAGCATGGCGCGCGGGCGGTGCCGATCTATCAGACGACGTCCTACGTCTTTCGCGACACCGAACACGCCGCAAGCCTGTTCAACCTGGAGACCGCCGGCCACATTTACAGCCGCATCTCCAACCCGACCGTGGCGGTGTTCGAGGAGAGAGTAGCGGCACTGGAAGGCGGCTCGGGCGCGGTGGCGACGGCGTCAGGGCAGGCGGCGCTGCACCTGGCGATCGCCACCTTGATGGATGCCGGCAGCCATATCGTCGCCTCGGCCTCGATCTATGGCGGCAGCCACAATCTTCTCACCCACACCATGCCGCGCTTCGGCATCACGACGACCTTCGTGAACCCGCGCGATCCCGAAGCCTTCCGCAAGGCGATCAGGCCCAACACGCGGCTGTTCTTCGGCGAGACGCTGGGCAATCCGGGCCTCGAGATCCTCGACGTCCCGACCATCTCCAAGATCGCGCACGACAACGGCCTGCCGCTGCTGATCGACAACACCTTCGCGACGCCCTTCCTGTGCCGGCCGATCGAGCATGGCGCTGACCTGGTGTTCCACTCCGCCACCAAGTTCATTGGCGGCCATGGCATCGCCATCGGCGGCATTCTGGTCGATGGCGGCACGTTCGACTGGGAGAAGTCGGGCAAGTTTCCCACGCTCACGGAACCTTATGCCGGCTATCACGGTCTGGATTTCGCCGAGGAGTTCGGCCCGCACGCCTTCATCATGCGCGCTCGCGCCGAAGGCTTGCGCGATTTCGGCGCCTGTCTGTCGCCGCAAAACGCGTTCTACCTGTTGCAGGGGCTGGAGACCTTGCCCGTGCGCATGGCGCGGCACATGGAGAACACGCGCAAGATCGTGGCCTTCCTGAAAGCGGCGCCCCAGGTCGAGAAGGTCGCCTATCCCGAACTGCCCGACCATCCCGACAACGCGCTGGCCAAGTCGCTGCTGCCGAAGGGCAGTGGCGCCGTTTTCACCTTCGACATCAAGGGCGGGCGCGAGGCGGGCCGGCGCTTCATCGAAAGGCTGCGGCTGTTCTCGCATCTGGCCAATGTCGGCGATGCCAAGTCGCTGGTGATTCATCCCGCGTCCACCACGCATCAGCAGATGGATGCACCGTCGCTGGCCAAGGCTGGCATCGGCGAGGCGATGATCCGCCTGTCGGTGGGGCTGGAGGATGCGGACGATCTGATCGACGATCTCGGCCAGGCGCTGAAAGCGTCGCAGAAGGGTTGAGCCCATGGAACTGAGCGTAGACGGCAACAATGTTTTCGCCGCGACCGGCGGCAAGGATTTCGATCCCAACCTGCCGACGATTCTCTTCCTCCACGGCGCCGGCAACGATCGCACTGCCTGGCGCTTGCAGACGCGCTATTTCGCCTATCACGGCCGCTCGGTGCTGGCGGTCGACCTGCCGGGCCATGGCCGCTCGGGCGGCACGCCGCTGACATCGATCCAGGCGCTGGCCGATTTCGTGCCGAAGCTGCTCGATGCCGCCAAGGTGCAGAAAGCGGCGCTGGTCGGCCATTCGATGGGCGCGCTGACGGCGCTGCAGGCAGCGGCGTCGCATCCCGACCGGGTGTGGGCGCTGGCGCTGCTCGGCATCGCCACCACCATGCCGGTGCATCCCGAGCTGCTCGACGCGGCGCACAAGCATCAGCACAAATCGATGGAGCTGATCGCCAACTGGGGCATCGGCAAGCCGATGCAGCTGGGCGGCATGAAGTCGCCCGGCCTGTGGCTGACCGGCGAAGTGCTGCGCGTTACCGAGCGGTCGAACCCCGGCTCGATCGGCATCGACATGGCGGCGTGCAACGACTACCAGGGCGCCACCGCAGCGGCCGAGAAAGTCCGCTGCCCCACCATCTTCGTGCTGGGCGATGGCGATCAGATGACGCCGGCCGCAAAAGCCAAGGCGCTTTCCGACAAGATCGCGGGCTCGAAGACGGTCATCATCAAGGGCTGCGGCCACATGATGATGACCGAGCGGCCGGACGAGACGCTGGCGGCGCTGAAGCAGGTGATTTGATTTCGCGGGGATGACAGGAGAGGGAGGAACACATGAGCGTACAGGCGGCGGAAGC
>CAYLYK010000039.1:0-2364 GCA_964388115.1 uncultured Hyphomicrobiales bacterium
CCGGCGGCGTCAATGGCGCGGTGCTGGGCCATGCCATCGCCAACGGCTCGGATGCGTCGGTGCTCAATCGGGTGTGGGTCGAGGATGCGGGGATCGAGAAGCTGCGGCGGGAACCGAAGGAGCGGGCGCCGTGGTGGGTTCGCGCCGGCATGTGGGCCGGCGAGACGGTGAAGTTTCTCGGTCTCAAGGATCGCCTCGTCAAAATCGGCGAGGTTGTGGAATTGCGATGGCTGCGCGATTCGCTGTGCGCGGTGGTGCGCAGCAAGGACGGTCGCGACACGCCGCTGTCGGGCGGCTATTTCGCGCGCATGATCGCCTCGACCCTGAGCGACATGCGCCAGGCGGGCGGTGGGCCGGCGCTGCTGGGCCCGCATAACGTGCTCGATCTTTACCTGACGCAGACCGATCTCTATGGCTGGCCGCGCCGGCTGGCGGTGAGCGGCAGATACCACGCCAAACCGCTGTTCGAGCGCACGCATGCGCATTGCCTGCAGTTCCGCATGGTCGGCAAGCGCAGCGACTTCACCGACGAATTCGCGCTGACCTATGCCGCCCGCACCACGGCGGGATTTCCCGTCGCTTTCGCTGCCGCCAACACCGTCGATCTTGCCGCCGAGTTTACGCAAGGCCAGCCGGGCGCGAATGCGCCGGACCTGGCGGCATTCGCGCGGCGGCATCTGAACGAGCATGTCATGAGCGGCTTCGATCCCGCCCATGCCTGGATGGCCGATGGCGGGTTTCTCGACAACCGGCCATTCTCCTACGTCGCCGACGCCATCGAGGGCAAGGCAGCCGAGCACGAGGTGACGCGGGCGGTGATCTATGTCGAGCCCGATCCGGAATTGAGCGTCACCCCTCCACCCGCGACGTCGCCCGGCCTGCTGGCGCTGGCCGGCAAGATCTACGGACTGTTCCGCCACGAGCCGATCGTGGCCGACCTGATGCGCCTGTCGGATCGCAACGCGCGGGTGCGGCGCATCAAGGAAATGCTGGCCGCCGAAACCGGCCGCGTCGATGCCGTGGTGCAGGATCTGGGACGGAATTTGCCGCCGCCCGGCAACGACCTGCCGGCGCTGAGCGATTTCTCGGGCTGGATCGATGAGGTCAACCGCCATCTCGCCAGCCGCGAGCAGGCGGGTTACGCCGGCTACATGCAGCTCAAGGCGCGGCGGGCGGCGGAAACACTGGCCGAGGTGATCTGCCGGGCGCTGGGCTTCCGCTGGGAGACGCAGCACGCCTGGCTGGTGCGCGAGACGGTGCGCTGGATGATGGAGGCGCAATACGCGATGGACGCGCCGCAATTCGTCGATGGCGCCTATCGCCTCAACACGCGGCAGCTGGCGCTGCTCGAGGCCTTCGATTTTCCCTATCGCCTGCGCCGGCTGCGCCACATCGTGCGGGCGGTCAATGCGCTCTATGCCGAGCTTGGCACGCACGAGGAGCTGAAGCAGGTTCCCGAACGCGCCGCGGCGCTGCGGCCGATCCTCGATCGCATCAAGGGCGCGCTAGCCGACGCGGCGGCCGCCTACGAGGAGAAGCTGCGCGACGATGCACAGGTGCGCAACCTGGTGCTGGAAATGCTCGGCGGCGACGCCCAGACGATCGAGCGCAACATGGCGGCGCTGGAGTTCGACGCCAGCCAGGCGCTGTCGCGCTTCGGCCAGGCGCTGAGCGCGCTGCAGGACCGGCTGTTTCCGATGTTCACCGCGCTGGCGCAGGCGGAGAACCGCGCGCTGGAAGGGGTTCTGAAAGCGGCGGCGGCGCAGCTGCAGGCGGCGGGCGCGCCCGCGTCGTTCGACGCCGCCCTGGCCAAGGCCTGCGTCGGCTTCGCGCTGATCGACGTAGCGATCTTTCCGATGATGGACATGGCCGGGCTGCAGGACCTGATCGAGATCGACGCGCTGCGCATCTCGCCCAGCGACGGCGACATCGTCGCCAATCGCCAGAAGCTGAAGAGCAGCGCGATGGGCGCTTTCGCCGGCTTCCTCGATCGCGGCGCGCGCGAATACGATCTGGCGCTGGGCCGGCTGGACGGGGCCGAGCGTCTCGTCGATCTGGTGCTAATGGCGGGGTTCGGCGAATTGAAGCGGAAGGAAGAGGCGCCACGCCGCGCCGTGCGCGACGGGCTGCGAGCCAAATACCGGGCCGCGCTGGCGACGCAGATCGTGGCGGCGCAAGCGGCCAGCGCGTCGCCGGCGATCAGGGCGGAGCTGCTGGCGCTGAGGTTCAATCCGTAGGCGACCGCGACCGTCGGTTTCGACTGAAGCGGCCGTTACGACATCTCTCAATCCTGCGCTTCGCTTTCCCGCGCCAGCAGCTGCAGCGGCTGGAAGAGGAGGTCGTCGAGGTATTGCTCGATGGTGG
>CAYLYK010000040.1:0-2275 GCA_964388115.1 uncultured Hyphomicrobiales bacterium
GCCAACCCCAAGAGCGACCGCACCAGGCTGTTCCTGAGCCAGATCTTGCAGCATTGATTTGCCGCCACGCGGGCGGCCACGGCGGTTCGATTTGTTCCGGCAGCTGAAAGACCTGGCGCGCAGCGCCTCGCGTCGCCTGGGCTATCGCGTCTCGCGCATCCGGCCCTATGCGGAGGAGCTCGCGACCTACTACATCGACGCCGATCCGTGGGTACTGCAGATCGCCGAGCGCGTGCAAAGCTTCCACATGACCTCGCCCGATCGCGTCATCGCCTTGTGCAAGGCAGTCGAGCATGTGGTCAGAACCAGCGTGCCGGGCGCCATCGTCGAATGCGGGGTGTGGCGCGGCGGCTCCATGATGGCGGTGGCCTCGACTTTGCTGCATCTGGGCCGCACCGACCGGCATTTGCATCTGTTCGACACGTTCGAAGGCATGACCGCGCCGGCTGAGATCGACCGCGACTACAAGGGCGCGCCGGCGGAGATCTTGCTGGAAGAGGCCAAGGGCGACCGCACGCAGCAGATCTGGGCCTATGCCGGGCTGGACGAGGTCCGCCGCAACATGGGCAGCACCGGCTATCCGCAGGACCAATTGCATTTCGTGGTCGGCCGGGTCGAGGACACGCTGCCGGCGCAGGCGCCCGACGCGATCGCGCTCTTGCGGCTGGACACCGACTGGTACGAATCGACCATTCACGAATTGCGCACGCTGTGGCACCGGCTGGCGGTGGGCGGGATTCTGATCGTGGACGATTACGGCCAGTGGCAGGGCGCGCGCCAGGCGGTCGACGAATTCTTCGCCCAGCTCGATTCGCCGCCCTTCCTGATGCGGATCGACTATTCCGGCCGCATCGCCGTCAAGACGCGCTAGAGCGGATCAGGGCCGGCGGAACACTGCCACCCAGTGGGCATTGAGCCGCGCGCTGAGCGCGAACGGCAGGTTCTGCGTCGCCCGCTCGATGCCGCGCACCAGCGCCTGGGGCAGCACGCGCAGCAGTGGCGACAGCTTGACATGGCCCGCGGTCAGCGGATTGGTGAACAGGCGGAACTCGGCCAGCGCCAGGCCCGACTGGTCGGCAAAAATTTGCAGCTCGTCGCGCCAGATCAGGAAGATATGGCCGTCGGCATCGGGCTTGAACTGCACCGCCTCGAACGCCGAGGGGTCGTCGACGTCGGAGAACTTGGGCAGCGAGTTGCGGAAATACTGGCCGTTGGGGCTGGTGATCACGATGGCGCCGCCCGGCTTCACCAGCTGCGCCGCCTGGCGCAGGAACCGGTCGGGATGCGCGGTGTGCTCGATGATCTCGGTCGCCAGCACCACGTCGTAAGCGCCCTGATGCGCCGCACCCAGTTCGAAGGCGTTGCCGGGAATGAAGTCGATCCGCTCGGCGAGCGGCGATTTCAGCCGGATGTAGTCGGCCAGCTCGGCGCGCAGATCGTTCCAGGCGACGCGGTAGCCTTCGCTGGCCAATTGCAGCGAAAAATTTCCCTGCCCCGCCGCCATGTCGAGCACCCGCCCGCCGCTCGGCGCGTATTTGCGCACCGCGTCGAGCGCCATTGCGGCGCGCGTTTCGTAGGCGGCGATGTAGCCCAAATTGGAGCGATCGTCGCCCAGCTCCAGCCCGTCGTAATGACGCGACAGGCGCCAGCTTTCGGGCGCGGTGGCCGGTACGACGGGCAGCGTGCGGGGAAAACTGTAGAGGGTCATGGCGGGCCGGGCGGCGCTTCTCTTTTCTCGCTTTCTGTGCATCATAGCCGCAATTCGACAGCGTTGCTTCCTTCCCGTTGGACCGGATGAAAATACTCGTCACCGGCGGCGCGGGCTTCATCGGCTCGGCCGTGATCCATCGCCTGCATGAAACCACCGACTGGCGCATCGCCAACGTCGATACGATGACCTATGCCGCCAACCCGGCCTCGCTTTCGGGCATCGCCGAGGGCAATCGCTACCGGCTGCACCGCACCGACATCGCCGACCGCGCCGGCCTCGATGCGCTGTTCGCCGAGTTCCAGCCCGACGCAGTCATGCATCTGGCGGCCGAATCGCATGTCGACCGCTCGATCGATGGCGCCGCCGACTTCATCCGCACCAACGTGCACGGCACCTTCACCTTGCTGGAAGCGGCCCTGTCGTACTGGCGCAAACTGCCCGCCGACCGGCGCGCGGCATTCCGCTTCCATCACGTCTCGACCGACGAGGTCTATGGCGCGCTGGGCGCCACCGGCAAGTTCACCGAAGACACGCCCTATCGGCCCAACTCGCCCTATTCCGCCA
>CAYLYK010000041.1:0-2271 GCA_964388115.1 uncultured Hyphomicrobiales bacterium
CCGGCGGCGTCAATGGCGCGGTGCTGGGCCATGCCATCGCCAACGGCTCGGATGCAGCAGTGCTCAATCGAGTGTGGGTCGAAGATGCGGGGATCGAGAGGCTGCGGCGGAAGGCGGATGAACCAGCGCCGTGGTGGTTGCGCCCCCTGGTTTTTGTCGCCAGCAAGCTTCCCGTCGTGCAAAGGAAGATCGCGGCGCTGGGCTCGGGCGTCAGCCCGGCCTGGATAGGCGATTCGACGTATGCCGCGATATTCGGCGACGGGCGGGCGACGCCGCTCGATGGCGGCTATTTCGCGCGCATGATCGCCGGCACGCTGGCCGCCATGCGGCAACCGCCCACCGGGCCGGCGCTGCTGGGCAACCGCAACGTGCTCGATCTCTTCCTGACGCAGACCGACCTCTATGGCTGGCCGCGTCATCTGCCGGTCAGCGTCAAATACCATCCGACGCCGCTGTTCGAACGCACCCACGCCCATTGCCTGCAGTTCCGCGCTGGCGCCGGCCGCGCCGATTTCAACGACGAGTATGCTCTCACCTATGCCGCCCGCACCACGGCAGGATTTCCCGTCGCCTTCGCGCCCGCCAACACGCAGGATCTGGCTAAGGCGTTCAGGCAGGGTCAGCCGCAGGCGTCGACGCCAGACTTGGCGAGCTTCAGTCGCCATCATCTCAGCGAGCACGTGCTGAGCGGGTTCGATCCCGACCGTGCCTGGATGGTCGATGGCGGGTTTCTCGACAACAGGCCGTTCTCCTACGTCACCGAAGCGATCGAGGGCAAGGCAGCCGAGCACGAGGTGACGCGAGCGGTGATCTATGTCGAGCCCGATCCCGAACTGCGCGTCGGCCACCCGCCTGGCCAGCCGCCCGGATTCTTCGCGCTGGCAGGCAGGATCTTCGGGTTGTTCCGACACGAGCCGATCCTGGCCGATCTGCAGCGCCTGACCGAGCGCAATGCCAAAGTGCAGCGCATCAGAGACATGCTGGCAGCGGAATCGGAGCGGGCGGCGGCGATCGTACGGCAGTTGGGCATGCGCCTGCCGCCACCAGGCACGCCGTTGCCGTCGCTGTCCAATCTCGCGGGCTGGGCGACGGGGGTGAACCAATATCTCACCAGTCGCGATCAGACCGGCTACGCCGGTTACGTGCAGCTCAAGGCGCGCCGTGCGGCCGAGACTCTGGCGGAAACCATCTGCCGCGCGCTGGGCTATCGCTGGGAAACGCGCCACGCCTATCTGGTGCGCGAGACCGTGCGGCGCATGATGGAGGCGCAGGATGCGCTGGCCGCGCCGAAATTCGACGGCGAGGCTTATCGGATCGCGCCATCGCAGCTGGCGCTGCTGGATGCGTTCGATATCGGCTATCGCGTGCGCCGGCTGCGGCACATCGTGCGGGCGGTCAACGCGCTCTACGCGCGGCTGAACGGCGAAGCCATCGCTGCCGAGCGGCGGCCTGGCTTGCGCGCGATCCTGGACGGCATCAAGGGTGCGCTGGCCGACGTGGCGGAGAATTACAACGAGATGGTGCGCAACGACGTCGCCGTGCGCGAAACCGTGCTGGGAATTTTCGGCGGCGATATCGCTGCGGTCGAGCGCAACATGGAGAGGATCGGTTTCGATGCCGGCCAGGCGCTTTCGGAGTTCGGCCGTGCGCTCATCGCCATCCAGGACGAGCTGTTTCCCGCCTTCAGCGCCATCGCAAAAAACCAGAACGCGGGGCTCGAGGCGGCGCTGGCCGCCGCCAGCCAGAGCCTGAAGAAAGCGGGCGCGCCAGCCGATTTCGACACCGCGATTGCGGAAGCCTGCGTCAATTTCGGTCTGATCGACGTGGCGATCTTTCCCATGATGGACAGCGCCGGCGTCGAGGATCCCATTCCGATCGACGTGCTGCGCATCTCGCCCAGCGATTCGGACATGTGGCGAGAGCGCGAGCCGCTCAAGAGCAGCGCCTTGGGGGCGTTCAAGGGGTTTCTCGATCGGGGCTCGCGCGAATACGACCTCGCGATGGGGCGGCTGGACGGAGCCGAACGCATCGTCGATCTGATCCTGACGACGGCATTCGGCGACGCGACGGCGCGGCTGGAACTGCGCGACAACCATCGGCGCGCCCTGGCGCGTGCGATCCTGAGTGAGGAGATCGCCAAGCCGACGATGACGCCTGCCATCGGACAGGAACTGCTGGCCCTGCAGCTGAAGATCTAGACGTCCCCCGCCTCCCTTGCCAGCAGCTGCAGCGGCTGGAAGAGGAGGTCGTCGAGGTATTGCTCGATGGTGG
>CAYLYK010000042.1:0-1851 GCA_964388115.1 uncultured Hyphomicrobiales bacterium
TGGTGACCGTCTTCGCATTGGCCTTGCGGCAGATCTCCAGCACCTTCTCGCGCGCCGCCTTGGCGTCTGGCGCCCAGTGCACGTTGCCGCCGGTCTCGATCACCTTCTTCTCATAGGCTTCGAGATAGAAATCGAGATTGGCCAGCGTGTGGTTCTTGATGTCGCGCGCCTGGTCGCGCAGCGCCTCGAATTCCGGCATCTGCTCGACCGCCGCCAGCCGCCGGTCCTTGAAGCCGGCTTTCATGCGCACCAGCGATTCCTGCAGATTGACGTCGACCAGCGCCTTGTCGACATTGGCCTTGAAGTCATGCGCGGTGGAATGCATTTCCTATTCCTCCGCCTCGCCGATCGCCGGCCGATCGGTCATGCCGGCCAGCACCTCGGCGACATGCCGCGCTTTGACGTTGTAGCCGTCGCGGCTGAGCTTGCCGGCCATGTTCAGCAGGCACCCAAGATCGCCCGCCAGCACCAGCCCGGCGCCGGATGCTGCGATCTCCTTGCTCTTGTCCGACACCATCGAGTTGGAGATGTCGGGATATTTCACGCAAAAGGTGCCGCCAAAGCCGCAGCAGGTTTCGGCATTGGGCATCTCGTGGATCTTGGCGCCGATCGACTGCAGCAGCGCGCGGGGCTGCGCCTTCACGCCCAGCTCGCGCAGGCCGGAACATGAGTCGTGATAGGTGACGTCGCCCGGCACGCTACGACCCAGATCGCGAATGCCCAGCACGTCATGCAGGAAGGCGGTCAGCTCGAACGTCTTCTCCGCCAGCGCAAAGGCGCAGGCGCGCAGATCGGGCTCGTCGCCGAACAGGCCGGGATAGTGATGCGAGATCATGCCGGCGCAGGAACCCGATGGCGCCACGACATAGTCGTACTGCGAGAAGGCGTCGATCACCTGCAGCGCGATGGCGCGCGCATCGGCACGGTCGCCGGCATTATACCCCGGCTGCCCGCAACAGCTCTGCTGCGGCACCTCGACGATGCAGCCAGCGTCTTCCAAAAGCTTGACGGTGGCGAAGCCCACCGAGGGGCGGAACATGTCGACCAGACAGGTCACAAACAGCGCCACGCGCTTGCCCTTAGGCGGCGATGCGGCGACACGCGATGCGGCGGCTTTGGTGTCCAACGGTGGGTCTCCCTAGGCGGGCATCCTGCGTCGGGGGCGGGGGCGGATCAAGAGGAGACAGAGGCAGTCTTAACAGGCGTAACCGATTGTTCGCCATTCGGATAATCGGCAAAGAATTAAACCCAGTAGGCTGCCGCTTGCTATCACGAGGAAAGCGAATGCGGTGGCGACTGTTGAAGGCCCGCCGCCATGGCGGAGATGAATCATGTTTATTAGAACAACCTGAATTACCACAAAGACAATGAGACCCAGCAAATGATATGGAGGATAAAACCAAACTAGCGCGAGATAACCCAAGCAAGAGAAAAAATATGGAGAGCCCAATGGAACAGATGTCTTAGCGAGTTTTTTTTCATATGAAGCGTTGGTTCGGTCATCGTTCATTTAACTCACCACCTTCAACCCCACGATCCCCACCACGATCAAACCGATGCAGGCCAGCCGCGGCAGGGTCGCCGGGTCGGCGAACAGCACGATGCCCAGGATCGCCGTGCCCACGGCGCCGACGCCGGTCCACACCGCATAGGCCGTGCCGACCGGCAGCGTCTTCAGCGCCAGCCCCAGCAGCGCCAGGCTGATGATCATCGCCCCTGCGGTCAGCACGCTGGGCACCAGGCGGGTGAAGCCTTCGGTGTATTTCAGCCCGATGGCCCAGCCGACTTCGAACAGGCCGGCGATGGCGAGATAGAGCCAGGGGAGGTGTTGGGCCATGGATGCGTCCTCAT
>CAYLYK010000043.1:0-1777 GCA_964388115.1 uncultured Hyphomicrobiales bacterium
TGCTGAACGGGCTGGGCATCGAACACGGCGTCGATATCGAGAAGATCGCCGAGACCGGCCGCTTCATCACCGCCGCTTTGGGCCGCCAACCGGCTTCGAAGGTTGCGCAGGCCATGGCGGCCAAGCTCGCCGCTTGATCAGTCGGCGATCTGCACCCTGATTTGCACCGCACTGCTGCGGCCGGTGGCGTCGACCACCGCGATGCGCGCGAAGCCATCGCCGTCGGGCTTCCAAGAGACATTTGTCGCCTGGATCGGCATGGGCTCGCCATTGATGACCCAGCGCAGCGGACCCTGGCCGCCTTCGGCCTTCAACGGCAAGGCGCTGGCATTGGCATCCTGACGGCGCAATTCCACCACCGCGCCTTCGGGCGGATAGAGAATGCGGGGCGCCGCCGACTGGTTGCGCGCGCGAGGGCCGATAGTAATCGGCGGCGCGCTGGGGTCGAACATCTGCAGGTAAGGCGGCAGGGCGGCGGTGCCGCTGACTGTCAGCACGTCGGTCGGCTTGCGTGGCGGCGAAACGTCTTCGGGCGGCAGCAGATCGAAGGCGCGCAGCATGATGGGGGCCGCCGTGTTGCGGCCGAACTGGCCGGGGCGGGGCGTGCTGTCGGCGTGGCCGACCCAGACGCCGACGGTGTAGCGCGGGCTGTAACCGACGGCCCAGGCATCGCGGAAGCCGAATGAGGTGCCAGTCTTGAAGGCGATGCGACGGCGGCTGCCTGGCGTCGAAGTCGGCGCGTAGCTGTCGGGCGGCGCAGAGCCAACCAGAATGTCGTTCACATACCAGGCGGCGCGCTCGCCAACGAAGCGGCGCGGCTTGTCGTCCGCCGGCCGGTCGCCCTGGCGCAAGGACAAGGTACGCATGTTCCCGCCATCGGCCAGGCCGGCATAAAGCATTGTCATGTCGAGCAGCGAGATGCCCGCACCGCCCAGCACAATCGCCAGTGAGCCTGAACCGGTTGCGTCCTTGGGATAAAGTAGGGTCGCGCCGGCCTGCTGCAATCCGGCGGCGAAGCGTTCGGCGCCGATGCGGTTGACGACCGCGACGGCGGGAATGTTCAGCGATTGCTGCAGGGCGGAGCGGGCGGTGATGGTGCCCTGGAAGTCGCGGTCGAAATTTCGTGGCGCGTAGTCGCCGAAGCGGTAGGGCGAATCGTCGATCAGCGACTCGGGATGCAGGATGCCGTCATCGAAGGCCAGCGCATAGGCGAATGGCTTCAGCGCCGATCCGGGCGAGCGTTTGGCGCGCGCCAGATCGTTCTGCCCCGCCTTGCCGAAGAAATCGGCGCTTCCGACATAGGCCACGACCTTGCGGTCGCGGTTGTCGACCACCACCATCGCCACGTCTGCACCGTCGGCGAAGTTGCGCGAACTGTCATAGGCCAGCCGTTCGAGCCCGCGCTGCACCCCGCCCAGCACATGCGTACGAACCGTCGCGCCGGCAGGAACGTCGCCGGCTAGCGCCAAAGCCAGATGCGGCGCCAGGAAGGGGAGGGGCTTGCGCTCTATAGGCACCGGCCGGTCGATGGCTTCCAACCGCTGCGCATTAGACAATGCGCCACGCTCGGTCAGCACGTCGATCACCCAGTTGCGCTCGCGCCTGGCTGTATCGGCACGCAGATCAGGACGGCGACGCTCTGGCGATTGCGGCAGGGCGACCAGCAGGGCGGCTTCCGCCGGCGTCAGAGTGCGCGGCTCCTTGCCGAGATAAGCGAGGGAGGCTGCCCGCACGCCTTCCAGATTGCCGCCATAAGGCGCCAAAGTCAGGTAGAGCG